>OZ242189.1:0-1722500 GCA_965205725.1 Halieaceae bacterium
ACGAGTACAATGCTGCTAGAATTCCACCGAATTTGATTGTTGTTATTGGCTAGGTTCGTGTAATCGGCGTTTACATTGCCAGGGATGCTGCCATTGCCCACCAGAATAATCTGGTCATCCGCGCCCAAATGATTGGCACCCGCCCAGCTTTCGTCATCCGCCAGAGTGACCGTTACAGCGTTGGAATCTACCTTGATATAAATGGTATAGCTGACATCGTCAACAAAGGCCTGGCTGCTGTGGTCTGAGGATAAGCCGGTCGTTAAATCAAACACCACCGTGCTGGCGCTGGGCGTAATGCTGGCATCGCTGCTGAGGGTGACCGCAGCCAGGGGAGCACTGGCATTGCCTGCCGCATCGGTCAGCACCAGAGCGGTGGTGACGGTGCCGCTAGCGGCCACATCCGCGTCGCCTGCGGTCAACGTATAGGTGCCCGTATAGGTGCCGTCGGTGTTGTCGTTGTCGATATCGGTCAAAGCCCGGCCATTAAAGCTGCCCGATAGGGTCAGCCCGGTCTCGGGGTTTCCCTCACTGTCATTGCCCGCAGTAACAGTCACCTGCACCGTATCGCCAAGCTGGTAGCTGCCGTCGGCCACGCTCACGCTCTCAATGGTGGGCGCGGTGGTATCGGTTGAGGGCGGGCTCACCCCCTCCGGCAGGGCAGTCAGTGCATCTCTTCCGCTGATGCCTGTAACAGTGTCGTCCCACAGATCCACATTGTTTTCCGAACCACTGTAAAACCGAGTGAATGCCCCATCAGGGTTCAGGCGAGCGATGTTGTCGTCGTTGCCACCGCTGGCAGAAATCCAGCGAATGACGTTGCCTGCCTGGGTAAAAGAGAGGTAAGTAGTTCCTGCATTGCCAAAAATGGCGCTGCCAGTGCCCACCAGAATAATCTGGTCATCCGCGCCCAGATTATTGGCACCCGCCCAGCGTTCGTCATCCGCCAGAGTGGTATTGGCAGTATCGGAATCTACCTTGATATAAATGGTATAGGTGGTATCGGCAGCAAAGGTCCGGCTGCTGTGGTCCGACGATAAACCCGACGTTAAATCAAACACAACCGTGCTGGGCGCGGTGGGGTCGGGCGGGCTTGTGTCGGCTGCGGTGGCAAAATTGAGCGCCTCGCTATCGCTGATACCGGCGTAGGCGTTACCCGCCTCATCGGTGATGGCCCCGGCTGCGATCTCCAGGTGGTAGGCGTTGCCCTGGACCAGGTCGTCAGTGGGGTTAATGGTCAGCACCCGGCTGTTACCGCTGGTGTTAATGGACAACTGGCCACTGTCAGCCGTGACATCAATGGTTCGGCTATCGTTGCTGTCCGTGTCATTGACCAGGGTGATGTTGCCGCTGCCCAGGGCAATGGCGCTGTCGAAGGTCAGCACGATGTCGTCCCCTGGGGCCACGGCGTCCGCGTTGTCCGCCGGGAGGCTGCTCTCCAGGGTGGGCGCGGTGGCGTCAATGCTCTCGCCGCTGAGGGTGACCGTGGTGCTGGTGGGACTGCTGAGATTGGCCGCCGTATCGGTCAGCACCAGGGCGGCGCTGACGGTGCCCCCAGCGGCCACATCCGGGTCGCCTGCCACTACCGTATAGGTGCCGGTATAGGTGCCGTCGCCGTTGTCGGTGATAGCACTCAGTTCCTGACCGTTAAAGTCGCCCGAGAGGGTCAGCCCGGTCGCGGGGCTGCCCGCGCTGTCGCCCCTGGTGACAGGGGCCGCTGTGACAATCACCGCTACCGCATCGCCAATGTTATGGGTGCCGTCGGCCACGCTTATGCTGCGAATCACCGGCGCCTCCCCAACCGGCGGGTTCACCCCGCTCGGCAGGGCGATTTGCGCCGGTTGCGCGCCTAAATCAACAGCAGCGCCGTCCCACAGGTCCACACCATTGCCCGCATTCCTGTACTGCCGCGCGAAGTCGCCATCATTCCCCAGCCTGGCAGCGATGGAGGAGCTGAGGGTGGTCATCCAGCTAATACTGACCGCTTCCACAGTCGCAACGATAACATTTCCAACATTGCCGAGAATGGCACTGCCATCGCCGACCAGAATAATCTGGTCATCCGTGTTCAGATTATCGGCACCCGCCCAGCGTTCGCCGCTAGCCAGAGTGAGCGTGTGAGAGTCTGAATTCACCTTGATATAAATGGTATAGGTGACATCGGCAAAAAAGTCCCGGTCGCTGTGGCCCGAGGACAACCCGGTCGTTAAATCAAACACAACCGTGCTGGTGCTGGCGGTAATGCTCTCCCCGTTGAGGGTGACTGCGGTATGAGTGGGGCTGTCATTACCCGCCGCATCGGTCAGCACCAGAGCGGTGGTGACCGTGCCGCTATCGGCCACATCCGCGTCGCCTGCCTCCACCGTATAGGTGCCGGTATAGGTGCCGTCGCCGTTGTCGGTGGGATTGGCGGCCAGGGGCTGACCATTAAAGGTGCCCGAGAGGGTCAGGCCGGTCTCTGGGTTCCCCGCAGTGTCATTGCCCGCAGTAACGGTTACCTGCACGGTATCGCCAATCGTGTAGTTGCCATCGGCCACGCTCACGCTCTCAATGGTCGGCGCGGTGGTATCCGGCGCGGTGCCAGTAATGCTCTCGCCGTCGAGGGTGACTGTGGTACTGACAGGACTGGTAAGGCCATCCGTATCGGTCAGCACCAGGGCGGCGCTGACGGTGCCCCCATCGGCCACATCCGGGTCGCCTGCCTCCACCGTATAGGTGCCGGTATAGGTGCCGTCGGTGTTGTCGGTGATATTGGTCAGGGTCTGACCGTTAAAGCTGCCCGAGAGGGTCAGGCCGGTCGCGGCATTGCCCTCGGTGTCAGGGGCCGCAGTAACGGTTACCAGCACCGCATCGCCAATGTTATGGGCGCCATCGGTCACGCTTATGCTGCGAATCACCGGCGCCTCCCCGACCGGCGGGTTCACCCCGCTCGGCAGCTCAATCCGTGCCGGTTGTACGCCGAGGCCGGTAGCATTGCCACCCCACAGGTCCACGCCACTGAACCCATTATGATTCCGATTAAACTGACCAGCTAGGAGCAGTCGAGCGGCGCTGGTGAAACCGGCGCCGGCACCGGCGCCGGTGTCCCAGGTAATGAAGACGCCACTTACATCGGTTTGACTGATAGTGCCTCCATGATTGCCGAGAATGGCACTGCCATCGCCGACCAGAATAACCTGGTCATCCGTGCCCAGATTATCGGCACCCGCCCAGCGTTCGTCGCTATCCAGAGTGATCGTGTTAGAGTCTGAATCCACCTTGATATAGAGGCTGTAGGTCACATCGTCAACAAAGGTCTGGTCGCTGTGGTCTGAGGATAAGCCGGTCGTTAAATCAAACACCACCGTGCTGGCGCTGGGCGTAATGCTGGCACCGCTGCTGAGGGTGACCGCAGTCAAGGGATCACTGTCATTGCCCGCCAAATCTCTCAGCACCAGGGCGGTGGTGACGGTGCCCCCAGCGGCCACATCGTCGTCGCCTGCCTCCACCGTATAGGTGCCGGTATAGGTGCCGTCGGTGTTGGCGGTGATATCGCTTAGTTCCTGACCGTTAAAACTGCCCGAGAGGGTCAGCCCGGTCTCGGGGTTGCCCTCGCTGTTATTGCCGGCGGTGACAATCACCGCTACCGTATCGCCAAGCTGGTAGGCGCCGTCGGCCACGCTGACGCTCGCAATGGTCGGCGCGGTGGTATCGGTGGTGGCTGCGGTTTCAAAGTTGAGGGTCTCGGCATCGCTGATACCCGCGTAGGGGTTACCCGCCTCATCGGTGATGGCGGTGGCTGCAATCTCCAGGTGGTAGGCGCTGCCAAGGGCCAGGTCGTCGGTGGGGTTAATGGTCAGCACGGTGCCGTCACTGCTCAGGCTTAACTGGTTATTGTGAGCGCCGACATCAATAAGGAGGTTGGCGTTGTTGTCCGTGTCATTGACCAGGGTGATGCTGCCGCTGCCCAGCACAATCGCGCTGTCAAAGGTCAGTTGGATAGTCTGGCTCACGGGCACCCCGGTCAGGTCATCGAGCGGGATGCTGCTGCTCAGGGCGGGCGCGTTGGCATCAATGCTGGCACCGCTGAGGGTGAGCGTGTTATGGATGGGACTGACAAGGCTATCCGTATTGGTCAGCATCAGGGCGATGTTGACGGTACCCCCATCGGCCACATCCGCATCGCCTGGGGTTACCGTATAGGTGCCGGTATAGGTGCCGTCGGTGTTGCTGTTGTCGATATTGGTCAGGGCCTGACCATTAAAGGTGCCCGAGAGGGTCAGCCCGGTCTCGGGGTTGCCTTCAGTGTCAGTGCCCGCAATAACGGTTACCTGCACGGTATCGCCAATCACATACGTGTCATCGGCCACGCTGACGCTGTGAATCACCGGCGCCTCCCCGGCGGGCAGGCTCACCGAGCCCGGCAGGGCCATCAGTACCGGTTGCCGGTCGTAGTCGGTAGCAATGCCGTTCCACAGGTCCAGAGTATTGGCCGCGCCACTGTAACGCCGAGTGAAATCGCCACTAAGGTCCAGGGTAACGGCGCGGGCCACTCCCCCGGCGGGCTCGGTGAACCATAGAGTGTTGCGCGGGCCGCCGCCCGTGCCCGCAGCAGCAAAGGCTCGGCTGATCGCATTGCCCCGATTGCCGAGAATGGCGCTGCCATCGCCGACCAGAATAAGCTGGTCATCCGCGCCCAGATTACCGCCACCCGTCCAGCGTTCGCCGCTATTCAGAGTGACTGTTACAGAGTCGGAATCCATCCGGATATAAATGGTATAAGTGACATCGGCAACAAAGGCCTGGCTGCTGTGGTCCGAGGACAGACCCGACGTTAAATCAAACACCACCGTGCTGGTGCTGGCGGTAATGCTCTCACCGGCGAGGGTGACTGCGGTCAAGACTCCACTGGCAAGGCCATCCGCAGTGGTCAGCACCAGAGCGGTGGTGACGGTGCCGGTATCGGCCACATCGGGGTCGCCTGCCTCCACCGTATAGGTGCCGGTATAGGTGCCGTCGCCGTTGTCGGTGGTATCGGTCAATTCCCGACCGTTAAAGGTGCCCGAGAGGGTCAGCCCGGTATTGGGGTTGCCCGTAGTGCCCCCAGTGTCAATACCCGCGGTGACGGTTACCTCTACCGTGTCGCCAATCACATAAGTGCCGTCGGCCACGCTGACGCTCTCAATGGTGGGCCGCCCCCCGGTCGGCAGGCTCACCGAGTCCGGCAGCTCAATCAGTGCCTCTCGTCGGCCAACGCCGAAAGAACTGCCTTCCCACAGATCCACGGTATCGGCCGCTCCATCGTAAAACCGGAGCAACACGCCGTTATAGCTCAGTCGAGCGGCTCCATCGCTGAGGGTGGTGTGGGTAAGCCAGCTAATGCCGTTGTCGAAATTTGCAGTGCGGCTGATCGCATTGTCGTCAAAGCCAAGAATGGCACTGCCATCGCCCACCAGAATAAGCTGGTCATCCGCGCCCAGATTATCCGCATCCGCCCAGCCTTCAATAGCCGCCAGAGTGACCGTTGCAGAGTCGGAACCCACCTTGATATAGATTTCATGGGTGACATCGTCAACAAAGGTCTGGTTGCTGTGGTTGGACGAAAAACCCGTTGTTAGATCAAACACAACCGTGCTGAGCGTAACAAAGTTGAGCGCAGTGGCATTGCGGATACCGGCGTAGGCGTTGCCGACCTCATCGGTGATGGCGCCGGGCTCGACTTCGAGGTGGTAGGCGTTGCCATGGGCCAGGTTCTCGCTGGGGTTAATGGTCAGCACCGTGCTGTTATCGTCGGTGTTAATGGACAACTGGCCATTGTGAGCCGTGACATCAATAACGAGGCTGGCGCTGTTGTCCGTGTCATTGACCAGGGTGATATTGCCGCTGCCCAGGGCAATCGCGCTGTCAAAGGTCAGCACGATGTTGCTGTCGCGGGCCACGGCGCTCGCGCCGTCGGTCGGGCTGCTGCTGCTCAGGATTGGCGCGTTGGCGTCAATGCTCTCACCGGCGAGGGTGACTTCGGCAAAGGGGTCACTGGCATTGCCCGCCCCATCGGTCAGCACCAGAGCGGTGGTGACGGCGCCGGTATCGGCCACATCCGCGTCGCCTGCCTCCACCGTATAGGTGCCGGTATAGGTGCCATCGGTGTTGTCGTTGTCGATATTGGTCAAGTCCCGACCGTTAAAGGTGCCCGAGAGGGTCAGGCCGGTCTCTGGGCTTCCCGCAGTGTCATTGCCCGCAGTAACGGTTACCACTACGGTATCGCCAATCCCGTGAGTACCATCGGCCACGCTGACGCTGCTGATGGTGGGGGCCACGCTGTCCACCCGCACCCCGGTGGCGGCGGCTATATTGTTCAGCGTGAGGTTGGCATCGTTGCCGCTGCTATCGGCGAGCCTGTCCCCATTGAGGGCGAGCGCGCTGCCCACGCTCAGGCCGTCATTGTCCAGGTCACCCGCGACCACGGTATAGCGGTAAGTGAGGCTGTTGGCAGTGGCGGATGCGTAGGTGGCGGCGGCGGTATTGTTGCCAGTGCGGCTGTCCAGGGTGAACTCCAGGCTTGAGTCGAGGCTGCCACTGCTGCCCGCCGTCAGGGTGACGGCTTCACTGAACTGCACCGTAAACTCAAGCGTATCCCCAAGCCCGTAGCTGCCAGCAGCCGGTACGCTCACGGCTGTGATGGTTGGCGCCACCCCGTCCACCAGCACCCCGGAGGCGTCGGCTACACTGTTCAGCATGAGGTTGGCGGCGTTGTTGCTGTTATCGGCGAGGCTGTCCCCATTGAGGGCGAGTGCGCTGCCCACGCTCAGGCCGTCATTGTCCAGGTCACCCGCGACGACGGTATAACGGTAAATGAGGCTGTTGCTGCCGCTGCCAGAGGCATAGGTGGCTGCGGCACTATTGTTGCTGCCAGCGCGGCTGTCCAGGGTGAACTCCAGGCTTGAGTCGAGGGTGCCACTGCTGCCCGCCGTCAGGCTGACGGGTTCACTAAACTGCACTGTGAATTCAAGCGTGTCGCCAGGCCCATAGGTGTCAGCAGCCGGTACGCTCACGCTAGTGATGGTTGGCGCGGTGGTATCCGCCTCGGCGCCAGTGGCAAAGTTGAGCGCGGTGGCATCGCTGATACCCGCGTAGTCGTTGCCGGCCACATCGGTGATGGCCCCGGCGTCGATCTCCAGGTGGTAGGCGCTGTTACTGGTCAGGTCGTCGGTGAGGTCAATGGTCAGCACCCGGCTGTTATCGCTGGTGTTAATGGACAACTGGCTATTGTGAGCCGTGACATCAATGGTTCGGCTATCGCTGCTGTCAGCGGCATTGACCAGGCGGATATTGCCGCTGCCCAGGACAATCGCGCTGTCGAAGGTCAGGCTGATATTAGTGTTAGATACCACATCAGTCGCGTCATCGGCGGGGATGCTGCTGCTCAGCAGCGGCGCGGTGGTGTCGGCGCCAGTAATGCTCTCGCCGCTGAGGGTGACTGTGGTGCTGGTGGGACTGCTGAGATTGGCCGCCGTATCGGTCAGCACCAGGGCGGTGGTGACGGTGCCCCCATCGGCCACATCCGCATCGCCTGCCTCCACCGTATAGGTGCCGGTATAAGTGCCGTCGTCGTTGTCGGTGATATTGGTCAGGGTCTGACCGTTAAAGCTGCCCGAGAGGGTCAGGCCGGTCGCGGCATTGCCCTCGGTGTCAGGGGCCGCAGTAACGGTTACCAGCACCGCATCGCCAATGTTATGGGCGCCATCGGCCACGCTTATGCTGCGAATCACCGGCGCCTCACCGACCGGCGGGTTCACCCCGCTCGGCAGCTCAATCCGTGCCGGTTGTACGCCGAGGCCGGTAGCAGTGCCACCCCACAGGGCCACGCCAGGGAACATCCCATCATGATTCCGATTAAACAAACCACCAGCTAGGAGCAGTCGAGCGGCGCTGACTCTGGAGCCGGTGCCGGTGCTCCAGGTAATGAAGAGGCCACTTACACTGGTTTGACTGATAGTGCCTCCATGATTGCCGATAATGGCACTGCCATCGCCGACCAGAATAACCTGGTCATCCGCGCCCAGATGATCGCCACCTCTCCAGCGTTCGTCGCTATCCAGAGTGATCCTGTGAGAGTCTGAATCCACCTTGATATAGAGGCTGTAGGTCACATCGTCAACAAAGGTCTGGCCGCTGTGGTCTGAGGATAAGCCGGTCGTTAAATCAAACACAACCGTGCTGGCGCTGGGCGTAATGCTGGCACCGCTGCTGAGGGTGACTTGGTCAAAGACCTCACTGTCATTGCCCGCCAAATCTCTCAGCACCAGGGCGGTAGTGACGGTGCCGCCAGCGGCCACATCGTCGTCGCCTGCCTCCAGCGTATAGGTGCCGGTATAGGTGCCGTCGCCGTTGTCGGTGATATCGCTTAGTTCCTGGCCGTTAAAACTGCCCGAGAGGGTCAGCCCGGTCTCGGGGTTGCCCTCGCTGTTATTGCCGGCGGTGACAATCACCGCTACCGTATCGCCAAGCTGGTAGGCGCCGTCGGCCACGCTGACGCTCGCAATGGTCGGCGCGGTGGTATCGGTGGTGGCTGCGGTTTCAAAGTTGAGGGTCTCGGCATCGCTGATACCCGCGTAGGGGTTACCCGCCTCATCGGTGATGGCGGTGGCTGCAATCTCCAGGTGGTAGGCGCTGCCAAGGGCCAGGTCGTCGGTGGGGTTAATGGTCAGCACGGTGCCGTCACTGCTCAGGCTTAACTGGTTATTGTGAGCGCCGACATCAATAAGGAGGTTGGCGTTGTTGTCCGTGTCATTGACCAGGGTGATGCTGCCGCTGCCCAGCACAATCGCGCTGTCAAAGGTCAGTTGGATAGTCTGGCTCACGGGCACCCCGGTCAGGTCATCGAGCGGGATGCTGCTGCTCAGGGCGGGCGCGTTGGCATCAATGCTGGCACCGCTGAGGGTGAGCGTGTTATGGATGGGACTGACAATGCCATCCGTATTGGTCAGCATCAGGGCGATGTTGACGGTACCCCCATCGGCCACATCCGCATCGCCTGGGGTTACCGTATAGGTGCCGGTATAGGTGCCGTCGGTGTTGCTGTTGTCGATATTGGTCAGGGCCTGACCATTAAAGGTGCCCGAGAGGGTCAGCCCGGTCTCGGGGTTGCCTTCAGTGTCAGTGCCCGCAATAACGGTTACCTGCACGGTATCGCCAATCACATACGTGTCATCGGCCACGCTGACACTGTGAATCACCGGCGCCTCCCCGGTCGGCAGGCTCACCGAGCCCGGCAGGGCCATCAGTACCGGTTGCGGGTCGAGGTCGGTAGCAATGCCGTCCCACAGATCCAGAGCGGCCTGACTATTGTTCGCGCCACTGTAACGCCGAATGAGCCTGCCACCATGGTTCAGGGTAACGGCGCGGCCCGCTCCCCCGACGGGCTCGGTGAACCATAGAGTGCTGTCCGGGCCGCCGCCCGTGCCCACACTACCAAAGCTTCGGCTGACCGCATTGCCCAGATTGCCGAGAATGGCACTGCCATCGCCGACCAGAATAAGCTGGTCATCCGCGCCCAGATGATTGGCACCCGTCCAGCGTTCGCCGCTATTCAGAGTGACCGTTACAGAGTCGGAATCCATCCGGATATAAATGGTATAGGTGACATCGGCAACAAAGGCCTGGCTGTTGTGGTCCGAGGACAGACCCGACGTTAAATCAAACACCACCGTGCTGGTGCTGGCGGTAATGCTCTCACCGGCGAGGGTGACTTCGGCAAAGGGGTCACTGTCATTGCCCGCCGCATCGGTCAGCACCAGGGCGGTGGTGACGGTACTGCCATCGGCTACATCCGCGTCGCCTGGGCTCACCGTATAGGTGCCGGTATAAGTGCCGTCGCCGTTGTCGGTGGGATCGGTCAGTTCCCGACCGTTAAAGGTGCCCGAGAGGATCAGGCCGGTCTCCGGGTTCCCCGCAGTGTCATTGCCCGCAGTAACAGTCACCAGCACGGTATCGCCAAGCTGGTAGCTGCCATCGGCCACGCTCACGGCTGTGATGGTTGGCGCGGTGGTATCGGTGGTACCGGTTGAGGGCGGGCTCACCCCGTCCGGCAGGTCAGTCAGTGGCGGTTGTCTGCCTAAATCAACAGCAGCGCCGGCCCACAGATCCACAGTGTTGTTCGCATTCGCATTACTGTACAGCCGCAAGAAGTCGCCATCATACCTCAGCCTGGCAGCGATGGAGGTGCTGGCGGTGGTCAACCAGCTAATAGCGTTCACTCCCCCAGTCGTAACGATAGCATTTCCACGATTGCCGAGAATGGCGCTGCCGTCGCCGACCAGAATAACCTGGTCATCCGCGCCCAGATTATCGGCACCCGTCCAGCTTTCGTCATCCGCCAGAGTGACTGTTGCAGAGTCTGAATTTACCCGGATATAAATGGTATAGGTGGTATCGGCAGCAAAGGTCTGGCTGCTGTGGTCCGACGATAAGCCGGTCGTTAAATCAAACACAACCGTGCTGGGGTCGGGCGGGCTTGTGTCAGCCGCGGTTTCAAAGTTGAGCGTGATGGCATCGCTGATACCCGCGTAGTCGTTACCCGCCACATCGGTGATGGCGCCGGTCTCGATCTCCAGGTGGTAGGCGCTGTTACTGGCCAGGTCGCCGGTGGGGTCAATGGTCAGCACCCGGCTGTTACCGCTGGTGTTAATGGACAACTGGCCACTGTGAGCCGTGACATCAATGGTTCGGTTATCGCTGGTGTCAGCGGTATTGACCAGGGTGATGGTGCCGCTACCCAGCACAATGGCGCTGTCGAAGGTCAGCACGAGGTTGGCCCCTGCGACCACGGCGTCTGCGTCGTCCGCCGGGATGTGGCTGAGCAGGGTGGGCGCGGTGGTATCAATGCTCTCACCGCTGAGGGTGACTTCGGCAAAGGGGTCACTGGCATTGCCCGCCGCATCGGTCAGCACCAGAGCGGTGGTGACGGTACTGCCATCGGCCACATCGGGGTCGCCTGCGGTCACCGTATAGGTGCCGGTATAGGTGCCATCGGTGTTGTCGTTGTCGATATTGGTCAGGGGCTGACCGTTAAAGCTGCCCGAGAGGGTCAGGTCGGTCTCTGCACTTCCCACAGGGCCCGCTGTAACGGTTACCTGCACTGTATCGCCAATCCCGTGGGCGCCGTTGGCCACGCTCACGGCTGTGATGGTCGGCGCGGTGGTATCCGCCTCGGCGCCAGTGGCAAAGTTGAGCGTCTCGCTATTGCTGATACCCGCGTAGTCGTTGCCCGCCAGGTCGGTGATGGCCCCGGCGTCGATTTCCAGGTAGTAGTCGCTGTTACTGGCCAGGTCGTCGGTGGGGTTAATGGTCAACACTGCGCCGTCACTGCTCAGGCTCAACTGGTTATTGTGAGCCGTGACATCAATGGTTCGGTTATCGCTGGTGTCAGCGGCATTGACCAGGCGGATATTGCCACTGCCCAGAGCAATGGCGCTGTCGAAGGTCAGCAGGATATTACTGTTAAGCGCCACATCGTCTGCGTCGTCCGCCGGGATGCTGTTGTTCAGCAGCGGCGCGGTGGTGTCTGTTGGGCCGGGCGGGGGAACAGGCAACGCTATACCGCCGCCGGTACCGCTGTCGATCAGCAGGTCTTCCAGCGCCGGAGCGCCGCCTGCGTCTGCTTCGTTTAGAATCTCTGCCAGGCTGCCGGCATCATCCAGCGCCTCCAGGGTGCTGGCAAAACTGCCACCCCCTGCCTCAAGCAGGGAACTCAACACGCTCGGGTCATCCAGGGCGGAGGTGACTACGGCCTCAATGAGGGTCAGCAAGTCTTCGGCGTCTGCCTCGGCGGGCAGGCTCTCCAGCAGATCACCCACTTCGCCGCCAGTGGGGATTAACTCGGCGACCAATTCTGTCTGGGTGGAGGCCAGGTCGGCCACTTCGACGGCGAGTTGGGTGACTGTTTCCAGTTCTTGTACGGGGCTGGCGCTGACTTGATCCAGCAACAGTCGGCCCACTCCCGCTGCGGCCTCGCCGCTGTAGGCCAGGTTCTGGTCGGTCACCTGATCGGTAAAGTCCTGGGCGACGGTCAGCTTGTTGTCGGCGACCTGGAGGTCTGCATTGCGGGCGCCGTTGAGGATGTCCAGCATCGCGGTGGCTACCGTGAATTCACCACTGGTAATACGATCAGTGTAAAAAGCGAGCCCTGCGGCATCCGGTTCACGGCTGAAGAGTTGCTGGTAGGCTGCGGTGACCAGCTCTGCTGTCTCCGCCTCGCCTATCTCTGCGCCATAAAGGGCAACCGACTCCGGGGAAGTGGCGAAGGCCTCAATGACGGCTTCCAGGCCTTCACTGTCGATGCGATTGGCCCAGTAGCTTAATCCAGCGGGGTCAGCCGGGCGGCCATAGTAGGCGATGTATATTTTTTGGGTCAGGGTTAAAGCGTCTTCCATTTTTATCGTGCTCCTTACCAGGTTTCGATATATTTTATACTGGGAGTTTCAGCACTTGGCACTTGGCACTTGGCACTTGGCACTTGGCACTTGGCACTTGGCACTTGGCACTTGGCACTTGGCACTTGGCACTTGGCACTTGGCACTTGTGGCACTTGGCACTTGGCACTTGGCACTTGGCACTTGGCACTTGGCACTTGGCACTTGGCACTTGGCACTTGGCACTTGGCACTTGGCACTTGGCACTTGGCACTTGGCACTTGGCACTTGGCACTTGGCACTTGGCACTCGGCTCAGCGTAATATAGCCGTCTGGCTAGCTTTGCACAACACTCAAAGGGCTCGCTCGCCGGAAACTTTTCCACGGGGTGCCTGGCAGAGGACTTGCGGGGTGCTTTGAAGCGCATAAAGAGTGCGCTATGGCGGTGTTGGCGCATTTGATGTGTCGGTGAGCATGTCTGAGCCGCAGGCGAGTTTGTGAACCGATCAAATGCCGATAACAACGACAGCACTCAGCGCGAAAAGCAGCCCGTAAGTCCCATACATTCAGGGCTTGTAATAACGACAGCACTCAGCGCGAAGAGCAGCCCGGAAGTCCCATAACCATACACTCAGGGCTTGCGGTTTTGAGCGTCGGGTATGGTCGGGTGTGGTCGGGTGTGGCGGGTATGGTCGGCTGTGGCGGGTATGGTCGGGTATGGCGGGTATGGTCGGCTGTGGTCAGGTGGGTAAGCCTTGCGGTTTGGGCACGCTTCAGCGGATGTTTTTGACCGCTGCGGAACTCAACGATTTTTCCTAAAGGAAAAATTCGGATTCAAACAGTCCTCGCGGAAAGCCTCAAAAACACCCGCTTGCGCAGCCGTGCCCTGATTAAACCTTCAAGGTTTACCACCCGCCCACAGGCTGAACCTGCGCTCGTCTGTGGCTTCTACGGCTTCGCCTGATTAAACCTCAAGATTTACCCACCCGCCTACCGTTTTTCTGCGGCGACACTCATGGAGCAGAGGACTTGCAGGGTGCCTGGTAGAGGACTTGCGGGCTGCTTTGAAGCGCATAAAGAGTGCGCTATGGCGGTGTTGGCGCATTTGATGTGTCGGTGAGCATGTCTGAGCCGCAGGCGAGTTTGAGAACCGATCAAATGCGATAACAGCGACAGCACTCAGCGCGAAAAGCAGCCCGGAAGTCCTATAACCACGAACTCAGGGCTTGCGGTTTTGAGCCGCAGGCCAGTGTCCACGCGACATTGGTGAACCGATCAAATGCGATAACAGCGACAGCACTCAGCGCGAAGAGCAGCCCGGAAGTCCTATAACCATAAACTCAGGGCTTGCGGTTTTGAGCGTCGGGTATGGTCGGGTGTGGTCGGGTGTGGCGGGTATGGTCGGCTGTGGCGGGTATGGTCGGGTATGGCGGGTATGGTCGGCTGTGGTCGGCTGTGGTCGGGTGTGGCGGGTGTGGTCGGGTGGGTAAGCCTTGCGGTTTGGGCACGCTTCAGCGGATGTTTTTGACCGCTGCGGAACTCAACGATTTTTCCTAAAGGAAAAATTCGGATTCAAACAGTCCTCGCGGAAAGCCTCAAAAACACCCGCTTGCGCAACCGTGCCCTGATTAAACCTTCAAGATTTACCACCCGCCCACAGGCTGAACCTGCGCTCGGCTGTGGCTTCTACGGCTTCGCCTGATTAAACCTCAAGATTTACCCACCCGCCTACCGTTTTTCTGCGGCGACACTCATGGAGCAGAGGACTTGCAGGGTGCCTGGCAGAGGACTTGCGGGCTGCTTTGAAGCGCATAAAGAGTGCGCTATGGCGGTGTTGGCGCATTTGATGTGTCGGTGAGCATGTCTGAGCCGCAGGCGAGTTTGAGAACCGATCAAATGCGATAACAGCGACAGCACTCAGCGCGAAAGCAGCCCGGAAGTCCTATAACCATACACTCCGGGCTTTTCTGTAGCAGCGTATATGGATTAGTGGCGGCTAAGCCGGTAGAATTCGCCGCTTCTTCTGGCAGCTAAAATCAAGGTGTTTCGATGTTCGACAACTCCCAAACCATTGCCGACTCCGACCCGGAAGTCTGGGCTGCGCTCAAGCAGGAAGACCGGCGCCAGGAAGAACACATAGAGCTGATTGCCTCGGAAAACTACACCAGTCCACTGGTTATGGCGACCCAGGGCAGTTCAATGACTAACAAGTACGCCGAAGGCTATCCCGGCAAGCGTTATTATGGCGGTTGCGAGTTTGTCGATAAGGCGGAAGAACTGGCGCTTGCCAGGGTGAAAGAACTGTTTGGTGCGGATTACGCCAATGTGCAGCCTCACTCTGGCTCCCAGGCCAATTCCGCAGTGTATCAGGCTTTGTGCCAGGCGGGGGACACCGTGTTGGGTATGAGTCTGGCGGATGGCGGTCACCTGACGCACGGTGCCGCGCCCAATTTCTCCGGTAAACTGTATAACGCTGTGCAGTACGGCTTAAATGCGGCCACTGGCGAGGTGGACTATAACCAGGTAGAAGCGCTGGCCAAAGAACACCAACCGAAAATGATTGTGGCGGGATTTTCCGCCTACTCCCGCGTTATGGACTGGCAGCGGTTCCGCGATATCGCTGACTCTGTCGGCGCATATTTGCTGGTAGATATGGCCCACGTAGCGGGTTTGGTAGCGGCCGGTATCTACCCCAGCCCAGTGCCTGTTGCCGATGTGGTGACTTCAACAACCCACAAGACCCTGCGCGGTCCTCGCGGTGGCATCATTCTCGCAAAAGCCAACGAAGCACTGGCAAAGAAGCTCAACTCCGCGGTGTTTCCCGGTGGTCAGGGCGGCCCGTTGATGCATGTGATTGCCGCCAAGGCGGTGTCTTTTAAAGAAGCGCTGAGTCCTGAATTTACAGCCTATCAGCAGCAAGTTGTGAGCAACGCAAAGGCGATGGCGCATACCTTCCTCAAGCGCGGCATCAATATTGTTAGTGGCGGTACTGACAACCACTTGATGCTGGTTAATCTGATTGGCAAGCAATACACGGGCAAAGATGCTGATGCTGCACTGGGTACTGCCAATATTACGGTGAATAAAAACGCTGTGCCCAATGACCCCCGCTCCCCGTTTGTGACCTCTGGCCTGCGTGTGGGTACACCGGCTATCACCACCCGCGGATTTAGAGAAGCCGAAACCATCGAGCTGACGGGTTGGATATGCGATGTGCTGGAATCTTTGGAGCATGGCAACCCGGAGCACACAATGAGGGCTGTGAAAGCCAGGGTGCTGGAGATTTGCGGCCGTTTCCCGGTTTACGGCTGAGCCAAACCGAGCGCTGGGCAGGAGCTTGTCGGGATTAACACTCATCATATTCATGGCTTGCAGATTTCTACCTCTGGGCAGGAGTCTGTCGGGCTTAACACCAATCATATTTATGGCTTGCAGATTTCTACCTCTGGGCAGGAGCCTGTCGGGCTTAACACCAATCATATTCATGGCTTGCAGATTTCTACCTCTGGGCAGGAGCCTGTCGGGCTTAACGCCGGGCTGTGCTTCCCCTCGCTGCGAACGGTTGAGCAGGCCGGCTTCTGGCTCGATAAACGTGTTACCATTCAGGCACTTACATCAAGAGAATAACCTGCTCCCATGCACTGTCCATTTTGCCAAGCCGACGATACCAAGGTGATTGACTCTCGACTGGTTGCCGAAGGCGACCAGGTGCGCCGCCGCCGCGAGTGTCTGAGTTGTGCGGAGCGTTTTACCACCTACGAAGTTGCCGAGCTGTTGATGCCCAAACTCATCAAAACAGATGGGGTGCGCGAGCCGTTTGATGAGTCCAAAATGCGCGCAGGTATGCAGCGGGCGCTGGAAAAGCGGCCGGTCTCTGAAGACCAGATTGAAGCCGCCATCACCCAGATTAAGCACTCCCTGCAAGCGACGGGAGAGCGCGAGGTAAAGTCGCGGGTGGTGGGTGAACTGGTCGTGGAGGCGTTGAAGTCACTGGACGATGTAGCCTATGTGCGCTTTGCTTCTGTGTATCGCAGTTTTCAGGACCTCAGTGAATTTCAGCAAGAGATTGAGCGTTTGCAGTCTAACCCTGAGTCTACTGACCAGACTCCTGAAACCCCGACCCGTTAATGTGCTATGAGTTCTCTTGTTGACCTGCAAATGATGGCCCGCGCGTTGCAACTGGCGCGGCGGGGTATCTATTCTGCCCGGCCCAATCCAAGCGTTGGCTGTGTACTGGTGCGCGATGGCGCGGTGGTCGGCGAGGGATTCACCCAGCCATTTGGCGGTAATCATGCGGAGATAGAAGCCTTGAACAGTGGCGGCGATACTCGCGGCGCGACCGCCTTTGTGACCCTGGAACCCTGTAGCCATCAGGGCCAGACCGGCCCCTGTGCCGACGCCCTGATTGACGCAGGCATAACCGGCTGTTTTGTGGCAATGCGTGACCCAAACCCCGAGGTTGCCGGTGCAGGCATCGCCAGGTTACAGCGGGCCGGGGTGGATGTGGTTGAGGGCTTACTGGCAACTGAAGCCGGCGCCATCAATGCTGGCTTTTTTCAGCGTATGCGCACCGGCAAGCCAAGGGTGCGGTTAAAGCTCGCGGCAAGCCTGGATGGTCGCACGGCAATGGCCAGTGGTGAAAGTCAGTGGATTACGGGTCTGGCGGCGCGAGCCGATGTCCAAAAATGGCGGGCGCGTTCCGATGCGATCATTACCGGAGTAGATACCGTGATACAGGACAACCCGGCGCTGACCGTGCGGGAAGAGTCACTCGGTATTCAGCGCCAGCCACTGAGAGTGATAGTCGATTCCAACCTGCGAGCCCCGCCAGATGCGACAATATTTGCCCAGGATGGGCCCGTACTATTGGCTCACGCCAATCGTGAACCAGAGATGTGCTATCCAGCGGAGCAGGTTAGCCTGCCGGGTGCAGACCAGCGGGTGGACCTGGCGGCATTAGTGCAGCTTTTAGCGGAACGGCAATGCAATGACATTCTGCTAGAATGCGGCTCCCGGCTGGCAGGAGCCTTTGTGCAAAGTGGTTTGGTGGGCGAAATCATCCTCTATCAGGCACCTGTTTTACTGGGTTCGCAGGCGCGTCCACTGCTGGATTTGCCAATTCACGAGATGGCGGACAAGCGGCTATTAAAAGTGGTGGACTCTCGCCAATTTGGTGACGATCAGCGTCTGATTATAGAAATTACAGAGGGCTAGGGGTTAGCGGGTGTTTACTGGAATTATTCAGGCTGTTGGCGAAATCGCGGCAATGCAGCCCCGCGGTGGCGATATGCGGCTGCGTATTCGCACAGGTAAGCTGGACCTGGCCGATGTGCAAGTGGGCGATTCAATGTGTACCAGCGGCGTCTGCCTGACTGTAACGGAGTTGCCGGGTGACGGCTACTGGTGCGATGTGAGTAATGAAACTCTGGCGCTTTCAACCCTGGGAAGGCTAACGACTGGCTCGCCGGTTAATCTGGAAAAATCCCTGACCCCGCAATCGCGGCTGGGGGGGCATATTGTATCGGGCCATGTGGATGGCGTGGGAGAGGTGGTCAGTTTTGCGGCAGATGGCCGTTCCATGCGCTGGGTCATGCGGGCGCCAGTTGAGCTGGCCAAATATGTCGCCGCCAAGGGCTCTGTGTGTGTGGATGGCACCAGCCTGACGGTCAATGCGGTGAATGGCCGGGAGTTTGACTTGAACCTTATTCCCCAATCCATGGCCGAGACTATTTTTGCCAGCTACCGGGTTGGCAGCCCATTCAATATGGAAGTCGATGTGATTGCTCGCTATCTTGAGCGCTTGTTGCAAGGCAGGGATGCAGCTAACCCGGACGCGCCTGGCCCGGCGGAAGGTCTGCTGGCGGAACGCGGATTTAAGGGTCTCTAAATATGAGACCTTTGCACGGAAGATGATGTCGCTTTCAGGCCAGGCAAAAACGCACGGAATGAGGGAGTTTATGGGTATAAATGACCGATTGAGTACGATTTTACCAACAGTAGGCGCTTTTAGGCGACGCAGCATGCCGGTGAAATGGCTTTCGTGCAAAGGTCTCAAATGGATAGCAACGCATAATGAAGCTAAATACCGTCGCAGAAATCATCGCTGACGTGCGCCAGGGTCGCAGGGTTGTGTTGCTGGATGACCATGAAGACAATAACCACAACGAAGGCGTGGTGATGATGGCTGCGGAGCATGTTGGGGCCGATGATGTCAACTTCATGGCGCGGCAGGCAAAGGGCCTGGTGTGCCTTGCTCTGACTGCCCAGCGCTGTCAGTTGCTGGGTTTGCCGCCTATGGCAGACGACCCCTCGGGCGAAAAATCTAACTTCACCGTTTCCATTGAAGCCCGCGAGGGCATTACTACCGGTATTTCAGCGGCCGACCGCGCCCGCACCATTCAGGTGGCGGTTAGCCCGACCACGGTCGCTGAAGATATTGTGCAGCCAGGCCATATTTTTCCGCTGACTTCGGTTCCCGGCGGCGTGCTGACCAGGGCTGGCCACACAGAGGCGGCATCTGATTATGCCAGGCTTGCCGGTTTACAGGCAGCGGCGATGATAGCGGATATCCTCACCCCGGCGGGCACTCTGGCCAATGCTGCGGAACTGGTCAGTTTTGCAGACCAGCACCATTTAAAAATAGGCTCCGTTGCGGATTTGATTCACTTTCGGGTGATGAGCGAGCGCACCATTCGCAAGGTACGCGAAGGTGTGATTCAAACCCGGTTTGGTGAATTTCAAGTGTCAGCCTACCGTGACCAGAATACAGATGAGGTTCATTTGGCACTGCATCGTGGGGCTATTCAGGCACAGGAACCGACCCTGGTGCGGGTGCATGTGCAATCGGCAGTCAGGGATATGCTGTTGGCAGAGGCGCCGGATCGCCCAAGCTGGAGCGTAAGTAAATGTTTACAAACTGTTGCCGGGGCAGGCTCCGGCGTTGTGGTGTTGCTGGCTTACCGGGAAACTGCCGATCAATTACTGCACAGTGTTGATATCGCGCTGGGCAGTACCGACGTGCAGCCGGTGGGTGGTGAAAATGCCGACACCTATATGACGGTGGGGCTGGGTTCACAGATATTGCGCGACCTGGGGGTGGGTAAGATTCGCTTGATGGGCGCGCCAATAAAGTACAATGCGATCTCTGGATTTGATCTGGAAGTCACGGAATACGTTTCTCCGTAAGGAATATAGCCATGAGTATTAAAACCATTGCAGGACACTGCACAGCCCCCTCGGGAAAATTCGCCCTGATCGTAGGCCGCTGGAACAGCTTTATCGTTGAGCATTTGAAGGAGGGCGCCATTGATACCCTGCGCCGCCACGGGGTCAGTGATGACAATATCACCGTCATATACGCGCCGGGTGCCTTTGAAATTCCACTGGTGTGTAAAAAGGCGGCGGGTTCCGGTCAGTACGCTGCATTGATTGCCCTGGGTGCGGTTATACGCGGAGGTACCCCGCATTTTGAATATGTGGCTGGCGAATGCGTGAAGGGTTTGTCGCAGGTGATCAATGACTATGGTTTGCCGGTCGCGTTTGGCGTGTTAACGGTGGATACAATAGAGCAGGCCATTGAGCGCTCTGGTACCAAGGCAGGCAATAAGGGTGAGGAAGCTGCCCTGTCTGCCCTGGAAATGGTTTCGCTGCTGTCGCAAATTTAATGGCAGAACCCAAACACAAGCCACTGGGCGCCAGGCGTCACAAGGCTCGCCACTACGCGATGCAGGCCCTGTATCAATGGTATATGGCCGAGTCGACTCTGGCTGATATTGAGGCCGAATTTCGCGACGAATACGATTTTAAAAAAGTCGACGGCGAGTATTTTCATGCCCTGTTGCATGAAGTGCCTGCCAGGCTTGATGATATTGAAGCCGCCTATTCATCCTGTCTGGTTGCAAGAGGCATTGAAGAGCTGGGCCCGGTGGAGCGCGCACTGCTTCGCCTGAGTACCTACGAGTTGATGGAGCGTCTTGATGTTCCCTACAAAGTGGTCATCAATGAAGCAGTGACTCTGGCGAAAAAATTTGGTGCCCAGGACAGCCATAAATTTATCAATGGTGTTCTCGATCAGGTGGCGCGCCAGTTGCGCCAGGTGGAAGTCAACGCCGCCAGCGCCGCCTAGTGTCGCTGCGTCCCATGAGTCGTGAATTCGCACTGATAGAACAATACTTTGCGCCGCTGTCGCCAAAAATTGGAGACGACTGCGCGGCCATTGATATTCCCCCGGACAAGCGCCTGGTCACCTCGGTGGACACACTGGTTGCAGGCACCCATTTCTATGCGGATGCACCGCCTGATCAAGTCGCCTACCGCGCGGTGGCAACGGCATTGAGTGATCTGGCGGCGGCGGGTGCGCAGCCCCTGTGCTGTACTTTGGCGCTGACCCTGCCAGAGGCCAGGCAAAGCTGGCTGCGCCAATTTACCCAGGGTTTGTCAGAGGCGCTGGCAGCATTTCATCTGCAACTGATAGGCGGCGATACCACTCAGGGACCTTTGACGATTACCGTGCAAGTGTTTGGCGCGGTACCCGGAGATACAATGCTGGAGCGCTCTGGTGCCCGTGTCGGCGACAAGGTTTATGTGAGCGGCCCCGTGGGTGATGCCGCTGCCGCATTAACTGTTATGAATGGCAACTGGCCGGGTACACCTGAACACAAGGCATACCTGCTGACTCGTTTCTATCGCCCGACACCACGCATTGCGCTGGGTTTGCAGCTCCTGGATGGCGCCAGCGCAGCCATTGATATCAGCGATGGTTTGCTGGCGGATGCGGCGCATATTGGCAGAGCCAGCGGCGTGAAATTGCATATTGATGAAGACCTGGTGCCATTGTCACCCGCGCTGCAATCGCTGGCAGACCAACGCAGAGCGCGCCAGTGGGCTTTAACCGGCGGCGATGACTATGAATTGCTGTTTACCGCAGCGGGCAGCGCTGTACCTGAGAGCTGTGTCTGTATTGGTGAAGTGATAGAGGGTGAAACCGGATACGCCGAAGGCTGGACGCACTTCTCGAATGAGCTAAATTCTCGACCATAAATTTTAGCGTGAGACCTTTGCACGAAAGCCATTTCACCTGCATGCTGCGTCGCCTAAAAGCGCCTACTGTTGGTAAAATCGTACTCAATCGGTCATTTATAAGCATAAACTCCCTCATTCCGTGCGTTTTTGCCTTGCCTGAAAGTGAAATCATCTTCCGTGCAAAGGTCTCAGCGTGGCAAAGAGAAAGTGCGCGCACGCAGCAGCAAGAGAAAAACGGAATGTCTAGTTGCATCGGCAACTGCTACACTGCCTCTTCTTGTTTGGCTCCATTTTTTGAATAGACGGCACTGTGTCAATTAAATACGTAGAATCATCGCGCCTGCCCACCCACTGGGGTGAGTTTGTCATGCACGGTTTTGAAGACAACGAAACCGATAAGGAGCATGTCATGCTGACCCTGGGCGATGTGGCAGGTGGTGAGCCGCTACTGGCTCGGGTTCACTCCGAGTGTTTGACCGGCGATGCTCTATTCAGTCTGCGCTGTGACTGCGGTGAGCAACTGCAAGCGGCGTTCAAGGCAATAGCCGAAGAAGGCCGTGGCGCGCTGCTTTATTTGCGCCAGGAAGGTCGCGGCATTGGCCTGCTCAATAAAATCAAAGCCTACAAATTACAAGATGCCGGGGCCGATACCGTAGAGGCCAATGAGGCTTTGGGATTTGGCGCAGATCTGCGTGATTACTCGATTTGTAAGCCCATGCTGGATCATTTAGGCATCGAGAGGGTGCGTTTGATGACCAATAATCCGCGCAAGGTCAAAGCGCTGCAAGAGCAGGGGGTTAAAGTGGTAGAGCGTGTTGCCCATGCAACACCCCATAACCCCCACAATCAAAGCTATCTGCAAACAAAGGTCGGCAAACTTGGCCATTTGCCGAGTTAACTCGAACAGCCTGAGCCCTGAATTTATGGGACTTCCGGGCTGCTCTTCGCGCTGAGTGCTGTCGTTATTGTCTGCATTGGTATCTGCATTATGTATGGGACTTCCGGGCTGCTCTTCGCGCTGAGTGCTGTCGGTGTTATCTGCATTTGATCGGTTCACAAACTCGCCTACGGCTCAAACATGCTCACCGAAACATCAAATGCGCCAACACCGCCACAACGCACTCTTTATGCGCTTCAATGCACCCCGCAAGTCCTCTGTTCCGTGAGTGCGGCTCAAAACCGCAAGCCCTGAGTTTATGGGACTTCCGGGCTGCACTTCGCGCTGAGTGCTGTCGGCGTTGCAAGCCCTGAGTTTATGGTTATGGAACTTCCGGGCTGCTTTTTGCGCTGAGTGCTGACGTTATTGTCTGCATTTGATCGGTTCACAAACTCGCCTGCGGCTCAGACATGCTCACCGACACATCAAATGCGCCAACACCGCCACAGCGCACTCTTTATGCGCTGCAAAGCACCCCGGAAGTCCTCTGCTCCGTGAGTGTCGCCGCAGAAAAACGGTAGGCGGGCGGGTAAGGTTTAATCAGGCGAAACCAGAGACGAGCGCTGATTCAGCCTGTGGGCGGGTGGGTAAACCTTGAAGGTTTAATCAGGGCACGGTTGCGCAAGCGGGTGTTTTTGAGGCTTTCCGCGAGGACTGTTTGAATCCGAATTTTTCTTTTAGGAAAAATCGTTGAGTTCCGCAGCGGTCAAAAACACACGCTGGAGCGTGCCCAAACCGCAAGGCTTACCCACCTGACCACAACCGCCAAAGCCGACCTCGCCTGCGGTTCAAAACCGCAAGCCCTGAGTTTATGGTTATGGAACTTCCGGGCTGCTTTTCGCGCTGAGTGCTGTCGTTATTGTCTGCATTGGTATCTGCATTATGTATGGGACTTCCGGGCTGCTTTTTGCGCTGAGTGCTGTCGGTGTTATCTGCATTTGATCGGTTCACAAACTCGCCTGCGGCTCAGACATGCTCACCGAAACATCAAATGCGATAACACAGCCACAGCGCACTCTTTATGCGCTTCAATGCACCCCGGAAGTCCTCTGCTAAACCGCAAGGTTTAGCCAGCCAACCACAGCCGAACTCGACAGCACTTGGCGGGAGAACATGCTCACCGAAACATCAAATGCGCCAACACCGCCACAACGCACTCTTTATGCGCTGCAAAGCACCCCGCAAGTCCTCTGTTCCATGAGTGTCGCCGCAGAAAAACGGTGGGCGGGCGGGTAAGGTTTAATCAGGCGAAACCATAGACGAGCGCTGATTCCCGGCGCTCCGTAATGTGGGCGGGTGGGTCAATCTTGCAGTTTAATCAGGCGAAGCCACAGACAAGCGCAGATTCAGCCTGTGGGCGGGTGGGTCAATCTTGCAGTTTAATCAGGCGAAACCAGAGACGAGCGCTGATTCAGCCTGTGGGCGGGTGGGTAAACCTTGAAGGTTTAATCAGGGCACGGTTGCGCAAGCGGGTGTTTTTGAGGCTTTCCGCGAGGACTGTTTGAATCCGAATTTTTCTTTTAGGAAAAATCGTTGAGTTCCGCAGCGGTCAAAAACACCCGCTGAAGCGTGCCCAAACCGCAAGGCTTACCCACCTGACCACAACCAACCATACCCGCCACAGCCAACCAAAGCCTGACCAACCCGACCACAGCCGAGCGCGAAGCGTCTTAAAGCGTCTATTGGTTCAGGGCTTCTTCTATAAAGTCCAGCCGGTCCTGACCAAAGAACATCTCCTCACCCATAAACAGGGTTGGTGCTCCAAACACCCCGCGTTCTACGGCTGCTTCGGTAGCGTGAACAAGTTCTGCTTTTACCTCTGGGTCCTGGCTACGCTGCAATAGCCTCTCGGCATCGAGCCCGGCCTTTTCAAGGGCACTGACAATAACCTCGGCTTGCCCCATATTTTTCTGCTCAACCCAGACCGCCTGATAAACGGTTGCCACATAGTCCTCAAGGCAGTCCAGTTGCCGGGCGGCAATTGCCCCTCGCATTAACGCCAGAGTATTGATCGGGAAAAATGGATTTAAATTCAGGGCAACCCCATAGCGTTTGGCAAAGCGAGGCAGATCATACCGGTTCATGTAGGCGCCTTTGGCCGGAACCGTCACCGGAGAGGAGTTACCGGTTGCTTTGAATACGCCACCCAGCAGCATGGGCCTGTAGGCCAGTTTTAGCGCGTACTGATTGCGTAATTGTTGCAGGCGCTGGTAGGCCAGGTAGGCCGTGGGGCTACCAAAGTCGAAATAGAATTCTACAGTTTTGTCCATGCCCGGTTCCTGTTTGCCCGTGTTCCAGTTCCCTGGTTGATTACCAGTGCTCAAGCCACAATATCATTCATCATGTCAGATTTTGAAGTTCCAGTTCCCTGGTTAATTACCAGTGCTCAAGCCAGGGGCGAACGTCTAATTCAAAGGTCCAGGCACTGCGCGGTTGCTGATGCAGGCTCAGGTAGTTCGCCGCCAGGTCCTCTGGATTGACGATGCCGTCCTGGGCCTTAAGTTCGTCAAAATTGCTGAGCATCTGACTGACCCATTGAGTATCGACACCCGCGTCGATCACCACATGGGCGACATGAATGTTCTGAGGCCCGAGCTCTCGCGCCATACTTTGGGCAAGCGCGCGCAGGCCGTGCTTGGCGCTGGCAAACGCAGCAAAGCCCGCAGCTCCGCGCATACTGGCGGTAGCGCCGGTAAAAATAATCGTGCCCCGACCGCGTTTAGTCATGTAGCGCGCCGCCTCGCGGCCACTGAGAAAACCGGCGAAACAGGCCATTTCCCAAATCTTGAGAAATTTTTGCGCGCTGGTGTCGAGAAGGGTCATGGGCACATTGGCACCGACATTGAAAACGACCACGGCCAATTCACCAACAGTTTGCTCAATCTCTGCAAACAAGGCCTCAACTGCCTCCTCCTGGCGGGCATCGCAACTGAAGGCGTGGGCGCTATGGCCCTGAGCGGTGAGTTCCTCAATCAAGGGTGCCAGGTTTTCGCCGTTGCGCCTGGCACCACATACGGCCAGGCCAGCTTGGGCAAACTTGCGCATGATGGCGCTGCCAATCGCGTCGCCCGCGCCAATCACCAAGGCTACTTGTGCTGCCATAGCGCGGTTAAAGCCTGACCCTAACCGAACAGCCTGCCCCTGGCCTGAGCCTAAAAATGCAGCCGCCCGCTCAGGCCCAGCAGGTGTTCCGGGGCGCGCTGTTCACTGGCGTTGCGGCCGGCGAAGACTTCCAGCTCCAGCCCGTCGGGGCGCTCTAGCTGCATTCCCAGCCGCAGTTTTCTTGCCAACCCACCGGCCATCTCCAACTGGGCAAAGGGTCGCAGCCGGGTGAGTCGGTCTGACTGAACCAGTCCGTAGCTCAGGTTCAGCTCCAGCCGCGCTGTGGGTCGCTGCGCCAGCCCGCTGTCTTGCAGGGCCCGCTCGCTCTCCCACAGGGCTTGTGCTCCGCCGCCTGAGTCCTGTCCCCACACGGGGGTCAGGGTCAGCGCCAGACCTTGACCGGATACCCCTGGGTCTAACTGCACGGTCAGGCTCGCTCCCCAGGCCTCAAAATCACTCTCTTTGTGGGCCAGCAGCCCGTGGGCGCGCAGCGCGGTGCTCAGGCCGCGGCCATTGGCATACTCCAGCCCGACACCCACTTCGGCGCCTTCGCCTTCTTCGGCATCACCCCCGTCGACCCGCACGCCTAACTCCAGGCTGGTGCTTAAACGGGCCTCTGGCTGTACCTGCCAGTGGCGGCTGGCCTCCAGCAGCAACCGCGCCCGCCGCGCCTGTGCGGTCACCTCGGGCAGTCCGGGTACGTCTTCTGATTCCAGCTCGACAATAAAGGCGTCGGCCTTCAGTGCCAGTTCAAACTCGCCGGTTGAGTGCAGGGCCTGGCGCAGGCCCAGGGCCCCCAGGCGCATATCCAGGTCGGTCTCAAAGGTGGTGGCGCCGTGGCTCAGGGTGGCATCCCCCTGGCCAATACCGAGGAGTCCCCACAGGCCCAGCCCGTCCCTGGGCGACCAGTAGCCATAGGGATACACGCTGCTCAGGTCGGTTTCAAGCTCGCCGTCGGTCTCGCCGCTGCGGTAGTCGGTCTCGCCGCTGCTGTGGCTCAGTGCCACGCCCACCAGGGCGCCTGTCTCAAGCCGGTAGTCGAGGCCCAGATACCCTGAGACCACCTCGCCATCCAGGTCAAAGTCAGACTGGGGGCTGCCCTCAAAGTGGCTGAAGTCACCCCGTCCCCACAGGCTCCACTGGGCGGACGGCTCAGCCGTTGAGTCGTTCTCGTTCAAGTTCTGGCTCAAGTTCTGGTTCAGGCCGAGGGGGATCACAAAGGCGCTGCGAGCCAACTGCTCCCGGTCCGGCAGTTGGCAGGCACTGCCGACCGGGTTGTAGCCCTGGCGGTCAGCGCTGGCGCGGTTCAGTCCGCCCATTGTGTCGCCTGGGTTGCCCAAGTCGCCTGAGCTGCCCAAATCGCCTGAGCTGCCCAGATCACCAAGCCCAGCCGCGTGGACAGTGGCGGTGCTGGCACGAACGGTGTTAGCGCTGGCCGTGCTGTCGGCAGTCGTTGTGCTGTCGGCACTGTCGGCTGTGCTGTCAGAGTTGGCAGTGCCGGTATCAGCCGAGATCAGGTTGGTGATGCTGGACAGACAGGCGGCCAGTGACAAGCCGCTGACGGTGCTTGTCTGCGGCCCGGCTGAGGCCGGCTTGAGGCGCTCGCCAATCGCATCTACGGCACTGGCAGCCACGCTGCGACCAAAGGCCGCCAGATTAAGCTCCAGGGCTTGCTGGCGCGCGGCCACATTGGTTTCGACGGTGACTTGCACACTGTCGCTGCCGCTGGCGCCGCGTGGGTCGGTGACCGTTAACCTGAACGTCAACACTGTATCGGTATCCAGGGCGTTCGGCGCGGTAAAGCTGGGGCTGGCACTGTTGGCTCTGCTCAAGCTAACCGTTGGGCCGCCGGTCTGGGTCCAGGCGTAGCTGAGAGACTCGGTATCGCCTGGGTCGGGGTCCGTGCCGCTGCCACTCAGCGTAACGGCTGCGCCTTCATCGACGCTCTGGTCTGCGCCGGCATCGGCACTGGGGGCATCGTTGGCCGCAGTGACGGTAACAGTCACGCTGGCGCTGGCCGAGAGGCTGCCATCACTCACGGTCAGGCTAAAGCCCAGCACTGCATCGACGCCCAGCTCCGTCGGCGCGGTAAAGCTGGCGCTGGGGCTGTCGGCTCCGCTCAAGGTGACGTCCTGGCCGCTGGTTTGAGTCCAGGTGTAGCTGAGGCTATCGCCTGTGTCGGGGTCCGTGCCGCTGCCACTCAGGGTGACGGTTGCGCCCTCATCGACGCTCTGGTTTTCCCCGGCGTTGGCGCTGGGGGCATCATTGACGTTGGTGACGGTGACATTCACGCTATCGCTGGCCGAGAGGCTGCCATCACTCACGGTCAGGCTAAAGCCCAGCACCGCATCGGCACTCAGGCCCGTTGGCGCGGTAAAGCTGGGGCTGGGGCTGTCGGCTCCGCTCAAGGTGACCGCTGGGCCGCTGGTTTGCGTCCAGGCGTAGCTGAGGTCAGCCGCGTCGCTGTCCGGGTCAGTCGCGCTGCCATTCAAGGTGACGGTTGCGCCCTCGGCGACGGTCTGGGGCTCTCCGGCATTAACAACCGGGGCGACCTGGGCAGGCACGGTGTTGGCGACGCTTAATGACATGAACGAAGCCAGCTCCTCGCCCGTAGCAGTGCTGGTAATAGAACCGAGGGCTGGCCTATAGGAGACTTCGATGTCTGCTCCTGCCGGAATAGGGGGGGTCACATCCAGGATGATACTGCCCGCCCTGATAGCGGTCACACCGTGATCTGTTGTAACGCCATTCAGGGTGGAGGTGACCGTGAAGTCCGCAGGGCTTGCATTGCTCACATCCACTTCCTCGCTGGTTGGCAGGGTGATGGCTGTGCCTGCGGAATTCGTGCTCGCTGGCTCCAGGCCCTGGGCCTCCGCCTCATCCGCATCGGGCACTTCGGGTGGCGGGGCGCTCGGGCCAGGGCCAGGAGGAGGCGCAGGTAGCGGGGTGACGGTGAGAGCAAAGCGTCGCCCGATGGTCAGGTCGCCGTCGCTGGCGAAGATCACAATGTTCTCGTACTCGCCGACATCGCTGAACTCGGGCGTGCCGGTCAAGACCCCGATGGGCGTGCCGTCCTCGTTGGTGATGGGCGTGCCGTCCTCGTTGGTTGTGCTGAACGTGGTCCATGATGGTTTGTTTTCGATCCGGTAGGTCAGTATCGCCGTGTCGCCAGGGTCCACATCCGCGCCGGTTGCCGTGATGGTAAGGCGCTGCCCCTGGGCCACGGTTCTGGGGCGATCAAGAACCAGGGTGGGGCGGTCATTGATGTCGCGGACTTCGATATCAAAGGCAGGTAACGAGTCGCTCAGGCCGCTGGGACGGGGAACGTCGCTGAGGGTGATCACAATGTTCTTGTGGACGCCGACATGCTGCTGGTCGGTGGGCGTGCCGGTCAAGACCCCGGTTATGGTGCTGAACTCGGCCCATGGTGGTTGGTTTTCGATGGAATATCTCAGATGCTCGCTATCCGGGTCCATGCCGGTTGGCGTGAAGGTATAGAGGCTGTGCTGGTCCACGCTGGTTTCGGGCACGCCACTAATGGTGGGCCCGTCATTGACGTTGACGACAACAATATCAAAGGAGCGCAATGAGGCGCTCGCGCCGGCAGCGTCGGTGACGGTGATCACAATGTCCTCGTATCTGCCGATATCATCGACGCTGGGCGTGCCGGTCAAGGCGCCGGTGCTGGGGTCGAAATTGGTCCAGTCGGGCGGGTTGGTGATCGAGTAGGTCAGCGTGTCGCCATCATCCACATCCTCGCCGGTTGGCGTGAAGCTATAGGGCTCCCCTTCGCGCGCTCTGAGGACGTCGGCGACGAACCTGCCGCTGATGGTGGGGGCGTCATTGACGTTGGTGACAGTGATACTGAAGGCGGGGAGGGTTATCGGCGTTTGGACGACGCCATCGCTGACGCCGATCACAATGTTTGGGTAGACGCCGACATCGGCGTTGCCGGGCCTGGCGTCCACGGCGGGCACGGCGGGTATGATGGTGTCGCCGGGCATGGGCATGGCGGGCATGGCGGGCGTGCCGGGCGTGCCGGGCATGCTGGTCAAGGCCCCGGTGCTGGTGTCGAAATTGGCCCAGGCGGGCTTGTTGCGGATCGAATAGGTCAGTGTATGGCCACCCGCATCCGCGCCCACTGGCGTGAAGCTATAGGGGCTGTCTTCGGCCACGCTGGTTTCGGGCGTGCCGCTGATGGTCGGCAGGGTATTGGTGACCGCGAGGCTTGCCGTGGCAGGCGGGCTGCTATAGACGCCACCGACAGAGGCGGCACCGTCAGAGAGGCTGAAGGTGAAGGTCGTCGTGCCGTTGAAACCGGAGGGCGGGGTAAAGACCAGGTTGGGGATAGCGGCAACCCCAATCACTTGCCCAGCGTTGACCGCTGTGTTGTTCAATCTCAGGCTGCCCCTTGCGGGCAGGCTATCGATGCGCAGGTTGGTTAGAGCGCTAAGACCTATGCCCATATCCGCATCGGCAAAGTTAAACTCGGCCGCCGCAAAGGTATAGGGGACGTCCACGGTGAGCGTGGACGTCAGCCCGCTGGTGGTGGGGGGGGTATTGGTAGGACGCGTGCCAATGCTGGTCAGGCTCTCAGGTGTACCCCTGCTGTCTGTGTAGGAGACGATCACTCTTAATAGTGTACCGATCTCGGCCGCGCTCACGGTGTAGGTGCTGGAGGTCGCGCCGGAGATATTCTGGAAGGGCGCCCCGCCAGACGCCGCCCTCGACTGCCACTGGTAGCGGAAGGTGGACATGTCGGGCAGACCATCTTCATCTTCCAGGTCGTTATCCGGGTCAAACTGCGCAGTTATTACACCACCCACGGTTGGGCGTTGTGGGTTATTGGTGCCCCCCATTGGGGTCAAAATAAGGCCATCCGCATTCACTATATCCACACGGCCTGTAGGCGGGTCATTGACGTTGACGACCTCTATGCTAAAGGCCGGGAGGGACGCCAGGGTGCCCTTGTTGTCTGTGACTCTGATGACAATGTCATCGTGGTCGCCGACATCCGCGTCGTTGGGCCTGCCGGCCAGGTTGATCAAGCGCCCGGTGCTGGTGTTGAAACCGGCCCATGATGGCCGGTTGGCAATGGAATAGGTCAGCGTATCGCCATCGGCATCCGCGCCCGTCGGCGTGAAGTCATAGAGGGATTCCGGGCTTCCGAAAGGCGGGCGTTCTTCCACGCTGGTGGGGGGGGTGCCGGTGATGGTCGGCGGGTTATTATCGACGACCATGAGGCTTGCCAGAGCGGGCGGGTTGCTATAGAGGAGACCGTCGGAGAGGCTGAAGGTGAAGGTCACCGTGCCGCTGAAACCGGTGGGCGGGGTATAGACCAGGTTGGGGATAGCGTCAACCCCAATCACTTGCCCAGTGTTGACCGCTGTGTTGTTCAATCTCAGGCTGCCGGTGGCGGGCAGGGTGTCGATGCGCAGGTTGGTTAGATTGTGGCTAAGAGCTGTGCCCTGATCCACATCGGCGAAGTTAAAATCGACCGCCGCAAAAAAGGTATAGGGGGTATCCACGGTGAGCGTGGCCCTCAGCCCGCTGGTGGTGGGGGGGCTATTGGTGGGGGGGATGACATTGGTATTAAGCGTGCCAGTGCTGGTCAGGCTCTCAGATGTACCCCTGCTGTCCGTGTAGGAGACGATCACTCTTAATACTCTACCGGACGCGGCCGCGCCCACGGTGTAGGTGCGGGAGGTCGCGCCGGAGATATTCTGGAAGGCCCCCCCGCTAAGCAACTGCCACTGGTAGCGGAAGGTGGACATGGCGGGCAGACCATCTTCATCCTCCAGCATAACAAACTCCACATTTATTACATCACCCACGCTTGGGCGGTGTTGGCTGGCGCTGGTACCATCTGGGTTCAAAAGATCGCCAGCCGCATTCACTATGTTCACACGGCCTGTAGGCGCGTCATTGACGTTGACGACCGCTATGCTAAAGGCCGGGAGGGACACCGGGGTGGCGATGTTGCCATCGGTGACGCTGATGACAATGTCATCGTAGTCGCCGACATCCGCGTTGTTGGGCCTGCCGGCCCGGTTGGTCAAGCGCCCGGTGCTGGGGTCAAAATTGGCCCATGATGGTATGTTTGTGATGGCATATTCCAGCGTATCGCCATCGGCATCCTCGCCCATCGGCGTGAAGTCATAGAGGGATTCCGGGCTTCCTAAAGGCGGGCGTTCTTCCACGCTGGTGGGGGGCGTGCCGCTGATGGTCGGCAGGGCATTGGCGCTAACGGTCAGATCAAAAGGCGCCAGAGAGGCGCTCAGGCTGCCATCCGAGACCCTGATCACAATCCCCGTGGTGGTGCCAACATCGCTGCTGTTGGGCCTGTTGGGCTTGTTGGTCAAGGCGCCGGTGCTGGTGCTGAAATTGGCCCAGCCGGGGGTTTTGTTGATGGAGTAGGTCAGGGTGTCGCCATCCCTGTCCGCGCCGGTTGGCGTGAAGCTATAGGTCTCACCTATGCTCACGGCTGTGGCGGGCGTGCCGCTGATGGTCGGCGCCAGATTGGAGGGAGTGACGGTGATCTCAAAAGGCGCCAGGGAGGCACTCAGGCCGCCAGAATCGGTAACAGTGATGATAATGTTCGGGATGGTGAAGCCGACATTGGCTCGGGCGGGGGTGCCGGTCAAGGCGCCGGTGCTGGTGTCGAAATTGCCCCAGTTGAAGAAACTGTCACTGGCGAAGGTTTGGTTGATCGAATAGGTCAGCGTGTCGCTAACATCCGCATCCATGCCGGTTGGCGTGAAGTTATAGGCCGCCCCATCGTCCACGCTGGTGGCGGGGGTGCCGCTGATGGTTGGCCGGCGATTGGTGGTCACGGTCAGATCAAAAGCCGCCAGAGCGGCGCTCAGGCTGCCATCGGTGACGCTGATCACAATCCCCATGGTGGTGCCAGCATCGGCGTTGGTGGGCGTGCCGGTCAAGGCGCCGGTTGTGGTGCTGAAATTGGCCCAGCCGGGGGTGGCGCTGATGGAATAGGTCAGCGTGTCGCCATCCGCATCCATGCCGGTTGGCGTGAAGTTATAGGTCTCACCTATGCTCACGGCTGTGGGGGGCGTGCCGCTGATGGTCGGCGCTACATTGTCATCCGCCACCGGCCCAACGGCGGGGCTGGTCAAGAATCTAAAAGCGCCAAGACCGGAACCAGACGGAGTGTACCTGAGGCGCGCGCTAATGTTGCGGCCCACATCGGCCTCGGTCAGCTTGTATCGGAGCCCACTCGCACCAGAAATTGTAGCGCCATTCCTCCGCCACTGCGTGCTGTCGAGGCCGTCATGGTTAACGCGAGAGATATCCAGCTCCAGGGTCTCGCCCTGGGTCGGGGTGCCCGTGATGGGCACGCCATTCTGATAGGTGATGACCACACTATCCGGATGGGTTGACCCATCGTGATGGGCCCTGGCTTCGGTTGCCGAGAGCGCCTGTATCAGCACAACCACCGACAAAACCGCCAGCGGGACTACCGCGGAGGTGATTACCGCAGAGGTGAAGCGGCGCATTAGCGGCACCGCTGCCCGGGTTGCGCAGCCCCCCCCCCCCCCCCCCCCCCCCCGCAATCCTTGCAGAGCGCGCGGCCCGGGTTGCGCGTGCTGCCAGCGCAGTTAGCAGATGAGGCGGATTGGGTTTTGTTATGCGGTTGTTCATGCTGCTGCTTCCTATGGGTTTTAAGCTGCGGTTTTGTTCTTGTTTGCCCTTGTCCTTGCCCTGGTCAGGAGTCAGGGCGAAGAGGGGGAGAACCTGCTTTGCAAGATTTGAATAAACTTACTCGGCAGATGGCTGCTTGTCAATTTTTCTGTGGGTGTGTTAGTAACACATAAACTGTCCGGTCTGGTAGCGCATCACTGATTCGGTGGCTGCAAGGCTACGAGCTGAACCCCATAACGGCAGTGAGTAATTGTCTGCAGGTGATCTGGCCCACCAGCTTGCCATCTTCAACCACAGGCCGCCGCCGTTTGTTTTTGCGCAGCATATCCTGCGCGACATCGGTAATGTCTTCATGCGGGTTGGCCACTACGAGATTGTCGCTCGCCATATAGTCTCGCACCATGCCAATGCCGGCCTCGTTGTAAGTGGCGCTAAGAATTGCCCGCAGGCAGTCCAGCTCTGAAAGAATGCCGACCAGCCTGCCTTCAGCATCGGTGACGCAAACACCGGATATTTTATTGTCGATGATCACCTTGATTGCCGCGCCCATATCGGCTTCAACATTCACGGTGACCGGATGCACCAGCATATAGTCTTTTAATTCTACCGATCTCAACATCTAGATTCTCCTCAATATCCCTGAAATCTGTTGTTCACAGTATAGCCTGCAAAAAGCTCATCAGCGCTTGCGGCAGCACGCCCAGATACAACATGGCCACCACCAGCCCGACAATAACGGTATAAGAGCCAGCGCTTACCTTTGGCAAACCCGGTTGATCTGTCGCAGTTTGTGACATGGTAAAAATCAGCCGCAAATAGTAGTAAATGGCAATCGCGCTGCCTGCGACCACGAGCGACAATAACCCCCATAGCCCGGCCTCAAGGCCGGCCTGGATGATGTAAACTTTGCCGAAAAAGCCTGCGGTGAGCGGAATGCCCGCCAGTGACAAGAGCGCCACGCTAAACAAAACGGCCAACACCGGCTGCCGCCAGAACAGGCCAGTGAGCTGCCGGCCTGTTATGGGTGCATCCACGTCACTGGTATCGGCAATCATAACCAGTAAGGTAAACGCCGCCAGTGTGGTTGTCAGGTAAGCGACAACGTAGAAGCTGCCGGCTTCTGCCGCGAATGCCGGATTTGCCGACAGGCCGCAGGCCACCAGCACCACCAGCAAGTAACCAATATGGCTGATAGACGAATAGGCAAGCAGGCGCTTGATGTCATCCTGCAACAAGGCGAGCAAATTGCCGACGATAATTGAGGCCCCTGCCAGCAGTGCAATACCGTCCAGTACCGGGGTATATAAATGGAGCCTGGATTCTATGAACCAACGCAATATCGCCACAAACACCGCAGCCTTGGACACTGCGGCGAGGAAGCCGGCAACGGGCGGCGGCGAGCCCTGGTACACATCTGGCGTCCACATGTGAAAAGGAACGGCACTGAGCTTGAAGGCGGCACCGGCTATCACCATTGCCGCGCCTGCGAACAAAAGTGCGCTGTGCCCGTCGGCACGACTCGCCAGACGCTCGCCGATAGTTGTGTAATCCAGCGCGCCCAGAGAGGCGTAAAGCAAGGCAAAGCCAAACAACAGCGTGGCCGAGGCGGCCCCTGAAAGCACCAGATATTTGATGGCCGCTTCCAGGGGCAGATGACCTCTGGCCGGGTAGGCGATCAGCGCGTAGAGCGCCACGCTCATTAGCTCCAGCCCCAGCAACAGCGATGCCAGATGAGTGGCATAGGCCAGTGTCGCGGCGCCCATAACCGATAGCAGCAGCAACAGATAAAACTCTTCGTTTTGTCCCTGTCGGCTCTCAAGGTAGTGGCGGGATACAACCGCAGTCACCGCGCCACCCAGACAAAATAGCGCGCTGAAAAAAGCACTGTAGTTGTCATTGCGGAGCAGTGGGGTGACTTGCTCAACCGGGGATTGCAGCGCAGGGATACTGGCCAGCGCAGCCCCTGCAAGCGCCAGCAAGCTGAGCCAGTAGGTCACCACTAAGCGGCGCCCGATACTGATTTGCAGCATGATCAACAGGATGCTGGCGGCCAATGCCAGCAGTGGCAATACAGCTTGCAGGGCGGCTGCACTCATGGGCCTGTGCCTCCCAACAGGCCCGTCAATACTGGCTGCGCCAGCGACAGGAGCGGCTGAGGATACAGGCCGAGCCACAGTAAGGCTGCCATCATCGCAGCCATGGTCGACATTTCCAGCCCGCCAAAATCTTTGATGTGTCGGCTGGTGTCGGGCCGCCCCTGAAAAGTTTTTTGCAGCATGATCAGAGAGTACAGCGCAGCGGTAATCAGCCCCAGTGCGGCGACGGCGGTCAACCAGGGGTGTCTTGCAAAAAGTCCCAGTAGCACCAAAAATTCTGCGACGAAGTTGCCCATGCCGGGAAGGCCGAGAGAGGCCATGGCGAAAAACATGGCACAGGCTCCCAGGCGCGGGGCGTTATGCCACAAACCGCCCATGCGGCTCATATCCCGGGTGTGCAGTCGCTGCTGTAATGCCCCGGCCAGCATAAACAAGGCGGCGGTGCTCACCCCGTGGGCTACCATCTGCATGATGGCGCCCTGTAGCGCGAGTGCGTTCCACGCATAGAGACCCAGCAAGACAAATCCCATATGGCTGACACTGCTGTAGGCGACCAGCCGTTTAAAGTCGGTTTGAGCAAAGGCCAGCAGTGCACCGTAAATGACGCCAGCGACACCAAGCCCCAGGGCCACCGGAGTAAATTTGATTGAGGCCTCTGGAAACAGCGGTATGGCGAAGCGCAACAGGCCGTAAGCGCCTGTCTTGAGCAGTATGCCGGCGAGGATGACGCTGCCTGCGGTAGGTGCCTGGGTGTGGGCATCGGGCAGCCAGGTGTGTACAGGAAAGCCGGGCAGTTTCACGGCAAAGGCGACAAAAAACCCCAGCATTAGCCAAAAGGCGACATCGCCACTGAGCTGCGCCTCTAACAAGTCGAAGTAGCTAAAACTCCAGGCGCCGGTGTGTGACTGATTAAAGGCGCCCACGGCGACAATAGCGACCAGCATTAACAGGCCGCTGGCCTGGGTGAAAATGAAAAACTTCATGGAGGCGTAGGACTTGTCTTCATGCCCCCAAATTGCGATCAGGAAATACATGGGTATGAGCATGACTTCCCAAAACAGGAAGAACAAAATCAGGTCCACAGCCAGAAATACGCCGACAACACCAGCCAGTGTCCACAACAGGTTCACCTGGAAAAACCCCGGCTGCCGGTCAATTTCACCCCAGGAGGAAATCACCGCGACCAGGCCCAGCAGCAAGGTAAGGCCTACCAGTATCAGGCTGACCCCATCCATTGCGAGTTCAAAGGAAATTCCAAAACGAGGTATCCACTCGGCCCGATAGTGTATTAGCCAGCTCTGTGGTTGGCTCGGCTCGGTGATCAGGGATAGTTGCCCGGCGGGGAGTTTCAGGATGGCGCTCAATAAATAGCCGGTGATCAGCAGCAAGCTGCCTGCGGCCAGCCAGCGCGGCGCATTGGCGTTGACACGTTCGCTGAGCCCGGCGATTGTGCCTGCGGCCAATAGCAGCACGATCAGGTGAACCATTAACATATCAGGTTGCGCCCCCCAGCAGGCCGACCAAAATCAGCGTGCCGACTACCATGGCCATGGCATACCGGCGCATACGTCCGTTTTGAGTGAGTGCCAGCCCGCGATGGGCTATTGCAGTGGTATGCAAAAGGCCGTTGTAAATCAAATCCACCGGCTCGTTGCGCAGTAGCCGGGTGGCCCATTGATAGGGCTGTACCCAGAGTCGATTGTAGAGAGCATCTATGCGCCAGCCCGCGTAGCAGACATTTCCCAGCCACTGCCCGCTGCTCGAATTGACCAGGCCCTTGATCGAGAGTTGTCTGCCGAGGAACAGGCAATAGGCAAAACCCACGCCGAGCATTGGCACGCCGATAGACAGCCACTCGACAAACACGGGTACCTGGGGCGGCTGGCCTGCTGGCAGCGCGTGATTCAAGGGCAGTGCAATCCAGCCGCCAGCAATAGACATGAAGCAGAGCAAGCCCAGTGGCAGCGCCATGCGCCAGCCGGGCTGTTTGTCCGGCTCGGTCTGTGCTGCGCCGAAGAACACAATAAACACTAACCGAAAGCTGTAGATGGCGGTTAGCAGAGCACCTGATAATCCCCCCAGCCACAGCCATGGGCTGCTTTGGTAGGCGTGCAGGAGAATTGGGTCCTTGCTGTAAAAACCGGCGGTGAATGGCAGGGCAGCCAGCGCGGCTGAACCGATCAAAAAACTCCAGAATACGATTGGCAGTCGGGTTTTCAGGCCGCCCATGCGGAAGATATCGTGCTCGTGGTGAAGGCAGTGAATGACCGCGCCAGCCGCCAGAAATAACAAGGCTTTGAAAAAGGCGTGGGTGACCAGGTGAAAGACGCCAAAGCCCCAGGCGCCGACCCCGAGGGCCAAAAACATGTACCCAAGCTGACTCATCGTGGAATAGGCCAGTATGCGTTTTATGTCGCGCTGGTTCAGCGCGGTCAGTGCAGCGAGCAACAGCGTGGCCAGCCCCAATAGCGCAACGGCATTCAAACTAAAGGGTGCCAGCAGAAACAATTCATGGGTGCGGGCTATCAAATACACGCCGGCGGTCACCATCGTAGCGGCGTGGATGAGGGCGCTGACCGGGGTGGGGCCAGCCATAGCGTCGGGCAGCCAGGTGTGCAGGGGTAGTTGCGCGGATTTGCCAAGGGCACCGCCGAGCAATAACAGAGTTGCCAGTACAATGGTCGGGTCGCCCTGGTGCCAGGTCGCTTTGGCGGTGACGGCCACAGTTTGAATATCGAGGGTTCCCAATTCAGTGAACAGCAGCAATAGCCCCAGGAGCATCGCGGTATCACCGACCCGGGTGACAACAAAAGCTTTGCGAGCGGCCCTGCCATTGGCCGGGTCCCGGTACCAGAACCCGACTAACAGATAGCTACAGGCCCCAACACCTTCCCAGCCCAGATACAGCAACAACAGGTTGTCGGCCATCACCAAAATCAACATCGCTCCGACAAACAGATTCATATAGGCGAAATAGCGACTGAAGCTCTCATCCTCTTCCATAAACTCGGCGGAGTAGAGGTGAATTAGAAAGCCGACGCCGGTAATCACCGACATCATGGTCAGGCTGAGGCCGTCCAGATAAAAGCTGACGGACACCTGCAAGTCGTCTAGCTGAATCCAGCTCCACAGATGCTGCTGTACCGGTGCGCCGTGCCAGGCCAGTGCGCTCAGTAAGACACAGAGCGCGCTGAGGCCGACAGACCCCGCGCCCGACAGTGCGACTACGCGGCGCGGCAGGTGGCCGGCGGTCGCCAGCAATAAACCTGCGCTGGCCAGCGGGAGGAGCGGGATTAACCAGAGCAGTTCCAAACTCTCAGCCCCTCAACCTGTTGGCTTGATCCATGTCCAGGGTTTTAAAACGCCGTTGCGCCTGTAGTACCAGACCCAGCCCAACCGAAACCTCTGCGGCGGCAACGCTGAGGATCAACATGAAAATAATCTGTCCGTCCGCCTGCCCCCACCTGGCGCCGGCTGCAATAAATGCCAGCGCGGCTGCGTTGAGCATGACCTCCAGCGACATCAGGATAAAAATGATATTGCGCCGCACCATCAGACCTGCCAGCCCCACCACAAACAGAGCTGCGGCCAGCAGCAATATGTGATCTATGGGAACCTGCAAACCAGACATCAGCGTCGCTCCCCCGGCTCGTGGTTGTTATTGCGGTCGATAAAGCGGCGGCCGAGGTGGTAGGCGCCAACCAGCCCTGCCAGTAACAGCATGGAGGCAATTTCCACGGCTAGCACATAGGGCCCGAACAGTGTTTGCGCCACTTGTTTAGGGGTGACTTCCAGGCCCAGAGTCGTCCCCGAGGCTTGCAGTATTGCCAGCAATAACTCGACTAAAAGCACCGCGGCGAGAAGCACAGGAAGCACCCAGATACCGGGTTGCAGCCACTGGCGTTCGCGGGCATTGCCTGCCTCGCCCAGATTCAACATCATAATGACAAATACAAATAGCACCATGATGGCGCCCGCATAGATGACAATTTCCAGGGCGGCGGCAAAAGGCGCGCCCAGCAGAAAGAAAAGCACGGCTACTGCGAGCAGGGACATGATCAGGTAGATGAGAGCGTGCGCGGCATTGGAGCGTGTCAGCGCGAGTACCGTGGTCACCAGGGCAATTGCGCCAGCTAAATAGAATAGAGATTCCATCATGGCAGCAGGCTCTTTACGTCGATGGGAGAGGCTTCGTTGCGCGCTTCACCTTTGTCCTTGCCCTCTATCTTCAGGCCGCAGGTGCGATAAAAATTGTAGTCGTGATATTTGCCGGTGCCGTCGATTTGCAGGTGCTCTTTTTCGTACACCATGTGCTGGCGGTTGTATTCACACATTTCAAAGTCAGGCGTTAGCTGGATGGCATTGGTGGGGCAGGCCTCCTCGCACATGCCACACATGATACAGCGAGAAAAATTAATGCGGAAAAATTCCGGATACCAGCGGCCATCTTTTCGAACACCCTGTTGCAGGGCGATGCAATCCACCGGGCAGGCTACGGCACAGAGGTTACAAGCCACGCAGCGCTCATCGCCGTCCGGGTCTTTGGTCAATACAATACGGCCGCGATAGCGCGGCGCCAAATAGGGCTTTTGTTCCGGATACTGTACCGTTTCCGCTTTGGTAAAGCTGTGCAACAGTATGCGCCAGGTGGTGCGCAGTTGGCTGGTCAGTGAACTAAACATGCCCGCTCCCATACAGCGTCAACGCGATGGCCCCGGTTAGCACCAGATTAATCAAGGTCAGGGGCAGCATGTACTTCCAGCCCAGGGACATTAACTGGTCGTATCGGGGTCGCGGTATTGCCGCCCGCAACAGAATGAAGAAACAGATAAAGAAAAATGTCTTGAGGCCAAACCAGACAATACCGGGCGCCCAGTCGGGCCCCAGCCAGCCGCCAAAGAAGAGGGTTGTGATCATGGCGGAGATCAGGATCAATCCCAGATATTCGCCGAGCATAAACATGGCAAACTTCATACCGCTGTACTCTGTGTGGAAACCTGCCGTCAGTTCATGTTCTGCCTCCGGGAGGTCGAAGGGCAGGCGATGACTTTCAGCGATACCGGCGATCAGGAAAACGTAGAGGCCGAGAAACTGCGAAAAACAGTACCAGCCGTTCTCCTGCGCCAACACGATATCGCGCAGACTAAAACTGCCAGTGAGCATGACCACGCCCATCAGTGACAAACCCATAAAGACTTCGTAGCTGACCATTTGCGCTGCACTGCGCAAGGCACCCAGCAGTGCGTATTTGTTATTGGAAGCAAGGCCGCCGAGTAGCACGCTGTATACCGCCAGCGAAGTCATGCCGAGAAAGAACAACAGGCCGATATTGATATCAATGATGTAGAGAGTCTCGGCAAAGGGCACGACTGCAAAACCCATCAGCATGGCGACCACGATAGCGGTGGGTGCGAACACAAAGACCACCCGGTCTGCAAAAGGCGGCACCCAGTCGTGTTTCGTGAGCAGTTTGATCATATCTGCCAGGACTTGAAAGACACCAAACGGCCCCAGTCGATTGGGGCCGTAGCGGTCCTGCCAGACACCCAGCAGCCGTCTTTCAAACCAGGTCAGAAAGGCTGCCCCGCCCACAGCGCCCAGCAGCACCAGCAAAGCAAAGACGATAGTGGCGGAATCAGGCATGACTGTCTCCAACGGCGTCGCTGGCGATCAGTTGTGGCTCGCTGCGAACCCAGTGAGCGGCTTTGTTGAGATCGGTATAGCTCCAGGCTTCCAGTGCCACTGTGTCGGGGTGATTGGCACTGAAGGCGACGCAGTATTGCGGCAAGCTGTCGTCTATATGAACCTCCAGAGCTGTATCGCCAGTGCTGACACCCTCGCCCTGGGTGACATTGAGCTGGCTGGCGGTTTCGCTGTTCAGGTAGATTCGAGCGGGGCCAGCCACTGCCCGAATTCGATCAGCCTGCATACTGAGTTCGTCACTGCCAAATGTCTGGTGGCGCGGTACCAACAGCCACTGGCCCTGACCGGCATGGTTATTTGCCGAAGCTGGCTTTGGCGCATCAATCCCGGTTCCGTCCAGCAGTCGCGTGCCACCCGTGCCACCTCGCAACGCGCCACCGACTTCACCCTGAAACTTGTGCAGCGATTGATTGGAGTTCCAGCCGGGCGACCACAGGTGAGTCATAAGCGCGCCAGGTTGCTCACCGCTGCGACCCTCCATGGTGAACGCCAGCGGCGATTCCTGGTCTTCGACCTGTTTGGGCTCGTGCACGGAAATATCGGCGCGCATGGCTGTGCGGCCGCTGTAGCGATGGGGCTGTCTCGGGATTTTCAGCCCGCGGCTGCGATAGGTGTGATCAGGGGCACATTCAACCATGTGGGCGAGCAGGCCATGAGTGTCTGCGCACTGTTGGCTCAATGCGTCGAAGTGAGTATCCAGGCCCTGCATTAGCCCCAGCCAAAGCCAGCCGGGTCGGCGCTGTGCAGGGGGGGTGTGAACTGGAAAAGAGCGCTGGGCGCGCCCCTCGCTGTTTATCAGCGTGCCCTCTGCCTCGGTAAAGGCAGCCGCAGGCAATATCCAGTCGCATCGCTCAAGCGTGGCGGATTCCAGACAGTCGATGCCAATGCAGCAAGCCACCGTGTCCAGGAGTGTTGTGACCTGTTGCTCCGGCGCGCGGCGAAACAGGTCGTTTTCCAGAATAATCAGGGTATCGACTTCTCCTGCCTGTGCCCAGGCGCTGATTTGTTCCAGTGTCGTGCCGACATCCTGCGCCAGCATGGCCACGCCGAGGCTATTGCATTCCGGCAGACAGTAACTGAGCATTGCGGATTTGCCGGCCTTCACGAGAGCCGCCGCGATGTGGGCTGCCTGATCCATTAGGGGCTCAGCGCCGCTACAGCCGCCGATGATGAGAGGCTTTTCTGCCGCTGCCAGGTCGGCGGCAATGCGCCGCGCCGCTGCGTTGCCAGAGTTGCCGGTAATTGCCTCAAGAATATCGGCGGCTAATTGCTGCTGGCCGCCGGGAGGCAGGCAGTGATTGGTGGCTGCTACCTCGCTCAAGCCAGTGCTGTAGCTGGCAACAATATGCAGGGGGCTGCGCTGGTTTTGGGCCAGGTTGCGAATGGCGGCATCCTGCCAGGGTTGCAGGTTTAGCTTGGCAGCCATTGTATAGGCCAGATTGCGCACCGCCTGACGCAGCGCCAATGCGCTGCGTGGAGCCGTGTGGGTGACATCTTCGCCAAGAATCAGAATTGCATCTGCACGCTCTATATCGGCGATGGCCGGGTTGTATGCTGAACTGGATGCCAGGTGTGCCAGTGCGCGGCTGACTTTGCGGGCTTCAATGTCGCTCATGCCGGTTGAAAACTTGTCGGCGCCAACCCGTTGTTGCAGGGCAAAGTTTGACTCCACGCTGGCCCTGGGCGAGCCGATACCGGCCACTTTGCCAGTGCCGAGTTGAGCCTTTATCTGCGCTAGCGCCAGTGCGGTATCAACAGCGGAAAAACAACCGTTCTCCTGTCGCCGCGCCGCGTAGTCCAGCCGCTTCTCGCTGTTAACGAAGCCGCCGCCGAAGCGACCGCGGTCGCAGAGAAAGTAACCATTGACCTGGTTGTTAAAACGGTTGTGAATACGCTTGAGTTTGCCGTAGCGCTCGCCGGGCAGCGTGTTACAGCCGACAGCGCAACCGACGCACACCGAGGGCGCGGATTGCAGGTCCCATTTGCGGGTGTACTCGTGAACCAGCGACTTATCCGTAAAGACGCCGGTGGGGCAGACTTCGACCAGGTTGCCGGCAAATTCACTCTCCAATAAGCCCTCCTGGTGGCGGCCAAAGTAGATGTGGTCGTGAGCGGCCATAGCGGCCAGATCAGTGCCACCGGCGTAGTCACGGTAATAGCGGGTGCAGCGATAGCAGGTAATACAGCGGTTCATTTCGTGGTGAATCAAAGGCCCCAGATACTGATTGCGGTGGGTGTTTTTGCGACCGCGGTAATGGCGGTCGCGGTGGCCCACCATCACGGTCATATCCTGTAGGTGGCACTCTCCGCCCTCCGCGCAGACCGGGCAGTCGTGGGGATGATTGAGCATTAGCGACTCGACAATGGCTGCGCGAAATGCCTGCGCCTGAGCGCCGCCCAGAGAAAAGATTGCCCCATCGGTGACTGGCGTCATGCAGCCCATTACGATGCGCCCGTGAGCATCCTCTTCCCGCTGATACTGGACCATGGCGCACTGGCGGCAGGCGCCGATGGAACCCAGCGCCGGGTGCCAGCAGAAATACGGCAGGTCCAACCCCAGATTGAGGCAGGTTTCCAATAAATTGGCGCCTGCATCCGCCGGGTACTCGACGCCGTCAATTTTAACCGCAGCCATCAGTGCCCCGCCCCGTAAGGACAGCGCCCTTCGCTGATATGCTGTTCAAAATCCTCGCGGAAGTAGTGCAGGGCGCTTTGCAAAGGTTCCATGGCTCCCGGAGCCAGTGCGCAGTGGGTGTTGCCGATAGCACCGATGTATTGCACCTGCTTTTCCAGGGTATCCAAATCTTCGGCTTTGCCGCGGCCGCTCTCGATAGCGCCCAGTACCTGGCCCGACCAGGGCAGCCCATCCCGACAGGGGGTGCAAAATCCGCAGGATTCCCGGGCGAAAAAGTCGATCAGGTTTTTAACAAACCCTACCGGGCAGGTTCGATTGTCCAGGACGATCATGGTGCCAGTGCCCATGCGTGAACCGGCCTGGCCGATGGCGTCGTAATCCATGGGTAGATCGAGATGCTCGGGCACAAGGAAGTCGGTGGAGCCGCCACCTGGCAAAAAACCGCGCAGTTGATAGCCGTCTTCCATGCCGCCGGCCCTGCCTTCGAGAATGTCTCGCACAGGCGTGCCCATGGGCATTTCCCAGCAACCGGGATTTTTAACCCGACCACTGACCCCGTAGAGTTTGGTGCCTGCATCATCACCCAGGCCGAGATTGATAAACCAGTCGGCACCGTGCTCAAAGATGTGGGGGATGTTGCACAGGGTTTCTACATTGTTAACGATGGTGGGGCGGCCCCACAAACCACTCACCTGGGGGAAGGGCGGTTTGGCGCGCGGGTTTGCGCGTTTGCCCTCCAGGGAGGAAATCAAGGCGGTTTCCTCGCCGCAGATATAGCGCCCGGCACTGGCGTGTACATACATATCCAGTTTGTAGCCGCTGCCCAAAATGTTATCCCCAAGGTAGTTTCTGGCGTAACAGTCTTTAATCGCCTGCTGTAATCGCCGGGTGGCTATCAGGTATTCCGAGCGGATAAAAATATAGGCAATATCTGCCTGCAAGGTATAGGCGGCGATGATCATGCCTTCAATCAACTGATGGGGGTCACATTCCAGCAACAGTCGGTCCTTGAAGGTGCCGGGTTCCATCTCGTCGGCATTGCAAATGAGATATTTGTGGCCGGGACTGGCGTGATCGCCCATCGGCACAAAGCTCCACTTCATGCCGGTGGGGAAGCCAGCGCCGCCACGGCCTCGCAGTTGTGAGTCTTTTACCGTCTGCAAGCAGTCTGCGGGAGACAGGCGCGGGATGGTTTTGCGCAGGCCCTCATAGCCAGCGTTCGCTGTGTAGGCAGCCATGTCTGTGGGGCGACGGTCCGGGTGAATATTGCGAGTCAGAGGCAGCATGGCTTGAAGACTCTGGCAATGGTTTCGGCGCTGACGGCTTCGTGCAGGTCGTCGCCCACCAGCATGACGGGTGCCTTATCACAGGCGCCCAGGCAGGTCACCGGTAGCAACGTGTATTGGTTGTCGGCTGTGGTCTCTCCCGGTTCAACCCCCAGCCGCTCAGTAATGTGTTGCTGTAGCTGGTCGCAACCTTTCATCCAGCAGGTAACGCTGTCGCAGAGCAAGATGACTGTCTCGCCGACGGGTCGTCTGAAAATCAGGTTATAAAAAGTGGCGATACCGTCCAGTTCTTCTACAGACATATCCAGGTGTCGGGCTATCGCTTGCAGGCTTGCATCTGACACCCAGCGCCGATGTTTTTGCACGATTTTCAGGGCGTCGATGGCAGCCGCTGCGCGGTAGGGCATGTGCGCCAGCTCAGCGTCAATCTCGGCCAGTTCGATGTCGCTCAGTGCCGGTAGCAGGTCGGGGCGGCTGTTTGTTGGCTCACGGCTGTTTGTTGGCTCATGGCTGTCTATTGGCTCATGGCTGTCTATTGGCTCATGGCTGTTTTCTGGCTCACGGCTGTTTGTTGGCTCATGGCTGTCTATTGGCTCATGGCTGTTTTCTGGCTCACGGCTGTTTGTTGGCTCATGGCTGTCTATTGGCTCATGGCTGTTTTCTGGCTTATGGCTGCTCATCGGTCTACATCCGCCATAACGAAATCAATACTGGCGATGATTGCGATTAAGTCGGGAATCATCAGCCCGCTTGAAATCAGTGGAATCTGTTGCAGGGCCGGGAATGAGGGAGTGCGGATGCGGGTGCGATAAGAGGTGGTGCCGCCATCGCTGATCAAGTGGTAACTGTTCAAACCCTTGGTGGCCTCAACCAGTACACACGCTTCTCCCGCCGGGACAACCGGCCCCCAACTGACGTTCAGAAAATGGTGAATCAGAGTTTCAATGTCTTGCAGAGTCGCCTCCTTTGGTGGCGGAGTCGTCAGTTTGTGATCTGATTTGCAGGGCCCCTCGGGCATGTTTTCCAGGCACTGTCGGATAATGTGCAGACTCTGGCGCATTTCCTCAATGCGTACAACCGCCCGGTCGTAGCAATCCCCGTTGTGTGCAATGGGCACCTCAAAATCAAAGTCCTCGTACCCGCCGTAGGGCCGGTCGCGGCGCAAATCAAAATCGACGCCAGTGGCACGCAGGGAAGGCCCGGTAATGCCCCAGTCGATGGCTTCTCGCTGGGTGTAGCGGCCTATGCCAACTGCGCGTTGTTTTAGCACACTGTTTTGCATGGCCATTTTATCGTAGTGAGCCAGTCGCGCAGGCATGAAATCAATGAACTCTCGCACCATGCTGTCCCAGCCCGTGGGCAAGTCCTGGGCGACACCGCCGATGCGAAACCATGCCGGGTGCATACGGCCGCCGGTAATTGCCTCGACAATACCAAATAATCTTTCGCGGTCGGCGAACATATAAAACACTGGCGACATCTGGCCCAGGTCCTGGGCGAAGGTGCCGTAGAACACCAGGTGGCTGGAAATGCGAAATAGCTCGGACAGCATGATGCGGATGACCCTGGCTCTGGCCGGTACCTGGATAGCCGCCAATGTCTCAATGGTTTGCACATAGGCCAGGTTGTTCATAACCCCGCCCAGGTAGTCGATGCGGTCTGTATAGGGAATATAGGAATGCCAGGTTTGGCGCTCGCCCATTTTCTCCGCACCGCGGTGGTGGTAGCCAATATCGGGCACTGCGGCCACCACCACTTCACCGTCGAGCTGTAGCGCGAGGCGAAATACACCGTGCACGCTCGGGTGATTGGGCCCGAGGTTAAGAAACATGAATTCGCAGTCGTCGCTGGCGGATGCCATCCCCCACTCTTCGGGACGAAAACGCAGGGCCTCCTGTTCGTACTCCTGGCGTTCCTCGCTGAGACTGAAGGGCTCCATCTCGGTGGCGCGCGCGGGGTGTTCTTTGCGTAGCGCATGCCCCTCCCAGGTCGGCGGCAGCAGGATGCGACGAAGATTCGGATGGCCGGCAAAGCGAATGCCAAACATGTCCCAGGCCTCCCGCTCGTACCAGTTGGCGTTGGGCCATATACCGATGCTGGTGGGCACCGCCGCGGGTTCTATCACTGCGACCTTGATGCGAATTTCTGCGACCGGGGTGAGACTTAACAAGTGGTAGACCACGCTGAAATCAGCCCTGGGCTGCTTGCCGCGATTGTCGCGCAGACGCTCATCTATGCCGAACAAGTCGTAGAGCATGGGGTATCGCGGCTTGAGGTGGCGCAGTACTTCGAGTAGCTGTGGCGCGGCTACCCAAAGCGTGGGGGTGTTGTCGGGAGTGGTCTGCATCACAAACACATCGGCACCGAAGCGGGCGAACAAATCGTCCACGATGGTGTGTGTCTCTGTGGCCTGGGCACTGAGCATCCAGGGCTCCCCTTTATTATCAGGTTAATAGCATCAGGTTATTAATAGCTACGTCAGGCTAGATAGCTGCGTCAGGTTAGATAGCTACTAAAAATCAGTGTGTTCTTGCAGGTTTATACGCTATCCGGTTCCCTCAATTCCCTGGCCAGGCTTCGCTCTGCTTGCAGCAAGTCCCGCTGGCTGGGCATATCGGGTTTGATGACCTGCTGATCACCCACCACCCAGCTCAAGGGCCGCCGCTCTTCTTTTATTGCGTCTTGCAACATCATCAGCCCTTGCATCAGCGCCTCTGGCCGCGGCGGGCAGCCGGGCACATACACATCGACAGGAATGAATTTATCGACACCTTGTACCACGCTGTAGATGTCGTACATGCCGCCCGAGTTTGCACAACTGCCCATTGAGATAATCCAGCGCGGTTCGAGTAACTGGTCGTAGAGGTGTTGCACAACCGGCGCCATTTTTCTGAAACAGGTACCGGAAATCACCATCAGGTCGGCCTGTCGGGGCGTGGCTCTAATGACCTCTGAACCGAAGCGGGCGATATCGTGGCGGCTGGTAAAGGAGGTGGCCATTTCAACATAGCAGCAGGACAAGCCAAAATTAAATGGCCAGAGTGAATGGGCGCGGCCCCAGGCAACCAGGTCTTCCAGGCGGGTAAAGAACACATTGCGCTGCACTTGCTCGGCAATGCTCATGCTGCCCGGACTGGCCGCTCCGGGCGAGGAGGCGATCACATCTTCTGGCTTGCTCAGGCTCCATTCCATCAGGGTGTCCGCTCCAGGCCGACCCTGGTTTTGGCGCCCCACTCCAAGGCGCCAGAGCGCCACTCGTAAATAAGCGCAATCGTCAGCACACCGACAAAGGCCAGAATAGCGAAATAGCCCTGCCAGCCCAACTCAAAAAAGGCGATGGCCCAGGCAAAGATGAAGACTGTTTCCAGGTCGAAGATGACAAAAAATATGGCGATCAGGTAGAACTCCACAGAGAGTTGTATCTGTGAACTGCCAACAGAAACCACGCCGGATTCAAAGGGCATATCAGTGGCTCTGGTGGTGCGCCGTTGGCCCAGCACCCAGGACAGGCCGAGCATGGTCAGCACCAGCAGGATGACTGCGCCGAAATACACGATAAAGGGGAGAAGGCCCCCGGATTCAGAAGGATTCAAGGCAGTATGACTCTTCTGAAGTCCTTTTTGCAGACACCGGGGCAGGTCTTGGGGCAGACACGGGCAAAGCCTGGCAGGTCGCGCCGGCTGAGCTGTCGGTACAAGGCTGTCGCCGCCTCCATTTTTCGCATCTTCGCACAATCCACTTCACAGCCTTGAGCCACTTCACAGCCTTGAGTATTTACTCCCAGTCAGGGGCTATCGCCTGTACTACAGCATCTGGCCCCGTAAAACGACCTGGGCACACACCGTGCACTCATTCAAACTTTAGACTGGAAAACCGGGTTACGCAAACTACTTGGCTAAAAGCTCAGCGCACGCTACTGTCTGCTTATGAACATTGATATTTATTCCGACAATATTTGCCCCTGGTGTTTTATTGGCAAGAAGCACCTGGATCAGGCGATTGAAGAATTGGGTCGTGCCGACATTGAGCTGCGCTGGCATCCCTACCAGCTCTATCCACAAATACCGATGGCGGGAATAGAGCGGGAAGCGTTTATGCGCGCCCGCTTTGGTGAAAGCCGTGCCGGAGACGCTTTTAAACGCATCGTCGATATAGGCAAAGAAGCGGGCATCGAGTTTGATTTTAAGGCCCGTGCAAGAATCCCCAACACCTTCAATTCCCACCGTTTGCTGGAATATGCCGCAGAGCAAGGCGTGCAGCATCAGGTGGTTGAGGCGTTGATGGCAGCCGGCTTCGAGCAGGGTAAGGATATTGGGGACAGCGATGTGCTCGTGGAAACTGCGGAGTTCTGTGGCCTGGACGGCACTAAAGTGAGAGCTGTACTTGAGTCTCCCCGGTATCGAGAGGAAGTCCATGAAAGTTTGCAGTACTGTATGAATGCTGGCATCTCGGGTGTTCCGTTCTTTCGTCTGGAAGATGGAGAAATTATTCAGGGCGCGCAACCGGTCGCGGTGTTCAAGATGTTGCTCCTAACGGGGTGACTGGGCAAATCCACGCACTTGAACAAGTGCTCCGTGTTGACCCCAGGGATTGTCGCGCAACGGGCGCAGGCTGGATTGATCTCCCTGAATGGTGAGGTTAAAAAACGCCAGCGCCATCTCTTTCTGAATTTGGTGCGCGGTCGCTGCGGGCAGTAACTGATAGCTGCTCTGCGGGTTGAAGAATTGAGAAAAGGTATCCGGTTTAAGCTCGGGCCACCAGTACGGGCCCGAGACCGCAAAGCTGGCGTGGTTTGTGTTTTTTACAAGGCTGTAAACAACGGCTGCGGAGGCGTTGTCAAAGCTGTGTTGCACGGCGGGATAGGGAGCTGCGGCAGACGGAGCAGTCGCTCTTGTGGTACTGGCAAGTTGTTGATTGAGCTTAAGTATCGAGTGGTCTTCGCTGGCCATTAGCAGCAGCGTTGGTTTGCGCAGTGTCATCAGATCAGGGCTTCCGTCAGCCGCAAGGAGTGCCGATTCCCGCGGCGCATGGGCCAGAGCTGGCTCAGTCAGGCTCTGACGAAGATCAGGCAGCGGTGGGGCCACTACAGCAAACCCGGCCATAAAACGCTCTTCAAGTTTCAGCCCCGCCAATGTTGTCAGGCCGCCAAAGGAACGGCCCATCAGGCCAATGCGTGTCAGGTCGATCTTGCCTGCGAACTCTCCATCCCGATTCAATGACTCCAGGGTATCCAGTGTTGCGCGCAGGTCGTTGACTCGCTGCACCAGGGAGCGATCAAGTTTGGCCAGGCCAGCAGGCGCAAAGCCCCCTGCCAGCGGCGTATAGCTCTGACCATAAGTTGCGGTACGGCCATAGACGCCGTGTTCGTCCAGTAGTGGCAGCACCGCAGCCATTTTCTCTTTGAAGCTATGGCTGCCGGAGCCTTCCGCCAACATCGGGTCGCTGCCAATCATGGCATAGGGGGAGTTGCCTGTATGGTCGGGGGCGATAACAACATAGCCATGGCTGGCAAGGTATTCACAGACGGTCTGCATATTGTAACGGCTACCGGCATCGCCATGGGTCATTACAATGACGGGCAACGGCGTCGCGCTGCTGGCAACAGGGGCATCGACATAACTGTCTCGCTTGCGGTTAAACAAGCCCTCTATGGCCTGATCTATTTGCTGCTGGGTGATTGTGGGGCGGACGGTTGCCAGTGTCAGATGGAAGAAGGTCGTTTGGGTCATCATCCGCCGATGAACACTGCGATTGCCAAACACATAGTCACCGTAGGTTGGCCGGATACTGTCTGCGTTGATGCTGTGGTGATCAACGGGATACCACAGCTCGGTAATCAAGGTGCGTACACCAGAATTAACCCCCGCCACGGAATCGAAAGGACGGCTTTCCTCGTGGATGAACAATGTGGTGGAACCCACGGCATAGGGCGCGGTTTGCAGCAGTGGTGTAGCCGGGGCGGGCGTGGGCTCAACAGCGGGTAACTTTCCGGGTTCTTGCGAGCAGCCACTCAGGGCGATGCAGCTCAGCAGAAAAAGTATCGAGGTGGCGCGACGGGTCGCTGTCATTGTGTCTCTCCCGGTTAGTCCGTAAGTTCAGGTCGTCGAGTTGATGTCACCGCGCCAGCAGTCCGTTGGACTTACCGCGGGTAAAGGAGGTTATCGCACGCCCAGCCCTGGTGCTAAGCCCAAGACTTTTGTTGGACTTACCGCGGGTAAAGGCGGTTATCGCACGGGTGATAACCACTGTGCTATTCGCGGCTGGTCTGGTCACGGCTGGTCTTGATAACCTTAACTACGCCGCTGTCGCCCTGGCTGTAATCCATGGCCAGCACCGGGCGGCTCACTGCTGCGCCAAAGTCTTGTTTGAGCCAGCGCAACAATGAAATCGTCACCAGTAGCAATACCGGAACGAGCGGCAGCGCAGTAATGATGGTGGTGGACTGAACAGTTTTTAAGCCCCCCACCATTAACAGGCCTACAGCGATAAACGCCAGTGAAAAAGCCCATATCAGCCGGTTTGCGCGAGCCGGCTCCTGGTCTCCCGGCAAGTCCTGGCTGGTGATACTGGCTAATACATAGGCCACAGAGTCTAGCGTCGTCGCCAGAAAGACAAAACTGAGAAAGGTGTAGAGACCGACCATTAAGCCGCCCAGGGGCATTTGCTCAACAATGGCCACTACAGTAGCGGGAATGCCCTGCTGGTTGAGGATATTGGCAACGGGCACAATACCCTCCAGCTCCAAATTCAGCGCATAGCCGCCGCAGATGGCCATGAAGGAGCAGCAGCCCAGACTACCCCAGCCGATAACGCCGAAAATAAGCTGGCGAATCGTTCTGCCGCGAGATATGCGGCCAAAAAACAAACCCATCATGGGCGCATAGGATATCCACCAGGCCCAGTAAAACAGGGTCCACGCCTCTGGGAATCCTCCTTTGGCGACCGGGTCCAGCCAGAAACTCATGCGCAGAAAGTTATCCATCATCAAGCCGAGGCTGTTGGCGGTGAGCGACAGAATAAAGACAGTGGGGCCCGCCGTGAGGATAAAAACCAGAATGATTAAGGCCAGGCCAATATTGATATTGCTAAGCAGACTAATACCGCGTTGCAGTCCACGGTAAACACTGGCACCAAACATCAGAGTCCAGAACGCCAGCACCGCGAAGCGGGTTAGCAGGGTATCCGGGATGCCCAGCAAAGTGCTCACCAGCGCTGAAACCAGCGGCACACCCAGCCCCAGCGAGGTCCCTGCGCCGCCAATCAAACCAATGATAACCAGGCTGTCGATCAATGTGCCCCAGCGGTGTTGACCTGAAGGCCCCAGCGCGCCGCCACAGGCAGCGCTTATTCTGAGGCCGGGACGCTCCTTGACGTAGAGCATGTAAGCCACCGATACCGAAGGAATGGCGTACAGCGCCCAGGGGATAAACCCCCAGTGAAATTGCCCGTACATGTGCGCCCACTCCGCAGCCAGTGGGCTGTTGGGTTCAATGCCCAGGGGCGGCGTTGACAAATAGTGCAGCGGCTCGACAAAGGCCCAGCTAACCAGGCCAATACCGATGCCCGCGCTGAACATCATAGCGGCCCAGGCGATTTCCGGAAATTCAGGCTGGTCGTCAGGCAGACCCAGTTTCACCTGGCCGTAGCGACCGAGTGCCAGCCACAAGGCAAAGACAAAAAAGCCCATACCGACCCATACAAAGAGCCAACCGAATTGCCCGGTCACAAAGTTCATTGCCGCGCTGGCGCTGGCAGCCGCCTGGTCGGGGAAAAATGTCAGATAGGCGCTAGCCAGTAACACCGCGAACAGAGAGGGCAACAACACGGCCAGATTGGTTCTGGGTTGCGCTCCTTTCTCCAGGAGAAGCTCGCCCAGGTTTTTGTCGGCAGCGGTCATTGCGCGCTACAGACTCGCATGGGCCGAGTGTTGCCGACTGCGATCAGAACGAATAGCCTGCGGTTACGCCCCACATTCTCGGGTTGCCGTAGATAGGATGCGTGTCGCCAATACCGATTGAGGTGTTGTGTACCACATAGTCTTTGTCGCCGAGGTTTTTGCCCCAAATCGACAGCTCCCAGCCACTGTTTGATTCCAGTGTTGCCCTGGCGTTGACCAGTGTGTAGCGGTCTGCGCCAGACTCGGGTGAATTGTCAGTGCTGAAAAACATTTCGTCGGTATAGCTGACATCGCCGCGCAGCAGAGCATTGCCAATACTGCCTGCTGACCAGCGATATTGCAGGCCGATAGAGCCGCTGTTTTCCGGTGCGCGCATTAGATTATTGCCTTCTACAGAAGGGTCGGCTGCAAAGCTCGTATACTCGGTATCGAGCACGTTGCCAGCGAGGAATAAATCCAGACCCTCCACCGGGCTGTACCAGAGTTCTACTTCCAGCCCCGCCATTTCCGCGTCGGCGGTGGCGGTGATCACTTCAAAGGTTTCGATATCGACAAAGAAATTTTGCAGGTCACTGTAGTCGGTGTAGAACAGCGCGAGGTTGATACGCAGCGTGCTGTCGAGCAGGTCGGCCTTAATACCCAACTCGTAGTTGGCAGCGGTCTCCTCGTCGAAGGAGGCTCTCGCCAGTACTTCTGAGGCCGCAAGGCCGTTAAAGCCGCCCGATTTATATCCTTCAGCCCAGGTCGCGTAGAGCATGGCGTCTTCTGTGAGCCGGAACTCCACACCTAATTTAGGCGAAAACTTGCTCCAGGATTCATCCGCTTTCACGGAGTAGGGCTCTTCCAGGAAGCCCACTAAATCCGGGGTAGAGGCATCGACTTCAAAATCTTTTTCGTCTTCGGTGTAGCGCCCTCCGGCAAGGAGTGTGGCGCGGTCTGTCAGTCGCCATTTTAATTCACCGAATACAGACAGGCTTTGAGAGTCGTTGCTGGCGTCCCAGACCGGACGTGAGAAGCCAGGAATACCCACCAGCGCACTGGAATCAAATGTCTCGAAGCGATCCACTGTCTCGGCAAAGAAGTAGGCGCCCAGTGTGTAGCTGTAGTGATCGGCCTCGCCATCAAAGCGCAACTCCTGAGTGAACTGGGTGGACTCTTCTTCAACCTCGTTCGTCAGGGAAAGTATTGACCAGGTGCCTAACAAATCGTCAAAGAATTGATAATCGTTGCTGCGGTAGGCGGTGATCGAAGTCAGCGTAGCGGCGTTCAGGTCGAAGATTAACCTGGCGCTGGCGCCCCATATCTCGCGCCTGGCGAATCCGTCCTCAATCAGTGATACCTTGTCAGTCGGACTTCCCGGAACGGTTTCAGCGACTCCCTCGGTGGCTCTCGCGGCTGATCCCAGCAGGTCATCTTCGGAATAATCAGCGGCTATAAGCAAGGCGACAGAATCGCTGAAATCAAACGCGAGCTTGCCCCTGGCGCTGATATTGTCTTCGTCTTTCAGTTCGTTGCCACTGACAATGTTGTCGACATGGCCATCGCGCTGGCGGGAAGACAGTGCCAATCGACCTCTGACACTACCATCGTCAGTTATCGGCCCGCTCAATACACCGCTAACGGCGGCCAGGCCGTAATCACCGACCGTTGCTTCAACTCTGCCCTCCAGTTTCTCTGTGGGGCTTTTGGTAATAATGTTCATGGCCCCGCCAGCGACATTGCGTCCGTATAAAGTACCCTGGGGGCCGCGCAAAACTTCTACGCGCTCAAGGTCAAACATGTCGGCGTTGTAGCCACCCGCACGGCCTGCGTATACCTCATCAATGAAAACGCCCACAGAGGCATCGTCACCGACACTGCTTGAATTGGTGCCCACTCCGCGTATATAGGGGGCAGGGGTTGTTGGATTGTAGTTGGATACCGAGAAGCCAGGGGTCATGGCGGTGATGTCCTGCATGTTCTGAACACCTGCATTTTTGAGGGTATCACTACTAAAGGCTGATACAGCGATTGCTACATCTTGCAGGTTTTCCTGCTTTTTCTGCGCGGTCACTATGATTTCTTCGAGTTGCGCCTGTGCGCCTGAAGTAGCGATTGCCAGAGAGACAGAGGCTAAAGCGACGCATAATGTGTTTAGCAAAGAGGCGGAGGCAGGCGTGACGGTTTTGGCTAATTGTGTGATTGGCATGGAAGTCCTTGATCGTCTGTAGTGTGAGTTAAGTAATCCTGGTGTTGCAAAACTGGAACTGTTGCATGATATAGGGACTTGTAGTCAGAATACAGGTGTCGGCGATTATTGATTTTTGGCGATTGTTGGCAAAGACCGGAAAATACCGCCCAGATACAGCGCCAGGAAATAAGGAAGGCGGTTTGATTGGGTTGGCAAAGACCGGAAAATACCGCCTGTCTGGTTTTCTTGCCGAACCGCAACCGAGTGCCTGAGTTCAATGTTCTGCCTGAATAGGGAGACCGTGCTCGCGACCTGCTGTAGTTAGCTATCGTTAAATAACCGGGCGGACGACTGGGCGGGACGACTGGGCTATACTTTAATCAATAACGATTGAAGCACTGCCTGGCCGCAGGTGAAACTTGCAGCGGGTTCTGTTGCCGAATAGTTATCGAGTCGTTCTTTAAGGTCGCTTTGCGGCAGGAGGAATAACCATGAAGCTAGCGAGTCAAGCCGATGCACAAGGCGTCAATTCAATTCGTCGAGTACCTTTATACCAGCCCTTCATTTGGCTGAGCCGAGGCCTGGGTGACCTTTATACGCATTTCTGGGCCAGCCTGGCCTATGGCCTGTTGGTGTCTGTTTTAGGTGGTTTGATTTTGATGTACGAGCGACACCCCTATTTTATAGCTGCGGCGATATCCGGGTTTTTATTGGTGGGCCCAATTCTAACCGCTGGTTTGTGTGAGCTATCCCGTCTGCACGAACGCAATGATCTTGCAGATTTCGAGGCCTCTCTAAAGGTGCTGCGCAGCCACCGGCGCGATTTGGCCAGATTTGCTCAAGTATTGATTCTGGCCAGTCTGGTCTGGTTTTTGTTGTCAACCATGATGATGCAAGTTTTCCTGGGCAGTCTGGGGCCGGCTTTGAGCGACACGGTATGGGGCGATGTGTTGAAACAAATATCGACCCCCCAACTGTTGGCCTATATGGTCGTTGGTGGCGGTTTGGCCTGTGTGGTGTTTGCTGTGTCAATCGTGGCGATTCCCATGATCATTGACCGCGGCGCGCAGGCAGGAGAGGCCATGCGCACCAGTTTGCGGGTGACTTTAGCGGATTTTCCGGTCATGTTGGTGTGGGCGCTGCTGATCTCGATATTGGTGGCCGTTGGTTTTTTGACCTTCCTGGTCGGCATGGTCGTTATCTATCCGCTACTGGGGCACGCGACCTGGTACGCCTACAAGGATTTGATGAGGTAGTCAGCCCGGGTTGGCACTGCGCGCTTTTTCAGACGAGGAGATTTCCAGTTAGTCAGGGTACCGGCCGCTTTGGCCCGTGGATGCTTGCGTTGTTTTGGGTCACTGCTCTGGCAATGCTCACTCTCTATTTCTCGGGCGTGCTGGATGCGCGCCACAATCCCAACCAGAATTTAAGCGTGGTGCCGGCGACAGATGGCAGTGTTGCAGTGGTGCTGCGGCGCAATGTTCAGGGCCACTATGTCGCCACTGGCCTGATTAACGAACAGTCAGTGGTTTTTCTGATTGATACCGGCGCTACCCATGTGGCCCTGTCGGATTCTCTTGCCAAAAAACTGCGGCTGGACAAAGGGGTGCCCTCGCGCAGTAGTACCGCCGGGGGAATTGTTCCCAGTTGGCTGACTCGCCTGGACAGTGTTCAACTGGGTTCGATCCGGCGCAGTCATGTCTCCGCTTCTATCGTGCCTGATATGCCGGGTGAGGGCGTATTGTTGGGTATGTCCTTTTTGCGCGACCTGGAACTGGTGCAGCGCGGTGATACTTTGATTATCCGGCCCTGATTTGAGCGTGGGACTGTCCATTCATAGTGAGACCTTTGCACGGAAGATGATTTCACTTTCAGGCAAGGCAAAAACGCACGGAATGAGGGAGTTTATGCTTATAAATGACCGATTGAGTACGATTTTAACGCAGCATGCAGGTGAAATCATCTTTCGTGCAAAGGTCTCATAGTGCTACTGACGAGGCAGACAGTAGCGCAATACAGCAGCCTGTATTTGCCAACAGGCAGCGGCGGCCACTGAACACATGGCGAGCCGACATTAATGTCCTTTACCCTGGTGAGGGGCTGGGCTAGAGTGCGGGTCTCCCGATGCTCTAAAAACCACAACACTTAGTAAGGATTCACTCCTATGACATTGACCAGCCGCATTCTTATAGCGATGGCCGCAGGCATCCTGCTGGGCAGCCTTTTGAATCTGTTTTCTGCACAGAACTTGCTGCCCGTATCTTTGCAGTCCCTGATCGATACCTACCTTATTTACGGCGTGTTTGACGTTGTCGGGCGCATCTTCGTCGCCTCATTGAAAATGCTGGTGGTGCCCCTGGTCTTTGTGTCTCTGGTGTGTGGCGCCAGCGCGCTGGGCAGCAATGCCCGCATGGGGCGCATCGCTATTCGCACTATCAGCCTGTACCTTTTGACGACGAGCATTGCAGTTTCGCTGGCCATTTTTGTTGCGATGTGGGTTGATCCCGGAGTGGGAGTGAATATTCCCGGCGAAGCCAATTTTGTCGCCAAAACGGCGCCGCCGCTGGCCGATGTGTTCGTCAATATGGTGCCTACTAATCCGGTGAAGGCTATGGCCCAGGGCGAAATGTTGCAGGTGATTGTATTTGCCTTGCTCATTGGCTTTGCGATTACCCGATGCGGAGAACCTGGTGAGAGGCTGGTGGCATTCTTCCGCGATTTTGAAGTAATTATTATGAAAATTGTGGCGCTGCTGATGTCGCTCGCTCCCTATGGTGTTTTTGCGCTGCTGACGAAATTATTCTCCGAGTTGGGCGTTAGTGTCATCCTTGATTTAGCAAAGTACTTCTTCACGGTGGTTTTTGTATTACTGGTACATGGCACAGCCGTTTACAGTGGTTTACTGAAAAGCCTGGTGAATTTACCCCCATCGATGCTGCTTTACAAAATGCGCCCGGTTTGGGCCTTCGCCTTTAGTACTGCGTCTTCTGGAGCCACTATCCCTGTCACGATGCGCACGCTGGAAAAACGGCTAGGTGTCAAACCTTCCGTCGCTGGTTTTACCGTGCCACTCGGGGCAACCATTAACATGGATGGCACGGCGATTATGCAGGGCGTGGCTACTGTGTTTATCGCCCAGGTATACGGTATTGATCTGTCGGTGGCTGCGCTGGCAACAGTTGTACTGACAGCCACGCTGGCATCCGTGGGAACCGCGGCTGTACCGGGTGTTGGCCTGGTTACGCTAGCCCTCGTCCTGGAGCAAGCGGGTATTCCGGTTGAAGGTATCGCGCTGATTATCGGCGTGGACCGATTGCTGGATATGTTCAGAACGGCCGTTAATGTTACCGGTGATGCCACGGTGTCGCTGATTGTCGCTGAACTTGAAGGACAGGTGGACAAAACAGTATTCGATGACTGGCAGGCGGATGTAGTGACAGCGGATCATATCGACACTGATGGCGACCTGGCCCGGCCGCCCTTTCCGCGTGGCTCAGGGTGAGTGTTTTTCCTGCGCATAGCAGGGGGTATGCCAGGACAATTTTGCCAGGGCAATTTTGCCAGGGCAATAGAGTAGCGCGGGTGCCTGAGCTTGAATGTGTTCTAGCTGTCTGAGGGACTGATTGTCCTGAGGTGTTGCGGCAATTTAGCAACCTCTTGCTGGATAATCCTGTCAATCTGTTCGACATCGTAATGGCAGCCCTCTGCTGCTGCGGGGTACATGTCAAAGTTTGATGAAAAAAGAGTGTCCCCCGGAAACCACTCGCGATTAACTTGCTGGTTGGACGATTCAAACATCGCAGTAAATGCCATCGCCTGCTGACGCTCGGGCATACGAGGCTGTCCTGGAAAGCGCCTGGCGACTTGGCGGATGATGCTCTGCCGGGCCTCGCCAATGTCGTGGTTGGCGTGCTGCTCTTGAAAAACCGGATAGCTTGCATGCAGCCGCTCAACGGCGAGCTGTGCCGAAGCGGGAATCGATTCGTTCCTGCGTTCGGGAATTTCGAGGTTGCGCAACTCGATATCGAGATGTGCACTATCGACAAAGTCGGCAATAAGGTCGCCGTTTTTGAGGCGCTCCGGCTCAAACACCCGCGGCCGAATACTACTGGCACCGAAAGAGTCCCGCCATCGTTGCAGTAAGGTTTGATAGTTGTAGTAGGGCGTGTCGGGAGTGGTGTTGTATGGAAACATGCCGTATCCAATCGAGCCATTGGTGCATTTGGTGCTGTAAAGGCTGACGGCTAATTGGTCTTGTCGGCGCAAGTAGACGATCACAGTCACTGTATCGAAGTAGGGAGCCAGTAAATCTCTCAGCAGGGCAACACTGCCGGGATATTTAAGGCGTGACTGTAAATGTTCAGAAGAAAATATAACCGTATTTACAGACTCTGGCAGTGACCCTATGGTGGTTTCCAGGCTTCGCTGGTATGCGTTTTTCCACTGCGCACGCGCGCCTTCAGACAATAAGTTGAGTTCGCAGGCATAGTCATCGGAGGCAAAACTATCAACGCCGTAGAGAGCAATATCCCTATTGTCAACCCGTTTGTCTGAGGTGATATACGAGATGCCATTTTGTGCCAGGGGCTGCCGGTTGTTGCATAGAAAATTCTGGAGCGTGGAGCTGCCGGTTTTTTCTGTTCCTATGTGTATTATTGCGCGCAAGTTCGCTTTTTTTACGGGAGTGCGAACTGAAATGGCTGGCGGGAGGCTGGACACCAGTTGTCGAAAAAATTCGGAATCTCTGTGAGGGTGTCCAGCCGCTGCTTTTTGCCTGTTCTGCAACAATTTTTTTACTGGCGTGCCTGTGCTGGTAACGGGGCCTCCATCCTTGAAATATTCAGCGATCTCACGGGCAAGTTTTTGGTCGTATAGCAGGCCTCGAACTGCGATTTCCCAGGTAAACTGGTGAGCCACCTGTATTTTCTCGTCTGAAATTTTATGGGGTTTCCGCGCTTGAGAATCTGCCTGGCGGGTCTGGCTCGCCTCCTCAATCGCCGCTACTGTCAGGGCTTCAACGATGGCTTGTTTGTTATTTGCGAGTTTGAATCGCCGAGTCCAGTAGACCATTCCTTCGGGGTCTGCCGGGCGCCCCAAAAATTTCAGGTAGACAGATTGAACAAGGTCTGGAGAAATATCCTGCAACATGAATGGTTGTTTGAGAGGCCTTTTATGACCGGTATTTAACCGGGTTGCTACAGGAGCGCGATTATCCCGCACCCCTAAAAATGCAGGGCATTATACAGGAAAGCTGAGCGGCGCTATCTAACACGGCTTATTAACACGGCTTGGCGCTCTTTTTAATCCTCTTCTTAATCCTCTTCTTAATCCTCTTCTTAATCCTCTTCTTAATCCTCTTCTTAATCCTCTTCTTAATCCTTTTCTTAATCCTTTTCTCAGCCCTCTTGCATGTGTTCGATGCTGGCTTGTAGCCAGTGTGCTTTAGCTTCTGCTCGCTCGATTTCCAGGTTCATGTCGGCCAGCCTGGCGCCATCCATATTCTTGTGCTGTCCTTTCAGTTGCCTGATGTGATTGCGAATGTCTTCAAGCTGGTTCTTGAGCTCCTCCAGATTGGCGGCCTCTTCTGCTTTATCAAAAATCAACTCTTCAGGTGCAGCGCTTGGCTGCTGCGGTATGTCGTGCAGTACTGGTTTGTCCGGGATGACTTTCCTGTTCGGATCAACGGCGCGTTGCGCCATGAATGAGGGTGAGACTATTTCCACGCCGTTGCCATGCATTATTGCCAGTGTTTGTTTGCGCAGGTTTGAGCGAGCGGTGAGCAGATTTTTTGTCTCTGGCAGGAAGCCGGCAACCCGGTAAGACACAGCGTGATCCAGCAGCTCCTGGGCGAGTACAAAAGGCTCCTCAAGCCCGGCGTTCGCGGCAGCCTGTTGCAAAAGTTCTTCAACGCTGGTGTAGGTAACATCGTAGCCGAGAGATATTTCGGCTGAAATGATGGTGCCCTCTCGATGTAAAACAGTCACCGGGTTATTAATCAGCAAAATATTGGGCAGCGTGGCCAGGTCGCGCCATTCAGTTTGAATTTGTGTTTGCAGCAGCGAGCGTCGGGTCACCCGGCCGAACTGCCCTTCAACCCGGATGAAGTCGCCGGGGCGAATGGTGTTACTACTCTGCAACATCAAACCTGCCATGGCATTGGCAACAAAGGTGGTGGAAGACAGCGCAATAACCGCGGTAAGAACCACACCCAGCAGGCTTAAAACCTGTCCCTGGGTTTGATCGGAAACAGGCAGCAATAAAATGACTGCAACGAGTGCAACCAGCAGCAATAAAAAGCGCAGAAATTGATAGTTCGCGGAGCTGTCTCCGGGAGTGTCCCGGTGGCGTCTTTTCATCCAGAAATTGAGCGCCAATACAAGCATCAGCGTGCCAGCACCCGCACCCAGCGCCGGTACAAAGGTCTGCAATGTGTTGAGCCAACTGTCCATATAGCATCCGGTTTTTCTCAAGTGTAACGGTATACCGCTGCGATGGTATATACCGCTGACCGGTCATTTGAGCATTGCGCTAAATGATACTGTTGAGACCGTAACCCGGTATCTTGCGACGGGTGTTCCAGCGGCGGACAAAGACGGCGCCAATGGCTGACAGGCAGAAAGATTGGCTGGTTTTAATTGAATGATGTGAATATTTACTACTTTTTGCTCCAGTCGCCGCGATATGTTGGGCATAGAATTGACCGCCACCCCGGGTCACTCGGCTTTTGTAAAGAAACGACCGGGCTGTGGCTGTAAAGAAACGACCGGGCTGTGGCTGTAAAGAAACGACCGGGCTGTGGCTGTAAAGAAACGACCGTATATTGGAGATGGGTCGAAGTTGTGCCCAATGTGGCTGTATTTACAGCCAATTCACAGCCATTTCGGAAAAACAAAAACGCCTGCACGGAGGCATTATGCTCAATAGTAAATCAGCACCCCTGTTTCTCGCCGTATCGACGGTGATCACGATCATCATGGGACAGCCAGTGTACGCGCAGGACAGCCAGGTCATTGAGGAAGTGATTACCATTGGCAGTCGCAGTTCGGCACCCCGCTCGGCCACGGACTCTCCTGTTCCGGTTGATGTCTTTGGCGCAGATGACCTGGGTACGGTCGGAAACTCTGTTGATCTAAGCGACAGCCTTAGAGCGCTGGTGCCTTCTTATACAGCCACGCCGCTGAGCGGAGATGGTTCAGCGTTTGTTCGGCCAACCTCAATTCGCGGCACGGCACCTGATCAAACCCTGGTTTTGGTTAATGGCAAGCGCCGCCACCGCTCGGCGCTTGTGCAGACATCCGCGCCGGCCGCGGGCAATGGTTCTCACGCATCCGATGTAGGCATGATTCCGGGTATTGCGGTGAAGCAAATTGAAGTGCTGCGCGATGGCGCCGCCGCGCAGTATGGCTCTGACGCGATTGCGGGTGTTATCAACTTCGGTCTTAAAGATGATGACGAAGGGGGCGAAGTAGTGGTGCAGTACGGCCAGTATTTCGAAGACAGTGACGAACAGAGCAGGAAGCTTGCCGGCAATGTCGGCCTTAACCTGGATGACCGCGGATTCCTCAATCTGAGCTTTGAGCGGGTCGACAATGACCAGTTGATTCGCGGTATCCAGCGACCCAATGCCCAGGCCTTGATAGATGCCGGGGTTGCCGGTATCGGTGAAGATACGCCCTACAATGATGCGCCCAATGCGCAGACCTGGGGTCGTCCCGAAAATGCTGCAACCAAATTGTCCTTTAACCTGGGCATCGATCTGAGTGATAGCAGCCAGCTTTACGCATTTGGTATTTACGGAGAAACCGACGGTCGCTATCGCTTCTTTTACCGCAATCCGGGCCACGTATCGATTGGCACGCTGGTGGACAGCTTTGGCTATAGCGGTCGATTGACCGAGACGGGTTACACCGGCTATCTCGATGGGGATCAGGAAGATACCAGCCTTGCGGGCGGTATTCGCGGTGAATTTGGCGGCGGCATTGGCTATGACTTGAGCGTGAGCTACGGTTTGAACGAGCTCGACTACTTCCTCAACAACGGTTTGAACGCTGATCTGGGCCTGAGTGCTGATGGCGAGCCTCTGCAACGTGACTTCGATGTGGGTGCTTTCGAGCAGGAAGAGATCAACCTCAATGCCGATTTCACCAGGCAGCTCAGCGACGAGCTGTTCCTGGCCTTTGGTGCTGAATGGCGCGAAGAAACCTGGGGGTCCATTGTTGGTGAGCCCAATTCCTACTTTGGCAGGGGTACTACCAGCGCCGGTTTTACCAGCCCGTCGCCCCAGGATGCCGGCAAGTTTGAGCGCGACAACTATGCGGTTTACGCCGACGTAGAATGGGACCTCAGTGACAACTGGTTGGTGCAGGGTGCGGCCCGCTACGAAGATTTTTCCGATTTCGGCAGCACGGCCAATGGTAAGCTGGCAAGCCGTTACGCGGTGACCGATACCTTTACTCTGCGGGCGGCTGCATCCACAGGTTTCCATGCGCCGACACCCGGCCAGACAAACTTGCGCACAACCAACACCGGCTTTGACGGTGCGACTGGCGAGCAAATTGAAGAACTGCAAGTTGCACCGACTGATCCATTGGCGATTGCCAATGGCGGCACTGAGCTCAGTGAAGAGAAAACAGTCAATATCAGCGCAGGTTTTTCGGCTGATTTTGGTGAGTCAAGCACATTGACCGTGGATGTGTATCAAATTGAAGTTGAAGACCGCATCTACCGCACCGGCGATATCACCGTAGCGGCGCCCGGCGTGGAGTCGATCTCGTTTTACACCAATGCGATGGACCTGGAGCACCAGGGTCTGGATTTGGTGCTGACCTCTGGTTGGGACTGGGGTGACAGCAGCGCCAATACTGACCTGAGCTTCGCCTTTAACTACAACGAAGTGGAAGTGACTGCGCAGCAGGTTGTGAACACGCCAACCGGGCCGGTGATTCCCGTCAGCGATGCCAATGTCGAAGACATTGAAAACAACTACCCCGAACAGCGTTTTGTGTTAACCGCCAATACCTACTTCACAGAGGGCTGGAACCTGTTGCTGCGCGCAAACTACTACGGTGAACACTACGACGAGCGCGGCCGCATCAATGGCGTGGACGGCAATGGGCCGACTGCAAAAATTGATGACATCATTTACCTCGACCTGGAACTGGGCTGGGACGTGAATGAAAGCCTGCGCCTGGTTGCTGGCGGTTCTAATATCTTCGATGAGTATGTCGATGAGATTGGCCCGCCTAATTCCAACCGTTTGAGTGTTGGCCTGCCCTACCCACGTCGTTCGGCGGCGAACTACGAAGGCGGTTCCTGGTATCTGCGGGCTTCTTATCGCTGGTAGTGTGGGGTAGGCCTGGGTAGCCATAGAACCCGGGCTTGCACCAAGTCATGGCTGAGCGGATAAATCCGCTCAGCCATTTTTTTGGCGCCTGGTCTGTATAGCCGCTTATTGCAAATTATCGGGCCTTGAGGGCTGGCTCGTGCGGCCGACGCCGACTCTTTGGTTGTGACCGGCCCAGGCACCGAATCACAACGTGGTCTTTATACAAAAAGGCCACGATAGATTATCATTATGAGACCTTTGCACGGAAGATGATTTCACTTTCAGGCAAGGCAAAAACGCACGGAATGAGGGAGTTTATGCTTATAAATGACCGATTGAGTACGATTTTAACGCAGCATGCAGGTGAAATGGCTTTCGTGCAAAGGTCTCATTATGAGTCATTGGTCTGAGAATCATGGTAAATGGATTCTGTGATATCAAAACTATTTAGTCGGCGCCATGGATGAACTCGCTGGTGAAGAGCCGGCGCCAAGCCTGATGCGTCGCTCGTATACGGCTGATGAAAACCTGGCCGATATTCTCTATTGCCATTATCATCCCAGGCGATTTCAGTACCGCATGAGTATGAGTATGGACGATTACCGGCCCTAGCGAGACGTATTTTTGAGCGCAAGAATTCCCCTTGGCCCGAGTCTGACGGGCACACTGGTCGCTGGTAACTGTGAGGCAACGGTTGCCGCTTACTGTGACTACCTGTCAACCACTGTACTGGAAGACACGGAAATATCCGAGACCGAGGCTGTGCTCTGGGGCAAACCAAAGATGGCGGGCAGTCGAATCGTCACACTGGTGTCGCCTAGTGGTTACCCCTGGGTGCGGGTCATTTCCAATCCTGGCGTAATTTCGGCCAAACCGTTTAAAGAACTCGGGTGGATGGCGCTTGAGGTATTGGTTCAGGACGTTGATGATCTCGCCCTGCGTTTACAGGATTCTCCGTTTGAAATTTTTCGCTCGCCCGCAGACCTGGGTGCTAGCGATGACACTCGTTCCATGCAGGTCATTGGTCCGGCAGGGGAGGTCTTGTATCTCACTCAGATTAATGCCGAGGTGCCCCCCTTTAAAGTTCCGCAGGCAGTCTGTGACGTGGACCGCCTGTTTATTCCAGTCAGCACCTGCTTGCGTCGCGTTGAAGCACTGTCTGTCTACAGCAAGCTGGGGGCGAATCAAAACTGGTGCTTTGATACCCGAATAAGCTCCATAAACAAGGCCCATGGACTACAGATTGATATGTGTCACCCGGTCGCAACGGTACAGCTTGCTGGCAGCACACTGGTTGAAATAGATCAGTTGGGTGTGGCGAAGCCGCGGCCGCCGGCAGCGGGCGGTTTCCCGGCGGGTATCCTCATGGTGAGTTTTGTTTTTGACAACGTAACCAACATTGGCGTGAGTACCGTGTCACCCGCAAAACCACTGACCGGGAAAATGTATGGTGGCCAGGCCGTGGTGGTGTGCCGCGGTGCAGGCGGCGAGCTGATAGAGCTGATCCAGGCAGCCCGCTAGGAGCCTGGCAGATATGAACAAGTCCGGTATATTTTTTGGCCGGGGGGTCGCAGCGGCCAACTGGTGCCGACCCGGGGTTGCCAGTTGTGCAATCAGTGGTGCAATCAGTGGTGCATGTCCGCGGTGGTGCTATTGAATGACGCGACCGTGCAGGCGGCGGTTTAGTGGTGTCAGTGGAGTTGCCCCTATGAGTGATGACCAGGTGATTATTCGTAATGCTCAGGCGGCCGATGCGGCCGCGCTGGCAGAACTCTACAACCACTATGTCAGCAACACGGTGACTACCTTTGAAGAGCAGCCGGTAACTGCCGAAGAGATGGGCGGGCGGGTACAGGATGTGGTGAGCTGGGAGCTGCCCTGGATTGTGTTGCTGCGCGATGATGAGCTGCTGGGCTATGCCTGCGCCGTGCGCTGGAAGTTGCGGGACGCCTATAGGCGAAGTGTGGAATCCACGATCTACCTGCGGCAAGGTGTACTTGGGCACGGTTTGGGCAGCCAGTTATATACGGCCTTGCTAGCGCGGCTGCAAGAGTTAGATGTACACGCGGTGATGGGCGGCATTGCGCTGCCCAACCCCGCCAGTGTTGCGTTGCACGAAAAAATGAGCTTTGAAAAAGTCGCTCAGTTCAAAGAAGTTGGCTATAAATTTGGCCGTTGGGTGGATGTGGGTTACTGGCAGAGAATGCTCTAAACTGACAGGAAAGGAGTTGCCTGGACTTATGCGAAAAATTCAACTTGCCCTGGTTGTTCTGGGGTTGCTCGCGCTGGCATTTGTGGGCGGCCGCTACACAGCTTCTCCGCTTGCCCTGATCTCTCCCGAGGGTTTGCTTGACGATCCACTGGATCAGGCCTGGCAAGACTTTATCCGCGCACAAAACGAATCTCTGGCCCTGTTCCGCAACTCCGATTTTTTTGCAGATGACCAGGAGCGGGCGGAGGCCTATCGCAGTTTGCTGTATGCCCTGGTCGGCTCCATCAAAGTGGGTGCTCTGATGAATGCCGATCATCCGCGCTTCATGCGAGCCTCAGACTGGACCAGTAAACGCGGCCTGGAAAACCCCGACAACAATTACTACATCGCAATGATTCGCGACGACGCCGACTATCGCATTGTCGGTGAGCGGGGGAGCAGTCGCGGTCTGGTGTTTCAATTGCTTGTGGGAGTGCCCGCTGTAAAAGGTGCCGGTAGCAGCACCGCCGTCAGTACCCTTTACAGTTCTGATATACACATTGAAGACGACGGCCGTTTTGAAGTGTTGGTGAGTCGCAATAAGCCTGAGACCGGCAATTGGCTGGCCAACGGTGATGGCGCACAAACTTTGTTAGCGCGTTTTTCCCACGACGACTGGCACTCAGAGCGCCCTGGGCGGTTGCGCATTGAAAGGCTCGGCGCAGAAGGTGAATCGGCCATTCCCCTGACACCAGGGCGTATGGCGCTGGGCTTGCAGGAGGCCGCCATCTCCCTGTTCGATAGCAGCGCGACCTGGTTGCAGTTTGCCGAGCGCATCTGGCAAACCATGCCGCGCAACCAGATTTCCCGGCCGGGCGCTACCCGGGCCGGGCTGGTGGGGCAGTATTCTGCTTTTGGAACCTGGGCGCTGGACAATGACCAGGCAATTATTCTATCGGTTTACCCTGCCGAGGCCAGTTATCAGGGGATAGAGTTGGGAAACCTCTGGTTTACCAGCCTCGATTACGAAACACGAACATCCTCGCTGAGTTTGAGCCAGATGCACTGTATACCCGACGCTCGCTGCTACGCGGTGATCTCCCACCGTGATCCCGGCATTCAAAACTGGCTGGACACAGAAGGCCATCTTCGCGGTCTGATTATGCTGCGCTGGCAGGGTTTAAGTGAAGCGATGCCCGAATCTGAATACCCGCAGGCCAGGCTGGTTAGATTTGAAGACCTGCACATTGAATTGCCCGCAGGTATACCAGCCTATAGCGCACAACAGCGCTGGCAGCAGATTCAACAGCGTCGCGCCAATGTGCAGGAGCGCTTTGACGGGTAAGCCTAGCCTTTTTTAAACCCTTTCGATCAGCAGTGCACTACCCGAACCCGCCGCTCCACTGGCCGCAACAATGCCCAGTGTTTGATCGCGCCGCTCCAGTTCATCCAGCAGCATACCCGTCATAATGGCGCCAGTGGCACCCATTGGGTGGCCCAGGGCAATCACACCGCCGTTTACATTAAGCCTGTCGTTTGGCAGGTTTAGCTGGCGCTGATACTTCACTACGGTAGCGGCAAAGGCTTCGTGCAGTTCGAACAGGTCGATATCGGGGTTGCTCAGCCCCTGTTCGCGCATGAGTTTTTCTGTAGCGAGGCCACAGCCTGAAAGCACTTGTAGCGGGTCGTCGTTGGCATTGGCGGCTGCACGAATTTTGGCGCGGGGTTTTCGGCCCAGTTTGTCGCCGAGCTCTTCATTGCCCAGCAATAACAAAGCCGCCGCGTCGGCCATCGCGGGCGAATTACCGGCGGTGTGTATATGTGTCATTGAACTCAGTTGAGGGTTGGCTTCAAGTTGCACCGCGTTCGGGCCGCTGGCACCGAGACTGGCAAAGGCAACGGGAAGCTGCGCCAGGGTATTCATTGTGGTGCCAACGCGAATACATTCGTCTTCAGTCACAGTCATGCCTTTTTCGGTATTTTCGATGGGCACAATAGAGCTGTAGTAGCCTTGCTGTTGTGCCTGGTACGAGCGCTGATGGCTTTGCAGGGCGATGGCGTCTGCCGCCTCTCGCGAGACATCGTAAAGACTCGCAATCAGGTCGGCACCACTGCCCATCAACAACATCTGGCATTGCAGTGCGAATGCGGGGTCGGAAAACACGCGGGCTTTGTCAGAGAGCATGGGCACCCGCGACATCATTTCCACGCCGCCGCAGACCACCGCAGATTCCTGACCTGCACCTATTTTTAAAGCACCTATATTAATGGCATCAATGCTTGAGGAGCAAAAACGGTTGACCGTGAGGCCGCCAATGGATGCCGGCCAACCGGCGTAGAGAGTTGAGTGTTTGGCAATGTTCGCCGCCTGTTCACCACTCTGGGTGACGCAGCCCAATATCACCTCGCCAACATCCTCTGGGTTAAGCCGGGTGCGCTGCTCAAGATGCCGATACAACTGCGCCAGCAATTCTTGTGGTGTCAGGTCGTAGAGCCCGCCAACTTCCTTTGCCTTGGTGCGGGGCGAGCGAATGGCGTCATAAATGTATCCGGCGTTCACAAAATATTTTAACCCACCCCAACTATAAAACTCGCACAGGTTGTGGTGCTGCCGCCCACATTAAAGGCCATCATGTTCTCGGCTTTCTTTAACTGGTAAGCACCTGCGCGGCCGCTGACCTGGCGGGCGCAATCCAGCAACATGCGTGTGCCGGTTGCACCCACCGGGTGGCCCAAACCAATTAAGCCGCCGCTGGGATTGATGGGGAAGTTTCCGTCGCGGCTGATGCGGTCTTCCTCTACCGCTTTCCAGCTTTCGCCGGGTGCGGTCAGGCCGCTGTGGTCAATGGCCATGTATTCGGTCACGCTAAAGCAGTCGTGGGTCTCCAGGCCGTCGAGCTGGCTCACTTCCGCAAAGCCTGCCCGATTAGCTGCATCTTTCATGGTGGCCGCAGCATGGGGGAATAACAATGGCTGTCCGGCAGACAGGGCAAGTTTTTGTTCCAGCTCCATCGCAGCGGAGTGGTGGCCCCAACCTTTAATACGCGGTATGTCTTTCAGTTTCATGCCGAGTTTGGCGGCGTGTTGTTTGGCTTTGGCTTCACTGGCCAGAATCACGCAGGCGGCACCATCGGTGATTTGGCCACAATCCTGCTTGCGCACGCGGCCTTCAATGATCGGGTTTAGGTCATCGTCACTGGAGAATGCACCCTCGGCGAATTTCCAGGCGCGGGTTTGCGCGCGCGGATTGAGCTTGCCATTGGCAAAATTGATCTCGGCAATGCGGGTCAGATGATCGCCGTTGATACCGTAGCGTTGCTCATACTCACGGGTAATACGGTCAAACATAAACGGCCAGGGAAAGTCACAGGTATTGGCTTCGTGACCCATCCAGCGCGCCGCGCCTAAATATTCCGCCCCGGTTTTACCGTCGACGTTGCGCATCAATTCCAGGCCCAACACGCAGGCGGTGTCGTAATGACGCGCTTCAATCTCGCGCATGGCTGACATAATGGCAATGGAGCCAGAGGCGCAAGCTGCTTCGTGGCGCGATGTGGGAATGCCCGAGAGTTCCGGGTAAACCTGGCCAAAGAAACCACCCAGCAGACCCTGGCCGGTAAACAGTTCCCCGACAAAGTTGCCCACATGTCCAACCTCTATTTCGGCCGGCTCAATGCTGGCATTGGTGATGGCTTCGCGCAGGCTGTCGGCAAACATGTCTGCTATTTCCAAACCCTCTCGCGTCCAGTTGCGGGCAAAATCGGTTTGGCTGCCACCAAGAATGTATACAGCGGGTGATTGGCTCATCGGTTTGTTCCTCCAGTCAGGCTTTGCTGACCTGTGCCTCTAATTCAAAACGCCTGACCTTGCCAAGCGGGTTGCGGGGCAGGGCGTCAAAGCGCTCGATACGTTCGGGCAATTTAAACTTCGCGAAACCCATGCCCAGCATGTAGTGTTGCAGTTGTTCGACGGTGGGCGCTGAGCTGCCTTGCTTGATGACCAGACACGCGCAAATTTTTTCTCCCAAGCGTTGATCAGGGTAGGCGCACACTGCGGCTTCGTCAAAATCCGGATGCTGCTCCAAAGCGAGGTCCAGTTCTGCGGGCGATATTTTCATGCCACCGCGATTGATAATGTCTTTGCAGCGGCCAACGATCTTGTAGCTAACTCGATCAGTGCCGCAGATTTCAACCAGGTCACCCGTGCGGAAGTATCCGCCATCGTCAAATACATCGCTGTTGTCGTAATCGTGGTAGCCGTCAAACACGGTGGCACCGCTGATGAGTAACTCGCCACGTTCGCCCGGCTGTGTCATCTCGCGGCCAGAATCCAGCTCGACGACCCTGGTGAGTATTCCGCTGTCGGCTGCTGGTTGTTGAAACATACTGGCGCGCACATCCGGCTCCGGCGCAGACTCAGGGGTAGCGAACAGGCTAATGCCTTCATTTGAACCGTAGAAGTTCACCACGGCTGTGCTGTACTCATTGTCGAAGGTGCTGATCATGTCGGCTGATAAAGGGGCCGAACCGGAGCCCACCGCTCTCAATGATGAAAAATCAAACTGATTCCACATCGCTGGTGCTTGCGCCAGTTGATTGAGCAACGCTGGAGGCGCAATGGTGAAGGTGATGTGCTCGTTCTGCATTTGTTGCAGATACAATGGGAGGTCCAGTGGCTGGTGTAACACCAGAGTGGAGGCCAACAGCGCCGCTGGAAAAAGGAATCCGCCCAAAGCAGCCATGTTCACTAACGGGAACGGATTGAGCAGAACTTCCGCATCGCCGTAAGAGCCGGCCTGCAGGGTGCTTCTGGCGGTGGCCAGCCACATATTGTGAGAGCGCGGTACACCTTTTGTTGTACCGGTGGTGCCAGAAGTCCAGCACAGGGTAATGATTCGATTGGAATCCGGGTCTCCGTTAATTTCATTGCCCATATCAGCGGTAGTCAGAGCGAGTTCTTCGCCAAAGCACAAAACCGCTACCTCTGGCAGGGCTGCCTTTGCAGTGGCAGCGGGGTTATTGCCTTTAAAGTGATCCAGGCTGATTACAGTTTGCGCCTGGGTGGTAGCCGTTACCCGTTGCAATTCATGGCTGCTGTACTGAATGGGTATCGGGGAGACGATGGCACCACATTTGCTCAGCGCGTAATAACACACAGCCAGTTCGACGATATTAGGCAATTGAACAATCACAATATCGTCTTCGCCAATGCCATTGGCGCGCAACTGTGTCGCCAGGTTATTGGCGGCTGTATTCAATTCAGCCCAGGTCAGCGACCTCGCCTCTAGCTGGCACAGCTCGGCCTTATTGGGCTGGTCTTTCAGTGCAGGGCGGGCGGCGTGAACTTGAGCATTTCGCAGCAGCAAGCTGTGCAGGCTGTCATTCCCCCAGTGCCCCGCAGCGGTCAGTTGATCAATTCTTTCTGTCGTTGAGGTTCTCATAGCGTGCCTGTGTATATTGATCTGGCGACTTTTATAAAAAGACCAAAAGTTTACGCCTACTGCCATGACCTGGCAAGATGGTTGTTAGTAACTGTTAGTAACACATAAACTGTCCGGTCTTGTAGCACATGATCTGTCTGGAACAGGCGGCCAGAGCAGGTGGCCAGAACAGGTGGCCAGAACAGGTGGCCAGAACAGGTGGCCAGAACAGGTGGCCAGAACAGGTGGCCAGAACAGGTGGCCAAAAAGCCAGCTTGTTGCTTGCATAACAAGACCTAAAACCTATAATGAGCTGAGCGCTAATGTAAGGTCGGCATACACTATTGCTAATGCCACGGGAGAAGATGTATGAGTCAGGCGAACCGATTGATTGAGTATCCGCTAACTGAGCACTGTATCGGCGGGGTGGCAGATTTTGATGACACGCAGGACTGGATATACAACCTGGATAACCCCTATCTTCACGGTGTACATGCGCCGACCAGGCAAGAGCTGGATGTAGAAGGTTTGGCAGTGATCGGCGAATTGCCGGCCGATCTGGAGGGCGCCTATTTTCGCAACGGCCCCAATCCGGTGCATCAGCCGAAGCATCGCTACCATCCCTTTGACGGTGACGGCATGGTACACGGCGTGTACTTCAGGGACGCTAAGGCAAACTATCGCAATCGCTATATTCACACCGAGGCATTTGAGCAGGAGCGCAAAGTCGGTCTCTCTGACTCTGCGGGTGTGATGGGGCCTTTCGATTACACCACTTCAGAATTCGGTATTAAAGATACCTCGAATACAGATGTGTTTTGCTACCAGGGCGACTTGATGACGCTGTGGTATAACGCGGGCAATCCCTATCGCCTGGATGCGCGCACGCTGGAGGGCAAGGGGCCTTACCTGTTGGAAAATCGTTCGTCGCGCCGCATGTCGGCCCACTCCAAAGTTGATATTGCGACAGGCGAGCTGCTGTTTTTTGACTATGGGGATGAACCACCCTACATGACCTTCGGTGTAGCGGACATGTATGGCCGCAAGCTGCATGAAATTGACATTGATCTACCGGGGCCACGCTTGCCCCACGATCTGGGTTTTACCACCCATTACGCAGTGCTGCACGATTTGCCATTCTTTCACGATATGGATGTGTTGCGGCGCCACAGCTATCGCGTACTCACTTTTTACCAAGACATCCCAACCCGGTTTGGCATTGTGCCGCGTCGCGGTCAAACCGCTGACCTGCGCTGGTTTGAATGTGACCCCTGTTACATTTTGCATGTCACAAACTGTTGGGAAGAGGGCGACTGGATCATTATGGATGGTTGCCGTTCAACCAACCCGATGCCAGACGCGCAAGCAGGCGAGGGCGACCTGGCCTCTATGTTGGCGTACATGCGTTTAGAGGCGAACGCCTATCGCTGGCGTTTTAATATGAAAACCGGAGAAGTCCGCGAAGGTGATATTGATGACCTCAATACCGAGTTCAATAAATCCAATCCGCTGTACCACGGTACGCCATCGAAATATTCCTACCACCAGCGCATACCCCTTTTGGAAGAAGGCGGCTATACCCTGCGCTTTACCGGTTTGGTGAAATACAACAACGATACTGGCGAGCGTACACAGTGGGATTACGGCCCTGGCGTGTATGGCAGCGAGGCAGTGTATGCCCCCAAAACAGGGGCTAGCCGCGCCAGCGTTGAGGACGATGGCTACCTGGTAAATTTTGTCGTTGATTCCAAAAACTGGAAATCTGAATGTCTGGTTTTTGCTGCTCAGGACATAGCGCAGGGCCCGGTCTGCCGGGTGCAATTGCCACACCGTGTTCCCTATGGCTTCCATGCCAACTGGGCGCGAGGTGAAGACCTGTGGGGAGTGCGCCCCTAATGAAGTACAGCGTTGTCACACCTTTGTGGCAAGACCAGCCGCCGACGGACAATATCGAAGTGGCGGTCAATGCGGATAAGCTGGGCTATGAGGAATTGTGGATTGGCGAAATGGCTACCTACGATGCTTTTTCATTTGCCACAGCGGTTGGTTTGAAAACCGGACGGATCGAAATGACAGTGGGACCACTTGCTGTATCGGTGCGTACACCCGTGACCATGGCCATGGGCGTGGCGTCCGTAAAAGCTTTAACCGGACGACAAGTCAATTTGGCCATCGGTGCCTCCAGTACGGTGGTGGTTGAACAATGGCACGGACAACCGCACAGGCGAACGGCAACACATATCGATGAAACGGCGCAAATACTGAAAGGCCTGTTGGCTGGCGAGAAAGTAAAGCATGCGGGAGAGCTTGCCAGTTGCCATGGCTATCACTTGCGTCTGAATGCCGCCGGTGGGCCATTGACGATTGCCGCGTTTGCTCCGGCGGCGGTTCGTGCTGCGGCGCGGCGCGCAGACCGCATGTTGTTGAATATGGTGACGCCTTCCAGTTTGGCGGCATTGCGACAGCAGTTGGACGCCGAGTGTGCCGTGCAGGGCAAAGATAAAATTCGATTGGCGGTTTGGCTGTGTTGCGCGGTCGATCCACAGCCCGCCGATTTTGCGCAAATGCGGCAAGCCATGGTCGGTTACCTGTCTGCCCCCGGCTATGCCGAGATGATTACCGAAGCAGGTTTTGGCGAGTTAGTGGAATTTGCCCGCACTCGACCACACCCGCAAGAAGTATTTGCGGCCCTGCCGGATGAACTGATTCAAGCCACTGGTTTGGTTGCAACCCAGGCCGGCATTGACGCCAAACTAGCGCTGTATGAGCAGGCGGGTGCCGACGAGATCTGTTTGGTGCCGGCCACCGCCGCCGACCCCGGTGCCCTGAAAACGCTCACAGCCATGCAGTCAGTGGCCGCGTAGGTTGGCCGACCCGACCTGCTCGCAGGCATAACTTGTCGCCAGGTTTTCATTGCCGCCTTGGTACTCTGCCCTGGCGGGCAATGCGGATAACTATGCGGATAACTATAATGCGGATCATTATATGACGTTCATAGCACGCGCCAGCTCAATCAACCGGGCTCTGGATCAAGTGGGTGACAAATGGTGCTTGCTCATCATTCAGGAAGTGTTCTGGGGAATTAACTCGTTCAATGAAATAATGGTTTCCACCGGGGTGTCCAGAGGCGTACTGTCGAACCGCCTCAAGTGGCTACAGGACATCGACTGCTTGAAGAAAGAGGCCGCTGTGGGTGGTGGCAAGCGCCAGCGCTACCATCTGACCAAGAAATCGGTTGAACTCTACGACACCGCTCTGATGGCGGTTGCCTGGGAGCGGCAGTTCTTCAGTACCCCCGACCTCGACAGGGTAGAGCTGGTGCATCGCAAATGCGGCCAGGTCTTTCAGCCAGTAATGCGTTGCAGTGGCTGCGATGGTCAGGTACAGGCAGGGGATGTCGGCTTTGAACCGGGTCCGGGAGCGACTCGCGACGAGTGTGACAAAAAAGTGCGGCGGCGCTCATCAATTTCCGTGCTCAATGCGCCGAGTGGTCACAGCCTGTATACAAATCTGGTGCATTTGGTGGGAGATCGCTGGACCGCCAATGTGATTGCGCTGGCGTTTCATGGCTTGGTGCGGTTTGATGAGTTTCACCAGGAATTACCAGTAGCAACCAATATCCTGGCTGACCGACTCAAGTTTCTGGTGGATCAGGCCGTGTTTGTACAAGTGCCGTATCAGCAAAAGCCGGTGCGCTACCAGTATCACTTGTCCGCTAAGGGCACTGCCCTATTTCCCTGGTTTCTGGCCTTGCTGCAATGGGGTGATAAGTGGTGTGACCCCAATGGCAAGGGTAAGCCCATGCGAGTGCGGCATACATCCTGTGAGAGAATTTTGCGGGGCAAGGTTACCTGCAGCGTTTGCGGCACTGCGCTGAAGGCTCATCAAGTCAGTTTTAATTTGGGCGAGGCTGTTAATCAGGACTTATGAGCACAGAGGAGTTTTTGGGGCGGTCAGGCTGCTAGTCAGGTTTCTGAAGTGAGGATTTGCGGCTGCTGCGGGCACGGCTAAGTACACCGGTCGAAATGCCTGCAAGCCAGATTTCCTGCGGCTTTGGGAAAATGTCGTAAGTCGATATTTTTATTGGTATTAGCGGTTGACAAGAGGGGGACTCGTAAGGACAATACGTCGCCTTTCGGAGGGGTTCCCGAGTGGCCAAAGGGATCAGACTGTAAATCTGACGCGCAAGCTTCGGTGGTTCGAATCCACCTCCCTCCACCATGCCTATAGGGTTCGGGTACAGGGTTCGGGCTATGGAGTGTTGTGTGGCGGGTATAGTTCAATGGTAGAACCTCAGCCTTCCAAGCTGATGATGCGGGTTCGATCCCCGCTACCCGCTCCAGTAAAGCGTGTCATAAGAGCGTGTAGCCAAAGAAAGAGTGCTCATATAGCTCAGTCGGTAGAGCACTTCCTTGGTAAGGAAGAGGTCACCGGTTCAAATCCGGTTATGAGCTCCATTTTTTACTGGGGCAACCGGATAGAGCATAACGCACAACAGGTACCTCAATGAGGTGCATAGAAATTTTAACTTTTAACAACGTGGCCTGCAGTTTAAGTGGAACAGAGGCCCAAAAAGCTGCTTTAGGAGACTGTCAAAATGGCAAAAGAGCAATTTGAACGTAGTAAGCCGCATGTGAATGTTGGCACAATTGGTCACGTTGACCACGGTAAGACGACACTGACAGCGGCACTGACACGTGTTTGTTCCGAAGTATGGGGCGGCGAGGCAGTAGCCTTTGACGGTATTGATAATGCACCGGAAGAGCAAGAGCGGGGTATTACCATTGCGACGTCACACGTTGAATATGAATCCCCTGGGCGTCACTACGCGCACGTCGATTGCCCTGGGCACGCTGACTATGTGAAGAACATGATCACCGGCGCTGCACAGATGGATGGCGCTATATTGGTGTGTGGGGCGACAGACGGTCCGATGCCTCAGACCCGTGAGCACATTGTGCTGTCTCGTCAGGTGGGTGTGCCGTACATCGTTGTCTTCCTGAACAAGGCAGACCTGCTGGCCGAAGATTGCGGCGGTGCAGACTCTGAAGAATATGAAGAGATGAAAGAGCTGGTAGAAATGGAGCTGCGCGAGCTTCTGGAGCAGTACGAATTCCCCGGTGACGACACGCCGATCATCTGTGGTTCAGCGCTGATGGCGTTGGAGGGCAAGGATGACAACCAGTTGGGTACAACGGCGGTTAAGACACTGATAGAGACTCTGGATGCCTACATTCCGGAGCCTGAGCGTGCGATTGATCAGCCCTTTCTGATGCCTGTTGAGGATGTATTTTCTATCTCGGGTCGCGGCACGGTTGTGACAGGTCGTGTAGAGCGTGGCATCGTCAAGGTTGGCGAAGAGGTCGAGATTATAGGTATCAAAGAGACTCAGGCGACGACCTGTACCGGTGTTGAGATGTTCCGCAAGCTGCTGGACGAAGGCCGGGCGGGTGAGAACGTGGGTGTCTTGCTGCGTGGAACCAAGCGTGAAGAGGTTGAGCGTGGTCAGGTACTGGCGAAGCCGGGCAGTGTTAACCCGCACACGAAGTTTGAGGCAGAGGTTTACATTCTGTCGAAAGATGAGGGTGGTCGTCACACGCCGTTCTTTAAGGGTTACCGTCCGCAGTTTTACTTTCGGACGACGGATGTAACGGGTGCGTGTGAATTGCCTGAAGGTGTTGAGATGGTGATGCCTGGAGACAACGTACAGATGGTAGCGACCTTGATTGCACCGATTGCGATGGAAGAAGGTCTGCGTTTTGCGATCCGGGAGGGTGGCCGAACGGTCGGTGCGGGTGTCGTCGCCAGGATCATCGAATAGGCAGTATCCGGCGGGCCAGAGTCGAGGCTCTGAGCCCAATGTCGACCAGGCCGGGCATTGGCTCGGCCGGTCGTTCAGATTCTCGTTCAAAGAAGTTGTCACGGCAAAGAACATTAGGCCAGTAGCTCAATTGGCAGAGCAGCGGTCTCCAAAACCGCAGGTTGGGGGTTCGATTCCCTCCTGGCCTGCCATACATAGAGGCGTTGGTAAATCCGGCGCCTGAATGGATTTGCAGGTATGAGCAATACAGAAGTGGCCCAGGGTCGCTTTGACAGTGTGAAGTGGGTAGCGGTTGCGGTCATTGTGGCCGCGGGCGTCTATGGCAATAGTTATTTTGTCGACCAAGCGCTGCTTTATCGTGTATTGGGGTTGTTGGTATTGGCCCTGGTCGCAGGTTTTATTGCACTACAAACCCTGCAGGGCGCTGCCTTCTGGTCACTGGTGCGTGAATCTCGTACAGAGATTCGCAAAGTAGTTTGGCCAACGCGCCAAGAGACGGTGCAAACGACCCTGATTGTGCTGGCTTTTGTTGTGCTGGTGGCCCTGCTGCTGTGGGGGCTGGACAGCTTGCTCAGCTGGCTGGTTTCCCTGGTCATTGGTTAGGGGTTGAGAACAGGTGGTAGAAGGATTGGCAGTTTCGAAGCGTTGGTATGTGGTTCACGCCTATTCTGGCTACGAGAAAAAAGTAGCTAATGCACTCAAAGAGCGTATTGAGCTGCATGGTATGAGCGGCCGTTTTGGTGACGTGATGGTGCCCACGGAAGAAGTGGTAGAAATGCGTGGTGGCCAGAAGCGACGCAGCGAGCGTAAGTTTTTCCCAGGCTATGTACTGGTGCAAATGGAGCTTGATGACGATACCTGGCACTTGGTAAAAGACACCCCGAGAGTCATGGGTTTTATTGGTGGTAAAGCTGATCGGCCCGCGCCGATTACAGAGGCGGAAGCGAATGCGATTTTGCAGCGGGTTGAAGATGGAGTGGAAACGCCAAGACCCAAAACCTTGTTCGAGCCTGGCGAAATGGTTCGGGTTATCGACGGCCCTTTCAATGACTTTAATGGCGTTGTAGAGGAAGTAAATTATGAGAAGAGCCGCTTACAGGTCGCTGTTCTTATTTTTGGACGTTCCACTCCAGTGGAACTGGAATTTGGTCAGGTAGAAAAAGCCTGATTAGCACACTGTTGGGGAGCTCGGGGGCCGCTTGCGGCCAGTAAAGCGTTTGCACCCAGGGAGATAAGCAATGGCTCAGAAAATTGAAGCTTATATTAAGTTGCAGGTGCCTGCTGGACAGGCCAACCCCAGTCCGCCTGTCGGCCCCGCTTTGGGTCAACACGGTGTGAATATCATGGATTTTTGTAAAGCGTTTAATGCAGAAACTCAAGGCGTGGAACCAGGTTTGCCGATTCCAGTTGTGATCACGGTTTATTCTGACCGCAGTTTTACGTTCATCAAAAAGACCCCGCCGGCTGCTGTTTTGCTGAGAAAAGCGGCAAAAATAAAGAGTGGTTCTGGCACTCCGAATACAAAAAAGGTTGGCAGAGTGACTCGCGCCCAACTTGAAGAGATTGCCGAGGCAAAATGGCCTGATCTGACCGCAGCCGATATGGATGCCGCAGTGCGTACTATAGCGGGCAGCGCTCGTTCAGCGGGTATCGAAACAGAGGCAGTGAACTAAAGATGGCCAAGCTCTCAAAGCGCGTGCGCGCATACAAAGAAAAACTTGAGCCAGGCAAGCAGTACCCCTTGGCCGAAGCGGTTGATCTACTCAAGGAATTTGCCACGGTGAAATTCAATGAAACCATTGAAGTGGCTGTGAATCTGGGTATCGACGCAAAGAAATCTGACCAGGGTGTTCGCGGTGCTACCACTTTGCCGCATGGTACGGGTAGCGATGTTCGTGTTGCTGTATTTACTTCCGGCGATAATGCTGACAAAGCGACTGCAGCGGGTGCCGATTTGGTAGGCATGGAAGACCTTGCTGAGAAAATTAAAGGCGGTGAAATGAACTTCGACGTTGTGATTGCCACGCCTGATGCGATGCGTGTTGTTGGCCAGTTGGGCCAGGTATTGGGTCCGCGGGGTCTGATGCCTAACCCCAAGACCGGCACTGTTACCCCCAATGTAGAAACAGCTGTAAAGAATGCCAAGGCCGGTCAGGTGCGCTTTCGCACTGATAAAAATGGCATTGTTCATGGCGGTATCGGCAAAGTTGATTTTGAGCTCAACGCCATCAGGGAAAACCTTGAGGCAGTGTTGGCCGATTTGAAAAAGGCCAAGCCGTCGGCTGCGAAAGGCGTCTATATGAAAAAAGTAACCCTGAGCACAACCATGGGGCCCGGGCTGGCAATAGACCAGTCAAGCCTCGAAGTTTAGCTCGGAGAAGTTTAACTAAAGAGAGACCTTTGCACGGAAGATGATTTCACTTTCAGGCAAGGCAAAAACGCACGGAATGAGGGAGTTTATGCTTATAAATGACCGATTGAGTACGATTTTAACGCAGCATGCAGGTGAAATGGCTTTCGTGCAAAGGTCTCAAAGAATTTGATCAATAGCGCCTCACAAGGGGCTGTTCTCAAATGTTTCGCAGGATGCGAAACAAAACTGGTTGAAGGTTTAGCCTGTAGGCGGCCCCGGCCAGCTTTGAGGTCTTTGGAAGAAGGTGTCGGCTCCTAGAGCTACTAGCTGAGTACTAAAGACCATCAGAGACCGCAGGTGTTTTTGTTTGCCAACCTCTGGGGGGCGGCAAAGCGGATGACTTAATAGGGTGTATTCCCGGCCTGCGCAGATGGAGGTTTCCGGAAACGGAAGCCGTTATTTAACCCAATCCAGGAGTAATTCCAGTGGCAATTGGACTCGAAGACAAAAAAGCGATTGTCGCTGAAGTTAACGAGACTGCCAACAGTGCACTGTCCCTGGTGATAGCCGACTCGTGCGGCTGCACCGTGGACGAAATGACCGCGCTGCGCAAAGATGCCCGTGAGAACCAGATTGCATTGCGTGTAGTGCGCAACACTCTGGCCAAGCGAGCACTAAAGGGTACGGAATACGAATGTGTCTCTGAGACATTGTCGGGCCCGTCCCTGTTCGGATTTTCTATGGAAGACCCGGGCGCCGCAGCGCGTTTGTTTGCAGATTTCGCCAACAGCCATGAAGAGTTCGAGGTGAAAGCACTGGCGGTAAGTGGCCAGTTACTGGGTGCAGAACAATTGGATGTATTGGCCAAGTTGCCGACCCGCGACCAGGCACTCTCTATTTTGATGAGTGTTGTGCAAGCGCCGACAACCAAGCTGGTACGGACGATGAACGAAGTGCCTGGCAAACTGGTTCGCACACTCGCAGCAGTTCGCGACCAGAAACAAGCAGAGGCTGCGTAAGCAGGTTCTGGTAAATCAGCTAAATAGGAGAATGGAGTCATGGCTCTGTCTAAAGACGATATTTTAGAAGCAATCGCAGAAATGAGCGTAATGGACATCGTTGAGCTCATCGAAACAATGGAAGAAAAATTTGGCGTATCTGCCGCTGCAGCCGTTGCTGCCGCGCCGGTTGCGGCTGCTGGCGGCGACGCTGGCGGTGCTGTTGAAGAGCAGACCGAATTTGACGTAATGCTGACTTCCGCTGGTGACAAGAAGGTCAATGTCATCAAGGTTGTTCGTGCTGTAACCGGTCTGGGCCTTAAAGACGCCAAAGGTCTGGTTGACAGTGCACCCTCTGCCATTAAAGAAGGTGTTGCCAAGGACGAAGCAGAAGACGTTGTTAAGCAACTGACAGAAGCTGGCGGTTCAGCAGAGCTTAAGTAAGCGCGCTTGTTCAGCGTTTGTTGCTGAAGTGTGCAGAGGCTGGTGGTTTTCCACTGGCCTTTTGCCGCTGCAATATGAGAATTTCGTAAGGGAATTGAAACACGGTCGCCAGATGTTCAATCACATGGTGAACGGAACCGGATTCCCGTAATGCCGGGGAGTACAAATGACATACTCGTATACTGAGAAAAAGCGGATTCGCAAGGACTTTGGCACCATGCCCAAGGTTATGGATGTGCCTTATCTGCTGGCCATCCAGCTAGATTCCTACAGGAAGTTTACCCAGGCGGGTACACCGCTGGCAGACCGCGGCAGTTATGGTTTGCATGCGGCGTTTAAGTCCGTATTTCCGATTGTGAGCTATAGCGGCAATGCAGCTCTCGAGTATGTTGATTACAATTTGGGTACCCCGGTATTTGATGTAAATGAGTGCCAGTTGCGAGGTGTGACTTACTCGGTAGCTCTGCGCGTTAAAGTTCGGCTCATCATCTACGATAAGGATTCAGCGAACAAAACCATCAAGGATATTAAAGAGCAGGAAGTTTACATGGGGGAAATCCCCCTGATGACCGACAATGGCACGTTTGTTATCAACGGCACCGAGCGGGTTATTGTTTCTCAGTTGCACCGCTCCCCCGGCGTGTTCTTTGATCACGACCGTGGCAAAACCCACTCATCTGGCAAGCTGCTGTATTCAGCTCGGGTAATTCCTTACCGCGGTTCGTGGCTGGATTTTGAATTTGATCCTAAAGATATTGTGTTCGTGCGTATCGACCGGCGCCGCAAGCTGCCGGCGACCATTCTGCTACGGGCGCTGGGCTACAGCTCTGAAGAAATTCTGGAGATGTTTTATGACGTAAATACCTTTACCCACGATGGTGAAGGCCATTACACGATGAACGCCATTCCCGAGCGCCTACGTGGTGAAGTTGCCGCGTTTGATATCAAGCTGGGCCGTAAAACGGTTGTTGGGCGCGGCCGACGTATTACTGCGCGACATATTCGCGAGTTGGAAGACGCAAAAGTTAAAGAGTTAGACGTGCCCACAGAATATGTGCTTGGTCGCGCCTTGGCCAAGAATGTGGTGGACAAGAAAACCGGCGAGGTGCTGTTTGAGTGCAATACTGAGCTAACCGAAGAAGTGCTTGCCCAGTTTGCCGAAGCAGGCATCAATGAGCTGGAAACGCTGTATACCAACGATCTGGATTGTGGGCCGTTCGTTTCCGATACTTTACGTGCCGATACAACCAGCAATGGGCTGGAAGCACTGGTTGAAATTTATCGCATGATGCGCCCGGGTGAGCCGCCGACAAAGGAGTCTGCGGAAAACCTGTTCCAGAATCTGTTTTTCTCCACCGACCGGTACGACCTGTCTGCTGTGGGTCGGATGAAGTTTAACCGTCGCCTGGGCCGCGATGAATCTACCGGTAGCGGTATTCTCGACCGCGACGATATTGTCGATGTGCTGAAAACTTTGGTAAACATTCGTAACGGTAAAGGTGTTGTTGACGATATCGACCACTTGGGTAACCGCCGTGTGCGTTCTGTCGGTGAAATGGCAGAAAATCAGTTCCGCGTCGGTTTGGTTCGGGTAGAGCGCGCGGTTAAAGAGCGTTTGTCTATGGCAGAAAGCGAAGGGCTGATGCCTCAGGATCTGATCAATGCCAAGCCTGTAGCTGCCGCAGTGAAAGAGTTTTTTGGTTCAAGCCAACTGTCGCAATTTATGGATCAGAACAACCCCTTGTCGGAAGTGACGCACAAGCGCCGTGTGTCGGCCCTGGGGCCGGGCGGTTTGACGCGCGAACGTGCGGGCTTCGAAGTGCGCGATGTACACGCAACGCACTACGGTCGTGTCTGTCCTATTGAGACACCGGAAGGTCCAAACATTGGCCTGATTAACTCACTGGCGACTTACGCCCGCACTAACAATTACGGCTTTTTGGAAAGCCCGTATCGCAAAGTAGTTAAAGGCAAGGTCACCGATGAAATTGAGTACCTGTCGGCTATTAACGAAGGCAACTATGTCATTGCCCAGGCATCCGCCGAGCTGGATGCCAGGAACAAGCTGATAGAAGACCTGGTTGCAGTGCGTTACATGAGTGAATTTACGGTCAAGCCTCCGACAGATGTAGATTACATGGATGTATCACCCAAACAGGTGGTTTCGGTGGCGGCATCTTTGATTCCTTTCCTGGAACACGATGACGCCAACCGCGCTTTGATGGGCTCGAACATGCAGCGTCAGGCCGTACCGACTTTGCGTACTGACAAGCCCTTGGTTGGTACAGGTATGGAGCGCTATGTAGCGCGTGATTCCGGTGTCTGTGTGGTTGCTGATCGTTCAGGCGTTATCGACAGCGTGGATTCAAGCCGAATTGTTGTCCGCGTTAATGACGCTGACGTCGGTAAGGACGAAGCGCCGGTCGATATCTACAACCTGACCAAATACACCCGTTCAAACCAGAACACCTGTATTAATCAGCGCCCTATTGTGACGGAAGGCAACGCGATCAAACGCGGCGACATTTTGGCCGATGGCCCATCTGTGGACCTGGGTGAGCTGGCTCTGGGTCAGAACATGCGCATCGCTTTCATGCCCTGGAATGGATACAACTTTGAGGATTCGATCCTCGTATCTGAGCGGGTAGTTAAAGAAGACCGCTTCACGACTATCCACATTCAAGAGCTGACCTGTATCGCTCGCGATACCAAGTTAGGGCCCGAGGATGTAACGGCCGACATCCCTAACGTGGGCGAGGGTGCTCTGTCCAAATTGGACGAGTCAGGTATTGTCTATATCGGTGCAGAGGTTAATGCCGGTGACATTTTGGTGGGTAAGGTTACTCCGAAAGGTGAGACTCAGTTGACTCCGGAAGAGAAGTTACTGCGCGCCATTTTTGGCGAAAAAGCCTCCGATGTTAAAGATACATCCCTGCGGGTGCCATCCAGTACCAAGGGTACGATCATTGATGTGCAGGTGTTCACCCGCGACGGCCTGGAAAAAGATCAGCGCGCCCAGCAAATAGAAAAGTATCAGTTGGACGATTACCGCAAAGATCTCAACGAAGAGTATCGAATCTTTGAAGAGGCGATGTTCTCGCGCCTAGACAATTTGCTCAAAGGCAAGAAGACTGTCAGTGGTGCAGGATTGGCCAAGGGCACCACTTTGACCGCTAAGGTCATCGAAGAAATCGAGCGCGAGCAGATCTTCAAGCTCAAGATCAATGCCCGGGTTAACGAGTCTCTGGCGGCGGCGAAAACACAGTTGGAAGATCAGCGCAAGTTGCTTGATGATCGCTTCGAAGACAAGAAGAACAAATTGCAAAGTGGTGATGATCTGGCTCCTGGTGTACTCAAAATCGTCAAGGTATATCTTGCTGTTAAACGCCGCATTCAGCCCGGCGACAAAATGGCCGGCCGCCACGGTAACAAAGGTGTTATCTCGGTGATCATGCCGGTTGAAGATATGCCTTATGACGAGCACGGTGAGCCTGTAGATATCGTGCTCAATCCGCTGGGTGTTCCCTCGCGGATGAATGTGGGTCAGATTCTGGAGACCCATTTGGGTATGGCCGCGGTTGGCCTGGGCGCCAGGTTGGACACCATGATTCGCCAGCAAAAGAAAGTTGCGGATATGCGCAAGTTCCTGGAGAAAATCTACAACGCAGGTATTGGTCGCAAGGAAGACATCAAGTCTTTGGGCGATGGTGAGGTACTTGAGTTGGTGGGCAATCTGCGAGCAGGCGTACCGATGGCGACTCCAGTATTTGATGGTGCCGCAGAGTCTTCTATCAAAGATTTGCTTGAGCTGGCAGGTTTGCCTGAGAGTGGTCAGTTTACTTTGTACGATGGACGTACAGGCGATGCATTTGATCGCCCGGTAACAGTTGGCTACATGTATATGCTCAAGCTCAATCACCTGGTTGATGACAAGATGCATGCGCGTTCCACCGGTTCCTATAGCCTCGTTACCCAGCAGCCGCTGGGCGGTAAGGCTCAGTTCGGTGGTCAGCGCTTCGGTGAGATGGAGGTGTGGGCACTGGAAGCATATGGTGCCGCTTACACCTTGCAAGAAATGCTGACGGTCAAGTCAGATGATGTGGCTGGCCGTACCAAGATGTACAAGAACATTGTCGATGGTGATCATCGCATGGAACCGGGAATGCCCGAGTCCTTCAATGTGTTGGTTAAGGAAATCCGTTCTCTCGGTATCGATATCGAGCTAGAGAACGACTAACTACTAATTTGGACTCATTGGGGCGTGTCAGTCAGGAGCGCCTCTGGCAATGAAAACCTCGTGGAGGAATAGCCTTGAAAGACTTACTTAATCTGCTGAAATCCCAGGGACAGCAAGAAGACTTTGACGCCATTCGCATCGGCCTGTCATCGCCTGAGATGATTCACTCCTGGTCGTTTGGCGAAGTCAAAAAACCTGAAACGATTAACTATCGCACCTTTAAACCCGAGCGTGACGGCTTGTTTTGCGCCAAGATATTTGGCCCGGTAAAAGATTATGAGTGCCTGTGTGGAAAATATAAGCGCCTCAAGCATCGCGGTGTCATCTGTGAAAAGTGTGGTGTTGAAGTTGCGCTGGCAAAAGTTCGTCGTGAGCGCATGGGCCATATTGAACTGGCAAGCCCTGTTGCTCACATTTGGTTTCTGAAGTCGCTGCCGTCTCGCATCGGTCTGCTGCTTGACATGACCTTGCGCGATATCGAGCGCGTGTTGTATTTCGAATCTTATGTGGTGACAGATCCGGGCATGACGACGCTTGACCATGGCCAATTGCTCACCGATGAGCAGTACTACGAATCGATGGAAGAATTTGGCGACGAGTTTTCCGCCAAAATGGGCGCCGAGGCAGTACAGGAGCTGATGATTCAACTGGATATCGAACAGGAAGTCGCTACCTTGCGTGAAGATATTCCGGCTACCAGTTCAGAAACCAAGATCAAGAAATTGTCCAAACGCTTGAAACTGCTGGAAGCATTTGCCTCATCTGGTAACAAGCCAGAGTGGATGGTTCTTAACGCTCTGCCAGTGTTACCGCCGGATCTGCGGCCTTTGGTGCCTTTGGACGGTGGCCGTTTTGCGACCTCTGATCTAAACGATTTATATCGCCGTGTGATTAACCGCAACAACCGCCTGAAGCGCCTGCTGGATTTGAACGCACCTGACATCATTGTGCGCAATGAGAAGCGTATGTTGCAGGAATCTGTTGATGCACTGCTCGACAATGGTCGCCGTGGTCGCGCTATCACCGGCTCTAATAAGCGCCCGCTAAAATCATTGGCAGACATGATCAAGGGCAAGCAGGGACGTTTCCGTCAGAACCTGTTAGGTAAGCGCGTTGACTATTCTGGCCGTTCGGTCATCGTTGTTGGCTCCACCCTGCGCCTGCATCAGTGTGGCCTGCCCAAGAAGATGGCACTGGAGCTGTTCAAGCCTTTTATTTTCGGTAAGCTGGAACTGCGTGGCCTGGCGACAACGATCAAGGCCGCCAAGAAAATGGTCGAGCGTGAGCCGCCAGAAGTGTGGGATATTCTCGCTGAAGTTATCCGTGAGCACCCGGTACTGCTAAACCGGGCCCCAACGCTGCACAGACTTGGTATTCAAGCCTTCGAGCCAGTATTGATTGAAGGGAAGGCGATTCAGCTACACCCGTTGGTTTGTGCGGCCTATAACGCAGACTTTGACGGTGATCAGATGGCGGTACATGTACCGCTGACGCTGGAAGCGCAGCTTGAAGCGCGAGCCTTGATGATGTCGACCAACAACATCCTTTCGCCAGCGAACGGCGAGCCCATTATCGTGCCTTCACAGGACGTTGTATTGGGGCTGTACTATATGACTCGTGATCGCATCAATGCGCAGGGCGAGGGCATGGTGTTTGCGGATGTTTCCGAAGTGCACCGCGCTTATGTGGCTGGTTATGCGCACTTGCAAGCGCGCATTAAAGTGCGTATTCAGCAGAACCTGGTTACTGAAGAAGGCGGAGCTTACCAAAAGAACACCATTGAAGAGACGACCGTTGGTCGCGCTCTGTTTTGGGAGATTGTGCCTGATGGTTTGAACTATGAGCTGATTAACCAGCCCATGACCAAAAAAGCGATTTCGCATGTTATCAACCAGTGCTATCGCGTGGTTGGTTTGAAGTCTACCGTTATTTTCGCTGACCGTTTGATGTACATGGGCTATGAGTATTCAACTCGCTCGGGTGCGTCTATTGGCGTGAATGATTTTGAAATTCCGAAAGAGAAGGTCAAGATTATCGCTCATGCCGACGCCGAAGTGAAAGATATCGAAGATCAGTATGCCTCAGGCCTGGTTACCCAGGGTGAGAAGTACAACAAGGTGATTGATATTTGGTCTCGCGCCAATGATCTGGTTTCCAAGTCGATGATGGAAGGCTTGAGTAAGGAAACAGTTGTAAACCGAGACGGCGAGAAGGAAGAACAGGATTCTTTCAACACAGTGTATATCTATGCTGATTCTGGTGCGCGGGGCTCGCCCGCCCAGATTCGTCAGTTGGCGGGTATGCGTGGCCTGATGGCCAAGCCGGATGGATCGATTATTGAAACGCCGATTACCGCGAACTTCCGTGAAGGTTTGAGCGTACTTCAGTATTTCATATCGACCCACGGCGCACGTAAAGGTCTGGCTGATACCGCCTTGAAAACTGCCAACTCCGGTTATCTGACACGGCGTTTGGTCGACGTTGCGCAGGATGTTGTGGTTACCGAAGAAGATTGCGGTACCGACAATGGCCTGTTGATGACCCCGGTTATTGAAGGCGGCGACATCATTGAATCGCTGGGTGATAGAGTGTTGGGGCGTATTGTGCTGCGCGATGTACTCAAGCCTGGCTCCGATGACGAAATCGCTGTAACGGCTGGCACAATGCTGGACGAGCGCTGGATTGAGCGCCTGGAAGAGCTTGGTATTGACGAGGTAGAGGTGCGTTCGCCCATCACCTGTGAAGTTCGCCATGGAATTTGCTCAGTGTGTTACGGCCGCGACCTTGCTCGCGGACATAAAGTAAACATGGGCGAAGCGGTCGGTGTTGTTGCCGCTCAATCTATCGGTGAGCCAGGTACACAACTGACCATGCGCACCTTCCACATTGGTGGTGCAGCATCACGGGCAACCGCTGCGGACAATATTCAGGTTAAAGGCAATGGTACGGTTCGCCTGCACAATTTAAAGTTCGTAGAGCGCGTCGATGGTGATCTGGTGGCGGTCAGCCGCTCCGGCGAATTGGCACTTTCTGACAATAAGGGCCGCGAGCGCGAGCGCTACAAGTTGCCATACGGTGCAATGATCAAAGTTAAGGATCATGCAGAAGTGAGCGCAGGCAATGTGGTTGCTACCTGGGACCCACACACCCACCCAATCGTTACCGAAGTCGCGGGGACAGTGAAGTTCTCGGGTATGGAAGAGGGTATTACCATCAGGCGTCAAACTGATGACTTGACCGGTCTGTCCAGTATTTCAGTGATTGATCCGGCTGAGCGCCCGACTTCCGGCAAGGATACGCGCCCTGCGTTAACCCTGGTCGACAAGCAGGGTAAAGAACTGTGCCTGGCGGGAACCAATGTACCTGCGCACTATTTCTTGCCGGCTGACGCTATCGTCAGCATGGAAGACGGTGCTGAAATCGGTGTGGGTGATGTCATTGCCCGTATTCCGCAGGAAGGTTCGAAAACTCGTGACATCACCGGTGGTTTGCCGCGTGTCGCCGACTTATTTGAAGCCCGTAAGCCGAAGGAGCCAGCCATCCTGGCGGAAATCAGCGGTACGGTGAGCTTTGGTAGGGAAACTAAAGGCAAGCGCCGTCTGGTCATCACACCGACCGATGGCAAGTTGTTGGCAGATGGCAGTGATCACTATGAAGCCTTGATTCCGAAGTGGCGCAATATGTCAGTGTTTGAAGGTGAAAGTGTTGAGAAGGGTGAAGTTGTCTCTGAAGGACCCCCCAATCCCCATGACATTTTACGCCTGAAAGGTATCACTGAACTGGCTAAGTACATCGTGAACGAAATTCAGGATGTATATCGCCTCCAGGGCGTGAAGATCAACGATAAACATATCGAAGTTATTGTGCGTCAGATGCTGCGCAAGGTCATTATCACTGCTTCTGGTGACTCTAGCCTAATCAAGGGTGAGCAGGTGGAATACACCAGGTTCCTGGAAGAGAACGAACGCTTGCTGGCTGATGGTGGTATTGCTGCACAGGGTCAACGCGAGTTGCTGGGTATTACCAAGGCATCTTTGGCGACCGAGAGCTTTATCTCTGCGGCTTCCTTCCAGGAGACAACTCGTGTTTTGACCGAGGCTGCTGTGACCGGTAAGCGTGATCGCCTGCGCGGCTTGAAGGAGAACGTGGTTGTAGGTCGGCTGATTCCTGCTGGAACCGGCCTGGCTTACCACGAAGAGCGCAAGCGTAAGCGTGATGTTGAGTCACCCGAAGGTAGTGTCAGTGTTGAAGAAATCGAAGCTGCACTGACCGAGGCCCTGAAGGCTGATATCTAGGCCGGGGAGCCTGAGTGCCCGCGACAGCGGGGTTGGCTTGACGGTGGAAGGCGGCATCTATAGAATGCCGCCTCCCTTATTTAGGGGGACGCTCGGCGTCTTGCATTTTTTAACTGGAGTTTCTATTGAATGGCAACGATCAACCAACTGGTTCGTAAGCCTAGAAAGCGCAAAGTAACGAAAAGCGACGTACCCGCATTGCAGGCCTGCCCGCAGCGCCGTGGTGTTTGTACCCGCGTTTATACGACTACGCCCAAGAAGCCGAACTCAGCACTGCGTAAAGTCTGCCGTGTGCGTCTGACCAACGGTTACGAAGTTTCTTCGTACATCGGTGGTGAGGGCCACAACCTGCAGGAACACAGCGTTGTTTTGATTCGCGGCGGTCGTGTAAAAGACTTGCCAGGCGTGCGGTATCATACCGTGCGTGGAAGCCTGGATACCTCCGGGGTGTCTGAGCGTAAGCAAGGCCGCTCCAAATACGGTGCCAAGCGTCCTAAGTAAGTCAGTCGCTACAGCTAAAGAACAAAAGGGGAGAGTACGCCCCAGAGTAAGGCCGAATCCCTGCACCCCCCGCATTTGTGGCAGGTCAGTGTTCGGGAAACCTGAAGACATGAGGAAGGCACAATGCCTAGAAGACGAGTTGTCGCCAAGCGCGAAGTACTGCCAGATCCCAAATTTGGCAACGTGACATTGGCAAAGTTCATGAACCATGTGATGGTGAGTGGTAAGAAATCAGTAGCGGAGCACATCGTTTATGGTGCCCTGGATATCGTTGAAGAACGTCTGTCCAAAGACCCGCTGGAAGCCTTTGACGAAGCACTTGAAAATATTGCACCCATGGTAGAGGTGAAGTCTCGCCGGGTGGGTGGTGCTACATACCAGGTACCTGTAGAAGTCCGTCCTTCTCGTCGTATGGCACTATCCATGCGCTGGTTGGTTGAGTACGCACGCAACCGCGGCGAAAAATCCATGCGCCAGCGCCTTGCGGGAGAAATTATTGACGCTTCACAGGGCAAAGGTAATGCCGTGAAAAAGCGTGAAGATGTTCACCGCATGGCTGAAGCGAACCGGGCGTTCTCGCACTACCGCTTCTAAGACCTTAAGCAGTTTTCCTGCAGGAATATTCATGTGGCACGTCACACTCCGATTGACCGTTATCGCAACATTGGTATATGTGCCCATGTGGACGCGGGTAAAACCACGACTACAGAACGCGTGCTTTTTTACACCGGTCTTTCTCACAAAATTGGCGAAGTGCACGATGGCGCGGCAACCATGGACTGGATGGAACAGGAGCAGGAGCGTGGTATTACCATTACCTCTGCGGCTACTACCTGTTTCTGGAAGGGCATGGATGCACAGTTCGAAGATCATCGTATCAACATTATTGATACACCGGGGCACGTCGACTTCACCATTGAAGTAGAGCGCTCCCTAAGGGTACTGGATGGGGCCGTAGTTGTCTTGTGTGGTTCCTCTGGTGTGCAGCCCCAGACAGAAACCGTATGGCGTCAAGCCAATAAATATGAAGTTCCCCGCATGGTTTTCGTCAATAAAATGGATCGTGCAGGCGCCGATTTCATGGCGGTTGTCGAGCAACTGAAGGACCGTCTGGGTGCTAATGTTGTACCACTGCAAATCACTATCGGCGCAGAGGATGAGTTCAAGGGTGTTGTGGACCTGGTGAAGAACAAAGCTATCATCTGGAATGAGGATGATATGGGCATGACGTTTGAGTACGATGATGTACCCGCTGATCTGCAAGGCCAGGTCGAGGCAATGCGTGAGTCCCTGATGGAAGCTGCGGCTGAGGCCACAGATAAGCTTACGGATAAGTACCTGGAACAGGGTGATCTCAGCGAGGCGGAAATTAAGGAAGGTATTCGCCTGCGCACTTTGGCCAATGATATTGTGCCAGTTTTGGGCGGTTCTGCGTTTAAGAACAAAGGCGTCCAGGCTGTGCTGGATGCGGTTATCGAATATATGCCAGCCCCAACCGAGGTAAAGGCTATTGAAGGTACCTTGCTGGATAAAGACAGCACCGAGGCTACTCGAGAAGCGGATGACGATGCACCGTTTTCGGCGTTGGCTTTTAAAATCGCAACGGACCCTTTTGTAGGTACGCTGACGTTCTTTCGAGTCTATTCAGGCAAGCTGGAAGGCGGCACCGCGGTGTATAACTCCGTCACAGAGAAGAAAGAGCGCGTGGGTCGCATGGTTCAAATGCATTCCAATAGTCGTGAAGAAATTAAAGAAGTACTGGCGGGCGATATCGCCGCTGCCGTAGGTCTAAAAGATGTGACCACGGGGGACACCCTGTGTGACATCGACAAACCCATTGTGCTTGAGCGTATGGAGTTTCCCGAGCCGGTCATTTCTGTAGCAGTAGAGCCGAGGTCGAAAGCAGATCAGGAGAAAATGGGCATTGCACTGGGCAAGCTGGCCCAAGAGGACCCTTCGTTTCGGGTTAAGACAGACGAGGAAACCGGCCAGACCATTATATCTGGCATGGGTGAGTTGCACCTGGATATTCTGGTTGATCGCATGAAGCGCGAGTTCAGTGTTGAAGCGAACATTGGCAAGCCGCAAGTTGCCTACCGCGAAGCTATTCGCAACACCACTGAAATCGAAGGTAAGTTTGTGCGTCAATCGGGCGGTCGCGGGCAGTACGGTCACGTCTGGGTCAAGTTTGAACTGGCCGAGGATGAATCCGCAGAAGGCCTGGAATTTGTTAACGAGGTTGTCGGTGGTGTGGTACCCAAGGAATACATTCCAGCGGTGGAAAAAGGCATTGCCGAGCAAATGCAGAATGGCGTTTTGGCGGGTTACCCTTTATTGGGACTCAAAGCCACTCTGTATGATGGTTCTTTCCACGACGTGGATTCCAATGAAATGGCGTTCAAGATCGCCGGTTCACTGGCCTGTAAAAGGCTGGCTGAAGTTGGTGGCGCTGTTTTGCTGGAGCCCATAATGGCCGTGGAAGTCGTCACCCCGGAAGAAAACATGGGCGACGTTGTTGGCGACCTCAATCGCCGCCGCGGCATGATTGGCGGTATGGATGAAAACCCGTCTGGCAAGGTGGTTAACGCTGAGGTGCCTCTGGCAGAGATGTTTGGCTACGCAACTGATTTGCGCAGCGCAACTCAGGGACGGGCCACCTACACCATGGAATTTGGACACTACGCAGAAGCACCGCGTAGTGTCGCTGAAGAAATCATTGCTAAAAACAGCTAACTTTACCGCTATTCTCTACAGGTAAAGAACAATGGCAAAAGAGCAATTTGAACGCAGTAAGCCGCAGACAAGTGTGTACGGCGTATTGGATCTAGGCGGGTAGTCCTTCCAGAGTCCTCAGTAGTGGTTTAACACGGCCCACCAGTTCTTCTGCATCATGGCGCACATGGTTCTGAGCCATCTCGTGCTGAACCATCTCCGCCGTTATCGAGCCTTTTTCAAGGCACTCCTTAAGCAAGCCGAAGAATAGATCTTCCTGGTTTTTATCCGGGTGATCTTTGTATTTACCCAAGAGCCCATAGTCTCCAAATAACTTGCGGCGCAGGTGCATGGCCCAGCCAATCGGTGGAAAATACCTGGATTTGTCAGCGGGAACGAAATCAATGGGTAAGCCTGATTTCCAGGGCTGGGTCCAGCGCTTGGTAGTATGCAGCATTTTGGTGCTTTGATTGAGAACGTCCAGATCATTCCAGTTTTTTTCCAGCAGGCCGATACTGTTGTGCTCTTCGTATTGCAGAGTGATCCACTTTTTGTAGTCTCTGGCACCGTCGAACAGTTGGTTAAATTGCTGCTCTGCCTTCCAGTGAGTGAGTCTGGCGCAATCGAGCAACATGACACTGCTTGCCATGGGGCCATTAACATGTGTGGCAGTGCGGTTGCGCGGGCGACACAGTATGGCTTTGCCCTGCATGTCGCGTGTAAGCAACTCCCAGACATCGGCAACTGCGAAGACATCGGGGTCCATGATCAGCGCCCGGCCCTGGTAGCCCATGAGTTCTGGCGGCATAAAGCGCAGTGGAGTGAATGACTGGAGATCATCCATGCGCCATTGGCGGCGAACGCCGTTGCGCAAGAAGAGGTCGCCTTCACGAGCAGCCAAATAGGGGTGGTGGCGTGTTTCAATGAACTTGACGTCAAATTTGTCATTATTCTCAGAAAAGCGCCGCAGCGCGTGTTCGCCGACATGGGCACCGAGTATCTGTTTCTGGTTTACATGTATAAAGACACAGGGTTTGGGTTCCATGGCAGCTCTTCTCTGGTCAATTGGTTGGCGCACGGGACAGCACTCAATTTTTGCCCCAATATTTTGCCGGATTTATACAGGGTCGGCGGCCCTGATAGAAGTGAATTTGTCACAGATTACCCGGCTTTTCCGCAGTAGAACAGCCCTGAGCCCGACACAGACTCCTGGGACGAAAAGTGGTTAAAAAATGAGCATTTGTGCCTCAATGACGGTTTATTTCGTCAATGATCGTCCGCAGCGGCTAAAAGCTTGAAAGTTACTGAACTTATTCAGGAAATCCGGTTGACACACCCCGCGCCCCTCATTAGAATCCGCCTTCCTTTTTCGGGGGGGTTCGTCTGCGGATCTCTGGTTTTTATTTTGTTTAGGAGTTTGATCAAGTGCAAAACCAACGAATTCGCATTCGCTTAAAAGCATTCGATCATCGCCTGATAGATTCGTCTACCCAGGAAATTGTCGCGACGGCACGCCGCACCGGCGCCCAAATTAAGGGCCCGATTCCGCTGCCGACCCGCAAGGAACGCTACACGGTATTAGTGTCACCCCATGTGAATAAAGATGCCCGTGATCAGTATGAAATTCGTACTCACAAGCGCCTTCTGGATATCGTGGAGCCTACTGAAAAGACAGTAGACGCTCTGATGAAGTTAGATTTGGCAGCAGGTGTAGAAGTACAGATCAGTCTAGGTTAAAAAAATCCAGACCAGCTCCCGGACAAGTGGCACCCTGGAGTGTGTAACGCTCACAAGCTGAGCGGCCATAGAGGGTTCAGCCCCGTACACTATAGAGGTTAGCAAAATGACTATTGGCTTAGTCGGCCGTAAGTCCGGTATGACACGTGTGTTTACCGACGACGGCGCATCAATTCCGGTCACTGTGATTGAGGTAGAGCCCAATCGCGTTACGCAGGTAAAAGACGCAGATAGCGATGGCTATCGCGCCATTCAGGTAACGACGGGTTCTCGTCGTGCCAATCGCGTCAGTAAATCAGCAGCAGGGCATTTCTCCAGGGCAGGTGTTGAAGCTGGTCGCGGTTTGTGGGAATTCCGCCTGAAAGATGCCGACGAAGCTCCTGAGCTGGGTGCTGAACTCACTGTAGAAGCATTTGCAGTTGGCCAAAAGGTAGATGTGGCCGGCAAGTCCAAGGGTAAGGGTTTTCAGGGTGTGGTTAAGCGCTGGAACTTCAGTATGCAGGATGCGACCCACGGTAACTCAATTTCTCACCGGGCACCCGGTTCTATTGGGCAGTGCCAGACACCGGGTCGCGTGTTCAAGGGGAAGAAGATGGCAGGCCGTATGGGTGATGGCAATGTCACCACTCTGGGCCTGGAAGTGGTAAGGGTAGATAGCGAGCGCAATTTGCTGCTCATTAAGGGAGCCGTCCCCGGCGCTCCAGGTGGAGACGTTGTCGTATGTCCTGCGGTCAAAGGCTAGGTTTTAGGGGGTTTCAACAGTGGAACTGAGCATAGTTAAGCCCGGTAATGCGGCTGCAGGCAAAGTGTCTGTCTCTGATGTTGCCTTCGCACGTGAATTTAACGAGGACCTGGTGCATCAGGTCGTGACTGCCTATATGGCAGGCGCTCGCCAGGGAACACGCGCCCAGAAGAATCGCGCCGCAGCAAGTGGTGGGGGTAAGAAACCATGGCGTCAAAAGGGTACTGGCCGTGCCCGTGCGGGAACAATTCGCTCTCCGATTTGGCGTGGCGGTGGTGTGACTTTTGCGGCACAGCCGCAGGATCACACCAAGAAAGTGAATCGCAAGATGTACCGTGCTGCGCTGCGCTCCATCATGTCTGAGCTCGCTCGCCAGCAACGGCTGGTGGTGGTGGAGAGCCTGGGTATCGATCAGCCCAAGACCAGACTATTGGTTAAGCAGTTGTCCGATTTTGGTTTGGACAGTGTCCTGATCATTTCTGCGGAAGTCGATGAGAACTTGTATCTGGCTTCGCGCAATCTGCACAAGGTTGATGTGCGCGATGTCGATGCGGTCGATCCTGTCAGTCTGATTGCTTACGACACCGTCATGGTAACCGTCGATGCAGTTAAAAAACTTGAGGAGATGCTGGGATGAACCAGGAGCGCGTATTTCAAGTGCTGGTGGGTCCGCACGTTTCCGAGAAGGCAACGATTGTTGCAGATATCAACAATCAGTACGTCTTTAAGGTGGCAGTTGATGCGACCAAACTAGAAGTTAAGAAAGCCGTAGAGCAGTTATTCAAGGTTAAGGTCTCTGCTGTGCAGACTCTGAAAGTGAAGGGCAAGGTAAAGCGCAATCGCTACGGGTTTTCTAAGCGTCCCGCGTGGAAGAAAGCTTATGTGCGCTTGGAGCAAGGTCAGGATATCGACTTTGCGGTCGCAGAATAAGGGGTTGGTTTAAGATGGCAATTGTAAAAAGAAAACCTACTTCGCCCGGACGTCGCTTTGTCGTCAGTGTGGTTAATGACGAGCTGCACAAAGGCGCGCCGTACAAGCCGCTGCTGGAGAAGAAGAGCAAAAATGGTGGTCGTAATAATAACGGCCGCATTACCACTCGCCATATCGGCGGTGGTCACAAGCAGCACTATCGCGTTATCGATTTCAAGCGAACTAAAGACGGTATTCCGGCCGAAGTGGAGCGCCTGGAGTATGATCCAAACCGCACGGCTCATATTGCATTGCTTAAGTATGCTGACGGCGAGCGCCGCTACATTATCGCCCCCAAAGGCGTAACAGCAGGCGATCAGCTTTTGTCCGGTGATACAGCGCCAATCAAAGTGGGCAACTGCCTGCCCTTGCGCAATATCCCGGTCGGTTCTGTGGTTCACGGTATTGAGCTTAAGCCTGGTAAGGGTGCACAAATAGCTCGCAGCGCCGGAGCCTCTGTTCAACTGGTTGCTCGCGAAGGCCGTCACGCTACCCTGCGCTTGCGCTCTGGCGAAATGCGTAAGGTGTTTTCTGAATGTCGCGCAACTTTGGGTGAAGTTTCAAATTCTGAGCACAGCCTGCGCAAACTGGGCAAAGCTGGTGCAGCGCGCTGGCGCGGTGTTCGTCCAACCGTTCGCGGTGTTGCGATGAATCCGGTTGATCACCCGCATGGTGGTGGTGAGGGCCGCACATCCGGTGGTCGCCATCCGGTGTCTCCATGGGGTACGCCGACTAAAGGCTATAAAACACGCAAAAACAAGCGCACTGACAATTTGATTGTCCGTCGTCGCAGCAAGAAATAAGAGAGGATATAAAGTGCCACGTTCATTGAAAAAAGGTCCTTTTATTGACCTGCATCTTATGAAAAAGGTTGAGGCCGCGGTTGCAAGCAGTGATCGCCGTCCCATTAAAACCTGGTCGCGTCGGTCTATGGTGTCTCCAGATATGGTTGGTTTGACCATTGCTGTCCACAACGGACGTCAACACGTACCTGTCTTGGTCAATGAAGACATGGTTGGTCATAAATTGGGTGAATTCGCAGCAACCCGTACCTATCGCGGTCACGTTGCGGATAAGAAAGCTCGCTAGGGCCTGGGTGAGAGAGGTTTAGTGATGGAAGTTGCAGCAAGATTAAAAGGTGCCCGAATCTCCGCACAGAAAGCCCGTTTGGTTGCTGACCAGGTGCGCGGCAAAGGGGTGGAAGAGGCTTTGAGCGTGCTGAACTATAGCAACAAGAAGGCCGCGCACATTATTAAGAAAATCCTCGACTCGGCGATCGCAAATGCCGAGAACAACGAAGAGGCTGATGTTGACGAACTGACAGTGTCCGGCATCTTTGTAGACGAAGGTATGACCATGAAGCGTCTGCGTCCGCGTGCCAAAGGCCGCGCTGACCGCATATTTAAGCGCTCTTGCCATATCACAGTAAAAGTCGCTGACGGCGAAGACTGAGTTTAGGAGACGACCATATGGGTCAAAAAGTACATCCAACTGGCATCCGTCTGGGTATTGTTAAAGAGCATACTTCGGTTTGGTATGCCGATAGCAGAAGCTACTCTCGGAACCTGATCACTGATTTGGAGGTTCGGGCATATATTGAGAAGGCTCTGGATCACGCATCGGTGAGCCGAGTGGTCATCGAGCGTCCGGCTCAAACCGCGCGTATCACTATACATACAGCTCGCCCGGGTATTGTTATCGGCAAGAAGGGTGAAGATGTTGACAAGTTGCGCAAGGTTCTGTCTGCAAAGATGGGCGTTCCTGTACACATTAATATCGAAGAGATTCGCAAGCCGGACCTGGACGCCAGGCTGGTTGCGCAAAATGTGGCTCAGCAGTTGGAGCGCCGCGTGATGTTTCGTCGAGCCATGAAGCGGGTTGTTCAGAACGCCATGCGCCAGGGTGCTGAAGGTATCAAGGTGCAGGTCAGTGGTCGCCTGGGCGGAGCAGAAATTGCCCGAACAGAGTGGTACCGCGAAGGCCGCGTGCCTCTGCACACCTTGCGTGCAGATATTGATTACGCCACGTATGAAGCCAGTACAACATACGGCATTTTGGGCGTGAAGGTATGGATCTTCAAAGGCGAAGTGATCGGCGCAGAAGAGCAGTCCGAAACTCCTGTCAAGAAGACAGCAACTATTAAGGGTTAGGCAGATGCTTCAACCAAAGCGCACAAAATTTCGCAAGATGCAGAAGGGCCGCAACCGCGGCCTGGCTCACCGCGGCAGCAAGGTCAACTTCGGTGAATTCGGTCTGAAAGCGGTGGGCCGCGGCCGTATTACCGCGCGCCAGATTGAGGCCGCACGCCGTGCCATGACCCGTCACATTAAGCGCGGCGGAAAAATCTGGATCAGGGTTTTCCCTGATAAACCAATTACGACCAAACCACTGGAAGTTCGCCAGGGTAAAGGTAAGGGTAACGTGGAATATTGGGTTGCACAGGTGCAGCCTGGCAAAGTGCTTTACGAAGTACAGGGTGTATCTGAAGAGCTGGCGCGAGAAGCGTTCGCGCTTGCATCAGCCAAGATTCCCGTTGAAACAGCATTTGTTAAACGGTTGGTGATGTAATGAAAGCAAGTGAACTGCGTGATAAGTCCATTGAGGACCTGAACAAAGAACTGCTCTCCTTGCGTGAAGAAGGCTTTAAGCTGCGCATGCAAAAAAGCACAGGCCAACTGGGCCAGACTCATCTGCTGAAGCAGAATCAGCATGCTATAGCGCGCATTAAGACCGTGCTTACGCAGAAGGCCGGGGGGTAAACCATGCCAGAAGTTCAAAATAGCGCACGTACCGTGACCGGGCGGGTAGTGAGTAACAAGATGGACAAAACGGTTACCGTTTTGATTGAACGTCGAGTTAAGCACCCGGTATATGGCAAGTACTTAACGCGATCTTCCAGGGTTCACGCCCATGATGAGAATAATGAGTGCGGAATTGGTGATTTGGTAACGGTCGCAGAGACACGCCCAATTTCCAGATCCAAGAGTTGGAAGTTGCTAAAGATTGAAGAAAGCGCCGGCCAGGTTTAAGCGCTAACAGGGTGGAATAGACAATGATTCAGACAGAATCCTATTTGGACGTAGCCGACAACAGTGGTGCGCGCCGTATTATGTGTATCAAGGTACTCGGTGGTTCCAGGCGTCGCTATGCGCGAATTGGTGACTTGATTAAGGTAACCGTCAAGGAAGCAATTCCACGCGGCAAGGTTAAGAAAGGCCAGGTGATGAATGCGGTTGTTGTTCGTACCAAAAAGGGTGTGCGTCGGCAGGATGGCTCGCTGATCAAGTTTGACGACAATGCCGCAGTTTTGCTGAACGCGCAGAACGCGCCAGTTGGTACCCGCATCTTTGGACCGGTTACCCGCGAGCTGCGCAGTGAACAGTTTATGAAGATTGTTTCTCTGGCACCGGAAGTCCTTTAGGCCGAGTCGAGCAGAGAGAGGAAAGACCATGCTGAAAATTAAACGCGATGATGAAGTGATTATCCTGGCTGGTAAAGACAAGGGTAAGCGCGGCAAAGTACAGAAGGTACTGGATAACGGCAAAATGCTGATTACCGGTGTCAATATGGTTAAGAAGCATACCAAGCCCAATCCTCAGTTGGGCGTGGCTGGTGGTATTGTTGAGCAGGAGGCCCCGATTCAGGGCTCCAATGTGGGTATCTTTAACCTCGCTACCAACAAGGCTGACCGGGTAGGTTTTAAGGTGGATGGCGATACAAAAGTGCGCATCTTCAAATCCAGTGGTGAGGCGATAGACGCCTAAGCGGACGTAAAGACAATGGCAACGCTGAAAAAAATTTATAGAGACGAGATAGCCCCCAGGCTTCAAGAAGAGCTGGGTCTGGACAATGTGATGGAAGTACCTCGTATCACCAAAATCACCCTCAATATGGGTGTTGGTGAAGCGCTGGGTGACAAAAAAGTTCTGGAAAATGCGGTTGGCGATATGCAGAAAATTGCAGGCCAAAAGCCGATCATAACCAAAGCTCGCCGCTCAATCGCCGGTTTTAAAGTTCGTGAAGGTTGGCCAATTGGTTGTAAGGTGACACTGCGCAGCGAGCGTATGTACGAATTTCTGGAGCGCCTGATTAGTATCGCGATTCCGCGTGTTCGTGACTTTCGCGGTATTAGTCCCAAGTCATTTGATGGCCGTGGTAATTTTGCAATGGGTGTTACTGAGCAGATTATTTTCCCTGAAATTGATTATGACCAGGTAGATGTTCTGCGCGGTTTGGATATCACTATTACGACTTCAGCTCGTGACGACGAAGAAGGTCGCGCATTGTTGCGTGCCTTTAACTTCCCGCTGAAGAGTTAAGAGAGAACTAAAGTATGGCTAAAAAGTCGATGATTGCGCGTGAGAATAAAAGAGCGCGTGCGGTAGCAAAATATGCAACAAAGCGAGCTGAGCTGAAGGCTATTGTTAATAGCGTTACCGCCAGTGACGAAGAGAAGTGGGAAGCACAGGTGGCACTACAGAAGTTGCCTCGCAATGCCAGCCCGGTTCGTCAGCAGCGTCGCTGCCAGGTTACCGGACGCCCCCACGCGGTTTATCGCAAGTTTGGTCTATGTCGTAACAAATTGCGTGAGGCCGCTATGCGCGGTGACGTACCTGGCCTGGTTAAGGCCAGTTGGTAGAGCAGCCCTGGGCTGAAAGAGAGAATACAACTATGAGTATGCAAGACCCGGTTTCAGACATGTTGACTCGCATCCGCAATGCGCAGATGGCAGGTAAAGAAGTTGTTGATATCCCCGCCTCAAAGCTGAAGTTGGCGATATGTGAAGTATTGAAAGATGAGGGATATGTCGCCGCTGTGTCCCGCACAGAAGATGGCGCCAAAGCTGAGCTGCGCGTTAGCCTGAAATATTTTGACGGCAAACCTGTGATCGCGGAGATTGATCGTATCAGCCGTCCGGGGCTGCGTCGCTATTCGGACAAAGATGGTATTCCCAGTGTGCGTGCCGGTTTGGGTGTCGCAATAGTTTCAACGAGCAGGGGCGTGATGACTGACCGCGCCGCTCGTGCTGCCGGTGTCGGCGGCGAAGTGCTTTGCACGGTATTTTAATTCTTAGGCCTTTAAAGAGCGTTCACTATGTCCAGAGTCGCAAGTAGCCCGGTAACGGTGCCCAGTGGGGTTGAAGTCAGGCTCAATGGCAAAGACTTGTCGGTTAAAGGCGGCAAGGGTGAGCTGCGGATGACTATCCACGCAGGCGTGGAAGTTAAGCAGGAAGACAATGTGCTGACTTTTGCCGCAGTTGATAAAGCCTCGGTAGCAATGTCTGGCACCACCCGTGCCCTGGTCAACAATATGGTAGTGGGTGTTTCCGACGGCTTTGAGAAGAAACTACAGTTAAACGGTGTGGGTTATCGCGCCGCAGTTTCAGGTAGTAAGCTGAGTTTGACTTTGGGCTTTTCCCACCCGGTTGAATATGAACTGCCTGCAGGAATTTCTGCGGAGCTGCCGAGTCAGACAGAAATCATATTGAAAGGTATTGATAAGCAGGCGGTAGGCCAGGTAGCGGCAGAAGTCCGCGCTTTCCGCCCGCCAGAGCCGTACAAAGGTAAAGGTGTTCGTTACGCGGATGAATATGTCCGTCGTAAGGAAGCCAAGAAGAAATAGGTAAGAGTATGAGTGCTAAGAATGATTCAAGGTTGCGTCGCGCTCGTCGCGCTCGCGCCAAAATGCGTGAATTGGGTGTAAACCGCCTGTCCGTGCACCGTACACCTCGTCACATATACGCGCAGGTTCTTGCTCCCGCAGGTGACAAAGTGTTGGCTAGTGCGTCCACGCTGGATAAGGGCTTGCGCGGTGCTGGCACTGGCAATGTGTCGGCTGCTGCAGAAGTTGGCAAGTTGGTTGCTGAGCGCGCCAAGGCGGCGGGCATCGACACAGTGGCGTTTGATCGCGCCGGTTACAAATATCATGGACGGGTAAAGGCCCTGGCCGATGCCGCTCGTGACAATGGTCTGGAATTCTAGGGTTACCCACTATGGCGTTTAATGATCGTAAAAAAGATGACAACAACGAAGGCCTCCAGGAAAAACTGGTACAGGTAAACCGTGTTGCCAAAGTAGTTAAGGGTGGCCGTATTTTTGGTTTCACCGCGCTAACAGTTGTTGGTGATGGAAATGGAAAAGTAGGCTTTGGTCGTGGCAAGGCACGCGAAGTGCCTGTGGCTATTCAGAAATCTATGGAAAACGCACGCCGCAATATGATTGATGTGGAGCTGGATAACGGCACCATTCAGTACCCGGTTAAAGTTAACCACGGCGCGTCCAAAATTTATATGCAGCCAGCTTCCGAAGGTACTGGCGTAATTGCCGGTGGTGCGATGCGAGCTGTTTTGGAAATTGCCGGTGTACACAATGTGCTGGCTAAGTGTTACGGCTCTACCAATCCTGCCAACGTGGTTCGCGCCACTATTAAGGGCCTGCAGGAAATGTGTTCTCCAGAAACAGTCGCTGCCAAGCGTGGCAAGGCTGTTGAAGAGATTTTGAACTAAGAATTTGACGAGAGTGGATTGGCTGAGTCATGGCTAAAGCAACCCTGAAGGTTACGCAGATTCGCAGCAGCAATGGGCGCCTGAAAGCGCACAAGGCATGTATAAGCGGCTTAGGTCTGCGTCGTATTGGTCACACTGTGGAAGTGGAGGACACCCCTTCGGTTCGCGGCATGATCGATAAAGTTAACTACCTGTTACGTGTCGAGGAATAGGGCAATGAGTTCTGAAACAATCCGTTTGAATACGCTGAGTCCGGCTCAGGGAGCTCGCCGCAATGCCAAGCGCGTCGGTCGCGGTGTTGGCAGTGGCAACGGAAAAACCTGCGGCCGGGGCCACAAAGGTCAAAAGTCACGCTCTGGTGGGTCCGTTAAGCCCGGTTTCGAGGGCGGTCAGATGCCTTTGCAAAAACGCTTGCCGAAGTATGGTTTTACTTCGCGTGTTGCCCGTACTAGCGCGCAAATTCGCCTGGGTGATTTGGCGTGTGTAGAAGCAGACACGATTGATCTCGATGCTTTGAAAGCTGCGGATTTGGTTAAAGACAATGTATTGCGTGCGCGCATATTTCTGGCCGGCGAATTGAGCAAAGCCGTTACCGTTAAAGGCCTGGCTGTGACCAAAGGCGCTCGCGCTGCTATCGAGCAGGTCGGCGGGAAGATCGAGGAATAAATGGGCACCCTGGGTGTGAATACGGCAGGACTAGGCGAGCTGTTTGCTCGCCTTCGCTTTGTATTGATGGCAATTATTGTTTATCGCATAGGCACCCATATACCTGTGCCTGGCATCAACCCGGATCAAATTGCAGCACTGTTTAACCAGAACCAGGGCACTATTTTGGGTCTGGCAAACATGTTTAGCGGGGGCGCGCTTGAGCGTATGAGTATCCTCGCACTGGGCATTATGCCGTACATTTCAGCGTCAATTATTATGCAGTTGATGTCAGCGGTAACGCCGCAGCTAGAGCAGTTGAAGAAAGAGGGTGAATCAGGCCGTCGTAAAATTAGCCAATACACCCGCTACCTGACTGTCGTGTTAGCCATTATCCAGGCGACCGGCATGTCGGTGGGCATGGCCAATCAAGGCATGGCCTACAGTGTGAATGTACTGTTCTACGTGGTATCGATCACTTCGCTTGTAACAGGTGCCGTGTTTATGATGTGGTTGGGTGAGCAGATTACCGAGAAGGGTGTGGGCAATGGTATTTCCCTGCTGATATTTGCCGGTATTGTGGCTGGTTTGCCAGCGGCGATAGGCCAGTCGCTTGAGTCGGCGCGCCAGGGCGAACTGAATATTCTGCTGCTGCTGTTTATTCTCGCGCTAGCCATCACCATGATTTTTGCGATTATTTATATCGAGCGTGGACAGCGGCGAATAACCGTTAACTACGCTAACCGGCAGCAGGGGCGTCGTCAGTACCAGGCACAAAGCAGCCATTTGCCCCTAAAAGTAAATATGGCCGGAGTTATCCCGGCGATATTTGCGAGCAGCATTTTGCTGTTTCCCGCCTCGATTGCGCAGTGGTTTGGGGGCGCTGGAGAGGCCGACTGGTTACAGGAGGTTGCATTGGCAATTGGTCCGGGCCAACCGCTGAATATATTGTTATTTACGGTGTTAATTGTATTTTTCTGCTTTTTCTATACGGCGTTGATGTTCAACCCCGAAGAGGTGGCGGATAACTTGAAACGCTCCGGCGCATTTGTACCGGGTATCCGTCCAGGTGCTCAAACCGCTAATTATATTGATGGCGTGTTGACCCGGTTGACGGTGTTCGGGGCGGCTTATATAGCCATTGTTTGCCTGATCCCCCAGTTTTTGGTGGTAACCGCTAATGTGCCCTTTTATCTGGGCGGTACCTCGCTGTTGATTGTTGTTGTGGTCGTCATGGATTTTATGGCTCAAGTGCAAAGCCATCTTATGTCGCAGCAGTATGAATCGGTCATGAAAAAGGCCAATTTGAAGAACTACGGTGGTGCCGGGCGCGTCCGGTAGCATTGCAGAGAGTGGAGAAGAAGTCATGAAAGTCCGTGCTTCCGTAAAGAAGATATGCAGAAACTGCAAAGTTGTTCGCCGCAAAGGTGTGGTGCGAGTGATTTGTCGTGCTGAACCTCGCCATAAACAGCGCCAAGGCTGATTTGGGCGGGTTTGGATATTTGATTTTTTTAGTTGATATAGCTAGAATGCTGCGCCTTTCGCGCCGGGCCTCCTTATCTCCAGTCTATGGAAGCAGGTTGCGCACGGGTGTTGAACCAGTGGCGCTACATAGTCTGGTGTAAGTATTTGGAGAGTTTTGGATGGCTCGTATAGCCGGCGTAAACATACCTGATCATAAGCATGCTGTGATCTCGCTGACCCACATCTATGGCGTTGGCCGCGCTCAGTCCCGCAGTATTTGTGCGGCGACAGGTGTTGCCGAGCAAACCAGGATTGGTGAACTCGGTGAAGAGCAAATGGACGCGCTGCGCGCTGAAGTTGGCAAGCTGATTGTTGAAGGTGATCTGCGACGTGAAGTGTCAATAAATATTAAGCGACTGATGGATCTGGGTTGTAATCGCGGCCTGCGTCATCGCCGTGGGCTGCCGTTGCGTGGTCAGCGCACAAAAACCAATGCGCGTACTCGCAAGGGTCCGCGCAAGCCGATTCGTCGGTAATGTATAAAACCGCTAAGGGCTTGAGCCCTGAATGGAGCTAGATAAGCCTGCGTCAAGCATAGTAGAAACAAGCAATACCTTGAGACCTTTGCACGGAAGATGATTTCGCTTTCAGGCAAGGCAAAAACGCACGGAATGAGGGAGTTTATGCGCTTATAAATGACCGATTGAGTACGATTTTAACGCAGCATGCAGGTGAAATGGCTTTCGTGCAAAGGTCTCACCTTATTAGTGTAGCTACCTCAAAGTGTAGCGTTGATATTAAGACAGGAACCTAAATATGGCTAAGCCAGGTGCCAAAGGCACTCGTAAGAAAATTACCAGAACCGTTGTTGACGGCGTTGCACATATCCACGCCTCTTTCAACAACACCATTATCACTATCACAGACCGCCAGGGTAATACTCTGAGCTGGGCCACTGCAGGTGGTTCTGGTTTCCGTGGTTCTCGTAAAAGCACTCCCTTTGCTGCCCAGATTGCAGCAGAGCGCGCGGGTGAAGCAGCTAAAGAATACGGTTTGCAGAACCTGGATGTGCAAGTGAAGGGCCCCGGCCCGGGTCGTGAATCTGCGGTACGCGCTTTAAATAGCTGCGGATTCAGGATCAGTAATATTACAGATGTCACGCCGATTCCGCATAACGGCTGTCGTCCTCCCAAGAAACGTCGCGTATAAAGGCAGGAATTCAACATGGCCAGATATATAGGACCCAAGTGCAAGCTGTCCCGCCGTGAAGGAACGGATCTGTTCCTGAAAAGTGGCGTTCGCTCTTTGGAAAGCAAGTGCAAAGTAGAAAATGCACCCGGTCAGCATGGCGCCCGCCGTGGCCGCTTGTCGGACTATGGTGTGCAGTTGCGTGAAAAGCAGAAGGTACGCCGTATTTATGGTGTGCTGGAGAAGCAGTTCCGCAACTATTATAAAGAAGCAGCTCGTCTGCGTGGCGCTACAGGTGAGAACCTGCTGTGTCTTTTGGAATCACGTTTGGACAACGTGGTATACCGCATGGGCTTCGGCTCCACCCGTGCGGAAGCGCGTCAGTTGGTATCTCACCGCGCCATTCTGGTCAACGGCCAGAGCGTGAATATCCCCTCATATCAGGTAAGCCCGGGAGATGTAATCTCTATTCGTGAGAAAGCCAAAAAGCAGTTGCGGGTGCAGTCTTCTTTGGCACTTGCCGCTCAACGCGGTGAGCCTGAGTGGATTGAAGTCGATTCCGACAAACTGGAAGGAACCTTTAAAACCTATCCGGACCGTCGGGATATGTCTTCCGAGATCAATGAAAATCTGATTGTCGAACTTTACTCCAAGTAATCCGCTCATCACACTATATACACAGGTACCTTTTATGCAGACTGCAGTAAACGAATTTTTAACGCCGCGTGTTATTAATGTTGACGTCAAAAGCGACAACCGGGCTCAGGTAACGCTTGAACCTTTGGAGCGCGGCTTTGGCCACACTCTTGGGAATGCTTTGCGTCGTATCCTGTTGTCTTCCATGCCTGGTTGCGCCATCACCGAAGTTGAGATTGACGGTGTCTTGCATGAGTACAGCGCTATTGAAGGGGTACAGGAAGATGTTATTGAGATTTTGCTAAACCTTAAGGGCGTCGCTCTGGTTATGCATGGGAAAGACTTCGCAGAACTGACCTTGAGCAAAAAGGGTCCTGGCGCTGTTACCGCTGGTGATATCCAGGTTGATCACGAAGTAGAGATCTGTAACCCCGACCATGTAGTTTGTCATTTGAATGGCAAGTCAGAAGTAAGCATGACGCTGACTGTTGCACGCGGTCGTGGCTACTCGCCTGCCGACAGCCGCGACAGTGAAGAAGAGGAAACTCGCGCTATTGGGCGCTTGCAACTGGACGCTACCTACAGCCCGGTGCATCGCGTTTCCTATGTGGTTGAGTCTGCGCGTGTTGAGCAGCGCACCGATTTGGATAAGCTGGTCCTGGATTTGGAGAGTAACGGCACTATTGACCCCGAAGAGGCGATTCGCCGTGCTGCCACCATTTTGCAGCAGCAGCTAGCCGTGTTTGTAGACCTTGAGAGCGAGAAACTCGAAGACGCGCCAGAGGAAGAGGATGAAGTTGATCCAATTCTCTTGCGTCCTGTTGATGATCTTGAGTTGACAGTACGTTCTGCGAACTGTCTCAAAGCTGAAAACATCTACTACATCGGTGATCTGGTTCAGCGCACCGAAGTAGAACTGCTTAAAACCCCGAACCTTGGCAAGAAGTCTCTGACTGAAATTAAAGACGTTTTGGCATCGCGAAGTTTGTCGCTGGGAATGCGCCTGGATAACTGGCCGCCCGCGAGTCTGAAAAACGACGATCGGCTATTGAGCATTTTAAGTTAGAACTATAACCGTGCTGTGATAGCACCGAAGTAAAGGATCGAACACATGCGTCATCGTCATAGTGGCCGTCAGTTAAATCGCAATAGCTCTCATCGGAAAGCTATGTTTCGTAACATGGCGACATCCCTGGTAGAACACGAACTGATTAAGACAACCTTGCCTAAAGCCAGGGAATTGCGCCGCGTGGCAGAGCCGCTGATTACCTTGGCCAAGAATGATAGCGTGGCCAATCGCCGCCTGGCATTTGATCGCCTGCGTGACAAAGCCGCTGTTGGAAAATTGTTCACTGAGCTCGGCCCGAGGTATCAAGCGCGCCCCGGCGGTTATATTCGCATTCTTAAATGTGGCTACCGCACGGGTGATAAAGCGCCAATGGCTTTTGTCGAATTGGTAGATCGTCCACAGATTGATACCGAGGACGATGATGCGTTTGCAGCAGATGAAGATTAAGCCCCACAGGTCTGTAAAGAAGCCGGGCATAGCTCGGCTTCTTTGTTTTTGGGGTCAGGTCGCAACTCAGCCCCCCTCAAAAATGTTCGATATACTCAACGTCTATGACCGAGCATAATGAGCAACCGGTTTTAGCCGTAGACCTCGACGGTACGCTGCTGCGTGGTGATCTATCGGGCGAATCATTACTGGCTTATTTGCGTGGCAATCCATTGCGTTTGCTTCAGGTTCTGCGCTGGACTCGCGTAAGCCGTGCCCATGTAAAGCGGCAATTGGCACAGCGTGTCGAGATAGACTACGAGGCCTTGCCAATCAATGAAGATGTTCTCGCTTTTATTGCCGCCGAGCGGAAAAGTGGCAGGCATACCTGCCTGGCAACTGGCTCGGATGAAATCCTGGTTGGCCCGTTAGCAGAACGCCTGGGTTGTTTTGACGACGTTATAGCCAGCAATGGCGTCGTCAACAAAACAGGCAGCGATAAGGTCGCAGCGCTGAATGCCACCTATGGTGCGGGAAACTACAGCTATGCTGGCAACAGTTCGGTTGATTTTCGAGTGTGGCCGCACAGTCGGCAGGTTTATGTGGTTTCTGCGAGTGAGCGTTTTACTCGTGAGGTGCAAAGTCGCTTTCAGGTCGAGCAGTTATTCCAACACCACAGAAGTGGCCCTCTCGTTTGGCTGCGGCAGTGTCGTGTCTATCAATGGTTGAAAAACCTGTTACTGTTTGTACCGCTGTTGTTGGGGCATGCCTATGGCGAGGTAGCTGCGATTGGGCTGAATATACTCGCATTCCTGTCTTTTTCGCTTTGTGCCAGTGGGATTTATATCATCAACGATCTGGTTGATCTGCCTTTTGATCGAGCTCACCCGCGCAAGCGAAAAAGGCCTCTTGCACATGGCGATATGCAGGTGCTTGTCGGCGTGCTACTGGTTCCAGTGCTGCTGCTCAGCTCGTTTTCACTGTCGTTGGCGCTGCCCGCTGAATTCCAGCTCGTATTACTTTTGTACGCGACTACCACGATGGCTTATTCTGCCAGGCTCAAACGCATACCGGTCATAGATGTAGTCATCCTCTCTTCGCTTTATACGCTGAGAGTAATAGCGGGTGGCGCTGCGCTTGGCATACCCTTAAGCGGCTGGCTGCTGGCATTCTCGATGTCTTTGTTTCTTTCCCTTGCGCTGATGAAGCGCTATACCGAATTGAGGGATGTGGATACTGGAAGCAACAGCGGCCGCGGTTATCGGGCGAGCGATAGAAAAAAAGTGCTCGTCTGCGGAAATTTGGTCGGAGATGCCTCTGTCGTTGTACTGGCCTTGTATCTCGTCAGTGATGCGGTGCAACAGTATTACCAGAATATAGTTGCGCTGTGGATGATATGCCCCCTGATCCTGTTATGGATTTGTCGTATGTGGCTGATGGCCTACCGAGGCAATATGCACGATGACCCCATTCTTTTTGCTGTACAAGACCCGGTCAGTGTTCTTGGCGCTCTAGCATTAGCAGCCCTGTTCGTGGTTGCGATCTAATGCGTTCCTGGGGCGGACTGCCCGAGCGGGATCAAGCCGAGATAGTTGTTAACTGGCGAGACCAGATCCTCGCTGCCTGGGCTGACCGCGAGACCCTGGCGGTTGGTTGCGGGCGCAGTTATGGAGACAGTGCTTTGGCCGCCAGCGGTACCGTGTTGAATCTCAGCGGCTTGAATCGGGTTCTGGAGCTTGATCTGGACCGTGGAATCATCCGCTGCGAAGCTGGCGTTACCCTCGGCCAGATTATGCACCTGATTGTTGATCATGGCTGGATGCTACCCGTCTTGCCTGGCACTCAATTTGTGACCGTGGGCGGTGCAATAGCCAATGATATTCACGGCAAGAATCATCACCGAGTCGGCACATTTGGCAGCCACGTCGAGCGCTTTGCGCTGCTGCGTTCCAACGGCGAAGAATTTGTCTGTTCCTCTGTAGAACAAGCCGATTGGTTCAATGCAACCATTGGCGGTTTGGGGCTTACTGGCGTGATCCTGTGGGTTGAACTCAGCCTGCGGAAAGTTGATGGCCCGTGGCTGGACAGTGAGACGCTCAAGTTTTCCACGCTGGATGAATTTTTTGAATTGAGCGCGGCTTCTGAAACTGCGTTCGAATACACAGTGTCCTGGATTGACTGCCTGAGTGACCGTACTCGAGGGCACTTTACGCGCGCCAATCACTCTGCTGAATCGGGCCCAGGCCCGACAGTCAGAGGTCTGCCTTCAGTGCCGATAGAACTGCCGTTTTCTCCGGTGAATCGATATACCCTTAAAGCCTTTAATAGCTTGTACTATGCACGCCAGCGAACGCCTGTCGTGCGAGAGACAGCGCTCTGGAATAGCTGGTTCTTTCCGTTGGATTCGATAGGTTGTTGGAATCGATTGTATGGCCGAGCGGGTTTCCGTCAGTATCAGTGTGTGGTGCCAAAGGAGATGGTTGCTGAATTGTTGGAGATTGTTCGCCGCAACAAGGAAGGCTCCTTTTTGGCAGTGTTAAAAGTATTGGGTAGCAAGCCATCTCCCGGCCTATTATCGTTTCCTCGCCCAGGGGTGACCCTGGCGCTCGATTTCCCGTGGCGGGGTGCGCCCACTCTGGAATTGTTCAAGCAACTGGATGCTATTGTATTTAGTCATGGAGGCGCCATTTATCCGGCTAAGGATGCACAGATGTCAGCGGCGGATTTTTGTACCGCTTATCCGGCCTGGGAGCAGATGGAGCAGTTGCGTGACCCGAGGATCAACTCGCTGTTTTGGCAGCGCGTGACGGAGGCTGAATAATGACACGTACTTTGATTATTGGTGCAAACTCTGCAATCGCTATTGAGATAGCGCGCATTTTTGCCAGAGATGGGTACAGCCTGGTTCTGGCGGGGCGAAATACTGAGCGCCTTGCCACTGTGGCGCAGGACTTACGAGCACACCAGGCCGCCCATGTGGATGAGATAATTTTCGCAGCCGCCTGTGAGACTGACTACGAAAAGTTTGCCCGCGAGGTCTGGGGACAGGGCCTCGACGTGCTGCTGATAGCCCACGGGTCATTACCTGCGCAGACAGCTACTCAAGACGATGTGTTGGCTACTCGCAATGAGTTTGAGGTCAATGCGCTGAGTACCATAAGCCTGTTGGCAGCGTTTGCAGGGCATTTTGAAGAGCAGGGTCAAGGCAAGATTGTTGTTATTTCATCAGTTGCCAGTGATCGTGGGCGCGCATCTAATTATGTCTATGGAGCGGCCAAGGCGGCGGTGAGTACATATTGCCAGGGTTTGAGAAATCGTTTTGGCAAATCGGGCATACAGGTTTTAACGGTCAAGCCGGGATTCGTAGACACGCCTATGACGGCTCATTTGCGCAAGGGCGTTTTGTGGGCGCAGCCTGAACAGATAGCGCAGGGTATTGTACGAGCGATGAAGAGCAATAGAGACATTGTCTATCTCCCCTGGTTTTGGCGCTATATCATGCAAATTATTCGATTTATTCCGGAAAGAATTTTTAAAAAACTATCACTCTAAGGAACAATGATGACAAGTATCGAGCCACTTTTTCGACCCTTCGCGCTTGGGCCACTGGCGCTGGAAAATAGAATAGTTATGGCACCCATGACGCGCAATATGTCACCTGACAATGTGCCTGGCAACAACGTCGTAGAGTACTATCGCCGCCGCGCCGCTGGTGGAGCCGGGCTGATTATTACAGAGGGTACTTGTGTGGATCATATCGCTGCCAGTGGTTATCCCGATGTTCCTTATTTTCACGGTGAAGAGCGCCTGGCCGGATGGAAAAAAGTAGCCGATGCCGTGCACGCAGAGGGCGGCAAGATCGCACCTCAGTTATGGCACTGTGGCGGTATGCGCAAAGCCGGTACCCCGCCAGAGGGAGATGTGGATGGCTATACGCCGAGCGGCATGAATGTGCCAGGCAAGGTTTCTCGCCACGTCATGAGCAAGCGAGATATTGATGATGTCATCGACGCCTTTGCCCGAGGTGCTGCCGCAGCCAAACAACTCGGCTTTGACGCTGTTGAGATTCACGGTGCTCACGGCTATCTGCTGGACCAGTTTTTTTGGGCGGGTACCAATGTGCGTGACGATGAATATGGCGGTTCGCTGGAAAACCGTAGTCGTTTCGCAAAAGAAATAGTCGAGGCAGCGCGGGCTGCGGTTGGGCCTGAGTTCCCGGTTATCCTGAGATGGTCCCAGTGGAAGCAACAGGATTATGCAGCGCGACTTGCAGACACCCCAGAGGAACTGGAGCAGTTTTTGCAACCATTGTGTGATGCGGGTGTAGATATTTTCCATTGCTCCGCTCGCCGCTTCTGGGAGCCTGAGTTCGAAGGTAGCGCTCTCAACCTGGCTGGCTGGACCCGAAAAATCACCGGCAAACCCACGATTACAGTAGGTAGTGTTGGCTTGAACGCTGACTTTATTCCTCTGCCCGGTGAAGCCACCTTCCGCGAGGCGGAGCCTGCCAGCCTGGACAGTTTGGTGCAAAAAATGGCAAATGATGAGTTTGATCTGGTTGCTGTTGGCCGGGCGATGATTGCCAACCCCGACTGGGCGAATCGTGTGCAGGCGGGTGAGTTACTGGCAATGCGGCCCTTCGAGAAAGAACAGCTATTAAACCTCAATTAGGTTTGCCTATGTGCCGTTGCGGGTATTTTGGAGACTACAGTCTGTGTGTGGACGCCGCACCTCGCACGCCACTGCGGGTTGACAATTAGTGTTGTTAGCTTTATTCCCTCCTGTTGCTCTTTTGCAGGTTGGGCTCAGGAGCCTGTAAGCCCGACAGGCTCCTAGTCTATTTGCACCACCCAGTTGAAAGGGTCTGCTTTGATACCGTACTGAATGCCAGTCAGTTGATCAAACAAATGCCTGGCGACGGGGCCGGGTTCATTGTTATTGATCTCGTACTCCTTGTCTTTCATTGCCAACATCCCTATAGGGGAGATCACTGCCGCGGTACCACAGCCGAACACTTCTGTAATGTTGCCACTGTCGATGTCCGTCAGTACTTTGTGTATGTCCAGTCGCTCTGCAGATACCTCATAGCCCAGAGTCGGTGCCAGTTGCAGCAGTGAGTCACGGGTTATGCCGGGTAAGATGCTACCGCCGAGAGCAGGTGTAGCAATGCGATGACCCTCGTACACAAAACAAATGTTCATGGCTCCTACTTCTTCTACATAACGACCTTCGATAGCATCCAGCCACAGCACCTGCGTGTAACCTTTCTGCGCGACTTCTTCGCTGACAAAGAGGCTCGCGGCATAGTTTCCGCCGGTCTTTGCTTCTCCTACACCACCCGCTACAGCGCGTCGGCAGACATCGGATATATACACCGAAACCGGGTCAAAGCCCGAAGTGAAGTAGGGCCCGGATGGGCCGGTAATAATAAAGTGCAGATAGCTGGCCGCTGCGCCGAGGCCCAACTTGGGGCTTGTGGCGATCATCGCCGGGCGTATATACAAGGACGATCCTGCAATATCCGGCACCCAGTTTTTGTCTACGCTGACCAGTTGTTTCAGTGCGTCCAGTTGCACTGCTTCCTCAACCTGTGGCATGACCATACGTTTTGCCGAATTGTTAAAGCGGCGAGCATTTTGCTCCGGACGAAACAGATTGATGCCACCATCTGCGCGCCGATAAGCCTTTAAGCCTTCAAAAATCTCCTGGCTGTAATGCAATACAGCGGCGGCTGGGTTCAGCGAGAAATTTCCATAGGGCCTGACTTCGGCGCTGTGCCATCCAGTGCCAGTGTCGTACACCTGGGTGAACATGTGGTCGGAAAACACAGTTCCAAATCGGATGTTTTCTGGAAACGAGCCGCGCTCGTTTTCCGCCAGGGCGTTTATAGTGATCGCCATCTTTACTTAACTCCGCTACCCGTCAGCCGGGCCTTCTTATCGTTTGCCATTACATGCCAAAGACGCCATGGCGCTCAGGCGGCCTTGTCTCTCTTTATCTTTTTTGCGTCCCAAACAGGTTTTAGAAACCGCCCGGTGTATGAGCTCTTGACCTCAGCAACCTGCTCCGGGGTACCAGTGGCAATAATTTCACCGCCACCACTGCCGCCCTCGGGGCCAAGGTCCACGATCCAGTCGGCTGTCTTCACCACATCTAAATTGTGTTCAATAATAATGACCGTATTGCCATGGTCACGCAGCCTGTGTAATACCGTCAGCAATTGCTGTATGTCCTGAAAATGCAGGCCGGTTGTAGGCTCATCTAATATATACAGGGTACTACCAGTATCGCGCTTGGAAAGCTCTCGAGACAGTTTTACCCGCTGCGCCTCGCCACCCGACAAGGTCGTTGCCGCCTGACCAAGGCGAATATACGACAAGCCGACATCCATCAAGGTTTGCAGCTTTTTAGCAATATTAGGTACCGGCTCAAAAAACTCCAGTGCATCCTCTACTGTCATATCGAGTATCTCGTGGATGCTCTTGCCCTTGTAACGGATTTCCAGTGTTTCGCGGTTGTAGCGTTTGCCTTTACAAACATCGCACGGCACGTAAATGTCAGGCAGGAAGTGCATTTCTACCTTTGTGACCCCGTCGCCCTGGCAGGCCTCACAGCGACCACCTTTGACATTGAAACTAAACCGTCCCGGCTTGTAGCCCCGCGAGCGAGCTTCCTGAGTGCCTGCAAATAGCTCCCTCACCGGAGTAAATATACCGGTATAGGTGGCAGGATTCGAGCGAGGTGTGCGACCAATGGGGCTTTGGTCGATATCAATGCATTTATCGATATGCTCAAGCCCAGTGACGCTCTCGTGATCCGCCGGGGTTAAGGTGGTCGCTCCGTTGAGCGCGGTTGCGGCAATCGGATAGAGCGTGGCGTTGATCAGAGTGGACTTGCCACTGCCGGACACTCCGGTAATGCAAGTCATTAAGCCGATGGGTATCTCCAGGGTGACTGATTGCAGGTTATTGCCGCAGGCACCGCTCAGTACCAGTAGCTTATCTGCATCGTATGGTGTGCGATGCGCGGGAATGGCTATTTCCCGTTTGCCTGATAGAAAGGCGCCGGTGAGTGATTCCCTGGACTTGAGGATATCCCTGAGCTTTCCCTCCGCGACTACTTCGCCACCGTGTACGCCAGCACCCGGTCCAATATCAATGATATGGTCGGCTGAGCGAATTGCATCTTCGTCATGCTCTACAACAAGTACGGTATTGCCAAGGTCCCGCAGATGGGTGAGCGTATTCAGCAGACGCTGGTTGTCACGCTGGTGCAGGCCAATGGAGGGTTCATCCAGAATGTACATGACACCCACCAGACCAGCACCAATTTGGCTGGCAAGCCTGATACGCTGCGCTTCTCCGCCTGAGAGGGTTTCGGCGCTGCGATTGAGAGTCAGGTAGTTCAGGCCCACATCGACCAGAAAGCGATAGCGTGCTCGTAGTTCCTTCAATATCTTATCGGCAATTTCGCCTTTGCGGCCCTCTAGTTGCAGATTTTCAAAATACTTTAAAGAATCGCCTACCGGTAAATCAGCAATAGAAGGAAGCGAGCGATTGTCCACAAATACATTGCGTGCATCGTGACACAGACGAGTGCCATCGCAATCCGGGCAGTGGGATGTGGCGAGAAATCTGGCTAAATCCTCGCGTACTGACTGGCTCTCCGTGCCGCGATAGCGACGCTCCATATTGGGCAAAATGCCTTCAAACGGATGGGTCCGCCGGAACACGTCCCCGCGGTCATTGATGTACGAAAACTGAATTTCCTCTCGGCCGCTGCCATTGAGAATAATGTTGCGATGTTTCTTGCCAAGCTCCTCAAAGGGCGTGTCTATAGCGAAGCCATAATGCTCTGCCAGCGATGTAAGCATATGGAAATAATAGACGTTTCTTCTGTCCCAGCCGCGAATAGCACCCTCGGCCAGGCTTGCTTGCGGGTGTAGAACAATACGCTCAGCGTCGAAAAACTGCTTCATGCCCAGTCCGTCGCAACTGGCGCAGGCGCCAGCCGGGTTGTTAAAGGAGAACAACTTGGGCTCTAGTTCCGAGATGCTGTGGCCGCACTGTGGGCAGGCGAAGCGGGCAGAAAACAGCAGGTCGTTGGCGTCCTCATCCATATAACTGATTGAGGCGGTGCCGTCGGTCAGGGCAAGGGCTGTTTCAAAGGATTCAGCCAAACGCAGCTTCAGGTCGTCGCGAACTTTAAAGCGATCCACGACCACTTCCACAGTGTGCTTCTTTTTCTTGTCCAGTTCTGGCGTATCATCGAGGTCAGTTACAATGCCATCTATGCGCGCTCGTACAAAGCCAGAGGCGCGCAGTTCTTCAAACACATGCAAGTGCTCGCCTTTGCGCTCTCTAATAACCGGGGCGAGCAACATCAGTTTGGTCCCGTCGGGCAGAGCCATAACCGTATCTACCATCTGACTAACGGTTTGAGCTTCCAGTGTGACACCGTGGTCCGGGCAGTGAGGGTCGCCGACTCGGGCGAACAGCAGACGCAGGTAGTCATAGATTTCAGTAATAGTGCCAACCGTAGAGCGCGGATTGTGAGAGGTGGATTTTTGCTCAATGGATATTGCAGGTGACAAGCCTTCGATGTGATCGATGTCGGGTTTTTCCATCATGGATAAAAATTGTCGTGCATAAGTAGAGAGCGATTCTACATAGCGACGTTGTCCCTCAGCGTAAAGCGTGTCGAAGGCGAGAGAGGATTTCCCGGACCCTGACAGGCCTGTAATCACCACGAGTTTGTCCCGGGGAATCTCCAGATCAATATTCTTGAGATTATGGGTACGCGCCCCCCGAACCTGAATTTTGTCCATGTGCCACCTGTGAAAATCAAACCGGAAATTATATGCCGAGGGCTGGCGTAGAGGCAAAAACTACTGCATTTTTCTACGAATAATTGGGCAAAACTGCTACCATGCGCGCCGTGCCGAATGAGCGGCCCAGTTGGAATATCCCTTGATCACCGAAAATCCCATGACAGCGCTTGAAAAGCGCGCCGTTACTGGCCTGGCAGCGCTGTATTGCTTCCGAATGCTGGGGCTGTTTATGGTGCTGCCACTGCTGTCATTATATACCGACTCTCTGGCTGGAAGCAGCGCCTTGTTGTTGGGCCTGGCGCTGGGTGCCTACGGCCTGACCCAGGCCATATTCCAGATCCCGTTCGGGTTGTTATCCGACAAGGTTGGTCGCAAGCCAGTGATCGTGGGTGGCCTGCTCCTGTTTGTACTCGGCAGTGTGTGGGCGGCAGAGGCGCAAAGTATTTATGGGGTGATCGGTGGGCGAATGTTGCAGGGGGCTGGAGCTATTGCAAGCACTGTAATGGCACTGGTTGCAGATGTCACCCGAGACGAACAGCGCACCAAGGCAATGGCCATGGTGGGCATGAGCATTGGTGCATCGTTTGCTGTTGCTCTTGTTGTCGGTCCACTGGTCGCCGGGTGGGGCGGCTTGTCGGCTGTGTTCTATTTTACGGCGGTATTGGCTATGGCGGGTATTGGCATTGTTTGGCGATTCGTGCCAGCGCCGCAACAGATACATAAGAACCGTCGAGAAACTGGAACCGTACCGGCGCTTATACTGCGCTCGCTGTTTGATGCGGGCCTGGCCCGTCTTAATGTTAGCGTGTTCTGCCTGCATTTTATGCTTATGGCTGTGTTTGTAGTGGTGCCGCAGTTGTTGGAGCAGCGCTTTGGGTTGGACCGCAGTGAGCACTGGCTGATTTATTTGCCCGCATTGTTTCTTTCCGTCGCCAGTATGGTTCCGTTAATGATCGCGGCGGAACGCAAAGGGCATGTGAAAATGGCCTTTGTTGTAGCCGTGTTCCTTCTGGTTGCCTCCCAGTCTTTTATGGCAACCGGAATCAGTGTCTGGTGGTTCTGCACAGGCCTGTGGCTGTTCTTTATAGGGTTTAATTATCTCGAAGCGAGCTTGCCTTCGCTGATCAGTAAGACTGTGTACGCTGGCGGCAAAGGCACGGCCCTGGGGGTCTATTCTACCTGCCAATTCATGGGTGCATTCGTCGGCGGGGCTGCAGGGGGTTACGCCATGCAGGTTTCAGGCATCGGCGGTGTGTTTGCTCTTTGTGTGGTACTGGGCCTGGTGTGGATGCTTATCGCCTTTAGTATCGAGACGCCGAAAAATTTCACTCATTTAGTGCTGCCTTTGCCCGAGACAGAAGGCCAGTGGCGGCAACCGCTAAAGCAGCTACAGATGGCTGGTGGCGTTGAGGAGTTATTGCTGCTGGAAGAAGAGCAAACAATCTACCTGAAAGTAGATGACAGCGTGTTTGATCGCCAATTGCTTGTCGCCTTTGAGGCCCAGGCTTAGGAGCCGGTCGGTTTAATGCTTCCCCTCGCTACCAACGGTTAATCCCGACAGCCTGCTAGAGCGCAGTTGTTTCCACATGATCAACCTGATTCTGCCTCTCTTTGGCAGCGGCCAGACAGGCGGCGACAATGAGTGCCGTGCCAGCCAGCGTAATCAGCGTGACCGCCTCAGAAAATACCAGCCAGCCAAACAGGGTGGCCCAGATAAACGCCGTATATTCGACTGGAATCAGTATATTGGCAGGCGCCCTGGCGTATGCCCAGGATAGCAACAGCGTGGATATAATGCCTAATGCGGCAGCCGCTCCCAGCTCGGGCACCAGATTGATAGAAGGCGTTACTGCCAGCGCAGGGGCGAAGCAGAGATAGATAATAAACACAGTACTGTTCTGGAAGAACGCGATCTCCAGGGGCGAGGCAGCCAGTGCCTGTTGTCGCTGCAAAATCAGGTTGTAAGCGTACAGAACTGCGGAAAGCAAAATGGCGGCGATACCTTTACCGATATCATCGCCGTAATCTCCGCTCATTTTCCCGCTTACAATAATCAGTGCTCCGACAAAGCCAATGATGGATACGGTGACTGCGCGTCTGCCCAAGGTCTCACCTAAAATCACCGCAGCCAGATACAGTGCAAGTAGTGGCGCGATAAATGACAAACCAATGGCCTCTGCCAGTGGCACATAGATCAGCCCCCAAAAGAAGAGATAAGCCATTACAGAGATAATGGCGCCGCGCCAAACGTGCAATTTCAGCGTTTGTTGGTCGGGCCAGCGCTCGCGCCGCCAGAAGAACAGTACTGACACGACCATAATCGAGATCAGGGTGCGCCATAGCATGGCGTTGTAGGCTCCAATTTCAATCGACAGCGACTTCATGAATGCATCCATGCCTGAAAAGGTTGCAATGCCGAGAACTGCGACGGAAAAGGGTATGGTGTGTCTTGTAGCAGGCTGGTTCATGATTTCGAGGACTCCGCCTCAGTTGCGACTCCGCGGTGTTGTACAGCATTTTCCTGAACAAATACACCGCCGAGCCTGTCGCATTTACCGACCGGGATTGCTATAGTTTTCGGTTCAATACTATGAGGATAAGCGCATGGCGCGTGGCATTAATAAAGTTATTCTGGTGGGAAATTTGGGCGGTGATCCAGAGACCCGCTACATGCCGTCTGGCGGGGCAGTGACCAACATTTCCATTGCGACCTCTGAGACCTGGAAAGACAAGCAAACCGGAGAGCCTAAGGAGCGTACTGAGTGGCATCGAGTGGTTTTTTTCAACCGGCTCGCAGAAATTGTCGGGGAGTACCTGCGCAAGGGTTCGAAGGTTTACGTTGAGGGCTCACTGCGCACGCGCAAATGGCAGGATCAATCCGGTGCTGATCGCTACACCACGGAAATCGTTGCCAGTGAAATGCAGATGCTGGATAGCCGCGGTGGCGGTCAGACCGGCGGTGGCCACACTGAAGGTTCCAGCTACCAGCCAGCGCCGCCCGCAGGTGCTGCGCAATCTGCGCCTCAGGCAAGTGCTGCGCCACAGCAGGCCGCACCAGCGGCAGAGCCGGGCGCTCCAGCAGGCAACTTTGATGATTTTGACGACGATATTCCGTTCTAAGATGGCGCTGTCCGGTTAGTGCGCGTCCTCATAATAGGCATCGATACACCCGTCGGGCAGGCACTGGAGTATTTATTTAGGCAGCGAGAGCGTGAGTTTGTTGGTCTGAACCGGTCTGATTGCCGCTGGAAAAGGCAACGCCAGGCGAAAAAGTCCCTGCGCCGCTCCTCTTGCGATATAGCCATCGACCTGCGTATTCAATCGGCGGTGGATGGCGGGGCTAAGGTCCACGAGGTAGATGTCGCCCGCAGTCGTTGGTTGGCACACGCTGCCAATGGCATCAAAATTCCGTTTATTCATGTATCTTGCGCGCGGGTCTATCAAGGTAATTTGGAGCGGCCCTACCTGGAGGAAGATGGCTTTGACGGAAATTCCTCTATTGCCCAGTTTTTGAAAGAGGCAGAGCAAGTGGTGCGCGAGCACTGTGAGCGGCGTTTGGTTTTGCGGTTGGGTCCCGTGTTTGCGCCCACCGGTATCAATGTGGTCACTCACATGCTGGACCAGCTCAGTCAGGGGCAGACCGTCTATCTGGATCAAAATCATCGCGGCTGTCCAGTGGCGGTGGAAGACGCCGCGTGGGTTCTGTGTGCCCTGGTCGATCAACTCAGCTGCGGTGTTGAAGCCTGGGGCGATTATCACTATTGCAGCTCAGATAGCACAAGTTGCTATGAGTTTGCCGAAGTGTTGCTGGCGGCGGCTTCTCAATATCGTGATATTAGCGAGAGAACAGTGCAGGCAAAGATTGACTCACCGTTGCGCAATCGGGAGTTGGACTGTAATAAAATCAAAAACACCTTTGCCATCAAGCAACAGTCCTGGCGAGCGAGCATTGCCAGACATGTAAAACAGATTTACGCCGAGTTGGAGGACAACCCGCGTGTCGAAAGCCACTGAGCCACAGCCACTTAATATTGCGGTATTGACAGTTTCAGATACCCGCGGGGAAGACGAGGATACCTCAGGCCACTATTTGGTGGAAGCCCTGCAAGATGCAGGGCATACGCTCGCCGATAAGGCCATCGTCACAGACGATATTTATCAAATTCGGGCGGTATTATCCGCCTGGATCGCCGCCGCTGCTGTCGATGCAGTATTGGTTACTGGCGGTACCGGTTTTTCTGGCAGAGATAGTACGCCTGAGGCAGTTGTGCCGCTGTTTGACAAGCAAATTGAAGGTTATGGCGAGGTGTTTCGCGCACTGTCTTTTGAAGAAATCGGCTCCTCCACCGTACAGTCTCGAGCCGTTGGCGGCCTGGCCAATAACACCGTGATTTTCTGTATTCCTGGCTCCACCGGTGCCTGTAGAACGGCCTGGGGTGGGGTGATTCGCGATCAGTTAGAGAGTACCTTCAAGCCTTGTAATTTTGTGGGTGTGATTCGTACGAGAAAGGAAAACAGCTAACCCATGTCTGGGTTAACACCCCTGCAAGAGGCATTGTCGTTGATTCTGAACGATGCCGAGACTATCGGTGGCGCAGAAAGCTGTCGGTTAGCTGATGCGCGTGAGCGCATCCTGGCCAGCGATGTGCGCTCTTCGATTGCAGTTCCCTACGACGATAACAGCGCCATGGACGGATATGCTGTGCGCAGTACCGATGGAGTCGGCCCCCTGACGGTGACGCAGCGTATCCCCGCTGGTGTCAGCGGTAGTAATGTTACAGCGGGTACGGCGGCACGAATTTTTACCGGGGCGCCAATACCCCCCGGAGCTGATGCGGTTGTCATGCAAGAAAACACCCTGCTGGAGGGCGACGCGCTCAGGCTGACCCAGGTTGTTCAAGTTGGTGAGAATATTCGACCTCTCGGCCAGGACATTGCCGAAGGTGATTTGGTGTTCCCGGCGGGGCGTCGATTACAGGCCCAGGACCTAGGGGTGCTGGCGTCAATTGGTTTGGCCCAGGTGTCTGTTCGGACGAAGCTGAAAGTGGCGATTCTTGCTACGGGTGATGAGCTGGTAGAGCCGGGCGCCGGCCCGCTTGTCTGCGGACAGATCTATAACTCAAATCGCTTCACTCTGTGTGGACTACTCGAGCGGCTTGGCGCTCAAGTGATAGATTTGGGAATGGTGGAAGATAGCGCCGAGGCTACTGCTGAGGTTTTGCGTCGAGGCGCTGATATTGCCGACTGTATCGTGAGCTCTGGTGGTGTGTCGGTGGGTGAGGAGGATCACGTTAAAACCCAGCTCAAAAAGCTGGGCGAACTGCGCTTGTGGAAGCTGCGCATTAAACCCGGCAAGCCGCTTGCCTATGGCCGCGTGGGTGATACCCCATTCTTCGGTTTGCCGGGCAATCCCGCAGCGGTATTCGTCACTTTCTGCCTGGTAGTGAGGCCCTGGTTACTGCGGTGTCAGGGTGTTGTGAACGATGGCTTGCTGCGCTTGCCAGCGAAGGCTGATTTTGAAGTATCTCGCCCGGGTGACCGTGAAGAATATATGCGCGTGCGGCTTGTTACAGAGCAGGGCCATCTGTTGGCGCGGTTACACGATAACCAGAGCTCAGGTGTACTCAGTTCAGTAAGTTGGGCCAATGCATTGGCCATTGTGCCGCCCGGACAAACGGTTGCCCAGGGCGATTCAGTGGAAGTACTGTTGCTAGATCAGCTATAACGCCCCGCATCACCGGCAGCAAAAAGCAGAGCGACGAGGAACGAGGAGCGGCGCTTTTTGATGTCCGAGTGTATGCGATTGTTAGAGCATTTTTGCATTGACATTCAAAACTCCACTCTTATACTGGGTACTCATTGTAGGTTTCGATAAGGAATGTGCTAATGAGTACCAATATCACAATAAAAGAAGCAGCTTCTACACTAAATATTAGTGAGCAGCGAGTACGTACATTATGCCGTACAGGTGTTCTTTCAGCCACAAAATTCGGCCGCTCATGGATGTTAGAGCAAGATTCAGTTAATCACTACGGTCTACAGTCTGCACACATGGTGGCAGAAGACCATGCAACTTATGATGTGCGTGAAAACACAAATACTAAGCCAATAGCTCTCAGTTTCTTCTCCGGCGCAATGGGGCTAGATCTTGGCATCGAAAAAGCTGACTTTGATGTTCGGCTTGCATGTGAAATTGACAAATATTGTCGCCAAACAATTGCACTGAATAAGCCTAATATGGCTCTATTGAGCGATATAAACGATTATTCAAAACAGGATATATTGGACGCTTCAGGTCTTAGTGAGACAGACGATATTGATCTTGTCATCGGCGGCCCGCCCTGCCAGGCTTTTAGTACAGCAGGAAAGCGCCAAGCCTTTAATGATGATAGAGGCAATGTGTTTTTAAAATATATTGATTTGGCTATTGAGTTAAACCCTAAATTTATTGTAATTGAAAATGTACGAGGCTTACTGTCTTGCCCAATGGATCATCGGCCTCACGATGAGAGGGGCCCAGAATTTCCAGACCTTACTGCTGATGAAATGAAAGGCGGAGCCTTGAATTTCATTTCATCAAAGTTAAAACAATCAGGATATTCCTATTCTTTCAATCTATATAACTCTGCCAATTTTGGCTCCCCCCAAATAAGGGAACGTGTAATAATTGTTTGTGCGAGAGACGGTAAAACCCCTCCATATTTATCGCCCACCCACTCTGAGAAAAAAGAATACGGCTTACCAAAATGGAAAACATTTAAACAAGCCGTAAAAGGCTTAAAGGAACATCAACACTTAAATTTTCCGGAAAAGCGTTTGAAGTATTACAGAATACTAAAGTCAGGTGAAAACTGGAGAAATTTGCCGGAAAAAACACAAAAAGAAGCATTGGGTAAATCTTTTTATGCTGGTGGAGGAAAAACAGGGTTTTTAAGGAGACTTGACTGGAATAAGCCCTCACCAACAGTGGTTACTCACCCAGCAATGCCAGCCACCGATTTGGCCCACCCAGAAGAAAACAGACCACTGTCTATTCAGGAATATAAACGCATTCAAGAATTTCCAGACAATTGGCAATTGTCTGGCCCTCTTATTCAGCAATATAAGCAAGTTGGTAATGCCGTACCATCAAGCTTGGGCCTTGCTGTTGGAAGATTGATAGTCTCCCTCCTAAATAACGAAACAATCGAACAATTTATTGGATTTCGCTACTCACGATATAAAAATACCAGTAATCCCGAATGGGAGGAGCAATTTCTGGAAGCCTACAACAAAACCACACAGCCACATATAACACAGCAAGAAATTCAGTTTGGCTGATTAAATCTGGATGACTTCCATGGGTTACCATCCTCGACAGCAAGACAGTCTGGGTTCGAACTTATTGTGCTTTTAACAAACGAAACAAAACCGTCCTCAGACAAATTGTCCGTGCCACAAATATCATTTAATTGTGACCACATATATTCGATCCTGTCAGCCTTAACTCTGTACCACTTTTGAATTTCAGTGCCATCACGCACTGCACTGCTTGAGCTATTTTCTGAATTACTTCTGTTTTTTATTTGAAGCAAGCTTCCATCTTCATTGACGAAGTCAACTGATTTTACTGTTTCGCCCCATGCGCAGTGCCAGCCTTTGTCTTTTAAGTTTTTTGATAAATACTCTTCCAGAATTAGTCCAAGAATATTTTCCGCAGACATTCCTAAACGATGAGCAAATGTTATTTTGTTTAAGTCGCTGGTGGTTAAATCATCTAAACGCGAACCGATGATTTTTTCAATTATTGGGTCAGCTATCGTTCCAAGCGGGTTGGATACTCGTTTGGATGCTCTGCCAGCAAAGCCTCCTTGATATTTAAGAAGCCACTTTTTTATTACATCCCGATCGGTATCATTTTTACCGCCAATATTGCCGGGTGTTCTTTCAAGATCATTTGCAATAACGGAGAAAACAAATTTGGCACCGTCATCCCAGGATATGCCTTCATTTTCTGCTATCTCTTGTGCGAGTGCTATGGCAGAATTCGCGCCCATATTTTCTATGGCTTTCTTTAACTTCAATTTTTTCTCCGATCTCTCTTTGTATTGCTCTAACGCTGGAATACCAGGCTGGCGTTGGTGCCGCCGAAGCCAAAGCTATTTGACATGATGCGGTGCAAGTTGGCGTTGTCTTTGCGCTCAATGGCGATAGGTATGCCTTCAGCTTCTGGATCCAGATTTTCGATATTGGCCGATGCTGCGATAAAGTCTGCCTGCATCATCAGCAGCGAGTAAATACCTTCCTGTACGCCCGCAGCCCCCAGTGAATGTCCTGACAGAGACTTGGTTGAGCCGACAACCGGGATGTCACGTCCGGCATAGGCCTGCTTCACCGCTTTTAGCTCCTGCATATCACCAGCGGGAGTGCTGGTGCCGTGAGCATTGATGTAGTCAATGTCGCCCTCAATCCCAGCCAAGGCCTGTTGCATGCAGCGCACTGCACCCTCGCCGGACGGAGCTACCATGTCATAGCCGTCGGATGTGGCGCCGTAGCCAACAATCTCGGCGTAGATTTTTGCGCCGCGGGCCAGAGCGTGCTCAAGTTCTTCCACGACGACCATACCGCCGCCGCCCGCAATGACGAATCCGTCGCGGTCTGCATCGTAAGCGCGAGAGGCCTTTTCTGGGGCTGCATTGTATTTGGTAGACAATGCGCCCATGGCATCAAACAGACTGCTCATGGTCCAGTGCAATTCTTCACCGCCTCCTGCAAAAACAATATCTTGCTTGCCTAATTGAATCAGCTCCATGGCGTGGCCAATGCAGTGTGCGCTGGTAGAACACGCCGAGGCAATTGAGTAGTTAACTCCCTTGATTTTGAACGGTGTTGCCAGACATGCAGAAACAGTACTGGCCATGGTCTGAGTCACGCGATAAGGGCCGACTCGGCGCAAACCGCGCTCCCGCATAATAGTGGCAGCTTCTACCTGGTTCGCGGATGAACCTCCACCCGAGCCAGCAACTATGCCAGTTCGAACATTGGATACTTGATCTTCATTGAGCCCGGCATCGCCGATGGCTTGCTGCATGGCCATAAAGGCGTAGGCGGCTGCCTGCCCCATAAAGCGGAGCTGTTTGCGGTCAATGTGTTCGCTCAGATCAATGTCGATAGCTCCCGCAACATGGCTGCGCATGCCAGTATCGACCATATCCTGCTGAAAGCTGATGCCTGACTTCCCCTCGCGCAGTGACTCGGTGACTGAAGCTGCGTCCAGACCTAAACAGGAAGTAATGCCAAGGCCGCTGATAACTACTCTTTTTGTCATGTTCGTTGTCCTAATGAAATACGGATTACTGGTACAAGCCGACCCGCAGGCCACTGGCAGTATAAATTTGTTCCCCGTCTACTGACAGGGTGCCGTCAGCGATACCCATGACAAGCTTGCGTTCTATCAGGCGTGTCATGTCGATGTTGTAGACCACTTTCCTGGCAGTGGGAAGTATCTCGCCGGTAAACTTGATCTCCCCAGCTCCCAGGGCCCTGCCTCGGCCAGGATTACCGCGCCAGCCTAGAAAGAAGCCTACCAGTTGCCACATGGCATCCAGCCCCAGGCAACCAGGCATTACCGGGTCAGTCGGGAAATGGCAGTCAAAAAACCAGAGGTTCGGATTAATATCCAGTTCCGCAACAATCTCACCTTTATTCCTGGTACCGCCCTCGGAGCTGATATGGGTTATGCGGTCCATCATCAGCATGTTATCAATGGGCAGGCGGGCGTTGCCCGGGCCAAATAGCTCGCCGTGTCCGCAGGCAAGCAGTTCTTTTTTATCGTACGAACTTTTAAGAGTCATTGAGAGATCCTGAGGGCGAGCAAGGGGCGTATTCTAATGTCTGGTGACCACATGTCCAGCCTGCGTTACACTACGCCGCCGTTATTTTAAGCCAAGTCAAGTTAAGGAAGCAGCATGCTCGTTCCGGTTTTACTGTCAGGAGGTGTTGGCAGTCGCCTCTGGCCGGTTTCCCGTGAAGCCTGTCCAAAGCAGTTCCTGCCCCTGGTCGGGGAAGATTCGATGCTGGCTGATACCATGCAGCGTATACAGAGCCTTCAAGCCACAGCGCCCATGGTTGTGTGTAATGAAGAGCATCGTTTTATCGCGGCTGAGCAGTTGCGCAACTGCGGGGTTGATGGCGCTCAAATAATACTTGAGCCCGTCGGCCGCAATACCGCGCCAGCCGTCGCTATTGCAGCACTGAGAGCGGTTAAAGTCGACTCTGAGGCCGTATTGCTCGTGCTGCCGGCAGATCATGTCATTTTGGATACGGCTGCCTTTGTTGAAGCGGTGCAGGAAGCGTTGCCACTGGCCGAGCACGGGCATCTGGTCACTTTTGGTATCGTCCCGGGGTCCCCGGCAACTGGCTATGGCTATATTCGCCGCGGAGAGGGCTTGTCTGGTGCCGCTTACACGATTGACAGGTTTGTAGAAAAACCCGATTTGAATACGGCTGAGTCTTATTTGGCCAGCGGCGACTATTGGTGGAATAGCGGCATGTTTCTGCTGGGTGCGCAGACCTATATCGATGAGCTGGGCCGATTGGCACCAGCCATGTTGGCCGCCTGCGAGCAAGCATTGACTGGCGCCAGCGATGATTTGGATTTTATCCGTTTGGATGCTAAGGCGTTTGCCGCCTGTCCTGCTGACTCGATTGATTACGCGGTGATGGAAAAGACCCATAGAGGTGCCGTACTGGCCCTGGACTGTGGTTGGAGTGATGTCGGTTCATGGTCTGCCCTGTGGGAAGTGGGGCGACAAGACAGCGGTGGCAATGTCGTTCAGGGTGACGTCTTGCTGGATGATTGCTGTGACACCTTTGTGCGCAGTGAATCGCGCTTGATTGCCGCCACGGGTGTACAAGATTTGGTCATCGTAGAGACCGCAGACGCGGTACTGGTTGCTGACAAGAATCGCGTTCAGAATGTGAAAAATCTGGTCAATGCGCTTAAATCCCAACAGCGACCGGAAACCGAGGTGCATGCGCGTGTTTACCGCCCTTGGGGTTCCTACCAGTCGTTGATTGTTAGCGAGCGCTTTCAGGTTAAACGTATTGTGGTGAATCCCGGTCAAAAACTGTCTCTGCAAAAACACCACCACCGTGCGGAGCACTGGATTGTGGTGGCTGGTACCGCCGAAGTCACCTGTGAAGACAAAGTCTTTATGTTGGGAGAAGACGAGTCGACCTATATTCCGCTCGGTCACAAGCACCGCCTGGTCAATCCCGGTTGCATCCCACTGGAGCTTATTGAAGTGCAGTCTGGCACCTACCTTGGCGAGGATGACATTATCAGGTATGAAGACGTCTACGGACGCGGCACTAACTCGTAATACCCGTGGGGAGCGCATGATGATCAAGAAATGCTTATTCCCGGTAGCAGGTTATGGAACACGGTTTCTGCCGGCTACAAAAAGCATGCCGAAAGAAATGCTGCCAGTGGTTAATAAACCCCTGGTTCAATATGGGGTTGAAGAGGCCCTTGAGGCAGGCATGTCGACAATCAGCTTTGTTACCGGGCGGGGCAAGCGGGCTATTACCGACCATTTTGATATCAGCTATGAGCTTGAGCATCAGATTGTGGGGACGGGCAAGGAGGCCCGTCTTGAAAGCATTCGTCATGTGCTTAAACAGGGCGTGTTTACCATGGTGCGCCAACGTGAAATGAAAGGTTTGGGCCATGCGATCTTAACCGGCGAGCCGCTAATGGGCGATGAGGCTTTTGGCGTCGTGTTGTCAGACGATCTTTGTCTCAATGACGGTGCCGGGGTGTTGGCGCAAATGGTTGACCTCTATCAGCATTATCGCTGCACCATTGTTGCGATACAGGAAGTGTCGCCGCAAGATGTAGGGAGTTACGGTGTAATCTCTGGTGAAGCCTTGAAAGAAGGGATCTATCGGGTCGAAGATATGGTGGAAAAACCTGACCCGGAAGATGCACCAACAAATTTGGCGATTATCGGACGCTATATTTTGACGCCGGATATTTTCGATATTATTCGCGAGACCCCCGCTGGCAAAAATGGTGAAGTTCAGCTCACTGATGCCTTGCTGACACAGGCAAGACAGGGCCGTGTTATCGCCTATACATTCAGGGGGCGGCGTTTTGATTGCGGCAGCGTGCCCGGATTCGTCGCAGCCACCAACTATGTTTACGAAAATGTGTATAAGGACTAAGCCTTGACCGAGCTTACCTGTTTTAAAGCCTACGACGTGCGTGGCCGAATTCCCGATCAGCTCAACACAGATATTGCCTGCCGCATCGGTCGAGCTTTTGCTCAAGTCATCCAGCCGAAAACAGTGGTAGTGGGCCACGACATTCGTTTAACCAGTGAAGAGATCAAACTCGCCCTTAGCAAGGGCCTGCGCGATGAAGGTGTAAACGTTTTTGATATAGGCTTGTGCGGGACGGAGGAGATCTACTTCGCAACTTCGCACGCGGCAATGGATGGTGGTATCGCCGTTACCGCCAGCCACAATCCGAAAGATTACAATGGCATGAAGTTTGTCAGAGCCGCTTCGCAGCCGATCAGCGGTGACAGCGGCCTGTTTGATATCAAGTTCCTGGCGGAAAAAAATGAATTTGCCGAGCCACTTGCCGAGCCACTTGAAAGGGGGACGTTTGCGCCCATGGATGTTGCGCAGGCCTATATCAATCATTTACTGACCTACGTCGATGTCCCTCGACTGAAGCCGTTGAAATTGGTGGTGAACGCTGGCAATGGCGGTGCGGGCGGGGTTATTGACCGGATTGAGCCCTATTTGCCCTTCGAATTTATTAAGTTGCATCACGAGCCAAATGGCCATTTCCCGAACGGAGTACCGAATCCACTATTGGTGGAGAACCGCGCGGTCACCGCCGAGGCTGTTCGGGCGGAAGGTGCCGATATGGGAATCGCCTGGGATGGAGACTTTGATCGCTGTTTTTTCTTTGACGAGAACGGCAATTTTATTGAAGGTTACTATCTGGTTGGTCTGTTAGCCGAGGCGTTTTTGCGGCAACAAGGTGCGGGCAAAGTTGTGCATGATCCGCGCTTGATCTGGAATACTCGCGCCGTTGTTGAACAGTTCGGTGGTGAGCCTGTTCAGAGTAAAACCGGCCACGCTTTTATCAAGGAACGCATGCGCAAAGAAAATGCGATTTACGGTGGTGAAATGAGCGCCCACCACTATTTTCGCGAGTTTTTCTTTTGCGATAGCGGGATGATCCCCTGGTTGCTGGTTGCCGCTCTGGTTAGCCAGCGCGGGCCGTTGTCGCAGTTGGTCGCCGAATGTATGGCGGCGTTCCCCTGTAGCGGGGAAATCAATCGTGAAATTCAAGACCCTGCCAGAGTGCTCGCCCTGGCGGAGGAAACCTATGCCGGAGCTGCAACGGCTATTGATCACATCGATGGTTTGAGTATGGAATTTGAAGATTGGCGCTTCAATTTGCGTATGTCGAACACTGAGCCGCTGGTACGGCTCAATGTTGAGAGCCGCGGAGATGCGCCTCTCATGCACTCAAAGACCCAGGAGCTTTTGGCGCTTATGGATGGTTAGCGCAGAGGGCGCTACTTAGAGACCTTTGCACGGAAGATGATTTCACTTTCAGGCAAGGCAAAAACGCACGGAATGAGGGAGTTTATGCTTATAAATGACCGATTGAGTACGATTTTAACGCAGTATGCAGGTGAAATGGCTTTCGTGCAAAGGTCTCACTTATAAAGTTTTAAGCCGCTCGATCAGCGTGCGGGTTGCGGCGTCGAAGGTGTTGGCAGTGCTGTTTATTGCTTCATATATCTCGCGGCTGAGCACCTTCCCGAGTTCCACGCCATACTGGTCGTAGGAATTGATTTGCCAAATATGGCCGCTACAGAACGTGCGGTGCTCATACAGCGCGATCAAGGCGCCTAGAGTGCGGGGCGTGAGCTGGTTGAAACTGATGACATTAGCCGGACGATTTCCCGGAATAACCAGATGCGGTGCTAGTGCAGTGGCCTGTTTCTCGCTCAAGCCTGCTGCCAGAAGTTGCTCGCGGGAGGCGGCTTCATCACGCCCGACCATCAATGCCCGCGCCTGGGCCAGGCCGTTGGCGAGCAAGCGCATATGGCTGTCATCGCCGGGCGTATCTCCCTCAAGCTGCAAAATAATATCTACCGGACAATCAATGTTTCCCTGATGAAGTAACTGCTGGAAAGAGTGTTGACTATTCGTACCCTCATCACCCCACACCACAGGTGCCGTTGTATAGGCGACAGGTTCGCCCTTATGATTGACCCGCTTGCCATTACTTTCCATCGTTAATTGCTGCAAAAACGCCGGGAACCGCCTGAGTCTGTGAGAATAGGGCACTACCGCATGACTGCGACTGCCGAGAAAATTCACTTGCCATATCTCCAGCAGGCTCAGGAGTACGGGCATGCTGGCACCCAGAGGCGTGCTAATGAAATGCTGGTCCATGGCTTCGGCGCCTGCCAGCAGCTCCGAGAAATTATCGGAGCCAACCGCAAAGGCGATACTCCAGCCAATGCCCGACCAAAGGGAGTATCGGCCGCCGACCCAGTCCCACATGGGCAGTACATTGGACTCGGGTATTCCCAGTGTCATGGCAGCGTCGAGATTGCTGCTAACAGCCAATAGGTGCCGGTCTATATTGTCTACCGGACAGCCCGCCTGCAAGAGCCAGATGCGAGCGGACTGCGCATTAGCGAGTGTTTCTTCCGTACTCAAGGTTTTCGAGCAAACAATGAACAGCGTACTTTCCGGATTCAGTTTTTCCAGCGTTTCCTGTAGTTCAGTCGGGTCAATGTTTGCGCAAAAATGCACGGTGAGACCTGGCTGGTTATAGCCAGACAAGGCTTGGCACGCCATGCGCGGGCCCAGGTCCGAGCCGCCAATCCCCAGATTGACCACATGTTTGATGGGCTGACCGGAAAAACCGCGATGCGCGCCACTCTGAACACGGCTCACCCACAACGCCATTTTGGCCAGACACTCTGTTATTGCAGTGTGCTCCATTGCGAGCTCTGGCGGCGCTTGACTGGCACGCAGCAGCGTATGGGCTACCGCCCGACCCTCTGTGCGGTTGAGGATGCTGCCGTCAAACAAGGCCTTGCGGCCCTCTCCTAGATTTGCCGATGCCGCAAGGCTTAGTAGTTGAGCCACAGCTTGTCTACTGAGCAGGTTGCGCGAATAGTCGAGCCTGAGCCCGGCGGCCTCTACGCAGAATGCGCTGGCTCGGTCTGGGTCTTCAGCAAACATCCGCTCAATGGATTCATCGCGCAACGATTGGGCCAGTGCCGCCAGGGTGGTCGATTCGGGGTAGGGCAAACTCATGGCGTGATTATGCGGTCTCCCCCTGGGGCTGACAATGCGACGTTTAGGGATTTACTGGGTTCTGTCTACAGACAGGCGGGCAATGTGTTCAAGCGCTGTGCGAAATTCACTGTCGGGTAGCTGTTGCACTGCGGCGAGTGCCCGATCCTTGTAGCCCTGGGCTGTGGTGCTCGCATAGTCCAGAGAGCCGCTGGTTTGCACCAGTTCAATAATGGCGTCTATCTGGGTGGCGTCTTTGTTTATTATGGTCTGTTCTACCAGGGATTTCTGAGCAGAGCTGCCGCTTTGCATGATGTAAATCAGTGGCAGTGTGGCTTTTCCCTCGCTGAGATCATCGCCCACGCTTTTACCCATTTCATCCGGATTGCCGGTGTAATCCAACACGTCGTCAAAAATCTGGAATGCAATGCCGGTATTCAGGCCGTATTCGTGAAGCGCTTGCAAGGTGCCCTTATCGGCACCTGATATTGCGCCCGCTCCATAACAGGCAGAGGCAAATAGAATGGCGGTTTTGCGGGTAATGACATCCAAATACTGTGCTTCTGGTACCGAGGGGTCGCCCGCTCTAACCAATTGTAATACCTCACCTTCAGCGATGGTATTGGTGGTGCGAGCCATGTTTTGCAGAACCACCCTATTGTCCAGCTCCACCATAAGCTGGAAAGCACGGGTATACAGAAAGTCCCCCACCAACACACTGGGCGCGTTTCCAAATTTCGCATTGGCGGTGGGGCGCCCTCGGCGCAATGCAGAAATATCTACCACGTCGTCGTGTAGCAGCGTGGCGGTGTGTATAAATTCGACAACGGCTGCGAATTTAATGTGATCCTGGCCTGGATAACCACATCCGCGGGCGCTCAGAAGCGTCAATAGTGGACGCAGTCTTTTACCGCCTGCGTCGACAATGTAGTGGCCAATATTTTCCACCATGGCCACATCCGACTCCAGGTTGTCGATAATTAGACGATTTACGGCGTCAAACTCTGCTTGTACGGGCTGTCGAATAGCGTGCATGAGGCTTTGCTGGTGGTTAATCGGTCGGTTGGCATGCTATCAAAAACTGGCGAAAAAAGGGGTTGGGTGGTAAAAAATCCCCTCCTTATTGCCCTTTTTTGAGTGTTGTCTACCGGGCATAAGTGGTTGTGAAATATGGCATTTGCTGTTAGCAACAAATAGAAATGTCCGGTTCTGTAGCACATAGATTGTCCGCTTTTTGTTTGATTGCTGGAAGGCTCTATGAAGCGTCTTCCTGCCACCTTGGCTGAGCCGCGGACATTAGGCTGCAACCGGTAGTTCATCTGATATTGCCTGACCCAAGGCGTCATATCTCGCCAGTTCTCGTGGACCGTGTTGAATCGAAAGAGTGCCATCGGGGTAACGTAGAACTTTGACCTTTGCCTTCACATAATGGCAGCGGTGGCGATCCGCAGGTATCTGCAGCACTAAGCCTTCAAAGTGTACGCAATTGTCCTTTCTCACCGTTCGCTCAAAGCGCTCACACAGGATGTCATCCAGCACCGATTTATCCCGGCACCCAACAAAGGCTGAGCCTTCTTCTGGCGGTGGCTGTGTAAACTCAGCGTTATAAGCCGTCAGGTAGGTCTCGGTCAGATATTTATTGGCGCTGTCCATGTCCGTGATACCGGCCAGGGCCAACTCCTTGACCAACCGGTCCTGGTGGGTGCTAAACACACGCTCAGAGCGGCCTCGGGCCTCTGGTGAATAGGCCGGGATCATCTCAATACCCAACTGGCCCATCGCCCGCCCGAATTGCGTCAGGGTCACTTTGTCGACCTTCCCGCCTGCCTCAGGTGTTATCCAGTAATGGCTGCCTCGATCTGTATACAGAGAACAAAACAGACCGCGCCCTTCAATGACGTCACGAACACCCCGAAAGCTGCTCTGTGTCCCTTCTTCGTCGCAAAAGAACATCGAGTAGTGCTCATTAGTGGCATCATCCATGGTAACGATCAGGTCCCAGTACTGCCCAGGTACCCATTGATGCTGGCTGCCGTCCTGATGCAACATCATCCCCGGCCAGGGTGACCGGTCACGCTGTTTACGGTGGACGCCACGTTGAGATGCCTTCTTCACTGCGCCAGCCCCTTGCAAGGTATTCTTCACCCACGAGTAGCTGCGCTGGCCTCCCTCTCGTTTGTACCAGGAATAGTAGTGCTTCACATTCCAGCCCCTGTGCCGATTACGATACCGATCCACCAGACGCATGACCTCGTCGACTGGAGCGCGGCGGTGCGATATCTGTGATAAGCGTTTGTCGATGAGACCCTCCAGGCCCTCTTCCTCATATCGATCAATGTAGCGGCGAAAGGTCCGGTCACAAACCCCCAGCAATCGCGCCGCCTCCTCCTGGGTCAGACGGCTCTCCGTCCAACCCCCATAAGCTTCCTCGAATCTCATTAGTCGAGTCTCCTGTAGCCACTCTGTCCGTCTCATAAGCGCCCCTCCTCGGGGTCCTATGAGAACCGGACAGATCATGTGCTACAAGACCGGACAGTTTATGTGTTACTAACAATATGGCATTTGAGGCTTGCCCGCCCAGGCCATTTTAAGTAGAATCGCCGCCCTTGGCTATCCCGACCAGAGTGTCAGGGGTAGATGAATGACAAAGTGCCAGGCTCTGCCCCCTCATTTGAGGGTCTTGAAAAATATGCGAGCAGGCGAACTTAGGAGCATCTCATGTACGCAGTCATTGAAGCTGGTGGTAAGCAACACCGCGTCACAGAGGGTGAAACCCTCAAGCTGGAAAAAATTGAAGCAGTCACCGGCGAAACTATAGAGTTCGATCAGGTATTGTTGGTTGGTAGTGGTGAAGATGTCAAGATTGGCAAGCCCACGGTTGATGGCGGCAAAGTAACCGCAGAAGTGGTTGCCCATGGTCGTCACGACAAAGTGACTATCATCAAGTTCAATCGGCGTAAGAATTATCGCAAACAGGCTGGGCATCGCCAGTGGTTCACCGAAGTTAAAATTACTGGCATCAGCGGTTAAGGAGGCAAGTCATGGCACATAAGAAGGCAGGTGGTAGTACTCGCAACGGTCGTGATTCGCAAAGCAAACGTCTCGGCGTTAAAGTTTTTGGCGGCCAGGTCGTTAAAGCGGGCAATATCATCGTGCGTCAGCGCGGTACCCGTTTCCACGCTGGCGAAGGTGCGGGCCTGGGTGCGGATCACACAGTTTTTGCTACAGCAGATGGCGTGGTTGAGTTTGTTACCAGGGGGCCAAACAATCGTAAGTTCGTGCAGGTCGTGAGCGCCTGATTGCACTGAGCTAACAAACTACCCAAAAGGCCTCGTTCAACGAGGCCTTTTTTGTGGGGTTATACTGGCACCGCTATGAAATTCGTCGATGAAGCAACTATCAAGGTTCAAGCTGGTAAGGGCGGCAACGGTTGCCTGAGCTTTCGCCGCGAGAAGTACATTGCCAAAGGTGGCCCCGACGGGGGCGATGGCGGTGATGGCGGCAGCGTGTACCTGCGGGCTGACAGCGCACTCAATACCATGGTCGATTATCGGTTTCAGCGCAGCTATCAAGCGCAGAACGGCGAGGGCGGTAAAGGCAAGAATATGACCGGCGCCGGTGGCGAAGACCTGACACTCAATGTGCCGGTTGGAACCACCATACTGGATGAAGATACCGGAGAGATTCTTGGCGACTTATCCAGGGACGGCCAACAGTTATTGGTTGCGCAGGGTGGTTATCACGGGCTTGGTAATACGCGCTTCAAATCGAGCACAACCCGGGCGCCCCGCCAAACTTCCCCTGGCAGTGAGGGTGAGCAACGCACGCTGAAACTTGAATTACAGGTGTTGGCTGATGCGGGTTTGCTCGGCTTGCCCAATGCGGGTAAGTCAACACTGATTCGGGCAGTATCCTCGGCGAAGCCTAAAGTAGCGGGTTACCCGTTCACAACGCTGGTGCCAAACCTGGGTGTCGTAAAAGTTCAGGCGCACCGCAGTTTCGTGGTTGCCGATATTCCAGGCCTGATAGAAGGTGCCTCAGAGGGCGCCGGCCTTGGTATTCGCTTTCTGCGCCATCTCACTCGCAATCGGTTGTTGTTGCATCTGGTTGATATGGCTCCATTTGATGCGACAGACCCGGCAGATTCCGCTGAAGCTATTGTTAATGAATTGTCCCGCTTTAGCCCCGCACTTGCCGAGCGAGAGCGCTGGCTAGTGCTCAACAAAACTGATCTGCTGGATGCAGAAACACTCGCGCAGCGACGCGGTAAGGTCATCGAGCGACTACAGTGGCAGGGACCCGTTTATGAAATTGCCGCCATCAGTGGTGAGGGGACTGACCGCTTAATGGGCGACATTATGGCGCAGCTTGAAACCTGGAATGAAGCCGAAGAGGGCAACCCGGAGTTGGCAGAGCAGGAGCGCGAGCAGCGCGTCTTGATACAAGCTGAGGCGCGTGATCAGATTGCAGGCCTGCGCGCGCAATATCGCGCGGCAAAGCATGCTCAGCAAGAGGATGACGACGCAGACGGCGCGGGTGTGGGATATGTCCGCTGATCGCAGCAAGTTTTTGTCGGCCAAGCGCTGGGTTATCAAAATTGGCAGCGCCTTACTGACGGATGCCGGTCGAGGTCTCGATACCTCGTTGATCAACTCCCTGGTTGGGCAGATTGTGCAATTGCGTGAGCGCGATTGTGAGGTTGTGCTGGTGTCCAGTGGCGCGGTGGCTGCTGGTATGGGCAAGTTGGGATGGAGCGAACGCCCACACGCATTGCACGATTTACAGGCTGCCGCAGCCGTCGGCCAAATGAGCCTGGTGCAATCCTATGAGTCTGCTTTCCAGTCCCACGGACTGCACACGGCCCAGGTTTTATTGGGGCACGATGATGTCTCCGCCAGAGACCGATATTTAAATGCCCGCAGTACCTTAACCACCTTGCTGGGGTTTGGCGTGATACCGGTGGTCAACGAAAATGACACCGTTGTCACCGAGGAAATTCGCTTTGGCGATAATGACACACTGGCCGCGCTGGTAGCGAACTTGCTGGACGCCGATGCTTTGCTGATACTGACGGATCAACAGGGAATGTATGATGCCGACCCGCGTCAGAATTCTGAGGCTCGGTTGATAGATTGTATTGCGGCAGACAATGCCGAGCTTGAGTTAATGGCTGGCGGTGGCGGGGCCTTGGGTCGCGGTGGCATGCTCACAAAAGTGAAAGCTGCACGCATTGCCGCACGCTCGGGTGCCGACACAATTATTGCCTGCGGAAGGTCTGCCGGAGTTGTGTTGTCAGCGAGCACAGGTGAAACGATTGGCACTTGGCTGCAAGCGTCACAAGCGCCGGTAAAAGCCCGTAAGCAGTGGCTGGCAGGGCTGATGCAAAGTAGTGGTGCCCTGGTATTGGATGATGGCGCTGTTAAGGTGTTGACCGATTCAGGAAGAAGCCTGCTGCCAGTTGGCGTGAAATCTGTGGGCGGAGATTTTGGCCGCGGCGACCTGGTGGTTTGCAAAGACCAGCGAGGGGCTGAGATTGCGCGTGGCCTGGTCAATTACTCTGCTGATGAAGCGCGCCAGATCATCGGTTTTGGTACCGAGGAAATTGAAGCGCGCCTGGGATATCAGGGAGACCCAGAGTTGATTCACCGAGATAACCTCGTTCTTAACTAATTTTTTACTCCAGCAGTCGACTCACATACATATGGAGACCTTTGCACGGAAGATGATTTCGCTTTCAGGCAAGGCAAAAACGCACGGAATGAGGGAGTTTATGGGTATAAATGACCGATTGAGTACGATTTTAACAAAGCATGCAGGTGAAATGGCTTTCGTGCAAAGGTCTCATATGAATGCTTGCAGCGTCGGCGCTTAAGCGGACAGTGCTTTAATCTGTGCATTCAGGCGGCTTTTATGGCGGGCAGCTTTATTCTTGTGAATAATGCCCTTATCTGTCATACGGTCAATAACAGGTACGGCCTCATCGTAAGCGGTTTTTGCTTTTTCCGCATCGCCAGCATCAATGGCAGCGAGTACCTTCTTGATAACTGTGCGCACCAATGAACGCAGGCTGGCGTTGTGGCTACGACGCTTCTCGGCCTGACGTGCGCGCTTTCTGGCTTGAGGTGAATTAGCCAATGTGTATACCTCTGTGAGTCATAAAATCAAGAGGCGCGATTATTCACATTTAGCCCCGTTGTGTCAACACAGGCGCTAGCCATGGTGGTATCGCCTTTGATTCTTAATGAATCCAAAACTATAGGTATAAGCATATGAAATTTAAAGAGAAAAGTAGCAACCACTGGTTTTACTAACAACGATTAGTTAATATTTCGACCATGGGAGCCCAAACTGAAACAGCCGCAGACACTGCCTCGGCCAAGCCGACCGCCGAACGTATTCTCGATGCAGCAGAAGACTTGTTTGCCAAGAAGGGCTATGAGGCCACCTCGCTGGGTGATGTCGCAGATGGCGTTGGCATTCGCTCGCCTAGTCTATATAACCACTTTAAAAACAAAGAAGCGTTGTACAGCGCTGTGCTCGACCGATTACTAGACCTGTTTGCGCAGCCACTCACGGAGCTGTCAACAGCAGATGTGGTGACACCAGAGCGCATATACCAATGGTTAGAGAGAGTCATTCGAATGCATCACGAGCGGCCCAATCTGGCGCGCTTATTACAACATGCCGCCTTGAGCGGAGGCCCTAACACCAGTGATCTGATTGACCGTTTGTTCAGCCCCATGTTTGATGTTGAGAAGCCCCTTGAAGAAGAGATCATGCCAGTGTTGGGCGGTCGTGAATTACAGCCTTGGGCAGTCATGGCTTTGAACAATATGATTATGTCCTATGTGACCATGGCGCCGATGTACCGTGATTTACTGGGGGAGGATCCCTTTGGTTCCGGCGCTCTGAAGAAACAAACTGATTTGATTATGAAACTTGCTTATTTGGTGATAGAAAATGAGTAGTTCCGCTGTCATGCGTCATTTGCCTTTTGAAGGTACCCCTAACTTTCGCGACCTGGGTGGATATATCACCCACGATGGCCGCAGCGTGCGTTGGGGCTATCTGTTTCGGTCTGGTCAGTTGAGTAAACTTAACCAGCGGGACCAGCAGTTGCTCGGGTCGCTGGAGTTGGATGTTGTCTGTGACTTTCGCCGCGTAGAAGAGCAGGAGCGGGACCCGAGCCTGCTACCGGAACCAGGGCCGCGCACAGTGAGCTTGTCTATCTCTCCAGGCAGCAACGACAGATTTTTTAGCGAAGCCACAGAAAACCTGGTGAACGCGCAAGCCATGTTCAACTTTATGGTCGATATCAATCGTGATTTTGCGCTGGAGCAATCACACGCCTACAGCGAAATGTTTCGGCATCTGTTGCAGGATCAGCCTACACGCATGTTGTTTCATTGTGCCGCAGGCAAGGATCGCACTGGCTTTGCAGCGGCGATTATCTTACTGGCCTTGGGGGTGTCTCGAGATCAGGTCATGGCCGATTACATGTTGACCGCAGACTATTTTCTGCCCCATCGTGAAATGGACCGCTTGGCCCAGAAGTACGAAATGGATTTACCCCCAGAGACTATGCTACCCGTGCTGGAAGTACACCCGCAGTATTTACAGGCGGCGTTTGATGCAATTAATGCGGAATTTGATTCGCTTGAGCACTATCTGGAAGACGTGTTGGGAGTGGATAACCAGAAGCGCGAACAATTGCGTTCACACTATTTGGCCTAAGTTGAACCAGACGGCCTTGATTTGCTTCTTCTCGAACCGCTCAGAGTTGGCATGACCTACGCACCACGTTTTGCGATTGATCCAATGTCTGAATTCAGCCGAAGCGGTAGCGGTTGGCTGGAATAATTTGCTATGCGTTTTACAATCACCAACTTTTCCTTTCTCTAATAACAACACGAAGTTCATCTCTAAATGTGTGTGTAATTAACTTTCTTCTTTCTACTAAAAATTTATCAAAACACTCAATTCTCCACAATTCTGGATGATCTGGTATTAGATGCCGTTTGAGGTATTCCTCACTTTTAGCTCTAAACCATTCTGACGACTCACTATGCACTGGCAGAGCACCCGCATGAAATGGATAGACTCTTTTAAGCTACCTGTGCGGCAGTGAATGCTAACCTTGGCCCGCCAGGTGTCTCTCACTTCGCCTGGCGGGTCTTTTTTCTAAGCTGCCTGTGCGGCAGTGAACCCATTGAATCTGGGATATTTTTATAAATTTTGTTTCTAAGCTGCCTGTGCGGCAGTGAACGCGGGCAAAAAAAAGCCGGGGTTGTCGGCCCCTTTCTAAGCTGCCTGTGCGGCAGTGAACCAAGGCAAGCAATGCCCTGGCAGCAGTAAGACTTTCTAAGCTGCCTGTGCGGCAGTGAACGCAAGAGTAGCAAAAGCCGGGGACTATTCACTTTTCTAAGCTGCCTGTGCGGCAGTGAACGGTTTCATGTTTTCCTCCTGCCGAGCGGTTGTTTTCTAAGCTGCCTGTGCGGCAGTGAACAGCGGGAACTATTCGTGAGGCGTTGCGCAATTTCTAAGCTGCCTGTGCGGCAGTGAACACTCGTTTACTTAGGTTGGATGTTCGCGCCGTTTTCTAAGCTGCCTGTGCGGCAGTGAACGGCCGCCTGCCGGGTGGCAGGGCACAACTAGATTTCTAAGCTGCCTGTGCGGCAGTGAACTGACGTGTACTGACAACGATTAAATTTTGTAATTTCTAAGCTGCCTGTGCGGCAGTGAACGCCTGGGCAAAAGCATTTGCGAACATAGAATGCTTTCTAAGCTGCCTGTGCGGCAGTGAACTCAGCGGTCTGGTCGGCGGCCCCATCATTAATTTTCTAAGCTGCCTGTGCGGCAGTGAACCATCCATCCCGGATAAACGTGTTGCGAAAAAATTTCTAAGCTGCCTGTGCGGCAGTGAACTGAACCAGAAAAAAGCAAAGAAGATAAATGGATTTCTAAGCTGCCTGTGCGGCAGTGAACAAATGCGCGTAGTCTCTATTGCCCGAGCGGGTTTTCTAAGCTGCCTGTGCGGCAGTGAACACTAAGCCAGCTACACTAACAGCCCGCCACGCTTTCTAAGCTGCCTGTGCGGCAGTGAACGCTATCGTAATCACCGGCGCGGGGGTGTAGCTTTTCTAAGCTGCCTGTGCGGCAGTGAACTAGCGCACCAGAACCACCTTTACTGCCGAACATTTCTAAGCTGCCTGTGCGGCAGTGAACTACATGACAACAGAGAGCGGCGAGGATATCCTTTTCTAAGCTGCCTGTGCGGCAGTGAACTGTGAAATCGGCCTGGTGCCAGACGGACGAGATTTCTAAGCTGCCTGTGCGGCAGTGAACGGCCTCCGGTCCGCGCACCTCGCCCACAATAATTTCTAAGCTGCCTGTGCGGCAGTGAACCCCTGTTCATAAGCCCAGTCAGGAATCCCTACTTTCTAAGCTGCCTGTGCGGCAGTGAACTCCATTTTTTAGCACATTTTTAACTGACTATTTTTCTAAGCTGCCTGTGCGGCAGTGAACACGATATATACGGCGACCATGTATTTCACGCATTTCTAAGCTGCCTGTGCGGCAGTGAACACCATCAGCCAGCTTTCTTAACAGCAGCAGCCTTTCTAAGCTGCCTGTGCGGCAGTGAACCCGGCTGGAGGATATGTTCGGTAAAGGCTCAATTTCTAAGCTGCCTGTGCGGCAGTGAACCATGGTAAAATGGGCGGTTGCGTGAAGGGGCTTTTCTAAGCTGCCTGTGCGGCAGTGAACCCGTAGAGCATGTTGACCTGAGCGAATACCGCTTTCTAAGCTGCCTGTGCGGCAGTGAACAAGAATTGTAAATATCAAGCAAGTGGAACGTCTTTCTAAGCTGCCTGTGCGGCAGTGAACGAAGCGACAAAGAAAGGCCACCGGCTGCCGGATTTCTAAGCTGCCTGTGCGGCAGTGAACGTCTGAGTTGTCAGATGATGCCGTTAGAGACTTTTCTAAGCTGCCTGTGCGGCAGTGAACGTAAGCGTGAATTATGTGTTTAGAAAAAATGATTTCTAAGCTGCCTGTGCGGCAGTGAACTATTTGTCGCTGATATTCAAAACTCACTTCCATTTCTAAGCTGCCTGTGCGGCAGTGAACTATATCCATGAGTTTGACGAACACGGCGGCGACTTTCTAAGCTGCCTGTGCGGCAGTGAACGGTCACGCATGGGCCGGGCTCAGATGTCTGGTTTTCTAAGCTGCCTGTGCGGCAGTGAACTCCTGATTTCCTCCATTTTCGAGTTCGTATTTTTTCTAAGCTGCCTGTGCGGCAGTGAACCTATGTGTGCGAAATTTGTCAGCAAAAAGCTTTTTCTAAGCTGCCTGTGCGGCAGTGAACTGTTGCATGTGTTTTAGATAGTAGATAGTTTTTTTCTAAGCTGCCTGTGCGGCAGTGAACCATGTCATTTTCTAACTCTTTCTCAATTTTATTTTCTAAGCTGCCTGTGCGGCAGTGAACGGCCAGATGCGTGTCGGGGTGGGTAAAATTCATTTCTAAGCTGCCTGTGCGGCAGTGAACTGAGAGGAAGCGAAAATGGAAAAGCAAATTAAATTTCTAAGCTGCCTGTGCGGCAGTGAACCCTTGGTGCTTGATCGCTTGCGATTGAACATATTTCTAAGCTGCCTGTGCGGCAGTGAACGGGGTCAGAATTCCGACTCTGGCCCTGTCAAATTTCTAAGCTGCCTGTGCGGCAGTGAACTCGCCGTAGGAGACATGCCGAAAGCAATCGCCTTTCTAAGCTGCCTGTGCGGCAGTGAACTGGGCTCAAAACTTGCTCCGGCTGTTGAATCATTTCTAAGCTGCCTGTGCGGCAGTGAACAAGCCGGCGGGTAGCGGTAACTATTCGACCAATTTCTAAGCTGCCTGTGCGGCAGTGAACCGTTTTGACTGACGACGAAAAGCGCGGGTATATTTCTAAGCTGCCTGTGCGGCAGTGAACATTTGAAAAAGGGGACTTGTTATGAGCGTTAATTTCTAAGCTGCCTGTGCGGCAGTGAACCTAGTGCAAATCCAGATTGATGGGCCGCCATATTTCTAAGCTGCCTGTGCGGCAGTGAACTTACTCACTATCGAACTGTTCGATCATCGACATTTCTAAGCTGCCTGTGCGGCAGTGAACGGTCACCGGCTTCGCGGCTGCTAATAAGTTCTTTTCTAAGCTGCCTGTGCGGCAGTGAACCCAAAGCAGGTCGGGCCGTAACAATGCTTGATTTTCTAAGCTGCCTGTGCGGCAGTGAACCTGTATTGGTGGAGAGATTTACTGTATTAAGTTTTCTAAGCTGCCTGTGCGGCAGTGAACAGAAAATGCAAAACGACCTTGACGAAAAGCTTTTTCTAAGCTGCCTGTGCGGCAGTGAACTGTTGTGCGCATTTTAACATAAGCTGTTCACATTTCTAAGCTGCCTGTGCGGCAGTGAACTGCTGCTATTTTATGCAATATTGAATTTGATGTTTCTAAGCTGCCTGTGCGGCAGTGAACTGACACCGGCTCTTCGGTAAATATTTCCTGCTTTTCTAAGCTGCCTGTGCGGCAGTGAACACTATATAAGCGCCGAGATCCAAGTTGCATACTTTCTAAGCTGCCTGTGCGGCAGTGAACAGAAAATGCAAAACGACCTTAACGAAAAACTTTTTCTAAGCTGCCTGTGCGGCAGTGAACATTTGAAAAAGGGGACTTGTTATGAGCATTAATTTCTAAGCTGCCTGTGCGGCAGTGAACGGATTTACAAATGTGGGAATGCATATTTTCACTTTCTAAGCTGCCTGTGCGGCAGTGAACCATCGAAGTAATTAGCTCCATAAAAACTACCATTTCTAAGCTGCCTGTGCGGCAGTGAACTCCTGAGCACCGGAAGCTTGAGAATAAGAAAATTTCTAAGCTGCCTGTGCGGCAGTGAACTTATGGAGCTAATTACTTCGATGAAACGTTTTTTTCTAAGCTGCCTGTGCGGCAGTGAACGGCCCTGGTCTGGTCGTCAGTTTATTTTTTTATTTCTAAGCTGCCTGTGCGGCAGTGAACGTCATTGAAAATTTGCAGGCGCAGCGCAACTTTTTCTAAGCTGCCTGTGCGGCAGTGAACATTGAGCGTGTATCATGAGCTTGTTAAAGTGTTTTCTAAGCTGCCTGTGCGGCAGTGAACTTCATACGAGCCCTGGCTAGACGTTGAAATTCTTTCTAAGCTGCCTGTGCGGCAGTGAACACCCAGCTTGGTCAATCCATTGATGACTTGCCTTTCTAAGCTGCCTGTGCGGCAGTGAACCGGCCATATTAGAAAGAGAATAGCAACCATAATTTCTAAGCTGCCTGTGCGGCAGTGAACTGAGCCCGGCCCATGCGTGACCTGGAAGTAATTTTCTAAGCTGCCTGTGCGGCAGTGAACATGACATGACTTTTACGAGAGCATGGATTACATTTCTAAGCTGCCTGTGCGGCAGTGAACGTTCGGCTCAAAGTTAGTTAAACGTATCGAATTTTCTAAGCTGCCTGTGCGGCAGTGAACCTGCTTACGATATTGCAGATGCTATTTTAGATTTTCTAAGCTGCCTGTGCGGCAGTGAACAAAAAAGGGGGTTTCTAGATATGGCTCTCTTTTTTCTAAGCTGCCTGTGCGGCAGTGAACAGACAAAAAAAGCCCGGCCTGGCCGGGCTGTTTTTCTAAGCTGCCTGTGCGGCAGTGAACGTCAGCGCTCTATCAGCGGCAGTCCCCGCGTCTTTCTAAGCTGCCTGTGCGGCAGTGAACGAGTACGAGGAGGATGCTCTGGGCTTCCTTGATTTCTAAGCTGCCTGTGCGGCAGTGAACCCGTTATACAAACTACAAAAAGATAGTTACAACAGGTACTTATCGTTCAATTGGTTGCAAAACCAATAAAAACAACGGTGCTGTAACTAATTGATTATAATGTAATTATTAAAGAGCAAATATTTTTGGTAAGAGCATGAGTATTTGGCATCGTATTTACGGAGTCTACACGGATTGGTATGGATAAACTCTGGCAGAATCCAGGCGTAGTATCTTGAAGACAAGCGGTATTCCGGTATTTTATAGCAATTGAAGGCGGTTTCATTTTTGCGTATTCACCCTATTAAAACCAAGGAACGGTTGCTTGGTTACTCAAACCAAATTGATCAAAGTTACCTGCGGTTGCGTCTTTTTGTAAGTCTCCAAAAGACAGATACCGGCGATGCTTGTAGCCATTTGATGTGCTATCCAGTTCAAGAAAGGGATTATCGATTCCTTGCTGGAACATTCTGGCTTTATAGCGTTTAATCTCATCAGTTTTTATGGAGCCACGCTTAATTAAACGCCTGAGTTTTGCCGCTGTCATGTTGGCTTGTTTGCGGGAAACAGTGCGGTAGCTGACCTGGTTAGGTATTTGCTGTATTTCTGATATATCACAATACCCCTTGAGACCGCCCAGCCAATTTTCACTTTGCAGTACTTGCAAGTATTGACTTGTTCCATGAATACGCAAAATTCTACCCAGTTTTATCTGGTATTCTGGAAAGCTTACACCCAAAGCATGTGATTTCAAATCATACAGGCGTTTATGGAGTTTGGCATAGACTTTGTTAAGCAACACATTTTCACGCATTTCAGCATCAGGATTAATTTTTATATCAATGTAGTGATTCATTAGTGCTTACGCCTCTCTCGTGCCAATATAAGTCACATAGGCCAAACCTTTCTTACCCAGATAAAAACTGGAAACTCCAGCATTTTCAATCATAGTTTTTATTTCTTTAGCCTTATCGCGGTCAACCCTTATATTGATCTCAAGCGTGCCACTGGATTTTGTTAATGGAAAAGGTGTGCCGACAGTTTTTTTCTTTGAACCACATAATAGGTTGAGAAAATCCCTTACTCCATTAAAACCGCGTTTAGAAAATCCCTGGATGCTTACTTTGTCTTTTTTATAGCAATAATCAATGAAAATTTTGCCTTCTCTCATACGTTCTGCCTGCAAATAAAGTGCAGCTGCGTACAATTTTATAGGGTATAAAACCCCATCTTTAAGATATGATCCAGCCTTCTTATCCGGATATTTTTCGTCCAGAAATGCTACGGTAGATTTTAATTTCGTGTCGAACTGATTACGATCTCCTGATTTTTCGATATCAATAATTGATTGATTTAATTCTGCAATATTTACCAGTATTTTTTTACTGCTTTCACCAAAAGCCTTTTTCTGTTTTTCATTGGGAGATAACCTGGCCTGAAATTTGTCTGTAAGTTCCTTTTGTTTTCCCTCTTCCTTATTGATTTTTTCCGTCAGTTCTTTGACCTCTCTTTCAATTGTTTTAACAGGTTCTTGATTTGTAATTTCATCAATCCTGAACAACAAATTTCTTGGCAGGCTACTAGCTTTATCCTCTTTACTCTCCCACACTTTTTCATTTTTTATAAGACCCACCAGATCATTAAATTCCAGATAAAGCACCGACCATAACTGGGGCGCAGAATCAGAAAAAAACAATTTTGTATCATCTGGTAATACACCAATAAATGTGCTTTGGGGTGGTCGGCTATTGCTCTTGTTGACAATAAATACTGTTTCCTTTGTGGTTTGATCTCCTTTGTTTTGATGAGTAATTAAATTTTCTATATCCCTAAAATAATAATCTTTGCTTTCCCTTATCTGATAAAGTTTCCTTTGATCCCCAATCAATCGACACAAAACACCGAGCACTGTATTTTTAGTAATTTCTTTTACACTATGGTCTTTTGATTTTGAGGTCGCTATAAACTTCCTGTTGTTTTTTTTTGATATTGGTTGATCGTCACTCCCCGCCAGAAAAGAGTTTTGCCAAATCGAATCATATTCAATAGTTATTTGCATGGCCTATATTCCCTCCTTCCTTCAAAATATTTGGCATACTCTTTGCCCTCTTTTTTAGCGTTCGACCCTGGATCGGTTTTTATACGCATCATATCTTTGCTACTGCTCCCATCGTTATAATCTACTTCAATTGAATCAACGTACATATATCCTTTTGCCTGTCTGATATTCAGGTTTCTTATGCGCTCCAATGTATCATTTATTAAAATATCTATAGCTGTGTCATTGAGCAAAATTCCCTGCTCACCTGTATTAAAAATGGATCCCCTTCTTACATAGTTTGAATGATATTCCGCCTCTGCCTGATCGGTATTACCAATTTTGTTAACAAATCGAGCAATTTTTTCTGCAATTTCCTCACCTTCATTTTCTTTGTTTAACATCATCGCTCGACGAGAGAATTAATCGCTCAAAGAAATAAACTGAAGTTGTTCAATACTGATTGATCCGTAGCTCTTGTATTCAGTGTCACCAAAAGTGGTTTTAGAAAACATGGTTGGGCTTTTTTCATCACCGGATTTTGTTGTTTTTTTCTCTTTACTACCTGATTTCCCCATTTGCTCAAAATTGCCGTTTCCTAATTGATCAACAAAATCCTCAAGTAATAAAGCACTGGTTCTTTTATATTCTTGCTTCGGGATAACATAACCACGAACAAGCCCGGTAATTGAACACAATAGCTTATCCATATTTCTCGCCACCTCAGGCGATTGTAAATCGAACAGTCCCTGGTCTTTAAATAAGTGATGGCGAATACAATTTTGGCTGATGTAAAGTCTGTTTTCTTTGAAGTCAATATCTTCAGCATATTTGTATTTTGGGTTGCCATCATCCCAATGACCTTTAATATTTGAATATCCTCGTAATTTTGGTAAAGAATGATTAGTGACTTTTTTGTCTGCCCCTTTTACACGAATGTTTAGCTCTATTGATCCATTCCAATTGACCACCCCATGCCCTAGAGCAGTTATCTCAAAATCGACACTTTTAATTCCTGTTATTTTTTCGGTTTGCATATCATTCACCTTTGCTGGTTAGTTGGTTTAAAGAAATAGCCCCGATAGGCTGTCGTTTCCCTGTTGCGTAGTAAACTGCGTATGTATTAGGTGTGTCGTTACATAGATTCAGATCATCAATTGTATAACTAACGTAAATCGGAGAATCCGGGTCTCTGGCTTTATTTCTAATAGTATTTAAAGAATACTCCTGTTTCACCTTTTTGCCGGTTTTCATTGTTTGTATTTTATGATCTTTGTCATACATAAATGTCAACAAATCCTGGTCGGGTTTCTTCTGACCGCTAATGACACCTTCAATCCTATTCACTTCATAGGTAAGCACATCATCTATATACTCGTTTTTATGTTTTGGCGGGTGTTTGCGGTCTGTAACTTCTACAATCGCCATCTGCACAAAACGATTATCACCTCTCAATGAATACTTTTTGATTTTTATTTTATTTTCATCCTTCCTGAGCTTAGGATATGTCACAGGGTCAACCAGTTTATTTTCAATTCTTAGCACGCTCTCTTTAAGCGCCTTCACCAAATCCTGTTCAATTAACTTACGACAATTTTCGTCCTTATAAAAACGGTCATACAAATCATATATATGGTTGATCGTGATTGCTTCATCAGGCAACTCGTTTTGCAGAAAATCATGCCAGGCTTTTGTGCTTTGCAAAATTTTTAGAGAACTCAGAAAACGCGAACTGCTGTCGTTCTGCTTCCCATTTTTTACCGCTTGCGTTATTGCAATGATGTACTCGTTTGTCTTCTCGTTTTGACCAAATCTGTCCAGCCTGCCCAGCCGTTGCAAGAAGTTCTCCGCATGGGTCATTTCGGTAACCATTTTATCGCAAGTAATATTGAGTGATGCCTGAATCACGGGACCACTTCGCAATAGATCATAGTCTCTACTGCCCTTTTCCTTAAAAGAATCAAATGCTTTGTTGAACCATTTTACCCTGTCTGCTTTTGTCAATTTTGCATGGAGTAAAACACTGTTTTCTTTCTCCTGATTATTAATAAAGCTCTTTTGAGCGGTAATCGCAGTATTGCTGATAACAAAGGTATTGACAGGTTGTTCTTGAAACAGTGGATTGGTATCGTCTTCCAATTTTTCATCGTAGTCAGCGAATTCTATGCGGTAGTTTCTTTGATTAAAGCTTTCAATATTAACGATATCCTGTTTTTTGAGTCGCAAGAAGTCGGTTACAAACAGCGGATTGGGTGTCGCTGATACTAAAAGCGTATTCGGCAATGTATTATCTTCATCTTGCTGATACTTTTTGCACTCTACCAATTCCGCAAACAGCAAGTTGAATGCGGGCATATTGATATACTCATGGTATTCATCAAACACCACATGGGCATTCATAAAGTCCATTAGCGTGGTGACATTACGATGGGTGGTAATTGCATTTACAATTTGGTCAATGGTAGTAATGACAATATCCCCTGAAAATTCTTTCCCTTCTGGTGTATCAACAGGATTGCCAGATTCCCGAGTTTGTTTGATATCGCCAGTGCAGATTTCGATTTTTGCATCAGGCAAATATTCGCCTGATGATAAGTCCTTGAATAAGCCTTCACATATTTGCACCCTTGGACACACCCAGAATATTCTTTTTACCTCGGTATTTAACGCCCATTCCAGGGCTATCTTGGTTTTGCCGCACCCTGCTGGGCCTCGCAACACACCAATGGTTACTTCTTCATCTGCCAACGCATTTGCAGCCTCGGATTGCCGCTCGTTTCTTGCAATATCCGGGTTATTTTTCTTAAAGCCCTCCAAACATTGCAGTATATGCTGTTTTAACTCTCGGTCTTTATGAAAAGCCTCGTCGAGAATGTCATCCAAAGAATGGTTATTGATGTGCTCTTCGAGTGTGCCAGCTCTGTTCCGCTTAGGGAGTCGAGAAACCAGCCGGTCCGCGGTAATTACCGCTGATCTAGCCAGATTGTTTTTTGCGTTGTACTGTATGTCTCTTTCATATTTATCTATGGATTCTTTACGCGAGTAGCGTTTATATACTGGCAACTCATGTTCAAGATTATCTTCAATATTGTCGAAACTTGGTCTATTCAGGTTACAAATATCTGCTGGCACTTCTTCTTGAAAATACTCATTTGCTATACCCTTTACAGATTCCAGTATGGCTTTGGCGTGCTCGATCAGCTTTAAGTAGTCTTGCTTCTCAAGCTTCAGCTTATCGAAAATACCTATCATTTTTTTAATTTCATTATTCTTATCTCTGAGTGGTTTGGCATGGTGCCAATAGATGGCATGTTTGGCCCTCGTTAATGAGTCTGTATTCAATCCTGTTTCATCGAATAACAGATGAAACAACAGCAGTGAAATTTCATTATGCCGAGGATGTTTTTGCCATGAAAACCTGCCAGTTTTTGTGTCTATGTGTTGACCATCATCTGGTACAGCTTCAAAATTTTTCTTCGACAACGCTTTAAGCAACCAATCTTGAAAACTGGGATCAATTTTTCCGATATCATGCCAGCAACCCGCAATAAAAGCAGATTTGGCGAGATTGTCATCCCCAGGCACGAATTTCCGTGTAATCCTATAAGCCAAATACCCCACCGCAAACAAGTGTTGGTCTAGTCTTTGATCCTGGGTATTTGCACGATATTGATCTGTCATAATTTCTATCTCTCCAATCATTATTCGATTATTTGTATAGTTTACCGGCACCACACCATCGCTACCAAACTTACTCCTATTCCCAACCACCCAAAGAAACTGCGAGCGGCTGCGGCTTCTAATCCAGTGACAGGCAACGGCGGTATTTTTGCTGGCGGTTTTTCTCAGCAGTTTTTTTACCGCGTTCAAGCCTTCGTTGGTAATCACGGTTTGCCAGGTGTTATCGCCGATGCGGTTGGCAAAGCTGTCCAGTACCCGCCGGGTTCGGTTGTGGGCTTTTTTCTCGCACTGTGACACGAAGGTGACCATCATCTGGCTGCACCGCTGGTTTCGTGATGCTGCAAGGCGATGGTTTTTACCTGGTCAAACATAACGTCCAGTGCTTTGTGATCGGTAAACGCTTGCAGGCATTGCTGGCGGAACTCTTGTTCGGTAGCGCCTTCCCTGGCGCAGATAAATGACCAGGGCAACACCAGCGTGTCTTTTATTAAATCCGCCACATCGAACACCAATGCACCGCGGCGGGTTTTGCCGTGCATGACGGCAAAGCCGTGAGGAATGCCCAGCACCCATAACGTGGTGGCGGCCAGGCCATAGGCCAGATAGTTGCCGTGGTTCAAAAAGGCATTGGCACTATCGACTGATTCTCTTTCCCGCACAAAATCGCCCTGCTTGGTTCTGCTGGCGGCTATTTTATAAAGCCGTTTGGTGAGATCGGCCTCTATTTGCAGTAGTTTGCTGACTTTTTGCGCCTGTTCGATTTTGGCACAGGTATTGTTTAGCAAAGTCGTTATAGCTTCATCCTGACTGTTAAAGCCCGCGCTTATTAAATCCCTGTCTTTTGCCCATACTGTTTGCATAAACTGGATGCGTGCCGTTTGAAATTGCCTGGCCGCGGCCAGACGTTTTTGTTCATCAAACCAGAAGTTCATCCAACCCTGGACATATTCGGTGGGGCGATATTCGCTTTGCGGTGACAGCCATTCGATCTCGGTGGCCATGAGCAGGGGCGTACCGCCACCGCCGCAGAAGCCGACCAGTACACCGGCTTGAGCCAGCATACGCATGGCGGCCTGGGTGATGGAGGTGCCGGTTCCCAATAGCAAACAGGTCGTATTGGCGATGGGAATATTCCAATACTGGTTTTCATTTTTGGCTTCCGTGAGATACAGCACACGCCCATCCTTTTGCATCACCCGGCATTTTTCCAGATAATAGATGTTGGCGCGTTTTGAATGCAGGATGGCTTTCAGGTCGGTGAGTTGTTCCATATTTTTTTCCTGGGATGAGTGGCGTTTGTCCGGTTTTTGTAGATTAGAGACCTTGGCGCGCAAGCCATTTCACCGGTGTGCTGCGCCGCCTGAAAGCGCCTGCTGTTGGTAAAATCGTACTCAATCGGCCATTGATAAGTATAAACGCCCTCATTGCCTGCGTTTTTGCCACGCCTGAAAGCGACATCATCTTCTGTGCAAAGGTTTCAAATAATTTTATCAGACACCCCATGATCGCAGTTATTGGGTTATTGGGTTATTGGGTTATTGGGTTATTGGGTTATTGGGTTATTGGTTGTAGCTATCTGAACAGTCTACACAAATCCGCAGGCCTGCCCCAAAGGGAAAAGCTGGGGATATGCAGTTTATTTTGGGGGATGCAAATAACTGCCTGGCTTTCATTCAAATATATTAACAGGTAGGTGGTGAGCTTATCGGAAAAGCGGCGCATCGGGTTCACTCAGGTTCATCTCTAGAATTGAAATTGCACTACGGCAATATTTGGGCTGAGGATGAGAAGAGCGCAGTGGAGTTCCAGCCAATAGCCGCTGTTACTGAGCGCATCAAGGTTTCAACGCCGGTATACACACTGCCCTTGCGCAAACCTATAGGCACCTCTTTGGTGATGACTAAAGAGCCACTTTTGGTTAAGGTGTGCGCCTCATATGAATGACACCAACTCTATAGATACTTTTGCTGACATCCGGCCCTACAACGATGGGGAAGTAGCGGCTGTTTTGCGCCGCCTGCTCGGTGATGGTGAATTCATTACGGCGATGACCCGGCTGAAATTCAAACGCCTTTCAGGTTTGATGTGCACACTGCTCAAACCGTTGGTGCGTCGCGCACTCGCCAAAGAACTGCTGGGCGTGAACGACGTGGCATCCTTGCAGCATGTGATTGAGAACTATGTGTCTGCGATGATTGAGAACACGACTTCTGGTCTTACTGTAAGTGGTCTGGATGAACTAGGTGCCCATCAGCCCTATTTGTACATGAGCAACCACCGCGACATAACCCTGGACCCAGCGCTGATCAATTACGCGCTCTATCATAATGATCACGGCACTGCGCGCATCGCCATAGGTGACAATTTGCTGACTAAACCCTACGTCTCGGATCTAATGCGGCTGAACAAAAGTTTTATCGTCAATCGTTCGGCGACTGCCCCACGCCAGATATTGCAAGCCTATCGTGTGCTGTCCTCTTACATCTGGCACTCGCTTGTGCAAGAGCAGGTGCCAATCTGGATTGCCCAGAGGGAGGGCAGAGCGAAAGATGGGGTTGATTGCACGGAACCGGCGATTATAAAAATGCTGGCCATGTCCAAAGAAAAAGACGCTGATTTCACCACGCACTTCGACGCCCTGGCTATTGTGCCAGTCGCAATTTCCTACGAGCTTGACCCCTGCGACGCCATGAAAGCTGCGGAGCTGCATCAACTGGCAACCACTGGTGCCTATGAGAAGAGTGAGCACGAGGATGTGGCCAGTATCGCTCAGGGGATATCTGGCAATAAGGGGCAGATACATGTGGCGTTTGGAAGGCCATTATGCGGTTTCGATTCTGCCGAAGCGATTGCGCGGGCAATGGATCAGCAGATTGTCGAAAGTTACGCACTGCATGCTACCAATCTCTATGCGTATCGCATGTTGCATGGTGGCGATGCGCCTTTGCCAGGGCAGTATACTGCGGCTGAAAGTTCCTGTAGCGAAGCCGGGTTTAAAGCTCGCATCAATGCGATGCCAGAAGCGCACCGTCCCTATGCCCTGGCCATCTATGCCAACGCAGTTGTCAGTAAGCTTCAATACACTGAAGCTGACGACTAGCCAGCCTTGCTCGCAGAAGACACCAAGCAGCAAATACGCGATGCCTACTTTAAGCTGATTGAGGCGAAGTCTTTGAGCCCGCGGTGGGGGCAGCGACAAATGATTGCCGAGGTCGCCAACGCTCTGGGTCGTGCCCGTTTTGAAGATGGCGAACACGCAGAGGGTTCCCCCGTGTGTGTTATAGAGGCGGGCACCGGTACTGGCAAAACGATTGCATACGCGGTAGCGGCGATTCCGGTTGCGCAGGCCCTGGAGAAAAAATTGATAGTGGCTACGGCCACTGTGGCGCTACAGGAACAGTTTGTAAACAAAGACCTGCCCGATATACGCACACACAGCGGATTGAGTTTTGATTTTGTATTGGCGAAGGGGCGTCGGCGTTATGTGTGTCTGTCACGACTGGACAAACTACTGGCGAGCTTTCAGGAAGAGAGTGCGGTGCTACCGCTATATCCCGATGAAGTGAGCCAGCCCTTGTCTGCAGAGGCGCTGCCGGTATACACCAGTATGGTGGATGCGCTGGCTCGCGGTGAGTGGGATGGTGACCGCGACAACTGGTCTCAGGAAATTGACGAAGGAGTCTGGTTTAGCGCCACAACAGACCACAATCAGTGCAGCGGTCGCAAATGCCCCAACATCAGCCAGTGCAGTTTTTTTCGAGCGCGAGATGCTCTGCAAAATGCCGATGTAATCGTTGCCAATCACGATCTGGTTTTATCCGATTTAGCGCTTGGTGGCGGCGTTATTTTGTCAGCACCAGAGGACAGCATGTACGTTTTTGATGAGGGCCACCATCTGCCAGACAAGGCGCTCAATCACTTTTCCGCCTTTTGTCGTCTCAGCTCAAGTCGGCAGTGGCTGGATGATTCTCGCAAGCAGTTGAGTCAGGCTGCAAGTCAGTTACACCCGGTGGGCGGGCTGGCTGATCGGGTTAGTAGAATTGCTCCTGTGTTGGACGACATTGCAGTGGCTTTGAGTCAAGTGGAGCAAGTACTCAATGAGCTGATCGACCCTGCTGAGCTGTCTGATCGCGGGGACAGTCAGCATTATCGTCTGCCGCAGGGGTTGGTGCCGGAGGAGTTGCGCCAGCCCAGCGGCGTTCTCAGTGAATTGTTTGATCGTTTACACAGCCAATTCAAGTTGCTCGAAAACTGCATGGTTGATGCCCTGGAAGGTGATTTTCCCGAAGTGGATAAAGTGGAGGCTGACGCCTGGCATGCAGTGTTTGGAGCCATGGTGAGTCGGGCCGAGGGCAATTTGCACCTCTGGCATGAGTACGCACAAACCGGCGAGGATGAAAACCCGCCCAAGGCTCGCTGGATAAATTTGGTCAATGGTGGGAGTTTTGATTTGCGCTGTAGCCCGATTTTGGCCACAGATATTCTGCAGGAACACCTGTGGGACCGCGCTGCGGCCGTTGTTGCTACGTCGGCAACCATGACAGCGCTGAATTCCTTTGCTCGGTTTACGCTTCGTTCCGGTGCTCCTGCCGATGCTATTTACAAGGTTGTTGCCAGCCCCTTTGACTACCGCCAAGCCGTTTTGTCGGTACCGGCTATGGATGCTGATCCGGGAAATCCGGAGGCGCATACTGCGGCTATTGTTGCCGTGCTGCCAGAGATATTGAGTGAAAGTGAGGGCAGCCTGATGTTATTTTCCTCGCGCCGTCAGATGTTAGAGGTGTTTGAGGGAACCGGGGCACCGTGGCAAGGCCGAATGCTGGTGCAGGGTGACTACAGTAAACAGGAAATCATACGGCGTCACCGCGAAGCTATTGACGCTGGCGGCACTAGCGTGATTTTTGGTCTGGCCAGTTTTGCCGAGGGAGTGGACTTGCCTGGCGACTATTGCAGCCATGTCATTATCGCCAAAATTCCTTTTGCGGTGCCCGATAGCCCCATGGAATCGGCGTTGGCTGAATGGGTTGAGAGTCAGGGAGGTAATGCCTTTATGGACATTAGCGTACCCGATGCTGCATTGCGCCTGGTGCAGGCCAGTGGTCGCTTGTTGAGAACTGAAGAGGACACCGGGAGGGTGACTCTGTTAGACCGGCGGATTGTCACAAGGCGCTACGGGCAGGCCATTCTCGATTCGTTGCCTCCGTTTCGGCGAGAGATACATTAAATGACTGGCGCTGCATTTAGTGGACGGTGCGACGGGTCTCCAACTGCTCAACAGAACTTTGAGTGGCACTTTCACCAGGGGCCTCAGTGTCCTGCTCTTGTAGATAGGCGCGCAGGCGGCCGACAACGCTGGTCATCACATCGATGGTTTGGCTGATCTGATCCAGCGCCATCAATATTGTTTCGGCTTCTCTTGAAGCTTTTTTGCTGTTATCCATGATATTGCCCTCAAGTACGAGCTGGAATTAATCCCAACTCAGTGCTCCACCGGTTTGATATTCGATAACACGTGTTTCGAAGAAATTCTTTTCTTTGCGCAGATCCATAATTTCTGACATCCATGGGAATGGGTTTTGCGCACCAGAGAACTGCTCCGGCAATCCCAATTGAGAAAGACGGCGATTGGCGATGAACTGTAGGTACTCTTCCATTGTGGCCGAATTCATACCCAATACGCCGCGTGGCATGCTGTCACGCGCGTACTCTATTTCCAGTTGGGTACCTTCCAAAATCATCTGGATGACTTCTTGCTTAAAACTGTCGGTCCATAGATGTGGGTTCTCCAATTTGATCTGGTTGATCACATCAATGCCGAAGTTCAAGTGCATGGACTCATCCCGCAGGATGTATTGAAATTGTTCGGCAACACCAGTCATCTTGTTGCGGCGGCCCATAGAGAGAATCTGTGTGAAACCACAATAGAAGAATATGCCTTCAGTCACAGCATAAAAGCCGATCAGGTTGCGCAGCAAGGTTTGGTCAGTTGCCGGCGTGCCCGTGTCGAAATTTGGGTCATTCAACTCATGGGTATGGCTCAGGCTCCAGGCCGCTTTTTTGGCGACCGAGGGAATCTCGCGATACATGTTGAATACTGCACCTTCATCCATGCCCAGTGATTCAATGCAATACTGATAGGCATGTGTATGAATCGCTTCTTCAAAGGCTTGGCGCAGCAGGTACTGGCGGCACTCGGGGTTGGTGATCAAGCGGTAAATGGCCAGGACCAAATTGTTCGCAACCAGTGAGTCAGCAGTGGAGAAATAACCCAGGCTGCGCATAATGAGGCGCCGCTCATCTTCGCTCAGACCATTGGGGTCTTTCCAGGTGGCGACATCAGCGGTCATGTTAATTTCCTGGGGCATCCAGTGATTGGCACAGCCATCCAGGTATTTCTGCCAGGCCCAGTCATACTTGAAAGGCACCAACTGATTGAGGTCAGCACGGGAGTTAATCATGGCTTTGTCATCAATAGAGATGCGACCGGCACCCATGCCCAGGTCTTCCAGCCCTGCGGCGATATCCAGATTTTCCAAGGCTTCAGTGGCTGCCGCCATAGTACTGCTGGAGGTAGCCGTATCTTCAACCGCTGCTGGCGCCACCGATTCTGTAACCGATTCTGTAACCGATTCTGTAACTACGTCTTCGGCGGCCCCTGTGGCTATTTCAGGCCTTGCGGTATCGGCAACAATGGGAGCGGGTTGCTGCGGCGCCGCATCTTCATTGTGGTACTCATCCCAATTTAACATCACTATTTCCCCTTTTTCTTACCTTCTTACCGCCTTCCTAAAATCGCAACGGTTTTATCATCCCCATGGCTATTACTGACAGGCTTCGCAATCCGGGTTATCCAGTGAGCAAGCCTGGGGTATGGGTGCCAGTTGAGGCTCGCCTGAAGACACGGCATTGAGCGTGCCAGTGTCTATGGTCGACTTCTCTGTACCGGTTGCTGCCAATGAGCGCAGGTAATAGGTGGTTTTCAGTCCGCGATACCAGGCCATGCGATAGGTGACGTCGAGCTTTTTGCCGCTGGCATTATTGATGTACAGATTCAGCGACTGGGCCTGGTCGATCCACTTCTGGCGGCGACTGGCGGCCTCCACAATCCAGCGGGGCTCTACCTCGAAGGCGGTGGAGTAAATGGATTTCAGGTCTTCTGGTACACGATCAATCTGCTGCACGCTGCCATCGTAGTACTTGAGATCGTTAACCATCACAGCGTCCCACAAGCCGCGCTCTTTCAGGTCGTGAATCAGATAGGGGTTAACCACAGTGAATTCACCAGAGAGGTTCGATTTCACATACAGGTTTTGATAAGTCGGCTCAATGGACTGGGAGACACCTGTGATATTGGCGATGGTCGCTGTAGGTGCAATGGCCATGACGTTGGAATTGCGCATGCCCCTGGTTTTAACGGCTTCACGTAATTCGCTCCAGGCCAGCGTTGCACTGGTGTCCACTTCGATATAGTCGTCACCACGAGTAGCGACCATATTTTTGAGTGAGTCGATAGGTAAAACACCTTTGCTCCACAGAGAGCCTTCAAAGCTTGAGTAGGCACCGCGTTCCTGGGCCAGCGTGCAGGAAGCGCTGATGGCGTAGTAGCTGATTGCCTCCATTGACTGATCGGCAAACTTAACCGCTGCATCAGACCCATAGGCGATATGCTGCTTGTACAGCGCATCCTGAAAGCCCATCAACCCCAGGCCAATCGGGCGGTGGCGCAGGTTGGATGTGCGTGCCTGGGGTACAGAGTAATAGTTAATGTCGATCACGTTATCGAGCATGCGTACAGCAGTGGTAACCGTTTGCTCCAGCTTCTTGAGGTTGAGGCCATTTTCGTCGATGTGTCGGGCCAGGTTTACAGAGCCGAGGTTACATACAGCGATTTCTTCCTGGTTGGTATTGAGAGTAATCTCAGTACACAGGTTGGAGCTGTGCACAACGCCCATGTGCTGTTGTGGTGAGCGCAGGTTGCAGGGGTCTTTAAATGTGACCCAAGGGTGGCCTGTTTCAAACAGCATGCCAAGCATTTTGCGCCACAGGTTCTCTGCCTTGAGAGTTTTGTGTAGCTTGAGTTCCCCGCTTGCCGCCATCGCCTCGTACTCGCAGTAGCGATCTTCAAAGGCCTGACCATACAGGTCGTGCAAGTCAGGGACATCATTGGGGCTGAACAAGGTCCAGTCGCCGCCGTCAAATACCCGTTTCATAAACAGGTCGGGAATCCAGTTGGCAGTATTCATATCGTGGGTGCGGCGGCGGTCGTCGCCAGTGTTTTTACGCAGCTCCACGAACTCCTCAATGTCCATGTGCCAGGTTTCCAGATAGGAGCACACAGCCCCTTTACGCTTGCCACCCTGGTTGACTGCAACCGCAGTATCGTTGACTACTTTCAGGAAAGGTACAACGCCCTGTGACTTGCCGTTAGTGCCTTTGATATAGCTACCCAGAGCGCGAACGGGCGTCCAGTCGTTACCGAGGCCCCCTGCCCACTTCGAGAGCATTGCATTGTCGCGAATAGCGCCGTAAATGCCGCCGAGATCATCAGGTACAGTCATCAGATAACAGGAGGAGAGTTGAGGCCGCAATGTTCCGGCATTGAACAAAGTAGGCGTAGAACTCATATAGTCGAACGAGGACAGTAAGCGGTAGAACTCGATGGCACGTTGGTTTTTGTTCTCTTCCTCACTGGCCAGCCCCATGGCGACACGCATAAAGAATATCTGCGGCAGTTCAAAGCGTATGTCATTGCTGTGGATGAAATAGCGGTCGTACAGGGTTTGCAGACCCAGATAGGTGAACTGCAAATCCCGTTCTGGCAGCAGCGCCTGACCCAGCATGTCCAGGTCGTAGCTGCGCAGATGGGGAGACAGTAGTTCCAGCTCTATGCCCTCATTGATATAAACCGGCAGCGCTTTTGCGTATAGCGTTCCCATTTCTTCCTGGGTGGCGTTGTCGGCAACGCCCATGAAGCTCAGTGCTTCGGTGCGAAGGTTGTCGAGCAGCAAGCGCGCTGTCGCATAGGAATAATTGGGTTCCCTTTCAATCAATGTGCGCGCGGTAATGACCAGTGAATCGCTCAGTTCTCTTTGAGACACGCCGTCGAATAGATTGCGCAGCGCCTCGTCGATGATATCTGCCTCTGAAACATCATCCAGGTCGGCACAGGCTTCACCCACAACCGTGTGAATGCGACCCATATCCAGCGGTACTCGGCTGCCGTCAGCCATCGTGACCTGGATGCCACTGTGGCTGGATTCAGTTGCTGCGGGCATCGCTTGCCGCTCTGCATCGCGTTGGCGCGAGCGATCTTCCCTGTAAATCACATAGTCGCGAGCAATCTTGTGTTGCCCCGCGCGCATGAGAGAGAGTTCAACCTGATCCTGAATGTCTTCAATATGTATAGTGCCGCCAGAAGGCATGCGGCGCTTGAATGTGGCGCTAACCATATCAGTCAGCTTGGCGACAGTTTCGTGAATGCGCGAAGAAGCTGCTGCTGTGCCACCTTCTACTGCCAGAAATGCTTTGCTAATAGCCACAGTAATTTTACTGTCGTCGTAGGGCACAACGGTGCCGTTACGTTTTATAACTCTGACCTGGCCAGGGGCAGTGGCTGAAATATTAGCGGATGGTGTGACTGATTCAGGGTGGGTGGCGGCGTTTGGATTGGCCGCTGGTTGATTGGTCTCTGTGTGCATCTCTACTCCGGGTTGGCTGCTCGCCTTATTGTTGTTTGGCTACAACTTGGTATCACTTGTTACTCTTGTTGTTACTCTTGTTGTTACTCTTCGTCCAACAGCCGAGCGGTTCTGATGCTCGACAATAAAAACTTTGCAAACAAAGCTTTTATCAGCGAAATTGCGTGGGTTTTTGCCTGGCCTGAAAGCGACATCATCTTCCGTGCAAAGGTCTCTATTTGAGACCTTTGCACGAAAGCCATTTCACCTGCATGCTGCGTTAAAATCGTACTCAATCGGTCATTTATAAGCATAAACTCCCTCATTCCGTGCGTTTTTGCCTGGCCTGAAAATGAAATCATCTTCCGTGCAAGGGTCTCTATTTATTAGCTTTATCTGCATGTCTGGGCATATGCGAAAAATGCCTGACCCCCTATATATTGGGGGTGTTGAGAAATTTTCATACAAGATAATGCGGTTTATCCCCAATTGCAAGGCATTTAACCTGGGGTTTTCTGTGGGTAGGGTGTGGATAAGTGTAGTGGTCTGCGGGTGCTAACCGGCCAGCCCGCATAACTTCAAAGGATTGATAAATCAGACACTGGCGTGGTGCTAAATAGCCTGTCGCCGATGTTGCTGTAAAGCGGCACGCAAAAGGCTAACCTGGGTTATTTACTGGCTTCCCAGTAGCAGAAATTCCATAAGTGCCTTTTGGGCGTGCAGGCGGTTTTCAGCCTCGTCCCAGACCACGGTGTCGGGACTATCCATTAACTCGGCGCTAATTTCTTCGCCGCGATGAGCGGGCAGGCAGTGCATGTAGATGGCATCGCTAGCAGCTTTACTCATTAATTCGGCATTCACCTGGTATCCGGCAAAAAGTCTCAACCGCTCTTCCTGCTCGGCTTCCTGGCCCATGGAGGCAAACACGTCGGCGACTACCAACGCCGCTTCGGCAACAGCTTTGGCTGGCTGGCGCACAACACTAACGCGGGCACTATTGGCTGCGACCAGGCCACTATCGGGCTCAAAGCCTTCGGGGCAGGCAATACGCAATTCGAAATCGAATTGTCTTGCGGCATTGATATAGGAGTGGCACATGTTATTGCCATCGCCAATCCAGGCAACAGACTTGCCTGCAATATCGCCGCGATGCTCGCGGAAGGTTTGCATGTCGGCCAGGAGCTGACAGGGGTGGCATTGATCGGTCAAAGCGTTAATTACGGGCACTGAAGAATTGGCGGCAAAGCGCTCAACAATATCGTGGCCGAAAGTTCTGATCATGACGATGTCGACCATGGAGGATATGACTCGAGCGCTATCTTCCACTGGCTCACCGCGGCCAAGCTGAGTATCCTGTGGCGACAGGAACATGGCGTGACCACCCATCTGTGCCATGCCAGCTTCAAAAGACACGCGGGTGCGAGTAGAGGATTTTTCGAAAATCATGCCCAACACTTTTCCGGAGAAAGGCGTTGGCTCACTGCCGCTGCGATGTAATTGTTTTAGTTTGCTGGCTCTATCAATGAGTTGGCCTAGTTCGCCGGGTGACAAATCCAGTAGGGACAGAAAATGTCTGGTCGTCATGGCAACAGTCCTGGGCGTTGTTTTAGTAAGAGATTACGCTGTGGCGGCGCGAGGTGTATGCGCGCCAGCGTAACTGTAGATGAACTCGCACATGAAACTCGCGAGCTCCTGGCACTGACTGTCGTCCATCACCAGCGGTGGCAATAGTCGCACCGTGTTATCAGCGGTCATGTTGATAAGGTAGCCTTGCCTGAGCGCTTGAGGCACCAGTTCACTGCAGTCTCGTGCCAGTTCTATGCCTAGCATTAAACCCTGGCCTCGTATGTCGACGATGCCGGGTAAGGGCAGTAACTTGTTTTGCAATTGGCCCAGCAGATACGCGCCCATTTTGGCTGCGCGGGCAGCCAGATTTTGCTCTTTCATAGTTTCCAGGGTTGCCAGTGCCGCAGCGCAGGCCAGCGGATTGCCGCCATAAGTCGAGCCGTGGTTACCTTTGGCCAATACATCCCTGGCGGGGCCGCTAGCCATGCACGCGCCAATTGGTACCCCGTTGGCCAGCGCTTTGGCTGTCGTGATTACATCGGGGCGCACTGATTCCCCGTGGCAGGCATACCAATGTCCAGAGCGGCAATTCCCACTCTGAACTTCATCCAGCATCAATAGCCAGCCATATTCATTGCACAGGTCGCGCAAATCCTTGAGGTAGCCGGGGTAGGGTATGCGAACGCCACCCTCGCCCTGTATCGGTTCTACCAGTATTGCGACCACGTCGGCATTATTTTCGGCGATACTTCGCACAGCATCCAGATCCGAAAATGGCGCTCGCGCAAAACCCTCTACCAGGGGTTCAAAGCCGGCCTGAATTTTGCGATTGCCAGTGGCTGACAGGGTGGCCATGGTGCGGCCGTGGAAAGAATTTTCCATCACAATCACCGCCGGGTTGTTGACGCCCTGCTGATGTCCGTACAGGCGTGCGATTTTTATTGCGGCTTCGTTGGCTTCAGCGCCGGAGTTTCCAAAAAACACGTTGTCCATGCCGGCCAGGCCCGTGAGCAGAGAAGCGAGTTCTTCCTGTCGCGGAATTTGATAGAGGTTTGAAGTGTGCAGTAGCCGGCCAGCTTGAGTAGAGATGGCTGTAGTAACTGCCGGATGCGCATGTCCCAGGCCGTTAACACCGACACCCGCGACTGCGTCGAAATAGCGACGGCCATTTTCATCAAACAGGTAAATACCTTCCCCGTGCGAAAATCTCACAGGGAGCCTGCCGTAAGTGTCCATAATGGGTGAGGACATAGTTCTCTACCTTTTGCTAACAGCGCAATAAAAAGACGCCAGACCCTGGAAACGCAAAAAGGCAGCGCAAGCTGCCCATCAGAAAAGCGATAATATAGCGTCCTTTACAGCTTGGCAATGTGTCTCGGGTGGCGGTACCTGGGCAAATTACTCGGGTATTATACGGTGAGACTATGTACAATAATGCCTCGTTTTAATAGCACAAGAGACGTGATACACCATGGAAATAATGGACGCTATCAAAGATCAGATTGAAAGCAATCCGATCATTCTTTATATGAAGGGTTCACCGAATCAACCCCAGTGTGGTTTTTCCGCGCGTACAACTCAAGCGCTGATGGCCTGCGGTGAACGCTTTGCCTATGTCGATGTACTGAGCAACCCGGATGTGCGTACTCATTTGCCGACCTATGCCAATTGGCCAACCTTTCCGCAGCTATGGATTCAGGGCGAGTTAATTGGTGGATGCGATATTGTTGTAGAGATGTACGAGAGCGGCGAGTTACAGCCCCTGATCAAGGCAGCGGCCCAGGCTATCGACGCCCAGGAGGCAACAGCTACCGAGTAAACCAGAGTTAACGTCTCTTTCTCGAAGCCCGCGAACCCAGCGGGCTTTTTTATGGGGAATATCCTGCCCGAATTGATAAACTAATTGATAATCATTCTTATTTAGTTTAGCGTTGCCACCAGGTCGTCTCCCAGCGTACCGGGAGGCGTTGCAGTCACCAGAGTGTAAATGTTTGAGGATATCAATGAAAAGACGACTCGTTTTGGCAGTGTTGTTAGCAGCACTGCCCAGGTTTGGGTTTGCTGCCAACGGGGTCAAGACTCCGACAGTAGAAGAAATGTGGGAGATTATTCAGCAGCAAGCCAGGCAGATTGAAGCACTGAAAAGTCAACAGCAGCAGACCGATGTGCAATTGCAGGCAACTGAGATCAAGATTGAGGCTACCGCCGATGCAGTAGAAAATGACACCGGTGTCTCTGGTCTGGCTTCCTGGGCTGGCAAAACCCAGCTAGGGGGATATGGAGAGGTGCTTTACAACGATGGCACCCAGCGCTCTGAAAACGCCAGCAATAGTAATCCGAATAAAGAGCTCGATGTGCAGCGGCTGGTATTTTATATAGCCCATCAGTTTGACGACAATCTGCGTTTCTTCTCGGAAGTGGAATACGAGCACACCAATACGGGTGGCGCCGGAGAGGTTGAAGTAGAGCAGGCGTATATCGAGTGGGATTACAGGCGCGAACACAGTGCACTCGCTGGCTTGTATCTGCCTCCGGTGGGTATTCTCAATGAGACCCATGAGCCTGATACATTCTATGGGGTAGAGCGCAATCTGGTTGAAAGCCGTATTATTCCGACGACCTACCGCGTCAACGGTATTAAATTACAGGGCGAGCTGGCGCCGGGTTTTAGCTATGATTTCGGTGTTCATGAAGGCCTGCAACTGGCTGACAATTTCTCCATTCGCAGCAGTCGCCAGAGTGGTTCGCGGGCCAATGCCGAGGAGCTGGCCACTACTGTACGGGTGAAGTACACCGGCATGCCCGGTCTGGAACTCGGATTGGCGCTGCAATATCAGAGTGACCTCACCCAAGCGGGCATTGGTAACAGCCGCCTCGGTCGGAGTGCCTTCGGCGGGGGTGAAGTTGATGGTCTGCTGACCGAAACCCATGCCATATACAATAGCGGCGACTTTGGTTTTCGTGCGCTGTATGCGCGTTGGGATATCGACAGCGATATTGAGGGTTTGGGTGGCGTTGGTCGCGATGAACAAGTGGGCTGGTATGTCGAGCCGTCTTATAAGGTGACGGACAAACTGGGCTTGTTTACCCGCTATGAGTTCGTCGATGAGTTGGCTGGCAGCAGCGCCATAGAATCTGAAAAACGTCGCGCTTTAATTGGTGCGAACTACTGGATTCACCCCGGGGTGGTGTTGAAAGCCGACGTGCAGTTCGAGTCGGATGAAGACAACAGCAATGCAGAGCTAGACGGGTTTAACCTGGGTATCGGCTGGAGTTTTTGATGGGCTTTGTCAGGGGTCTTTTGAGACCCCTTTTGGGGTTAGTGTGCAATGAATAGAGTGGCTCGATTGTTTTGCTTTAGCTCCGGCGGGTGCCGGTACCCAGTTTTGCTTGGACTGCTGGTATTGTCGACACTGGTTTGGAGCAAAGGCCGCTACCTGGAAACAGAGGATTTTTTGAAACTTGCCTTTGAAAGTGTGGAGTACGAAGCTGCTATGCTTTGGCTCAGTCATCCGCAGAAGGCTATATTGCAAACGATCCTGGACCGCAAATCAGTGGGTTTGCGTGTTAGGTACTGGCAAAGTGATCGGCGCACAGCCTGGATATTTAACGAGATTGGCAAGGAAATGCCCATTACCGTTGGAGTGGTGCTCGATGACAACCGGATTGCTCAATTGCATGTTCTGGAGTACCGCGAAAGCCGTGGTGGGGAGGTGCGCTATCCCTTTTTTACCCAACAGTTTCTCGGCGGGCAGTTGGACAAACAGCTAAAGCTATCGGCAAAGATTGACGGTATCACGGGGGCGACTTTATCGGTACGCGCCATGGAGAGGGTTACACGCGCAGCCTTGTATTTAGATCACCAGGTGAATCCAGCGACCCCAATCAATGCTGCCGATGCACAGATCAATGCTGCCGATGCACAGATCAATGCTGCCGATGCGCGGATCAATGCCGCCGATGCAAAGATCAATGTTGCCGATGCAAAGATCAATGTTGCCGATGCACAGACCAATGTTGCCGATGCAAAGATCAATGTTGCCGATGCAAAGATCAATGTTGCCGATGCAAAGATCAATGTTGCCGATGCAAAGATCAATGTTGCTGACGCACAATAAATTCTTGTGAAGAACCTCACCTATTTTCATCAAAGACTGGGCTTCGCCATTGCGATCATTGTCGTTTTGCTCGCGGTTACCGGCATACTGCTAAACCATTCGGCACCGATGTCTCTGGCGCAACGGCCGCTGCCAAACTGGTTGGCTAAACCACTTTACGGCGTCGATGTCGACAGGGAGCCCCGCAGCGCTGTGAAGACCAGGCTTGGATGGGTGTCACAGTCCTTTGGCGGACAGTTGTGGCTCAATGAAAAAAGACTCGCCGCGCGCTGCACCAGTGCACTCGTGGGTGCGGTCAGTGACCAGGGACAACTTGTTGTTGCCTGCCGCAGAGAACTGTTGCAGTTTGGTATTGACGCAGAGCTGGTCGAACTGATTGACGAACGATATGGGATACCTGCTCCAATCGACGCCATTGGTCTGGCTGAGGGGGGTGGCATTGGCAGAGTCCTGTTAAGTGTCGCTGGCGCGACCTATGATTTCGATGTGCTATCGCTGGCGGTAAGCAGTTATTCGAACACGGGTAATCCAGGTGAGGAAGCAATCGCCTGGTCCTCCATGTCAGCATCGTCAGCATCGCCTGCCAACTTTGATTTGCCCTTGGCTGAGGGTGCAATCAGCCTCGAACGCTTTATCCTGGATTTGCATTCGGGTCGGGTTTTGGGCGGCTGGGGTATTTGGTTGCTCGATGGTATAGCGATTTGCCTGATATTATTGGTTTTCAGTGGCTATGTGAGCTGGCGAGAGCGGCGTAAGAATCTCGAAGACTAAAGCTCGAAATGATCAGGACAGGGCCGCCCCGGAGGCATGATCGCCGTCGGCCCATAGCGTTGGCCTATAGATAGTTACCCGGCTGGCCGGGGGGTACAGCCTGCTAGGACGCGCTTTCCATGGCGTTCTGCAGATAGTTCTGGATGCCGACTTTGTCGACCAGCCCCAATTGAGTTTCCAGCCAGTCGATGTGCTCTTCTTCCGACTCCATGATGTTTTCAAACAGTTCCCGAGAGACGTAATCGCCCACCGACTCGCAATAGGCCACAGCCTCTTTCAGGTCGGCATGGGCGATCATTTCCAGCTTGAGATCGCACTTGAGCATTTCTTCAGTATTTTCGCCGATCAGCAACTTGCCCAGGTCCTGCATATTGGGCAGCCCCTCCAGGAATAAGATGCGCTCGGTCAGGGCATCAGCGTGCTTCATTTCATCAATCGACTCATGGTACTCATGCTCGCCAAGCTCTTTCAGGCCCCAGTCTTTGTAGATTTTCGCGTGCAAAAAATACTGGTTGATGGCTATAAGTTCGTTACCCAGAACTTTGTTGAGGTAGTCAATGACTTTGGGGTCGCCTTTCATAATCAGCCTCCGTTTTAGAAGCCGACAGTATCCACCTTGAAAAACTGTAAAGTCAAGCTAACTTATTGATTTTTAAGAATAAATAAGAATGATAATCAGTGTGATTTGCAATTGCAATCAACTTACGGCGTAGAACAGTTGCTCGTTGCCTGTGCCGTTGTCCAGCAGTGTCTCGCGCACGATTTCACGGGTGAGTATGCCGCACTTGCCACATTGGCTGGCAACGCCCAGACTGCTGCGAACATCGCGCAGCGAATTGGCGCCGTCTTCAACCGCAGCGCGAACCTGAGTGTCAGTAATTCCCTTGCAAAGACAGACGTACATAGGGCTGTTGACCCGTTTGGGTTATTGTGACGGTAAAGTTAATAAAAATGAGAATGATTGTCAATAAGATTTGCGTACTTTGCCCATTGGCGCTGAAGGCGCTGAAAAAATGCCACAAGCAAAGGGCGGGAATCCTTGTGGACATCCGGTATAATGCGCCGTTTCGAGACTTTGGTGATCTTTAATGCTGATGGACGTGGAAAAATATATGCGAGAGGTGGGCGCGCGAGCACGGCACGCATCGCACGCAGTTGCGCGTTCTTCGACGGCGGTACGCAACCGCGCCCTGCTGGAAATCAGCGATGCGCTGGTTGCATCTGCCGGGCAGCTCATTACAGCCAATGACAAAGATTTGCAGCGAGGCCGCGATAGCGGACTGACAGACGCAATGCTGGACCGGCTTGAGCTGACCTCAGCGCGGGTTGCAGACATGCTGGAAGGCTTGTCTCAGGTTACAGCGCTGGCAGACCCGGTCGGTCGTATTACAGATGTTAGTGCGATGCCCAGTGGTATTCAGGTCGGCAGAATGCGGGTGCCTTTGGGCGTTATCGGTATCGTCTACGAGAGCCGTCCCAATGTGACGATTGAGGCAGCCAGCCTTTGCCTGAAGTCGGGAAATGCCACCATTCTTCGGGGTGGATCTGAGGCGATAGAGTCCAACCAGGCAATTGCCCGGTGCATCGTTCAGGGTATAGAGGCTTCAGGTCTGCCTGCGGCCGCTGTGCAAGTCGTTGAAACAACTGACCGAGCCGCTGTGGCTGAGCTCATTACCATGCCTGAGTATGTCGATGTCATTGTGCCCCGTGGTGGCAAGGGTCTCATTGAGCGAATTAGTAAAGAGGCGCGGGTGCCGGTGATCAAGCATCTCGACGGTGTCTGTCATGTTTATCTCGATGCCGCTGCTGACGCGAGCAAGGCTGTCCCGATTGCAGTCAATGCGAAAACCCAGCGCTACGGAACCTGCAATACCATGGAAACACTGCTGGTGCATGGGCAGCGCGCTACAGAATTGCTGCCGCTCATCGCCGGGCATCTGCGTGAGGCGGGCGTAGAGATGCGCGGTTGTGAAAAAGCGTGCAGTATTCTTGAGGATGCGGTTGCCGCAGATGAGACAGATTGGCATGCTGAATATCTGGCGCCTATTCTTTCGATACGGGTTGTTGGTAATCTGGATGAGGCGATAGCACACATTAATGGCTACAGTTCTCAACATACTGACGCGATTGTTAGCGAGGATCACAGCGCCAATATGCGATTTTTGCGCGAGATTGATTCCAGTTCGGTATTGATCAATGCATCCACGAGATTTGCCGACGGCTTTGAATATGGGCTCGGTGCCGAGATCGGCATTTCTACTGACAAGCTTCACGCGCGGGGCCCGGTAGGTTTAGAGGGGCTGACTTCGCAGAAATATGTTGTGTTTGGTGACGGACATATTCGCCAGTGAAGCAGGCTCCTGTCGGTGTTTTTGGCGGTACTTTTAATCCGATTCATTATGGTCACCTGCGCTCTGCGCAGGAGTTGCGCGCCCGGCTGGGTCTCGCTGAAGTGCGAATGATGCTATCGGCCCAGCCACCGCACCGCGAAGTGCCACAACTGGATGCTGCGCAACGGGCAAGGCTGGTTCATTTGGCGCTACAAAATGAAGCAGGCATGGTGTGTGATGAACGTGAACTGAAGCGCTCGGGGCCCTCATACACGATTGATAGCTTGTCAGAGATCCGACGGGAACTTGGCCCGAGTCGCAGCATCGTGCTGGCAATGGGCATAGACGTACTGAATAAGCTGAATAACTGGCATCGCTGGCGTGAGATTATCGACTTCGCGCATATTGTGGCGCTGGATCGCCCCGGCTGTGAACTGTCGCAAGAGGGCGCCGTATCAGAATGGCTGCGGCAGTACCAAACAGGCTCCGCCGAGATTTTGGTTGACACGCCTGCGGGTTGCGTTATGCGTGTTAAGTTGCAGCCCCATGATATTTCGGCAACGCACATTCGCGAGAAGTTATCTCAGGGCCGGTCGGTTCGAGATGCGGTTCCCACTGTGGTGTGGCAGGAAATTGAAAAACAAAATATGTATGGTCAATCAATGAGTGAGACACGAGGAGACTGAACCCTGTCGCTATGGAGTCTGCTGAACTCAACCAGGTACTGATCGATGCACTGGACGATCTAAAAGGCAACAATGTCGTGAGTCTCGATGTGCGAGAACTGACAGATGTCATGGATTATCTTATTGTTGCCAGTGGAACATCGAACAGGCATGTGAAAGCGCTGTCAGACAATATGACGGGGGCTGCCAAAGAGCGTGGTATTCGTCCTTTGGGGGTTGAGGGTCAGAGTGGCTCAGAGTGGATTCTGGTGGATTTTGGTGATGTTGTGGCCCACGTCATGTTGCCTGCCACACGCGACTTTTATGATCTTGAGCGGCTGTGGGCGGCTCGGCCGACGGCTGTAGAAGAGTAGGCCGGGTTGCGGATCACCATCCTTGCAGTTGGCTCAAAAATGCCCGGCTGGGTGGAGCAGGGTTTTGCTGAATATCACAAAAGATTTCACCGCGAAGTCAATTTGAGCTTGCGTGAGATTCCTCTGGCAGCTCGCGGCAAGGACAATCACCCAGAGCAATATATGCTGCGCGAAGCCGCTGCTATTCGCCAGGCGCTGCCTGAACGAGACCGGCTGATTGCCCTCGATGTGCGCGGCGAGAGCTGGAGTACTGAGCAATTGGCTCAACAGTTGAGCCGTTGGCAGATGGATGGCGACAATATCAGCCTGCTGCTCGGTGGCCCGGATGGTATACACCCCGGCTTGTTGCAGGAAGCTGATTTACGCTGGTCCCTGTCGCCACTCACCCTGCCACATCCTCTGGTGAGGGTCGTGCTGGTGGAACAGTTGTACAGAGCTTGGACAATCAATGCCAGGCACCCGTATCATCGCCAGTAAAATGTCACAGCGAATAGCGCTCAAAGATCCCTATCTCGAATCCCGAATATTCGGCGTCCGCACTGTGCTTGTCATGCTGTTGGTTTTGATGCTGTTGGTGGTATTGCTTGCGCGCTACTTCTCCCTGCAAGTGAGTCAGTATGAGATCTACCGCACCGAGTCCGACAGAAATCGCATACAGTTGCAGCCTCTGCCGCCGAAACGCGGGTTAATCTACGACCGCAATGGTATTTTGCTGGCGGAAAATCGGCCGAGCTATGTTCTCTCGGTTGTCATAGAGCGCGTCTCGAATCTGGAGGCGACCCTCGCAGCGCTGCAAGAGCTGTTGCCGGTATCAACGAGTGACCTGGAAAAATTCGAGCAGCGGTCCAAACAGCGTCGGCCCTACGATGCGGTGCCGTTGCGCTTTCGTTTGAGTGAAGACGAGCGCGCAACCCTGGCGGTTAACCGTTTCCAGTTGCCAGGTGTGATTGTCGACGCGCAACTCGTGCGACACTACCAGTATGCAGAGCTGTTTTCTCACGCGCTGGGCTATGTTGGGCGAATCAATGAAGCAGAGCAGTCGCGCATTGACGAGGTGGGCTATCGAGGTACCAACCATATTGGGAAAATCGGCCTGGAGATGCACTACGAAGACCTTCTACACGGCCAGGTTGGATACCAGAACGTTGAAACCAACGCCCTTGGGCGAGTGTTGCGGGTGCTCGAACGGACTCAGCCCGAGCCTGGCGCAGATTTAACTCTGTCGCTCGATATGCGTGTGCAGCAGGCCGCATACGAGGCGCTCGCGGGTCGGCGCGGGGCTGTGGTTGCGATGAACCCCTTTACAGGTGGCGTGCTGGCGCTGGTGAGTACGCCGGGTTTCGATACCAATTTATTTGTGAATGGGGTGAGCTTAAAAGATTACGGCGCTCTGCGCGACTCGCGTGACTTGCCCCTGTTTAATCGAGCCGTTCAGGGGCAGTACCCCCCGGGTTCTACGGTGAAGCCTATTTTTGGCCTGGCAGGGCTCAGCACAGGAACCATTACAGTTGCTTCAACCGTGAAAGACCCCGGCTGGTATATTTTACCAGGAGAGGAGCGGCGCTTCCGCGACTGGACTTTGCGAGTTCGCGGTACTGGGCATGGGCAGCGGGTGAACCTGCATCAGGCGATTGAGGAGTCCTGCGATGTTTATTTTTACGATTTAGCTCATCGTATGGGCGTAGACAGCTTGCATGATTTTTCCGCACCCTTTGGTTTGGGCGTGGCAACAGGTGTTGATACAACACATGAGCGCAGCGGTATTCTTCCATCTCGAAAGTGGAAAAGGCAGGCTCGTGGACAGGTCTGGTTTCCGGGAGAGACTTTGAATGTGGGTATTGGTCAGGGCCATATGCTCGCTACGCCTGTACAGCTTGCCCTGGCGACTTCAGTTGTTGCCAACCGGGGGCTGAGGTTTCAGCCGCGACTGCTTAGCCATGTCAATGGAGAAGCCCGGCCCGCAGCAGCGGTTGGGCTGGTTGAGGCAGACGATGACGACTGGGCAGTTATTCATGCTGCAATGAAGGCTGTTTTTCATGGTGAGCGCGGTTCGGCCCGCAGCAGTGCACGCAAAGCGCAATATGTCATGGCGGGGAAGAGCGGTACAGCTCAGGTAGTAGGTATCGCTCAGGACGAGGAATATGACGAAAAGGAAACTGCGGAGCGCCATCGCGATCACGGTTTATTCATTGCTTTCGCTCCCTATGATGAGCCGACTATCGCTGTTGCGGTTGTGGTCGAAAATGGCGGCGGGGGTAGTAAGGTGGCAGCGCCAATTGCGCGTAAAGTGATGGACAGCTACCTAGTGGAGGCAGAGCGGGGATGAGCTATTATGTACGTCAAATGCCAGAGGCTTCATCCGACCTGGCGGGCCACCCTGGTCTGTTTGAACGCTTCCATATCGACCGGCCATTGCTCGTGTTGCTGCTGCTGCTCACCGCTATTGGGCTGACTGTGCTCTATAGTGCCAGCGGGCAGCAACTCGACGCAGTCACGCGGCAGTTGCGGTACTTTGTACTGGCTTATATTGTGATGTTTGCAGCCGCTCAAATTAACCTGCAGCGCTTGCAGCGGTGGATTCCGCTCGCCTATGTGTTAGGTGTGGGTTTGCTCCTGGCGGTTACTTTCTTTGGCACTGATGCTAAAGGGGCTCAGCGCTGGCTGGCACTGCCAGGGCTTCGCTTTCAGCCCTCCGAGACTATGAAATTGCTGGTGCCCCTGACCATGGCCTGGTTTTTGGCTTCGAGAGCCTTGCCGCCCAGGTTTTACTGCATTGTGTTAAGCCTGATTTTGATAGGTTTGCCAACAGGCCTGATTATATTGCAGCCCGATTTGGGTACGGCACTTTTGATTATGAGCTCGGGATTGTTTGTTCTCTTTATGTCCGGCATTGGTTGGCGCTATATTTTCGGAGCAATCCTTATGTCCATAGCCGCAGCCTGGCCCGCGTGGGTTTATTTGCTGCGTGATTATCAGCGCCAGCGCATTCTTACATTCTTAAATCCGGAGCGAGACAAGTTGGGAGCGGGGTGGAATATTATTCAGTCGAAAACTGCAATTGGGTCGGGCGGCTGGAGCGGCAAAGGCTGGCTCAAAGGGACTCAGTCGCAGTTGGATTTTCTGCCGGAAAGCCACACCGATTTTATTATCGCAGTGCTTGCGGAAGAGTTTGGATTGCGCGGTGTTTTGTTATTGTTGTCGATATATCTGCTTATTTTTCTGCGTGGCTTCTGGATAAGTCTGCATGCACAAGACAGATTCGCCAGATTATTGGCCAGCAGTCTTACGCTCACATTCTTTGTCTATGTGTTTGTTAACATGGGAATGGTGTCTGGCCTGTTGCCCGTGGTTGGAGTGCCACTGCCATTGGTGAGTGCTGGTGGAACTTCAGTCGTCACTCTTATGGCAGGCTTTGGTGTGTTAATGGCGATCAGCACAGAAAGACCATGGGTTGCACAGTAGTGGGTGCAGAGGAAGGCGTATCAATGGACTGGTCGGGAGTAAAAGAATCTGTGTTGAGGTTTCTGGTCAGTGTCTGGCCGGCCGCCCTATGCCTGATGATCGCTGCTCCAGCCGCTTATGCAGGAAGCTATGCCGACAATCCACTGGCTCAGGCTTTGGTGGACGAGCTGGTGGCTGATGAGGGTATCTTGAGGGAGGAGCTGGAGGACTTAATCAGAGTTGCCGAGCGCAAAGACTCCATCTTAAAGGCAATCTCCCGCCCCGCCGAAAAGACCAAGCCCTGGCACGAATATCGCGATATTTTTGTCACCGAAACTCGCGCCGCTCAGGGGGCGTCATTTTATCGTCAGTACGCTGCCAGCTTGCACAGGGCTGAGCGAGAGTACGGCGTACCCGCAGAAATTATTGTTGCCATTATTGGCGTAGAAACGCGCTACGGCCGCAACAAGGGTAGCTATCGTGTCCTGGATGCTTTGGCGACACTGGCGTTTGATTACCCGCAGCGCTCGGCCTTCTTTAGCCGTGAGTTGAAGCACTTTATTATGTTGAGTCGAGAGCAGGGCTTGCCCGCTGAGCGGTTGTTGGGTTCCTATGCGGGCGCGATGGGCTACGGCCAGTTTATGCCCAGTTCTTTTCGTAGCTACGCTGTTGATTTTGACGGTGATGGCACCGCCGATATATGGAATAACCCCGTTGACGCAATGGGTAGCGTGGCCAATTATTTTCGTCAGCACGGGTGGTTAAGTGGCGAGCCTGTGGTGACTCGGGCAAGGGTCGAAGAGGGGTATCGGACAGACTGGTTTAACGATGGACTGAAGCCCCGGCGAACAGTCGCAGACTTTTCCCGGGCGAACATTCTGGCGGCACAGTTATTGCCAGCCGATGCGCAGGCAACGGCGATGGAGTTTGCAGGTGCGCAAAATATTGAACACTGGATGGGGCTGCACAACTTCTATGTGATTACTCGCTATAACCACAGCGCTATGTACGCCATGAGTGTTTATCAGTTGAGCCAGGAAATCGAGTCCCGACTGCCCTGATGCCGGTATTTAGACTCATGGCCGTCGCAGTTGTGGCCTCCACTTTGGCGGTTGCCTGTAGTTCTCCTGTCAATATTGAAAGCCGCGATGGAAGGCCCCTCGGGCCATTGGCGCCAGCGGATGTCGTCGAGCCGGTTCCAGAGGCTGCACCCATTTTGGCTCGCGGCAACTTCAGCCCGTATATGGTTGCTGGCGTTGAGTATAGAGTGCTGGAGTCTGCCAAGGGATACCGGAGGCAGGGTATTGCCTCCTGGTATGGTAGTAAGTTCCACGGGCGTAAGACCGCAAACGGCGAAGTGTTTGATGCCTATGCCGCGAGCGCGGCACATCGCTCCCTGCCGCTACCGACCTATGTGCGAGTCACTAATTTGAATAATAGTCACAGCATGGTCGTCAAGGTTAATGATCGCGGCCCCTTCCACTCCCAGCGACTCATTGATCTGTCGTATGGTGCGGCAGTCAAGTTGGGTTTTATGACGCAAGGCACGGCCCTGGTCGAGGTGGTTGCCCTGGACGTGGCAGGCACTGAGGATCTGCGCGCAGATGAGAGTACCCGAAACTGGCAGCAGGATTACCGCTTTCTTCAAATGGGCTCTTTTCGCTCGCCCGATTCAGCACTTGCCCTGCAGACGCGCTTGAGCAGTGACTATGCTCTGCATGTGTCTGTTGTGAAGGAGGTGGCTATCAAGGGGGACACCTACTATCGGGTACGCCTCGGTCCGGTTGATGATCGCCAGCAACTGCTTGGGTTGCAGGCGCAGCTATTGGCTGCTGGATACAGTAGCGCCAGGCTGGCCGCGGAATAACTGGAGCCTCTTCGAGGTGGGTTTTGGGATTGTACCGCTCATGGGGTAACATGCCCGCCATCACTTTTTATCGTGTAGTCAGTCCATGAAAGTTCTATTGGTTGTGCCTTGCCTGCTCCTGGTCTCTATTGCTTCGTGGGCCGCTTCCATTCTTCCACCCCCGCCCCAGGTTGCAGGCTCCGCCTATTTTCTGATTGATGCTTATAGTGGCAGGGTTATTGTTGAGCACAACGCGGATGTGCCGCTTGCGCCAGCGAGTTTAACCAAGTTGATGACGGGCTACGTGTTGTCCTTTGAGTTGGCGGCGGCTCGCGTGAGCGATGACGATCAGGTGTTGATAAGCCGGGAAGCGTGGTCACAGAATCCGATTTTTGATGGTTCCTCTCTCATGTTGATCCAGGAGGGAAAGCGAGTAAAGCTGGAGGACTTACACCGCGGTTTGGTGATTTCTTCTGGCAATGATGCAGCAGTCGCAATCGCTGAACATGTGGCAGGTGCGGAAGACGCCTTCGCCGATATGATGAATGGACATGCGCAATCCCTCGGTATGACGGGTTCGCACTTTGTCAATTCCCACGGTTTGTCAGCGAAAAATCATTACACCACCGCACGCGATCTCGCCATAGTGGCCAATGCTCTGGTGAGCCACTTCCCAGTTGACTATGCGCTTTATCAGGAGCAGGAATTTACCTACAACGGTGAGCGCCAGTTTAATCGCAACACCCTGCTTGCCGGGGACCTTGGCGTCGACGGGCTGAAAACTGGCTACACCTCTGAAGCCGGCTACTGCCTGGTTGCCTCTGCCAAGCGTGACAACATGCGGTTGATCTCGGTGGTGCTTGGGGCTGCCAGCAAATACGCTCGCGAAAGCGAGACACGCAAGCTGCTTAACTATGGTTTTCGCTTTTATGAAACCCGCGAGTTTTACGCCAGTGGCCAGGAGTTAGCGAGCACTCAAGTCTGGAAAGGTTTGCAGGAGCAGGTATCAGTTGTGCTCGCTGCCCCCATTGTCCTGACCATTCCACGCGGGCGTTCTGCAGACCTTGAGGCCGTCGTCGAGGTGCCCGATTCCCTGGTAGCACCGGTCGGTGCAGGCCAGGCCCTGGGCGAACTAACAATAAGCCTCGACGGTGAAACTCTACGCAGTCAACCACTGGTTGCCGCTGTTGCCGTCGAACAGGCTGGCTTCTTGGCCCGTTTGTGGGATTCAATTCTTATGTTTTTAGCGGATATATTTGGCAGCTAACAGTGAGCGAACAAGCCCCCCCCAGGATTGAATTCCCCTGCGATTATCCAATAAAGGTGATGGGTCGCAACAGCGATGATTTCGAGCGCCTTGTATACGCCGTCGTGGAAACCCATGCGCCGGGTTTTGAGCGCGAACGGGTGCAGGCAAAGCCCAGCCGCAACGGTAACTTTGCGTCGCTTACTATTTTCATTACCGCTACGGGCAAACCGCAACTTGAAGCCTTGCATCGCGGTTTGATGGACACTGGTGCCGTGCAGATGGTGCTGTGATGCAGCTTCGTCGCCTCGGTTTGGTGCCTTATCGGGAGACCTGGCAGGCGATGAAAGACTTCACCGATTCGCGTGTCGCTGACACCGACGATGAACTCTGGTTGTTGCAACACATGCCTGTATTTACTCAGGGCCAGGCAGGCAAGGCAGAGCACGTGCTGGCGCCCGGAAACATCCCGCTTGTTCAGGTCGACCGGGGTGGACAGGTTACCTACCATGGGCCAGGTCAGTGGGTCGTGTATGTGCTGGTGGATTTGCGGCGGCACCAGTACGGCATACGCGACCTGGTTAATCTGATTGAGCGGTCAGTCGTGCGAGTATTAAGCTCTTTGAGCATTACTTCTCAGCCGCGTCCCGATGCACCGGGTGTGTATGTGGATGGCTGCAAAATAGCCTCTCTTGGTTTACGTGTGCGCCGGGGCTGTTCGTATCATGGCCTGGCGCTAAATGTAGATATGGATCTCGAGCCGTTTTCTCGCATCAACCCCTGTGGCTATCAAGGTCTGGAGGTGACTTCGATTCGTCAGTGCCTGGGCGTGGACGCCGCACTGGATATGGACGGGATCGCCGAAGAGCTGCTCGCCCAATTACAAGCAGAGCTGACAGCTACCTCGTCTGACAGGTAGCTCGGCAAGCCTGGGAGCCTGTCGGACTGCGCAGACCGGGGCGAGAGGCGCTGTGGGGAATGCCTGGATTTGTTGTCACAGGGTCCTTACAGGCGACATCCAGGCTGAAAGTACCGTGCCGGCAGGGTGGAATATGCGTATAATTCGCGCTTTTTTCCAAGGCGATAAGCGCTCATGTCTGAACTCAGCGGTGAAGTTCAATCCCGTCGAACCTTTGCCATTATTTCTCACCCGGATGCGGGAAAGACCACCATTACGGAAAAATTGCTGCTGCTGGGCAATGTCATTCAGGTCGCCGGCTCGGTCAAGGGTAAAAAGGGTCCCCATGCCACCTCAGACTGGATGAGTATGGAGCAAGAGCGTGGAATTTCAGTAACATCGTCGGTGATGCAGTTTCCCTATTGTGAGCGCACGGTGAACCTTCTCGATACCCCTGGGCACGAAGATTTTTCCGAAGACACCTATCGCACGCTTACGGCCGTAGACTCTGCCCTAATGGTGATTGATGGCGCCAAAGGTGTCGAAGACCGAACAATCAAGCTGATGAACGTGTGCCGCCTGCGAGATACACCCATTATCAGTTTCGTGAACAAGATGGACCGGGATATCCGCGACCCTGTTGATCTGCTTGACGAAATCGAGTCAGTGCTCAATATCTGCGGCGCGCCGATCAATTGGCCCGTAGGCATGGGCAAGGAGTTCAAGGGAGTTTATAACCTGTATACCGACACGATTCATGTGTTCCAGCGGGGTTTTAACCACAGCTTGCCAGACGATGTGCGAATTGAAGGCCTGGCATCCGAGGAGGCCAGGGCGCTGGTCGGCGATTTCTATGGCGATTTTGTCGAAGAGATAGAGTTGGTGCGAGGTGCGAGTTATGAATTTGAGTTAGATGATTTCCTGGATGGCAAGCTCACGCCGGTTTTCTTTGGCACAGCGCTGGCAAATTTTGGGGTGCGAGAAATGCTCGACGGCTTTGTGCAATGGGCGCCCCCACCCTTGTCTCGCACAGCGCAGGAGCGAACTGTGGCGCCTGACGAAGCTGACTTCAGTGGCTTTGTATTTAAGATTCAGGCCAATATGGATTCTCGACACCGTGACCGCATCGCTTTTATGCGGGTCTGTTCCGGGCGCTACAAAAAAGGCATGAAAATGCGTCATGTACGCCTGGTTAAGGATGTAAAAATCGCCGATGCGGTCACGTTTAGAGCGGGAGAGCGAGAATTGACAGAGGAGGCAGTATCCGGCGATATTATCGGCCTGCATAATCACGGCACCATCCAGATTGGCGATACCTTCACCGACGGAGAAGCTCTGCGGTATACAGGCATCCCCCATTTTGCACCGGAATTATTCAAACGGATTCGACTGGCAGACCCGCTCAAGTCCAAGCAGTTGCAGAAAGGCTTACAGCAGTTATCAGAAGAGGGCTCTACGCAGGTATTTGCACCCATTCGCAATACCGATTTAGTAGTCGGCGCCGTTGGGCAGTTGCAGTTTGACGTAGTCGCGTTTCGCCTCAAAGACGAATACAAGGTTGAAGCCATCTATGAGCCGGTTAATGTTTATACCGCACGCTGGGTTTACTGCGAAGATGAACGCAAGCTCGAAGAGTTCCGTAACAAGGCGTCAGCTCAACTTTCAATAGATAGTGGTGGCCACCTCGCCTATCTCGCGCCGACGCGGGTTAATCTCAATGTGATGGAAGAACGCTGGCCATATATAGAGTTTCGGTCGACTCGAGAACACTAGACATTATGTAGAGACCTTTGCACGGAAGATGATTTCACTTTCAGGCAAGGCAAAAACGCACGGAATGAGGGAGTTTATGGGTATAAATGACCGATTGAGTACGATTTTAACGCAGCATGCAGGTGAAATGGCTTTCGTGCAAAGGTCTCATGTAGTGACCTACCCGCCCTCAACAACGCCGTGGATCAGGCTGAGGAAGGAACGCCTCAATCGCTTAGGCGGGTAATAATTTTTCCAGCTCTTTTTCGATCTGTTGAGGTGTGGTTGCCGGTGCAAACCGCTTGACCACATTGCCTTCGGGGTCGATCAGAAACTTGGTGAAATTCCACTTGATAGCACGAGTTCCAAGCGCGCCAGGGGCTTTACTTTTAAGGTGTTTGTAGAGCGGGTCGGTGCCACTGCCGTTGACTTCGATTTTGCTGAACATAGGAAAATCCACGCCGTAGTTGAGTTGGCAGAATTCCATAATTTCATCGTTGTTGCCTGGGTCCTGTTTGCCAAACTGATTGCAGGGAAAGCCGAGGATCTCCAATCCGCGCTCCCTGTACTTTTCATACAGGCTTTCAAGGCCGGCAAACTGTGGGGTAAAGCCGCATTTCGAAGCGGTGTTAACCACCAATAAAACCTTGCCGCGAAATTCTTCCAGTGCGCGTTCATTGCCGTTGGAAGTTTTGCAGGAAAAATCGTAGATACTTGCATTCATTCGCCATACTCCTGAATTGGTTTGATGCCTGGCCGGTCCATCACCTGCTCAAGCGGTTTGAATCTGCGTCATTAGCAGCCCAATCCGTTTGTGCTGCAACTTCAGCGAGTACTCCAGCTCGCGTAAGCGCGAGTGAACACTGGCCTGCTGCCACTTTTCCTGGAAGTCGCGCTTCTTCTTCTCAAGGGCTGATTCGAGTTCATCCACTTTGCGTTCATAGCGCTCTGACTGAATGAGCTTCCAGCGCGTCAGTGATTCGGAGAACAACTGCCACTCTCGCTCTAATAGCTCGCGCAGTGGCTCAGCGTCGCTGTTGGCTTCGAGCTTTTTTTGCGCGCGTTTGAATTGCATTTCCACCCTGGCTCTCTGAACCTTGAAGTTGGGTACCCGCTTGAGCTCGCTGGCCAGCCCTAGCCATGAGCAAGTATTTATTAGCCACTTTGTCGGGTCCCAATGGAACCAGCGGATGCCGTTACGATAATCAGTCTGAAAAATATGGTGGTAATTGTGATAACCCTCGCCGTAAGTCAGTACAGCCAGGAAAGCATTGTCCCTGGCCGAGTTCTCGTCTGTGTAAGGCTGCTTGCCCCAAAAATGGGCCAGGGAGTTAATGAAAAAAGTAACATGGTGATTAACAATCAACCTTAGCAGCCCCACCAATAACAAATATCCCACGACATCGCCGTACCAAAATCCCAACAGCAGAGGCAGGCCAGCATTCATGAATACCGTTAAAGAAAGATAGTTGTTGTGCTGCCACATGACAATCGGGTCGTCCAGTAAATCATTGGCATTGCTGAAGTCGTCGGTATTGGATGGATAGTCCCGCAGCATCCAGCCGATATGGGAAAACCAGAGGCCGCGCCCCGCGCTATAGGGGTCACGATCATTGTCGTCGACATGGCGGTGGTGGCGGCGATGGTCAGAGGCCCAGATTAAAATACTGTTTTGCAGTGCGCCTGCGCCCCACAGCGCATAAAATATTTTCAGTATTGGGCTGGCCTTATAGACTCGATGCGCCCACAGGCGATGATAGCCACCAGTGATAGAAAGCCCGTTTAGATAGAGGAACAAGACTGCCCAAATCCAGGCCGAGACCTCATAGCCCTGGTAGTAGCCCCAGGCCGGTACGGTTGCCAGAGCGAGAACAGGTAAGCCCAGAAAAATAGCAATGTTAGCTGGGTATACAGGCGGTTTAGTGTCAGCTTGGCTCATAGTTTAGTCTTGTGGCGTATTTGGCGAAGAGAATGGTATAAGAGAAGGCCTCCTATTGGTACCGTTGATGAGAGAAGAATTTGACTGATCGTCGGGCTGTGTTCACATGCGGCTCCACCCTCCACCACGTTGTGAAAATGACAGCAGCAAGTACAGTCGGGCTGGTGGCAATGTTCACAGTTGATCTTGTGGACATGTACTTCCTCAGTATTCTTGGCGAGCAGGAGCTAGTCGCCGCAGTTGGTTTCGGCGGCACCCTGCTATTTTTCCTTACAGCGGTCAGCATCGGTTTACAGATTGGCATGGGGGCACTGGTCTCCCGGGCAGAGGGCGCTCATCAGCGTGATTTAGCAGGCCGTTATTGCACCAATATTCTGATTTTCAGCGGGATGACCGCAGCTCTCATTAGTGGTGTGGCCCTTTTGTACCTGGAAGAGTTGTTGCAGTTGTTGGGTGCGGAAGGGGCAACACTTGATTATGCCTTGCAGTACAGCCAGATTATCATTCCCAATACCCCTGTTTTGGCCATCGGTATGTGTGCCGCCAATGCAATTCGCGCAGTGGGAGATGCAAGACGTTCAATGTATGCAGTTCTGAGCGGTAGCGCCGTTAACGCGATATTGGACCCTATCCTGATTTTTGGTCTGAACCTGGATATTAAAGGCGCCGCCATGGCCTCGGCGGCCTCTCGCTACGTGGTATTGGCGATTGCTTTTCATGCAATGTTTCGTGTGCACCAGTTGCCACGTCGAACCAGTTGGCAAATGCTGCGTGCTGACTTGCTATCCATTCTAAAGGTGGCGGGGCCAGCGGTGCTAACCAATCTGGCTACGCCGATTGGCGCCAGTGTCGTATTGATGACAATGGCACGCTATGGTGACAGCGCCGTCGCCGGAGCCGCTATCATGGGCCGCATTACACCCGTCGCTTTCGCTGCTGTATTCGCCTTGTCTGGAGCCATCGGCCCGATTATTGGACAGAATGCTGGCGCCGGTTTGTACCACCGCGTAAGCCAGACTTTATTGAATGCAATGATTTGTAACGTAGTCTATGTGTTGGGCGTATGGCTACTTTTGTGGGCATTGGCCGATTTGATAATTAGTGCGTTCTCCGCCAGCGGCGAGGCGGCTGCTTTAATGCGTTTCTATATCAATTTTCTGGTTGGGGCCTTCATGTTCAATGGCATGTTGTTTGTAGCCAATGCGAGTTTTAACAATTTGCATCGTGCTCACTTGGCAACACTGTTTAATTTTGGCCGCGCCTTATTGGGGACAATACCCTGCGTTTATCTGGGCGCGCGCTGGCATGGTGCCCATGGCGCCATCGCTGGTGAAGCAGTTGGTGCGGTTCTATTTGGCAGCCTGGCTTTCGCTGCTGTACTGTGGCAAGTGCGAATACTGGCGCAGAAAAAAGCGGGAAGTTCACTAGACCCGCTGACTGGGAGTCCATAAACTTCCATTATGGAAAGCGAAGTTATCATACGCACCAGTGATGCCGGATGGTTACAGCAAGTCGCGCAGGCCTACCGCCATCGAGCTGAAGTGACCATCGTGGATGATGCCGCTGTGGGTATTGATCCGCAAAACCAGAGCCTGCTTGAGATGGGGCGACATGTGGGTTTGTCCCGCAAGGAGTGGGCGGGAGTACTCATCTCACTGGGAATGTCAGGCGCAGGTTTGTGGATGGTAGTAACGGCGATATTGAGCCCGGAGCCTACCAGTAAATTGGGTTTGCTGGTTGTGGGTGGTTCGGTGCTTATGTTTTCCGGAGGTTTTTCGGCCGTTAGATTACTGACCGATCAGCGCCCGCCCAGTGTCGAGGTCACCCGTCTCGGAGTTCGAATTAGTTGGGAGCAATAACAATGAGAGACCTTTGCACGGAAGATGATTTCACTTTCAGGCAAGGCAAAAACGCACGGAATGAGGGAGTTTATGGGTATAAATGACCGATTGAGTACGATTTTAACGCAGCATGCAGGTGAAATGGCTTTCGTGCAAAGGTCTCAATGAGAATCTCTGCACTGGGTGCACTGGTAGTCGGTCTGAGTGGGTTTACACCCGCGTTTTCCCAGGACTTGCCCGCAGCTCTGCAAGGCCTGGGTTTGAGAGAGTCGAAACTGGCCTCGCGAGATATGCCAGGTTGGCGCAAACCCGAAAAAATAGTAGTACACAATCTATTCGGTGTTGATGTTGTTAAACCATTGCGGGCAGCCGCACCCGCTGTGGAAATTATATCTGCCGCAAATATCGAGGAAGTTCTTATCGAGATTACAGACGCAGATGCGTTTATTGGAACCTGCGAACACAGTGTATTGTCAGCGGGCACCGAACTGCGGTGGGTTCAAACTTATTTCGCCGGCGTGGAGTCGTGCACGGGTCAGCCCTTGTTTGCCGAGCCGACTACCCTGCTTAGCAATGGACAGCGCCTGAGCTCCACTGCTATAGGTGATCACAGTATTGCCCTGATGATGAGCCTGGTGCGAGGGCTGGATGTTTTCCACAGTCTGCAAGCCAGTGGTACCTGGAATAGGGAAGCAGTGCCGCGAATTTATCAGTTTGGCGAAGTGTCTGGGAAAACGCTGCTGGTTGTTGGCCTGGGTGGTATCGGCACGCAAGTGGCCAAGCGTGCCCACGGCTTGGGCATGCGGGTGCTGGCAACTCGCAGTAGCCGTCGAGAGGGCCCGGAATTTGTCGAGTATGTGGGTTTGGCTCACGAGGCGGTTGAACTGGCAGCAAAAGCGGATGTGGTGATTAATGCTGCGCCACTGACCGAGAACACCCGCCATATGTTTAATGTAAAATTTTTCGCAGCGATGAAGCCGAGCGCCTACTTTATCAGCGTGGGCAGAGGGGAAAGCACCGTCACGGATGATCTGCTGGCGGCACTAAAAACCGGTCAGATTGCTGGTGCGGGGCTCGACGTTACTGACCCGGAGCCATTGCCACCAGAACATGAATTATGGACAACGCCGCGAGTGATCATCACACCGCATATGGCGGCGATGTCGCCACAATCTTTGCAACGTATATTTGCGCTAGTTGGTGAGAATTTACGCCGCTATGTCGCTGGTGAGCCGATGCTGAGTGTAGTGAATATCAAAAAAGGCTATTAGCAGCCGACCACAGCCGACCATACCCGCCACACCCGACCCCACCTGCGGCTCAAAACCGCAAGCCCTGAATGTATGGGACTTACGGGCTGCTTTTCGCGCTGAGTGCTGTCGGTGTTGCAAGCCCTGAATGTATGGGACTTACGGGCTGCTTTTCGCGCTGAGTGCTGTCGCTGTTATCGGCATTTGATCGGTTCACCAATGTCGCGTGGACACTGGCCTGCGGCTCAAAACCGCAAGCCCTTAATTTATGGGACTTACGGGCTACTTTTCGCGCTGAGTGCTGTCGGTGTTAGCGCATTTGATCGGCTCACAAACTCGCCTGCGGCTCAGACATGCTCACCGACGCATCAAATGCGCTAACACCACCACAGCGCACTCTTTATGCGCTTCAAAGCAGCCCGCAAGTCCTCTACTAAGCGCCCCGCAAGTCCTCTGCTCCATGAGTGTCGCCGCAGAAAAACGACGGGCAGGTGGGTCAATCTTGAGGTTTAATCAGGCGAAGCCATAGACGAGCGCAGATTCAGCCTGTGGGCGGGTGGGTCAATCTTGAGGTTTAATCAGGCGAAGCCATAAACGAGCGCAGGTTCAGCCTGTGGGCAGGTGGGTCAATCTTGAGGTTTAATCAGGCGAAGCCATAAACGAGCGCAGGTTCAGCCTGTGGGCGGGTGGGTAAATCTTGAGGTTTAATCAGGCGAAGCCATAGACGAGTGCAGGTTCAGCCTGTGGGCGGGCGGGTAAATCTTGAGGTTTAATCAGGCGAAGCCATCGACAAGCCGCAGATTCAGCCTGTGGGCGGGTGGGTAAACCTTGAAGGTTTAATCAGGGCACGGTTGCGAAAGCGGGTGTTTTTGAGGCTTTCCGCGAGGACTGTTTGAATCCGAATTTTTCCTTTAGGAAAAATCGTTGAGTTCCGCAGCGGTCAAAAACACCCGCTGAAGCGTGCCCAAACCGCAAGGCTTACCCACCCGACCACCTGCCACAGCCAACCACCCGCCACACCCGACCATACCCGCCACACCCGACCTCGCCTGTGGCTCAAAACCGCAAGCCCTGAGTGTATGGTTATGAGACTTCCGGGCTGCTTTTCGCGCTGAGTGTTGTGCAAAGCTAGCCAGACGGCTATATTACGCTGAGCCGAGTGCCAAGTGCCAAGTGCCAAGTGCCAAGTGCCAAGTGCCAAGTGCCAAGTGCCAAGTGCCAAGTGCCAAGTGCCAAGTGCTGAAACTCCCAGTATAAAATATATCGAAACCTGGTAAGGAGCACGATAAAAATGGAAGACGCTTTAACCCTGACCCAAAAAATATACATCGCCTACTATGGCCGCCCGGCTGACCCCGCTGGATTAAGCTACTGGGCTAATCGCATCGACAGTGAAGGCCTGGAAGCCGTCATTGAGGCCTTCGCCACTTCCCCGGAGTCGGTTGCCCTCTATGGCGCAGAGACAGGCGAGGCGGAAACAACAGAACTGGTCACCGCAGCCTACCAACAACTCTTCAGCCGTGAACCGGACGCCGAAGGGCTCGCCTTTTATAGCGAGCGCATCACCAGCGGTGAATTCACCGCAGCCACCGCGATGCTGGACATCCTCAACGGTGCTAGCAACACAGACCTTCAGGTCGCCGACAACAAGCTGGCCGTTGCCCAGGACTTTACCGATCAGGTGACCGAGCAGGACCTGGCCTACAGCGGCGAAGCCGCAGCGGGAGTGGGCCGACTGTTGCTGGATCAGGTCAGCGCCAGTCCCGTACAAGAACTGGAAACAGTCACCCAACTCGCCGTCGAAGTGGCCGACCTGGCCTCCACCCAGACCGAGTTGGTGGCAGAGTTAATCCCCACCGACGGCGAAGTCGGTGATCTGCTGGACAGCCTGCCCCCAGAGGCCGACGCCGAAGACTTGCTGACCCTCATTGAGGCCGTAGTCACCTCCGCCCTGGATGACCCGAGCGTGTTGAGTTCCCTGATTGAGGCAGGCGGCGGCAGTTTTGCCAGCACCCTGGAGGCGCTGGATGATGCCGGCAGCCTGGCAGAGATTCTAAACGAAGCAGACGCAGGCGGCGCTCCGGCGCTGGAAGACCTGCTGATCGACAGCGGTACCGGCGGCGGTATAGCGTTGCCTGTTCCCCCTCCCCCAACCGATACCACCGCGCCGATGCTGCTCAGCCACATACCGGCGGACGACGCGGACGATGTGGCACTTAACAGTAATATCCTGCTGACCTTCGACAGCGCGATTGCCTTGGGCAGTGGCACGATCACCCTGGTCAATGCCGCTGACACCAGCGATAACCGAACCATTGATGTCACGGCTCACAATAACCAGTTGAGCCTGAGCAGTGACGGCACAGTGTTGACCATTAACCCCAGCGCGGACCTGGCCCTTGACAGCGACTACTACCTGGAGATCGAGACCGGCGCCATCACCGATGTGGCGGGCAACGCCTATGCGGGCATCAGCGATGCCATCACGCTCAACTTTGCCACTGGCACCGAGGCGGATACCACCGCGCCGACCCTGAGCAGCAGCACCCCGGCGGACAACGCGACCGCCGTGGCCGCAGGGGCCAACCTCGTGCTGACCTTCGACAGCGCCATTGTCCTGGGCAGCGGCAACATCACCCTGGTCAATGACGATGACAACAGCGATAACCGGGTCATTAATGTCGTGACTGACAATGGCCAGTTGTCCATTAACACCGCCGGCACCATGCTGACCATTAACCCCACCGAGAACCTGGTTCAGGGCAACACCTACCACCTGGAGATCGCAGCCACCGCCATCACCGATGTGGCGGGCAACGCCTACGCCGGTATCAGCGATGCCGACGCCCTCAACTTTGCCACCGCCCCCCCACCGGATACCACCGCGCCGATGCTAGTCAGCAGCAGCCCGGCGGACGACGCGACCGCCGTGGCCGCAGGGGCCAACATCGTGCTGACCTTCGACAGCGCCATTGTCCTGGGCAGCGGCAACATCACCCTGGTCAATGACGATGACAACAGCGATAACCGGGTCATTAATGTCGTGACTGACAATGGCCAGTTGTCCATTAACACCGCCGGCACCATGCTGACCATTAACCCCACCGAGAACCTGGTTCAGGGCAACACCTACCACCTGGAGATCGCAGCCACCGCCATCACCGATGTGGCGGGCAACGCCTACGCCGGTATCAGCGATGCCGACGCCCTCAACTTTGCCACCGCCGATACCACCGCGCCGACCCTGAGCAGCAGCACCCCGGCGGACGGCGCGGACGCCGTGGCCGCAGGGGCCAACCTCGTGCTGACCTTCGACAGCGCCATTGTCCTGGGCAGCGGCAACATCACCCTGGTCAATGACGATGACACCAGCGATAACCGGGTCATTAATGTCGTGACTGACAATGGCCAGTTGTCCATTAACACCGCCGGCACCATGCTGACCATTAACCCCACCGAGAACCTGGTTCAGGGCAACACCTACCACCTGGAGATCGCAGCCACCGCCATCACCGATGTGGCGGGCAACGCCTACGCCGGTGATGGCGGTGGCTGCGATCTCCAGGTGGTAGGTGTTGCCCTGAACCAGGTTCTCGGTGGGGTTAATGGTCAGCATGGTGCCGGCGGTGTTAATGGACAACTGGCCATTGTCAGTCACGACATTAATGACCCGGTTATCGGTGTTGTCATCGTCATTGACCAGGGTGATGTTGCCGCTGCCCAGGACAATGGCGCTGTCGAAGGTCAGCACGATGTTGGCCCCTGCGGCCACGGCGGTCGCGTCGTCCGCCGGGCTGCTGCTGACTAGCATCGGCGCGGTGGTATCCGGTGGGGGGGCGGTGGCAAAGTTGAGGGCGTCGGCATCGCTGATACCGGCGTAGGCGTTGCCCGCCACATCGGTGATGGCGGTGGCTGCGATCTCCAGGTGGTAGGTGTTGCCCTGAACCAGGTTCTCGGTGGGGTTAATGGTCAGCATGGTGCCGGCGGTGTTAATGGACAACTGGCCATTGTCAGTCACGACATTAATGACCCGGTTATCGGTGTTGTCATCGTCATTGACCAGGGTGATGTTGCCGCTGCCCAGGACAATGGCGCTGTCGAAGGTCAGCACGATGTTGGCCCCTGCGGCCACGGCGGTCGCGTCGTCCGCCGGGCTGCTGCTGACTAGCATCGGCGCGGTGGTATCCGGTGGGGGGGCGGTGGCAAAGTTGAGGGCGTCGGCATCGCTGATACCGGCGTAGGCGTTGCCCGCCACATCGGTGATGGCGGTGGCTGCGATCTCCAGGTGGTAGGTGTTGCCCTGAACCAGGTTCTCGGTGGGGTTAATGGTCAGCATGGTGCCGGCGGTGTTAATGGACAACTGGCCATTGTCAGTCACGACATTAATGACCCGGTTATCGGTGTTGTCATCGTCATTGACCAGGGTGATGTTGCCGCTGCCCAGGACAATGGCGCTGTCGAAGGTCAGCACGATGTTGGCCCCTGCGGCCACGGCGGTCGCGTCGTCCGCCGGGCTGCTGCTGACTAGCATCGGCGCGGTCGCCATCACCGATGTGGCGGGCAACGCCTACGCCGGTATCAGCGATGCCGACGCCCTCAACTTTGCCACCGCCCCCCCACCGGATACCACCGCGCCGATGCTAGTCAGCAGCAGCCCGGCGGACGACGCGACCGCCGTGGCCGCAGGGGCCAACATCGTGCTGACCTTCGACAGCGCCATTGTCCTGGGCAGCGGCAACATCACCCTGGTCAATGACGATGACAACACCGATAACCGGGTCATTAATGTCGTGACTGACAATGGCCAGTTGTCCATTAACACCGCCGGCACCATGCTGACCATTAACCCCACCGAGAACCTGGTTCAGGGCAACACCTACCACCTGGAGATCGCAGCCACCGCCATCACCGATGTGGCGGGCAACGCCTACGCCGGTATCAGCGATGCCGACGCCCTCAACTTTGCCACCGCCCCCCCACCGGATACCACCGCGCCGATGCTAGTCAGCAGCAGCCCGGCGGACGACGCGACCGCCGTGGCCTTCGACAGCGCCATTGTCCTGGGCAGCGGCAACATCACCCTGGTCAATGACGATGACAACACCGATAACCGGGTCATTAATGTCGTGACTGACAATGGCCAGTTGTCCATTAACACCGCCGGCACCATGCTGACCATTAACCCCACCGAGAACCTGGTTCAGGGCAACACCTACCACCTGGAGATCGCAGCCACCGCCATCACCGATGTGGCGGGCAACGCCTACGCCGGTATCAGCGATGCCGACGCCCTCAACTTTGCCACCGCCCCCCCACCGGATACCACCGCGCCGATGCTAGTCAGCAGCAGCCCGGCGGACGACGCGACCGCCGTGGCCGCAGGGGCCAACATCGTGCTGACCTTCGACAGCGCCATTGTCCTGGGCAGCGGCAACATCACCCTGGTCAATGACGATGACAACACCGATAACCGGGTCATTAATGTCGTGACTGACAATGGCCAGTTGTCCATTAACACCGCCGGCACCATGCTGACCATTATTAACACCGCCGGCACCATGCTGACCATTAACCCCACCGAGAACCTGGTTCAGGGCAACACCTACCACCTGGAGATCGCAGCCACCGCCATCACCGATGTGGCGGGCAACGCCTACGCCGGTATCAGCGATGCCGACGCCCTCAACTTTGCCACCGCCCCCCCACCGGATACCACCGCGCCGATGCTAGTCAGCAGCAGCCCGGCGGACGACGCGACCGCCGTGGCCGCAGGGGCCAACATCGTGCTGACCTTCGACAGCGCCATTGTCCTGGGCAGCGGCAACATCACCCTGGTCAATGACGATGACAACACCGATAACCGGGTCATTAATGTCGTGACTGACAATGGCCAGTTGTCCATTAACACCGCCGGCACCATGCTGACCATTAACCCCACCGAGAACCTGGTTCAGGGCAACACCTACCACCTGGAGATCGCAGCCACCGCCATCACCGATGTGGCGGGCAACGCCTACGCCGGTATCAGCGATGCCGACGCCCTCAACTTTGCCACCGCCCCCCCACCGGATACCACCGCGCCGATGCTAGTCAGCAGCAGCCCGGCGGACGACGCGACCGCCGTGGCCGCAGGGGCCAACATCGTGCTGACCTTCGACAGCGCCATTGTCCTGGGCAGCGGCAACATCACCCTGGTCAATGACGATGACAACACCGATAACCGGGTCATTAATGTCGTGACTGACAATGGCCAGTTGTCCATTAACACCGCCGGCACCATGCTGACCATTAACCCCACCGAGAACCTGGTTCAGGGCAACACCTACCACCTGGAGATCGCAGCCACCGCCATCACCGATGTGGCGGGCAACGCCTACGCCGGTATCAGCGATGCCGACGCCCTCAACTTTGCCACCGCCCCCCCACCGGATACCACCGCGCCGATGCTAGTCAGCAGCAGCCCGGCGGACGACGCGACCGCCGTGGCCGCAGGGGCCAACATCGTGCTGACCTTCGACAGCGCCATTGTCCTGGGCAGCGGCAACATCACCCTGGTCAATGACGATGACAACACCGATAACCGGGTCATTAATGTCGTGACTGACAATGGCCAGTTGTCCATTAACACCGCCGGCACCATGCTGACCATTAACCCCACCGAGAACCTGGTTCAGGGCAACACCTACCACCTGGAGATCGCAGCCACCGCCATCACCGATGTGGCCGGTAACGATTACGCCGGTATCAGCGATGCCGACGCCCTCAACTTTGAAACTGCAATAGATACCAGCACCATTGTGTTCGATTTAACCACGGGTTTATCCTCAGACCACAGCGGCCAGACCTTTGCTGCCGATGTCACCTATACCATTTATATCCGGGTGGATTCCGACTCTGCAACGGTCGCTCTGGCTAGCGACGAACGCTGGGCGGGTGCCAATAATCTGGGTACGGATGACCAGGTTATCCTGGTCGGCGACGGCAGTGCCATTTTTGGCAATGAAGGACTGGCTTACACCTCTTTTGCCCAGGCAGCCAACGTCATTCGCTGGATTTCTGTCAGCAGCGACAACATCGCTCGCCTGAACCCTGATGGAGCATTCACTCGGTATTACAGTGATTCGAACAACGCGGTGAATCTGTGGGACGGCACTGTTACAGGCATCAGCGGAAACCATGCACTGACTGACCTGCCGGCCGGGGTGAGCCCGCCCCCACCGGATACCACCGCGCCGATGCTGAGCAGCAGCAGCCCGGCGGACGACGCGACCGCCGTGGCCGCAGGGGCCAACCTCGTGCTGACCTTCGACAGCGCCATTGTCCTGGGCAGCGGCAACATCACCCTGGTCAATGACGACGACAACACCGATAACCGGGTCATTGATGTCGCGGCTCACAATGACCAGTTGAGCCTGAGCAGTGACGGCACCATGCTGATCATTAACCCCACCGAGAACCTGGTTGAGGGCAACGCCTACCACCTGGAGATCGCAGCCACCGCCATCACCGATGTGGCGGGTAACGATTACGCGGGTATCGACGATGCCGTCACGCTCAACTTTGCCACCGCCCCCCCACCGGATACCATCGCGCCGCTGCTGAGCAGCCACATCCCGGCGGACAACGCGGAGGCCGTGGCCCCAGGGGCCAACCTCGTGCTGACCTTCGACAGCGCCATTGTCCTGGGCAGCGGCAACATCACCCTGGTCAATGACGACGACAACACCGATAACCGGGTCATTGATGTCGCGGCTCACAATGACCAGTTGAGCCTGAGCAGTGACGGCACCATGCTGATCATTAACCCCACCGAGAACCTGGTTGAGGGCAACGCCTACCACCTGGAGATCGCAGCCACCGCCATCACCGATGTGGCGGGTAACGATTACGCGGGTATCGACGATGCCGTCACGCTCAACTTTGCCACCGCCCCCCCACCGGATACCATCGCGCCGCTGCTGAGCAGCCACATCCCGGCGGACAACGCGACCGCCGTGGCCGCAGGGGCCAACCTCGTGCTGACCTTCGACAGCGCCATTGTCCTGGGCAGCGGCAACATCACCCTGGTCAATGACGACGACAACACCGATAACCGGGTCATTGATGTCGCGGCTCACAATGACCAGTTGAGCCTGAGCAGTGACGGCACCATGCTGATCATTAACCCCACCGAGAACCTGGTTGAGGGCAACGCCTACCACCTGGAGATCGCAGCCACCGCCATCACCGATGTGGCGGGTAACGATTACGCGGGTATCGACGATGCCGTCACGCTCAACTTTGCCACCGCCCCCCCACCGGATACCATCGCGCCGCTGCTGAGCAGCCACATCCCGGCGGACAACGCGGAGGCCGTGGCCCCAGGGGCCAACCTCGTGCTGACCTTCGACAGCGCCATTGTCCTGGGCAGCGGCAACATCACCCTGGTCAATGACGACGACAACACCGATAACCGGGTCATTGATGTCGCGGCTCACAATGACCAGTTGAGCCTGAGCAGTGACGGCACCATGCTGATCATTAACCCCACCGAGAACCTGGTTGAGGGCAACGCCTACCACCTGGAGATCGCAGCCACCGCCATCACCGATGTGGCGGGTAACGATTACGCGGGTATCGACGATGCCGTCACGCTCAACTTTGCCACCGCCCCCCCACCGGATACCATCGCGCCGCTGCTGAGCAGCCACATCCCGGCGGACAACGCGACCGCCGTGGCCGCAGGGGCCAACCTCGTGCTGACCTTCGACAGCGCCATTGTCCTGGGCAGCGGCAACATCACCCTGGTCAATGACGACGACAACACCGATAACCGGGTCATTGATGTCGCGGCTCACAATGACCAGTTGAGCCTGAGCAGTGACGGCACCATGCTGATCATTAACCCCACCGAGAACCTGGTTGAGGGCAACGCCTACCACCTGGAGATCGCAGCCACCGCCATCACCGATGTGGCGGGTAACGATTACGCGGGTATCGACGATGCCGTCACGCTCAACTTTGCCACCGCCCCCCCACCGGATACCATCGCGCCGCTGCTGAGCAGCCACATCCCGGCGGACAACGCGGAGGCCGTGGCCCCAGGGGCCAACCTCGTGCTGACCTTCGACAGCGCCATTGTCCTGGGCAGCGGCAACATCACCCTGGTCAATGACGACGACAACACCGATAACCGGGTCATTGATGTCGCGGCTCACAATGACCAGTTGAGCCTGAGCAGTGACGGCACCATGCTGATCATTAACCCCACCGAGAACCTGGTTGAGGGCAACGCCTACCACCTGGAGATCGCAGCCACCGCCATCACCGATGTGGCGGGTAACGATTACGCGGGTATCGACGATGCCGTCACGCTCAACTTTGCCACCGCCCCCCCACCGGATACCATCGCGCCGCTGCTGAGCAGCCACATCCCGGCGGACAACGCGACCGCCGTGGCCGCAGGGGCCAACCTCGTGCTGACCTTCGACAGCGCCATTGTCCTGGGCAGCGGCAACATCACCCTGGTCAATGACGACGACAACACCGATAACCGGGTCATTGATGTCGCGGCTCACAATGACCAGTTGAGCCTGAGCAGTGACGGCACCATGCTGATCATTAACCCCACCGAGAACCTGGTTGAGGGCAACGCCTACCACCTGGAGATCGCAGCCACCGCCATCACCGATGTGGCGGGTAACGATTACGCGGGTATCGACGATGCCGTCACGCTCAACTTTGCCACCGCCCCCCCACCGGATACCATCGCGCCGCTGCTGAGCAGCCACATCCCGGCGGACAACGCGGAGGCCGTGGCCCCAGGGGCCAACCTCGTGCTGACCTTCGACAGCGCCATTGTCCTGGGCAGCGGCAACATCACCCTGGTCAATGACGACGACAACACCGATAACCGGGTCATTGATGTCGCGGCTCACAATGACCAGTTGAGCCTGAGCAGTGACGGCACCATGCTGATCATTAACCCCACCGAGAACCTGGTTGAGGGCAACGCCTACCACCTGGAGATCGCAGCCACCGCCATCACCGATGTGGCGGGTAACGATTACGCGGGTATCAGCGATGCCGACGCCCTCAACTTTGCCACCGCCCCCCCACCGGATACCACCGCGCCGATGCTGCTCAGCCACATCCCGGCGGACAACGCGACCGCCGTGGCCGCAGGGGACAACCTCGTGCTGACCTTCGACAGCGCCATTGTCCTGGGCAGCGGCAACATCACCCTGGTCAATGACGACGACAACACCGATAACCGGGTCATTGATGTCGCGGCTCACAATGACCAGTTGAGCCTGAGCAGTGACGGCACCATGCTGATCATTAACCCCACCGAGAACCTGGTTGAGGGCAACGCCTACCACCTGGAGATCGCAGCCACCGCCATCACCGATGTGGCGGGTAACGATTACGCGGGTATCGACGATGCCGTCACGCTCAACTTTGCCACCGCCCCCCCACCGGATACCATCGCGCCGCTGCTGAGCAGCCACATCCCGGCGGACAACGCGGAGGCCGTGGCCCCAGGGGCCAACCTCGTGCTGACCTTCGACAGCGCCATTGTCCTGGGCAGCGGCAACATCACCCTGGTCAATGACGACGACAACACCGATAACCGGGTCATTGATGTCGCGGCTCACAATGACCAGTTGAGCCTGAGCAGTGACGGCACCATGCTGATCATTAACCCCACCGAGAACCTGGTTGAGGGCAACGCCTACCACCTGGAGATCGCAGCCACCGCCATCACCGATGTGGCGGGTAACGATTACGCGGGTATCAGCGATGCCGACGCCCTCAACTTTGCCACCGCCCCCCCACCGGATACCACCGCGCCGATGCTGCTCAGCCACATCCCGGCGGACAACGCGACCGCCGTGGCCGCAGGGGACAACCTCGTGCTGACCTTCGACAGCGCCATTGTCCTGGGCAGCGGCAACATCACCCTGGTCAATGACGACGACAACACCGATAACCGGGTCATTGATGTCACGGCTGACAATGGCCAGTTGAGCCTGAGCAGTGACGGCACCATGCTGACCATTAACCCCACCGAGAACCTGGTTCAGGGCAACGCCTACCACCTGGAGATCGCAGCCACCGCCATCACCGATGTGGCGGGTAACGACTACGTCGGTATCAGCGATGCCGATGCCTTCAACTTTGCCACCGCCCCCCCACCGGATACCACCGCGCCGATGCTGCTCAGCCACATCCCGGCGGACAACGCGACCGCCGTGGCCGCAGGGGCCAACCTCGTGCTGACCTTCGACAGCGCCATTGTCCTGGGCAGCGGCAACATCACCCTGGTCAATGACGACGACAACACCGATAACCGGGTCATTGATGTCACGGCTGACAATGGCCAGTTGAGCCTGAGCAGTGACGGCACCATGCTGATCATTAACCCCACCGAGAACCTGGTTGAGGGCAACGCCTACCACCTGGAGATCGCAGCCACCGCCATCACCGATGTGGCGGGTAACGATTACGCGGGTATCGACGATGCCGTCACGCTCAACTTTGCCACCGCCCCCCCACCGGATACCATCGCGCCGCTGCTGAGCAGCCACATCCCGGCGGACAACGCGACCGCCGTGGCCGCAGGGGCCAACCTCGTGCTGACCTTCGACAGCGCCATTGTCCTGGGCAGCGGCAACATCACCCTGGTCAATGACGACGACAACACCGATAACCGGGTCATTGATGTCGCGGCTCACAATGACCAGTTGAGCCTGAGCAGTGACGGCACCATGCTGATCATTAACCCCACCGAGAACCTGGTTGAGGGCAACGCCTACCACCTGGAGATCGCAGCCACCGCCATCACCGATGTGGCGGGTAACGATTACGCGGGTATCGACGATGCCGTCACGCTCAACTTTGCCACCGCCCCCCCACCGGATACCATCGCGCCGCTGCTGAGCAGCCACATCCCGGCGGACAACGCGGAGGCCGTGGCCCCAGGGGCCAACCTCGTGCTGACCTTCGACAGCGCCATTGTCCTGGGCAGCGGCAACATCACCCTGGTCAATGACGACGACAACACCGATAACCGGGTCATTGATGTCGCGGCTCACAATGACCAGTTGAGCCTGAGCAGTGACGGCACCATGCTGATCATTAACCCCACCGAGAACCTGGTTGAGGGCAACGCCTACCACCTGGAGATCGCAGCCACCGCCATCACCGATGTGGCGGGTAACGATTACGCGGGTATCGACGATGCCGTCACGCTCAACTTTGCCACCGCCCCCCCACCGGATACCATCGCGCCGCTGCTGAGCAGCCACATCCCGGCGGACAACGCGACCGCCGTGGCCGCAGGGGCCAACCTCGTGCTGACCTTCGACAGCGCCATTGTCCTGGGCAGCGGCAACATCACCCTGGTCAATGACGACGACAACACCGATAACCGGGTCATTGATGTCGCGGCTCACAATGACCAGTTGAGCCTGAGCAGTGACGGCACCATGCTGATCATTAACCCCACCGAGAACCTGGTTGAGGGCAACGCCTACCACCTGGAGATCGCAGCCACCGCCATCACCGATGTGGCGGGTAACGATTACGCGGGTATCGACGATGCCGTCACGCTCAACTTTGCCACCGCCCCCCCACCGGATACCATCGCGCCGCTGCTGAGCAGCCACATCCCGGCGGACAACGCGGAGGCCGTGGCCCCAGGGGCCAACCTCGTGCTGACCTTCGACAGCGCCATTGTCCTGGGCAGCGGCAACATCACCCTGGTCAATGACGACGACAACACCGATAACCGGGTCATTGATGTCGCGGCTCACAATGACCAGTTGAGCCTGAGCAGTGACGGCACCATGCTGATCATTAACCCCACCGAGAACCTGGTTGAGGGCAACGCCTACCACCTGGAGATCGCAGCCACCGCCATCACCGATGTGGCGGGTAACGATTACGCGGGTATCGACGATGCCGTCACGCTCAACTTTGCCACCGCCCCCCCACCGGATACCATCGCGCCGCTGCTGAGCAGCCACATCCCGGCGGACAACGCGACCGCCGTGGCCGCAGGGGCCAACCTCGTGCTGACCTTCGACAGCGCCATTGTCCTGGGCAGCGGCAACATCACCCTGGTCAATGACGACGACAACACCGATAACCGGGTCATTGATGTCGCGGCTCACAATGACCAGTTGAGCCTGAGCAGTGACGGCACCATGCTGATCATTAACCCCACCGAGAACCTGGTTGAGGGCAACGCCTACCACCTGGAGATCGCAGCCACCGCCATCACCGATGTGGCGGGTAACGATTACGCGGGTATCGACGATGCCGTCACGCTCAACTTTGCCACCGCCCCCCCACCGGATACCATCGCGCCGCTGCTGAGCAGCCACATCCCGGCGGACAACGCGGAGGCCGTGGCCCCAGGGGCCAACCTCGTGCTGACCTTCGACAGCGCCATTGTCCTGGGCAGCGGCAACATCACCCTGGTCAATGACGACGACAACACCGATAACCGGGTCATTGATGTCGCGGCTCACAATGACCAGTTGAGCCTGAGCAGTGACGGCACCATGCTGATCATTAACCCCACCGAGAACCTGGTTGAGGGCAACGCCTACCACCTGGAGATCGCAGCCACCGCCATCACCGATGTGGCGGGTAACGATTACGCGGGTATCGACGATGCCGTCACGCTCAACTTTGCCACCGCCCCCCCACCGGATACCATCGCGCCGCTGCTGAGCAGCCACATCCCGGCGGACAACGCGACCGCCGTGGCCGCAGGGGCCAACCTCGTGCTGACCTTCGACAGCGCCATTGTCCTGGGCAGCGGCAACATCACCCTGGTCAATGACGACGACAACACCGATAACCGGGTCATTGATGTCGCGGCTCACAATGACCAGTTGAGCCTGAGCAGTGACGGCACCATGCTGATCATTAACCCCACCGAGAACCTGGTTGAGGGCAACGCCTACCACCTGGAGATCGCAGCCACCGCCATCACCGATGTGGCGGGTAACGATTACGCGGGTATCGACGATGCCGTCACGCTCAACTTTGCCACCGCCCCCCCACCGGATACCATCGCGCCGCTGCTGAGCAGCCACATCCCGGCGGACAACGCGGAGGCCGTGGCCCCAGGGGCCAACCTCGTGCTGACCTTCGACAGCGCCATTGTCCTGGGCAGCGGCAACATCACCCTGGTCAATGACGACGACAACACCGATAACCGGGTCATTGATGTCGCGGCTCACAATGACCAGTTGAGCCTGAGCAGTGACGGCACCATGCTGATCATTAACCCCACCGAGAACCTGGTTGAGGGCAACGCCTACCACCTGGAGATCGCAGCCACCGCCATCACCGATGTGGCGGGTAACGATTACGCGGGTATCGACGATGCCGTCACGCTCAACTTTGCCACCGCCCCCCCACCGGATACCATCGCGCCGCTGCTGAGCAGCCACATCCCGGCGGACAACGCGACCGCCGTGGCCGCAGGGGCCAACCTCGTGCTGACCTTCGACAGCGCCATTGTCCTGGGCAGCGGCAACATCACCCTGGTCAATGACGACGACAACACCGATAACCGGGTCATTGATGTCGCGGCTCACAATGACCAGTTGAGCCTGAGCAGTGACGGCACCATGCTGATCATTAACCCCACCGAGAACCTGGTTGAGGGCAACGCCTACCACCTGGAGATCGCAGCCACCGCCATCACCGATGTGGCGGGTAACGATTACGCGGGTATCGACGATGCCGTCACGCTCAACTTTGCCACCGCCCCCCCACCGGATACCATCGCGCCGCTGCTGAGCAGCCACATCCCGGCGGACAACGCGGAGGCCGTGGCCCCAGGGGCCAACCTCGTGCTGACCTTCGACAGCGCCATTGTCCTGGGCAGCGGCAACATCACCCTGGTCAATGACGACGACAACACCGATAACCGGGTCATTGATGTCGCGGCTCACAATGACCAGTTGAGCCTGAGCAGTGACGGCACCATGCTGATCATTAACCCCACCGAGAACCTGGTTGAGGGCAACGCCTACCACCTGGAGATCGCAGCCACCGCCATCACCGATGTGGCGGGTAACGATTACGCGGGTATCGACGATGCCGTCACGCTCAACTTTGCCACCGCCCCCCCACCGGATACCATCGCGCCGCTGCTGAGCAGCCACATCCCGGCGGACAACGCGACCGCCGTGGCCGCAGGGGCCAACCTCGTGCTGACCTTCGACAGCGCCATTGTCCTGGGCAGCGGCAACATCACCCTGGTCAATGACGACGACAACACCGATAACCGGGTCATTGATGTCGCGGCTCACAATGACCAGTTGAGCCTGAGCAGTGACGGCACCATGCTGATCATTAACCCCACCGAGAACCTGGTTGAGGGCAACGCCTACCACCTGGAGATCGCAGCCACCGCCATCACCGATGTGGCGGGTAACGATTACGCGGGTATCGACGATGCCGTCACGCTCAACTTTGCCACCGCCCCCCCACCGGATACCATCGCGCCGCTGCTGAGCAGCCACATCCCGGCGGACAACGCGGAGGCCGTGGCCCCAGGGGCCAACCTCGTGCTGACCTTCGACAGCGCCATTGTCCTGGGCAGCGGCAACATCACCCTGGTCAATGACGACGACAACACCGATAACCGGGTCATTGATGTCGCGGCTCACAATGACCAGTTGAGCCTGAGCAGTGACGGCACCATGCTGATCATTAACCCCACCGAGAACCTGGTTGAGGGCAACGCCTACCACCTGGAGATCGCAGCCACCGCCATCACCGATGTGGCGGGTAACGATTACGCGGGTATCGACGATGCCGTCACGCTCAACTTTGCCACCGCCCCCCCACCGGATACCATCGCGCCGCTGCTGAGCAGCCACATCCCGGCGGACAACGCGACCGCCGTGGCCGCAGGGGCCAACCTCGTGCTGACCTTCGACAGCGCCATTGTCCTGGGCAGCGGCAACATCACCCTGGTCAATGACGACGACAACACCGATAACCGGGTCATTGATGTCGCGGCTCACAATGACCAGTTGAGCCTGAGCAGTGACGGCACCATGCTGATCATTAACCCCACCGAGAACCTGGTTGAGGGCAACGCCTACCACCTGGAGATCGCAGCCACCGCCATCACCGATGTGGCGGGTAACGATTACGCGGGTATCGACGATGCCGTCACGCTCAACTTTGCCACCGCCCCCCCACCGGATACCATCGCGCCGCTGCTGAGCAGCCACATCCCGGCGGACAACGCGGAGGCCGTGGCCCCAGGGGCCAACCTCGTGCTGACCTTCGACAGCGCCATTGTCCTGGGCAGCGGCAACATCACCCTGGTCAATGACGACGACAACACCGATAACCGGGTCATTGATGTCGCGGCTCACAATGACCAGTTGAGCCTGAGCAGTGACGGCACCATGCTGATCATTAACCCCACCGAGAACCTGGTTGAGGGCAACGCCTACCACCTGGAGATCGCAGCCACCGCCATCACCGATGTGGCGGGTAACGATTACGCGGGTATCGACGATGCCGTCACGCTCAACTTTGCCACCGCCCCCCCACCGGATACCATCGCGCCGCTGCTGAGCAGCCACATCCCGGCGGACAACGCGACCGCCGTGGCCCCAGGGGCCAACCTCGTGCTGACCTTCGACAGCGCCATTGTCCTGGGCAGCGGCAACATCACCCTGGTCAATGACGACGACAACACCGATAACCGGGTCATTGATGTCGCGGCTCACAATGACCAGTTGAGCCTGAGCAGTGACGGCACCATGCTGATCATTAACCCCACCGAGAACCTGGTTGAGGGCAACGCCTACCACCTGGAGATCGCAGCCACCGCCATCACCGATGTGGCGGGTAACGATTACGCGGGTATCGACGATGCCGTCACGCTCAACTTTGCCACCGCCCCCCCACCGGATACCATCGCGCCGCTGCTGAGCAGCCACATCCCGGCGGACAACGCGGAGGCCGTGGCCCCAGGGGCCAACCTCGTGCTGACCTTCGACAGCGCCATTGTCCTGGGCAGCGGCAACATCACCCTGGTCAATGACGACGACAACACCGATAACCGGGTCATTGATGTCGCGGCTCACAATGACCAGTTGAGCCTGAGCAGTGACGGCACCATGCTGATCATTAACCCCACCGAGAACCTGGTTGAGGGCAACGCCTACCACCTGGAGATCGCAGCCACCGCCATCACCGATGTGGCGGGTAACGATTACGCGGGTATCGACGATGCCGTCACGCTCAACTTTGCCACCGCCCCCCCACCGGATACCATCGCGCCGCTGCTGAGCAGCCACATCCCGGCGGACAACGCGACCGCCGTGGCCCCAGGGGCCAACCTCGTGCTGACCTTCGACAGCGCCATTGTCCTGGGCAGCGGCAACATCACCCTGGTCAATGACGACGACAACACCGATAACCGGGTCATTGATGTCGCGGCTCACAATGACCAGTTGAGCCTGAGCAGTGACGGCACCATGCTGATCATTAACCCCACCGAGAACCTGGTTGAGGGCAACGCCTACCACCTGGAGATCGCAGCCACCGCCATCACCGATGTGGCGGGTAACGATTACGCGGGTATCGACGATGCCGTCACGCTCAACTTTGCCACCGCCCCCCCACCGGATACCATCGCGCCGCTGCTGAGCAGCCACATCCCGGCGGACAACGCGACCGCCGTGGCCCCAGGGGCCAACCTCGTGCTGACCTTCGACAGCGCCATTGTCCTGGGCAGCGGCAACATCACCCTGGTCAATGACGACGACAACACCGATAACCGGGTCATTGATGTCGCGGCTCACAATGACCAGTTGAGCCTGAGCAGTGACGGCACCATGCTGATCATTAACCCCACCGAGAACCTGGTTGAGGGCAACGCCTACCACCTGGAGATCGCAGCCACCGCCATCACCGATGTGGCGGGTAACGATTACGCGGGTATCGACGATGCCGTCACGCTCAACTTTGCCACCGCCCCCCCACCGGATACCATCGCGCCGCTGCTGAGCAGCCACATCCCGGCGGACAACGCGGAGGCCGTGGCCCCAGGGGCCAACCTCGTGCTGACCTTCGACAGCGCCATTGTCCTGGGCAGCGGCAACATCACCCTGGTCAATGACGACGACAACACCGATAACCGGGTCATTGATGTCGCGGCTCACAATGACCAGTTGAGCCTGAGCAGTGACGGCACCATGCTGATCATTAACCCCACCGAGAACCTGGTTGAGGGCAACGCCTACCACCTGGAGATCGCAGCCACCGCCATCACCGATGTGGCGGGTAACGATTACGCGGGTATCGACGATGCCGTCACGCTCAACTTTGCCACCGCCCCCCCACCGGATACCATCGCGCCGCTGCTGAGCAGCCACATCCCGGCGGACAACGCGACCGCCGTGGCCCCAGGGGCCAACCTCGTGCTGACCTTCGACAGCGCCATTGTCCTGGGCAGCGGCAACATCACCCTGGTCAATGACGACGACAACACCGATAACCGGGTCATTGATGTCGCGGCTCACAATGACCAGTTGAGCCTGAGCAGTGACGGCACCATGCTGATCATTAACCCCACCGAGAACCTGGTTGAGGGCAACGCCTACCACCTGGAGATCGCAGCCACCGCCATCACCGATGTGGCGGGTAACGATTACGCGGGTATCGACGATGCCGTCACGCTCAACTTTGCCACCGCCCCCCCACCGGATACCATCGCGCCGCTGCTGAGCAGCCACATCCCGGCGGACAACGCGACCGCCGTGGCCGCAGGGGCCAACCTCGTGCTGACCTTCGACAGCGCCATTGTCCTGGGCAGCGGCAACATCACCCTGGTCAATGACGACGACAACACCGATAACCGGGTCATTGATGTCGCGGCTCACAATGACCAGTTGAGCCTGAGCAGTGACGGCACCATGCTGATCATTAACCCCACCGAGAACCTGGTTGAGGGCAACGCCTACCACCTGGAGATCGCAGCCACCGCCATCACCGATGTGGCGGGTAACGATTACGCGGGTATCGACGATGCCGTCACGCTCAACTTTGCCACCGCCCCCCCACCGGATACCATCGCGCCGCTGCTGAGCAGCCACATCCCGGCGGACAACGCGGAGGCCGTGGCCCCAGGGGCCAACCTCGTGCTGACCTTCGACAGCGCCATTGTCCTGGGCAGCGGCAACATCACCCTGGTCAATGACGACGACAACACCGATAACCGGGTCATTGATGTCGCGGCTCACAATGACCAGTTGAGCCTGAGCAGTGACGGCACCATGCTGATCATTAACCCCACCGAGAACCTGGTTGAGGGCAACGCCTACCACCTGGAGATCGCAGCCACCGCCATCACCGATGTGGCGGGTAACGATTACGCGGGTATCGACGATGCCGTCACGCTCAACTTTGCCACCGCCCCCCCACCGGATACCATCGCGCCGCTGCTGAGCAGCCACATCCCGGCGGACAACGCGGACGCCGTGGCCGCAGGGGCCAACCTCGTGCTGACCTTCGACAGCGCCATTGTCCTGGGCAGCGGCACCATCACCCTGGTCAATGACGACAACCCCAACGATAACCGGGTCATTGATGTCGAAGACCACAACAACCAGTTGTCCATTAACACGGGCGGGGATCGCACCGTGCTGACCATTAACCCCAGCATGAACCTGGCCGGTGAGACCGGCTATCATCTGGAAATCGAATCCGGGGCCATCACCGATGAGGCGGGCAACCCCTATGGGGGTATTGCGGCGGGCGATACCGAGACCCTCAACTTTGAAACTGCAATAGATACCAGCACCATTGTGTTCGATTTAACCACGGGTTTATCCTCGGACCACAGCGGCCAGACCTTTGCAGACGATGTCAGCTATACCATTTATATCCGGGTGGATTCAGACTCTGCCGATATCACTCTACATGAGGGTGAACGCTGGACGGTTGCCAATAATCTGGGTACGGATGACCAGGTTATCCTGGTCGGCGACGGCAGCGCAATTCTTGGCAAGGGGGGCAACGCGGTCAGCCGCATCAACAATCCAGGAAATGGCCTTGTTGGCTGGCATACGGGTGCCGCTGCCGGTGCCGTGGCTGCGAATTTGCTTGTTACAGGCCGTTTCGAGCGGGCCTACTCAGGCGCTGCGACTGAGGTAGACCTGTGGACCGGAATAGTGTCAGCGGTGTCCGGCGTCCAGATACCCACGCCGCTTGCTGCCTTGCCCCCCTCGGTGAGCGCGCCTGTTGTTGTTGTGGTGCCGGTCATCAGCGCCGTGAGCGTGGCCGATGGTACTCACGGGATTAGCGACACAGTAGTGGTGACTGTCACAGCGGCCAACAATGTGACCGGTCTGACCCTCTCGGGCGACTTTAATGGTCAGCCCCTGGGCAATATCAACAACGGCAACGACGATGGCACTTATACCGGCACCTATACGGTGACCCCAGGCGACGCGGATGTGGCCGCTGGCGGTACCGTCCGCACCGCCCTGGTGTTGACCGATGCCGAGAGCAATGCCAGTGAAGTCTTCACCGAAGTCACCCTCAGCGAGCAGAGCATTATTGATGCCAACGCGCCGACCGTGACCGGGGTGAGCGTCCCAGAGGCGGGCACCTACAAACTTGGCGACCCCCTCGACTTTACCGTGCAGTTCAGCGAAGCCGTCAGCCTGACAGCCGCCGACAGCAGTGGCAACATCGCCTCAACCCTGACCCTGAGCTTAGGCAGCAACACTGGCGGCACCAGCAAGAGCGTCGAGGCCATCTATGTGTCTGGCAGCGACAGCGACAGCCTCACTTACCGCTATACCGTCGCCGAAGGTGACCTGGACAGTGACGGCCTGAGCGTGGAGGCACTCGCCCTCAATGGGGACAGCCTCACCGATGCCAGTGGCAACGCCGCCAGTCTCACGCTGACCAACGTGGACACCAGCGAGGTGCGGGTGGATGGCACCGCGCCGATGCTGAGCAGCAGCATCCCGGCGGACGACGCGGACGCCGTGGCCGCAGGGGCCAACATCGTGCTGACCTTCGACAGCGCCATTGTGCTGGGCAGCGGCACCATCACCCTGGTCAATGACGATGACAACACCGATAACCGGGTCATTAATGTCGTGACTGACAGTGACCAGTTGAGCCTGAGCAGTGACGGCACCATGCTGACCATTAACCCCACCGAGGACCTGGTTCAGGGCAGCGCCTACCACCTGGAGATCGCAGCCACCGCCATCACCGATGTGGCGGGTAACGCCTACGCCGGTATCAGCGATGCCGACGCCCTCAACTTTGCCACCGCCGATACCACCGCGCCGATGCTGCTCAGCCACATCCCGGCGGACGACGCGGACGCCGTGGCCGCAGGGGCCAACCTCGTGCTGACCTTCGACAGCGCCATTGTGCTGGGCAGCGGCAACATCACCCTGGTCAATGACGATGACAACACCGATAACCGGGTCATTAATGTCGTGACTGACAATGACCAGTTGAGCCTGAGCAGTGACGGCACCATGCTGACCATTAACCCCACTGACGACCTGGTTCAGGGCAGCGCCTACCACCTGGAGATCGCAGCCACCGCCATCACCGATGTGGCCGGCAACAACTACGCCGGTATCAGCACGGCCACCGCCCTCAACTTTGCCACCGCCGATACCACCGCGCCGATGCTACTCAGCAGCACCCCGGCGGACGGCGCGGACGCCGTGGCCCCAGGGGCCAACCTCGTGCTGACCTTCGACAGCGCCATTGTGCTGGGCAGCGGCACCATCACCCTGGTCAATGACGATGACGACACCGATAACCGGGTCATTGATGTCACGGCTCACAATGACCAGTTGAGCCTGAGCAGTGACGGCACCATGCTGACCATTAACCCCACCGAGAACCTGGTCCAGGGCAACGCCTACCACCTGGAGATCGCAGCCACCGCCATCACCGATGTGGCGGGTAACGACTACGCCGGTATCAGCGATGCCGACGCCCTCAACTTTGCCACCGCAGTCAGCACGGTTGTGTTTGATTTAACGACCGGCTTATCGTCGGACCACAGCGGCCAGGCCTTTGTAGACGGCGTCACCTATACCATTTATATCAAGGTGGATTCAGACTCTCACACGCTCACTCTGGATAGCGGCGAACGCTGGGCGGGTGCCGATAATCTGAACACGGATGACCAGATTATTCTGGTCGGCGATGGCAGTGCCATTATCGGCAATGGTGGAAATGTTATCGTTTCGACTGCGGGAGCGGTCAGTATTAACTGGATGACCACCACCAGCTCCGCCATCGCTGCCAGGCTGAATCTTGATGGCGACTTCTTGCGGGAGTACAGGAATGCGGGCAATAGTGTGGATCTGTGGGACGGCGCTGCTGTTGATTTAGGCAGACAACCGGCGCAAATCGCCCTGCCGAGCGGGGTGAACCCGCCGGTTGGGGAGGCGCCGGTGATTCGCAGCGTGAGCGTGGCCGACGGCGCCTACACAGTCGGCGATACGGTGCTGGTAACTGTTACCGCAGCCCCTGACACTGAAGGCAACCCCGCGACCGGTCTGACCCTCTCGGGCAGTTTTAATGGCCGGGACTTGACCAATATCGACAACGACAACGACGACGGCACTTATACGGGCACCTATACGGTGATTGGAGGCGACCCGGATGTGGCCGATGGGGGCACCGTCACCACCGCCCTGGTGCTGACCGATACGGCGGCCAATCGCAGCAGTCCCACCAGCACCACGGTCACCCTCAGCGGCGAGAGCATTACTGGCACCCCACAGGATACCACCGCGCCGCTGCTGCTCAGCCACACCCCGGCGGACGACGCGACCGCCGTGGCCGCAGGGGCCAACATCGTGCTGACCTTCGACAGCGCCATTGCGCTGGGCAGCGGCAGCATCACCCTGGTCAATGCCGATAACCCCGACGATAACCGGGTCATTGATGTCACGGCTCACAGTGACCAGTTGTCCATTAACACCGACGGCACCGTGCTGACCATTAACCCCAGTGCGAACCTGGCCGGTGAGACCGGCTATCACCTGGAAATCGAATCCGGGGCCATCACCGATGTGTCCGGTAACCCCTATGGGGGTATTGCGGAGGGCGATACCGAGACGCTCAACTTTGAAACTGCAATAGATACCAGCACCATTGTGTTCGATTTAACCACGGGTTTATCGTCGGACCACAGCGGCCAGACCTTTGCTGCCGATACCACCTATACCATTTATATCCGGGTGGATTCAGACTCTGCCGATATCACTCTACATGAGGGTGAACGCTGGACGGTTGCCAATAATCTGGGTACGGATGACCAGCTTATCCTGGTGGGCGATGGCAGCGCAATTCTTGGCAAGGGGGGCAACGCGGTCAGCCGCATCAACGATCCAAGACTTGGCTTTATTGGCTGGCATACGGGGGCTGCTGCCACTGCCGTGGCCGCTAATTTGCTTGTTACAGGCCGTTTCGAGCGGGCCTACTCAGGCGCTGCGAATGACGTAGACCTGTGGAGCGAAACAGTGCCAGCCAGCGTCCAGACACCCACGCCGCTTGCTGCCTTACCCCCCTCGGTGAGTGCGCCTGTTGTTGTGGTACCGGTCATCAGCGCCGTGAGCGTGGCCGATGGTACTCACGGGATTAACGAGACAGTAGTGGTGACTGTCACAGCGGCCAACAATGTGACCGGTCTGACCCTTTCGGGCAGTTTTAACGGTCAGGAATTGACCAATATCGACAACGACAACACCGACGGCACTTATACCGGCACCTATACGGTGACCCCAGGCGACGCGGATGTGGCCGCTGGCGGTACCGTCCGCACCGCCCTGGTGTTGACCGATGCCGAGGGCAATGCCAGTGAAGTCTTGACCGAAGTCACCCTCAGCGAGCAGAGCATTATTGATGCCAACGCGCCGACCGTGACCGCCGTGAGCATCCCGGCGGCCGGCACCTATGGCACTGGCGACACCCTCGACTTTACCGTGCAGTTCAGTGAAGCCGTCAGCCTGACGGCCGCCGACAGCAGTGGCAACATCGCCTCAACCCTGACCTTGAGCTTAGGCAGCAATACCGGCGGCACTGGCAAGAGCGTCGAGGCCACCTATGTGTCCGGCAGCGGCAGCGGCAGCAACAGCCTCACCTACCGCTATACCGTCGCCGAAGGTGACCTGGACCGTGACGGCCTGAGCGTGGACGCGCTCGCCCTCAATGGGGACCGCCTCGCCGATGCCAGTGGCAATGACGCCATTCTCACGCTGACCAACGTGGACACCAGCGGGGTGCAGGTAGACGGGGTGGCGCCGCTGCTGAGCAGCAGCAGCCCGGACGACAACGCGGACGCCGTGGCCCCAGGGGACAACCTCGCACTGACCTTCGACAGCGCCATTGCCTTCGGCAGCGGCAGCATCACCCTGGTCAATGCCGATAACCCCGACGATAACCGGGTCATTGATGTCACGGCTCACAGTGACCAGTTGTCCATTAACAGCGATGGGGACGGTCAGGTACTGACCATTGACCCCAGCATGAACCTGGCCGGTGAGACCGGCTATCACCTGGAAATCGAATCCGGGGCCATCACCGATGTGTCCGGTAACCCCTACGGGGGTATTGCGGAGGGCGATACCGAGACGCTCAACTTTGAAACTGCAATAGATACCAGCACCATTGTGTTCGATTTAACCACGGGTTTATCCTCGGACCACAGCGGCCAGACCTTTGCAGCCGATGTCAGCTATACCCTCTATATCAAGGTGGGTTCAAGCTCTGCCGATATCACTCTACATGAGGGTGAACGCTGGACGGGTGCCAATCATCTGGGCACGGATGACCAGCTTATTCTGGTCGGCGATGGCAGTGACATTCTTGGCAATGCAGGACTGGCTTACGCCTCTGTTACCCAGACAGCCAACGTCATTGGCTGGATTTCTGTCGACAGCAAAGACATCGCTCGCCTGAACTCTGATGGAGCATTCACTCGGTTTTACAATGGTGCGAACAACACTGTGGATCTGTGGGACGACACTGTTACAGGCATCAGCGGAAACGCTGCACTGACTGCCCTGCCGCCTGCGGTGAGCGCGCCTGTTGTGGTACCGATTATCGAGAGCGTGACCCTGGCCGACGGCAGCTACAAGACTGGTGACAGGGCGTTGGTGAGCGTCACAGCGGCCCCTGCCATTGGGGGCAGTGCCGTGACCGGCCTGACCCTTTCGGGCGACTTTAACGGTCAGCCCCTGAGCAATATCACCGACAACGGCGATGGCACTTATAGCGGCATCTATACGGTGACCGCAGGCGACTCGAATGTGGCCGTTGGCGGTACCGTCAGTACCGCCCTGGTGCTGACCGATGCCGATGGCAATGCCAGTGAAGTCTTTAGCGGAGCCGTCCTCAGCGATCAGAGTATTGATACCACCATCAGCACGGTTGTGTTCGATTTAACAGCGGGTTTATCGTCGGACCACAGCAGCCAGGCCTTTGTTGCCGATATCAGCTATACCCTCTATATCAAGGTGGATTCAGACTCTGAAATGATCGCTCTAGGTAGTAGTGAGCGCTGGACGGGTGCCAATAATCTGAGCACGGATGACCAGGTTATCCTGGTCGGCGACGGCAGTGCCATTCTCGGCTTTCGGGGAGACGCTATCACTAACACCGATAATAGAGGCAACCCCCTTGCGTGGACTAACAACGGCGTCTCCGCCGCCGCCCTGGTCTATAATGGCGCGTTCACACGGTTTTACAATAATATGGCCGAGAATGCGAACCTGTGGGACGGCACTGCTGTTGGTTTAGGCGTACAACCGGCACAGGCTGCCCTGCCGCCTGCGGTGAGCCTGTTGCCGTTCATTAGCGACGTGAGCGTGCCCGACGGCAACTACAAGGCTGGCGACACGGTGCTGGTGACCGTTACAGCGGGCAACCTCGAGATCGGTTTGACCCTCTCGGGCAGTTTTAACAGCCAGCCTCTGACCGATATCACCGACAACAACAACGGCACTTATACGGGTACCTATACCGTGACCGCAACCGACCCGGAGGTGGGCAGAGTCGACACGGTCACCACCGCCCTGGTGCTGACCGATGCGGCGGGTAATGCCAGCCCCATTCATACCGAAGTCAGCTTCAATGGGAATATTGATGCCACCGCGCCGATACTGCGATCTACCTCCCCGGCCGATAATGATACCGCTGTGGCCGTGGGCAGTGATATTGTTCTGAACTTCGACGATCCGATTACCCTGGGCAGCGGCACCATCACCCTGGTCAATGACGACAACCCCAGCGATAACCGGGTCATTGATGTCGGCGCTCACAATGGCCAGTTGTCCCCTTCGGGCAATATTCTGTTCATCAACCCCAGCGCCGACCTGGACGCTACCAGCTCCTACTACCTCACAATAACGCCAGGGGCCATCACCAATGTGGTCGGCAACAACTATGAGGGTATCAGCAATCCCGACAAGTTCAACTTTACAACTGGACAAGAGGCCCGCACCGTTGTGTTCGATTTAACGACAGGCTTCTCGTCAGACCGTGACAACCAGACCTTTGCTGCGGATGTCATATATACCCTCTATATCAAGGTGGATTCAGACTCTGCCACTGTCACCCTAAAGGATGACGAACGCTGGTCGGGTGCCGGTAATCTGGGCACGGATGACCAGCTTATCCTGGTGGGCGATGGCAGTCCAATTCTCGGCAACAGGGGAGGCGCTATCACTATCACCGAGACCTTTAACACTATTCGCTGGGTGGGCGGAAACATGAACACTGGCCCCAACACTGGCCCCAACACTGGCTCCAACACTGGCCCCAACACTGGCTCCAACACGGGTTCTACTTTCAGCAGCGCCGCCAGCCTGCGCTACAATGGCGAGTTTGTTCGGTTTTACAATGGAGATAGGGGTGGCGTGGACCTGTGGGAGGGCACGCTTGCAGGCATCAGCGTGCAACCTACACTGCTTGACTTACCAATTGAGGTTGCTCTACCTGGGGATGACGGCCTGGTCTGAAACATCCACAGGCAACGGCTGGTAACAGAAATGTCTGGTAAAAATTTTACGCCGTGCAGGCGTGGCACAATCGGCCATTTTGGTGTGATAAAGCCAGACTTGCGGGCTATCGGGCGGGCTATCGACGAGGATTCGGGCGCGATTGGGCAGCGACCTGAATATGATTTACCGTGGGGCTTGAAATGTGCTCACAGTATACGGAGGCCAGGCAAATGACTCACATGATAAATGCCCGTGACCAGACCAACTGGCAGAAACTGGACAGGGCGCATTATTTGCACCCGTTCACTGATTTCAAAGAGCTGGGCGAACAGGGCTCACGTATTATTACCCGGGCAGATGGTGCCTACATTTTCGATAGCGAAGGCAACAAGATATTCGACGGTATGTCGGGATTATGGTGTTGCAGCCTGGGCTATGGTCAGCGCAGTATTGCGGGTGCGGTAGCTGCGCAGCTAAAGGAACTGCCGTACTACAATAGTTTTTTTCAGTGCGCTCACCCCCCCGCTATTGAACTGGCGAGGCGGTTAGCCGAGGTTGCTCCCGAGCACATCAACAACGTGTTTTTTACCGGTTCTGGCTCTGAGGCCAATGACACTTGCCTGAGGTTGATTCGCCGTTACTGGGATTTGTGTGACAAGCCCGGCAAGCGTTTTGTCATCAGCCGCAAAAATGCTTATCACGGCTCGACCATTGCCGGTGCCAGCCTCGGCGGCATGGCCTTTATGCACAAGCAGTTTGAAACGCTTGCCTATGTGGACCACGTCGATCAGCCCTACTGGTATGGTGAGGGCGGCGACACCGACCCTGAAGAGTTCGGGTTGCAGGCTGCACGCAGTTTGGAGAAAAAGATTGAAGCGCTGGGCGCCGACAATGTGGCCGCTTTTATTGCGGAACCGGTGCAGGGTGCAGGCGGGGTTATTGTGCCGCCTGCCAGTTATTGGCCGGAAATACAGCGTATTTGTCAAGCACACGACGTGTTGCTGGTTACTGATGAAGTGATTTGTGGTTTTGGCCGTTTGGGCGAGTGGTTTGGCGCGGATTATTTTTCCGTACACGCTGATCTCATGTCCTTTGCTAAAGCAGTAACAAATGGCTATCAGCCCCTGGGAGGGGTGCTGGTGTCAGACGGCTGTGCCAATGTGCTCAAGTCTGATGGAGGCGAGTTTGCCCACGGTTATACCTATTCAGGACATCCAGCAGCCTGCGCTGCGGGGTTAGCTACCCTCAATATTCTACAGGAGCAGGATATTGTGAGCAGGGTACGCGAGGCAATGGCGCCCTATTTACAACGGCGCTGGGCTGAGCTGGCGGACCATCCGCTGGTGGGAGAAATTCGCGGTGCAGGGTTTGTTGCCGCCCTGGAAATTGTTAAAGACACGTCCAGCCGCGAGCGCTTCGACGCAGATGGCTCCGCTGGCAGTGTGTGTCGCGTCAATAGCCTGCGTGCAGGTTTGGTTATGCGGGCTGTAGGCGACACGATGATTATTGCGCCGCCTTTGACCATCGAAAAAGAGCAAGTCGATGAACTGGTTGACAAGGCGCGCCAGGCCCTCGACGCAGCGGCTGCGGAGCTGATCGGTTAAAGCCTAGAATAGTCTTTGCACGAACCAATAACTGCCCAGCGCGCACAGTGAAACATTCAGCGCCTGGGCAGCCTGTTTTTGTGCGTTAGCAGTCATCAGTTGCGTGGCTGTGGCAACGGTTGCAGCACAGCCGGTCACAATCGCAATTTGACCCATTTCCACGCCGATATTGAAACCTAGCAGAGCAGGAGCAAGCGCCTGTTCCGGCAGGCCTGCCTCCATCAATACACTGGCAAACCCGAAACCGTGAATCAAACCGAACAGGCTGGTAATCATTGGGCGATATTGCCGCGCCCGAGCTTCGTTGACCCCAAGTCGCAGATAGCAGTAGCTGAAGAGTGCAAGCCCCAGTAGTGAGATCACCGGACCAGCCTGGCTGGATATCGCCAGCACCCCTGCCGCAAGGGCGAGTGTGCCGGCAACTGCGACTGCTGCACACTGGCCGCCGCCGCTGCGAACGCTGACGTTTTCCACCGCGACCACCGCAATAGTAAAGCCAATGAGTGCCTCCACTACCATCAGGTCAGGCGTTACCCAGCCGAGAACAGTAAGGCTCAGCGTCATGCTGTGCCCTAGTGTGAAGCCAGTGACGATAAAGATAACGTCCCGCAGCCGCTGCGAGAGTAGTAGCAGTGCCAGCAAGAAGGCAATGTGATCAAGGCCTATAAGAATATGCTCGAAACCAAACAGCGTATAGCTTTGCAGCGTGTCTGACCATTTGCCCAGCTTATCCTGTGGCCCAGCTTCAGCGCTGCTGCCGAAATCCAGCGTATGCAAACTGGAACGGCGCGTGTATAGCTGCTCCTGTTGGTATCCCTCAGTCAACTTAAACAGGGCGAAGTGAATATGACCGGGTGCTTCGTCGAGCAGAGCCCGAATGCCTATTTCGACACTCTCTATGTTGCTCGGGCAGAGCCACTCCGCGGTTAACCTGATGTAGCCCTCGCGGGCGCGCTGTGGTTTTAAGCCTTGAGATTCACAGTAATTGCCGCCAGCGTTGACGGAGATGCGGGATGCCAGGTGGTCAATTAAAATATTATTCAGCTCAGCCCCGGCGGTTTGCTGATAGGCAGCTAGTCGGGTGACTTCACGAGAGGCTATGGTATATGTTGCCCTGAGGAGACCCTGGTGATAGGTCCAGCTCGAAAAAGACTTGGACTGTGGGTCGGCGGATGCGCAGTTGCCCCAGAGGGAAAACCATACGGCCAGCAGCATGAGCGTTAATTGCCGCACGCCCGCTATTTGGTCTCGGTTTTTAGCTGGCCGAGCTGCGTCAAAAACCCGGAGTCTGTTGTTATATCGGCCTGCGCCCGCAGTTGCTCCAAATAATTCCTCAAGCTGGTATCGCTGGCTCGCCTTTGAAATTCGCGCAGTACCTGGGGGTAGATTGTTGTCATCATTGGCGGCGAAGTGCTGGTGCGCTCGACTAGCTGCAAGATGACTCTGCTGTTTTGCGCTGGCAGCACAGTGCTGAAGGCGCCGACCTCCAGCTCCAGCAGTGCTTTAGTCTGAGCTGGTCCGAGATAGCCGCGCACCTTGTTGAGTGGTAAAAGACTCGCGGGAAGCGAAAGAATATCGGCATCTGCGTAGCGCGCTGCAATCTCGTCCCAGGTTACAGACGCTTCGCTGGCTGGCTCAGTACGGGCCCGGCTCAGGATTCCATGTGCTTTCGCAGCCCGCTCTCTTGCACCCTCACCCCTAAATATCATGCGTCGGGCTCGCACCCGCGAGGTAGTCGTAAAATAGGGCTTGTTATCTGCATAGAACTGGCGCAGTTCGGCGTCGTTGGGAATGGCGGTAGATGCCTCGCTGGTGATGGTTTCAATCATTGCTTTGACGATCACTTTGCGAACAGAGGGGTCAGATTGGGCAATTCCGAGCTCCAGCCCTCTGTCTACAAGCAGGCGTTCCTCAATGATGCGCTCTAACACTTGTCTGCGATCAGCATCGGTCACTGGATTGCGTTTGTTCCTGACCAGCAAATCGAGAAACCCCAGATACTCTGATTTGCCGATGGCTTCACCATTGACTGTGGCTACAGCGTGATGGTTGCGTTCACTGGTAGCCTGGAGTATGTCTGTTGCGGCCAGTAGGGCGCCAAGTATGGCGCCTCCGAGCAGCAGGTATTCAGAAGTTTTGGATCTGCTGGCCGACACTTTGTGTTCCTGCTCCTGTTTCCGGGATTGGCATGAGAGTATAATGCCGCGCTGGTACTTTCGAATAGAATTAAACTATGGCCCCTCAATTAAGACAGATGAATGTCAGTTATGTCGACCGGGAAGATCGACTGTTTTTGCGAGTTTCTAATAGCGATGATCAGGAATATCGTCTCTGGTGTACTCGCCGCTTCACCAAACTGATGCTCGAACGATTTGATCACGAGTTTGAAACCGGCGTTGCCGCGCAGGCACCTGTGCCTCAGGAAGCGCGGCGCGATGTCGCGCAAATTCAGCATTCGCAGACTGTGAAGGAAGAGTCGTTTCAGCATGCTTATAATGCAGAGCCAACCGATTTCCCGCTGGGAGAGCAGGGTCTGTTGGTGACTACACTGAAGTATGGCAAAAATCAGGCCGGGGTTATGCAGCTTCAGCTTGGTAATGGTAAGAGCAAAGGCATGTCGCTGAATCTCAATGAGGAAATGCAGCATCAGTTCTATGAGTTGATTCGTCGCGCCGCAGAAAAGGCGGACTGGTTTGCGCCCACAAGCGAGGCCATTATCGCACGCGGCAACATGGTACATTAATCGAATGCAGGCAGAGAGGCAGTTCAATGAGCCAGTGCCGCTGGCTTTTGCCCGCGCCTTGTTACTTGAAGCTCAAGCCCACGGCTGTAACACTGCAAAGATGCTCAAGGCCGCCGGGCTTTCGTTTGATCCGCTGTCGCCGCCAGAAGAGCCCGTATCTGTATCTGTGAAACAGTACAGCAGATTATGCGTGGAGCTGTTTCGCACTATAGGGGATGAGACAGGCGGCATTATTGGCGGACATTCGACCCCCTACGGCACGACCCGACTGCTGCTGTTGGCGATTCTCCGCTGTGCGAATTTACACTCTGCGATAGAGCGTGCCATAGAGTTCAACGCCTGTTGCAGAGAGCGCCAGGGTGAGGTGCAGCTCAATGATTTGCAAATAGACGAAGAAAACCATCTGGCTAAACTTCGCTACTTGTCGGTTCCGGCAGAAGACCTGTTACCGCCACAAGATGGCGTGCTTTGCAGTTTGTCCATGTGGTTGCGACTATGTGGCTGGTTGATTGGGCAACACATCGATATTGTCAGCGCTGGCTGCGCGGGCCCGGAGCCTGAAAATTTGGCTCCTGTCAGGCATTTTTTCCCGTGTCCGGTGCAATTTGATGCGGGCTGTAACTCGGTTACTTTTAGCGCCAGGCATCTGGAGGCAGAACTGATTCGCTCTGAGGCAGAGCTCAAACAGTTTGTGCGCGTTGCGCCTTACCATGTGGTTATTAAGCCGGTTGCCAGTGATGCGAGTATTACCAGTCGTATTCGCAATATTCTCGGCAATGATTTCAGCCGCGATTTACCGGGTTTCGAGGACTTGACCCTGGCTCTAAATATGTCGGCGCGAACTTTGCGGCGCCGTTTGGAGAAGGAGGGCACGTCTTATCAGAAGATCAAAGACAACGCACGTCGCGACAAGGCTATATCACTGCTGAGCCGAGAGCGCATGACTATCAGTGATGTAGCCGAGCGCGTGGGCTTTTCAGACCCCAGTGCTTTTCATCGGTCTTTCAAAAAGTGGACAGGTCAGTCCCCCGGGGCCTATCGGTAAACAGGGTTCTGATGTCGGCCAGGACAGTGGGCAATGACCGGCACACTCAGGCCACTGCGCGAACGACGATGGCTTCCTTGAGCCCCATGAGCAAACCTTCAACACCGGATACACGGGCATTGAGAGTATGGATGTCTTCGCTCAGGCCGTCGATTTTGACATCCATGTCTTCGCGCAGGCCGTCGATTTTGGCATTCATCTCTTCGCTCAGGCCGTCGATTTTGGCATTCATCTCTTCGCGCAGGCCGTCGATTTTGGCATTCATATCTTTGCGCAGGCCGTCGATTTTGGCATTCATCTCTTCGCGCAGGCCGTCGATTTTGGCATTCATCTCTTCGCGCAGGCCGTCGATTTTGGCATCCATGCTGGTAAAGCGGGCATCGACTTTCTCAAAGCGGGCATCGACTTTTTCAAAGCGGGCATCCATCTTGTCTTCAAGACGGTGTATCTCGGCACGGACATCCGCACGCAGTGAGCGGTTCATGGTCCAGACCGCGACCAGGATGGTGGCGGTCATACCGAAAATGGTCAGAATTTCTGCTGACATAGAGTTCTCCCTGGGGGTGGCAGTGTATCGCAAGTCATGCGGTTGCGACAATACTGAGTCTTTTCCAATATAAAATGAGCCTGAAACGGAAGGAAGCACGGCAAGCTGTTTCCACTATAAAATGAGCCTGAAATAGTCCTTGTTGTCGTTCATGATCAGCGGATGAAAACGATCATGAGCTTAGAACAATTGACCACCCTGGACGCCATTAGGCAATTCCTCGAGGGTACCCAGGCCGTAGCCTTCAATGTGGCCACGGATAAGCCAGAGCGCTATCGATGGGTACAAAAGACCCTGGTGAAGCACCGGTACTTGCTGCTTGGCAAAACAGACCGGGGAACCGTCACCCGCTACTTGATGAAGGTCACCGGCTACTCTCGGGCCCAGACCAAGCGCCTGATACGGCAATACGTCAAAACAGGCACAATCTCAGTGAAGCCCGCTCGCCGCAATGGTTTCAAGCGCGCCTACACTGATACCGATAGTCGTCTGTTGGCGAGTATGGATGAGCGGCATGGCCAGCCCAGCGGGGCGGTTCTCAAGAAGCTGTGTGAGCGGGCTTATCAGCGCTTTGGCCAAGCCGAGTATCAGCGCCTGGCGGGCATTTCGGTTTCTCACCTGTACAACCTGCGGGCCTCCAAGGCTTATCAGAGGCAGCGCTGTGTCTTGACCAGGACACGGCCTAAAGCCGCCTCTATCGGTCAGCGGCGCAAACCCTGTCCCAATAATCAACCGGGCTATATCCGTATCGACTCTGTCCATCAAGGTGATCAGGATAAGCGCAAAGGGATCTACCACGTCAACGCCGTGGATGAGGTGACTCAATTCCAGATTATCGTCACGCTGGAACGTATTAGCGAGGCGTTTATGCGGCCAGCCCTCCAACAGATATTGGCGGCCTTCCCCTTTAAAATACGGGGCTTTCACGCAGACAATGGCGGTGAATACATCAACTACACCGTTGCTGAACTTCTGGACAAGCTACGCATTGAATTTACTAAATCACGGCCTCGGCACAGTAACGACAATGGCTTGGTTGAGAGTAAAAATGGCTCTGTCGTCCGCAAACTCTATGGGTACACACACATCCCGCAGCAGTACGCCACTGACTTTGCCCAACTGAACAGGCAACAGGTCTACCGATACGTTAATTTCCACCGGCCCTGCTATTTCCCCACCACAATCACTGATGAGAAGGGCAAACAGCGTAAGAAATACCGCTACCAGGACATGATGGCGCCCTATGAGAAATTCCGCTCCCTGGCCAGACCCAGCCAATACCTCAAACCTGGGATCACCTTCAAAAATCTGGATGCATTCGCCCATGAAATGACGGACAATGAAGCCGCTGAACAACTCAATTCAGCACGAGATTATTTATTTACACAACTCCATGAGCGACTCAAGATAAGGGCTTAATACACCGTCGTTTCAGGCTCATTTCTGGATTGGAAAATACTTACTGACCGGGCGGCGCTTACCCTGTTTTCAAGGCTGCTAGATGCTGACCTTTAGCCTGATTTCCTGGTACATGTCTGCGGTAATACCCTGAACTTGCTCCAGCGCAGCCACCGAAGTGAACGGGCGAGCAGCGATAATGTGTGCGGCACTGACCGCTCCAATTTTTGGCAAGGTTTGTAGTTTTGCCTTGCTGGCTGTATTCAGGTTGACCGTGGCTGCAGCTTCTGCGGCGGTGCTTTTCAGAGCGTGACCACTGCCAGTCTGTTTTTCCAATCGGGTGATCAGCGCGTTGATGGATGCTTTCAGGCTGCGCTGCCGGTCGTTGCTTTCGACCAGGTCTAAATGGATTGTCCATAGCAGCCAGGCTATGCCAATTAGCAATAATGTTTCAAATCCCATGTTTGTTCTCCACGGTTCTGACTCTGCTGTTTATTTTAGTTTGTCCTGACAAACCTGGCAGCCTCTGAACCAGGAACTCTGGTTAGCGCAATTCATGGGTTTCAGCTTCCAGTGTCCGCGTCACTCCGCTTCAACTCTGTCGCTGTATACCGCCGCTGTATACCGCCGCTGTATACCGCCGCTGTATACCGTGTAGCTACCGCTGCCATTGTAGCCCAGGAATCGGTCGGACTTAACACTGTTGTACCGCGGAGTTGTACTGCGGACAAGCACTAAGCGGTCATTCCTCACGGTCAATTTTGTTAATATAGAACGACTATTCGTCCCCCTGGAGCTGCTCTGCCAGGAAGGTCTCGATGTCTGCCTGTGGAATGAGCTGCGAATCCGCATCGGAGCGGCCCTTGTACTCCATACTGCCGTCACTCAGTGCGCGCTCGCCAATGACAACTCTGTGGGGAATGCCTATTAATTCTATATCAGCGAACTTCACGCCGGGGCGCTCGTCCCGATCATCCAGCAGCACATCGATGCCTGCATCCAATAGCTGTTTGTAGAGCCGCTCTGCCGCCTTTGCAACTTGCTCCGACTTTTTCATGTTTAAGGGCACGATGGCGATTTGGAAAGGCGCAATGTTAACTGGCCAGGCAATGCCATTTTCGTCATGGTTTTGCTCAATCGCTGCCGCCACAACCCGGGTGACACCGATACCGTAGCAGCCCATGGTGAGTAACTGTTTCTCGCCCTGCTCGTTGAGCACTTCAGCCTGCATGGCCTGGCAGTATTTGGTGCCCAACTGGAAGATGTGCCCAACTTCGATGCCCCGTTTGATCTGCAAAATGCCGTTGCCATCTGGACTGGGGTCGCCAGCGACCACGCTTCTGATGTCTGCCGCTGTCATCGCGTTGCAATCGCGGCCCCAATTTACGCCCCGCAGGTGATAACCATCTCTGTTGGCGCCGCATGTGAAATCTGAAAGCTGCGCTGCTGCGTGATCGACGATGCAGGGGATTGTCAGACCCACAGGGCCAAGTGAGCCAACGCCGCAGCCACACGCCTGGCGAATATCTGCTTCGCTGGCAAATTCAAGCGGCGTGGCAATGCCCTCAATTTTCTCTGCTTTGATCGCGTTGAGCTGATGGTCTCCGCGCACGATAAGAGCCAGCAATGGCGCCTCTCCAGCATCCCCTTTTACAATCAGTGTCTTGATGGTTTGCCTGGGTTCTATACTCAGTAGTGCGCACAAATCGTCTATTGAGTGTGTATCCGGGGTGGCAGTTTCACTGACCTCCAGCGTCGGAGCAGGCGGCTCGCCACGCGGCGCCAGTGCTGCGGCCATCTCGACGTTTGCCGCATAATCGCTGGCGTCGCTGAATGCGATGGCGTCTTCGCCCGAGTCTGCCAGCACATGGAATTCGTGGGATGCGCTGCCGCCGATACTGCCGTTATCAGCAATAACGGGGCGAAACTCCAAACCCAGGCGAGAGAAAATCGAGGTATAGGCCGCGTGCATTTTCTCGTAGGTTTGTTGCAGACTTGCCTGGTCTGTGTGGAATGAATAGGCATCTTTCATGATAAATTCGCGGGCGCGCATGATGCCAAAACGGGGTCTTATTTCGTCGCGAAACTTGGTTTGTATTTGATAGAAGTTCGCTGGCAGTTGTTTATAGCTGCGGATTTCGTTTCGAATCAGGTCGGTAATAACTTCCTCGTGGGTGGGGCCCAGGCAAAATTGTCGCTGATGACGGTCACTGACACGCAGCAATTCAGCGCCATATTGATCCCAGCGCCCGGACTCCTGCCACAGCTCCGCAGGTTGCACTACTGGCATACTAACCTCTTGCGCGCCGGCCCGATCCATTTCTTCGCGAACGATGCTTTCTACTTTGCGCAATACTCGCAGGCCCATGGGTAGCCAGGTGTAAAGCCCCGCCGCTAGTTTTCGAACCATGCCTGAGCGAAGCATTAGCTGGTGGCTGATGACTTCAGCATTTGATGGTGTTTCCTTGACGGTGGCGATAAGAAACTGACTGGCGCGCATAGAAAATCTCTGTTGAAGGTTGCAGCAATCTGAAAAGGGTGGGTATTCTACGATTGTTTGTGCGGCGGTCACAATTGAACAGTGGCTATTCAATGTCACTGTCTCAATGTCACTGTCTGGGGCTGAAACATCAACCCTTCCTGTGTAGCAATGTGTACTCCTGGGAAGCATGTCACAGTTTATTCGCATAAAACCTGCTACAAGCCTTGTATTGTAGCGTTTCATGGATTATACCTTCATCCGGGAATCACGGCTGGGGTCTGTTAACCCGCCAGTCGCCAATTGACGCGAAATCCCGGTTAAATTTTTTACTCTTGTTCCAATATCGAAAGGAAGGATCAAAACAGCATGGCTACAAAAAAAGCAGTTAAGAAAAAAACTCCAGCCAAAAAGGCGGCCAAGAAACCAGCAGCGTCTAAAAAAGCGGCACCTGCTATCAAGACCAAAATGACCAAGAGCCAAATTCTGGCGTCTCTTGCAGACAGTACAGGGCTGACCAGGAAGCAGGTTGGCTCCGTGTTGGAAGGGATGGATTCCCTGATTGAGCGCAGTGTCGCCAAGCGCGGTATCGGTGAATTCACCTTGCCCGGCATGATGAAGGTCACCACGGTGAAGAAACCGGCGCGTAAAGCCCGTAAGGGTATCAGCCCCTTTACTGGTGAAGAGACTGTGTTTAAGGCCAAGCCTGCAAGTATTGCTGTTAAGGTTCGCCCTTTGAAAAAGCTGAAAGAAGCAGCCAGCTCTTAAATAGACACTGCCGCCCCTTTGGGGGCGGTTTTTCTTTAAAGTATCCCCTGCGGGTGGTCGAATTAGGCTACCTGTAGCCTGTGTTTTCCGGTAAAATTCGCGCCGCTTTTACTATCGCGGACCTAAGTTATGCCCATCTACGAATACCAGTGCCAAGCGTGCTCGCATGCGATGGAAGCACTGCAAAAAATAAGCGCAGAGCCACTGAAGGACTGCCCGGAGTGCGGTAAGTCTGAGTTGAAAAAGAAGGTTTCAGCGGCTGCCTTTCGCCTAAAAGGCGGTGGCTGGTATGAAACTGACTTTAAAACCGGCAGTAAAAAGAATATTGCCGGAGAACAATCATCAGGTGCTTCTTCAGATAGTGGCTCTTCCTCAGATAGTGGCTCGTCCTCAGATAGTGGCTCGTCCTCAGATAGTGGCTCGTCCTCTACAAAAAATGATTCTCCTGCAAATTCTTCCAACGGCAGTTCCAGCAATTCGGCCGCAACTGGCTAAGCCGGTCGCATCACCCTAAAAAGGCTATTTATTATGCGCAGTCATTATTGTGGCGCCCTGACATCTGCCAATATCGACGATTCGGTAACGCTTTGCGGCTGGGTAGACCGCCGCCGCGATCACGGCGGGGTTATTTTTTTGGACTTGCGCGACCGCGACGGCATTGTACAGGTGGTATTCGACCCGGATACTGAAGAGCACTTTGAGCGGGCCGACCATGTGCGCAGCGAGTATGTGCTACAGGTAACAGGGCGTGTGCGCGCCCGTGGTGAAGGCACAGTTAACCCAAATATGGCCACGGGGGAGATAGAGGTGCTAGGCAAGGCGCTGGCAATTCTCAATACAGCGGAGACGCCGCCCTTCCAGTTGGATGAACACACGGCAGTGGGTGAAGAGGCGCGCCTGCGCTACCGCTATATGGACCTGCGCCGGCAGGAGATGCAGCAGCGATTTATTGCGCGCTCCAGGATTACTGCGGCTGTGCGCCAATTTCTCGACCGGGAGAAATTCCTGGATATTGAAACCCCGATATTGACCCGGGCTACTCCCGAAGGCGCACGCGACTATCTGGTGCCCAGCCGCACTCATGCCGGACAGTTCTTTGCACTGCCTCAGTCTCCCCAGTTGTTTAAGCAGTTGCTGATGGTGTCAGGTTTTGATCGCTACTATCAGATCGCCAGGTGTTTCCGCGATGAAGACCTGCGTACAGACCGCCAGCCGGAATTTACCCAGATTGATATCGAAACTTCGTTCCTCGACGAAGCGGCGATCATGGATATTACTGAGCGCATGGTGCGAGAGCTGTTCAGGGACGTATTGGGCGTGGAGCTGTCGAGCTTCCCGCGTATGACCTATGCCGAGGCGATGGAGCGATATGGCTCAGACAAGCCCGACCTGCGTATTCCGCTGGAACTGGTAGGTATTGACGATTTGATGGCACAGGTAGAATTCAAGGTATTCCACGGCCCCGCAGTTGATGAAGGGGGTCGGGTCGCTGCGCTCAAGGTCGCTGGTGGCAGCTCTATCAGCCGTAAAGAGATTGATGAGTACACCCGCTATGTCTCTATCTTTGGCGCGCGCGGGCTGGCCTGGATCAAGGTCAATGAATTGGCGCAGGGGCTGGAAGGTTTGCAGTCTCCTATTCTGAAGTACATGCCCGATGAAATTGTGCTGGAACTGATGGCGAGGCTGGATGCGGCCGACGGTGACATTATTTTCTTCGGTGCTGACAAAACCACGATTGTGAACGAGTCTCTCGGCGCATTGCGGGTTAGGCTGGGCGCAGACCAGGGGCTGGTCGCTGATCGCTGGGAGCCCCTCTGGGTTGTAGACTTCCCGATGTTCGAAGACGATGGCAAGGGCGGCTTGACGCCGCTGCACCACCCCTTTACTGCGCCGTCTTGTAGCGTCGAAGCGCTGAAAGCAAATCCCGCCACGGCCTTATCTCGTGCTTACGATATGGTATTAAATGGCACTGAGCTCGGTGGGGGGTCAATTCGCATCCACCAGCAGGATATGCAGTCAACGGTATTCGAGCTACTTGGTATTGGTGCCGGGGAAGCCCGGGAGAAATTCGGCTTCTTGCTGGATGCGCTAAAATACGGTGCGCCACCTCACGGGGGCATAGCCTTTGGTTTGGACCGTCTGGTTATGTTGATGACTGGCGCGGCGTCCATTCGGGATGTCATTGCCTTCCCGAAAACTCAAAGTGCAGCGTGTGTCATGACCGAGGCACCCGGTGTGGTAGATTCAAGGCAACTCAGAGAGCTGAATATCCGCCTGCGCGAAGTTGCCAGGCAGGACAGCAGCGAGAATGCCGGGCAGGGTGGAGAGTAGAATTGTGGCAGGCCATAGTAAATGGGCGAATATCAAACATCGCAAAGCGGCGCAGGATGCCAGGCGGGGCAAGGCCTTTACCAAGCTGATCCGCGAGCTGGTGGTGGCAGCCAGGCAAGGTGGCCCGAACCCGGAAGATAACCCTCGGCTACGAGCGGCCGTCGATAAAGCTCTGGGTGCCAATATGACCCGCGATACGGTTGACCGTGCGATTGCCCGAGGTGCCGGCACCAACGAAGCTGACTCTATGGAGGAGCTGATCTACGAGGGCTACGCGCCGGGTGGTATTGCGGTGTTGGTTGAGGCTATGACCGATAATCGCAATCGCACTGTGGCGGAAGTTCGCCATGCCTTCAGCAAGCATGGCGGTAACCTGGGTACCGACGGCTCAGTGGCCTATTTGTTTACTCGTCGCGGACAGATCAGTTTCGCGCCTGGCGTGGACGAAGATGCCTTGATGGAGGCTGCATTGGCAGCGGGTGCCGAAGACCTTGAAGTTAACGCTGACGGTTCAATTGATGTGCTGACTCCGTGGGAGGATTTTGCCGCAGTCAAAGCAGCCCTTGAGGGCGCGGGCCTTCAAGCGGAAGCAGGAGAGGTAACCATGATTGCCTCGACGACAGTGCCGGTTGATGCTGATGGCGCAGAGAAAATTATGCGCCTGGCAGACGCGCTTGAAGACCTGGACGATGTGCAGAACGTCCACACCAATGTAGACATTCCCGATGCGGTACTGCACAGTTTGAGTTGACGCTCGACGACTCCCCGAGAGAACACCTATGGCGCTTATTCTGGGTATTGATCCAGGCTCCATCAAAACCGGCTTCGGTATCATCGAACACCAGGGCAGCCGCAGTACTTATGTGACCAGCGGTATCATTCGCCTGGCCAAAGTGTCTTTGCCAGAGCGCCTCAGGATTATTTATGACAACGTCACCGAGATCGTTGAAGAGTTCAACCCGCAGGAGCTGGCCATTGAAGAAGTGTTTCTGGCGCGCGATGCCAAAGCTGCTATCAAGCTCGGGCAGGCGCGCGGTACTGCCATCGTTGCCTGCGTCAATTTGTCCATGCCGGTCTATGAATACGCGGCAAAATCCATCAAGCAAGCGGTGGTTGGCACTGGCAGCGCCAGCAAGGAGCAAATTCAGCACATGGTTAAACGCCTTTTGCAACTGCCTGCTGCACCCAAAGAGGATGCGGCAGATGCTCTGGCTACGGCCTTGTGTCATGCACATACGCAACAGAGTATGATTAGGCTGGCAGGCGCAGCAACGGTAAAACGCGGCCGAGCCAGATAAAACGCTGCGGCTGCTGGAGAAGAGCTGCCCACGAGATTTGAGAATTGCTGTAAATGATTGGACGTATTACCGGAACGCTGCTGGCAAAACAGGCCCCAGATATTCTGCTCGATGTCGGTGGCGTGGGCTATGAAGTGCAGGTGCCTATGACAACCCTGTATGAATTACCGGATATTGGTGTTCAAACAACGCTGTTTACCCACTTCGTGGTGCGTGAGGACGCGCAATTATTGTACGGTTTTAATCGTGAGCGTGATCGCACTTTGTTTCGCGCTTTGATCAAGGTGAGTGGGGTTGGCCCCAAGCTGGGCCTGGCCATACTCTCCGGCATGGATGCAGATGCCTTTGTGTACAGTGTGCAGCACGATGACACCAGTACCCTGGTGCAATTGCCGGGTGTGGGGAAAAAGACAGCGGAGAGATTACTGATAGAAATGCGGGATCGTCTACAAGGCTGGATGCTGGAGTTGGACAGCGCTGGCAGTTCGACACCAGCGAGTTCCGACAAGCGCGATATGCTTGCAGATGCGGAGAGTGCGCTGATTGCCCTGGGCTATAAACCCGCAGAGGCGAGTAAAGCTGTGGCGGCAGCGAACGATGAAGATGTCGCCAGCAGCGAGGAGCTTATTCGCAGCGCGCTGCAATCAATGGTGAAACCCAGATGATTGAAACTGACCGTCTGGTGGCTCCAGAAGTAGAAAAGGGCCGCTCCGGGGATGTTGATATTGCAGACCGCGCCCTGCGACCGCGAGCACTGGCGGAGTACGTGGGCCAGCCCATTGTCAGTGAACAGATGTCTATTTTTGTGGATGCTGCCCGGAATCGCGGCGAGCCTCTGGATCACACCCTGATATTTGGCCCGCCGGGTCTGGGTAAAACGACCCTGGCCCACATTATCGCCAATGAAATGGGCGTAGACCTGAAAACAACCTCTGGTCCGGTGTTGGAGAAAGCGGGCGATATTGCCGCTCTGATGACCAATCTGGAAGCGGGTAATGTGTTGTTCATCGACGAAATTCACCGGCTCAGCCCCCATGTCGAGGAAATTCTCTATCCGGCACTGGAAGACTATCAGCTGGATATTATGATTGGAGAGGGCCCTGCGGCTCGCTCGATCAAATTAGAACTGCCGCCCTTTACGTTGGTGGGTGCGACTACTCGGGCGGGGCTGCTGACATCGCCATTGCGAGACCGCTTCGGCATCGTGCAGCGACTGGAGTTCTACACTATGACAGATTTGGCCTGTATCGTTGAACGGGCCGCCGGAATCCTTAAGATCCCAATCGAAATGGCGGGTGCAGTAGAGATCGCCCGCCGCTCCCGTGGTACACCGCGAATCGCGAATCGACTGCTGCGGCGGGTGCGGGACTACGCCGAAGTGCGGGCCGATGGCAACATCACTGAACCTGTTGCTGAGCAGGCACTGGACATGCTCCATGTCGATCAACTGGGCCTGGATCACCTCGATCGCCGCCTACTGCTGGCGCTGATCGAGAAATTCGATGGAGGCCCTGTGGGCGTGGATAGTTTAGCGGCTGCGGTTTCTGAAGAGCGGGGTACCATTGAAGATGTACTGGAACCTTATCTGATTCAGCAGGGCTATATTGCGCGAACGTCGCGAGGACGTATGGCCACGCGCAGTGCCTATGCGCATTTTGGTCTCAAGCAAACTGGCGCAGAGGCTAATTTCAGTTTGGAACTGGAACAGAGTGGACCGGGAAACGGCGATCTTGAGCAGTAATTCAAAGGGTTCGGAATTTTCTACAGCGCTGAGGGTCTATATCGAGGACACCGATGCTGGCGGTATTGTCTACTATGTCAATTACCTGAAATTTATGGAGCGAGCGCGCACTGAATTTATGCGCAGCCTGGGTTTCGGTAAGCCGTTTATTTTTAACCATGACTTAATGTTTGTCGTTAAGCATGTACAAGTGAACTACCATCGTCCGGCCCGACTGGATGATGAGTTAGTTGCCACAGTGAAGATTGCCAGGCTGGGCGGTGCCAATATGACTATGCACCAAACTGTGCTGCGTGACAGCGAGGTGCTGGTGGCAGGAGATGTGCAGATTGTGTGTGTAGACCGTCACAGCATGACGCCAAAACGCCTGCCTGAAGAGATGCTGGATACAGTGCGCAAGCACAGCCCGGCGGGTCAGGTTTGAAGGGGAGAGCACTTTGAGTCAACAACTAAGCATCATTGATCTGGTGCTCAATGCCAGCCTGATGGTGCAGGCGGTGATGGGGCTGCTGGTGCTGGCGTCGATTTTTTCCTGGTACATGATTGTGCAGTGCATGATCTATTTTTCAAACGCACGTCAGGAGATGTACCAGTTTGAAGAGCAGTTCTGGTCTGGTATCGATTTATCCGAGTTGTACAAGCAGGGCAATGAACGCGCAAATGCTGGAGAAATTCCTGGCATGGAAAGTATTTTCCGCGCTGGTTTCAAGGAATTTTCCCGCCTGGCTCAGCAGCGAGGCCTGGAGTCTGAGGCGATTATGGATGGTGCCCAGAGGGCAATGCGTGTTGCCATGTCTCGGCAAGAAGAGACACTGGAGCGACATCTCCCATTTTTAGCCACCGTTGGTTCTACCAGCCCCTATATCGGCTTGTTTGGCACCGTGATTGGCATTATGAATTCTTTTCGGGGGCTAGCCAATGCGACCCAGGCTACTCTGGCCACTGTGGCGCCAGGCATATCGGAGGCCCTGGTCGCGACTGCGATGGGTCTGTTTGCCGCTATTCCAGCGGTGATTGCCTACAATCGTTTCTCGGCGCGAGTCGATGTCTATTTGAATCGCTACGAGACATTTGCCGATGAGTTCTCCAGTATTTTGCATCGGCAGGCCTTCGCGATGGCCGCTCGCGCACACAAGGACTAGTGCATGGGGCGGCGTCGACAAAAGCACCGGCCTATGTCAGAAATTAATGTGGTGCCCTACATTGATGTGATGCTGGTGCTGCTGATCATATTTATGGTCACTGCACCTCTGTTAATGCAGGGGGTGAAGGTCGAGTTGCCCGCAGCCAATAGTGATCCGGTTGAAAATCAGGACCCGGAACCTCTCATCGTATCGATCAATGCCGCAGGCGAACTGTTTCTGAATATCGGCGGGGCTGACGAGAAGCAGGTGCTGAGTTTGGCCACTGTCAAGCAACGTGTTGCGGTGGTTATGCGACGCAGCCCCGACAAACCGGTTATGGTGTGGGGTGATCGCGCAGTCGCCTACGGCGATGTGGTGGTATTGATGGCAGCGTTACAGGAAGCCGGTGCACCCAGTGTTGGCCTGGTGACCGATAATCCGCAATGAGTGGGCTGACTGCCAGCAGATTGATAGTTTGGCGCCCTGCGATGGCCAGTGTGCTATTGCATGTGCTGGTTCTTGTCGGGCTGACCCTGAACTGGACTTATCGTGAGCATACAGAACTCGTGCAGCCAAAGGTTCAGCCCAACTATATTAAAGCTCGCCTGATTGATGCGATGGAGCTGAAACCGAAGAAAAAGCCGACCGCGGTAAAACCCAAACCCAGGGCAAAACCCGCCCAGGCGAAGCCCGCTCCTAAACCCGGACCCAAGCCAAAACCAGTGGAACAGGCGCCGCCAAAACCTCAGCCGGAAGTTAGTAAAAGCCTGACCGCTGCCGAGCTGGCCGCGCTGGCCCAACAGGAACTGGCTCTGGTCATGGACGCTGAGGACGAATTACTTGAACAGGCCAGGGATGAAGACGTGGCACAAAGTTATATAGCGCTGATCAGCCGGGCTGTACAAAATAACTGGAGCAGGCCGCCCAGTGCGCGCAATGGTATGGAAGCCGAGTTGATTATTCAGCTAATACCTACCGGTGAAGTGGTCAGTGTGAGGGTAGCGCGCAGTAGCGGTTTGCTGGCATTTGATCGCTCCGCAGTGAACGCGGTGCAAAAAGCTCAGCGCTTTCCTGAGTTGCAACAGTTGCCGAGCCGGATATTTGAAGGGAGCTTCCGCCAGTTCCGGTTGCTTTTTAAACCAGAGGATTTACGTTTTTAATGAAGTATTTGCGCTATAGCCTGATCGTTACCCTGCTTTTGATAAGCCTGCCCCTGCGTGCAGAGCTGGTGATTGAGATAACCGCAGGTCGAGATAACCCCACCTCGGTTGCCGTAGTGCCGTTTGCCTGGTCGGGCTGGGGTAGTGCAACTGAAGACGTGGCGGCCATTGTGCAAGACGATATACAGCGCAGTGGTCAATTTGCGCCAGTGGCTCGAAACGACATGTTAGGGCTGCCCAGCCGAGAGTCGGAGGTCTATTATCGAGACTGGCGCACAACCCAGGTGGAGTATCTGTTGATTGGCAGAGTTTCTGGCGGCGCTACGGCGACGGTGGAGTATGAGCTGTTCGATGTCTACAGGCAGGAGCGAATTCTAAGCGGGCGTGAGTCTGGCCCAACAGAAGATTTGCGCATGCTGGCACACCGGGTCAGCGATGCCATCTATTATCAGCTCACAGGCATTCGCGGCGCGTTTGCGACCAAAATTTTGTATGTGGCGGTCACCCAACGAGTCAACGCGGCTGATACCTTTCGCTTGATGCAAGCGGATGCCGATGGCGCGCGGGCTCGCGTTGTGCTGGAGTCAAATAAGCCAATACTCAGCCCCACCTGGGCGCCGGATGGACGGCAAATCGCCTATGTGTCCTTTGAAACGGGTCGGCCTGTGGTGTTTCGTCAGGATTTGGTGAGCGGTGAGCGCGAGCAACTGACCAACTTTAGAGGCATTAATAGCGCACCGTCCTGGTCCCCAGATGGCAATAGCATGGCCCTGGTGCTCTCCAAGGATGGCAGTGCTGACATCTATATTCTCGACCTGACCAGTCGCCAGTTGCGTCGTGTGACCCGACATTACGCCATAGAAACTGAACCCAGTTGGATGCCAGACGGCAAAACCCTGCTGTTTACCTCTGATCGGGGGGGGCGGCCGCAGATTTATCGAGTGGATATCGCCACGGGTCACACTGAGCGCGTCACCTACGAAGGGCGCTGGAACGCGCGGGCGACTGTTGCCGCTGATGGGCGGAGCATGGCTCTGGTTAGTCAGCAGGAAGACCGCTTCCATATTGCCGTTCAGGACCTGCAAACCGACCGCAGACAGGTGTTAACTTCGACGCAACTTGATGAAAGTCCCAGTGTCGCACCCAATGGCTCTATGTTATTGTACGCGACTAAATATAAGGGCCGAGGCATTTTAGCCGCAGTTTCTGTTGATGGCGGTGTGAAGTTCAGGCTACCCTCGCGTGAGGGAGATGATGTGCGGGAACCCGCCTGGTCACCTTATTTGAATAAACCCAGAAATTGAAAGGAGTGGGCACACTATGAAACAACTACCTTTGGCCGGCAAGGCACTTTTATTATTTTTTACAGCGCTGCTGCTGGTGAGCTGTGGAACCACAGATACTGCTGAATCAGATGCTGCTGCGGCTGATGAGGCGGCGCGGCGAGCGGCTGAGCAAGCTGCGGCCGAGCAAGCTGAAAATCAGGCCATGGCCGCAGAAAAAGCCCTGAAAGATGCTGTGATGGCAGTTGGCAATGTGGTCTATTTTGAGCTTGACAGTGCCACGCTGACAGTGGCATCTCGAGATATTCTCGACGCACATATTGCCCTGGCCAGGGACGGAGCGGGCTCGGTTCGTTTGGAAGGTCACACTGACGAGCGCGGCACCCGTGAGTACAACATCGCCCTGGGCGAGCGTCGCGCCAAAGCTGTCATGGATTATATGGTCGTTAATGGTGTTGCCAGCTACCGTGTTGAAACTGTGAGCTATGGTGAAGAGCAACCCGTTGCCTATGGCTCTGGTGAATCTAACTGGTCTAAAAACCGGCGCGTTGAGATTCGGTAAGTTTATAAGCTGTAGGCATAGAACAGATTGAATTGATGAAGTGGTATTTACCCGTATTGGCGGGGTTGGCAGTGATTGCCGACCCCGTTCTCGTTTTTGCTCAAGAGTTTATCGACCTTGAGACGGAGAGGGTCGAGCCGACTGTGCAGGTTAGCCCAACTCCTCAACAGGCTGCGATATCAATAGCCAATACCGCGACTGCATCGGCAGCGGTTAAAGAGGTGCCCCAGCCAAATCCGAGTGCGAGTTCAAACCTGAGCGAGCTCTTTTATCAAGTCCAGCTTGTGCAGCAAGAAGTGATGCAACTGCGGGGCCAACTGGAAGACCAGTCACACGAAATTCGCCAGCTCAAACAGCAAAGTCTCGAACGCTACGTTGATTTGGACCGTCGCTTGAGCGAAGCCGGGGTTGTTGTCAATACCCCATCCCGGCCTGGCAACAGCGCGTCCAGGCCGGCCGCACAGGAAGTTGCAGGTGAGGGTGATGCTTACCGCGCTGCTTATAGTTTGGTTCGCAGTCAGAAATTTAAAGAAGCCGTTAATGCGTTTAAGCAGTTTCTGGACGATTTCCCAAGTGGCCGCTACGCGGCCAATGCCCACTACTGGCTGGGCGAATTATATCTTGTGATTACCCCCCGGGATCTTGAATCTTCACGCCAGTCCTTTGTGCTGCTGTTGGAGCAGTATCCGGGCAATAGCAAAGAGCCCGATGCGTTGTATAAACTGGCTAAGGTCTATTTCCAGAAGGGTAATGCTGATCGGGCGAAAGACTATCTGGATCGTGTAATCGCAGAGTACGGCGCAAGCACCAGCTCGGCAGTGAAACTGGCGCGCGACTTTATCGCCGAGAATTACTAGCGGCAGCACCATGTCGCAAGTAGCCGGCAGTGATCCCACACTGCGCATTACCGAAATTTTCTATTCCCTGCAAGGTGAATCCCGCACTGTGGGCCTGGCCACTGTTTTTGTTCGGCTGACAGGTTGTCCACTGCGCTGCGTGTATTGCGATACGGCATACGCCTTTCACGGTGGGGAGATACTGAGTCTGAGCGACATCCTTGCACAGGTAGCTGAACATCAGCCTCGCTATGTGTGCGTTACTGGCGGCGAGCCGCTGGCACAAGCTAACTGTCTGCCGCTACTGAGTCAATTGTGTGACGCGGGCTATCAGGTCTCCCTTGAAACCAGTGGTGCCATGCCTGTAGGTGGCGTTGACTCTCGGGTTGTCAAGGTATTGGATCTGAAAACGCCAGCATCTGGTGAGGTTGAGCGCAACGATTACACCAATATTCCACATCTCACCGCGCAGGACCAGGTTAAATTCGTTATTTGTGATCGGCAGGATTACGAATGGGCGCGTTGCAAACTCAATGAATATGAATTGGCAGAAAGAACGGCTGAGGTGCTGTTTTCGCCAAGCTTTGCTCAAATCAAGCACAGTGATTTGGCTGACTGGATAGTAGCGGACAATCTCCCGGTTAGATTTCAGTTGCAATTACATAAGCTATTGTGGAATGACGAGCCCGGCCGATGAATGAGTCGGTGAATAAAAAAGCTGTCGTTCTGGTATCTGGTGGGCTGGACTCCGCTACGGTATTGGCGATGGCGCAGAGCCAGGGTTTCGAGTGCTATAGCCTGAGCCTTGATTATGGCCAGCGTCACAGCTCTGAGTTGGTCGCTGCAACGCGGGTATCAGCGGCTATGAAAGCCGTTGAGCACAAAGTAGTACACCTGAACCTGGACAGCATCGGGGGCTCGGCGCTCACGGATATGTCTATCGACGTGCCAGAGCAGAAAACCCAGGGCATTCCAGTCACCTACGTGCCTGCCCGCAATACGATATTTTTGTCCATCGCTTTGGGTTGGGCAGAAGTATTGGAAGCAGACAGCATATGGATTGGCGTCAATGCCGTGGATTATTCAGGTTATCCCGACTGTCGGCCCGAATATGTGCGCGCGTTCGAGACCGTGGCCAATCTGGCGACTAAAGCGGGCGTTGAGGGCCGAAGGCTGAGTATTAATACGCCGCTGGAAGAGATGGGCAAAGGTGACATTATTCGAGCGGGAAGTGCTCTGGGGGTTGATTACAGCCTGACGGTTTCCTGTTACCAGGCGACTGAAGAGGGGTTGGCCTGTGGCGTCTGCGACAGTTGCCGATTGCGCGAAAAGGGCTTCGAGGCCGCGGGCACTGCTGATCCTACAAAATACCGATAAGGCTGGAGCGAGGTCAGTATGATCCAATGGAGAAACGATACTGAACGACAGCAATTCATAGCGACCCTATAGAAGAGACCAGGTCTTGATTCCCTGCCTGAAATCCGTACTATACGCGTCTCCTCCAGGGGCCGTTAGCTCAGTTGGTAGAGCAGTTGGCTTTTAACCAATTGGTCGCTGGTTCGAATCCAGCACGGCCCACCATTTTTAAAGAACCTCAAGATTGGCAGCCACTAACCTTGAGATTTTCTGCCTGCACTTTTCCTGCATTCCACTTTATTTGAAGATTCGGGCGGCATTTGAAGGTTCGGGCGCCCATTGCACCTGGCATACGCTTCTATCCAGGAATTGATTTCAAGTCGGTCAAAGGCAACTTGATTGCCCGGTAATGCACAACAGTGTGGGGAGTGCTAAGGTGTTGAAGCAAATCCCGCTACAACCGAGGAAATAACATAGTGAATAAGAAAAGAATGATGACCAGAGCCTCTGTACGCACTTTTTCTGTGCTCATCGCTGGTGGCTTGACACTGCTCGGCTGCGGCGATAACAGTAATCGCAGCGCTACTCCCATTCCCCCGCAATTATGTACAGGCGTTGAAGTTAATCCTGCGCGGCTTTTCATCCAGAAACTTGGCTCGGACCGGGCAACCCTCAAATGGCGAGGTGATGTGGGCGGAGGCGAAGGCACCGATACCGTCTGCTTTGGCACGAACATGAATGAGCTGGCCGAGGACTCGTTGACTGTCGCAATGGTCACCGAAGGGGAACACCTGGAAGCCGAGCTAACGGGCTTGTCACCTGCTACGACATACTACTATTCAATCGGTGGTGCGGGATCTGCTCAGGCAACGCGATCTTTCCAGACAGCGCCAGAGGCGGGTAATGTGCCAGAAGATGGCAACACTCATATACTGCTGGTGGGTGATTCTGGCACGATTACTGATGGCGTTAGTGAGGATCATCCAGAAGGTGAGTATCCAGGTGAGGCGGCTGCTGTTCTTGCTGGTTACGAAGTGTACCAGGCGGCTAATGGCGGTGAGGCCGTCGATGTGTTTCTCGCTCTGGGGGATAACGCCTACGAAGTAGGTACGGATGAGGAGTGGCAAAAGTCCTTCTTTGAGCTCTATACAGACATTCTAGCTAGTGCCCAGACTATCCCGACCATTGGTAACCACGAGATGGGTTTCGGCGAGCTGGACTTGTGTTTTTTTGTTGCAATTTCCTGCGGCAGCCGGTTCACAACTAGTGGTGGATTAAGTTCTTCCCCGGACCCTGGCAGCTATGACGGGGATGGTGACAATGCAGCGGATGGTACCGGTATACCCTATCTCGATATTTTCAGCCTTCCCTCGGCTGCGGAGGCTGGCGGCGTTGCCAGCGGTACCGAGCAGTATTACTCTGTTGATTATGGCAATGTCCACATTGTGAGCCTGGACAGCCAGTTGACTGCGCGTGATGAAACGGCGCGGGCCACGATGCGAGGCTGGCTGATAGATGATCTCTCTGCCAATGTCCTCGACTGGACCATCGTGATATTCCATCACCCGCCCTATAGCAAGGGCAGGAACCATGATTCCGACGATGTGGAAGACAGCCCGATTGATCGGCCGATGTTTGATATGCGCAATGAGTTTACACCGATCTTCGATGAGTATGGGGTAGATGTGGTATACAGCGGCCACTCCCACTCTTACGAGCGTTCTTATTATCTCCGCGGCCACACCGGTACTTCTGATACCTTTTCGGCAAGTGAGCATGCTGAATTGGTAGGTGGAGACCCGGCGCAACCTGCTTCCGGCCGAGAGGGTGAGGCTTACCAGCAGTTAAGCCCCACCAGTGGTGGTATAGATGATCGAGTGGTTTATAGCGTTGCTGGAAGTTCCGGAAAAGCCGATAGTGGCGGCGACTCTTTTGGTATTACTGATGACGATGAGTGGCTACGTCACGCCGCGCATATTGAACAGTCCTTTTCCAATACCAAGTGTGCAACGCCAGAGGGTTGTCGCGAAGGGCTGCGTGGCCTGGGCGTAAAAGGCTCTGTGGTGGTTGATGCAGATAGAGATGCCTTGAGGGCCAGATTTGTGGATATAAACGGTGACGTGCTGGACGAGTTCACGATCAACCGCTAATAGCAAAAATGTTCAGGACGAGGCCCTCATACAGGGCCCATTTTTATTATGAGAGACCTTTGCACGGAAGATGAATTCGCTTTCAGGCAAGGCAAAAACGCACGGAATGAGGGAGTTTATGGGTATAAATGAGGGTATAAATGACCGATTGAGTACGATTTTAACGCAGCATGCAGGTGAAATGGCTTTCGTGCAAAGGTCTCTATGAGGAAGACAATCTCCGGCTTGTTAGTGGCTCTGGCTGCAATACAGTTGTGCGGGGCGTTGGCGCATCCTGGCGCGAATTCGTCTGTGGCGTATTTCAGTCATCAGATCGAGAACCGCCCCGGTGAGCAGTCTCTCTATATTCAACGAGGTATTGCCTACTCGGCGGCCGCTCAGTACGACAAGGCGCTGGAGGATTTCGAGGTCGCGCAATCACTGGGCAACCCCACCGTCGTCAGTTTTGATTTGGGAGTTTTACACTACCGCCGCAGTGAACTGAACCGAGCCGAGGCTTACTTCGATGAATTTCTGTTAGCGTATCCAAATCATCCTGCCTGCCTGGAGTATCGCGCCCGGTTGCGGCGAGATAGGGGTGACTCCAATGGTTCAGTAGCAGATTTTCGACACGTGTTTGATTTGCTGGACAACCCCAATCCCGGCCACTATATATCAGCCGCTGAATTGTTGGAGAGCTCTGGTGACAGGGGCATCGAAGAGGCTTTGGCCATACTCGATAGCGGTTTGGCGAAGATAGGCTTGTCTTCTCAGTTGCAAAAGCAGGCGATACGGCTGGAAGTTCGGCGTGAGCGTTATGACTTGGCCATCAGCAGGCAGATGACACTCCAGCCAATGCTGGGGACATCTCCGAACTGGAAGGTCGAAACAGCGGAGTTACAACAGCAGGCCGGGAGACGCGATGGTGCGCTGAGACTACTGGAGCAAGCGGCTGACCAATTGACCACACTCCGAGCGACCCCGGCGCGACAGTCTTTACTGGCGCGTATTGCTGTTCTTCAAGCAAGTGATTCCGCCAGGCAATGAGAAACGCCCTGTAAAAGCCCTCGGAACACACGGAGGTGATTCTCCGCTCAGCGGGCTTAAGCCGTTGATTTATTGATAAATTCTACCCGCCATTTGGTTCTTGTCCGGCTCTGTGATTGACTATTAGATCGCCATTAGAATAGGAGCCCTTATCCGGCACTGACGACTGTCTAATCTTGAGCGTACAGTACTCGGTATCCCGGATGGCTCTTTAAAACCATCAATGGACGGGTGCTTAAAGGAGGAAAAGGGCTGTCAGTAGCGGCATTTTCAGTATTATTATATTTAACAGGTCATCGAGTGCAGTGTTCAAAAACGGTTGAAGATCATGTTCTGCGGAAAGCGGTGGGTCTCTGAATGTGATTGCTGTGCTCAATGGTGGGAGAATGCGGCCTTGGTTTTGAATAGAATTCATTCGTAAATGGTCGCTGTGAGCGAATGCATTGCTGAGGATACTACCGGCCTGTTGATTGAGTCTGTGGAGCTGCTGAATACATGAGAACGATCATCGCCCACGCACATATTTTTAAGAATGCGGGCACCACTCTTGATTGGAGTTTACAGCGCAGCTTCGGTGAGAGTTTTCTCGATCATCGCAATGACCAAAAAATGATTGAGGGGGGCGGGGAGTATCTGCAAAAGCTGCTTGAGGATGCACCTGAACTACAGGCGATTTCCAGCCATCACATGCCTGCAAATTTACCCCAAGTACTCAATCGGCAGATTGTGGCGCTCTATATGCTGCGCCATCCCCTGGAGCGGATTGCGTCTGTGTACGAATTCGAAAAACAACAACGAGCGACGACGTCCGGCGCCAAAGCGGCGAAAAAATACGATTTTCAGGAATACGTTGCCTGGCGCATGCAGATGGGTGTCTCGCGTACAATTCGCAACCACCAGACCATCTATGTAGCCGGCAAATTTCACGTAGGCAATACCAGGCCGCTGAGCTTCGCTGTTTTGCAGTTGGCGATAGAGCGGCTAAAGCGCTTACCGCTCGTGGGTGTCGTTGACCGCTATGACGAATTTATGGTGGTGATAGAAGACTATTTCAGTGATTTGATGCCGCAGCTTGATCTGGCGTATAAGCGACAGAACGAGTCGCTATCGAAGCGACCCGCTACGACGAGTGAGCGGGTTGCCGGGGTATTACACGGTCTCGGGGCTATGCAGCAGCAAGTTATCGATGAGAATGCGATGGATTTGGCTTTGTATCAATTGGCCCATCGACGCCTGGATGAAGCCGCTGCCAAAATTTCAGGCTTTGAAGAAAAATTGGGTGTGTTCAGGTCGCGCTGCGGCGACTTGTAACCCGCATTGAAACTGGCAATTGCGCTTGTTTTGTTGATGGTGAAGGGGCTTGAAGTTGATGGTAAAGGGACTTGAATATATCAAAGACATATCACTATGAGACCTTTGCAGGGCCGACGATTTCGCTTTCAGGCCAGGCAAAAACCCACGCAATGAGGGAGTTTATGCCTATAAATGACCAATTGAGTACGATTTCACCAACCGTAGGCGGACGCAGCATGCCGGTGAAATGGCTTTCGTGCAAAGGCCTCACTAGATCAATTGAATGAATTCAATAACACCCTGGCTCGCTGTGATTCGAGTCTTACATGAAATAATCATAAGTGTTTGTTAGTATAAAAGGTGTTCTAATAAATTATTGTTTGGAGGGTGTGATGCTTGCGCCACGACTCATGCGTACCGGTCTCAATCTGTTGGTTGTATGCAGGTATTACTGGAGAAGCGCACTGTGACCCGACCTGCGCATCAGTGGATGTGCAGCCCTATGGTGAAGCATTTTTTTGAAAAAACTGTGGCCGGGAATAGCTGAATATAACTGAATATAGCTGAATAATGTGGCCAATTCGTACTATGCTTAGGCACTGCTAACAGAAAAGGATAATAACAATGAAAGTTCTACAGTTGAGTATTCTGGCGTTTTGTTTAATCGCTGCTGGCTGTGAAAAAAATGAAGCTCCCCTGAACCCGGAAAACGCAACGCCTGCACCTGCTGCGGCCAGTGCCAATGTGGACGCAGTGAGGTTGGTGGCTGCCGACAGTGATGCTGAGAACTGGATGAGCCATGGCCGCACCTATAGCGAACAGCGTCACAGCCCGCTCAATCAGGTGAACGATAAGTCCGTTGCCGAATTAGGCCTGGCCTGGAGCTTTGATCTGGAGACTAAGCGTGGCATTGAGGCCACCTCAATCGTGGTTGACGGCGTGATGTATATGACCTCGTCCTGGAGCATTGTCTATGCTCTGGATGCTCGCACAGGCGAAAAGCTGTGGAGCTATGACCCCGGAGTTGCCAAAGACAAGCAGAGACACTTTTGTTGCGACGCTGTGAATCGCGGTGTAGCGGTATGGGAGGGGCAGGTATTGTTCGGTACCCTCGATGGCCGATTGATTGCGCTGGATGCCGCCACTGGCGAGCCAAACTGGTCGGTTGCCACCGTCGACCCGGAACTCCCCTTTACCATCACTGGCGCGCCCCGGGTGATCAACGGCATGGTCCTGATTGGCAACGGTGGTGCCGAGTTCGGTGTGCGTGGTTTTATCGCAGCCTACGATGTGAAATCCGGTGAGCAAGCCTGGAAGTTCTATACCGTGCCCGGTGACCCCGAACAAGGTTTTGAAAATGAGGCGATGAAAATGGCCGCTGAAACCTGGAAGGGTAAGCACTGGGAGATTGGCGGCGGCGGTGGCACCGTTTGGGATTCGATGGCCTACGATCCTGAATTGAATCTGCTCTATATCGGGGTGGGAAACGGCACGCCGTGGAATCGTGAGATTCGCTCTCCCGGTGGTGGTGACAACTTGTTTTTATCGTCGATTGTTGCGCTGCGGCCAGATACTGGCGAATACGTGTGGCACTACCAGACCACGCCTGGCGAAACCTGGGACTACACAGCGACCCAGCACATTATTCTTGCGGATATGACGATTGATGGCACGGCTCGCAAAGTGTTGATGCAGGCGCCGAAAAATGGTTTCTTTTATGTGATTGATCGCACCGACGGCACACTGCTGAGCGCCAACAATTTTATCGATATAACCTGGGCTACCCATGTTGATCTGGAAACGGGTCGCCCGGTTGAAGTTGAAGGAGCTCGCTATACCGACGATTCGTTCACGATTGTGCCCTCCTACCTGGGTGGCCATAATTGGCACTCCATGTCTTATAACCCAACCACGGGTCTGGTGTATATCCCGGTTATGGATTTCCCCGCGGATTATGGTCAGCCAGAGAATTTCATCTACCGGCCGGGTACGGTCAATACAGGTGCCGACGGCATTGTTGGGAGTTTGCCCGATGAGCAAGCTGAGCGCGATGCACTCCGCGCTTTGATGAAAGGCCGCCTGGTGGCCTGGAATTCAAAAACCAATTCCGAAACCTGGCGGGTGGAGTACACGGGCCCCTGGAATGGAGGCACCCTGACCACTGCGGGGAACCTTGTTTTCCAGGGCATTGCAGATGGTGAGTTTGTGGCCTATCGCGCCGACACGGGCGAAAGGCTTTGGAGTTTCGCAACTCAGACTGGCGTTGTTGCGGCACCTATGACTTACGCCATTGATGGCGAGCAATATGTTTCGATTAATGTCGGTTGGGGGGGCTCTTACGCCTTGGTGTTCGGAGAATATGTGCGGGCCAATTCCCTGCCAAACGTGTCGCGCATTTTAACTTTTAAGCTCGGCGCAAATAGTGAATTGCCCGCAGTTGATTGGGAGCCCAATGTCGTGTTTAACCCACCCGAGCAGTTTGCCGACGAGGCGACCATTCACGAGGGCTTTGCTCAATTTCAGGATACCTGCATGGGATGCCACGGTTTGAATGCGGTCTCTGGTTTGTTGATTCCCGATCTGCGTGGCTCAGGGTTTATCCACGCCGCAGGCGCGTGGAACTCAGTGGTGCGTGAAGGGGCTTTGGCATCGCGTGGCATGGCCAATATGAGCGACTTCATTAGTGAGGAACAGAGCGAAGCGATACGCGCCTACATCATTCAGCAAGCCTGGCGCGGTAAAGAGCTGCGAGATGCCACGGAAGGCGATTGATAAACGGTTATGAAACTTTCACTACCAGCTTGCCGAAGTTGGTGCCGCTGAAAAAGCCAAGGAAGGCCTCAGGAGCATTCTCAAGTCCTTCCACAATGTGTTCCCTGTATTTGATTTTTCCCTGAGCAAGCCAGGTGGAAACATCGCTAACGAAATCTGGCACGCGGTCATAGTGGTCGCTGACAATGAAGCCTTGCATCTTGATACGCCTGGACAGAATCATCGACTGCAATAACGACATGCGATCGGGTCCGGGCGGCAGTGTTTTCTGATTGTAGTGGGCGATGAGGCCACATACAGAAATTCGTGAAAAGTTATTGAGTAAGGGCATGACTGCTTCCCAGGAAGAGCCGCCCACGTTTTCGAAATACACATCGATGCCGTCAGCGCATTCTGCGGCCAATTGCTGCGCCATATCATCGTCGTAGTGGCTTACGCAGGCGTCATAGCCGAGTTCGTTGACTGCGTACTCACACTTTTTCTTGGCTCCCGCGATGCCGACAACGCGACAACCTTTTAGTTTGGCGATCTGTCCAACCACCGAACCAACAGCGCCGGTTGAAGCGGCTAACACCACAGTTTCACCGGGTTGCGGCTGTGCCAAATCCAGTAAACCCACATAGGCGGTCAGGCCGGGCATCCCCAGAACACCCAGTGCGTATGTAGGGGGATTGATGCGCGGGTCCAGTGGTGTAACGCCAGTGCCATCGCTGACTTGATACTCCTGCCAACCGGAAAATGCATTGACGCGAGTGCCCTCGCGGAAATTGTCATTGCGTGATTGCTCTACAATTCCAACCGTGCCACCTACCATGGTGTTGTTCAAGCGTACACTGGCGGCATAACCATCGCTGGCATTCATGCGGCTGCGCATGTACGGGTCGAGGGAGAGATACTCGGTACGAATTAAAAATTCTCCAGGCTTCAGTTCTGGTACGGGCACTTCTTCAAGGCGAAAATTCTCCGCTATCGGTTTGCCCGCTGGGTGCGACGCCAGCACGATGCGACGATTGGTCGGGTTGCCTGACAAGGCCGGGATGCTGGTGCTCAGCGTGGCTCCGGCCAGTCCCAGTGAACTGAGTTCCATAAAACGTCTGCGGCTTTGCATTTTTATAATCTCCTGGTTGCCACTGCCAACTGGATCAATTCTATGACTGCCTCATCAAGATTGCACACACTATTATTTCGGCATTCGCCGAGGTTATTGATTTGATGAGTATCGCCAGCCGTCAGGGATTGGCTGTTGAGTCGGGTCAGCTTTTCCACCGTGAAAGCGGGAGTCATAAAGCGGATACCAGATTCCGGCAGGGCCATTTTGAAGGAGCGCTCATGCAGCAAGATAGTTCGAGACCTTTGCACGGAAGATGATTTCACTTTCAGGCAAGGCAAAAACGCACGGAATGAGGGAGTTTATGGGTATAAATGACCGATTGAGTACGATTTTACCAACAGTAGGCGCTTTTAGGCGACGCAGCATGCAGGTGAAATGGCTTTCGTGCAAAGGTCTCAGTTCATAATTAGAGCAATTTAGTCAATGTAGTTCAGCGCAATAGCTGCTACCTTTACTCGCTGCCTTTTACACGCTTAACATTAACACGGAACATAAACGGGAGATGACCCACATGACGGCCCAACAAACTCCAGAGATGATTGAAGAGCAACAACGAGCCCAGACCGATATTGCTGCCCTGGTAGAGCGTTCTCGCAAAGCCCAGGAATACATTGCCGACTATAGCCAGGAACAGGTGGACGAGTTAATTCGCGCTATGGTTTACGCAGTTGCCCGTGAGGACCGGGCTGAGAAGATTGCTCAATTTACAGTTGAAGAAACTCAACTTGGCAATTACGACGGCAAGTACCTCAAAATTCACCGTAAGACCCGCGCTACCCTGATGGACATCATCGATGACAAATCAGTGGGTGTTATTGAAGAGTTGCCAGAGCGTAATATTGTCAAGATTGCGAAGCCAGTGGGTGTCATTGGGGCGCTCTCTCCGTCTACTAATCCGGAAGCTACGCCGGTGATCAAGGCCATTTCTGCTGTAAAGGGCCGCAACTCCATCATTGTTGCACCCCATCCCCGCGCCAAGCTGACCAACAAAATGATCTGTGACTATATGCGCGAGGCCCTGGAACTCTGCGGCGCGCCCGCAGACCTGGTGATTGCTATCGAAACACCGTCTATAGAAGGTACCAACGAACTGATGCGTCAGTGTGATCGGGTGTTGGCAACCGGAGGCGGCCCGATGGTACACGCTGCCTATTCAAGTGGTACCCCGGCGCTGGGTGTGGGTGTGGGCAATGCCTGCATTACGGTTGATGAGTCTGCCGACCTGGATGAGGCAGCCGAGAAAATTCGTATCTCCAAAACCCTGGATTTGGCGGCCTCCTGCTCTTCTGATAACTCGGTACTGCTGTTCGAGTCGATCTATGACGACATGCTCGACAAGCTCAAAGCCGAAAGTGGTTATGTATTGAATGAGGAAGATAAAGAGAAACTAAAGAACACTATTTGGGTGGACGGCCATTTGAATACCGCTGTTGTCGCTCAGTCAGCCTCTAAAATTGCCGATATGGCCGGTATTGAGTTACCGGAAGGTGTTCAGTTTTTGATTGTGCCAGAAACGGGTACCGGTCCGGACCATCCTTTCTCCGGTGAAAAACTCACAGTGACTATGGCACTGTATAAGGTCAAAAACATCGATGATGCCATTGCGACAACCAATGCGATTCAGGCCTATCAGGGGCAGGGTCACAGTTGTGGTATCTACTCCTACAATGACGACAACATCATGAAATTTGCCAATGCCACCAAGACATCGCGGGTGATGGTTAATCAACCGCAGGCGGCGTCAAATAGCGGTAACTTGTGGAATGGCATGCGCCAGACGTTTTCTCTGGGCTGTGGCTCCTGGGGCGGCAACGCCACCAATAACAACATCACCTGGCGCGATCTGATCAATGAAACCTGGGTATCCAAACCTTTAGCCAAAACCAAGGAGATACCTGCGGACGACATCCTGTTCGGTGCAGTAATGGATAAATTCCAATAAGTAACAGGGGATCGCCATGGATTTCTCTCTCAGTGATGAACAGCAAGCGTTCGTCGACAGCGCGCGCGCGTTTTCCACGGCTGAGCTAGCACCCAACGCCGCCCGCTGGGATGAAGATGCCATCTTTCCCAGGAAAGCTCTGCGCGATGCAGGCCAACTTGGGTTTATGGGGATGTACACACCAGAAGCAGCGGGTGGTTTAGCGCTGCCGCGTTTGGATGCCAGCCTTATCGTTGAGGAATTGGCGAAAGGATGTACCACCACTGCGGCCTTTTTGACCATTCATAATATGGCGACCAGTATGATTGGCCGTTACTGCCAGCAGCCGGTCATTGATGAGTGGTGTCCCGATTTGGTCATGGGAGATAAGCTCGCCTCCTACTGCCTGACAGAGCCCGGCGCAGGTTCTGATGCCGCGTCGCTGAAAACATCTGCGGTTCTGGATGGCGATGACTATGTGGTAAACGGCAGCAAGGTATTTATTTCCGGAGCTGGTGAAACCGATGTGTTGGTGGTGATGCTGCGCACCAGTGACAAGGGTCCGAAGGGTATATCGGCACTGTTAATTCCGGCAGACGCCGAGGGTGTTTCCTACGGCAAAAAAGAAGAAAAAATGGGCTGGAATGCACAGCCCACGCGCATGATTAATTTTGACAATGCGCGGGTGCCTGCGAGCAATAGACTTGGGGCAGAGGGTCAGGGTTTTGCCATTGCCATGGAAGGGCTTGATGGCGGGCGTATTAATATTGCGACCTGCTCTATAGGTACCGCCCAGCAGGCGCTGGAGGAGGCAACTGCCTATGTCCAGGAGCGCAATCAGTTCAATCGGGCGATCAGCGAATTTCAGGCGACCCAGTTTGCTTTGGCGGACATGCTCACCGAGCTGGTAGCCGCACGGCAGATGGTGCGCCTGGCTGCCAGCAAACTGGACAACAAGGATTCGCAGGCAACCACCTATTGCGCGATGGCCAAACGCTTTGCGACGGATGTTGGGTTCAGGGTTTGCAACGATTCTCTCCAATTGTTTGGCGGCTACGGCTATATCAAGGAGTACCCGATGGAGCGCCATGTGCGCGACACCCGTGTGCATCAAATTCTGGAAGGCACTAACGAAATTATGCGGGTGATTGTGTCCCGCCGCTTATTAATGGAAGACGCTTTGGAGGTCATTAAATGAGCTTGAGCACATCGGACAAATTAAAAGTAGAAGTGAGTGGTCACACTGCCAAAATCACAATCGACAATCCGGCAGCAAACACCTGGGATACAGAGAGCCTGCCTGCACTTGCTGACTTGGTTGGCAAGCTCAACGCTGAGCGCTCCATCTATGCATTGGTGATTACCGGGCAGGGCGATAAGTTTTTTTCTGCGGGTGCAGATCTGAATTTGTTTGCCGATGGTGATCCCGATACCGCTCGCACTATGGCTGAGTTTTTTGGTAAAGGCTTTGAGTGCCTGGCAAATTTTCGCGGTGTGTCAATTGCTGCGGTCAACGGCTTTGCTATGGGCGGTGGTTTGGAGGCGGCACTGGCCTGCGATATTCGCATCGCCGAAGAGCCCGCACAAATGGCGCTGCCTGAAGCAAAAGTTGGTTTATTGCCCTGCGCAGGCGGCACTCAGCGACTGTCCTGGCTGGTTGGCGAGGGTTGGGCCAAGAAGATGATTTTGTGTGGTGAGCGCGTCAATGCCGAAACTGCGCTGCGCATTGGTTTGGTGGAAGAGGTTGTGGCGTCTGGTTCAGCCCTGGAGCGGGCGATGGCTCTGGCCGAGCAAGCGGGGGATCAAAGCCCTATATCGGTAACTTCCTGCAAACAGTTGATTCATCAGGCCCGCGAGAATGCCCTGGGTGAAGCCCTGCCCTATGAGAGGCAGAAATTTGTTGATCTGTTTACTACAGAAGATCAGCGTGAAGGTGTCAATGCTTTTCTGGAAAAGCGTAAGCCCGAATGGAAAAACAGCTAGAGAGTGGATGAATTGCCGATGACCGGACCTCCTGTTTTATTCGAAGAAGTTACTTGTAGCGGCGGCAGGTTGGGGCGTATTACTCTCAATGTTGAGAGCACTCTAAATTCTGTGACACTGGATATGGTCGACTTGTTGCAGTCGAAACTGGACGAGTGGCGCGACGCCCCCGAGTTGGGCGCTGTCATCATTGACGGCGCTGGTGAAAAAGCACTCTGCGCGGGTGGCGATGTGCAAGCATTGCGCAATTCCGCAATTGCGCAACCCGGAGGTCCCTGTGAATACGCAGAGGCCTTTTTCTCGCGTGAATACCGCATGAACTACACCTTGCATACTTATAACAAGCCAATCATTTGCTGGGGCCATGGGATTGTGATGGGTGGTGGCCTTGGGATTATGTCCGCATGCAGTCATCGCGTGGTCACTGAGAAAACCCGTATCGCTATGCCCGAGGTGACCATTGCTCTTTTCCCGGATGTGGGTGGCAGTTGGTTTCTCAATCATATGCCAGGTCGTGCCGGGGAGTTCCTGGCTTTGACCGGTGCATCAATCAATGCAGCTGATGCCATTTATACGGGTATTGCCGACCGCTTTATTGCCAGTGAACACAAGCAGGCGGTTTTGGAGGGGTTGCGCAAACAGTCGTGGCAGGGCAGTAGCGAAGACAGTCACGCTCTGGTTCGCAGTGTATTGCGACCTTTTGCTGAGCAGAGCATTGGCAGTTGGCTTGCGGGTCAGGTCGAACCACATATGGCATCAATTAGCGCACTGTGCGACGGCGACAGCGTGCACGATATCATCGACAACATTACCAGCCAGGAAACCGAAGACCCCTGGCTGACCAAGGCTCGCGATAGCCTGGCCGCTGGTTCGCCCCTGGCGGCCCGATGGATTCATCGCCAGTTGTACGCAACGCGCCACGCCTCACTAAAAGAAGTGTTTCAGCAGGAGATCCAACTGGTCACAAATATTGTTCGCTATCCGGAATTTGCCGAGGGCGTAAGGGCGTTGCTGGTGGATAAGGACCGTAATCCGGCGTGGGCTTACGCAAGTTCACGTGACGTTACCGATACCGTATTGGATGGCTTTTTTGCCGCCCCCTGGAGTCACAATCCACTGGCGGACTTATAGGAGAAGATCATGGCAACCGTTGGTTTTATCGGTTTAGGCAATATGGGTGGTCCTATGGCCACCAACCTGGTTAAAGCAGGCCACACGGTCACCGTATTTGATTTAACGCCAGCGGCATGCGCTCAGTTACAGGCAGTGGGGGCCAGTGTTGCAGAGTCTGCATTGGCTGCAACGCGGGGTGCCGACTATGTGATCAGTATGCTGCCTGCGGGTAAGCATGTGGCTGCGGTTTATGCCGGGGAGAATGGCCTGCTGGATTATCTGGATGCGTCGGTCACCGTGCTCGATTGCAGCACCATTGCTGCGGCAACTGCAAAGGAGGTGGGCGAGGTCGCCAAAACCAAGGGAATCGGCTTCATGGATACACCGGTGTCTGGCGGAGTGGCCGCTGCGGCAGCGGGGACTTTGGCGTTTATGTGTGGTGGCGATGCCGAGACCTTTGCGAAAGCAAAGCTGATTCTTGCAGACATGGGCAAAAATATCTTTCATGCTGGCCCGGCTGGTGCTGGCCAGGTCGCCAAAGGCTGCAACAACATGCTGTTGGCGATTCATATGATTGGCACTGCCGAGGCTTTGGAGATGGGTGTAAGAAATGGGCTGGAGCCAACTGTGTTGTCTGAAATTATGCTGGCCAGCTCCGGTCGCAACTGGTCTTTGGAAGTGTATAACCCTTATCCCGGGGTGATGGAAGGTGCTCCCGCCAGCAACGATTACAAGCCGGGATTCATGGTGGATTTAATGGTCAAGGACTTGGGCCTGGCGATGGAAATTGCTGAGCGAGCGGGTGTGGATAATCCCATGGGGCAGTTGGCGCGCAAGCTCTACCAGGCGCACCAGGCTGAAGGCAATGGGCAGGTGGATTTCTCGAGTATTCAGCAGACTCTTGAGGGTTAATTGGCGTGAAAAGTCACACGCTATAGCATCGGCGCACCAGTAACCAGTAACCAGTAACCAGTAACCAGTAACCAGCCACTGGTCGGGACGTTCCTCGCGGCGACAGAGGCCTGTCCGCAATCGCACGATTTGCGATATATCTGCGATATACTGCCACCCTTAAGGGGAGCCCTGTGTTACCGGGAATCCTGACCATCCTCGGTATGACGGGTACAGTTCTCGTGGCAGTCTGGACGGTGGGCCGTTCCCTGCGAGCCGCTCTAACAGCAGAAATCTATGGGCTACTCACACGAGTGCGAGTAACCCGGCTATGCCTGATTGCAGGCTGAGCAGGCATCAGGCTGGCCCGGTTTAACGCTTGCGTATTATTTTATGGACACTGGCAGCAACGAAATTCGCATCACCGATCTCGGCCAACCCCTGCTCACAGACATTCAGCAAGCGGCGAGAGATTATGGGGAATCTTTGCAGATTGAGCTGAGTGTCGACGGTGTTTTGAATGCTGCGCAGGAGATATCAGGGTTACAGGACTTTGGCGAACCTGATTTTCTTGAGCGCCTCGGCATATTGGTGAACGAGTGGGCGGGGGACTCGGGTATCACCGGCATTGGCCGCCTCACTCTGTATAACAAGCTGGTTCAGCATGCGACCTCGCGGCTGCTCATACATGACACACTGCAACGGCATCCGCAAATTCACGAGATAGAGATAAAACAGCCGATTATTGTGGCGGGTTTACCCCGTTCTGGAACCACCCATTTGCTCAACTTAATGGCGGCTGACTCCCGCTTTCGCTCATTAGCTCTGTGGGAGTCATACGAACCCGTACCAAGGCCTGGAGAGGCTGTCAGTGACGACAGCAACGACCCGCGCTGGCAGCGCGCCGAGGAAGCCTGGCAGGGCATGCAAATGAGCGCCCCTTTGCTGGCAGCAATGCACCCCATGAACCCAGAGCATATTCACGAGGAGCTTGAGTTGATGGGCCCCAACTTCGCATCCTATAACTATGAGTGGCTCAGCCCATCACCTCAATGGCGCGATCATTATTACAGCAGCGATCAGACCCCTCATTACGAATACATGAAAACAGTTCTGAAAATCCTGCAATGGCGGCGCAGCCCCAATCGCTGGGTGCTGAAATGTCCCCAACACATGGAACAACTGAGCGTTCTGCACAAGGTATTTCCAGACGCAACAATAGCCATCACCCACCGTGACCCGGCGGAAGTCATTCAATCAGCGATCACCATGCTCGCTTATGGCCAGCGTATGAATCGATACGAAACAAATTTACCGGGGCTGCTAAGCTACTGGACAGACCGCGTCGAACACCTGCTGCGCGCCTGTGTTTGCGACCGGGACTTGATACCCGCTGAGCAATCCATCGATGTGTTCTTCAAGGCTTTTATGGCTGGCGATATCGCCATGGTGGAACGCATTTACCACATTGCAGGGCTGGCAATGACAGAGCGGGCGCGCAGCGAGCTGGCCGCCTTTATGGATGTGCACCCTCGCGGCAAGGAGGGCCGGATTGTCTATGACCTCAAAGGCGACTTTGGTATCAGCCAAGACGAACTGCGCCAGCGTTTTAGCTTTTATTTCGAGCGCTTCCCCGCATTGGCCTAATTGTGGGCTGGCGCTTCCAAATAGCACTGCCCGCCTGGATCAGGTAATGTAAGCCGCTACTTTCAGCGGGTATTCACTTGTGTTTCGGCAACTTGTTTTTTGCTTAACTTTAAGTACCAATCTGTTGTTCAACACGGTGTTTGCAACGGCTCCCCAACAGAAGTCTGCCCCAGGTTTTGTGGGCGGCCAGGTGTGTGCGGGCTGCCATCAGCAGCAGTATCAGGACTGGAAACAGTCCCATCACGACCTGGCCATGCAAGAGGCCACCGAAGTCTCTGTACTTGGCGACTTCAACAACACGACATTCACCTACAACAGCAACACGACATTCACCTACAACAGCACTGCCAGTCGTTTTTACCGTAAAGGCGCAGAGTTTTGGATAAACACCGATGGCCCTGCTGGCAAACTTGAAGACTTCCGTGTGGAATACGTATTCGGCGTACACCCCTTGCAACAGTATTTGCTCAGCCTGCCCGGCGGGCGGCTCAACGCCCTGAGTATTGCCTGGGATGATCGAGCCAGGGAAGAGGGTGGACAGCGCTGGTTTCACTTGTACCCAGAGGCAACCATAGACGCTAAAGACCCGCTGCATTGGAGCGGCCATTACCAAAATTGGAACACACGCTGCGCGGAGTGTCACAGCACTAATTTGCAAAAGCACTATGACGCCCAAACACAGACTTTTAGCACCACATGGACTGAACTGAATGTGTCCTGTGAAGCCTGCCATGGGCCGGGCAAAGATCACAGTGAGCAAGCCAAAACCGGTGCCTGGAAGCAGGACAGTCACTTTGGCCTGGAGCTGGATTTGGGCGAACGCAAGCAATGGCAGTTTAACCAGGGAGAGGCCACCGCCCGCAGCCTCCAGACACCGGAACATTCCCAACAGGTAGATAGCTGTGGCCGCTGCCACTCCCGACGGGGCAACCTCGGAGACTATCAATACAACCAGCATTTGCTGGACACCCACCGCCTGAGCTTGCTGGAGGAACCGCTATACCACTCGGATGGACAAATTCTGGATGAAGTCTACGTGTATGGCTCCTTCGTTCAGAGCAAGATGTATCAAGCAGGTGTTGTTTGCAGCGACTGCCACAACCCGCACTCTAATGAGCTGCGCGCACCGGGCAATGGTGTGTGCGCGCAATGCCACAAAGCTGATGTTTACGATACAGAGCAACACCACCGACACCCGGCCAATAGCAGCGGCGCCCAATGTGCTAACTGCCATATGCCGGAAACGACCTATATGGTGGTAGACCCGCGCCGGGACCACAGCATGCGCGTACCGCGTCCAGACCTCAGCGTGGTGATAGGCACGCCCAATGTGTGCAATCAATGCCACGTCGACAAGAATGCCGATTGGGCACTCAGCGCAGTGAGGGGTTGGGGCATTGAGTACCACGACACGAGCAGCCATCCAGCCCGCGCTATCCATCAAGCTCGACGCGGTGATGCCAGGGCCATTCCAGGGCTACAGACTATTGCGCAGAACACACAAACAGCGCCAATTAGTCGCGCTACTGCGATGGTTGCAATGGGCCAATTTGGCAATCAGGAGGCCTATCAAACAGCGCTACAGCTACTGCAATCCACCGACCCGTTACTACGCCTGTCTGCGGTGCGAGCACTGGAATTCTTGCCGCCCAGGCAACGCTTTAGAGTATTGAGTCTGCGGGTCATTGATCCCTCAAAAGCAGTGCGGATGGAGACCGCACGCCTGTTGGCAGATGTGCCGCTGGCGCAGCTTGACTCCAACAGCCAGAAGCACCTGGCGACACTGTTCGGCGAATATATCGAAACCCTGACTGCCGATGCGGATATGCCGGGCATACAATTGCAACTGGGTATCTTCTATGGCGCCCGGCAGCAATGGCACAATGCAGAGACTGCTTATCGGCAAGCGCTCGCCATCAATTCTCAGTTTGTACCCGCACTGCTAAATTTGGCCGACTTGTATCGAAGCAGCGGCCGCGACGGTGATGCCCGCGAATGGCTCAACCAAGCGATTGAGATAGCACCTGGGCAAGGCAGTGTCTGGCACGCATTGGGTCTTCTGGAAACCCGTGCAGGAAATCGAGAAGCGGCCTTAACACACCTTGGAAAAGCTGCCGAGCTTGAACAGGCAGGTGTGCGTCATCGCTATGTCTATGCCATCGCCTTACATGATAGTGGCAAGGTCAACGAGGCCATTGAGCAACTGAAGGCTGTGCACCGCGCCATACCGGAAAACCTGGATATTTTGTTAGCGCTGATAAATTACTGCCAGGGTGCAGGAAGGCTGGAAGACGCTCGCAGATATGCGGCGAGCCTCAAACAACAGGTGCCGGATAATCCACAGTTAAACCAGTTGCTTGAAAGTTTGCGATAAAATACCTGCCCACTGAGCCTGATTTCGCGAAGAGTAGTAGATGCCAGCTCAGTAAAATTTAATCAGGAGACATGTATGAGATTCAGTTATCAGGTGGGCATGTGCGATGCCGATCATTACCTGCCGTTGGCGCAGGCGGCAGAAGCGGCGGGCTATCACGGCATCACTATTCCCGACAGCATTTGTTACCCTCAGCAGGCCAGTTCCAAATACCCCTACAATGCGGATGGCAGCCGAGAATTTTTGGAGACAGTTCCCTTTATTGAGTCGCTGATCGGCGTGGCTGCAATGGCCGCTGTGACCAGCAAAATCCGTTTTGCCACATTTGTCTACAAACTGGCTATCCGTCAGGTAGCTATTGTCGCCAAGCAGGTACAGGGCATTAATGTGCTCAGTCGCAACCGTTTTGATTTTGGCGTGGGTATCAGCCCCTGGGAAGAAGATTTTGCAGTGGTGCAGACCCCCTGGGAAAAGCGTGGCAAGCGTCTTGACGAGCAGATCGATATTATCCGTGGCCTGGATGCGGGCGACTATTTTGGCTATAGCGGTGAGATACACAATATGCCGGCCAATAAAATGAATCCGGTGCCTGCGTCTGCCACGCCGATTCTCATCGGCGGTCACACACACGTTGCGCTGAAGCGGGCGGCACGCAATGATGGCTGGATGTGCGCCGGTGCCAATCTGGCAGAGCTGACTCGCTATATCGAGACCATCACACAATACCGGGAAGAGTCAGGTACTGCCGATAAACCCTACAAAATATACACGACGGGTCAGGACGCCTTTACTCTCGAAGGTATCGCAAAACTTGAAGAAATTGGCGTCACTGATGTGATCATTGGTTTTCGGGACGTGTATAATATGGAGCCAGATAAAGAGCTGCCAGAGAAAATTCAATTGCTGCAGTGGTACGCCAGCGAATTTATGGGTTGATGGGTTGATTGACGGGTTGATTGGCTGGCTGAATAGAGGATTGCCAGCACGCTGGCCCCAAACCAGCGAACAGTTAAGTGTAGTAGCCCGCAAGACGGTGCTCTATCCATGCAGACCCGCACCCCGTATAGGGCGCGGGTTTTTTTACGCCGGAGATTCCCATGTCTGATATCCCTCCCTATACACCCGTATTGATTGCTGCCGCTGCAGTGCAGCAGCGCGAAGAAGCTGCCGGGCAGGGCATGGAGCCTTATCAATTGATGGTCAGGGCTCTGCAACAGGCTGTAGCTGAGGTTGGCGCGGAGCAATTGCTGCGGCGTGCTGACAGGGTCGAAGTACCCCGAGGTACATGGGGGTATTCTGACCCCGCCCGCCTGGTCGCGGATGCAATCGGCGCGGCCAATGCAAAAACTGTATTGGCGGAAATCGGCATATTGCAGCAAGCCATTATGAATCGCGCCTGTACCGATATTGCCAATGGGGATGCCAGCATCATCATTATTGCCGGTGCTGAAGCCAAGTACCGGGCCCTGCGAGGTGAGATTGAGGGTGTGGACATCGCCGAGACTCAGCAAGTCGATGTAGTCCCTGACGAAACCTTGTCACCTGCAGCAGAGCTTTGGTCAGAAGCAGAGTCAGCGGCCGGGCTGGCAATGCCTGTGGGTTTCTACGCCATACTGGATTCCGCGCTGCGTTACGAGTTGGGCCAGTCAGTGGGCGAGCATCGCGATGAGATGGCGCGCATGTATGCGGAGTTTTCAGAAATCGCCGCTGCCAATGCAGATGCCTGGGTGCGAGAGCCGGTCGACGCCGCATTTATTCGCGAGGGTTCTGAGAAAAACCGCATGGTGGCGTTTCCCTATACCAAACTCCACAACAGCCAGTGGAATGTCGACCAGGGCGCCGGTTTGATCTACTGCTCGGCGGCGGTTGCACAGGCATTGGCCATAGACAGAAGGCACTGGATATTCCCGCTGGCGGGTACTGAGAGCAATGCCATGTCGGTGATGTCCGCTCGCAAGGAGCTGGGCCGTAACTACGGTTTCAAATACGCCGGCGAACGGGTTTTAGAGTTGGCTGAAAAGTCGGCTGATGATATTGATCTGATGGAGTTGTACTCCTGCTTTCCTCAGGCGGTGCGGGTTCAGCTTCGCGAGCTGGGTTTGCCTCGCAATATACCTTTGTCAGTGACGGGTGCGATGAGCTTTGCCGCTGGGCCGCTTAATAACTTTATTTTTCAGGTTACGGCAAAGCTCGTACAGCTACTGCGGCAGAGCCCAGACCAAACCGGGTTGATTACCAGTGTGAGCGGTATGAATACCAAGCAAGCCTGCGCGCTGTATTCTGGTCAGCCCAATGCGTCGGGCTGGCAGTTTGCAGATGTCACCCAGGAGGTGGCGGCAGCAACCCAGACCTGCGAACTGGTTGCCGACTATGAGGGCCCGGCAACAATAGCCGGTTACACCGTTCTGTATCAAGGCGGACAGGCGTGGCGGGCTGTGGCTGTGTGCGATTTGCCGAGTGGCAAGCGCACGGTTGCCTACTGTGAACAGGATACGGTGATGGAAGCATTGCAACAGGGTGAGTTTTGCGGCCGCTCTGTCGCGTTAGCCGAAGGCCAGTTCGTTTAGAAGCCCAGTGACAGACCTCTGGCCTGTTGTACGCTCACGCTTGCCCCAAAAGCCAGCAGGGGTAGCGCAAAAGCGGCGCCACCAGAGCCAGTGAATCCCGGAACTGCGCCAATAATAAGGCCGATCACAAGTTCCATCAGCGACCCTCATTGTGAGTGCTATACATAGAACATTCCTTAAAGGGAATAAAAATACGCGAAAGTTATAAAAAACAAATCAGCACAAGTGCTTGGCCCTGGCCCCCAAAGCCCCTATGCTAGTGCCGTGAGTCAGAAGTGCGCCTCGTCATGTGCACTTCCGGCCGCGCTGAATATACGCAAATCTCTGAGTCACAATGTAAATGGCCGCCAGCAGTTCACTCAAAACAATTTTCTATGCACTGGCTGCCAATACGGCGATTGCCCTGGCTAAAGCAGTCGCCGCTGTGGTGACCGGGTCTGGCGCGATGTTTGCAGAAGCTATCCACTCGGCCGCAGATGTCGGTAATCAACTGCTGCTGTTGCTGGGCATTAAACTGGCAAAGCGACCGCCATCCATGGACTTCCCGCTGGGCTACGGTAAGGAAATTTACTTCTGGTCCTTTATCGTTGCGGTGATGTTGTTCAGTGTGGGTGGTTTGTTTTCTCTCAACGAGGGCTGGCACAAGCTACAAAATCCCGAACCGCTGAACATGCCCTGGCTGGCCTTTGGAGTGTTGTTATTCTCGGTTGTTGCCGAAGGCAGCGCACTTTTTGGTTGTATCCGCGAAGTGAATAAGGTGCGTGGCGAGCAAACCTTGTGGCAATGGTTTCGCAATTCCCGACAGAGCGAATTGATCGTTATATTTGGTGAAGACTTTGCCGCATTGCTGGGTTTAACGGCAGCCTTGATCGCCGTACTGGCAACCATTATTACCGGCGACCCGATTTATGATGCACTGGGCACGCTGGCTATCGGTGTACTGCTGGTGTTGATAGCTGCGTTGCTGGCCATCGAAGTCAAAGCGCTATTGGTGGGCCAGGGGGTAGAGCGGCAAACCCTGGATAAAATGCGCATGTTTTTGACACAGCAGGCTGAGGTTGTCGAAGTGCTTAATATCGTTACCCTGCAAATGGGCAATGATGTTATGGTGGCAATTAAGGCCCGGCTTGTTGAAAACCAGAGCGCCGGTAATGTGTCCCGTGATATCAATCAGGTTGAGGCGCATTTTCGCGAGGCTTTTCCTCAAGTTGCCTGGTGTTTCTTTGAACCGGATGTGGCTGATTAATGGTTGCAGTTGAGCGACGACATACCGCGTAAAGTTTTCTGCGAAACCAGGCCGGGTGTCTGAAGAACTGGCTGTCAGCAAGCTAAATGTGAAAAAAGTATTAGGAGTTGTGTGTGGCGAAGTTCTCGATAAACCGACATCATACGATGAGCATTGAAGACATCCGCAAGGCGGCGGAACAATTGGCGCAAGAACTCAATGCTGAGTACGGTCTGAAATATTCATGGCGCGGTGATACCGCTTATTTCAGCCGCAGTGGTATCGACGGAACCCTGAGTATTGATGAAAATGCGGTTAATCTAACTATAAAATTGGACATGCTGGCTGCTGTTTTTGAGCGCCCACTGAAGCGAGCAGTCAACAACTACCTGGACAAGTACGTTTCCTAGAAGCTCAACACATTAGGCACCTTGACATACCCAAATGATGCCGATGCGCAGCATTGGCTTCCAAGCCAGGCAAAATAAGCCAGGCAGATATTGAGGGAGCGATCTTTGAGCGCGCCAATATGTTGGAAACTAAACACGCTGGCAGAAACGTTATTCTGGATGTTACGACGCTGTTGAGCCGTGACAAGAAATTTGCCAGCGGTCTGTATCCATCTGGAAAACCCCGTTCGGAAATTGTCGAGCCTTATGGCGTAGACGAGTTTATGTTTTTTCTTGAAGGGGGTGTTACCTTGAGACCTTTGCACGGAAGATGATTTCACTTTCAGGCAAGGCAAAAACGCACAGAATGAGGGAGTTTATACTTATAAATGAGACCTTTGCACGGAAGATGATTTCACTTTCAGGCAAGGCAAAAGCGCACGGAATGAGGGAGTTTATGCTTATAAATGACCGATTGAGTACGGTTTTAACACAGCATGCAGGTGAAATGGCTTTCGTGCAAAGGTCTCAAATGACCGATTGAGTACGATTTTAACAAAGCATGCAGGTGAAATGGTTTTCGTGCAAAGGCCTCACCTTAACGTCAGGACGGTACTGTGATCAGGGTGAACGCGGGAGAGGGTGTGACCCATTCCACAGGAATGGACTGGAATTTGGGACACAGATGGCTATGTGAAAATCTGGGTGATTTATTCTGAAGACGGCTCTGGGCTGGAGTGACAGCGATTCGGGCAGCTCAATGCTTATGGTTTGTTTTCAACAAACTCTTTCCAGACACCGAAAGGCTCCCAGATTTTGTCCATGTCCTGCCTGGCCGTAGCCTGATTCTCACCCAGGGTTTCTGTGCGATAGCGATATATAAATGCGGAAACTCGCATATTGGCCGCACAATGGACCCAGACTTTTTTGTTTTCCGCAGCCTTCATTGCCTCTGCGAACACGGCGAATTTTGTATCGGTAGGGTTTTTGAAATTGACCGGAATATGGATGTAGTCCAGTCCCAAATCCGCCCAGCGACTGGCCTCATCCTTCACAGAATTTTCTGCATCGTGAGGTGCCAAATTGATGACCGTTGTAAAACCTTTGCTCTTTATGAGTGGAAACTGCTGCGCCGTTGGTTGACCGGAGGTGGCGATTCGCTCGTCAATTTGTAGATAGTTGTAAATGTCGTCGATAGACGTGCCTGTAGAGCCCAGCCCTGTGTATTTCCCCAGCAGAGAGACCAGGAAGCCCCAGCTTGTTTTTATGGTGTTTAGCTTCAAAACAGTCTCCTTGGTAGCTCAATCCAGGTTGATTTAGTAACCCTGGAAGAGGTGCTAGAGAAATTGACCATCTATGACAGGCTGTTGCCACCGTCAATGAGTTGATCGGTTCCGGTTATAAAGGCCGATTCATTGTAGATAGTTATCGGGGTTATAAACGTCAATCTGCACGGACTGTTCTCACTTTAAATAGGTCAGGATTCGGACAGGATATGATTAAACAGGTCGCGTGCTTCTGCCAGTTTTTCGAATATGGGAAAGCCTGGTTCGGCAGCCCAGCGCATCACCATATTGTTAAACGTGCCAATAACCATTTCTGCAAGAATATCAGCGGAGAAGCGGCCACTGAGATCACCGTTATGAATGCCTGCCTGGAAGATATCGCGGAAATGATCTTGCAGGCTGTAACTGATATCCCGCAAATGATTGTCTTCCTGGTCTGACGTCGGTGTCACTAAAATGAGCTTTCGGTCTATCTCTGTATAAGCGGCGATATTGTTCTCGATGTAGGTGAAGATTGCGGCTAGGCGCTTTACGGTGCCCCGGTGCTCAACCATCACCTCTTCGATCAGGCCTTCGGCAGTATTAAAAACTCGCGTGCGGCTCAGCTCCCGCAACAGCGCTTGCTTGTCCGGGTAATGACCGTAGAAAGTCCGCCGCGCCACATCTGCGGAGGTACAGATTTGCTCGATACTGGTGTCTTTAATGCCCTGGTCGCGGAACAGGGCGTAGGCCGCATCCTGAATTCGTGCGCGGATTTCTTGTTTGCGCTTCTCCCGCCGCCCTGGCAGCGGTTCAGTTATTAACTCTGTCGCGTCCATTAATCCTGTCGCCTGTTGCATTTCCTGAAGCGATAGTCTATAAAAGTATACAAGTGAGCACAATTGCTCATTTGTTTATTTTTATAAGTTGCGGGAATAATCGCAGGAGTCCTTATGTCTGAGCGTATGATCGTCGTGTCGTCAGATTGTCACGCCGGCCTTCCCATTGCCGAGTACAAGCCCTATGTGGAGGAAAAATTTCACGAAATTCTCGATCTGGCGGTGCCTGTCACTATTGAGATGTCCACCAGGGCCTCTGAAAGTTTTCTGATCAAGGAGATCAACGAGGAGTGGCGTAAAGGCCATGAAGACCGTCTTACCGGCGCCTGGAATATTCAGCAGCGCACAATGATGCTGGATGAAGATGGCATTGCCGCCGAGATTATTTTTCCCGATGGCATCACCGAAGTGAACACTCCGCCGTTTGGCGCGGGCCTTTCCCTGCCCACGAAGGATATGACCTCCGAATTGCAATGGTCTGGCGCAATGGCCCACAACCGATGGCTAGCGGAATTCTGCGCCAACAACCCTGTGCGTCACCACGGTGTAGCGATTATTCCAGTGTTGTGGGATGTGGGCCTGGCCATTGAAAACCTGCGCTGGTGCCATGACAACGGTTTCCACCACTGCATGCTTCCCGTACAGACCCATGAGTTCCCCGGCTACAATCACACACGCTATCACCCATTTTGGGAGGCCTGTGAAAGCCTTGGCGTAATGGTGCACTTTCATTCGGGCCCGGCGCCACAGGATCAGTACTTTGGCCCCGACTGGCCGGCAGACAATGGCGATGAATACATCGGTGCAATGGGCTTGTATGTATCGGAAGTCATGTGGTGGTTGTATCGCCCCTTGTCTTTTATGATCTGGGGCGGAGTATTTGAGCAGTTTCCCAAACTGCGTGCGTGTATCACCGAAGGGGGTACTCAGTGGATGCTGCAACCCTGGCTGCGCATGCTCGATTTCCATGCAACCGAAGGCCCGGAATCTGCCAAAATGGGTGATTTCCGCGCTCACCTGGGCATGATGCCCTCCGAGTACTTCAAACGAAATATTGGCGTGGGTGCCAGTTGTGCCAAGAAGGCCGATATGGAAGTTTGCGATTTCCTCGGTCAGGAAAAACTGATGTGGGGTAGCGATTACCCTCATCCGGAAGGCACCTGGCCCAATACAGAGGCGCGTCTTGCTGAAGAGTTTGTCGGCATGCCCGAAGTGGATTTGCGCAAGTTGTTGGGTGAGAACGCGATGGCCTGGTATGGCATGTCAGAATCAGACTTGCGACCGATTGCCGACCGCATTGGCCCTCAATTCAGTCAGTTTCGGTAAGGGGTAACAGGCATGACTATAGGTGTATGTGAGTCGAAGCTGGATACCGGGCTGGATTTTCCGATTGGGTGGTTTTCCGTAGCCCGCGGGCGAGAGCTTGGCAACGGCGACGTGCAAAGGGTGTTTGCATTTGACCGAGAGCTTGCGTTGTTTCGAACCCGTTCTGGCAAGGCGGTTGTGACAGATGCATTCTGCCCGCATCTTGGTGCTCACCTGGGTGTGCAAGGTCGTGTTGTTGGCGAGACAATTCGCTGTCCGTTTCACGGCTGGAAGTTTGATGCCAGTGGTGATTGCGTAGAGGTTCCCTACTGTGAAGACATCCCCGACCGGGCCAGGGTTCGCTCCTGGCCTGTCAGCGAAACCAATGGCGATATTATGGTTTGGTACCACCCGGAGGAAGCAGCGCCTGAATGGGAAGTGCCAGAACTGGAAGAATTCGGGAGCGATGACTGGAGTGAGCCCCAGTACTGGGAGTTCACCATTCCAAATCACGTGCAGAATATTGCCGAAAACACCTGTGATCCTGAGCATTTTCAATATGTACACCGAATGCAGGATACCCCGCCTTCTAAAGTTGAAATAGCCGACGACGGGCGCGTATTGCACATGGTGGCGGATGCCAGGCAGGCAGATTATCCCAATACGCTGCATGCGACGATGCATAACCCGGGGCTGGCCATTGTCAGAACAGTGTACGGCCCCAGTGCTGAAATGATGGTGTATTCAACGGCGCAGCCAACCACTCGCAACGAAACGCATATGCGCTGGACGCTGACAGTGCGCAAGGAGATTGTCGATCTGGTGGGCGACGACGTGATGCGCGGCATCAAAGAGGGCATCAGTGATGACATGCCTATATGGCAGCACAAAATTTATCGTGAAAAACCCGTTTTCTGTAAAGGTGATACCTCGCTGGTTGGTTTCAGAAAGTGGGTTCGGCAGTTTTATCTCAACTAGGAGCCTGTCGGACTTAACATTTTTTCTATGCGGAAAAGCATTAAGCAGAGATCTTTGCACGGAAGATGATGTCGCTTTCAGGCCAGGCAAAAACGCACGGAATGGGGGAGTTTATGGGTATCAATGACCGATTGAGTACGATTTTACCAACCGTAGGCGCTTTTAGGCGACGGCAGCACGCCGGTGAAATGGCATTCATGCAAAGGTCTCAAACAGTCATTTTTCACGGTCTCAGTGTCGCTAAACAGAACGACTATTCGCCGCAATTGACTGCAAAAACTGACTCGTGTTTGCTTCCCCTCGCTAGCAACGGTTAAGTCCCACAGGTTCCTGGAACAACGACTATTAGAGACCTTTGCACGGAAGATGATTTCACTTTCAGGCAAGGCAAAAACGCACGGAATGAGGGAGTTTATGCTTATAAATGACCGATTGAGTACGATTTTAACGCAGCATGCAGGTGAAATGGCTTTCGTGCAAAGGTCTCTATTAAAACAACGTATAAAGGTGAAAAGGTATGACTGATTCTATTCAAGACACTATTCAAGGCAATACGGGCGACATCCTCAATTGGCCGATGTTGAAAATAAAATACCGCACTGACGCGGACAAAATTGCTGCGTTATTGCCGCCTGGTATCAAGCCCGGCGCGGAACCGGTCGTCACCCTGACCATTTATAACTTTCCAGTACCTGACATACCCGAGTACGGCATCGTGACCTCAGTGGATGCTGATTACAACGCTGTTCAGGGAGAATACGTATTGGGCTATGGCATCGACCAGGAGTCGGCCATCTTTATTTCTCAAGAGACCAATGGGCAGCCCAAATATCCCTGTGAGACCCATTACTATCGGATGATGGACAAAGTGTCCGCGCGGTGTACTCACCAGGGCTATACTTTTGTTGAATTCAGCGGTACTTCTTCGGGTGTTGACGAGCCCATGGAAGCATGGACTCACAATGAATGGTGGATCAAAGTCTCCCGCGCTGTCAGCGTGGGTGGCCCGGCTACCGGTTACGACTTTCCACCTCATGTTGTGCATGTGGCCAGCCAGTACGGCACGCAGCGTCGTGAAGCGGTCGATGGAACCCTGGTGTTGCGTGACAGCCCATGGGACCCTCTGGCGAGCAAGCTGCCTATGCGTGAACAATTGTCGGCCTACCTGTGGTGGCCGATCTTTCTGGATCGAACTATGGCGTTAGCTGGCGAGCTTGATGGCGAAGCATTCCTGCCCTTTGCCGACACGATCTCCGGCTCTCGCTGGCCCGGGGTAAACGGCGCACCAGCCGGTATCTAGCCAGAATCGGTAGCGTCATGGACAGACGCTACCCACTATGGTGACTTAAGTTGGCGGTACCGTTCATTACCTTAGTCCCTTACAGTATTCTGTAGTCGCGTACACATTGAGCAACAAGGGTTACCAATGCCTGTAAACTACACAACCATAGGTGGATTCGCCCTGATGGTTGCCAGGGCACTGGACGCTTACGGTATAGATGGTGGGGCAGCCCTGGGCCGATGCGGCATTAACCGACAGTTGCTGTCGAACCCGGATAGCCGGGTTCCGGTTGACCAGCTCGGCCGACTCCTGGAATTGGCCGTACACGAGACAGCAGACCCCGCGTTCGGATTGAAGGCGGGTACGCACGTTTGCCCAACCACCTTTCACGCCCTCAGTATGTCCATGTGGCTTTCCTCCAGCCTGAAGGATGCATTTAACCGGGGAGTGCGCTACGGGCAGTTGTTGAGTGATGCCGGACGAGCGACATTTGAAGAAAGTGAGAACGAGTACATACACTCGATTGAATTCATCTCGGAGAGCGAGGATTTCATCCAGATGCTGCAACCGGCGGCGTTCGATGCGCTATTCTCGGCATTGATCAGTTTTTGCCGTGCGGTTTACGGTGAGGACTTGGCGCCGACGCACGTCTCCCTGGTGCGCGATAAACCCGAAGACATCGCGCCTTATCTGGATTTTTTTCGCTGCCCGGTCAGTTTTTCACAGCCCCTGATGCAGTTGAGATTTGACAAGAACACACTTGAGAAACCCTTATCCTCCAGCCATCCAGAGCTTCTCAACCACAGCGATCATGTGATCGTAAAATGCTTGCGCCGATTTGACAGAAGCGACGTAGTCGGAAACCTGAGAGCCAAATTGTTGGAGGCTCTGCCTGGCGGCAAGCCCTCGCAGCAAGAAATGGCATTTGCTCTCAATCTCAGTTTGCGGAGTTTGCAGCGGAAGCTCAACGAAAGAGGGCTGACCTTCGAGAAGGTGCTGTTGCAAGTGCGTGTTGACCTCGCGCAAAAATATATCCTGCAGTCGCACCTGTCTATCGGAGATATCAGCTTCCTTTTGGGGTTTGGTTCTTCAACCAATTTTGCCAGGAACTTCAAATCCTGGATGGGTGAAACCCCAAGTGAATACAGGCGATTGCACTTGGCAACCACCCCCTAGTCTTCACTGCGCGCACATTACTCTTCAGGGCGCGCCAATCCCTGCTTAACTTGTTGCACCACTTTTTCCATACGGTAGTATCATCGCTCTGGCGTGTTTTCTGGAGGCACACACGATGTACATACGGCACCACTGTGCGCTATCACCTCGATGCGGAGGGAGAGCGGCCATTCCCTTATCAATGACGATGCGTGAACTGGATTCGCGAGCAGTCTTTGAAATTGACCGACGATAACGAAGCAGCATTGATCACGTGCTCGAGGGTACGGGTTGCGAAAAACGGTTGCACGACTAAGCCCCATTTAAAGGAAAAAATTATGAACAGCTCAATCAAGCAGGACGGCGACTACATCATGCACGGCATGTTTTGCTCTTACTTCACCAAGAAGCTGGAAGCCTACTTCCGTGTGAAGGGCATACCCTACCAGTTTGTCGAAATGGACGGCCCTGATTTCATACACTGTGGAGAAAAGGTCGGGGTTACTCAATTACCGCAGGTTCAGTGTCCTGATGGTTCCTGGCTGACCGATACCACACCCATAATCGAGCACTTTGAGCTGGATGAATCGCTACCGCAGTTGCGCCCGGAAGACCCCTTTACAGCGTTTTGCAGCTATTTTTTGGAGGACTGCTTCGACGAGTGGTTCTGGGCGCCTGCGATGTACTTTCGCTGGGCCTTCAAGATGGATAGCGAACGGCGCAGTGAGGAGTTCGCCTATACAATTCTGTCAAATAGTTTGAACTTACCACGGTGGTTACACAAACGAGTGGTGACCCAGCGGCAGAGACAGGTTCACCTCAAGGGTAACGGCATTGTAACGCCTGCACATGCCCGGCAGACCGAAGAGCTGTATCTTGAAACACTGGATCTGCTGCAACCAGTGTTTGAGAAGCGCCCCTATTTGTTTGGTCATCGTCCCTGCGAGGCCGACATCGGGCTGTTTGGACCAATGTTTCCCCATTTTGGCAGTGACCCAACGCCACAGGAAATAATGCATGCGCGAGCTCCCGATGTATTTCGCTGGTTGGGAACGCTCTGGACTACAGGTCCGGACGAGTTACAAGCCGCCCCGGAATTAGTGGAGGTTCCAGAGGACCTGAAACCGATCATGCAGAAATTGGCTGCCGAGTACCTTCCCTATCTGGTGGAAAATCAGAAGGCGTTTCAGTCGGGTGCTGGCACGACAAAATACAAGCTGAACAATCTGGACTGGGAAGTCGCTACCGCGCCCTATCGGGTTTATTGCCTGACTCAGCTACAGCAGCGCTATCAGGCCTTGAGCGAAGAGGACCGGCATAAGGCTTCCGGCTTTTTGGGTGAAGTCGCCATTGGCATCCTCAGTCAAGCTGTCAACTGTCCGCCCCAGATGCAGAATGTGACCGCCAGTCAACCCGCCAAAAACAAGCTGGATAAACCACTGGGCCGACTATGGCAATCGGACAGTCTCTTTATCGAGAAACTGACCGATTATATTACCAGGCGAAAGGCCTCGAAAGCAGTACCGGAGAGCAAGAAGGCGGGAACCTCCTGGCTGCCCATATACTTTAGACGTTTCCGCGCCCAATGAATGCAGTTTACGGGTTGGCCTTCTCGATTGCAGTTGACTATCCAGACGGATTCGGCCTATGGTCTGACTGGGCGGCGAATGAAGATTTTGCGGAGTTGAGTGCCAGACATTATGAAGGTGGCGGTATTCTTGCAGCCGTCTGCCGCGGGTCGGCGAGCTTCTTACCTATTACCTTAGAGTAACGGTGAAAAATTATTAGCCGGGAAGCCGGCTACCGCTTTCACCCACGGAGAAGGAATTGATTTCGGCACCACCGATAAAATTTCGTATTTATTGGAAGAATCTTTGACGCGCAAGGTAGCCCAATTCAGAAAAGTTCAGCCCTGGCAGGAATTTGTTATTGAAGATGGCCGAGTGATCAGCGGTCAAAACCCTGGAAACGGCAAGGCTGTAGGTCAAGCAACAGCAAGGCAATTAGCACAATAAATTGTCAACGAGATAACTTTAAACGGGAGCAAACAATGAGCGAATCGATTGATACATATTGGTCATTTCGAAGCCCCTATTCGTACCTGGCCATTCCAGACCTGTTGCGGCTAAGGCAGGAATACGCTGTTGATATTAAGTTGCGAGTCGTTCTACCGCTGGCAGTAAGGGCCAGGGAAACCGTATTTGATCCCGCCAATTTAAAACCAGCTTTGTATATCGTTATGGACAGTAAACGTCGCAGTGAATATCTGGGAGTACCACTCGTGTTCCCCCCCAACCCCGACCCTGTTGTTCAGAATTTTGAAACATTTGAGGTGGCGCAAGAGCAGCCTTATATTTTCCGGCTCTGCAAGCTGGGTGTCGAAGCGGAACGCCGAGGCAAAGGGCTTGATTTCGCGGCGGCCGTTTCGCGATTGATTATGGGTGGAACCGAGGGCTGGGATCAGGCCGATCATCTCAAACGGGCTGTCGCATCGGCCGGTCTTGATTTGGATGAGCTGGATGCTGCAACGGCCGACGGCGATCATCTGGACGAGATTGATAGAAACCACGAGAGCCTTGATGCGGCAGGGCATTGGGGCGTGCCGACAATGGTCTTCCGGGGTGAGCCGTTCTTCGGCCAGGATCGGATTGAAACCTTGCAATGGCGTTTGGGCCAGTTCGGCCTGGGAAAGTCCTGAGCCAACTGAGCAACAATATTTTGGAATTATGATTGTTTTGAAATTACAATATAGTGGCTTGATTGTCCGTAAGCGGAAAATTGTGCCCGACAGTCAAAACTTGGTAATAAGGGAGAACAACAATGGACCTTCAGATTAGCGGCAAGCAAGCGATTATGGCTGGTGGCAGCGCCGGCATGGGCAGGGCAACGGCCGAACGGCTGGCAGAAGCAGGCGTAGAGCTTTACATCACAGCCCGCCGTGAAGAGCGCCTGGTGAATGCCGCAAAAGAAATATCAGAAAAATACGCTGTCAACGTGACGCCTGTCGTAGCGGATTCTTCCAAAGAGGAAGGCCGACAAGTTCTGTTTGCGGCCTGTCCCGACCCGGATATCCTGGCGATAACCATCAAACCACCGGCACCGAATGGTGACTTTCTCAAACTCACTGCTGAAAACTGGCGGGAGTCACTGGAGACGGCACTGATTGGCCCTATCGAAATTATGCGCAATTATATCCCTGGAATGAAAGACAAGGGTTGGGGTCGTATCGTGAATATCGCTACATTCTCGGCCAAGAATCCGATGCTGTGGCGCCTTATGTCCGGACCTGCCCGTTCTGCACTGATCAATTATACGGCCAGCGTGTCGCGTGAGGTCGCCCAGTATGGGGTCAATATCAACAATATCCTCCCCGGCATGTTCCAGACCGAAGGTGCGACCGAACTTCTGGACGTTTATGCTGAAGCCTTTGGCCTGGAGCCCGATCAGGAGATAGCTATGACGCACTTCCTGGAGAACAACAAAATTCCAGCCGGTTTTCTCGCGGATGCTGCCGACATGGCGCCTATGGCGGCACTTTTATGCAGCCCGCTTTCGCGTTTCATCGTTGGCCAGAATATCGTGATTGACGGCGGTCAACACCATTCGTTGTTCTGACCGCTATCAGGGTATTGGCAACTTAACTGTAAGTAGGCAAGAGCTTTGCCAGTGTCAGATTACTGGCCTGCATCATCGCGTCGAAATATGCCGATGGCCTGCCGTTGTATCGGTTGGAACGCATACTGGAACACTGTGGTGGAAACATGAATCGCACCCATTTAAAGATAGCTAAATGAACACTTATCCTGAGCGTGTCAGAATTGTCGAAGTTGGCCCCCGCGACGGGCTGCAAAATGAAAAGGGTGAAATCGACACCCGTACCAGGTTGGCATTGATTCAAAAACTCACCGATAGCGGCGTGCGCTATATAGAGGCGGGTAGCTTTGTCAGCCCTGAATGGGTGCCGCAAATGGCAGATTCCGGCGAGGTGTTCGCGGCTTTGTCGCGTCAGCCAGAGACCACCTACGCCGCACTAACGCCCAATATGAAAGGCTATGAAGCAGCGATGGCTGCAAATGTCAGTGAGGTTGCCATATTTGCCGCCGCTTCCGAGAGTTTCTCCCGGAAAAACATTAATTGTTCCATCGCCGAGAGCCTCAAACGCTTTGGGCCGATTATGGCTGCCGCCGAACAAGACGGTATTCGCGTGCGCGGTTACGCCTCTTGTGTTGTGGGCTGTCCCTATGAAGGTGATATTGACCCGGTGAAGGTGGCGCAAGTCAGTAAGCAGCTTGTCGATATGGGCTGCTACGAAGTGTCTTTGGGTGACACCATCGGCGTGGGAACGCCTGCCAGTGTTGCTCGTATGCTTGATGCAGTTCTAGGGTTCGTGCCCGTCGAACAGCTAGCGGTGCATTGTCACGATACTTATGGTCAGGCCCTGGCCAATATTTACGCGGCACTGCAAATGGGTGTGTCGGTGATTGACAGCTCCGTGGCCGGTTTGGGTGGTTGCCCCTATGCGAAAGGTGCGTCGGGTAATGTTGCGACAGAAGATGTGGTGTATATGCTCAATGGTTTGGGTATTGAGAGCGGTGTCGATTTAGAGCGATTGTGCGCGGCGGGTGATTTTATTTCTACTGCCCTGGGACGAGAGAGCGCGGCTAAAGTGGCGCGAGCACTGTCCGCTTAACGGGCCTGGTTCTCAACCGTTCAGGGTGTTTCGGACAGCACTTGTCTGGACACCAGAAAATAGGACACCAGCCCTATAATTCCCGGCGGCAAGGTTGAAAGTAGTGGCTCTGGTGTACCCTTGAAGCTGTGCAGACAATAAGAGACCTTTGCACGAAAGCCATTTCACCTGCATGCTGCGTCGCCTAAAAGCGCCTACTGTTGGTAAAATCGTACTCAATCGGTCATTTATAAGCATAAACTCCCTCATTCCGTGCGTTTTTGCCTTGCCTGAAAGTGAAATCATCTTCCGTGCAAAGGTCTCAATAAACCAAAACCACGGTTACCACCGCAGGCCAGAGGGTTGCGAGGGCTATGGCCGCGTAAACGGGTACCGGTAAAGCCGCGAGCCAGCGGCAGTGTTGCATGATTAAGCCGGCAAAGAAGAATGTGTAGGCCGCCTGTTTGGAGGCGGCGGTCAATGCAGGCCACAGCCCGTGGGCTGAGTTGATGAGGCCAATGAGAGCCCCCATCAACAGTGCGCCAATAATTGCCGCACTGAGATCAAACCATGCGGGTACGACTGTCAGTTTATCCAATGGGGTGTTCGCTTTTCCAAAAATGCGGCCGTGCCTTCACGGCCCTCTTCACTGCCGCGCACATCGGCAATCACAGTCGCTGTATAGTCGATCATAGCTTGATTAACATCACCTTCAGCTACCTTGAAAATCAGCTCCTTGGAAACCTTCATTGCGTTGGGCGAGTTGTTTAGCAAGGTATCCGCCAGTGATTGCACTGCGGCGTCTAGTTCGTCTTCCTCAACCACGAGATTGAGTAGCCCCAGTTGCAGCGCGTGTTTGCCGAGTACGGGTTGTCCACTGAGGAATAAACGGCGGGCATTGTTTTCGCCCAGGCTGCGAACCACGTATGGGGAAATTGTCGCCGCTGCCAAACCCAGTTTTACTTCGCTCAGGGCAAAGCGGGTGTGGGCGGTGCCGATGGCGAAATCGCAACAGCATGCCAATCCGACACCACCCCCCATCGCGGCACCTTTGACGCGGGCAATGGTCGGTTTGGGCATAAAATTCAGTGTCTTCAACATCGCTGCGAGTAAACCCGCATCCGCAACATTTTCTGCGTAGCTGTAGCCGCCCACCCGGTGCATATAGTTGATGTCAGCGCCTGCCGAAAAGCTTTTCCCGGCGCCGGCAATAACAATCACCCGGGCATCGGCGTTGTTTTCGGCTGCTGTCAGGGCATCGCTCAGGCGAACTATTTGCGCATCGTCGAAAGCGTTGTGAACCTCGGGGCGGTTCATGGTGATGGTGAGTACGCCGTCGCCCGCAAGTTCAGAATAAAGTTCTTCAGCCATGTCAGTGTCCTATCATGTTGCTCAGTTTGGTAACCAGCTCGGCTATTTCTGTACGGCTTATAGCGGCTTGTTCTGGGTTGTCAATGTCGGCTTGTTCTGTAGTGCCTGCTGTGGGCTGGTCGAGGCAAATGCCGCGATAGATCATATCAGTGAGTTGACGAGCGCTTTTTTTGACCTCAATGGTTTGTTGGTCTGCCAACTGTACCCACATGGCGTGCTCGACACTGCCATAGAGGGTGTTGCGCACCAATGGGGTCGAGGTGTCGGGCCGCAGGTCGCCAGCGCTGATACCGTCGCGTATCACCTCGACAATGCCATGGGTATACTTTCGATTGAGCAAGCGTATATCCTTGGCCAGTTCTGCATCGACATCGCGTGAAGCGTTGAGAATGACACCACATAACTCGGCATTGTCTCGCATTGTGGTCAGGTGGTAGTGCACCAAAAAATACAGACGCTCGCGAGTGCCCTGAATGCCTCTCAAGCCTGATTCAACACGGGCGGTAATGGCGAGGTAGAACACCTCCATTACTTTTAGCACCAGTGCCCGTTTGGAGCCGAAGTAGTGGAACACAGTGCCTTCAACAACGCCTACTTGAGCTGCAATATCTGCCATCTTGGCCTTCTCGTAACCATCTCGTTCAAAGATACGACGCGCAGCGAGCAAAATGGCGCGGGTACGCTCTTTTTTACTGGCGCGAGGGGCGCGTTTGCGGGTGCTCGATTCAGTCATATTGAGTTAAACTTAAACTAAAAGTATTGATAAATAAACAAAAAATATCCATATTGAGTATGACTCAATAAATAAGTATAGTGTTTTCCTCACGGGAGGAGGTGCAACATGCCGGTATTTAAGTCCAGGGTTTCCGCGTCGTCTGAGGCCTGTCAGGCCAATCGCGAAGCCATGCTGGAACTGGTTCGTGAGCTGCGAGAGCTGGAAGACCGCGCCGTTCAGGCCTCCAACAAGCGCCTGCCCGTATTTGAAAAACGCAACCAGATTCCTCCCCACGAACGAATTGTTCGCCTGCTTGACCCCGGTATGCCATTTTTGCGCCTGCACACGCTGTCAAACTACCTCTACGAAGACGAAAACCCCGAGACCAGTATTCCCGGCGCCAGCTTGATTCTCGGTATCGGCTTTGTGAAAGGCGTGCGCTGCATGATTTGGGTTGATGACTCTGGCATTCGCGCCGGGGCTTATTCAAAAAATACAGTTGACACCGCCTTGAGCATTCAGAAGATTGCCCTGCGTCAGAATTTGCCGCTGGTACATTTAGTCGAAAGTGCCGGTGCCAACTTGATGGACTTTACCGTGGAGAACTGGATAGGGGCCGGAGCAATGTTTCGCAATCTGGCCTGGTCGTCGGCACAGGGTCTGCCCGTGGTCACGGTGCTGCACGGGCCGTCTACAGCCGGTGGTGCGTATATGCCCGGTATGTCGGACTATGTGATCGGGGTGAAGAATAATGGCCTGGCCGCTTTGGCCGGAGCAGCTCTGGTGAAAGCAGCCACTGGTGAAGTTGCTAACGAGCGCGAGCTGGGCGGCTCGGAAATGCATGCCAGTGTTTCCGGTCTGGTGGAATATTTGGCCGAAGATGACGCCCACGGCATTGCCATTGCCCGCGACGTGGTGGCGCGTTTGGACTGGAATAAAGGCGGGCAGCCTGTCGCGCCAGGGAACTACCTGCCGCCCCTCTATGCAGCGGATGAAATCGCCGGCGTGGTGCCGGTGGATTATCGAGTGGCCTACGATGTACACGAATTGCTGGCTCGTATCGTAGATGGCTCCGATATTGAAGACTTTAAGCCTCGGTTCGGCGCATCTACAGTCTGCGCCCATGCCAGTATCATGGGCATTGGCTGTGGCATTCTCGGCAATAACGGCCCCATAGACCCCGCGGGCGCCAATAAGGCCGCGCAGTTTATTCAATTGTGTGACCAGGCAAATCTGCCGTTAATTTTCCTCAACAACATTACCGGTTTTATGGTTGGCACCGAATATGAGCAGGCTGGCATGATCAAGCACGGCTCGAAGATGGTGCAGGCTGTGGCCAATGCGCGAGTGTCAAAAATCACCTTGTACGTAGGTGCCAGCTACGGTGCGGGTAATTACGGTATGTGTGGTTTTGCCTATGAGCCGGATTTTCTGTTTGCCTGGCCCAATGCATCTTCTCATGTTATGGGTGGCGAACAGGCGGCCAAAACCATGACCCAGGTTGCCGAAGTTGCCGCAGAACGCAAAGGGCTGGAGCCCGACCGCAAAGCGCTGGCTGAGCAGGAGCGTCGTATTATGGAGCACTTTGCCAGCCAGGAGAGTGCCTTTTACTCGGCGGGTCGTTTGCTCAGTCATTCAGTGATTGATCCACGGGACTCGCGCAAAGCGCTGGGATTTGCGCTAGCGACTTGTCTGGAAGGGCACAGTCGCGCACTGCAAGCCAATAGCTTTGGCGTGGGGAGAATGTAAGCATGGTCAAGCGACGACATATAGATTCTCTGCTGGTCGCCAACCGTGGCGAAATCGCCGTGCGAGTGATGCGCACCTGCCGTTCGCTGGGAATACGCTCCATCGCTGTTTATTCAGACGCGGATGCCAATGCACTCCATGTACAAATGGCTGACGATGCCATTCATATCGGCGCATCTCCGGTCGCTGAGTCCTACTTGCTTGCGCAAAAAATTCTCGATGCCGCTAAAACCAGTGGCGCCGATGCCATTCATCCCGGCTACGGTTTCTTGTCTGAGAACGCGGCTTTCGCGGAGGCGTGTGAAGCGGCCGGGCTAATTTTTGTCGGCCCGCCCGCCAAAGCCATTGAGATTATGGGCGATAAGGCGATAGCCAAACGCGCCATGATTGAAGCCGGTGTGCCCTGTGTGCCGGGTTATCAGGGCGAAGATCAAACGGATGCAACACTGATTGCAGAATCAGCGGCCATTGGCTTTCCACTGATGGTTAAAGCCGCAGCGGGTGGCGGTGGCCGTGGTATGCGGCTGGTGCATCACGCGGCGGACATGGCAGACGCTATTTCCCTGGCGCGCTCAGAGGCGGAGAACGCCTTTGGTCATGGCGAACTGATCATTGAGCGCGCGGTTATTCAGCCGCGCCATGTGGAAATTCAAGTATTCGCAGATCAACACGGCAATGTGATTCACCTCGGCGAGCGCGACTGTTCAGTACAGCGCCGCCATCAAAAGGTGGTGGAGGAATCCCCCTGCCCGGTGATGACGCCAGAGCTTCGCAGTCTGATGGGACAGGCTGCCGTAGAAGCCGCGCGAGCAGTGGATTATGTGGGTGCAGGCACGGTGGAATTTTTGCTGGACACCCATCGGGAATTTTTCTTTCTTGAGATGAATACACGGCTTCAAGTAGAGCACCCGGTCACAGAGCAGGTGACGGGCCTGGATTTGGTGGCGTTGCAAATTGCCGCTGCAAAAGGCGAGCCCCTGAGCGTGGCGCAGGCCGATGTCCGTTTGAGCGGACACGCTATGGAAGTCCGCTTGTATGCGGAAGACCCGGCGGCAGATTTTTTGCCGGCGACAGGGCCGGTTCTGCTTTGGCGTGAACCTGAGGGAGAGGGCATACGTGTCGACGCCAGTATCGCAAGTGGCGGTGAAGTATCCCCCTTCTACGACCCGATGGTGGCGAAAGTTATCGCCTGTGGCGATAACCGCGAGCAAGCGCGACAACGCTTGTTGATGGCTCTACGGGAAACTGTTTTGTTTGGCGCCACAACCAATCGCGACTTTTTGCTTGATGTTTTGCAGCAGAACGGTTTTATCGATGGCTCTGCAACAACGGCGTTTATTGGCGAAAACTGGCCTGACGGTTATCGGTGCCTGTCGCCAGGTGGTTCTGACTACGCAGTAGCGGCGGTGTTGCAGCACCTGCTGTCTCGCCAGGAGGCTGTAGCGCAGGCCCTAAATGTGAACGCTGAATTGCTTGAGTGGTCCAGCACCGCCGACCTGGAGAGCACCTTTTGTTACGACCTTGGTGACCAGACCCGGCTATTCCATGTACGGCCGACTTCCAATAGTGTTTACCAGGTCAGTATTGGCGAGCAGAATATAGCCGTGGAGTTGTTGGATTTGGTGGATGGCCGTGCCCGTCTGCGCGTGGATGGACGAGGTAAAACTGCCTGGTTTTATCGCAGTAGTGAACTTGTTTTGCACTTGCAAACGGACGACTCTCCGGTATTCAGCGTTGTAAATTTGTCTGCGGGAGAGGCGTTTGCCAGTGAGGCGGCTGGCGATGGGGCCATTACCGCGCCGATGCACGGGGTGGTTTTGTCGGTCGAGGTTGCCGTGGGTGATGCAGTGAGTGCAGGCGATACGGTGGCCGTGATGGAAGCGATGAAAATGCAGCACACTCTCGAGGCAGCAATTGATGGTGTGGTAATAGCAGTTGGCATCAGTGAGGGCGACCAGGTGGCCGCAGATGATCTGATCCTGGAGATAGAAGCAGCGGAGCAAGGGCATGGGCGCAGTTAGCCAATTTCAATTGAACTCGGATCAGCAGATGCTGCTGGATCACGCAGACAAGTTTTCCCGAGAAGTGCTGTATCCACTTTCGGAAAAAATGGACAACGAAGAATGGTGGCCTGAAAGTGCCTTCAAGCAAATGGGCGAGTTAGGATTGCTCGGAGTAACCATTGATCCCAAATACGGCGGTGCCGGTCTGGACATGATGTCTACCGGTTTGATCTGCCAGGCTTTAGGGAAGTGGAACCACGCGTTCGCCCTGAGCTGGATTGCTCACGACAACCTCTGTGTCAGCAATATCCATAAGAATGCCTCAGAGCACATCAAACAGAAATATCTGCCGGGCTTGTGTTCTGGCGAATTGACAGGTGCACTGGGGCTGACTGAACCGGGTGCAGGTTCCGACGCGCTGGGGTCCATGCGTACCACGGCCAAAAAGGACGGCGATCACTATGTGATAAATGGCAGCAAAATGTATATCACCAATGGTCCGATTGCCGATGTGGTATTGCTCTATGCCAAGACTGATCCGGCGGCGGGCAATCAGGGTATCTCCGCGTTTGTCGTTGAGACTGAAACACCCGGATTTCAGGTGGCGCAGAAGCTGATTAAAATGGGCTTTCGCGGTAGCCAGACTGCCGAGTTGGTATTTGAAGATGTGCGTGTGTCGGCGGAGAATTTGGTCGGTGAAGAAAACAAGGGCGTGCGGGTGGCTATGAGCGGCCTCGATTACGAGCGTGCAACCATTGCGCCGATTAATCTGGGTATGGCAGAGCGCGCACTGGAGCTATCCATTGAGTGGGCCAAAACCCGTAAGCAGTTTGGGCAACCCATTGGCAATTTTCAGATGGTGCAGTCAAAGCTGGCTGATATGTACACTTGGGTAGAGACCATGCGCACTTATATTTATCAGGTATTGGTGGCTTGCGACTCAGTGACGCCAGAAGAAGCAGGGCGGGGTCAGATTCATATGCAAACAGCGGCATCCGTCATGTATGCCGCTGACATGTGCAACAAAGTGTTAGACGAAATGGTGCAGATTCACGGCGGCAGTGGTTATATTTGGGAGTCAGAGGTCAATCGATTGTTCCGCGGCACCAAACTCCTGGAAATTGGTGCTGGCACCACGGAAGTGCGCAAAATGATTATTGCGCAGGGTTTACTCAGCTAGCCTGGCGATTGACCATCGTCGACCAACTTGTCGCAACCGAAGGCCCGGCAGGCGCCGCGCACTATCTGGCAGCCTGAGACGAAGGCCGATATTGAACAGAATGTTCAGGCTTGGCATCTGCGCTTAGGAAAATTGGCGTCGCTTACGCGGCTTTAAACATCTCGTGCGGATGACGACTGGAGTTGAATGCAAAGATGGCATCGAGGTCGCCGCCTGGCTCAGATGACAAAACACTACTTTTGACGATAACTCAGTCTGAATTGCAGACTTATCGGTCTGGTTTTGTATTGAATTTTGCCGGGGTGATGTTGTTCCAGCGTAAAAATGCGCGCCTGAAACTCCGTTCATCGGAATACCCTAAAAAATCTGCGACCTCCTCGACCAGATGATTCTGGGATAGAAGTGCTTTTGCACGAGTGTTCAACGCCTTGCACTTTAATCTCATAAAGGATGTGCCCGCTTTTTCCAGGCGTCGCCGCAGGGCCCGCTTGCTGACCTTCCTGAGAAAAATGTCGATGTCGGTTCCGGCGCAAATACTGAACAATGAGTGCATGAGTATCATGATACACTCCATGAAACTATGAGATCGCTCTGCTGTTAACTCGAGAGAGTGAGGGAAATTGTCGTTGTTGAATACGGGCACAGACGTCATGTAATGGGTCTTAAATGATCGAGGGGGAATGATTTGTGAAACTTTTCAATAAATTCAAAGAAGTCAATAAAGTCAAGGAAGCGAGGTTGTTTTTCGTCGGGGGGATAGCACTGATCGCGCTGGCCTCAATGCCCGGCGCTTTTTTTGCGGCAGAGGTTGCGGCAGATGATGGCCCGGGAGTCAAGTTTGAGCTTGAAGAACTGATTGTAACTGCGCGGCGCAGGGAAGAATCTTTATTGAGCGTGCCCGGTTCTGTCTCGGCATTTAGTGAGAATCAGATTCGTGACCTGCAAGCGACAGATATGCGCAGAGTTCAGTATGCGGTGCCGAATTTCCATTTCGAAAAAAGTGATTCCTCCAATGCGGCTGTCTACTTGCGCGGTATAGGCCAGAACGATTCTTTACCCTTTGTTGAATCGGGTGTTGGAGTTTACATTGATGATGTTTACATCGCGCGAACACAAGCAGCCTTTCTGGAATTGTTTGATGTGGAGCGAGTTGAGGTTTTACGGGGACCACAGGGAACGCTTTATGGGCGTAATTCTCCAGGTGGTGCAGTAAAACTCATTACCCGTCAGCCTGGTGATGAGCCGGAGTTTTACTTTGAAGCAGGTGCAGGAAACTACGGGCTAACAACCTTTAATGGCCGTGCCAGCGGGCCTTTAAGTAAGGATAATTCACTAAAAGGCAAGATTGCACTAACGGGCACCCGGAGAGACGGTTTCTCCAAAAATGCGATTGAAGGCGATGCTGATGGTGATACCAGGTCGTTTGGCTGGCGAGCGGCTTTAGCCTTTGAGCCTACTGATGAACTGACTCTAAATCTTGGCTTTGATGGGAAAACAGAAAGACCGGACCGCTCACTCACGCCCATTCGCAAGACATCTCTCACCGCATTTGCAGACCCTGTTGGTGCTCCATTTACGCCAGTGACATTTTTGCCCAATGAAGAAGCATTGGGTTCAGCCTATGTTGTTGAAGGCACTGCGAATGATCTGGCCGACCTGACAACCTGGGGGGTTACCATCAAAGCCAATTGGGCCTTTGCTGAAAACTGGTCCCTGGAAAATATTTCCTCCTATCGCCGACTTTCCTGGGACTTCATATTGGACGCTGACAGCTCGCCTTTGCCTGTTTTAGATATACCCGTTTATGAAGATGACGATCAATACTCCACTGAGTTACGTGTTGTTTACGAAAATAGTCATGGCCTGTCTTTCACTGGAGGAATCTTCTATTTCTATGACCATGATGTCGTTCTTGCCGGCTATGATGGCGCATCTGCATCCTTTGAGTTTAATGGTTTTTTCTCCCCGCTTGTCAGTCTTCCTGGCATTCCCTCAAGTGGCTACGGTGAAAGTGATCAAAAAACCGAGTCTGTCGCTGTCTTTGCAGATGTGACCTTTCCGGTAGCTGATGCAACCAGCCTGGAGTTGGGGCTTAGATACACCTATGACGAAAAGGAAATGGACCGTCGCGGAGAATTCTTTTTCGACCCAAGCCTGTCATTGAGTTTCGACAATCCGCCCTTCCTGCAAGGTGTTGGATTCCCGGGCGAGTCGCTTTCCGGAAAAGAAAACTGGGATGCAGTAACCCCCAGAGTCGTGCTCTCTCATCAGCTCAATGACAATGACATGGTATATGCATCAATTTCCCGCGGCTTCAAAAGTGGTGGATTTCCCGGGCGCGCTTTCGGCGCGGCAGAGTTTAAACCCTTTGATCAGGAGACAGTTTTAACCTTTGAGGTGGGCGCCAAGGGTCTGGCATTTGATGATAAATTTAGTTACTCGGCCGCCTATTTTTACAATGACTACAGCGACTTGCAACTCAATGGCTTTGGTCAGGACCCGGTTACCAGCCAGTTTGTCAGCCTGTTTACCAATGCAGCATCAGCAGAGATACAGGGTGCTGAAGCCGTTGTGTCCTACCGGGCGACTCGGCAATTATCGGTTAGTGCATCTGCCGGATACCTGGATGCCGAGTACGACGAGTTTGAGACTCTGGTCAATGGCGTGCTGACAGATGCCAGCGACCGGCGTTTGCCCAATGCCCCCGAGTGGACTGGATTTCTGGGGGTAACCTATAGGGACTCTATTGGTCACAACCTGACAGGAACCCTGCATTTTGATGTGGCCTACAAAGGCGACCATGCCAATGAATCAACGGATTCGCCCAATTTGGCCGTTGCTGCGGCGGTGTACCTGAACGCCTTTGTTTCCATAGCTTCGGCAGATGATCGGTGGGAATTACGCCTGGGGGGCACCAACCTTACTGACAAAGCGCGCGCTGCACAGAGCTTCAATACAGCGGAGTTTTCGGGGGTTGAAACCGCTTTTATGGGTGCTCCTCGCCTTTACGATGTGCGCTTTATCCTGCGTTTCTAGGAGCCTGTCGAACCTGGGGCTGTGCTACTGCAAAACAGCCGGATGCGGCTCTTTTTTGCGCACTTTTTTGGACATTTTTTTGACACTTTCCTGGACACTTTCTGGCTGGTTAAAAACAACACCACTATTTTGTTTGTCGCAAAATGACCCAAAAAATCGCTCAAACCGATCTTTCCCGCGTGACCAACGCCTCAATCCGACAGGCTTTTGGGCGAGGGATTCAAGCTGTGCACGAAAAGCTTAAAAAAGCTGAATCCCCAATGTGCCCGGATTTTGAAGTCGGCTATAGGCCTGCCAGTTCATCCTGTTTTTGCCTTGCCTGAAAGCGAAATCATCTTCCGTGCAAAGGTCTCAATGAATGCGTTGCCAGTAAAGCTGGGGCGAGTAAAATGGCACTTCTACGTTTCCTGCAGAGTCCCAGAATGTCAGCAGTATTCCAACCCGTACAGCAGTTCTTTCGATACGAGGATTTAGACCTTTCTTACTTTGAATGGGGGCAGCCGGCTTCGGGTAGGCCCAGCCTGCTGTTTGTGCATGCTACAGGGTTTCATGGGCGCTGCTGGGATGGAATTATTGAGCGGTTTGCCGATTGCCACTGCATCGCCTACGAGCAGCACGGCCATGGCCGCAGTGAGGGCGGCCCGATAAAGCACTGGGGAGCCGTGGGTGCCGAGTTGGCCGCGTTTGTTGACAGCCTTGGCTATTCCTTCGGTGTGGGTATTGGTCACTCGATGGGTGCTCACAGTCTGGTTGTCGCGGCGGCATTGAGCCCGGTTTTCGAGCGCCTGCTATTGATTGACCCGACGATATTTGACCCTGCTTCTTACACCGAGGAGGCAAATTACCGCCGCGCTATCTCGGGTAATGTCCCCAGTTCGAGGCGACGGAGTGAATTTGATTCGCCCGAGCAGATGATTGAGTCGCTGGCGGGAAAGGGCAGTTTCCCGGTGTTTGATCGACGCATGTTTGAGGACTACTGCCGCCATGGTTTGATTGAGCAGGAGGATGGGAGCTTTCATCTCGCCTGCTTACCACAGGTAGAGTCCAGTGTCTATGTCAGCAGCCGGTCAAATAATAAGATATACGATAACGTTCACGCGATTGATGTGCCCGTGCATATTATGCGTGCCAGGCAGGGTGAGCGGGATGGCCAAAGCATAGACTTCTCGACCTCACCAACCTGGCCGCCGCTGGTCAATGAATTCGCGCAGGCCAGCGATCAGCTCTATCCCGACACGACACATTTTATCCCCCAACAAGACCCCGATGAGGTCGAGCGAGTATTGCGGCGACAACTGTCCAGGCTGGCCTAATACTGGAACTCCAAAATTTGCAGGTAGTGATTGTTGTAGTCCACGGCTTTAAGAGTCCGGGATTTTCCCTCAAAGATCACTACGGCGCGCTCATCGTCGGCACACATACAGCGCCAATTGATTCCAATTCGACTGTCAGACTCAACTGTTCATTGAATATTGACGACCAGTGGGCGAAACTCACGGCCGACTACACACTGAATATGGGACGGACGTTTAATGGATTTTGTGATACCCGCAGATATTGCCAGCTTTCTTGAAGAAGTGGATGCTTTTATTGAAGCAAAAATAAAACCGCTGGAGCAAGCGGATGACAATATCCGCTTCTTTGATCATCGGCGGGAAGATGCTCGTACCGACTGGGACCGCGAGGGCTTGCCCAATGCAGAGTGGGAAGCACTGCTGCATAAAGCCAAACAGCTTGCAATTGAGGCGGGAATTTTTAGCTATCCGTTTCCCGTGGAGCACGGTGGTCGCAATGGCAGCAATTTGGGCATGGCAGTAATTCGCGAGCATTTAGCGGTCAAAGGATTGGGGCTGCACAACGATCTGCAAAACGAGCACTCAATCGTTGGCAATAATATTGGCCTGCTGCTGATGCTTGAGTACGGAACCGAGACCCAGCAGGCTGTTTGGCTGGAAGGTATGAAAACGGCAACCAGGGGATTTGCTTTTGGTATCACCGAGCCCGCGCACGGTTCGGATGCTACCCACATGGAAACGGCCGCAGTTCGCGATGGTGATGGCTGGCTGATCAACGGGGAGAAAACCTGGAATACCGGAGTTCACAGGGCCGATTGCGATATGGTGATGGCGCGTACCTCTGGCGAGGCGGGAGATGCAGAGGGTATTACCGCATTTTTGGTGCCCATGAATGCGCCGGGTGTAAACATTGAAGAGTACCTTTGGACCTTCAATATGCCCTCTGACCATGCCCGTGTCAGCTTTAAAAATGTGCGTGCAACAGATGCAGATATATTCGGCGGCGAAGGCAAAGGCCTACAGGTGGTTCAGCACTTTTTTAACGAGAATCGAATTCGTCAGGCGGCCTCCAGCCTGGGGGCGGCGCAGTACTGTGTGAGTGAAGCTGTGAAGCACGCCATGGAGCGCAAACCTTTTGGCAAGGCGCTCTCCACAAATCAGGGTATTCAGTTCCCGCTGGTTGATTTACAGGCTCGTTGTGAGATGTTGCGTGCGCTGATTCACAAAACAGCCTGGCTGATGGATTGCGATGGCGCGTTCTCTTGTTCGGACAAAGTATCCATCTGTAACTATCAAGCGAATCGCCTGTGCTGTGAAGCTGCGGATACTGCCATGCAAGTACATGGTGGCATGGGATACTCACGCTATAAGCCCTTTGAGCACATCTATCGCCACCATCGGCGTTACCGAATTACCGAAGGTGCTGACGAAATCCAGATGCGCCGAGTGGCGGGCTATCTGTTTGGCTATATGAAGCAAAGGAAGCCCAAGGGTGTCGATTGATGCTGGAAAACTCGCTGCTGTATTAACGCAGCGCCTGGAGGGTTTCGAAGCACTGCTGGCATGTGATCGTCTGACCGGTGGAGCGAGTCAGGAGTTATACAAGGTGCGCTTGCGTATGGACGGGGAAGAGGTGCCCATGGCGCTGCGTCGCTCGGGCCACTCCGGTTCTGTTTCGCAGATGGTTGGTAACATTGGACTGGATGCGGAGGCCGTGTTGATGTCGGCGATGTACGCTGCTGATGTTCAGGTACCTTGTATTTACTATGTTCTGCAACAGCAAGATGAACTCGGCACTGGTTTTTTAATGCAGTGGCTCGAAGGTGAAGCCCTGGGCAGCAAGATTGTTCGCTCTGAGGAGTATGCGGATATACGCCCACAGCTTGGTTTTCAATTTGGCGCTGCGCTGGCGCGCATACATGGGGTTGATCCTCGGGCGACTGGACTCGACAAAGTCCTCAATGTGTATAGCCCGGAGCAACTGGTACACCACTCCTGGGATTTCTACAAACTGCTGGAGCTGCCATTGCCAATGCTCGATTTTACCGCGCGCTGGTTGTTGGAACGCCTGCCTCAGAATTACAGCAATAAAGTGGTTCATGCGGACTATCGCAATGGCAACATTATGATTAATGAGCGAGGTATCGTCTCCATTCTCGATTGGGAGCTATCCCATTTGGGCGACCCCGTGCGTGATCTGGGCTGGCTGTGTGTTAATTCCTGGCGCTTTGGTCAGCGTGATTTGCCCGTGGGTGGATTTGCAACGCGGGAGCAATTACTGGACGGGTACGAATCCGTTAGCGGCATCGGTATTGAGCCGGAACATTTGCGCTATTGGGAGGTGTTCGGTTCTTTCTGGTGGGCGATAGCCTGCCTGAAAATGGCGGTCAGTTACCGTACCGGCGACAATCTCAGTCCGGAACGCCCGGCCATTGGACGCCGCTCCTCTGAGGCGCAGATGGACTGCGTCAATTTGATTATTCCTGGGGACTATGTAGTTCCAGAGCACGATGCAGCAGCGGCGTTGAAACAGGCATTGCCGCTGGCGCAAGAACTGCTTGGCAGTATTGGCCATTGGTTGCAACACGAGGTGACAAAGCGTGTTGATAGCCGTGAGCAATTCATGGCGCGTGTTTCTGCAAATTCATTGTCTATTGTTGCGCGGGAACTGACGCTAGGCCCCCAGTTGCGGGAGATAGAGCAACAGTTGCTGGAGGAGCTCCTGGGCGAGCAGGGTGGGTTGTTTGAGTTACGCCGACAGTTGGTCGAAAATTTACGCGCCGATATGCCGCTGAAAACGCCGGGCTTATCCGGGTATCTGCGCCAGAGTGTTGCCGGCCAGTTGGCGATTGATCAACCGGGGTACAGCGCATTACAACAACGCATTACAACAACGCATTACAACAATAAGTAAAGCTGCGTTATAGTAGCCCGCTTATTTTTTGGAGACCGTCAGTGAAAAATCGAATAGAGATAGCAGTAAAACATGGCGTTGCTGATGTGCGCCTGGTGCGCGCTGACAAAATGAACGCGCTGGATGACAAGATGTTTGATGCCATGGAGGAGGCCGGCAATGTGTTGCGCAATGATTCTTCTGTGCAAGTTGTAGTGCTTTCGGGTGAGGGTAAATCTTTCTGTGCGGGCCTGGATATGTCGAACTTTGCCAGCATCGCAGACGCTGCGCCGAAGCGGAAATCTGCGGGAGAGAAGTCCGTGTCAAAACCGCTGACTGAGCGCACTCATGGCATTGCGAACAAATTCCAGCACGCTGCCTGGGTCTGGCGCGACTTACCTGTACCGGTTATTGCAGCTATCCACGGTGTGGCCCTGGGTGGCGGTTTGCAGGTATGCCTGGGCGCAGATGTGCGCTATGCGGCACCCGGCACTCGCCTGTCCGTGATGGAAATTAAATGGGGATTGGTGCCTGATATGGCTGGCCTGGCACTGATGCGAACTTTGGCGAGAGACGATGTAATTCGGGAGCTCACCTATACCGGTCGAATGTTTACCGCTGAGGAGGCTGTTGCTTTAGGATTCGTGACTCAGGTTGTTGAAGATCCTCGGGCCCATGCTCTGGCCGTGGCGGCTACCATCGCCAGCAAGAATCCAGATGCAATTCGAGCCGACAAGCGTATGCTAAACCTCAGCCATGATCTATCCGCAGAAGAGGTGCTGTTGATGGAATCGGTTGAGCAGGATGCAGTTATTGGCAGCCCTAACCAAATTGAGGCGGTGATGGCCGAGATGGAAAAGAGGCCAGCGAACTTTTCCTGACAGCCAGTTGTCGGGTTGAAACCCGACTTACAAGTTGGTGTTGGAGAAAGGTGCGGCCACAGGAGAAGCACACCACCGTCTGCCAGCTTTACCCTATCGCGGCAAAGTGGCTGGTTACTGCGGCTTGCATACCGTCAATAGACAGGACATGTATCCTATTGTCGGCGAGACAGAGCTGAGCGGGTTTTATGTCGCCAATGGATTTAGCGGCCACGGTTTTAAATTAGCACCCGCCATTGGCTCTTTACTGGTACAGCAGATCACCGATCAGCGTATGGATTTTGATACCGCGGTAAGCCGTTATTTTCTGGCGCCCAGGCGCATACCCATTGCGCTGGAGAGCATGTCGGTTCTCGCTTGAGCATGGTAAAGTGGTCAGCCTGATAGGTGTAACGAGTTGATTGAGTGCAAGAAACCTGGCGCTGGTTTGGTCCGGCAGATTCCGTAAGCCTGGAGAATATAGTGCAGGCTGGTGCGAGTGGCGTGGTTACCTCGCTACACCATATCCCGACCGGGGAGGTCTGGCCCGTTGCAGAGATTGAGCAGCGCAAGGCAGAGATCGAAGCAGCCAGCCTCTCCTGGGCAGTGGTTGAAAGCATTCCCCTACACAATGATATTAAAACCCGGAGCGGCGATTGCGCGCAGTTGATTGCGAACTATCAGGCGTCGCTGCGCAACGTGGGCGCTGCGGGTATCGAAGTCGTGTGTTACAACTTTATGCCAGTGGTGGACTGGACGCGCACCCATCTCGATTACAAATTGCCGAACGCTTCGCGGGCGCTGCGTTTTGAAATGAGCGATTTCGCCGCATACGATATTCATATATTAAGGCGAACCGGTGCCGGGGCAGATTACGCTGCAGCGGTGCGGGAAAGAGCAGCCGTGCGTTTTTCGCAAATGAGCGAGGCGGAACAGCAACTGCTGGAAAAAAATATTGTCGCGGGGCTGCCAGGCGGCGAAGGCTCTTATGACAGGCAAAGCATTCGCCGGGCCATTGACCAGTTTATTCAACTGGACACAGAAGGTCTGCGTGCCAATCTGTTTGCGTTTCTCGAAGCGGTGATACCCGTTGCCGAGGAAGCCGGTGTGCGCATGTGTATTCACCCCGATGACCCGCCCTTTAGTTTGTTTGGTCTGCCGCGGGTAGTTTCAACCGCCAATGATGCCCGCGCGCTGTTGCAGGCCGTGCCCAGCCCCAGCAATGGTTTAACGCTTTGTGCAGGCTCTTTTGGCGCCCGTGGCGACAACGACTTGATTGGCATGGTCAGGGAGTTTGCCTCTGATATCCATTTTGTACACTTGCGCAATGTTAAGCGCGAAGTGGACGGATCATTCTATGAGGCAGAGCACCTGGATGGCGACAATGACATGGTTGGATTAATTTCCGCCTTGCTGGATGAAGAGGAGCGCCGCCAGGCCCAGGGGCGTCGCGACCGCATTCCTATGCGACCCGACCACGGGCATACACTGGGTGATGAGATTGGAAAAACCGGAGTCAGCCCTGGTTACTCGTTCGGCGGTCGCATGAAAGGTCTGGCCGAATTGCGCGGGGTGATTCATGCGCTGGAATCTCTGCGGCGTTAGGGGCGATACCTTCAGCCGATGACTCGGGCAGACCTTCGACAACAATTTCTCGAGCGGAGCACTTTTTCTGGTGCGTCTCTTGAGGCCATGCCGGCGGATGCTTCATTTCGCCGTTATTTTCGCATCAGTGGGGCGCAGCAACGGGCGCTACTGATGGATGCACCGCCGCCGCAAGAAGATGTAAGGCCCTTTGTAAAAATTGCCAACCATCTGTCCAGCCTGGGATTCAGTACACCACAGGTCTATGCCGTTGATCAGCAGCAGGGTTTTTTAATTCTCGAAGATTTCGGTGACGACACCTACACACGCTTGTTGGCAGCCGGTGAAGATGAACTGGCACTGTATGAATTGGGCGTCGATGTGCTGTGTGCGTTGCACAGCCAGCCTGCTGCGGCTGACGTAGATGTGCCCGCTTACGATGCGGCAACGTGCGTGGATGAGGCGCAGTTGTTGTGCGAATGGTATGTGCCTCGAGCCTTGGCTGAACCCCTGGGAGAGGCCTGTAAAACAGAGTATGGCCGAGCCTGGAGCCACGTTTTTTCGGCATTGCCAGCGGCGCGCAACAGTTTGATATTGCGCGATTACCATGTCGATAATTTGATGCGCGTGGCGGATAGAGAAGGGGTGGCTACCTGCGGGTTGCTGGATTTTCAGGATGCCGTGATTGGCCCCACTGCCTACGATGTTGTGTCGCTACTGGAAGATGCCCGTCGTGATATTTCGGCGACACTCACCGAATCCATGCTGAACCGATACCGGCTTAGCATGGGCCTGAGTGATCGGGAATTTGAAGATTTTATGCTTTGGTACCACGTGCTTGGCGCGCAGCGCCACTGCAGGGTGCTCGGTGTTTTTGTGCGATTGTTTGAACGCGATGGCAAGGATGTCTACCTCAAACATCTGCCGAGGTTGGAGCGGTTACTCAGACTACATCTGGGTGTAGCGCAGTTGCGACCACTCAAGCAGTGGTTTGAGTGCTATCTCAATGCTTCGCTTTTCTAGCCGCTATATCTTTCCTGGAGTCATCCTTCTTTTGAGGTCTTGGCAGGTCGTGCAAGTGTCCCTGTTCTGGCCTATATTCTGCCGATACATTGTTCGAGAGATTATACAATGATGACAGCGATCACCATGGAAGTTCGCAAAGATAACTGGGCTGAAACGCGCTTTTTTACAGAATCTGTCGATCCTGAACTGCAGGATAACGAAGTGCTGCTTAAGAATGATCGTTTTGCACTGACTGCAAATAACATCTCCTATGCCGGCTCAGGTGACCTGCTGGGCTATTGGGGTTTTTTCCCCGCCGAAGAGGGCTGGGGGCGTATCCCCGCGATGGCCTATGGCGAGGTTATTGCCTCCAGACACCCGGACATTGAAGTGGGTGAGCGAGTATGGGGCTTCTTTCCAATGGGTACCCACCTTAAAATCCTGGCCGGCAAGGTGCGGCCAGACCAGTTTGTCGACGTATCTTCTCATCGCGCTGAGTACGCGCCAGTGTATGCGCAGTTTACCCGTGCCCAGGCGAATCCGGTCTATGATGCTGCACGCGAAGACCAGGACAGCTTGCTGCGTGGGCTTTTTATGACTGCCTGGTTGGCCGAAGACTTTATGGACGACAATGATATGTTTGGTGCCTCGGGCTACCTGATTACCAGCGCATCCAGTAAAACCAGTATCGCTCTGGGTTTTGCAGTAAAGCAGCGAGGCAAGCAGCATTCGATTGGCCTGACTTCGGCAGGCAACAAGGCCTTTTGCGAAAGTCTGGGTTGCTACGATAAAGTTGTTACCTACAACCAGTTGTCTACGCTAGATGCCAACAAAGCGATAGTGCTGGTTGATATGGCTGGCAATTCAAAGGTCATTGCGGAACTTCACCATCACTACAGCGATAACATGAAATACTCCTGCCGCATTGGTGCGACCCATTATGAAGAGATGGGTTCTGTTGACGGATTGCCCGGTGCCAGGCCTGAGTTTTTCTTTGCACCCTCACAGGTGCAAAAACGCAGTGCAGAGATGGGCTCTGAGCAACTGATAATGAACCTCGGTTCGGCATTTGTGGCGTTTAGACAGTTCTGCGATGGCTGGCTAACGGTGGTTCGGGGCCAGGGTCCGCAGGCAGTGTCCAGAAGCTATCAGTCGGTTTTAGCGGGTGGCGCAAACCCCGCCGAGGGGCAAATTGTGTCGATGTGGGACGCTTAGCGGGCTGATACAGACACCTGCCACTAGCAGGCTGATTTGCTGCACTTAATACGACAACTTTGGGTTTAAAAATGACGATGAAACTTGGATTAGGTCTGTTGGGCTTTGGCGCCAAAGCACAGGTAGACATGGATTTGGTAAAACATGCTGAAAACCTCGGCTTTCACTCTGTTTGGACCGCGGAGGCATACGGCAGTGATTCAGTGTCTATGGCGTCGTGGATATTGGCGCAAACCACGAGGATTAACGTCGGTACTGCAATCATGCAGATGCCGGCCCGAACACCGGCGATGGCCGCGATGACTGCTATGACGCTCGATCATCTCTCAGGTGGCCGTTTTATTATGGGGTTAGGGCCGAGTGGGCCACAGGTAGCAGAAGGCTGGCACGGCCAGGCCTATGGCAAGCCACTGACTCGAACCAGGGAATACATTGCCATTATTCGACACATTCTTGCCCGTGAAGCGCCGCTGCAACATGAGGGAGAGTATTACCATATTCCCAATAATGAGCAGGGCAGTACTGGTTTGGGCAAACCGCTCAAAAGTATTCTGCATGGCAACTCGCAACTGCCCATTTTTACGGCGTCGATCAGCCCGAATGGATTGCGCTGTTCAGCCGAGTGCGCGGACGGCGTGTTTCCGATGATGCTGAAGCCGGAAAGTTACGCTGAGGTCATTAAGCCCTACCTCGATGAGGGCTTCGCCAGGGCCGGTAGGGGTAAGAGCAAGGCAGATTTTACAGTCGCGCCCGGCGTGACTTGCCTGGTGGGCGACTACGAGCAGTTGGCGCCGGTGGTGAAATCGAGTATGGCTCTGTATATCGGTGGCATGGGCGCGCGCGATAAGAATTTTTACAACGATCTGGCCAGGCGTATGGGCTATGCAGAGGCCGCTATAAAGATTCAGGATTTGTATCTCGCAGGCAAAAAGGAAGCAGCCATTGCAGCCGTACCAGATGAGTTAGTCGATGCCGTGCATTTGGTTGGCCCCGGAGAAAAAATTCGCGAGCGAGCCAAAGCCTGGAAGGCGAGCAATGAGCGCGGCGAGGTCGACTTAATGATGATCGGCTCGACGCAGACTGAAGCGCTGGATATTCTGGCCGATGAAATGCTCTAATTATTCGCTACTGACAGGAGGAGACCTTTGCACGGAAGATGATTTCGCTTTCAGGCAAGGCAAAAACGCACGGAATGAGGGAGTTTATGCTTATAAATGACCGATTGAGTACGATTTTAACGAGGCATGCAGGTGAAATGGCTTTCGTGCAAAGGTCTCAGGAGATTAGAAATGCGTGCGTTTTATCTGGTATTGGCTGCTCTCTACGGTGTTTGGTTCTGGTGGTATGGGGGTCGGGGTGAACCAATTAGCCACGAGCAGGTGAAACACTATCAATCCGTGCTCGCGGACAATGCTCGGGCTTTGGGAAGAGAACCTGATGAAAAATTTTTCAAGGAGTTGGAGTCGCTGGCGATTACCGATGACGGCAACGAGTACTTCATGGTGAACCTGATGCGCTTTCGGGAACAGGCGAAATACCCTGACGGCTCCCCCTGGGCCGATGACCCGGACCCGATGGCGGCCAACGCGCGCTATGGTGCCGGTATTGTTCCGGCCCTGTTAAGACATGGTGGCCTGCCAGTGTTTATGGGCGACCCGAGTGGGCGCTTTATTGAAGATGGCGATGCTCGCCCCTGGGATGCCTTTGCAATCGCTCGCTATCGCAGTGTGCGCGATATGTTTGAAATGGTGTCTGAACCCGGCATGTTGCAGTTGTCCCCGCATAAATGGGCGTCATTGGAAGAGACCCATGTGTTTCCTGTGCGAGCAGAGGTCAGTCTGATTATGGTGCGGCTTACAGTTGCGGCTGTGTTCGTGACGTTGGCAGTGACCGTGACCGCTCTGGCACGAGTACTGCGCCGCTAGGAGCCTGTCGGATTGAGGCGCTCGTTGCGAGGAAAAGACCAGCTCAAGCTATTTATCGGGTCATTTCGCAGCGAATAGTGGTCCTGTTTTTAACAAAAAGTGCGCAAAAAAGAGCCAACTCCGACTGTTCCGCAGTAGAGCAGTCCTAAGCCCGACAGACTTCTAACGCCTAATACCACTCGGCTCGGTGCGCACTAACGATGTTTTTTGAGAACGTATTCGGAATCTGCCGGGGAATCAGGATCCAGTATGTCCTGAGTGCGCAGCTCAAAATCACTGGCATCATGCCGTTCCAGTAATTGCCTGGATTTGTCGCCGAAGGGGCGGTTAACCATTTGCCCGCGCTGTATCGGCTTGCGCTCGAAAAGCTCCTCAACCCAGCGCATGACGTGGGTATAGGTGTGTGCTTCGATAAACTCGGCAGCGTCGTAGGCCTGGTTTCTCAGCACGGCGCCATACCAGGGCCAGATCGCCATATCTGCAATGGTGTACTCGTCGCCACAGATGTACTGACGGTCTGCCAGATTGCGGTCTAACACATCCAGTTGGCGCTTCGCTTCCATGGTGTAGCGATCAATGGCGTATTGAATTTTAATCGGCGCATAGGCGTAAAAGTGGCCGAAGCCGCCACCCAGTAAGGGTGTTGCCCCCATCTGCCAGAACAGCCAGGACATACATTCGGTGCGAGCTGCGGCTTCAGTGGGCAGAAATTCACCGAACTTTTCTGCCAGATAAAACAGAATCGAACCCGATTCAAAGACTCGCGTTGGAGGATGAGTGCTGTGATCCATCAGCGCTGGAATCTTGGAATTGGGGTTGGCTGATACAAAGCCGCTGCTAAATTGGGTGCCTTCACCAATGTCGACCAGCCAGGCGTCATACTCAGCGCCATCGTGGCCCTTGGCTAATAGCTCCTCAAGCATGATCGTCACCTTTACCCCATTGGGCGTACCCAGGGAGTACAGTTGCAGGGGGTGCTTGCCAACCTGCAGGTCTTGTTCATGGGTTGCTCCGGCTATTGGGCGGTTTATGTTGGCGAAGGCCTGTTCATTATCGGGATCCCATTGCCAGACCTGCGGTGGTACGTATTCAGATGAATCTGTCATGCTCAAAAAAGCTCCAGTGGTTAGATTGGGGAGTGAAGTAGAACACTGGACACACAGATAATCAATTTACCCTTTCCTGTGTTTGGTTCTGTGTTTGGGCGCGCTTGCGTGCCTGGCGCTCCAGTTTGATACTCTTGTAGGCAAATTTAAACGCACTGATCGGGTTCTGGCGCTATCGTCGTTTGCTGATGTTGAAGTAGCTGATAGCTTAAGGCTGCGCGTTTGTTTCGCAACAGCGCCAACATTCACCGATGCTGGACACACCCGAAGCAGAAAACTCGATATTTCTGTCGCACACAAGCCTTTAATTATGCCAACATTCACCGATGCTGGACACACCTCAAGCAGAAAACTCGATATTTTTGTCGCGCACAGACCCCCATGAACCGCTGGCTGCTTACTCCAGGCATGGATTCGACCTGGATGGTTGCCACTGGCCTTCGGTGGAGCACTATTTTCAAGGCATGAAGTTTGAAGATGAGGCCTATCGCCAGCGTGTGCGCCTGGCTGAGCATCCCGGACAGGCGCGCAAGTTGGGCCGCACACGGTTTAAGCGGGTGCGCGAGGACTGGAAGAAAATTCGCCGAGTGGTGATGACTCGCGCCGTGTATACCAAGTGCCGTACCCACTCAGATGTGGCAGCGGCGCTGCTTGAAACCGGCGATTTGCTGCTGGTTGAAAACAGTGCCTATGACTATTTCTGGGGCTGTGGCCGCGACCGGCGCGGTCGCAATACCTACGGCCGGGTTTTGATGGATGTGCGAGCAAAGTTGCTTGAGGAGCGCGAACCGCGAACCGAACCGCGAACATAGTGGCGATTGAGCCCTCACTGTTTCTGGCCAGCCACAGTTCGGCAAAGCTTGTGATTGCGATTTTGTGATCGAGGAAACAAGAATGCTGGCACTGCCTGCCTCGACGCGCTAAAAAAAGGGGTCAGAGTTTTTATTCTGACCCCCTTTTTATTCTGACCCCGAAGCGGGTTTAGATGCGCTCGATAATAATGGCAGGAGCCATGCCACCGGCAGCGCACATAGTGACGAGGCCGAACTGCTTGTCAGCGCGCTCCAGTTCGTCAACCATGGTGCCAATCAGGATGGAGCCGGTCGCGCCAATTGGGTGGCCTAATGCCATTGCACCACCGTTCACATTGACTTTGCCGCGGTCGAGATTCAGGTCGCGGATGAATTTTTCTGCAACCACAGAAAAGGCCTCGTTAATCTCGAACAAGTCGATGTCTGCAATGCTCATACCAGCGCGTGCCAGTACCTTTTTGGCGGCTGGGACGGGGGCGTTCAGCATCAAAGTGGGGGAGTCGCCCATATTGGCCATAGCCACGATTCGTGCGCGGGGCTTCATAGCGTGTGCTTTAGCATAATCTGGAGAAGCCATTAATACCGCAGCCGCACCGTCCACAACACCCGAGGAATTACCCGCGTGGTGCACATGGTTGATTTCCAGGTCCGGGTACTTGGCTTGCACCAGGCCGCGGAAAGTAGTGCCCGCCTCATCCAGCGCATAGTCAGCCAGTTTTGCAAACGAGGCCTCCAGTTGACTCAGGCTATCCATAGTGGTCTGTGGCCGGGGAAATTCTTCCTTGTCCAAAGCCAGGCTGCCGTCTTCGTTGTAAACGGGCACCAGTGACTTGTCGAAGTGACCATTCCTGATCGCGTTGTCCGCGTTTTGCTGAGACACTAAGGCCAGAGAATCCACAGCCTTGCGGTCAATGCCTTCGAGGGTAGCGATTGCATCGGCACAGACACCTTGATGAGGCTGTGGGTGAGCTTCACGCAAGCGTAAATTATCGCTGTCAATAAATGGCGACATGCCCTGAATAGAGCCGTAATGCGACATCATCTCGGTGCCACCGCCGATGCACAGATCTTCCATGCCCGCCATGATGCTGCTGGCAGCCATGTTGACCGTGGTGATGCCAGAGCCGCAAAAACGGTCTAGTGTCACGGCGCTGGATTTTACGTCATAACCGGCATCCAGAGCGGCCATGCGGCCGAGATCACCACCTTGCAGACCTTTCTGCTGGCTGGTGCCCCAGATAATGTCGTCTACCTCTGCGGTGTTGAGATCGTTGCGCTCGGCAATCGCCTGCAACACGGTTGCGCCCAGTTGTTGCGGGTGAATGTGCGCGAGGGCACCTTTGCCAACTTTGCCTATGCCACGAGGTGTGCGGCATGCATCAATAATCCAAGCTTCAGCCATGATTTATTTTCCTGTCCAGTTAGGGGCACGTTTCTCAGCAAATGCGGTTGCGCCTTCGATGGCGTCTGAGCTGGTAAACACCGGGTTAACAATTTCCTGTTGCTTGACGAACATTTCAGCCATATTCCAGTCGGACTGGCGCGCAACAACCTGCTTGCTCGCTGCAACCGCCAGGGGGCCGTTAGCTGCAATCCTGGCGGCGAGTTCTCTGGCTGCATCGAGTGCTGTGCCAGCAGCGACCACATGGTTCACCAGGCCGAGCTGAGCAGCGCGGTCTGCGTCAATAAAATCGCCCGTGAGTGCCAGTTCCATCGCGATGCGTGTTGGAATTTGGCGCGGCAGTTTTACCAGCCCGCCAGCGGCGGCAGCCAAACCACGCTTAACCTCTGGAATGCCAAATTTGGAATTGTCAGCCGCAATTAACATATCGCAAGAGATTGCCAACTCCAGACCACCGGCCAGGGCGTAACCTTCCACGGCACCGATCAGTGGCTTGCTGGGTATGTATTCAGTCAAACCTGCGAAGCCACGGCCGGGAATGTGGGGTGTCTCTCCGCTAACGAATGCCTTCAAATCCATGCCTGAGCAGAATGTGCCGCCAGCGCCAGTGAGAATGGCAACACGCAGCTCGTCGTCGCCCTCCAGTTCGTCAATCGCTGCCGCAACGCCTTCGGCCAGGGCTTTGTTGCACGCATTTTTGGCTTCCGGGCGATTTAAAGTGATGATGAGTACGCCGCCTTCGGCGCTCGTTAATACTTCATCTGACATAGGTCTATCTCCTGTGAGTATGATGGTTTTAGAAACATTTAATTAGAGACCTTCGCACGAAAGCCATTTCACCGGCATGCTGCGTCGCCTAAAAGCGCCTACGGTTGGTAAAAACGTACTCAATCGGTCATTTATACCCATAAACTCCCTCATTCCGTGCGTTTTTGCCTTGCCTGAAAATGAAATCATCTTCCGTGCAAAGGTCTCAATTAATAAGATTAACACCAGCCAGTGCGAGGGGTTCAACCATGTCGCCTCGACTCCTGGCTTGCGCGCTTGAAGCTGTGCCAATTTCGGCGCGTTTTTTGACGCCCTGCAATATTGCCGCCAGGCGGAAAAAGCAGAACACCAGGTGGAAATTCCAGTTTTCAATATTGTCGCGGCCGGTGCGTTTACAGTATGCCGCCAGGTAATCCTCGTCGTTGGGAATGCCCAGTGTACTCCGATTGATTCCCGCCAGCCCACTGATGTCGCCGTCAGCGGGTAGCCTCCATGCCATACATTGGTAGGCGAGGTCAGCCAGAGGGTTGCCGAGGGTTGAGAGTTCCCAATCCAATAGGGCAATAATTCGAGGTTCTGTAGGGTGGAACATAACATTGTCGATACGGAAGTCACCGTGCACCAATCCAGGCTGACCGTCGTCAGCGGGCAGGTTGGCGGGCAACCATTCGATCAATGTTTCCATCGCATCGGAACGTCCGGTTTCAGAGGCTCTGTATTGCTTGGTCCAGCGTCCAATTTGACGCTCGAAATAGTTGCCAGGTTTGCCAAAATCACTCAAGCCAACACGCTCGATGTCTACATTGTGTAGATTGGCGAGTACGCGGTTCATTTCATCGTAGATGGCGCTGCGCTCCTCGTTGCTGTCGACTTCCGGAAGCTGAGAATCCCAAAAAACCCGGCCTTCCATGTATTCCATAACGTAAAACATGGAGCCGATGATGTTTTCGTCTTCACACAGACAATAGGCTTGAGCCACAGGCACGTCGGTGTTGTATAGAGCGCTGATGACCTTAAATTCCCGATCGACAGCGTGAGCGGATGCGAGTAATTCACCCGGCGGCTTGCGCCTTAGTACATAATCCTTCCCGCCTGCATGGAGTTTGAAAGTGGGATTGGACTGTCCGCCGACAAATTTTTCTGCGGTCAAGGTGCCGTTGAAACCGGGTATATGCTGCTCCAGATAAGGTTGGAGTTTCTCGATATCCAGTGTCTGGATGCTCATACTTGCGCGTACCTCTTCACCAACTGTTTTCCCAGCGCCATCATGTGCACCTGATCGGGGCCATCCGCCTGACGACACCATCGAGCGTAGTTGAATGCTTCGGCCATAAAATAATCCTGGCACAATCCGCCAGCGCCGTGAATCTGCATGGCCCGATCAATCACATTTTGCACCGTTATTGGCGTCGATATCTTGGCGGCAGCAATATAATCACGAGCCTCACGGTTGCCGACTTTGTCCAGCTTGTCGGCGGTCTTCAGGGTCAGTAACCGAACCTGCTCAATGTCAGCAAAGCATCTGGCTATGTCTTCCAGCACAGATTGATGCTGCGACAATTTTTTACCGAAGGTGGTGCGAGCTTCCGCGCGTTGACAGGCGAACTCCATAGAACGCTGGGCGCAACCGATCAGGCGCATGCAGTGATGCAGGCGACCTGGTCCCAGACGGCCCTGTGCGATTTCAAAGCCGCGGCCTTCACCCAATAGCAAGTTCTCCGCCGGTACCCGTACATTATCGAATACAACTTCTGCATGGCCGACAGGCGCATCATCGTAGTTGAACGTTTTCAGCGCTCGTTCAACGATCAGTCCAGGGGTGTCTTTGGGCACCAATATCTGGCTTTGTTGCAGATGGCGATTCTTATTCTCTGGGTCTGATTTGCCCATCACGATGAAAATTTGAGTCCGCTCATTCATGGCGCCGGTGATAAACCATTTGCGACCATTGATGAGGTAGTCGTCGCCATCGCGCTCAATACGTGTTTCGATATTGGTGGCGTCAGAGGAGGCCACAGCCGGTTCAGTCATAGCGTAGGCCGAACGAATCTCGCCATTGAGTAATGGTGTCAGCCACTGTTCTTTTTGCGTCTCGGTTCCGTACATCATGAATACTTCCATGTTGCCGGTATCGGGTGCATTGCAGTTGAAAACTTCCGGTGCCCACAACACTCGCCCCATAATCTCAGCCAGTGGCGCGTATTCCAGATTACTGAGTTCACCACCGTGCGCTTTGGGCAGGAACAGGTTCCACAGACCCGCCGCTTTCGCCCTGGCTTTCAGCTCTTCCATGAGGGGTATGCTCGCCCAGCGGTTTTGCGCCGAATCGATATGGTCGTAGTAGTCGTGTTCGACCGGGTAAACGTGTTGGTCCATGAAGGCCGCCAGTTTGGCCTGTAGCTCTTGAACGCGTGAACTGTGTTCAAACTGCATATGACTAGCCTATATTGCGTGCTGCGCCGCCCCAATAGGGTTTGCGCAGTTCTTTTTTGAGTATTTTTCCCGAGGGGTTGCGCGGCATCTCGGTGATGATTTCGAGCTGACGCGGGATCTTGTAGCCTGCGATTTTACCGCGACAAAATTCGACCATCTCAGCGACGCCTAAAGCAGCGTCCGGTTTGAGTACCACAAAGGCCAACAGCGCTTCACCAAATTTTTCATTGGGAATGCCAATCACTGCGACATCGGCAATGGCATCGTGAGCAGCCAGTGCGTTTTCTACCTCAACCGGATATATATTTTCGCCGCCGCTAACGACCATGTCTTTCATGCGGTCTTTCAGATACAGAAAGCCTTCTCCATCAAGGTAGCCAGCATCACCCGTATGAACCCAGCCGTCGGTCAAATTTTTGGCGGTTTCTTCTGGCAAATTATAGTAGCCCTGCATGGAACAGTGGGCTTTAACCCATATCTCACCGACTTCGCCAGTGGCTTGCTCCTCGCCTTGCAAATCCACAATGCGAACCTGGACGCCAGCCGAGGGGCGTCCACAGGAGCGCAGCAGTCCGGGTTCGCCTGCTACGGCTCGACGGTGATCCGCTGGCGATAAGTTCACCACGGTACCGTTGGTTTCTGTCATGCCATACATCTGGATGAAGTCGGCGCCGAAAACTTCCATGGCCTGTTTCAGAACAGATTCGGAAATAGGAGAGGCGCCATAGTAAATCTGCTTTACGTCGGAGAAATCGCGTTTTTCAATGTCTGGCAAGGCCAGCACCGCCATGATCATAGCCGGCACCATGAACAGTCCGGCAATGGGGTAGCGCTCAAGATCGTCGACAACCGTGGCCGGGTCGAAGGCGCTGTGGAGAATAACGTGAATACCGGCATACAGGGCGCCGAGTATTGAGCCGGCTCCGCCAATGTGAAACATCGGCGCGCAAATCAGATTCGCATCTCCCGGCCCAGGGCGACTAGACATCAGCACCGTGTTCATGGTCAGTTGGGTCACCATGCCGCCGTGAGTAAGCACAACGCCTTTTGGGTTGCCTGTGGTGCCGCTGGTATACATCTGTAAAAACGCATCTTCGGGGCTCAAATCAATGACTGGCTGCGCATCACTTTGATCGGCCAACCACTGTTCCCAAAGATGAGTGTTGACCTCGCCGCGAGTAAATACCTGGATGTCCGTCGGCAATTCGGCTTGCAGGGCAGCTAGAGCAGGCATTGGTTGGCTGTCTAAGGCGAGCAGCGCTTTTGCCCTGGCATCGTTAATGATGAAGGCGAGTTCAGCGGGCGCAAGACGATAATTCAAAGAGACGGTAACAGCACCAATTTTACCAGTGGCCAAAAAGGTAATGGCGTGCTCGGTGCTGTTTTCACCGAGAATACCAACCCGGTCACCCTTGCCGATGCCCAGACTTAGCAGGCCATTGGCCAAACGGTTGGCCGCAGCATTCAGTTCGCCGTAGCGGGTGGTTCGGTTGCCCACAGTGATACAGGGGTTATCCGGAAAGTTGCGAGCGTAATATTCGGCGAAATTGTGTACTAACATGAGTGGCTCATCCTGAAGAGTATACGCTCCGTCGAGAGCGCGGTAGTTTGTGGTGTCCAGCCAATAGCGGCAATGACAGGCGCGGACAAAAAAATGTACCTTAACTTACAGTGCTTTGATGCCGTAGTCAGTTATTGTCGCCCAGGGCAATTTTGAACAAGTTACTACCTGAGACCTTTGCACGAAACCAGTGTATGGGCTCAGATAGCTATGAGACTTATTCACCACTCAAGGTACTGAACCCCACACTGTGTTTTGATATAATCCTTGAATCGTTAAGCTAATCAGATGGCTGGGTTGAATGCTGAATGCTGAGTATAAGAACCTGAAAAAGAAGGGTGTTAAAAATTTATTTGAAGACACTTTAACTCTGATCCAAAAGATCTATGTGGCCTACTATGGGCGCCCGACTGACCCCGCTGGATTAAGCTACTGGGCCAATCGCATCAATATTGAAGGCACTTTGAAGGACTGGAGACCATCGTCGAGGCCTTCCCCCCCCCCCCCCCCCGCTGAGAGATACCACAGCGCCCGCCATCAGCGGCGGGAGTGGAGTTGACAGCACCTGCAAGCCTGCTGATACAGTGCTGATGGATGTCTATGATGATTCGTGCAAAGACCTCTACATGATTACTGATCTAGATGGAAATCGAGATCGGCGTCATCACCACTGTGGCGGGCAACGCCTATGCTGGCATTGACACGACAGCGGCACTATTACCCTGGTCAATGCCGCTGACCCCAGCGACAGTCGGGTCATTGCTGGCGAAGACCACAGCAACCAGTTGCGCATTAACGGCGCAGTGCTGACGATTGACCCCAGTGCGGACTTGTATAGTGAGACCGCTTACCTCCGATTTATAGAAAAATGGTTGAAGACATCTTGACCCCGACCCAAAAAATTCCAGTTCAAAAAATATATATCGCCTACTATGGGCGCCCGGCTGACCCCGCTGGATTAAGCTACTGGGCCAATCGCCTTAATCTTGAAGGTGAAGGCCTTGAAGGAACTGAAGGCGGTCTTGAGGGAAGTGAAGGCCTGGAGACCATTATCGAGGCCTTCGCCACTTCCCCAGAGTCGGTTGCTCTCTATGGCGCAGAGACAGGCGAGGCAGAGACAACAGACCTGGTCACCAGGATTTACCAGCAACTCTTCAACCGTGAACCAGACGCCGAAGGGCTCGCTTTTTATAGCGACCGTATCACCAGCGGTGAATTCACGGCAGCCACGGCGATGCTGGACATCCTCAACGGTGCCCGCGACACAGACCTTCAGGTTGTCGACAACAAGCTGGCCGTTGCCCAGGACTTTACCAATCAGGTGACCGATCAGGACCTGGCCTACAGCGGAGAGGCCGCAGCGGGAGTCGCCCGGTTTTTGCTGGATCAAGTCAGCGCCAGTACCTCCGTACAAGAGCTGGACACAGTGATCCAGCTCGCCGTCAAAGTGGCCGACCTGGCCTCCACCCAGGCAGAGCTGGTGGCAGAGTTAATCCCCACCGACGGCGAAGTCGGTGATCTGCTGGACAACCTGCCCCCAGAGGCAGACGCCGAGGATTTGCTGACCATTATTAAGGCCGTGGTAACCTCCGCCCTGGATGACCCGAGCGTGTTGAGTTCCCTGATTGAGGCAGGCGGTGGCAGTTTTGCCAGCACCCTGGAGGCGCTGAGTAATGTCAGCAGTTTGGCAGAAATTCTGAACGAAGCAAAGGAAGGCGGCGCCATGGCGCTGGAAGCGTTGCTGAACGGCATTGGCAGCGGCATTTTCCCCATCCTCCCGCCCGCCCCAACGGATACCACCGCGCCCACCCTGGAGAGCAGCACCCCGGCGGACAACGCGGAGGCCGTGGCCCCAGGGGCCAACATCGAGCTGACCTTCGACAGCGCCATTGTGCTGGGCAGCGGCAACATCACCCTGGTCAATGACGATGACAACAGCGCCAACCTCGTTATTGATGTCACGGCTGACAATGGTCAGTTGTCCATTAACAGCGATGGGGACGGCACAGTGCTGACCATTGACCCCAACGCCGACCTGGTTCAGGGCAACGCCTACCACCTGGAGATCGAGAGCGGGGCCATCACCGATGTGGCCGGTAACGACTACGCGGGTATCAGCGATGCCGAGACCCTCAACTTTGCCACCGCAGCCGACACAAGCCCGCCGGATACCACCGCGCCGATGCTGCTCAGCCACACCCCGACCGACGGCGCGGACGCCGTGGCCGCAGGGGCCAACATCGTGCTGACCTTCGACAGCGCCATTGAACTGGGCAGCGGCACCATCACCCTGGTCAATGCCGCTGACACCAGCGATAACCGAACCATTGATGTCGCGGCTGACAATGGCCAGTTGAGCCTGAGCAGTGACGGCACCATGCTGACCATTAACCCCAGCGCAGACCTGGCCCCTGACAGCGCCTACCACCTGGAGATCGCAGCCACCGCCATCACCGATGTGGCGGGCAACCCCTACGCCGGTATCAGCGATGCCGACGCCCTCAACTTTGCCACCGCGGCTGACACAAGCCCGCCGGATACCACCGCGCCCACCCTGGAGAGCAGCACCCCGGCGGACAACGCAGACGCCGTGGCCCCAGGGGCCAACCTCGCGCTGACCTTCGACAGCGCCATTGTCCTGGGCAGCGGCACCATCACCCTGGTCAATGCCGCTAACCCCGACGATAACCGGGTCATTAATGCCGAAGCCCACAACAACCAGTTGTCCATTAATACCAGCGGCAACAGCCGGGTGCTGACCATTGACCCCAGCATGAACCTGGCCGGCGAGACCGACTACCACCTGGAGATCGAGAGCGGGGCCATCACCGATGAGGCCGGCAACCCCTACGGGGGTATTGCGGCGGGGGACAGGGAGACCCTCAACTTCGCCACCGCCGATATCACCGCGCCGAGCGTAACCCGCGTGAGCGTCCCGGCGGCGGGCACCTACAAACTTGGCGACACCCTCGACTTTACCGTGCAGTTCAGCGAAGCCGTCAACCTGACAGCCGCCGACAGCAGTGGCGGCATCGCCTCAACCCTGCCCCTGAACTTAGACAGCAAGACCGTCGCGGCCACCTATGTGTCTGGCAGCGGCAGCGACCGCCTCACCTACCGCTATACCGTCGCCGAAGGTGACCTGGACCGTGACGGCCTGAGCGTGGGCCCGGCACTCACCCTCAATGGGGACCGCCTCACCGATGCCAGTGGCAACGCCGCCAGTCTCACGCTGACCAGCGTGGACACCAGCGGGGTGCGGGTAGACGGGGTGGCGCCGCTGCTGAGCAGCAGCAGCCCGACCGACGACGCGGACGCTGTGGCCCCTGACAGTAATATCAGCCTGACCTTCGACAGCGCCATTGCCCTGGGCAGCGGCACCATCACCCTGGTCAACGACACGAACAGCAGCGATAACCGGGTCATTGATGTCGAGACTGACCGTGACCAGTTGTCCATTAACGCCAGCGATAACAGCCGGGTGCTGACCATTGACCCCAGCATGAACCTGGCCGGCGAGACCGACTACCACCTGGAGATCGAGAGCGGGGCCATCACCGATGAGGCCGGCAACCCCTACGGGGGTATTGCGGCGGGGGACAGGGAGACCCTCAACTTCGCCACCGCCGATATCACCGCGCCGACCGTAACCCGTGTGAGCGTCCCGGCGGCTGGCAACTACAAACTTGGCGACACCCTCGACTTTACCGTGCAGTTCAGCGAAGCCGTCAACCTGACAGCCGCCGACAGCAGTGGCGGCATCGCCTCAACCCTGCCCCTGGGCTTAGACAGCAAGACCGCCTCGGCCACCTATGAGTCTGGCAACGGCAGCGACCGCCTCACCTACCGCTATACCGTCGCCGAAGGTGACCTGGACCGTGACGGCCTGAGCGTGGGCCCGGCACTCACCCTCAATGGGGACCGCCTCACCGATGCCAGTGGCAACGCCGCCAGTCTCACGCTGACCAGCGTGGACACCAGCGGGGTGCGGGTAGACGGGGTGGCGCCGCTGCTGAGCAGCAGCAGCCCGACCGACGACGCGGACGCTGTGGCCCCTGACAGTAATATCAGCCTGACCTTCGACAGCGCCATTGCCCTGGGCAGCGGCACCATCACCCTGGTCAACGACACGAACAGCAGCGATAACCGGGTCATTGATGTCGAGACTGACCGTGACCAGTTGTCCATTAACGCCAGCGATAACAGCCGGGTGCTGACCATTGACCCCAGCATGAACCTGGCCGGCGAGACCGACTACCACCTGGAGATCGAGAGCGGGGCCATCACCGATGAGGCCGGCAACCCCTACGGGGGTATTGCGGCGGGGGACAGGGAGACCCTCAACTTCGCCACCGCCGATATCACCGCGCCGAGCGTAACCCGCGTGAGCGTCCCGGCGGCGGGCACCTACAAACTTGGCGACACCCTCGACTTTACCGTGCAGTTCAGCGAAGCCGTCAACCTGACAGCCGCCGACAGCAGTGGCGGCATCGCCTCAACCCTGCCCCTGAACTTAGACAGCAAGACCGTCGCGGCCACCTATGTGTCTGGCAGCGGCAGCGACCGCCTCACCTACCGCTATACCGTCGCCGAAGGTGACCTGGACCGTGACGGCCTGAGCGTGGGCCCGGCACTCACCCTCAATGGGGACCGCCTCACCGATGCCAGTGGCAACGCCGCCAGTCTCACGCTGACCAGCGTGGACACCAGCGGGGTGCGGGTAGACGGGGTGGCGCCGCTGCTGAGCAGCAGCAGCCCGACCGACGACGCGGACGCTGTGGCCCCTGACAGTAATATCAGCCTGACCTTCGACAGCGCCATTGCCCTGGGCAGCGGCACCATCACCCTGGTCAACGACACGAACAGCAGCGATAGCCGAACCATTGATGTCACGGCTCACAATAGCCAGTTGTCCATTAACGCCAGCGATAACAGCCGGGTGCTGACCATTGACCCCAGCATGAACCTGGCCGGCGAGACCGACTACCACCTGGAGATCGAGAGCGGGGCCATCACCGATGAGGCCGGCAACCCCTACGGGGGTATTGCGGCGGGGGACAGGGAGACCCTCAACTTCGCCACCGCCGATATCACCGCGCCGACCGTAACCCGTGTGAGCGTCCCGGCGGCTGGCACCTACAAACTTGGCGACACCCTCGACTTTACCGTGCAGTTCAGCGAAGCCGTCAACCTGACAGCCGCCGACAGCAGTGGCGGCATCGCCTCAACCCTGCCCCTGAACTTAGACAGCAAGACCGTCGCGGCCACCTATGTGTCTGGCAGCGGCAGCGACCGCCTCACCTACCGCTATACCGTCGCCGAAGGTGACCTGGACCGTGACGGCCTGAGCGTGGGCCCGGCACTCACCCTCAATGGGGACCGCCTCACCGATGCCAGTGGCAACGCCGCCAGTCTCACGCTGACCAGCGTGGACACCAGCGGGGTGCGGGTAGACGGGGTGGCGCCGCTGCTGAGCAGCAGCAGCCCGACCGACGACGCGGACGCTGTGGCCCCTGACAGTAATATCAGCCTGACCTTCGACAGCGCCATTGCCCTGGGCAGCGGCACCATCACCCTGGTCAACGACACGAACAGCAGCGATAACCGAACCATTGATGTCGAGACTGACCGTGACCAGTTGTCCATTAACGCCAGCGATAACAGCCGGGTGCTGACCATTGACCCCAGCATGAACCTGGCCGGCGAGACCGACTACCACCTGGAGATCGAGAGCGGGGCCATCACCGATGAGGCCGGCAACCCCTACGGGGGTATTGCGGCGGGGGACAGGGAGACCCTCAACTTCGCCACCGCCGATATCACCGCGCCGACCGTAACCCGTGTGAGCGTCCCGGCGGCGGGCACCTACAAACTTGGCGACACCCTCGACTTTACCGTGCAGTTCAGCGAAGCCGTCAACCTGACAGCCGCCGACAGCAGTGGCGGCATCGCCTCAACCCTGCCCCTGAACTTAGACAGCAAGACCGTCGCGGCCACCTATGTGTCTGGCAGCGGCAGCGACCGCCTCACCTACCGCTATACCGTCGCCGAAGGTGACCTGGACCGTGACGGCCTGAGCGTGGGCCCGGCACTCACCCTCAATGGGGACCGCCTCACCGATGCCAGTGGCAACGCCGCCAGTCTCACGCTGACCAGCGTGGACACCAGCGGGGTGCGGGTAGACGGGGTGGCGCCGCTGCTGAGCAGCAGCAGCCCGACCGACGACGCGGACGCTGTGGCCCCTGACAGTAATATCAGCCTGACCTTCGACAGCGCCATTGCCCTGGGCAGCGGCACCATCACCCTGGTCAACGACACGAACAGCAGCGATAACCGGGTCATTGATGTCGAGACTGACCGTGACCAGTTGTCCATTAACGCCAGCGATAACAGCCGGGTGCTGACCATTGACCCCAGCATGAACCTGGCCGGCGAGACCGACTACCACCTGGAGATCGAGAGCGGGGCCATCACCGATGAGGCCGGCAACCCCTACGGGGGTATTGCGGCGGGGGACAGGGAGACCCTCAACTTCGCCACCGCCGATATCACCGCGCCGAGCGTAACCGGCGTGAGCGTCCCGGCGGCGGGCACCTACAAACTTGGCGACACCCTCGACTTTACCGTGCAGTTCAGCGAAGCCGTCAACCTGACAGCCGCCGACAGCAGTGGCGGCATCGCCTCAACCCTGCCCCTGAGCTTAGACAGCAAGACCGTCGCGGCCACCTATGTGTCTGGCAGCGGCAGCGACCGCCTCACCTACCGCTATACCGTCGCCGAAGGTGACCTGGACCGTGACGGCCTGAGCGTGGGCCCGGCACTCACCCTCAATGGGGACCGCCTCACCGATGCCAGTGGCAACGCCGCCAGTCTCACGCTGACCAGCGTGGACACCAGCGGGGTGCGGGTAGACGGGGTGGCGCCGCTGCTGAGCAGCAGCAGCCCGACCGACGACGCGGACGCTGTGGCCCCTGACAGTAATATCAGCCTGACCTTCGACAGCGCCATTGCCCTGGGCAGCGGCACCATCACCCTGGTCAACGACACGAACAGCAGCGATAACCGGGTCATTGATGTCGAGACTGACCGTGACCAGTTGTCCATTAACGCCAGCGATAACAGCCGGGTGCTGACCATTGACCCCAGCATGAACCTGGCCGGCGAGACCGACTACCACCTGGAGATCGAGAGCGGGGCCATCACCGATGAGGCCGGCAACCCCTACGGGGGTATTGCGGCGGGGGACAGGGAGACCCTCAACTTCGCCACCGCCGATATCACCGCGCCGAGCGTGACCGGCGTGAGCGTCCCGGCGGCTGGCACCTACAAACTTGGCGACCCCCTCGAGTTCACCGTGCAGTTCAGCGAAGCCGTCAGCCTGACAGCCGCCGACAGCAGTGGCGGCATCGCCTCAACCCTGCCCCTGGGCTTAGACAGCAAGACCGTCGCGGCCACCTATGTGTCTGGCAGCGGCAGCGACCGCCTCACCTACCGCTATACCGTCGCCGAAGGTGACCTGGACCGTGACGGCCTGAGCGTGGGCCCGGCACTCACCCTCAATGGGGACCGCCTCACCGATGCCAGTGGCAACGCCGCCAGTCTCACGCTGACCAGCGTGGACACCAGCGGGGTGCGGGTAGACGGGGTGGCGCCGCTGCTGAGCAGCAGCAGCCCGACCGACGACGCGGACGCTGTGGCCCCTGACAGTAATATCAGCCTGACCTTCGACAGCGCCATTGCCCTGGGCAGCGGCACCATCACCCTGGTCAACGACACGAACAGCAGCGATAACCGGGTCATTGATGTCGAGACTGACCGTGACCAGTTGTCCATTAACGCCAGCGATAACAGCCGGGTGCTGACCATTGACCCCAGCATGAACCTGGCCGGCGAGACCGACTACCACCTGGAGATCGAGAGCGGGGCCATCACCGATGAGGCCGGCAACCCCTACGGGGGTATTGCGGCGGGGGACAGGGAGACCCTCAACTTCGCCACCGCCGATATCACCGCGCCGAGCGTAACCCGCGTGAGCGTCCCGGCGGCGGGCACCTACAAACTTGGCGACACCCTCGACTTTACCGTGCAGTTCAGCGAAGCCGTCAACCTGACAGCCGCCGACAGCAGTGGCGGCATCGCCTCAACCCTGCCCCTGAACTTAGACAGCAAGACCGTCGCGGCCACCTATGTGTCTGGCAGCGGCAGCGACCGCCTCACCTACCGCTATACCGTCGCCGAAGGTGACCTGGACCGTGACGGCCTGAGCGTGGGCCCGGCACTCACCCTCAATGGGGACCGCCTCACCGATGCCAGTGGCAACGCCGCCAGTCTCACGCTGACCAGCGTGGACACCAGCGGGGTGCGGGTAGACGGGGTGGCGCCGCTGCTGAGCAGCAGCAGCCCGACCGACGACGCGGACGCTGTGGCCCCTGACAGTAATATCAGCCTGACCTTCGACAGCGCCATTGCCCTGGGCAGCGGCACCATCACCCTGGTCAACGACACGAACAGCAGCGATAACCGGGTCATTGATGTCGAGACTGACCGTGACCAGTTGTCCATTAACGCCAGCGATAACAGCCGGGTGCTGACCATTGACCCCGGCATGAACCTGGCCGGCGAGACCGACTACCACCTGGAGATCGAGAGCGGGGCCATCACCGATGAGGCCGGCAACCCCTACGGGGGTATTGCGGCGGGGGACAGGGAGACCCTCAACTTCGCCACCGCCGATATCACCGCGCCGACCGTGACCCGTGTGAGCGTCCCGGCGGCTGGCACCTACAAACTTGGCGACTCCCTCGACTTTACCGTGCAGTTCAGCGAAGCCGTCAACCTGACAGCCGCCGACAGCAGTGGCGGCATCGCCTCAACCCTGCCCCTGAACTTAGACAGCAAGACCGTCGCGGCCACCTATGTGTCTGGCAGCGGCAGCGACCGCCTCACCTACCGCTATACCGTCGCCGAAGGTGACCTGGACCGTGACGGCCTGAGCGTGGGCCCGGCACTCACCCTCAATGGGGACCGCCTCACCGATGCCAGTGGCAACGCCGCCAGTCTCACGCTGACCAGCGTGGACACCAGCGGGGTGCGGGTAGACGGGGTGGCGCCGCTGCTGAGCAGCAGCAGCCCGACCGACGACGCGGACGCTGTGGCCCCTGACAGTAATATCAGCCTGACCTTCGACAGCGCCATTGCCCTGGGCAGCGGCACCATCACCCTGGTCAACGACACGAACAGCAGCGATAACCGAACCATTGATGTCGAGACTGACCGTGACCAGTTGTCCATTAACGCCAGCGATAACAGCCGGGTGCTGACCATTGACCCCAGCATGAACCTGGCCGGCGAGACCGACTACCACCTGGAGATCGAGAGCGGGGCCATCACCGATGAGGCCGGCAACCCCTACGGGGGTATTGCGGCGGGGGACAGGGAGACCCTCAACTTCGCCACCGCCGATATCACCGCGCCGAGCGTAACCCGCGTGAGCGTCCCGGCGGCTGGCACCTACAAACTTGGCGACACCCTCGACTTTACGGTGCAGTTCAGCGAAGCCGTCAGCCTGACAGCCGCCGACAGCAGTGGCGGCATCGCCTCAACCCTGCCCCTGAGCTTAGACAGCAAGACCGTCGCGGCCACCTATGTGTCTGGCAGCGACAGCGACCGCCTCACCTACCGCTATACCGTCGCCGCAGGTGACCTGGACCGTGACGGCCTGAGCGTGGGCCCGGCACTCACCCTCAATGGGGACCGCCTCACCGATGCCAGTGGCAACGCCGCCAGTCTCACGCTGACCAGCGTGGACACCAGCGGGGTGCGGGTAGACGGGGTGGCGCCGCTGCTGAGCAGCAGCAGCCCGACCGACGACGCGGACGCTGTGGCCCCTGACAGTAATATCAGCCTGACCTTCGACAGCGCCATTGCCCTGGGCAGCGGCACCATCACCCTGGTCAACGACACGAACAGCAGCGATAACCGGGTCATTGATGTCGAGACTGACCGTGACCAGTTGTCCATTAACGCCAGCGATAACAGCCGGGTGCTGACCATTGACCCCAGCATGAACCTGGCCGGCGAGACCGACTACCACCTGGAGATCGAGAGCGGGGCCATCACCGATGAGGCCGGCAACCCCTACGGGGGTATTGCGGCGGGGGACAGGGAGACCCTCAACTTCGCCACCGCCGATATCACCGCGCCGACCGTAACCCGCGTGAGCGTCCCGGCGGCGGGCACCTACAAACTTGGCGACCCCCTCGACTTTACCGTGCAGTTCAGCGAAGCCGTCAACCTGACAGCCGCCGACAGCAGTGGCGGCATCGCCTCAACCCTGCCCCTGAACTTAGACAGCAAGACCGTCGCGGCCACCTATGTGTCTGGCAGCGGCAGCGACCGCCTCACCTACCGCTATACCGTCGCCGAAGGTGACCTGGACCGTGACGGCCTGAGCGTGGGCCCGGCACTCACCCTCAATGGGGACCGCCTCACCGATGCCAGTGGCAACGCCGCCAGTCTCACGCTGACCAGCGTGGACACCAGCGGGGTGCGGGTAGACGGGGTGGCGCCGCTGCTGAGCAGCAGCAGCCCGACCGACGGCGCGGACGCTGTGGCCCCTGACAGTAATATCAGCCTGACCTTCGACAGCGCCATTGCCCTGGGCAGCGGTACCATCACCCTGGTCAACGACACGAACAGCAGCGATAACCGGGTCATTGATGTCGAGACTGACCGTGACCAGTTGTCCATTAACGCCAGCGATAACAGCCGGGTGCTGACCATTGACCCCGGTATGAACCTGGCCGGTGAGACCGACTACCACCTGGAGATCGAGAGCGGGGCCATCACCGATGAGGCGGGCAACCCCTACGGGGGTATTGCGGCGGGGGACAGGGAGACCCTCAACTTCGCCACCGCCGATATCACCGCGCCGACCGTAACCCGTGTGAGCGTACCAGAGGCTGGCAACTACAAACTTGGCGACACCCTCGACTTTATCGTGCAGTTCAGCGAAGCCGTCAGCCTGACAGCCGCCGACAGCAGTGGCGGCATCGCCTCAACCCTGCCCCTGAGCTTAGACAGCAAGACCGTCGCGGCCACCTATGTGTCTGGCAGCGACAGCGACCGCCTCACCTACCGCTATACCGTCGCCGCAGGTGACCTGGACCGTGACGGCCTGAGCGTGGGCCCGGCACTCACCCTCAATGGGGACCGCCTCACCGATGCCAGTGGCAACGCCGCCAGTCTCACGCTGACCAGCGTGGACACCAGCGGGGTGCGGGTAGACGGGGTGGCGCCGCTGCTGAGCAGCAGCAGCCCGACCGACGACGCGGACGCTGTGGCCCCTGACAGTAATATCAGCCTGACCTTCGACAGCGCCATTGCCCTGGGCAGCGGCACCATCACCCTGGTCAACGACACGAACAGCAGCGATAACCGGGTCATTGATGTCGAGACTGACCGTGACCAGTTGTCCATTAACGCCAGCGATAACAGCCGGGTGCTGACCATTGACCCCAGCATGAACCTGGCCGGCGAGACCGACTACCACCTGGAGATCGAGAGCGGGGCCATCACCGATGAGGCCGGCAACCCCTACGGGGGTATTGCGGCGGGGGACAGGGAGACCCTCAACTTCGCCACCGCCGATATCACCGCGCCGACCGTAACCCGCGTGAGCGTCCCGGCGGCGGGCACCTACAAACTTGGCGACCCCCTCGACTTTACCGTGCAGTTCAGCGAAGCCGTCAACCTGACAGCCGCCGACAGCAGTGGCGGCATCGCCTCAACCCTGCCCCTGAACTTAGACAGCAAGACCGTCGCGGCCACCTATGTGTCTGGCAGCGGCAGCGACCGCCTCACCTACCGCTATACCGTCGCCGAAGGTGACCTGGACCGTGACGGCCTGAGCGTGGGCCCGGCACTCACCCTCAATGGGGACCGCCTCACCGATGCCAGTGGCAACGCCGCCAGTCTCACGCTGACCAGCGTGGACACCAGCGGGGTGCGGGTAGACGGGGTGGCGCCGCTGCTGAGCAGCAGCAGCCCGACCGACGGCGCGGACGCTGTGGCCCCTGACAGTAATATCAGCCTGACCTTCGACAGCGCCATTGCCCTGGGCAGCGGTACCATCACCCTGGTCAACGACACGAACAGCAGCGATAACCGGGTCATTGATGTCGAGACTGACCGTGACCAGTTGTCCATTAACGCCAGCGATAACAGCCGGGTGCTGACCATTGACCCCAGCATGAACCTGGCCGGTGAGACCGGCTACCACCTGGAGATCGAGAGCGGGGCCATCACCGATGAGGCCGGCAACCCCTACGGGGGTATTGCGGCGGGGGACAGGGAGACCCTCAACTTCGCCACCGCCGATATCACCGCGCCGAGCGTGACCGGCGTGAGCGTCCCGGCGGCGGGCACCTACAAACTTGGCGACACCCTCGACTTTACCGTGCAGTTCAGCGAAGCCGTCAACCTGACAGCCGCCGACAGCAGTGGCGGCATCGCCTCAACCCTGCCCCTGAACTTAGACAGCAAGACCGTCGCGGCCACCTATGTGTCTGGCAACGGCAGCGACCGCCTCACCTACCGCTATACCGTCGCCGAAGGTGACCTGGACCGTGACGGCCTGAGCGTGGGCCCGGCACTCACCCTCAATGGGGACCGCCTCACCGATGCCAGTGGCAACGCCGCCAGTCTCACGCTGACCAGCGTGGACACCAGCGGGGTGCGGGTAGACGGGGTGGCGCCGCTGCTGAGCAGCAGCAGCCCGACCGACGACGCGGACGCTGTGGCCCCTGACAGTAATATCAGCCTGACCTTCGACAGCGCCATTGCCCTGGGCAGCGGCACCATCACCCTGGTCAACGACACGAACAGCAGCGATAACCGGGTCATTGATGTCGAGACTGACCGTGACCAGTTGTCCATTAACGCCAGCGATAACAGCCGGGTGCTGACCATTGACCCCAGCATGAACCTGGCCGGCGAGACCGACTACCACCTGGAGATCGAGAGCGGGGCCATCACCGATGAGGCCGGCAACCCCTACGGGGGTATTGCGGCGGGGGACAGGGAGACCCTCAACTTCGCCACCGCCGATATCACCGCGCCGAGCGTAACCCGCGTGAGCGTCCCGGCGGCGGGCACCTACAAACTTGGCGACCCCCTCGACTTTACCGTGCAGTTCAGCGAAGCCGTCAACCTGACAGCCGCCGACAGCAGTGGCGGCATCGCCTCAACCCTGCCCCTGAACTTAGACAGCAAGACCGTCGCGGCCACCTATGTGTCTGGCAGCGGCAGCGACCGCCTCACCTACCGCTATACCGTCGCCGCAGGTGACCTGGACCGTGACGGCCTGAGCGTGGGCCCGGCACTCACCCTCAATGGGGACCGCCTCACCGATGCCAGTGGCAACGCCGCCAGTCTCACGCTGACCAGCGTGGACACCAGCGGGGTGCGGGTAGACGGGGTGGCGCCGCTGCTGAGCAGCAGCAGCCCGACCGACGACGCGGACGCTGTGGCCCCTGACAGTAATATCAGCCTGACCTTCGACAGCGCCATTGCCCTGGGCAGCGGCACCATCACCCTGGTCAACGACACGAACAGCAGCGATAACCGGGTCATTGATGTCGAGACTGACCGTGACCAGTTGTCCATTAACGCCAGCGATAACAGCCGGGTGCTGACCATTGACCCCAGCATGAACCTGGCCGGCGAGACCGACTACCACCTGGAGATCGAGAGCGGGGCCATCACCGATGAGGCCGGCAACCCCTACGGGGGTATTGCGGCGGGGGACAGGGAGACCCTCAACTTCGCCACCGCCGATATCACCGCGCCGAGCGTAACCCGCGTGAGCGTCCCGGCGGCGGGCACCTACAAACTTGGCGACACCCTCGACTTTACCGTGCAGTTCAGCGAAGCCGTCAGCCTGACAGCCGCCGACAGCAGTGGCGGCATCGCCTCAACCCTGAGCCTGAGCCTGGGCAGCAATACTGGCGGCGCCAGCAAGAGCGTCGCGGCCACCTATGTGTCCAGCAGCGACAGCGACCGCCTCACCTACCGCTATACCGTCGCCGAAGGTGACCTGGACCGTGACGGCCTGAGCGTGGGCCCGGCACTCACCCTCAATGGGGACCGCCTCACCGATGCCAGTGGCAACGCCGCCAGTCTCACGCTGACCAGCGTGGACACCAGCGGGGTGCGGGTAGACGGGGTGGCGCCGCTGCTGAGCAGCAGCAGCCCGGACGACGACGCGGACGCTGTGGCCCCTGACAGTAATATCAGCCTGACCTTCGACAGCGCGATTGCCCTGGGCAGCGGCACCATCACCCTGGTCAATGACGATGACAACACCGATAACCGGGTCATTAATGTCGAAGCCCACAACAACCAGTTGTCCATTAACAGCAGCGGCAACAGCCGGGTACTGACCATTGACCCCAGCATGAACCTGGCCGGCGAGACCGACTACCACCTGGAGATCGAGAGCGGGGCCATCACCGATGAGGCGGGCAACCCCTACGGGGGTATTGCGGCGGGGGACAGGGAGACCCTCAACTTCGCCACCGCCGATATCACCGCGCCGACCGTGACCGGCGTGAGCGTCCCGGCGGCGGGCACCTACAAACTTGGCGACACCCTCGAGTTCACCGTGCAGTTCAGCGAAGCCGTCAACCTGACAGCCGCCGACAGCAGTGGCGGCATCGCCTCAACCCTGCCCCTGAACTTAGACAGCAAGACCGTCGCGGCCACCTATGTGTCTGGCAGCGGCAGCGACCGCCTCACCTACCGCTATACCGTCGCCGAAGGTGACCTGGACCGTGACGGCCTGAGCGTGGGCCCGGCACTCACCCTCAATGGGGACCGCCTCACCGATGCCAGTGGCAACGCCGCCAGTCTCACGCTGACCAGCGTGGACACCAGCGGGGTGCGGGTAGACGGGGTGGCGCCGCTGCTGAGCAGCAGCAGCCCGACCGACGGCGCGGACGCTGTGGCCCCTGACAGTAATATCAGCCTGACCTTCGACAGCGCCATTGCCCTGGGCAGCGGTACCATCACCCTGGTCAACGACACGAACAGCAGCGATAACCGGGTCATTGATGTCGAGACTGACCGTGACCAGTTGTCCATTAACGCCAGCGATAACAGCCGGGTGCTGACCATTGACCCCAGCATGAACCTGGCCGGTGAGACCGGCTACCACCTGGAGATCGAGAGCGGGGCCATCACCGATGAGGCCGGCAACCCCTACGGGGGTATTGCGGCGGGGGACAGGGAGACCCTCAACTTCGCCACCGCCGATATCACCGCGCCGAGCGTGACCGGCGTGAGCGTCCCGGCGGCGGGCACCTACAAACTTGGCGACACCCTCGACTTTACCGTGCAGTTCAGCGAAGCCGTCAACCTGACAGCCGCCGACAGCAGTGGCGGCATCGCCTCAACCCTGCCCCTGAACTTAGACAGCAAGACCGTCGCGGCCACCTATGTGTCTGGCAACGGCAGCGACCGCCTCACCTACCGCTATACCGTCGCCGAAGGTGACCTGGACCGTGACGGCCTGAGCGTGGGCCCGGCACTCACCCTCAATGGGGACCGCCTCACCGATGCCAGTGGCAACGCCGCCAGTCTCACGCTGACCAGCGTGGACACCAGCGGGGTGCGGGTAGACGGGGTGGCGCCGCTGCTGAGCAGCAGCAGCCCGACCGACGACGCGGACGCTGTGGCCCCTGACAGTAATATCAGCCTGACCTTCGACAGCGCCATTGCCCTGGGCAGCGGTACCATCACCCTGGTCAACGACACGAACAGCAGCGATAACCGGGTCATTGATGTCGAGACTGACCGTGACCAGTTGTCCATTAACGCCAGCGATAACAGCCGGGTGCTGACCATTGACCCCAGCATGAACCTGGCCGGCGAGACCGGCTACCACCTGGAGATCGAGAGCGGGGCCATCACCGATGAGGCCGGCAACCCCTACGGGGGTATTGCGGCGGGGGACAGGGAGACCCTCAACTTCGCCACCGCCGATATCACCGCGCCGAGCGTGACCGGCGTGAGCGTCCCGGCGGCGGGCACCTACAAACTTGGCGACACCCTCGACTTTACCGTGCAGTTCAGCGAAGCCGTCAACCTGACAGCCGCCGACAGCAGTGGCGGCATCGCCTCAACCCTGCCCCTGAACTTAGACAGCAAGACCGTCGCGGCCACCTATGTGTCTGGCAGCGGCAGCGACCGCCTCACCTACCGCTATACCGTCGCCGAAGGTGACCTGGACCGTGACGGCCTGAGCGTGGGCCCGGCACTCACCCTCAATGGGGACCGCCTCACCGATGCCAGTGGCAACGCCGCCAGTCTCACGCTGACCAGCGTGGACACCAGCGGGGTGCGGGTAGACGGGGTGGCGCCGCTGCTGAGCAGCAGCAGCCCGACCGACGACGCGGACGCTGTGGCCCCTGACAGTAATATCAGCCTGACCTTCGACAGCGCCATTGCCCTGGGCAGCGGCACCATCACCCTGGTCAACGACACGAACAGCAGCGATAGCCGAACCATTGATGTCGAGACTGACCGTGACCAGTTGTCCATTAACGCCAGCGATAACAGCCGGGTGCTGACCATTGACCCCAGCATGAACCTGGCCGGCGAGACCGACTACCACCTGGAGATCGAGAGCGGGGCCATCACCGATGAGGCCGGCAACCCCTACGGGGGTATTGCGGCGGGGGACAGGGAGACCCTCAACTTCGCCACCGCCGATATCACCGCGCCGAGCGTGACCGGCGTGAGCGTCCCGGCGGCGGGCACCTACAAACTTGGCGACACCCTCGACTTTACCGTGCAGTTCAGCGAAGCCGTCAACCTGACAGCCGCCGACAGCAGTGGCGGCATCGCCTCAACCCTGCCCCTGAACTTAGACAGCAAGACCGTCGCGGCCACCTATGTGTCTGGCAGCGGCAGCGACCGCCTCACCTACCGCTATACCGTCGCCGAAGGTGACCTGGACCGTGACGGCCTGAGCGTGGGCCCGGCACTCACCCTCAATGGGGACCGCCTCACCGATGCCAGTGGCAACGCCGCCAGTCTCACGCTGACCAGCGTGGACACCAGCGGGGTGCGGGTAGACGGGGTGGCGCCGCTGCTGAGCAGCAGCAGCCCGACCGACGACGCGGACGCTGTGGCCCCTGACAGTAATATCAGCCTGACCTTCGACAGCGCCATTGCCCTGGGCAGCGGCACCATCACCCTGGTCAACGACACGAACAGCAGCGATAGCCGAACCATTGATGTCGAGACTGACCGTGACCAGTTGTCCATTAACGCCAGCGATAACAGCCGGGTGCTGACCATTGACCCCAGCATGAACCTGGCCGGCGAGACCGACTACCACCTGGAGATCGAGAGCGGGGCCATCACCGATGAGGCCGGCAACCCCTACGGGGGTATTGCGGCGGGGGACAGGGAGACCCTCAACTTCGCCACCGCCGATATCACCGCGCCGAGCGTAACCCGCGTGAGCGTCCCGGCGGCGGGCACCTACAAACTTGGCGACCCCCTCGACTTTACCGTGCAGTTCAGCGAAGCCGTCAACCTGACAGCCGCCGACAGCAGTGGCGGCATCGCCTCAACCCTGCCCCTGAACTTAGACAGCAAGACCGTCGCGGCCACCTATGTGTCTGGCAGCGGCAGCGACCGCCTCACCTACCGCTATACCGTCGCCGAAGGTGACCTGGACCGTGACGGCCTGAGCGTGGGCCCGGCACTCACCCTCAATGGGGACCGCCTCACCGATGCCAGTGGCAACGCCGCCAGTCTCACGCTGACCAGCGTGGACACCAGCGGGGTGCGGGTAGACGGGGTGGCGCCGCTGCTGAGCAGCAGCAGCCCGACCGACGACGCGGACGCTGTGGCCCCTGACAGTAATATCAGCCTGACCTTCGACAGCGCCATTGCCCTGGGCAGCGGTACCATCACCCTGGTCAACGACACGAACAGCAGCGATAACCGGGTCATTGATGTCGAGACTGACCGTGACCAGTTGTCCATTAACGCCAGCGATAACAGCCGGGTGCTGACCATTGACCCCAGCATGAACCTGGCCGGCGAGACCGGCTACCACCTGGAGATCGAGAGCGGGGCCATCACCGATGAGGCCGGCAACCCCTACGGGGGTATTGCGGCGGGGGACAGGGAGACCCTCAACTTCGCCACCGCCGATATCACCGCGCCGAGCGTGACCGGCGTGAGCGTCCCGGCGGCGGGCACCTACAAACTTGGCGACACCCTCGACTTTACCGTGCAGTTCAGCGAAGCCGTCAACCTGACAGCCGCCGACAGCAGTGGCGGCATCGCCTCAACCCTGCCCCTGAACTTAGACAGCAAGACCGTCGCGGCCACCTATGTGTCTGGCAGCGGCAGCGACCGCCTCACCTACCGCTATACCGTCGCCGAAGGTGACCTGGACCGTGACGGCCTGAGCGTGGGCCCGGCACTCACCCTCAATGGGGACCGCCTCACCGATGCCAGTGGCAACGCCGCCAGTCTCACGCTGACCAGCGTGGACACCAGCGGGGTGCGGGTAGACGGGGTGGCGCCGCTGCTGAGCAGCAGCAGCCCGACCGACGACGCGGACGCTGTGGCCCCTGACAGTAATATCAGCCTGACCTTCGACAGCGCCATTGCCCTGGGCAGCGGCACCATCACCCTGGTCAACGACACGAACAGCAGCGATAACCGAACCATTGATGTCGAGACTGACCGTGACCAGTTGTCCATTAACGCCAGCGATAACAGCCGGGTGCTGACCATTGACCCCAGCATGAACCTGGCCGGCGAGACCGACTACCACCTGGAGATCGAGAGCGGGGCCATCACCGATGAGGCCGGCAACCCCTACGGGGGTATTGCGGCGGGGGACAGGGAGACCCTCAACTTCGCCACCGCCGATATCACCGCGCCGACCGTGACCGGCGTGAGCGTCCCGGCGGCGGGCACCTACAAACTTGGCGACACCCTCGACTTTACCGTGCAGTTCAGCGAAGCCGTCAACCTGACAGCCGCCGACAGCAGTGGCGGCATCGCCTCAACCCTGCCCCTGAACTTAGACAGCAAGACCGTCGCGGCCACCTATGTGTCTGGCAGCGGCAGCGACCGCCTCACCTACCGCTATACCGTCGCCGAAGGTGACCTGGACCGTGACGGCCTGAGCGTGGGCCCGGCACTCACCCTCAATGGGGACCGCCTCACCGATGCCAGTGGCAACGCCGCCAGTCTCACGCTGACCAGCGTGGACACCAGCGGGGTGCGGGTAGACGGGGTGGCGCCGCTGCTGAGCAGCAGCAGCCCGACCGACGACGCGGACGCTGTGGCCCCTGACAGTAATATCAGCCTGACCTTCGACAGCGCCATTGCCCTGGGCAGCGGCACCATCACCCTGGTCAACGACACGAACAGCAGCGATAACCGGGTCATTGATGTCGAGACTGACCGTGACCAGTTGTCCATTAACGCCAGCGATAACAGCCGGGTGCTGACCATTGACCCCAGCATGAACCTGGCCGGTGAGACCGCTACCACCTGGAGATCGAGAGCGGGGCCATCACCGATGAGGCCGGCAACCCCTACGGGGGTATTGCGGCGGGGGACAGGGAGACCCTCAACTTCGCCACCGCCGATATCACCGCGCCGAGCGTGACCGGCGTGAGCGTCCCGGCGGCGGGCACCTACAAACTTGGCGACACCCTCGACTTTACCGTGCAGTTCAGCGAAGCCGTCAACCTGACAGCCGCCGACAGCAGTGGCGGCATCGCCTCAACCCTGCCCCTGGGCTTAGACAGCAAGACCGTCGCGGCCACCTATGTGTCTGGCAGCGGCAGCGACCGCCTCACCTACCGCTATACCGTCGCCGAAGGTGACCTGGACCGTGACGGCCTGAGCGTGGGCCCGGCACTCACCCTCAATGGGGACCGCCTCACCGATGCCAGTGGCAACGCCGCCAGTCTCACGCTGACCAGCGTGGACACCAGCGGGGTGCGGGTAGACGGGGTGGCGCCGCTGCTGAGCAGCAGCAGCCCGACCGACGACGCGGACGCTGTGGCCCCTGACAGTAATATCAGCCTGACCTTCGACAGCGCCATTGCCCTGGGCAGCGGCACCATCACCCTGGTCAACGACACGAACAGCAGCGATAACCGGGTCATTGATGTCGAGACTGACCGTGACCAGTTGTCCATTAACGCCAGCGATAACAGCCGGGTGCTGACCATTGACCCCAGCATGAACCTGGCCGGCGAGACCGACTACCACCTGGAGATCGAGAGCGGGGCCATCACCGATGAGGCCGGCAACCCCTACGGGGGTATTGCGGCGGGGGACAGGGAGACCCTCAACTTCGCCACCGCCGATATCACCGCGCCGAGCGTAACCCGCGTGAGCGTCCCGGCGGCGGGCACCTACAAACTTGGCGACACCCTCGACTTTACCGTGCAGTTCAGCGAAGCCGTCAACCTGACAGCCGCCGACAGCAGTGGCGGCATCGCCTCAACCCTGCCCCTGAACTTAGACAGCAAGACCGTCGCGGCCACCTATGTGTCTGGCAGCGGCAGCGACCGCCTCACCTACCGCTATACCGTCGCCGAAGGTGACCTGGACCGTGACGGCCTGAGCGTGGGCCCGGCACTCACCCTCAATGGGGACCGCCTCACCGATGCCAGTGGCAACGCCGCCAGTCTCACGCTGACCAGCGTGGACACCAGCGGGGTGCGGGTAGACGGGGTGGCGCCGCTGCTGAGCAGCAGCAGCCCGACCGACGACGCGGACGCTGTGGCCCCTGACAGTAATATCAGCCTGACCTTCGACAGCGCCATTGCCCTGGGCAGCGGCACCATCACCCTGGTCAACGACACGAACAGCAGCGATAACCGGGTCATTGATGTCGAGACTGACCGTGACCAGTTGTCCATTAACGCCAGCGATAACAGCCGGGTGCTGACCATTGACCCCAGCATGAACCTGGCCGGCGAGACCGACTACCACCTGGAGATCGAGAGCGGGGCCATCACCGATGAGGCCGGCAACCCCTACGGGGGTATTGCGGCGGGGGACAGGGAGACCCTCAACTTCGCCACCGCCGATATCACCGCGCCGAGCGTAACCGGCGTGAGCGTCCCGGCGGCGGGCACCTACAAACTTGGCGACACCCTCGACTTTACCGTGCAGTTCAGCGAAGCCGTCAACCTGACAGCCGCCGACAGCAGTGGCGGCATCGCCTCAACCCTGCCCCTGAGCTTAGACAGCAAGACCGTCGCGGCCACCTATGTGTCTGGCAGCGGCAGCGACCGCCTCACCTACCGCTATACCGTCGCCGAAGGTGACCTGGACCGTGACGGCCTGAGCGTGGGCCCGGCACTCACCCTCAATGGGGACCGCCTCACCGATGCCAGTGGCAACGCCGCCAGTCTCACGCTGACCAGCGTGGACACCAGCGGGGTGCGGGTAGACGGGGTGGCGCCGCTGCTGAGCAGCAGCAGCCCGACCGACGACGCGGACGCTGTGGCCCCTGACAGTAATATCAGCCTGACCTTCGACAGCGCCATTGCCCTGGGCAGCGGCACCATCACCCTGGTCAACGACACGAACAGCAGCGATAGCCGAACCATTGATGTCGAGACTGACCGTGACCAGTTGTCCATTAACGCCAGCGATAACAGCCGGGTGCTGACCATTGACCCCAGCATGAACCTGGCCGGCGAGACCGACTACCACCTGGAGATCGAGAGCGGGGCCATCACCGATGAGGCCGGCAACCCCTACGGGGGTATTGCGGCGGGGGACAGGGAGACCCTCAACTTCGCCACCGCCGATATCACCGCGCCGAGCGTGACCGGCGTGAGCGTCCCGGCGGCGGGCACCTACAAACTTGGCGACACCCTCGACTTTACCGTGCAGTTCAGCGAAGCCGTCAACCTGACAGCCGCCGACAGCAGTGGCGGCATCGCCTCAACCCTGCCCCTGAACTTAGACAGCAAGACCGTCGCGGCCACCTATGTGTCTGGCAGCGGCAGCGACCGCCTCACCTACCGCTATACCGTCGCCGAAGGTGACCTGGACCGTGACGGCCTGAGCGTGGGCCCGGCACTCACCCTCAATGGGGACCGCCTCACCGATGCCAGTGGCAACGCCGCCAGTCTCACGCTGACCAGCGTGGACACCAGCGGGGTGCGGGTAGACGGGGTGGCGCCGCTGCTGAGCAGCAGCAGCCCGACCGACGACGCGGACGCTGTGGCCCCTGACAGTAATATCAGCCTGACCTTCGACAGCGCCATTGCCCTGGGCAGCGGCACCATCACCCTGGTCAACGACACGAACAGCAGCGATAACCGGGTCATTGATGTCGAGACTGACCGTGACCAGTTGTCCATTAACGCCAGCGATAACAGCCGGGTGCTGACCATTGACCCCAGCATGAACCTGGCCGGCGAGACCGACTACCACCTGGAGATCGAGAGCGGGGCCATCACCGATGAGGCCGGCAACCCCTACGGGGGTATTGCGGCGGGGGACAGGGAGACCCTCAACTTCGCCACCGCCGATATCACCGCGCCGAGCGTAACCCGCGTGAGCGTCCCAGAGGCGGGCACCTACAAACTTGGCGACTCCCTCGACTTTACCGTGCAGTTCAGCGAAGCCGTCAACCTGACAGCCGCCGACAGCAGTGGCGGCATCGCCTCAACCCTGCCCCTGAACTTAGACAGCAAGACCGTCGCGGCCACCTATGTGTCTGGCAGCGGCAGCGACCGCCTCACCTACCGCTATACCGTCGCCGAAGGTGACCTGGACCGTGACGGCCTGAGCGTGGGCCCGGCACTCACCCTCAATGGGGACCGCCTCACCGATGCCAGTGGCAACGCCGCCAGTCTCACGCTGACCAGCGTGGACACCAGCGGGGTGCGGGTAGACGGGGTGGCGCCGCTGCTGAGCAGCAGCAGCCCGACCGACGACGCGGACGCTGTGGCCCCTGACAGTAATATCAGCCTGACCTTCGACAGCGCGATTGCCCTGGGCAGCGGCACCATCACCCTGGTCAACGACACGAACAGCAGCGATAACCGGGTCATTGATGTCGAGACTGACCGTGACCAGTTGTCCATTAACGCCAGCGATAACAGCCGGGTGCTGACCATTGACCCCGGCATGAACCTGGCCGGTGAGACCGGCTACCACCTGGAGATCGAGAGCGGGGCCATCACCGATGAGGCGGGCAACCCCTACGGGGGTATTGCGGCGGGGGACAGGGAGACCCTCAACTTCGCCACCGCCGATATCACCGCGCCGACCGTGACCGGCGTGAGCGTCCCGGCGGCTGGCACCTACAAACTTGGCGACACCCTCGACTTTACGGTGCAGTTCAGCGAAGCCGTCAGCCTGACAGCCGCCGACAGCAGTGGCGGCACCGCCTCAACCCTGCCCCTGAGCTTAGACAGCAAGACCGTCGCGGCCACCTATGAGTCTGGCAACGGCAGCGACCGCCTCACCTACCGCTATACCGTCGCCGAAGGTGACCTGGACCGTGACGGCCTGAGCGTGGGCCCGGCACTCACCCTCAATGGGGACCGCCTCACCGATGCCAGTGGCAACGCCGCCAGTCTCACGCTGACCAGCGTGGACACCAGCGGGGTGCGGGTAGACGGGGTGGCGCCGCTGCTGAGCAGCAGCAGCCCGACCGACGACGCGGACGCTGTGGCCCCTGACAGTAATATCAGCCTGACCTTCGACAGCGCCATTGCCCTGGGCAGCGGCACCATCACCCTGGTCAACGACACGAACAGCAGCGATAGCCGAACCATTGATGTCGAGACTGACCGTGACCAGTTGTCCATTAACGCCAGCGATAACAGCCGGGTGCTGACCATTGACCCCAGCATGAACCTGGCCGGCGAGACCGACTACCACCTGGAGATCGAGAGCGGGGCCATCACCGATGAGGCCGGCAACCCCTACGGGGGTATTGCGGCGGGGGACAGGGAGACCCTCAACTTCGCCACCGCCGATATCACCGCGCCGACCGTGACCGGCGTGAGCGTCCCGGCGGCTGGCACCTACAAACTTGGCGACACCCTCGACTTTACGGTGCAGTTCAGCGAAGCCGTCAGCCTGACAGCCGCCGACAGCAGTGGCGGCATCGCCTCAACCCTGCCCCTGAACTTAGACAGCAAGACCGTCGCGGCCACCTATGTGTCTGGCAGCGGCAGCGACCGCCTCACCTACCGCTATACCGTCGCCGAAGGTGACCTGGACCGTGACGGCCTGAGCGTGGGCCCGGCACTCACCCTCAATGGGGACCGCCTCACCGATGCCAGTGGCAACGCCGCCAGTCTCACGCTGACCAGCGTGGACACCAGCGGGGTGCGGGTAGACGGGGTGGCGCCGCTGCTGAGCAGCAGCAGCCCGACCGACGACGCGGACGCTGTGGCCCCTGACAGTAATATCAGCCTGACCTTCGACAGCGCCATTGCCCTGGGCAGCGGCACCATCACCCTGGTCAACGACACGAACAGCAGCGATAACCGGGTCATTGATGTCGAGACTGACCGTGACCAGTTGTCCATTAACGCCAGCGATAACAGCCGGGTGCTGACCATTGACCCCGGTATGAACCTGGCCGGTGAGACCGACTACCACCTGGAGATCGAGAGCGGGGCCATCACCGATGAGGCGGGCAACCCCTACGGGGGTATTGCGGCGGGGGACAGGGAGACCCTCAACTTCGCCACCGCCGATATCACCGCGCCGACCGTAACCCGTGTGAGCGTACCGGCGGCTGGCAACTACAAACTTGGCGACACCCTCGACTTTATCGTGCAGTTCAGCGAAGCCGTCAGCCTGACAGCCGCCGACAGCAGTGGCGGCACCGCCTCAACCCTGCCCCTGGGCTTAGACAGCAAGACCGCCTCGGCCACCTATGAGTCTGGCAACGGCAGCGACCGCCTCACCTACCGCTATACCGTCGCCGAAGGTGACCTGGACCGTGACGGCCTGAGCGTGGGCCCGGCACTCACCCTCAATGGGGACCGCCTCACCGATGCCAGTGGCAACGCCGCCAGTCTCACGCTGACCAGCGTGGACACCAGCGGGGTGCGGGTAGACGGGGTGGCGCCGCTGCTGAGCAGCAGCAGCCCGACCGACGACGCGGACGCTGTGGCCCCTGACAGTAATATCAGCCTGACCTTCGACAGCGCCATTGCCCTGGGCAGCGGCACCATCACCCTGGTCAACGACACGAACAGCAGCGATAACCGGGTCATTGATGTCGAGACTGACCGTGACCAGTTGTCCATTAACGCCAGCGATAACAGCCGGGTGCTGACCATTGACCCCGGCATGAACCTGGCCGGTGAGACCGACTACCACCTGGAGATCGAGAGCGGGGCCATCACCGATGAGGCCGGCAACCCCTACGGGGGTATTGCGGCGGGGGACAGGGAGACCCTCAACTTCGCCACCGCCGATATCACCGCGCCGACCGTGACCGGCGTGAGCGTCCCGGCGGCTGGCACCTACAAACTTGGCGACACCCTCGACTTTACGGTGCAGTTCAGCGAAGCCGTCAGCCTGACAGCCGCCGACAGCAGTGGCGGCACCGCCTCAACCCTGCCCCTGAGCTTAGACAGCAAGACCGTCGCGGCCACCTATGAGTCTGGCAACGGCAGCGACCGCCTCACCTACCGCTATACCGTCGCCGAAGGTGACCTGGACCGTGACGGCCTGAGCGTGGGCCCGGCACTCACCCTCAATGGGGACCGCCTCACCGATGCCAGTGGCAACGCCGCCAGTCTCACGCTGACCAGCGTGGACACCAGCGGGGTGCGGGTAGACGGGGTGGCGCCGCTGCTGAGCAGCAGCAGCCCGACCGACGACGCGGACGCTGTGGCCCCTGACAGTAATATCAGCCTGACCTTCGACAGCGCCATTGCCCTGGGCAGCGGCACCATCACCCTGGTCAACGACACGAACAGCAGCGATAGCCGAACCATTGATGTCACGGCTCACAATAGCCAGTTGTCCATTAACGCCAGCGATAACAGCCGGGTGCTGACCATTGACCCCGGTATGAACCTGGCCGGTGAGACCGACTACCACCTGGAGATCGAGAGCGGGGCCATCACCGATGAGGCCGGCAACCCCTATGGGGGTATTGCGGCGGGGGACAGGGAGACCCTCAACTTCGCCACCGCCGATATCACCGCGCCGACCGTAACCCGTGTGAGCGTCCCGGCGGCTGGCAACTACAAACTTGGCGACACCCTCGAGTTCACCGTGCAGTTCAGCGAAGCCGTCAGCCTGACAGCCGCCGACAGCAGTGGCGGCATCGCCTCAACCCTGCCCCTGGGCTTAGACAGCAAGACCGTCGCGGCCACCTATGTGTCTGGCAACGGCAGCGACCGCCTCACCTACCGCTATACCGTCGCCGAAGGTGACCTGGACCGTGACGGCCTGAGCGTGGGCCCGGCACTCACCCTCAATGGGGACCGCCTCACCGATGCCAGTGGCAACGCCGCCAGTCTCACGCTGACCAGCGTGGACACCAGCGGGGTGCGGGTAGACGGGGTGGCGCCGCTGCTGAGCAGCAGCAGCCCGACCGACGACGCGGACGCTGTGGCCCCTGACAGTAATATCAGCCTGACCTTCGACAGCGCGATTGCCCTGGGCAGCGGCACCATCACCCTGGTCAACGACACGAACAGCAGCGATAACCGGGTCATTGATGTCGAGACTGACCGTGACCAGTTGTCCATTAACGCCAGCGATAACAGCCGGGTGCTGACCATTGACCCCGGCATGAACCTGGCCGGTGAGACCGGCTACCACCTGGAGATCGAGAGCGGGGCCATCACCGATGAGGCGGGCAACCCCTACGGGGGTATTGCGGCGGGGGACAGGGAGACCCTCAACTTCGCCACCGCCGATATCACCGCGCCGACCGTAACCCGTGTGAGCGTACCAGAGGCTGGCAACTACAAACTTGGCGACACCCTCGACTTTATCGTGCAGTTCAGCGAAGCCGTCAGCCTGACAGCCGCCGACAGCAGTGGCGGCACCGCCTCAACCCTGCCCCTGGGCTTAGACAGCAAGACCGTCGCGGCCACCTATGTGTCTGGCAACGGCAGCGACCGCCTCACCTACCGCTATACCGTCGCCGAAGGTGACCTGGACCGTGACGGCCTGAGCGTGGGCCCGGCACTCACCCTCAATGGGGACCGCCTCACCGATGCCAGTGGCAACGCCGCCAGTCTCACGCTGACCAGCGTGGACACCAGCGGGGTGCGGGTAGACGGGGTGGCGCCGCTGCTGAGCAGCAGCAGCCCGACCGACGACGCGGACGCTGTGGCCCCTGACAGTAATATCAGCCTGACCTTCGACAGCGCCATTGCCCTGGGCAGCGGCACCATCACCCTGGTCAACGACACGAACAGCAGCGATAACCGGGTCATTGATGTCGAGACTGACCGTGACCAGTTGTCCATTAACGCCAGCGATAACAGCCGGGTGCTGACCATTGACCCCGGCATGAACCTGGCCGGTGAGACCGGCTACCACCTGGAGATCGAGAGCGGGGCCATCACCGATGAGGCGGGCAACCCCTACGGGGGTATTGCGGCGGGGGACAGGGAGACCCTCAACTTCGCCACCGCCGATATCACCGCGCCGACCGTGACCGGCGTGAGCGTCCCGGCGGCTGGCACCTACAAACTTGGCGACACCCTCGACTTTACGGTGCAGTTCAGCGAAGCCGTCAGCCTGACAGCCGCCGACAGCAGTGGCGGCACCGCCTCAACCCTGCCCCTGAGCTTAGACAGCAAGACCGTCGCGGCCACCTATGAGTCTGGCAACGGCAGCGACCGCCTCACCTACCGCTATACCGTCGCCGAAGGTGACCTGGACCGTGACGGCCTGAGCGTGGGCCCGGCACTCACCCTCAATGGGGACCGCCTCACCGATGCCAGTGGCAACGCCGCCAGTCTCACGCTGACCAGCGTGGACACCAGCGGGGTGCGGGTAGACGGGGTGGCGCCGCTGCTGAGCAGCAGCAGCCCGACCGACGACGCGGACGCTGTGGCCCCTGACAGTAATATCAGCCTGACCTTCGACAGCGCCATTGCCCTGGGCAGCGGCACCATCACCCTGGTCAACGACACGAACAGCAGCGATAACCGAACCATTGATGTCGAGACTGACCGTGACCAGTTGTCCATTAACGCCAGCGATAACAGCCGGGTGCTGACCATTGACCCCGGCATGAACCTGGCCGGTGAGACCGACTACCACCTGGAGATCGAGAGCGGGGCCATCACCGATGAGGCCGGCAACCCCTACGGGGGTATTGCGGCGGGGGACAGGGAGACCCTCAACTTCGCCACCGCCGATATCACCGCGCCGAGCGTAACCCGCGTGAGCGTCCCGGCGGCGGGCACCTACAAACTTGGCGACACCCTCGACTTTACCGTGCAGTTCAGCGAAGCCGTCAACCTGACAGCCGCCGACAGCAGTGGCGGCATCGCCTCAACCCTGCCCCTGAACTTAGACAGCAAGACCGTCGCGGCCACCTATGTGTCTGGCAGCGGCAGCGACCGCCTCACCTACCGCTATACCGTCGCCGAAGGTGACCTGGACCGTGACGGCCTGAGCGTGGGCCCGGCACTCACCCTCAATGGGGACCGCCTCACCGATGCCAGTGGCAACGCCGCCAGTCTCACGCTGACCAGCGTGGACACCAGCGGGGTGCGGGTAGACGGGGTGGCGCCGCTGCTGAGCAGCAGCAGCCCGACCGACGACGCGGACGCTGTGGCCCCTGACAGTAATATCAGCCTGACCTTCGACAGCGCCATTGCCCTGGGCAGCGGCACCATCACCCTGGTCAACGACACGAACAGCAGCGATAACCGGGTCATTGATGTCGAGACTGACCGTGACCAGTTGTCCATTAACGCCAGCGATAACAGCCGGGTGCTGACCATTGACCCCAGCATGAACCTGGCCGGCGAGACCGACTACCACCTGGAGATCGAGAGCGGGGCCATCACCGATGAGGCCGGCAACCCCTACGGGGGTATTGCGGCGGGGGACAGGGAGACCCTCAACTTCGCCACCGCCGATATCACCGCGCCGACCGTAACCCGTGTGAGCGTCCCGGCGGCTGGCAACTACAAACTTGGCGACACCCTCGACTTTACCGTGCAGTTCAGCGAAGCCGTCAACCTGACAGCCGCCGACAGCAGTGGCGGCATCGCCTCAACCCTGCCCCTGGGCTTAGACAGCAAGACCGCCTCGGCCACCTATGAGTCTGGCAACGGCAGCGACCGCCTCACCTACCGCTATACCGTCGCCGAAGGTGACCTGGACCGTGACGGCCTGAGCGTGGGCCCGGCACTCACCCTCAATGGGGACCGCCTCACCGATGCCAGTGGCAACGCCGCCAGTCTCACGCTGACCAGCGTGGACACCAGCGGGGTGCGGGTAGACGGGGTGGCGCCGCTGCTGAGCAGCAGCAGCCCGACCGACGACGCGGACGCTGTGGCCCCTGACAGTAATATCAGCCTGACCTTCGACAGCGCCATTGCCCTGGGCAGCGGCACCATCACCCTGGTCAACGACACGAACAGCAGCGATAACCGAACCATTGATGTCGAGACTGACCGTGACCAGTTGTCCATTAACGCCAGCGATAACAGCCGGGTGCTGACCATTGACCCCGGCATGAACCTGGCCGGTGAGACCGACTACCACCTGGAGATCGAGAGCGGGGCCATCACCGATGAGGCGGGCAACCCCTACGGGGGTATTGCGGCGGGGGACAGGGAGACCCTCAACTTCGCCACCGCCGATATCACCGCGCCGACCGTAACCCGTGTGAGCGTACCAGAGGCTGGCAACTACAAACTTGGCGACACCCTCGACTTTACCGTGCAGTTCAGCGAAGCCGTCAGCCTGACAGCCGCCGACAGCAGTGGCGGCATCGCCTCAACCCTGCCCCTGAGCTTAGACAGCAAGACCGTCGCGGCCACCTATGTGTCTGGCAGCGACAGCGACCGCCTCACCTACCGCTATACCGTCGCCGAAGGTGACCTGGACCGTGACGGCCTGAGCGTGGGCCCGGCACTCACCCTCAATGGGGACCGCCTCACCGATGCCAGTGGCAACGCCGCCAGTCTCACGCTGACCAGCGTGGACACCAGCGGGGTGCGGGTAGACGGGGTGGCGCCGCTGCTGAGCAGCAGCAGCCCGACCGACGACGCGGACGCTGTGGCCCCTGACAGTAATATCAGCCTGACCTTCGACAGCGCCATTGCCCTGGGCAGCGGCACCATCACCCTGGTCAACGACACGAACAGCAGCGATAACCGGGTCATTGATGTCGAGACTGACCGTGACCAGTTGTCCATTAACACCAGCGATAACAGCCGGGTGCTGACCATTGACCCCGGTATGAACCTGGCCGGCGAGACCGGCTACCACCTGGAGATCGAGAGCGGGGCCATCACCGATGAGGCCGGCAACCCCTACGGGGGTATCAGCGATGCCACTGTGCTCAACTTTGAAACTGAAATAGATACCAGCACGGTTGTGTTCGATCTAACGGCGGGTTTATCGTCGGATCATAGCAGCCGGACCTTTGCAGCCGATGTCAGCTATACCCTTTATATCAAGGTGGATTCAGATTCTGCCACGATCACTCTAGGTAGTAGTGAGCATTGGTCGAGTGCCGGTAATCTGGGCGCAGATGACCAGCTTATCCTGATCGGCGATGGGAGTCCCATTACTGCCGGTGGCGGAGGCGCGATCAGCCGTACCGCAACAGACGACCCCATTTGCTGGTTTAGCAATAACGATAATGGGGTCGCTTGCTTGTTCTATAGTGGTCAGTTTTTGCGATTCTACACCGAGCAGAGCGAGGACGTGGATCTGTGGAGCGGAACTCTTGCAAGTATCAGCGTACAACCTGTACTGACTACCCTGCCGCCCTCGGTGAGACCGTTGGTGCCGGTTATTCGCGGCGTGAGCGTGGCCGATGGCGCCTACCAGCTTGGCGATAGGGTGTTGGTGACCGTCACAGCGGCCTCTGTCAGCGGGGGCAGTGCCGAGACCGGTTTGACCCTTTCGGGCCGCTTTAATGGTCAGACCCTGACCGATACCACCGACAACGGCGACGGCACTTATACAGGCACCTATACGGTGACCGCAGGCGACCCGGATGTGGCCGATGGTGGCACCGTCAACACCGCCCTGGTGCTGACCAATGCGGCGGGCAATGCCAGTGAAGCCTTTACTTCGGTCACCCTCAGCGGTGAGAGCATTACTGCCACCACCGGCACGGTTGTGTTCGATCTAACGGCGGGTTTATCGTCGAACCACAGCAGCCGGGCCTTTGCAGCCGATGTTACCTATACCCTCTATATCAAGGTGGATTCAGACTCTGCCACGATCACTCTAAATAGCGGCGAACGCTGGTCGAGTGCCGGTAATCTGGGCGCAGATGACCAGCTTATCCTGGTCGGCGATGGGAGTCCCATTCTCGGCGGTGGCGGAGGAGGCGCGATCAGCCGTACCGTAGCAGGCGACCCCGTTCGCTGGCTTAGCAGTAAATTTGGGAACGCTCTGATCGCTAGCTTGGACTATAACGGCTCGTTTTTTCGAGCCTTCACCAATCAGGCAGCGATCAAGGACCTGTGGAGCGGAACTCTCGCAAGTATCAGCGTACAACCTGCACTGACTACCCTGCCGCCCTCGGTGAGACCGTTGGTGCCGGTCATCAGCGGCGTGAGCGTGGCCGATGGCGCCTACCAGCTTGGCGATAGGGTGCTGGTGACCGTCACAGCGGCCTCTGTCAGCGGGGGCAGTGCCGAGACCGGTTTGACCCTCTCGGGCCGCTTTAATGGTCAGACCCTGACCGATACCACCGACAACGGCGACGGCACCTATACGGGCACCTATACGGTGACCGCAGGCGACCCTGATGTGGCCGATGGCGGCACCGTCAACACCGCCCTGGTGCTGACCAATGCGGCGGGCAATGCCGGTGAAGCCTTTACTTCGGTCACCCTCAGCGGTGAGAGCATTACTGCCACCACCGGCACGGTTGTGTTCGATCTAACGACCGGCTTATCGTCAGATCATAGCAACCAGACTTTTGTAGCCGATGTTACCTATACCCTCTATATCAAGATGGATTCAGACTCTGCCACGATCACTCTAAATAGCGGCGAACGCTGGTCGAGTGCCGGTAATCTGGGCGCAGATGACCAGCTTATCCTGGTGGGCGATGGGAGTCCCATTACTGCCGGTGGAGGAGGCGCGGTCAGCCGTACCGTACCAGGCGACCTCCTTTGCTGGTTTAGCAGTAACGATAATGAGGTCGCTTGCTTGTTCAATGCTGGTCAGTTTTTGCGATTCTACACCGAGCAGAGCATGGACGTGAATCTGTGGAACGGAACTCTTGCAGGCATCAGCGTACCCAGGCCGCTTACACTGACTGCCCTGCCGGCCTCGGTGGAGCTACCTCTTTGAAAAAATCGATATCTGCAACGGCTTGTAAGCTGCAGCGCTACCTCAAAGCCGCAGCGCTGGCTAAGCAAGGGCCAGTTGATTTGCGGGCTGGGCAGCATATACTCATAAACCTGCGCTGCGGCAACTTCCAGTTTTGCAGTGTCGGTACTGGCCAAACCGCAGTCACCGAAGAGATAGACCAAAAATCCTAACGATAAAGGTAAGCAATGTACAAAGAGTTGAGAGAATCCTGGGGCGAACTTACAGCGCCTGGGCAGATGTTTGAGATTGCCGAAGTTGAAATACGTGGGCAAAAACTAAAATCCTTCGCCAATGCACCCGGAAATTTGCGCGATATGTGGTTAATGTCGGCCGGGCATGGTGATGCCGACTACCTTGTCTATCAAGATGAGCGATGGACCTATAACCAGGCCCACGAACAAGTTAACCGCATCGCCAGTTGGTTGGTTGACAATGGTGTGAACCAGCATGATCGAGTTGCCATTTCTATGCGCAATTTCCCCGAGTGGATGATGAGCTATTGGGCAATTATCTCGGTAGGGGCCAGCGCCGTGGGCATGAATGCCTGGTGGGTCACCGAAGAAATGGAATATGGACTGGAAGATTCTGCTCCGGTGATGTTGATCTGCGATCAGGAGCGCTTTGCTCGTTTTGAGTCGCTTAGACACAAATTCCCCGATATGAAAGTTGTTGGCGTTCGCATGGAAGGGGCCTTACCTGAAGGCGTCATCAATTGGGCAGAGGTGTTGACCGGTGAGCCTGTTTTGCCAGATGTCACCATCGACCCGGATGACGATGCCTGTATTTTTTACACCTCTGGCACAACCGGTCGGCCCAAGGGCGCCCAGCTAACACACCTGGGTTGTACCAATAACGTCCTGGGTGTGGTGTTTGCCAACATGGTGCAGCATGCGGCGATGGGTAAAGTAAGAGCTGAGGCGGGTGAGGAGTTGACGCAGAGTGATGACCCTTTGGCAGACGAGCCACCCTCTTCAATCATTTCTACACCGCTGTTTCACGTTACCGCGAACAACTGTGTTGCCCAGGCCGTGACCGTTGGCGGGGGCAAGTTGGTGCATATGTATAAATGGGATGCAGGAGAAGCCTTGCGTATTGTAGAAGAAGAGAAAATCTCGGTATTTACCGGCGTGCCGGTCATGTCTCGCGAAATGATCTCTCATCCCGATTTCGCAACCCGCGATACCTCCAGCTTAAAAAGTCTTGGCGGCGGTGGTGCGCCGGTGCAACCTGATCTGGTTGACAGAATTGACAAGGTGGGCGGCGGGGCGGCACCCCAGCAAGGCTATGGCATGACAGAAACCTGCGGGATCATTGCGGCCCATGGCGGCGCGTTTTTTGTCGATAAGCCTGCCAGCGCCGGTATGGTTATGCCAATCTACGATGTTAAATGCATCGATGAAAAGGGCAGCGAGCTACCCCAGGGTGAGCGCGGCGAAGTTTGCGTCAAAGGCTGCCAGGTGATCAAGGGTTATTTGAATCGCCCCGATGCCACTGCCGAGACTATCGTTGATGGCTGGTTGCACACGGGTGATATTGGTTATTTTGACGAAGATGGATTTCTCTATCTGGTTGATCGCGCCAAGGACATGGTTTTGCGCGGCGGAGAAAATGTCTACTGTAGCGAAGTAGAAACTGTGATCTTTAAACACGATGCAGTTGCCGAAGCGTCGGTCTTTGCTGTGCCGGATGAGCGTCTTGGCGAGGAAGTCGGTGTTGCTATCTACCTGAAACAGGGCAGCAGCCTTGCAGCGGATGAATTACGTGAATTTTGTAAAACGCAATTGTCCGTGCACAAAATTCCTCGCTATATCTGGTTTACCTCTGAGGCGTTGCCGCGCAACGCCAGTGGTAAGTTCCTCAAGCGGGAGCTGCAACAAGAACTGGATACCGCTGACGCGGTGTAGGTTGGGTCTGCGGGTTCGCGATTGTTCGCAGGAGGCTGTGACCCAACCTGTAAATGCACTATTGATTCGGGTCCAGAGTTGTCAGGTATCAGACGACCTACAGCCCCTTTCGATAGGTATACGGCGTCACACCAGTCCAGCCCTTGAATGCGCGTATAAATGCGCTGGATTCCGAGAACCCGGATCGATGGGCGATCTCTTCAATACTCAAGCCCCGTTTACCCAGGTAGTAGAGAGAAACATCGCGGCGCAACTGACTTTTGATCTCCGAGAAGGAGGTTCCCTCTTTGCTGAGCCGCCTCCGCAAGGTTTGCGGATGTATGTCCATCTCACTGGCGACAGTATCCAATTCGGCAATGTCAGTAAGGTCGCGTTTGAGAAACTCCTTGACTCGAGATGTCCAACTTGCATGATCGTATTGCTGAGTAAGAAGCGTCAGCACCGGATGACGCAGAAAGCGCGTCAAACTTTCCTCAGTCTGAACCACCGGCCTGTCCAGCAGTGCGCGATTAAGCACCATTTCGGTGTGTTCGCTTCCAAAGTGCACTGGATTGGAGAGAAACATGGGACGGTACTCATCGACGTGGGGTGGCTGATCGTATTGAAAATTGAATGACTGCACTGGCAAATGCTCAGCCACCAGCCAGCTCAGAAAACGGTGACAGTTGAACAGTGACATCTCGCCGAGGTATTGATCCCCTCGAAGCTCCTGAAAGCCTACCCGGACCATGACCAGACCCTCCTTGATGATCATTTTGGGCGCATCTTCGCCGTGAAACAGGGAAAAAAAGCGGCAGTAACGCGCGAGCGCTTTTCCCAGCGTGTCTGAGCCGATAACCGCATGGCACATCATAGACCAGGTGCCCAGCGGGAAAGGGGAAGGCCCGTAAGCCAGGGCCTCGTCTCCCAGGGCTTTCATAACCGCGACTTGCAGGTCTGCGTAGCGCTCAACTGAAATACGCGCTTCATTTTCTTGCAGTAGACGAGGAGAAATTCGGTTGTCGCGCAGTAGCTGAACCGGGTCGAGCCCGTTGGCGATGACGTTTTTCAGAATTGCTTTGACGAAGTAGACGGAAATAGATATCTGTCGCGTAGATTTTCGAGTGGTCGCCATGGCTGTTAGTTTACGTCAATTTTTTTGTCGAAACACGTCATTGTTGGCATGTGAGCCGCTCACACATACTAGTGCGCGATTTTTAGCTGACAAAAAAGAGATACCCTGCATGCTGTCAAGAGGCTTTACCGAAGAACAGCAGATGTTCAGAGACGCCTACCGCAAGTTTTTAGCGGCAGAAATTGTGCCGCATATGGAAGAGTGGCGCGAGGCTGGCATGGTTGACCGCTCAGCCTTTGAAAAGGCCGGAGAGCAAGGTTTTCTCATGGTCTGGCCAGAAGAAAAATATGGTGGCATGGGGGATGATGATTTCCGTTTTGAGCAAATCATTATCGAAGAAAGCAACTACGCCAGGGTCGGTGACTGGTTTAACACCCTGCATAGCCGTTTGGTGGGGCCCTACCTGACCCGTTTTGGCAACGACGAGCAGCGCCAGCGCTTTTTGCCAAAATGTATTAGTGGAGAGTGTATTTTGGCGATAGCCATGACTGAGCCCGATGCCGGTTCCGATTTGGCGGGCATACGCACCACCGCCGTTGAGCAGGGTGATCACTGGGTATTAAATGGCGCCAAAATCTACATCTCCAACGGTATCAATGCCGACCTGGTGATTGTTGCGGCCAAGACAGACCCGGAACATAACCCCCACGCGATGGCTCTGTTTCTGGTGGAGCGGGGTATGAAAGGCTTTGAGCGCGGTCGCAATTTGAAGAAAATGGGACTCAAGGCCCAGGACACGGCGGAACTGTTTTTCAATGATGTTGAAGTTCCCAGGGAAAATGTACTCGGCGAGCCTGGCAAAGGCTTTTACTACCTGATGGAAGGTTTGGCAGAAGAGCGCCTGATTGGTGCGTCCAGCTATATCTCGTGTGCCCAGTTGTCCTATGACCTGACCGCGGAATTTGTAAAACAGCGCACTGTCTTTGGCAAGCCGCTGTCAGCACAGCAGAATACTCAGTTCAAGCTGGCGGAATTGCGCACCGAACTGGACATTGCACAAAACTATATTGATCAGTGTGTCGCGGCATTCAATGCTGGCGCGCTGACCGCTGTCGATGCGGCCAAGGCGAAGCTGCACTGCTCTGAATTGCAGGTTAGGGCCGCCGAACTGGGTGTTCAGTTGCACGGTGGGGCGGGCTATATGGACGAGTACCCAATCTCTCGCCAGTACACCGATGCCAAAATATCAACGATTTACGCAGGAACCTCAGAAGTAATGAAGATTATCATCAGCCGCGACTGCCTGGGTGATGACTATACGCCGTTTAATACGCGCAATTTCTAGCAGAGGCCTTTGCACGGAAGATGATTTCACTTTCAGGCAAGGCAAAAACGCACGAAATGAGGGAGTTTATGCTTATAAATGACCGATTGAGTACGATTTTACCAACAGTAGGCGCTTTTAGGCGACACAGCATGCAGGTGAAATGGCTTTCGTGCAAAGGTCTCTAGCAGTATTTAAAACTACTTTTATACATTAGGCACAGGAGCCAAGTTATGGATTTAAAGGATAAAGTTGCCGTAGTAACAGGGGGCGCATCAGGTCTGGGCCGCGCCACCGTGAAACGCTTTGCAGCCAGCGGTACCCAGTGCGCCATTTTTGATATGAACGAAGAGAAAGGCCATGCTCTGGTAGCAGACCTGGGCCAGGACAATGCGATTTTCTGCAATGTGAATGTGGCCGATGAAGACTCCGTAAAGGCAGGCATTGCTGCAACGGTAGAGGCCTTTGGCACCATCCATATCAACTGTAACTACGCAGGTATCGGTAACGCCAGGCGCACGATGGGCCGCGATGGCCCGTTCCCGCTGGACGATTTCAAACTGGTTTTAGATGTTAATTTGATCGGCACCTTCAATGTTTTGCGTTTATGCGCGCAACAGATGGCGGGTAACGACGTCGTTACCGACGATGGCGGCCGTGGTGTCATTATTAATACGGCATCCGTGGCGGCCTTCGAAGGTCAGATTGGCCAGGCGGCCTACTCTGCTTCAAAAGGTGGTGTAGTCGGCATGACGCTGCCGATTGCCCGCGACCTGTCGGTGCTGGGTATTCGCGTGAATACGATTGTTCCGGGGTTAGTTGCGACGCCTCTGATGATGGGTGGCGCAGAGGAAATGACCCCCGAGATTGCAGAATTTCTAAAGCCGCTGGGCAGCCAGGTGCTGTACCCGAAGCGTCTTGGGGTTGCTGATGAAATTGCCCACATTGCGCAAATGCTGGTTGAGAACGACTATATGAATGGTGAGTGTGTAAGAATAGATGGCGGCATTCGGATGCAACCTAAATAGCCGGACTGTTTTTTTCGCTGGCTAGCCAGGTCGTGCGCCACTTTTTGATACTCAGGTACCAGCCTGTACACGCCGCTCAGCAAGTGGCGCGCGGCTTGATCTCGAACAAAAATTCTCGCTTCAGCAAGCCCCCGGAATGGGAACAGGAGACAATTTCATGGGCCCGCTAAACGGTTATACAATTATTGAGCTGGCCGGAATTGGGCCTGCACCCATGGCGGGGATGATACTCGCCGACATGGGGGCCGAGGTTATTCGCATTGAGCGTGCGGGTGCCTTTGAACCCGGCAAGTCCAGGGATGTGAGCTTGCGTGGCAAGAAATCGGTAGTGCTCAACCTGAAAGACCCCGCAGGTGTTGAAACACTGCTGCGCATGGTGGAAAACGCCGATTGTCTGATTGACCCCTATCGCCCTGGTGTCTGCGAAAAACTGGGTATTGGCACCGAGGTTTGCCTGGAGCGCAATCCCAGGTTGATTTTTGGTCGCATGACCGGCTGGGGGCAGGAGGGGCCGCTAGCGAACGCAGCCGGTCACGATATTAATTACATCTCCATTACGGGTGCTTTGTATGCCACTGGCCGCAGAGGTGAGAAGCCAGTGCCGCCACTGAACCTGGTTGGCGATATGGGCGGCGGTGGTATGTTATTGGTTAACGGTATTCTCGCGGCTTTGCTGGAGGCCAGTAATTCCGGCAAAGGTCAGGTGATTGATGCAGCCATGGTCGATGGCGCCGCCCAGTTAATGTGGATGTTTCACGGCTTTCAGGCAGCGGGTGGTTGGGATGCGACCCAGCGTGGATCCAATATGCTTGATGGCGGGGCCCACTTTTACGATACCTATGAATGTGCCGATGGTGAATATATCTCCATCGGCTCTATTGAACCGCAGTTTTATGCCTTGTTGATGCACCATGCGGCGCTGGACCCTGCCACATTTGGTGGGCAGCATGACCGCGAACGCTGGCCAGAAATGACAGCCGCGCTGGCCGAGGTTATTATGACTAAAACCCAGGCCGAGTGGTGTGACATCATGGAAGGCACTGATGCGTGTTTTGCGCCAGTGCTGAATTTTATGGACGCACCCAGGCATCCGGCTAATGTTGCGCGTGAGGTGTATATAGAAGTCGATGGCGTAACCCAGCCTGCGCCGAGCCCTCGTTTTAGTCGCACGCCCGCAAACGTGCGCCACGGTGCCCACGGCATTGGTGAAGATACCGATGCAACCCTGGCAGATATGGGTTTCGAAGAGCAAGAAATAGCCAGCCTGCGCGAATCAGGAGCGGTTGGTTAAAACATAAAGGAAAATTTGATGAGTGACTATGAAACCGTAAATGTTGAGCGTGACGGCGCAATTGCAATCGTCAGTCTCAATCGACCCGATAGCCTCAATGCCATCAGTGCAGGTATGCGCCGCGAGCTTCTGGCGGTAGCTCACGAGGTGAATTCCGACGCCTCTGTCTGTGTGGTTATCTTGACCGGCGCAGGGCGGGCGTTCTGCGCCGGAGCAGATTTGGCAGAAAATCCGGCTAAAAATGCCCATGTGACGGATATGCTGAACAATGAGTACAAGCCCGTGTTAATGGCGATTACCAATGCCCGCAAGCCCTGGATCAGCGCGGTCAATGGCGCAGCAGCCGGAGTAGGTTCAGCGTTTGCCATGAACTGTGATCTCACGGTGATGGCAGAGGATGCATACCTGTATCAGGCCTTTGCTGCGATCAGCCTGATTCCAGATGGTGGCGCGACTTGGCATCTTGCGCGAACCGTTGGTCGCAAGCGTGCGTATGAGTTGATGGTCTTAGGCGAAAAATTACGTGCCAGCAAGTGTCTGGAATACGGTTTGTGTAATCGTGTGGTACCCGCAGACAAATTGATGGAGGAAGCCAAAGCACTCGCGGCACAACTCGCTGGAAAAGCGCCTCTATCTTTACGTTACGCAAAGGAGTCGCTAAATTACGCCATGGAGGGAAACATGGCAGAAGTGATCAGCAACGAAGCGCGCTTGCAGTACTACTGCATGAGCAGCGAAGACGCAGACGAAGGTGCAACAGCATTCCTGGAAAAGCGCCCCGCGGTATTCAAAGGCAAGTAACAAGGGGAGACCTTTGCACGGAAGATGATTTCACTTTCAGGCAAGGCAAAAACGCACGGAATGAGGGAGTTTATGCTTATAAATGACCGATTGAGTACGATTTTAACGCAGCATGCAGGTGAAATGGCTTTCGTGCAAAGGTCTCAAGGGCAAGTAAAAAGGTAATTATGTCAGACAATATATTGCTGGTTGAGAAAGAGGCTGCGGTTGCTACCCTGACATTGAACCGTCCCGCTTCAATGAATGCACTGTCGCCCCAGTTGCTGAGTGAGCTGTGCAGTGCTTTCCAATCCCTCAAGGCCGACAAAGCAATTCTAGCTGCGATATTGACTGGCAATGGTCGCGCTTTTTGCGCCGGTCTGGATTTAAAAGCGATGTCAGAACACCCCGGCGGTCTGGATGCCTTCAAGATTCATGGTGACAACGATGTGGCTCGCGCCATGGCTGATTTTGATCGTCCAATTATTGTTGGCGTGAACGGCGTGGCCGCTACCGGTGGTTTCGAACTGGCACTGATGGGTGACATTCTGATCGCCGGTCACAGTGCGCGCTTCGCAGATACCCACTGCCGTATTGGTTTGGCTCCCGGCTGGGGCTTGTCGCAAAAACTGTCTCGTCTTATAGGGCCCAGCCGCGCCAAAGAAGCGCATTTTACCGGCAACTTCATTTCAGCCGAGCAGGCCTCTGACTGGGGTATGGTCAGCAGAGTGGTTGCAGATGCAACCCTGCTGGAGGAATGTACAAAGGTGGCTCAAGATATTGCCAGTTGCGTGCCCACCACAGTGAAGATATACAAAAAGCTGGTGGACGATGGTTTGGGGTCCACCTTGGCAGCGGGCATGGCAATGGAAAAGCTGGTAATGGCCTGCGCGAACAAGAATGTCAGTGGTGATGAAATTGGTCAGCGCCGCAAAAATGTTCAGCAGAGAGGGAAGTCACAAGTATGAGTTTACCGAAACGAATTGCACTTTCACTGCCGGCTCCTACCGGTTCAGTTGCCGATACCATTGCTTTGGCACAACAGGCAGAGGCGATGGGCTACGGTGATTTATGGCTCGCCGATGCGGGTGGTCTGGACGCACTGACGCTGGTGCCCATGTTGCTGGAAAAAACCGAGAAAGTGCGTGTGGGTATTGCGGTTGTTCCCGCCTACACGCGCACACCCGGAGTGCTGGCTTCGACCCTGTCGGTGATCGGTCAGGCTTATCCGGGTCGGTTTGTGCCGGGGCTGGGAACCTCCAGCCACACGATTATTGAAAACTGGCACGGATTGAAGCTGGAAAAACCGCTGACGCGGATGAAGGAAACCGTTGCCATCATGCGTTCAATGCTCGCCGGTGAGAAAACCGATTTTGAAGGGGATACCTTGCGCTCCAAAGGGTATCGTCAGATGCCGATTGAAAACATGCCGATCTATTTGGCCGCCTTGCGCCCCAGGATGATTGAGGCGGCGGCAGAGATTGCAGACGGTGTTATTCTCAATCTGTTTCCGCGCAGTGCACTGCCTAAAATTATGGAGCACATTGCCATTGGTGCAGAACGCGCTGGCAAGAAGCTGGACACTGTCGAAGTGGTTTGCCGTCATATGATGGTGGTTACCGACGACAAAGAAACCGGGCGCAATGCGTTTCGCGCTAATTTTGCGAGTTACTACTCCACCCCGGTGTACAACAAGTTTTTAGCCTGGGCTGGTTATGAAGATGCCGCCAGGGAAATACGCGAAGGCTGGGCGGCAAAAGATCGTGAACGCACAGCCGCCGCCCTGCCCGACGAGCTGGTTGATGAAATCGGCATGATTGGCCCGGCGGACGAATGCCAGGCGCTGATGCGCGGTTACGCCGATGGTGGTATCCACACGAATATAGTGTCCTGCATTGCTCCAGGGCCGGAGAACTTCAAAGCGACCATGGACAGCTTCTCCGCCGAAAACTTCAGCTTTTAGGCATGCCAATTGAGACCTCGTGATGCCTCTACCCTGATCATTGTCAGAAATAACCGCGAGGTATTGCTTGGGGTGCGCAGCGCCAGGCATGTATTTATGCCGCATATGTATGTGTTTCCCGGTGGCCGTGTTGACCCAGGCGATGCCCGGGTGGCGTCACCTGCGGCCCTGCGTAATACAGTTGAACGCAAACTGACCCGCTCAGTAACACCGGCCCGCGCTCGCGCCATAGCCATGGCCGCAGTGCGCGAAACCTTTGAAGAAACCGGCCTGATTCTCGGTCGGCCCACCAGGGCAGCACCGCAATCTCAGTCCAGTCACTGGCAGCCTTTTTACGCCACAGGCCATGTGCCCGCACTCGATAAGCTGGATTACGTAGCCAGGGCAATTACGCCACCTAATCGGGTACGCCGCTACGATGCGCGCTTTTTTATGGTGGATGCCAAGTGGCTCAGTGGTCACCTGAAGGGCAACGGTGAACTGGAAGATTTACGCTGGGAGACATTAGAATCCGCTGTGAAACTGGAGTTATCGCCGATTACAAAAATGATATTGCAGTTATTGGAAAAGCGTTTGCGCGGGGATGAAAATGCCAGTCAACAGGTGCCCTTTTATCGCGCCCGGGCAGGCAGAGAGGAAGTGGCGTATGAGTGAGTACCAAACCATTATTGTCGAGCGCGAGGGCGCCGTTGACTGGCTAACCCTCAATCGCCCCAACCCGCTCAATAGCTTGACTGAATACGGCGAGGGTACGCCAATACAGAGCCTAATCCAAACAGGAGATTCAAAATGAGTGATACAGTGATAGACGGTATCGACTATGGCCCTCTGGCCCGTCTGGTGGGCATCTGGAAGGGCGCTGAGGGTATGGATGTGGCTCCAGAACCCGATGCCGACGAGCGCAGCCCCTATTACGAAACACTGACCTTTGAGGCTGCTGGTGATGTCACCAATGCCGAAGAGCAAACCCTGGTCATTGTGCGCTATCACCAGGTGGTTACCCGCAAATCAAATGATGAGGTCTTTCACGACCAGATTGGCTACTGGCTGTGGGACCCTGCAACCGGCGTGATCTGCCAGACCTTGACCATTCCGCGAGGGGTGACTTTACTGGCCGGTGGACAGGCAAAAGTTGATGGCGATACCACGCACATACAGGTAGCAGCCAAAGATGGCGATGCTCAGTGGGGTATTGTGCAATCGCCGTTCATGCAGGAAAAAGCCCGCACCACCGGCTTTGCGCACAGTATCAAAGTCAGCGGCGATACTCTGGAGTACAGTGAAACCACCGCAGTCGATATATACGGTAAACAAAGTTATCAGCATACCGATGGCAATACGCTGCAACGTCAATAAGAGACCTTCGCACGAAAGCCATTTCACCTGCATGCTGTGTTAAAATCGTACTCAATCGGTCATTTATACCCATAAACTCCCTCATTCCGTGCGTTTTTGCCCGGCCTGAAAGCGAAATCGTCTTCCGTGCAAAGGTCTCAATAAAAAGCACCAGTCAACAAGGATTCAGTTATGGCGGAAGTTTCTTTTTCTCGTATTCTTGCCTTTTGGGCTGTGAAGAACCCCGCTGCACCGGCTCTTACCATGGGCGATACAACGGTCAGTTTTTCGCAGTTGGAGGCCAGTACCAACCGCCTGGCGCGGGCCTACGAATCGCTGGGAGTCAAAGAGGGTGATAATGTCACCATTGCCTTGCCGAATAGTATCGAGTTTGTTGAAGCCTGTTACGCGGTCTGGAAACTGGGCGCTGTCCCTCAACCGGTCTCTGGTAAGCTGCCGAACATTGAGCGCGATGCCATTATTGAAGTGGCAGCATCCAGCCTGGTGGTAGGCGTCAACGACGACTTGCCAAACACCCGCGTCATTCCGGCCGGGTTCGATGCCAGTGAATTTGATGATTCCGCCCTACCGGAGAAAACCTCGCGCTACATGAAGGCTATGACCTCCGGTGGCAGCACTGGCCGACCAAAGTTGATTGTTGCGGAACAGCCCGCAGCCATGGACCCCGAGCAACCCTTTTTAGTGATGCCGCTACAGAAGGCGGTATTGGTACCAGGGCCCCTGTACCACAATGGCCCGTTCCTGTTTATTTGGGCCGGGTTGGGCAATGGCAATCACGTCGTGTTTACCGAACGCTTTGCTGCCGGGCCAACCCTGGCATTGCTGGAGCAATATAGAATTTCGGTGGTGTATATGGTGCCAACGATGATGCAGCGCATCTGGCAATTGCCCGACGAGGTTAAAGCCGCGGCTGATCTCAGTGCACTGGATATGGTGTTCCATTTGGCGGCACCCATTTCGCAGTGGCTGAAACAAGCCTGGATTGACTGGCTGGGCGCGCACAAAATTGTCGAACTCTACGGCGGCACCGAAGCGCAGGGTTTTACCGTCATTGGCGGAGAAGACTGGTTGGCGCATCGCGGTTCGGTTGGCAAGCCCATCGGGGGCTCGTTGATGAAAGTGGTGGATGAGCAGGGTAATGCCTTGCCACCCGGTGAGATCGGTGAAATTTATATGATGCCTGCCACTGGTGCAGGCTCCACCTATCACTATGTAGGCGATGCAGCCAAAGCAGATGCTTGCGGTTGGGAGAGCCTGGGTGATATGGGGTATATGGACGAAGACGGGTATTTGTATTTAACTGATCGCCAAACCGACATGATTCTCTCCGGTGGCGCCAATATCTTTCCCGCAGAAGTTGAAGGTGCCATTGAGGCTTTTCCCGGCGTGCGCTCCTGTGCGGTGATCGGCCTGCCCCATGAAGACCTGGGCAATGCCGTACACGCGATTATTGATATGAATGGCGCCAGCGCCGACGAAGCAGCAATGCTGGCTCACTTATCAGAGCGACTGGTGCGTTACAAAATTCCCCGCAGCCTCGAATTTGTGAGTGAACCCCTGCGCGATGATGCGGGCAAGGTGCGGCGCAAAACGCTGCGCCAGGCGCGGACTCGTTAACCGATGAGCGAAGACTTGCAAGCCTGGGTGGGCAGGCGGCGCCAGCAAACCACTTATCTTACCGGATGGCCCGCAGAGGCTATGCACGGTGTTCTCGATTTGGGGCTTAAACAGCCTACAGAAAATTTACCCGGCCTCTGGCACTGGTTATATTTTCTGGAGGTTGCACTGCACTCGAAAATTGGCCATGACGGTCACCCGCAGAAAGGTGACTTTCTGCCGCCGGTACCAAACCCTCGGCGCATGTTTGCCGGTGCGCGCACTCAGTATCATGCGCCGCTGATATTGAATGAGTCGGCAGAACTTGTTGAAACTGTAGTGTCGATCAATCAGAAAGAGGGCGCACAAGGTACCCTGTATATTGTGACGGTTGACTATGAGTATTCACAGCGAGGTCAGGTGTGCGTGAGTGAGCAGCGAGATTTTATTTATCTGCCAGCCGTTGCCAGCAGCGCAGTTAACAGCGCTGTTGCGACCGGGATAGACACCGACTACCAGACCCTGGCCGATGCAGATTGGTGGCGGGATGTGGCTACAGACCCAGTGCGACTGATGCGTTTTTCTGCGCTGACGTTCAATAGCCACCGCGTTCATTACGATGCAGGCTATGCGTGTTTTGAGGAGGGTTATCCCGGTTTGGTCGTACACGGCCCGCTGACAGCCATATTTTTGTCTGAGTTATGTCGTGCCAATAGCGATGCACCGCTAAGCAGTTTCAGCTTTCGGGCGAAAGCGCCGTTGTTTTGCGGTCAAACCATTCGCTTGCGCGGCAATTGCAGTGGTCAAAATGTTGAATTGATTGCCTGGCGGCCCGATGGTAAAGCGGCTGTTAGTGCCAGTGCTACGTTTAAACAGCAGGTGAAAACATGAGTGATAAACTGCGCCCCGAGTTAGAGGCGCTCAATCAACGATTGGCGACAACCCTGGATGAAAGCAGAGTTGCAGCCGCAGCAAGACGTAAAGCCAGGGGCTATCGTACCGCCAGGCAAAACCTGGAGGACCTGGTCGATGAAGGCAGCTTCATTGAATACGGCCAGTTGGCCGTTGCCGCCCAGCGCAATCGCCGTGATTACCAGGACTTGCAGCAAAACACGGCTGCTGACGCCGTCATAACCGGCGTGGCGACCATTAATGGAGAACGCGCGGCAGTGGTGGTGTATGACTATGCGGTGCTTGCCGGTACCCAGGGATACTTTCACCACAAGAAACTCGACCGCATTTTTGAAATTGCCGAAGACTGGGAATTGCCGGTCGTCATGTATACCGAAGGTGGCGGCGGCCGCCCCGGAGACACCGATGTAGCCGTTCAAATTGCAGGTTTGAATATCAAGTCATTTTCGACCTGGGCCAAACTCAGTGGGCGGGTACCGCGCATTGCAGTAAACAACGGCTATTGTTTTGCCGGCAACGCGGCACTGTTTGGCTGCGCAGATATTACCGTGGCTACGCGAAGCTCATGGATTGGCATGGCCGGCCCGGCGATGATTGAAGGCGGCGGCCTGGGTGTCTATCCACCCACGGCAATTGGCCCGATTGAAGTGCAGGAAAAAAACGGGGTGGTGGATATTGTCGCCGATGACGAAGCGCAAGCCACAGCAATCAGCAAAAACCTGCTGAGTTATTTTCAGGGTAGCAGCGAAGATTGGGAGCGCGCTGATCAGTCCAGCCTGCGCGACGCGATACCAGAAGACCGCCGCTGGGGTTACCCGGTGCGCCGCATTATTGAAACGCTGGTGGATGTTGGCTCTTTCACCGAGCTTCGCAGAGTCTACGGGCGTCCGATTATTACCGGCTTCGCTCGCTTTGAAGGCAAGCCAGTAGGGCTGATTGCCAACGACTGTCAGCAGTTGGGTGGGGCGGTGGATGCAGAGAGTGCAGAAAAGGCAGGACGATTTTTGCAATTGTGCGATGGGTTTAATCTGCCTGTGGTTTCACTAACAGACACTCCGGGGTTTATGGTGGGGCCGCAGAGTGAAGAGCGGGCCTCCGTGCGGCGCATGGCGAGTTTGTTTGTCACTGGTGCCAGTATGACCGTACCGCTGATTGCCATATTTTTGCGTAAAGGCTATGGGCTGGGTGCCATGGCGATGACCGGCGGCAGCTTTGCAGCTCCCGTTTATGCCGCTTCATGGCCGACGGGTGAATTTGGCGGGATGGGTTTGGAGGGCGCGGTGCGCCTTGGCTACAAAAAGGAACTGGAAGCAGTTGCAGACGACGCTGAACGAGAGGCACTGTTCAACAGCCTGGTAGCGCGCTCTTATGAAATTGGCAAGGCAACCGAGGCGGCTTCACACCTTGAAATAGATGCAGTGATCGACCCGGTTGATACCCGCAATGTCATTATTCGCGCACTGGCAGCCGCACCCGAGCCGAAGCCCCGCCACGGCAAACGGCGCACCTTCGTTGATACCTGGTAACACGCCAGCGTGCTAGATGATCCCGCCTGTCCGACCGTTTGTGCGGCGGCTATCAATCAGGTACTACAGGCTGCGCAACGCTTTGGCGTAGAGCCAGAGCAATTGTTAAAGCCGGGTCATCTACAGCCAGAATGGTTGCAGCAAGCCGATGAACGCCTACCCGTAGAGCGCCTGTTTGAGGTGTATCGGCTGGCGTCAGAGTTATGTGATTGCCCTGATATCGGTTTGTATGTTGGGCGCATCGCCTATTTTCGCGGGCTCAATTTACTACTGTATATGTCCACAATTTGTAATAGCTTCAAGGACTACCTGAACCTTGTGCCCAGCGTTTCAAAAGTGTCAGGTGATATCGGAGTCGTGGTGATTGAACGGGAAGGAGAGTTTATTCGTCTGGATTGGCTGCCCTTGCAGGATGCAACGCGGCATGAACGATTTTTGAGTGATGAAGTACTGGCCTCGTCCCAGGCCATTGTGAATTCATTGTGCGTGGACACCATTCCCGTTCGCAGAGCCCATTTCACCTATGCGCGACCAGGCGACACAAGCATGCTGGAGCAGGTGTTTGGTCTTGAGCTGTATTTCAATCGGCCAACCAGTTGCCTGTTCTTTGACAGACAGGTGCTGCGCTCTCCAATTATTAAACTGGACTACGAGTTATCGGTTGGTTTTGGCTCAGCCCTGCGGGGCCTGTTTGAGGATGAACAGGCCAGCGACCCGTTTTTGTTGTCTGTGCGTCGGGAACTGATAAAAGCATTACCTGGCGGCGAAGTGACGATAGATCACCTGGCTACCGAACTCGGCGTATCCCGCCGAACTCTGCAACGCCGCCTGAGCGAGAAAGAGACCCACTTCATGCAGGTGTTGTCAGCAGTCAGAGCGGAGCTTGCCGCCCGTTACCTCGATGATAAGCGCCTTGGGATTACTGACATTGCGTTCCTGCTAGGCTATTCCGACCCGGCCTCTTTTTCCACGGCGTTCAGAGGCTGGTATGGCACATCCCCCAGTGATTTTCGCGCGGCTGATTATGGCTGATCAGGCATCCCCCGTAACTAACGCCCGTAACTAACGCCCGTAACATAGCCCATAACAACGATAGCGCAGGGATAGCACAGGCTGACCTTGCAGAGCCATCTTGCTCAACAGTGCGCGCCGTAGCAGAATGGACAACTCGCAGACTCGGAGCACAGACAATGAGCGATACATCCTGGGATACCCTGATTCGCGGCGCCCTGGTTTTTGACGGCCATGGTGGAACACCCCAGCGCCTTGATATTGCGTTGAAAGACGGCAAGGTGGCTGCCAAGGGCTCAGTGCTTGCTCCAGAGCAGGCGAGTGACATCATAGACGCTGCCGGGCAGTGGCTGATGCCCGGTCTTTTAGATATACATACCCATCTGGACCTGGAAGTGGACCTCAACCCCGGTCTGCCAGAAGTGGTGCGCCACGGGACAACCACCGTGCTAGTAGGCAATTGCAGCCTGGGAACCAGTTTTGGGAAGCAGATAGAGGGGCAAACAAACCCGATTGTTGATTGTTTTACCAGGGTGGAGAATATTCCAAAGGCGGTTTTGGCAAAGTGCGTTGAGGCAGTAACCTGGGATAATACGGGCGACTACATGGATCACTTTGCCGAGATTCCACTGGGCCCTAATGTGGCCGCCTTTTTGCCCCACTCCATGCTCAGAGTCGAAGTGATGGGCCTGGAAGACTCCATCAGCCGCAAGCCCACAGCGGCTGAACTCGAAAAAATGGCCGTGCTGCTGGATAAAGCCCTGGATCAAGGCTTTATGGGAATGAGTACAGACGGCCTGCCTTTCCATTATATGGCCAATGCACCGAATACCGATAAACGTATTCCTACACAATTTGCCCCCCGCAATGAAATAAAGCGACTGTTGCAGGTAGTGCGCAATCGAAACCGCGTATGGCAGACCACGCCTATTATTGAGAATCGTCTCAAAGCATTTACTTATTTTGCGTTTACCTCTGGTCGATTATTTGGGAAGCCGCTGAAAACCTCGGCACTGAGTGCCATGGAATTCGCCTTGATGCCAAAGGCGTCCAATCTGTTTTTAGGCTTTGCCAAATTGATGAACAGCAAGCTGTTCAAAGGCAATATACATTTTCAGGCGCTGGGTACCAATTTCAGGGTTTGGTCTGATGGAATCGTCAGCCCGCTGTACGAGGAGTTGGAGTCAAGCTGCCAGCTAATCGCCAAAGAATATGACGATGTTGCAGGGCGTCTTGCGCTGCTCAACGACCCGGCGTTTGTAGAGGAGTTTCGGCGCGACTGGACTCGCGGACGGCGCGGATTCAATCTGGCGCATTTTAAAGCAAAAATGGGTGCCCCTGATTCGCTGGTGATTCGAGATTTTCAGCGCATGGTATTTGACGGAGCCCCGGTTGCAGATTGGGATGGAGAGAATTTTCAACAAGTATTTGATCGCCTTGAAGATTATCAAACCGGCCATACAAACCGGGCCAGGAGTGATGATGAACGCACAGCGTTCGACAAATTCCCCAGCCCTGTAGAGGACGATGCAGATTTTATGCTGCACATGCTGCGTGAATACGATAAAAATTTCCGCTACTGGGTAGATATCGGCAACGTGGATAACCGGGCGACGCTAGACCTTTTGCTGCATGAGCAAACCATGCCCGGCTTCAATGACTCCGGCGCTCATATCACCAATATGGCATTTTTTGATGCCAATCTTAATTCCCTGGGTTTGGCGAGCCGGCAAGGGCTTGATGTGGTTGCCCGAGTCGTGCAGCGCCTTACTGCTGAGCCGGCCGGGTTCTTCGGTCTCGATGTGGGTACTCTGGATATTGATGCCCAGGCGGATATCACCATAATTAATCCAGATGCCCTGGCGAATTACGCATGTGATCCAAACCGGCAGTTGATTTATCGAGAGTTGTTTGAACACCAGCAGATGGTGAACCGGTCTGACGGCGTCGTATCGCGGGTGCTTATCAACGGCACGGTAGTGTGGGAGGGCGAAGATTTTACTCCGGCCCTGGGCAGTAAAACTTTGGGCAGAGCCCTGCGCGCGGCCTAGTCAGGGTTGCAAGGCGAGCGCAGCGGCTATCAACCCCACCGTTTTTCTGCGGCGACACTCACGGAGCAGAGGGCTTGCGGGGTGCCTGGTAGAGGACTTCCGGGGTGCTTTGAAGCGCATAAAGAGTGCGCTGTGGCGGTGTTATCGCATTTGATGTGTCGGTAAGCATGTCTGAGCCGCAGGCAAGCTCGGCTTTGGTCGGGTGTGGCGGGTATGGTCGGTTGTGGTCAGGTGGGTTAAGCCTTGCGGTTTGGGCACGCTTCAGCGTGTGTTTTTGACCGCTGCGGAACTCAACGATTTTTCCCAAAGGAAAAATTCGGATTCGAACAGTCCTCGCGGAAAGCCTCAAAAACACCCGCTTGCGCAACCGTGCCCTGATTAAACCTTCAAGGTTTACCCACCTGCCCACAGTATGGGGCAGAGGACTTGCGGGGTGCTTTGCAGCGCATAAAGAGTGCGCTGTGGCGGTGTTATCGCATTTGATGTTTCGGTGAGCATGTCTGAGCCGCAGGCGAGTTTGTGAACCGATCAAATGCAGATAACACCGCCAGCACTCAGCGCGAAAAGCAGCCCGGAAGTCCTATAACCACAAACTCAGGGCTTGCGGTTTTGAGCCGCAGGCAAGCTCGGCTTTGGTCGGGTGTGGCGGGTATGGTCGGTTGTGGTCAGGTGGGTTAAACCTTGCGGTTTGGGCACGCTCTAGCGTGTGTTTTTGACCGCTGCGGAACTCAACGATTTTTCCCAAAGGAAAAATTCGGATTCAAACAGTCCTCGCGGAAAGCCTCAAAAACACCCGCTTTCGCAACCGTGCCCTGATTAAACCTTCAAGGTTTACCCACCTGCCCACAGTATGGGGCAGAGGACTTGCGGGGTGCTTTGCAGCGCATAAAGAGTGCGCTATGGCGGTGTTGGCGCATTTGATGTGTCGGTGAGCATGTCTGAGCCGCAGGCGAGTTTGTGAACCGATCAAATGCAGATAACACCGTCAGCACTCAGCGCGAAAAGCAGCCCGGAAGTCCTATAAACTCAGGGCTTGCAACGCCGACAGCACTCAGCGCGAAGTGCAGCCCGGAAGTCCCATAACCATAAATTCAGGGCTTGCGGTTTTGAGCCGCAGGCGAGCGGCTATCAACTGACCACTGGGTATTGGCGGTTCCCTACCAGGCCAATAATGATTTGCCAATTGGAATTTTTATGCCTGTTATACTTTGCTGACCACCAGGAGGGCGATATGAATTTGAGCATGAGTACTGAGGCGCAGGAATCCTTTTTGTCGGAGCCCAGGGTAGGCATTTTTTCGTTCAATCAGGGTGGCGATAGTCCCTTGATGACGCCTATGTGGTTTGTCTATGAAGCGGGTAGCGACGAATATTGGTTTATAACCGATGCAGAGTCCAGAAAGGGGACACTGCTGTTTGCCGGTTCGCCGATTTCGATGCTTGCCCAAAAGGATACAGCACCGCATAAATATGTGTCGGTGCGCGGCAAAGTCTCGTCGGTCTCTGATGGTGGCTCCTCAGATTGGGAGGCTATGGCGCGACATTACTCTGTATCCGGTTCAAGTGTCGAGGATACGGGTGTGGTTAATCCGATAATAGTGCGGGTAAAGATTGATCGCTGGACCAGCTATGATGAGAGTAATAGCGGCTAGTGGCTGGGGTTTTATCTGCTGCAAAGCCCCGGATATTTTCACGGGTGTTCAAGGCGACCTCAGGTGTTCTGCTCGCCTTGCTAAACGCCACAGAGGGTGCAGCTATCGCCCGCCAGCGCTTCCGCCCGATTGTGATTACCTCTGTTACTACATGCGTTGGATTGCTGCCGACTGCCTACGGCATCATGGGCGAAAATTCGTACTTGACTCCCACTTTTGTGAGTATGGCCTGGGGTGTCGCTTTCGGCGGTTTGGTCACGTTGGTACTCCTGCCTGTTCTCTATTGACCAGGATATTCGCAGCGCTTTTGCCGAATAAATGCCAGCCACAGCGCTGCCGGGTTAGACCGAAACCAGTCATCCAGAGCCGGGGATGACTTTTGCGGCAATAACTTTCGCGGCAATAACTTTCGCGGCAATCGCTTTCGCGGCAATCGCTTTCGCGGCAATAATCATGTCTGGCAGTAGCCCGGCCTGAGTATTTGCGCAGCAGCAAATGGTTTGGCGTCTCAATGCAGGCGGGGTAAACTTCCCGGCATACAGCGAATGGGCCAGGCTTTATGTTGCACTTCACAGGTGGTTTCGCAGCGGCTGCATTGTCAGCGATATTGGCGTTTTATTCTTCCTTTGCGGCTTCTCACGGTGAAGTCAACGACTATGAGTCAGATGTTGAAGCCATGTATGTCGCTTATTATGGGCGGCCAGGCGACCCGGAGGGGGTGTCTTTTTGGGCTGAGCAGCTCGCTCAGGCGGCTGGCGATTTTAGCGCGATTATTGAGCAGTTTGGAACTTCCGCCGAGTACACTTCGCGTTTTGGTGGTTTCAACAATGCCGAGTTGATCGACAACCTATACCAGCAGCTACTGGGTCGCGCAGTTGATGAGGCGGGTCGGGATTATTATCTGGGTCTGCTTGCGAGCGGTAAGGCTACCCTGGCTTCGGCGGCTCTGGATATATACAACGGCGTGCGCAACGATGATATTTTGATTGTCGCCAACAAGGTTGCGATTGCCCATGCCTATACGGATTTAGTTGAGGACAATGGCGCGGCCTATGGCGATGCGGAAATTGTCGAAGCGGTTGTATTGCTGAGCGCGGTTGACAGTGGCTCTGACTCTCTGGAGTTCGCCCAGGCAGAGCTGGAAGCAATATTTGATGTTAGCGGGTTGTCCGATTGCCGTAATTTTGAAGGGAGCTTTGAGCGCATTCAGTCGATAATTTTTGACGGCTATAACTGCACCAACTCTGCCTGCCACGCGGGTGACAACCCGGCAGGTCAGCTCAATCTGGGCGACGACGTAGCGTATCAAAATTTATTCCGAGTCGAGGCGGCGGCTAACCTGGCCGAACCCAGGCAGTTGATCTATCCCGGAGAGCAGGCTTTAAGTTTCTTATATGCCAAGCTGGACGCGGGTACCCATGGAACAGCCTTGCCCGATGGCGGCGGCCTGGCGATGCCTTTTGGCAGCGCTCCATTGACAGAAGATCACCTGGAGGCGATGAGGCTCTGGATTCGCGGCGGCGCACCTGAAACTGATGATGTTGATCGTGTGGCGACACTGCTTGGCTGTAGCGTTGGCACTGTGCCTCAGGCAAATAAAATTGACCCGCCCGCTGCGCCGGTGCGTGGCGAAGGCGTGCAGTTTGTGAGTGGCCCTTGGTCTGTAGAGCCAAATAGCGAAAACGAGGTGTGCTACGCCACTTATTACGACCTTAATCAGGTAGCGGGCGCGTTACCTGAAGCCGCTTTAATTGATTGTGCCGGTGGTCAGTACACTCAATACGACGGCACCTGCTTTGCCATAAATAGCCAGACTCTGACCCAGGACCCACAGTCGCATCACAGTATTATTTCTGTTTACACCGGTGCGACACCCGTGACTGATTCCAGTTGGGGCGAATGGCAGTGTTTGAATGGACCCAATCAAGGTATGAGTTGCGACCCTGTGCAAATTGGAGTTTCGGTATCCAGCGGCGGCGCCGACTGCGGTGGTAATCTATATGTTTGCGGAACACCGGCGCAGCGCTCAATTGCCTGTGCAGGTTGGGGGGCAGACGATCATCAGTTTCGGAGTGTTGGCATGGGCGGGGCCCAATCACCTATTTCCGAGAACGACTACTATGAAGGTGTATACAACATCTTACCCACGAAAGGCGTGATTATCTGGAACTCCCACGCTTTTAATTTATCGGCAGAGCCGACCACGATTGAGCAGTACAACAGTTTCAGTTTTGCCCCGGCAGATGCGCGCGTTTATCGAAACCGCGGGATATTCGATACCAAAGACCTCTTTGTTGCCAATGTACTGCCCTATGAACAGAGAACGTATTGTTCGACGTATACGCTGCCGCAAGGCGCACGGTTGACGGAATTGAGTTCTCATGCCCACCAGCGCGGGGTTTTGTGGCAGACCTGGCTACCGCCTCAGAACCTGGCGTGTACCGTGGATAGTGGCTGTATTCCCAACCGGGAAACAGCGGATTATGTGAGCCGAATTTACAATGACCCGCTGGTTCAAAAGTATGATCCGCCGTTGGAGTATGATTCCAGCGATGCCTCTGAGCGCACGCTGAAATTTTGCCTAAGCTACGATAATGGGGCTGAGTTTCCCGATCTGCTCAAGAGAAGCTCGGTGTCGGTGGGTAGCACCTGCGATAATAATGCCTATTGCGCAGGGGGTTTGAACCGGGGCGAGTTCTGCGGCAACGACGATAATGTCTGTGGCGAAGGCGGTGTTTGCGACGCTTGTATCGTCAAAGGTGGCTTCACTACCGAAGACGAAATGTTCCTCCTGCTGGGGAATTACTACGTAGTACCTGTAGAGTAGCAGAGTTATACCGCAGAATTGAAAAATATACGGGAACCTAGATTTTGAGCAGTGATAAAAAATACGTAGCTATTTTTCTCGAACCGATAGAGAAATCGCGGTTATACAAGCCGAAGTTTGGCAATGCTTCAAAAGCTGATGGTTATACTTTGCCACAGTTCCATGAACTGTATGGATCGGATCCATTTTATTCTTGGATTGGTTTGAACTCAGACCTGATGTATGCCGCTCACAAGGCAGCAGGGGGAATCACATCTGTATATCGTCAAATTGGTATTGGTTGTGAACGATTGTTAAGGGAAATTATTTTTGATAAAACAGAGTATATAGATCGAGAATTGGCAACGTGGTCATATACAACCAAAACAAAGGCAGGTAAAAACAAGACGCTGTCGCTTGATGGTCGTTTGGAAGTATCCGAAATAAAGAACAAACAGATAAAGCAGTCTGTTGAGAATTGGATTTTAGCTTATTGTAAAAATCTAAATGAAGTAAACCCTCCTAAGAACGGCATCGTTTTTGAAGTCAGGCAAGGGTATAAAAGTAAAGACAGTAAACGACAAAATGCAGACATTGATAATGCGACTGTCGCTTGGGCTAATGGCTATATGCCTGTCTTCGCCATTTTTTCATCCCAAATAGATTTTGATATTGTTCTGAGATACCAGAACAACAGATGCGGCGTTCTAACGGGCATAAACAATGACGACCCTAATCTGTCTTTATTTGCTTTTTGTAAAATAATCCTTGGGTATGACCTTGCTGGTTTTTTTGAAAGGAATAGTCCTGAAATAAAAAAGTGTGTTGAATCAGTAGTTTCATCTTTGCTGAGTGCCGAATGATGGATGCAAAAGTCTCTCAGCGCTCAGACTATACTTTTAAGTACAATCGAAAACTCGGTCGTCATGGGTGGCTTAGGCTAACGCCCGCATATTCCGTAAAGTTAGTGAAGGAGTTACTCGAAGGCGATAACAAATCTAAACTTATATTAGATCCGTTTTCTGGTACGGCAACAACTGGATTGGTTTCAGCAGAATTTGGCAAGCAATCATATCTATATGAAATTAACCCTTTTTTAATCTGGTTTGGTAATACGAAATGCGCTCAATATTCTGAGTCAGACACCAAAAAAGCATCCTCTGCTGCAAAATCCGCTGTGCACAACCTTTCGTTAAAGGTCACTTCCGATTGTTGGGTTCCTCCTATTCATAATATTGAACGTTGGTGGTGCGGCTCTACTCTCCTAATTATCGCTGCATTAAGAAAAGAAATTACATTGCTATGTGGAGAGCCAGGAAATGATGTATCTTCAAACCTAGTTTGGGTGGGTTTTTGTCGACTCGTAATAGAAACATCGTCGGCAGCATTTAATCATGTGTCAATGTCGTTTCAGGATGGGGTAACAACCTTTGACATTGAGGAAATATCAAACCTATTTATCGACATTATGGAAGCAATTCTTGAGTCTGCTTCCGATAATCCTACTGGCAAAGCAAAAGTTTTACATTTTGACTCTCGTAAACAAAAAACACCTAAAAAACTTTACGACCATATTATAACTTCTCCTCCATATCCAAACCGTATCAGTTACATACGAGAACTCCGCCCGTATATGTATTGGACTAAGTTCCTGACAGAAGCGAGACAAGCTGGTGACTTAGATTGGGAGGCAATAGGTGGAACTTGGGGGGTGGCAACAAGCAGGTTGAATGACTGGAAACCTATAGCAACTAACTTGCCAATTTCATTGATGGATACAGCTTTAGCAATTCAAGAATCAGATGGCAAAAATGCATTTCTCATGGCTCAATATGTATTGAAGTATTTTCACGACATGTTTTTGCACTTTCAGAGTTTAAAGAAACAACTAAAAAAAGGCGCAAAAATTAACTATATTGTCGGCAATTCTACCTTTTTCGGTGTTCCTGTTCATAGTGAAAAACTCTATGAGGATATCCTATATAGTCTAGGGTATACAAATATAGGAAGCCGCATAGTTAGGAAAAGAAATAGCAAAAAGGAATTGTTTGAATTTGATGTATTTGCAGAGTTTGGTGGATAGCTGCGGTATAACAATCGCGTCAACTCGGACGGTCAAAAGCGTCGTTCACCATCGCTCACTATGCTTTTGACCGCTGATTACGCGAAGCGTTATTGTCACATCTGGTGTTTCGGCGCATGAGTCAAACGGCGACCGGGCCAACCGCTTTTACTTCGTGAATGTAATAACCCCCGCGATCACTGTTGCCAGGAGTCTGTTGGGCACAACCGCTGGTAGAACTCTGTTAAGTCTGACAGACTCCTGAACCTGAACATACTGATGCGTACTGTGAGAGATAATAAATGCGCTACTGGCAAGACCTTGAAAGTGGTCAACACTTTAAGACGGGTGTTATTCACCTGAGCGATCAGGACATCCTGAAGTTTGCAGCAGAATTTGACCCCCAACCCTACCATCTGGACAGCGCCTCTGCTGAAGAATCAATTTTTGGTGGCTTATGCGCGAGTGGCTGGCAAGTGTGCGCGTTGCTGAATCGTTTGCTGCTGGACACATTTAAACAGCAGGACATTGCCTTTATTGGCATTCACTCTATTCCTCAATTGCGCTGGAAAGTCCCTGTTTTTGCCGGTTCATCACTCTCGGCAACCCTGGAAATAACTGACTGTAATACGCTGCCAGGCGATGTCAAAACCGGCACTGTGAATTGCGATATAGCCCTGTTCAATCAGGACAAAGTGCTGGCCATGAGCCAACAATGTGTTTTACTCATCGCCCAGCGTCCGCCAGGTGAGACCCCACAATGAAGCAAAAATATTTTATACGAAATCGCTGGTTCGAAGACTTGCCCATCGGTGAATTTCATGTTCTTGGTTCCCATACGTTCACCGAGGACGAAATTATTACCTTTGCTGGAAAGTACGCCCCTCAGACCTACCATACCGACCCCGAGCAGGCTTACGCGACTCTTTATCGGGGCCTGGTCGCATCGGAGTGGCATCTCGCCGCGATGTGGATGAAATTAATGGTCGTCTATATGGAACGCTACGCAACGGGTGTGCAGGACGGACGCAGAAATGGCGCGGGAATAGGCATTCAGGATATGAAGTGGCTCAAACCTGTACGACCTGGACACACGCTAACCTATACCTATGAGATTATTGAGAAGCTCGATTTAGTCGTCCAGGAAAAATGGGGCGTTATCAGAAGCAGAAACGAAGCGTTTAACCAGAAAAATGAATGCGTTTTCAGCTTTGATGTGGATATTCTGGCAGAACTGAATCCAGACAGCCTGAAAGACCAACCCATGGTTAGAGCAGGTTAGCCTGCATCCAGCAAATGCTCCGCCGTGCGCAAGGCCAACGCATGAATGGTAAACGTCGGGTTTACCGCCCCGCTGGAGGGGAAAACACTGGGCCCGGCGATATAGAGATTATCCATCTCGTGGCAGCGGCCATAGCTGTCGCAGACCGAGTCTGCTGTATTGGCACCCATGATCGTGCCGCCCAGAATATGCATGCCGACAGTTGGCCCGTTCCAGGTTTCTGTAGAGCCTGCGGCACTAAAGACAGCTCTACCCTCTTGCACAGCTAAACCCGCAAGTGCCTGGGTTTTGTCGCCAATGCTGTGCACTGTCGCGGCAAGAGGAATGCCCAGCTTGTCTTTATTGCTGCTGAGGGTGATGCGGTTATCCGCTAACGGGATATCTTCGCCAACAAAATTCATCTGGGCAAAGTGGTTGGTCGCTCTTGCCAGGTAAGCCTCCAGTGCCGAGCCGTAAATGTCCGGTCTAACCGTCGCCAAACCCAGCAAATCATTGGGCTTAACCGCATTGGCTGTCAGCCATTGATAGGAGCCAAAGGCATCCCCTTTATTCTTCTCTGCATAGGCTTCCTGGCAAAAGAGTTGCCCCCCTGCCGGGCCCAGATAGGGTTGGGTCTCTTCTTCAAAGAGACCGCAGATCACACAGGAGGGGTGCGTCATTAAATAGCGGCCAACCAGGTCATTAGTGTTTGACAGGCCATTGGGGTGTTTGTCGCTGCTGGAGTTTAAGAGTATTCGCGTGGTTTGAACAACAAAGGCGCTGAGGACAACCTGTTCGGCAAATACCTGGTGGGCTTCGCTCGGCCTGTCAAAAAATTCCACGCCTATGGCTTTTTTGCCGCTCGAATCATGCAATACCCGGCTGACCGTTGCCTCATGCCGGATCTCTGCACCTGCTGCAAATGCTTGAGGCAGGTAAGTCACCAAAGGGTTGGCCAGGGCACCTGTCGGGCAGCCCGCATCACACCAACCATCGTAAATGCAGGGGGCTCTGCCCTTGTATTCACGGCTGTTTATGGCGAGAGGTGTTGGCGCGAGGGATTGGTTGAGTGCAGTGAAACCTTTTTCAATCACCTTGCCCTGGGCAAAAACAGGCAGGGCGGGCATGGGGTACGACTTTCCCGATGGGCGCCACTTTTCAGCCCTGGCATCACCACTGATACCAACCTCGGTTTGAATCTGGTCGTAATAGGGTTGAATATCTTTGTATTCAAAGGCCCAATCCAGCCCAATGCCATATTCAGACTTAATCTTGAAATCATTCTCATGCAGCCGCAGCCAGACACCGTAATGATGCAAGGCAGTGCCGCCTGTGCCATAACCACAATTAAAGCCATGGCCAATTTTTAAATTGCCTTCTTCCTCAACATGCGCCCCACCCCATTTAAGGCGGCGAGCAGATATTTGTGAGCTTTCCAGATCAGAGAGTTTGCGCTCAGGCCCGGCTTCAAGGATTAATACAGACTTGCCTGCCTGCGCCGCTTTAGCGGCAATCACGCTGCCCGCGGCACCTGCGCCAATAACCAGCACATCAAATTTTTCTTTAATGGCGATGGATTGCATAAGGGTAAACCCTGTTTTGACTGAGGCTGATTGCGACTACTGCCAGTTATGGACGGGCGTTATATGTGCCCTGTAAGGCATATCGATTTTTGCAAAACCCTGCTCAGTGCCGTAAACCACGTCACAGGCGTCGGTTCTAAAAACAAAAAAGACGAAGGCCGCTGGCGGCCCTGTCCAGGCCTTGGCAGCAACATTATCAGTGGCTACTTTCGCAACCAGGGCAGCGGACTCAGCCGCATTCAGCTCATGCCAGGGTCTGCTGTATGAGTGCTGCGAAAGACCGCCAAGTGCAGACAACCCGGACTTGTAAAATCCGTCGAATGGCGCTGGTACACCCAAATATTTCATCATCAAAAGCGATTGATCTAATTCCAGGCCAAGCTGTTTATCAACAAATTGAGCGATGCCAGCTTCACGCGCTCCGGGAACCACCGCCTCTGCAAATGTTTCAAGGGTGGTCGCTTCATCCGCAGACAAAACCACCAGGGGCAGCTCTTCAGCCCGAGCTTGCCGAGCTGTCATTCGCACGGTTTGGCCGGCAACCAGGCAGGACAGCAACATGCCGCCGGAGCGTAAAAATCCCCTTCTTGTCGAGCCAGCCATAGCTATTGCTTCCAGGCCTTTTTAAAACTGATGTCGAACACCGACGGCAAAGGTGCGAGGCGCGCGATAAGCCACTTCGTTACAACCACATAGAGTTGCCAAATCAAAGCCTTGAATACCAGCGCGCTCGTCGGTCAGGTTGCGAATCGAGAAACTGGCTGACCAGCTCTGGTCCGCGTTTTCCCAACTGAGCTGAGTGTTAAAGAGCGCGTAGCTATCAAATTTGTCGGCATCGAAGTTGCGCAGGTTGTAGAAATACTCATCTGAGTAGTTCAGGTCGCCAACCAACGCCATATTGCCGCCGAACCCCTGCCATGAGTAGCGGATGATGCCAGTAGCCTGGAACTCCGGTGCATAGGTCGGCTCAACATCGCGTGGTGGCAGTGGAGAACCATTGCGCAGTAATAAGTTCTCTACGGTTGCATCAAAATAGGATACGCTGAAAATCATATCCAGGTTATCTGTAGGGGCCGTTTGTAATTCAAGCTCAATACCGTAGTTCTCGGCATCTTCATTCACTACAACACCACCCACACCGACAAATAAAAAGGCCTGATAGTCCGAATAATCGTAGTAAAAGAGCGAGCCATTTAAACGGGTTGCGTCGCCAAGAGAGGCTTTAAAACCACCTTCGTAAGAAATGAGAATTTCTTCTTCGTATGGCAAAGATGGAAAACCACCTGCCCCCAGGAACGCGCCTAAAAGTGGTGCATTAAAACTGCCCGCTTTAACACCGCGGTTAATACCGGCGTAGAGAAGCAGATTGTCATTGGGTGTCCAATCCAACTGTAGTTTGCCCGCCCAGAGGTTATCAGACGTATTAGCTGTCGTTTCATATGGTGAACCTGCACCAAAGGCATTCGGAATAAAGTTACCCTGGTTAATCGTAAAATTGTCAAAGGATGGGAAGACCCCAATCCCGATTCGGAAATCTTTTTCTTCTTTGATAAGACGCAGACCCGCTGTCAGTGTCAGATCATCCGCAAGGTTGTAATCAATTTGCCCAAACAGACTGTAGGAATCTGTCTGCAAATCGGCTACAACACCAATATCAACAGGTGCGAAGGGAGGGCTACCGGCAATACTGTTTGCTGAAGCCTTAAGGCCATTGTCAGAGCGATTATCAATATTCAAATAGAATAAACCCGCGACCCAGCGAGCGTTACCTGTTTCACCGTCTAAACGAAATTCCTGAGTAAAGCTGTCTGCATCAACACCTGCATAGTTCGCCAGTTGATTAACCGGTGCCGAATCCACATCAATAAATAAGAGCTTTTCGTAGTTTTTGTAATCGGTGACCGAGGTAAAGGTCATACCGTTTTCAAGCTCCCAGACCAGGCGCTGATTGATACCCAGAGTATCCGTTGAGCCCTGATCTTCAAATGCAAAATCGCCGGAGAAGGTAAAGTCATCACCATCGGGATCAAGATAGCCGAAGAAGTCGGCCCCTGGCGCCAGGCGACCGGACAAGCCGATTCCCCCACCGGGGAGAAGCCCGTCACCATCAATCGCATCCGCACCCGCATCACCACCAGCCGTGTCAATGGTTAAACGGGTCTCGTTTGCAGGAGTGTCAATCACATTGATCAATTCACCATTTTCGACAATGCCAATGGTTGATTTAGACTGGTAGGGTCCGGTTGCAACATCGGAGTTTGCATAATTAACGGACCAATCCCAGCGCATACTTGCAGAGGGTTTCCACGCAAAAGAAAGGCGGGTTGCAAGGGTGTCGTCATCACCTAAATCGGCGCCTGCATCGGCACCTGGAGACGGATTAAAGGAACTGCCGACAACGGGGTTATAGCGATTTTTTAGATAGCCGTCCTGCCTGTTAATGCGTATGGCTGCACGGCTTGCAAAGCTGTCGCTAAAAGGTATGCCAACCGCTCCCTCGAAGGTTGAGCGATTAGCATCTGCTGGCGTATCAAAACGACCTATTTCGAAATCAGCGTAACCGCTGGCTTCATCAAAGTCTGGCCGGTTCGAAATATAGTGAACCAGGCCACCTGTGGCATTGCGGCCAAATAGTGTTCCCTGGGGGCCCTTGAGTATTTCGACTCGCTCAATATCAAAAACGGCAAAGGTTTGCGCCTGGGCAATGGCCAGATAACCCTCGTCGAGATAAACCGCGTTTGGCGCCTCAATGATGTCATTAAAATCATTTTGAGTCACGCCGCGGATGGAGAACTGGGTGTTCTGCCCGGCCAAATTGCCGCTGATATGAACACCCGGGCTAAAGGTGGCAATATCAATACTTGATTCGACCCCCATTGCATCCATCTGTTGACCCGTAAATGCAGTGATGGCAATAGGCACATCCTGTAAGTTCTGATCACGTTTTTGAGCAGTGACAACCACCTCTTCCAGTATACTGTCTTGTGCAATAGATAGATTTGGCGCCATAGATAAATAGGTTGCCGCTATTGTCAGCAGGGCTAATAGTTTTTGTGACTGTTTAATTCGCATTATCTCACTCTCCTTAATAGGCCATTATTCTGACAGGGGTTTTCTCAAACCTTTCTGCTCCAATCTTGGCATAACCTCATCCCTAAAGTAGGGAAACTCTTTTGCATAATCGACGAATGAAAGCGTTGTACCGGCCAATCCGGTTGCACTGAGCCTTTCAAGCTCATCGGCAATGTGATCGGGCGTGCCTACCAGCGGGTAACCACCATGACCTGCCGCAAACCGATCCCTGAAATTCGCCAATGCTTCAGGCGTGAAAGATTGCGCGTGCATGCCTTGCAGTTTCATCAAGTAGTCAACGGCATCCCAGTCTGCATTTTGGTTCGCGTAGTAATCGAGATAGTCTTCGGCTTCTTTTTGAGTTGATCGACAAACCAGCATACAGAAGGTAAACACACCGACACCCCGACCGACAGCGGCTGATTTTTGCTTGATGTCATCGACTGTTTCAGTCGCGTGCTCCAGGCTAAAAACAGGCGTGAATAAAAAGTCGGCATTGCGCATGGCAAACTCGCGGCCTTCTTTTGAGGCAGCAGCATTAAGTATGGGGATGCGGTCTTGCACAGGCCCTGGATTACTGTACACGCCCGCTCCCTGAAAGTACTTGCCCTGCCAATCAAAAGCGCGCTCTTCCCGCCAGAGTTTTTGCACATAATCAAGCCATTCCTGAGCAAATTCGTAACGGGCAGAATGCTCTGATGGAAGATCGACGCCAAAGGCATCATATTCTGGTTTGTTCCAGCCAGCCACAACATTCAAGCCAACTCGACCACCACCAAACCGATCAATGGTCGCAAGCTGCTTGGCTGCGACTATTGGATGATTAAATGCCGTATGAACGGTTGCAAATACCTGTATTTGCCTTGAATGAGCCATGAGTCCTGCGGCCCAGGTTATTGTTTCAAGCACGCCACCATGAAAATCTGTATCCCCGCCATAGCCAATCCAGCGGGCAATGGGCAACATAAATTCAAGACCCGCTTTATCGCACTGCTGCACAAGCGCTATGTTATTTTCCCAACTATTGAGCCAGCGTTCTTCAATCTTTGTCACGGCCATGCCGCTGGAGCAGTTAGGTGAAAAAATCCCCAGCTTCAATTTGTTTTCATTGAACAATGGATTGCTGTGCTGCATGGTAATCCTTTTGTTTTGCCAACAGACCGCGTTCTCGATTGGCGCCTTAACCTATTGTGTCATTACTGTCATGTTAGTGTATTGAGACCTTTGCATGAAAGCCATGTCACCTGCATGCTGCGTCGCCTAAAAGCGCCTACGGTTGGTAAAATCGTACTCAATCGGTCATTTAATCGGTCATTTAATCGGTCATTTATACCCATAAACTCCCTCATTCCGTGCGTTTTTGCCTTGCCTGAAAGTGAAATCATCTTCCGCGCAAAGGTCTCAATGTGTCAAGAGAAGTGGATTTTCTATACACATTCGGCTTTTTATGTATAACTGAAAGCATGACTACCGGGCAACGTCACTGCGAACGTCACTGCGGAGTCGATCAAGAGCTAATGCGCCACCCCGCAGTTTATTGATCGCTTATAGTGTTGTGCGTCGTACACGCTAGATTGCCAGGACAGTCCGAATGCCGCGTCCGTTAGCCAGATCATCAAGGCCTTCATTGACCTCCGCCAGCGGGCGACGACAGGTGATCATATCTTCCAGATTGAGCCTGCCTGCTTTCCAGAGGCGAATCAGGCGGGGAATTTCATACAAGCTATTGCTGCTACCCAGCAGGCAGCCGCAGAGTTTTTTCTCGGAAATGGCAAATGTCACTGCACTGGGGATATTGATCGCATCTTCTATAGGCGGCACGCCAACGCAGACTATTTTTCCGCCCATGCGAATAGCATTGAGCCCGGTATCAACCAAGGGGCCAACACCGGCCGTTTCAAAAGCGTAGTCCATGCCGATACCGCCACTGATTTCAAACGCCCTGGCAACAACGTCTTCGCTCACAGGGTCGATAGTATGAGTGGCGCCAAACTCCAGCGCGGCCTCACGCCGAGCGGCGATGGGGTCGGATACCACGATGGTGGCGGCACCAGCCAGGCGAGCTCCCTGGATGGCAGCGATGCCGATGCCGCCGGCACCCATAACCAGTACGGTGGCACCTGCTTCCACCTGGGCTGTGTTGAGCACGGCGCCGACGCCGGTTTGCAGAGCGCAGCCAATAATGCATACGGTATCGAGCGGCACGTCCGCATCTATCTTGATGGCGCCGGTCGCGGGCGTGATGACCATCTCGGCAAGAGCGCCCACGCCCACGCCGCGCATAACCTGTTGACCCTTGCGGGACAGGCCGGTTTCACCATCCGACAGGGTGCTGGTCATCATATTCATGGTATTCACGCACAGGCTGTGTTGGTTGCGCTGACAGTAGTAACACTGGCCACAGGGTGGTGCCGGTGTCAGCACCACGTGGTCGCCGGGGGCAAGATGAGTGACCCCCAAACCGACGCTCTCCACAACACCTGCGGCTTCGTGGCCCAGGATTATGGGGCTCTCACCGAAGGGCAGGGTGCCATTCGCGATACTCAGGTCTGAATGGCACAGACCGCAGAACTTAACCGCCACTCTTACTTCGCCGACACGGGGTTCCATGATTTTGATATCGTCGACGATTGTTAGTGGCTGGCCCGCAGTTTCCATAATTGCAGCGCGCATGTTTTTTCCTCAGAGCATAAAAGTTTGGGAGTATAAACGGGAATTTGGCATTCTGGACATTATATAGTGACCTGCCCGTCCTCAACGCCGTGGATTAAGCTGAGGATGGAACACCTCGGCTTCCCTGCGGTCGGCTGTTTGCCTTGTGGTGGTAAAGATACCCATGGCTTCAACAGTGCCGCTGGTGCCGGCAACCTCTACAAAGTCACCGTTCTTGAAGGGGCGAAATGCGATTAACATCACACCGACTGCAAAATTTTGCAGGGAGCTTTTTTGCAGGGAGCTATGCAGCGACAGGCCTATGGTCAGGCCGGCGGCACCGAGCAGGGCGACCAGTGAAGTCGTATCTACGAGCGGGTTATTGGCCCACTAACACAATTGGACGGGCTTCAATATCTGCGGTATAACCGTGCGTTTTAGAATTGAGGAGCTATTTGTGGCCACCACCGTATTTTCAGAACCTGCTTTGTTGCTCAAGGCTGTTGGGCAGCATCTGGGCTATACCGATTGGTTTGAAATTGATCAGGAGCGGATCAACCTGTTTGCTGAAGCCACCTGCGATCATCAATGGATTCATGTGGATCCGGAAAAAGCAAAAGACGGCCCCTTTGGCGCGACCATTGCACACGGCTACCTGACTTTGTCACTGGCGAATCTTTTTTTGCCCCAAATGATGGAAGTACAAAACGTCTCCATGGGGGTGAATTATGGCTGTGAAAAAGTACGTTTTCCGGCTGCGGTGCCAGTGGGCAGCAGCATCCGCGGTAGCGGCGAGGTGATATCTGCCGAAGAGGTAAAAGACGGTGTCCAGGTGGTGGTGCGGATGATCATAGAAATAGAAGGCAGTGACCGTCCCGCCTGCGTCATCGATACCATCAGCCGATTTTTCCCTGCATAGGTCGGCTCTGTTTCAAGCCGAAATTGCCGGGCAAATGCACAGAGGCAGCGCTGAAACCTAATCTACAATCTGTTAAGCTCGCTCGCGGAGTTGGCCAGGCGATCGCCTGCGGGTTTACCCGCAGGAGGAAAGTCCGGGCTCCAGAGGGTAGAACGCCAGGTAACGCCTGGGGGGCGCGAGCCTACGGAAAGTGCAGCAGAGAGCAGACCGCCGATGGTTTCCTGCGGGATTCACAGGTAAGGGTGAAAGGGTGGGGTAAGAGCCCACCGCGTGACTGGTAACGGTTCACGGCACGGCAAACCCCGTTCGGAGCAAGACCAAATAGGAATCCTGAGCTGCGGCCCGCAGCGGATTCGGGTAGGTTGCTACAGGCTGACGGCGACGTTAGTCGCAGATGAATGATCGTCCATGACAGAACCCGGCTTACCGGCCAACTCCCCATTATTTGATCTACAGAACCCGGCTTACCGGCCAACGCCTCATTATTCGGTCTACAGAACCCGGCTTACCGGCCAACTCCTCATTATTCGGTCTACAGAACCCGACTTACCGGCCAACGCCTCATTATTCGGTCTACAGAACCCGGCTTACCGGCCAACGCCTCATTATTCGGTCTACAGAACCCGACTTACCGGCCAACGCCTCATTATTCGGTCTACAGAACCCGGCTTACCGGCCAACGCCTCATTATTCGGTCTATAGAACCCGGCTTACCAGCCAACGCCTCATTATTCGGTCTACAGAACCCGACTTACCGGCCAACGCCTCATTATTCGGTCTACAGAACCCGGCTTACCGGCCAACGCCTCATTATTCGGTCTATAGAACCCGGCCAGGGAATGAATTCCGCCCTGTGGCGCTCGCGGTAGTTCTGGCAGTGTTTGTCTGGTCGGTATGATTCATTTTTTAATCTCTTTTTAGAATGACATATTATTTTTTAAGTCTAAAATAATTTTTAACTTAATGTAACTTCTCAGCAGTTGTTCTTATGGGCATGTTTTCGTGCTACTTTAATTTTGAGTGACCCTTGATTTCTTATCAAAATTGGCCCTAATTTCCTGATATTGCAGCGTTTTTTTTGCTAGCCGACCGCTTGACAGTTCCCGTTTTGCGTCTCATAGTGTTGAAAAGTGAAAATATGTGGGGAATTTTGGCTTTTTGTGGTAAATAACAGTTAGCGAGTGGGGGCTACTAACCGTGTTTCGTGGGGTACAGCATATCAATATGGATGCCAAAGGGCGGCTGGCGATGCCAGCACGCCAGCGCGAGCCATTATTGAACGAGTGCAATGGCCAATTGGTGGCCACCATCGACACGCAATCGCGCTGTCTTTTTATCTACCCACTGTACGAGTGGGAAACAATCGAGAAAGAAATTCAGGAACTGCCTGCCCTCAAGCCAGCAGTCAAGCGTTTTCAGCGGCTGGTGCTTGGCTACGCCAGCGACCTGGAGCTGGATGGCAGCGGCCGTGTGCTGCTGCCTGTTTCCCTGCGCGAATATGCGGGGCTGGAAAAGAAGGTTGTGCTGGTTGGGCAGGGCAAGAAGCTGGAGTTGTGGGCGGAAGAGAGATGGCTGGCTGAGCGCGACCGAGCGCTGGAAGAGTCCAGTTTTGAAACTGACCCTCCCGAAGAATTGCTGACCCTGACATTTTAAGTGGCGGGGATACATGAAACAGTTTTGTTGCGAGAGGCGGTATCGGCTCTGGTAACTGCGGCAGATGGTTGTTATGTGGACGGTACGTTTGGCCGTGGTGGCCATAGCCGCGAAATACTTTCAGTGCTCAGCGAGGAGGGACGCCTGTTGGCAGTCGACAAAGATCTACAGGCCTGTGCAGCGGCGGCAGAGTTAAAGGAGAGTGATGGTCGTTTTGATTTTGAACACGACTCGTTCGCTCGGCTTCCCCATCAACTGCGCCGGTGGGGAATCGGCGCAGTTGATGGCATTTTATTGGATTTGGGTGTGTCCAGCCCGCAGTTGGACGAGGCTGACAGAGGGTTTTCCTTTAGTCGCGACGGCCCTCTCGATATGCGTATGGATACAACCTCGGGTGAGACGGCGGCGCAGTGGCTGGCGCGGGTGGAGCACGGAGATTTAGCGAGAGTTTTGCGGGAGTACGGTGAAGAGCGACACGCGGGACGTATCGCCAATGCAATTCTGCGAGCCAGAGAGCAAGCGCCGATTGAAACAACTGCCCGTCTTGCGCAAGTGGTGGCCGAGGCCAATCCCGGTTGGGAGAAGCACAAGCATCCGGCTACGCGCAGTTTTCAGGCGATTCGTATTTATGTGAATCGCGAGCAGGCTGACCTGGAAGATTTTCTTCAGACCTGTCTCGAAATACTGGCGCCTAAGGGGCGCCTGGTGGTGATCAGTTTTCATTCGCTGGAAGATCGCATGGTCAAGCGCTTCATGCGCAGAAAGGCCCGCGGTGATGAGCTGCCGACCGGCGTGCCGGTCCGCGATGCGGAGCTAAACAAGGGATTAAAAATTGTCAGCAAGGCAGTGCGGGCAGGCGCCGCTGAAGTTGCAAATAACGTGCGGTCCAGAAGCGCAGTAATGCGGATCGCGGAAAAGATTGGTGTTGGATAATAATTAAAAGGCGATAGCCAGTGGCAAAACAGGCTGCTAAAAATCACTCCTCTCGCTGGTTGCTGTCTAACCTGGCATTGCTCGCCTGCGTGGTTATGACCGCGATGTCAGTTATCGAAACCACACACCTGTGTCGGCAGCGTTACGCGCTATTGCAAGAGCTGCAATCCCGGGAGTGGGGTATGCAGGAAAACTGGAGCCGCCTGTTACTCGAAGAGAGTACCTGGGCGGCCCATCACCGGGTAGAGAAAATATCCCGGGAAAAGCTCGCCATGCGCGTGCCTTCCACGACTGATACGCGCGTGGTGGTGAGATGAGCCGCGCCGCGAAAAAGCCACAATACATTCCCGTTTCGCCCTGGCGCTGGCAGCTAATGGTCACATTTATAGGTCTATTATTTGCCCTGTTGCTGTGGCGGGTAGTGACTTTACAGGTGCTTGAAACTGATCGCGGTTATGAATTTTTACAGGATCAGGGGGAAGCGCGATTTTTGCGCACCTCGGTTATTCCGGCTTATCGGGGTTTGATTTCTGATCGGCGCGGCGAGCCTTTAGCGGTAAGCACACCGGTAATTTCCCTCTGGGCAAATCCAAAATTGTTGGCAAAGTCCGACCGAATCGATGAATTGGCTGCCCTGTTGGGACAGTCCCATGAGCAGTTACAAAAGCGCTTGCAGCGCTATCAGGGCAAGTCGTTTATGTACTTGCGGCGGCATTTGGAGCCAACCCGGGCGCGTGCAGTCGTGCAGCTAAAAATTGCCGGGGTTCGCGGGCAGCGCGAGTATCAAAGGTATTACCCCGCAGGTGAAGTGGCTGCTCATTTGGTTGGTTTTACCAATGTGGATGACCGCGGCATTGAGGGAATGGAACTGGCCTACGACCAATGGTTGCAGGGAGTGCCTGGCCGCAAGCAGGTAATCAAAGACCTCTATGGCGAAGTCGTGCGCGATGTTGGCGAGCTAGAGGCGGCGCAACCGGGTAACGATCTGGCGCTGAGTATTGATTTGCGTTTGCAGTATGTGGCGCACCTGGAGTTGCAGCGCGCAGTGACCTTGAGCGGTGCTGAGTCTGGCAGTGTGGTCACGCTGGATGTCAATACTGGCGAAATCCTGGCTGTGGTCAACCACCCGGTATTTAACCCAAATAATCGAGCGGGGGTTAAGCCTGCGCAAACGCGCAATCGCGCAATCGTCGACGCCTTTGAGCCGGGCTCTGTATTGAAGCCGCTCGCCGTGGCTGCGGCTCTGGATAGCGGTCAATTTACCCCGGACACGGTGATTGATACCTCGCCGGGTCGATTAAAGATCGGGGGTAAAGTGCTGCACGACCCGGTCAATTATCGAGCGCTGAGCCTGGCGCGAGTGGTCGCCAAATCAAGCCAGGTGGGCATCGTCAAAATGGCGCTGCAACTCGATGAGCAATCGATGTGGCAGATGTATAACAAATTCGGTTTAGGTCAAAACCCGGGAACAGGCTTTCCGGGAGAAAGCGCAGGCGTGTTGGAATACCGGCAGCGATGGCGCGACATTGAGCGGGCCACACTCGCCTACGGTCATGGGCTGATGGTAACGCCACTGCAACTAGCGGTGGCTTACTCGGTTATGGCTAATGGTGGCAGCCGCTACCCGGCCAGTATCACGCTGGTCGGAAGTGATGAAAAAGACACGCTGAGCGCCGGGCCAGTGCTGGCCCCCCGATTGGCGAGGCAGATGCGGGAAATTCTTGAAGGGGTGACTGCCGACGATGGCACTGGTCGGCGCGCAAGGGTTGAGGGGTATCGCGTGGGTGGCAAAACAGGCACAGCGCATAAGGCCGCAGTCGGCGGTTACGCGGACGACCGATACCTGGCGCTATTCGCGGGCATGGCACCCATCGTTGAACCGCGATTGGTCACCGTCGTGCTTATTAATGAGCCCAAGGGCGATCACTATCACGGTGGCGCAGTGGCGGCACCGATATTTTCAGCGGTGACCAGTGCGGCGTTGCGTTTGCTCAACATTACACCAGACCGCTATCGCCGGGCGGAGGTCTCCTCGTGATGTCTGCCTCGGCGATCAGTCGCGACACCATGAGCCTGGGTGAATTGATGCAGCAGCAATGGTCGGTGGACGTGCCGATTTCAGGTTTGCAGTTGGACAGCCGTAAAGTCGCGCCAGGGGATGTGTTTCTCGCCATAGCGGGTGAATCTAATGACGGGCGTGATTTTATAAAGGTTGCAGTGGATTCCGGTGCCTCTGCGATTTTGGCCGAGTCGGGCGTGAGCGAGCTACAGCGCTCTGGTGCTCTGGATGTGCCGCTCATTGAAGTGCCTGATCTGGCGGCAAGGGTTGGTGAACTGGCCAGCCGGTTCTATGGCTACCCGAGCAGAACGATGTTTGTTGCTGGTATCACGGGGACCAACGGTAAAACCACCAGCTCGCGGTTGGCCGCACAGTTGCTGCGCGCTGGCGGAGAGGCTTGTGGGGTTATTGGCACGCTTGGCGCAGTGCTGGACGACGCTATTGATGAGGCGCGCAATACCACGCCGGACGCCGTGGCTTTGCAGGAACGGTTAGCGGTCTGGCGGGGCGAGAGAGTGCAGCAGGTGGTGATGGAGGTTTCCTCTCACAGCCTGGTGCAGGGCCGTGTTAGCGGCACAGATTTTGATGTTGCGGTATTTACCAATTTAAGCCACGACCACCTGGACTACCACGGCACGATGGCCCAATACGCGAGTGCCAAAGCGCAGTTGTTTCAATTTGATTCCCTGTCACATGCCTTGATTAACGCCGATGATGCATTCGCGGATGTTGTCAGGCAGCAATTGCACAGGGGCGTGGAACGACTCGAATACTCTGCGGCAGGCAAAGCCGCAGACCTGAAAGTATCAGGGCTGAGTTATCACGGCGATGGTATTCGAGCTCAGTTGCACACACCCTGGGGAAGTGGTCAGTTGCACAGCCCCCTGCCTGCGAGTTTCAATCTGGCCAATTTACTGGCAGCCATAGCGGTCGCCTGTATCCGCGGCGCTGATTTTCAGCAAGTCCTGGAATGGGCGCCGAAGCTGCAAGCTGTGCCCGGTCGTATGGAGTACGTGGCCAACGAGCGGGGTTTACAGTTGATTGTGGACTACTCCCATACACCTGATGCGTTGCTGCAAGCCCTGGCGGCGCTGCGCCGCCATACCCGGGGCCGGCTTATTTGCGTGTTTGGTTGCGGCGGTGACCGCGACGCTGAGAAGCGACCCTTGATGGGACGCGTTGCAACCGAGTATGCCGATCATGTGATAGTGACCAGTGATAACCCCCGGAGAGAATCTCCGCAGGCTATCGCTGCTCAAGTGATATCCGGTTGCGAGCCGGATGTAGAAATCGAACTGGACCGAGCAGTCGCAATCGCTAAAGCTGTGCGTGCGGCTCAGCCCGGCGATTGTGTTCTGGTTGCTGGCAAAGGGCATGAATCTTACCAGCAGGTTGGCGATGAAAGGCTGCCCTTCAGCGATGTGCAGCAGTTGCGTTTAGTGTTGGCAAATATTGCACAGGGGGCTCAGTCGTGATGAGAGCACTGCGCATTAAAGAGGTGGCCTCCAGCTTTGCAGGAACATTGCATGGGGAGTTGCTGGGCAGTGATTGTGAGTTTGCATCGGTCAGTAGCGACTCTCGGTCAATCGTGCCTGGGGATTTATTTGTGGCACTGGCAGGTGAAAACCATGACGGCCATGACTATCTTCGCCCTGCTGCGGATGCCGGTGCCGTCGCTGCCATCGTATCCCGTTCCGGCGACTATCCGATTCCCTGCATAAAAGTATCTGATACGACTGCTGCCCTGGGTCAGTTGGCAGCGCTCAATCGCCGCTACTTTACCGGTACTTTGCTGGGTATTACCGGCAGCAGTGGCAAGACCACAGTCAAGAATATGCTCAGTCGTATATTGTCGAGACAGGGTTTGACCCATGCAACCGCTGGCAACTTTAACAATGAAATAGGTGTGCCACAGACTCTATTGGGGTTGTCCGCCGGGCATCAATATGCGGTGATCGAGATGGGTGCCTCGGCGGGCGGGGATATCGAATATTTGTCGGCCCTGGCAGAGCCGACGATTGCGGTTTTGCTCAATGCGCAGCCGGCACATTTGCAGGGGTTTGGCTCTCTGGCCGGGGTGGCGGCAGCCAAGGGCGAAATATTTTCAAGTCTCCCGGCTGACGGTGTGGGTGTATTGAATGCCGACAGTGAGTTTACGTCGCTTTGGCGTGAGCTGCTTGGGCGGCGTACATATATCAGCTTTGGTTGCAGTGCCGCCGCCGATATTCGCGCAGAAAATATAGAAAACCTCGGCGCGGCTGGTTGCAGGTTTGATCTCTGTAGCGAGTGGGGCGTGGCCAGACTTAAGCTGCCATTACCCGGCCGACACAATGTTTTGAACGCCCTTGCAGCGTGTGCTGCATCGCTGGCGGCGAAATTGTCAGTGGCCGAAGTGATAGATGGTCTCGAGCATGTGCATCCCGCTCCTGGGCGACTATCGGTGTCCCAGGGTGCTAACGGCGCAATGATAATTGACGACTCTTACAACGCCAATCCGGGTTCGGTGCGAGCGGCAATCGACACCCTGGTGGCAACACCGGGTCACCGCGTATTGATGCTTGGAGTGATGGGTGAATTGGGCGCAGACAGCCCGCAACTGCATCGGGAGATTGCTGCCTATGCGCGCGCCAGGGGTGTTGACGAGTTATGGCTGATTGGCGAAGCCGCCATGGCCGCTGACGGTTTTGGTTGTGGCGCCAGGCTGTATTCAGATATAGACAGTCTGCCCGAGTTGCACGCCCGTTTTTCCAGGGGCGATGTCGTTCTGGTGAAGGGGTCTCGCATGGCGGGAATGGAAGCGGTGGTGGCCAGGCTCAAAGCTGGCGCGGAGGCAAACTGATATGTTGTATTGGTTATCTCAGTATCTAACAGAATTTGCCAGCGGTTTTCAGGTTTTCCAGTATCTGACCTTCCGCAGCATCCTCGGCGTTATGACCGCGCTGGCAATATCCATGCTGGTCGGACCGACCATGATTCGCCGTCTCGACAACCATCAAATTGGTCAGTCGGTGCGCGACGATGGCCCCGAATCACACCTTACAAAATCTGGAACCCCCACCATGGGCGGTGCGCTGATTCTGGTGGCGATAGCCATAAGTACCTTGTTGTGGAGTGATCTTTCCAACGCCTATGTGTGGTTGGTGATATTTGTAACAGGGTTTTTTGCTGCGGTTGGCTGGGTCGATGATTATTTCAAGGTGATCGAAAAGGACTCACGCGGGCTTGCCGCGCGCTGGAAATATTTTTGGCAGTCGGCGGCTGGATTAGCTGTCGCCTTTTATCTGTATACGATGGTTGATAACCCGGTGGCAACAACCCTGTATGTGCCTTTCTTTAAGAATTTTGCCTGGCAGATGGGCCCGCTGTTTATTGTGCTGACCTATTTTGTGATTGTGGGCGCCAGCAATGCAGTCAACCTGACCGACGGGCTGGATGGCCTGGCTATTCTGCCAGCGGTCATGGTTGGTTCCGCGCTGGGCATCATTGCCTATCTGACTGGCAATTCGCAGTTTTCCGAATATTTGCATATTGCCTATGTGGCTGGCGCGGGCGAGTTGGCAATTTTCTGCGGCGCGCTGGCTGGGGCCGGGCTTGGTTTCCTCTGGTTCAACACCTACCCCGCGCAGATATTTATGGGCGATGTCGGGGCGCTGGCACTGGGAGCAGCCCTGGGTACCGTGGCCGTTATTGTCCGTCACGAAATAGTGTTTTTCATCATGGGCGGCATTTTTGTACTGGAAACGGTGTCGGTTATTTTACAGGTTGCCTCGTTCAAGCTGACTGGCAGGCGCTTGTTTCTCATGGCGCCCATTCACCACCATTTTGAATTAAAAGGCTGGCCCGAGCCTCGGGTCATTGTGCGTTTTTGGATTATTACCGTGATGCTGGTTCTGTTTGGGCTGGCGACTTTGAAGTTGCGTTGAGCAGAGAGGAGATGAATCCACTGGTGAGCACGCAGGTGCAGCAGACAGGTAAGCCTGTGGTCGTCCTTGGTTTGGGTGGCACTGGATTGTCTTGCGCGCGTTTTTTGTATCGGCAGCAGATTCCTTTTGTGGTGATGGACAGCCGCGACCTGCCACCCGGTCTGGATGAACTGCGCAGCGCGTGTCCGGGAGTAGATGTTCATCTCGGCGGCTTCGACACAGACTTGCTTGCCCAGGCGCGGCGTCTGATTGTCAGTCCGGGTATATCGCTACAGGAGCCACCGATTGCCGCGGCGATGGCCGGGGGTGTGCCAGTGGCTGGCGATATTGATTTGTTCTGTGAACAGGCACAGGCGCCGGTTATCGGCATTACCGGCTCCAATGGGAAGTCCACTGTGACGGATTTGCTGGGCCACATGGCGCGCCGCGCAGCCAAAAAAGTGGGTGTGGGTGGCAATCTGGGTCTGCCCGCTCTGGATTTGTTGGCAAACGAGGTGGACTTCTATGTGCTGGAGTTGTCCAGCTTTCAGTTGGAGCGCGCAGGCGAACTGGGTTTAGCGGTGGCGACGGTTCTCAACCTGAGCGATGACCACCTGGACCGCCACGGTCACAGGCACGCTTATCGCGCCGCCAAGCACCGATTATTCGTCGGTGCTCAACATATCGTAATCAATCGGGATGACGAGATGACTGTGCCGCAAGAGGCCCCTGAGTCCGCGCGAATTACATCCAGCTTTGGCCTGCAAGAGCCGGTCGAGGGTCAGTTTGGTTTGCGTCTTGAAGCCGGGGAAGAGTGGTTGGCCTGCGGTGAGCAGCTATTGATTCCTGTGGCCGGGTTGGCGCTGGTTGGGCGGCACAATGCGGTTAACGCGCTGGCTGGCCTGGCCCTGGGTACCGAGATGGGTTTGCCGATGCCAGCCATGTTGGAAACGCTGCGCGCTTATACGGGGTTGGCGCATCGCTGCGAACTCGTTGGCAGTCATAGCGGCGTCCGCTTTATCAATGATTCCAAAGCGACCAATGTTGGAGCCACTGTCGCCGCACTGGGCGGCCTGGCTACGGCCAATAATATTGTGCTGATTGCCGGGGGGCAGGGTAAAGGAGCAGATTTTGATGCCCTGCGGGAGCCTGTTTTGACAACCTGTAAGGCTGTGTTCCTGCTAGGCGAAGATGCGCCTGCTATGCAGCGGGCCCTGGGTGCTGGCGTCAAAACCGTCTTGCTTGATGAATTGGAACAAGCCGTCGGGCAAGCCTGGTTGCTGGCTGAAAAGGGCGACGTGGTACTGCTGTCCCCGGCCTGTGCCAGTTTCGATATGTTCGACAGTTTTGCGCATAGAGGTGAGCACTTTATCCATTGTGTTCAGGCGCTTATCTCAGGGGTGCAGCCGTCGTGAGTCGCCTCGCAGTGAGCGACCGCCAGCCCGTGCTGGCACTGTTCGCCGAGATGGATAAAGTGCTGCTGTTGCTGGTGCTGGGTCTCATGTTGATCGGCTTTGTCGCAATCAGTTCAGCGTCAGTAGAATTTGCCGCTGCCAAATATGGCAGCGCCGGATACCATGGTGCCCGGCATTTGATTTACATGGGATTAGCTCTGACAACCGGGTTCCTGGTTTATCTGGCGCCGACCAAATTTTGGCTGGATACCGGCTGGGTATGGTTCTTTCTGGCATTGGTCATGCTGCTGCTGGTACTGATTCCCGGTATTGGCGTTAAGGTAAACGGCAGTCGGCGTTGGCTGGCACTGGGCCCGCTGACCCTACAGGCCTCTGAGTTTGCCAAAATGTTTTTGGTGGTCTACCTGGCGGGTTATCTGCTGCGACGAGAAGACCAGGTGCGCAGCCAATGGAGTGGCTTTATCAAGCCCATGGCGGTCGTGTTCTCGATCACCCTGTTATTGATGGTCGAGCCCGATTTCGGTGCGACAGTGGTTACCATTGGGGCGGCGTTCGGCATGCTGTTTTTGGCGGGTGTGCGGCTTGGACAGTTTTTGCTGGTGATGCTCGGCGCGGTGATGGCTCTGGCGCTGCTCATTGTTGCGGAGCCCTATCGGATGCAGCGCCTGACAGCCTATACCGACCCCTGGGCAGATCAATTCAATAGCGGTTATCAGTTGACCCAGTCCTTGATTGCCTTTGGTCGCGGTGAATGGTTTGGCGTGGGGCTGGGTAACAGCGTGCAAAAGCTGTTTTATCTGCCGGAGGCACACACAGATTTTGTCTTCTCGATTTGGGCCGAAGAAACCGGTCTTCTGGGGGCCTGTCTAGTCATCGGCCTGTATTTCGCAGTGGTATTGCGCACATTCTGGACTGCGCGTCGCAGTCATGCTGCCGGCGACCAGTTTGGTGCTCATATCTGTCATGGCGTTGGCCTGATTATCGCCGCCCAGGTATTTATCAATATCGGTGTCAGTACCGGTTTGCTGCCCACCAAGGGGCTGACCTTGCCGCTGCTCAGCTATGGCGGCAGCAGTTTGATTGCATGTTGTTGTATGTTGGCACTGGTGCTGCGCATAGAGATGGAGCAGCGAAGAGCAGGGGGCAAACATGGCCGTTAATCCCTCTGCAAGCACAGTACTTATTTTGGCTGGTGGAACCGGCGGTCACGTCTATCCAGCGCTGGCGGTCGCACAGGAGCTGCAAGCGCGAGGTTTCAATATTCGCTGGCTCGGTACCGAGCGAGGTCTTGAGAACCGGGTTGTCCTTGCTGCGGGATTGGCGCTGGACTTTATTCGAGTCAGAGGTCTGCGCGGCAAAGGCGCGTTGGCGCGAGTGCAGGCCGTGTTGATGCTGATATGGGCGTCGGCGCAATCACTGTTTGCCGTAGTGAAAATTAAACCAGACTGCGTGTTGGGAATGGGCGGATATGTGTCAGGCCCTGCCGGCATAGCGGCCTGGTTGTTGCGCAAACCCCTGGTTATACACGAGCAAAACTCGGTTGCGGGAACCACCAATCGTCTACTGAGTCGTTTCTCGACGCGAGTGCTGGCCGCTTATCCCAATGCGTTTTCGAGCACAGCGGTCGATGCCGAAGTGGTTGGCAATCCCGTGCGACAAGCGCTGCTTGCGCGTGGTCTGGAGAGTGCCTGGCATTACGACGGCCAGCGCCCGCTGAGACTATTCGTCGTTGGAGGCAGCCTGGGCGCGAAGGCTATTAATGATGTTTTGCCCCAGGCGCTAGCCCTGCTGTCCGGCCAATCAGAAGTACAGGTGCGCCACCAAACCGGCATGGCACACAGCACCCGGGTGATGGCTGATTATCAGCGGCTGAACCTGTCTGAGGTCGAGGTGCTGCCCTATATAGAAGACATGGCGGCGATGTATGAGTGGTCAGATTTGGTGCTGTGCAGAGCGGGCGCCCTGACCGTTGCAGAGCTGACCATCATGGGGCGGCCATCAATCCTGGTGCCGCTGCCACAGGCCATTGATAACCACCAGGCGCACAATGCCTATTGGCTGCGCGACCAGGGCGGCGCCTTGGTTGTAGACCAGTCTGACCTGAGCGCCGAGAAATTGAGCGGTCTGTTGCTTGAATTAAAGAGCGATACCAAACGGCTTCGCTCCATGTCTGAGGCATCCGCCATTGCAGCTTTCCCGGAGGCGACACAGCGAGTAGCCGATGTCTGTGTGGAGGCGCATCGTGTCGATTGAAGCTGCGCATTTTCCGGTGCCCGAGATGCGTCGGGTCAAAGCCATCCATATGATTGGCGTTGGCGGCGCCGGGATGAGTGGCATCGCAGAAGTGTTATTAAATCTGGGATATCGAGTCAGCGGCTCGGACCTGCGCCAGAGCAAAACTGTCGAGAGGTTGCAGGGTCTCGGCGTGTTAGTCGCCATTGGGCACGCCGGGGCGAACCTGACCGATATCGACGTGGTTGTGATATCCAGTGCCGTTGCCCAGGATAACCCGGAACTGGTTGCGGCTCGGGCCGCGCGCATACCGGTGGTGCCGCGCGCGGAAATGCTGGCGGAGTTGATGCGCTATCGCCACGGCATAGCCGTGGCCGGTACCCACGGTAAAACGACAACCACCAGTTTGATTGCCGCCATATTTGCTGAAGAAAAACTCGACCCAACCTTTGTAATAGGCGGGTTGGTCAACAGTGCCGGTACCAATGCCCGCCTTGGGGCCAGCCGTTATTTGATTGCCGAGGCAGACGAGAGCGACGCCTCCTTCCTGCACCTGCAACCCATGGTCGCAGTGGTGACCAATATTGAAGCCGATCACATGGAGACCTATGGCGGTGATTTGCAGGTGTTGCGTCGCACCTTTGTGGAGTTTCTGCACAATCTGCCGTTTTATGGCGTTGCGGTGCTGTGCGTGGATGATCCAGTGGTTGCCGGGCTCATCAGTGAAATTGGCCGCACAGCGCTTACCTATGGTTTTTCAGAGGGCGCCGATTATCGGATAACCCATGTTGAAAAAGACTCGCTGACCACCCGCTTTACCGTGGTGCGTCCACTGCCTCAACAAGATATTCGCGTGACCTTGAATATGCCGGGCTTACACAACGTACTCAATGCAACCGCAGCTATCGCGGTTGCCTGTGATGAAGGCATCTCAGCCAGTGCTATTCAGTCTGGCCTGGCCAGTTTTCAAGGTGTCAGTCGGCGTTTTGAGGTGCGCGGTGAACTATCGCTTGCGCAAGGTAAAGCCCTGTTAGTGGATGATTATGGTCATCACCCCACCGAATTGCGCGCCACGCTGGACGCAGCCAGACAAGCGTGGCCCGAGAGGCGGCTGGTGCTGGTGTTTCAACCGCACCGCTATACCCGTACCCGCGACCTCTATGAAGATTTTGTCAGCGTGCTGTCCGAATGTGATGCGCTGGTGCTGCTGGAGGTCTATCCGGCGGGTGAAGCACACATCCCGGGTGCCGACGGGCGCAGCTTGAGCCGCAGCGTGCGACAGCGGGGAGCGGTCGAGCCGGTATTTGTTGCCGATGTTGAGCAGGTGCCAGCAGTGTTAGAGGGCCTGTTGCTGGATGCAGATGTATTGCTAACGCAGGGCGCCGGTAATGTCGCTTTGCTGGCGCAGCAGCTCAGCGACCACAACTTCGCCGAGGTGGCGGCATGAGCCTTGCGTCTGTAACTGACCAATCAATCGCCGTGTTGCTCGGCGGCTCTTCGTCCGAGCGTGAAATTTCCCTACAGAGCGGGGCAACCGTGTGCGAGGCGCTGACTAATCTGGGCGCGCTGGCGTTGCCTGTTGATACTGCGGATAGCCACTGGTGGGATCAGCTATCGGAAGTGGACGCCGCCTTCATTATTTTGCACGGTGGCGATGGTGAAGACGGCACTGTACAGGGTGCGCTGCAAACCCTGGGTATTCCCTACACCGGCTCGGGCGTGTTGGCTTCGGCGTTGGCAATGGACAAGTTGCGCAGCAAGCGTTTGTGGCGGGGCATTGGTTTGCCGACAGCGGGCTTTGCCGAGCTGACCGGGACAAGCGATTTGCACACTGTGCTCGACGAACTGGGTCCAGTGTTCGTCAAGCCGGCCGAGGGTGGCTCAAGTATCGGCACTGGTGCGGCACATTCGGTTGATGAACTGGTCAGGGTCAGGGCAGAGGCATTCAAATACGGTGATCGAGTGATTGCCGAACAACTCATCGACGGCGATGAATATACGGTAGCCATACTTGATGGCGCAGCACTGCCGGCGATCAGGATGGAAACCGATAGCGAGTTCTACGACTACGAAGCCAAGTATTTTTCTGATGAGACCCGCTACCTGTGTCCCTGCGGGCTGGCTGCGAAGGAGGCAGCAGAGTTAGCCCGAACAGCTTTGCTGGCCTTTGATTCTCTGGGTTGTGCTAGCTGGGGCCGGGTAGATTTTATGCGTGACCGCCAGGGCAGTTTCTGGATTCTCGAAGTGAATACCGTGCCCGGCATGACCAGTCACAGTTTGGTGCCGATGGCCGCTAAAGCAGCTGGTATCGAGTTGCCTGAGCTGGTGGCTCGCATCACTGATTCGGCATTCAGAAGGGGTGATCTGAGATGAGTCGCGGCGCCACCCCAAAAGCCGGACGAGAACCTGCCTATCGCGGTCTGGGCCGCTGTCTTCGAACAATGGGCATCGCTGTCGGAGGGTTGGCCAGTGTCGGCCTGGCGGGTTTTGGTGGATGGCAGCTCTGGCAAATTCCGGTGGAGCGCGTGCTGTTCAGCGGAGCCGTTGAGCGAGTTGCAAAGGCGCAGTTGCAGTCACTTGTTAATGCCAATCTCAATGCCGGGTTTTTGAGCGTGGACATAGAGCGTATTCGAGACCCGCTAGAAGCACAGCCGTGGGTTTTCAAGGCAGTGGTTAAAAGACGCTGGCCGAGTCATTTAGAAATTGAAGTGACCGAGCAAATCGCTATTGCCCGTTGGGGCGAGGATGCCTACCTCAATCACGAAGGCAATGTGTTTAGGCCAGATGCCTATGTGCCAATGCCCGAGCTACCACAGTTACAGGGCCCGGAGGGCAGCCAGCTTGAGTTGATGCGGCATTATCAGTTCATGCGTGAGCAGATACAAGCGCTGGGTCTGGAGTTGGTGTCGCTGAAAATGGATGAGCGCGGTGGGCTGCTGGCGCGGCTGCGCACGGGTGGCGAGCTGGTGTTTGGTCGAGGGCAGTTTGAGGAAAAACTAGTCCGTTTTATGGGGGTGTACTACGCGGACCTGGCGGGCCGGGAACAGGATATCCGCGCAGTTGATTTGCGTTACCGGCACGGTCTTGCCGTGTCGTGGCGCACTGAGAAATTAGATGTTTAAAGGGGATTGCCGGTATGAGCGATAAAAATATGATTGTGGGCCTGGATATCGGAACCTCCAAAGTCGTCGCCATCGTCGGGGAAATAACCGCAGAGGGTGCGATTGATGTGGTGGGTATTGGCTCGCACCCCAGCAAGGGAATGAAAAGGGGCATGGTGGTTAATATTGAATCCACTGTGCAATCCATTCATCGCGCAGTAGCGGAAGCTGAGCTGATGGCGGGCTGCCAAATTCACTCGGTTTACGTGGGCATTGCGGGCAGCCATATTCGCAGCCTGAACTCACACGGCATTGTGGCGATCCGCGACCGGGAAGTGTATTCACTGGACCTGGAGCGTGTTATTGATGCTGCCCAGGCCGTTGCAATTCCTGCGGATCAGCGGGTGCTGCACATCCTTCCCCAGGAATATGTGATCGACAGCCAGGAGGGTATTAAAGAGCCACTGGGTATGTCTGGCGTGCGGCTGGAGGCGAAAGTTCACCTGGTAACCTGCGCCACCAATGCGTCACAGAATATCGAGAAATGTATCCGCCGCTGCGGCCTCGATGTGGAAGACATTATTCTCGAGCAGTTGGCCTCCAGCTATTCCGTACTCACCGAAGATGAAAAAGAGTTGGGTGTTTGTCTGGTCGATATTGGTGGTGGCACCACGGATATCGCCGTGTTCACTGAAGGCTCGATTCGTCACACGGGCGTGATTCCTATTGCCGGCGATCAGGTGACCAATGACATTGCCATGGCTCTACGCACACCAACCCAACATGCCGAAGAAATAAAAATCCAGTACGCCTGTGCGCTGACCCAACTGGCTGGTGCCGAGGAGACCATCAAGGTTCCCAGCGTCGGTGATCGGCCACCGCGAGACCTGTCTCGTCAGGCACTGGCAGAAGTGGTTGAGCCTCGCTACGACGAACTCTTTACCCTGGTGCAGACAGAACTGCGCCGCTCGGGTTTTGAAGATTTGATCCCGACTGGAGTGGTGCTCACCGGCGGCACTTCAAAGATGGAGGGCGCGATGGAGCTGGCCGAGGAAATATTCCATATGCCGGTGCGGGTGGGTTGTCCGCAGACGGTCAGCGGTCTCACCGACATTGTGCGCAACCCGATCTACGCCACTGGCGTTGGCTTGCTGCAATACGGAGCGCGGGCGCAGGAAGACGGATTGGTGACCGGCAGTGGAGGTTCCACCGAGCCGAATGTGTGGGAGCGGCTGAAGACCTGGTTGCAAAATAATTTTTAAGCAGTATGTAACCGCCGAGCGAGGGTTCGGCATTGTTAGTAACAGGGGAGTAAGATCATGTTTGAACTAGTAGACAATGTGCTTGAGAGCGCAGTCATCAAGGTTGTCGGGGTTGGTGGAGGCGGTGGTAATGCTGTCAAACACATGATCGCGAACACCGTGCAAGGCGTGGATTTTATCTGTGCCAACACGGATGCCCAGGCCTTGTCTGATATCGACTCTAAAACGGTGTTGCAGCTTGGTGGCAATATCACCAGGGGGCTGGGTGCGGGTGCCGACCCGGACATTGGCCGGGCGGCTGCAATGGAAGACCGCGAGCGCATCGCGGATGCGCTGAGCGGTGCGGATATGGTGTTTATCACCGCTGGCATGGGCGGTGGTACCGGTACTGGCGGAGCGCCAGTGGTGGCAGAAGTAGCCCGCGATATGGGGATTTTAACAGTGGCTGTTGTCACCAGACCGTTTCCTTTCGAAGGTAAAAAACGCACCACCATCGCCGACGCGGGTATGAAGGAGCTGCAACAGCATGTCGATTCCCTGATTACCATTCCCAATGAAAAGCTGCTCGATGTTCTGGGCAAGAACACCAGCCTGCTCGACGCTTTTAAAGCGGCTAATGATGTATTGCTGGGCGCGGTGCAGGGTATTGCCGACCTGATCATCCGCCCTGGAATGATCAATGTCGATTTCGCCGACGTGCGCACGGTGATGTCGGAAACGGGTATGGCGATGATGGGTACCGGCCACAGCCGTGGCGAGACCCGAGCCAGAGAGGCCGCCGAAGCTGCGATACGCAGCCCACTGCTGGAAGATGTCAATTTGCAGGGTGCGCGCGGTATTTTGGTGAATATCACTGCGGGTCTGGACCTATCGCTTGGCGAGTTCTCCGAAGTGGGCGATACCATTGAAGAATTCGCCTCCGAGAACGCAACCGTTGTTGTGGGTACAGTGATTGATCCGGATATGAGCGAGGAACTCAAGGTAACCGTGGTTGCGACAGGCCTGACGGTAGAAGCGATGGCAGCTTCACTGAAAGTGGTTGAGTCTGTGCCCACTATCAGTGCAGGAGGCGAGATGCCTGATTACGCAGAACTTGAGCGCCCCGCCTGTCAGCGTCGCGATGCGTCCAGCGGAATGTTGAAAGAGGCTGTGGAGCCGGCTCTGGGCAAGGTGGCAAGGCAGAAGGACTATTTTGATATCCCTGCCTTTTTGCGCCGCCAGGCTGATTGATACCGGCTCAAATTTCGGTGTTATGCTGCGGCCAGCCTGGCAGCGGGTCACCGCCTCCCCTGGTGGCCCGTGACGACAGTTGGCTGCTTGCCCGAACGCGATTCGGCGGGCGTGACACTGCCCTGCTGAATATGCGATAGTTGCCGCTCTCTGGGGGAGAGAATTCACGCACAATGAAGATTATTCTCATCAATCAACGGCACCGCGCCTCGCGTGCGCTGTGGCTGGGCCGATGGTCCAGGGCCGTGTTGTCAGTGTGCTGCCTCGGGTTGCCCCTCGGGATGATTGGCCTGGGCTATTATCTGGCCCATGCGGACCAGTCCGATGCCCGCGATATGAGTCTCGATGCTCTGCAAGATGAAGTTGATTCTCAACGGCAGGCAGTGGCGAATTTACGCGGTGACGCGCTGCGCAGGCTGCAAGCACTCGGGGTGACTGCAGCGGAATTACAGGCGCGATTAATGCGCCTGGACGCACTGGGCCAGCGTCTGACCAACTTGTCTGGTCTGGATCAGGGCGAGTTTAATTTTGCTGAAGACCCCGCCCTGGGCGGCCCGCTCCAGCTCGATGGCAACATTGAAGAAGACAGCCTGGTGGCTGAGATGGAGTCTTTGACCCGCCGGATTGCCGACCGCGAGCAACAACTGGAGGTCTTGCAATCTCTGTTGGCTAATCGCCAGCTCGCTGACGATTTGTACCTGTCGGGACGCCCGATTCGCAAAGGCTGGATGTCTTCCGGGTTTGGTCGCAGAACCGACCCCTTTAGCGGCGCGCCCGCATGGCATGAAGGGGTGGACTTTGCCGGTAAGGCCGGAGCCGATATTGTTGCAGTTGCCTCGGGCGTGGTGACCTGGTCTGGCGCGCGCAGTGGCTATGGCGACATGGTCGAGATCAGTCATAGCGGCGGCTATGTCAGCCGATATGCACACAATGAAAAGAATTTAGTGGTCGTGGGAGACCTGGTCAAAAAAGGTCAAACCATTGCCGAAATGGGCAGCAGTGGTCGTTCAACCGGGCCGCATGTCCACTACGAGGTTTATAAGCACGGCCACCCCGTTGACCCCGCCAGCTACATCGCCCGTACCCGGCGCTGATTTTCCAACACCCCCGCCCGTCTGAATCTCTGCTGAACTAGTTCTGCTGGCCAGCGGATTATTGATTGATCTGTGAATACAACGAATTAAACGATGATAGCGAAAATACTACAGTTCCTGTTTGGAACAAAGAATGACCGCCAGCTCAAGCGCATGGGCAAGCTGGTTAAACAAATTAACGCATTCACTGAGCCTGTTGCCGCTCTGGATGATGCCGCGCTGCGGGCCAAAACCGACCAGTTCAGGCAGCGCCTGGCTGATGGTGAAAGCCTCGACCAGGTTTTGCCAGAAGCGTTTGCCGTGGTCCGTGAGGCTGGCGAACGAACGCTCGGCCTGCGTCATTTTGATGTGCAGCTCATAGGTGGTATTGCACTGCATGAAGGCAATATTTCAGAGATGCGCACGGGTGAAGGTAAAACTCTGGTCGCAACGCTGCCGGCCTATTTAAACGCGCTCACCGGTCATAGCGTGCACCTCATTACGGTGAATGATTATCTGGCGCACCGCGACGCAAACTGGATGGGCCCGCTGTATGAGTTTCTGGGAGTCAGTGTCGGTGTCATCCTGTCGGGACAGAATCCGACTCAGAAGGCCGACGCCTATAGTGCCGATATTATTTACGGCACTAACAATGAATTCGGCTTCGACTATTTGCGCGACAATATGGCCTTCAGCCTTGAAGATCGAATGCAGGGCAAATTGTCGTTTGCCATTGTTGATGAGGTTGATTCAATTCTTATTGATGAGGCCCGCACCCCGCTGATTATTTCTGGTGCTGTCGAAGACAGTTCCGAGCTGTACAAGCGCATCAATAAATTTATTTCGCAACTTCAGCAGGACGCAGAGGGTCAACAGGGTCACTTTACTGTCGATGAAAAACTGCGCCAGATTGAGTTGAATGAAGAGGGCCACCAATTTGTTGAAGAGCTGCTGATTCAAGACAATTTGTTAGAGCAGGGGGACAGCCTGTATTCCGCGACAAATTTGAATTTACTGCATTATGTGCATTTGGCATTGCGCGCCCACGCCCTGTTCCACCGCGACGTGGAATATATCGTACAGAGTGGTCAGGTTGTCCTGATCGACGAGCATACAGGCCGTACCATGGCGGGTCGCCGATTGTCTGAGGGCCTGCACCAGGCTATTGAAGCGAAGGAAGGTGTGCAGATTCAAAGTGAAAACCAGACTTTGGCGTCCACCACCTTTCAAAATTATTTCCGCCTCTATGACAAGCTGTCGGGCATGACCGGTACCGCAGATACCGAAGCGTTTGAATTTCGTCAGATATACGGCCTCCAGGTCATAGTGATTCCCACCAATGTGGCGACAGCAAGGAGTGACCTGAACGATATGGTTTATCTGTCCCGCGCCGAGAAGTACGACGCCATTGTCGAGGATGTGTCAGCCTGCATCGCCAGGGATGCACCAGTGCTGGTGGGTACTGCGTCGATAGAAACCTCTGAAGAAATGTCCAGGCGCTTTGAGAAAGCCAGCATTAAACACCGGGTATTGAACGCCAAGTATCACGAGAAGGAAGCGGAGATTATTGCCCAGGCGGGTGTGCCGGGCACGGTCACTATTGCGACCAATATGGCTGGCCGAGGCACCGATATTGTTTTGGGTGGCAACCCCGAAGCGGAAATCGCCAACCAGGATAATCCTGACCAGCAGCAGATTGCAGAAATTCGCAGGCAGTGGGAGCAGCGCCATGCCAAAGTGATCGAGGCTGGTGGCTTGCATATCTTTGGCACTGAGCGACACGAGTCTCGCCGCATTGACAATCAGTTGCGGGGACGAGCCGGTCGCCAGGGGGATCCCGGCGTATCGCGTTTCTATCTGTCTCTGGAAGACAACCTGATGCGCATTTTTGCCTCTGAGCGCGTTAAGAACTTTATGCAGGCACTCGGTATGGAAAAAGGCGAGGCTATCGAGCACCGCATGGTGACCAACGCGATTGAGAAGGCGCAGCGTAAAGTAGAGGGGCGCAACTTTGATGTTCGCAAGCAAGTGCTTGAATACGATGATGTGGCTAATGACCAGCGCCAGGTCATTTATCAGCAGCGCAACGAGTTACTGACCGAAGACGATATCTCGGCAACCATTGATGCTATTCGTGAAGATGTAGTCAATCAGGCTGTTAGTGATTATGTGCCACCCATGAGCCTGGAGGAGCAGTGGGATATTCCCGGTCTGGAACGCCAGATTGAGGCTGAGTTCGCAGTAAAATTGCCGCTACAACAGTGGCTGGATGAGGACGATAATTTACACGAAGAAAGTTTGCGCGAGCGAATTCTGGGTGCAGTGACAGCCGCCTATCAGGTTAAATGTGCCGACGTGGGCGACGATATACGCAAGATCGAGAAGCAGATCATGTTGCAAATTTTGGACACTCTGTGGAAAGAGCATCTGGCAACCATGGATCATCTGCGCCAGAGTATTCAGTTGCGCGCCTATGCACAGAAAAACCCCAAGCAAGAGTACAAGCGAGAATCCTTCGAGCTGTTTCAGCAGCTATTGGACAGTCTCAAGTATGAAGTGGTGAAGTTCCTCAGCCACATTCAGATTCAGCGCCAGGGAGAAGCCGAACTCATCGAGAAGCGGCGTCGTGAAGCGGCAGACAGGGAGAAAGTGGCCTTTCAGCACGCTCAGGCATCAGCCATGGCAGAGGGTGTTGCAGAGGCGAGAGCTAATCCAGCGCAGGCCGCTGCACCGGCGCAACCTTTTAGGCGCGAGGAGCGCAAGGTGGGCCGTAACGAGCCCTGCCCCTGTGGTTCTGGCAAAAAGTACAAGTCCTGTCATGGCAAGCTCTGATATAAAGCCCGTCGCCGGGGTGCGACTGGCCGCAGTAAGCGCGGGCATAAAAACCCCGGGCCGCCTCGATGTCGTGTTGATGGAGTTGGCCAGGGGCTCGGTAGTTGCAGCCACCTTTACCCGCAATGCTTTTTGCGCGGCGCCGGTTCATGTAGCCAGGGAGCATGTGCAGCGCACAGCGCCGCGCTACCTTTTGGTCAATACAGGCAATGCCAATGCCGGTACAGGTGAGCAAGGCCTGGCCGATGCCCGGCGTAGCTGCGAGGCATTAGCGCAATTGGCCCAGGTGCAAACCAGCCAGGTGCTGCCATTTTCCACCGGCGTGATTGGTGAACACCTGCCTGTGAACAAACTTGAAGCGGTATTGCCTGCGGCGCTGGCGGCACTGGACGCAGACAACTGGTTGCCTGCTGCGCAAGGCATAATGACGACTGATACCCAGGCCAAGGTCTGTAGTCGGCAGCTCACGCTTTCAGGTGCAACGGTGACCGTCACCGGCATGGCGAAAGGCGCGGGCATGATCAGGCCGAATATGGCCACCATGCTGGGCTATGTGACCACAGACGCGGCTGTTAGCGCAGACTTGTTACAGCGATTGTGGAGTGCGGTGGTTGAGTCCACGTTTAACCGTGTCAGCGTCGATGGCGATACCTCCACCAATGATGCCGCCTTGCTAATTGCTACTGGCTGCGCATCGTCCCGGTTGATTGATACTGAAGATCACGCCGCCTATGCCGCGCTCGCTAAAGCTATCGAAGAGGTGGCTCTGCAACTGGCTCAGTGGTTAATTCGAGATGGCGAAGGGGCGAGCAAATTTGTTGAAGTGTGTGTCAGCGGTGGCAGGGATGAGGCGGAGTGCCTCGAAGTTGCCTACACCATTGCCCATTCGCCTCTGGTTAAAACGGCCTTGTTTGCCAGCGACCCAAACTGGGGGCGACTATTGATGGCAATCGGCAGGGCAGATATTGACGCGCTTGATGTCGGCGGCGTGTCGGTGCTGCTCAATGACGTATTGATTGCCGAGCATGGCGAGCGAGCCGCCAGCTACACCGAAGCACAGGGTGTTGCGGCAATGGCGCCGACGGATATTAAGATAGAGGTACGGCTTGGACGCGGCGCGGCTCTGGAGAAAATCTGGACCTCTGATTTTTCATACGACTATGTCCGTATTAACGCTGAGTACAGAACCTGAAATGGATGAGATACAGGTAGCGGTGGGAGTGATTTGTCGCGACCGGAAAGTCCTGGTTTGCCTGCGTCACAGGAGCGCTCATCAGGGCGGTTTGTGGGAGTTTCCCGGCGGCAAAGTAGAAGCTGGTGAAACAGTGAAGGAGGCTCTTTCCAGGGAACTGCTGGAAGAGCTGGGAATTTCAGTGAGCGCAGTTGAGCCTTTGCTTCAAGTTCGACACGACTATGGCGACAAAGCTGTATGGTTGAATGCGTGGTGGGTTAGCGAGTTTACGGGTGAGGAGCGCGGCCGCGAAGGGCAGCCTTTGCAATGGGCTAACGCCGGGCAGCTAGGCCAGTTGGATTTTCCCGCCGCGAACAAACCCATTTTGAAAGCGGTGTTGTCGCGCTTGCTTGTGGGCCTGGATTATGGAAAGATGCGCGCCGTTTTTGAGGGTAGAACCGATGATTAAAAGGCTTGTATTTCTGTGTGTCGCCCTGTTTTCGGCGACGCAGGCGTCGGCGCAGAATGCCGATATATACCGCGCTCAGGTACAGACGATGTACGTGGCTTACTACGGTCGTCCGGGAGATGCGGGTGGTATCGACTTTTGGGCCAATCAGTTGGCCGGGCTTGGCGGTAACCTCAGCGCGATAATCGACTCTTTCGGCAATTCTGAGGAATTTACAACCAGGTTTAGCAGCCTTGCAACCCAGGAGCTGGTGAATAATATCTACCAGCAGCTACTCGGCCGCGATGCGGATGCGGGCGGATTGGCCTTCTTTGTCGGCCAGCTCGAAGCAGGCGCTATTACCCTGGCCTCGGTCGCTTTGGACGTGGCCAACGGCGCCCAGAATGAAGATATCGATACCCTCGCCAATAAACTCAGCGCGGCCAATGAGTTCACCGCAGGCTATGTCAACGCCAATGTCAGCTATGGCACCGATCAGATCGAAGATGCCCGGTTATATCTGGGCGCTGTCGATAGCACCGCCGCCTCTCTGACGGCGGCTCTGGATGGTTTGGGTCACTTGCTGGAACTGTTTCCCTCAGCCACTGCGGCGCGGGTGACGCTGGCAACCACTCTGGGCGATATCGTGCTGGAGATGTATGAGGATGACTCTCCAGTGACTGTCGCTAACTTCCTCGACTATGTGGATAGCGATTTTTATACAGATACCTGGTTTCATCGAATTTTGGCTGGTTTCGTTATTCAGGGCGGCGGATTTATCCAAAACTCTGCCAGCCCGAGTGAGCTTATAGCGCGAGTAACCAACCCGGCTATTGTGAATGAATCAAGTAATGGCTTGAGTAATGCGCGTGGCAGCGTAGCAATGGCACGCACGCTTGAGCCGGATTCTGCAACGTCACAGTTTTATATCAACCTGACTGATAATACCTCACTCGACTACACCAATGGGCAGCAGGGCTATGCAGTGTTTGCTTATGTGGTCAGTGGCATGGACACAGTAGACCGGATCGCGCAGATTTCTACCACATCCACGGGGCTTCCACTGACTGAAATCAAAGTAATTGCCGCGACAAGAATAGCGGAATGAGACCTGTTCTCTGGTAGCCATGCCAGCCCTTGGGCATAATGCAGCTCATGTACCACCGCTACTTTGGCTTGCAGGAAGAACCGTTTTCAATTGCGGTGAACCCCCGCTATTTATTTATGAGCCATCGCCACCGCGACGCCCTTGCGCATCTGTTATATGGCGTCGGTGCAGGCGGCGGCTTTGTATTGCTGACTGGCGAGGTGGGTACCGGTAAAACCACGATCAATCGCTGCCTGTTAGAACAACTGCCCGCCAACACAGATATTGCCATTGTCCTCAACCCGGCGCTGAACGCCCTGGAACTGCTGGCCACAGTCTGTGACGAGCTGGATATTGATTGCGCCCACGGCAGTTATACGCTCAAAAGTCTGACCGACGCACTCCATAAATTTTTGCTGGAGAATCATGCGCGAGAGCGGCGCACGGTGCTGCTGATTGATGAAGCCCAGCATTTGCAGTTTGATGCGCTGGAGCAAATTCGACTGCTCACCAATCTGGAAACCAATACCCAGAAGCTGTTGCAAATAATTCTGGTGGCCCAGCCTGAGCTATCGGCAGTGTTGGCGCGCCCCGAATTGCGCCAGCTCAGTCAGCGCATTAGCGCGCGCTTTGAATTGCAGCCATTAAACCTCGTTGAAACTCATGCTTATATCAGCCATCGTCTACAGGTGGCGGGAATGCCAGCCAGCCAGGGCTTGTTTCCCGCAGGGGTTGTGCGGGCGATTTACAAGCAAACTGGCGGAATTCCGCGACTCATTAATCTGCTGTGTGAGCGGATGCTATTGGGCAGTTATGGTCAGAACAAAACGACGGTCGATATGTCGGTTTTTCGAGCCGCCTCAGCCGAGGTATTCGGAAGTCAGAGCGCAACCGGGAAACAAACCGCTCGCGGGGTCTATGCTGCCGCGTGTCTCGTTCTGCTTGTACTGTGCTGGTTGGCCTGGCAGTACCTGGAGGAGAGCCGCCCGAATATTGAAGTGGCTCCGGCCGCTGCGGCGCTGGTTGGCGAACCGCTGCCGCAAGATGAGTTGATCCATTTGGCTCTCCGGCAACCGGCCTATGCCGCTGCCGTGGCAGAGCTGGGCAGTTTTTTGGGAGCTGCGGTTTCCGGGGCGCAGGTTGACTGCGCGCAACTAGAGCGCGTGGGCTGGTATTGCCTGCAACAGCGCGTAGAGACCTGGAATCAACTCATCGAATTTGATCGCCCTGTGGTGCTATCACTCGTGACACCGGGCCGATATCAGGCTTATGCGGTGGTAACAGCTATCGCGGATGATCAGGCTCAAGTGCTTGTCGAAGGCAGGCTTGAGCAAGTGCCTTTGCGGCAATTAGCAGAGTGGTGGCGCGGTGATTTTACGCTGCTTTGGCAGCCGCCAGAATATTATCAAGGCCTGTTAAAGGAAGGCGACCAGGGCCCCATGGTGACCTGGCTGGCGCAGGCATTTGCGGTACTGGATGTTCAAACCCGGCCGCTGGCGCAGCAGGTGTTTAATGCAGCGTTGGCCGAGAGAGTGCGCTACTTTCAGCGCGAGACAGGTTTGCTGGACGATGGAGTGGTTGGTGTTAAAACTCTGCTGAAATTGCAGCAAGCGCAGAACCAGGCAGTCGGCCTGTTACCTCAGGGGCCGCGCTAATGTCTTTGATTCTGGACGCCTTGAATAAATCCGAGCAAGAGCGCCAGAGTGAAACCCGGTCGCCGGGATTACCCCCGGTTCACCCGGCACCGCCGCTTGAGAACGAGCACAATCTCGGGATGTGGGCGATAGCCGCTGTATTGATACTGTTGGCCGTGGCTGTTGTCGTTGTCGTGCTCTGGTTAGACCGAACCGGGCCGGCTGCGTTAAGCGAACCCGAGCCGGTTGTGTTAAGCGAACCCGAGCCGGTTGTGTTAAGCGAGCCTGCGCTCAAACCAATATCCAGGTTCAACACCCGGTCGGTGGCATCGCTGTATCAGAGGGAATTCGCTGCGGCGGTGATGTCTGAGCCTGAACTTGCCCAGCCAGGCCTGCAAACCGGCCAGGTGACCCACGCCGGGGTGTCTCCACCGAAAGATGATGCCACCTCGCAACCAGGCCCGGATATTGAGGCGCTCGCCCAGGTTGCCCAGCCAGCCTTGCTGGATGCGCAGGGTTCAGAGCATTCGGCACCCTTGATCGGCGAGCTGCACCAGTCACTCAGAGATCAAATTCCGACCCTGTTCTACCGCAAACATGACTGGTCATCGAATCCCTCAGACAGCAGGGTCAACGTGAACGGTAACAGCTATCGAGCGGGAGAGCGGCTGGCGCCTGGGCTGACTTTGCTGGACATACTGCCTGACTACATACTGCTTGATTATCAGGGGCAGGCGTTTCGACTCAGCGCTCTGAACAGTTGGGTCAATTTGTGAACCTGTTTTTGGGAAGTTTTGACGGTGTGTTAGCCGTGATGGCGAATGCCTTGCCCGCGCATGAGGTGGGTGCGCAGCCTGGCAGGTTGCGCAATATGCGTTTGCAGCAGCAGCTACAGCAGCAGGGTACAGAGTGGTTTGAGTTTTCCGGGCGGGCGCAGTTTGATCAATTTACCAATAGGGGTAACAGTTATGGGCTTTGCGTAGTGGCAGGTTTTTCCTATATTTTGCCGCAGAATTTTATTGACCGCTGCCAGCATGTTATCAATTTTCATCCTGGCATTATTGAACACTGCCGCGGCCCGCAGCCAGTGGCGGCGGCGATTGTAAACGGACACAAGGATTTTGGCGTCACAGTTCACCGAATCAATTCAGAGGCAATCGACGCCGGCCCGCTACTGGATCAGCGGACCGAGCCACTCGACTATCAGGCCAGTTATGCCAGCAATTATCGGACGGTGAAGCGACTGATGGCCGCCATGGCCGAGGACTTGTTTACGCGCTATGGCGATGGCCAGTGGCCACCTGGTCGGGCGTGGACAGCGTTGGACTCCGCCTATTTTTCGCGTTTGGATTCCAGCCAGCTAGTAGACCTGGCCAAAGCGCCTGACCTGAGTGCCTGGGCGCGCTGAGTGCTGGCGTTATTACAAGCCCTGAGTTTGTGGTTATAGGACTTCCGGGCTGCTTTTCGCGCTGAGTGCTGTCGTTGTTATCTGCATTTGATCGGTTCACAAACTCGCCTGCGGCTCAGACATGCTCACCGACACATCAAATGCGCTAACACCGCCATAGCGCACTCTTTATGCGCTTCAAAGCACCCCGCAAGTCCTCTGCCAGGCACCCCGTGGAAAAGTTTCCGGCGAGCGAGCCCTTTGAGTGTTGTGCAAAGCTAGCCAGACGGCTATATTACGCTGAGCCGAGTGCCAAGTGCCAAGTGCCAAGTGCCAAGTGCCAAGTGCCAAGTGCCAAGTGCCAAGTGCCAAGTGCCAAGTGCCAAGTGCCAAGTGCCAAGTGCCAAGTGCCAAGTGCCAAGTGCCAAGTGCCAAGTGCCAAGTGCCAAGTGCCAAGTGCCAAGTGCCAAGTGCCAAGTGCCAAGTGCCAAGTGCCAAGTGCCAAGTGCCAAGTGCCAAGTGCCAAGTGCCAAGTGCCAAGTGCTGAAACTCCCAGTATAAAATATATCGAAACCTGGTAAGGAGCACGATAAAAATGGAAGACGCTTTAACCCTGACCCAAAAAATATACATCGCCTACTATGGCCGCCCGGCTGACCCCGCTGGATTAAGCTACTGGGCCAATCGCATCGACAGTGAAGGCCTGGAAGCCGTCATTGAGGCCTTCGCCACTTCCCCGGAGTCGGTTGCCCTTTATGGCGCAGAGATAGGCGAGGCGGAGACAGCAGAGCTGGTCACCGCAGCCTACCAGCAACTCTTCAGCCGTGAACCGGATGCCGCAGGGCTCGCTTTTTACACTGATCGTATTACCAGTGGTGAATTCACGGTAGCCACCGCGATGCTGGACATCCTCAACGGCGCCCGCAATGCAGACCTCCAGGTCGCCGACAACAAGCTGACCGTCGCCCAGGACTTTACCGATCAGGTGACCGACCAGAACCTGGCCTACAGCGGCGAGGCCGCAGCGGGAGTGGGCCGACTGTTGCTGGATCAAGTCAGCGCCAGCCCCGTACAAGAACTGGAAACAGTCACCCAACTCGCCGTCGAAGTGGCCGACCTGGCCTCCACCCAGACAGAATTGGTCGCCGAGTTAATCCCCACTGGCGGCGAAGTGGGTGATCTGCTGGAGAGCCTGCCCGCCGAGGCAGACGCCGAAGACTTGCTGACCCTCATTGAGGCCGTAGTCACCTCCGCCCTGGATGACCCGAGCGTGTTGAGTTCCCTGCTTGAGGCAGGGGGTGGCAGTTTTGCCAGCACCCTGGAGGCGCTGGATGATGCCGGCAGCCTGGCAGAGATTCTAAACGAAGCAGACGCAGGCGGCGCTCCGGCGCTGGAAGACCTGCTGATCGACAGCGGTACCGGCGGCGGTATAGCGTTGCCTGTTCCCCCGCCCGGCCCAACAGACACCACCGCGCCGCTGCTGAACAACAGCATCCCGGCGGACGACGCAGACGATGTGGCGCTTAACAGTAATATCCTGCTGACCTTCGACAGCGCCATTGCTCTGGGCAGTGGCAATATCCGCCTGGTCAATGCCGCTGACACCAGCGATAACCGAACCATTGATGTCACGGCTCACAATAACCAGTTGAGCCTGAGCAGTGACGGCGCAGTGTTGACCATTAACCCCACCGACGACCTGGCCAGTAACAGCGACTACTACCTGGAAATCGACGCCGGGGCCATCACCGACCTGGCGGGCAACGACTACGCGGGTATCAGCAATAGCGAGACGCTCAACTTTGCCACTGGCGCCGAGGCGGATACCACCGCGCCGACCATCACAGCCGTGAGCGTGGCCAACGGCGCCCACGGGATTGGCGATACAGTGCAGGTAACCGTTACAGCGGGCCCTGTGGGAAGTGCAGAGACCGACCTGACCCTCTCGGGCAGCTTTAACGGTCAGCCCCTGACCAATATCGACAACGACAACACCGATGGCACCTATACCGGCACCTATACGGTGACCGCAGGCGACCCCGATGTGGCCGATGGCAGTACCGTCACCACCGCTCTGGTGCTGACCGATGCGGCGGGCAATGCCAGTGACCCCTTTGCCGAAGTCACCCTCAGCGGTGAGAGCATTGATACCACCGCGCCCACCCTGCTCAGCCACATCCCGGCGGACGACGCAGACGCCGTGGTCGCAGGGGCCAACCTCGTGCTGACCTTCGACAGCGCCATTGTGCTGGGTAGCGGCACCATCACCCTGGTCAATACCGCTGACACCAGCGATAACCGAACCATTGATGTCACGGCTCACAGTGGCCAGTTGTCCATTAACACCAGCGGTAACAGCCGGGTGCTGACCATTGACCCCACCGGCGACCTGGCCAGTAACAGCGCCTACCACCTGGAGATCGAGACCGGCGCCATCACCGATGTGGCGGGTAACGACTACGCGGGTATCAGCGATGCCATCACGCTCAACTTTGAAACCGCGGCTGACACAAGCCCGCCCGACCCCAGCACGGTTGTGTTTGATTTAACGACCGGCTTATCGTCGGACCACAGCAGCCAGACCTTTGCTGCCGATACCACCTATACCATTTATATCCGGGTAAATTCAGACTCTGCAACAGTCACTCTGGCGGATGACGAAAGCTGGACGGGTGCCGATAATCTGGGCGCGGATGACCAGGTTATTCTGGTCGGCGACGGCAGCGCCATTCTCGGCAATCGTGGAAATGCTATCGTTACGACTGGGGGAGTGAACGCTATTAGCTGGTTGACCACCGCCAGCACCTCCATCGCTGCCAGGCTGAGGTATGATGGCGACTTCTTGCGGCTGTACAGTAATGCGAATGCGAACAACACTGTGGATCTGTGGGCCGGCGCTGCTGTTGATTTAGGCAGACAACCGCCACTGACTGACCTGCCGGACGGGGTGAGCCCGCCCTCAACCGGTACCACCGATACCACCGCGCCAACCATCACAGCCGTGAGCGTGGCCGATGGCAGCTACCAGCTTGGCGATACCGTGCTGGTGACTGTTACTGCGGGCAATGACACTGCGGGGAACCCGGAGACCGGCCTGATCCTCTCGGGCACCTTTAACGGTCGGGAACTGACCGATCCCACCGACAACGGCGACGGCACTTATACCGGCACCTATACGGTGAGCCCAGGCGACGCGGATGTAGCCGATGGCAGTACCGTCACCACCGCCCTGGTGCTGACCGATGCGGCGGGCAATGACAGTGACCCCTTTGCCGAAGTCACCCTCGCCGGTGAGAGCATTACCGCCAGCACCAGCACGGTGGTGTTTGATTTAACGTCGGGTCTGTCCTCGGACCACAACAGCCAGGCCTTTGTTGCCGATGTCACCTATACCATTTATATCCGGATGGATTCCGACTCTGTAACGGTCACTCTGAATAGCGGCGAACGCTGGACGGGTGCCAATCATCTGGGCGCGGATGACCAGCTTATTCTGGTCGGCGATGGCAGTGCCATTCTCGGCAATCTGGGCAATGCGGTCAGCCGAAGCTTTGGTAGTGTGGGCACGGGCGGCGGCCCGGACAGCACTCTATGGTTCACCGAGCCCGTCGGGGGAGCGGGCCGCGCCGTTACCCTGAACCATGGTGGCAGGCTCATTCGGCGTTACAGTGGCGCGAACAATAGTCAGGCCGCTCTGGATCTGTGGGACGGCATTGCTACCGACCTCGACCCGCAACCGGTACTGATGGCCCTGCCGGGCTCGGTGAGCCTGCCGACCGGGGAGGCGCCGGTGATTCACAGTGTCAGCGTGGCCGATGACACGTATGTGATTGGCGATACCGTGCAGGTAACCGTTATTGCGGGCACTGACACTGAAGGCAACCCCGAGACCGGGCTGACCCTCTCGGGCACCTTTAATGGTCAGGCCCTGACCAATATCGACAACAGCAACACCGACGGCACCTATACCGGCACCTATACGGTAACCCCAGGCGATGCGGATGTGGCCGATGGGGGTACCGTCAACATCGCCCTGATGCTGACCAATACGGATGGCATTGTCAGTCCCATCCATAACACGCTCACCCTCAGCGGTGCCAGCATTGATGCCAACGCGCCCGCCCTGAGCAGCAGCATCCCGCTCGATGACCTGACCGGGGTGCCCGTGAGCCAGACTATCCAACTGACCTTTGACAGCGCGATTGTGCTGGGCAGCGGCAGCATCACCCTGGTCAATGACACGGACAACAACGCCAACCTCCTTATTGATGTCGGCGCTCACAATAACCAGTTAAGCCTGAGCAGTGACGGCACCGTGCTGACCATTAACCCCACCGACGACCTGGCCCTTGGCAGCGCCTACCACCTGGAGATTGCAGCCACCGCCATCACCGATGAGGCGGGTAACCCCTACGCGGGTATCAGCGATGCCGAGACCCTCAACTTTGAAACCGCAGCCACCACCGATACCACCGCGCCGACCATTGCGAGCGTCAGCGTGGCCGACGGCGCCTACCAGCTTGGCGATACGGTAGCGGTGATTGTCACCGCCGGCAATAACAGCGAGGGCAACCCCGAGACCGGGCTGACCCTCTCGGGCAGTTTTAACGGCCAGGAACTAAGCGATATCACCGACAACGGCGACGGCACCTATACCGGCACCTATACGCTGGAGGCAGGCGACGACGATGTGGCCGCTGGCGGCACCGTCACTACCGCCCTGGTGCTGAGAGATTTGGCGGGCAATGACAGTGAGGTCTTTGACCAAGTCACCCTCAGCAGCGGTGCCAGCATTACGCCCAGCGCCAGCACGGTTGTGTTTGATTTAACGACCGGCTTATCCTCAGACCACAGCGGCCAGACCTTTGTTGACGATGTGACCTACAGCCTCTATATCAAGGTGGATTCAGACTCTCACAGGATCACTCTGGATAGCGACGAACGCTGGAGAGGTGGCGATCATCTGGGCGCGGATGACCAGGTTATTCTGGTCGGCGATGGCAGTGCCATTATCGGCAATCATGGAGGCACTATCAGTCAAACCAGTGTAAGTGGCCTCTTCATTACCTGGAGCACCGGCACCGGCTCCAGAGTCAGCGCCGCTCGACTGCTCCTAGCTGGTGGTTTGTTTAATCGGAATCATGATGGGATGTTCCCTGGCGTGGCCCTGTGGGGTGGCACTGCTACCGGCCTCGGCGTACAACCGGCACGGATTGAGCTGCCGAGCGGGGTGAACCCGCCGGTCGGTGAGGCGCCGGTGATTCGCAGCATAAGCGTGGCCGATGGCGCCCATAACATTGGCGATGCGGTGCTGGTAACCGTTACTGCGGCCCCTGACACCGAGGGCAATGCCGCGACCGGCCTGACCCTCTCGGGCAGCTTTAACGGTCAGACCCTGACCAATATCACCGACAACGACGACGGCACTTATACCGGCACCTATACGGTGGAGGCAGGCGATGCGGATGTGGCCGATGGGGGCACCGTCACCACCGCCCTGGTGCTGACCGATACGGCGGCCAATCTCAGCAGTCCCACCAGCACCACAGTCACCCTCAGCGGCGAGAGCATTACTGGCGCCGACACCACCGCGCCGCTGCTGAGCAGCAGCATCCCCGCCGATGACGCGACTGATGTGGTATCTAACACTAATATCAGCCTGACCTTCGACAGCGCGATTGTCCTGGGCAGCGGCAATATCCGCCTGGTCAATGCCGCTGACAGCAGCGATAGCCGAACCATTGATGTCACGGCTCACAATAGCCAGTTGTCCATTAACACCAGCGATAACAGCCGGGTGCTGACCATTGACCTCACCGACGACCTGACCAGTAACAGCGCCTACCACCTGGAGATCGACGCCGGGGCCATCACCGATGTGGCCGGCAACGACTACGCGGGTATCAGCGATGCCACCGCGCTCAACTTTGCCACTGGCGCCGAGGCGGATACCACCGCGCCAACCATCACTAGCGTGAGCGTACCGGCTGCTGACACCTATGGGCCTGGCGACACGCTTGAATTCACAGTGCAGTTTAGTGAACCCGTCAGCCTGACGGCGGGCAGCAGTGGCACCCTCGACTCAAGCCTGGAGTTCACCCTGGACAGCCGCGCTGGCAGCAACAATAGTGCCGCAGCCACCTATGCCTCTGGCAGCGGCAGCAACAGCCTCATTTACCGTTATACCGTCGTCGCGGGTGACCTGGACAATGACGGCCTGAGCGTGGGCAGCGCACTCGCCCTCAATGGGGACAGCCTCGCCGATAACAGCAACAACGCCGCCAACCTCATGCTGAACAGTGTAGCCGACGCCTCCGGGGTGCTGGTGGACGGGGTGGCGCCAACCATCACAGCCGTGAGCGTACCGGCTGCTGGCAGCTACGGGCTTGGGGATACGCTTGAGTTTACGGTGCAGTTCAGTGAAGCCGTCACCCTGACGGCGGGCAGCAGTGGCAGCCTCGACTCAAGCCTGGAGTTCACCCTGGACAGCCGCACTGGCAACAATACCGCCGCCGCCACCTACGCATCCGCCACTGCCAACAGCCTCACTTACCGCTATACCGTGGTCGCGGGTGACCTGGACAATGACGGCCTGAGCGTGGGCAGCGCGCTCGCCCTCAATGGGGACAGGCTCGCCGATAGCAGCGGCAACGATGCCAACCTCACGCTGAACAATATAGCCGCCGCCACCGGGGTGCGGGTGGACAGCGTGGCCCCCACCATCAGCAGCGTCAGCGTGGCCGATGGTACTCACGGGATTGGCGATACCGTAGTGGTAACCGTTACTGCGGGCAATGACACTGCGGGAAGCCCAGAGACCGGCCTGACCCTCTCGGGCACCTTTAACGGTCGGGACTTGACCAATATCGACAACGACAACACCGATGGCACCTATACCGGCACCTATACGGTGGAGGCAGGCGACGCGGATGTGGCCGATACCGGCGCCGTCACCACCGCTCTGGTGCTGACCGATGGGGCGGGCAATGCCAGTGACCCCTTTGCCGAAGTCACCCTCGCCGGTGAGAGCATTGACGCCAACGCGCCAATCCTGAGCAGCAGCAGCCCGACCGACGGCGCGAGCGCCGTGGCCCGCGACAGCAACATCGTGCTGACCTTTGACAGCGCGATTGCCCTGGGCAGCGGCAATATCACCCTGGTCAATGACACGGACAACAGCGCCAGCCTCGTTATTGATGTCACGGCTCACAATGGCCAGTTGTCCATTAACACCGACGATAACAGCACGGTGCTGACCATTAACCCCAGCGAGAACCTGGCCCATGGCAACGCCTACCACCTCGAAGTCGAGCCCGGCGCCATCACCGATGAGGTCGGCAACGCCTACGCCGGTATCCGCAATGCCACTGCGCTCAACTTTGTTACGCTCAGCACGGTTGTGTTTGATCTAACAACGGGTTTTTCGTCCAACCACAGCAACCAGACCTTTGTTGACGATGTCACCCATGAAATCTATATCAAGGTGGGTTCCGACTCTGCAACGGTCACTCTGGCGGCTATTGAAGGCTGGGCGGATGCGGATAATCTGGGCGCGGATGACCAGCTTATTCTGGTGGGCGATGGCAGTGCCATTCTTGGCTTTGACGACAATGCGATCAGCCGCACTGCAAATTTCGACAACGGCATTAGCTGGCTTACCCACACCACCCTCAGCGATGGAGCCGCTCGACTGAGCTATAACGGCGTGTTGCTCCGGTTTTACGATGGAGCGGCCGATACCGTGGATCTGTGGGAAGGCAGTTCTTTCGGCGTTGGCCGACGAGAGGCACTGATTGAGCTGCCGGACTCGGTGAGCCTGCCGACCGGGGGGCGGCCCACCATTGAGAGCGTCAGCGTGGCCGACGGCACTTATGTGATTGGCGACACGGTAGAGGTAACCGTCACCGCGGGTATTGACACTGGGGGCACTACGGGCAACCCCAATACCGGGCTGACCCTCTCGGGCACCTTTAACGGTCGGGAATTGACCGATACCACCGACAACGGCGACGGCACCTATACCGGCACCTATACGGTGGAGGCAGGCGACCCCGATGTGGCCGATACCGGCACCGTCACCACCGCTCTGGTGCTGACCACTGCGGATGGCCTTGCCAGTGGAGTCTTGACCGCAGTCACCCTCGCCGGTGAGAGCATTACCGCCAGCACCAGCACGGTGGTGTTTGATTTAACGTCGGGTCTGTCCTCGGACCACAGCAGCCAGGCCTTTGTTGCCGATGTCACTTATACCATTTATATCCGGATGGATTCCGACTCTGTAACAGTCACTCTGAATAGCGGCGAACGCTGGACGGGTGGCGGTAATCTGGGCGCGGATGACCAGCTTATTCTGGTCGGCGATGGCAGCGCCATTCTCGGCAATCGGGGCAATGCGATCAGCCGAGCCTTTGCTGCTGCGGGCACGGGCGGCGGCCCGCGCAACACTCTATGGTTCACCGAGCCCGCCGGGGGAGTGGCCCGCGCCGTTACCCTGGACCTTAGTGGCGATTTCACTCGGCGTTACAGTGGCGCGGCCAATACTCTGGACCTGTGGAACGGCATTGCTACCGACTACGACCGGCAACCGGTACTGATGGCCCTGCCGGGCTCGGTGAGCCTGCCCGCCGGGGAGGCGCCGGTGATTCACAGCGTCAGCGTGGCCGATGACACGTATGTGATTGGCGATACCGTGCAGGTAACCGTTATTGCGGGCACTGACACTGAAGGCAACCCCGAGACCGGGCTGACCCTCTCGGGCACCTTTAATGGTCAGGCCCTGACCAATATCGACAACAGCAACACCGACGGCACCTATACCGGCACCTATACGGTAACCCCAGGCGATGCGGATGTGGCCGATGGGGGTACCGTCAACATCGCCCTGATGCTGACCAATACGGATAGCCTTGTCAGTCCCATCCATAACACGCTCACCCTCAGCGGTGCCAGCATTGATGCCAACGCGCCCGCCCTGAGCAGCAGCATCCCGCTCGATGACCTGACCGGGGTGCCCGTGAGCCAGACTATCCAACTGACCTTTGACAGCGCGATTGTGCTGGGCAGCGGCAGCATCACCCTGGTCAATGACACGGACAACAACGCCAACCTCCTTATTGATGTCGGCGCTCACAATAACCAGTTAAGCCTGAGCAGTGACGGCACCGTGCTGACCATTAACCCCACCGACGACCTGGCCCTTGGCAGCGCCTACCACCTGGAGATTGCAGCCACCGCCATCACCGATGAGGCGGGTAACCCCTACGCGGGTATCAGCGATGCCGAGACCCTCAACTTTGAAACCGCAGCCACCACCGATACCACCGCGCCGACCATTGCGAGCGTCAGCGTGGCCGACGGCGCCTACCAGCTTGGCGATACGGTAGCGGTGATTGTCACCGCCGGCAATAACAGCGAGGGCAACCCCGAGACCGGGCTGACCCTCTCGGGCAGTTTTAACGGTCAGGAACTAAGCGATATCACCGCCAACACCGACGGCACCTATACCGGCACCTATACGGTGGAGGCAGGCGACGACGATGTGGCCGCTGGGGGCACCGTCACCACCGCCCTGGTGCTGAGAGATTTGGCGGGCAATGACAGTGATCCCTTGACTGCGGTCACCCTCAGCAGCGGTGCCAGCATTACGCCCAGCGCCAGCACGGTGGTGTTTGATTTAACGACCGGCTTATCCTCAGACCACAGCGACCAGACCTTTGTTGACGATGTGACCTACAGCCTCTATATCAAGGTGGATTCAGACTCTAACACGATCACTCTGGATAGCGACGAACGCTGGGCGGGTGCCGATAATCTGGGCACGGATGACCAGGTTATTCTGGTCGGCGATGGCAGTGCCATTCTCGGCAATCATGGAGGCACTATCAGTCAAACCGATGTAAGTGGCGTCTTCATTACCTGGGACACCGGCGCCGGTGCCGGCGCCGGTTTCACCAGCGCCGCTCGACTGCTCCTAGCTGGTCAGTTTAATCGGAATCATAATGGGTTCAGTGGCGTGGACCTGTGGGGTGGCAATGCTACCGGCCTCGGCGTACAACCGGCACGGATTGAGCTGCCGAGCGGGGTGAACCCGCCGGTCGGGGAGGCGCCGGTGATTCGCAGCATAAGCGTGACCGATGGCGCCCATAACATTGGCGATGCGGTGCTGGTAACCGTTACTGCGGCCCCTGACACCGAGGGCAATGCCGCGACCGGCCTGACCCTCTCGGGCAGCTTTAACGGTCAGACCCTGACCAATATCACCGACAACACCGACGGCACCTATACCGGCACCTATACGGTGGAGGCAGGCGACCCGGATGTGGCCGATGGGGGCACCGTCAGCGCCGCCCTGGTGCTGACCGATACGGATGGCCTTACCAGTCCTGTCAGTACCACAGTCACCCTCGACGGCGAGAGCATTACTGGCACCGCGCCGGATACCACCGCGCCGACCATTGAGAGCGTGAGCGTGGCCGATGGCAACTACACGATTGGCGATACCGTGCAGGTAACCGTTACTGCGGGCAATGACACTGCGGGGAACCCAGAGACCGGCCTGACCCTCTCGGGCACCTTTAATGGTCAGCCCCTGGCCGCCAATCCCACCGACAACGGCGACGGCACCTATACCGGCACCTATACGGTGGAGGCAGGCGACGCGGATGTGGCCGATAGCGGCACGGTCACCACCGCTCTGGTGCTGACCGATGCGGCGGGTAATGACAGCCCCACTCATACCGCAGTCACCCTCAACGGGGAGAGCATTACCGCCAGCACCAGCACGGTTGTGTTTGATTTAACGACCGGGTTGTCCTCGGGCCACAGCGACCGGGACTTTTTTGCCGATGTCACCTATACCATTTATATCAAGGTGAATTCAGACTCTCACACGCTCACTCTGGCTAGCGGCGAACGCTGGGCGGGTGCCGATAATCTGAACACGGATGACCAGATTATTCTGGTCGGCGATGGCAGTGCCATTCTCGGCAATGTTGGAAATGTTATCGTTGCGACTGTGGAAGCGGTCAGTATTAGCTGGATGACCACCCTCAGCTCCTCCATCGCTGCCAGGCTGGGGAATGATGGCGACTTCGCGCGGCAGTACAGGAATGCGGGCAATGGTGTGGACCTGTGGGACGGCGCTGCTGTTGATTTAGGCGCGCAACCGGCGCAAATCGCCCTGCCGAGCGGGGTGAACCCGCCGGTTGGGGAGGCGCCGGTGATTCGCAGCATAAGCGTGGCCGACGGCACCCATAACATTGGCGATGCGGTAGCGGTGATTGTCACAGCGGCCCCTGTCACCAGGGGCGACAGCGCGGGCAGCCCCGCGACCGGGCTGACCCTCTCGGGCGACTTTAACGGTCAGGAACTGAGTGCTATCACCGACAACGGCGACGGCACCTATACCGGCACCTATACGGTAGTGGCAGGCGACCCGGATGTGGCCGCTGGGGGCACCGTCAGCGCCGCCCTGGTGCTGACCGATACGGCGGCCAATCTCAGCAGTCCCACCAGCACCACGGTCACCCTCAGCGGCGAGAGCATTGACGCCACCGCGCCCACCCTGGAGAGCAGCCTCCCGGCGGACAACGCGGACGCCGTGGCCCCAGGGGACGACATCGTGCTGACCTTCGACAGCGCCATTGCCCTGGGCAGCGGCAACATCACCCTGGTCAATGACACGGACAGCAACGATAGCCGAACCATTGATGTCACGGCTGACAGTGGCCAGTTGTCCATTAACACCAGCGGTAACAGCCGGGTGCTGACCATTAACCCCACTGACGACCTGGTCCAGGGCAACGCCTACCACCTGGAGATCGCAGCCGGGGCCATCACCGATGAGGCGGGTAACGCCTACGCCGGTATCAGCGATAGCGAGGCGCTCAATTTTGCCACCGCAGCCGACACAAGCCCGCCCGACCCCACCGCGCCCAGCACGGTTGTGTTTGATTTAACGTCGGGTTTATCGTCGGACCACAGCAGCCGGACCTTTGCTGCCGATACCACCTATACCATTTATATCAAGGTAGATTCCGATACTGCCAATACCACTCTGGCGGATGACGAACGCTGGGCGGGTGCCAATAATCTGGGCGCGGATGACCAGATTATTCTGGTGGGCACTGGCAGCGCCATTTTTGGCAATGCAGGAACTACTTACCTCTCTTTTACCCAGGCAGGCAACGTCATTCGCTGGATTTCTGCCAGCGGTGGCAACGACGACAACATCGCTCGCCTGAACCCTGATGGGGCATTCACTCGGTTTTACAGTGGTTCGGAAAACAATGTGGATCTGTGGGACGACACTGTTACAGGCATCAGCGGAAGAGATGCACTGACTGCCCTGCCGGAGGGGGTGAGCCCGCCCTCAACCGATACCACCGCGCCCACCATTGAGAGCGTGAGCGTGGCCGACGGCAGCTACCAGCTTGGCGATACGGTGCAGGTGACTGTTACTGCGGGCAATGACAGTGAGGGAAACCCCGAGACCGGGCTGACCCTATCGGGCAGCTTTAATGGCCGGGCTTTGACCGATATCGACAACGACAACACCGACGGCACCTATACGGGCACCTATACGTTGACCGCAGGCGACGCGGATGTGGCCGCTAGCGGCACCGTCACCACCGCTCTGGTGCTGACCGATGCGGCAGGCAATGCCAGTGCTCCCCTGGCTGCGGTCACCCTCAGCAGCGATGCCAGCATTACGCCCAGCGCCAGCACGGTGGTGTTTGATTTAACGACCGGCTTATCCTCAGACCACAGCAGCCAGGCCTTTGTTGACGATGTCAGCTATACCATTTATATCAAGGTAGATTCCAACGCTGTAACGGTCACTCTGGCGGATGACGAAAGCTGGGCGGGTGCCAATCATTTGGGCGCGGATGACCAGATTATTCTGGTGGGCAATGGCAGCATCCCTGGCAATGTAAACGCCGATTACACGAACCTAGCCAATAACAACAATCAAATTCGGTGGAATTCTAGCAGCATTGTACTCGTTGGCTTGAACTATAACGGCATGCTCATTCGGAACTACGGTGGTCAGGCGTCGAACGTGGATTTGTGGGCCGACACTTTTTCCGAGATCAGCGCACGCGAGCCGCTGGCTGACCTGCCGACCGGGGTGGACTTGCCTATGCTTTCTTGAGTGTGTGAGACTTGCGGGCTGCCTTTCGCGCTGAGTGCTGGCGTTATTACAAGCCCTGAATGTATGGGACTTGCGGGCTGCTTTTCGCGCTGAGTGCTGATAGTGCGGCATTATGTATGGGACTTCCGGGCTGCCTTTCGCGCTGAGTGCTGGCGTTGTTATCTGCATTTGATCGGTTCACAAACTCGCCTGCGGCTCAGACATGCTCACCGAAACATCAAATGCGATAACACCGGCACAACGCACTCTTTATGCGCTTCAAAGCAGCCCGCAAGTCCTCTGCCAGGCACCCTGCAAGTTCTCGGCCAGGCACCCCGCAAGTCCTCTGCCAGGCGCCCCGCAAGTCCTCTGCCAGGCACTCCGCAAGTCCTCTGCCAGGCACTCCGCAAGTCCTCTGCTGCATACTGTGGGCGGGTGGGTCAATCTTGAGGTTTAATCAGGCGAAGCTATAGACGAGCGCAGATTCAGCCTGTGGGCGGGTGGGTAAGCCTTGAAGGTTTAATCAGGGCACGGTTGCGCAAGCGGGTGTTTTTGAGGCTTTCCGCGAGGACTGTTTGAATCCGAATTTTTCCTTTAGGAAAAATTGTTGAGTTCCGCAGCGGTCAAAAACACCCGCGAGAGCGTGCCCAAACCGCAAGATTTACCCACCCGACCACAGCCGCCCCCACCTGACCACAGCCGCCCCCACCCGACCACAGCCGCCCCCACCCGACCACAGCCGCCCCCACCTGCGGCTCAAAACCGCAAGCCCTGAGTGTATGGTTATGGGACTTGCGGGCTGCTTTTCGCGCTGAGTGCTGGCGTTATTACAAGCCCTGAATGTATGGTTATGGGACTTCCGGGCTGCCTTTCGCGCTGAGTGCTGGCGTTATTACAAGCCCTGAATGTATGGGACTTGCGGGCTGCTTTTCGCGCTGAGTGCTGGCGGTGTTATCTGCATTTGATCGGTTCTCAAACTCGCCTGCGGCTCAAACATGCTCACCGACGCATCAAATGCGCTAACACCGCCATAGCGCACTCTTTATGCGCTTCAAAGCACCCCGCAAGTCCTCTGCCAGGCACCCTGCAAGTCCTCTGCCAGGCACTCCGCAAGTCCTCTGCTGCATACTGTGGGCGGGTGGGTCAATCTTGAGGTTTAATCAGGCGAAGCTATAGACGAGCGCAGATTCAGCCTGTGGGCGGGTGGGTCAATCTTGAGGTTTAATCAGGCGAAGCCATAGCCGAGCGCAGGTTCAGCCTGTGGGCGGGTGGGTAAACCTTGAAGGTTTAATCAGGGCACGGCTGCGCAAGCGGGTGTTTTTGAGGCTTTCCGCGAGGACTGTTTGAATCCGAATTTTTCCTTTAGGAAAAATCGTTGAGTTCCGCAGCGGTCAAAAACACCCGCGAGAGCGTGCCCAAACCGCAAGGCTTACCCACCCGACCACAGCCGCCCCCACCTGACCACAGCCGCCCCCACCTGACCACAGCCGCCCCCACCCGACCACAGCCGACCCCACCTGCGGCCCAAACCGCAAGGTTTACCCACCTGACCACCTGCCACAGCCAACCACCCGCCACACCCGACCATACCCACCCGACCACAACCGACTACAGCCGAACTCTTGATGCGCATCAAACCATGCCGAAGCTGGCCGATTTGTCTCACAGGTACTGAACCCGCACACTGCGTTGGCATCTGCGGGCGAAACTGATAATGTCTTGCATAAGTCGATAATAATACTGAGGTGATAGCCCTATGAAATCTCTTGTTGCTGCCAGCTTGCTGCTGGGTTCCTCCATGGTTGTGGCTGAATGTACGCGGCCCGATGTACCCACTATTCCGAAGGGTTCAGAGGCAGACCTGGCTGCCATGGTTGAAGGACAGAAAGCGGTAAAAACTTACGTTGCCGCCAGCGAAGCCTATCTGGATTGCCTGAATAAAGAGGGCGCTGAGATGGCCAACACGGACACGGATGAACAGAAGCAGGCGCGTATTGATGAGCACAACTCGTCGGTGGATTCCATGGAAGCCATTGCAGCCTCTTTCAACGATGAGATCCGCGAGTATAAAGCTAAAAACCCGTCGGATTAGGGGCCTGGTACTGGAAGGGCAGTTTGCGTATGTGCGGCTGCATCAGGCTGCGGGCTTTGTTGTAAACCGCCTGTACACTCACCTGGGCACCTGCCTCGACCCGCCTGGATATCATCGTCACTGGAAACAGATAATGCTCAGAGCCGGGTATTTGCAGGGCTCGGCTGCGGCCCAGCTTGTCCTGGTAAATGATCCACTCCATGCCCAGCGCATCAGCCAGGGCATCACCCATGATGACCCCCATGGCTTGTAGTTCGAGGGTTTGCTCGGCGCGCGCCAGCTTGCGGTCCAGCAACACCTGCAAGATGTCCAGGTTGTTGTCTTTCCCGGTATTGATTTGCCTCCCAAGTCGGCTGCGCGCAAGGTTGTCAATCCGGGCACGCTGCTGCGACATGAATTCCCGGTCCGGGTTAGTCAACGCTGATATGCGTGGTGGTGGCTCTGCGGATGTGGCCTGTACGCCTGATAAAAGGCTTAGAGCGAGGGAAAATGTGGCGAGTCTAAACATAATAGCTCCTTCCAGTACTTAACCGTCCGTAGCTGCTTGTTATCTGGGCCGTGCCATGGATAATGGCGGTCTTCTACAGCAGCTCATTTGAATCGACTTTCGGGCAACTCCTGGAGTAATTAATAACCATGATTAGCGGCAGCATTGTTGCGCTGGTAACCCCCATGCACGATGATGGGACAGTAGACTGGGAAAGTCTAGATGCCTTACTGGAAATACATGTGGCACAGGGCACCAGCGCTATAGTAGCGGTTGGCACCACGGGTGAGTCGGCTACTTTGTCGGTGGCCGAGCACTGTCAGGTGATCTCTCGTATCGTGGCAGGCATAGCCGGGCGAATGCCGGTTATTGCGGGTACTGGCGCCAATTCAACGACAGAAGCGATTGAGCTGACAGCCGCGGCAAAACGTGTGGGCGCTGCTGCCTGTTTGCTGGTGACGCCTTATTACAATAAGCCCACCCAGGAGGGCTTGTTCCAGCATCACAAGAAGCTGGCAGAGTCGGTGCCGATTCCTCAAATACTCTATAACGTACCGGGCCGCACCGGCGTGAATATGTTGCCGGAAACGGTTGCCCGTCTTGCCGATGTGGATCATATTATCGGTATTAAGGAAGCCACTGGCGATATGGTTCAGGCTCGCCAGGTGCTGGATTGCGTGGCTGGAAAGATCGACGTTTTCTCTGGCGATGACCCGACTGCTATGGAACTGATGCTGATGGGTGGCCGCGGAAATATTTCTGTAACCGCCAATGTCGCGCCCAGGGCTGTCGCAGATTTGTGCACTGCGGCGATGGCAGGAGAGCGGGAACGCGCACTGGAGTTACACCATTCACTCATGCCGCTCAACGAGGCTCTGTTTGTAGAGTCCAACCCGATTCCTGTGAAATGGGCCTTGCAGCGCATGGGCTTAACAGGTGGCGGGATCCGTTTGCCTATGACTCCATTGGCAGAGTCTTATCAGTCTGACGTAGAAGCCGCTCTGCGCGGCGCAGGTGTTTTGGAATGACACGATTTCTGGTTGCGGCATGCGTGCTTTTTGCGCTGCCGGGTTGCAGTTGGTTGACGGGTGACGAGGGCTATTTTCGTGACCACAGCGATGACTATCGCAAAGCCGGTTCGGTAGCGCCTTTAGAGGTACCCGCAGGCAAGGACCGGCAAGCCTTGCAGGAGCTGTATGTCATACCCTCCATTACTGAAGATATACGCGTAGCCGGTGAGTTTGAGGTGCCTCGCCCGGCGCCATTGGTAGCGGGAACTTCTCGGGAAGTGGTGCGAATTCAAAAGCTGGCAGACCAGGAATGGATGTTGGTCAGCATTGCTCCGGGTCAACTGTGGCCTCAGGTACGCAGTTATCTGGGCCAAACTGGCGTGCAGGTAGCGAGGGTTGAAGCGCGTGATGGCCTCATTGAAACAGGTTGGTTTCAGGGTGAGGAAGATGCTATGGCCCAGCGCATCCGCTTTCGCATTGAGCAGGGTGTTCAACGCAGCACCGCAGAAATGCATGTATTGCAAATGTACCAGACGGGTGATGTCAATAGCTGGCCAACCGTGTCAGCGGATCGTGAAAAGGCAGGCAAAGTGCTGCGAGAATTGGCCCAGTATGTGGCCGACAATGTCGATAACGCACCCGTGTCTATGATGGCCCAGCAGTCTATTGCGGACAGTGGTCGAGTGAGTCTGGAGGAAGATACAGACGGCAATCCGTTCATTCGGCTGGACCTTCCATTCTCCCGTGCCTGGGCGTCTATGGATCGGGCAATTACCCAGTCGAATTTCAAGATACTGGATAAAGACCGCAGTAAAAAGCGCTATTTTATTCATTATGTGCCTCCATCCGCAGAAGGATCGGGTTGGCTGAGCTGGTTGTTTGACAGTGACGAGGAGGAGCAAGCCTCAGAACTGGCGCTCCATGACTATCGCTTGCAGATGGATGAATACAGCGAAGATTCAGTGCTTATTACCATTCATCGGGAAGATGGCGGCCTCTTGAGCCAGAGCCATTGTCAGGGCATTTTGGCCTTGATCAAGGGCAATATCAGTTAGTGTTTTGGCCACTGACATGACGCCAATTCAGCGGCTCGAACACTAGTGCGTTTTGCCTCGCTGGGCAGCGGCAGCCGGGGCAATGCCACGCTTATTCAGCAGGGCGCTACCCTCTTGATGATTGACTGCGGTTTCTCAGCCAGGGAAGCAGAGCGTCGGCTCGGCCGTTTGGGTTTGAAAGCCAGTCAACTAACCGCCATTTTGGTGACCCATGAGCACACGGATCACTGCTCGGGAGTGGCACGCTTATCCCGCAATTTTCAAATTCCGGTCTATATGACCCATGGCACCTTCGCCACTGATCGCTGTGCAGAAGTATTTCAAGTCCATCACTTTCACAGTGAGATGGTATTCACCGTGGGTGAAATAGCAGTGACGCCAGTGGCAGTGCCTCACGATGCTCGCGAGCCCTGTCAGTTTGTGCTGACCTCAGCGGGGTCACGACTTGGCGTGTTGACAGATTTAGGTAGCATTACGCCCCTGGTGCTACAGCATTACTCAGGCTGTCAGGCTTTGCTGCTTGAGTGTAACCACGACAGCGATATGCTGGCGGCTGGGCCCTATCCGCTATCTTTAAAGCACAGGGTAGGCGGCGACTGGGGCCATTTGAGTAACGCTCAGGCTGCCCAGTTGCTGTCTCAGCTGGATAAGGGCGATCTACAGCATTTAGTGATCGCCCATATTAGCGAAAAAAATAATGCCCGCCATCGCGTTCTGAGCGAGCTGGAGTTGGTTTACAGTTACTGCTCTGATCTCGTTTGGGCTGATCAGCAGGGTGGCTTTGACTGGCTGGAGCTCAGGCAGGGATAGCGATTAATGCTATTCACACTGCTCCGGCTTAACCAGGTGAACACCGGGTCTGCTTTGCACATTCGCTAGCTGCTGGCAGGGTAGCTGTGTATTGCCATCAAGGTGTACTTCCCCCAGGCTCTGTAGGTCAAACAGCGCGCTCAAGTCGGTCACCTGGTTATTGGAGAGGATCAACAGCTCCAAACCGTGGAAGGTATGGATTCCCTCCAGGCTGGCCACTCCTGCATAACTACAGTTGAGTTCTACAAGTTCCACGGCACGGCTGATTTTTCTGTCTTCAATGGTTTGGGCGATGCAGTTTCTAAGGCCTTCGTCGGCAATGGTATAGCCCCTAAAAATGCCGCCGGGGGTGTAAATGACTGTGTCGTTCATGGTAAAACGGTAGTCCGCGCAGGCATTGAGAAAGAGCAGCGGCAGCGTGAGCAGCATCGCCATTCGAGAGATTTTAAAGTATTTCATAGAGACCTTTGCACGGAAGATGATTTCACTTTCAGGCAAGGCAAAAGCGCACGGAATGAGGGAGTTTATGCTTATAAATGACCGATTGAGTACGGTTTTAACACAGCATGCAGGTGAAATGGCTTTCGTGCAAAGGTCTCTCATAGTGTTACCTCGTGTCGGTGGGTACGGCGAGTTCGAATCATACAACGAAGCAATCTCAAAATTTAGCTATGTTGTTGGCGCTGTCACAGCTCTGCCCCTCTCCGGGCGCGGTCCACAAGGCATACTGCGCGGTCGGTTGTCGGTGGCGCCACGCCTCTGCCCTTGCCAGAGCGAGCTGATCCCGTATTGGCAGGCGCGGCTATCACATTGAAATTACAGGTCAGTAGCGTCGGTGCCCCATGTTTTGAACGCGCACTGCAACTGAGCCGTGCACTGGACTTGCCACTCAACAGTGAAGCCCAGGCCGACCTGTTATTGGTGGTTGACGAAAGCGGCGTCTATTTGCAACCCCAGGGTCGGCGCGCAGCGGGCCCGATCAATGTCGATTTTAGCTCGGCGCAGATGCGACACCGCCGCAGAGGTGGGCAGAACGAACTGCTGGGCAAAGCAGTTGGAGTTGGCAAGAAAACCAGGCTCAGGCTAATTGATGCTACTGCTGGCCTGGGTGGTGATAGTTTTGTATTGGCCGATCTCGGCTGCGATGTTGTGTGTCTGGAGCGCTCGCCGTTAATTCACGCATTGCTGGTTGACGGTGTTGAGCGCGGCCTAGTGGCGGCAGATGCCTGGGTCAGGCAGGTCTGCTCGCGCTTGCGGGTTTGCCTCGCAGACGCGGTTCAAGACCTGAGCAACCTGGATGTATCCGCAGATGTTATTTATTTGGATCCAATGTTTTCCAATCGTTCCAGGGCGGCTCGCGCTCGCAAACCAATGTGGCTGTTGCAGCAACTCGTCGGGGAAGACCTGGATACAGCGCAACTGCTGCAAGCGGCCCTGGCGAAAGCGATTCACCGAGTGGTCGTCAAGCGCCCGCTCAAGGCAGCACCGATTGACGGCCCAGCACCGGGTCATGCCATCAGGGGCAAGGCGGTGCGCTTCGATGTATACAGCAAGCGCAAGCTGGAGGACTCCTAAAGTCCTAAGCCCGGCAGACTGGCCAGGTTAGTCCTGTAGTTGCAATTTCCGCATGAGCCAGCCGGTACTCGTGCCTTGTACCAACATACTAAAAATGACCACACCAAACACCATAGCCTGAATTGTCCACCAGTAGGGTAGTGATTCCGGCAGCGCCAGAACCAGTGCAATTGCCACAGCGCCGCGCAGACCTCCCCAGCTCATCAGTAGAGACCAGCGACGGTCCAGAGGTTTACCGAGCAGCCCGCTGACGCCGTTGCAGGTATAGACGTTGATAAATCGGGCGAGCATGGAGGCCAGAATCGCAAGCACCATTGCCAGCCACATCTGGCTAAACATGTCCCAGGTAATAACCAGGCCCATCAGCGTAAACAGAATCGCCTGCAATAGCAGGCTCAGCCACTCCAGGCTGTCGGCTGCGCCGCGCATCAGCAGGTCGCGCTGTTCGTGCAGCAATTGGCGTGAAATCAGCGCGGCAAAGGTCACTGCCATAATGCCCGAGACACCGAGTAGTTCTTCTGCGGCAAAAAAACTCGCCAGTGCCGAGAACAGCAAAACCAGACTTGCTCCGGGTATGCTGCCGAGTGCCAGCACCACAATTGCAGTGATCAAGCCAAACAGCGAACCCACCAGAACGCCGCCTGCGAATACCACGATGAAATCCCAGGCAAACGAGCTTTGAGCCATATCCACATCGCCGACTGCCAGCAGCAAAATCGCGCCAAAAATCACCACTGCGGAGGCGTCATTAAACAGGCTCTCCCCTTCCACAATGGTGGTTAGCCCCTCGGGCGCCTTGAGTTGTCGCAAGCGGGCGGTGACTGCCGCAGGGTCAGTGGCAGACAAAATGGCCCCCGTGAGCAGGGCCGCGAAGAGCGGGAAGCCTTCAGGGCTGCCAATGGCATAGAAAAGAAGCAGCGCGGTTACACCCGCGCTGATCAGAACACCAGGCACAGACAGTAATAGAACCGGCAGAATCCAGCGTTTCAGCAGTGCCGGCTTTAGGTGCCAGGCTGCCTCGAAAATCAATACCGGCAGTATCACCAGAAATACCAGCTCTTGTAAGTTATTGGCGCGTATGCCGGTGTCGAAGCCAATGGTGGGAAGTAGAATGCCGGCCACAATGCCCGCTGCCATGCAACCCAGCGAAATGTCGAGGCGTAGCAGGCGCGCAATAATGAGCCCGACTATTGCGAAACTGCTGAGAAACAGCAGTCGCTCCATGATGAGTTCGAGAGTCATTTATCTATCCTCGGCGGGGTTGAATAGTCTGGGCTGAGGAAAAGCTTCGAGCGATTCGGGAATGCCCTGCGCATTAATTATTTGTGCGTGATCGCGATTCAGCAAGCGCGGCTCTACAACGCCGCAGGAATGTGCGATCACCTCAACTTCGTGCTGGAGATTTAGTGCGTAATTTTTTACCCGCTCGGCCTTATCGGTGAGATCCAGACCCTTTTGTAAGTCTTCGTTGTGGGTGGTGATACCTGTTGGACAGGTGTTTTTGTTGCACTGCAATGCCTGAATACATCCCAGTGCAAACATAAAGCCACGCGCTGAGTTTACCGCATCGGCACCCATGCACAGAGCCGCCGCGACACCTCCTGGATTAATCATCTTGCCAGAGCAGACCACCTTGATACGCTCACGCAGGCCGTGTTCAATCAGTTTGTCGACGACAACCGGGAGGCTGCGCTTGAGGGGCAAGCCCATGTAATCAATGAGACTCTGCGGTGCCGCGCCTGTGCCGCCATCGGCACTGTCTACTGTAATAAAGTCCGGCGCGGTATCCAGGCCGCGTTGGTGGATGCGTTGGCAGAGTTCATCCAGCCAGGCGCTATTGCCTATAACAGTTTTGAACCCGGTGGGTTTACCGGTGACTTTTCGCACTCGAACAATCATATCCAGCAAGTCATCTATGCAGGTGATCTCCACATGGCGGTTGGGGCTTATGGAATCGTGACCCACCTCAATGCCGCGGGTAGAAGCGATCATTTCAGTTACTTTTTCGCCGGGCAATATGCCACCCTTGCCGGGCTTGGCGCCCTGCGAGAGCTTGATTTCAAACATGCGAACCTGTTCGTGCGCAGCGACCTCGGCCAGCTTCTCATCGGACATTTTGCCCTCTTCGTCGCGCACGCCATACTTGGCAGTGCCAATTTGAAAGACGATGTCGCAGCCACCTTCCAGATGATAGGGCGACAGAGCACCTTCACCGGTATTCATCCAGACACCGGCTTGCCTGGCGCCGCTGGACAGTGCGCGGACCGCTGGCACAGACAGCGCGCCAAAGCTCATGCCAGAAACATTGAACAGAGAATCGGTGGCATAGGGTGTACCCGCGTATCCCTGTCCAAAAGTTATTGTGGCAGGTGCTTGTACTTCTTCATCGAGCGGTGGAAACAAGCCGTTGAGAAAAATGAAATCACCGGGGTTGTCTAAAGGCTGGGTGGAGCCAAAGGCCACTGTGGAATCAATGTTTTTAGCGGCGCGGTACACCCAGGAGCGCTGGGCGCGGTTAAAGGGTAGCTCTTCTCGGTCCAAGGCAAAAAAGTACTGGCGAAAGAACTCACCCATGTGTTCAAACAGATAGCGAAAGCGACCGATGACCGGGTAATTTCGCCGTATAGCCTGTTTCTTCTGGGTAATATCTGCCAGATACATATACAAGAGGACTAAAGTGGCTAAACCGATTGTCAGGGTCATCAATAAGGCGCTGACTTCAAGGAAGCGAATGGTAAAGGTTTGCAGGGCATCTGGATTCATAAAGGTATTCCCTCTTATTTTATTAACTGTGCGACCTCGAAAGGCGGCGCAAGTTCATAATGAGCACAGCACAACACATGGCCGCTGAGTGTTTGGCAAGCGGCTGTAAAAACGGCGGGTAACGCTGCCTGCCTGCTGTATCGGCTAACAAGCCGTCGCGGGAAGCCAGTCAACCGCTGGTTGTATCGAGTGTGTAGGCTAGAATAATCATAAGCCTTGAGTTGCGCGCCCAGTGGGTGATGGAGAGTTTTCTCGCCAGCCGTTATACAAGCCGGGGTCTGCTGCGTTTTAGGGATTTCTATCCGGGGATTGGGGAATTATGTCGGAGTTTAAAAAGGCGGCACTGGTAACAGGTGCCAGCGCGGGTATTGGTGCCGAGTTTTGCCGTCAGTTGGCGGCTGAATGCGAGCTCATCATCGCCGTGGGGCGACGTGCGGATAAGCTGGCAGAGCTGGCTCAACAAATTGGTGACAGGGCGGAAGTTCGGCAAGTTGTCGCCGATTTACAGACCCGTCTGGGTCTGACCCACGCCATCGAAGTATTGAGGCAGCAAGGGCCAGTGGATTATTTGATTAACAATGCCGGTTACAGCACCCTGGGCCATTTTGCAGAGTTGCAGTTGGAACCGCAGCAGGGCATGGTGGATTTGCACATTACTGCCAGTATTGCCCTGTGCCGTGCCGCCATCCCTTTTATGCAGGAGCGCGGCGGCGGTGCGATAGTGAATGTATCTTCACTGGCGTCCTTTAGTGCTATCGCTGGCGTCGCGGTTTACTGTGCCAGTAAGGCCTTCCTCAACAGTTTTTCAGAGTGCTTGCAACGGGAAGTGGCAGAGGCACACATTAAGGTGCAGAGCCTCTGCCCCGGATATACCTGGTCAGACTTTCACGACCGTGAGGCAATGGCCGGGTTTGATCGCAATGGGGTGCCCACAGCAGCCTGGCAGACGGCAGAGCAAGTGGTGAAAGAGAGCCTGGCGGCGCTGTTGGCGGGTGACAAGGTAGTGGTTATTGCGGGTGAGCAGAATCAGCTCAGCGGCGCAAAAGCCCTGTCAGCGCAGTTGGCCCGATTGAACGCTTAACTGAGTAGTTTTTGCAGAATGCGCTGAAAAACCTCGGTCAGCGCATCCAGATCAGCGATAGCGATGTTTTCGTTCAACATGTGGATGCTGGCGTTGATTGGCCCCAGTTCAACCACTTGCGCACCGGTTGGCGCAATAAAGCGCCCGTCGGAGGTGCCGCCAGCGGTCGATAACGCGGCCTCGGTGTTCAGGCATTCCTTGATTGACGCGCACACCGCTGCAACCAATGCGCCCGAGTCAGCGAGAAACGGCTGGCCTGAGAGATTCCAGTCCAGCGTATAGTCCATATCAAACTGATCGAGAATTGCCGCCGTTCGCTGCTGTAATTCCTCTGCGCTGACCTCAGTGGAGAAGCGAAAGTTAAACTGTGCTTCCAGCTCCCCCGGAATCACGTTGCCAGCACCGCTACCGCTATTGATGTTCGACACCTGCATGGATGTGGGCGGGAAGAATTCATTGCCTGCATCCCAGCGTTCTTCACACAGAGCGGCCAGTGCCGGTAGCGTTCGATGGATCGGGTTGTCGGCCAACTGAGGATAGGCGATATGCCCCTGGATTCCTTTAACCTTCAGCACTGCGCCCAGGGAGCCGCGGCGACCGTTTTTGATGGTGTCGCCCAGAGTTTGCGAGCTTGAAGGTTCGCCAACCAGACACCAGTCGATGGTCTTGTTTTGCGCCTGCAACCAGTCGATCACCTTTACTGTACCGTCGGTGGCTGGGCCTTCTTCGTCAGAGGTGATCAAAAAGCCAATGCGGCCACTGTGATCAGGGCTGCTGGCGACGAAGCGCTCACAGGCAACGACCATCGCCGCCAGTGAGCCCTTCATATCGGCTGCGCCACGGCCATACAGGTAGCCGCCCCGTTGCTCGGGTTGGAAGGGATGGCTGTCCCATTCATCCAGCGGCCCTGCTGGCACAACGTCCGTATGACCGGCGAAAACCAAAATAGCGCCACCTTCACCACGCTCCGCCCAGAAGTTTTGCACCCCCCCAAAGGGTAGCGGTTGGCAGTTGAAACCGATGGCTTGCAAACGCTCCATCATCAATGCCTGACAGCCCGCATCATTCGGGGTAACGGATTCGCGGCGCATCAGGTCGATGCACAGCTCAAGCGTGGCAGATGACTGAGCTGACATATTAGTTGTGGGCGTGTAGCTCCGGGTTAAGTTCGACGGCTGACTTGTTGCTCAGGCATTCAACCGCGCCAGAGGCAGAGTTGCGACGAAACAACAGGTCGGGCTTGCCCGCAAGATCTCGGGCTGTCACGGAATTGATAACGCTACCGGCATCATCCAGCAAGGCCACTTTGGTGCCCGCCGTGATATATAAACCCGCTTCAATGGTGCAGCGATCTCCCAGGGGAATGCCCGTGCCAGCATTGGCGCCAACCAAACAGCCTTCACCCATGCCGTTGCTCAGCTTGCCGCCGCCAGACAATGTACCCATGGTAGAGGCGCCGCCGCCCAGGTCTGAACCTGCACCAATCATCACCCCGGAAGATATACGGCCTTCAATCATGCCGGGGCCTTCAGTGCCCGCATTAAAGTTTACGAAGCCCTCGTGCATGACGGTTGTGCCTGCGCCCAAATACGCGCCCAGGCGCACCCGGGCGGTGTGGGCTATACGCACCCCGGCGGGAACAACGTAGTTGGTCATCTTTGGAAACTTGTCGACACTGCTGACTTCCAGTACCCGGTTTTCCAATCGCGCCTGCAACTGGCGGGTCGCTAACTCGGACACCTCAACCGCACCTTCGCTGGTCCAGGCAACATTAGGTAGTACGCCGAAAGCGCCGTCCAGATTTGTGCCGTGTGGCTTAACCAGACGGTGCGAGATCATGTGCAGTTTGAGGTAGACTTCCGACACCGACGCAGGGGCATCGTCTGTAGCAAGCACACAGGCAACTAATGGACGCTGAGAGGTTGCCATGATGCGTGCAGCGGCGGCCGCTTCAGTTAAGCCAGCAGCACCCAATGCTTCAGCGATAGTGCTGATTGATTCGTTGGAGATGGCGATTTCGGCATTGCCACCCGCGTATTTCAGGGCAGACAACAACGGCGCCAGCTCGCTCTCAGGGTGCAGTTGCGGCGCGGGAAAGAATACCTCCAGCCATTCACGGTTGCTGTTTTGTGTGCCAACGCCGATACCCAGCGCGTAAATATCTCTGCTCATCGTGTTTCCTTTTCAGATTAGCTGGCCTGGGCCACTCGCTCAACTAATGTCGCTCAACTAATATCGCTCAACAATGTCGCTCAACAATGTCGCTCAACAATGTCGCTCAACAATGTCGCTCAACAATGTCGCTCAACTAATGTCGCTCAACTAATGTCGCTCAACAATGTCGCTCAACAATATCGCTCAACAATGTCGCTCAACAATGTCGCTCAACAATGTCGCTCAACAATATCGCTCAACAATATCGCTCAACAATGGTTCCGTTGGCGGTGCCACCACCCTCGCAAATTGCCAGCAGTCCATAGCGCTGTTTAGTGCGATGTAGCTCGTTGATCAGGGTGGTCATCAATTTCGAACCCGTGCCACCCAGGGGATGCCCCAGGGCCTGCGCGCCGCCGTTTACATTGAGTTTGTCCAAATCGGCATTTAAAGCCCTGGCCCAGGCCAGGGGTACCGAGCCGAAGGCTTCGTTCACTTCAAACAGGTCGATGTCCTGCATGCTCAAGCCTGCTTTTTTCAGTACAACCTCAGTTGCCTTGATCGGCCCTTCCAGCATGATGACCGGGTCGGTCCCAACCACCGACATAGCAACAATTTTTGCCAGCGGTTTCAGCCCCAGGCGGTTGCAGGTTTCGCCATTGGCGATCATAACGGCGGAGGCGCCGTCGCAAATCTGTGAGGCATTGGCGGCGCTTAACACGCCCCCTTCAGATAGCGGCTGCAAGCCGGCAATAGAATCCAGCGTGGCATCCATGCGAATGCCTTCATCCTGTGCGTGCATGACCAGGCTGCCGTCATCGAGTTCAACCTCAACCGGAACTATTTCGTTTTCAAAACGACCCTCCGCAACAGCGCGTTTGGCTTTGACATGGCTGGCCAGGGCAAATTCATTCAGTTCTTTGCTGCTCAGCTCATACTTTTTGGCCAGCATTTCTGCACCGGCAAACTGGTCAAATCGAACGCCGGGATAGCGCTCGGTAATTGCTTTGCCGTAGGGTATACCGTGCCCGGCTTTGTGGCCGTCGATAATGCTGGCGCCAATAGGTACCTGGCTCATGCTCTCAACGCCTCCGGCAATCACGAGGTCCTGGGTGCCCGACATAACCGCCTGGGCGGCAAAATGTATGGCTTGCTGGCCCGAGCCGCACTGGCGGTCTACCGTGGTGCCCGGTACGGGTTCACCCAAAACCGAGGCCAGGCATATTTGCCGCGCCACATTGGATGATTGCGCCCCCACTTGTGAAACGCAGCCGAAAATCAGGTCATCAACTTGTTCTGCTGCAACGTCTGCTCTTGCAATCAGGGCGTTAACGACTTCAGCACCCAAATCAATGGGGTGAGTTTTTGACAGGCGGCCGTTTTTCCGGCCACCGGCACTGCGTACTGCTGCCAGGATGTAAGCATCGTTCATGTGTTTGTCTCCGTTTAATCGGGATAAGAAGTACTGCGTATACTCACTGAATCAGATTACAGTTCGTTTAGGGGGTGGTGGTCAAGTCCATTTCAGCGTTCTGCGGATATGCGCAAGCGGGTGAGCGCGCAACCGGGTGAGGCGGGGCCAGCAGCCTGTCGCACCTGGGACTGCTCTACTGCGGAAACGCCTAAATTCGGCAGCCTGCTAGACGCCGTCGAAGTATTCTATGGCTGGCGCCGCAGCCAACAAGCCGCCTAATTGTTTACCCGCCGCAATGAAATGCTCACTGTGTCCGTGGGCCTCCTGAGCTTCCTTGTCCGCGTACTGCTCCAATACTACGTAGACTTGAGAGTCTTTGCGGGATTTGTGAAGCTGGTAGAAATTGCAGCCGACTTCATGGCGGTTGACCTGCTTTACCAGCTCGGTAAATACCGCTTCGAATGCTGCGTTTTTGCCTTCGGCAACAGTCAGGGTTGCAACAATAGCAATGGTCATAGCTTGCTCCTTATTCAATTAAATTCGACAGGCTTCCAGGTCTATTGAAACAAGCCCGCATACTGCTGTCGTAACTCGGGCTTTTTGACCTTGCCAGTGCCAGTAACTTCGATGCTGTTAACAAATACAACGCCCTTTGGCACTTCAAACTGACCCAGTTGAGATTTACAGTAGTCGATTATGTCCAGCTCGTTTAGCTCTGCTCCTGGCGCAGGTTGCACAATCGCACAAATGGCCTCTCCCCAATGTGGGTGAGGCAGCCCCACCACCGCAGTCAGAGCGACGCCATCAATACCCGATAGTACGGCCTCAACTTTACAACTGGATACGTTTTCGCCACCAGACTTGACGATGTCCTTTTTGCGGTCGACAAACATCAGTTGTCCTTTGTTGTCGATAAAACCCAGGTCTCCGCTGTGGTGCCAGCCATGCAGGCGGACTTCAGCCGTCGCCTCCGGGTTTTTTAGATAGCCGTTCATGGACTGCGGTCCACGCCAACAAATTTCGCCCACTTCACCGGCTTCACATTCCCGACCGGCGTCGTCCAGCACTGCCTGTTCAGTCGTGGGTGTGGGGATTCCCCAGTAGTTACCTTCGCTCATTTCTGTTTCTGTCTGATCGTAGAAGATACAGGGCGCCGGCGTGAATTCCGTTTGTCCGCTGCCAAGGTGGAATGGGCTGTCAAATACCTTGCGCAACCTGCCCAGCAGTTCTGCGCTCATGGGCGCCATTCCGTACATGCAGCATGTTAGCTCGCTGAAGTCTCGCTCTTCGACATGGGGTACCGACAGGCAGGCATTCCACATCATGGGAAGCATGACCACGAAGCCGATTTTTTCCTGTTCCAGCGCAGCCACTGTCGCTACCGGGTCGAAGTGTCTGTGGATAACCAACTTGCCTGACATCTGGACGCTGGTCAGCATGGCGTTGAGGGCGGTGATATGAAAGAGGGGAATACGTTTAAGCTGGCACTGTTCTCGGGGATGCCCAGTGAAACAGCCGTATTCAGAGTGGCGAGCATGAGTGAAAGGTGCGCGGTTTCTACGCCTTTCGGGCGAGAGGTGGTGCCGCTGGTATAGAGTACCTGGGCTACATCCCGATCCTGAATAATGATATCGAAAATTTCTTCGTCGCTTTGCCCTTCGCAGAGCTGGTTGAGGCTGGTATCGGCAGCGCCGTTGCTTGCGCCAATGCAGACCTTATGCTGAACGCTGCGCAGACCTTCAGCGCATTGGCAACTGAGTCCTTCCAGCTCTGTTTCGTAGATCAGGGCTTTGGCTTCGCTGTGCTCGAAGTTGAAGCGAATATCATCTGTGTTTTGTAGAAAATTGATGGGCACGACAACGATGCCGGTTTTGTAGCAGGCAAATATGACGGTTATAAAGTCAATGCTGTTGCCGCTGAGCAGGGCAACTCTGTCGCCCTGCCGCAGGCCCATGGCGCGCAGACCGTGGCCACATTGGTTGGCTCGTTGATTGAGTTGAGCATAGTTAATACTGCGGCGTTCGCCGTCGATAAACTCTACCAGTGCCTCCTGATTGGGTGTGCTTCTGGAGCGCCGCCGCAATACATCGCCCATGGCAACGCGGTTAATAATATTGAGGTTTAGCTCTGCTGACTGATTCATGGCGTTACCCGAGGCGTTGGCGAATAGGTATCATATCCCGGCTGGCGCGCTGAGAATACCCCGCCCGACAGACTCCTGGGTATTGTTGGTTTTCCGGGCAACTTGCTACTCTTCTCATGGTTGTAATGCGCAGGGTTGTAATGTGCAAGGTCTAAGGTGAAGGTCTAAGGTGAAGGTATAGTTATGGAAACGATTATTGACTGGCTGCCTCGGCTCGGCGCGCTGCTTATGCTGGTGATAGGCTTGGTGGGATTTTTTAAGCCGCGGGCGTTGACCGATAACCTGGGTATTGCAATGAGCAAGCCTGAGGCCTGGTCTGAAATTCGCACCGTGATGGGTGGCCTCAACATCGGTGGCAGCGTCGGCGCGTTGCTTATGGACAGTCCCGAGGTCTATAGTGTGATTGGCCTTGCCTGGGTGTGCGCCATATTGGCGCGGTTTTGGTCGATAGCCAAAGATGGCATGACCTTTAAATCAACCATTCCTGCATTTCTGGTAGACGGCGGCCTGGCTTTTCTGTTTTTGAGCGGCTTGATTCTCCAGTAGCCAGGTCTGCTGCGCAGGCTGGCTATCAATTTATCGGGTGCCCGCCTCGATACATCGACTTTATTCAGACGCCAGGTCTGTCAGCGGTAAATCCTGTTGCCAAACGACATTGAGGTAGCGGCGGGTGAATTTGTACTCGCCATCACAGATGCCAATCTCGTCCTGGTAGCGAATACCCATTGTCATTTTTCTTGCTACACCGTCCTTCTCGTAGAGATGTGATGCGACACAATAGGTTTCGCCCTGGTATTGCTCTTCGTCCCATGTGCCCAGCACGTTGCCGATAATATGCAGGGTGCCGGAGAAGCTGTTGAGAAACTCCAGTTGTACTCTGAACTCGGTTAGATTTTTACATTCAAAAGTTGGCGCGGCGATAACTGCGTCTTTAGCAAATATGCTTTCCAGCTCGGCAAAGGACTTGTCGTCAATGATGCGGGCATAGCGGGCCGACAGTTGCTGTGGAATCAGTTCCTTAAGCATGGTTTTCTCCGTCACTGCGCGGGCGCAACCGGCCCCTGTGATTCCCCTCAGAGCTTGTTTTTGATAACGCTTTAACCCTCGGTAACAGGTGACTTTAGACCAACCCATAGCCTCAAGACAAGTGGCACGGCTACTATCTGTGGCACGGCTACTATCTCCGAACCCGGACAGTTTTCCTGTGCCCGAGAACCCCGCCTGCGATAAAGTTGTCGCAGGCGTGATTCGCCAATGATAAACGGGTTGAATCTCTGAGGGTTATAGTGTCCGCCTACCGGAAATTACCTAGATACAAACTATCGTCAATGCTATTGAATGCTAAGCTTGTAGTGACAAGACGTGTAAGAGGTTCAGCGAAATGACCAGCGCAGAATTTGATCCCCGTGCGGGTTTAAGCCAGGCCCAGTTAGATGCCTTCTGGATGCCCTTTACAGGCAACCGCCAGTTTAAGAAAGACCCGCGAATAATTACTAAAGCAGAAGGCTGTTATTTCGTTTCTGCCGATGGGCGGCGGATCTTTGATGGGCTCTCTGGTTTGTGGACCTGTGGTGCCGGCCATGCCCGTGAGGAGATCGCGGAGGCGGTGAGTGAGCAGGTGCGAATTCTGGATTATTCGCCAGCGTTTCAGTTCGGTCATCCCAAGGCATTTCAACTGGCTGAGCGCATTACCCAATTTATGCCCGAGGGGCTCAATCGGGTATTTTTTACCGGCTCTGGTTCTGAGGCGGCAGACACATCACTGAAAATTGCCCGCGCTTATTGGCGCAAAAGAGGGGTGGGCCAAAAAACGCGACTGGTTGGCCGGGCAAAGGCTTATCACGGCGTGAATTTTGGCGGTATTTCGGTGGGTGGGCTCGCACCCAACCGGGCGCTCTACGGGCCGGCAGTTGAGGCAGATCATCTGGCTCATACCCTGCTGCCGGAAAACACATTTGTAAAAGGCTTGCCTGCAACTGGCGCCTATCTTGCGGATGAGCTCGAGCAGATAGTTGCGCTGCACGATGCCAGCAACATCGCAGCGGTGATCGTTGAGCCGATGGCGGGCTCCGCTGGCGTGATACCGCCTCCGGTTGGCTACCTGCAACGCTTGCGGGAAATTTGTGACAAGCACGACATACTGCTGATATTTGATGAGGTGATAACAGCTTTTGGTCGGGTTGGAGCAAAAACGGGTGCCGAGGCATATGGCGTAAAACCTGACATTATCAACATGGCTAAGCAGCTTACCAATGGCGTTGCCCCCCTTGGTGCTGTCGCTGTACGCCAGGATATTTACGATACCTTTATGGAAACCGGCGGGCCGGAGTACGCACTGGAATTACCCCACGGCTATACCTATTCGGCACACCCGGTGGCGTGTGCGGCAGGCCTGGCGGCGCTGGATATTCTGGAAAAAGATCAACTGATCGAGCGCGTGAGTTCAACAGTGGCACCTAAACTTGAGGAAGCCATACACATGCTCAGGGGTATGCCCCACATCACTGATATTCGCAACTGCGGTGCCGCTGCTGCATTGACCCTGGAGGCTTATCCTGGCGAGCCTTTAAAGCGGCCTTTCGAAATTGCCATGCGCCTGTGGGACAAGGGTTTTTATGTGCGCTATGGGGGCGATACCATTCAGGTTGGTTTGCCTTTTACGACCAGGGCGGAAGAAATAGACAGTCTGGTTAACGCGATCAGCGAGAGCCTGTAATAATAGTTGCCACTTATGCTCAGCCCAAACGCATCATTCAGGGGGATATCATAGCAAGTGGTTAGCGCCTGATTTTTCTGAGGATTCTCAATGTACGAAAGTCAAAATTTCAACCGCTGGCGTCGTCATCCCTGGCACGGACTTCGCGTGCGCGCGCCCGGTGCGCCCGATGATGTGGTGACGTGTTATGTCGAAATGACCCCGGCGGATGTAGTGAAGTACGAATTAGACAAAAACACCGGCTTTTTGATGGTTGACCGCCCCCAGCGCACCACTTCAAGCCCGCCTGCACTCTATGGCTTCATTCCCCGCACTTACTGTGCCGAAGAGGTGGCCGGGCGCTGTCCCGATGTGGATATCGCCGATGGCGATCCGCTGGATATCTGCGTGTATTCTGAGCGCCATATTACTCGCGCTGATATTTTGCTGAACGCCCGTGTTGTCGGCGGCATCCAGATGATCGACGGCGGTGAAGCTGACGATAAAATTGTTGCGGTGCTGGAAGGCGACAATATTTGGGGTGATGTGGAAGACATTACTGACCTGCCGGAAATTAAGACAGAACGCTTACAGCACTATTTCTCGACTTACAAAATGCAGCCGGGCAAGAACGTCCATATCAAGGTTGACTTTGTTTATGGCCGGGACGAAGCACTACAGGTGATTGCTGCCGCAGAGGCTGACTACCATAACCACTTCGGCCACTTGCACGATAAAAAAGCAGGCTCGAGTTCGAACCTTGCCTGATTAAGCCCGTCCTGAAGATGTCGCCGCGGGCACACCCGGCAGAGTCTGTTTGCTTGCGTATGCGTTAATTGTTTAATCGAGGGCGACAACTTGAGTCAAAATAGAGAAGCCTGGCAGCCCCTGCTAGCCGCACTCCAGGTTCGCAATAAAGATGCGCAGGCAATGGGCGGTGAAGACAGAATCGCTCGCCAACACGCTCGCAACCGAGGCACTGCCCGCGAGAGACTAAACGCGCTATTTGATCCGGGCAGCTTCAATGAAATCGGGGCGCTTGCGGGCGGTAACCACCCGGCAGGTGAGCCCCCGGTTCCAGCCGATGGTCTGGTGGGTGGCAGTGGCAGACTTCAAGGCCGTTCAGTGGTGGCCCTGGCAGAGGACTTTACTGTCAAAGGCGGCTCGATTGGTCACCCCAATGCTACCAAGCGTGCGCGACTGGTGCGCATGGCTGCTGAGCAAAAGATACCCTTGGTTCTTATGCTGGATGGTGCGGGCGAGAGGGCCGGCAATGGCTCAGAGCGTTATCCCGTTGCTCCTGGTGATTTGCAACTGGTTGCCGATCTGAAGGGTCAGGTGCCTGTGGTTACAATGATTATGGGAACCTCGGCCGGGCATGGTGCGTTAACGGGAATGTTTGCAGACTTGATTATTATGACCGAAGGCTCCGCGTTGTTCACAGCGGGTCCGCCCCTGGTTCAGGCATCTTTGGGTATAGAGGCAACTCCAGAGGAGCTTGGCAGTGCGCGAATGCATACCAGTCAAAGCGGGGTAGCGCACAATCTTGCAGCTACTGAGGCGGATGCGATTGCTATGGCGCGCTACTTTTTGTCCATGTTGCCACAGCAAGCCGGGGCAGAGCTGCCGGTGTTACAAAGCTCTGCGGCTACAGCATCCAGAGAACTGGATGTGCTGCTGGATTTGATTCCACCACAAGTTAACCAGCCATTTGATATGCGTGAGTTGCTGTATCAACTGGTGGATGAAAAAACATTATTTGAACTGCAACCGGGCTACGGCGGCAGCATAATCACGGCGTTAGCGCGAATCGGTGGCGCACCCTGTTTGGTGGTTGCCAACCAGCCAACCGTGTTGGCCGGGGCCATTACGGTAGATAGTGCTGACAAGGCATCACACTTTATTGAGGTGGCGACACAGTTCGGATTACCGCTGGTCAGTTTGCTGGATAATCCGGGTGTGATGCCTGGGCCTGCTTCCGAGCAGGCCGGTGTACTCAAAGCGGCTGGCGGTATGTTTGCTGCCCAGCGCCGTCATCGCGGCAAGAAAATAGTGGTCACCTTACGCAAGGCATTTGGTTTTGGCAGTTCTGTCATGGGGATGAACCCCTGGGATCGACAGACGATTAGTCTGGCGCTTCCCTCGGCGAATCTGGGCGGTATTCCGGCGATTGGCGGAGCGCAAGCGGCACAGGCGAGCGAAACAGAGACCCTGCAGATGCAAAAAGCTCAATCTGGCGCCTGGGTGCCAGCCGATGCGATGGCGTTTGATAAGATCATTGCGCCACAGGCTTTGCGCAATGAAATAATGGCTGCGCTGAGACTCTAGCAGGCTGTCGGGTTTAGGCGTTACAGACTCACGGTTGCAAAACAACCGCTATAATTTCTGCTATGTATGCGTATCGAATTAATGACTGGGAAGAAGCTCCGCAGTGGGTTGAGGCGGAAGTGCCCGTTCCACAGGCGGGTCAGGTTTTGGTGAAAGTTGCCGGCAATGGTTTGTGTCAGTCCGACTTACATATGAGTCATATGCCCGAGGCTTTTTGCGCGCCGCTGGGATGGAAAGTGCCATTTACCCTGGGTCACGAAGTGGGTGGCTGGATTGAAGATTGGGGTGCCGGGGTCACCGGGCTTGAGCAGGGCGAGCCGGTTGCATTGATTTCGCCGTACTCCTGCGGTGCCTGCCTCGAGTGTACATCCGGTTTTGACAATATTTGTAGCCACGGGAAAGTGGGCCGTGGTTATGGTGCCGATGGTGGTCTTGCGGAGTATGTTGTGATCAATTCGGTGCGGCCATTGATTAAATTGCGGACTTTGGAGCCACTGACGGCGGGGCCGTTAACAGATGCGGGTTCTACCTCTTACCATGCGGTCAACCGGGTGCGAGATAAACTTGATAAGGGGACCAGTACCCTGGTTATCGGTGCGGGTGGATTAGGCAGCTTTGCCATCCAGTATCTGAAACTGTTAACCACCACTGACATCATAGTTGCCGATGTCAATCAGGTTGCCCTAGAGGGTGCCGCCCAGTTGGGTGCGCACGCCTGTGTCGATAGCAGTGCCGTCGACCTTACCGGGGAGCTGTTAAAACTTACCGGCGGTCGAGGGGCGCAGGCAGTGCTCGATTTTGTGGGCAATGATTTGACGATTGCAAAGGGGGTCGCTTCTCTGGCAGCTCGCGGTAGTTTTGTATTGGTCGGTGCGGGTGAAGGTGGTTATGCAAAGCCGCTGTTTCACGCATTGGCCACAAAGGCCGCAGATATTTATAGTTTTCAGGGGCCTACGGTCGCTGATACGCGCGCGGTTTTGGAGCTGGCCGAACAGGGGGAGTTACAAAATCGTGTGGAATTGTTTGATTTTAATGAGGACAGCGTTAATCGGGCCTACACAAAACTGGCCGAAGGCGGCTTGGCTGGGCGAGCTGTGATAAAGGTTGCATAGAATAGATGAGGTATTCGTGAACTTGTGCGGCTCTACAACCACGGTTGCTCTGTTATACACTGGCGTAACATTGGCATAGTCACCCAGGTCTATGCAGTTATTGACCGTCTTTTTCTCCTGCCACCCAAAATACTGAGGACAGCAAAGTGCCAGCACCCCTTTTAAATCAGCGCGAACTGGATTTTATGTTGTACGAGTTGTTTGATGTGGAGTCGATGACTCAAAGAGAGCGGTACTCTGACCACAATCGTGAAACCTTTGACGCAGCGATTGCGACTTCGCGGATTGTGGCAGAAAAATACTTCCTGCCCTATCGACAAAAAGTAGACACACATCAGCCAGAGTTTGATGGCGAGAAAGTCCAGATGATTCCCGAGATTAAGGTGGCTCTCGATGCAGTGGTGGCAGCGGGCCTGGCGTCGCCGGGAGCGGATTATGAGTTGGGCGGCATGCAGTTGCCAGCACTTGTGAGCGCCGTTTCAGGGGCATATTTGAGCGCGGCAGGTAGCACGACTATGGGTTACATTGGCCTGACCAATGCCAATGCCAACCTGATTCAGGCTCGCGGTACTCAGCAGCAACTTGAAACCTGGGTAGAGCCCATGCGCTCTGGGCGTTTTGCCGGGACGATGGCAATGACTGAGCCCGCAGCGGGTTCTGGTCTGGCCGATCTCACGACCTCTGCGGAACCCTGCGAAGACGGTAGCTACCGCATTCGCGGTAACAAGATATTTATCTCTGGCGGTGATCACGAACTCACCGAGAATATCGTTCATCTGGTGCTGGCGCGCATCAAGGGCGCTCCCAAAGGCATTAAGGGTATTTCCTTGTTCATTGTGCCCAAATATCTGGTAGATGATGACGGTAACCTGGGTGAGCGGAATGATGTCAGTCTGGCCGGTTTGTTTCACAAGATGGGCGGGCGCGGACAGACCTCTACAGCACTCAATTTTGGCGAAAAAGACGGCGCGGTTGGCTACTTGGTCGGAGAAGAAAACTGCGGCCTGACCTGTATGTTCCACATGATGAATGAAGCGAGGATTATGGTTGGTAGCTCCGCGGCGATTTTGGCTTTAAGCGGTTATCAATACTCACTCGATTATGCGAAAGAGCGGCCTCAGGGGCGCCTGCCTTCCTCCAAAGATCCGCTATCTCCTCCGGTTAGCATTATTGAGCACGCTGATGTCAGGCGCATGTTGTTGGCACAGAAGGCATACGCGGAGGGTGCCTATGCACTCTGCCTTTTGGGTACCCAGTTGGCCGATGATGAGCAGACCGCGCCGACGGCACAGGAGCGGGCTGATGCACATGAATTGCTGGACTTTCTGACTCCGATTATTAAAACCTGGCCTTCCGAGTACGGTCCCAGGGCCAACGATTTGGCGATTCAGGTTTTGGGCGGGCATGGTTACATCAACGAACATCCCGTTGAAATGATGTATCGGGACAACCGACTCAACCCCATTCACGAAGGTACTAGCGGCATTCAGTCACTGGATCTGTTGGCTCGCAAAGTGCCGCAGAATAATTTGGCTGGCTACCAGGCCTGTCTTGCCGCTATGAATGCAACGATTAGCGCAGCAAAGCAGCACGCAAGCCTGCGGGAATTCACTGAGCAGTTGGAGTCGGCTCAAGAGACTTTGCAGCAGGTTACGGAAACGCTGCTGGGCTCAATGCTCAAGCGGGACATTGATTTGGTATTAGCTAACTCTGTGAAGTATTTGAGTTTGTTTGGCCATGTGGTTATCGCCTGGCTGTGGCTGAAACAGGGCATTGTGGCGACGCTGGCACTGACTGGGGATACCCATGCTTCGGAACAGGATTTCTATCGCGGCAAGTTGCAGGCTATGCAGTATTTTTTCCGTTACGAGTTGCCGGAGACCGGGCCCTGGGCAACACTACTGCTACAGGTTGATGACACCTGCTATGCGATGAAGTCAGACTGGTTTTAATTGGAGTCTGTCGAACCTGGGACTGTTCTGGTGCGGAAAAGCCGGGTTGGGGCGTTTCAGTCCTGTTCACCTCTCTCGTTCATGCGGTCGTTCATGCGGTCGTTCGTGCGGTCGTTCGTTCGATAGTCGCCAAACTTTTCATCGCGCTCTTGCAGTGCATGGGTGAGCCTGGTGCCGCCCTGTGTAGCTGCAATAAAATCCTGGAAGCTTTTCTGATGTGTAGCCAGTGTGCAAATTTCAGTGCCCTGGCGCAGGCCATCACGTATGCCCATGACCTCCATTTGTCGATGAACCGCGCGTTTGTTCAGCGTGAGAATGTCGGCGGGTACCTGGGCTATACGCCGCGCCTTGTCCATCACTAACTGTTCTAGCTCGGCTGCGGCTGCGGCACCGCTGGCCCAACCGTATGCCACGGCCTCCAAACCACTCAGGGCATCACCAGTCAGCAGCATTTCCATAGCTTTGCGCATTCCAACCAGCCAGGGGTGGAATTGCATGTCGGGTACCCCAAAGCGCGCAGCGGGATAGCCAATTTGCGCATCTTCTGCCACATAAACCAGGTCGCAGCCGGTTGCGAGTTCGGTGCCCCCCGCCAGACAGTAGCCGTGAACCTGAGCGATCACAGGTTTGCTCAAGTCCCAAATACGCATCCAGCCCTCTACGACATGCCTGGGCCACTGGCCGTCACTGTTGGCTGTATGGAAGGGATAATGTGTGCCGATATTGCCGCCGCCTAAATCGTAGCCGGCCGAGAAGCAGGCACCCGCCCCGCGAACAATCATAACCCGCACGTCTGGGTCCTGGTCTGCGATGGTCAGGGCGTGCAGTACTTCACCGCGTAATTGGTGATTGAGAGCGTTGCGCTTTTCCGGGCGGTTCAGGGTGATGCGACGAATCCCCTCGGCGGGCTCGTCTATGAGCACGACCTGGTAACCATTTTCACCATAGTGGGTGGTGTTGCCGCTGCCCTGGGCGCCGTGGTTGTCGTCCTGGTCTGCCATGTTGTACTTTCCTCTGGTGTCCTGTCACGTCGAGCGCAACAGACTAATAAAAGGACCTTGCAGGCGCTATTCTCGCGGGATGAATAGCAGTATGAGACCTTTGCACGAAAGCCATTTCACCTGCATGCTGCGTTAAAATCGTACTCAATCGGTCATTTATAAGCATAAACTCCCTCATTCCGTGCGTTTTTGCCTTGCCTGAAAGTGAAATCATCTTCCGTGCAAAGGTCTCAGTATAGCGAAAATTTCTGGTTGAGCGCCTGGTTGAAACATCAGATTGACACACTTAACGGGATTGTCTTCGACCAGGATACGCCTGACAGAATAGACTGACACGCACTTGAAATAGCCACAGTAGCGGTGCACACTTTACTGAGGAGAATGACTATGACCCCTGAAATGTTAACCGTGCTCGGCATGACCGCCGCGATTCTTTTTACCCTCTGGCAGATGAACAATAGCCTGCGCCTGGAAATACGTGACGAATTCAAATCCGTGCGCGGAGAAATTGCCGGTCTGCGCACAGAGATGCAGGACGAGTTCAAATCCGTGCGCGGAGAAATTGCCGGTCTGCGCACAGAAATGCAGGACGAATTTATCAGCGTTCGCGGCGACATAGGCAAATTGTCTGAGCGCATGGCCCGCGTGGAGGGCATGATAGATGGCTTACGCGAGGCAATCGCCGCCCGCGCTGCCGCCTGACGCACCCCCCCCCTCAGCGCACAACTCAGTATCATCGCGTATTGGAAGAGGCTCTGGATATGTCCCACGAAATTTTGCAACAACGTGCGTCTCATCCTGCGAGGGATGCAGCTATCCGCTCGATAGAGGCGGTTCAAGCTGGCGATAAACAAGCCTGGCTGGCAAATTTCAATACAGATGCATCAGTGGAGGATCCTGTTGGTATTTCTCCCATGGACCCGGAGGGGAAAGGCTATCATGGCATCGCTGCAATCGAAGCCTTTTGGGATAACTTTATCGGCCTTGGCAACGTGCGGTTTCATATTCGCGAGAGTTTCGCCTGCGGTAACGAGTGTGCCAATGTCGGTACTATTACAACGCGTTCAGCAGAGGGTGGGGTAGGCCGTTGTGAGCTGGTAATGGTGTATAAGGTTGACGGTGAAGGCAAGGTTCTGTCGCTGCGTGCATTCTGGGAAGTCGATGAATTGATGGCCGATTTTTTCTAGGAGCCTGTCGAGCCTAACCACAGTAGAACTTAACCACAGTAGAACTTAACCACAGTAGAACTTAACCGCAGTAGAACAGTCCTGAGTCCGACAGGCTCTTGGCATGACCCACGCCTCTATCTCCGCGCAGGCTCTTTGCAGGTCTGCTGACTTGCGCAATTTCAACAGAAGTATCCAGACGAGCTTCCAACTTGATTACCCGATCACTCATGCTTGCAAGCGTGTTTTGCAACCTGGCATTTGCCGCGTTTAAGCGCTCCACCGAATCAGTCGACTTAACAGTGTCTCTCGCTCTCAATAGTCTTCATGGTGTGTACCAAATGGGTGAGGAATAGGCCCGGTCCTGCACGCTAAGCTGTGCCTCTGGCGCAACCTGCACGCCGAGCCTTGCGCGGTCGTAGGCGGGCCAGCGAGGTGTGGGTATTTCTATCACTCTAACGTAGTAGAAGCTCTGCTCATTGGCGTTGAAATCGGGATCCTGCCAATAGGCGCCAAGTTGAGGTTCACCGATGCTATTGCCATAGCGGGCTGATTGTTCGTTGACGGTTGAGGGAGTCTTGCGAAAGCGGCCACCCCTGTCGGCCTCGGCTACATCGTACACTTTCTCATGCAGCTCGCCGCGCTTGTCCAGCCAGCCCTTGACGATTTGAACACGGTCGAGATTGGCCCCATTGGGGTCCTTCAGGGCCATCACCAAAAACGCTGGAATCCGGGCGGTCTGCTCTGGTAAATCAGCGCCCATCGGTACGCCTTTTGCGTAACCCAGGCTCGCATAATCTGGCGCAAAGATATCGTCCTCCTGAAAATCCCAGCCGCCGAAAAATCTAAGTGCAATGCGGGAACCGGTAGTGGCATACACCTCTTTGCGCTGCATGGCATCGAATATATCTGCGCGGGTGTTGTCGCGTGCCCAAACGGCAGCATAACCAGACGCAGCGTACTCCCAGGGGAAAAACATTGCGTGGCTGTTTTGGTTGTTGCCCATGATGGCGTCGGCTTGCGCGGTGCGGCTGCTGCCGGGTTCTACCATGCTGGCCTTGCCCCAGAAATTGTCTTCCTGCGCAGTTGCCAGAGAAGTGTGTGAGTCGGTGCTCCCGATCATGCCGAATTTGTAGGGGTTGGCGCTAATGCGCTGTTGTTCCAGCAGGCCGTTCTTGAGGGTGGAGCGCGCATATTCAAACTTCAACATAGGCTGCTCCTTGTTGTCTCCCTCCATGGCGCCAAAGTTACCAAAGTCCCAGGTCTCGAAGTCAGCATACGGATCTTGCGGGGAGAGATAGGGGTGTGTTTCACCGTCTCCTTTGATCTGCGTAACCTCCATAATCGGCTCCCAGCGAATGCGATTTTTTGCGTATTCCTCGCTGAAGCTTTGCCCACTGGAGTCAGTCAATGCGTACATGCGACCGTTACTGATATTGCCGTTGTGTGGAATCGCCAGAGCGCGACCGCCAGTGCTGTCTTCATAGTCGGCAAGGAACTGCCAGAGCTGTTCCGGTTGCTCACTGTCAAAGGACGAGAATGGTAATACGGTACCGGTTTTTTCCGCACCGTCCGCAAAAACCACCACCCGGTGTAAATTGTCTCCAGCGGGCATAGAGCTCCACTCGTAGCCAATCAGTGCTGTGAAATGTCCGGGTTTGTTGTATTCGTCGGCCAGGCGAACGGATTCCAGCCATACGCTGCGCTCAATTTCTTCATTGTCAATCATTGGAGTATTGTTGGAGGTGGAGTTCAATAACTCCATCATCAGCGCCTGCGAACCATTATCCCCATTGAGAATGCTGTAGAGCCGATGCCCATCCGGGTCGTCGAGAATTGCAGGATCACTTGCGCGAAGCTTCAGCATGATACCCATGTGCTCGGCATGGTCGGATACCACCAAAAAATCCAGCGGAGCTTCTAATCGAACCGGCATGCCATTGTTGGCAACGACTTCCTCACCCAGGGCAAAACGATAGGCACTTGCAGGCGCAAGGCCGGTATTGCCCATGGTGTTGGCGTCGAGGCTGAATGAGGTGTGGAGATGCGTATCCCCCCAATACAAATGCCGCGGATAATTATCGCCGACGTGTGGGGAGTAATTGTCGGCCACGGCAATATTGAGCAGACAACCGAGCAAGAGTGCAGTACTGATAATTTTATTCACAGGCTTCTAGTTTAGCTATTGCGACTACCTAACTTAAAACCAGTTTGGCCCAGATGAAAAGCGCTAACTGGCTTTGCCTTTTGCCTGAGAACTTTTAGTCTGGTTTGATGAACCATAAAAATAGAATAAGCCGTCGCAACCTGATGCTTGCAGGCGGCGCAGGTCTCGCCGCAGGCGCCACTGCCAGTTTGTCTGGCGAGTCGGTCAGGCATTGGGATGCGGAGGTGGATGCGCTGGTTTGCGGCTCGGGAGCAGCGGGTGGTACGGCAGCTATATATGCCTGCAAAGCTGGTATGCAGGTGATGGTGGTCGAAAAGGGGGCGGCCTGGGGTGGGACGACTGCGAAATCCGGTAGCCACATCTGGATTCCCAATAACTTTGAGTTGCGCAGTCAAGGCATTCATGACGACCGCCGTTCAGCGTTGGAATACATGGCACACTACTCCTATCCACACCTTTTTAATATTGAGGATGCACGCCTGGGGCTGGATGAGAATACCTACGAGTTGCTGGCGGCGTTTTATGATCACGGCCATGTCATGCTCGATCAGATGATGGAGTGGGGCGCGTTCAGGTTTCGCAGTGCAAAAATATGGGCTACCGGTGAGCCCACCCCGGATTACTTCGACCACTCACCCTACAACAAGATACCCCGAGGGCGAGGGCTGGAACCGGTTGAAACGGATGGGCGTTTTGCTGGTGGCAAGGGCGTGGTGGCTGGTATGCGTGGCTTATTGGAAGCCATGGCTTGCGATATTCGTATGCGCCATCGGGCGCAGGAGCTGATTACTGACGAGAGCAACGCGGTCATTGGTGCGGTTGTTGAAAACACTGCGGGCCGGGCGATTAGTGTGCGCGCCCGCTGCGGTGTGATTTTTGCCAGCGGCTGTTATAGCCACAATCAAACCTATTTGCGCCAGTATCAAATGAACCCCGTTATGGGAACCTGCGCTGTGCCTACGAATGAGGGTGATTTTATTCGTATTGCGGGCGCGGTGGGTGCGCAAATGTCGAACATGTCCGGGGCCTGGCGCGGCCAGGTAGTGCTGGAGGATGCCATTCGCTATGCGGCAGTGCCAGCGGCAGTGTATTGGCCGCCCGGCGACAGTATGCTGCTGGTGAATCGTTATGGCGTCCGTTGTGTCAACGAGAAACGCGCCTACAATGATCGCGTTCGCCAGTTGTATCACTACGATGCGACCGAAGCAGAATACCCACACTTGCTGACCTACATGATTTACGACCGGCGGGCCATCGAGCTGCGTGCATCTAACTATCCGATTCCACCTATTGCCGAGGCGGCAGAATCTACCGTTGTCGGCAATACCCTGTCAGAGTTGGCTGGTAGACTTTCCGCCCGATTACACAGTATTCGCACGCAGACCGGTGGTCAGACTCTTGCGGCGGATTTTGCCGAGCAACTTTCCGCCAGTGTGGTTCGCTTTAACCGTATGGCCGAACAGGGCGTGGACGAAGATTTTGGTCGCGGTGAGCATGCTGAGGATAGAGCCTGGGGCGCTTATACGCCGCCGCATGAAGGTACTGAATGGCCCAGGCAAAGCGACAAAAATCCAACGATGTATCCTTTGCAACCCGCAGGGCCTTACTACGCAGTAATTTTGGCGCCAGGATTGCTGGGTACAAATGGCGGCCCCAAAGTAAACCAGTATACGCAGGTGCTGGACTATCGCGAGCAGCCGATTCAGGGGCTCTATGCGGCGGGCAATTGCATGGCCCACCCTGCGGGCAACGCCTACTGGGCGGCGGGTGCGACCATTGGTTCGGCCATGACCTATGGCAAAATCGCCGGTGAGCGCGCCGCACTGGCAACGGCAGTTCAGGCGTGAAGCGCTTGTCTGTCTCGTTAGTATTGTGTCTGCTGACGGCGTTGACACAGGCTTGTGAAACGGTCAGTTTTTCCAAACAGGTGCTTCCCGTATTGATGCGCGAATGCGCCTACTGTCATATGCGAGAAGACCGCCACGGCTACCTCGTGGTAGAGGGAACGCAGAGCTGGGCAAATCTGGTGGGGGTACCTGCCTTTCAATTGCCAGAGATGAGCCGGGTGCAAGCGGGGCGGCCGCAGCAGAGCTACCTCTGGCTCAAACTGACCGGTCAGCATATTCAGGCTGGCGGTCGCGGCTGGCGCATGCCGTTTCATCCGCTCCGAAATGAGGATATGAATCTGATTTTTCAGTGGATAGAGCAGGGCGCTGCCGACAACTAGTGTCCTGTCCGATTAATTCGTTTAAGTACGCTATTCACTGATTCAATAATCTCATCAGCTGATTTTGTCCATCGAAATGGCTTCGGTTCTTCATTATGAAGATCGAGATATTCACGTATCGCTTTTTCAAGAGCAGGCACCGAACGGTGCGTCCCCCGTCGTAACTGATGCTCTGTGAGTGTCGCAAAAAAACGCTCCACCAGATTCATCCACGAGCTGTACGTTGGCGTGAAATGGCAATGAAATCTCGGGTGACGTAATAGCCAATTCTTTACCTTCGCAGTCTTATGGGTGCCGTAGTTATCCAGGATTAGATGGACATCCAGGTTGGCCGGTACCTGGCAATCAATGTGTCGCAAAAAACTAATAAATTCGATGCTTCTGTGGCGACGCTTGAGCTTACCAATCACTCTGCCTGTGGCAATATCCAAGGCCGCAAATAGCGTAGTGGTGCCGTACCGCCGATAGTCGTGGGTATGGCTTTCTGGCGAGCCGTAATTCATAGGCAAAGAAGGTTGTGTGCGATCCAGCGCCTGTATTTGGCTTTTCTCGTCTACACATAAAACCAGGGCTTTATCGGGTGGATCGAGGTACAGCCCAACAATGTCCCTCACTTTTTCAATAAAGTGGGGGTCAGTAGATAGCTTGAAGCTGTGCGATAGATGGGGTTTGAGGCCGAATGCCCGCCAGATTCGGTGAACAAAATCGCGTGGCACCCCAAGATCTTTGGACAGACTGCGAACGCTCCAATGCGTCGCCTTCTTGGGTTTACTGTTTAGTGTCGCTTCCAGCACAGCCTGAACCTGTTCATCGTCGTGCTTTCGGGGTTGACCACTGCGCGGGGCATCCGATAAACCTGCGAGTCGATCTCGCGCAAATCGACCGCGCCACTTGGATATTGTTTGCTTGGACGTATGGTGTCGTTCGGCGATTTCTTCACCCGAATATCCCGCGGCACAATCCAGTACGATACCTGCTCGAAAATGCAATCCAGCGGTTGTGTTGCGCCGGCGACGCCATCGTTTGAGCTCGGCTTCTTCCTCTTCATTCAGTACAATCTCAGCACCTGGTCGCGCCATCGTATGATCCTCATTAGTGAGATAAACATACGACAATTTTTACTGAAAATAATTCAATTAATTAACCGGACAGGACACTAGCAGGGTGGCTGGCCTAGTTTCATTCAACGTCTCTCGCCCCGGCGACCGGTCTGGCGCATCATCCCAATAGATTGGCGCCCCTTCCAAAGCTACCAGGCCACATAGAGTCTAGGATAGGCGTTGCATTTCAAGAGGAAACTGCGATGTCTCTGACTTTTGATTCGGCCCGTTTACCCAACCCCAATATAACCCCTGAGCACGAGGAGTGGCGGGTACAACTGCGCAAGTTCACTGATGTTGAGATCATTCCCTATGCTGAGCAATGGGATGAGGACGGCCATATCCCTATTGAATTGTGGCCGAAAGCTGCGGCAGTCGGCTTGCTGGGTATGGGTTACCCAGAGCAGTATGGGGGTATTCAAGAAGGTATTGATTCCTGGCACGGGTGGATTGTCAACGAGGAAATGGCGCGTATTGGCGTGGGCGGCATCCCGGCCAGTTTGTTGGTGCACGGTATTGGTCTGCCGCCAGTCATTAACTGGGGCCTGGAGGCCATGAAAGAAATGGTGGCGCCGCCTGTATTGGCTGGACAGAAGCACATCTCTCTGGGTATTACTGAGCCCAGCGGCGGTTCTGACGTTGCACAGTTGCAAACGACGGCGGTGCGTGACGGCGATTATTTCATCGTCAATGGCTCCAAAACCTATATTACCGGCGGCATGCGGGCCAATTGGGTGTCAACCGCAGTGCGTACTGGCGGTGAGGGCCCCCTGGGTGTGTCAATGCTGTTGATACCTGCCGATGCGGAAGGTTTTTCCCGTACTGCGCTGGATAAAAAGCAAGGCTGGTGGGCATCAGACACCGCAACCCTGTATTTCGACAACGTGCGAGTGCCGGTCGACAATCTGATCGGTGAAGAAAACCAGGGCTTTAAGGTCATCATGACTAACTTCAATGCTGAGCGCATGTCTATGGCGGCGGGCATGGAGGCTCTGGGTCGAGTTTGCCTGGAAGAAGCCGTGGAATGGGCGCAGGAACGCAAGACCTTCGGCAAACGCTTGGCGGATCACCAGGTGATTCGTCACAAAATCTCTCAGATGAAGCAGCAATTGAATGCCACGCAGGCTTATATACGGGTGTGCTATGAGGCGATTGAGACGGGCACTGCCAATCCGGGAGATATCGCAATGTTGAAGGTACAGGCCAGCGAAACCATGGAATTCTGTGCCCGTGAAGCTATGCAGATTTTGGGCGGCATGGGTTATATGCGCGGTAATCGGGTAGAGCGTATTTACCGTGAAGTCAGAGTCAATGCAATTGGTGGCGGCTCTGAGGAAATCATGCGCGACCTGGCGGCGCGCCAATACGGACTATAAGCGTTATGAAACTTTGGCATTGTAAAGGTGCGCGTTCACTGCGGGCATTGTGGACATTAGAAGAAATGGGCATGGCATACGAGCTTGAGCTCATGCCTTTCCCGCCGCGTATCTTTCACGAGGGATACGCCGAGGTAAACATTATTGGCACTGTGCCGTATTTCGTTGATGGTGAAGCCCGCATGACTGAGTCATCGGGTATATGCCAGTATTTGGTTGAGAAATATGACCGCTATGATTTTGGCTTAAAGCCAGACCATCCCGAGTTTGGCAACTATCTCAATTGGTTGTTCCACAGCGACGCCACGTTGACCTTTCCGCAAACCATTATGATGCGCTATTTTATTTTGGAACCCACCCCGGAGAAGCAAGCGGTTGGGGTTGACTACGGCAAGTGGTTTTTTGCGCGTCTGCGGATGCTGGACAGGCATCTGGAAACTAATGAGTACCTGGTAGACAACCGGTTCACGATTGCCGATATAGCGGTGGGCTACGCGCTCTATCTGGCCAAGGCGATGGCGGTCGGCGAGAAATGTGATCGACAGTTTGCTCCACAAACAGCCGACTATTTGGCGCGTCTGGAAGGGCGCCCCGCATATCAGCGCGCTGATGCCATGGATGTTGAACAACCGCCGGTTGCCTAGGGGAGATCAATATGGCCATTTTTGAATCTCAGCTCGACTCCAACTCAGATGCTTTCCAGATAAACAGGCAAGTGATGGGCGAAGCAATTGCAGAGTTTCGCGGTGTTGAAAAAAATGTACTGGATAGAGCAGCAGCAAAAGCGCCTGGTTACGAAAAACGCGGCTTTATGTCGCCCCGTGATCGTTTGAGTCAGTTGCTCGACCCGTCTGCTCCCTGGCTTGAGCTGTCGTCATTGTGTGGCTTCATGCAGGATCAGGACAAAGATGGCAGTTTTGCCGGCGGTTCAGTGATTGCCGGCATTGGCTATATCGAGGGTACTCGTTGCGCGGTGATGGTTGACGATTTCCTGACGAAGGGAGGCATCATTACGCAGCTGGGCGGTGTGAAACGGGTGCGCATGCAGTTGATTTCCATGGTGGAGAAAATTCCGCTGGTGACATTGGCCCAAAGTGGCGGTGGCAACCTGACTACAGCGGGTGAGACCTTTGGCGCCTCGGGCGAAATATTTGCCAATCAATGTCGGCTGTCTGCGGCAGGCATTCCCCAAATTACTGTCGTTCATGGCAGCGCCACTGCCGGTGGCGCCTACCAGCCCGGTTTGTCGGATTACATCGTGATGATTCGCAAACAATCCACGGTGTATTTGGCTGGCCCGCCATTGCTAAAAGCGGCCACTGGAGAGATTGCCACCGACGAGGAAATTGGCGGCGCTGAAATGCATGCAGGAATAGCCGGAACAGCAGACTACCTCGCGGAAAATGATGCGGACGGAATTCGTATCTGTCGGGATATTGTCCGCAAGCTGGGTTGGCGCAAGCGTGCTCTGCCAGCAGCAAAATATGCAGAACCTGTATACGCAAAAGAGGAGTTGCTAGGCGTCGTGCCCGCAGACCCAAAAACACCTTATGACTGCCGTGAGATTATGGCGCGTCTGGCCGACGGCTCCGATTTACTTGATTTTAAGCCCGAATTTGACATCGGCACCATTTGTACGCATATCGAAATTAAGGGCATGGCCTGCGGTGTGATTGGGAACAATGCGCCTATCACAGCCAAAGGTGCGGCCAAAGCCGGTCAGTTTATTCAGTTGTGTGAGCAATCGGGCACACCGATTTTATTTTTGCACAACACGACCGGCTTTATTGTCGGCACTGAATCCGAGCGCGTCGGCATTATCAAGCACGGCTCGAAATTGATTCAAGCGGTGACCAATGCGCGGGTTCCAAAAATCAGTGTGGTGGTAGGTGGTTCTTATGGCGCGGGCAATTACGCCATGTGTGGTCGCGGCATGAACCCCCGATTTATGTTCGCCTGGCCGCGCAGTGTGGTGTCGGTTATGGGCCCGCCCCAGGCCGGGCAGGTGATGCGCCAGGTGTGGGAGACGCAGATGAAAAAAGCCGGCGCTGTGGATGAGGCGAGACTTGATGCACAAGAGCAGGCAGTGGTGCAGGCCATGGAGGCCCAGTCACATGCGCTGGCAAATACTGCCCGAGTCTGGGATGACGCTTTGATTGATCCACAGGACACCCGCGATATTGTTGCTTTTGTGCTGGATGTATGTGCCGAGGCGGATGGCCGAACCGTCAATGAAAATACCTTTGGTATAGCGAGGTTTTAATGGAATTACCTAATTATGAAGAGCTGCTGATCGAGAATACTGGCGGCGTTCTTTATTTGACAATTAACCGCCCGCAGCAGCGCAACGCCATGAATAGCAGTGTCGTGCAGGGCATCATGGAGACCTTTTCTGCCATTGAAGACCGCCGCGCCATTCGCGCAGTTGTGTTGCGCGGTGCTGAAGGCCACTTTTGTTCGGGCGGTGATATTTCCGGTATGCAGCAGGCTGGCACTAAAGAAGAAGCCGATAAGGCCGCGTGGGAATTTAACCGCGTGTTTGGTCGCATGTGCGCCCAGGTCAATCGAGCGCCACAGGTGGTGATCAGTCTATTGGAAGGCGCAGTTCTTGGTGGTGGTTTTGGTTTGGCCTGTATTTCAGATGTAGCTATCGCCGATCTCAACGCCAAATTTGGTATGCCGGAAACTGGATTGGGAATTATTCCGGCGCAGATTGCGCCTTTTGTGGTGATGCGTATTGGCCTGACCCAGGCTCGTCGATTTGCCTTGTTGGGCGAGCGCATAAACGGTGCCGCTGCGCTGGAACTGGGTTTGGTGCACTACCAGACCGAAGGTGCAGAGGCCATGCAGACCCAGTTGGAGGAGGTGTTGGGAAAAATTTGGCGCTGTGCTCCGAACGCCAACGCCGTTACCAAACAACTGATGCTTGATGTTGGCAGCACTGATTTGGAATCACTTTTAGACCGCGCCTCTGACAATTTTTCCGCTGCGATCAACAGCGAGGAAGGCAAAGAGGGCACCACTGCATTTTTAGAAAAAAGGTTGCCTGCATGGGCAACAGAGGAGTCAGTATGAGCCAGACAAGTCAGTTGGAACTGGACGAATTTCGCGCCGAAGTATCGGCCTGGATGAAAGAGAATAAGCCCGCCGACCCTGGTTTTCTGCTGCCGCAGACATTTATGGAAGTGGGCGATGAGCAGGTGCTGGAATTTTTGCGTGAATGGCAGCACAAAATGTGGAGCGCCGGTTATCTTGGAGTGCATTGGCCGCAGGAGTACGGCGGCCGCAGTATGAACCCGGCGTTCCAGCGTATCGCCGATCAGGAAATGAATCGCCAGGCCGTCCCCATCGCCTTCAATGTTATCGGTCTGGGTTGGGCGGGCCCTTTGCTCAACGCCATTGGCACGGAAGAGGAAAAGAAGAAATATCTGAAGGGCATACTCTCTGCCGAAGATGTGTGGTGCCAGGGTTTCTCCGAGCCTGAGCACGGGTCTGACCTGGGCAATGTTCAATGCCGAGCGGTACGTGACGGTGACGATTATGTGATCAACGGTACCAAGATATGGACGACTCTGGGCAACTACGCCAAATACATGATCCTGTTGGCGCGCACCAGCACAGAGGGTGCGCGTAAGTATGATGGCTTGTCTTTCTTCTTGTCTCCCATGGACCTCGCTGGTGTTGACCCGCGACCGATCAGAAAAATGACAGGCGAGTATGGTTTCTGTGAGACGTTTTTCACCGACGCACGTATCCCGGCCGATAGCCTGATGGGTGAAGAGGGGCAGGGCTGGGCAATTGCCATGCAGACTCTGCAATATGAACGCGGTGCTGAAGCAGGTGCAGCCGGTGGCTTGATGGTTGTGCGCACGGTAGTAGAGGACCTTATCAAGTTAGCCCGCGAGCTCAGGCGCGATGGCGAGCCATTGCTGAATGATCCGGTAGTGCGGGACAAAATGGTCCAGTTTCTTATGGAAGAAAAAGGCGCGAGCCTGAGCGCCCGCCGCCTGGCTCATGGCGCACTCAATACGGACTACCCATTTTCTTTGGCGCTCTCCAGCAAGTTGCGTACCTCCGAGTTTCAACGCCGTATGCGGCAGTATGCGGTAGAGCTGCAAGGTGCTCACGGCAGCTTGTATGTGGGCGATGAGGATGCCCCCGCCGCAGGTTTTTGGCAGCGGGCCTATTTCAATAATTTCTCGACCACAATCGGCGGTGGCACCAGTCAGGTGCAGGCCAACATTATTGGTGAGCGTGTACTCGGGCTGCCGAAGGATTAGGAGAGAGATCATGGCAAAAGCAAATGCAAATATAGAACTGGATTTCAGCGAAGAACAGGCGATGTTGCTGGAGAGTGCGCGCGCGTTCTGTGCAGACAAATCTCCGATTAGTCAGGTTCGTGAATTGTTGGGTGATGAACAGGGCTACGATGCTTCCGTTTGGCAAGAAATGAACCAACTGGGTTGGATGGGCGTCGCTATCCCCGAGGCATTTGCCGGCTCGGAACTGGGTATCGGTTCAGTTGTACCGGTGGTAGAAGCAACAGGCCGAACCCTGCTGTCTACTCCTCTGGTGACCAGTACATTGGCCTCCCAGGTCTTGATACGCAGCGGTGACTCTGCGCAAAAAGAGCAGTGGTTGCCACAGTTGGCGAGTGGCACAGTGGCCACATTGGCGCTACTCGATGGCGAAGACTGGGGTGATGAAACCATTAGCTGCACTCTGGACGGCAATACGCTACAGGGCGTGAAATGGCATGTGCCGTATGCGAATACGGCTGAACTGTTTATTGTGTTGGTGCAGTTTGAAGGCCAGCCGGCCTTTGCCGTGGTATCACGCAACACATTGCCGGATGCAGCTATTCAGCCGCATGTGCTGATTGATGAAACCAAGCGTGCGGCAAAGGTTGATTTCAGCGGTGTCGAAGCCGACAGCGTGATTGCCGCCAACGCGCTACAGACTCTGCGTGATGTCCGTTTGATCGGGGCGATGCTCACCGCCGCAGAAGCCACGGGTGCGGCGAGCGCATGTTTAGATACCGTGGTGGAATATTTGAATACCCGCAAACAATTTGGCCGACTCATTGGCTCATACCAGGGTTTGAAACACCCCACCGTTGAAATCCTGAACCGCATGGATTCTGCGCGCTCTCATGTTTACCATGCCGCTACCATCGTTGCCGAGCAATCCCTGGATGCCGCTGCTGAAATTGCCTGCCGAATGTCGAAGGCAACAGCAACTGACGCATTGTGTTTTGCTGGCGACCGCGCCATTCAGTTCCACGGCGGTATGGGTTTTACCTACGAATGCGATGCCATGCTCTATATGCGGCGTGCTCAGTGGACACAGCAGCAATTTGGCGATGCCTACCACCATCGCAAGCGTTTGGCATCGCTGCTGCTTGATCCCGTGGCTTGATCAGGGCATGTCTATGCGCAACATTAGCAAGATATTGATTGCCAACCGTGGCGAGATTGCAGTGCGGGTTATTCGCACCGCGCGCGATCTCGGCTATCGCACGGTGGCGGTATACAGCGAGGCGGACGCCAGTGCGCGGCATGTCCAGTTGGCGGATGAAGCGGTCTGTATTGGGCCTGCGCCGGTCAGTGAATCGTATTTACTGGCCGAGAATATATTGGCAGCGGCAACAGCTACCGGGGCCAATGCGGTGCATCCGGGCTATGGCTTTTTGTCTGAAAACAGTGACTTCGCCCGCGCCTGCGCCGAATCAGGTATGACCTTTATTGGTCCGCCTGAAGCGGCCATCGAGCTGATGGGCAGTAAGCGTTTGTCCAAGGTCGCCATGTTAGAAGCGGGAGTTCCCTGTATTCCTGGTTATCAGGGCGAGGACCAAAGCGACGAGGGTTTGGCTGCACAGGCCAGGGACATCGGTTTTCCTTTGCTGGTAAAAGCATCTGCCGGTGGCGGCGGTCGCGGCATGCGTCTGGTGTATGACGAATCCGAGTTGGCGGAGCAAATCAAAACCGCTCGCTCGGAAGCAGACAATGCGTTTGGCAGCGGCGAATTGATCCTGGAGCGGGCTGTACTCGAATCGCGGCATGTCGAAATTCAGGTGTTTGCCGACAATCATGGGAATGTTGTGTATCTCGGTGAGCGCGACTGCTCAATTCAGCGGCGTCATCAAAAGGTAGTGGAAGAGGCGCCATCGCCTTTTGTCGATCAGGCACTGCGCGAGCGCATGGGCGAAGCGGCTGTCAATACGGCTCGCGCTTGCGACTATCGTGGAGCGGGCACCGTCGAATTTCTGGTGGACAAGGACAAGAATTTTTACTTCCTGGAGATGAATACACGCCTGCAAGTGGAGCATCCGGTGACGGAAATGGTCACCGGCCAGGATTTGGTAGCCTGGCAAATTCGCGTGGCTGCCGGAGAACACTTGCCGCTGACTCAAGATCAGATTGAACTCAACGGTCACTCGGTAGAAGTGCGCCTCTATGCGGAAGACCCGAGACAGAATTTTTTGCCACAAACCGGTCAGGTACAACTGTGGGATTACCCCCGGCGGGATGGCGTGCGGGTTGACCACGGCATCGCCGAGGCGCAGCTTGTGTCGCCTTTTTATGACCCGATGATCGCCAAGGTGATTGCCTGGGGTGAAAATCGGGACGACGCCTGCCGCAAATTGGCCAGCGCCGTGCAAGACAGCGTATTGCTGGGCGTGAACAACAATAAGCTGTTTTTGCAGAATATATTACGGCACCCGGAGTTTGTGGCCGGCCATGCTACAACGGCTTTCATCGAGCAGCATTTTCAAACTGATGTGAGCATGGAGCAGACCGGGCCGGGTGCTTGCACCCTGGCTATTGCTGCGCTGCTGCATTTTGTTTCCGGTTTTGACGGCACCCAGGGTTGGCGCAACCCGGAGCGGGCAAGTTACAACTACCGGCTCGATTTTCAGGGCCAGAGCAGCGCCGTGCGACTGCGGCAGTCTGGCCAGTGTTTCGAGGCAGAGGTCGGTGCGGAGCGCGTCGCTCTCGATGTATTGAGCATTGACGGGAGCTGCGCGATACTCGTAATAAACGGCGTGCGCCAGCGGATTCACTTCGCGCTGCTGGGTTCCATGCTGTATCTGGATGATGGCTGCGGGCACTTTGGACTTGAGGACGTGACCCAGGCACCTGTAGCGGCTGTCGCAGGAGAAGGCAGCGGTGAAATTAGAGCCTCAATGGATGGTGCGATTGTCGCTGTGCTGGTCAGTGTTGGTGACTCGGTTGAAGCTGGGCAGACCCTGGTTGTACTGGAAGCCATGAAGATGGAGCAGCCATTGAAAACGGGTATCGCAGGTACCGTGGAGGCGCTCAGTACCCGTGTGGGTGATCAGGTTAAATCGAAGCAACTGCTGGCGCTTGTGACCGGCTCAGAAAGTGACCGGGAGAGAGGCCATGAGTAAAACAGTTCGCATAGGCTGTGCAGCCGGATTTTATGGAGACAGTCAGCTCGCGGCGCGTCAATTGGTTGATAAGGGCAATATCGACTACCTGGTATTTGATTATCTGGCTGAGGTCACTATGGCCATTCTTGCCAGGCAATATGCGAAAGATAACAAGCTGGGCTTTGCCATCGACTTCGTTAGCGTTGCGATGCAGGACGTGTTGGCCGACTGTGCTGCCAAGGATATTAAAGTCGTTGCCAATGCCGGTGGGGTAAACGTGCCTGGCTGCATTTCAGCCCTGCAACAACTCTGCGAGGAACAGGGGCTGACGCTGAAGATAGGCGGTGTATCTGGCGACAATCTGCTCGGGCGTGACGACCTGCCAACCACTGAAATGACCGAATCTCAAACGGGTGAGTCGCTGCCTGAAAAAGCGGCCAGCATTAATGCCTACCTGGGAGCTCGCCCAATAGCCGACGCGCTGGATGCCGGTGCCGATGTCGTGGTGACCGGGCGTGTTGTCGACAGTGCCGTCATGCTTGGCCCGCTTATGCATGAGTTCGGCTGGGGTGAAAGCGCCTATGATCAATTGGCACAGGGCTCCCTGTGCGGCCATGTGATCGAGTGCGGCGCTCAGTGTACCGGCGGCAACTATACCGATTGGCACACGGTTCCTGACTATTCCAATATCAGTTATCCCGTTGCGGAAGTCAGTGCAGACGGTAGCTTCGTTATCTGCCTGCCCGAGGCAACCGGCGGGGTTGCGACGGTAGGCAGTGTGGGTGAGCAAATCCTGTATGAGATTGGCGACCCGGCTAATTACCTGTTGCCGGATGTGGCGTGTGATTTTAGCCAGGTCAGTGTTGAACAGGTCGCAAAAGATCAGGTGAGAGTGAGTGGTGCCAGAGGCCGTGCGCCTGGCAATCGCTATAAAGTCTGTGCGACCTGGCGAGATGGCTTCCAGATTAAAGGCTGTATCATAATTGGGGGGCTGCGCGCGCACGACAAAGCCAGGACAGCCCTGGAAGCCTGGATAAAGCGGGTGCGTGATTATTTTGCCGCCAACGGTATTGCTGACTTCCGCGAAGTTGATCTGGAGTACCTGGGCGCGGAACACACCTACGGCCCCCATGCGACAGCGGCAGCGCAAGCCAGCCGGGAAGTGACGGCGAAGTTTGGCATACACCACGATGACCCCAATGCCTTGCAGTTTGCAGCCAATGAAATGGTCTATCTGGGCACCTCCGGTGTGCCAGGGTTTTATGGCCTGGGCGGCGGTCGCGCACGCCCCAGCGGCCTGATGCGGGTGCACTCTGCTTTATTGAGCAAGGATAATGTAAAGGTCACCGTGCAAGTGGCTGGAAACATCATTACCCGGCAGCCCTATCAAACCACCAGTGAGTCGGAACCGGTTGCCAAGTACCGTATAGAGGTGGATGAGCCAGACCTGAACGGGGAGACGAAGGCGGTTATTCTGGAGTCCCTCGCATTTGGACGCAGTGGCGACAAAGGTGACAATGCCAATATTGGCATCATGGCGCGCAAGCCGGAATACGTGCCCTATATTCAACAGCAGGTGACTGCGCAAGCGGTTGAAGATTATTTTGCTCACCTGGTTAACGGCGAAGTAGAGCGTTTTGAATTGCCTGGCATGAATGCATTCAATTTTTTCATGACCGAGGCGTTGGGTGGCGGTGGCACTGGCTCTGTGCGTAGCGACGCGCAGGGTAAATCCCTCGCCCAGCAATTATTGTCAATGGAAATCACCGTACCCGCCAGCTTGTCTTAATTCGGGCAGTAGGACTCTTGGTGAAGAGTGTGTTATCAGTAAAAGACAGAGTTGTAATTTCAACAGATGGCGGCGCAGTCGCCTTCGCGGGGTGACCAGTTATGCCACGTCTCACCAGGCTCAGCCGATCCATTAATGGCAGCATTGCTATTGTGACCGGTGCTGCCAGCGGTATGGGGCGCGCAACGGCACATCTGTTTGCCGACGAGGGTGCCCAGTTAGGTCTATTCGATATTAATCAAGCGGCGCTGGATACTGTCGCTGAGGAAATACGCGAAGCAGGTGGTGAGGTCCTGACCATCGCCGTTGATTTGCGTGATCGCCAGGCACTGGAGACAGCCGTTCAAGATGTTACGGTTTATTTTGGCGGGCTGGATATTCTAGTCAACAACGCCGGTTTTACTTTGCCAGCAGCCATAGATGCAGATGATTACGCGGATTCGTGGGATGCGTCCCTCGATGTGATGACCACGGCGCAGGCCTGGGCAATCAGAGCAGCCCTGCCGGGTTTGAGACAGTCCGAGAATCCACGCATTGTTAATGTCGCCTCAACTGAGGCCCACGGCGCGACACGTTTTAACAGCGCCTATGTCGTGGCCAAGCACGGCTCGATGGGTTTGACCAGGGCGATGGCGGTGGATTTAGGTAAAGAGGGTATAACGGTCAACTGTATCTGTCCCGGGCCGGTGCGCACAGGAATTACCGAGGGTATATCCGAAGAGCACAAGCAGACTTTTGCCAATCGACGAACAGCGCTGCGTCGCTACGCTGATCCCGAAGAGATAGCCCACGCGACCTTAAGCCTGGTATTGCCCGCCGCCAGCTTTATTACTGGAGCCACGCTGGTGGTTGATGGCGGCGTCATTATTCGCAACGCATAAGGGTCTGATATGGATAGCGAGAAAACAGCCTCTCATTTTGATTTAACTGGCAAGGTTGTATTGATAACGGGTGGCAGTCGCGGTTTGGGTTTGGAGATGGGTAAGGCTTTTGGACACGCAGGCGCGAGTTTAGTGATCAGCTCGCGCAAGCAGGATGGTTGTGACAAGGCCGCGGCTGAAGTGGCAGGGCAAACCGGCGCCAGGTGCTTGCCAGTGGCCTGTCACGTCGGTGACTGGGGCGCCTGTGATGCTTTGATTGAGGCGACTTATAAGGAGTTTGGCAGAGTAGATGTTCTGGTGAATAACGCAGGTATGTCGCCTTTGTATCCGTCTCTGGCGGAGGTTTCGCGAGAGCTATGGGACAAAGTGATTGGGGTAAACCTGGCCGGGCCTTTTAGACTTTCAGCGGTTATTGGTGAGCGCATGGCAGCAGGAGACGGAGGTTCTATTATTAATGTCAGCAGTAATGCCTCTTTGACCCCTGGCGCTGCTGAGGTGCCCTACGGCGCCGCGAAGGCTGGCTTGAACAATTTGACACAATCATTGGCCCGTACCTACGCCCCCAAGGTTCGCGCCAATGTGATTTTACCGGGCCCTTTTTTGACGGACATCTCGGACGCCTGGGGTGACGAGGTCAAACAGGCGATTGATCGAATCGTGCCTTTGGGCCGGGCCGGCAACCCGCAGGAGATAGCGGGCATAGCGCTGTATCTGGCCAGCGATGCGTCTTCCTATACCAATGGTTCTATCATTAAAGTCGATGGAGGGATGGCCTATGGTTAAGTGGCCTGGGCTTGTAGACCGCTGTGTAGATTGAACCCAGCGTGCCTTTTTTGGATATCGGTTTTTGGGTATCGGTCCGACACCGGGCTTGTCAGGTTAATATCCAAAGGGTACGCCGAACCTGACCTGCGATTTAGTTGCAACCTGACCGACAAGTTATGCGAAACCTTTCATCTCAGCCATCATTAAAAATATTTCCATGATATCAGTGACCTGGGAGTCATTTCTAAACTCTCTGTAGAGTGAGTCCACGTTCACAGCGATACGCTCTGAGTCGCTCCAGGCGCTGTATTCTTTAAGCGCTATATCAGCTGCGGCTTCACGCACGCTCAGACCTGCATCAAACCGAAGTTTCGCCTCATCGCGAACATATTCCAGGTACTCCCTGACTCGGACAACGCCCTGCTTGTCGGTAATTGGACCGTGGCCGGGCACGATGGTCTCCACATCCATAGCCTCGATGAGTCGGCATGCCTTGATCCAGTTGGCAACGGGGCCGGCCCACATGATAGGGGTGCCCTCAATAAACAGGATGTCGCCGGTATAGACTGTTTTATCCTGGGGGGAGTAGGCCAAAACATCACCGCCTGTATGGGCGGGTCCCACTTCGAGTAGCTGAACCTGCTTCTCGCCTACCTGAACGGTGTGCTCGCCGGCAAAGGTTTTTGTGGGCGGGGTGAAGGTAATGCCGTGAAATTCAAACTGACCGAAACAATGTAGAAAATATGCACCGGCTGGCCCCATGTCTTTGGCGGCATCCATCAATAGGGCCAGGGCTTCCGCTGGCAGTTCATTCATTTCGGCGGCGGAGGTGGCAGAGGCAATAATCTCTGCGCCAGTGACTAGCTCGTTGCCATGACAGTGATCGCCGTTGGCGTGTGTGTTTACCAGTGTATTAAAGCGCGTAGCCGCCGCTGGCGCTGCGTCACGCATGGCGTTTAGCATTTCCTGCGTCATTTTGAGATCAAACAGGGTGTCGACCAGGAGCGACTGATCACCATCGGTAATTAAACCAGCGTTGCTCCAACCCCAGGAGCCGTCCGGGGCGAGCCAGGCGTAGGCACCATTGCTAATTTCGTGCAGTCCTTTGGTGTAACTCCATTGCATGCGTCATTTCCTGTCTATTGGCTGACCGACATGGTCATTGCAACACACCGGGGTTCTGGGGTAAAACCTTGCAGCGATTTTATATGTTTCGGAGTAATACATGGTTTGGTTACTAGTTTTGGTTCTAATAGTCTGGGCTCTGACCCACTTTTATTTAAGAGGCGAGGATCTTTCTGCCTACGACACCCCAAAGCCGGCATCAATGTCCGGTAATGCCCCTGCCAGCGAGGGTTTGCTGGAAGTGGAAGCGATGCTCGCCGGGCTCACCGCGGAAGGGAAGGGGGTTCGGGACCTGGCCGCCTCGCGGGCGAGACTGGATGATTTTGGTGACGGTGTGGAATTTGATGGCGAAATTATCGCTGTCGATTCAAACGGACTGCATGGCGAGTGGCTTATTCCACCGGGTGCGGATGAGAGTGTGCGAACCTTGTACATTCACGGTGGCGCATTCATGATGGGCAGCCCCAAGAGCCACCGCACCATCACTACGGAATATGCACGCATAACGGGTGGCGTAGTATTTTCGCTCAATTACCGACTCATGCCTGAAAATCCGCGGCAGGCGGGTATTGATGACTGCCGCTTTGCTTATCGCTGGCTGTTGGAAAATGCGCCGAGTGGACACAGAGAAGCGGACACGGTGTATATATCCGGGGACTCTGCTGGCGGTAGCCTGGCCCTGTCTCTGTCCCGCTGGGCCAGCAAAAGCAATGTGCGTGACCCCGATGCGGTGGTTGCCTTGTCGCCGGCAACGGACAGCGGCTTTAGCAGCCCCAGTGTCCGGAAAAATATTCCAACCGATAAAATGCTTGGTTCAGCCTTTGGCAAACTCGCCAGGGTTCCGGCGTGGATATTGCTGTGGGCCGCCTGGTTCACCAATAGAACGTCGCCTGCAACCCAGAGTGTCTCGCCGGTTATGGGAGACCTGAGTGGTTTGCCGCCGACCCTGGTGCACGCCAGTGAGGTAGAGATGCTGATGGATGATGCCTGCCGCTATGTCAACAAAGCGCGTGCCAGTGGCTCGCCAGTCACCTTGCAAACCTGGAATCATGCAATGCATGTATGGCACATGTTTCACCCCTCTGTACCTGAGGCACAAGAGGCCATGCTAGAGATAAGCCAGTTTCTGCAACGGCACAAAAATAGCACGCGGATCAAAAAAGCCGCGTGATTTGGGTTCGTTCAGCCGTATTCTTTGCCTGGTTAGCCGTCACCGTGGTTCCGTATGCGGCGGTCATCTTGTTGCTGTCTATAGCCGTGCGGGGCAAACCGCTGTATACATTGGCCAAGGGGTGGCTATGGCAGGTCATTAAGGTGGCAGAGATAGTAGGCGGTGTGAAATACCGTGTACAAGGCATTGAAAATATCCCCGCCGCAGACTCCAATGAGCCGATTATTTTGTGTCCAAAGCACCAGTCGACCTGGGAGACTTTTGCCTTGCCGACGATTATGCCGCATCCATTAGCCTATGTATTCAAGCGGGAATTGTTGATGATTCCCTTTTTTGGCTGGGCAATTGGACGTTTGGATATGGTACATATTGATCGCAGCAAGCGGGCGCAGGCCTGGAACAAAGTAGCAGATCAGGGCCGCGAGTTGATGGACAAAGGCGTTTGGTTGATTATGTTCCCCGAAGGTACCCGGACCGAGCGTGGCAAGCAGGGCAGATACAAAGCTGGCGCCACCCGCCTGGCTGTAACCACGGGTGCTTCAGTTGTACCGATTGCCGTGAGTTCGGCACAATGCTGGCCGCGTCGCACATTCAAGCTGTTACCTGGCACCATCGACGTATCTATCGGCAATCCTGTGCCTTCTGCCGGACGCGAGCCCGATGAATTTATGCGTGAAGTAGAACAGTGGATAGAACAGGAGATGCGGCGACTAGTGCCGGAGGATTATGAATAAATTTTTAAAAATTTTGGCCGGTGTCGCTCTGATACTGATCGCTGTCGGCATGGTGTTGTCTACCGGCAAGCAACCGGCCCCTTTTCCCGAGGGTAGTGAGAGCGCGCTGCGTTTGCAGACGGGGCCACTTGAGGTTCACAGTTTTGACGACACGTTTGTAGATGCCACTCGTGTTACCCAGCCCAATGGAGATTACGCCGGTGCAGACCAGCGTCGCTTTGAGGGCAGTGTTTGGCATCCGGCAGATAGCAAGGCTGGCCCCTATCCGTTGATTGTCTACAGCCATGGCTTTTCCTCTGTGAAAGAAGGTGGCGACTATCTGGGCGAGCAGTTGGCCAGCCTCGGCTATGTGGTTGTTGCCGTGAATTACCCGCTGACAAATATGAGTGCTCCGGGTGGGCCTTTGGTAAAAGATGTGGTGAATCAACCCGCTGATGTCAGCTTTTTGATTGATACCATGATCGAACAGAGCCGTACCGACGGGCATCTTTTGGAAGGAATGATTGATCCTGAGCGAATAGGGGTTACCGGTATCTCGCTCGGCGGGATGACCTCGACACTGGTAGCATTTCACCCGGAAAAGGGCGATGAGCGAATCAAGGCGGTGCTGTCTATAGCGGGTTCCACTGCATTTGCCAATGAAATTTTCTTTTCCCATCGCCAGATACCGTTTTTGATGCTGGCGGCCGATACCGATGCTTTGGTCCCTTACGGCAGTAATGCCCAGCCTGTGATCTCGATTGTGCCAAATGCTCAGTTGGTAACGGTTATTGGTGGGTCTCATACTGGCTTTGCCGGCCCCGCAGCGGCGCTGCGCTGGTTCAATAACCCTGATTTAATTGGCTGCATGGTGGTAAAAAGCACTATTAATGATGCTATGGCTGAGGAAGACCCCTGGTCCGAATTGATAGGAACTCCCGAGCAGGGAATTCGCCAGCAGGTAAACAATGACCTGTGCGTGATGGACCCGTTGCCAGAGGCGATGAATGTTCTGCGCCAGCATATGATCACCAGCGTGGTGGTCAGTAGTTTTTTTCAAAGTCAGTTTGCCGAAAAGGCGACAGAGCGTGAGGCCGCTGCCAAATTTATTAGTGAGGTGATTGCTGATGAGTTAACGGAGGTGAGCTATCAGCGCAGCGCAATATAGAAGAAAACGACCAGCGCACACCCAATGATTACGGAACAAGACACACGGGATTGAGAGCTATGAAAAACAAGATATTCCTCGGTTTGCAGGGCATTATGTTTGTTTTCTACGGTCTGTATTGCCTGGCAGACCCCGGCATGTTGGCCGATAGTGCAGGTTTGAGTGCCACCACCATGACAGGGACCATAGAGTTGCAGGCAATGTACGGAGGCTTGCAAACTGCGGTAGGTGTTTTGTGCGTGCTGGCCGTTATTCAGTTGCGTTTGCAGGTGCCTGCGCTGACAGCCCTATTGTTTATTTTCTCGGGTTTGGCTGTGGTGCGTGTCAGCCTGGGGTTGACGCACTCAGAGTTCAGCGACTACAACGTATTTGCGATGAGCTATGAGAGCGTCTCTTTGGTCTTGACTCTATGGCTGCTGAAAGCGACTAATCGAATGAATGACGGCGGTTTCGACGCGCACAATGCGTGAGCCAAGGCTGACCATTTGACAGCCGGCTGCTTTCAGCTTTTCGAGCTCATAGGGAATGAACCCCCCTTCCGGACCAATCACGATTACGGTGTCACCCTGGCAGGCTTGTAGCAGCGGACTTTGACCAGGGTGGGCCAGCAGGGCTGTCTTACCATTGAGCAATGCGGGTAGCTCATCCTCCACAAACGGTTTGAAGCGCTGACGCAGTTTGAGTTTCGGCAGCACCGTATCTTTTGCTTGCGATAGCCCCTGCAAAAAATAACGCTCGACGCTGCCACGCTCCAGTGCCGGGGTTTGCCAATAGCTCTTCTCAACCCGGTAGCTATTGATCAGGTGTAGTTCAGCCACGCCCAGTTCAGCTACCGTCCGCAAAATGCGTCGCAACATTTTGGGTCGTGGTAGAGCAAGTACCAGGCTCAGGGGCAGTTTAGGGGGTGGCGATTGATCAAGGTCAATCTCTAGCACCGCACCGTGCTCATCAATTTGTATGAGTGTTGCGTGCCCCATTTTGCCATTGATCTCGCCGACACGCAGTGTATCGCCTGTGCTGGCACCCAGTACCTCCCGCAAATGAACGCAGCGTTGGTCTTTCAGGTGGATGCGCTCAGGGTCGATTCTGTCTTGCTGGTTAAACAGGATTAGATTCATTGCCAGCCCCAGCCCACGAGCCCCAGCCCACAAGCCCCAGCCCACAAGCCATAGTTATCCGCGTTTTTCACCACGGCTTTGACAAGACCGCCGGGTTGTAAGTCTGTGACGCCGCCCTGATAAACCCTGCCATCAACTTCGGCCGTCAATTTCGGGGGTCGGCAGCAGGAGCCTGTCGGTCTTAACTACTAGACTCCAAACTTCAACTAGACTCCAAACTTCAACTAGACCAGGCTATTATCACTCGTGATATTTGATCTGCAATTTTATCTCGTGGCTGTGCCGGCTGTCATGCTCTATGGCGTTGCCAAGGGTGGTTTCGCTGGTCCCGCCGCAGTATTGGCAGTGCCGTTGATGTCGCTGGTGATGTCTCCGACCCATGCAGCGGCTATATTGCTGCCCATTTTGGTGGTCATGGATGTCCTCGTGGTACGAACCTACTGGGGCATCTTCGACAGAGCGGCTCTAAAAATATTATTGCCCGGAGCCATGGTTGGAATTCTGCTGGGCTACTTAACTGCCGAGTCTGTGAATGATGATCATATGCGCGTCATTATCGGCGCCCTGTCTTTGGTTTTCGGTGCACAGAATTTACTGCAAATCAGTTCGCCCACCAGCAGAGAACACCAGCCCGTCAGTGGTGGCATATTTGGCGTGGTTGCAGGCTTTACCAGTTTTTCCATGCACGTAGGCGGGCCTCCTTTCACTATGTACTTATTGCCCAAAAAATTGTCGCCCCTACTGTTTGCTGGAACAGCCGGCCTGTTTTTTGCGGTGGTGAATGTTGTCAAATTGATTCCGTACTATTCCCTGGGCCAGTTTGGCGCTGGCAACCTCATGCTCTCCCTGGTATTGATGCCTTTGGCTCCGTTTGGCGTGGCGATTGGGCATTGGGCGGTAAAGCGCTCCGACCCGAATTTTTACTACCGTATCATCAGTTTTTTTCTAATGATTGCGGGTGCAAAACTGCTTTGGGATGGCCTTGCAGGCCTGGCAGGCTGATTTTTTGCCTTAGTCAGAGTCCTCAAATACCGTGAGCCTTGATTGTTTTGTCGAATGGGCCTGGATTTGCTACAGGTTAAGCCCGGTGCAGGTTCGGACTCAGGCGCACGTTTAGCGATCCTTTAAACGGCGCAGGCGGGGTTTGCCGAAGCGAAATTTATTTTTCGGGAGTGGGTTCGCGCATGACTCGTGCCCTGTAGGGCGACTCTCTCGGTCGGACTTCAATCCGACATGTTGCGACCTAATCAAAAATCTTTTCGCCGCGGGCAAACAATAAGAAGAACACCAGGCCAAACAGGGTGATCGCAGCGGCAGTCTGGAACACCATAGCCCAGGAACCGGTAGCCTCCAGAATCATGCCGCTGACGTAGACACCGACAATACCTGGAATCGTACCCGCAGTGTTGGTAATGCCCATTAACGTGCCAGCGTGACGCGGCGCAATGTCCATGTGGTTGACTGAGAAGCCACCAGTAACCGCTGCACCCAGTGATCCGCTCAATGTCATCACGCCTATCGCCAGCCACACTGAGTCAATGTAGCCGACAAAAGTCAGGCAAATCGCAATACTACCGAAGCCAATACTCATCATAATTTTGCGCACTTTTATAACGATCATGCCGGACTTGATCATGCGGTCAGCAATACTGCCGGCAATGTTCAGGCCAATAAAGGAAGCGATGTGGGGAATCATAGTGACCCAGCCCACTGAGGCAAAATCCACCCCCAGGCCCTTATTCACAAACGTTGGCATCCAGGAGAGCAGCACATAGAGAGACCAGTTGTTGCAAAAGTGCGCCACAGTAATCGCCCAGACGGCGCGGTGTTTTAGAAATACGCTCCAATGGGGCGACGGCTGGTCGCTGTGTTGCGCCATGCCCGACTCAATGTGGGCCAGCTCTTCGGCACTAATATTGGGGTGTTCTTGCGGCGTTGAAGTAATCATGCGTTGCCAAAACACATACCAAATCAAACCGGTGGCGCCGAACAGGTAAAAGGCCCACTCCCAGCCCCATTGTTGCACCACATAGGGGGTGAAAATCAGTGCGAAGGCCGTGCCGACGGGAATGGCGCTATTGGCCAATCCCACAGCGCGGGACCGTTCCGACAGAGGAATCCACTTGGAATAGAGGCTGTAAAATGACGGAAAGGTAACCGCCTCGCCCATGCCCATTAATATTCGGGTCAGTATGAGAATGGTAAGGCCCAATGCCGCCGCAGGAGGCGTGAGCATCGTGAACACAGACCAAACGATGACCCCGATACCTAATACAGCTTTGCCGCCGTACTTATCCGCCAGTCTCCCGCCTACTACCTGTAGCAATATGTAACCCATGGCAAAAGAAGACAGCACGAGTCCCTGGGTCTGCGTGTTCCAGTTGAGATCTTCGGCCATTGGAATGATGGCCACGGAAATGTTGACCCGATCAATGTAACAAATAAATACCGCCAGAAAAGTAAGCAGGACAACCTGGAAGCGACGGGGGGTGCTGGTGGAAGTAGTCATAATCTGGGCCTTGCTATTATTTGAACTCAGATTAACGCATATCTTACTGCGGTGTCTCAGTTGATCTTGGGCCCTTGCAGCGGTAGCGCGGTGCAGTACCCCGCCTGCCTGAGTGCAACAAGCGCAATGGGCAAGCCCACAGCGGCGGCATCGACAGTGGCAGCGCAGGGTTAGTTTTACACCCGCTTGCCGACGGCGCGTGAAATAGAAATTACGCCCTGATCGAAATAGGCGTCGTGATTGATTTCAATTTTGTCCAGATCGTAGAGATAGTTGACCATAATGCTGGCCGATTGCTCTTTGCCCTTGCTACTAAGATCAGCTGCCCAATTGATCTGGTGCAGACGCGCACCGTTGCCCAGGTGAAAGCGAGCTACCGGGTCCTTTGCCAACCCCCCGGATTTTTCGTTGACCAGATAGTGGGCGCAGAGTGTGATCAATGCCTCCTTCACCTCACTTGCAACAACTTCAGTGATGGGTTGTTTTACTTTTTCGATGAGCGATTCGTCGATCAAACCGGAGAGGCTTGCCGAGCCTAGCCAACGCCGAAATCCGGGCACTGGGGAGAGCGTTACGAACGTTTTAAGCTGCTCGTATTCTTTGCGGGTTTCTTCGACAACCTGTTTGATCAGGAAGTTGCCAAAAGAAACCCCCGTCAAGCCGGGATGGCAATTGCTGATGGAATAGAAAACCACCGTATCAAAATTGGGAGTCGAGGTGTCGCGGTCTTGTTTCAAAAGTGGCGCGATATTGCCGACGACACCTTTAGTCAGGGCTATTTCCACAAACACCAGCGGGTCGTCAGGCATGGCCGGGTGAAAGAATGCAAAGCAGAGACGGTCTTGCGCCAGTCGTGAGCGTAAATCGTCCCAGCCACGAATTTCGTGAACCGCTTCGTAATGAATAATTTTTTCCAGTACCAGCGCCGGTGAGTTCCAGTCAATACGGCGCATTTCAAGAAAGCCTTTGTTAAACCAGGATACAAACAGGTGTTTTAGGTCGCTATCGATAACCTTGAGCTCCGGGTTTGCTGTAAGCAGCGGTAGCAACTGGCCGCGCAGTTGCACTAAAACCGACGTGCCATTGGGCGCCATATTGATACGGCGAAACAATTTTTGCCGCGGCGCTTCCACTGCTTTGACAATGGCATTCAGATTTTCCTGCCTGGTATCCGCCTGGTAACGGGCCGCTGCTTGCAGTATGTCGTCCCTGGCGACGTCAAAGTCGCTGGTCAGGCTTTGAAAAAATTCCAGGCGATGGTCCTTATCCAATGCCAGGTATGCACCGGTAATTTCAGAGGCTAGCGCCAAACCAGAAGCCTCGCCGCGATGATCCAGCAGTTGTCGGCACAAATCGGTGAGTGCCGTTGATGCGGTGCCGCTGGTAGTCTGGCGACGTTTCGCCAGAATTTCCCGGCCGGCATCGACAACGGAACTGACAATGCGGCCAAATGTGGCAACGCGGGTGCTGTCGGCGTGGCTGGACGCACTGTCTGAAGCTGACATGACTGATCCTGATATCGCTGGGGCACACACTATAACATCTGCGTGAACCATTAAGATTTTACAAAGTCCTCAAATACATCGCTGTAGTCCGGGTGCCAGCGCGACAAGGGCGGACGGTTTTCTATTAAGTCGCCCATGGCCCAGGCCATGCGCTTATTGTCTGTTTCTCGGTCGACATCGTTGTCTGGGCAGAGCACATAAAAGTCTCCGTTTTCCAGCGATTGCATAAGGAACTCCACAACCTGGCCCGGCCCCCAGGCAGCGTCGGGCTTGTCAGGTATAAACTGCCTGATCATGCCGGTAAACGTAAAACCCGGAACCAGGAGGTGTGCGCTGAGCTGGCAGCCCTCGGTATTGCGAAGCTCGTGTTGTAATGCTTCGGTGGCTGCTTTAACACCCGCTTTGCTGACATTATAGGCAGGTGCACCCGGCGGGGAGGTGATGCCCTGTTTGGAACCGGTATTGACGATCACCCCGGGAGTGTTTTGCTCAAGCATGGCGGGCACGAAACTGTGCACCCCATTTATAATGCCCCAGAGATTCACATTCAGCGTTTTCTGCCAGCCTTCGTAGCCTGTCCAGCTCGTGGCTTGCGCCCCGGTTCCCGCGTTGTTCATTAAAACATCGACTTGCCCAAAGGCGTCATAGGCAGCTTGTTTGAGTGCTTCTACAGAGGCCAGGTCTGCAACATCGGTTGCAACAGCCAGAGCGCCTTCGATGTCAGCAGCCGCCTGTTCGAGCTTGTTTGAGTCAATGTCAGCCATGCACACGCGCAAACCCATGTTGGCGTATTGCTGAGCAGCCGCCAGACCAATACCATCGGCTGCGCCGGTAATTACTGCGACATTGTTTTTCCTGAATGCGGGGTGGTTCATTCTCTTTCCTCTGTTATTCGCACAGGCCGTATAATAGCGCCCTCTAACCGGAACTCACAGTTTATGGCCCGAAAACCTAAAGGCATTAAAGGCAAAGCCATTCCCCGCAGCATCACTGCTTCTTTGGCGGGTATTCGTGCTGGCGGTGCATTGGCCGTGGATGGCGCGCTGAAAAGTATGTTTGGCCAGGATAGGCCTGACTCCGAATTTGCCCGCAAAGAAGCCCGTCGTTTTGTAAAAAAGCTGGGCAAGCTCAAGGGCACCTACGTCAAGATTGGTCAGATGATGTCTATGTTTGGCGAGCACATTTTGCCGCCTGTGCTCGCCGAAGCACTGCGCGGTCTTGCCGACAATACCCGCCCTTTGCCCTGGGAATTTATTCAGCCTGTTTTGCGTCGAGAACTAGGGCATAAGCTGGTTGAACTGGAAATCGAACAACAACCGGTTGCCGCGGCTTCACTGGCTCAGGTGCATCGGGCAAAAATTATCGCCACTGGCGAAGAGATTTGTTTGAAAGTCCAGTATCCGGGTTTAGCGGATGTCATTGACGAGGATTTTAATAATGTCGTGCGCATGTTGCGTTTGGCGCGGTGGGTAAAAGCCGGACGTGATCTGGACAATTGGCTGGAGTCAATGCGCGAGTACTTGCACCACGAGATTGACTATCAACGCGAGGCACGTTTTTGCAGGCAGATTGGCGAGTACGTCGCGGGTCTGGATGATTCTCACTCAGTTCTGCATGTACCCAAAGTCTATGACCTGTATTCCAAAGGTGCCGTGTTGGCGCTGGAGTATGTGTCGGGCAAGTCGGTCACTGATCCATCAGTGGCGCGCTTGAGTCAGGCGCGCCGAACCGCGCTGGGTCGAGCCATGCTGGAGCTGTTTTTCCTGGAGCTGTTTGATCTGGGCTCAATGCAGGGTGATCCCAATTTTGGCAACTACCTGATTCGACCGGCGCAGCGGGGCAGCGAAGCCTGTGATCAATTGGTGTTATTGGATTTTGGTTCGATGCTGGATTGCAGCGACGAGTTTTTGCTGCATCTACGCGGAGCCATTGCCGCAGGTTTTGAAGATGATCTGCAAGCATTGGTGGAAGCGTTGATTGGCCTGGGCTGTTTGACCCGCAGCAGCAGTATTCAAACGACCGAACTCATGGTGGAGTTCTGTAGGCATCTGCTGGAGCCATTGGCGCCGCCGGAAAATCTGCCATTACAGGCGCTCAATAGCAGCGGCGAGTATCGCTGGAGTCAATCTGGTTTGATGCAGCGAGCGGGCAAGAAGGCAGCGGAGAATTTGGTGTCCAGGCATTTTGAAGTGCCCTCTCGAGAATTCGCCATCATCGCCCGTAAGCTGAGTGGTGTATTTAGTTTTATTGCCGTGCTGGAGGCTGAGTTTAATGGCCACGAACGGGTTGCGGAGTACATTCATCAATGGCGTGAGCATCAATGGCGCGAGCGGACATCTGAGTGAGTAAGAAAAAGGCAGTTCCCGTACCCACCAGCCGGCTCGGTCGTTTTGGTCGGGTCGTGAAACTTGCCGGCGGTTTGGCTGGTGGAATGGTAGCTGAAGGTTCGCGGCGTTTGCGCGATGGTGAAAAACTTAAAGCCAGAGACATGTTGCTAACCCCCGGCAATGCCAAACGTCTCACCGACGAGTTGGCCAGTATGCGCGGTGCCGCAATGAAGATGGGGCAGATGTTATCCATGGAAACAGGCGAGTTTCTGCCCAAAGAGTTAACCGATATTCTGGCCCGCCTGCGTCAGGATGCGATGTGGATGCCGGGGGATCAACTCAACAGGGCGATGTGTACCGCTTATGGAGAAGACTGGGAAGAGCTGTTCTACGGTTTTGACTTCACGCCGCTGGCTGCTGCTTCGATTGGTCAGGTGCATCGGGCCATTTCGCCAGATGGTCGCGAGGTGGCACTGAAAATCCAGTATCCAGGCGTTGCCAAAAGCATCGACAGTGATGTGGATAATATTTCCGCCTTATTGCGTATGTCGGGCTTGCTGCCGGATGCTATTGACATAAAGCCGATCCTCATAGAGGCCAAAGCGCAGCTAAAAGAAGAGGCAGATTATCTACAAGAGGCACAACACCTGGCTGCGTTTTATAGGGCGCTGGCAGACGATGATCGGTTTCTCGTACCCGAAGTATTTGAAGAGTTGAGCCGCAAAAATGTGCTGGTGATGTCCTATGTGGAGTCACAGCCCATAGAAGTCATCGAGCAATTGCCGCAGGCAGACCGCGACCGCATTATGACGGCCATGTTCGAACTGATGCTGCGTGAATTTTTTGAATGGCGGCTGATGCAAACTGACCCTAACTTTGCCAACTATCGTTTTAGGCAGAATACGGATGAAATTGTACTGCTGGATTTTGGTGCGACCCGCAAATTCAAAGCGGCTTTCGTCAATGACTACAAACGCCTGCTAAAGGCCGCATTGAAAGGCGACAGCGCCCGTATACATGCCGCAGCTGAAAAGCTTGGCTATATACCGGCACATGCCAGCCAGTCTTATCGTGATCTGCTAGAGGAGATAGTCAATATTATTTTGCAGGGCGTGTTGCAGCCTGGTCCCTACGATTTTGGAGAAACCACTATTCCCGCGCAGATGATGGCATTTTCGGAAACGATTCAAGACTATAAGGAATTTTGGTCGACGCCACCCGCCGATGCTATTTTCTTTCATCGCAAAGTCGCGGGAATGTTTATGTTGGCCAGTCGGATGAAGGCCAGGGTCGATGTGCATGAACTTCTACACCGCTGGTTGTAGCTTGAATCCCTGAGAGTTATATGCCCCGCAGCTTGCTGCGAAAATGGCTGAATGAGCGAGTATATTCATAAAAGCCACAATACCGCTGCCTTGATGTACCACTGGCTATTTCCTGCAAAGTATAGGCGTGCAGTATTTGATTAAGCCTCTGGGGGGAGCAAGCCTTGCTCTTCTGGCAAGTGCACTTCCATCCCCTCCATTTCCCAGGTGGCAAGTATCTGACAGCCAAGACGTGAAGAAGGTTTTCTGGATTTTGCTGTGTCGAGCATGGCCAGTTCATTGGGCTGAGGTGCCGGAAGTTTATCGGCCATTGCGCCTTCGATGTAGCAGTGGCAGGTGGCGCAGGAGGCGATGCCGCCACAGACTCCCTCCACGCCAGGAACCAGGTTCATCGTGGCGCCTTCCATCAGGCTGACTTGCTCTTCAACGTCAACCTCGTGACGGGTGCCGTCCGCCTCAACATAAGTAATTTTGGGCATTATTTTTTCCTTACAAAGTTACAACTTTAGTTTTGGAAGCGGCTGATTGGGCCGGACTTCCAGTTAGTCTACGGCCACACCTTCGGGATAAGCCATGCAGTACTTTCCACTACTGGGTGCAAATAATAACCGCTTGTACTCAAATCTGCGATTGCCCACATTGTGACTACCCACATTGCAGGTGCATCACCAGGCTCGACAGCCAGGCCATATCAATGCACACTTTAAAACGGCAACCTGGATCAGCGTGCGTCACGCCGCCCACGAGAATATGCACAAGGGCAGTTACGCTGCACACATGGCTGTACGACAAAATTTTTGGGACATATTGCGAGTGAGTATTGAAGAGAACAAAGCCACGGTCTCTGCATTCCTGGATGCCATGAGTCGAGGTGACACGGAATACATCATAAATGCCTACGCCGATGACGGCATGCTTTGGACAATGGGCAATACCTTAATCTCTGGCCAATATGACAAAGTCGCCGTCAAACAGTTTGCGGACAGTATTTACGAGGCGTTTCCCGATGGCCTGGTCTTTGCCGTACACGGCATGGTGGCAGAGGACGATAAAGTTGCTGTTGAAGCGACATCCAGAGGCGAGCACGGCTCAGGAGTCATATACAGTAACGACTACCATTTTTTGTTTACGCTGCGCGATGGGAAGATACTGCAAATGAAAGAATACATGGACACCGAGCTGGCCACTGATGTCCTTCTAGGTGGCCAAAAACGCGAGAGCTGATAACAGTGCTGCCCAGACGGATGATGGTTGTCTGTGGTCGCCGTGCCTGACATCGAATGCAAAAAGAGAGTGTTGCAGCCGTCAATTCCTCAATATCCCCTTATCTCCCTATTCCCCTATTCCCCTATTCCCCTATCTTCTCAGGCATCATTTGCATGGATAAGGATTGAATAGGTAAAACTATGACCGATGAAATATTGACCTTGAAAGAAGTCGCAGAGTATCTGAAACTGGCAGAAAAGACCGCCTATCGACTGGCTGCCGAAGGCAAGTTGCCGGGCTTTAAGGTTGGTGGTAGCTGGCGTTTTAAGGCAGATGACATAGAGCGTTGGATTGACTTCTCCTCCCAAAACTGATGAGTGGCCAGATTGCTATATGATTGCTTCATATTCCATTGACAAGCTAGGTTAACCATGAATGATCAAATTGCCATCTATCAAACCAGCGATGGTCAAACCCATATTGATGTGTGGTTTCAGGATGAGACGGTTTGGCTCAGTCAGGCGCAGATGGCGGTGTTGTTTCAGGTGAAGCCACAAAACATTAGCATGCACTTAAAAAATATCTTTTCTGAACAAGAACTTAGCGAATCGGCAACCTGTAAGGATTTCTTACAAGTTCAACAGGAGGGTGGGCGAGACGTGAGACGCCAGCGTAAACACTATAGTCTGGATGCTGTGATCTCAGTGGGGTATCGGGTGAACTCCTCCCGCGCCACGCAGTTTCGTATTTGGGCCACGCAAACCTTAAAACAACATCTGCTTGAAGTCTACAGCTTCAATCAAAAGCGCTTGCAACAACGCGGAGTGGAGTTTGAGCAGGTGCTGCAACTGCTTTCTGCCACCCTCAGCAATCAGGCAGCGCTGAACGAACAAGGCGCAGCGGTGCTGGCGGTCATTAACGACTACGCCCGCGGTTGGAGCCTGTTGCAAAGCTATGACGAGCAGTCTTTGGCGGACAACACCTACAGGCAAGCGGACATGCAGCCGTTGGTATTGGATGACGTGCTGCTGGCGATAGCTGCATTAAAAAAAGAGCTTGTCGCCAAAGGCGAGGCCTCTGCATTATTTGCTCAGTTGCGCGGTGAGGGCCTGGCATCAAGTATTGCTACATTTTGATGCCAGCTACTCTGCGGATAATACGCGAGGTATTTACCAACCTGACGGCGGCTTCATTACGCGGATGGAAAGCAAATTTGTTAAGCCGGTCAGGCCAGGGGATACGATTACTTGCAGCGGTGAGGTAATAGAAATTCACCCACGCGATGATGGAAAAAGCTTTGGGAAGCTCTCTGAATAAGTCCCTCATAATGCGATAATAGAGGGAATTCACATTCTCAGGCCGTTACCATGAATCAACTCAGTTTCTCCGAAGCCGAATACACCCACAAGAAACGCAAAACCCGTCGGGAAAAGTTTCCAGAACAGATGGATAAACTGATTCCCTGGAAACAACTAGAGAAGAAAATTGCGCGTCATTACGCCAAGCCAGGGAATGGCCGCAGACCCTACCCCTTATCGATTATGTTGCGTGTTCATTGCATGCAGTTGTTCTACAATCTTAGTGATCCAGCGATGGAAGATGCACTCTACGAAATGGAGTCCATGCGACGGTTTGCGGGTTTACGGCTTTCGGGTTCCCTGCCCGATGAAACAACGATTCTAAACTTTCGCCACCTTTTGGAAAAACACGATCTGGGCAAGATGATTCTCAAAGAAGTGAACAAGCATTTGGAGTGCCATGGTCTTTTGCTCGCCTGGCAGAGTGTCTACCCTTGGTGGGCAGGGTCATGCTCGTTGAGACTGCCAGTGATAAACCAGTCAAGGAACCTTGTTGATGGGTACTGAAAACGACTTTCAAGATTTTGGAGAACGTAAAACACCCCTAAGGTTTACGGCGGGCATAGCTGAGGCGCTGGAAAGGCATGGAGTGGATAGCCGGGATTTGTTTGCGAGAGCGGGTATTCCGTTCGTTTCGGCGGCTGAGCAAGCGACTCTTATCGACCTCGATCAATCAAACAGGCTATACAAGCTCGCAGTTCAGGCGACGGGAGACCCCGGCTTTGGGTTAAAAGTAGCGCAATGTATTCCGCCAACTACTTTTAAGGTAGCGGGCTATTCACTTTACGCGAGTAATAACCTGCATGAGTTTTGTAAGGGTCTGGTAAGGTTTTTTGGCTCACTTAACGTGGATGCAAGGCATAATTTTGATGCCAGCTACTCTGCGGATGATACTCGAGGTATTTACCAACTCAGTTTGGCGGTAACAGAGCGGGACTTATGTTTTGAGAGTGTAGATACCTGGGTGGGTTACCTGGTCAAAGTGTGTCGAGAAATTTCAGGGCCAGGGTTTTCGCCCAAATCTATTGAGTTGATTCGGCCAGTGCCGCAGGGTAGCGAACAGGAGTATCAACTTTATTTTCGAGCTCCAGTGCGATTCTCTGCACAGCAAAATGCAATTTTTTTCGACAGGGGAGACATCTATTCTCCTGCGCTGACAACAAATATTGAACTGGCCAGCCAACTCGATGACATGTCCACAGCCTATCTAACTGGAATAGGCCGGAACAACATTGCCAGGCGCGTAACATGGAATATCGGGAAACTGTTGCCAACCGGAAATTGCAGCAGGCAAAAAGTTGCGGCAGCACTTAACCTCAGCGAGCGAAGCCTGAATTCAAAGCTAAAAGAATGCGGTACAAGCTATCAGGAAATACTGGAAGAACTGCGCCTGGATTCAGCAAAAAAATATTTGAGCCGGAAGCATTTATCGCTGGCGCAAATCGGATATCAATTAGGGTTTTCTGATTCCAGCAGCTTTGCACGCGCTTTTCGCCGGTGGACGGGTCTGTCGCCTTCCGAGTATCGCAATCAGTTATGACCCCGAAGCGAACTCGCTGAAATTATTGCGCGACTTGTATGAAAGTTTGCGCGATGTGGCGCGCATCCGGGCAATCTTTTTTCTTACAATCCGTAATGAACTTGCGACGCGCACCGCGCTTCGGCTAACCCTGAATATGGAGGTAGTCACCTGATGATCGACCAACCGTGCATTGAAGACTTTATCACTACCAGGAAGCAACAAGAATTTGAACATGATTTTTTCAAGCGTTCGGAACACTATCAAACGTGGGAAGATGTTGAGTTCAACAAGGTGTGGGAGAGCGAAGGTCGCTTTACTATTGAAGAGGAAGATATTCTGTTTTATTCACAAGGGGTGATGGATGACAACCCCTTGTTCAACGAAAAACAGGCCGCCAGCTCAGGTCCTTTCGGTGGTTTGATTGCGCATCCAATGTTTATAACCCCGATTGTTTTCTGGCTTGCAGGAGACAGCGGCCCTTCGAGCTGGATTCGAACGCCCGGCGCGATTAACCCTGGGCAGACATTCGAGATTTACGAACCGTTCCGACTTGGGGATACCATACGTTCAAGAGCGACAGTCCATGACAAATGGATAAAGCGCGGGAAACGCTATCTGACCTTTGCAACAGAATATATCAACCAGGATGATACCGTGATTCTCAAAGTCTGGAATACTTTGATACTTCCGCGATCACAGGACGATGGTGCTCACCAGTTCTGAATACATTGACCAATTTCACGAGGGCTTTTTCATGTCAAAACTAACATTTGAATCCGTAGAATTAGGCACTTGTTTGCCGGCGATTGTACGGGAAATTGATCAGAAGGTTATCACGAGAAACGCGGTGGCTTCTCTCGACTATAATCCGATTCATATTGATCCTGTGTGGGCAAAAAATGTGAATCTTTTGGGACAGGGAACAACCATCGCTCACGGTATGTGCACGATGTCGTTTATGACCTCCACGGTGACTGACTGGAGCTATGCGGACGGCGGCTTCATTACGCGGATGGAAAGCAAGTTTGTTAAGCCGGTCAGGCCGGGGGATACGATTACTTGCAGCGGTGAGGTAATAGAAATTCACCCACGCGATGATGGAAAAAGCTTTGTCGTCGTCGAACTGGTGGCGAAAAATGATAAAGATGTAACCGTTGCCTGGGCAAAGGCAAATGTACGGCTTTATTCCTCAGCCTGAGCAAGTTATCCTGCACAACTCATCTCTCCGCGAATCATCGCGGGGACATAAAAGGACACATCGTCATGTCAGACACTGAACAAGACACTACGCCACCGATGCAGTTGTTTTCAGGTGAACCGCAGCATCAAAATTTTCCGCGTCTGATGACACTGTTTCCATCATCGCGGATGGAACCCGCAGCCACGCCGTACATATTTCCCGAAGCGGAGCGAATTGACCTGCCGAAAACATACAGGTTTGACGGGCAGGATCGTTCGATCACTGATTTCATACCTGCAACTGATACGGCGGCGCTGTTGGTTTTGAAGGGCGGGGCAATCCGCTATGAAGACTATTGGCTGACTGGGGGCCGGGATGTCCAGTGGATTTCCTGGTCGATAGCTAAAAGTTACGTTTCGGCCATGGTTGGCATTGCGATCCAGGAGGGTTTCATCAAGTCCGTAGAAGAGCCGATCTCTGATTATGTAACGACAGTCAGAGGGTCGAGCTATGACGGGGTGCGGATCAAGGATATGTTGCAGATGTCTTCCGGCACGCGCTGGAATGAAGATTACAGCGATCTCGATGCAGAGATTCATCAATTTAACGCAGTGTATGCGGGTGGTACATCACTGGAGGAATTTTTCGCTGGCCTGGTGCGCGAAAAGGAACCAGGCACCCTGTGTCAGTATAACTCGGCGGAAACGCAGGTTCTGGGTATGCTGGTGGCCAAGGCGACCGGGCGCTCTCTTACTGACTATATGCAAGAGAAAATTTGCGAGCCTTTGGGGATGGAATCACCGAGCTATTGGCTGCTCGACAACACCAATATGGAAATGGCGTTTGGCGGGCTGAATATGACGGCGCGAGACTTTGCCAGGATAGGTGAACTCTACCGAAATAAGGGGCAGTGGCAGGGTAAACAGATTTTGGAAGCAGATTGGGTGACGGCTTCGGTGACGCCAGATGCGCCGCACCTACAGGCGGGTAAAGTCATTGTCGGCGGCCATGTGTTGCCCCTGGGTTATGGCTATCAGTGGTGGATACCCGACGGCGAAGACGGTGAATTTTCTGCCATCGGCGTTTATAACCAGTTCATTTATGTGGACCCTTCGCGGGATGTTGTTATTGTCAAACAATCTGCCAATCGCACGTATGGCATCTCGGGAGACGAAAAAGACAATCAGGAAATGGAGAACATTGAATTTCTGCGCACGGTTGCCCGAAGTATGGATTGAGTGCGCGGCTACCCACTATTCTATGGAGGCGATGAACAATGTCTATGGAGGCGATGAACCATGTCTATCGAACAACTCTTTAAAACTGCCTGCCAGGTTATTATGAATGAAGGGGACATGTCCCGAGTTCACGAGTTTTATGCAGAGGACTTTAGAGCTCACCTGGCTACGCCGCAGGCGCTTGAATGGGCTGTTGGATTGGACGGTATTGTCGATATGGTGACTGGATTGCACACTGCTCTTCCGGACTATCACGAAACCATAGAAGATCTGATTATTTCCGGTGACCGCGTTGCCACACGGCTGACGATTCGCGGTACTCATAAGGGGTCACTGATAACCGACCCGGCAACCGGCAGGTTTATTGCACCGACCAACAAAAGTATTGAAATCGCTGACTTCGCAATTTTTCGCGTAGCAGATGGCAAGATCGCCGAGCAATGGGAACTCACCGACTTTTATTCCGCTTATTTGCAAGTGGGCGCGATTGAGGCTCCAGGCACACTGCCAGCGTCAGACCAGGCGCATGGGGTTGCAACCTAGGGTCTGTGTGGTTCACACGACAGCGTCTTACGGCCTTCGCTCTGTTGCAGGGCAAGAGCAGGGCAAGAACAGAGAAAAACGCATAGTCTTGCCCTATATTGCCGCCGCGTAGCCGGGCTAACTTTCCGGCTTGCGAAACTTCAAGGTCATACGATTGGATTCACCCACAGACATAAGCTCCAATTGTTTGGTGGGGCTGGCTTTGTGCACAGACAGACTCGGCGGTAAACGCCAGACAATGTCCTGCTCGCCGGGCTGGTCTTTTGCGTTCTGATTTACGTCAATTTCACCGACAAACTTCAGCCCGGTCTTTTCCACCTGTTCAATGACAAATGACTTTTTAATATAGCCACGCTTCCCTGCTGCCCACGGGTCTGATTTCTCCGGGCGCGCCTCATGCTGAACTACGCCGAGGATGCCGCCTGGCTTTAGTGCGTTGGCCGCATTCTGTAGTGCGTCTGTTAAATAGCCCCCCTGGTCTTGAAAGCGTGCGAGATTGTGCAGTGCCCGAATGAATAACACGGCATCGGCCTTGCCGCTTGCGGACTGAGGCATATTTCCAAAAGTAAATGCGCTGATGCTGGCGTCATCGTCATCGCGCCAGCTATTGGCTTTTGCACTCCAGTCCTGCACCCAGGTTGCCTTTGCCTTGATCTGCTCAGCAGAGAAGAAGCCAAACAGCGGGAACATCTCCTCGCTGTAGTCAACGCCTATAACGTGGCCATTTTCTCCAAGGTAGTCCATCAGGATTTTTGTATACCAGCCAGCGCCAGGTAATGCTTCGAGTACGGTCATCCCCGGCGCAATGCCCAGGAAGCTTAGAGTTTCCATTGGGTGGCGATGATAGTAACGTGCCTGCACTGCGGCGGGTTGCGCCAGCAGTGTATTGGCCAGGCGTTCCTGGTCTGCCCCGGCCCAGGTAGTAGTGGCCCAGGCAGTGGACAGGCAGAGTAAGCTAATAGTGACAATGCGTAGTATTGTGCTCATGTTCGAGGCTCCTGTTGGCAGGTTCGTAGTAGACTACTTGAGTGACACTAATGCCAGCCCAGGCAGCGATTATTTTCGCCGCCGCTGAGCTTTGTTTGACCTTCGCTGAGCTGATAGTACACTCTAAGTCCATGCCTGGTGTTGTCAATTCGCCTGCCGTCCGCTGGCTTTACAGGTGACTGATGTTGGCTATATGGTTTCACAATTGACTGCAATGGGGGTCGCATTGAGCGCTGTGGTTTGATCTGACAGCGCTGTGGCGTGATCTAGCAAGAGTGCCGATAGTATCTGGCCGTTCCGGTCATTGGCGGGATGAGCGCCCGCCACTAACATAGCCGCTATAGAAAGGCTGGAGATCCCCCATGAGTGAACTTGGTTATCCTGCGTTTGATGCAGACAATCATTATTACGAGGCACTGGATGCCTTCACTCGTCATGTCCCCAAAAACATGCAGGCCCGATGCGTGCAATGGGCAACCATTGAGGGGCGTCAGCACCACATTGTTGGCGGCAAGTTGGCCCGCGCTGTTAAAAACCCGACCTGGAACCCAATCTCACTGCCTGGCTCCATAGCGCCGTTTCTGCACGGCAAGGAACTCAGTGAGGAAGATATTGCCCGTATGCAGGCCCACGAGCCGCTACCCGATTACTACATAAACAAGGATGCCAGGGTTGCCAAATTGCAGGAGCAGGGCCTGGAGTCAGTGTGGCTGTTTCCGACTCTGGGTGTGCTATATGAAGAATTACTTAAGAATGATACAGAGGCGGTAAAGACTCAATTCTCAGCATTTAACCGCTGGCTGGACGAAGACTGGGGCTGCAACTATCAGAATACAATCTATGCCGCACCTTATCTTTCCCTATGCGATGTTGATTGGGCTTGTCAGGAGCTTGAATGGGCGCTGGAACGAGGCGCCACGGTTGTCTGTATGCGCCCATCGGCTGTACAGCTTGCCAACGGTCAGAGCAAGTCGCCGAGCCATCCAATGTTCGACCCGTTCTGGGCGCGACTGAACGAGTCCGGTATTGCTTTGGTGATTCATGCCGCTGACTCTGGATATACCACTCACGGTTATGTGGACGATGGCTTCTCTTCTGATTTTAATGGTGGCGTGTTTTCTCCCAACATCAAGCACTTCAATATTGAGCGCGCCGCCTATGATTTTTTGATTACTCTGGCTTACGAGAAGCTGTTTGAGCGCTTTCCCAATCTGCGCATTGCCTCCGTTGAAAACGGCGCAGAGTACCTGCCCGACCTGTTCCGTAAGTTGCAGCAGTCCCGCGACCGTATGCGTGGTTACTACAACCAGGACCCAGCTGAGTTATTTCGCCAACACGTCTGGATCAACCCGTTCTGGGAAGATGATATTAACGAGGTGGTCGAATACATGGGAGCCGACCGGGTGATTTTCGGTTCCGATTGGCCGCATATTGAGGGTCTGGAGCAGCCTTTGGATTACGTGGCTGATCTGGTCCAGTTCAGTGACGCAGACCAGCAGAAGATACTTCGTGACAACGCATGCCTTTTGAACACGCCGCAGCCTGCATAACACTGAGGTTCTACTAGTGTAGTGTATTGAACTGATTCATGTTATATAAAGTGCTTCATTCACTACCCATTTGAAGCCAATGCCCGCCCAAATAGACATCACTTTATCAGCGCAAGAGAAAAAGCAGTTGGAAAAACAGGTTAGGAGCAAAACGACACCGGTACGATTGGTAGAGCGCTCAAGGATCATTCTGCTCGCTGCAAAAAATATTCCCAACTACAAGATTGCTGAAGAGCTGGAAATTGATGCCAACAAAGTGGGCCGGTGGCGCAATCGTTTTTTCGAGAGAGGGCTTAAGGGGATAGAGAAAGATTTACCCAGAGGGGCTAATCACGGCGGCAAGAATTCTGCGGACCAGGCAAAGCTGCGTTCGAAAGTCATCAAGATAACCACGCAGGAAAAACCCAAGGATGGCACCCACTGGACGACCCGAGGTTTGGCAAAAGTGATGGGAATTAATCACTCCTTTATAAACAGAGTGTGGCGAGAAGTTGGTTTGAAGCCACACCTGGTTGCCCGATTCAAGGTGAGCAGCGACCCTGCCTTTGAAGACAAGCTACGCGATGTCGTTGGCTTGTATGTATCGCCGCCAGAGAATGCCGTTGTTTTCTGTGTTGACGAGAAGAGTTCCATTCAAGCGCTGGATAGGTCGCAGCCGGGATTGCCGATGAAGCCAGGACGCGCCGGAACCATGACTCACGACTATAAGCGTCATGGTACAAGCACCTTGTTTGCGGCACTGAACACCCTGACGGGTGATATTATCGGTGAGTGTAAGAAGCGTCACCGGCACCAGGAGTTTTTGGCGTTTCTGAAGACTGTGGAGAAACAAACACCCAAAGAGTTAGACCTTCACCTTATCGTTGACAACTATGCGACGCACAAACACGAAACAGTGAAGAACTGGATTAAGCGTCATAAGAGAGTTCACTTACACTTTATTCCAACGAGTTCTTCGTGGCTAAATCTGGTGGAGAGATTTTTTGGATGGTTGACAGAAAGGCGGCTGCGTCGTGGTGTATTCACATCAGTACAACAGTTGGAAGAGACTATCATGGATTTTATTGAGAGACACAATGAAGATAAAAAGCCATTTGTTTGGACAAAGTCTGCGGGAGAGATTCTGGAGAAAGTGGGCCGGGCAAGACATGCACTCTCAAATCAATAATTAGTTTAATACACTACACTAGAATGGGTCTCACCCAAATATAATTATAAAGCGAGCGCTCGTCTGAATTTCCAGGAGTTGAGTATCTATGAGTGACACACTTTCGCAAGCTGAGCAGCGTCTGTTGGACGGTAGCGCCTGGGCAGATTTCTGCGATGGATTGAAGCAGGCGGGTGCTTTGCTCGATAGCGAGAAAGCGCCGCAGACTCCCTTTGATCGAGCCCAGGGGTATCGCTATTTGGCGCGTATGCTGCGTGCGGGTCTCGATAGTTTCATGGAATTTGGCGACCCGGCTTTCCCCAATCTACGCTGCCCGGTTCATGAATATATAAAAATGGGTGCCGACAATCCCGACAACCGCTACGAAAATGCTCCGGTTGATTCACAGTATGACTATCGTATCTACGGCAAACGCAATACGGTAGATTACTTGGGCATTGGCGCGGTAAACAATCAGTACAGCACCGGGGGTGGTATGGAGACCGATGGCTTTATTGATGCGCGCGAGATGGAAATTGGGGAAGACGGCTCTATCGAATTGTTTGTCAGTCAGCGAGAGCAGCCGGGTAACTGGCTCAAAATGGGGCCCGATACCAACTCAATTAATGTAAGGCAGACTTTCCAGGATCGCCTCAATGAGGTTCCTGCGGATCTGAAAATAGAGCGTATCGGTGCTGGGGATGAGCGCCCAACACCTTTGAGCCCCGAAAAAGTGGATACTGCTTTGCGACGCTCGGTGGAGTTTTTGAAAAATACCACAGGCTTATTTGAAGGCTGGGCGGAGGGTTTTCTGTCTACAACCAATCAGGTGGCACCCGCGGATCAGAATTTTTGTCAGGCTATTGGTGGTGACCCCAACATATATTACTTTCACAGCACCTGGCAGTTGGCCGACGATGAGGCGCTGGTGATTGAGGCCAAAACAATTCCGCAGTGTCAGACCTGGAATTTCGTCTTGCAAAACTGGTGGATGGAGTCGTTGGACTACCGGTATTACGATATCCACTTCAACAAACACACTGCTCACTATGAAAAAGATGGCAGCGTCAAAATTGTTGTTGCGCACCAAAAGCCCAAATCACCCAACTGGGTGGAAACAGCAGGGCACAATATTGGTACTATGTGCTGGCGTTGGGTTGGTGCTGATGAGCACCCGCCTATTGATGCGAAAGTGGTCAAGTTTGCGGACTTATAGGAGGTAATACATGTTAGAAGGTGTCAAAGTTCTGGTAACCGGCGCCACCGGGCAGGTGGCCCGCCCTATTGCAGAGCAACTCAATGCCAATAATGAAGTGTGGGCTGCCGCCCGATTTTCAGACGCCGCCGCCAAGCAAGAGCTGGAAGCGCAGGGCATCAACACAGTTTACTTTTCCATTGGCGAGGATGACTTGTCACATTTGCCCGATGTTGACTACGTCATTCACTGCGGCTGCAATACAGACCCGAAAACACCTGAAGATGGTATGCGACAAAATGCTGAGGGCAGCGGCTTTTTGATGCAGCGCTACAAAGATGTGAAAGGGTTTTTTCATATGTCTTCTTCTTCCATCTACACGCTGGCCGACGATACGGCTGAAGCGGTGCATGAAGATGCGCAATTGGGTGGCTTCTCCTCGTATTCCCCGCACTACGCCATGAGTAAGCAGTCCACTGAAGCGGTGGTGCGTTTTCAGGCGCGGGCATTAAACCTGCCCACTATTGTTGCCCGTCTGGATGTCGCTTACGGCACCAGGGGGCATGGCGGCGCGCCAATGTTGTTGGTGGGATTTATGCAGCGCGGCATCCCCTACCATCGCTCCGACAAGGGCAAGAGCTACTGCTCGCCAATTTATGAAGACGATATTGTTGAACAGGTTCAGAGTTTGCTGATGAATGCAGCGGTGCCAGCGCCCATCGTTAATTTGGGGGGTGATGAAGTGGTTGCCATGGAAGATATGTTGGAATATATCGAATCTCTGACAGGCTTAAAGGCGACGGTCGAAACGAAGGCTCTGGCGACCTGGCAGATGACCGTGCTGGACAATACCCGACGCAAGGAGATGGCGGGGCCCTGCCAGGTGAATTGGAAAGAGGGCATTAAGCGCGCCCTGGAGATTCGCCACCCGGCTCTGATGAACTAGTTGAGACCTTTGCACGGAAGATGATGTCGCTTTCAGGCCAGGCAAAAACGCACGCAATGAGGGCGTTAGTTGAGTGCGACTTCGCGTAAGTCAGCGGCCAGTGAATCGCGAATATCCTGCGCTATGGCAAAACCTTTCACCGGATAAGCGGGATGATCACTGCCCGAAAAAATGGTCATTCCTGCGAGTGCGGCGCTGATCATCGCCGGGTTTGGTTCGAAACGCAGAAAATGCACGGATGAAGTTTTCTCTTCGTTGTCACGCTCAAGGTCTTCATCGGCGATGGGGTAAATTTTGTCACAGCCTTTCACTTGCAACCACACTTTATCTTCGATGCCGATCATTTGCGCCAGCCTTTCAGCTCGTTCGGCGGGGTCTTCAAATTCAATCATGAATGTGGCCTTCCAGTTGTGACCATCGGGTATCAATGGGTTGTAGGCATCCAGTTCTTCGTTGATGCCATCCGCTTCAAAGACCTTTTCGATACGCAACATCTCCTGAATTTGGTACTTGATAGTCAATGCGTCTTCAAAGTACAGACGTGCGTTTTCTCCAAGGGCGAGCTGACGTGTTTTTTTGTGCTGCATAACCTGAGCGCGAAAGCTGGGTCGTTGCTCGGCATATTCCTCAAGCGACCACAAGTCGGCGCGAGATAAATGGCTCATGTGTGTACCTCTCATAGTCCGTAGGCCATGCACAATAAAGTCATGGGGTGTTCCGCTTTGTCCACTTTTTCAGACAAGCTGGCAATTTGATTGGCTGCCATTGGGCAATCGCTCATAAAGTGATCCGGCTGCTGCTGATCGATTTTGCGTACCACTGGCCGGGCGATCTTCACTGATTTTTCGTGAGTTTCCTTTTTAACAGCATAGGTGCCGTCGTGACCTGAGCAGCGCTCATGTGCGGTAACCTCGGTGTCCTGAATCAAGTTCAGTACATCGCGTGTCTTTAAGCCGATATTTTGAACCCGCTGATGGCAGGCTACCTGATAGGCGATATCACCCACTGCCAGTGGGAATTCTGTTTTCAGCTCACCTTCCTTATGACGCGCCCACAAATACTCGAAAGGGTCGAAGAAGGCCCTTTTTACTTTTTGTACATCTTCATCGTCGGGGAACAGCAGCGGCAGCTCTTGTTTATACATCAATACGCATGAAGGAATAGGTGCAATCAGGTCATAGCCTTGATCCACTAGCCTGGCCAATACCGGAATATTGGTGCTCTTGAGCTTCTCAACGGTGTTCAGGTCGCCGAGTTCAAGTTTCGGCATACCGCAACACTTTTCTTTAGGTACGATGTCAATGTGGATGCCGTTGTGCTGAAAGACCTTCATGAAATCTTCGCCAATTTCCGGACTGTTGTAGTTGCCGTAGCAGGTGGCGTACAGAGCAACTTTGCCGGTGGTATTGCCGCTGGCCCTGGGTTCGATGGGCTTAACCATCGGCGCGACGCGCTTGCGCATGGTCTTGCTGTGAAATTCCGGTATCGGTGCGGTGTGATGTACGCCCAAAGTTGATTCGAACGCCTTGCGGAAAGTTTGGTTTTTGTTCAGCGCATTCACGCTGATATCAATCAAGGGGATGGTTGCGGCGCTAAAGACAGCATCAGTGCTAGTCAGTACTTTGTCTCTCAGGTTCGCCCCTTCTTCTTTGTACTTGGTTGCCTTGGCTCGCAGCATCAAATGTGGGAAATCCACGTTCCATTCATGGGGAGGCACATAGGGACATTTGGTCATGTAGCACAGGTCGCAGAGATAACATTGATCGACAACCTTGATGTAATCATCCTTATTGACACCATCGACCTCCATAGTGTCGGATTCGTCTACCAGATCGAACAGGGTGGGAAAGGAGTCGCATAGGCTGACGCAGCGACGGCAACCGTGACAAATGTCATACACCCGTTCCAGTTCCTGGTTTAAATCGTCTTTGTCCCAGAATTTTTCGCTCTTCCACTCAATTGGGTGGCGCGTGGGTGCTTCCAGACTGCCTTCTCTGACTGCCATGGTGATCTCTTATAGTAGTAAATAAAGCGGGTGGGCGCGGCTATCGCAACCCACCCAAAGAACTGGGTGACTTAGTCGTCTAAGCTATCCAGTGCTTTTTGGAAGCGATTGGCGTGGCTGCGCTCAGCTTTGGCCAGAGTTTCCATCCAGTCGGCAATTTCGTCGAAACTTTCGTCGCGAGCCGCTTTGGCCATGCCTGGATACATGTCGGTGTACTCGTGGGTCTCGCCAGCAATGGCCGCTTTCAGATTGTCTGCTGTACCGCCGATGGGCAAACCAGTCGCCGGATCACCGGTTTCTTCCAAATATTCCAGGTGCCCGTGGGCGTGCCCGGTTTCACCTTCAGCAGTGGAGCGAAATACAGCTGCCACATCGTTGTAACCTTCCACATCTGCTTTTGCGGCAAAGTAGAGGTAGCGGCGATTGGCCTGGGATTCACCAGCAAACGCTGCTTTCAAGTTGTCTTCAGTCTGGCTACCTTTCAAGGACATTATGTCTCTCCTAATTTTATAGACATCACATGTGATTAGCAGGCTCTCACCCTCGGGTTCTTGCGCTACTTGTTAAATCATAGACCTCCTCGTAGAATCTGTATAATTGAAAAAATAGTAGCCTTCAATCGATTTTAACGATGGCAAGACAGCCCACGTTTAGACAGCTTAAGTATCTGCTCGCGGTCGCCGAGCATGGTCACTTTGGCAATGCAGCAAAAGCCTGCCATGTTTCACAATCCACACTCAGTGCTGCCCTCATTGAATTAGAGGATCTGCTGGGCGTAGCCCTGGTGGAGCGCAATAATCGCCGGGTTATCCTTACCGCGCTGGGATCTGACGTGGTCGAGCGGGCGCGAGGCATATTACTTGAAGTGGATGATTTACAAGCATTGTGCGATGCATCTGCCGAACCATTTACTGGCAAAATGCGGCTGGGCGTGATCCCCACAATTGCTCCCTTTATCTTGCCGAGCTTGCTAAAACGGTTACGCAAGCAATACCCAGACTTTCAATTGTTTATTCGTGAGGATATGAGCGGGCACCTGGTACATGCTCTGCAGCACGGAGAATTAGACATCTTGCTTTTAGCCTTACCCTATCCTGCGCACAATGTTGCGACTATGCACTTGTTGGATGACGAGTTTTTATTTGCCTGCCCTAAATCGCTTGTCCTGGCCAGTGGAGAGAGTTTCAGCACCAGTGATTTGGTGTCACAGGATTTGCTGTTACTGGAGGATGGTCACTGCTTGCGCGACCATGCCTTAGAAGCTTGTAGTTTGAAAGATTCCGATGTGAACATTCCGTATCAGGCAACCAGTTTGAATACGATTGTACAGATGGTCGCCAATGGGATCGGTGTGACGTTACTGCCACAAATGGCAGTAGATGCGAAGATACTCACCGGTACCAATGTGCAAACGAGACACTTCAAAGAGAAGGGAGTGGCGCGTTCTATTGGTTTAATGTGGCGCTCGAAAACCCCGCGTGTTGCCGAGTTTCGAGCACTGGGTCAATTTATCCAGGCGGACTAACTTGGCCCTCACCCCGGATGAAGTATATAGGAAGGATAAAAGGACTGCGGTGAGTAATAAAGCCCTGGCAGGCTATCAACAAGACTACAATCATTATCGACCCCATGGTGGGGTAGGTTTGGAAACGCCAATAAGCTATTATCAGAAACTCACACAGGCGGCCTGATTTGTCTCACAGGTATTGAACCCGGACATCTACAAATCCCTCATAGAAGGAGAAAGAAAAAATGAATGATGAGACCGTAACATCAAATAACGTTGCAAATTCACAAAAGACCGCAGCAACAATTGTTTACGCTCTGCAAGCGGCGTCATTTTTACTTGGCATCACATTCTTAATTGCTGTAATAGTGAACTATGTAAAAAAAGGAGATGTTGCAGGAACTTGGTTAGAGTCACATTTCAAATGGCAAATACGCACATTTTGGTTTGCCCTTCTGTGGAGTATTATTGGCTTTATATGCTTTTACTTCTTAATCGGTATTCCAATATTAATTGCAAATACTATTTGGGTTATTTATCGCATTGTAAAAGGTTGGCTGAGACTAAATGATGGCAAGGAGATGTACACAAAAGCATGACAAGGCAAATCCAGCCGACTGCAACCAGCCAACCGCAAAAAGCGCCGCTCGTTCCTCTCTGCTTTTCGCGTCAGCTGATTTTCGGCATTGCTAAATGGCTAAAAACCAAAGAACCAGACGTATTGGCCAGCCGGGCTATGTTCCGTCCGCTATCTACTTAGAGGCAACCATTTCCCAAACAGAAATTTTAAGGTGGCAGTTCTCCTAGTCTTGCTGAAGTGCCTGCTCAAGCGTTTCATGAAATGTCTTTAGTGCGACCTCGTGGCCGCCACAGAGCAGGTGTTCGTTGGCACCGGCTGCAAAACCGCGTTGTGCACCTTCACAGACGCGGATGTCTTCTGCCTGAAACACACCGCCGTCGATAAGCTCAAAGGAGCGATTGTAGTGCTCCTTCATCTTTTCATTGACCGGCAATTCAGGAACCATCATGGAATGGACGAACAGTGTTTGGTCCACAGACATTGGAAACAAGCCAATATGACTGGTGTAGTCTGGATGCATAACGAATACGCTGCTGGGAAACAGCATATAGGCGAAGGAGGCCTGTTGCCGCAGATCCCACTCGCTCGGCGCTGTGTCAACTGCCTGTTCAATTTCGTTGCGCGCCACTGCGGAGCGGATGTGCTGCCCCACCGAGTCGGAAAGGGAGATACAATCCGGGAAAAACTGACCCACTGTATTTTTGTGTAATCGCACAACGTGGTATCCGTCCAGAAACGCATCCTGCACCAGCTTCCAGTTACTTTTTACCGAGCGTTTGTGTTGGCGAAAGAAATGCGCCTCGGGCAGGCCAAAGGCGTCGAGGTCTTCTCCGATTCCGGCCAGGTGCGTGTCCAGATCCATGCTTTGATTGGGTGTTGCCTGCATCCAAATGAGCCCATGCCGCACCTCGGTAGGCAAGCTCACCAGGTTGTATTCGCTGGCATCCAGGCCTGCGAAGCTCTCTTGCAATGGAATATTGCGGAGTTGTCCGTCAAGGCCGTATGTCCACTGGTGGTAAGGACATACAAATGATTTCAACTGCAACGGACCGCTATCGTCTACCATTTCATCAACAAGGCGCATGCCTCGGTGACGGCACACGTTCATAAATGTGCCGATGGCTCCGGATTTGTCTCTGACGGTCACTAGCGGCAGGCCCAGCCAGTCGTGTACGATGGCGTCCCCTGGCTCAGGAATTTGACTGGCATGGCCCAGAATCAGTGGCTGTTTTAAAAACAGTTTTTCCCGCTCCTGGGCGAAACGCACAGAATCCGTATAAACCGCCACAGGAATCTGAAAATCGAGAGGCTCAAGGTCAGACAATGAGCCCCTGGCGCGCTCGATGAGGCGCTCAAAAAGAACCAGGTAAGGGGGCATTGAAGGGTCACTCATAGGATGAGTTTAGCAGGGACTCTGGTGCTAAGATATACTTGAAAGTTAAAAATACATACTGTAGATTCAAATTCCTTTTTGAGGGGCCTGAGTCCGCTAGTTTTGCCCCTTGTTACTTTATTACTCAAAGCTGGGAGACAAATATGGGCTACCAAATTGTGCCGAAGGACGAGTTTGTTAATTACATTGGAACTACCCTGGAGCCGGGTGAGTGGTTCGAAATCGGGCAGGAGCGTATCAACGAATTTGCCGAGTGTACCGAAGACCGTCAGTTCATTCATATCGATGAAGAAAAAGCTAAAGATACGCCTTTCGGTGGCACTATCGCTCACGGTTTTTTAACCCTGTCTATGTTGTCCCATATTGCTACGCAGAACGGAATCTCTCCTGAAGGTGTGCTCATGGGCATCAACTATGGTTTTGACAAGGTGCGCTTTCTGGCGCCGGTTCGGGCAGGTAAGCGTGTTCGCGCCCTGGTGGAAATTATGGATATTACCCCCAAGGACGACAACCGATTTCTGATCAAGCAGGCCATTACCGTTGAAATTGAGGGTGAGGAAACTCCGGCCCTGGTTGCCGAGTGGCTTTCAATGGTTGCAACGGCCTGACACGACTTTTATACAGATACATCAATCTGAGGAATAAAACATGAGTATTCGCTATGACGGCCAGGTGGCCATTGTCACTGGCTCGGGCCAGGGCTTGGGTCGCAGTCACGCTATAGAATTGGCTAAGCGCGGTGCCAAAGTTGTTGTCAATGATCTCGGCGGCGCGACTGACGGAACTGGCGGTTCCAGCGAAGCAGCTAAAGCTGTGGTCGCAGAAATTGAAGCGCTCGGCGGTGAAGCCATTGCCAACGGTGCCAATGTTGCCAGGTATGAAGAAGTCGAAGCGATGGTGCAGCAAGCTAAAAATCAGTGGGGTCGGGTAGATATCCTGGTCAACAATGCGGGTATTTTGCGTGACAAGAGCTTTGCCAAGGGCAGCCTGGATGATTTTAAAATAGTTTTGGATGTGCACCTGATGGGTTCGATCAACTGCACTAAAGCAGTTTGGGATACGATGCGCGATCAAGGCTACGGTCGTATTGTCATGACTACCTCATCGAGTGGCTTGTACGGTAACTTTGGGCAGACTAACTACGGCTCGGCCAAAATGAGCGTTATCGGTGCGATGAACACCTTGGTGCAAGAAGGTGCCAAGTACAACGTGAAGATCAACGCATTGGCACCGACAGCGGGTACCCGCATGACAGAAGGTTTGATTCCAGAGAAAGCCTTCGACCTTTTGACCCCAGAGACTGTCACACCGGCGGTACTGTATATGGTGTCAGAAGACGCACCGACACGCACCATTATTGCCGCGGGCGCCGGTTGCTACTCGGTTGTGACCATTCACGAAACCCATGGCGCATACCTGCCAGAAGCAGACCAAACGCCCGAAGGTATAGCCGCCAACTGGGATGCCATCACTAATACCGACGGCGAAAGCATTCCGCAGACTGGCTTTGAACAGACTGTTAAATTCACTGGCATGGCCGCTCAAGCACAAGGCCTGGACCTCAGCTAACTTATTAATTGGAGAATTCTTATGTCAGAAGCAGTAATTGTTGCGACCGCACGCACCCCCATCGCGAAAGCCTACCGGGGTAGTTACAACGCTATGACTGGCGCCACATTGGGTGGTTTGTCAGTTGAAGAAGTCGTCAGGCGCGCAGGAATCGACCCTGCAGAAATTGATGATTGCATCATGGGCTGTGCCTTGCAGCAAGGCTCTACCGGCACTAATATCGCACGTCAAATGGCCTTGCGTGCCGGTTTGCCGGTTACGGTTGCCGGTATGACAATTGATCGTCAGTGTTCTTCCGGTTTGATGGCGGTTGCTACGGCGGCCAAGCAAATTAATGAAGACGGGATGGGCGCCATTGTTGCTGGTGGTCTGGAAGCGATCACGATGGTTCAGAATGAGCACATGAATGTTCACAACATGGTCGACGCCAGGTTGATGGAAATGCACCCAAATATCCACATGGCTATGCTGGACACTGCTGAAGTCGTGGCCAAGCGCTACAACGTGAGCCGTGAACAGCAAGACGAATACGGCTTGCAGTCCCAGACTCGTACAGGTGAGGCTTATGCTGCGGGCAAATACGCCGATGAGCTGTTTGATGTGACCTGTGATCGCACCGTGTGGGATAAGGCAACTGGCGAGGCTTCAACTGCAACGGTTACTGTGACTGCCGACGAAGGTGTTCGCGCTACTACTGCTGAGGCTTTGGCTGGCCTGAAAACAGTTCGCGAAGGTGGCACCATCACTGCGGGTAATGCCTCTCAGCTATCTGACGGATCTTCTGCTCAGGTGGTTATGAGCGCGAAGCTCGCAGAGCAGAAAGGTCTTGAGCCGCTCGGCATCTACCGCGGTATGGCTGTTGCAGGTTGCGAGCCTGACGAAATGGGTATTGGCCCTGTGTTCGCTGTGCCCAAATTGCTGAAAGCGAATGGTTTGTCGATAGACGACATCGGCCTGTGGGAGCTGAACGAAGCATTCGCCTGCCAGGTCATCTACAGCCGGGATACCCTGGGCATTGATAACGATAAGCTCAATGTTAATGGCGGTGCTATCTCCATCGGCCATCCGTATGGTATGAGTGGTAGCCGTATGATTGGTCATGCACTGATCGAAGGCAAGCGCCGCGGCGTGAAGTATGTTGTTATTACCATGTGTGTTGGTGGTGGCATGGGTGCAGCGGGCTTGTTTGAAGTTTGCTAAACTTCCTGCTATGCGCTGCAACAGTGGGCGCAATTGGGTAATGACTAGGCGCGTCTGCCGGTAATGATCATGACCAGTAGTAAACTGACAAAAACGCTAGCGCTAAACACGCTCGCGTAGCTGGTATTGAGTTGATATAGAAAGCCTGCAATAACCGGCCCGGCAACAAAGCCAATCGCCGGGCTGGAGGAGACCAGCCCGGCAATCGCACCCTGCTCATCAGGGGTTACTGCCAGCGAGGCGGCCGCACTAATGCTCGGCATGGCGAGCCCCAGGCCGGTACCCATCAATGCCATGCCGATATTCAGGCTCAAATAGCTGTTAAAGTTGCCGACAAAAAACGAAGCTGCGAGCAGCGCTGCCATGCCCAGGCGAATGAATGTTTCTGGCGTCCAACTAAGTCGTTGTACAAACAGCATTTGCGCGCTGAACGAAAATATTGCCGATACCATCAAGGCCGCGCCGGTCATCTGTGCGGTTTCTATACCGCTGAGCTGCATCTTGTCCTGAATGCTGAATCCGAGTGTTTGCTGGATTCCGGAAAAGCCCGTAAACAAACCGATTGCTGCGGCCAGATAACGCACAACACGTGGGTCTGTGTACTTCATGCGCGCCTGCGGTTTGCGCTGCTTTAATTGCTCGTCGAGAGTGGTGGGTAATTTGAAGGCGGTATAAATGGCCGCAATGCCCGTGAGTATGCCCGCGAAAAACAACGGCGCCAGTAAGCCCAGGGTTGCGAATACACCACTCACAGCCGGGCCCAAAATCGTACCGGTGCTATGTGCTGCGCCAATTTTGGCCATGGCTCTGGTACGTTGGTCGGTGCTGGTATGGTCCGCAGCATAGGCTGTAGCAGCGGGGCCGCTGGCTGACATAACCAGGGCCTGGCTACAGCGGAAGAACATCACCAGCAGATACAGAGTCAGCCCACCAATCATGCCTATTAAGGCGGCCTGAAACAGACTGGCAAAAATCAGCGTGCCCACCGTGTACCCGGTTAAGCCGATCAGTATGACGCGCTTGCGGCCTACGCGGTCACTGTAGCGGCCCCAATAGGGCGAGGCGATACCAAAGATGAATGCTGACAGTGCAATGATGGAGGTGATCTGTACTTCCGCGAGATTGACCTCTCTACCCAGAGGCGGCAAAATGGCAAACACCAGTGACTGACCAATGGCTGTGGCCATGATGCTGAAGGTCAGGCATATGTTTTGCGTGCGGCTTAACTGCATAGGATATGTTCGCCGCTGGCCGAATAAATTACTAGCTGTGATCCGGTAACATTTTACCTTGATCCATTCTGAGGCGGTGCCGATTGAGCTTAAATAAACGGATTGCCCCCACAGGGGTGATGAGGTTATAGCTCCAACTTGTCGCTTTAATTTTTTCCAGTTGCAGCAAAAAATAAACCAGCACTACAAGTGCGGTGCCGAGTATTCCGATGCTATTTGATAACCAAATTGGCAAAATTTTACCCTACAAAACTGCTGAAATCGGGACCGCGACGCAAACTGTGGCCGCCGTCCACATTGATGACCTGTCCAGTAATCCAGCGCGATTCCGCACCGATTAAAAAGCGGGCTAGTTCGGCGATATCTTCCGGCTGTCCCACATCGTTCATGGGAGTGTTGTCCACATAAGACTTGTAAACATCGCTGTTGCGGGGAATACCCTCCATGATCTCTGTGGCGATAAAGCCAGGGCGAATAGCATTAAAGCGAACTCCATTTTTCCCGTATTCATCGGCAGCGTTGCGAATCATCGCTTCGATGCCAGCCTTGCCTGCGCAATAGGCGTGGAAGAAAGGGTGAGTGATATGTCCAGCAAGAGAAGACATGCCGACAAATGAACCGCCGCCAGAGGCGATCATCAGGGGCAGGGCGTGCTTCATGCAGAGCATCGTGCCCATAACATTGAGTTCCAGAACACGCCTAAACTCATTGCTATCAATGTCAGCATAGGCCATAGGCAGGCCGCCACCGCCAGCGTTTGCGACTACGCCGTGTAAGCTGCCAGTAGGTTCTGCTGCTTTGGCAATCATGCTCTGTACACTTGTTTCATCTGTAACATCGCCAACAACAACCTGGACGCTACCGCCGTTGCGCACCATTTTGGCGATGTCTTGTGCCGCATTATTGAGACTTTGCTCGGTGCGACCAGAGATCGTAACCGCCGCGCCATCTGCCGCCAGCCGGGTTGCGCAGGCTTTGCCGATACCGGTGCCGCCACCTGTCACTAGAACGCCGATACTGGCAAGAGTTGGACTGGACATAATTGTGTTCCTGAATAGGCGAGGGTGTCCAGTTTACCTTCGCTTGTCTGGGGTTCAACCAGTTTGATATAGCGTATCTAACGGGTTTCTTTCTTTATCCTAGCTAGATAGTGTCGTCATAAGATTGAGTTATAATAGTATTTTTCTGTTTTGAGGAGTTCTCCTATGCAAAGTGCTCACAGGTGTCACGATATTTCTGATCATATTTGGTCTTTATTGAGAGGTGGCCCCGGTTATTTGAACAGCAATCCCAATTCTATAAGTGTATGCCTGCACTGGGTTTAAGCTGCCATGGGTAGTGGCAGCGATTCATAGTAAAACTGATCCGGTGTTTGTCGGTCAAGACTGCTGTGAGGTCGCCGGTTGTTGTAGAACCGAAAGTAGCGATCCAGTCCTGCCTTGGCCGCCGAGACCGTGTCATACGCATGCAGGTAGACTTCCTCGTACTTCAGCGATCGCCATAGGCGTTCAACAAACACATTGTCCCGCCAGGCGCCTTTGCCATCCATGCTGATCTGGATACCATTTTCCTTCAGCAGACCGGTGAAGGCCTGGCTGGTGAACTGGCTGCCCTGGTCGGTATTCATAATCTCCGGCTTGCCATGGTGCTCCATGGCTTCCTCCACCGCCTCCAGACAGAAGTACACATCCATGGTGGTGGAGACCTTCCAGGATAAGACTCGCCGAGAATACCAATCCACGACGGCTGCCAGGTAGACAAATCCACGAGCCATCGGAATGTACGTGATGTCCATCGCCCACGCCTGGTTGGATCGAGTCACCGCCAGATTACGCAGCAGGTACGGATAGACTTTGTGCCCTGGGTGTCGCCGTGTGGTCTTGGGCTTGCGATACAGCGCTTCAATGCTCATGACCCTCATAAGCCTGGCGACTTTCGAGCGGCCCACCTTGTGGCCTTCTTGGCGCAGTAGATCCCGTAGCATCCGGGCACCGGCGAACGGCAGCTCCAAGTGCAGACGGTCAATCCGATTCATCAACATCTGATTGCGAGGACTGACTGGTTTGGGCGGGTAGTACACAGTGCCTCGACTGATATCCAGCAGTTTGGCCTGCCGACTGATCGGCAGTGTGTGGTTGCGGTCGATCATCGTTTTTCGCTCAGCAATCCCGCCTTGTTGAGCGCGCCTTCTAAAAAATCATTTTCCAGCGTCAGCTCTCCAATTTTGGCATGGAGTGTCTTCACATCCACCCGAGGCTCCTTGGACTCCCCACCGCCAAATACATCGGCAGAGCGCTCCAACAACTGCGTCTTCCACTGGGTAATCTGGTTGGGGTGTACATCGAAGCGCTGGGACAGCTCCGCTGCCGTCTGTTCGCCTTTGACGGCATCCAGAGCCACTTTGGCCTTGAACTGGGGTGAGTGATTACGGCGAGGTCTTCTGGCCATGTCGATTCTCCTGAGTACGGGCAATACGATGCCCTAAGTCAGGCAGGAAATCCACTTACAGCGCTGTTCAGATTTCTGGGGCCACCTCTCAGATTTAGCCGTTAAACCGGTTTAAATAATCACCTAATTACCACTTAACCTAAGCCAATCTTCAAGATATTGTCCGGCATTGGCGGTGTCCTGAGCGCGGCACGAGCAAGCCTCGGTATTAGCCCGCACAAATCAAAGCGACGATTGAAACGATACTGAAATTCTGACAAGTAACGCTGTGCGTATTGCGGTCGAATCCCATGATAGGTACTGCGTAAGGAACTCTTTAAATTACCGAGAATAGTATTGACCCAATAGAACTCAGGCTCTTCAACAGAGGCTCTCCCGCCGCCGCATACAATCTTGTCGTGTAAACACCCTGCATCAGCGACGGCATTAAAACACGCCAAACCATCGGAGATAACGGTACTGCCCTCGGTCAGATGTTGCTGAGTCCATGACTTGATCTCTTCGGTTCGGAAACCCTTTACGACCGACAACTTAACCCGAACGGGGCAATGGTCGCTAGTGGTCTCGACCGCCGCCACAAAAGGGGTCTTACCAGCAGCACCGCGCCCCGGTTTACACCCCGTACGCTCGCCTCCCAGATAGGCATCATCCAATTCAATAAAGCCCGATAGTTTCTTCGGGTGATCCCGCTCCATCATCACCTGCATGAGTTTGTGCTTCATTCTCCAGGCCGCATTGTAGGAAATGCCTAGATGACGATGTAGTTTCATTGCCGAGATACCTTTCTTATCCTGAGTGACCAGATAGATACCCTGAAACCATAGTGTTAATGGTAGTTTGGTGGATTCAAAGATCGTTCCAGCGGTCAGTGACGTTTGGTGGTGACAGCGATTGCACTGCTGTAGTTTGCGACTGGTTAACTGACAGCATTTATCGTGGTTGCAATTCGGGCATTGGAATCCTTCGGGCCAGCGCCACGCATAAAGTGCATCGAAGCACTGCTCTTCGGTACCGTACTGATTGATGAATTCGTTCAAGCTGATGCCTTTCTGGAATTGCACTTTATTACGCGCCATGACTGATCCCCTTGTGAATCAAATACCGAAACTGTGTTTATGTACAGTATAGCAGAGCTTAGCCATAATGGTAATTAGGAATAATCAAAAATCAGGCATCTGGTTGAGAATGCCTTCTTGGTGTTAAAGCGCTGGCGGGGAATTGCCACGCGCTATGCAAAAAACACGGCTTCATTTCTGGCGGCGGTACACATTCGCTGTCTGGCTATATGGGCTCAAATTTCGTGACGACACTATCTAGCGCACCAGCCACCGTCGACTCTGGCTTCCTCTCCGGTAATGTAAGAGGCCATATCAGGGCAGAGAAATAGTGAGACTTTTGCGATGTTAATTGTTAGCCAGCCAGTCTGTCGAATTCCAGTTCCGGGAACCCTGCGTCGACTGATTCGCGTAATTTATCGTAGTAGACTCCAGCGCCGCCGAAGTAAATGAGTACCCTCGGTTTTTTCTCTTCAAGATTGGCGCCCATCATCCAGGAATTCACCCTGTGGCCCTGGGCCATGAGTGTTTGTTCGTGAATCTCAGCGGTGTGCGTTGACCACTCATCCTCGGCTTTCTGCTGAGGTGTACACACGTCGTAGCCCTCGCTCTCCATCTTCTTGATACAATCGGTAATCCACATGATGTTTTGTTCGATGGAGGTAGGTAGGTTGGCAAAGGGTGCCTGTGGACCCGTTACCACGAATAAGTTGGGAAAGTCGGCGACACAGACGCCCATGATGGATTTGGATTCGGTCTCCCATTTCTTCTTCAGCGTAACGCCATTGCGACCTCGAATCTCGACCGCCTCAATAGAGCCTGTATATGCCTGGAAGCCGGTCGCTAGGACGATGATGTCCAACTCAAAATTATTCTTAGTAGTGCGCACGCCCGTTTCAGTGATTTCGACAATAGGTTCACGGTCCTTGATATCGACCAGATGCACATTGTCGCGATTAAAGGCTTCGTAGAATCCGTGATCCAGTGGTGGCCTCTTGGCGAACAGTGGATAGCCCTTGGGCGTGAGCATATCTGCGATTTCCGGATCGTTAACCTTCTCTTTGATCTTGCTGATAATGAAATCAGCTGCAACCTTGTTGGATTCGGCATTAGACAGTAAATCGTCGAAAGTTTCGAAGACAAAACGGAAGCTACCTCGGGGCCAGTGTTCTTCAAATATTCGCTGTACCTCTTCTGGTGAGGTATCCGCTATGTTGCGGCCAACCGGGCTGTCAAAGGCCATGCCGAAGACATGGTTGCGGCACTTGGCGATGATCTCGTCGTAGTTGTCTTTGATGTCCCGATCCCATTCAGGCGTTATCGGTTTTTGCACTGCTGGCATAACGAAATTGGGTGTGCGCTGGAACACAGTGACACTGTCGGCTGTTTCGGCCAATACAGGTAGCATCTGTACGGTGGTGGCACCGCAGCCGATGATGCCGACTCGTTTGCCAGTGTAGCCCAACCCTTCTGGCCAGCGGGCAGAGTGGAAGCAGGGGCCGTTGAAGCTGCCCAGTCCCGGAAGCTTAGGTATAACGGGTTGCGAGATCATACCCATGCCACTGATAAAGTACTTGCTGGTGTATTCCTGGTCATCGCCAGTTTTAATTAGCCACAGGCCGCTATCATTCTGGAATGTCGCGCTGACGACCTCGGTATTCAATTGGATATGGGGCCACATGTCGCACTTGTCGGCAACAAAATTCATGTAGCGATGGGTTTCCTCCCAGCCTGGATAGCGCTGAGTCCAGGACCACTCCTGCAAAATTTCCTTCGAGAATGTCAGGCAGTAGTAATAGCCCTCGCTGTCGGTTGCGGCACCTGGGTAGCGATTCCAGGTCCAGGTACCGCCAATATCGGAGGCTTTGTCAAAAACCTGTACCGATAGACCAACTTCGCGCAGGTAGTGAATCAACCCCAGGCCGGCGAAGCCTGCACCGACGACGATCGCGTCATAGTCGGCTTTTCTGCCAGTTTGTTTTTGCTCTGTGGTCATTGTTCTATACCTCATCGTATATCATCTAATTTTAGACAATGCTGGTTTCGCACACGCGTCGCCGATAGCTTTTCCAGGTTTACACATTGTCGTCCAGGTAATGTCCGTATTGCTCCATTGCGAACTCGCGTTGGGTCGGTGTGTGATAACTGGGGAAAACGCCAGTGGCTGGTTTGTAATCGCGCAATACTGTGCGCGCAACGGTAATCTTATGCACTTCGGTGGGGCCGTCGACCATACCGAGTTCCGGAATATTTGCCCACATGGTCATCAGGGGCGTCTCATCAGATACTCCGATACTGCCGTGCAACTGCATCGCCCGATAAATAACGTCTTGCAGCACTTTCGGTGTTGCGGCCTTTATCGCTGCAATTTCCTTGCGCACCTCTCGGTTGTATTCCTTGTGCTTGTCGATAAGCCAGGCTGTGTAGAGCACATGCAGTCGATACTGAAGAATTTGAGTATAGCTGTCGGCAATTTTGTCCTGAGTCCATTGTTTGTTGGCTAGAAATTCGCCTTTGGTGGTGCGGCTCAGTGCACGCTCACACATCATGTCCATCGCTTTTTCCAACACGCCCACGGTGCGCATGGCGTGGTGAACTCGGCCACCGCCCAGCCGAGTCTGAGCGACCTGAAAGCCCTGGCCTTCTTCGCCGAGCAGGTTATCGGCGGGTACGCGACAGTTGCTAAAGTGGATATACCCATGTACGCCGTCGCCTTGCTCCACATATGGACCCACGGCTGAATTGCGCTGTATATCCATCCCTGGCGTACCCTGTTCTACCAGCACAATAGATGCACCGTTATGGATGGGCACATCCGGGTTGGTAACAACCATTACCAGCAGGAACGCAGAAAACCGAGCGTGGGAGGCGAACCATTTTTCACCGTTGATGACCCACTCGTCGCCATCCTTCACAGCGGTGCAGGTGAATTCGGCGGGGTCAGCGCCAGCTTGTGGTTCAGTCATGGAATAACAGGAAGCAATTTTGCCGTCCAGCAAGGGCTGTAGATACTTCTGCTTTTGCTCGGCTGTACCGAAGTGGGCGAGGATCTCGGAATTGCCAGAATCCGGAGCCTGGCAGCCAAATACACTGGGCCCGAATCGACTGCGACCCAGAATTTCGTTCATCAGGCCCAGCTTAACCTGGCCGTATCCCGCTCCGCCGAGCTCTGGGCCCAGATGGCAGGCCCATAGGCTTTTGTCTTTTACAATTTGTCGAAGCGGTGCCATCGCTTTGGCGGCGGGTGAATCTGGATCCCATGGATCACCCGGGCCCCGAAATACCAAATCAAGGGGTTCGATCTCAGAGCGTGTAAACGCACCTATCCAGGCCAACTGATTCTCAAATTCACTGTCTGTTTCAAAGCTCCAACTCACGTGTTTCTCCTGAAATCCTTGACGTGGGTATTTGCTGGTTTAGACTTGCTAGACGCAAACAAGCATATTTTGAATAAAATTCAGGAGAAAATCCAGTCGTGCCTCTATTAAAAGTCTGGTTAATTACTGGGGGTTCCCGCAGTATTGGTCTGGCAATCGTCAGGCGAGCGCGCCCTGGCAGCTACTTGGCCTGGATAGTATCGACAAGCCCGACGGTTCCCTGCGCCGACAACCGGAGCGGTGGCTGGATGCCTGTTGTCGGCAACTCACCCGTGAGTTTCCCGCGATCAGGCGACTGGGAAAGTGGCTGCTCGATAACCTGCCTGACAGCGGTCCCATTGGTATTGTTCATGGAGGCTATCATTTGGACAATACATTGTGCAGTGTCTCAAGCCCGAAGCTATTGGCGGTGATTGATTGGAAATGGTCACTATTGGTGATCGCTTAACCGACCTGGGTTTACTCCTGGTGTTCTGGAAGCCACAGCCGCCCGACACGCCAGGTTTTCAACATGTTCAGGGTGTGTTGAGTCGCAGGGAACTGGCTCGTCGCTGGGCCTTTCAACAGGGGAAGCAAACTGAATAATATCGAGTATTATCTCTGTTTTGCTTTTTGGCGCTCGGCGGCGATTGTAGAAGGAGCTTATGGTCTCTATCTACAAGGCAAAGCTGATACAGATTACATTCGTGGGCCTGAGTTTGAGGTGCCGACTCTATTGGATGAGGCAGCGTGCGCAGCGCAAGGAGAACGGTAATGGATGCAACCATGATGCACACGCCGATGACAGTACAGATGATACTGGATCACGGTCGTTCTGTTTTTCCTGACTCTCGTATCGGCACTTTTGCCGGTTCAAAGATTGTCTATAAGACCTACGCCGAAATTGCCGAACAGGCGGCACGCCTTGCCGCTGCGCTGAGAAAATTAGCTGTCGGCTCAGGTGACCGCGTCGCTACCTTCAGTTGGAATAACGCGGCTCATATGGAGGCGTATCTGGCGATACCCTCAATGGGCGCGGTGATGCACACAGTCAATATTCGTTTATCGCCGGAACACGTAGCGTATGTGATCAATCACGCTGGCGACAAAATTATTCTGCTGGATGCCGCTCTGCTGGATGTGTTTGAGCCAGTACTGCCTCTGCTGAAAACTGATCCTCAAATCATTTTGATCGGCGCGGAATCCACACCTGGTCATTTCCAGAGTCTCGATTATGAGGCGCTATTGGCTGAGTCTGAACCCTTGCAGGACTGGCCAGTCCTGGATGAAACTGCGGCGGCTGCGGTGTGTTACACCAGTGGAACTACCGGTAATCCTAAAGGTGTTGTCTACAGTCATCGCACAACATTTGTGCATTCACTGGCATCCAGAGCAGCCGATACTTTTGGTATCTGCGAAAGAGACCGCATTCTTCTTTTGCCGCCCATGTTCCATGCCAATGCCTGGGGCCTGCCTTACAGTGGCTGGCTCAGCGGCAGCGATTTTCTGATGCCTGGCCCGCATTTGCAGGTGGCGCCCATCGTGCAAATGGTTGCTCTGGAGAGACCCACGGTGACCGCAATGGTGCCTACCATTCTGGGTGATTTGTTGCGTTACGATACGACCGATGTGGATATGTCCTGTTTTAGGATGCTGGTTTGCGGTGGCTCCGCAGTGGCTCCAGCAATGATTGACGCGGCGCGCGAAAAGTGGGGCGTGCCTGTTTTGCAGGGCTGGGGTATGACTGAAACCAGCCCACTGTGTGCGTTATCGCATCCCCCAAAACAAGCGGAAGCGGAAGCTGAAACAGCCTGGCGCGCGAAAAGCGGTCGCCCAGTGCCTGGCGTACAGGTTCGTATTGTCGATGATGCCGACGCGGAATTGCCCTACAACGGTGAAGCCGTGGGTGAGTTGCAGTTGCGAGGTCCCTGGATAACGGGTGGCTATTACAACAATGAGTGTGCGGAGGCGATAACTGCGGACGGCTGGTTGCGTACCGGCGATGTTGGTTATATCGATGCCAGGTACTACGTTCAGTTGACGGACCGGACTAAAGATGTCATTAAATCGGGCGGAGAATGGATTTCGTCAGTTGATTTGGAAAGTGAGTTGTTGGCGCATCCAGCCGTCAATGAAGTCGCGGTTATTGCCACCGACGATGAGCGTTGGCAGGAGCGTCCGCTAGCGGTAGTAACCACTGGAGATGCAACCCTCACGTTTGCAGAATTGAAGAATTTTCTGACGGGGAAGGTTGCCAAATTCTGGATACCTGAATACTGGTGTTTTTGTGAAAACATTCCGAAAACCAGTGTTGGAAAAATGGATAAACGCACGCTGCGGGACCTCAATGAATCGCGGCAACTGTTAGTTGAGGTTATTAAATAATGGCAGTGAAGAAGGCAGAGGCAACTGCGCGTATGACGCAGGCAGAACGCACCGCTTTGTCAGACCAGCGAATGTTTGAGTCTGCAATAGAGCTTATAAATGAGCGCGGTACTCAGAAGACGACACTCAAAGAAATTGGTGAGCGTGCGGGCTATAGTCGCGGTTTGGCCAATTACCGTTTTGGTTCCAAAGATGGGCTGATGCAGGAACTGTTTGTGCGCTTTGATGAGCGCTGGAAGCAGCATCTCGGTAGCTATGTTGGCGGCGAATCCGGTATCAGCGCAGTGATTCAGGCGGCTAATGCACTGCGCGATTTTCTCAAGTTGGAATCCCAGTATATGCGTGCCATGTACTTGCTGTGGTATGAATGTCTCGGCCATGAGACGCAGATACGCAACAACCTGGCCGGCCACCACGAGGTCTATAGAAAAGATGCCATGCTTTGGATTGAGCAGGGTATTGAGTCGGGCGAGATTCGTCCAGGTGTCGATGCTGCCCAGTTTGCTGTTCAGTACTGCGCATTTATTTTCGGCATTATCTATCAATGGCTGGTTAACGCCGAAGCGCTTGACCTGGATGTGTTGTTTGATGAGTACGCTGCCAATGTCATATTTCTTTTAAGTAACAATAATCCTATCGATTGAAAAATAAGAAGGAGCAGGGCAATGGGCTATCTAACGTGCGAGAACAACCGCCGGATCTATTTTGAGGACTATGGCAGCGGTGAAACAGCCGCTGTGTTGGTACATGGCTGGGGTATGGGTCTGCGAATGTGGGACTATACCGTTGGCGCCTTGACACAAGCTGGGTATCGAGTGGTGCTGCTTGATCACCGCGGCTGCGGCAAGTCGGATAAAGATTTCGACGATATGGGTATCGCGGCCATTACCGCCGATTTACTGGCCCTGATTGACCATCTTGGATTGCGTCGAGTGGTGCTCAATGGCTGGTCGTTAGGTGGTGCGGTTGTAGTGGATGCAGCAGCACAGTTGGCGGACCGGTGTGCTGCCTTGGTATTAACCTGTGGTGCCAGCCCGTGTTATCTGCAAAAAGATGGCTTTCCCTATGGTGGTACGGAGGAGGCCCTTGCCGAGACTTTGTCAGCCATGGCCGCAGACAGGGTCAACTTCTTGGCGGGTTTGTCTGCGGGAGTGTGCGCCTCTGAAGTCAGTCAATCAATTGTCGACTGGATGTGGGCGAGTTTTATGGAGAGTTCGCCGCTTGCAGCCCAGTCATTGGCAGACCTGGGCCCTCTCGACCAGCGCGATACTCTGACCGGCCTGACCATGCCCATTCTCAGCTACGTCGGTGCCCAGGATGCGGTGGTTGATCCTGCGGTATGCCGCTCTGTAAAGAATTACAATAATTCGGTGACATTGGTTGAGTGCAAGTCTTCTGGCCATGCCCCATTTGTTGAGGAAACGGCCTTTTATAATCAATCTCTGCTGGATTTTCTGCAGCAACACCTTTGAGGGCGTCCCTCTATGAACAATTCTGTGAATTACGGACTTTGGTACGATTTTCGAAATCCGCCAGCCTGGCAGCAGCCGTTTGAAACTTTTTACGCGGAGCGTTTACAGCAGATCAAAGACGCGGAATCTCTTGGTTTTAACGCCTGTTGGCTGACTGAGCATCATTTCTGCGCAGATGGCTATACGCCCTCGCCGCTCGTCTTGGCTTCTGCAATCGGTGCGAGAACACAGTGTATGCGCCTGGGCACGAACCTGATGTTGTTGCCATTGCATGACCCGGTCAGAATCGCCGAGGATGCCGCAACGCTGTCGCTCACTACTGGTGGACGATTTGATCTCGGTGTCGGGATTGGTTATCGACAACTGGAGTTCGATCACTTTAAAAGGCAGCTCTCTCACCGCCCCAGTCTGGTAGAAGAAGGTATTGAGATTCTGCGTCGCTGCTGGAGCGGCAACCCAGTGAATTTCACGGGCAAACGTTTTGAGGTGGGGAATTTGAGCGTGACCCCGGTACCAGAGACCAAGCCCAATATTTTATTGGGCGGTATGGTTGAGCCAGCGATTCAACGCGCCGTGCGCGTGGCGGACGGGTTTCTCAGTACCGGCGGCATTGGCATGGATATCTATAACGAGGCCCTGGAGAAAGGAGGCAAGTCGATTGATGAGGGTAGTATTGTTTTGGGGTGCTGGGCCATCATCGCCAAGGACCCGGAAGTCGAAGCCGCAAAAATTGGCGATCATGTGCTTTACCACATTAACGAGTACATCAAGTGGGGCGCTTTTGGTCCGCCCGATCAAACCCCTCTTTTTGAAGATGTGTCAACTGCAATCGAAAATGGATTGTATGAATTGTGGGATGCTGAAATGGCTGTTAGCGAGTTGAGCAAGTTACTATCGGTCTATCCGAATATTCGTGATATTCATTTTTGGGCGCAGTTTCCGGGAGAAAGTGTTGAGTCAGGCAATGAGCGTATGCGCTACATTGCCGAAAAGGTATTGCCCAGGTTGCGCTGAGCTATTTCAGGCCGCACATGATCAGAGTGCTCTTTAGAAACAGGCGATGTGCGTCAGTGAGATCAATGTCATCGTCGAAATAAACCGCTGATCTCAGGCCAATCATCATCGAATAGGAAATTTCCGCGGCGTCTTTGGGACTCTGCATAAATACCGAAGGCGAGGCTGCAAAGATTGCAACCAGATAGGCTTTGCAGCTTTCGTCGAAATCGGCTTTGGTGACGCGCAACACCTGGTCATTGACCGCCGCACCGAAACACTCCAACATGAAACCAATTTCTTTTACGGTGCTGGCCTCACCCTTAAACCAAAAATCGGCCAGCGATTGAATCTGCTGGCGGGGTTCCTGGGTGCTGAATGCGTTAATGCGCTTGAGAAAGCGTATGGAGACCGACTCAAAATACTGCTCCAAAATTGCTTCCTTGCCCTTGAAATAGTAGAGCAGGTGACTGGCTGACATGCCAGCCTCTGCTGCGACATCGGCCAGCGTGGTCTTCACATAACCTTTCGCAAGAATGCAATCGTGGAGCGCTCTGAATATAAGACGTCGGCGCTGATCACCCCGGCTTTCACGACGCACTTTTCCTGCGGCATGTTTTGGTCTGGAAGGCACCTTTTTTGAGGGAGCTGTCAGCATAGCTCGCAACCTTAGCATGTTGTTTTCACCAGCGCACATCAACTCAAAATATTGAATTTAATTCAAATTTAGCCTACTATCTATTGTCCGCTCTGAAGAGAATAACAATATGGGTGTAGATGGGCTGAGGATAGTCATTACTGGCGGCGCCGTAGGTATTGGTGCCGGCACTGCCAGGTTGGCTGCGAGTCGCGGCGCTCGCGTTGTTGTCTCGGACATGAATGATGAGCCTGGTAAAGCTCTGGTTGCTGAGCTGGTTGAGTCCGGTTTGGAGGCGGTGTATCAGCACTGCGATGTCACTGATGACACTCAGGTCAAGGCATTGATGGAAAAAGCCGCTGATAGCTTTGGTGGTATCGACGTGCTGCACAATAATGCCGGCATTCATGAAAGTATGCTCAGTAGCGAACTCGGACTAGAGAGTATGAGCCGTGACACATTTGAGAAGGTGATGTCTGTGAATGTAACGGCTGCCTGGCTCTGTGCAAAATACGCTTTGCCTTACTTGCGTGAGAGTACTGCGGCTTCAATTATTAATGCCGGTTCTACCAGCTCACTGTCTGGATACCCTCAATGTCAGGCCTACGGGGCCTCCAAGGGTGCCGTTATGCAGCTTACAAAAATGCTGGCAGTAGATTTGGCTGCCGATGGTGTGCGCGTCAATTGCTATTGCCCTGGTTCCATTCACACGCAGATTGTTGACAATTTTCTTGCCGCAGCCCCTGATCCGCAGGCCATGCTTAATGCGATGACCTTGACGCACCTGGTGCCGAGAATGGGTAAGCCGGTCGACGTGGCGGAACTGGTTTGTTTTCTTGCCAGTCCAGAGTCCGAGTTCGTCAACGGCGCAGTGTGGACTGTTGACGGTGGTTCACTCGCCTGGCGTGGCACTTTAGATGTACTCGGAATGGAGGCGCAAGTATGAGTTTAACGCTGGAGCAAAAATTGGCAGTTCACGAGCTACTGAGCCGTGCCGCCTATGCTTACGATGAGCGCGATACACAAATGCTGCAGAACTGCTTTGTCGAAGATGCAAAGTTCAGTATGCGCATAGCCTGCGGTGATCTTGTCGGGCCCTTTGAGGGGCGCGAGGGTATTATGACACTGATGACCGACTCAATGGCGGAGCAGACAGATGTGCGCCGCCATGTGGTCTCTAATATTTTTTTTGAGGAGATCGATGGGCAAGCCGTTGCGGTCTCAAACCTGACTCTGATGGCCACGGAAAATGGCGAAATTAAATTACTGTCTGCAGGTGTTTATCGAGATATCGTTGTTGAAGCGGCGGGACAGTGGCGGATACTGAATCGCCATCTCGACTTGGATAAGCCGTATTAAACGGAGCACATTGGCGTGAATATAGGCATGATTCCCGCAAAGGCGGCGCGACTCGACCCGCAGCGTGAAGCGTTGGTCGATGTACACAGTGGTCGCAGAATGTGCTTCGGTGAGCTTAATGAGCGCGTGTGCCGTTTGGCCAATGCGTTGGTCAAAGGGCTGGCGCTCAACAAGGGCGATCGCGTTGCAATTTTGTCTAAAAATTGCATTGAATATATAGAGGTCTACTATGCCTGTGCGCGTGTAGGGCTGATCGCTCAGCCTCTCAACTGGCGTCTCGGTATTTCCGAGGTCTCCCGCATCCTGCGCGATGGTGAGCCCAGCATTGTCATTGTCGCAGGCGAGTACAGCGAGCTGAGAGACAGTTTGCAGGTCGAGATTGCCGTCCCGCACTGGTTATCTTTCGGACCGGGCAGCGACGGTAGCTATGAAAGTTTGTTGTTGTCAGGGGCTAGTGATGAACCGCATCAATCAGCAGAAATTGGTGGTGACGATCCGGTATTGATCTTGTATACCGGCGGCACCACCGGAGAATCCAAGGGTGTTCTGCATAGCCATCGTTCTCTGTATATGGGCATGATCAATCAGACCGTTGCCGAGCGAATCGTACCGACGGATGTCTATATGCTCACGGGTCAAATGTTCCATATTCCGGTCGCCTTGGCCATGAACTATCACGCTCACGGCTGCCCCATGATACTGATTAACTTCGATGCGCGACTGGCTCTTGAGACTATTGAAAAGGAACGTGTTTCTGCCTTTTTGGGTATCACCACGATGTTGAACTGGATGATGGCAGATGAGAAGTTCGCTGAATTTGATCTAAGTAGTTTGCGCAATATTCAGTACGGTGGCGGGCCTATGCCACGCAGTGTGGTTGCGGCCGCCCTGGAGTCATTTCCTTGCGCCCTCATTCAAGGTTACGGTCAGACCGAGGGAATGACCATGAGCTTTCTCTCCCAGGAGGATCATCAGCGGGCCATCGAAGGAGAAAACCCTGAGCGTCTTGCCTCCTGTGGTCGCGAAGGTTTTGTGACAGAGATGAAGCTAGTGGACCCCGAGGGAAATCTGGTGCCCCGTGATTCGACCGCGCCGGGAGAGATAGTAATTCGCTCGCAAGCCAATATGCTCGGCTACTGGCGCCGCCCTGACTTGACAGAGCAGATCGTACGTGATGGCTGGCTGTGGACAGGCGATATCGCTGTCTGGGATGAGCAGGGCTATGTCTTTATCGTCGACCGAGCCAAAGACATGATTATTTCTGGCGGCGAGAATATTTACAGCACTCAGGTCGAAGCCGCTATTCACCAACACCCTGGGGTATTGGAGTCGGTAGTGTTTGGGGTTCCTGATGAGGAGTGGGGCGAGGCCGTGAAAGCCGTGGTTGTGTTAAAACCTGGAGCAAGTGCAACGGAAAGAGAAATTATCGACGCGGCGGCGCAGCATCTGGCGTCTTATCAAAAACCAAGATCAGTGGACTTCGTCGATAGTTTGCCCAAGGCGCCCACGGGGAAAATACTCAAGCGCGAGTTGCGTGCCCCCTATTGGGATGACGCAGAGAAACAAGTATGAGTGAATTACTTTCGCAGGAGCTGTTGTCAACAATTGGCCGTCAGAGTGAGCCTTGCAGGGAGCTAGTGACTCGGCGTGATATTCGTAAATACGCTGTGGCGACTGATAATAGACAGCGCAAGTATCTGGATGGAGATGTTGCTCCTCCGCTGTTTCATGTGCCGCTATTTTGGGATGTAGTTGCACTCGATCAGCTCACCCCGGATGGAGTTTCAATCGATGCACTGCTGCCGAAATTTCCGCTGAGAAAAGCCATGGCAGGTGGTCTGAGTATTGAGTATCACAAACTGATCCTGCCGGGAGATTGGCTGACGGCAACTCGAATGCTTACCGCAATCTATGAAAAATACGGCAAGTCTGGCCCATTGATTTTTTATGAAGTGATTATGGATATCGTCGATGATCATCAGGAATTGGTTATACGGGAGAAAACCACGAGGATTTTGCGATGATTGACGTAGTTGTGGTAGATGTAGTTGCGACCAATCGTTGGGCGGGAATTAATATTGGCGACGAATTGCCTGAGCGGAATTTTGAATGCAGCAATGTTCAGTTGATGTTGTATAACGCGGCTCTGTGGAACGGTCACCGGATTCACTTTGACCAATCTTATGTGCGTGACGTTGAGGGATATCCGGGCCTGGTTATCGCTGGCCCCTTGTTGGGAGATTGGTTGCATCAGTGTGTTGAGGAGTGGTTGGGAGACGATGGCCGTATAGTTGCCATTGAGTATTCCAACCGCATAGCCACTTACGTGGGTGAAACCCTCGTTTCCAGTGGTGTTGTGAGTGAGCGTCGTCCTGAACTCAACGAGCTTGCTATTGATGTATTTATAAAGAATGAAGCAGGTGAAGTGGTGGTACCAGGCAAGATAGTTGCCCGTTTTGGAGAGAGTTTTTAGCCTGTGCGGGGCCAGGTTGCGATTGTCGGAGTGGCAGACACCGAAGTAGGTATTCTACCTGGTATAACGCCTATGGAACTGTGCGTTGAGGCTGCGATGGGGGCGATGGCGGACGCCGGACTGGACAAATCTGACGTAGATGGATTATTAACCTGCAATGCAATGGCGCAGCCCATGCTGTATCACGCGGAAGCGCTGGCTGAATATTTGCAAATGTTTCCGCGCTATTGTTTGGCGCTGGCTGCGGGTGGTGCTGCGAGCTTTTCAATCATTCATCATGCAGCTTCTGCAATCGTGACTGGAATGGCGGATGTTGTATTAGTGGTCATGGCCGATTCAATGTGCAGCGGATTGACGCGCGATCAGACCATGATGGCACAGGCATCCACAGGACATCCTGAGTTTGAACAACCTTATGGACTGACCGTTCCCGCCTATTACGCGTTGATTGCGCAGGCACATATGGCGGAATTTGGTACCCGTCCCGAGCAATTCGCCGAGATTGCAGTCGCTTGTCGAGCTCATGCACAGCGCCATCCTGGCGCACAAATGCGCGATTCTATTACTGTCGAAGATGTAATGGCATCCCGCCTCATCGCCGACCCGTTGCGGTTGTTAGATTGCTCATTGGTATCCGATGGCGGTGCGGCCATTGTTATCACGTCCGCCGAACGGGCCGTGGACTTGAGGCACAAGCCAGTATATTTGCTGGGCGCGGGAGAGGGGCACAGCCATGAACACATTAGTCAGGCTCGCAGCTTGACTACCTCCGCTGCGAAGGAAGCCGGGCAGCGTGCCTACGCAATGGCAGGGCTTGGACCTGATGATATGGACTTTGCACAACTCTATGACTGCTTTACGCCGACTGTAATGGTTGAATTAGAGGACCTGGGTTTTTGCAAGAAAGGCGAGGGCGGCGAATTTGTTGAAAGTGGCGCCCTGATGCCCGGCGGTAGTCTGCCGGTAAATACGCATGGTGGAATGCTTTCTCACAGCCACCCTGGCAATCCCGGATCCATGTTTGCCTTGACTGAATCGGTGCTGCAATTGCGCCATTTCGCAGGCGATCGACAGGTTGCCAACGCCCAAAACGCGCTTGTTCACGCTCAGGGCGGCATTATGTCGTCTCACTGCGCGCTGGTGTTGGGACGAGAGAACTGAAGCTGGGCCAGTGAGTAAAATTCTTCCAAAAGAAACAGAATTAAGTACACCTTACTGGCAGGGCTGCCGCGACGGCGTGTTGTACATGCAGAGTTGTGATGGCTGTGGCCTGTTTCAATTTTACCCGCGCACAATTTGCAGTCACTGCGGTGACAAGCAGTTGCAATGGCTGCCGGTGAGTGGGCGTGGCCGCGTCCTCAGTTTTTCAGTAGTGCGTCGTGGTATTTCACCGGCCTATGAAGCGCCTTATGTGGTGGCCCTGATTGCCCTGGAGGATGGTCCAACCATGATGTCCGGTATTCAGACACAAGACCCTGCAACAGTTCGTGTTGGTGCAAGGGTTGAGGTCGTTTTTGAATCCTGGGATGAGGAAGTCGCAGTGCCAATGTTCAAAACCTGTGAGGAATAGCGATGAGCAGTCCCGAAGTTCCCTTTGCGGTGATAAATCCAAATGCCTTAGTCGACACTCTGGAGGCTAAGCAGCCACCTATTGATAACGGCACTCAGCGTTACTCCAAGGACAGATATTTCAGTGCCGAGGTGATGCGTAGTGAATGGGACCGCATGTGGACGAACAGTTGGCTGTTAGCCGGCGCAGCCTCTGAGCTGAGTGAAGTTGGCGATTACTTTATTTTCGACGTTGGTGACGAGTCAATCATTGTGACTCTCACAGCGGACGGTGTTCGAGCTTTTTACAATGTTTGCAGTCATCGGGGTACTCGCTTGCTCCGGGATCAACGTGGGCGCAAAGAGGTGTTTGTTTGCCCTTTTCACAGTTGGAGCTTTAACAACACTGGCGAGCTTCGACGCATTACTGATGAGGAAACCTTTCACCCGGATGTGATTGCACATCGGCCCGGTCTCACCAAGCTTGCCTGTGAATCGCATGCGGGGCTCATTTTCATCAATATGGCGGGAGATCCTGCTCTGCTGGTGGAGAGTATCGGCCTGCCGAAAGGTTATCTGGAGTCTTATCAGATCGAAAAGATGAAGGTAGTGCGTCATGTGCGTAGTGAATGGGCTGCCAATTGGAAAGTTGGCGTAGAAGCCTTTTATGAGAGCTATCATTTGCATGCAGTCCATCCGGAAACGCGCGGCGTGATGGCTGATCTGAATGTGCAGTACGATTTGTATCCCAATGGCGCCAGCCGCATGATTGTACCGTTGGGGCAGCCCAGTCCCAGAGCCCATGATCAAGACACGGTCAATGAAGGGCTACAGGCCATGTTGCGCGATGCGGGAATCGACCCCGAGACGTTTGCAGGCGGCGCTGGTGATGTTCGGCGAGCCATCCAGCAAAATAAACGTGAGCGTGCCGAGCGACTTGGCCTCGACTACGACAGATTTGATGACAGTCAGTTGTCCGATAGCTGGGCAACGGGCATTTTCCCCAATGTGCAGATGGGTTGTCATCCGGAAGCAGTATTTGTAATGCGTTTTTTGCCCCACGAATCCGATCCACAGAAATTTTACTACGACACGATGACCTTGCTACTGCCGGTTGCAGACCCTGACTATTGCCCGCCTGCCTGGATGGGTTTGGCTGAGGGTACTGATGTATCTGGTGCTACCCGCCCAGATACGGAGTACTACGGATTGTCGGAGGATGCCAATCTGGGACTGGTTTTGAGTCAGGATTCCAGATTGTTGCCGATTGTGCAGAAAGGTATGCGTAGTCGCGGTTTCAAAGAGCAACTGTGGGGGGAACAAGAGCAGCGCCTGCGGCACTTTCATGTGGAACTGCAGCGACGGCTTCAGAGTTAATTAGCCACAACTATTTACTGTTAGCAACAAATAGAAATGTCCGGTTCTGTAGCACATAGATTGTCCGCTTTTTGTTTGATTGCTGGAAGGCTCTATGAAGCGTCTTCCTGCCACCTTGGCTGAGCCGCGGACATTAGGCTGCAACCGGTAGTTCATCTGATATTGCCTGACCCAAGGCGTCATATCTCGCCAGTTCTCGTGGACCGTGTTGAATCGAAAGAGTGCCATCGGGGTAACGTAGAACTTTGACCTTTGCCTTCACATAATGGCAGCGGTGGCGATCCGCAGGTATCTGCAGCACTAAGCCTTCAAAGTGTACGCAATTGTCCTTTCTCACCGTTCGCTCAAAGCGCTCACACAGGATGTCATCCAGCACCGATTTATCCCGGCACCCAACAAAGGCTGAGCCTTCTTCTGGCGGTGGCTGTGTAAACTCAGCGTTATAAGCCGTCAGGTAGGTCTCGGTCAGATATTTATTGGCGCTGTCCATGTCCGTGATACCGGCCAGGGCCAACTCCTTGACCAACCGGTCCTGGTGGGTGCTAAACACACGCTCAGAGCGGCCTCGGGCCTCTGGTGAATAGGCCGGGATCATCTCAATACCCAACTGGCCCATCGCCCGCCCGAATTGCGTCAGGGTCACTTTGTCGACCTTCCCGCCTGCCTCAGGTGTTATCCAGTAATGGCTGCCTCGATCTGTATACAGAGAACAAAACAGACCGCGCCCTTCAATGACGTCACGAACACCCCGAAAGCTGCTCTGTGTCCCTTCTTCGTCGCAAAAGAACATCGAGTAGTGCTCATTAGTGGCATCATCCATGGTAACGATCAGGTCCCAGTACTGCCCAGGTACCCATTGATGCTGGCTGCCGTCCTGATGCAACATCATCCCCGGCCAGGGTGACCGGTCACGCTGTTTACGGTGGACGCCACGTTGAGCTGCCTTCTTCACTGCGCCAGCCCCTTGCAAGGTATTCTTCACCCACGAGTAGCTGCGCTGGCCTCCCTCTCGTTTGTACCAGGAATAGTAGTGCTTCACATTCCAGCCCCTGTGCCGATTACGATACCGATCCACCAGACGCATGACCTCGTCGACTGGAGCGCGGCGGTGCGATATCTGTGATAAGCGTTTGTCGATGAGACCCTCCAGGCCCTCTTCCTCATATCGATCAATGTAGCGGCGAAATGTCCGGTCACAAACCCCTAACAATCGCGCCGCCTCCTCCTGGGTCAGACGGCTCTCCGTCCAACCCCCATAAGCTTCCTCGAATCTCATTAGTCGAGTCTCCTGTAGCCACTCTGTCCGTCTCATAAGCGCCCCTCCTCGGGGTCCTATGAGAACCGGACAGATCATGTGCTACAAGACCGGACAGTTTATGTGTTACTAACAGTCTCGGTCTTGTAGTCGCGCAGTAACACCAGGGCATATACAATAGCGAGCTTTTTTAGAATTCACCGTGAGTCAATGATGACAGCCGCCCTGGCAATTAATGATTTAAGCAAAGTATATGGAAGTGGTATTGAGGCTCTAAAGGGAATTAGCCTGACGGTTGATGAAGGCGATTTTTTCGCTTTGCTGGGTCCAAATGGTGCAGGTAAGTCGACAACCATCGGGATCCTTTTTTCCCTCATCAACAAGTCGGGCGGCAGTGTCGAGGTTTTCGGTGTGGATATCGATGTCGATTTTCCGCTGGCTAAAAAGCATATTGGCATTGTGCCACAAGAGTTCAATTTTAATATGTTCGAGCGAGTTATCGACATCGTGGTAACACAGGGTGGTTATTACGGCTTGCCCCTTGCAACTGCTCAGGAGCGCGCTGAAAAATACCTGAAGAGGCTGGGCTTGTGGGATAGGCGCAAAGATCGCGCACGCGAATTATCCGGCGGTATGAAGCGGCGCCTTATGATTGCCAGAGCCCTGGTTCACGAGCCCAGGCTGCTCATTCTGGATGAGCCATCAGCGGGTGTAGATATCGAGATGCGTCGCTCGATGTGGGAGTTCCTGCGCGAAATCAACGCAGGCGGCACCACAATTATTCTTACCACCCACTATTTAGAGGAGGCAGAAACCCTGTGCCGCAACATAGCCATTATTGACCAGGGCCGAATTGTGCAAAACAGCAGTATGCGTGACCTGTTAAAGCAGTTACATGCCGAAGTGTTTGTTTTGGATATCAAGAGCGAGTTACCCACTGATATTTTTCTGGATGAGTTTCCCTGTGAGCGTATTGACGATCACAGCCTTGAGGTTGTAGTTGACAAAAATCAGGATATCAATAGTTTGTTTGCAGTGCTTTCCAGTCAGGGAATTGAAGTGGCCAGCCTGCGCAATAAGTCCAACCGCCTGGAGGAAATGTTCGTCAGCCTGTTGAGTGCAGCGGTTTAGGAGCACGCCGATGAGCCATCGCGAAAAGTGGATTGCCTTCTGTACCATTTTAGTTAAGGAAGTTCGGCGCTACCTGCGTATTTGGCCGCAAACCCTGCTGCCGCCAGCCATAACAATGAGCCTCTATTTTGTAATCTTTGGTGCTTTGATTGGTTCACGCATCGGTGAGATGGGTGGCTTTAGCTATATGCAGTTTGTAGTGCCGGGTCTCATTATGATGTCGGTTGTGACAAACTCCTATTCCAATGTGGTTTCCTCGTTCTTCGGCGCCAAGTTTAATCACAGTGTTGAGGAGCTGCTCGTGTCACCAGTACCCAACTATGTGATTCTTGCAGGTTATGTTGTCGGTGGTGCCAGCAGAGGCCTGCTGGTGGCATTTATTGTCAGTGGCCTGTCCCTGTTTTTTTCCGACCTGCATATTCAGAATGTAATGCTAACCATCTCAATCGTACTACTCACGTCGGTGCTATTTTGTTTGTTTGGCTTTATCAATGCGGTATATGCCAATAACTTCGACGATATATCCATCGTTCCAACCTTTATTCTCACACCGCTGATTTATCTGGGTGGTGTTTTTTATTCCATGGATTTATTGCCGGACTTTTGGGCCGCAGTGTCGAAATTTAATCCGCTGGTCTATGTCATAAACGGCTTTCGCTACGGTGTGCTTGGCGTATCGGATGTAGATGTTCGCTTTGCATCCGGCATGATTTTTCTTTTTACAGTGGCCGCCTTTAGTTATTGCATGCACTTGCTCAATACGGGCAAGCGCTTGCGACAGTAGGTGGCTTGTGTCCGGGAATCTGCTTGGCAAATCAACACCGCCAGTCACCCAGTATACGCCCGGTTTATTACATGCAATTTCTCGCGATTCTGCCAGGCAGGAACTCGGGCTCAGCGAATTTGATTTGCCCTTTGTTGGTCAAGACCTCTGGCACGCCTGGGAGTTGTCCTGGTTAAACGCCGAGTCAATACCCAGGGTTGCAGTGGGCAGATTTCGGCTGCCCTGCGAGTCGCCAAATTTGATTGAGTCCAAATCTTTTAAGCTCTATCTGAATTCTCTGAATTTTTCTGTTTTCAATACCCTGGGTGAGCTAACTGAGTGCCTGAGCCGTGATTTGAGCGCGGTTGCTGGCAGCACAGTTCAGGTGGAGGTGCTCGCTCTGAATTCGCCGGAGATCATTCCAACCCCAATGCCTGGACTGTGTATCGACCAGGGCTCGGTGACAGCGGTTCCCCCGGAACCCAGCCGGTCACTGTTGAAGGTGAAAGAAGGTGAAGGCGGCATCTGGCACAGCCATCTGCTGCGTTCTTTATGCCCGGTAACAGGGCAGCCAGACTGGGCGAGCCTGGTGGTCTCCTGTGCTGGAGTGTCCCTGGATGAGGACGGCCTGCTGCAATACGTTTTGAGCTATCGGCAGCATCAAGAGTTCCATGAACAATGCGTGGAGCGTATCTATTGCGATATCCTGGCCGCTGCCAACCCCGCAGAGCTTTCGGTGCAGGCTCTTTATAGTCGTCGCGGCGGCCTCGATATCAATCCCTGGCGGAGTAGCAGTCAATCGGTTGCGCCAGTATCCCGCTCGTTAAGACAGTGATCACCAGGTTCTTTAGACAGCGCCCCACTCCGCTGGCCTCACGCTCCAGTCGCATACGAATTTCGCCAGATGGCGGAGTACGGCTGGCCGGGCGCGCCATCAGGGGGCTGTTGAGCTGGCAACCCGGTGATGTCGTGGTATGATGCGCGCCGCGTTGGGTGAGGTGTCCGAGTGGCTGAAGGAGCACGCCTGGAAAGTGTGTGACGGGTTAAACCGTCCGAGGGTTCGAATCCCTCCCTCACCGCCATTGACTACAAACAAACCCTCATATGTCGTTTGGTGACTAACCTGAAAAGTCCAGCATTTGCGGGCTTCTTTGCTGTTTGCAATTGACTTGCTCTCTATAAAAACACCCCATATCGGACTGACATATTTCACCTGTTTGGTAACATTGGCGGATATCTCGGCGGCGGAGCACTCCAGCGCTCAACACTGCGCCGTAAAATCAACCGCGAGGAACACGGCGAAGTGCCCGCGCAGTTCATGCGCTGGGTCCGGGCGGGGCCGCAAACTCAGAGGGCTGGTTCGGAGTAGGGAGGCTGAGGCCCTTCTTTACAAGACTCAGCAGCTTTAGCTCATCGTTTTTTTAAATTTGCCCACCGACACCTTTAAATTTCTCAACAAACGCCACGATCTTTTGAAAAACGCTCTGTTTCCTGGTCAAATACTGGGGGTTTAGCGGGCTCATTTTGGGCAGAATCCCATTCAACTCTGTCCCATTGTCACTGGCAAATTCGCGTTTGATCGAAATAGCAATATAACGTTTTGCCGCTTCGATATTCAGGTTTTCCGCGTTGATAAGTTCCTCCGCCTCACGTCGCTGCTCTTCTTGTGCGAAAGTGAAGAAGGCGTCGATCACGCTGGCCTTGTCGCCAGGTTTATCGAGGTCCGTTTGATTGATGAAGTCAACCAGCAAACTCTCTTTAGCGCGGTTACCGACGCTGGCTCGAATCATGCGACGCACATTTTCAAGCAGTGCTGTCTTATCTTTCACTTTCTTATTGTTCTCAAAAATCTGTTCTAGAATGTAATCCAGATCAATTTCTTGAGATTTTAGCAGATCGACCTCGAACACAACGTCATCCCAATCGATGGTCGATTCTTCTTTTTCATTGGCAGTTTTTTCGCGTCGCAACCAATCCCGGATATCGTTATAAGTGGATCGATAGTCCTGAATCCTGCGCTCGGCCGGCACCTCAAGTGCTTTCATTGTGGCTAAATCGTCATCGCTTAAATGATGTTCTGCCTTGAAAGATTCAACGGCTTCCGCATCATTCACATCAACGTTTTGCAAGGCTTTCAAGCTCGCAAATTCATCATAGTTCTGCAGCACATTTTCTATGCGTAAATATTCACCAAACAATTGGGCAAAGGCTTTTTTGTCAGATTCTTTGACAATCTCATCAGGGTTGGGAAAGCGCTGTTCCAGCTCCTTCACCACATCTATAAAGCCCCGCCGCGCCTCACCGGTGGCAATATCGGTGAAGCCTTCCATATATTCCTTATAGCTTTTTTCCAGCACCACGTTTTTGGTATTTTCATCGCCAAACAAGGTAATGGCATCGACGGTAGCCTGCTCCAAATCCCGGAAGGTGACGATATTGCCAAACGTTTTGGTCGCGTCAAAAATGCGGTTGGTGCGTGAATATGCCTGCATCAAGCCGTGATAACGCAGGTTTTTATCCACGAACAAGGTGTTCAGTGTCGGAGCATCAAAGCCTGTAAGGAACATGCCAACCACAATCAGCAAGTCAATTTCCCTGGCCTTCACCCGCTTGGCTAAATCGCGATAGTAGTTCTGGAAGCCGCTGTTATCTACACTGAAGTTTGTTTTAAAGAAGCTGTTGTAATCGTTTATGGCCGCGGTCAAAAATTCTTTGGCACTGCTGTCCATGGCCGAGACATCAAAACTTTCATCCTGAATGCCACCCACGGCACCCTGTTCTTCATTGGCGGCAAACGAGAAGATGGTTGCTATCTTTAGCGGCTTTTCACTACCAGCTTGCAATGTGTTCAGCGTTTCGTAATACAGCTTGGCCGCATCCACGCTGTTTACGGCAAACATCGCATTGAAGCCTTTATTGCCACCTTGCAGGCGATGGGTTTTATGGCGATAGTTGCCAAGAATATACCGGGATACTTCGCCGATACGCTCTGGGTGCAGCAGGGCCTGTTTGTTCTCTGCCGCACTGAGCTTTTTCTCATCCTGCTCGGTTTCAATAGCCTTAAATTGTGGGCGCACATCGTTATAGTCCACCTTGAACTTGAGCACCTTTTCATCACGAATGGCATCGGTGATCACATAAGAATGCAGTTCACGCCCAAACACGCTGGCGGTGGTGTCTGCACCTAACGCATTTTGTGGGAAAATTGGTGTGCCCGTAAAACCAAACTGGTAAAACCGCTTAAACTTCTTCTTCAGGTTTTTCTGCGCTTCACCAAACTGGCTGCGGTGGCATTCATCGAAAATGAAGACCACCTGCTTGTCGTACACCGGCAGACCGCTTTCGCTTTTCATCAGATTGTTGAGCTTCTGGATAGTGGTGACGATGATTTTATTGTCGTCTTTGTCCAGATTTTGTTTAAGCCCAGCCGTACTATCCGAGCCATTCACACTATCGGGTGAAAAGCGTTGATATTCCTTCATGGTTTGGTAGTCGAGGTCTTTTCTGTCCACCACGAAAAAGACCTTGTCGATAAAATCCAGTTCGGTCGCCATGCGAGCCGCCTTAAAGCTGGTCAGCGTTTTGCCAGAGCCCGTGGTATGCCAGATATACCCACCGCTTTCCGGCTTGCTCCGGTTCTTAGCTTCATAGGAACTATTGATCTTCCACAAGATACGCTCAGTAGCGGCAATCTGGTAAGGACGCATAATGAGCAAAGTATCGCTGTCATCAAATACCGAGTAATGCAGCAGCACGTTTAACAATGTGTTTTTCTGGAAGAAGGTGGCGGTAAAATCTTTGAGGTCTTTGATCAGGCCATTATCAGACTTTGTCCAATTCATGGTGAAGTCGAAGCTGTTTTTATCGCGCTTTACGGTGTTGGCAAAATAACGTGTGTCAGTCCCATTAGAAATCACAAATATCTGCAAATATTTATAAAGCGAATGCTCGCTGTTGAAGCTTTCTTTGCTGTAGCGATGTATCTGGTTAAAGGCTTCTCGAATAGCAACACCCCGCTTTTTCAGCTCAATCTGCACCAGAGGCAAACCGTTGACCAGAATGGTCACATCATAGCGGTTCGCGTGGGTGCCGGTTTGCTCAAATTGCTTGATCACCTGTACCTTGTTGCGGACAATATTCTTTTTATCGAACAGATAGATGTTTTGGATACGCCCGTCATCGAACACGAAATCATGGATATAATCATCGTGAATTTTGCGGGTTTTATCGACGATGCCATCATTGGGTTTGTCCAGGAAGGTTTCAACAAAGCGCCGCCATTCACCATCGGCAAACTGCACATGATTAAGAGCTTGTAACTGTGCGCGCACGTTCGCTAGCATGACTTCCTGAGACTTTAGGTCGGGCAGAAATTCATAGCCCTGATTGACCAGATCCTGAACAAGTTCACGTTCCAGGCCACCCTCGCTTTGGTAGCTTTCTGCGACCTTCCATTCCCTGGTGTATGTCTTGAGTACAATAAAGTGGTTTGATTCCGCGATAGGTTTCGTCTGTTCAACCATTATTTCTGTTCGCCAGTCTGTTTGAAATTATATTCTTTAAGCAAGTGCTTCAAAAGAAAAGCAACGGTTTGCTTTTCTTGCAGCGTTGGCTCCGCAACGGTCTCATTAGATAGTGTCCGGCTCATCCTACGCTGCCGCCTCAGGTTTGGGGAAGCTCAAAAGCAGGTCGCGGTAGTATTCATATTGCTGCTGGCGCAACTTGATTTCACGCGGCAAACCTTCGCTAATAGAGTTTGTCAGCGCATCGAATTTATCGAGGATGGCAACGATGCGGGCTTGCTCATCGAGAGGGGGGATGGGGACGTGTATAGACTTCACAATGTCTGCATTTAAGTTCTTGATCGTTCCCGTTCCTGCACGCTGAGAAAATTCAGCCTGAATGGTAGATGATCGAAGTAAGTGGTAAAGAAAATCAGGAATAAACGTGCGGTTAAAGCCGCTTATGGCTAACCAGCCGTCGTGGATACAGCCTTCAATTTTGGAAATATAGGGGCGTCCGAAACTCATCGAATTTGAGAGCACGAAATCGCCCGGGTAAATCCGTCTGGATTTCTTGGCGCCTATTGTTGTTATGCATTTAGATGTGGCAGTGATGTATTTGCCCTCCTCAGTAATATCACCAATCTTGATCCATGGCACACTGTCCTCAGACTCGGTAAGAAAAGTGCGTATGGGACGAGGGGAGGCACCTCGGACAATGCTTGCTATTTCACCCAATCTCGTCCACCTTATTCTTGCTTGCTTGCTTGCTTGCGCCGCTCATTTGCTCATCAAAACTCAGCAGTTGATCACGATAATAGTTGTATTGTTTTTTGCGGGCTGTAAGCTCGGCTGTAAGGGAGGTAAATGCGTCCAGAATCCGCACGATTTCCGCCTGAATCGCCAGCGATTTCCTTGGGTCTGCCGGGCATGGGATGGGGATTAATATCTTAGCCAAATTACCTGCATTAACGCGACGTACTTTTGCACCAGTGATATATTGTCTTTTTTGCTTTTGAAACTGCTCTGTTTGGAAAAAGTAAGCGGCGTATTTGGGGTTTAATTTATGTGTATAAAAGCAGGCATCACTACTGACTGCAATTTCTTCTTCACCAAGCCAAGCAACGGCTTTACAAACATCTTCATCATTTTCACTAGTTGTTGCGATAATCAGATCACCTCGCTTAGCTTTGCGTGATTTCTTAGCAAAATCTTCTGAAACGAATGATTTTGTCTTATCTGCATATGTACCGTAATGAGTGTAAATTTGACCGTAGTGGATGCAGCCAACTCCCGTTTCAGTAAAATCCTTTTTCTGCAGTCCGCTACCACGAATAAATTTGCCAACACCTTCTTGCCCCATAGCCAGGTGATCCACCTCGGCCCCATCCAGCAGTTTTTCCAGGAAGTTTTGCTTGCCCATGACTAAAGCTCCCCGGTTTTGAATTTGCTATAGCCTTCATAGTAATAGCTGACATCAATGCCCTTTATAAACAGGGCGCGATCATCAACCTGATCGGTCAGTGCCTCTTTTAGCAGGGCTTTGATTTCCACATCCTTCACCACGCTGCGCTGCATGGCAGAAAGATAGTCATCCTTACCCACCGCGTTCCAATCCACCACTTGGCGCAGTTCTTTTTTAAGGATCAAATCCAGCCAGATGCGGGTGGCGCGTCCGTTACCTTCGCGGAACGGGTGGGCGATGTTCATCTCTACATATTTTTCGATGATCTGATCAAAACCGCTTTGCGGCATGGCGTCGATATGTTCCAGTGAGGCTTGCAGGTGCATCAGTGGTGCAAACCGGAAATTGCCCTTGGCGATGTTTTGCTCGCGGAGGTTACCGGCAAAGTCATAGATATCTTCAAATAAATAAGCATGAATTAAAGCCAGCCCTTTGAAGGTGCCCACTTCCATTTTGTCAATATCACCGGTGTCAAAAAGCTGCCTGGCCTTTTGCTTGCTGATTTTTTCTTCGGCTTTTGCCAGCTCCACCTGATGGGTGATGTTTAATTTGTTTTCCAGTGTCATGGGGATTCTCCCTCGACCTTCACAACGATGGCATCGATATCGGAGCGCAGTTGGTCGATTTTGCTGACGGTGGTCTTTATCTCGGCATTCAGCACAATAATATCAATCACCTCTCTTGTGTCTTTCGCTTCCACGTAGGAGCTGACCGACAGGTTATAATCATTGGCAACAATCTTTTCATAGGGCGCGGTTTCGGCCACGTGATCGACCTTTTCCTTGCTGTCGAACACATCCATAATCTTTCCTAATTACCATTATGGCTAAGCTCTGCTATACTGTACATAAACACAGTTTCGGTATTTGATTCACAAGGGGATCAGTCATGGCGCGTAATAAAGTGCAATTCCAGAAAGGCATCAGCTTGAACGAATTCATCAATCAGTACGGTACCGAAGAGCAGTGCTTCGATGCACTTTATGCGTGGCGCTGGCCCGAAGGATTCCAATGCCCGAATTGCAACCACGATAAATGCTGTCAGTTAACCAGTCGCAAACTACAGCAGTGCAATCGCTGTCACCACCAAACGTCACTGACCGCTGGAACGATCTTTGAATCCACCAAACTACCATTAACACTATGGTTTCAGGGTATCTATCTGGTCACTCAGGATAAGAAAGGTATCTCGGCAATGAAACTACATCGTCATCTAGGCATTTCCTACAATGCGGCCTGGAGAATGAAGCACAAACTCATGCAGGTGATGATGGAGCGGGATCACCCGAAGAAACTATCGGGCTTTATTGAATTGGATGATGCCTATCTGGGAGGCGAGCGTACGGGGTGTAAACCGGGGCGCGGTGCTGCTGGTAAGACCCCTTTTGTGGCGGCGGTCGAGACCACTAGCGACCATTGCCCCGTTCGGGTTAAGTTGTCGGTCGTAAAGGGTTTCCGAACCGAAGAGATCAAGTCATGGACTCAGCAACATCTGACCGAGGGCAGTACCGTCATCTCCGATGGTTTGGCGTGTTTTAATGCCGTCGCTGATGCAGGGTGTTTACACGACAAGATTGTATGCGGCGGCGGGAGAGCCTCTGTTGAAGAGCCTGAGTTCTATTGGGTCAATACTATTCTCGGTCATTTAAAGAGTTCCTTACGCAGTACCTATCATGGGATTCGACCGCAATACGCACAGCGTTACTTGTCAGAATTTCAGTATCGTTTCAATCGTCGCTTTGATTTGTGCGGGCTAATACCGAGGCTTGCTCGTGCCGCGCTCAGGACACCGCCAATGCCGGACAATATCTTGAAGATTGGCTTAGGTTAAGTGGTAATTAGGTAATCTTTTGAATATGCGCATCAACCATCAGGTTATTGTTGGTCTCTTTTTTAAAGAATTCTTCACCGCTGGCATCAATAAACTGGATGTTGGTGTCAGGCTTGTTTTTCGCCAGCACCAAAATCGTCACGGCAATGGTGGTGCCGTAAAACAGGTTGGGCGCGAGTGAAATCACGGTTTCCACATAGTTGTTATCAACCAGATATTTTCTGATTTTTTGTTCTGCGCCCCCACGGTAAAAAATGCCGGGAAAGCAAACAATCGCCGCACGGCCCTTGCCGGAAAGATAACTCAAGGCATGAAGAACAAAGCCAAAGTCGGCCTTGGATTTGGGGGCAAGCACACCCGCAGGCGCAAAACGGTCATCGTTGATCAGTGTTGGGTCGTCCGAGCCAATCCATTTCAGCGAATAGGGCGGGTTGGAAACAATCGCATCAAAGGGCTTGTCCTCACCAAAGTGCGGATTGATGAGCGTATCGCCTAGCTGCATATTGAATTTATCGTAATTGATATTGTGCAAAAACATGTTCATCCGCGCCAGATTGTAGGTAGTGTGGTTAAGCTCTTGCCCGAAGAAACCTTCTTCAACAATATGGGCATCAAAATGCTTTTTGGCTTGTAACAGCAAGGAGCCAGAACCGCAGGCGGGGTCATAAATTTTATTCACGCTGGTTTGCTTGTGCATGGCAAGCTGGGCAATGAGTTTGGAGACATGTTGCGGCGTAAAGAATTCGCCGCCTGATTTTCCGGCATTGGCAGCGTACTTGTGTATGAGATATTCATAGGCATCACCGAACAGATCAATCTGGCTGCCGTGAAAATCGCCAAATTCCAGCCCCGCCACACCTTTGAGTACGGCCGCGAGTCGTGCGTTCTTCGCTGTTACCGTATTGCCAAGGCGGTTGCTGGTGGTGTCAAAATCGGCAAACAGGCCTTTGATGTCGCCTTCAGAAGGGTAGCCACTGGCCGAGGCCTCAATTTTAGCGAAAATGTCAGCCATATCCGTATTCAGGCTTTCATTGGTGTTGGCGGTTTTGGCAACATTGACGAAGAGCTGACCTGGGTAGATAAAATAGCCCTTGGTTTTGATGGCGTCATCTTTGATTGCTGGCGTAATCACGTCATCGGCAAGCCGGGCGTAATCGATGCTGTCATCATCGGCTTCAATATAGCTGGCAAAGTTTTCACTAATAAAACGGTAAAACAGTGTGCCGAGAACATATTGTTTGAAGTCCCAGCCATCGACCGCACCGCGAACATCATTGGCGATCTTCCAGATTTGGCCTTGTAGAGCAGCGCGTTGTTGGTTTCCTGTCATGTTTTATCCTCTTTGTTTTGTTCTTGCTCACTGATCCAGCGATCAATCTCGCTCTTTCGAAACCGCCATGCGCTACCCACCTTGAAGCCCGGAACCTTGCCCTCAGATGCGAATCGATAGGCCGTTTTCTCCGCAATCTTCAAATAATCAGCGAGTTCTTTAACGGTCATAATGTCATCATTGGGCATAGTTTTAATGTCCTTCTCTGGATATATGGATTGAAAATAGAGGAGAATGGATGAATAATCAAGTCAGTTATCGAGGAAACCAGGTTATAAGACAGGTCATGCAGCTATACGGAAACTATCAGGTTCTCTATTCGCCATCGGAGCTGGTCACCTTTTCGGGGTGTCACTATGCGGCACAGTCATGCGGCACAGTCGAGCAGATGAAGCTGGTCAATACATTCTGCACATTCTGCTGGCTGGATGAATATGCTGGAAAGTTAGCCCGGGTGTGTTTTTAATTAATCATTAGGTAAACCCCCAGCTATGCCGGGGGGACTCGAATAGGTTTGACCGATCCGTCGGTCTCATTAGTCTCTGGATTTCGACCAAGAAATTTAGAGTACAACCTATGCGAGACTATAAGAGTTTGGCGCATACGCGCTGGGATTGTAAATACCATGTGGTGTTTATACCGCAGAAAAGACAGAAGCTGATTTATGGACACCTTCGTACTTTTTTGGGTGAGGTGTTTCACGATCTTGCGGCCCGCAAGGGCTGTAAGATTGAAGAAGGGCATTTAATGAAGGATCAGGTGCATATGTGCTTGAGTGTTCCTCCTAAATATGCGGTTTCCAATGTGGTGGGCTACCTTAAAGGGAAAAGTGCGATAACAATTGCCCGCCGTTTTAAGGGTAAGCAGAGGAATTTTAATGGAGAGCACTTCTGGGCCAGAGGCTACTTTGTATCGACAGTGGGTCTGGATGAGGAAATGGTTAGAGAGTACATACGAAATCAGGAATGGAATGATGAAAAACGAGATCAAATGGTTCTGGGTGTGTAGCGCCTTGGGCGCAAGAGTAAGCCCTTTGAGGGCGTCAATTGATAAGCCTCCGGCTATGCCGGAGGTAATTTAACTTATCTTGAGACCTTTGCACGAAAGCCATTTCACCTGCATGCTGTGTTAAAAACGTACTCAATCGGTCATTTATAAGCATAAACTCCCTCATTCCGTGCGTTTTTGCCTTGCCTGAAAGCGAAATCATCTTCCGTGCAAAGGTCTCATCTTAATTTCTTAGCTAACTTTTTTGTCTTTACATTAACCAGAAACTTCCTCTAATACTTTAGGGTTTTTTTGAGCGACCTTAATGAGAGTTACCGCAGCACTGTCAGGCTGCTTACGTCCTTGTTCCCAATCTCTGATTGTGCCTAAAGGGACACCCAACAATTTTGAAAAGGATAGCTGTGATTTTTTTAGCTGCTTTCTAACAGAAATAACAAGCAACTTTTCTGGTGTCCAGACTTTAGCCGGCGCGCCAGCTTTGATAGCTCGCACATCATCAAGTAGTTCTTGTCCGGCTTTACTCATTTTCTTAGCCTTAGCCATTGATGGCCTCCTTAATTCTCTTTAATTCATGAGCCGGAATATTTTCACGTTCATTTTTTGCGTACAGGGTAAGAAGCCATGTTTTTTGGTCAGAACTATTAAAATAAATGACTCGTATCCCACCTTGTTTTCCTTCGCCTTCTTTACCCCAGCGAATCTTTCTTACTCCACCAGAACCGGAAACCACTTTACCAGCGTCAGGGTTTTCGGCAATGTACAAAACAAAATTTTCATATTGTACTGATGTCCAAATTTTAGTTGCCTTTGCGCTGAATCCCCTGGTTTCGATGATTGTGTTCATGGGTTAATTATATACGGCAAAGCCGTACTTTATCACGTAATTATCAAAGATATCTATAGAAAAAACGTGAAGGGCGTTACATCAAAAGTCTGACCAGCTTTATCCGCGAGAAACTCCGTTCTTTCAGGAGCTCCCCTGCTTTAGCTGGGGGAGCGTCAAGTATATAGTTCCCTTTCTGCTTTAAGAATCAAATCCAATCAGATGCGCATGGCGCGTCCGTTGCCTTCGCGGAACGGGTGGGCAATGTTCATCTCCACATATTTTTCGATGATCTGATCAAAACCGCTTTGCGGCATGGCGTCGATATGTTCCAGTGAGGCTTGCAGATACATCCGTGGCGCAAAACGGAAATTGCCCTTGGCGATGTTTTGATGGCGTCATCTTTGATTGCTGGCGTAATCACGTCATCGGCAAGCCGGGCGTAATCGATGCTGTCATCATCGGCTTCAATATAGCTGGCAAAGTTTTCACTGACAAAACGGTAGAAAAGTGTGCCGAGAACATATTGCTTGAAGTCCCAGCCATCGACCGCACCGCGAACATCATTGGCGATCTTCCAGATTTGACCTTGTAGAGCAGCGCGTTGTTGGTTTCCTGTCATGTTTTATCCTCTTTGTTTTGTTCTTGCTCACTGATCCAGCGATCTACCTCGCTCTTTCGAAACCGCCATGCGCTACCCACCTTGAAGCCCGGAACCTTGCCCTCAGATGCGAATCGATAGGCCGTTTTCTCCGCAATCTTCAAATAATCGGCGAGTTCTTTAACGGTCATAATGTCATCATTGGGCATAGTTTTAATGTCCTTCTCTGGATATATGGATTGAAAATAGAGGAGAATGGATGAATAATCAAGTCAGTTATCGAGGAAACCAGGTTATAAGACAGGTCATGCAGCTATACGGAAACTATCAGGTTCTCTATTCGCCATCGGAGCTGGTCACCTTTTCGGGGTGTCACTATGCGGCACAGTCATGCGGCACAGTCGAGCAGATGAAGCTGGTCAATACATTCTGCACATTCTGCTGGCTGGATGAATATGCTCAAGCATCTGCCTGACCATATTGCTGACCTCGGCAAAATGGTCATTCAATCATTGATGCGGTGAATAGCCTACACAATCACCGCACCATCTGCGGTGATTTATCTTGACCTTGCGGTGAATAGCCCCGTTAATCACCGCATATTGTGCAGGTATTGCTTTGACCGTGGGGTGAATAATCCTTATAATCACCTTAAATAATGCGGTGATTAATATGTGGATTCATGAACATCAAAACTGGCCCAACTTTACATGGGATGCAGAAACCCTTGCGTCCAAGCTGGCTGATATACGTCATCGCCAAGGTCGTTTGCTGGGGCGCATGGAGGGGCTTGGCTTTGAGCTTAAATGTGAGGCTTCTCTTAGCACGCTAACCAATGACGTGGTTAAATCATCGGCCATTGAAGGTGAAAATCTGAACCCGGAAGAAGTGCGCTCATCCATTGCCCGCAGGCTGGGCATTGATATTGCCGGGCTTATTCCCACAAGCCGAGATGTGGAAGGCAGCGTTGAGATGATGCTGGATGCCACGCAACAATTTTCCAAACCACTAAGCAAAGCCCGCCTGTTTGATTGGCATGCGGCATTGTTCCCAGCAGGGCGTAGCGGGATGCGGCGGATTACGGTTGGCGGCTGGCGCACCATGGATACAGGTCCCATGCAGGTTGTTTCCGGCCCTGTCAGCAAAGAAAAGGTCCATTTTGAAGCCCCAAGTGCAGAGCGCCTTAAAAATGAAATGGGTGCATTTCTAACATGGCTGGAAAGTGAAGATGATACTGATCCTGTTATCAGAGCAGGTATTGCCCACCTATGGTTTGTGACAATCCATCCGTTTGAAGATGGCAACGGGAGAATTGCCAGAGCAATCGGCGATATGGCGCTGGCTCGCGCAGATGGAATACAAGAGCGTTATTATAGCCTGTCATCCCAGATTGAGGCGGAGCCTAAGCATTACTACGATCAGCTTGAAAAACAGCAACGCGCCACGCCCGACATAACAGACTGGCTGTCATGGTTCTTGGATTGCCTTGGCCGCGCCATTGCCAATGCCGAAACGACACTCGGCAATGTTCTGTTTAAGGCGCAGCTCTGGGATACTATCAATCAAAAGCCTGTTAATGATCGGCAGCGGCAGATCATCAACCGCATGCTGGAAGATGATTTTGAAGGCTTTATGAATACCTCGAAATACGCCAAGCTGGCCAAGTGTTCTAATGATACGGCTTTGCGGGACATTCAGGAATTGAAGGAGCGCGGCATCTTTATTCAGAACCCCGGTGGTGGACGTAGCACCAGTTACCGATTACCCGACCGAGCGGAAGTACAGGCGTCCCGGTCATCTGTTTGACAGGATGAGACCTCTGCATAACGCAGCGAGTGAAGCCAAGTCGAGGCAAAAAAAGGCGCAAAAGCGGAGTTTACTGGTGTAAATGAGCATTTTAAGCCTTTTTTTAACGATGGATTGGTAAGTGTAGTAGTTATGCTGAGGTCTCAGGATATTAAATGAATGATTAGAGACCTTTGCACGGAAGATGATTTCACTTTCAGGCAAGGCAAAAACGCACGGAATGAGGGAGTTTATGCTTATAAATGACCGATTGAGTACGATTTTACCAACAGTAGGCGCTTTTAGGCGACGCAGCATGCAGGTGAAATCATCTTCCGTGCAGAGGTCTCGATTATACAAACCAGATTGAGGAGACCAGACCGCGCATTGATTCAATAGATGCTGAGCACGGAAAGATAGACAACAGCCAATCGTACTTACGCAGTGCAGCCCAATCAGACATCATGCAGTGCAGCCCAATCAGACATCATGCAGTGCAGCCCAATCAGACATCATGCAGTGCAGCCCAATCAGACATCATGCAGTGCAGCCCAATCAGACATCCTGTTGATGCCAGGATGTGGGGACAGAAGTCAAACAAATACCAGGCGTTGCAACATAAATCCTGCTTTTCCTTGCTTTTCCTTATGATAGGGCGATTATTTGTGGCAACATACTGCAAGTGTAAGGGATTCGGACTCAAAGGGGTTCAATACCCCGCCATTGACTGGCCGCCGCGGTTTTATGGTGGCCCTTGCGGTCCCCCCGCAACGATAGGTAGCGAACTCCGCCAGGCCTGGAAGGGAGCAACGGTAGTTACTGTCTCGTGTGCCGGGGTGTGGCTGTTTGGGCCGCCTCCCCATTGGTCGCTTCCCCATTGGTCGCTTCCCCATTAAAGGTGGGGCAGGTACGGGTTTTCCGAGGAAAAAGTCTCATCGGCTCGCACTTTTGTGTATGCTTGCTCACTTCAATTAACCGGTGTTGAATACGCTATGTCTTACCAGGTTCTTGCCCGCAAATGGCGTCCCCAAATATTTAAGGAGATGGTCGGTCAGGAGCATATATTGCAGGCCCTCATCAACGCTCTGGATCACGACCGCCTGCATCACGCCTATCTGTTTACGGGTACCCGTGGGGTCGGTAAAACTACGGTTGCACGCATACTTGCCAAGTGTCTTAACTGCGAAGTGGGCGTGAGCTCTCAGCCCTGTGGTGAATGCGCTGCCTGCCTGGAAATAGCCGAGGGTCGAAGTGTCGATTTAATTGAAGTGGACGCAGCCTCGCGCACCAAGGTGGAGGACACCCGCGAATTGCTGGAGAACGTGCAGTACGCTCCAACCCGTTGTCGTTACAAAGTCTATTTGATTGACGAAGTCCATATGCTTTCAACCAGCAGTTTTAATGCACTGCTGAAAACGCTGGAAGAGCCGCCCCCCCATGTGAAATTCCTGTTGGCAACGACTGATCCACAAAAGTTGCCAGCAACTGTGCTGTCACGCTGTTTACAGTTCAACCTGAAAAATATGTCCCCCGAGCTGATTGTGGGGTATTTGCAATCGGTTTTGCAGCAGGAGAGTATCGCCTCTGACGAGTCCGGTTTGTGGCTGTTGGCTCGCGCCGCCAATGGCAGTATGCGCGACGCGCTTAGCCTTGCAGATCAGGCGATCAATTTTTGTTCCGGGCAGTTAAATGAAAATGATGTGCGCGCTATGTTGGGCACGGTTGAGCTCAGTTTTGTTTATAAATTGTTAGCGGCGGTTGCCTCTCAAAATGCGGCTGAGGCGTTGCAAATTGTTGCCCAACTGTCCGAACACGCACCCGATTACGCCGGAACCCTGCAAGAATTGATTGCACTGATTCATCGCGTCGCGGTGGCGCAGGCCGTACCCGCTGCGGTCGATAATAGCCGGGGTGATGCAGCCCAGGTTACAGAACTGGCCCACTCAATAACCGCAGAAGATGCACAGTTGTTTTATCAAACCGCATTGATTGGAAAGCGCGATATCAGTCTGGCTGCGGATTTGCGCAGTGGGCTGGAAATGGTTCTTTTGCGAATGATCGCGTTTCGCCCCGGCCTGGTGATTGACGAAGCCCTGACAGAGGCTGAATTAAAACCCGCCGCAGCAGCAGTGAATCAGGCGGATGCGGGCGAGGCCGCCGACCCGTCAAAAAAGCCTGAACCTGCGGCTCTGGCGTCGGAGCCGCTAGCGGAACCTCTGATCCAGTCCCGCCGCCCGGAGTGTGCAGCTCAAGCGCTGGCCTCGCCTCCCTCGCCTTCCCAGGGGCCGGAGATCACCCCGTCACCCCCTTCGGGTGAGCCCTCTCCGCGTGGATCAGCTTACCCGCAGCAACAGGCCGCAAAAACAGAGCGAGAATTTCAGCTTCAGCCAGAGGCGCGGCATCCGCAATCCAGTGGGGCTTCATGCGCAGCCGCACTGGAGCCAGGGAAGTGGGCCGAACTGTTTGAGGCCTTGCAATTAAAAGGCCTGGTCTACAGCGTCGCCTCCAATACCGAGTTGAGGCAGGTCGATGGGAATAAGGCTTACTTTGTTCTCGATGAGGCCACCGCATCTCTTTATAGCGATCATCATGTGGAGAAAATGCAGGCTGCATTGACCGATTATTTGGGACAGCCGCTAGAAGTAAGCCTGGAAATCGGCGTTCCCCGCTATGAAACTCCGGCTGCTCTTGCCAGGCGCATGTTGGCAGAGCGCCAGCAGGGTGCCGTTCGCTCTATCGAAGGAGACCCGCGTGTTCAACTGCTGTTGAATCGCTTTGAAGGCTCTCTGGATATCGAATCAATTACTCCTGTTAAACACTGAGGTGAATCGTGAAGGCAAGTATTGAGAATCTGATGAAGCAAGCCCAGCAAGTTCAGGAAGGTATGGAGAAAGCCCGGCAAGAGTTGGCAGCCGCTGAATTTGAAGGTCAGGCTGGCGCGGGGCTGGTTAAAATCGTGATGACTGGTCGCTACAACATTCGTCGGGTTAGTATTGACGATATGGTAATGAGTGAGGACAAAGAAGTGCTGGAAGACTTACTGGCCGCGGCGGTGAATGATGCAGCCAGGAAAGTCGAGGCGAATAGCCAGCAAGCCATGTCTGGTTTGGCAGCGGGCTTTAAAATGCCAGATGGCTTCAAGATGCCGTTTTGAGTCATGTTTTCCCTGTTCGGGCAAATCCAGGTGCAGTGTGAGCTTTAGCCCACTCATTCAAGAGCTTGTTGATGCCCTGCGGTGCTTGCCGGGCGTGGGGCCAAAATCAGCCCAGCGAATGGCGCTGCATCTGCTGGAGCGCAGTCGTGAAAGTGGCGAGGTGCTGGCGTCGGCATTGCAGTCATCAATGCGAGAAGTCGTACACTGCCAGCAGTGTCGAAATTTCTGTGAGCTGGATGTCTGTGAAATTTGTCAAGACACAAGGCGGGACGCTTCAGTCGTGTGTGTTGTGGAGTCACCGGCAGATGTAATTGCCATCGAACAGAGCGCCAGCTATAGAGGCCGGTACTTTGTTTTGATGGGGCATTTGTCGCCCATAGACGGTATTGGTCCCGAAGAAATCGGCTTGCACATTTTACAGCAGCGGGTAGAGGCTGAATCAGTAGCAGAGGTGATACTGGCAACTAACCCGACCGTAGAGGGTGAAGCCACCGCCTATTATTTGGTGGAAATGTTGGCAAAATCAGGTGTAAAGGTCTCTCGCATTGCCCACGGCATACCACTGGGTGGAGAGTTAGAGTATGTCGATGGGACGACATTGGCTCACGCTTTGTCGGGCAGAAGGCTGGTGGGTGATTCTTGAACTGGACACTGGTGCAAAGTGACTCCGGGTTGCGGGAACTGCTAAATGCGCGCCAGCAGGCTGACTGTGTAGCGCTCGATACCGAATTCATGCGACGAGACACCTTTTATCCGCAAGCCGCCTTATTGCAGTTGTGCTTTCCCGGAGATAATCACGCCTGGCTGATAGATCCACTGAGCCTGGAAGACAGCTCGCCCCTGCAAGAGTTGCTGGAGAATTCCGCCATCACTAAAGTTCTTCACTCTCCAGGGGAGGACTTTAAAGTCCTGCAACACTGGCTGCGCGTTCTGCCTGGCCCCGTGTTTGACACTCAGCGGGCGGCGGCGTACCTCAATCTGGGGCACGGCCTGGGTTACCGGGCACTGGTTAAACTATTGACGGGCGAGTGTTTGCCAAAGGGCGAAACGCGCTCCAACTGGCTGGCGCGGCCACTGACAAAATCGCAACTCCGATATGCCGCGCAGGACGTGATTCCGCTCGTTAACGTGTATCAGGCACTGTACACCCGTCTGGTCGCGCAGAATAAGCTCGGCTGGCTACAACAGGATAGTGAAGCGGCCATTGCCGCTGCCCATGAAGTGCTTGTTGCGCCTGCCTCGCGTATCAAATCGGCCTGGAAGTTAAACAGCAGCCAGCTTGCCGTGTTGATGGGCGTGTGCCAGTGGCGCGAAAATCGGGCGAAGAGCACAGACAAGCCGCTTGGCTGGATACTCAGCGACAGCCACTGCCTGCAATTGGCGCAGAACCCTCCTGGAGCCCTGGAGGATTTTCGAAAAATTGAAGATTTCCCACAGGCAGTCATTCGCAATCAAGGCGAGCAATTGTTGCAATGGGTCGATGCGGCGCTGAGCCTGCAACAAGCTGAGCTACCCCCCCGGCTGCCCGTGCCACTGGATGCCGTTCAGCGTAAGCAGCTCAAGTGGCTCCGCAAGTCTGCGCGGCGATTTGCTCAAGAGTGGGACATAGCACCAGAAATTTTACTGGCCTCGAAAGATTATGAACTGCTATTGAGAAAATTTTCAGGTGAGCAGGTTGTCGAGCCAGGTTATTGGAGTGGGTGGCGCAAGCAGGCGTTGTTGCAGCCCTTACAGCAAGAGTTTGAGGCAAATGCCGCATGATTTTATGTCAGGTGTATAAGAGCGCCCGCACAGCAGAGATGTATCTCTACGCAAAGCGAGGGGAAGGCCTGGATAAAGTTCCTCCGCTCCTGCTAAAACAATTTGGCGAGGCAATTCCAGTCATGGATCTGAAGCTGGATGGCGAGCGCAAGCTGGCCAGGGTGGATGTGCTCACAGTAATGGCAGCGCTTGCAGAGCCAGGGTATTTTTTGCAAATGCCCCCAACGCCAGCCGGGCTGGAAGCGAGCGCGTCCATCCAGGGGCGGGCGGTCGCTGATGAAGGTGTTCACCCCAAAAGTTGCGATGGGCCTGCGCCCCACCGGGTTGCATAACCGTGCTGACTCCCGAATCTTACAGGGTCGCGTGGCTTGTTTATATCGCCGCTTCCATGGGCCTGTTGCTCATCTTTAGAGGCTGGTTTAGGCAGCGCCTCGCCGCCGCGCCAATGGTAACGCTGTTACTGATGCTGGCTGCCCTCTTGCTGACCCCCGTTGTGTCTGAGCCGGGTGCATCGACCTATGCGGCGGCGATTGTGGTGGCAGGTTTTGAACTCCTCACTCACGGCGTAGATCAAATAATGAGAGCACTGCGCCCAATTCTTGTGATGCAGGGCTTTGCCCTGGCTGTAGGCGCGGCTTTCTACCTGTTCCAGAGGTTAAGTTCCAGAGGTTAAGTGCAAAGGGGAGTTAAGTGAGACCTTTGCACGGAAGATGATTTCACTTTCAGGCAAGGCAAAAGCGCACGGAATGAGGGAGTTTATGCTTATAAATGACCGATTGAGTACGGTTTTAACACAGCATGCAGGTGAAATGGCTTTCGTGCAAAGGTCTCTAAGTGTCTGTCGGCAGTTGCGTGAAGAGACTGATATGGGTAGGCTGGCGCGTTTATTTAAGCCCCCTGACAAGTGAGACAAGATGAAATTTGAAGGAACTGAGCGCTACATAGCCACTGACGACTTGCGCATGGCAGTTAATGCCGCTGTAACACTGCAACGCCCGTTATTGATCAAAGGCGAGCCGGGCACCGGCAAGACCATGCTGGCAGAAGAAGTCGCCGCTGCAATGGGCATGCGCCTGATACAGTGGCACATAAAATCAACCACCAAGGCTCAACAGGGATTGTATGAATACGATGCCGTGTCGCGTTTGCGCGATTCACAACTGGGCGGTAAAAAGGTTCACGATATTGCTAACTACATTAAGCGCGGCAAGCTCTGGGAAGCGTTCGCTGACGAGGAACAGGTTGTCTTGCTGATTGACGAAGTGGACAAGGCCGACATTGAATTTCCCAACGACTTGTTGCTGGAGCTAGACCGCATGGAGTTCTTCGTCTACGAAACTGGCGAAACCATTAAAGCCAGGCACCGCCCGGTCATTATCATTACCAGTAATAACGAGAAAGAGTTGCCCGATGCCTTTTTGCGGCGCTGTTTTTTTCACTTTATCAATTTTCCTGACCGCGACACCATGCGCCAGATTATAGATGTGCACTACCCCGCTATTGCGGCGGATTTGGTGCAGGAAGCGATGGAGGTTTTCTTCGATGTGCGCAGTGTTCCCGGCCTCAAGAAAAAGCCATCAACCTCAGAGCTGATCGACTGGCTCAAGCTGCTCATGGCGGACGATATTCCCGACGAAGTGCTCAAGGACAGAGACCAGAGCAAAGCGATTCCGCCTCTCTATGGAGCGCTGCTCAAAAATGAGCAAGATGTACACTTGCTGGAACGGCTGGCCTTTATGCACCGCAGGGAAATGCGCTAAATAAAATGTTAATCAACTTCTTTCAGGGCCTGCGCGATGTGGGTGTACCGGTCACGACTCGGGAGCTGCTAGACCTCCTGGAGGGCCTCAAGCAGCGTATCGCCTTTGTCGACATCAATGAGTTTTACTATTTTTCCAGAACCTGCATGGTCAAGGATGAAAAGTACTTTGATCGATTCGACCGCGCCTTCGGTTTGCATTTTCAGGATCTGGAGGCTCTCGATGACATTATTGAAACCTTAATTCCTGACGACTGGTTGCGCAGTGAATTTATGAAGAATCTCACTGCGGAAGAAAAAGCAAAAATCGAATCTCTCGGCGGTTTGGAAAAACTGATAGAGGCATTCAAACAGCGTCTCGAAGAGCAGAAAAAGCGTCACGAGGGTGGCAATAAGTGGATTGGCACAGGCGGTACCTCGCCATTTGGGCAGGAAGGCTACCACCCCGAAGGTATTCGGGTTGGTCCCAACGGCAGAAACAGGAGGGCTGTTAAAGTCTGGGAGCAGCGCGATTACGCCAATCTGGATGATTCGGTTGAACTGGGTACCCGCAATATCAAAATGGCCTTACGCCGTTTGCGGAAGTTTGCCCGCACCGGTGCCACCGAAGAGCTGGATTTGGATGACACCATTAGTTCCACGGCTCGCAATGCCGGCTTGCTGGACATCAAAATGATGCCGGAGCGGCACAATGCGGTGAAGGTATTGCTGTTCTTTGACGTGGGCGGCTCCATGGATCCTCATGTGAAGATTTGCGAGGAATTGTTCTCGGCTGCTCGCACCGAGTTCAAACACATGGAGTCTTTCTATTTTCATAATTTTATTTATGAATCCGTGTGGAAAAATAATATCCGCCGCCACAACGAACGCAGCTCGACGCTGGCTATCATGCACAAATACGCCCACGATTATAAAGTGGTACTGGTTGGTGATGCCTCTATGTCGCCCTATGAAATTGCCCAGCCCGGCGGCAGTGTTGAGCACTGGAATGAAGAGGCGGGTGAGGTTTGGCTGCGCCGCCTGACAGAGACCTACGACAAGGTCATCTGGATCAATCCGGTGCCGCAGGATGAGTGGGAGTATACCCAGTCGATATCCATGACCAACAGACTACTTGAAGGACAGATGTACCCGCTAAGTTTGAAAGGTCTGGAAGAGGGCATGGGCTATTTGTCCAGGTAACTGACTAGCCGGGTTCTGAACCCTCCTGCATGCCGCGAGCGCGGGCTTTCTCGGTCACGCGCTCAGCAGCGCTGCGCATACGCTCGGCGATGTGCTCTATCTCGGCTCCACTCACAGGCTGCTGAAACGAGCCAGCAGCAAAGCACAGTGCCGGCATTTTCTTGTAGGCGAATACAGGCACATTGATTGCGCTGACCTTGTATTTTGCCCGTGGGTTGAAGCGGTCCAGATGCACGTATTCATCGCAGAGTGAAGTCTGGTAGTGCCGGGTCATCGCCTCTAGCTCTTTCAGGTTCCAGGCGCTTTGAATTTTATTCAGATTGTTGTGTAGCTCTTGCTCTGCTCTGGTTTTCAAAACAATTTCATAGCCACGCGCGCGAATGGATATCACTGACATACGCAGTCTTTGATCAAGCTTTTCATTGTAGCCGCCGCGTGCCTCATGGGCCTGCGCCAGCCACTGCTCCAGATGCCTGGCCGGTGACCAGGCAGTAAAGCAGGCGCCAATCGGCGCGGTGTTCGGCAGACGCAGACCGAGTTGGAACTGATCAATCAGGCTGTTCGCCGAGCCGTACAGTGCAAGTAGCACAACATGCGCTTTCGAGCGTCCGGTTACAGCAAAGCCGACGTCGAGTTCATTTTCAAGGCCCTCAAGCTCAGGACGCGCATATTCAAGCACCGGGAACTGGGCAAATGCGGCATTGCCAGCAGCGATTATTGAAGGTCCCAGCCGATACGCCTTGGTTTTTGGGTGCTGCACCAAAAAACCATAGCTGGACATGGTAGTCAGAATTGCGTGGCAAGTCGCCTTGTTCAAACTCAGGCGACGGGTCATTTCAGTCAGGCCGAAAGCCTGATTGGGGTTGGCCATTAGCAAATCCAGAATGGCCAGCGCGCGGGCAGTGGGTTGGGAGAATAACGCCATCTCTCTAGGGTAACTCCGGTATGACTTGTTAAACCTGGCGGCTATGGTACTGCCAACCCCCGGTCGTTTACAAGGGCGGAAATAATCGTTTTTCGGTTATGTGGCTTGTGTGTATTGAGCGAACTACGTACTCTTATAGTGCTGCTAGCGCAGCAAAATTTGTCACGCTATAAAAACAGAGGGCCTACACGATGGACGGAGCGAACACCGCCTGGATTTTAACTGCTACAGCTTTGGTGCTATTGATGACTCTGCCGGGATTGGCGCTGTTCTACGGCGGCCTGGTACGCTCCGGGAATGTACTATCGGTACTCATGCAATGTTTCGGCATTGCCTGCGTAGCATCAGTGCTCTGGTATCTAATAGGGTATAGCCTGGCATTTGACGAAGGCTCAGCCTGGGTCGGTGGTACCGGCAAGGCATTGATGGCCGGTATCGGTAAAGACACGCTGAGCGGCGACATACCCGAAACCCTGTTTGCCATGTTTCAAATGACGTTTGCCGTGATTACTCCAGCCCTGATTATCGGTAGTTTTGCAGAGCGCACCCGCTTTTCAGCAGTGCTGGTCTTTTCCGCCTTATGGCTACTCGTCGTCTACTCACCAGTGACTCACTGGGTATGGGGTGGTGGCTGGCTCGGCGAGATGGGCCTGCTTGATTTTGCGGGTGGTACAGTCGTTCACATCACCGCTGGCGTCGCCGCTTTGGTCTGCGCGCTGGTGATAGGTAATCGCCGAGGCTTTGGCGAGACAGCCATGCCGCCACACAATATGACCATGAGCATAACTGGCGCCTGCATGTTGTGGGTGGGCTGGTTCGGGTTTAATGCCGGCAGCGCGCTCGCTGCCAATGGTGATGCCGCCATGGCGATGCTGGTGACGCATCTGTCGGCGGCGGCTGGAGCATTCACCTGGCTGACGATTGAGTGGGTTAAATATGGCAAGCCCAGTGCCTTGGGCGCCGTAACGGGAATGGTGGCAGGTTTGGGTACCATCACCCCCGCTTCAGGGTTTGTTGGTCCGGGCGGTGCTTTGGTTATCGGCGTGTGCGCTGGTGCCGTCTGTTTCTTTGCGACACTCACCATCAAGCAGAAATTCAGGATTGATGACTCTCTGGACGTTTTCCCCGTCCACGGTGTCGGCGGAGCTTTGGGCACTTTTGCCGCAGGTATATTCGCCAGCTCAAATCTGGGCATTTTTAGCGGCCAGGGCCTGGCAGAGGGTGTCAGCATGGCTGACCAGTTGCTGGTGCAACTCTGTGGTATTGGCGCGGTGGGGCTGTATACGGCGGCGGCCACATACATCCTGTTGAAACTCATCAACCTGATAACACCTCTGCGCGTTTCTGAAGAAGAGGAAACCGGAGGGCTTGATGTCGTGCTTCACAACGAGAGTGGCTACGACCTCTAGGGTTTGAACGACGAGTTCCGGGCGCCGGGCGCTATGGAGTTCAGGCTGGTTTTATACAGCACGGACTCATGCCATTTGTGTGAACAGGCGGCTGAACTGATCCAGCCCTGGCTGAGCCAGGGTTGGGAGCTGGAAGAAGTGGATATAGCGAGCGACCCCAGCCTGTTTGAACGCTACGGGGTCTTGATTCCGGTTTTAAAATACCGCGAGAACGAGCTCAACTGGCCTTTCGATGCAGTTTCTTTAGCCGGGTTTCTGGGCGGCTAGCTGCCGACGCGAACCGCAAGGACATCGCAGGTTGCCCCGTGCAGTACGCCATTCGCAGTTGATCCCATCAGTAGCGCCAGCCCGTAACGGCCATGGCTGCCAACGACGATAAGATCGACGTTCAATGCCTCTGCCAGGGCGTGAATTTCGACCTCCGGCCGTCCCAGTACGATGTGCTGATGGTCTGCAAGTATGCCGTGTTTGCTGGCAAAGCTGTGCAGTTGGGTCTTGGCTTGTTGGTGTATTTCCTCCTGAATGCCGGAAAAATCCATAGGAATATCCCCGCCGTAGGCAAAACTGAGCGGCTCTATAACGTGAATAACATGCAGCGCTGCCTGGTAGGCTTTGGTGAGCGCTTCGGCTCTGGCGGCAACAGACTCAGATTCCTCGCTCAAGTCCACGGCTAGTAATACTTTGCTATAACTGGTCACAATCTTTCTCCCCCGAGGCTATGATAGCGCGGCTGCGATTATTTATACCATAGTTGAGACCTTTGCACGGAAGATGATTTCACTTTCAGGCAAGGCAAAAACGCACGGAATGAGGGAGTTTATGCTTATAAATGACCGATTGAGTACGATTTTACCAACAGTAGGCGCTTTTAGGCGACGCAGCATGCAGGTGAAATGGCTTTCGTGCAAAGGTCTCATAGTATAGTCATCGCGCTATTGTGGGTTAAATCAAGTGCTATTGCACCGGAGCAAGCGTGGCCTGGCTATTAATTATTTTCATTGTGCTTGTCGCGCTGTCGCCGCTGTTGTCGATTGTGCCCAGCAGACAGCAACGCCGTTTGGCATCATTGCGCCAGGCCGCCGCCGTGAGCGGGCTTCAGGTTCAACTGGCACAGGCAAGTCGCGGTGGTGAGCAACGGCTAATGGCGGCCTATGGCTTGCGGGCGGGGCATGGGGTGCGTCTGACGGGAGTCGGCAGCTATAGTTTAACGAAGGATGGGTGGCGCAACTCTGACAGACGAGGGCCCACGCCGCCGACCGCGCTTTTAGCGGTGCTCCCGGCGGGCGTGGAGCAGTTGCGCATCGCTCCAGACAGTGTCTGGTTGTTTTGGGATGAGCGGGGCGCAGAGGAAGACATCAGCCAACTAAAAATAGTTCTGGAGTCGCTGATTGAGACCTTGATAGAACCCGCAGGCTCACATTCTGTGTAGCTTTTTTCTTGACCCGAGCTGAATCTGGTCTTATATATGTCGCTTTTTTGCACGAATTGAACAGGACGTTATGGGTAAATCATTGGTTATAGTCGAATCGCCAGCCAAGGCGAAGACTATCAACAAGTATCTGGGCTCTGGTTTTGTCGTAAAGTCCAGCGTTGGACACATTCGGGATCTGCCCACCACGGGTAGTGGAAAATCTGCTGTCGATCCGAAAGAGCGCGCTCGACAAGCTGCGATTACCCGAAAAATGTCTCCCGCCCAGCAGGTTGCCCACCGCAAGCAGAAGAGCCACGCGCAACTGGTAAAGCGCATGGGGATAGACCCGGATAAAGGCTGGGCAGCCAACTACCAGATTCTTCCGGGCAAGGAAAAAGTCGTTAAAGAACTGAAAAGACTGGCCAAAGACGCCGATGCTATTTACCTCGCAACCGACCTCGACAGGGAGGGAGAGGCGATTGCCTGGCATCTGCGCGAAGCTATTGGTGGTGATGAGGGCCGCTATCAACGGGTGGTGTTTAACGAAATAACCAGAAAGTCGATTCAGGAGGCCTTTGAACAGCCAGGCCATCTCGACACCAATCGCGTCAATGCCCAGCAGGCGCGACGTTTTCTCGACCGGGTCGTCGGTTTCATGGTATCGCCCTTACTGTGGGCCAAAGTCGCCAGAGGCTTGTCAGCCGGGAGAGTGCAGTCTGTTGCCGTGCGGCTGCTGGTTGAAAGAGAGAGAGAAATTCACGCATTTATACCCGAGGAATTTTGGGAGCTTCACGCCAACCTCGAAGACAGCTCCAGGCAGCAAGTGCGCTTTCAGGTGCGTAAACAGGGCGAGGACAGTTTTCGCCCGACCAGTGAAGAGCAAGCCAGCGAGGCGCTTGCGGCGCTGGAGAATGCCCGCTACCAGGTCAGCGAGCGCGAAGATAAACCGACCCGCAGCAAGCCCCCGGCCCCGTTTATTACCTCTACGCTACAGCAAGGCGCCAGTACGCGCCTTGGTTTTAGCGTAAAGAAAACCATGATGTTAGCCCAGCGGCTCTATGAAGCGGGCTACATTACCTACATGCGCACAGATTCTACCAACCTGAGCGCAGAAGCTGTCGCAGCGTGCCGCGAGTATATAAAGAGCAATTATAAGCCGGCCTATCTCCCCGGAAAGCCAAACTCATATTCATCAAAGGAAGGCGCCCAAGAGGCGCACGAAGCTATCCGCCCCTCCGATATCAATGTGCAGCAACATCAGCTAACAGGCGTAGAGAGAGACGCCGAACGGCTGTATGAGCTGATCTGGCGTCAGTTTGTTGCCTGCCAAATGACGCCGGCTCAGTATCTGTCCAGCACCATCACAGTGAAGGCCGCAGAGTACAGCCTCAATGCCAGGGGCCGCATTATAAAGTTTGATGGTTACACCCGTGTTCAGCCTGTAGCCGGGAAACGCGCCGAAGACATTGTGTTGCCCGATATGCAGCCTGGCGACAGATTGAAATTACTGAAGCTGGACTCCAGCCAGCACTTTACCAGGCCGCCGCCGCGATATGGGGAAGCGAGCCTGGTTCGGGAACTGGAAAAGCGTGGCATAGGCCGCCCATCGACCTACGCTTCAATTATTTCGACGATTCAGGATCGCGGCTATGTGCGCCTGGAGAACAAGCGTTTTTATGCGGAAAAAATGGGTGACATTGTCACCGAGCGGCTACAGGAGAGTTTCCAGGATTTACTGGACTACGGCTTCACCGCCAGCATGGAAGAGCGCCTGGACGCAGTCGCCGAAGGCCGCGTTGAATGGCGCGACTTACTGGATGAATTCTATACAAATTTTTTGACACAGATTCAGGCCGCCGAACAGGAAGAGGGAGGCATGCGCCGCAACGAGCCGACCATGACCGATATTGCCTGTACCCGCTGTGGCAGGCCCATGCAAATTAGAACAGCGAGTACGGGTGTTTTTCTCGGCTGCTCAGGCTATACCCTGCCGCCCAAAGAACGCTGTAAGTCCACAGTAAATTTGATTTCCGGCGATGAGGCCGTTAGCGAAGATGCCGACGACGAAGCCGAATCCAGGCAATTGGTGACGCGCCGACGCTGCGCGACCTGCAATACCGCTATGGACAGTTATCTCATTGATGAAACCCGCAAATTACATGTGTGTGGCAATAACCCCGACTGTGCCTGTTTTGAAATAGAGCAGGGCGCTTTCAAAATCAAGGGCTATGACGGCCCAATGCTCGAATGCGACAAATGCGGTGCAGAGATGCAGCTCAAGACAGGGCGTTTCGGCAAGTACTTCGGCTGTACCCGTGAAGACTGTAAAAACACCCGCAAGTTGCTGCGCAACGGGGAGGCCGCGCCACCGAAAATGGTTCCAGTGCCCATGCCGGAGCTGGAGTGCCTTAAAGTAGAGGACACCTATGTACTCAGGGATGGCGCAGCGGGGCTGTTTCTTGCGGCCAGCCAGTTCCCGCGCAACCGCGAGACCAGAGCGCCGTTTCTGGATGAAATATTGCCGCACAAGTCGGCAATCGACCCCAAGTATAACTTTCTTTATTCGGCGCCCGTCACTGATGGCGACGCTAATCGCTCCCAGATTCGATACAGCCGGAAAACCAAAGAGCATTATTTAATGACGGAAGCAGACGGCAAGGCGACTGGATGGAAGGCATTTTACAAGGGCGGTACCTGGGTTGTAGAAAAAGGTCGCGGGAAATCAAGAGCCAAACAGCGCGCTGAGTAGTTTGCCGTACTGCGCAAAGCTAACCGGACGGCTATATTACGCTGAGCCAGGTGCCAAACCGCAAGCCCTGAATGTATGGTTATAGGACTTCCGGGCTGCTTTTCGCGCTGAGTGCTGGCGTTATTACAAGCCCTGAATGTATGGGACTTACGGGCTGCTCTTCGCGCTGAGTGCTGTCGTTGTTATCTGCATTGGTATCTGCATTTGATCGGTTTACCAATGTCGCGTGGACACTGGCCTGCGGCTCAAAACCGCAAGCCCTGAGTTCATGGTTACGGGACTTACGGGCTGCTTTTCGCGCTGAGTGCTGTCGTTATTGTCTGCATTGGTATCTGCATTTGATCGGTTTACCAATGTCGCGTGGACACTGGCCTGCGGCTCAAAACCGCAAGCCCTGAGTTTGTGGTTATAGGACTTCCGGGCTGCTTTTCGCGCTGAGTGCTGACGGTGTTATCGCATTTGATCGGTTCGCAAACTCGCCTGCGGCTCAGACATGCTCACCGACACATCAAATGCGCTAACACCGCCATAGCGCACTCTTTATGCGCTTCAAAGCACCCCGCAAGTCCTTTACCAGGCACCCTGCAAGTCCTCTGCTCCATGAGTGTCGCCGCAGATAAATGGTAGGCGGGTGGGTAAGGTTTAATCAGGCGAAGCCGTAGAAGCCACAGCCGAGCGCAGATTCAGCCTGTGGGCGGGTGGGTAAATCTTGAGGTTTAATCAGGCGAAGCCGTAGAAGCCACAGCCGAGCGCAGATTCAGCCTGTGGGCGGGTGGTAAACCTTGAAGGTTTAATCAGGGCACGGTTGCGCAAGCGGGTGTTTTTGAGGCTTTCCGCGAGGACTGTTTGAATCCGAATTTTTCCTTTAGGAAAAATCGTTGAGTTCCGCAGCGGTCAAAAACACACGCTGGAGCGTGCCCAAACCGCAAGGTTTACCCACCCGACCACCTGCCACACCCGACCACCTGCCACACCCGACCACACCTGCCACCTGCCACACCCAACCATAGCCGAGCTTGCCTGCGCCTCAAAACCGCAAGCCCTGAGTGTATGGTTATGAGACTTCCGGGCTGCTCTTCGCGCTGAGTGCTGGCGTTGTTATCGCATTTGATCGGTTCACCAATGTCGCGTGGACAATGGCCTGCGGCTCAAACATGCTCACCGACACATCAAATGCGCCAACACCGCCATAGCGCACTCTTTATGCGCTTCAAAGCACCCCGCAAGTCCTCTGCCAGGCACCCTGCAAGTCCTCTGCTCCATGAGTGTCGCCGCAGATAAATGGTAGGCGGGTGGGTAAATCTTGAGGTTTAATCAGGCGAAGCCGTAGAAGCCACAGCCGAGCGCAGATTCAGCCTGTGGGCGGGTGGTAAACCTTGAAGGTTTAATCAGGGCACGGTTGCGCAAGTGGGTGTTTTTGAGGCTTTCCGCGAGGACTGTTTGAATCCGAATTTTTCCTTTGGGAAAAATCGTTGAGTTCCACAGCGGTCAAAAACACACGCTGAAGCGTGCCCAAACCGCAAGGCTTACCCACCCGGCTACAACCAACCATACCCGCCACACCCGACCACACCCGCCCACCTGCCACAGCCGATCCCACCTGCGGCTCAAAACCGCAAGCCCTGAGTGTATGGTTATGAGACTTCCGGGCTGCTCTTCGCGCTGAGTGCTGGCGTTGTTATCGCATTTGATCGGTTCGCAAACTCGCCTGCGGCTCAAACATGCTCACCGAAACATCAAATGCGCCAACACCGCCATAGCGCACTCTTTATGCGCTTCAAAGCACCCCGCAAGTCCTCTGCTCCATGAGTGTCGCCGCAGAAAAACGGTAGGCGGGTGGGTAAGGTTTAATCAGGCGAAGCCGTAGAAGCCACAGCCGAGCGCAGATTCAGCCTGTGGGCGGGTGGTAAACCTTGAAGGTTTAATCAGGGCACGGTTGCGCAAGCGGGTGTTTTTGAGGCTTTCCGCGAGGACTGTTTGAATCCGAATTTTTCCTTTAGGAAAAATCGTTGAGTTCCGCAGCGGTCAAAAACACCCGCGAGAGCGTGCCCAAACCGCAAGGCTTATCCCACCCGACCACCTGCCACAGCAAACCACCCGCCACACCCAACCCCACCTGCGGCTCAAAATCGCAAGCCCTGAATGTATGAGACTTCCGGGCTGTTTTTCGCGCTGAGTGTTGTGCAAAGCTAGCCAGACGGCTATATTACGCCGAGCCAAGAGCCAAGAGCCAAGAGCCAAGAGCCAAGTGCCAAGTGCCAAGTGCCAAGTGCCAAGTGCCAAGTGCCAAGTGCCAAGTGCCAAGTGCCAAGTGCCAAGTGCCAAGTGCCAAGTGCCAAGTGCCAAGTGCCAAGTGCCAAGTGCCAAGTGCCAAGTGCCAAGTGCTGAAACTCCCAGTATAGAATATCGAAACCTGGTAAGGAGCACGATAAAAATGGAAGACGCTTTAACCCTGACCCAAAAAATATACATCGCCTACTATGGCCGCCCGGCTGACCCCGCTGGATTAAGCTACTGGGCCAATCGCATCGACAGTGAAGGCCTGGAAGCCGTCATTGAGGCCTTCGCCACCTCCCCGGAGTCGGTTGCCCTCTACGGCACGGAGACAGGCGAGGCGGAGACAACAGAGCTGGTCACTGCGGTTTACCAGCAACTCTTCAGCCGTGAACCGGACGCCGAAGGGCTCGCTTTTTATAGCGAGCGTATCACCAGCGGTGAATTCACCGCAGCCACGGCGATGCTGGACATCCTCAACGGCGCCCGCGACACAGACCTTCAGGTCGCCGACAACAAGCTGACCGTCGCCCAGGACTTTACCGATCAGGTGACCGACCAGAACCTGGCCTACAGCGGAGAAGCCGCAGCGGGAGTGGGCCGGCTGTTGCTGGATCAAGTCAGCGCCAGTCCCGTACAAGAACTGGAAACAGTCACCCAACTCGCCGTCGAAGTGGCCGACCTGGCCTCCACCCAGACCGAGCTGGTCGCCGAGTTAATCCCCACCGATGGCGAAGTCGGTGATCTGCTGGAGAGCCTGCCCCCAGAGGCCGACGCCGAAGACTTGCTGACCCTTATTGAGGCCGTAGTCACTTCCGCCCTGGATGACCCGAGCGTGTTGAGTTCCCTGATTGAGGCAGGCGGCGGCAGTTTTGCCAGCACCCTGGAGGCGCTGGATGATGCTGGCAGCCTGACAGAGATTCTAAACGAAGCAGACGCAGGCGGCGCCACGGGGCTGGAAGACCTGCTGATCGACAGCGGTACCGGCGGCGGTATAGCGTTGCCTGTTCCCCCGCCCGGCCCAACAGACACCACCGCGCCCACCATCACAGCCGTGAGCGTACCAGATGCTGGCAGCTACGGGCCTGGCGATACGCTTGAGTTTACGGTGCAGTTCAGTGAACCCGTCACCCTGACGGCGGGCAGCAGTGGCACCCTCGACTCAAGCCTGGGGTTCACCCTGGACAGCCGCGCTGGCAGCAGCACTGGCAGCAACAATAGTGCCGCCGCCACCTATGTGTCTGGCAACGGCAGCGACAGCCTCACTTACCGCTATACCGTCGTCGCGGGTGACCAGGACAGTGACGGCCCGAGCGTGACCGCGCTCGCCCTCAATGGGGACAGCCTCGCCGATGCCAGCGGCAACGATGCCAACCTCACGCTGAACGATGTGGCCAGCACCACCGGGGTGCGGGTGGACAGCGCGGCGCCCACCATCAGCAGCGTCAGCGTGGCCGATGGTAACCACGGGATTGGCGATACCGTAGTGGTAACCGTTACTGCGGGCACTGACACTGAAGGCAACCCCGAGACCGGGCTGACCCTCTCGGGCAGTTTTAATGGTCGGACCCTGACCAATATCAACAACGACAACACCGACGGCACCTATACCGGCACCTATACGGTGAGCGGAGGCGACGCGGATGTGGCCGATACTGGCACCGTCACCACCGCTCTGGTGCTGACCGATGCGGCGGGCAATAACAGCCCCCCTCATACCGCAGTCACCCTCGCCGGTGAGAGCATTACCGCCAGCGCCAGCACGGTGGTGTTTGATTTAACGTCGGGTCTGTCCTCGGACCACAACAGCCAGGCCTTTGTTGCCGATGTCACCTATACCATTTATATCCGGATGGATTCCGACTCTGCAACAGTCACTCTGAATAGCGGCGAACGCTGGACGGGCGCCAACCATCTGGGCGCGGATGACCAGCTTATTCTGGTGGGCGATGGCAGCGCCATTCTCGGCCATCTGGGCAATGCGATCAGCCGAGGCGCTACTGTTGCGGGCACGGGCGGCGGCCCGCGCAACACTCTATGGTTCACCGAGCCCGCCGGGGGAGCGGCCCGCGCCGTTACCCTGGACCTTGGTGGCGAGTTCACTCGGCGTTACAGTGGCGCGAACAATAGTCTGGACGCTCTGGACCTGTGGAACGGCATTGCTGCCGACCTCGACCAGCAACCGGTACTGATGGCCCTGCCGGGCTCGGTGAGCCTGCCGACCGGGGAGGCGCCGGTGATTCACAGCGTCAGCGTGGCCGATGACACGTATGTGATTGGCGATACCGTGCGGGTAACCGTTATGGCGGGCACTGACACTGCGGGCAACCCCGAGACCGGGCTGACCCTCTCGGGCACCTTTAACGGTCGGGAACTGAGCGATACCACCGACAACACCGACGGCACCTATACCGGCACCTATACGGTGGAGGCAGGCGACCCGGATGTGGCCGCTGGCGAGACCGTCAACATCGCCCTGATGCTGACCAATACGGATGGCATTGTCAGTCCCATCCATAACACGCTCACCCTCAGCGGCGCCAGCATTGATGCCAACGCGCCGACCCTGAACAACAGCAGCCCGGTCGATGACCTGATCGGGGTGCCCGTGAGCCAGACTATCCAACTGACCTTTGACAGCGCGATTGTGCTGGGCAGCGGCAGCATCACCCTGGTCAATGACGATGACAACAGCGCCAACCTCGTTATTGATGTCGAAAACCCCAGCAACCAGTTAAGCCTGAACAGTGACAAGACAGTGCTGACCATTAACCCCACCGACGACCTGGCCCTTGGCAGCGCCTACCACCTGGAGATTGCAGCCACCGCCATCACCGATGAGGCGGGTAACCCCTACGCGGGTATCAGCGATGCCGACGCCCTCAACTTTGCCACCGCAGCCATAACCGATACCACCGCGCCGACCATCGAGAGCGTCAGCGCAGCCGACGGCGCCTACCAGTTTGGCGATACGGTAGCGGTAACTATCACCGCCGGCAATAACAGCGAGGGCAACCCCGAGACCGGGCTGACCCTCTCGGGCACCTTTAATGGCCGGGAACTGAGCGATATCACCGCCAACGGCGACGGCACCTATACCGGCACCTATACGCTGGAGGCAGGCGACGACGATGTGGCCGCTGGCGGCACCGTCACCACCGCCCTGGTGCTGAGAGATTTGGCGGGCAATGACAGTGATCCCTTGACTGCGGTCACCCTCAGCAGCGGTGCCAGCATTACGCCCAGCGCCAGCACAGTGGTGTTTGATTTAACGACCGGCTTATCCTCAGACCACAACGACCAGACCTTTGTTGACGATGTGACCTATAGCCTCTATATCAAGGTGGATTCCGACTCTGCAACGGTTACTCTGGATAGCGGCGAACGCTGGGCGGGTGCCGACAATCTGGGCACGGATGACCAGGTTATTCTGGTCGGCGATGGCAGTGCCCTTATCGGCAATAATGGAGGCACTATCAGTCAAACCACCGTTGTAGGCGTCCAAAATGTATGGCTAACCGGCAGCGGCTTAAGATCCAGCGCCGCTTTCATGGCAGCAAGTGGTGTGTTTTTTCGGCTGCATAATGGGGACGATAACTTCGTGAACCTGTGGAACGGCACTGCTACCGGCTTCGACCCACAACCGGCACGGATTGAGCTGCCGAGCGGGGTGAACCCGCCGGTCGGTGAGGCGCCGGTGATTCGCAGCATAAGCGTGGCCGATGGCGCCTACACGGTCGGCGATACAGTAGAGGTCACCGTTACCGCAGCCCCTGACACTGAAGGCAGCACTGTGGGGAGTGGCCTGATCCTTTCGGGCACCTTTAACGGCCAGACCCTGACCAATATCACCGACAACACCGACGGCACCTATACCGGCACCTATACGGTAGTGGCAGGCGACCCGGATGTGGCCGATGGGGGCACCGTCAACGCCGCCCTGGTGCTGACCAATGCAGATGGCCTTGTTAGTCCCACCAGCACCACAGTCACCCTCAGCGGCGAGAGCATTGATACCACCGCGCCCACCCTGGAGAGCAGCAGCCCGGCGGACGACGCGACTGATGTGGTATCTAACGCTAATATCAGCCTGACCTTCGACAGCGCGATTGTCCTGGGCAGCGGCAGCATCACCCTGGTCAATGCCGCTGACAACAGCGATAGCCGAACCATTGATGTCACGGCTCACAATGGTCAGTTGTCCATTAACACCAGCGATAACAGCCAGGTGCTGACCATTAACCCCAGCGCGGACCTGGCCCTTGACAGCGCCTACCACCTGGAGATTGCAGCCACCGCCATCACCGATGTGGTGGGCAACGCCTACGCGGGTATCAGCAATAGCGAGACGCTCAACTTTGTCACTGGCGCCGCGCCGGATATCACCGCGCCAACTGTAACCAGCGTGAGCGTACCGGCTGCTGACAGCTACGGGCTTGGGGATACGCTTGAGTTTACGGTGCAGTTCAGTGAACCCGTCACCCTGACGGCGGGCAGCAGTGGCACCCTCGACTCAAGCCTGGGGTTCACCCTGGACAGCCGCACCGGCAACAATACCGCCGCCGCCACCTATGCCTCTGGCAGCGGCAGCGACAGCCTCACTTACCGCTATACCGTCGTCGCGGGTGACCTGGACAATGACGGCCCGAGCGTGACCGCGCTCGCCCTCAATGGGGACAGCCTCGCCGATAGCAGCGGCAACGATGCCAACCTCACGCTGAACAATATAGCCGCCGCCACCGGGGTGCGGGTGGACAGCGCAGCGCCAACCATCACAGCCGTGAGCGTGGCCGACGGCACCCACAAGATTGGCGATACCGTAGTGGTGACTGTTACAGCCGGCCCTGTGGGAAGCCCAGAGACCGGCCTGACCCTTTCGGGCACCTTTAACGGTCAGACCCTGACCAATATTGACAACAGCAACACCGACGGCACCTATACCGGCACCTATACGGTAATCGAAGACGACCCGGATGTGGCCGATACTGGCACCGTCACCACCGCCCTGGTGCTGACCGATGCGGCGGGCAATGACAGCCCCACTCACACCGAAGTCACCCTCGCCGGTGAGAGCATTGATGCCAACGCGCCGACCGTGACTAGCGTGAGCGTACCGGCTGCTGGCAGCTACGGGCTTGGGGATACGCTTGAGTTTACGGTGCAGTTCAGTGAAGCCGTCAGCCTGACGGCTGGCAGCAGTGGCACCCTCGACTCAAGCCTGACCCTGAGCTTAGGCAGCAACACCGGCGGCACCAGCAAGACCGTCGAGGCCACCTATGTGTCCGGCAGCGGCAGCGGCAGCCTCATTTACCGCTATACCATCGTCGCGGGTGACCTGGACAGTGACGGCCCGAGCGTGGGCGCGCTCGCCCTCAATGGGGACAGCCTCGCCGATGCCAGCGGCAACGATGCCAGCCTCACGTTGAACAATGTGTCCAGCACCAGCGGGGTGCTGGTAGACGGCGTGGTCCCCACCATCGAGAGCGTGAGGGTACCGGCTGCTGGCAGCTACAAACTTGGCGACACCCTCGACTTTACCGTGCAGTTCAGTGAAACCGTCAGCCTGACAGCCGCCGACAGCAGTAGCAGCATCGCCTCAAGCCTGACCCTGAGCTTAGGCAGCAACACCGGCGGCACCAGCAAGACCGTCGAGGCCACCTATGTGTCTGGCAGCGACAGCGACAGCCTCATTTACCGCTATACCGTCGCCGCGGGTGACCTGGACAATGACGGCCTGAGCGTGGGCACGCTCGCCCTCAATGGGGACAGCCTCGCCGATGCCAGCGGCAACGATGCCACTCTCACGCTGAACGATGTGGCCAGCACCAGCGGGGTGCTGGTAGACGGCGTGGTCCCCGCTATCGAGAGCGTGAGCGTGGCCGATGGCAGCTACCAGCTTGGCGATACCGTGCGGGTGACTGTTACAGCGGGCAATGACACTGCGGGAAGCCCAGAGACCGGCCTGACCCTCTCGGGCACCTTTAATGGTCAGGCTCTGACCAGTATCGACAACAGCAACACCGACGGCACCTATACCGGCACCTATACGGTCACCGCAGGCGACGCGGATGTGGCCGATACCGGCGCCGTCACCACCGCTCTGGTGCTGACCGATGCGGCGGGCAATGCCAGTCCCGCTCATACCGAAGTCACCCTCGCCGGCGAGAGCATTGCGGCCAGCACCGGCACGGTTGTGTTCGATTTAACGACCGGCTTATCCTCGGACCACAGCAGCCAGACCTTTGCAGCCGGTGTTACCTATACCATTTATATCAAGGTGGATTCCGACTCTGAAACGATCACTCTGGCTAACGACGAAAGCTGGGCGGGTGCCGACAATCTGGGCGCGGATGACCAGATTATTCTGGCGGGCGATGGCAGTGTCATTATCGGCAATCAGGGCAATGCGGTCAGCCGAATCGCTGCTTTTGGGGGCAGCGTGAACGGCACTATATGGCACACCCAGCCCGCCGTGGGAGCTGCCCGCGCCGCTACCCTGAACCATGATGGCGACTTCGTGCGGCGTTACAGTGGCGCGAACAATATGCTGGAACTGTGGAACGGCGTTGCTACCGACCTGGACCCGCAACCGGCACTGATTGCCCTGCCGAGCGGGGTGAACCCGCCGGTTGGGTTGGCGCCGGTGATTCGCAGCGTCAGCGTGGCCGATGGCACTTACGGAATTGGCGATACAGTAGAGGTCACCGTTACCGCAGTTCCTGACACTGAAGGCAGCACTGTGGGGAGTGGCCTGACCCTCTTTGGCCGCTTTAATGGTCAGATCCTGACCAATACCATGGACAACGGCGACGGCACCTATACCGGCACCTATACGGTGATCGAAGGCGACGCGGATGTGGCCGCTGGGGGCACCGTCACCACCGACCTGGTGTTGACCAGTGCGGATGGCAATCTCAACAGTCCCATTAGTACCACGGTCACCCTTGGCGACGGGAGCGACGGGAGCGGCGAGAGCAGCATAGATGCCACCGCGCCCACCCTGCTCAGCAGCACCCCGGCTGACGACGCGGATGATGTGGCACTGAGCAGCGTGCTGAGCCTGACCTTTGACGGTGGGATTAAACTGGGCAGTGGCGGCATCCGCCTGGTCAACGCCAATAACCCCGGCGATAGCCGGGACATTGATGTGGAAGCCCCCGGCAACCAGTTGTCCATTAACAGCAACGGTGACGGCACCGTGCTGACCATTAACCCCAGCGCGGACCTGGTCAGTGACAGCGCCTACCACCTGGAAATTGACGCCGGGGCCATCACCGACCTGGCGGGCAACGCCTATGCGGGCATCAGCGATACCGCCGCGCTCAACTTTGTTACTGGCGCCGCGCCGGATATCACCGCGCCAACTGTAACCAGCGTGAGCGTACCGGCTGCTGACAGCTACGGGCTTGGGGATACGCTTGAGTTTGTAGTGCAGTTTAATGAACCCGTCACCCTGTCAGTTGGCAGCAGTGGCACCCTCGACTCAAGCCTGGGGTTCACCCTGGACAGCCGCGCTGGCAGCAGCAACACTGCCGCGGCCACCTATGCCTCTGGCAGCGGCAGCGACAGCCTCATTTACCGCTATACCATCGTCGCGGGTGACATGGACAGCAACGGCCTGAGCGTGGGCACGCTCGCCCTCAATGGGGACAGCCTCGCCGATAGCAGCGGCAACGCCGCCAACCTCATGCTAAACGGCGTAGCCAGCGCCTCCGGGGTGCGGGTGGACACCGTGGCGCCCACCATTGAGAGCGTGAGCGTGGCCGATGGCAACTACACGATTGGCGATACAGTGCAGGTAACCGTTACTGCGGGCAATGACAGTGAGGGCAACCCCGAGAACGGGCTGACCCTCTCGGGCAGCTTTAATGGCCAGGCCCTGACCAATCCCACCGACAACGGCGACGGCACCTATACCGGCACCTATACGGTCACCGCAGGCGACGCGGATGTGGCCGATACTGGCACCGTCACCACCGCTCTGGTGCTTACCGATGCGGCGGGCAATGACAGCCCCACTCATGCCGCAGTCACCCTCGCCGGTGAGAGCATTACCGCCAGCACCAGTACGGTTGTGTTTGATTTAACGACGGGCTTATCCTCGGGCCACAGCGACCGGGACTTTTTTGCCGATGTCACCTATACCATTTATATCAAGGTGGATTCAGACTCTCACACGCTCACTCTGGCTAGCGGCGAACGCTGGGCGGGTGCCGCTAACCTGGGCGCGGATGACCAGATTATTCTGGTCGGCGATGGCAGTGCCATTATCGGCAATGCTGGAAATGTTATCGTTGCGACTTCGGGAGTGAACAGTATTTCCTGGTTGACCACCCTCAACTCCGCCATCGCTGCCGGGCTGAATTTTGATGGCGACTTCTTGCGGCAGAACAGTGGTGCGGACAATGGCGTGGATCTGTGGGCCGGCGCTGCTGTTGATTTAGGCAGACAACCGGCGCAAATCGCCCTGCCGAGCGGGGTGAACCCGCCGGCTGGGGAGGCGCCGGTGATTCGCAGCGTGAGCGTGGCCGAAGGCACCCATAACATTGGCGATGCGGTAGCGGTGCTTGTCACAGCGGCCCCTGTCACCAGGGGCGACAACGCGGGCAGCACTGTAACCGGCCTGACCCTCTCGGGCGACTTTAACGGCCAGACCCTGACCAATATCACCGACAACGGCGACGGCACCTATACCGGCACCTATACAGTGGAGGCAGGCGACCCGGATGTGGCCGCTGGGGGCACCGTTACAGCCGCCCTGGTGCTGACCGATACGGCGGCCAATCTCAGCAGTCCCATTAGTACCACGGTCACCCTTGGCGACGGGAGCGACGGGAGCGGCGAAAGCAGCATTGATGCCAGCGCGCCGACTGTGACCCGTGTGAGCGTACCGGCTGATGGCCTCTACAAAATTGGCGACACCCTCGACTATACGGTGCAGTTCAGTGAAGCCATCACCCTGACGCCTGGCGACAATGGCAACTTCAGCTCAACGCTGAGACTCACCCTGGACGACGGTAGCAGCGTCCGGGTCGACTATCTGTCCGCCACTGCCGACAGCCTCACTTACCGCTATACCGTAGGAGCGAATAGAGCGGAGAGTGACGGCCTGAACGTGGCGGCACTCAACCTCGATGTCGACAGCCTCACCGATGCCAGCGGTAACGATGCGGCCCTCACCCTGACCAATGTGGCCGACGCCAGCGGGGTGCAGATAGACGGCGTTGTGCCGTTCCTGTTGACCGGCGATACCAGCACGGTGAGCAGCGGCACCCACCAGCTTGGCGACAGGGTGCTGGTAACCGTGTCCACGGGCAAGGGCACTTCGGGCGTTGCCGAGACCGGCCTAACCCTCTCGGGCACCTTTAACGGCCAGGAGTTGACCAATCCCACCGACAACGGTGACGGCACCTATACGGGCACCTATACGGTGACCGCAGGCGACCCTGGGATTGGTCGCTCTGGCAGGGTTACAACGAACATTACAGTGACCGATGCGGTGGGCAATGTCAGCAGCCGAGTCGAGGACAGTATCTTCCTCGACAGCACTACGAGCATTAGCCCCGGCAGAGGCACCGTGGTGTTCGATTTAACAACCGGTCTGTCCTCGGGCCACAGCGACCGGGCCTTTTTTGCCGGTGTTAGCTATACCCTCTATATCAAGGTGGATTCGGACTCTGCAACGGTCACTCTGGCTGACGACGAGCGCTGGGCGGCTGCCAATAATCTGGGCATGGATGACCAGCTTATTCTGGTGGGCGACGGCAGTGCCATTCTCGGCCAGAATGCTAGCAGACCAGTCAGCGCCGTCGGTGATGATGGCAACCGCCTTGCCTGGCAGACCAGCAGCAGCGGCCCCCCCCTGGCCGCTAGCCTGGGCTATGATGGCGCGTTCAATCGGCAGTACGATGGAGCGAGCAATACGGTGGACCTGTGGGCCGAGACCCTTGCCGGCATCAGCGCGCAACCGGTGCAGATTGCCCTGCCGAGCGGGGTGAACCCGCCGGTTGGGGAGGCGCCGGTGATTCGCAGCGTGAGCGTGGCCGACGGCACTTACGGGGTTGGCGCTGAGGTGCTGGTAACCGTTACCGCGGCCCCTGTCACCAGGGGCGACAACGCGGGCAGCCCCGCGACCGGCCTGACCCTCTCGGGCACCTTTAACGGTCGCGCTCTGACCAATATCGACAACAGCAACACCGACGGCACCTATACCGGCACCTATACGGTGTTGGCAGGGGATGCGGATGTGGCCGCTGGGGGCACCGTCACCACCGCCCTGGTGCTGACCACGGCGGCCAATCTCAGCAGTCCCACCAGTACCACGGTCACCCTTGGCGACGGGAGCGACGGGAGCGGCGAAAGCAGCATTGATACCACGGCGCCGACCCTGCTCAGCAGCACCCCGGCCGACGGCGCGACGGATGTGGCATTTGACAGCAATATCAGCCTGACCTTCGACAGCCCCATTGCCCTGGGCAGTGGCACCATCACTCTGGTTAATGACGGTGACGCCGACGATAACCAGGTTATTAATGTCGAAAACCACAGCGAGCAGTTGTCCATTAACGGCACCGCGCTGACCATTAACCCCAGCGAGGGTCTGGCCGGTAGCGGCGCCTACCACCTCGAAATAACCGCCGGGGCCATCACCGACCTGGCTGGCAACGGCTACGCTGGCATCAGCACGGTCACCGCGCTCAACTTTACGATTGCTGAGATTGCTGACACCACCCCAGTTGTGTTTGATTTAACAAGTGGTTTAACGTCGGACATTGACGACCAGACCTTTGCTGCCGATACCACCTATGTCATCTACATCCGGGTGGATTCAAACTCTAGAACGGTCTCTCTAAATGGTAGCGAACGCTGGTCGGGCGCCAACAATCTGGGCGCGGATGACCAGCTTACCCTGGTGGGCGATGGCAGCCCAATTCTAGGCATTACAAGAGTCGCGGTCAGCCGTACCACGACAGAAGCCAACCGCATTCGCTGGCGTAGTAGCACTTCAGACGCCGCTACCTTGTACTATAACGGCGATTTCAAGCGGGGGTACGATGGAGCGGCGGGGAATGTTGTGGACCTGTGGAACGGCGGCAATTTGCCCAGCAGCATCAGCTTTCAGAAGCCGCTTAGTGATGTACCGGCCGGGGTGGATTTACCGCTTTGAGCCGCAGGCAAAAGGGCGGGTAACAGGCAGGGCAGGTGGTCGGCGGATTTTACCACCCGCCCACAGGCTGAATCTGCGGCTTGTCGATGGTTTTGCTTGATTAAACCTTACCCGCCCCCCCACAGGCTGAATCTGCGGCTTGGCAGAGGACTTGCGGGGTGCATTGAAGCGCATAAAGAGTGCGTTGTGGCGGTGTTAGCGCATTTGATGTGTCGGTGAGCATGTTTGAGCCGCAGGCGAGTTTGTGAACCGATCAAATGCAGATAACACCGACAGCACTCAGCGCGAAAAGCAGCCCGGAAGTCCCATACATTCAGGGCTTGTGGTTTTGAGCGTCGGCTGTGGTTGGTTGTGGTCGGCTGTGGTTGGTTGTGGTCGGCTGTGGCAGGTGGTCGGCTGTGGCAGGTGGTCGGCTGTGGCAGGTGGTCGGGTGGGTAAGCCTTGCGGTTTGGGCACGCTCTCGCGGGTGTTTTTGACCGCTGCGGAACTCAACGATTTTTCCTAAAGGAAAAATTCGGATTCAAACAGTCCTCGCGGAAAGCCTCAAAAACACCCGCTTTCGCAACCGTGCCCTGATTAAACCTTCAAGGTTTACCACCCGCCCACAGGCTGAATCTGCGCTCGTCGATGGCTTCGCCTGATTAAACCTTACCCGCCCACAGGCTGAATCTGCGGCTTGGCAGAGGACTTGCGGGGTGCTTGGCAGAGGACTTCCAGGGTGCCTGGTAGAGGACTTGCGGGCTGCTTTGAAGCGCATAAAGAGTGCGTTGTGGCGGTGTTATCGCATTTGATGTGTCGGTGAGCATGTCTGAGCCGCAGGCCAGTGTCCACGCGACATTGGTGAACCGATCAAATGCGATAGCAGCGACAGCACTCAGCGCGAAAAGCAGCCCGTAAGTCCCATACATTCAGGGCTTGTGGTTTTGAGCGTCGGCTGTGGTTGGTTGTAGTCGGCTGTGGCAAGTGGTCGGGTGGGTAAGCCTTGCGGTTTGGGCACGCTCTCGCGGGTGTTTTTGACCGCTGCGGAACTCAACGATTTTTCCTAAAGGAAAAATTCGGATTCAAACAGTCCTCGCGGAAAGCCTCAAAAACACCCGCTTTCGCAACCGTGCCCTGATTAAACCTTCAAGGTTTACCACCCGCCCACAGGCTGAATCTGCGCTTGTCGATGGCTTCGCCTGATTAAACCTTACCCGCCCACAGGCTGAATCTGCGGCTTGGCAGAGGACTTGCGGGGTGCATTGAAGCGCATAAAGAGTGCGTTGTGGCGGTGTTAGCGCATTTGATGTGTCGGTGAGCATGTTTGAGCCGCAGGCCAGTGTCCACGCGAGATTGGTGAGCCGATCAAATGCGATAGCACCGAAGCACTCAGCGCGAAAAGCAGCCCGCAAGTCCCATAACCATACATTCAGGGCTTGCGGTTTTGAGGCGCATCAAGATGCTGCTGTCAGTTGGATGGTATGCGGGCTATTATGGCAGTGTAGCCCGATGCGCAGAACACTGGTACTGGCTCAGACTATGCGGTGCCAGCCGATTATTTGGAGTGATTCGCCCTATGCTTAGAGCCGCAGAAGCTTTGGAGCGCTTGCAAGCAGGTAATGCACGTTTTCAGTCAGATTGCAGCAGCCATGCTGTTCACATAACGCAGGCCCGGCGCAGGGAACTGGCCAGGGGCCAGGCGCCTTTTGCGGTTATTTTAGGGTGTGCGGATTCACGCGTACCTGCGGAGCTGGTATTTGATCAGGGCCTGGGTGACTTGTTTGTGATCAGGGTGGCGGGCAATGTCGCTGCACCTTCACAGGTTGGCAGTGTTGAGTTTGCAGTGGATCAATTTGGCACGCGCCTGGTTGTCGTGTTGGGGCATAGCAAGTGTGGCGCAGTCAAGGCAACCCTGGATGAGCTGCGCCGCCCGTCGGGAAATCCCTCGCGCAATCTGGCCTCTATTGTCGAGCGGATTCGTCCGGGCGTGGCCGGGCTTTTAGAGCTCCACGGCGACAACGAGGAGCACCTGGTTGGCGCTGCCGTGCGGGCTAATATCGAGGCGTCAGTCGAGCAGTTGCGCAGCGGTTCTGACATTCTTGCCGGGTTGACCGACAATGATGGCCTGAAGATTGTGGGCGCTGAATACTCGCTGGAAACGGGCGCGGTAGAGTTTTTCGAATAGTTGGCTGAGCCGTCAGGCTCCCAGGTTCGCAGTAATTGTATGGGCGGAAGCCTGCCTGTTTGGTGCCTGTTTGGTATGGTCGGAAGCCTGCCTGTTTGGTATGAGCGGAAGTCTGCCTGTTTGGTCTGGGCGGAAGTCTGCCTGTTTGGTCTGGGCGGGAGTCTGCCTGTTTGGTATGAGCGGGAGTCTGCCTGTTTGGTCTGGGCGGAAGTCTGCCTGTTTGGTCTGGGCGGGAGTCTGCCTGTTTGGTCTGGGCGTCACGGGAATGGGTTATGTGGAGTATGGGTCGCTCTGCGGCAGGCGGTAATGACTAATCCGTTTTGGGATTATTCACTGCGCATTTACAGCTCGTTAGAAGTGCGAGAAGCCTGCCTGTACCTGCAAAGTCAATACAGGGTTGATGTCAATGTGATGCTGTATGTGGTGTGGCAGGCAGCGCGGGGGAGGGCATTAAATATCGACCAGTTGCAGAGTTTGGACAGGTCTGTGCAAGCCTGGCGTGAATCGGCGGTGTTGCCTTTGCGCGCGCTGCGGGTTCAACTGCGAGGGCAGCTGGATACGGAGCCGGTGCGAGATAAAATAAAGAGCGCGGAGCTGGAGGCAGAACATTACCAGCAAGACAGAATGTTTGAACTCGGGCCTGAAGGGTCTGGCGGGGCTGAACCCGATGCCTGCCTGCGAGACAATATAGCGCTTCTATCCGGGTTTTATTGTCTGGATGCGACCGCGCTGGAAACCCTGTGGGAGGCGTTGCGAACCCGCTTTAAAACCTAGCCAGCAGGTCGGCCTGCTCGGCCAGCGCTCCTTCAATTTTATGCTCCTGTAGAGCAAACTGGTTTTCTGTCCAGGAGCCAATTTTAAACCAGTGGTTGCGCTCGTCCTCAGCCTTGGCATTGCGGATGTCGGTGATGCCCAGGCCCGCAGCAGCAGCCCGTGTATAGAGTTGGCTGTCGCGGGTATAGGTAACACGCGGCAGCCCCATCTCATTTAAAAACTGATTCAGGGCGCCAAACATAACGGTGTTTTGGCGCACCCGGTTGGCGACTACCAGAACCTGCTTGCTGGTTTCTCGAAGCAGCCCGCTCATTTGAATATTGTGAATAAAGTTTTCAGCCGAGTGGATGTCGATGGGCGACGGCAAAATGGGAATAACGATCAGGTCTGCCTCACGAATTCGGTGGTATAGGGCGGTGCCAGCCAGGCCGGCCGGGGTGTCTACCACCACGCGCTGGATATCATGGGGCAGGCGATTATGGAAATTCCGTGTTTCCTGGGAGCCGGGGTGCAGGTGGGCGGCAATGCCAGTGATGGGCCTGGCTTTTTTTGGACGCAATTTTAGCCAGTGGGAACTGGAGCCCTGTGGGTCGAAGTCCATGAGGGCTGTCGCCTTGCCCGAATTGGCAAAATAGGCCGAGATATTGGTTGCCAGGGTTGTTTTGCCGCAGCCCCCTTTGGCATTGGCGACAACAATGGTGCGTGGCCTGGCGCGCTGAATAATCCTCAGTGGGCCTGTCCCGTGGCGGTGCACTGTGGCAGAGTGGCTGTGAACTTTGGCGGAAGAACGTGGGGGTTGCTGCATATAAAATGTACGATACTGTTCGACGGTTCTCCAACAATGTAGCACAGGCCACGGAAATTGCCATCTTTTGCAATCAGGGTACCCATGGGCATCATTCCGGGTTGCGGCGGTTTTTGAGGCGTGTCCAGCAGGGAATACCGCCCCTGGGCGGCTCTACTGCCGTACCAGTTGGTACAGGTTTGCAAGCACCAGCCCGCTGAATAGTAACAAGGCCTGTTGCGGAATACTCAAGCCAAACAGTGTCCACAGGACTTCGGCGCAATTGCCATCGCCCATTAGAATAAGCTCCAGCGTTTGCGAGAAAGGCAGGGTGTCCAGCATGTATTCGAGGCTGGGGCCGCAGGCGGGCGCCTGGTTCTCGGGAAGCTGCTGTATCCACCCGTGACGCCCGGCTACCGCAGCGCCGCCTGCTGCCCAGAGCGCGGCGACTGCGGCATAAATCCGCGTGCCGGTTGCTCCGGGATTGTGCAAAACTGCGGCCAGCGATGTCAGCCCGGTGCCGAGCAGGAATACCCGCTGTGTTATGCACAGTGGGCAAGGCTCCAGGCCCAGTACTCTATCCAGATAGTAAACAGCCGCCATAGCCGCAGTGGCGGCCAGAACCAGCAGGCAGTTGCCCTGGCGCGGCGTTGGCATGGCCATCATTCAGGTTGGGCCCTCGGCGTTACCGGGTATCAAGCGGTTGTCGGCTGCGCTCAGATGGAAGTGGGCCAGGCAGTTCACGGCGGTGTTTAAAGGCCCAGTGCCTGATACTGGGCGTAGTACTTTGCCAGGTAGCTTTCAAAATCTTCGCTGTCGCTGGCCTCTACTGCTTTGTGTTTTTCCAGCGATTGTGCGGAGGCTCGGCGATAGTGTTGCAGCCGGTCTTCACTGAGCGGGTTGGCTCTAAATGCTTCTGCCCACTGCTGGCTGCAATCCATGGCCAACCTGAAAAACGGAATATTCTGCTGTCTCATGGCGTTTAAAATTTGCGCGGAGGGGGTTAGCTCGGGGTCGCCCAGCTTTGCCTGCTGTTGCGCATGGCTGGCGCTGTAGTCTTTGCTGCCGTGGGCGCGGTCTAACAGTTTACAGATGACGCCAATTTCTTGCAGTAGTTGCCGCGCCAGAGTGTGCCTGTCTGTTTCGCCGGTCGCGGTATGCAGTTGCAGCTCCGGGTTGCGGCCATCATTGACTATTCTGCTCATGTTTTCGGCCATCTGCTGCTGCTCCTGAGCGTCGCAGGGGGGGCTGTCTTGCAACAGGCAAAACAGTAAAAAGCTGTCGAGAAATTGAATCTGCTGGCGGTTGATGCCCAGGGGTAAAAACGGGTTTACATCGACGCAGCGCACCTCAATATATTCAATGCCGTCGCGCTGTAGCGCACCCAGCGGGGTTTCACCAGAGCGGGTGATGCGCTTTGGCCGGATGGGGCTGTAAAACTCGTTTTCGATTTGCAACAGGCTGGTATTCAGTTGGTGCTTATGGTTTTCGCCCAGGCCGATGGCTTCGTAGCCGGGGTGAGACTGGGTGATCGCGCCGTGCAGGGTTTTAATGTAGCTATCCAGTTGGTTGTAGCAGACGCTGAGATTTTTCTGCGCATCACTCTGATAACCCAGGCTGCCCATGCGCAGAGCGGTGGCAAAAGGCAGATGCAGGCTTGTTCCCGTTTCATCAAATGGCTGTAGCTTGTGCTGGGGATTATTGCGTACAAAACTTTTGCACACGGCTGGCGAGGCGCCGAAGAGATAGATGAGCAGCCAGGAGTAGCGCTGAAAGTTGCGTATCAAGCCGAGATAACGCGCGGTGATGTAATCTTTTAACTCGCCAGTGTCGCCAGCGGCGCGTTGCGCCATAGGCCAGTATTGGTCGGGCATGGAAAAGTTATAATGGATGCCCGCTATGGTTTGCATCAGCCGCCCGTAGCGATGCCCGAGGCCGTGGCGATAAACTTTCTTCATGCGCCCCACGTTGGAGCTGCCGTACTCGGCTACGGGAATATTGTCATCCCCCTCCAGGATGCAGGGCATGCTGGCTGCCCACAGTAACTCCCCATCAATTTCCCCATAGGTGAAGCGGTGTATTTCATCCAGGGTATTCAAAGCCTCTGCAATACTCGGGCTTACCGGGGTAATAAATTCCATCAGCGCTTCGGAATAATCGGTGGTGATGTAGGCGTGTGAAAGTGCCGAGCCGAGGCTGCGGGGGTGCGGTGTTTGGGCCAGCTTGCCCTCTGCTGTAATGCGCAGGCTCTCTTTTTCAATACCCCGCCGGATGCCGGTTAACATAGAGAGATTGTCTGCGGTGGCCAGCTCGGACAGGCGTCTTCTGAAAATGGATGTCAAAGCCAGGCCTTTTGCTGGGCTGCGGGATGCAGAGTGTAAGGGGCAACTTGGTTGTATTACAAGGCGAATGTGGCGGGGCCTGGCCTCAGCCGTGTTTTTCCAGTTTTTTGGCCAGCAGTGCGGTTACAAAGTTATCCTGAATGTCACTGTCCTGGGATTGGGCGAGCATAATGCGCGACATAATCAGGCCAAAGCGCATGCCTGCAAATACGGTGTAGTAGTCAAAGTTATCGACGGGGTAGCCGGTCGCGTTTTTCCAGCGTGTAACCGTGGCATCGTAGCTGGGCAGACCTGCCAGTCGGGGCAGCCCCAAACCTTCGGCGAACGCCGAGTCGATAAAGCAATACCAGGCCAAATCCTGCACGGGGTTGCCCACGACAGCCATTTCCCAGTCGAGCATGGCGGCGACAGCCGTACAATCCTGGGTGAAAATCATATTGGCGATACGCGAGTCACCCCAACAGAGGCGGGCTATTTCTGCACCCGGCTGATTGGCTTCGAGCCAATCGAGTGCCCGCTTGCAAATGACATGGCCGCGGCCTTCCATGGCCCAGTTCATGTAATTGCGCCAGTAGTGCAATTGTTGTTGCAGCGGGCTGCTGCCGACCTCTGGTTGAATGCTGGGGGGCAGCCCCAGGGTTGTGAAGTCCAACTGATGAAAGCGCGCCATGGTGTCAACGCCGGCATTCCAGAGACTTTCGCGTTGCTGCACGCCTATGTCGTGCATCATCCAGCCGTCTGTGTTGTAAGGGGGCAGGTCCGTGGGGATGCGGCCTTCAGTTTTACGCATGATGTAGAACGGCACGCCCAGCAGGGTGGGGTCCATTTCCAGACCGCGCATTGTGGGCGCGGGCAGGTCGGTTTTTTCGCTGAGTGCCTCCATGATGAGGTATTGCAGGCTGAGGTCGTAGGCGGGAAAAATCGGGCGTTCTATCTCTGGTTGCAAACGGCCCACGCAGGCTTCGCTGTGTTGCGCCCCCTGTTCTTCCCAACTGATGTTAAACATCAAAGTCACATTGGACATGCCAGTGGCTTGCGGGATGTCCAGAGCGGATACTGCGACATCGCAGCCTTTGCGCTGACTGAGCCATTGCCCCAGTTTCAAACGGGTGTCTGCTAAATCTGTAACCAGTGGTGTCGGTCTTTGCTCTTCCACAGCGAGATTCTCCGCGGTTAATTAATGTTTAAGGGGGTGATGGCGGGCGGCGCCAGCACCTTTTGGAATGCGTATGTCTGCCACCAGTGCCCTCACTGCCTCTGGTGGCGGTGGTGTCAGGTGGCACACGGTGAGGGCGACGCCAAAATTCAACACCATGCCAATCGCGCCAATGCCCTCTGGTGACACGCCTAGCAACCAATGTTCAGCGGTGCTGAGTTCGGGACTGACAAATTTAAAGTAGACGATGTAGGCGAAGGTAAAAGTCAGCCCGCTCAGCATACCCGCTATCGCGCCCTCCCGGTTCATTCGAGTGTAGAAAATGCCCATGAAAATAACCGGGAAAAAGGACGCCGCCGCCAAACCGAAGGCGAAGGCGACCACCTGGGCGACAAATGCCGGCGGGTATATACCAAATAAACCGGCAATACCGATGGCCACCGCTGCCGCCAGCCTGGCATAGAGCAACTCCTGTTTGTCGGAAAGACCTGGCAAAACTATTTTTTTGAGCAAGTCGTGTGATATCGCCGTTGAAATAACCAGTAACAGGCCGGCGGCAGTCGATAATGCGGCGGCCAGGCCACCTGCGGCTACCAGCGCTATGACCCAATTGGGCAGGCGGGCGATTTCCGGGTTTGCCAATACCATGATGTCCCGGTCGATATACACTTCATTGGCGCCTGCATTCGGTGTATTGGCGATTAACCGCTCTCCGTAATTGCCTCGCTCATCGGTATAGTCTGGCTTGTTTCCCTGAAAGGCGTTGCCTGCCCGGTACTGAATGAGGCCGTCCCGGTTTTTGTCCTGCCAGGCAATGAGACCGATGTCTTCCCAGTTTTTAAACCAGGCAGGCATCTCGCTGTAAGCGGTTTCGTTCACGGTGTCGATAACATTGACGCGGACAAAAGCGGCAACCGCAGGGGCGGTGGTGTACAAAATGGCGATGAACACCAGGGCATACCCCGCAGACATTCGGGCATCGCGTACTTTGGGTACGGTAAAAAAACGGACGATGACGTGGGGCAGTCCGGCAGTGCCCACCATGAGTGCAGCGGCAATGCAGAATACGTCGAAGCTGGACTTCTGCCCCGAGGTGTAAGCGGTAAAGCCGAGTTCAGTGGATAACTGGTCAAGCCGGTCGAGTAAATAGATGCCTGGCGAGTCGAGCAGAGTGCTGCCGAAGCCTAGTTGTGGCACCGGGTTGCCGGTCATGGTCAGAGATATGAAAATCGCAGGCACCATGAAGGCAAAAATAAGCACGCAGTATTGAGCGACCTGGGTGTAAGTGATGCCCTTCATGCCGCCAAGTACCGCGTAAAAAAATACGATGGCCATGCCAATGACGACACCAGAATTGATGTCTACCTCCAGGAAGCGGGAGAACACAATGCCCACGCCGCGCATTTGTCCGGCGACATAGGTGAAGGAAACAAAGATCACGCAGATAACGGCGACCAGCCGGGCGGCATCTGAGTCGTAGCGGTCGCCGACAAAGTCAGGCACTGTGTATTTGCCAAATTTGCGCAAATAGGGGGCCAGCAGCAGGGCGAGCAGAACATAACCTCCGGTCCAGCCCATTAAATAGACGCTGCCATCTCTGCCAATGAAGGAGATAATGCCAGCCATTGAAATAAAGGATGCCGCCGACATCCAGTCGGCTGCTGTTGCCATGCCATTAGCCAGTGGCGGCACTCCGCCGCTGGCCACATAAAAGTCGCCGGTGGTGCCAGCGCGGGAGTTTATGGCGATGCCGATATACAGCGCAAAACTTGCGCCGACAAAGAGATAGGTCAGGGTTTGAGTGTCCATGCTTCTATTCGCCCAGGCCGCTGCCGGATGAATCGGGCGGGTTATTGTCGCTGTCTTCGTCAACCCCAAACTTGCGGTCGAGTTTGTTGGCTGCGTACACATAGTAAAATGTCAGGATTACGAAGGTATAGATGGAACCCTGCTGCGCGAACCAGAACCCTGTTTTAAAGCCGAATAAACGAAACTGGTCGAGCCAGTCGGCCCCGAGAATGCCCAGCCCGAAGGAGCAGACAAACCAGATGCTGAGTAAAATGCCAAGCAACTTGAGGTTGGCGCGCCAATAGCCGCCAGGGTCGGGTGTTGGAGAATTCATGGCTGTGATGCCCAGTTATTTTTAGTGCTTGATGCAGGCCTAGTGTGCCAAGAAAAGATGGGCCTTGCCAGCGGCGTGTAAGCTGCTAAAGTGACAGCAAGGAAGCCTTGGAGACTCGAAATCGTGCAGATAACCGGCAACAGGATGACAGGGACGTTGTTGGCAATGGCGTTGTTGGCATGGCCTTTACAGGCGCAAGAGCGTTCAACCAGCCCGCAAGCTGCCCAGGTGTATTTTATCACCCCGGCCAACGGCGCGCGGGTGAGCAGCCCGCTAACGGTTCGCTTCGGTCTCGGCAATATGGGTGTTGCCCCCGCAGGTATTGATGTGGAGGGAACCGGCCATCATCATTTGTTGATCGACCTGGAGGCGCTGCCACCGATGGATAAGCCCCTGCCCGCCAGTGCCCAGGTCAGGCATTTTGGCCAAGGCCAAACCCAGACAACGCTGCAATTATCTCCGGGTGTCCACAGCCTGCAACTGCTGCTGGGCAATTTTTTGCATATTCCGCATGAGCCGCCAGTGCTGTCGGAAAAAATAGTGATAACGGTCAGGTAGCTGGCGTTAGCGCCAGGGCAGACCATTGTTTCGTCAGGTGTTGTTTCTCAGTAATTGATCTACGATGCGCTCAAGCTGCTGCAAGCTGTTACATTCGGCTGTGTAGTGGCAGCAGCTTAGATAACGATTCATTGCCGAGTCGCCACTGCCCCACAATTTGCGCGCTTCGGGGTTCAGCCACATCACTTTCCCCGCCCGCTGATAAATACTTTGCATCACTTCAAGTTTAGGGTCTGCATGGTTGTTGCGGGCATCTCCCAATATAATCACTGTGGTGTTCGAGTTGATGTCGTCGAGGGCCAGCCTGGAAAAGTCCAGCAGGCTATTGCCGTAGTCTGTGGCGCCGCCGTACTTCCAGTTCACCATTTCAATGGCTTTTTCCACCGGATATCTATCGAACAGGTTGGTGACTTCACCGAGATGGCTGGAAAACGCAAAGCTGCGAACTTTGGGCAAGATGTCGTTCAAGCTGTACAGGAACATGAGCAGAAATTTGGCGTAGGCGGCCACCGAGCCGCTGACATCGCATACTGCCAGAATTTGCGGGCGCTCCTGCTTCACCGATTTCCAGTACAGGTTGAACATCACGCCGTCCTGAGGGATGCCCCGGCGTATGGTTTTGGCCATATTGAGCTGGCCACGCTTGTATAGTCTGCGCTTGCGCGAGTGCCTGGCAGCCAGCTTTTTGGCCATTTTTCGCACCAGCTCGTGAACTTTATGCAGATAGTGATGCTCGATATGATTAAGTTTGGACCTGGACAATATGTCGTCCATAAACTGCTTGTTCCTGCCGTCTGCCTGGAGCAGATATTCACGCTCTACATGATCGCGTACCAGTTCACGCAAGCGGTCTCTATAGGTTTGCAACTCAGGCAGGGCCGGGCTTTGGCGTCGCTCAAGCTCTACCACTGCACTGCGAATATGCTCTTCGCCCAATTCATCCAGTATTTTTCGGGTGAACTGTCCTCTCTGGGTAAACATCTGAATCTGTGACAAGCCGACGCGTTCGGCTGCCTGGGCAATGGACAGAGCCAGTTGGTTTCTGTCGTCGGCTTGCAGCATCTGCATCAAAGGGGTGTCGAGTTGCGCTTGCAGGTGCTCGTCTGCGGCAAGCTCACCCGCCAGGCCCAGACTCCCGCGCTGCTCGGCGTCGGCTGCCTGCTGCTCAGGGGAGGCTGTTGTCTCTTCCTCCTGAGCCATCTGTTCTTTGGTTACCGGTTCAGTTGCCGGTGGCTCTTGCTCTTTTGCATTGGCCGCACCGGGCAATTCGTATTCGAAAAAGCGATCAAAACACTGTATGAACACGGCTTTTTCATCGGGTGTTTTGGCCAGTGTCTGGCCCAGGCCATCGCGCAGCACGGTGCGGTCTGAGTAGCCGAGCAGGTCGATGACGCGCATCGCATCCAGTGTCTCGGCGGTGGAGATTCTGACATCGTGACTGCGCAAGACGTTAATAAAGCTAACCAGTTTGTTTTGCATGAGACTCTGGATAGCAACTAGTTGATGAGGCTGCTGATCTCAGGTTCCGTGGAGGCAATATCGTCCTGAAATTTTAGCAGCACATTGAGCGTGCTGCGTATCATATCTTCGTCCAGCCGGTCGGCGTGCAATAGCAGCAAACTGCGGGCCCAGTCGATGGTTTCGCTGATTGCCGGTGTTTTTTTCAGGTCGAGTTGACGCAGTGAGTGTACGAACTCCACCAGTTGATGGCGCAGGTTTTCCTCAATATCGGGTACGCGGCTCAGCACAATGCGCTCTTCCAGTTCGGTGCTGGGAAACGGGATATATAAGTGCAGACAACGGCGTTTCAGTGCGTCTGACAGATCCCGTGTATTGTTACTGGTCAGGAAAACCATGGGCGAGGTTGTGGCCGCTACTGTGCCTATTTCGGGAATTGAGACTTGATAATCAGAGAGGATTTCCAGCAGCAAAGATTCAAACTCGTAGTCGGCCTTGTCGACTTCGTCGATGAGCAAAATAGAGCCGCCTTCTTCCTGCATGGCTTTTAACAGTGGCCGTGGCTCCAGGAAATCTTCCGAATAGAAAATGTCGCCAAACTGATGGAGGCGCTCGACTGACTCGGCCAGTCCCCTGGCGCCTTGTAGCAGGTCCCCCAGTTTTTCTTTTAAAACCTGGGTGTATAGAAGCTGTTTGCCATACTTCCACTCGTAGAGAGCTTTTGCTTCGTCCAGACCCTCGTAGCACTGCATCCGAATGAGCGGCACTTCCAGCAGTGTTGAGGTGGTTTTGGCAAGCTCGGTTTTGCCAACTCCGGGAGGGCCCTCCACCAGGACGGGTTTGCGCAACTGGAATGCGAGAAAGACCGCCGTGGCTATCTCCTGGCTGCAAATGTAGCCGTGCTGTTCGAAGCCTTGTTCAATAGCTTCTATGGAATCCATCTGCGGGAAGCCTAGTGTGTTCAAGTTGAATCCTTTGTCTGCGGGGCCGGGTTCAGCCGCCTGTCATGTTCATAAAACGAACGATGTCCGGTTCGTCTTCGAGGTTAAAGTGGTGTTGCTCTGGTTTGAGGGCCATGGCGCTGACCAGCGCCGCTTGCAGCGACTCGGCGTTACAACCTGGGCCGCGTAGTATCTCACGCAAATCCACTGAATGCTCGTTGCCCAGGCACAACAATAACCTGCCCTCTACGGTGACTCGCACACGGTTACAGAGATGACAAAAATTGTGGCTGTGCGGGGATATAAAACCGAACCGCGCCGGGCTGTTGTCCACGGCATAGTATTTTGAGGGGCCACCTGTGGATTCCTCTATGGCATGCAAACGATAGTGTTGTTGCAGTAGCTCGCGTATTTCATCACTGGAACAAAAACTCAGTGCCCGGTTGTGCTCGTCAATGAGGCCCAGGGGCATTTCTTCAATAAAGCTCAAATCAATATTTTTGGCCTGGGCGAACGCCGCCAGGGGCAGTATCTCGTCTTCATTGCGACCTTTAAGAATAACCGCATTGAGTTTGATGCGAGCAAAATTTGCAGCGATAGCGGCGTCTATGCCTGTTAACACCTGCGCCAGCTCGCCAGTGCGGGTGATGCGTCTGAATTTCTCTGCGTCGAGACTGTCCAGGCTGATATTGATGCGCTTGATACCGGCATCTTTCAGAGCTTGAGCCAGGCGCTGCAACTGTGAGCCGTTGGTGGTGAGTACCAGTTCTTCGAGGCCGTCCAGTTGCCCCAGGTTTTCGATCAGTGACATGATGTTGTTGCGAATCAGGGGCTCGCCACCCGTGAGCCGAATTTTCCTGACCCCCAGGCTGACAAATGCGCGGGCCACTTGTTCCAGCTCTTCAAGCGTCAATATCTGATCTCGCGGTACAAAGGTCATCTCTTCGGCCATGCAATACACGCAGCGAAAATCGCAGCGGTCGGTTACCGACAGGCGCACATAGTCAACCGTGCGGCCAAAGCGGTCTGTCAGTTGTGGCGAAGAAGCAGGCATGGTGCACGATTTTACTGTGAAGTCAGGCCAGTCACTAGTTAAACTGTGCCTCTATTTACAATGCGGGAACCAGCGATGATAGCCAGGCGATTAGGGCAGATAGCGCTGCCAGCAGGCCCTCTGGTAGCAGCCATGTGCGGCTACCTGCTGTATTTTCAGGGCCTTGGCTACGATATTGCTGTAACCGGGATGATCGCTGTTTGGTGCGTGCTGTGGTGGGTATTCGAGCCGCTACCTATTCCGGTCACTTCGCTGTTGCCGCTGGCCTTGCTGCCGCTGCTGGGTGTTTTGACCCCCGCCCAGGTGGGGCAGGCCTATGGCAGCCCGCTGATATTGCTGTTACTGGGTGGTTTTATCCTTTCGAAAGCCATGGAGCACAGCGGGGCTCATCGCCGCATTGCCTTGAATATGGTGCGTCTGTTTGGCGGCAATAGTGACCGGCGCCTGGTGTTCGGGTTTATGGCGGCAGCGGCGTTTCTCAGCATGTGGATTTCCAATACGGCCACGGCGTTGATGCTGTTGCCGGTAGCGCTGGCAGTGCTGGAGAAGGTCGAAGGTGAAGCGCTACAGGTTCCGCTGCTGCTGGGTATTGCTTATGCGGCGAGCGTGGGGGGTATGGGTACGCCGATTGGAACCCCACCCAATTTAATTTTCATGCAGGTTTATCAGGAGACTACGGGACTGTCTCTTACTTTTACTGACTGGATGGTATGGGGCCTGCCCGTGGTGCTGATACTGGTTCCTGTTATCGGCTTTTGGCTGACCCGGAATCTCAGCGGCGGCGGCGGTGCAGACTTGCCAGAGGTCGGGGGTTGGCGTTCGGAAGAGAAAAGGGTGATGGCTGTGTTTGCGCTCACTGCGCTGGCCTGGATTACCCGCAGTGAGCCCTTTGGTGGCTGGAGTGGCGCACTGGGTTTGCAGAGCGCAAACGATGCCTCGGTTGCTCTGACTGCGGTGGTATTAATGTTTTTGCTGCCCAGTGGCCGGGGCAGTGGGGAAAAGCTGTTGACTTGGGAGCGAGCTGTCACTATTCCCTGGGGGGTGTTGCTGCTGTTTGCTGGCGGCATCTGTCTGGCAAAAGCGTTCGTTAGCTCCGGCTTGAGCCATCTGCTGGGCGACTGGCTGGCGTCTCTGAGCCATCTGCCGGTTTGGTTACTGATGGCTACGATCTGCCTGGTTGTGACATTTCTTACCGAGACGACCTCCAATACCGCCAGTACCACTTTGTTAATGCCCATTCTGGCTGCCGCTGCCTTGGCGGCGGGTATAGAACCGGAAATATTGATGGTGCCTGCGGCGATGACTGCCAGTTGCGCATTTATGCTGCCCGTAGCGACTGCACCCAATAGCGTGGTTTACGGCAGTGGCAAAATACCCATAGGCCGAATGGCCAGGGAAGGGGTGGTGTTGAACCTGGTGGCTGTGGTGGTTGTAGCCAGCCTGTGCTTTTTTAATTTGGGCTGAACTTTATTGGGCTGAACTGTGTTGGGCTAAACTGTGTTGGGCTAAACTACAACAATTCCATCATGGTTTCGGCTGAACTGACATCGACGCCCGTGTCCGGCTCCACATTCAGGTGCGTCACGCTGCCGTTGTCAACAATCATGGCGAAGCGCTGACTGCGAGTTCCCAGGCCAAAGCCTGAGCCGTCGAGTTCCAGGCCCAGGGCAGCGGTTAACTCGCCGTTGCCGTCGGCCAGCATCAGTAGCTCTGAGGCATTTTGTGCCTGGCCCCAGGCACCCATTACGAAGGCGTCGTTTACCGACATGCAGACGATGGTGTCTACACCTTTAGCCTTGATGGTGTCGGCGTTAACGACATAGCCTGGCAGATGGGTCATTGAGCAGCCGGGGGTGAACGCACCGGGAACAGCAAAGAACACCACTTTCTTGCCGGTAAAGATATCCTCGGTGCTGATATCCTGCGGCCCTTCTGCCCCCATTATTTTAAGGGTGCAGCCTGGCACTTTGTCGCCTACCTGGATTGTCATGTCGGTCTCCGTTTTCATGGGCCAGGGTTGTGGTGAAGCAGTACCCGGCTGTGCTGCTCTGTCGGTCAGGTAAAGAGTATAGACGAAAGAGTATAGACGCGAATCTCTGCCAGTGGGTATTTTTCTAAACGGCTCGCTTGGCCGGCGCACATCAGGTTAGCGCGCTGCTCGCGCTGCTAAAGCTGCGGGCTGGATAATTTGGTGGTAAATCTGTTGCACTTGCCCGTAGAAGTCGCGCTGGTGCTCGCCGAGGTAGGGCGCAATCATATTCATTAACTGGTAGACCCCCTGGTGGATAACCAGAGCCGGTGCCCGCTCGTCGTGCAGCAGGTGGTCGTAGTTGAGCCAGTAGTTGAGTAGCAAGACCATATTGTCAACCAGGGCATTGACTTCCGATGCCTCATTGTCGACCACGGATTCCTGGGTAAGGATTGTCCACACAGCGTGAATGGCTGTCTTCTTCAGGGCCAATATGCGGCGAAATCTTTTTTTCAGCTCCGGGTAGCGCTCAAGCAAGTCGCTGAGGTTGCGGTATAGAAAGCGGTAGTTATACATCTCCTCAAACATCACATAGAGATAGAGCCAGTTATCTTCGACACTGAGTGGTTTTTCGATTGGCGCGTTGAGAATTTCACTGAGTCCCAGCTCAAACTGCGTGAACAGCTCGGCAATAATGCTGTCTTTGCCCTTGAAGTGGTAGTAGAGATTGCCGGGGCTGATATCCATTTCATTGGCAATATCAACGGTGGTGGTGCTGGCTTCACCCTCTGTGTTAAACAGCAGTAAGCCGGTGTAAAGAATTCGGTCCCTGGTTTTCATAGCAGAGTTTTCATAGCAGAGTTTTCATAGCAGAGCTTTCATAACAGGACTTTCACGGCAGGGTTTTCACAGACAGAGCTTTTTCACGACAGGGTTTTCACAGGCAGGGTTTTCACGGCAGGGTTTTCACAGACAGAGCTTTCACAGACAGGCTTGCCATCGGGGGCGGCAACCTGGGTGGGTTGCTCCGCCTCGATCACCCGCTCTTTTTCTTGCGTGTTGCAGTCTTGCGCGCAGGCTTGTTCACGGCTGCGGCAATGGCATCTACTTTCTCTGTAAGGGCATCCAGCTTGGCGCTGATTTCCGTCAGGTCGTCGTGACGGCCACCCAGGTTGAGGCTGAAATTTTCCCGCACTTTGCGGATGCGCTCTTCGACAGAGCTGGTGCTGGTTTCCTGAATGCTGGACAGCGAATCCCGGACTTCATCCTCTAGCTTTTCGCCTTTTTTTACCAGGTCCTTAAACAGGCGCGGCGGCTCTTTAGTGGCCTTGTCGAGCCGGTCTTGTGCTTCATCAAGGGCTTTTCCATAAGCGCCCAGGCCTGCCAGCCAGATGTTTTTTGCAATTTCACTCGCTTTGTCAGATACACTGGACTTGTCGTCGCTCATGTTGATTTCCTCTTGGGTTTCTGTCTGACAAGGGGTTTAATGATACACAAAAAAGGGGCATAAATGCCCCTAAAGTTATCCTGTATTCTTGCTGTGCGGAATAAGCGAGCGGGACTGGCAACCCGTCGAAGCTGGCGCGTGTCCTGGCCGGGCGCGAGCTCAACCCACGGCCCTGGTGCCTGCGACGAGCATTGTGGTATATATATTTGAACTTCAAGCGGCCTGTGTCCTGCTGCTCTGCGCATTATTGGTTGCTTTGCCAGAAATCGCGTGGCTATAGTGTGGTCAGCTTGAACAATGAACCTGCTTTTAGAGGTCTGCTTATGAGTGCTGCTGCGGCTGTTTTACGTCCTTCGCTTTTGCAATCGGCTATGGAGTTTCGGGCCTTGTTTGAAATGATGTCGCTGCCAGTGGCGGCACCCATGCTGAACTGGGCACCCAGGGGAGAGGGTCAGCCGGTACTGGTGCTGCCCGGTTTTTTTGCAGCAGACCGCAGTACCTCGAAATTGCGTAAGTATTTGAGAGCTAAAAACTTTAAACCCTATGCCTGGGAGCAGGGCCGGAATCCGGGTTTGAGTATGGCGCTGTATGAAAACCTCGAACGGCGGGTTCTGGAGCTTTCCGAGAAACACACCGCCAAAGTCAGCCTGGTGGGTTGGAGTCTCGGTGGGTTCTATGCGCGGGTGCTGGCGCACAAACTGCCCGACGAGGTGCGTCAAGTGGTCACGCTTGGCTCGCCGTTTAATGTGAGCCAGTCCGGGGCCGTTACCGGTGCGGTGGAGCGATTGTACGAGCGTATGAATCCCAATCAGCAAGATGACCCGCTATTGGCACAGCAAGCTCTATGGAAGACCCCGCCACCCGTGCCGTCCACCGCCATTTATAGCGAGGGGGATGGTATTGCCCATTGGAGCTGTTGCATCGATCAGGAAAATGAAGTCACCGAGAATATGCAGATTCCCGGCAGTCACCTGGGTATGACGCACAACCCACTGGTTTTATATGCTATCGCTGATCGTCTTGCCCAAAAAGAGGGGCACTGGCGTCCCTTCACCATTGCCCGTCATCTCAAGCAGATGTTTTGGCGTAGGCCGCGCCTGCTCAGGCACTGACATCCCTCGCTGTAATTGACGGGCGCAACCGCGCGGGCTAACGGCTGGCATTCTCTGCTGCCCCAGGTTATTTGCTTCAGGCTCCCGCTATGGGTTGCCCCGCAAGAGGGAGTGGCAATGGCGCTAATTCAAAGAAAACTATTGGCACCCGCCATAGGGCGCGGCTGGTTTACGGGTTGCCTATGGCGTTCTTACAGGCAAACCGGGGCCGGAGCGGACTGATACGGGTGCCCTGTCTCTATCTGGCGGGCGAGCGGTTTAGTGAGTTTGCAGGAGCGCCCGGCGTCACAGGTGCCTGGGCTTTGGGCCCGGCGGCAATAATGGCGTCGCTGACGGCGAAGTGTTTGATGTTTTCCTGGAATAAAGCGGCCAACTTGCCCGCTTGCTCGTTGTACTCGGCTGCCGTACCCCAACCTGAGCGGGGGTCCAGGTAGTGTGCATCTACGCCTTCAAGAGCAACCGGAAAGTCCAGATTCAGTGTGTCCAGGTGCGCCGTTTCAGCGTTGGTCAGCGTGCCATTTTGGGCTGCGGCGACCACTGCCCGCGTTACCGGAATAGGAAAGCGTGAGCCAGTGCCCCCGGGCGCCCCTGAGCCGCCGGTCCAGCCGGTATTGATCAGGTAAACCTGGCTGTCAAATTCTTCGATACGTTTCATCAGCAGCTCTGCGTAGTCCCCCGCCGGGCGAGGCATAAATGGCGCGCCAAAACAGGTGGAGAAAGTCGGGTTAATACCGGCTTCTGCGCCGACTTCGGTTGAGCCAACTTTCGCGGTGTAGCCGCTTAGAAAGTGAAACGCGGCGGCTTCTTTTGAGAGTATGGAAATTGGGGGGATGGTGCCGGTGACGTCACAGGTCAGGAATATCACTGTTTTCGGCTCGCCTGCGGCGTTTTCAGGAACGCGCTTGGCAACATGTTCCAGTGGATAGCAACAGCGACCGTTCTCGGTCAGGCTGGTATCGCAGTAGTCCGCAGTGCGAGTAGCGTCATCGAGTACAACATTTTCGATAATTGCGCCAAAGCGAATCGCATCCCAGATGATGGGTTCGTTTTTCTGGCTTAAATCAATGGTTTTGGCGTAGCAACCGCCTTCCACGTTGAATACGGAGCCTTTGGCCCAGCCGTGTTCATCGTCGCCAATCAGGTAGCGCGCAGGGTCGGCAGAGAGCGTGGTTTTGCCAGTGCCGGAAAGACCAAAAAACAAGGTGGTATCGCCGTCGTCGCCGACATTGGCGGAACAGTGCATGGGCATCACGTCTTTTTCTGGCAGCAGAAAGTTCTGCACAGAGAACATCGCTTTTTTCATCTCACCTGCGTAGCGCATGCCGGCCAGCAGAACTTTGCGCTGGGCGAAGTTAAGGATCACCACGCCGTCGGAGTGGGTGCCATCGCGCTGCGGATCACACACAAAACCTGCCGCGTTAAGAATGGTCCACTCCTCTTTTGTTTTGGGGTTGAATGTGTCTGGACGGATAAACATATTGCGACCAAACAGGCTCTGCCAGGCGGTTTCCGTCACTACTTTGACGGGCAGGTAGTGCTCGCTGTGTTCACCTACATGCAGGTGGTTTACATAGCGGTCTACTGAAGCGATATGAGACTCAACCCTGGCCCACAGGGCGTCAAACTTGTCTGCATCGAAAGGGCGGTTGACCGGGCCCCAGTCGATATTCTCCTCGGTGCTTGCTTCACGGACAACAAAACGGTCTGCCGGAGAGCGACCCGTGCGCCTGCCGGTAGTCACCAGCAGTGCGCCGGTATCCGAGAGCGTACCCTCGCTGTGGGTGAGTGCCTGTTCTATCAATTTGGCGGGGCTGAGGTCTGTGTATTCAGTGGTGTTATCGAACTCGACGGTCATTCGCTATTCCTGATATTGGCTGTTTTCAGGTCTTGCGCAAAGCGCAATACCCGATCATTTTCGGCGTAATTTGAGGCGCGTCATTATGTCAGAAACCTCTCTGAAAGCGAAGATAAGATAAGAGGGCAAATTAAGGCTATAAGCCCTGTTTATGGCCTGGAAGTCCGGGGGCGCTTTCTCGCCATTACTCGTGACCTTCCTTAAAACGGTGAATTTGGCGGCGCTGCTTTTTTGTGGGGCGGTGTTTCGGTCGATTGAGCATGCCGCCAGCCGCCTTGCGCACGGCGGCGGCACGCTCTCTTGCGGCAATGCTGGATTGGGTTTCCCGGTACAATTTGCTCGCCTCCGATGCACCGCGTCGCTGGTCTGACAGCGCGACAACTTCTATTTCGCGGGAGTCCCAGCCGTGGCGAACGACCAGGAGGTCGCCGGGGCCTATTTCTTTGCTGACTTTCACCCTTTGGCCGCCCAACTGGACTTTGCCGCCCTCAATGGACTGTTTGGCGAGGCTGCGGGTTTTGAAGAAACGCGCCGCCCAAAGCCATTTGTCAATACGCAACTTATCCATGAGACCTTTGCACGAAAGCCATTTCACCTGCATGCTGCGTTAAAATCGTACTCAATCGGTCATTTATAAGCATAAACTCCCTCATTCCGTGCGTTTTTGCCTTGCCTGAAAGTGAAATCATCTTCCGTGCAAAGGTCTCTCCATGGTTTACAGCGTGTTTCTGCCCGGCATGATTTCATCGAAATGGTGGATGCCTGGAAATTGTGTGTCGAGTCGCTCTGGTAATTTGCTGTCTGGTTGCAGCAAAGTTACCAGGTGCTGTATGCCGTACTGCTGTGCAGATTGCAGGACGGGCTCTGTGTCATCAATCAGCAGGGTGGATTGGGTGTTAAAGGGATGACGGGTATGCAGTGCTCGCCAAAAACCTGCGTCTTCTTTGGGCAGGTGCAAGTCGTGTGACACCACCAGGGCGTCAAACCATTTTCCCAGACCGGTGCAGGCCAGTTTGATGTCCAGGGTTTTCTGGTGCGCGTTGGTGACCAGTATCAATTCCTTTTTGTGCTCGCGCAGACCCAGTAGAAATTCATCGACATGAGGGCGCACTGAGATCATGTGTTTTATCTCGTGCTTCAGGCTGGGGATATCCAGGTCGAGTTGCTCTGACCAATAGTCGATAGAGTACCAGTCAAGAGTGCCGCGGTTGGCTGCAAGCATGGGCACTAGCTGCGCGCGCGCCTGCGCCTTGTTACCGCCGTGGATTTCGGCGTATCGTTTGGGCAGATGCTGGCTCCAGAAATAATTGTCGAAATGTAAATCCAGCAGGGTGCCGTCCATATCCAGCAACACAGTATCAATGGTTTCCCAGTCAACCATGGGGGCACGCGCCTTGAAACAGGGGTGCTATAGTATGCGGGTTTTCCTCTGTGCCGAGTAGTCCCTTGCCTTTTAATCGTGAATTTTCTGCCTATATACAACCTTTACAGGCGTTGTGCGAAGAGGCGGGTGCGGCAATCGTTGACCATTATCACTCAGACCATACTGCCACCCATGAGTCCAAACCAGATGATTCACCACTGACCCAGGCTGACATTGCATCCCACAACATACTCAATGTTGGTCTGGCCCGGTTTGGCGTGCCGGTCTTGTCTGAGGAGTCAGACGTGTCTCATGTGATTGAGCGGCGCAACTGGTCCCGGTTCTGGATGGTTGACCCCCTGGATGGCACCAGGGAATTTCTTGAGCGTACCGGCGAGTTCACCATCAATATCGCGTTGATAGAGCGGCATCAAGCGGTGCTGGGGCTACTTTATATTCCGCTTGAGGAAAAAATGTACATGGGTGTGCCGGGGCAGGGGGCTTTTGTCTGTCAGCAGGGTTGCTGGAGGCAAATTCACTGCCGGGCGGCTCACGCGCAATCTGCCGTTGTGCTTACCAGTCGGCGACACCGGGGTAAACCGTTGGATCAGTTTATTGCCGGCCTGGAAACAGAGGGTTTAGTGGTGGCTCGCCACTCTGTCGGCAGCGCCCTGAAGTTTACTCAATTGGCCGAGGGCAAAGCCGATTACTACCCGCGATTTTCTCCCTGCTCCGAATGGGATACTGCCGCCGGGCAGGCTCTGGTTGAAGCTGCGGGAGGCAAGGTATTGAACCTTGCCGGTGAGCCCTTGAGCTATAACCGCCGAGACACTTTGCTGAATCCGCACTTTGTGGCATCGGGTCGGGCTGGCGTTGACCCGACCTGCCCGGCGTTAGCAGCGCAGCCCTGAGCGCGACAGACTCCTGGCCCGATGGATACTACCCTCGCTGCTGCGAGTGCTTCGGTGCGTTGGCATGAGCACGCACGGCTTGAATCATGTTGCCCTTTAGTTCCAGGATTTCCAGGTGGTAGGGGCCAAGCCTGAGGCAGGCGTTGCCATCGGGAAATCCTTCCAGGTGTTCCAGCATTAATCCATTGAGGGTCTTGGGACCTGTGTCGGGGAGTTCCCAGTGCAGAGATTTGTTGATGTCTCGAACAGTGGCGGTGCCGTCAATAACAAATGAACCATCGACTTGTGCGTAAATATCTTCGATGGTCTCTGCCAGGTTTGAGGTAAATTCGCCGACAATTTCTTCGAGTATATCTTCCAGCGCGACCAGGCCCATCACGTCGCCGTATTCATCGACAACAACGGCCAGACGGTTTTTGTTGTTCTGAAAATTGAGCAGTTGGGTATTGAGTGAGGTGCCCTCAGGAATAAAGCAGGGCTCTTCAACCTGCGCCTTCATGCCTTCGCGGTCAAAGCCGTCTGCGGTAATAAACCGACTGGCACTGCGCGTATGCAGGATACCGGAAATGTTATTGACATCTTTATCGTACACAGGCAAACGGGTGTATTCAGCCGCTTGTATTTTTCTTAAAATGGCGGCGTCTGACTCGCCGAGGTCTATGCCGTAAACCTCATTTCTTGGAATCATAATGTGGTCTACCGTAACCCGCTCAAGCTCAAGAATGTTTAACAGCATGCCCTGGTGACTTTGCGGTATCAGGTGGCCCGCATCGGTTACCAGAGTGCGTAGTTCATCGCTGGTGATTGCAAGTTCAGGGTGCTTTTTCGGGTTGACGCCAAATAACTTGAGTAAGCCATTGGTGATGCCACTGACCATCCACACAACCGGATACAGGATTTTCAGCAGCGGCGAGAGAATGGCGCTGGCGGGAAACGCGATTTTTTCTGGGTGCAGTGAGGCAATGGTCTTGGGGGTGATTTCAGCGAAAATCAGGATCACCAGGGTTAAAAGCAGGGTGGCAACTGCTATGCCTGCGTCGCCCCAAAGGCGAATAGCGATAACAGTGGCGATGGCGGAAGCCAGAATATTAACCAGGTTATTGCCAATAAGAATCAGACCGATCAGGCGGTCGGGTCTATCCAGCAATTGACTGGCGCGCACAGCTCCCTTGTGACCATCTTTCCTGAGGTGTTTAAGGCGGTAGCGGTTGAGAGACATCATTCCGGTTTCGGAGCTTGCAAAGAAACCGGACAAGAGAATGAGTGCTGCCAGAATGGAAAAGAGAAGACCCAGCGGTGCTTCGTTCAAGTAGGGGAAACCCTGCGCATATTTTGAGGCCTAATCTTGCAGAAAAAGCGAGTGGCTCGCAAGCACTGGTGCGCGCCCTGATTCACGCTTTTTGGAGGATAACTTCGAGTACCAGTTTGCTGCCAAAATAGCCGAGCATGAGAACCGCGAAGCCTGTCAGAGTAAATTTTACCGCAGTTTGGGCGCGCCAACCGAGAGAGTGGTGGCCCCACAGTAAAGTGGCAAACAAAACCCAGGCCAGCAGTGTTAAAACGGTTTTGTGGACGAGATGCTGAGCGAACATGTCGTCGAGAAACACCATGCCACTGGCTATGGATAGCGACAGCAGAACCAGGCCAATCCATAGAAGCTCAAACAACATCGTCTCCATAAGCTGAAGTGGCGGCAGTGCGCGTACAAAACCGCTGGCGTGGTGATTGTGCAACTGGTAGTCCTGTGCGGCTACCAGGGCTGCCTGACCAGTGGCCAGGGTCAGCACGGCATAGGCCATAACCGAGCTGCTAATGTGCAAAATCATGCCCCCTGAAATATCACCAAAGGGACTGATATTGCCAGGTGCCAGCGCGGAAATAATCACCGCGATGGCAGACAGCGGGAAGAGTTCCAGGAGTAAATTCTCCAGAGGGCGCCGTAACAGGCTCAGTAAAAAGGCCACATTGACAACCCAAAAGATAAGCGAAGATACCTTGAAGAAACCGAGGTTAATGCCCTCAGGTGACTGCAAGGCTGCCCAGGCCGCATAGCCGTGCAACACAATTGCGAGTAGCGCGAGTGTCCCGAGTAACGGTCGGTTAAAGGCTTGATTAATCCGCAGTTCACGCACTCGCAACCCCGTGATAAGCAGGTAGATTAAGGCGGCGGTGACACTGGCAGTGAGCATGGTTGGGGATGCTACCCTGGTAACGTATACTGGGCACCTTTGTACCGATTTACCCACCCATAAGCAATAGAAAGTAGCAGCAATAGCAGCGAGATTTACCGATGTTTGAGAACCTGAGTGACCGCCTTTCCCAGAGTCTTGGCAGTATTACTGGCAAGGCCAGGCTAACCGAGGACAATATTCAGGAAACCCTGCGCACAGTGCGCATGGCACTGTTAGAGGCGGATGTTGCGCTGCCGGTGGTGAAAGATTTCGTCGCGGCTGTTAAGCAGCGTGCCCTCGGTCAGGAAGTTGCGAAAAGCCTGAGCCCCGGTCAGGTATTCGTAAAAATTGTTCAGGCTGAGCTTGAAGCCATGATGGGCGCTACTAACGCAGCGCTGAACCTGAGCACCCAGCCGCCAGCGGTGGTACTGATGGCAGGTTTGCAGGGGGCGGGCAAAACCACCTCGGTGGCAAAATTAGCGCGAATGCTGATCGAGCGGGAAAAGAAGAAGGTCATGGTTGTCAGCGCCGATGTCTATCGGCCTGCTGCGATCAAACAACTGGAAATCCTGGCAGAAGAAGTTGGGGCGATATTCTTTCCCGGCGAGGACACTCAAAAGCCGGTTGATATCGTGAATGGCGCTGTCGCCGATGCAAAAATCAGGTTCTGTGACGTGTTGTTGGTGGATACGGCGGGTCGTCTTGCTATCGACGAGCCGATGATGACGGAGCTCAGTGAGCTTCACGCCGCAGTAAAACCTGTTGAAACGCTGTTTGTAGTCGATGCCATGACGGGTCAGGATGCCGCCAATACAGCGAAGCTGTTCAATGAGGCGCTACCGCTGACCGGTGTGATATTAACCAAGGTCGATGCGGATACCCGCGGTGGTGCCGCACTGTCGGTAGGCGCGATCACCGGTAAGCCCATCAAATTCCTCGGCGTTGGTGAAAAAACGGCGGCTCTTGACCCGTTTCACCCGGACCGGCTTGCTGCGCGGATTTTGGGAATGGGTGACGTGCTTTCTCTTATTGAGGAGGCCGAGCAAAAGATTGATAAAAAGAAAGCAGAGCGGCTGGCGCGCAAGGTCAAGCGAGGCCAGCGCTTTGATCTCGAAGATTTCCGCGAGCAGTTACAGCAAATTACCAGCATGGGCGGTGTTGCAGGCCTGCTGGACAAGTTGCCGGGTATGGGAAATATGACCCAGGCGGCGCAGGGACAAATGGATGCCAGGCAGTTTGCCCGCATGGAGGCTATGATTAATTCCATGACACTGGCAGAGCGTCGCAAGCCTGAAATTATTCAGGGTTCACGCAAGCGCCGCATCACTCGGGGTTCTGGTACCCAGATACAGGACCTCAACCGCCTGCTGAAACAGCACAAGCAGATGCAGAAGATGATGAAGAAGATGAAGGGCGGTGGTATGGAGAAAACGATGCGCGGCCTCGGTGGGATGCAGGGAGGCCCTGGCAGCGGGATGCCGCCGGGTATGCCACCCTTTAGATAGCCCGCCGAATGAGCGGCTAAGGCCCCGAATGTATTAGAGATTTTGTCTTTGTGGGCTTTAAAATCCCCGTCGATTAACGTAGAATACGCGCCTTTTTCGGCCCCTGGTCGAAGTTTGGCTATGTATATTCGGCTCATGGTCGGGGGTATATTCGGCCCTTGGTCGGGGTTTGGCTATGTTTTTAGGCCCCTGGTCGGGGTTTGGTTTTTCGGCCCCTGGTCGGGGCTTGGTTTTTCGGCCCCTGATCGGGGCTTTAGCTGCGCACAAGCTGGCGAGTTCGCGGCATATGTCATTATTTTTAGGGGTACTTTAAGACAATGGTAACAATTCGTTTGGCTCGTTCCGGCGCTAAAAAGCGCCCATTCTACCACCTGACAGTGGCAGATAGCCGTACCTCGCGCGATGGTCGTTTTATTGAGCGTGTTGGTTTTTTCAATCCTATTGCCTGCGGTCAGGAAGAGCGGTTGCGTGTAGACAACGAGCGCATTGATTACTGGGTGTCAAAAGGCGCTCAGGTTTCCGAGCGTGTCGCCAGGCTGGTAAAAGAAGCCAGCGTTGCGGCTGCCTGAGTATTGTTTAATACGGTCTGGCTGAGCCTGCGGTATGAGTGACGCCACTTCCGGGCTGCTTGTCATTGGTCGTATTGGCGGTTCTTATGGCATCAAAGGTTGGGTCAAAATTCATTCTTATACTGAGCCCAGGGAAAATCTGCTCAGTTATAGCCATTGCCAGTTTAATGACCGGGGTGTCTGGCAGACCCTACAGATTGAAGAGGGCAGGCAACATGGCAAAGGGCTGGTGGCCCGTTTGCACAGTGTTGATGACCGCAATGCCGCAGCAGCGCTGAAGGGTTGCGAAATAGCAGTACCGGCTGTTGCATTGCCGGGGCTACAGAACGATGAGTTTTACTGGCATCAACTGGAAGGTTTGCATGTCAGGTACGGTGGGGAGCTGTTAGGTCGGGTCGATCATTTGCTTGAGACAGGCTCAAACGATGTTCTGGTCGTCAAGCCCTGCGAGGGCAGCCGCGATAATCGCGAGCGTTTAATCCCCTGGATAATGGGGCAGGTGGTCACCCTGGTTAACCTGGCAGAAGCTGACATAGAGGTTGATTGGGACCCGGAGTTTTAACGGTGAGATACGCGCTGTGAGAGTCTCAGTCGTATCAATTTTTCCGGAAATGTTTGAGGCTCTGGTCGGCTATGGTGTTATCGGCAGAGCGGTTGAACAGGCGCAGGTGACACTGCATCTGAGTAATCCACGGGATTACGCAACCGACCGTCACGCTGCGGTGGATGATCGCCCCTATGGCGGTGGCCCTGGAATGCTGATGAAAATTGAGACTCTGGAACAGGCCATTGTGGCGTCCAGAGAGGCGGTTGGAACGGATAGTCGGGTTGTCTGTCTTTCACCACAGGGCCAGCGGTTCGATCATGCGAAGGCTGGCGAATTAGCGCAGCAGCAATCGCTGATATTGATTGCGGGTCGGTACGAGGGCATTGACGAGCGCTTGATACTGGCCGAGGTGGATGAGGAATTATCCATCGGAGATTACGTTGTCAGTGGTGGGGAGTTGCCCGCCATGGTGGTTGTGGATGCGGTAGTGCGTCAATTGCAGGGGGTGCTGGGGCATGAGCTCTCGGCGGAGCAGGATTCATTTGCCGATGGCCTGTTGGATTGCCCCCATTATACGCGGCCCGAACAATATAAAGGGGTGAGGGTGCCTGAGGTTTTGCTGAGCGGGAACCATGAACATATTCGCCGCTGGCGGCTGAAGCAGGCATTAGGCAGAACCTGGGAGCGTCGCCCGGACTTGCTTAAAGAGCGGGCACTGAGTCCCGAAGAAAACGAATTGCTGGCAGAGTATCGCCAGGAGATTTTAAACAGGAGTACAACATGAATACGAACAACATTATTTCGCAGCTCGAAGCGGAGCAGATGGGAAAAGATCTGCCTGATTTCGGTTCAGGTGACACCGTGGTTGTGCAAGTGAAGGTCAGGGAAGGCAACCGGGAGCGGCTACAGGCGTTTGAAGGTGTGGTACTGGGCAAAAAGAATCGCAGTCTGAATTCTGCATTCACAGTGCGCAAAATTTCTCACGGTATCGGTGTTGAGCGTACCTTTCAAACCTATAGCCCTCTGGTCGACAGCATTACGGTTAAACGCCGCGGCGACGTGCGCCAGGCCAAGCTCTACTACTTGCGCGAGCTGAGCGGAAAAGCGGCTCGCATTAAAGAGAAGCTGGGCAAGTAATTTTGAAGGGTGACGCAAGTCGCCCTTTCTTTTTGGTGGCCGAAAACAATCCAGTCATCGAACGCTACCTGGATGCCCTTTGGGTGGAGAAGGGGCTCAGCGATAACACGCTGTCATCTTATCGCCGAGACCTGGCCGCCTATTCTGATTGGCTAAATCTGGAACGTAGTAGCGACTTGCTCAAGGCTGACAAAATTCTGCTGGAAGCCTATTTGGGCTGGCGCCTGCTGCGGGGGCTTTCCGCCAGGTCTACAGCGCGTTTTCTCTCATGTATTCGAGGGTTCTACCGCTACCAAGTGCGTGAAGCCGTTCTTTTTAAAGACCCCAGTCTCGATGTGGATAGCCCTAAACTGGGTCGGTCTCTACCGAAATCTCTAAGCGAAGAGGACGTTGATCGCCTGTTGCAGGCTCCTGACCTGGGTAATCCGCTGGAATTTCGTGACAGGACGATGTTAGAGCTGTTGTATGCCTGTGGCTTGCGAGTCACTGAACTGGTATCACTGCGTCTGCTGCAACTGAGTTTGAACCAGGGTGTGGTGCGGATACTGGGAAAGGGCGACAAAGAGCGCTTGGTCCCGATGGGTGAAGAGGCTGTCTCCTGGCTACAGCGGTATTTGCAGGGGCCGCGTATGGAGTTGTTGAACAATGTGCCCCGCGAGGTGTTGTTTCCCAGCAAACGGGGCTCACAAATGACTCGCCAGGCGTTTTGGCATCGTATTAAAATCTACGCCCGACGCGCCGAGATAAAAAGCGCGCTGTCGCCGCATACGCTCAGGCATGCCTTCGCCACTCATTTACTGAACCACGGTGCAGATTTGCGAGTGGTACAGTTGCTGCTGGGCCACAGCGATTTGACCACCACGCAGATATACACTCATGTAGCGAAAGAACGGATGAAAGAATTACATGCCCGCCACCATCCGCGGGGCTAGGAGTCTGCCGGACTTAACGACCCACTGGGCTTAGTGACCCGCCGGGCTTAGTAGAGACCTTTGCACGAAAGCCATTTCACCTGCATGCTACGTTAAAAACGTACTCAATCGGTCATTTATACCCATAAACTCCCTCATTCCGTGCGTTCTTGCCTTGCCTGAAAGCGAAATCATCTTCCGTGCAAAGGTCTCAGTAAATGGTTAAGCCCGGCAGACTCCCGGAAATTTTTGGGAACCAAGTCTGTACGCGGTGCTCCAAGCATACAGTTTAATGAGGACACAGCTATGACAACCACCCTGCAACACGCAGTTTCAGTGACGTTCGCCTTTTTACTCGGAACTAGCGGTGCAGTGGCCGGGTCTGAGGATGCCAATGTTATTCTAAAGAAGCTGTCGGCTGCGCGGTCAGACCTGAAGGTAGATTCTATTACGCGGAGCGTTGCGACTGGTTTGTATGAAGTACGGCTCGATGGCGGTGCGATCATTTATGCGACAGCAGACGGCAATCACTTCGTGCTTGGAGACCTGTTTGCGGTTGGCAGCCAGGGCTTTGTCAATTTGGCGGAGCAGCGCCGCGATGCCGACCGTCTTGAACTGATTGCCAGTGTCAATACCGACGACATGATTGTGTTTTCTCCCAGGGGTGAGGCCAAAGCGCTTATCAATGTGTTTACCGATGTCGATTGTTTCTACTGTCAGAAATTGCATCAGGAAGTTCCGGCGTTGAATGCGCTTGGTATTGAGGTGCGCTATTTGGCGTACCCTCGATCTGGCATTGGCGGCGAGTCTTATCGCAAAATCGCCAGCGCCTGGTGTTCCGACGACCCTAACACGGCGATAACCCGGTTGAAGGCCCGCGAGGAAATTCCAGAGAATGTATGCGCTGGTAACCCGGTTGCGGACCAGTTTGTGCTAGGTCAAAAAGTCGGCGTCCGCGGAACCCCGGCAATGGTGCTTGAAAATGGTCAATTGGTGCAGGGTTATAAGCCCGCGGATCAGTTAGCTGCACAGCTTGGTATCAACTGATGCACATGCGGAAGCGGTCTCTTTGCGTACCTCGACCTCGACTTTGACCTCGAACAACAATCCTCGTTTCCAGTTGCGCATTCAGTAAACTTGCCTGGGCAAAGCGTCACTCTGAGACCTTTGCACGAAAGCCATTTCACCGGCATGCTGCGTCGCCTAAAAGCGCCTACTGTTGGTAAAATCGTACTCAATCGGTCATTTATACCCATAAACTCCCTCATTCCGTGCGTTTTTGCCTTGCCTGAAAGTGACATCATCTTCCGTGCAAAGTGTCACTCTGTTTATTTGGGTAATAATTGCCAATGATGGCTCAATGCAGCCCTGGCCTGCGTTGACAGTGGGGAGCTGTCTCTATAGTGTTGCCCACCTGTTTTAACCCCCATTTGTCGAGAGAAAACGCGAGAAGAAGCCCGTGGACAGCGAATTTCAGAGAATCCAGCGCCTGCCTCCCTATGTGTTTAACATTATTGGAGAATTGAAGCAGCGGGCGCGAGCGGCGGGGCAAGATATCATCGATTTCGGCATGGGCAATCCGGACCAGCCCACGCCGCCTCATATTGTCGACAAGTTGGTGGAAACAGCTCGCCGTGGGGACACCCACCGCTACTCTCAGTCCAGGGGAATTCCGCGGTTGCGCAAAGCCATCTGCGACTGGTACAAAAAACGCTATGAGGTTGACCTCAATCCCGAAACCGAGGCGATTGTGACGCTGGGCTCAAAAGAGGGTTTGGCCCACCTGGCGCTGGCGACGACAGGGCCGGGCGATGCGATTCTGGTACCGAATCCCAGCTATCCCATACATCTATACGGGTTTGTGATCGCGGGTGCCGATATTCGTCGCGTGCCGATGGCAGGTGAAGAGGCGTTCTTTGATGAGTTGGAGCAGGCGATTAAAAACAGTTGGCCCAAGCCTAAAATGCTGGTTTTGAACTTTCCGTCCAATCCGACTACGCACTGTGTTGAGCTGCTTTTTTTTGAGAAAGTTGTTGCAATCGCCAGGCAACACAATATTTGGGTGGTGCAGGATTTGGCGTATGCCGACCTGTGCTTTGACGGCTATCAGGCGCCTTCAATTTTGCAGGTAGAGGGTGCCAAAGATATTGCAGTCGAATTTTTTAGTATGTCCAAGAGCTACAACATGCCGGGCTGGCGCGTGGGTTTCTGTGTGGGTAATCCAGAGCTGGTGGGTGCCTTGGCGCGTATGAAATCCTATTTGGATTACGGCATGTTCACGCCGATTCAGGTGGCAGCCATTTCCGCGCTTGAAGGTGACCAGGGCTGCGTAAAAGAAATCAACCGGCTTTATCTGAACCGTCGCAACGTATTGTGCGAGGGTTTGAATGCAGCGGGCTGGCCTGTCGAACCGCCCAGGGCGACCATGTTTGTATGGGCAAAAATGCCAGAGTTTTACCGAGAGATGGGGTCTTTGGAATTCAGCAAGAAATTGCTGGAAGAGGCCAGGGTCGCGGTATCGCCCGGCGTCGGTTTTGGCGAGGGCGGAGAAGATCATGTGCGTTTTGGTTTGATTGAAAATGAACATAGAACTCGCCAGGCACTTCGCAGTATTAAACGCATGATTAGAAAAGACGGGTTTGCCTGAAATGAGTAAAGTAAGACTTGGCCTGTGTGGACTCGGCACGGTAGGTAGCGGAGTCGTCAATGTTATGCAGCGCAATGGCGCGAGTATTTCCGCCAGGTCGAATACCGAAGTTGCGCTGGTTCATGTGGGCGCACGCCGCGATAATCCCAACTGTGAGCTGGGTGATATTAAGGTAAGTCGGGATATTTTTGCCGTAGTGCGCGACCCGGAAGTGGATGTTGTTTTAGAACTTGTCGGTGGAACCGAAGTAGCGCTGGAACTGGTGCGAGAAGCCATAGCCAATAACAAGCATGTTGTCACAGCCAACAAGGCCATGCTTGCCGAGTGGGGCAATGAGTTAATGGCGGAAGCTGAGCAAGCCGGGGTTTGTATCGCTTACGAGGCAGCAGTAGCCGGTGGTATTCCCATCGTCAAGGCAATACGGGAAGGCCTGGCTGGCAATGAAATTCAGTGGCTGGCGGGTATCATAAACGGCACTGGCAATTTCATTCTTTCAGAGATGAACGATAAAGGCCGCGAGTTCGCCGACGCGCTTAAGGAAGCGCAAGCGCTTGGTTACGCAGAGGCCGACCCCGCTCTCGATGTGGAAGGTATTGATGCAGCCCACAAGCTGGTCATACTGGCGTCCATTGCTTTTGGGATGCCCTTGCAGTTTGACAGCGTGTTTACCGAAGGCATTAGCGGCATAGAACCTCAGGATGTGGACTATGCAGAAGAGCTGGGCTATCGCATTAAGCACTTGGGGGTGGCACGGCGCTCTGGCGATGCCATTGAAATGCGTGTGCATCCCGCTTTAATTCCAAATACGCGCCTGTTGGCCAATGTAGACGGGGTAAAAAACGCCGTACTGGTAGAGGCCGATGCGGTGGGTTCTACTCTGTATTGCGGTGCGGGTGCCGGTGCAGAACCGACCGCCTCTGCGGTACTGGCAGACGTGGTAGATATTGCGCGCGCCCTGGGTTGTGGACAGCAGCCAACCGTTAGTGGTCTGGGTTTTGCCGCCACTGGCGTCGAGCACTTGTCAGTGCTGGCGATGCAGGATATTGAAACCGCCTACTATTTGCGGTTGCTTGCTGAGGATAAGCCCGGCGTTATGTCGGAGGTCTCCAGTATTTTGAGCGGTCTGGGTATCAGTATTGAAGCGCTGATTCAAAAGCCTCCCCAGGCGGAAGAAACCAAAGTGCCAGTGATTGTTCTGACCAATAGAGTCAGAGAGGGCGAGCTGGAAAAAGCAGTCGCAGCAATAGAGGCTCTGGATACTATCGTGGGCTCGCTGACCCGCATCCGGGTTGAGGCTCTGATATGAAATACATCAGCACTCGCGGCAATGCCCCGGCATTGAATTTTGAGGAAGTGCTCCTCGCCGGCCTTGCTGAAGATGGTGGCCTGTACGTGCCAGAGTCTCTGCCCCGGTTTAGTGCCGAGCAAATTACCGCGATGGCGCAGATGGATTATGCAGAGCTGGCTCTGGAAATTATCAAGCCCTTTGTCGATGCTGCAATCCCAAATAGCGACCTGGAGCAGATCATTAAAGACAGCTATGCAGAGTTTCGCCACGGTGCGGTTGCGCCAATGGTGCAGTTGGGTAGCAATGAATGGGTGCTGGAATTGTTTCACGGCCCCACCCTGGCCTTTAAGGACTTTGCCCTACAGTTGCTGGGGCGCTTGCTGGATTACATTTTGGAGCGCCAACACCGCAAAATGGTGATTATGGGGGCGACCTCTGGTGATACCGGCTCGGCGGCCATCGAAGGTTGCAAGCGCTGTAAAAATATCGACATTTTCATATTGCACCCTCACGAGCGCGTATCGAATGTGCAGCGCCGACAGATGACCACAGTCGCCGCTGACAATATTCATAACATTGCAGTGCAGGGCAATTTTGACGATTGCCAGGCCATGGTGAAGGCGAGTTTTACCCGCCGCAGTTTTTTGCCCGAGGGCCGCAATCTGGTGGCAGTAAATTCAATTAACTGGGCTCGAATCATGGCTCAGATTGTGTACTATTTTTATGCAGCGGTGGCTGTTGGCGGCCCTCGACGAGACGTTGCCTTTTCGGTGCCTACTGGAAATTTTGGCGATATTTTTGCCGGCTACCTGGCCAAAGGCATGGGCCTGCCAGTGAAGCAGTTGATCATCGCGACCAATCGCAATGACGTATTGCACCGTATTATGACGACGTCAGTGTACGCCCGGAAAGATATCCGGCACAGCCTTTCACCGAGTATGGATATTTCGATCTCCAGTAATTTTGAGCGCCTGTTATTTGATCTCTATGACCGTGACGGCAAGGCGATCAATGACCTGATGAACCAATTCAATAGCGGTGCAATCACGTTGAAGGAGCAGGCTGTCGCTGCGGCCAGCGAGCTTTTTAGCAGTTGGGCCGTGAGTGACGAGGAAACCTGTCAAGTGATTCAGGAGGTTTGGTCGCGCAGCGGGTACCTGCTCGACCCACATTCCGCGATTGGCGTGAAAGCCGCTCGAAATAAGCGCTGCGATGCTGCAACCCCGATAATAACGCTGGCCACCGCGCATCCGGCCAAGTTTCCCGAGGCGATTGCTCAGGCAGGGGTCGATTTCCAGCCGCCGTTGCCGCACCATATGGCCGACCTGTTTGAACGGACCGAACACTATGACGTGCTGCCCAATGATTTGTCAGTTGTACAGGCATTCATGTCGGATAACATCAACGCCTGATACCTTATGAGTCTGCGTCGCCGTCCTGCCGCCGATGCCTCGCAGCTTGAATGTCTTCATCCGGTACTCGCGCAAGTTTACGCTCAGCGCGGCGTTACTGATTCTGGCGAGCTGGCTCTCAAGCTGGATAAGCTGCTGCGCCCCGCCGACCTGGACGGAGCAAATACCGCCGCCATTCTGCTGGCTGATGCACTTGAGCAGCAAACCCATATGCTGGTGGTGGGAGACTTCGACGCCGACGGTGCGACCAGCGTAGCACTGGCTTTAACACTGTTGCGAAAGATGGGCGCCAGTGTGAGCTATCTGGTGCCCAATCGTTTTGAATACGGCTACGGCCTGACTCCGGAAATTGTTGAACTCGCTGCCCTGCAATCTCCCGGCCTGATCATCACAGTAGACAATGGTATATCCAGCATAGAGGGGGTGGCGGTAGCGGCAGAGCTCGGCATTCGCACCCTGATAACCGATCACCATCTGCCGGGTGAGCAGTTGCCAGCAGCAGAGGTGATTGTTAATCCGAATATGCCAGATTGCAGTTTTGCCAGTAAAAACCTCGCCGGCGTTGGTGTTATTTTTTACGTCATGTCTGCATTGCGAACCGAGTTGCGCAAGCGTGACTGGTTTGAAAAGCAGCGCTTTGCCGAACCCAATATGGGAGATGTGCTGGACCTGGTAGCGTTGGGAACGGTTGCCGACGTGGTACCTCTGGATCGCAATAATCGCATTCTGGTCCAGCAGGGTCTGCTGCGCATTCGGGCTGGCAAGTCGCGCCCCGGCATCAAGGCGCTTTTGCGCATTGCAGGACGACGAGCGGAACGCCTGGTGGCCTCTGATCTGGGGTTTTCGGTTGGGCCGCGTTTGAACGCTGCCGGGCGTCTGGAGGATATGTCGATTGGAATCGAATGCTTGTTGGCAGACGATGAAACCCGTGCGCTCGATTTAGCCATGCAACTGGATGATCTCAACAGAAACCGGCAGCTCATCGAAAAAGATATGCAGCGTGAAGCGCTTCAATTACTCGAAGCGTCAGGATTTGACAGCCAGCAAAATATGCCTGCCGCCCTGTGTTTGTACGATGCTCGTTGGCATCAAGGTGTTGTGGGTATCCTGGCCTCCCGAATAAAGGACCGCGTACATCGGCCGACAATTGCTTTCGCCGATGGCGATGTCGACACGATCAAAGGCTCGGCACGTTCAATTCCCGGCTTGCACATTCGCGATGCACTGGCTGCTGTTGCAACGGCCAATCCGGGTTTGCTATCGAAGTTTGGCGGCCACGCTATGGCGGCTGGACTGTCACTGTGTCAATCAGATCTCGACGTATTTCGCGCTGCATTTGTTAAGCAGGTGGAGCAGCAATTGGGTGATACGGAGTTGGCAGCCATGGTTGAGAGTGATGGCGAGCTGGAGGCAGCCCAACTGGACTTATCGCTCGCGCGCGAGTTGCGCTACGCGGGTCCCTGGGGCCAACATTTTCCAGAGCCCTTATTCGATGGCCGATTTCGTATTGTCCAGCAGCGCATTGTCGGTGAGCGTCATTTAAAATTGGTATTGAGTCACCCGGATAATCCACAGCAAGGGCTGGATGCCATAGCCTTTAATATTGATGCGGAGGTTTGGCCCAGCCCCACTGTGGAAGAGGTGCGCATCGCCTACCGGTTAGATGTCAACGAATTTCGTGGCCAGGAAAGTTTGCAACTCATGGTGGAACACATCGAAATAAACCCTTGACCTTCTAGTAACTGGAAGGTTTACAGTGGGTTTATGAACATTAGTCAGGCAGCTCACGCCAGCGGTTTATCCGCAAAAACTATTCGCTACTACGAAGATATTGGTTTGACTTCGCCCGCACCTCGTGGGGATAACGGCTATCGCCGCTATAACGAGCAAGCGCTGGGAGAATTGCGTTTCGTGCACCGTGCCCGCGAGGTGGGTTTCAGCGTAGAGGAGTGTCGCCAGTTGGTTGATCTTTATCGCAATCAACGTCGGCGCAGCACCCATGTTCGCGATTTGGTTATGGGCAAATGCGAGGATATTGAGCAGCGCATCGAACAGTTGCGTGCCATGCAGCAAGTGCTAACGGGTCTGGTCCAACGCTGCAATGGAGATGAAGGCCCCGAGTGCGCCATTTTAGATGAGTTAGGGAGGGCAAACGATGGCCTCTGATTGTTGCCCAACAGACGTTGCAAGCAAATCCGGGAGTGATATGGCTGAGGAGCACTGTGACTCAGCAAGCGCTGTAAACAGGGTAGATTGGTTTTTGTGGTGCGTAGTTAGCTCGATAGTTGGCTTCTATTTGGCGGGACAGTTTCTGCTGGCGCCCTCCCACGACAGCACGCTGAATGTATTTGCCCACAGTGTGGTCGAGTTGTTCAACAAGATGTGGTGGGGTATCGCCATCGGGGTGATATTTGTCGGCATTCTTGCCCGAATACCCCGTGACCTGGTTATGTCCGTGCTGGGCCATCGCAAAGGTTTTAACGCTTTGCTGCGTGCAACCTGTGCCGGTGTGCTGCTGGATTTGTGCAGCCACGGCATACTTGCCGTGGCTATGAAGCTTTATGAGCGCGGTGCCAGTTTGGGCCAGATTATGGCCTTTCTACTGGCCAGCCCCTGGAATTCATTTAGCTTGACGCTCATTTTATTTGGTTTGATTGGCGTGGGGTGGACGCTGCTGTTTATCCTGCTCTCGCTGGTTATTGGCTTGATATCGGGAGTCATCTTTGACCGTTTGGTTGCCAATAACACTTTGCCTGAGAACCCGAATCGTCAGAATCTGGATGAAAATGCAGATGCTGGCAAACTCTGGGAAGAGTTTCGTGCCAGTTGGCACTTTTCCGCTGGCGGCACCGCCAGCTTGTTGCTGGACGGTGTACGGGGGTCGCAAGTAGTCATTCGCTGGGGGCTGTTTGGCATATTACTGGCATCACTCATCAGGGTGCTGGTGCCGGCAGAGGCTTTCGCAGCCTGGTTTGGTGCCAGCATGGCGGGTTTAGGCATGACTTTGGTGGCTGCGACTATTATCGAGGTCTGCTCTGAGGGCACCACGCCAATTGCCGCGGACTTGATGGGTCGGGCGGGTGCGCCAGGCAATGCGTTCACTTTTTTGATGGCCGGGGTATCGACAGACTATACAGAGATCATGTCCATCCGGGAGACGATGCAGTCCTGGAAAATTGCACTCTACCTGCCGCTGATCACACTGCCGCAGATTCTCCTGTTGGGTGCCATTCTCAATCAATACAGTCCCTAGCAGGTGTATTAGCCGACACTTTCAAGATACAGATGGTGCCGGAAATCAATGAAAACACGCCGTATTGCAGCGGGATTACCCAACATGCGCTCGGCATCGGTGGTGGAGAGGTTTGTGCAGGTAGAAATAAGCCACGAACACGGTGATTCCACGTGCGTCAGTGGTTGGAGAAGAGGTTGTAAACAGGAGGCGGCAGAGACGCCACCTCCTGGGGGAACAGCTTACGCTGCAGTAACGTTTTCTGCCTGAGGGCCTTTCTGACCCTGAGTCACGTTAAATTCAACTTTCTGTCCTTCAGCCAGAGTTTTGAAGCCATCACCCTGAATCGCAGAGAAGTGAACGAAAACGTCTGGTCCATTTTCTTGCTCAATAAAGCCAAAACCTTTAGTTTCATTAAACCATTTTACAGTGCCAGTTGTAGTGCTCATATATATTTTACCTTGAAATTAATATTGCGAGACCTTTGCACGAAAGCCATTTCACCTGCATGCTGCGTCGCCTAAAAGCGCCTACTGTTGGTAAAATCGTACTCAATCGGTCATTTATAAGCATAAACTCCCTCATTCCGTGCGTTTTTGCCTTGCCTGAAAGTGAAATCATCTTCCGTGCAAAGGTCTCATTGCGTTGCGCCCGAAGGTGCTGCGCCAGGGGACAGTATTTACTTATGATTAACGAAACGATGTACTCAGATGAACTTCGACTTTGTTGTGCATAAATTCGCGCTGATCCTCAGCCTGTTCAGTCTAGTGCTGTAATGGCCTATATAACATTGCCTATAGCGTAAATAGTTGGCACTTTTTGAGGCCTTATTCCTGCCAAAATTCGGCCAGGAGACTGTAAAAGTTGAGAAATGACAGCACCCTCAAGAGGGTGATAGTCAGAGTATAGGGCCAGATATTGGCAGTCGGGGGAGTGCAGCAAAGAGGACCACTGCCGCACTTTGAGTGAGCAGCTATGGAAAACGAGCTTTAGCGAGCTGAGACTACGACTGTCCGCGACCTATCGCGGTGACAAGACTGGCCCAGCCAGCGATGCCGATAGCAACTGCCGGTTAATCGGTGGTGACCATACAGCGGGTGTGGCGCTCAGCCGTTACCGCTGCGTCCGGGTTTGCTGCGGCGAGCTTTGCCGCGCTGCTGTTCGTTCCGGTTGCCACTTCTACCGGTTCGATTTTGCCTGGCCCGGTTGGGATTGTTGCGGTGTTTATTGGGCTTACGCGGCTGCACAGATGCGCTTTCGGGGAGGCTGTGGTCAACCTCGAACCCGTCCTGCTCTTCGCGTGGTAGCTGCTTGCGGATCAGTCGCTCAATACCTTGCAGTTGCTTGACCTCGTCGGCACTGACCAGGGAATAGGCGCGACCGGATGCCCCGGCGCGACCGGTGCGTCCAATACGGTGGACATAGTCTTCGGGGACGTTGGGCAGGTCGAAATTGACCACCTGCGGCAGTTGGATGATATCCAGTCCGCGCGCTGCGATGTCTGTGGCGACCAGGGCGCGGACTTTACCTTGCTTAAAACCTGCCAGTACTTTGGTGCGAGCCCCCTGACTCTTGTTGCCATGAATCGCGGCAGCGTTAATACCATCGCGTTCAAGTTTTTGACTGAGTCGATTGGCGCCGTGTTTGGTTCGGGTAAATATCAGAACCTGTTCCCAGTCGTTGCTTTGAATCAGGTGACTCATCAGTTCAGGTTTACGTTTTTTATCAACGGGATAGACCCACTGTTTGACTGTGTTGGCAGTGGCATTGGGTGGAGCGACATCAACCTCCACCGGGTTTTGCAAAAAGCTTTTGGCCAGTTGGCGGATTTCACCGGAAAAGGTTGCCGAGAACATCAGGGTTTGGCGATGTTCAGGCAGTACTTTCAGAATTCGACGTATGTCGTGAATGAAGCCCATATCCAGCATACGGTCGGCCTCATCCAATACCAGTATCTCCAGTGACCGAAAATCGACGGCTTTTTGCTGGTATAGGTCTAACAGGCGTCCCGGTGTTGCGACCAGGATATCTACGCCCTTGTTCAGGCGTGCAATCTGCGGATTAATTTTCATGCCGCCAAATATAACTGCGGAGCTACAGGTTTCGTAGCGGCCATAGGTTTGTATGCTCTCCTGCACCTGTGCCGCGAGCTCTCGCGTTGGAGTAATGACCAGCGCACGGCACTGGCGGGCTTGAACCGGGGTACCGGAACTCAGTAGCTGGAGCATTGGCAGTGTGAACCCCGCAGTCTTGCCGGTCCCGGTTTGTGCCGCAGCCATAACGTCGCGCCCCTCCAGTACTGGAGGAATGGCCTTGGCCTGAATGGGGGAGGGCGTGGTGTAGCCCTTTTTGTCAACCGCGCGCAATAGGTTCCCGGACAAACCGAGACCGGAAAATGTTGTCATCAGGTTCTCTCTTGAGTTGCTGACGAAAACAGGCACTGTCAGCGAGTGCGAAGGCGCGGATCATACGCGCCTTTGGATACTTTGCAAGACACCGATACTGACACACCGATTTCTTTAGTGAGGAATGTGATTGAGTGTGCGGCGGGAGGCCCCGCCGCGATGACAGACTCCTAGTACCGGTAGGTAGCACTCGCGTAGAACGTCCGTCCACGAGGGTCGTGGTGCTTGGGGTCGTAGCTCAGGTTGACGCCGTCGTAGACGGTCGGCGGGTCCTCGTCCAGGGCATTCTTGGCGCCAATCGTCAGTTGAGTTGAACCCGAGTCCCCCATCTCAAACAGATAGGAGTATTGCAGGTCCAGGGTTGTCCAGGAGTCGATGTTCTGGGAGGCGCTCTCGGGTACCGGGCGGGTTGTCTGGTACTCGTCGACGAAATACACCACGCCATTGGCGGCATGGTTGCCCCGCTGCCAGTTCAGGGACAGGTGCGCCTTGGTTTCCGGTAGTGAGCGGGCGAAATTGTCGTGGTTGAAGTACCCGGCTACGTCCTCAGTGCCGCCCGTTGCGGTGGGAATTTCGTAGCTCAGGAAGTGGGAGATGTTGGCGCGGGCCACAAACTGCCCGCCGCTGCCGTCGATGGACCAGGTCGCCTCAAGATCCAGGCCGTCGGTTTCCACAGAGGATGCGTTAAAGAGGTTGCTGGTCACTCCTACCAGGGTGCCGGTATCGCAGGGGCCCTGGCGGATGATGTCTGGTCCACAGCGGTCGGCAATGACCTTGCCCTGGGCGTTCTCCACCTGGATCACATCCTCGTAGTCGACACGCCAGTAGTCCAGCCGCATGTCGAAGCTGTCACTCGGCGCCCAGATAGCGCCGACGTTGTAGTTTTTGGACTCTTCGGATTCCAGGTTTTCGCTGCCCGAACTGGTCACGCGAATGAACACGGTGCTGGTAGACAGTTGGTTAGTTACCGGGTCGGTATCTGCAATCCCCTGCAAGGCGGTATCCGCCGCGTAGATCTGCGCGAGGGAGGGCTCGCGGAAAGACGTGCTGGCCGATGCGCGCAGGGTCAGGGTGTCGGTTGCCGACCAGCGCAGCGCGAGCTTGGGATCAAAACTTTCGTCGGTATCCAGGTCTTCGTAGCGAGCCGCCGCTGTAATCTCCAGGCTGTCGGACACAGGAAAGAGGACTTCTGTGAAGACTGCTGCCGCGTCCCGGTCCTCGTCAACCTCTATACCACCACCGAGGAAAGTCAGGTCGGCGGGTTGCAGAACATCGTTTTCGTCGCGTTCAGTAAGGGACAGTTCATTGCGCTCAACCGCGTAGCCCTCGTTGCGCCACTGCAAGCCCGCAGCGTACTGCACCATGCCACCGCCAATCTCGAACAGGTCGCCAGAGGTGACGGCATCAATAACTGTCAGGTCTGCGGTGCGCTCAGCAGCCTCGGCACCTGTCATCCAGTCAATCAGTGACTGCGGATTGCCAGTGGGGTTGAAAGGATCCCAGGTCTGGTCACCACCTGCGCCACCCATTCCCTGCAGGGCCAGGTTCAGGCGAGAATTTATAAGGTCGGGGTTTGAGCCAGAATATTCGTTCTCGCTGTAGGTTGCGCTGACGCTCCAGTCGTTACTCTCTCCGAAGGAGCCGGACAGTTCTCCCATGGCCCGCACGGTATCGTTTTCGCGCGGGGCAATGGGCGAGGGAAAAGCAGAGCCTAGTGGACGCCCCAGCCAGACCGCGGTGACACCGAAGGGATTGCCTGGATGGCTGGCGGGGATGCGCGGGAAGGACAGGATAGGATAGGAGGGCGACTGGGGATTGTCCTTGATCTCCCCGTCAGCGTAGTTCAACTCGCCGCTGAAACTCAAGCCGTCGCTGAAATCGTGGGTAATGCTGGCGTAGGCCAACAGGCGCTCTTCCTCGTTCACCATGTTGAATCGCGGGCCATAGTGAAAGCCACAACGCGCTCCTGAGGTCTGGGGTATCAGGATACCCTGGTTCTCAGTGCAGTTGGGGTCCGGAATATTCTCACCGACGGTGAAATCGCCGGCCCAGTCACCGTCTGCCACGGTGCCGCTGCCCAGCGGGATGAAGGTGGTACCCAGGGTGCTGATGGCGTTATTGACCAGATCAGGTCGGTCGGCGGCGCTGAGGGGGTCGCGTTCAAAATACTCGAAGGCCACATTGAAATGGGTGTTTTCACTCGCCGTTCCCCACAACACACTGAAGCGCTTGTCCTCCTGGCTGTCTGAGTCGGTGGTGCTGTAGTAACCGTCCACTTCCAAACCCACGAATTCCTTTTGCAGGATAAAGTTGGCGACACCGGCAACCGCATCCGAGCCGTAGGTGGTGGCGGCTCCTTCCTTGAGAATTTCAATGCGGTTAACCGCGATGACCGGAATGCTGCCAGTGTCGACAAACACGGAACCGTCATTGGCGCGGGCACCGCTGATGGTTTGCCGCTTACCGTTCACCAGTACCAGGGTTGAACTCAGGCCCAGGCCGCGCAGATTGACATTGGTTGTACCCTGGGTGGCGCCCTGGGTAAACGAGTCCGACTGGTTTTCAGAACCGCTGCTCACCGTGAGCTTGTTGATGATTTCACCCACGTTCATCGCGCCCGAGGCCTTTATGTAGCTGCGGTCGAATACATCAACCGGCAGGGCGGTGTTGGTGGCAGACCCCTTGATGTAGGAGCCGGTAATCAGCACTTCCTCCAACGAGTTCTGAGTTTCCTGAGCGGTGGCGCTCTGTGCGGCCCCTATTACCAGGGCAATGGGCAACAGGGTAATGGCGGTGAGTCGGGTGGGGAGTAATAATGCGGGTTTTTTGTCGTGCATGAGATTCTCCAGTGAGCGTTGCGTTATTATTAGTCTGTGCGTTTGCTGGTGCCAGCAGGACAACATCGTAACAGGGCGAAACCTGCTGTTGACAGCTTTTTTTTATGCCCGGCATAATTCGGGTAAAGAATAAACGCCCTTTTGGATTCAGGCCAGCGTTGTAACGGCCTAGACTGCGGGGGCTGATAGGCACAGAATAGACACTCTAACCCCTTGAGTAAATCCCATGAGTTCCTTTAAAGATCAAACCGTCATCATCACTGGCGCTTCAAAAGGAGTCGGAGCAGCCTGCGCGCGCGCTTTCGCGGAACAGGGTGCCAATCTGGTTCTGGCAGCACGAGGTGCCGATGCCCTGCGCACGGCTGCCGCCGAACTGGAGTCGCTCACCGATATTCTCACGCTGGTGATGGATGTGGCCGATAGCACGGCCTGTGCATCTCTGCTCGAAAAGGCCAAAGAGCATTTTGGCCGTGTCGATGTATTGGTGAACAATGCCGGGCGCCATAATCGCGGCGATGTGTGCAAGGTCTCTCCCGATTCGATTGGGGCGATGGTTGATGTCAACCTGAGAGCACCCCTGCTACTGTCAGCATTAGCCGTGCCCTATCTGAGGGAACAGGGGGGCGGCGCTATTGTGATGCTGGGTTCTCTGGCCGGGCGTGCGCCTATGCAGGGTGCGGCGACCTATAGCGCAACCAAGGCGGGGTTGCGTGCATTCGCCTATGCCCTGGGTGATGAAGTAAGAGAGCAGGGTATACATGTCGGCGTGGTATCACCGGGGCCTGTTGATACTGGCTTCATCATGGACGAGATTGACGAGGTTGAAGATATTGTTTTTTCCCAGCCCATGAGCAGCGCTGAAGCAGTTGCCGCGCAGGTGTTAGCGGTCGCTCGGGGCGAGGTGGACGAAGTGTCGATGCCAGCAATGAGCGGGCACCTGACAACGCTGAGCTACCTGTTTCCGACTCTGCGGCGCAAGCTGAGGCCCCGACTTTACGCCATGGGCCGCAAGAACAAGGAGAAATACCGCAAGACTAATTCTGCTTGAGGGCTAATTTTGCTTGAGAAAGTCTTCCTTGTAGCACACTCCGCAGTCGGGGCAGGTAAAGTCCTCGGGCAGATCAGTGAATAATGTACCGGGGGGATAGCCCTCGTGCTCATCCCCCTTGTCTTCGTCAAAGCGGTATCGGCAGCCGTTGCATTCGTAGACAGCCATTAAGCAGTCGCCAGTTCGCCGCCGCCGAAGCGAGCGTAGATTGCATCGCGTTTGTCAGGGTCGATATTCACCTTCGACAAGTCACCGTTGATATGCGGCAATGCGAGTACTCGCTTGTCCATCACCTGGTACCAAATCCAGGGTACATAGGCTGCCAGGTACATGCCGTAGTAGCCATTGGGTAGTTCAGGAATGTCGTCAAAATTACGCAGGCTCTGGTAGCGGCGGGTGGGATTGGCGTGGTGGTCAGAGTGACGTTCTAAATGGAATAACACGATGTTGCTGAAAATATAATTAGCGTTCCAGGAGTGGTGAGGCTGGCAGCGCTCGTAGCGGCCCTTCTCGTCTTTCTCTCGCAGTAGGCCATAGTGTTCTATGTAGTTGGCAGATGTCAGTTGGAACCAGGCGTACACATTGTGGATGGCGAGAAAGGGAACCATGATCCAGCCAAAGGCGACGACCAAACCAATCTGTAATACCGCACTAATAGCGAATGATTGCAGAATGTCGTTCTCAATATTCCAGGCAGATTTGCCCTGCCGCCCCAGGCGCGCTTTTTCCTGTTCCCAGCCGCGCCTGAATGCACCGGGAATTTCCCGCAGCACAAACTTGTAAATAGATTCCCCCATGCGCGAGCTTGCCGGGTCTTCAGCGGTGGCAACATGCGTGTGATGACCGCGATTATGCTCTACACAAAAGTGGCCGTAGGCAGGAACTGCCAGCACAATTTTGGCGAGAAATTTCTCCAGGCCGGTTTTCTTGTGGCCCATTTCGTGAGCGGTATTAATACCCAGGCCACTATAACTGCCTGCGGTCAATGCCATTGCGATCACAGACCAGATAGTCAGGTCCGTTGTCCCGACAAACCATGCAATTCCGATCAATACAATAAAGTGCATGGGAACGGTGATGTAGGTGAGAATGCGGTAGTAGCGGTCATCCTCCAGTTGCGGCACAATTTCTTCAGGCGGGTTGTTGGTATCGCTACCCAGGCTCCAGTCCAAAAGGGGGATGACGCCATAGATAAACAGTAGGGGCCACGCCAGCGCCCATTGGCTGCCCGTCATGTAAAACAGGCCCATGCCCATGAGTGGAAAAATTGGCATGAGCACGGAGGACAGCCACAGATAGCGCTTCTTGTCTCGGTACGAGATTGTTCCTTTATCGGGATGTTCCAGGGTATAGGTTGTCATTGTAATGATCCTCAGTCAGATGTGTTGGCAGTAGTGTGGGTCTATCCTAGTTCGCCTGAGCCTCCGGATCGATTTCACTTAGTGACATAATTACGGTTATTAAGTGACATATTTTGACTGCGTGGCTATACTTTTCCTGTGACTAAAGGCTACCCCTGTGAATAAAGGCTACTTCTCCTCTGCGGCGTATGCCCAGCTCTTCATCATGGCCACCCGACGTGACCCTGAAAAACTGCTGGCCGGAACAGGCATGACCCTGTCGATGCTGGAAGAGCTGGATTACGTGCCAGCCGAAACCCTGGCTGCACTAATGCGCAATATTGATAAGTATGAGGCCGGCTCTGGTTGGGCGGCACACGTGGGTGAGCAACTGAATATTGCTGCCCACGGGCCGCTGGGTTTCGCCGCGCTCAGTGCGCCAACACTTGGGGCCGCGCTTGAGGTCATGGTTCAATTTCACGCGGCCAGAATTACCGGTATTGCTACCGAGCTGCAATTGAAAAACCAGCGCATACAGTTTCTTCTGCGTGATCTAACCGGAGATGACCGCTATGCACGATGGGTGTCGGAAACGGTTCTCAAGGTGATTGAATCCCTGATCGAAACCATTATGGGGCATCCGGTTGGCGAGAATGTGCTCATCAGCTTCACCGGGCCAGCTCCAGACTACCAGGAAACACTGAAGCAGCTTTATGGCGCGCCCTGTGAATTTGGGGCAAGCCACAACGCTATTTCTATTCCTCGTTCATGGATGCAGATGCGCTCGCCCTTGTATGACGAAAGTATGTACCGCGCCAATATTGCCAAGTGCCGGGAGATTATAGACAGTCAGCAAGGCAACGATGATCCAGTGCAAAAGGTACGAAATATTCTGAGTAACCATTTTGAGCAAGTGGCCATTTCCAGAGAGATAAGGGCTGCTACACCAAGCCTGGAGTGGGTGGCGGACAGTTTGCACATTACCCCACGAACCCTGATTCGCTACCTGCGCCAACAGGACACCACATTTCGTCAATTGCTTGAAGTCGCCAGGGTAGCTTGTGCCGAGGAACTTTTACAGCGCGCAGAATTAACGGTGGCCGAAGTCGCTGTCAGGTTGGGTTACAGTGACCCAGCTAATTTTGGTCGCGCCTTTCGCCAGTGGAAGGGGATTAGCCCTGCTGCCTGGAGAAGGCAGGGATGAGTTTTTGCAAGCCGTAATGGTGAGTGGGGGCGAGCGGGGTTGTCGCTGCTAGCCGCCGCTAGTGTAGTGTATTGAACTGATTCATGTTATATAAAGTGCTTCATTCACTACCCATTTGAAGCCAATGCCCGCCCAAATAGACATCACTTTATCAGCGCAAGAGAAAAAGCAGTTGGAAAAACAGGTTAGGAGCAAAACGACACCGGTACGATTGGTAGAGCGCTCAAGGATCATTCTGCTCGCTGCAAAAAATATTCCCAACTACAAGATTGCTGAAGAGCTGGAAATTGATGCCAACAAAGTGGGCCGGTGGCGCAATCGTTTTTTCGAGAGAGGGCTTAAGGGGATAGAGAAAGATTTACCCAGAGGGGCTAATCACGGCGGCAAGAATTCTGCGGACCAGGCAAAGCTGCGTTCGAAAGTCATCAAGATAACCACGCAGGAAAAACCCAAGGATGGCACCCACTGGACGACCCGAGGTTTGGCAAAAGTGATGGGAATTAATCACTCCTTTATAAACAGAGTGTGGCGAGAAGTTGGTTTGAAGCCACACCTGGTTGCCCGATTCAAGGTGAGCAGCGACCCTGCCTTTGAAGACAAGCTACGCGATGTCGTTGGCTTGTATGTATCGCCGCCAGAGAATGCCGTTGTTTTCTGTGTTGACGAGAAGAGTTCCATTCAAGCGCTGGATAGGTCGCAGCCGGGATTGCCGATGAAGCCAGGACGCGCCGGAACCATGACTCACGACTATAAGCGTCATGGTACAAGCACCTTGTTTGCGGCACTGAACACCCTGACGGGTGATATTATCGGTGAGTGTAAGAAGCGTCACCGGCACCAGGAGTTTTTGGCGTTTCTGAAGACTGTGGAGAAACAAACACCCAAAGAGTTAGACCTTCACCTTATCGTTGACAACTATGCGACGCACAAACACGAAACAGTGAAGAACTGGATTAAGCGTCATAAGAGAGTTCACTTACACTTTATTCCAACGAGTTCTTCGTGGCTAAATCTGGTGGAGAGATTTTTTGGATTGTTGACAGAAAGGCGGCTGCGTCGTGGTGTATTCACATCAGTACAACAGTTGGAAGAGACTATCATGGATTTTATTGAGAGACACAATGAAGATAAAAAGCCATTTGTTTGGACAAAGTCTGCGGGAGAGATTCTGGAGAAAGTGGGCCGCGCAAGACATGCACTCTCAAATCAATAATTAGTTTAATACACTACACTAGTTGCTGCTCTGCCTGGGTACGCGGTTGTGCATCCGCGTCATGATTTCGTAGCCGATTGTGTCGGCGTGAATCGCAACTTCATTGGCGCTTAGCTCTTCCCCCCACAAAATAACTTCATCACCGACCTTAACGCCGTCCAGTTTGGTGACATCAACAGTAATCATGTCCATGGAGACGCGGCCTACCAGTTTGGCGCGTTGACCATTAATAAGCACCGGGGTACTGTTTTCCGCGTGGCGTGGATAGCCGTCTCCGTAGCCGACCGGAACCGTGGCGATGCGGCTGGGTTTCCGAGCGCTCCAGGTGTTGGCGTATCCCACGCTTTCACCAACCGCCAGTTCTCGCACAGCCATGACTTCAGAGCGAAAAGTCATCACTGCTTGCAACCTGGCGGCCTCGGGGTGGGGCGTGGCGAAGGGAGAGTGTCCGTAGAGCATAAAACCAGGGCGATTCCAGTCACTTCGGGCCTCAGGCCAGCCCAATAAACCGGGGGAATTGGCCATGCTGCGCGGCGCGGCAAGACCCTGGGTGCAGGCATTGAACCGCTGTATCTGCCGGGTTGTGAAATCGTTGTCCAAATCATCTGCGCTGGCAAAATGAGTGGCCAGTACGATATCGCTGGCTACCGCAGGCAGGTCACTTAATTGCGAGTAGATAGCGGTCGCTTGCTCGGGCTGAAAACCCAGCCGGTGCATTCCGGTGTCGATTTTTAGCCAGCAGTTCAGGGGCGACGATAGTGTCGCAGGCAGGCGGGTTCCCCCCAGGGCGGTTAGCTGCTCTTCGTTCTGAACCATCAACCAGAATTTTTTCTCAGCGGCAAGCTGCAATTCCTCTGCGGAGAAAAAGCCCTCCAATAGCAGAATAGGTTTTTTCAGGCCGGCTTCGCGCAGTTCCAGGGCCTCCTCAATACAGGCGACACCCAATGCAGGGGCCAGCGGCTCCAGTGTTTGCGCCACCGTTATGGCGCCGTGGCCATAGGCGTTAGCCTTGACGACAGGCATTGCCCTGCCTCTGCCGCTTAACTGGCAGGCAATAGCGTAGTTGTGACGCAAGGCGCTGCGGTTAATGATGGCACGGGTGGGGCGGGCCATTAGTAATCGAACTTATGCTGCGTGAACAGAGCCTGTGCCCGCTGCCAAACATCGCCGATTGCACCGCCATTGACCGGCGAGCCATCCACTTCCGTAACGGGCGCAACCTCCTTTGTAGAGCTCGATATCCATACTTCATCCGCGTTGCCTAACTCCCCCAGCGCGACGGCGCGCTCCTCCACCGGGATGCCGCCGTCCCGACGCAGAATATCCAGTAACAGCAGGCGGGTAATGCCCGGCAGTATTTGCCTGTCGGTTGGTGGCGTAGCGACAACGCCATTTTTTACCACATACACGTTGCAGGCGCTGGCCTCGGTCAACTCGCCATCGGCGTTGTACAGTATGGTTTCATTGTTGCCGCCCCTGTAGCCCTGATTAAAGTGCATGACGTTGCCGAGCAGGGCAGTGGACTTGATGTGGCAACATTTCCAGCGCAGATCTTCTGTCGTTGTCACACTGTAGATTTTCGCCTGGGCTTTGTCGGCAACCGGCGGTGGAGGTACCTCGAAGGTAAAGGCAAACACCGTTGGCTGGATGCCGTCCGGATAGGCGTGAAATCGTTTGCTGTCTGCGCCACGGCTGACGTGCAGGTAGATGCCCAGATTTCCGGAGCCATTCTTTGCAGCGAGCCTGTCGCAAACCTGCTGCCAGCGTTGTTGGTTCCAGTCCAGGTCGAGGTCGATAGCGGCAAGACCGTCCCGCATACGCTCAATATGTGGTTGAAAACCAACCATGCGGCCGCCGTAAGAGGGTATAACCTCATAAATGCCATCGCCAAACAGGAATCCCCGATCCAGCGGTGAAATCCTGGCTGCTGCCATCGGCATATAGTTGCCGTTAAGAAATACAACGCTCATGCGGGTACTCCAAATCCAGTCATTGTGCGCAGGGCTTCGATCACTTGTTCGCCAGCCTCTGCGGGCAGGCTGTCTTCGGTCAAGGTGTTTGCGCGGGTCACGCCGTCGACGCTGCCGCGTTTAGACAGGTAGCTGAGCGTGTTGCGCGGCGAGATTGTCGCAAGCAGGTCGCGCTGCTGCCAATACCCTAAAATAGCTATAAGCCCCAACGCGCCCCAGTTGGATACATCGGCAACCAGTAACTCGTCGCAGGTGGTGACCGAGGGCGCGATGTCCAGTTGCGCCAGGGTATCGACCACATTGCCCATGCCAATTTCGTTGCCGCCGTCGCCAATGGCAATGGTTGGACAGTTGGCCAGGTTAAAAAAATGATCGAAACAGGCGCAGCGTTCACTGATATCTTCTCCACGCATATTTATGTAGTGACCTGTTGCAGATAGCCCAGGCCGCTCAATGCAGATAATGGCTTGCGGCTGGTGTTGCGATAACAACGCTCTGGCTTGTGCTTCATCCCGTTGCCCGGCTGTAATTTCGAGCACTCTGAAGTCGTCCGCGATTGAGTCAGATAAGGGTTTGCCACAGACAATAACCGGATGGGCGCCGAGTGTTTCAAGGGCCTGGTACAGGTGGATCGCGCCGACAGGCCCATCTGTTTCAAAGGTGTCGAGCACCGGGAAGCCAGTGCCAATGAGTATGGTGCCCTGGCGCCGCCGCAGCCGTTGTGCAGCGCGCAGGTAATAACCCGGCTCCAGTGCCCTCTGTAGCGTGGCCATGCCCCGTGGGTTGCGCGCAACCAGCAAGTCTTCAATGGCGACAGAGAGCACATGCTCATTCATGGCCGCAGCACTCGGGGCGAACCTGGCTCAGCCGGTGCTGTTGCAGGGCCAGCGCATTGTGGGCAGCGAACATATCAATCGCTGTAAAGCGCACCTGGGCAGCGGGGGTGAGCTGCCCCAGCCGGGCGGTATCCAGCGATAGTGCGCTGCCTATTTTTGGATAGCCGCCAATCGTCTGGCGATCATTCAGCAGTACAATAGGTTGCCCGTCAGCGGGAATTTGAATGGCCCCGTGACAAATACCCTCGGATAAAATCCCCTCGATATCGCATTCAATCACCGGGCCTGCCAGACGATAGCCCATGCGGTCGGCCCGCTCGGTCACTGTGTAGGCACTGCTGAAAAAACGCCGCTGCTGAAGTTTGGGAAAGGCCTGCTGCTGATAACCGGGAATCACTCTGACCGAGATATCGGTTTGATAGATCGGAATATCTTTCTCGGGTATTTTCTGCAAGCGAAACTCTGACCGCTGTGGGCAGGGCAGGCGGTCGCCTTTGTTTAATTTTCCGCCATTGAGACCGCCAATGCCCTCGCGAACCACTGTGGCGCTACTGCCAAACTGAGGGGGGATCTGGAAGCCGCCAGCAACAGCCAGATAGGAGCGGCAAAACAGGCTGGCGTAGCCAATACTGATTGTGTCACCCGCGCTAACCGCGTGACTGCGCCAGCCAGCCTTGCCCGCACCGTTAATAGATAGCGGCGCATCGCCACCGGTACAGGCGATGGCGGTATCGACACCGGCCTCAAGTACCAGGCCGCCAAAACTCACCTCGATGCAGGTGCTGTTCACAGGGTTGTCCAGGAGCCGGTTGGCCAGAAACATGGCCTCTGGGTCTATCGGGCCGCCATGGGTTAAACCGATGGCGTGCTGTCCAAAACGCCCGCTGTCTTGCAACAGGCTGAGAACGCCGGGCTGTTGTACTGTCATGCTCATGGCTGTAGCACTGTCATGCTCATGCAAGCGTGCCGCCCAGTTGTAAAAATTGCGACCTGTCGATGGCCTCAAACCGGACCCGATCACCGACCGCAACCGGCATGGTCGGGTTGGCGCCTGGATTGAACATGCGCTGTGGACACAGGCCGATCAGATTCCAGCCGCCCGGGGACTGTGCCGGGTAGACAGCAGTCTGCGCATCGGCGATGGCCACAGCGCCGCGTGGCACTTTTTGTCGCGGAGTCGCCAGCCGCGGCGCTGCAATACGCGGGTCCACTTCGCCGAGATAGGCGAAGCCCGGTGCAAAGCCGATTGCGTACACCCGATACTCCTGTTGCCGGTGGATGTCGATTACCTGCTCAATGCTGAGCCCGGCGCGGTCGGCGAGGTTTTCCAGGTCGGGCCCCGACTGCGGGCTATAAAAAACCGGCAGGGTAACCAGCTTGTCCCCGGTTTTAGCTGTGCTGGCCGAGTCGGCTGTGTCGGACAGCCGGGCAACGGTGTCCAGCAGCCACTGTGCAACGCTCAGGTGATTGGTGTGGGCGGGGTTAAAGACAACCAGTAGCGAGGCGTAGGAGGGCACCAGGTCGATCAAACACTCGCCCATAACCTCGCGCAGCGCAATGGCCGTTTGCTGAACCCGTTGGCAAACCTCCGGGCTTTGACCTTCGCCCAGATATACGATCAGTGTATTTTCGCCAGCGGGCTCTATTCGCATTATGCAATCAGTGCGCGTATTTCCTGAATCGCCTGAACGCCGTCGGCGTTGTCGCCGTGTACGCACAAGCTGTCGGCGGCAATGGCCAGTTGTTTGCCGCTCGCGGTGGTGACGGTGCCGGTTTTCTTTAACTGGGCCACCTGTGCCAACATTTTTTCCCGGCTGTGCACCGCGCCGGCTTTGCTGCGCGACAGCAGCTTGCCGTCATCGGCATAGCAGCGGTCGGCAAAGGCTTCAAACCAGGTGTTGAGGCCGAGGCCGCTGGCAGTCTTTCTGTGCTGTTCCGAGGCGGCGGTGGCTTGCAGCATAAACGCGAGTGGACGGTGGTAGCTGGCCAGCGCCTGCATCACACTGTCGAGAATGTCCGCCCTGGCCATCATGTCGTTATAGAGCGCACCGTGCGGCTTTACATAGCTGAGGCTGAGCCCCTGTGAGGCCGCCATGCCGTCCACAGCCGCAATTTGATAGTGCAGGCTTGCCGTCAGTTCTTCAGCAGACAGGTTCATGCTGCGGCGGCCAAAGCCAACCAGGTCCGGGTAGGCCGGATGCGCCCCCACAGCAACCCCGTGCCGACTGGCCAGTTGTAATGTGTTGCGCAGGGTCAGCGGGTCGCCCGCGTGAAAGCCGGTGGCGATATTGGCCTGATCGATGAACGGCATAACCTGTTCATCCAGCCCCATGCTCCAGGAGCCGTAGCTCTCACCAAGGTCACAATTCAGTTTCATGGGCACGCCCTGTCCGCCATTCAAAATTTAGTACCTGCAACTATAGCGCGCCAGCCTGGTTCTGTAACATCACTGGAAATGGGTACTCACAAAAGTATTCCTGCTATCAGGGTCTGTCTGCCATAATGGCTCTATGAAAACCCCGACTGCTACTACCGGCCTGGCTGCTGCTGCCCTTTTCGCTGTGCTGCTTGGATCTGCAAACCCGGGCCTGGGTGCTGACTACGCAAAGGGCTATGCCGCAGCTGAAAGTGGAGACTACGCCACAGCGCTGCGCGAATGGCAACCCCTTGCCGAGCAGGGCGATGCAGATGCGCAGTACAACCTCGGGCAGATGTACCGTAATGGCCAGGGTGTGGTGCAAGATGATAGGGCGGCGCTCAAGTGGTACCGGCGGGCGGCTGAACAGGGGGAGGCAGCGGCGCAGTTCAACCTTGGGGTGATGTACGGCAATGGCATGGGTGTGGCGCAGGATGATAGGGCGGCGGTTAACTGGTACCGGCTGGCGGCGGAACAGGGCCATGTAAAGGCGCAGTTCAACCTTGGGTTTATGTACGACAAGGGCCAGGGTGTGGCGAAAGATTATAAGGCGGCGGTTAACTGGTACCGGCGGGCGGCCGAACAGGGCGATGCAGCGGCGCAGTACAACCTTGGGGTGATGTACGACAATGGCGAGGGTGTGGTGCAGGATGATAAGGCGGCGGTCAAGTGGTACCGACTGGCGGCGGAGCAGGGCGATGCAGCGGCGCAGCTCAACCTTGGGTTTATGTACGACAATGGCGAGGGTGTGGTGCAAGATGATAAGGCGGCGGTCGAGTGGTACCGACTGGCGGCGGAGCAGGGGCTTGCATCTGCACAATATAATTTGGGGGTGATGTACTGGAAGGGTGAAGGTGTTATCACGGACTATCGAGAAGTCTATATCTGGGCTTCCATTGCCAAGGCAAGCGGCCATAAAGGAGCTAGTGTAGTGTATTGAACTGATTCATGTTATATAAAGTGCTTCATTCACTACCCATTTGAAGCCAATGCCCGCCCAAATAGACATCACTTTATCAGCGCAAGAGAAAAAGCAGTTGGAAAAACAGGTTAGGAGCAAAACGACACCGGTACGATTGGTAGAGCGCTCAAGGATCATTCTGCTCGCTGCAAAAAATATTCCCAACTACAAGATTGCTGAAGAGCTGGAAATTGATGCCAACAAAGTGGGCCGGTGGCGCAATCGTTTTTTCGAGAGAGGGCTTAAGGGGATAGAGAAAGATTTACCCAGAGGGGCTAATCACGGCGGCAAGAATTCTGCGGACCAGGCAAAGCTGCGTTCGAAAGTCATCAAGATAACCACGCAGGAAAAACCCAAGGATGGCACCCACTGGACGACCCGAGGTTTGGCAAAAGTGATGGGAATTAATCACTCCTTTATAAACAGAGTGTGGCGAGAAGTTGGTTTGAAGCCACACCTGGTTGCCCGATTCAAGGTGAGCAGCGACCCTGCCTTTGAAGACAAGCTACGCGATGTCGTTGGCTTGTATGTATCGCCGCCAGAGAATGCCGTTGTTTTCTGTGTTGACGAGAAGAGTTCCATTCAAGCGCTGGATAGGTCGCAGCCGGGATTGCCGATGAAGCCAGGACGCGCCGGAACCATGACTCACGACTATAAGCGTCATGGTACAAGCACCTTGTTTGCGGCACTGAACACCCTGACGGGTGATATTATCGGTGAGTGTAAGAAGCGTCACCGGCACCAGGAGTTTTTGGCGTTTCTGAAGACTGTGGAGAAACAAACACCCAAAGAGTTAGACCTTCACCTTATCGTTGACAACTATGCGACGCACAAACACGAAACAGTGAAGAACTGGATTAAGCGTCATAAGAGAGTTCACTTACACTTTATTCCAACGAGTTCTTCGTGGCTAAATCTGGTGGAGAGATTTTTTGGATGGTTGACAGAAAGGCGGCTGCGTCGTGGTGTATTCACATCAGTACAACAGTTGGAAGAGACTATCATGGATTTTATTGAGAGACACAATGAAGATAAAAAGCCATTTGTTTGGACAAAGTCTGCGGGAGAGATTCTGGAGAAAGTGGGCCGGGCAAGACATGCACTCTCAAATCAATAATTAGTTTAATACACTACACTAGTGATGCTTTGTCTGAGACTGATTGGCATAATATTTTATCTCAATCTGAAATTCGATCAGCGCGAAAAGAGGCGGCACGACGAATGGACGCCATTGAAAGCCGTGAAAAAGAATCGGCTGGCAGTCCCACGCCTGGCAAAAGCATCGCCGCGGCACCAAAGCAAGCGAATAGCGCCGAGGGAGTATTCGAGAATACATGGCGGTCGGTTGTGGTTGTCACCAACGGTGATGGTCAAGGCAGTGGCGTCATCATTCGCCCAAACCTGGTGGCGACTAATTGTCATGTGGTGGATGAGGGCGGCAGCATCGACGTTTATAAAGCGGATAATCGCCGAGTCGATACCGACACCGCTTTCGCCGCCACCATTCGCCATTCCGATGAAGGCAAAGATTTTTGCCTGCTGGATGTTGACGGCTTGTGGGGCATTCCGGCGACGCTGCGCAAATACGAAACATTGACAGTGGGCGAGTCTGTGTATGGCTTGGGGGCGCCAAAAGGGCTGGATTTATCGCTTTCCGCAGGACTGGTTTCGCAGCTGAGAACAACCGATGGCAACCGCTATATCCAAACCGATGCGGCCATATCGCCGGGGTCGTCCGGCGGCGGTTTGTTCGACAGCGAAAGCAACTTGGTCGGCCTTATGACATGGAAAATAACCGATGAAAGCGTTGAAGGAATCGGCTTCGCCATCCCTGCTGATTTGGCTTTTGGGTATTAGTGGATATTGGCACGATGAGTTTAATAGATGAGAAAAAAGAGGACGGCGTTAAATATGACGCTACATACGCTCGGTTAATTGGACACAAAAAATCCGAGTGCGAGATCCTTATCAAGGCAGGGAAACACGTTGAAGAACTATACGCCATAACCAAGAACGTGCTCGATAAGAATTTTCAGAATGAAATAAAGCAAAAGCAGAAATTTTATCCTCGTTATGCAGAGATGTATTGCGCTGCGACTCTTATGGTTAAATATGATCTTGATGTGACTCATAAATCGGATGAGGGGCCCGATTTTTTATTAGAAAAGCCACGTTGTTGGGTTGAGGTGGTGGCTGTGGGTGATGGTGATCCGAATAATCCGAATTCTGTTAAAAAACTCATTCCAGGGGAACGGCGAACGCACTCTGAGAATAACGTCATTTTAAGGTTTAGTTCGGTATTTGTTAAAAAATCAAAGACAATAAAATATTATATGCAGCAAGGAATTGTTTCTCCAACTGATCCGGTTATTATTGTTAGTAACACATAAACTGTCCGGTCTTGTAGCACATGATCTGTCCGGTTCTCATAGGATCCCGAGGAGGGGCGCTTATGAGACGGACAGAGTGGCTACAGGAGACTCGACTAATGAGATTCGAGGAAGCTTATGGGGGTTGGACGGAGAGCCGTCTGACCCAGGAGGAGGCGGCGCGATTGCTGGGGGTTTGTGACCGGACCTTTCGCCGCTACATTGATCGATATGAGGAAGAGGGCCTGGAGGGTCTCATCGACAAACGCTTATCACAGATATCGCACCGCCGCGCTCCAGTCGACGAGGTCATGCGTCTGGTGGATCGGTATCGTAATCGGCACAGGGGCTGGAATGTGAAGCACTACTATTCCTGGTACAAACGAGAGGGAGGCCAGCGCAGCTACTCGTGGGTGAAGAATACCTTGCAAGGGGCTGGCGCAGTGAAGAAGGCAGCTCAACGTGGCGTCCACCGTAAACAGCGTGACCGGTCACCCTGGCCGGGGATGATGTTGCATCAGGACGGCAGCCAGCATCAATGGGTACCTGGGCAGTACTGGGACCTGATCGTTACCATGGATGATGCCACTAATGAGCACTACTCGATGTTCTTTTGCGACGAAGAAGGGACACAGAGCAGCTTTCGGGGTGTTCGTGACGTCATTGAAGGGCGCGGTCTGTTTTGTTCTCTGTATACAGATCGAGGCAGCCATTACTGGATAACACCTGAGGCAGGCGGGAAGGTCGACAAAGTGACCCTGACGCAATTCGGGCGGGCGATGGGCCAGTTGGGTATTGAGATGATCCCGGCCTATTCACCAGAGGCCCGAGGCCGCTCTGAGCGTGTGTTTAGCACCCACCAGGACCGGTTGGTCAAGGAGTTGGCCCTGGCCGGTATCACGGACATGGACAGCGCCAATAAATATCTGACCGAGACCTACCTGACGGCTTATAACGCTGAGTTTACACAGCCACCGCCAGAAGAAGGCTCAGCCTTTGTTGGGTGCCGGGATAAATCGGTGCTGGATGACATCCTGTGTGAGCGCTTTGAGCGAACGGTGAGAAAGGACAATTGCGTACACTTTGAAGGCTTAGTGCTGCAGATACCTGCGGATCGCCACCGCTGCCATTATGTGAAGGCAAAGGTCAAAGTTCTACGTTACCCCGATGGCACTCTTTCGATTCAACACGGTCCACGAGAACTGGCGAGATATGACGCCTTGGGTCAGGCAATATCAGATGAACTACCGGTTGCAGCCTAATGTCCGCGGCTCAGCCAAGGTGGCAGGAAGACGCTTCATAGAGCCTTCCAGCAATCAAACAAAAAGCGGACAATCTATGTGCTACAGAACCGGACATTTCTATTTGTTGCTAACACTGATCCGGTTATTATTTTTATTAGCGGATGTGATATGAAAGAGGGGCCGCCTTTTTTTCGTCCTAAAGGTGGACTCCCTCATATAGTGTCGGCTGTATTGCCCGTTGGCGAATTGGAGCTTCGAGTAAACACGCAAACGAAAGAAGGTTCTTTGGGATATAGGTATCGCCCTGGAGTTAACAAAAAAACTGAAGAAGGGGATAAATTAATCGACATGGATTATTTTTTAACTGAATGTCATTCACATATCAGCGCGATTATTTATTCATATGCAAAGGCCGATAATGCGCCTTCAAGAGATAAATGGGGAGATGATTTTATTACAATATATAACCCCATGGCTAAAAATCCATTGCCGCTGGATCTTATTAAATGTGCTGATCAGTATTTCACATCAAACGAAGACGGCGGCTTTACCATTCGCAAGAGGTGTTAGCAATAAATATAGAAACCAGGACAGCCCGGCGGGATGGTCGGGGCGCGGGTAAAATTAAAGTCGCTTTTTCATAGTCACCGATACAGAAGCTCGCGCGGTAGCTATCCTGCCCACAGACAGCCTGGCCTTGTTGGTCAAAACAAGGGTAGCCAGTTTGAATCGCTGGCCGCTTCTATCTGTGCCCGCATGGCGGCGCAGACTGTTGGCATTGTTGGATAAATGCGAGCTTGTCTTGTGCCAGCGGTACATTTCCTTGGCGGAAATCCACGGCCACGACCTGCCCGGTTTCCGCACTGTGGCCCACCACGGGCATAAAGCCTTTGTCCTTGTTGTAGGTCCAGCGTGCATCGGCTTTATGGGCCACAATTTCGGTGGCATCCATGCGTTTTAGGGGTTTCTATCTGGGGATTGGGCCTCTTCCAAAATCAGATCTGCGACATTATGGGTGTCTCAAAACCCACGCTGTGTAAATACATCAATGGTGCTTCCCATTATCTCATATTGGACAAGGCCCGGTTTTGCCGCAACCACACGATTTGCGATATACTGACATCCTTAAGGGGAGCCCTATGTTACCGGAAATCCTGGCCATCCTCGGTATGACGGGTACAGTTCTCGTGGCGATTTGGACGATGGGCCGTTCCCTCCGAGCCGGTCTGACAGCAGAAATCAAAGCTACACGGATAGAGGTTCGCGAAGAAATTCAAGGGCTAGGAGACGAAATAAAAGACCTGCGCGAAGATCAGCTTATGCTCAATGCCCGTATGTCGGGTCTCGAAAGGCTGCTGCAGGGCCTCAAGGAAGCCATTGTCGCCCGTGCTGTGGCTTAACCCGCCCACTAATATTGGAGTAATCAATGACAAGTATGATTTCTGAGGTCTACTCAGCTTTCCGCAAAGCCGGCGTACCCGAAGAAGAAGCAAAGCAGGCTGCGGAGGCCTTGTCGGCAGAGAGTATGGCGACCAAGTCAGATGTTGATGACATCAAACGGGGGTTGGCCGTTGTGAAGTGGATGTTGGGGGTTGTCATTGCGGCTCAGGTACTGCCCCTGCTTCGGACCGTAGGCGTTTTTTAGCCTCCCTGTGTGTCAACCTGAAAGTATAGGAAAAACAAACGGGGTGTAGGGCAAAAACATCATTCTATAATCCCGTTGCATTACGTGAAGAGGGCGAGCACTCGCCACTGAACAGACTGAAATCTTGCTCACACGGGCCCAATTACAGATCTTTTTAGACCATTGCCGAGCGCGTACTTGTACTTCTCGATACCAACGTGTTTTAAGTGGCTTCCATGCTACTGCCTATGTATGGACGCAGAATCCCTGCGGGCAAAAAGAGGTTGTGGCGCAGGACTATAAGGCGGCGCTTAACTGGTCAAAACTGGCGGCGGAACAGGGCGAGGCAGCGGCACAGCACAACCTTGGGTTGATGTACGAGTATGGCCAGGGTGTACCGCAGGATACTGTTCTGGCCTATATGTGGCTGAATATAGCAGCCCCTACTGGCGCCAGCCACCCACTGCCTGAATCGGTTTGAGTGAACCCTCGCGGCTGACCCAGGCGGCCCAGGCGGTTTGTTGAGGTTGATGGGCTGCTGTTGAGTTTGGCAGCTCGCCCTGCCAGTGCAGGTCACTTGAGTGGTAGCTTCGGCTGGCCAGGACGACGAAATCATGGCGCAGTGTTTTGCCGCGGTTTTCTCCGGACCGCACCGCTGTACTCAGGCCGGTACCCAGTAGCGCGATTGTCAAGGTACTGGCGGGCAAGGTGCTGGCGGGCAAGGTGCTGGGGTTTTGCGGCGCAAAGCTGGCCTCAAATTCCCCAGCCGTTACATTCAGTTGCAGCACCCCTGTGCGCCTCTCGCTCAGGGGTGGTGTCTCTCCATAACGCCAGCCATAACGCCAGTTGCGCCACTCTTTGCCCAGGGCGAGTACGCCCGGCGTGTAGACATGGGTGATATTTCCCTCGCGCACATGCCGGCGCTGTCGGTGAGAGAATTTACTCTGGGAAAAAGGGTCCCGCCAACCCAGGTAGTTCCAGTAATCGACGTGATACGCCACGGGCACGATGCGGTGCCACAGTTGTGGATGCTCGCGTAAGCTGCTGTACCAGCGATCAGCCGGTGGACAGGAGCTACAGCCTTCGGAGGTGTACAGTTCAACCAGTGTGTTCTGTGTTTCGCCGCTGCGCAATTCAATCTCGGCGACTGCGGCTACAGGTAACAGCAGCGCCATGAAAACTGAAACAAAAACAAAAGCTGAATAAAAATAGCGCATGTGAGTACGACCGGCAGCCATCTGTTTAGTTCGCAACCGCAGTGGTAACCATAGTCACATCAATAGTGGCAGCTATAGTCGTAACCATAGTCACAGCCATAGTCGTAACCATAACCGCAGCCATAGCCGTAACCATAGCCGCAGCCATAGCCGTAACCATAGCCGTAACCATAGCCGTAACCATAGCCGTAACCATAGCCGTAACCATAGCCGTAACCATAGCCGTAACCATAGCCGTAACCATAGCCGCAGCCCTGGGGTTGAGGCTAAACCATCGACCGGGTTGTGACGCGGCGACCATTCATCCGCTATTATTAGGACTGCTATCAGTTTGAATTCTATTTTGAAGTCTATTTTGAATTCTATAGGGCTACACCAACAGGGAGACTCAATATGCCACATATCAGTGTTACCGCAGCGGAGACGCCCGACAAGCCGGCGATTATCATGGGCAATAGTGGTGAGGTTGTGAGCTACCGCGAACTGGACGAGCGCTCCAACCAGGTTGCACAGTTGTTTCGTTCACTGGGCATTCAGGCCGGCGATCATATCGGTATGATGCTGGAGAACACCCGCCAGTTTCTAGAAATCGTTCAGGGAGCTTTGCGCTCAGGGGTTGTTTTCACGCCGGTCAGCACTCATTTACAAAAAGAAGAAACCCAATACATATTAGAGAACTGTCATGCGCGCCTGTTTATCGGCTCAATAAAGTTTGCCGCTGTCGCCGAGGAGCTGCTGGGCAGTGTGCCAGCGATTGAGCATTTCTACATGCTAAACGGGGCCCGTGCCGGTTTTCAATCCTGGGATGAAGCTGTGGCCCGGCAACCCGCAACGCCGATTGAAGACCAGAGCGTGGGCACGGCTATGTTGTATTCCTCGGGCACTACGGGTCAGCCCAAGGGGGTTATGAGTGTAGCCGAGACCACTGATATTTATGCGCCAAACCCTGACTTCGATATGTTTGCGGCTATATTTGGCTTTGGTGAAGACACGCGCTATCTGTCGCCAGCGCCGCTCTATCACGCCGCGCCGCTGCACTATAACTGTGTGGTACTGGCTCTGGCTGGCACAGCCATTATTATGGAGAAGTTTGACGCCGAGCGCGCCTTGCAGCTTATTGCTGAACACCGTGTTACCCACAGTCAATGGGTGCCGATCATGTTTGTACGGATGCTGAAGCTAGACCAGGCCGTTAGAGACCAATATGACTGTAGTTCATTAACAGTGGCGATACATGCGGCGGCTCCCTGTCCAATTGATGTCAAAGAAAAAATGATTGACTGGTGGGGGCCTGTTATTCTTGAGTATTACGCAGGTTCAGAGCGCAACGGCATGACCTTTATTGATTCAGCTTCCTGGCTGACCCACAAAGGTTCTGTCGGCGTGGCGGTTCTGGGTGAGCTGCACATCCTTGACGAGCAGGGCGAAGAGGTGCCAACCGGCGAGATTGGCACGGTTTATTTTGCCAACGGCCCCAGTTTTGAGTATTACGGCGAGCCAGAAAAAACTGCTGGCGCACACAGCAAGCAGGGCTGGGCAACTTTGGGAGATGTGGGTTATGTGGACGCAGATGGCTTTTTGTATTTAACCGACCGTAAAAACTTCATGATTATTTCGGGCGGGGTGAATATTTACCCACAGGAGGTTGAAAACCTGCTGGTCGGCCATCCGGCGGTGGCAGATGTTGCGGTGTTTGGGGTGCCGAATGAGGAATTTGGCGAGGAGGTAAAAGCGGTTATCCAACCCATGGACTGGGAGGATGCAACTGAGGCAATGGGCCTGGAGATTATCGACTGGTGTAAACAACACCTGTCGCATATTAAGGTGCCGCGCTCAGTGGATTTTATTGAACAACTGCCGCGAATGGACAATGGCAAACTCTATAAGCGGCGCCTTATGGAGCAATATAAGCGAGCAGTATAGGCGAGCAGCAATATATAAATACCCCGAGCCAGGAGTCTGTCTGGCCCAGGGCTGTGCTCTTTCGGGCTCAGGGCTGTGCTCTTTCGGGCTCAGGGCTGTGCTCTTTCGGGCTCAGGGCTGTGCTCTTTCGGGCTCAGGGCTGTGCTCTTTCGGGCTCAGGGCTGTTTTGGGCTCAAGGCTGTTTTGGGCTCAGGGCTGTTTTGGGCTCAGGGTTGTTTTGGGCTCAGGGCTGTTTTGGGCTCAAGGCTGTGCTCTTTCGGGTTCAGGGCTGTTTTGGGCTCAGGGTTGTTCTCTTTTGGGCTCAGGGCTGTGCCGGTCTCTCCCTGATGACGAGGGCCTAAATCCGGCAGGTTCCTAGCCGGGCAGGGTGTTTGTGGCGGCGGGTTTTTCGGGCAACGGTGCAAGCGGAGAGGCGGGTTTTTCTTTGCCCAGCGGCAGGTAAAACACCGGCAGTACAAACAGGGTGAACAGGGTGCCCACCAGCATACCTGCGGCAATCATCAAACCGATGGCAAAGCGACTATTGGCGCCAGCGCCGGAAGCCAGAATCAGCGGTAAAACACCCAGTACCGTGGCAAAGGTCGTCATCAAAATAGGCCGCAGCCGCAAGCCGGCAGCTTCCAATACAGCCTGTTGACGATTGCACCCTTGCCGCACCAGTTGGTTGGCGAAGTCTACGATCAAAATTCCATGCTTGCTGATCAGCCCGATCAGTGTCAGCAACCCAACCTGGGTGTAGATATTAAATGTTGTCATACCGACCGCTATAGGGACGACTGCGCCGAATATGGATAAGGGTACGCTGATCAACACGACAAAAGGGTCTCTAAAGCTGTTGAACTGCGCGGCCAGGACTAGATAAATCAGCAATAAAGAAGCGGCAAATAACAGAAGAAAGCTGCCACTTTCCTGGATATAGCGTCGCGATTGTCCCGAGTATCCGGCGCGAAACCCTGGGGGTGATAACTCCTCAAGTTTCTCTTCGAGAAATTTCAGGCCCGTTCCCAGGGTATTGGGTGGCATCATCATGCCCTGAATGGTGGCGCTATTGAGTTGCTGATATTGGCGCAAGGTATTGGGTTCTACTTTTTGGCCGAGACTTATTACAGTAGAGAGAGGAATCAATTGCCCGGATTTGCTGCGCAGGTAATAGCGCTCCAGCCACTCTTTGGTAAGGCGGAATCCACGCTCTGCCTGGAGTATGACCTTGTAACTGCGCCCCTCCATGGTGAAGCGATTGGTCTCGCCTTCACCCAGCATAACCTGTAGTGTGTCGCCAATGTCCTGCATAGAGAGACCCAGGCGGGCAGCGCGGTCACGGTCAATGCTCACATTGATTTCGGGCCGGCTAAAGCGTAGATCTTTGGTAACAAAAATAAACAGACCCGACTCGCGTGCGGCGGCCAGTACTTCCTCGGCAACCGAATTAACAACGGCATAGTCGGCGGTGGAAGCGACAACAAAACTGACGGGTAGTCCGCTGTCTGAGCCGGGCAGCGCTGGATTGGCAAAGGAGAAAATTTCCAGGCCGCTGATTCTGGCAAAACGCTCCTGTAATTCCAGGTGCACTTCCTGTTGAGTGCGTTCGCGTTCTTCCCAGGGTACGAATGATAGCCCGCCAAAGACACTGTTGGTTCGGTTTACCTGCCAGGCATGGCTGATTTCCGGCGACTTCTTCCAGGTTGCCACCATCTCGTCCAAAAACATATTGGTGTATTCAAGATTGCTGTAGTCCGGGGGATTGGCAACCACGAACAGGTCGCCATCGTCCTCCTCTGGTGCTAATTCGCTTTGAGTGAAGCTAAAAAGTACCGGCAGGCTGGCGAGAATGACCACAGCAAAGAAGATGACCGCGCCACGGTTTTCCAGGCTGAAGCCGAGACCTCTCTGATAGAGCAGCCGCAGTGATTCAAAGTGTTGGTCCAGCCAGTCGGCAATTTTGCCCTGGTGGTCGTGATCAGTGAGCACACGCGAGCACATCATTGGGCTCATGGTCAGTGCCACAACGCCGGAAACAATCACGGCACCCGCCAGGGTCAGCGCAAACTCGCTGAACAACACGCCGGTCAATCCGCCGAGAAAGCCGATTGGCGCGTAGACCGCAGCCAGGGTTAAAGTCATGGCGATAACGGGCAGGGCCACTTGCCTGGCGCCAACCAGGGCCGCCTGCATTGGCGTTTTTCCCTCCTCGATATGTCGGTGCACGTTTTCCACCACCACAATGGCATCGTCTACCACCAGGCCGATGGCGATGACCATGGCCAACAAGGTGAGCAGGTTGATAGAGAAACCCATGGCATAGATTAAGAACAGCACGCCAATCAGCGACAGCGGAATTGTGACCAGGGGAATCAGCACGACCCGGACAGAGCCGAGAAATAAATAGATGACCAATACCACAATGAGTCCGGCTTCAAGCAGGGTCTGAGCCACTTCCAACAGAGCCGTTTTAATTTTTACCGAGCCGTCAAAATCCATAAAGATTTTTAGGTCAGCAGGAAATTCCTGTTGCAGGCGCGGCAGTACGGCTTTGACATTGGCGGCAACTTCCAGCGGGTTGGCGCCGGGCGCTTCGTTGATGGCGACAAACACGCTCTCGCGGCCACTGGAAAAACTGGCGACTTCATAGCTTTCCTCAGCCAGCTCCAGCTCAGCAACATCACCCAATAAAACCCGTTGCTGGCCTTCCTGGCGCACTACAACCCTGGCGAAGTCTTCCGGGCTTTGCATATCGGTTTCGGCGTCAACACTGGCTCGCACCAGTGCTCCCCTGGTCATGCCCGGCGCGGAAATATAATTTTCCCGACGAATGGCCTGGCTTATATCAATCGCAGTAACGCCATAGGCCGCCATTTTTGTCGGGTTTAACCAGACCCGCATGGCCATGGGGCTGTTGAATATACGCGCCCGGCCCACCCCGTCCAGCGTCGACAGCTCCGGCTGTATATTGCGAATCAGATAATCTGTGATTTGAGCGCGCGACATTTGTTCGCTGAGAAAAGCCAGGTACATCATCGCGTCGCCACCCGTCGCCGTGGTGACTACCGGGTCCTCGATGTCGCGTGGCAAATCGGTGCGCGCCTCGTTGGCTTTGGCGATTACCTCGCCGAGAACATCGCTGCTGTTCTGGCCAAGCTCAACATAAATTTCAATGCTGGAAATGCCCGGATTGCTTTCGGAGCTCATGTACTCGATACCGCGGGCGCTGGCCAGGCGTCGCTGCAAAGGCTCGGTGACAAATCCCTTTACGGTGCGGGCACTGGCGCCCGGATAGACGGTTGTGACGTAGATGACACTCTTTTCGAGTGCCGGGAATTCACGGATCGTCAGGTTGCTTGCAGATTGAGCACCCAGTACCAGCAGTAAACTGCTCACCACAATGGCCAGCACCGGGCGCTGAACAAACAAGTCGGTAAATTTCATTGACATGGAGACCTTTGCGCGAAAGCCTTTTGCACGAAAGCCCTGTCACCGGCATGCGGTCGTCGCCTGACAGCGGCTGCGGTTGGTAAAATCGTACTCAACCGGTCATGGATACCCATAAACTCCCTCATTGCGTGCGGTTTTGCCTGGTTTGAAAGCGAAACCATCTTATGTGCAAAGGTCTCACAGTGTCACTGATTCGTCGACCTGCACCAGCGCGCCCCCGTAGAGCTTGTTTTGCCCCGCAGTGACGACCCGTTCACCAGCCTCAAGCCCTTTAGTAATAGCGATGCGACCATCGCGTACTGCGCCTGCTTTGACAATGCGAGCGCTGACCCTTAGCGTGCCTTGATCATCGGTATTGATCACATAAACAGTGTTGCCCTGAATTGAATAGGTGATCGCTGTTTCGGGCACACTCAATATATCCAGGCTGGTTCCCAGGGTTACGGTAACACTGGCAAACATGCCTGGCAGCAGTCCCTGGCTGTCCTCAATGCTTGCGCGCACCAGAATATTGCTGGTGTCCGGGTTGACCCGAGAGTCCACCGCCGTCAGTGTTGCGGGAATTTGGCGCTCGGCAAAGGCCGCCACTGTTAGCTCAATACCCAGGCCAGCTTTTAACAGTGGTGCAAACCGGGCCGGTAAGGTGAAGTCAATTTCGAGCTGAGCTAAATCCTGCAGGGTGGCGATCTCGGTGCCGGCAGACACATAGTCGCCCACGTCTACTTTGCGAATGCCGATGATGCCGCTAAAGGGAGCCTGTATGCGTTTGTTGCGAATGCGTGCCTCAGTTTCTGCCAGTTGTGCTTTTGCCTTTTCCAGGTCTGCTTTAGAGCGATCATATTGTGATTCTGGAATTGACTTTTGTTTAATTAACTTGGCATCGCGCTCGAACAATAGCCTGGCCAAATCAAGGCTGGCAACCTGGTTGCGGCGGCTGGCCTGTTCGATATCGTCATTGAGTACAACCAGTTCCTGTCCAACATCTACGTGGTCGCCAGAGCGAAAGTTGATACCAGTAATTTCTCCGCTGGTTTCTGAGGCAAGCTCCACCCCGCGCAGAGCCTTAATGGTTCCGACAGCCTCCAGGTTTTGCTCCCAGGTTGCGGGTTGGGCGTAGGCTGCGGCTATGGTAACCGGCGGTGGGGTGAAATCGGCGTTGGCAAATGCGGATATGCGCACATACTGATAGGCGCCGATGGCACCGAAAATTGCCGATAACAGGCAGGCAACATAAATATACGCTCGCACAACTCGCTCCCTTGTTCTGAGTCTGTCAGTTTATACCAAATAACTGGTCTACCAGATCATTTTATTCGCCAGGTCTGGCTAGATATCCAGGCTATGGGTGACACTGTGGAAGACACTGTGAGGAGAGAAGCCATGAGCATATTTGATCAATTCAGACTGGACGGACAGGTTGCCGTTATTACCGGTGCGGGAAAGGGTATTGGCGCTGCCATAGCCAGAACCTACGCCGAAGCAGGGGCCAATGTTGTTCTGGGTGCGAGAACCGAGTCTGATCTGGAACAGGTGGCGGCTGATGTTGAGGCCCTCGGGCAAAAAGCGGCCTGGGTGCAAACGGATGTGATGCAGGCTGACCATTTGCAGCGCCTGGCAGATACGGCTATGGAGACCTTGGGCCGCATCGATATTTTGGTCAACAATGCCGGCGGTTTTCCCCCAGGACCAGCGCTGGATACCTCGGTGGAGACTTTTAATCAGGCCATACATTTTAATGTCAGTACAGCCTATGCCATGACGTTGATCTGTGTACCGCTGATGATGAAGTCCGCGGGTGCTGGCTCTATTGTGAACATCTCGTCGGTAGCTGGAGAAAAGCCGACACCGTGTTTTTCCACTTACGGTACGGCCAAAGGCGCATTGTCCTTACTGACCAGGGAGTTTGCCCAGGAGTTTGCACCTAAAGTCAGGGTGAATGCTATTGCAGTCGGTTCAACCCGGACAGACGCGCTTAACATGGTGCTAAACGACGCAATCGAAAAAACCATGATAGATTTAACGCCGATGGCGCGTTTGGGAGAAGTGGAGGATGTTGCGCTGGGTGCACTTTATCTCGCATCGCCTGCCAGCAGCTATATCACTGGGGATGTACTGGCCATAAACGGGGGCCTTGAGCGCCTGAATATGCAGATGCCGAGAGCTTTTGGGGGGTTTGGCTAGGGCTACTGGGAACCGGGGTGCCGATGTATTAAGCTTACGCCGTCAAATTGCCCTGTACACTGGAGGTATCGATGCTAACAAATATGCGCTTGCGTCAGCTCGACAAACAACTGACCGACGCTCAATCTTATGAAGAATGGCAGAAACTGGCAGAGGAGCACGACCGCATAAGCGGCAAGCAGCGCTGGCGCCAAATAGACCAAACGCCTTTATACGATTACAACTCAATACGCGGACGCCTCGACCGTTTGCGCCAATTGCGTGCTCGCCACGATGATATAGGGCTTTTATTTACCCTCAACGAGGGTATTCACGGCAATATGGGCGGCATGGGTAATAGCAAACTCTACCGGGAAGCAAAAGCGGGCACTAAAAAACTGATTGAAGACTACGTTGAGGAAATTGTGCTGGCCCTGAAGCATTTGGCAGAGCTGGAGTCAGACGAAATCACTGTCGCCGATAAGCTGGATTTTTTTTACAGAGCTAATCACTGCTACGGCCGTTCTGCGTTGATGCTCAGCGGCGGCGGTGTGCTGGGCTTCTATCATCTGGGCGTGGTTAAAATTCTTGTAGAGCAAGGTCTGTTGCCGAGAGTCATTTCCGGTTCCAGCGCCGGCGCGCTAATTGCCGCAGTTCTCGGCACTCACAATGATGAGGAGTTGACGCAGTTTTTTGATCCGACCCATGTGCGTTTTGAGGCGGAACACGAGGCGAGCTTTATCGACAAATTGCTCTTTGGCGGTAACCAGGCCATGGATATTGGTGATCTGGAGAATATTCTGGAGCGTATGATCCCGGATATGACCTTCCAGGAAGCCTATGAGAAAACCGGTCGCCAAATCAGTATGACGGTGGCCCCGGTTGAGCCCCAGCAAACATCGCGCTTGCTGAATGCCATCGCCTCTCCCAATGTGTTGATTCGCTCTGCGGTTAAGGCATCCTCAGCGGTGCCGGGCGTATTTCCGCCAGTCACCCTGCAAGCTCGTAATATGTATGGCGATGTGCAGGATTATTTGCCATCGCGACAGTGGGTTGATGGCTCTATCAGCGATGATTTACCCGCCAAGCGGCTGGGCCGTCTGTACAGCACCAACCACTCCATTGTCAGTATGGTGAACCCTATTGCGTTGCCGTTCTTAACCCCCGGCAAGGAGCCGAGCCGGCTAATTTCTTCGATGGGCAAGTTTGGCATGGAGTTAGCCCGTGGGACGTTAAACCTGTACCGTGTACAGGTGCAAAAGAATGGCACTGAATGGCCGCGTTTTTCTGCACTGATAAGCGGTATTCACAGCCTGATGGATCAAACCTATACCGGCGATATCAATATTGTGCCAGGCTTTCGCTGGTACAACCCGGCAAAACTTTTGTCGCATATTGACGAAGAAGAACTGACTGGTCTGATGTGTGAGGGTGAGCGCTCAACCTGGGAACGGGTCACTGCCATTGATACCTGCACCCGTATCAGCCGCACCCTGGATGACATTCTGGAGCGATTTGAGCGGGGTGACCTGAAACCGATCCGGGCAGCACGCCGCCGTCCCAAACGGCCGGATAACAAGAACGAGGCAAAAACCGCAAAAAAGCCCGCCAGGAAAACCGCTAAAACTGTAAAGCCGCGCCTGGTGAAGGCCGCCTGATTGGTGACTGATCCGCTTCAGGGTAAGCCTTCCGCCGTTTTTTTTCGATATGCCATGCCCACGATTGTGGGCATGATTGCGATTTCCTCGGCCACTATCATCGACGGACTATTTGTCGGCAACTATGTTGGCTCGGAAGCCCTGGCGGCGGTCAATATTTCCATGCCGGTCGTTTCCCTGCTGATCGGCTATTCATTTATGTTCGCCATCGGCGGCTCCGTCATGGCTGGCAAATTCCTCGGTGAAAGTAAAAGGGCTGCGGCATCGGATATTTTCAGCCGGGTCCTTGTGGTGCAATTGCTAAGCAGTTTGGTGGTCACTGCACTGGGTCTGATTTTTCTGGATGCGCTGACCTATCTGCTCGGTGCCAGCGGTAAGCTGGTTGCAACGACTCAGTTGTACCTGCCCATTATGCTTTGGTTTATGCCGGTGTTTATGGTTGGCGTGGTTCTGGAATACTTCGTGCGGGTTGACGAGCGGCCAATGCTGGCAGGTAGCGCCTTTGTGTTGGGGGCACTGGTTAACATTTTTCTCGACTGGCTGCTGATAGCCGAATTGGGTTACGGCTTGAAAGGTGCAGCCTGGGCCACCGGCCTTGCTTACGTGGCAACTTTCCTTGTGTTGGTACCCCATTTCTTTTCATCAAAATCCAGGTTGGGCTGGAATCTTGCTGTTGGCCGTTGGAGTGATGTGACACGCGCAGCCTTCAATGGCGTTTCTGACTTTGCCAATGAAGCATCGGCAGGCATTACCACACTGTTGTTTAACTGGGTGATGATGAGTCGCTTTGGTGTGGAAGGAGTGGCCGCTTTTGCCATCGTAAATTACATCCTCTATTCGGGGTTGTTAGTCAGCTTTGCAGTGGGCGATTCCTTGCAGCCAATAGTCAGCCAGTGTTTCGGTGCGCGCAATCCCCAGCGAATCCGGTCATTTATGCAGGTGGCTGTTACCTGGGTGCTGGCTGCCAGCGCGCTGGTAGTTCTGGTCTTAATGCTGGTTCCCGAAGTGTTGATAAACATTTTCCTCAGCGATGCCAGTCGTGAGGGGAACGCAGCGTCAGCTATAGCGGGTGCTTTTATTGCGCTGTTCTGGCCAGCGTTTATTTTTAACGGTGTGAACATCTGCTACTCGGCCTACTGTACTGCCATGCATAAGCCGTTGCCCTCTGCGGTTATTGCTGTATTTCGCAGTTTGCTGCTGCCAGCATTGTTTGTATTTGGGTTGCCACCATTACTCGGAGATTCAGGCGTGTTTGTTGCGATTCCCCTGGCTGAATTTTTTGCGGTTTTTATTGCGATATATGTTTATCGACAATACGCCCCGGAGCGCCTTGTCCAGCGCGCCTGGTAGTCTTGTTAGTACCACATAAACTGTCCGGTCTTGTAGCACATGATCTGTCCGGTTTTTATAGTGCCCCGAGGAGGTGTGCTTATGAGACGGACGGAGTGATTACAGGAGGCCCGATTGATGCGGCCGTGGACGGACGGAGGCTAGAACCCGCTCGGCTCAGCTTAACAGCCTGATCTGGTCGCCAACCCTGCAAGCGCCGACTTTCTCAACTAACATATTAACCCCCAGTTGGCGGTCTACATGATCAACCATGGCCCTGGCCATACCCTGTTCGGCCTTCAACTGATGCGGCTTTTGTTCCCGAGAGGGCATGCTGCATCTCACGGTGTTGCTGTTCACGATTACGATGGCTTCGCCAATTTGTAGTCTTTGGCCTATCCACGCTGTCTCTGTGAGTGCCACAGCTTCGGTACTCGGCTTCACCAGAAAGTTGGCGCGAAAGCGCTGTATCACGGCGTTCACCCGACCGTGATGCGATAAGTAGTTGAGGGAGTTGGTGGTGATGAGGTGCAGCGGGAATGCATCAAAATAGGTGCCGGGTGGTGTGGCGTTTTCCGCTAATTGCGCAAGTAGCTCTGCGGGTGTATTGGAGAAGTCGGGCAGGGCTTCGCCTTCGAGTAAACCCATCTCGGTAGCAAAGTCTGCCTCGCTGCGCTCACTGGCAATTTTGTAGTGAGCTCTGTCGGCAGCGGGTTTAAGCGGAGCCAGGTGCGCAGGCTTGCCGAGAAAGTCGCTCAGTTTTTGTGTGGCCTGCACATCGCGTGTACTGAACTGTTCGCCATTGGGAAGTTGGATCAGCGCGCTGGGTACGGCGTCATCGTGTAGTGGCGCGTCTGTATCGGGCTGGCTCTCCAGCGCAGCGCTCAGGTTGAGTAAGTCGGGCCATTTTTTGGCACTGCTAATGGCTTTTTTGCTGGCGTCGATAACCGCCCAGCAGCGGTCACCGGCAATGCCTGCCTGGGTGATTCTGGCTTGGTTTAACCGGGTGCCGCCCATGCTTTTAACCGGGTACTGCCAGATTTGTTCAAGAGTGCCCACAATCATCGGTGTCTCCTGTGTGGCTATCACGTATCATGTACGCCTATGTCTGAATACTGGCTTATATTGATCGCCTTTGTCACCTCTATCATTGCCGGGGTATTTGGTATGGGCGGGGGAATCCCTCTGATTACCCTGATGCCGGGGCTGGTGCCTGCGGCAGCTATCATTCCTGTTCATGCGGTAACCCAGTTGGCCAGCAACGCATCGCGGGCGCTGTTTGCCTGGCGTCATATTGATTTGAGTTTGGTAGGGCCGTTTGTTGCGGGTGCCTTGTTGGGTACTGTACTGGGCGGGCACATTTATTTGGGCCTTGATTTGCGCTGGTTGCCTGCGGTCATTGGTGTGGTGGTTCTGGTCATTACCTGGGTGCCTCTGCCGGTTGTGCGGGGGGCAGGGCAATGGCCTCTGGTGCTGCTTGGTTTCTATCAGACCGGTTTGGGTATGTTGATTGGCGCTACCGGGCCGCTGGGTGCGGCAGTTTTGGCGCAGCGGTCTGGCGGGCAGAAACAATCACGTGAATGGCTGGTGGTGAATACTGCGGTGTACATGAGCAGCAATCATTTGTTGCGTATTGTCGCCTTCGGTTTTATGGGTTTTGCCTTTGCCGATTACCTGTTGCTGATGCTGGGTATGATCGCCGGGGTGGTCGCCGGTTCCTGGGTGGGTACCCGTTTGCGGCAGTTTGTTCCCGAGGGCAACTTTCAGCTTTGGTTCAAATTGTTGTTAAGTGTGTTGGCGCTGCGGATGATTGCGCTCACCGTTTGCGGAGGTGCCCAGTGAACCGCGGTATCGCACTGGCCACGGCGGCCTATTTAATCTGGGGTTTTTCGGCGCTGTACTGGATTGAGCTGGATGCGGTTTCACCGCAGGATATTGTCGCGCACAGAGTTGTGTGGTCGTTCCCGGTTGTGGTTGCCGCACTATTGTATGGGGGGCATTTACGGCAGACGCTGCGCTTGTTTACTGATATTCGCACGCTGGCCATTTTGCTCTGCTCAGCGCTTATGCAGGTTACCAACTGGGGTATTTTTCTGTGGGCGGTGGTGAATGAGCAGAACACTCAAACCAGCCTCGGCTATTTTCTATTGCCGCTGATCAACGTGGCTATTGGCCTGGGTATTTTTAAAGAAAGGCTCGACAGAGCACAGACCATTGCCATCGGCCTGGCAGCAATCGGCATGGCTATTCTGATTATTGAAAACAGGGGCCTGCCCTGGGTGGCCATTGGCGTAGCCCTCAGTTTTGGCCTGTATGCAGCCATTCGCAAAGCGGTGAGTGTCGAGGCTGTGGAGGGGCTGTTTGTGGAGGTTTCCTTAATGTTGCCTCTGGCTCTTGGGTGGCTCTGGCTGCAGGGCGGTGCCGGTTTTACCGAGCATGGTTTAAATACAGATTTCATGCTGGTGGGCGCGGGGTTGATGACGGTCGTGCCGCTGGTCTGCTTTGTGGCGGGTTCGCGTTTAACCACGCTGTCATCTCTGGGGTTGGTATTTTACCTGGGGCCGAGCTGCCAGTTGTTTGTCGCCATCTGTATTTTCGGCGAGCCATTAAATCCGCTGCAATTGTTTAGTTTTGCACTGGTATGGGTGGGTTTGATCATCGTTGCAGCCGACAGTTTGCGACGCCAGAGGAATATGAGAATCCTGGGCAATGACTGATTATGCCCATGTCCATGCTGGCAGTTGCGATTGCGGTGCGGTGAACTTTGAATACCACTGCCATGCCGCGTTGTCGGAGCAAACTGCACGAGCCTGCCAGTGTGAGTTTTGCAAACCCCGCGATGCCACCTATTTGTCTGCTACCAACGCCGAGCTGCATGTTTTTTTGCGGGACTCTCGCTATCTGTACGCGCATCGGTTTGGCACCAACACGGCAGATTTTATGCACTGTGCGGTTTGTAATGCCGGCGTGTTTATCAGGATGAACTTCAATGAGCAGACCTATGGTGTGGTCTTTGCGCCTGCCCTGAGTGATTTCCACAACATAACACTGTTTGCCGACGCGGACTATGCGGGCGAGGCGCTCGCTGAGCGGTTGCGGGCCGACCACTGGATACCGACACTGGTGATACACGAAAACAGTGAGCACCAATCAGGCTCAATTTGATTTTATCAGGGCGGTTTCCAGTGCTGCTCGCATCTTGCCGACGATTGCGGCTGGCTTTTCATTGTCCCGTGTTACAAACACATGGGTAAAGGTGCCGTGTGCACAGGCGTTGTTCTCACCTGCTTTAAAAACCGCAATACCGTACTCTACTGAGCTGTTGCCCAATTGATTGACCCGCAACCCGCCCTCGATATTTTCCGGAAAAGCTATTGGCGCGTTATAGCTGCACTGGGAATGGACGATAAAGCCGATGGTGTCGCCGCCGTGTATATCCAGACCGCCCTGTTCAATCAAAAATCGGTTGGCGATGGTGTCAAACCAGGAGTAGTACACCACATTGTTGACGTGGCCATAGACATCGTTGTCCATCCAGCGTGTGGTGATGGGCGTAAACCAGTGGTAATTCGCGGGGGTGTGTTCCGCCATGCTCAGGCCCCGGACCAGGCGTTTTGATAAATAGCCAAAGCGTCAGCTTCACTCACCTCAACGGGATTGTTCACCAGTAATCTTTGCTGCAACATGGCGTCTGCCGCGAGCATGGGTAGATCACTTTCGGGAATGTTCATGTCTTTGAGTGTTGCCGGTAGCTTCAGGTCGTCGATCAGTGCCACCAGGTAGGCCACGAGTGCCTCGGCAGCGCTGGCCTCATCCCTGTTTTCTTTTTGGCCTGGCACAATCTCGCGCGCAATCTCCGCATACAGATTCTGCGCCGCGCTGGTGTTGAACTTCAGTACCTGAGGCAGAACCAGAGAGTTACTGAGACCGTGTGGGATATGGTAGTGGCCGCCCAGCGGGTAGGCCAGGGCGTGCACGGCCGCAACTGGCGAATTGGCAAAGGCCTGTCCGGCCAGACAGGCACCAAATAACATGGCCTGGCGAGCCGCCAGATTGTTCCCTTGATGGGTGGCCGTTTGAATATTGGCAGATATTAAACGCAGTGCTGCAAGCGCCAGCATATCAGAGTAGGGGTTCTTCTTATGCGCGCTGGTGTAGGCTTCAATCGCATGCACCATCGCGTCAATACCGGTCGCGGCTGTAATGGGCGCTGGCAGGCCCAGGGTGAGTTCGGCGTCCAGCAGGGCAATATCGGGTAGCAATGAATTGGCGACAACCCCGGCTTTTGTGGTTGCGCCTGTGGTAACGATAGCAACGGCGGTTACTTCTGAGCCCGTGCCGGCCGTAGTGGGTATCAGTAGCAACGGCAGTCTTTGCCCTTTGGCTTGATCAACACCATAGATATCTGCCAGCGCTTCACCTGATTTTGTAATCAATGCCACCAGTTTGGCGGTGTCCATGGAGCTGCCGCCACCGAAGCCGATGACGCCGTCTGCGGCTGATTGTTTAGCCTGTGCTATAGCGGCGAGCACGACTGATTCAGGTGGGTCAGCGATGACTTCGGTAAAACTGCTGTATTCAATGGCGCTGCTATTCAGGGCGTTTTCCAGACGGGCCATCAGGCCAGAGCTGACAATGCCGGCATCGGTGACAATAAAGGGTCGGTTGATGCCTTGCGATTGACACAATTCGCCAATCCGCTGTAGCGCGCCGGGCTCGCTAATAATTGATTTTGTGGTGTTGAAGCTGAAAGCTTTCATAGACAGACTGCCGATTGTAACGGATACAGGATTCTAAAGAGTTATTGAGACGATGATCAACATCGAAGTAGTGAAATGAGACCTTTGCACGAAAGCCATTTCACCTGCATGCTGTGTTAAAATCGTACTCAATCGGTCATTTATACCCATAAACTCCCTCATTCCGTGCGTTTTTGCCTTGCCTGAAAGCGACATCATCTTCCGTGCAAAGGTCTCAAAATATCAAAACGGTTGTAAAACCCTGCGTGGATATTTAGCGCCAGCGGATGCCCAGGGTTCCAGGCCCGCAGTTAGTGTTGTGCACGAGTGGTGGGGTTTGAATGATCGTGTCCGTGGCCGCGCCGCTGTTGCCAGGCTTATCCTACAAAGCAGGAATCGGTGCAAAATCTATGGGCCGTTGGGTGCGGCCTATACGCTGAGCACGATCAAGCAGAGTCGCCTCGCTGTCACCCAGGTTGATCATAATGATAAAGCGCTGGTCCTTGATGCCCTGTAGGCAGTACCTGGCCAGGTCGTCCAAATCTTGAAACTCAAGCTCCATGCCATACTCTTCTGCTATCTTGGCGAAGTCTTCCACCGCTGGGGCCGGTATGCCCGGTTTCTCTCGGGCCAGCTCCGCTGGACGGTTGCGGCCAGGGTTCCAAATGCCGGTATTGAGCAGGCCGCCCGAGGGATAGAAAATTGAAGCCGACAAGCGGGTGCCTTCGCCTTCCAGTTGCGCCGACAGGCATTCAGTGAGGCAAGATACCGAGGCCTTGCTGGATGCGTAGACCGATTGATAGGGCAGTGGTGACACGCCGCCGTCACCAGACGAGGTATTGATGACAACACCTTCCTGGTCACCTTCTATCATACGCGGCACAAAACTCTGAATGCCGTGAATAACGCCCATGACATTGACACCGTAGACCCATTTCCAGTCATTGACAGTTGTTTCCCAAACATTGGCAGAAGGTGCGGCAACGCCAGCATTGTTAAACAGAGCGTGGCATGCACCGTGGGTGTTGTAGGTGTATTCGGCCAGTGCCTCGACAGAGGCCGGGTCAGACACGTCGCAGGTTTGGCCGCTGACACGACCCAACTCACTCAGTTCTGCGAGGGCGCCAGTCAACGCGCCTTGTTCAACGTCACCGACTACAACAATGGCTCCTTCATTGAGTAGTTGCTTAACGATGGCTTTACCAATGCCGCTGGCACCGCCCGTGACAACTGCAATTTTATCTTTGAAGTCCTGCATGGTGGGTGTGGCTCCTGTTATGGTTTGGAAGGCCCGGATTTTGACGGTCTGAAGCATGTGAATGTGCCATTCTGCCGGGCTGGAGTGGTCTCAGGTCTGTACAATCCGACTAGGGGATAATACCCATAACTGACGAGTAGCGCCATAAGACGCCATATCCGCGACCCTGCACGCCATGATAAGGATTGAGGACGTGGAGGACGCTGATATCGTGGAGGAGCCGCTCATCTTCGGACAGATGGAATAAAAAAGGCCCCGGCAGCCATTGAGGGAAACTGCCGGGGCCAAGGGTGGCGACATAGGGGTGTAGCGTGCGCCCTGGTCGCCATGATAAAGCCCAACTTCCCTGTCAAGCCAACTGCATCCATTAGTCGGGGCGGTTCATGCGCTTTCCCTGTTCACGCTTTTTCCGCAGGTAGGCCGCCTTGCTCGACTCGGCATCCTGCAAATAGGTTCTGGAGTCTTCGTCATGCTCTGCCAGACGATGGCTCATCTTCCGAGACATGTAGATAGCTTCCTTCGACATGCGGTCTCGGTCCCGGTTGCGCGCATAACGCTTCAGAGCTTGCAGCGAGGCTTTCACCCAGGCATTGTCGCCTGCCTCTTCCTCGGCCTGGGCCACCAGTCGGTCTACACTGGCCCAATCTCTGCGCCGCGCAGCCTCGCGGACTTTGCTTTGCAACTGCGCTACACGTATTTCCTGTACTCGCCCAGTCACCCGATCATCCGCTGCAATGGCAGCCCATGCACTTGCATCCATCCTCGGCAACCTGAGAGTGTAAGAACGTGTATCAGGTACATCAAGCTCCGCATCCGTATAGCTGATGAATGCTCGCAGCACCTCGATATCTTTCGCAGAATCATCGGTGGGAATGTCATCCGACACACTCAGCTTAACCAATGCCCATGCTTCACCGTCATAGGCCAAATCAGGCATTTGCCAGGTGGTATCGGCCAGGTGTCGGTAATCATTGAGCAGTTCAAACGTAACACCAACAGGCGCTGACAATGTAAGCTTTATCCGGCGGGCGCATAGCGCAGACATCAGCGAGAACTCTTCCTGGAATGGATCCAGCAAGTCCTCTGCCGATTCTCCGTAATAGCTCTGGCCAGAACCTGCCTTTGCCATCTCAACCATCAACTCTTCATTGAAGTGGTGGCCCAGCCCATAGGTAGATGTACTGACACCTGCTGCAAGCATTTCTGCCAGGAAAGGCGCAACTTCTTCTGGGCGGGTAAGGCCATGATTAGCCCAGCCGTCAGATAGCAATAGAACGCGCGACAGGCAGCCGCTGCTCGCGGCAATCAAGCACTGCCTGGCACCCTCTTCCCAACCGCTATGCAGGTCGGTAGAGCCTCCAGAATAGATACCATCGATCACCCGCTTGAGCCCAGCTTTGTCTGTTACATGGGTGGAGGGGATCAACACATCGACCCGGTTGTCGTAGGCCACCAGTGAGACCCGGTCCTTGCTGTCGAGCTGATCCACGATATAGGCGGCGCAGCGCTTGGCCTCTGCCAGCGGTGTACCATCCATGGAACCGGACCTATCCAATACCAGTGAAAGGTTGAGGGGGATTCTGTCGCCCTCGCCACCCTGGGGTCGCGATGGTGCCTGAGCCCGTACCAGGGCAAAGACTTCCGTAGTGTGGTCTGCCAGCAACGCGGAGCGCTGAGGTAGTATGTCAAACTTGATATCAGTCATAATATGTCCATCTGTTAATGAGTTAAGAGAGACCTTTGCACGAAAGCCATTTGACCTGCCTGCGGTCGTTGCCTAAAAGCGTCGCCTAAAAGTGCCTACGGTTGGTAAAATCGTACTCAATCGGTCATTGATACGCATAAACTCCCTCATTGCGTGCGTTTTTGCCTAGCCTGAAAGCGACATCATCTTCCGTGCAAAGGTCTCTAAGAATTTTCTCGTCAGCCTTTTTGTTTCACCGGTCAAGGCTTAGCCAGGGGAACCTGCCGACATCTGATCTGCGAGATTTGTACAAGTACACTTACAGCTTTCGAGCAGGTGTCACCCCCCTATTGCTTTTCCCGTGCGTTGTATGGGTATAACGGTGTTCGGAAGCGATAGGGGGTAACAAATTGAGAAAAGCATTCAGCCAGGCTCAGCGGGGTTTGCTGCATGACCGATGAAGAACTGCTCCAGCATTACGCCAGGGGTAACAGTGAAGGTATGGCTGAGCTATATCTGCGCCTGAAACGAGGGCTGTATTCGTACGTTTATAACCGTGTCCAGGACTCACACCTGGCAGAGGACATCATGCAGGATGTCTGGTCGAGGCTAATCATGGAAACGGGTCGCATTGCAGAGCTTATCAGCGATGACGTCCTCCAGTTTTCTCTCAGGGCGTATGTTTATCGTATGGCAGGCAATCGCGTTACGGATTACTACCGAGCTTCTGGTCGAATCCAGGAACTCGGCGACGAAGAGGATTACCTGGTCTCAACCAGCCCAGACCCTGCGCAATCAATACGGGATCGGGAATTCGCCTATTGCCTGGAACGTCGAATGCGCCCACTGCGCCTGAAACTCCATGAAGCCTTTTGGCTGACGCGTGATGAGTCAATGACTTATCAACAAGCTGCGCTTGCCCTGGGTGTGGCAAAGGAAACAGTGAAGGATTGGGTGAAGCAGGTACTAAAGGCCATTCGCCCCTGCCGCGAGGAGTACGAATATGATGGATCCTGACAGGGAACTCTCGCTTTTAGAGGAGGAGTTTCCAGGGTCGCATCAAGCGTGGATCAGGGACACCCCTGTTGATCTGGATGACCGGATCCTGTCGCTGGCTGCGCGCCATGCGCCCTATTTAGAAGCCAGTTATCTGCGTAAAGAGGAGCAGGCGAAGCTGGGGCGTCGTTTTGACAATGACGGGGGACTCCCTCCCGGAATGAAGCCTCTTAAAAGTGGGCGTGCGAACCCCTGGATTCCACCTAAGCCACTGGCAAGCCAGTCCGCTGCCTATGACTCAATGGCTAGCGCCAGTATGAAGCGGTCGGCCCAGAGACGAACTGCAATTCCGCCGGGCGCCAAGAAATTGCTGATCTCACTGGAGAATGCTGAGCAGCAACAATGGCTAGACACTATTGCCGATATCGTAAGAGGCGGCGATATAGAACTCGCCAGCTATTTGTTGCGCCGATATCAAAGGAAGTTCCGAAGCACCTAAGGAGTGATTCAATTGAAATAACCACTTTTTCCTGGAGAAAGATAGAGGTCTCTGGCTCATGGGCACCGGGACACCTTAGAGCTTTGGCAGAAAACCCAGCTTAGAACTCGGCGACTGCTGAAAGCCCACGGTTTCATCGGTAGCATGAGCCGTAAAGGTGATTGTTGGGACAATGCGGTTGCTGAGAGCTTTTTCGGAAGCTGAAGCAGGAACGCGTTCATTGGCAAAATTACCAGACACGGTTCGAAGCGCAACAGGCTGTGTTGAGCTGTATATCCATGTTTTACAATAGCGACAGGCTGCATTCATATCCGGGCTACATGAGTCCGAATCAATATGAGGCTGAAATGATTGAGATAAAAAAGCCGCTTAACCGGGTTGTAAAGAAATGCCGGACCACTTCAACCCTCTCCTTGAGAAACAGCATATTTTCTAAGTCTGGAAAATAAGTTGTATAAGCGCATGTCACTTAGCTTATTGGGCGACCCTTCCAGCAGACTGACCAGCGACTACAATAGCCAGTGCCTGGGCCCTCGAAACGGCGGCGTTAATACGGTTCTTACTTAGGAGAAAACCAACGCCTCGTGCGGAATCCGCTGCGATACTCGCAGTCATAGAAACAATGACTACAGGTGCTTCCTGGCCCTGAAACAGATCCACCGTACCCACTCTGGCCAGATCGCCAATTTTCTTCTTGAGTTCGTTCACCTGGTAATTGAAAGGCGCGACGACAAGAATATCCTTAGCTTGGACGGCATGGTCATTTCCATTTTTGTCAGTCCATTTGGACTTGCGCAGGGCATTCACAAGCGAGGAAATTTTTTCAACTTCTTCCAAACTGGCCTGCCTGTTACCGCTGTGAGCTATCATATCAGTAATGGCTCTCCCGTCTCGGATCTCTTCAAAGCGTCCCCTGCCTGGGGTTCTCATTTTCACGCCTATCAGGACTCGACCACCGGATAGACAGGATCCCCCCAGAGAGTGTTCGGGTTATCCAGCATAAGTTTAATGACATGTGGGACAAGCTTTCCCAGAAAGCTGGCACAATCGACCAACTGATCACGATTGACACTGGAATTCCAGGTAGCGCCGCCGTGTATCAACTGATTGCGAAGCGTATACATGCGCGAGAGAACAATAGATAGCAAATCGGCGGTTCTGTGCTCCGCCAGGGCGTGATTTGCCGCCGCTTTGGCACTGACAAAACCTGACTTCCACTGCTCTTCTGGAATATTCCCCCGCTGGTACTCCCAGAAGGGTTCGAACACAAACTGGCTGTCTAGCAGGACTCTGATTGAGCCTGAAAATTCGGACCAGATCAGCTGGTACAGGATATCGTTAGTATCGAGTTCCACGAGTTTTTCGAGGAACATCGCAAACGTCTTCTTCTCATGTGCTCGCTCGCCCTCGACGATCTCGTTGGCATAGGCGGCGTTAAAGGCGATCCAGAGGAATATGAATTTGCCGTCCTCATCTTCGCATTGCTCGGCCCTGTCCAGCCAACTGAGCGCCCGGTGGACGCGCAGCGCCAAGCCTTCGGAATGGCCTTCTCGTTCCGCCCGTTGGCGCGCTTTTAAATCTGCATGAGTGATCGACATCTACCGGCTTCCCTGCAACAACCTGTCGGTTCATTATTGGCAATTCCCCTAACCGAGACAAGGTTTTAGGTGCTGCTCTGCCAGAAATTCGCGCTGTTTAAGCCCTTTGCCGATTATTCCATGCGGCTGTTTGAAGTGTGGCTCCTTAAAAATGAAACGCTGTGGGAGGGTGTCCAGGTTCAGATAGCGACGAGACTTTTGGACGATTGTTATTGCACCTGTGGCGCAGCGGGTAAGTCGTAGACTTATCCACCCAATCCACAGCCCATGATCCCCGGATTTCTAAAAATCGGCCAGCCTGTGAGTTGTTAAATCCACACAGGAGACGACCCGATGCAGAGCAAAAACCTGCGAATCAAACCAATAGAAGAATGCCCCTGCAACAACCAAAATCAGGGGAAGAAACCACTTAGCTAAATTTCGCGACATTGTACCTCTCATAAAAAGTTGGCAGGAGGGTATTATGAATAGAGCAGAGAGTGTAGGGATTTTCGGTATGAGGGTGTAAACCCTCATGCTCCCTGAGCCTGGGCGTGGTTGACGCCCCTGTGGCTGGCGCCCAAAATGTCGGCTCTTTTACACGAGTTCCTGGAGAATCGCTATGAATGTACGCAGCTTGGGCTATGCGTGGATGGAGTCAACTGATCCACAGAGATGGCTGGAGTACGGTACCGACATACTGGGCGTAATGGTTGCGCCGGGTATGCCGCAGGGTGAGGATACTGTTTTTCTGAAAATGGATGAGCGTCCGTTTCGATTTGCCATTAGCCGCGGCGACACTGACTGCCTGAAGCTATTGGGCTGGGAGCTCTATGATGAGGCTGATTTTGAAACCGCAAAGCTTGAGTTGGGTGCTGCTGGTGTAAGTTGGGAGCAGGGCACTGCCGAAGCAGCTCAATCTCGCCGGGTTCACGACTTGATCCGTTTGCGGGATCCTGCGGGCAACGTGTTGGAGCTGTATCACGGTGCGGATCTGGATTATCTCAAGTTTAATTCACCGCTGGGGATTGCCCGGTTTGAAACGGGTTTTAACGGCGATATGGGTTTTGGTCACGCTGTATTGCCAGCACCAAATTTGCAGGAAACTCATGAGTTTTACACCGATGTGCTTGGCTTTGGCGATACGGACTCTATGCATTTCCATTTCTCTGAAGACCCCAATGACCTGGGCATGGGTTTGAATTTTATGCACGTTCAAAACCCGCGCCATCACAGCCTGGCCTTGTATCAGGGTGAAAGCCCCAGCAAGTGTATTCACCTGATGGTGGAAGTGATGGACTCCGATGAAGTGGGTTACTGCCTGGATCGTGCCCTGGAGAAAGAGGTGCCTATCACTTCAACATTGGGCCGTCATACCAATGACCGCATGATGTCGTTTTACATGCTGACACCTGGCAATTTCCCAATGGAGTTTGGCTGCGAGGGTTTGCAGATGGACTGGACGGATTACACCCCGACCAAGTCGGCCTCGCCCAGTATATGGGGCCATAAGTTCCAGATGCCTGGCTAGGAGTCTGTCGGATTTAGGACTGTTCTATTGCGGAAAAGCATCAATCAGTTATTTTTCACGGTCAATTTCGTTAAATAGAACGACGATTCATCTCAATCACTGCAAAAACGGACTGGTTTCTGCTTCCCTCGCTGGGAACGGCTAAGCCCCCGGCAGGCTCGGAACTTATCCCAAAGACGCTGCGCTGCGCAGCACCAGTCGCACCAACTCTGCCTGGCGGGTGACACCCGTTTTCGAGAAGATGGATTTGAGTTGCGCTCTGGCGGTGTGCTGAGAAATGTGTTGCTGCTCAGATAATTCCGCCAGGTTGAGTCCGCGCGCCAGTTTGATAGCCAGGTTTGCCTCGGCTGGGGTAAGCTCAAACAAATCTCCGAGTAGCTGCTGTGAGGCGCTCTCCTGCTGTTCCGGGTCAGAAATAAACAGCGCCACGCAGGGACTGGACTGTCCCTCCGCCCACTCGGAGGCGGGAACAGGGCGAACAACCAATCCCAGTTCAGACAGGCCAGAGGTACGGCTTACTCGCATGGCCTTGGCCATGCGGGTTTCGCCGGCGAGCTGTGCGGTGATGGTAGAGCTGACAATAGTCTGTAGCCGCTCGTGTTCAGCGCGATTGGCCAGGTTTAAAATACTGGCCGCCAGGCTTATGCCATCCTTTTGTTTGAGGATTTGATCGGCTTTGCTGTTTGTGTTTAGTACCCGGCCCTGCTCATCGAGAATGATACTCGCCACCGATAACTGGTCGACGGCACCTGCGTACAAGTCGCGTTCTGATTCTGTGCGATTCAGGTGTGCGTGAATCTGAATTGCCCGGCGCAAATGAGGCAAAAGCCGCTCACAGAGCAGCTTGTGAGCGTTGTTAAAAGCGGGTTCCTGCTGCTGGCGGGCAATACGCAGGCGGGCGATTAGACCGTCTGGCTCGCTAGTGTCGACTCCGAGAATATGGAATACCCCGATAGGCTTGAGATAGTTGCGGTAGTACTCGGTTTTGACCAGTGCTTCATCGGGAATAAGCTCACGCTGAGTGACCACTTTCCCCGGAGGCAAATTGACAAAGGGGTCGATGGCAAAAAATTGTTCACGGTAGTTGATTGCCTCCCAATCGTTGGGATTGGCAAGCTCCTCAATGCCGTCCTCTGCGTCACCACGTCGGCAGTTGAGAATGACTCCTCTATCGCCTGTGGCCGGGGGGCGCAACACCAGGGACACCGCATGGGCATCCATAATCTGACGCAGGCGGGGTAGAAAACTCTGCCACGGCGTTTGCTCCAGCGTACCCTCATAAACGAGGCTTACCAGAGAATCAAAATCCGGATCATTTTTCTGCAACATGTTCAGCAATGCGGGAGCCTGGGGTTAGCGATCCTGGTTGGTGTTTGCGGCCTGCAAAAATGCGGGTGTCTCGCCACCACCATGAACTGTGATACTGGCTCCACTGATGTAACTTGATAAGGGTGAAGCCAGGAACAAACAGGCGTTCCCGATATCCTGCGGTACTGCCATGCGTCCCAGCGGAATTGTCTTGCCGACTGCGGCAATGCCGTCCTGGTCGCCATAGTGTAAATGTGACTGCTCGGTTTGGGTCAGTCCGCAAATAATCCCATTGACTCGAACCTTTGGTGCCCACTCTACGGCCAGGGATGTGCCGAGGTTAACCAGGCCTGCTTTGGCTGCGCCGTAGGCAGCAGTGCCGGGTGAGGGGCGAATGGTCGATACACTGGCAATATTGATAATGCAGCCGCCACTGTCCTGAGTTTGCATGACCGCGTTTGCAGCTTGCGCAAAATTAAGGGGAGCAATGAGATTGAGACGAATGATCGCTTCAGAAAACCGGGGTGAGGCGGTTGCAGCTTCAGCATAGGGTGCCCCGCCGGCATTGTTGACCAAAATATCCAAACGGTTATATTGCGCTGCCGTGAAATCAACACAGGCTTGAATCTGTTCTACATCGCGTACATCGCAGGGCGTAAACAAGGCCTGATTGCCGCCGCCCGTGGGCAGGCTATTGGGTGTATTGCGTCCACAGATAACAACTTGGGCACCAGACTCAAGCAGGCGCTCAGAGATTCCTTTGCCTACGCCTTTGCCGCCACCGGTTACGATGGCAACTTTGCCACTCATATCTACTGGGTTTTCCATGTCTTGAGGTCTCTATCCTGTGGCTCTCGCCGGTGACTGAGCATCCCTAAAGTCTGCTTGTTAAAAGGGCATGATTTACATAATATGCCGGAGCGGCGGGTATCGTACCCCCCTTTCTGGAGGGGGCGCAATGAGCTGAACTCTCAAGAATATTGCCGTCGATCTATCAATAGCATCTGGTTTAAAAACACACTGAGAATTAAATTATGTCGAATGAATCATTGCCAGTATTAGCAATACTGGGGGGAACCGGCGATCTAGGTACTGGCCTGGCTCGGCGTTGGGCGCAAGCGGGCTATCGAGTCATTATCGGCTCGCGTACACAAGAGAAAGCAGAGGCGGCAGCAAGCGACCTGCGCGAGGTTATGGCGGAGCGCGGCATAGGAGACGTGACAGTAGAGGCAATGGAGAATCTGGCGGCGGCGACGGAGGCAGATATTGTGACTCTGACGGTTCCATTCAGCCACCAGATTAGTACCTTGGAGCTGGTGAAACCTGTGTTGCAGAGAAAAATCCTGATTGATGTAACAGTGCCATTGGTGCCACCCAAGGTGGGCCGGGTGCAGTTGCCTGCAGAAGGCTCTGCAGGACAGATTGCGCAGGCCACGCTGGGCGAGGAGGTGCGCGTTGTATCAGCGTTTCAGAATGTTGCCGCCCATCACCTGCAGGAAGGCCAGGGCCTTGAATGCGATGTGCTTGTGTGTGGCAATGACAAGCAGGCTCGCAGCGAAGTGATTGCCCTGATTGAAGCGGTAGGTATGCGTGGTTTTCATGCTGGCCTGATCAATAATGCGGCCGCTGCGGAAGCTCTGACCTCGCTGATCATTAATATTAATCGTCAATACAAGTGTCACGCCGGTATAAAAATAACTGGCCTAGATGGCGCCTGATGACTGCATCGCTGCAGCTATATGCGTTGCAGGATTTTCCACTGGTTGAACCTGGCGACGATCTGGCAGCGTTGTTGCAGCAATCGCTTAATGACAATGATCTGGCGTTGCAGTCAGGTGATGTTCTGGTTGTCGCGCAGAAAGTTGTATCAAAAGCTGAAGGCCGCTATGTGCATTATTCTCAAGTAGAGCCCAGCGCTGAAGCGCTGCTATTGGCACAACGAGCCGACAAAGATCCCTGCCAGGCAGAGTTGATATTGCGTGAGTCTAAAGAAGTTCTGCGAGTGAGGCTGGGGGTGGTGATTGTCGAGCACCGTCTCGGCTATGTACACGCAAATGCCGGTATCGACAAATCCAATATTCCGCAGACTGAAGAAGACCCGCAGGTTTTGTTGTTGCCCGAGGACTCAGACGCCAGCGCAGAGCAATTGCGTCGGCGCCTGTCCGCTAATGGCGACATTGAACTGGCGATTATTATCAATGATAGCGCTGGCCGCGCATGGCGTCATGGCACGGTGGGCATGACCATTGGTTGTGCGGGCATCGAGCCCGTGACCGACCGGGTTGGCGATCCTGATTTATTTGGTCGCGCCCTGGAAATTACCGAAGTGGCGATTGCGGACGAGCTGTCTGCGGCAGCATCATTTGTTATGGGACAGGCGGATGAAGGCTGTCCGGTTGTGCTGGTGCGTGGCGCCCGTTGGCAAGCCTCAGTTGCCGGGCACCAGCCGCTGTTGCGGCCTGTAGATCAGGACATGTTCCGCTAGGGCTGGTATGGCGACTGTTAATCACATACTGGCCCTGTCAGGCGGAGTAGGTGGTGCCAAGCTGGCGCTGGGTCTCAATCGGGTCTTGCCGCCAGAGCAGTTTACGGTTGTGGCCAATACGGGTGATGATTTCCAGCATTTTGGACTGCATATTTCCCCGGATATCGATACAGTGCTCTACACCTTGTCTGGGCTCAGCAATACAGAACTGGGCTGGGGGCAAGCACAGGAAAGTTGGAATTTTCTGGACGCGATGGCTCGACTGGGTGGTGATAGCTGGTTTCGATTAGGCGACCGCGATATGGCCACACATATCAGGCGGGGTGAGTTATTGGCCAGCGGCCAGAGTTTGACCGAGGTGACTGCCTATTTGTGTAAAGTTCTGGGTATTCGTTCCCGCCTGTTGCCAATGACCGACGACCCGGTTGCAACTGAGGTGCACAGCGATGAAGGCGTACTGCCGTTTCAGCACTACTTTGTCAGGCGTCAATGTGAACCCAGAGTTTCCGGTTTTGAGTTCAAAGGTATCAATAAGGCGCGGCCGCAAGCTGATTTCCTCAAGCTACTGCACAGTGACTCTTTGGCAGGCATTATCATTTGCCCATCAAACCCCTACGTCAGTATTGACCCAATCCTCAAACTATCGGGGGTGCGCGAGGCCATGCAGGCTTCTGCGGCGCCTGTTATTGCTGTTTCACCTATCGTGGCAGGCGTGGCAATCAAAGGGCCTGCGGCGAAGATGATGCAGGAACTGGAGGTTCCCGCCAGCGCAGTTGCGGTGGCTGAACACTACCGAGGTTTGGTCGATGGCTTTGTTGTGGATGAAAGTGACGCTACACTGGCTGCACAGATAGAAGAAATGGGAATGCAGGTGTCTGTAACTCGGATAATCATGACAAATTTGGCAGAGCGGGAAGCGCTGGCGCAATGCGTGCTGCGGCTAGTGGAGTCGGTGCGCTAGTGGCCTGGGCTCTGTTGCCAGTCAAGGACTTGCTGTTGGCGAAGTCGCGTTTGTCCGGCGTATTGAGCCCTAGCGAGCGCAGGGCGCTGGCGCAGGCCATGGTTGAAGATGTGTTACAGGAGCTGCGGCTATGCCATGGTCTGGATGGCGTGCTGATGATCTCCGACGACTCCAGTGCGGAATTACTGGCACATAAGTATGCAATAGAATTGGCTACCGAACGTGAATTAGTTTGCAGCGGACTCAACGGTGCGGTGCACGCCGGGCGTGACTATCTCGCTCGGCGCGGCGTCGATAGTGTTGTGGTCATGCACACGGATTTGCCTCTGTTACGCGCGGAGGAGGTACAGCCACTATTGAAAACCTACAAGAGAGGCAGTGTTCTTATTGTGACTGATCTGGCAGGCACTGGTACGAATATTATGTTGATGCCGACTCGGCCCGAAATCGCCTTATACTATGGCAAGGGTAGTTGTCAGGCGCACCAGCAATCCGCTGCCGCCGCCGGTATGACCACCCAAGTTGTTCGCAGTGACGCCCTGGGGTTGGATGTTGATAACCCCGACGATTTGTTGGCGGCCTGTCATCAGTTACGGCAACAGAAAAGAGATTCTAACTGTTCTCAATTGCTGCTCGCTTCAGATATTGCGCAGCGTTTGTTGGTTATCGAGCAAAATGGATTGGGATTGAGTCAAAATGTATTGGAAGGCGATGCTGCAAGATGACGCTATTTGAAGATTTAGAGTTAGATGCCTTGTTGTCGCGCTGTCTGGATGGCGAGCTACCGGCATCAGTTTCGGCATTGAAGCTATCTGAGGAAACCGATACGGCCCGGCTTATGCAGGTTGCCTCAGCGTTGCGCGACAACGGCCATAACAATGTTGTCTCCTATTCTCGCAAGGTGTTTCTACCGCTGACTCATTTATGCCGGGATGTGTGCCACTACTGCACCTTTGCCCAAACGCCACGCCACCTGCCGCAGCCCTATATGAGTGTTGAGGATGTGTTGGAACAGTGTCGCCAGGGTGAGGCAATGGGCTGCAAAGAGGCTCTGTTTACGCTTGGTGAAAAACCTGAGCTGCGCTACAGCGCCGCACGCCATGCACTGGCAGAGATGGGGTTTGCGACCACTTTGGATTATGTCGCTCACGTCGCAGAGCGAGTGCTTGAGGAAACCTCGTTATTGCCACATATAAATGCGGGCTGTATGACTGACGAGGAAATCGCAAAGTTACGCAAAGTTTCCGCCTCTATGGGCATCATGCTCGAATCGACCTCTGAGCGACTCTGCGAAAAAGGCATGCCTCACTACGGGTCGCCGGATAAGCAGCCAGCGATTCGTTTGCAAACCATTGACAGGGCAGGTCGCGCCAGCGTGCCATTCACCTCCGGTATTTTGATCGGTATCGGAGAGACGCGCCGCGAGCGTACTGAGTCTCTGCTGGCATTGCGCGACAGTCACGAGCGTTACGGCCACATTCAGGAAATTATTGTGCAGAACTTCCGCGCCAAGGCAGGCACACTGATGTCGCAGGCCATCGAGCCAGACCTGGAAGACCTGCTTTGGTCAATAGCGGTGGCGCGAATAATCTTTGGTGCTGAGATGAATATTCAAGCACCGCCCAATTTGAGCCCAGGGGTCTTGCCGCAGTTAGTGGCAGCGGGCATCAATGACTGGGGAGGGGTGTCCCCGGTAACTCCAGATTTTGTAAACCCGGAGGCGCCCTGGCCGCATCTGGACAAGTTGACTAAAGAAACCGCAGCCGCAGGAAAATTTCTCAAGGAACGCCTGACTATCTACCCCGCCTGGGTACGCGAGCCGGAGCGTTGGCTGGACGACGGCCTGCGCCCGCGCCTGTTGCGTATGATTGACGCCCAGGGTTTTCCCCGCACCGATGGCTGGTGTCCGGGTGAGCAACTGGAGCCGCCCAAAACGGTTGTGGATGCGATACGTCATACTGCGGACCGTGAGTCAGTTTCCCTGGATGTTCTGCACATCGTCGAGGGTTGTATGCAGGGTCAGGAGCCGACGGAGGCTGACATCTCAAGGTTGTTTCAAGCCTGTGGCCCAGACTTGGCCTGGGTGTGTCAGCAAGCTGACGCGCTGCGCTCGGCGAGCAAAGCCGATACCGTCAGCTATGTCATTAATCGCAATATCAATTACACCAACATCTGTTACTTCAAATGCCAGTTTTGCGCATTTTCCAAAGGTAAACTCAGCGAAAATCTGCGCGGCCGACCCTATGACCTGGATGCCGAAGAGATTGGCCGACGTTGCAGTGAAGCCTGGGACAGAGGCGCGACTGAGGTCTGCATGCAGGGTGGGATTCACCCTGAATACACAGGCCAGACCTATCTGGATATTCTCGCAACGGTAAAGGCGGCGACGCCGGATATGCACATTCATGCATTTTCTCCGCTGGAGGTCTGGCAGGGTGCCAAGACGCTGGGATTAAAACTGGAAGACTATCTACAGCAGTTGAAGGATGCCGGCCTGGGGACATTGCCCGGCACCGCTGGAGAGATACTCGACGACGAGGTTCGCGCCAGCCTCTGCCCGGACAAGATAAATACAGAACAGTGGCTCGAGGTTATGGCTGCAGCGCACTCGGTAGGTTTCAAGACCACAGCAACTATCATGTATGGTCATATCGAAGGTGTTCAACACTGGGCTCGGCACTTGTTGAGGGTTAGAGCCTTGCAGGCCAAAACCGGCGGCTTTACAGAGTTCGTTCCTCTACCTTTTGTGCATATGGAAGCGCCCATGTATTTGAAGGGTAAGGCACGTATGGGGCCCACCTTTCGTGAAGCAGTATTAATGCACGCAGTTGCCCGCCTGGTGCTGCACGGACATATCGACAATATTCAAACCTCCTGGGTAAAAATGGGTGAGCAGGGCGTTAAGGCCTGCCTGAATGCCGGTGCCAATGACTTAGGCGGTACTCTGATGAACGAGAGCATTACCCGCGCTGCGGGAGCAGATCACGGTCAGGAGTGGAGCCCGAACTATATTGAGTCCGTAGTTGAGGATATTCAGCGCACGCCGAGGCAGCGCAATACGATTTATGGCGACGTGAGCGAGGAGCGCTTGCGGCATGGATGGACTAATTTGCCTTTGTCGGACCCTATCAACACCCCTGCGGCTAAATACGAACGCAAAACATTCGCCAATAAGCTGGTACGCAATGCGGTAATTGCCAGGAGTCGCTAGCGAGTTAAGTCCTGCGAACAGGGTAATCAGATCAGCCAGCGAGGTGCAATCGGCAATTCGGTAGCGATTCCCTAACCGATGGCAATGACATTGGGATCACTGTTAGTAATAGATTCCTGGCGGTTGCGAACGGCGTCGGCAATTCTGAACAGCGGCACCTTTAGCATTTCCCTTATTTTGTCTTCGGTGCCCAATCTATCCATGGCTTTGTTCATACATAGCAGCCACTGATCGCGCTCGCGTGGGCCAATAGGAAAAGGTTCGTGGGGGGTGGTCATGCACACGGTGCCATATTTCTCGGCGTAGCGGGGCGGACCACCCATCCAGCCGGTTAAATATTCAGCCAGCTTGATTTTCATGGGGCCTAAATCTTTGGCATGCATATCGCGAAGCTCTTTGGCTTCATTGGCGCCTAATTCATCCATGACATCATAGAAAGTACTGGTTAGGGCCTGAATGCCTGCTTCGCCCAGGGCATCATAGGGGGTGCGGTATTGACTCATGCGCGGTATTGTAACCTGCCAAATTGATAGCGTCAGCAGAGGCAGGCCAAACTTGAGCGGGCAGATTCAACTGGAAGATAGCTGGTTGCAGGAACTGGGTGAGGAGTTCGATCAGCCCTATATGGTTAAACTGCGAGCTTTTTTGCGCGCTGAAAAAGATGCTCGCAAGGTGATCTATCCAGCCGACGGAGACATGTTTAATGCCTTTGCACACACGCCACTCAATCGAGTGAAGATTGTGATTTTGGGGCAGGACCCCTATCACGGCCCAAGGCAGGCACACGGCCTGTGTTTTTCTGTGCCAGAGGGAGTGACCATGCCGCCTTCGCTGGTAAACATTTACCAGGAAATTCAGCAAGACCTGGGATTGCAAATGCCGTCGCACGGCTGCCTCACAAGCTGGGCAGACCAAGGCGTGCTGCTGTTAAACAGCGTGCTCTCGGTGCAACGGGGCAATGCCGCCTCGCATCAGGGCAAGGGCTGGGAGGAGTTTACCGACAAGGCGATAGCGGTTGTGAATGAAGAGCGCGAGGGTGTGGTGTTTATGTTGTGGGGCGCTTATGCGCAGCGCAAAGGTGCCATCATTGATACAGGCAAGCATTTGCTTCTAAAAGCGCCGCACCCGTCGCCCTTGAGTGCGCACCGTGGTTTTTTTGGTTGTAAACACTTCAGCCAGGCGAATCAATATTTGCAACAGCGAGGTGAGCAGGCAATTGACTGGCTGCCTCGCTCGACGACTTCGGATGAGTGAGAACTGCCTGTGGCAGAACATAACAGAGCAGTCCCAAGTTCGGCAGGCTCCCTGACTTGATGGTAGATTCCGTATCCATACGGCCCGCTTCATAGCAGTAGGCAATGACTTCTCCATCAGCACTGATCGTTTTCATTAACTTAGAAAGCGCCTTGGGCGTATTCGTTATTTCACCATAGAATCGTGGCCGCCCGCCGGGTGCATTGGCCATTGCAACGGCTATCGTGTCCTTGTGTGTTGAGGATGGGTAGGTCACTACATAATGTCTAGTGCGTGACTTGTCTGCTCGGAGGGAGAATAGCCAGTCGATCTAGCCCATTCATAAAGCTCTTCTGTAAAATCTTTCATCAATCTTTATGGTCTCTCAGTCTTTGGACATCAACGTAAAGCTACAGCCCGCGTAATAAATTTGAGAGTAGTAGCTGTCGCAGTACATAACCGATAGAGCCCGGCTATCATTTGACTTCACTGCATATACGTTGTTCAGATAATAGCCTAGATCGTCATAATAACGGCCTAACCACACACCTTGTGTTTGAAATGTTGAGCGCACAGTGCCACGGACTCCATTAACAATTGCGAGGCAGTCGACCGATGCCTCTCCAAAGTCTGCCTCACAATCAGCGCTAGAAGAGTCAGCAAAAACGGCGGTGTACCCGTCGGTGAATATGGTAATTCCCCGGTAGCTGCCAGCCAGGTCGAACAGATCGAAACTGGGCCGATTAAGTCGATTTCTCTGGACGACTCCAAAGGCCAGATTCTCACTAACAAAAGAAATATAGTTGCCCGATAGGTCAACTATGAAACTACCTAATACCCCGTTGGAAAATTCTACCAGAAACCCTGATGGTACAATTGATGATGGGGATATTAATCCAGTACTTCCAGTATTGTCTCCAGCGTACACCTCACTGGTAATCCGGTTATCGACGACAGTGACGACATAAGAGCTGGTCACTTCATTGTACGGGTCCACTAGCTGGCCACTCCATGAACCGTTAAGGTCGTACCTGTTCGGCTGGTTTCCACTACCGCCAGTGGCTTTGCCGAAGTCATCTTCGAGGTCCTGATAGGCGCGGTTGAGTGACGACTGTGCTGTATTAATGCCAGCTATGAGGTTGGCGAGTTGCCGGGAGCTTATGGGCTTGAGCGTGTCGCTTTCACTTTCTGAAACAAAGTGTTTGGAGAAGCTGAGCCGGTTGTTGACAATAGTGACATCTGACCCTTGGATTCCATCCAGTATAGCCAGTGAAATTCTCTGTAAATTCCACTCACCACTATTCAGCTTGCCAACATAGAAGTTCAGGCCGCCAGAGTCGGGGTTGCGGCCAAACAACTGCTGATACAAGTTGGTGACCAGTTGGGTACTGCTGAGGTTTCCGAACCGCTGCTGATATTCCAGCGACTCACCGAAGGCATTGATGATGCTGTTAATATTGCCTCCCTCATTGCGTAGCCGGTTCGACCAGTACTGAAGCCCGCCTGGGTCTGCGGGCCTGCCATAGTAGGCAAGATAGGCTTCAAGCACTCTTTCTTCATGGGAAGAGAAATCTCTTGCTTCGACGCCAGGCGATAAAGCTGCCAAGCATATCGCGAAAAAGATAGAGACTATTTTGGGGATGATATAGCTGAAACCCCTAAACGATCTTGTTTGAATTGACATAGAGTTCTCTCTGAACGGCCCGCAGACCATTTTGTTTTGAGCCAAGCTACCACGGCTGACCCTTCCTGTTAAAGCATTGACAGCCCGTGTACGGTCAGGCTGCAATGACCTCGTTAACCACCTGTCCGGGTTCAGTGCCTGTGAGACAAATCAGGCTATCTGCATGAGTGCCTGATAATAGCTTATCGGTGTTTCCAAACGGACTCCATCATAGGGTCGATAATGATCGTAGTATTGTTGATAATCTGCCAACGCTTTATTCACTGCGGCAACCGTCAAAGTGCCCTCGTAAAATGGGTAAAACTCATAGCGCGTTGTACCGTTGTATCGCTCAACACATCCGTTCCATTTGGGCTCCCCGACTCACTCCTCCAGAGAATAGGGGAGGGGAATAAAGCTAAGGCCTGGCCCGTTATTAGCGCCCAGATGTACACCTTCTGCTGCCGCATCTTTGGCGCAGACGGCCAAAACTGTAGAGCCGTTATCGGTGTCTACTGAGTTTACGATATTGCCGACACTCTGGTCACCCTCGGATCTAAAAAGTGCTGTACCGGCGGTGGGGGCATGATCATCAAGTTGCGCGATGTACATAGGCCGTTTTAGTTTGCCGCGATAGTGCATGCGGGCGACAACCTCCTGGCCTGTATAGCAGCCTTTGCTAAAGCTGATATGCCCCGTCGCCTGGTAATTCAACATTTGCGGAATAAACATATTGACGGTTTCTGCTTCGATATGTGCCAGGCCGGCGTTGATTTCTTCTAGTTGCCAGGCCGACTCAGCAACGGGTTGGGCTATGGTCGCCAGCATTTCGACAGTGTTGTCGACTTGTGCCTCAGGGCAGTGACACTCCCAGCGCTGGTCGTCTACCTGAGACCAGATAACTCCATTGCTGCCCTGATCGTTACCCAAAGAGCTCAGCTTGTTGCCCCATACTGCAAAGACCGTCCACGCATCGCTGGCGTTATTAATTTGAGATTTGGAAAATACGATATATTTACCCAATACACTGGCGCTGTTATCACAAATTCCACGCTGCATGCTCAATAGGCAGTCTTCGTCGTTTTGCGCGATTGCGCGAAAGTCGCAAACGACACGCCCCTGGGGCGTACAATATGCGCCAGTGATACTGTGCTCGGGCGTCAACTGGTCAATATCACAAGTGGTTTGTCCCTGTAAGAACGTGTGCGTATCGGGCCCGACAAGTTGCAAAATCCCGCGATGGGTCAATTTAGTATAGAAATTCATAGCGGGGGCTATGATAGGTGCTGTACGGATTCTTGTCAGCTCCTATAATGGCGCCATGGAAACTGAGGCAGATGGAAACTGAAGCAGATTTTAATCGTTTGTGCTGGCATTCACGCCGAGGTATGTTGGAGCTTGACTTGCTGCTCGAACCCTTTGTCAAGCAGTGTTATCGTCAGCTGGATGCACGGGATCAGGCACGCTATTGTCTGTTGCTGGAGTGTGAAGATCAGGAACTGTTCAGTTGGTTCCTTGGTCGGGTAACCCCTCAGGATGAGGACATAGCTCAAATTGTCGAAACCGTACTGGCATATACCCGCACTGGAAGCTGAAGTCCGCCTGCCACCCTGGATGGCGCGGGTTTGCAGTTTGCTGGTTGTGCTCAGTGTCGCCGCCATATGGTTGAGTCATTTACCCTGGTTTATCGCATTGCCAATCAGTCTGGCACTGTTGTTGAGTGCGGATAGGCAGTATCGACTCATCAACTGCGTGGGTGGGCCGTGTCAGGTTGAAGCCATTCGAGCGAATCAAACTGGCTTCGAGTTGAAATGTGCAAACTGCTGGCAACGCGCAGACCTGTCGGCCAGCACCTGGGTGCTGCCGTTTATTGTGCTCTTTAAGGGCGAGCTGGTGTCTGGTGGGGGCCCGGTAAATGTCTGGTTGTTCGAATCTGAGTTGCCCTGTGAGCAATGGCGCTTGCTGCGCCTGCATGTGTTTAGAGGCTTGCGGGCGTGAGAATGGTGTCGCCAGGATGATCCGCAAGGTCGGGATAGTCCAGTGTGTAATGCAGGCCGCGACTTTCTTTACGAGAAATGGCACAGCGAATCATTAATTCGGCTACCATGGCCAGGTTGCGCAGTTCCAGCAGGTCGTTGGAGACTTTATAGTTGCTGTAATACTCACGGATTTCTTCCTGCAACAAATTTGCTCGATGCTGGGCGCGTTCCAGCCGCTTATCGGTACGCACAATGCCAACGTAATCCCACATAAATCTGCGTAGTTCGTCCCAGTTGTGAGCAATCACAACGTCCTCGTCGGAATCGGTAACCTGACTTTCATCCCAGGGTGGCGCATCCACAGGTGCAGCGACGCTGTTAAAGGCCCCGCTGATATCCTGCGCGGCTGCGCGCGCAAACACCAGGCATTCGAGCAGGGAATTGCTGGCCATACGGTTGGCGCCATGCAAACCGGTATACGAGGTTTCTCCAACCGCGTACAAATGACTGAGATCGGTGTGGCCGCGGGTGTCTACAACCACGCCTCCGCAGGTGTAGTGTGCCGCGGGCACAACCGGTATGGGTTGTTGCGTAATATCGATGCCGTATTCCAGACAGCGTTCACTAATAGTTGGAAAGTGAGTGCGGATGAAATCCAGTGGCTTGTGGCTGATATCCAAATAGACGCAGTCGCTGCCAGTGCGTTTCATCTCAAAGTCGATGGCACGGGCGACGATATCGCGCGGGGCCAGTTCGGCCCGTGAGTCAAATTTTTCCATAAAGCGGGTGCCGTCCGGCAACAGTAATTTCCCGCCTTCTCCACGCAAAGCCTCGCTGATCAAAAACGATTTTGCCTGTGGGTGAAACAGACAAGTGGGATGAAACTGATTGAACTCCAGGTTGGCAACCCGGCAGCCTGCGCGCCAGGCCATGGCAATGCCATCGCCGCTGGCACCGTCGGGATTGCTTGTATACAAATAGGCCTTACTGGCGCCGCCAGTGGCAAGTATCACAAAACGGGCGCGGAACAGGTCAACTTTACCGGTTTGTCGATTTAGCACGTAGGCGCCATTACAGCGGCCTTCAGCTTTAATCAAATCGACAGCGACCCGGTGGGCGTAGAGGTCTACATGCGCTGCAGCCAGGGTGTTTTCAACCAAGACCTCGGAGATGGCCTTGCCCGTGGCGTCCGCTGCATGAATAACACGTCGGTGACTGTGTCCACCTTCCATGGTTAGATGAAATTCGCGGCCATCGCCCTTGTCCCTCCGGTCGAATTCCACACCCTGCTCAAGTAACCACTCGACAACCTTGTGGCCGTGGCTGACGGTAAATTTCACCGCCGCCTGATTACACAGCCCAGCGCCTGCGTTCAAGGTATCTTCGATGTGAGAGTCAGCCGTGTCATCCTCATCAAGCACCGCGGCCATGCCGCCCTGTGCCCAATAGGTAGACCCCTGGGTAAGCTCACCCTTGCTCAAAACAGCAGTGCGACAATGGTCTGGCAGGTGTAATGCCAGAGCTAGACCGGCTGCGCCGCTGCCGATAATAAGTACATCGTGTTCGAAATGTTTTGGCATGCGGATCGGGCTGCCTTATAAGGTGGAATAGTGTATGTTAGTCAGCTACTTAGCGTTGCGTCGCGCAGTATATACGAGCGTGCCACCAGGCGAAAACAAACTGAATGACCGGTCGTGTACTTAGGCAGAGGCCTTTTATAGACGCCCTGTATCTGAATACCCCGTGCGGAGGAATAGTGTGAGCGCAGCTGAAGAAGATCAACAGCTGGTCAAGAAAGTCCAGGCTGGTGATAAGCGGGCATTCGATATGCTTGTGTTGAAGTATCAGCACAAGATATTCGGCTTGATATCCCGTTATGTAAAGGACAGCCACGAAGTACAGGATGTGGCCCAGGAAGCTTTTATCAGGGCCTACCGAGCACTGCCTAATTTTCGTGGAGACAGTGCGTTTTACACCTGGCTGTATCGCATTGCCACCAATACCGCGAAAAATCACCTGGTATCTCGAGGCCGCCGGCCGCCGGGTACAGATGTTGAGGTGGAAGATGCTGAGTATTACGACGCGGGGTCAGCCCTGCGTGATGTGGATACACCCGAAAATCAGTTGTTTAGCCAGGAATTGCAGGCGGTAGTAAACAACGCAATAAAGGAATTGCCAGATGATTTGCGTTCCGCTGTAACTTTACGTGAATTTGATGGTCTCAGCTACGAAGACATTTCCGATATTATGGATTGTCCAGTCGGAACGGTGCGATCACGAATATTTCGGGCCAGGGAGGCCATAGATAAACAGGTACAGGCTCAGTTGGACGGGGAAGCTGCGCGTGATGCCATATAGGATATATATGAGGATCAGTTGTAATGAGTGAACAAATCAGAGAGTCGCTATCGGCCCTGATGGACAATGAGGCCAACGAGCTGGAAATGGAGCGCGTGCTGAGTCAGTCTCAGCAGAGTGGCCAGAGTGGCCAGAGTGGCCAGAGTGGCCAGAGTGGCGATGTGCGAGATACCTGGCAGCGTTATCACATGGCCCGGATGGCTATGCGTAGCAGCGCCCTGGCGCATAGCCTGGATATTTCCGCCGCCGTGCGTGACGCCCTCGATGCCAAAGAGACCGCGGCAGCTATAACGCCTGTAGCGCGGCCAATTAAATTCTCCGTCAAAGAAATGTTACGGCCAGCCGCCAGCATTGCTGTTGCCGCGTCGGTGTTTGCATCGGTGCTTGTCGGTAGCCAATTGTATGGATTGGCAGGCGCAGATTCGCGAACGGATGCGGTGAATATTCAAGCGGCTACCCGCGTTTCACCGGTTGGCATGGTGAATACAGTAGGTGGGTCTGCATTGAATGCCCGCTATGGCGCACCTGCCATGAAGTCCAGTAGGCAAAGTTCTGCTGTTGCCTACAACAACCTGGCGCGCAAGCAGTTGCGGCGATATATGTTGCCGCACATAGATGAGGCTGCACTCAATACGCCCCAGGGAATGATGCCTTATGCACGGCTCGCCAGTCTGCGTATTGAAAAGTAGCGCTACGGTGTTCGCGTGCTTCGTTTGATTCTTTCCCTTGTACTGATGGTTCCAGCACTGGGCTGGGCCGCGTGTGCAACTGATCAGGATGCCCTGGCGTGGTTGGAGCGTATGTCTCGCAGCTTGCGGGAAGTGAGTTACCAGGGCATATTTACCTACCAGCATGGGGCGACCATGCAGGCCTTGAAAATCAGCCATTCCGTGTACGGTAATGGCGCAACCGAGCAAGTGACTCAGTTGAGTGGCCGCGGTGGTACCGTGCAAAGAACTGAGCATCCATTAGATTGTATTCACCCTGGCAGCAAGTTGGTTCGTATCAGTTCTGGCTTTCACGACAGCGGCTGTGGACTGGCAGAGAATTACAGTTTAAAACTGGGTAGCAATGCTCGTATCGCTGGCCGTAAAGCACAGCTATTGCGTGTAATACCCAAAGATATGTATCGCTATGGTTACCGGATGGCTCTGGACAGTGAAACCGGCTTGTTGCTGCGCAGTCAAACACTCGCCCAGGACGGCAAGGTATTGGAGCATTTTCAGTTTGCTGACCTAAAGATAGGAACAGTGGAAGCCAGTGGCACACAAGTTGAAGTGCTGCACGAAGCCGGACACGGTCAGATGGGCCGTGCGGCAAGCGCCGCCAGACCAAGCGCCGCCAGACACGGTCGAACCAGCTCTTCCTGGGAAGCGAACTGGGTGCCCGAGGGGTTTATGTCTACGACCGAGGGCGATGTGGTTTCAGCGGAGAAAACTTATACCGATGGGCTGGCGGTGTTTAGCGTATTCATGGAGCAGCTTGAAAACGATATTCAGCCGGGGGAAGGTCGTGCGCGACAAGGCGGTACCACAGCGTATACCCGGGGTATACGCCTGGGTGGACAACCTGTGCTCATTACAGTCATAGGTGAAGTACCTGTTAACACTGCGCGCATGGTTGCGAATTCTGTCAATTGGCTGGTAGCTGCTGATGCTCACTGAAACCGGGCGTGTTGTAGCTATAGAGGCTGACAGTCTCTGGGTTGAGACCATACGCCAGAGTACCTGTGGTAGTTGCAGCGCACAAAAAGGTTGCGGCCATGGATTGCTCAATCAAATGCGCAGTGGTCGCAGCAATTATTTGCGGGTTCTACTCGGCAGTTATTCCGCTGAAGGGTTTAGCGTTGATAATCAGGTTCGAATCGCCATTCCGGAGCGGGTCGTTCTGCGTGGCTCGTTTGTTGTTTACATGCTGCCCTTGCTCACTGCTCTTTTATTTGCAGGTCTGGCCTCTGGCCTGAGTCGGGGTGGTGATTTGCTATCTATCGCCGGAGCGGTGGGTGGCTTTATGGTTGGTATTGCGCTGGTGCGTTGGCACGCGCATATTCACAGGCACGATAGTCAATTGCAGCCGCAGCTATTAGGCCTTGTCGGTTCTGCTCAAGTCCAGGGTTAGTTTTTCTAGAGGTATTCTTATGCGTATATCCGCAGCAAGGTTTATTACTGCGCTTTTAATATGGGTCGTGTCTCTGCAACTGCAAGCTGCAGCTTTACCTGATTTCAAGCCCATTGTTGAAAAAAATACTCCAGCGGTGGTTAAGATTATGGTGGAGTATAAGGCCGCTGAGTCCAAGCGGATGGAGCGCAATAATCCGAATCAGCAGATACCGGAGTATCTGCGCCGCTTCTTTGAATTTCGAGGTCAGCCGCAGCAACAAAGGCAGTCAATGGGTTCGGGATTCATCTTGTCTGCGGACGGATATATCGTTACCAATAACCATGTGGTAGACCGCGCCGACAGGGTGACAGTTCGGCTCATTGACCGCCGTGAATTTGTCGCTGAAGTCGTCGGGCTTGATCCCAGGTCGGATCTGGCCTTGTTAAAAGTGAACGCGAAAAACTTGCCTGTTTTAAAGTTGGGAGCACCTGGTGAACTGGAAGTAGGGGAATGGGTTTTGGCCATTGGTTCGCCGTTTGGTCTGGATTACTCGGTGACCGCTGGCATCGTTAGTGCCAAGGGCCGCAGTTTACCCAGCGAAGACGGAGACTATGTTCCATTCATTCAAACCGATGTGGCCATAAACCCTGGCAATTCAGGAGGCCCGCTGTTCAATCTGGACGGCCAGGTTGTCGGCGTGAACTCTCAGATCTATACCCGTAGTGGCGGCTCAATTGGCTTGTCCTTCGCCATACCGGTAAGCGTCGTCACCAACGTAGTGGAGCAGCTCAAGGATACGGGACATGTGACACGGGGCTGGTTGGGTGTGACCGTTCAGGATGTGGATAAGAATCTGGCTGAGTCATTCGGTTTGGACAAGCCAATGGGCGCACTGATATCGCAATTGCAGGCAGCAGGACCCGCTGAGGCGAGTGGCTTACAGGCTGGCGACATTATTGTTAAATTCGATGGTCAGCCGATAGGGCGCTCTTCCGACCTGCCGCATGTCGTCGGGCTGGTTCGCCCCGGTACCCGCGTTAAAGTTGAAATTGTTCGTGAACAGAGGCGAAAAACACTGATGCTCCAGGTCGGTGGTCTCGATGCAGATGAAAAACCCAGTATTGCTGCCGCCGGGGAATCACCCCAGGCTACAGGCAGCCTGGGACTGATTGTCGCTGAGATTGAGGAGCGACAGCAGAGTCAATGGGGCATTTCAGGAGGTGTTGTTGTTGCTCAGGTCGTGCCGGGAGAGCCAGCCGGCGAAGCGGGTATCATGCGGGGCGACGTGATTACCCTGATTGGCTCGGTGCCGATTAACTCAGTTGCAGCCTATGAAAGCGCCGTTTCCGAGTTAAGATCCGGGCAGTCTGTGCATTTGCGGGTCATCCGCCGGGGCTCCCCTCTGTTTATTGGACTTAAACCCAAATAATTCCCTGCTCAACCCGCGTGGCGTGCGTACTGCCATGCGGGTATAATCGCGCGCTTTTCGGCAAGCGGTAATTCCCAGCCTGTGAGTAATCTGGACCTAATACGTAATTTTTCGATCATTGCCCATATCGACCATGGCAAATCGACCCTAGCTGATCGATTCATCCAGATTTGTGGCGGTTTGAGTGAGCGAGAAATGGATGAGCAAGTGCTGGATTCCATGGATATCGAGCGCGAACGTGGTATTACCATCAAAGCCCAGAGTGTCACGCTCAACTACCGGGCGAAAGATGGCAAGACCTATCAGCTCAATTTCATTGATACCCCTGGGCATGTGGATTTCACTTACGAGGTGTCTCGCTCACTGGCAGCCTGTGAGGGCGCGTTGCTGGTTGTCGATGCAGGGCAGGGTGTAGAGGCCCAGTCGGTGGCCAATTGTTATACTGCCATCGAGCAGGGCCTGGAAGTTCTGCCTATTCTCAACAAAATGGATCTGCCCCAGGCTGAACCCGAGCGCGTCAAAATTGAAATCGAAGAGATCATTGGTATCAATGCATCAAATGCCTGTGCAGTCAGTGCCAAATCAGGTATGGGTGTGGAGGATGCTCTGGAATACCTGGTGGCGACCATTCCCGCACCCCAGGGGGATTTGGACGGCCCCTTGCAGGCGCTGATTATTGATAGCTGGTTTGACAATTACCTGGGTGTGGTTTCCCTGGTGCGTGTTAAGCATGGAGTGCTGCGCAAAGGCGATAAAATTGCTGCGGTTTCCATCGGCAAGTCGCACGGGGTCGACAGTGTTGGTATTTTTACTCCGAAGCGTGAAGAAACCGGTGTTCTTCGCGCCGGTGAAGTGGGCTTCGTGGTTGCTGGAATCAAAGACATTCACGGCGCTCCGGTTGGTGACACATTGATACATGCGGGCAACATCGAAGTGACTGCGCTCCCTGGATTTAAAGTAATCAGACCGCAGGTCTATGCGGGAATTTTCACCATAGCTACCGACGACTATGAAGATTTTCGCGAGGCATTGGGAAAGCTGACACTCAACGATGCTTCGCTGTTTTACGAGCCTGAAACTTCAGACGCTTTGGGTTTTGGTTTTCGCTGCGGTTTCCTGGGTATGTTGCATATGGAAATCATTCAGGAGCGACTGGAACGTGAATACGATCTCGATCTGATTACCACAGCACCTACAGTGATTTACCAAGTGCTGCGCAATGACGGTCAGGTGGTGCATGTCGATAATCCCTCGGCACTGCCCGACCCTGGCGAAGTGGATGAAATGCGCGAGCCCATTGTGCAGGCAAATATACTGGTGCCGCAGGAGCACTTGGGCAATGTGTTGAGGCTTTGCACTGAAAAACGGGGCAGGCAGAAAGACATGCAGTTTCTCGGGCAGCAGGTTGCAGTGACTTATGAGCTGCCCATGGCGGAAGTTGTAATGGATTTCTTTGATCGTTTGAAGTCTGTTAGCAGGGGCTATGCCTCATTGGATTATAGCTTTGTGCGTTTTGAAAAAGCTGACTTGGTGCGGTTGGATGTGCTGATTAATGCCGAGCGCGTCGATGCGCTGGCGATTATCGTACACAGAAATCAGGTGCAATCACGCGGTCGCTCGCTGACCGAGAAAATGAAAGAATTGATCCCCCGGCAGATGTTTGACGTAGCAATTCAAGCAGCCGTGGGTGGAAAAGTAGTTGCGCGACAAACCGTTAAAGCCCTGCGTAAGAACGTAACCGCCAAGTGTTATGGAGGCGATGTGAGCCGCAAGCGCAAGTTGCTGGAGAAGCAAAAAGCGGGCAAGAAGCGTATGAAACAGGTCGGTAGTGTAGAAATACCACAATCAGCCTTTTTGGCCGTACTGAAGAGCGACGGCTGACGGAGCCTTAATAAATGGATATCGACTTCCCACTGATTCTTGTCATCCTCGTATTTGGTAGTGGCCTCATTTGGCTGGCGGATTATGTATTGTTAGCTCCGGGGCGCACTCGGGCGCTGGGCCAATTGCGACTGGACTACCCTGAGTGGGAGCAAGACAACAGCCCCCACAAACTGGAATATGAAAAGCGTAGCCAGTCTGTTATTGCAGAACCCGTGGTGGTTGAGTACGCGCGATCTTTTTTCCCGGTACTGCTGATTGTATTCGTACTGCGCTCCTTTTTGGTTGAGCCGTTCCAGATACCCACCTCTTCAATGGTACCCACTTTGGCCGTAGGGGATTACATACTGGTTAATAAATATACTTATGGCATTCGATTACCAGTGATTCGCACCAAAGTGTTGGCCATCAATGAGCCCGAACGCGGCGATGTGATGGTATTCTTCCCCCCTCACATGGATGACACCTACTTCATTAAGCGGGTGATAGGCGTGCCGGGGGATACGGTTCATTACGCTGACAAGAAACTTTATGTTAATGACAAAGAGTATACCCAGGAGCTATTGGCTCGGCTGCCGCCGTCGCGGCCTCGTTACCAGATCAGTTCCGAAGTGACCGGCGATGTCACACACGAAATTCAAACTGATTTATTGCGTCGAGATGACAATTTCAAAGTGATTGTGAAACCCGGCCACTATTTTATGATGGGTGACAACCGCGATAACAGCAGCGATAGCCGGGTTTGGGGTCAGGTACCGGAACGAGATATAGTCGGGAGAGCCTTTGCCATCTGGATGCACTGGGAATCCCTGTTTTCAGTGCCAAGCTTCAAGCGCGTTGGCTCAATCGACTAATGTTCGCAATGGTGGGAGGTAGACCATGTTGAGAAGGAAAACCAGGCAAACCGGTGTACCTGTGCCGGGAATTCTTATTACTGCGGCCTTGCTGTCGTTTTTTGATATTTGATTGAGGTGAACTATGAAACTCGCACGCCCTTGTTTGAAGGGGTAGACGCAGTGCCTGTTTTGAACGACCTCAAGTACACGCTCAAATAGTATTTATCGCCAGTGCCGCTAGCAATCGCTCAGTTAGAAAAAGCACTGGCCTATCGTTTCAGAGATTCCGGGCTGCTCGAACGGGCGTTGACACACCGCAGTTGTGGTGCTCGCAACAATGAGCGCCTGGAGTTTTTGGGAGACTCTATTCTCAATCACATTATTGCCGAAGCACTATTCTATAAATTTAGGAGTGTACGAGAAGGCGGGATGAGCCGCATGCGGGCATCTCTGGTGAAAGGTGAAACATTGGCGCAGGTCGCAGCAGAGATCGATCTTGGCAGTTACATCAGGCTGGGCCCAGGTGAGATGAGAAGCGGTGGTCAAAGGCGGGCTTCTATACTTGCAGATACCCTGGAAGCCATAATAGGCGCCTGCTTGCTCGACAGTGATGTTGAACGATGTCGACAACTGGTGATGTCTTTGTTTGCAACGCGGTTGGAGTTGTTGTCAGCGGACACACTGGCAAAAGACAGCAAGACGCAGCTTCAGGAATATCTACAGAGTCGCGGCAAGGCATTGCCAGACTATCAGTTGGATCAGATCAGCGGCGCTGAACACGAGAAAGAGTTTCGAGTGCGCTGTGATTTGCCCGAATTTTCCCTGAGCTATAGCGGCAGCGGCAGCAGTCGCCGTAAGGCAGAACAAATGGCCGCAGGCCTGGCACTGGCGGAGTTATGGAATCGTGGCTGAGAAGCAGCGCACTGGATATGTGGCTATTGTCGGGCGTCCCAATGTGGGCAAGTCCACCTTATTGAATCATATGCTGGGTCAGAAGATCAGCATTACCTCACGCAAGCCACAAACCACCAGGCATCAGGTTTTGGGTATAAAAACTGAAACAGATACCCAGATTATTTTTGTCGATACTCCCGGTTTGCATAAGCGCGAGTTCAAGGCGATTAACCGTTATATGAACCGGGCTGCAAGCAGCGCCATTGGCGACGTTGATATCGTTGTGATGGTACTGGATCGCACCGCGTGGACCGACGAAGACGAGTGGGTTTTCGAACAGGTCAGCGCCGCCCAAACGCCAGTGATACTGGTGATCAATAAAATCGACTTGCTCAATGATAAAGCCAGGCTGCTCCCGCATATTGAAGGCCTGGCCGAGCGCTACGATTTCAAAGGCATTTTCCCAGTATCAGCGCTCAATCAGCACAATGTGGATGAGTTGGAGCGGCTGATTGTAGCTGAGCTGCCCCAGGGAGGGCATTTTTTCCCAGAGGATCAGATTACGGATCGCAGCCAGCGTTTTTTGGCAGCCGAGATAGTGCGTGAGAAAATTATCCGCCAGTTAGGTGATGAGTTGCCTTATGCGGTAGCGGTGGCAATCGATGAATTCAGGCACGATGGAAAAACATTACATATCTCCGCGACTATTTTTGTAGAGCGGAACGGTCAAAAGCGAATTCTGATTGGCGAGGGTGGCTCTCGCTTGCGCCCAATAGGGGCGGCAGCGCGCCGTGACATGGAGCCCTTGTTTGATTCAAAAATCATGCTGCGGCTTTGGGTCAAAGTTAAGTCTGGCTGGTCTGATGACGAGCGGGCCTTGCGAAGCCTTGGCTATTGGGACTAGCTCGGTCGCTCTGTATGCGCGTTTCACTACAGCCTGCCTATGTATTGCATACACGCCCATACCGAGATACCTCATTATTGGTTGAGCTATTCAGTCGAGACTATGGTCGCGTGTCTCTGGTTGCCAAGGGTGCCAAAGCCGCAGCGTCAAAGAAAACCCGCGGTGGTAGCCAGGCCGCTTTGCTGCAGCCATTTGTGCCGCTGCTATGTTCCTGGAGCGGCCGCAGTGAGTTAAGAACTTCAACCGGCTGCGAACCGCGTGGCCCGGCCATGACTTTGCAGGGAAAGCAGGTTTACTGCGGCTTGTACGTTAATGAGCTTATGAACCGCCTTTTGCATCACGATGATGCTCATAACGACCTGTTTGGTCGTTATGAGCAGGTATTGGCAGATATACGCGATACAGATCAACTGGACCTTGTGTTGCGGCAGTTTGAGTTTCGTTTACTGGAAAGCCTCGGTTATGGTTTTGACCTGCAAACAGATGGCTTGAGCGGAGACCCGGTTGCGGACGGGCAGTGGTATGTCTTTCACAATGAGCATGGATTAGTGGCTGCTCGGGGTGAGACTGGTCGCGGTGCCCCCCGCTTTAGCGGAGAGGAACTGCTGCGAATTAGTCGCGGAGAGTTCGATGAAAACAGCCGCCAGTGCGCCAAGCGTCTGATGCGAACAGCCTTGGCGGTACACCTGGGCGCTAAGCCATTGAAGAGTCGGGAATTGTTTGGAGCGATTTCATGATTGCGATTGGAACCGATATTGTTCGAGTCAGCCGCATAGATGAAGTGATAGAGCGCCACGGTGAACGTTTTGTGAACCGAATTCTTACGCCTCGGGAGTTTGAGGAGTACCAGTCCAGTACCATGGCCAACCGGCTGCTGGCGAAACGCTTTGCTGCCAAGGAGGCTATCGTCAAAGCCTTGGGTACCGGGATAGGCAATGGCGTCAGTTGGCAGGATATGTGTGTTGAACACGATGAATTGGGAAAGCCTCTGGCGCGACTTAGCGGCGGTGCAGCGGCTCAAGCCGAATTGCTGGGTGCCGCACATGTGATGTTAAGTCTGGCGGGCGAAGATGCCTATGTGGTGGCTTTCGCTGCACTAAGTTAGGGGTATAATCGCCCACCCAATATCTCGGTATTCGCCCTCCAACCCTATGTCCAAATATCCAACAATAGAAGCCTGCGTCGGTAATACAGCACTGGTGCGGTTACAGCGCATGAACGCTGATAGCAGTAATACGATCTTGTTGAAACTGGAAGGAAACAATCCCGCAGGATCGGTTAAAGATCGACCGGCTATGAATATGATTCGCAGCGCTGAAGAGCGCGGCGAGATCAAACCTGGCGATACACTGATAGAAGCCACCAGCGGTAATACGGGTATTGCTTTGGCGATGGCTGCTGCTATCAGTGGCTATCGCTTGGTATTGATCATGCCCTCTCATATGAGTGAGGAGCGAAAACTGGCGATGGCGGCCTATGGCGCAGAGCTGGTTGAGGTGACTCAGGAAGAAGGTATGGAGGGTGCGCGGGACCTGGCACTCGAAATGCAGGCTCGCGGCGAAGGACGGGTACTGGATCAATTTGCCAACCCCGACAACCCGGCAGCGCACTATGGGGGCACCGGCCCGGAGATTTGGCAGCAAACCGATGGCGAGATCACCCACTTTATTAGTTCTATGGGCACCACTGGTACCATTATGGGTGCATCACGCTTCTTCAAAGAAACCAATCCAGGTATACAGGTGATTGGCCTACAGCCGGAGGACGGTTCGAGCATTCCTGGTATTCGCCGCTGGCCAGAGGAGTACCTGCCCAGTATTTACGAGGCTCCGCGGGTCGATCGAATTCTCGATATCTCTCAGCGGGAATCGGAGGTCACTATGCGCCGTCTGGCGGCTGAAGAGGGTATTTTTTGTGGTGTCTCTTCTGGCGGCGCCGTAGCTGGTGCCTTGCGTATTTCAGTTGAAGTTGAAAACGCCATCATTGTTGCCATTATCTGCGACAGGGGAGATCGCTATTTGTCCACTGGCGTTTTCGTGGATGATTAGTCCGCGTACCCGTTCGTCTACTTGTGCTGCCGGGATTGGCTGTGTATGGTGTCGCCCTCTGGAAAAAGCAGGTTCTCTAATTATGCGATTGATTCTCTTAGGCGCTCCCGGCGCAGGCAAAGGTACTCAAGCGAAGTTCATCTGTGAAAAATATGGCATACCGCAGATATCTACGGGAGACATGCTGCGCGCAGCCGTCAAGATGGGCACTGAGTTGGGTTTGCAGGCGAAAGCCGTGATGGATTCTGGCGCACTGGTTTCCGATGAAATTATCATTGGCCTGGTGCAGGAGCGAATTAAAGAACAAGACTGTGCAAACGGTTTTTTGTTTGACGGTTTTCCAAGAACTATTCCGCAGGCACAGGCGATGGTTGCTGCCGGAGTAAGTATCGATCACGTCCTTGAAATTGCTGTTGAAGATGAAGAAATTGTCTCTCGTTTGAGCGGGCGTCGCGTGCACGAAGGCTCTGGTCGTGTTTACCATGTCATTCACAATCCGCCGAAGCAAGACGGTATTGATGATGAAACAGGCGATGCACTGGTGCAACGCAATGACGATATGGAAGAAACAGTACGTGTGCGTTTAGGTGTGTACCACGAGCAAACCGCTCCATTAATAGACTTTTATTCAAATTTGTCTAGCGATGATGCGCCCGCATATCATCGTGTTGAGGGTACAGGTTCCGTCGATGAAATCTGTAACAAGTCATTAGCCGCTCTCGAAGGCTAAAAGTTAGTTAGAAAAAGCCACATTATTCCTTTGCAGTTACTGTTGTAACCTGCTTTTTTGTTGTGCTATTTTGGCCCTGCGTTATTTCAACTAATAACACTCGGGGATGAGTGACATGGCTACAGCAAAAAAGAAAGCAGCAAAAAAAGCAGCGCCAAAGAAAAAGACGCCAGCAAAGAAGAAAGTAGCGGCGAAAAAGAAAGTAGCGGCGAAAAAGAAATCAGCCGTTAAGAAAAAGGCAGCTCCCAAGAAAAAAGTAGCCGTCAAGAAAAAGACAGCCGCTAAAAAGAAAGCAGCTCCCAAGAAAAAGGCAGCGGCGAAAAAGAAAGTAGTGGCGAAAAAGAAATCAGCCGTTAAGAAAAAGGCAGCCGTCAAGAAAAAGACAGCCGTCAAGAAAAAGGTGGCCGCTAAAAAGAAAGCAGCCCCCAAGAAAAAAGCAGCTCCCAAGAAAAAGGCAGCCGTTAGGAAAAAGGTAGCCGCTAAAAAGAAAGCAGCTCCCAAGCGGAAAAAGAAGTAAGCCGCTAGCCTGGACCGATAAACCCGTTGTTAAGACGGGTTTTTTATGTCTGCTTTTGATGCCGATTGACACCTGTTGTGATTGGCGAACTTGCCTGGGCAGTCGGAAAAGTCTACGGATCGGTATTTTAATTGCTGGTGCCATCTGTTTACGGCCCGCCCACCCTTGGCTAAATACTCGTACAGAGAATCCAGCGTGCGTTTGTGTATCGCGCAGAACAAATATTGTGACCGTGTTCCGTCGTGAGCGAAACTTAGATCCAGATGCTGGGTATCCATGGTCAGGACAAGCCGCTCAACAAGATCCTGGGGTGGGTCAGGGCAATCACAGGGTACGCAAACAGAGATTTCCGTTGTTGTCACAGCCAGGGCAGCAGACACTCCCGCTAAAGGCCCCTGATATTTAGGCAATGTGTCTTCAACGATTACTGGTGCCATAGCTCGATAGCGATCCAGGTTTCGATTGCAGCTAATGATCAGTGAGTCTACCTGTGGCGTGAAAACGTCCAAAAGGGCTTCGATGCGTGTACTTTCGCCCCATGGCAGAAGTCCTTTGTCCGCGCCGCCAGTACGGCGACCCTGGCCGCCCGAGAGAACAATACCTGTAACTGCTGATGTCATAGTTTCAAAGAGGAATACTTGTGTTGTACTTCCACAGTATGTGATGCTTTGTCCCTCAATAAAATAGCTATTTTCCTTAAAATTCATATCCTGTGTTAATGCCCAATATTCTTGCAATAGATACTGCCACTGACATTTGCTCTATAGCGTTGCGCGTAGATGGCGAGACGCGCCAGCTCAGTGAAAATATTCCGCGCCAGCACAGCCAGCGTTTGTTCAGCATGCTCCGTGAACTGTTACCTGATGGAAATCTGAAGGAGCAGGGTGTTGACCTGCTGAGCTACAACCACGGCCCCGGTTCTTTTACAGGCTTGCGCATTGCCGCCAGTGCGATTCAAGGCCTGGCCTTTAGTAACTCACTGCCTGTGGCCGCCATATCCAGCTTGGCTTGTATGGCAGAAGGTGCGCGCCGCCGTGGTGAACTGGCGGTGGGACAAGCAGCTTTGGTATTGCTGGATGCGCGCATTAATGAAGTTTACTGGGCACTCTACCAAGCCACCGCAGACCGTGTTGTGCCTGTTCACGCCGACACAGTTGCCAGGCCCGATCAACTACCCGAGTCAGCATTTGAGTCAATGAGCGAGTTTCTCGCAGTGGGTAACGGCTTGAATTATTGTGACACTCTGCCGAGTGATGTGCGTGACAAAATTTCAGTTCAGTCTACAGAGTTGTGGCCCAATACGCTGGATACTATTTCTCTGGCTGATCTAAGTTGGCAGTCTGGCAAGTTGCAGGATGCTCACAATGTCGCCCCTGTGTATGTGCGTGATAAAATTGGCTGGAAAAAACTGGCTGAGCAGGGGCCGCAGTGATTGATTGGTGGCAGACTGCCGTATTGGCGCTGGTACAGGGTTTAACAGAATTCTTACCCGTTTCCAGTTCAGCACATCTGATTTTGTCCGCTCAACTGCTGGGATGGCAGGATCAGGGGCTGGCATTTGATGTCGCTGTTCACGTCGGCTCCCTACTGGCGGTGCTTGTATATTTTCGCAGTGATCTCGCTGAGCTATCATTGGGTAGCTTCCAGGAATTACGCGATGGCAACCCAGACAAGCACCTGTTTATGGTGCTGTGTCTGCTTGTGGCAACTATACCGGCTGGTTTAGCGGGGATTCTTGCGAAAGATTGGGTTGCAAGCGAGCTGCGTTCGCTTCATGTTATTGCCGCTACAACAATTGGTTTTGGTTTATTGCTAGGCTGGGCCGACCGCCGCGGTGGTGGTAGACAATCACTCACTTTACGGGGTGCTATCTGGATTGGCCTGGCTCAGGCCCTGGCGATTGTGCCGGGAACTTCGCGCTCTGGTGTAACCATGACTATGGCTTTAATGTGTGGTTTAGGCCGCTCGGAATCTGCAAGGTTTTCCTTTTTACTGTCTATTCCAATCATCGCAGCGGCGGGCTTGCTAGAGGTGATTGAAATGGTTAGCTCTGGCTCTGCGGTCAACTGGGGCGGTCTGCTGGTCGCTGCTGGTTTGTCTGGTGTGGCCGCCTTTGCCTGCATTGGATGGTTCATTGGCCTTATTGAGCGGGTGGGCTTTTTACCTTTTGTTATTTATCGAGTGCTGCTGGGCTTGGTGCTTTTGGGCGTTATTTTGTGGTATTGAAGTCGTATTTCTGGCAAGCAAAATATGACGGCGATTCAGAAAAATTGGGAATTAGTGATGGAACTGGATGCATACAATAGGGCTTTTCTGGAGTTTATGGAACGGGTGACCTCACCGTTTCACGCGGTCAAAGAGATGGCAGTGCGTTTACAGCAGACAGGTTTTACTCGCTTGCGCGAAGGTGACCACTGGGATATTTCGGCGGGTAACGGCTATTACCTGATTCGCAATGATAGCTCCGTGATTGCTTTTCGGGCAGGTAGTGAGTCCGGTATTGAAAATGGTCTGAGAATGGTCAGTGCACACACCGATAGCCCCTGTTTGATGGCCAAGCCAGAACCAGAGAAGGTTAGTCAGGGTTATCGGCAACTCGGTGTAGAGGTGTACGGCGGTGCACTCCTAAACCCGTGGTTTGACCGCGACCTGTCAATGTCTGGTCGCGTTGCCTATGAAGATAGTGATGGTCTGCTGTGTAAGCAGTTGGTTGATTTTCGCCGTCCGGTAGCGGTTATTCCAAGTTTGGCAATTCACCTGGACCGCGAAGCTAATAAGTCTCGCAGTATTAACCCGCAGACCGATATTGTACCTGTGTTATCGATGGGCGACTCCCTGGACTTGCGCACATTATTAGCACAGCGTTTACGGGAAGAGCACGGCGACTTTGATGTGAGCAAGGTTCTCGATTATGAGCTGTGCTTTTACGATACCCAGGCGCCGCAGCAGGTCGGCTTGGAGGGAGAATTCATTGCCTCGGCGCGACTCGACAATTTGCTCTCCTGCTATGCAAGTTTGCATGCAATTAGCAACAGCGATGCGACTCAAAGCAGCTTGCTGGTTTGTAGCGATCACGAAGAAGTAGGCAGTGTGTCAGCCGTTGGCGCCCAGGGGTCGTTCCTGCAATCGGTGCTACAACAGTTGTGCCCGGATGTGCAAAAGTACAATGCCATGGTAGATGCCTCTTGCATGATTTCTTCGGATAATGCACACGGCGTGCATCCAAACTTTGCGAATAGGCACGATGATAATCATGGTCCTGTATTGAATGGTGGGCCAGTGATCAAAACCAATGCCAATCAGCGCTATGCCAGTAACAGTGGAACAGCGGCTTTGTTTCGTCAGTTGTGCACCAGGCAAGACATTCCTGTGCAGTCGTTTGTGGTGAGAACTGATATGGCCTGTGGTTCGACAATCGGACCGTTAACTGCTGCGAAAATAGGGGTGCGTACACTGGATGTAGGAGTTCCGCAGTTTGCCATGCACTCTATTCGCGAGCTGACAGGTAGTATTGATCCCTGGCGGTTGGCGCGTGTGCTAACCGCCTATATGGATTGGAGCGGTGCTCTACAGGCATCTGGCTAGCAAAATGCGACTACCGTTGTTATCGGCCCAAGCGGCTGGTTTATCTGCAATGGTTCAGCGAGAAGACCTGCCATGGTGATACTGCCCATGCAGCGACTCTGATTACTGAGAATGCCTTTGAGGAAGTAAATGTAGAGGCGTTTTCGCCAGCGGTGCTGCTGCCGCAATATGCCGCGCATCTGCATAGCCTGACAGGCGGCGACTCTGTATTATAAGCGCCTTTTTAAAGGCTCGGTCTGTAAGGTCATGCAAAAACACCGCGTATTAACAGGTATCACCACTACAGGTACACCCCATCTTGGGAATTATGTGGGCGCCATTCGCCCGTCGATTCGTGCCAGTAAAGACGAGTCCATAGAGTCGTACTTTTTTCTGGCGGATTATCACGCCATTATTAAAGCGACCGACCCGGTACAGGTTCGTCAGTCCAGCAAGGAAATTGCCACTACCTGGTTGGCTCTCGGGTTGGATACCGACAACTCCCTGTTCTATCGTCAGAGCGATATTCCCGAGATTCCAGAGCTGACATGGATTCTCACATGCAATGCTGCAAAGGGTTTGATGAATCGCGCCCATGCCTACAAAGCCTCGGTGCAGGCCAATGAGGAGGCAGGAGAGGATTCAGACAACGGTATTATGATGGGCCTGTTTAGCTATCCAATTTTGATGGCCGCAGACATACTGATCTTCAAGGCCAATGATATTCCAGTGGGTCGCGACCAGATTCAGCACGTCGAAATGGCACGGGATATTGCCCAGAGATTCAATCATTATTTTGGTGAGGTGTTTACCTTGCCCAAAGCTGCGGTGGACGACAACGTAGCCGTGTTACAGGGCCTGGACGGACGCAAGATGAGCAAGAGCTACGGTAATACGATCCCTTTGTTTGAGAGTCCCAGGAAGTTACAAAAGGCGATCAACAAAATTAAAACCAATCTGCTGGAGCCGGGCGAGCCTAAAGACCCTGATGATTCAACCGTGTTTCAAATCTGGGAGGCCTTTGCAACGGCCGAACAGGCGCAGGCAATGCGCGAGGACTTTACCAACGGCATCGCCTGGGGTGAAGCCAAGAAGCGCTTATTTGAGCTGGTGAACGAAAAAATCGGCCCTGCCCGCGAGCGTTATGAGCAGTTGTTGGCCGAGCCGGATTTCGTTGAAGCACAATTGCAAAAGGGCGCTGAGCGCGCCCGTGAACAAGCCAGTGCTTTGCTGAGTAAAGTGCGTGAAGCTATCGGCTTAGGACCTATTTGTTAACTCTGGCCAGATAAACGACTTAGTCCCCTAGCTGGTAGTTTAACTGTACATAGAGCGACCGCGGCTCGCCGACGAAATAGCGGTACTGGCCAAAGCCGAAGTCTGCACGCTCTGCGTAATCTTCATCGGCGAGGTTTGTGGCTCGAAAACTCACCTGTAGTTTTGCGGTAATTTCGCTAGTGATGCGCAGATTGATCAGGTTGTGGCCGTCGTATTGATGGTTATTGTCTGGCTCAAGGTAGTATTCATCCATGTACACCCACTCCAGCTCTGCCCGGTGATGCGGGTGTAACTGCCAACTCAGGCGGGCGCTGCCGAAGAGCTCTGGTGCTGTATCTATATCATTGCCCTGGATGTCGCCGTTGGAACCAATCAAATTAATGGCGCTATCGTACTCGTGGTGAGCTAGATTGGCATCTGTAGAGAAGTTTATTCTGTCGTTAATATCCCAGCGTAGTGACACGTCCAGGCCGTAGTGCAGGGTGCTGGCCCCACTGACATTTTGGCGGTCAGCATCCTGAAAAATCACCTCATCCTTTTCCATATAATAGGCGCCAACCTCATACTGGAAATGACCGCTAAGCCCGCGAAAACCCAGGTCGAAGGCGTTGAGTTCTTCAGAATCCAGGTCGGCCACCTCCTGGCCGGCTTGCAGGCGGTATAGCTCAGTTGCCTGCGGCGCTCTGAAGCCTCGGGAGAGGCGCACGTACATTGTGTGGGCATCATTTAAGTGGTAGGTGAGGCCTGTATTGAACTGCCAATTACTGAAATCGTCCTCTGTATTCGCAGGCCGATAAAAACGGCAGGCACTGGCAGTCGGTTCGCAGGCAGGGCCGTCTTCGGTGTTATTGTTGTAATCATAGTGGGTGTACTCGTAACGGATGCCTGCACTGATATTCATGCGGTCACTGGCATCCCAGTCCAACTGCGACCAAAGTGACGCCAAAGTCGCATCCACTTGATAGTCGTAGTGTGTCCCGGCAGGCTGATTGGGGCTAAAGGGTTGATCCTGCTCCTCTTTTAACCAGCCGTCGGTGTATTCGAGGTCGACGCCGCTGGTCAGATTCAACCACTCAGCACTGTAATAAAGCTTGCTGTTTAAGCCCAGGCTCTCATGGCCGTTCTCTTCTGCGGATTGCCAAGGCAGGAAATGCTGTAAAAACTCCATTTCATTTTTGCGCCAGTAGGGAGTTAGCGTGACTCTGGAGCGCTCATTCAAGTCAAAGCCAATCGTAGACTGCGCTCGTGTCGACCAGGCTTCCCGGTAAGCCTCCGGGTTGGGGTTTGATTTCTTTAGATCGCTGTCTTCGTAGGATTTGTAGCCCCGAATAAATCCGGCGGTTTCCTGGTCGAGATTGGTCAGTGCGAGAATGGTGTCGGTATCGAAAGTAGCGCTGGTAAAGCGATGGCGCAATGTGCCTTTCTGTTGTTCGAAGCCCGAGTCGTCTTTGTAGCCATCGTCTTCCGCGGCGTTAAGTGCAACGGCGAAGCCGTGCTGGCCCTGGGTTGCACTATAACGATATTTGCCGCGTACATAGGCGTGCGGGCCGCCCTCCAGTCCTATGTCGTGAATAGTTTCCACGGCAGGGTCAATGCTCAAGATATTGATGACTCCGTGCATCGCCCCTGAGCCGTAAAGCGAGGTGGCTGGTCCTTTTATCACTTCGACCCTGCGGGCTTGCTCGCTGTTACTGTCAAACAACTGATTCACATTACAAAAGCCAGGAGCGCGCAGAGATAGGCTGTCCTGCGCCATAAAAAAGGCGCCGCAGCTACCACTGCCAGTCAAAACAGGAGAGCGCAGAGCGGTCAGGCTCTCTTGCCCGTTGCCACGCGATATCCAGCCGCCGGAGATGCGCTGAAACGCTTCATTGATATGAATATGCCCAACAGTGCGCAAATTGCTATCGTCGATTGCCGCCCAGCTTAAGGGTAAATCTGCCGCCTGCTGTGGGCTGTGGTTGGCAGTTACAATCACATCTTCTACGGTATTAGCTGGAGATACCTCAGATGCCGAGATGACGGACTGAGCGGTAGCCGACTGTGTGACAGCCACTGACAGTATAAGGTAGGTAAAACGCATAAATGGCCTCTCTTGTTAGTCTTTAAGTACATATTTGAGCATGCGGCTCAGATGGCAGTGCATGCTGGCAGTGCATGCTGGTCGTGGTCAGTTTCGAATTGTTTTTTTGAGGGCGTCTAAAATGACGCTGTGGTCTTGAATTACCAGAGTTGAACCCTCAGCGCGTCGTTTTTATGGAAATGGAAAGAGTGTGAAATATTTGATTCCTTTATACACTCAGAAGCAAGGTAAGGGCATAGTATACAGATATTTTGTATGAAATTTTACAGTAGGGGGGTAATTTCGATGGAGGATATGCAGACTATTACGACATTCCTGGGTTGGTGTTCTGGCATCAATATCGCTTTACTTGTGTTCTATACGGTCTGGCTGATGGCATTTCGGGGCTTCACCAAGAGCATCCATGGCGCACTGCTTGGCGTCGACGAAGATGCCTTGGATTCAATGTACTTCCAGTTTCTGGGCAACTACAAGCTAGCCGTGATCGTTTTAAATATTACGCCCTATATTGCGCTCAAAATTATGAATTGACGGGTAGAAGTATTGTGAGTGTTTACCGGGGTGAAGTTCAAACGCTTCAAGACAGCCCTGTAATCCTGTATTTTATGCTAATGCGTTGGTGCCTAGCGTTGTATAAATAGCAATACCAGAGCAAGGGTATAGGTTCCTGTCACAGCCAGCCCCAATAGTGGATAACCGCCAAACGAAATAGCTCCAGCCATGACAGCCGGCCCCAATGCACTGCCGAAATTCAAAAAGCCGGGTGCTGCTGATACCGCTCTACCGGACGTATCCAGCGCCGCGAGATAGCCATAAAAACTGGTTACCATAAATAGAGTACCAAACTGAAACAGGACCGCCGCAGCAATAAAAGAGCTGTCGCTTATGGTCTGGCTAGCCATGAGAGTCGCCACTCCAGAAACAATACTACCGCTGGTAATGGCAAATTTCCTGTTAAAGGCACGGGTCACATAATTTGCAGTGATCGGCCCTAGCAGGCTGACCAACTGACCGATAATAAAAAAACCACCTATGGTTTGAAGGCTAAAATTTTTGGCGATACCCATACGCTCCATATAAGCCCATGAACCCTGGCAGCCAATAAACACGATAGCCAAACTAATTAATGCCAATAGGTAGAGAGAGGAACTACCCGTATTCAACGATCCATTACCGGGCGCTTCCTGTGCAGTAAAGCCTGGCAGCAGTAATGCAGCGGGTAGTGCAATAACGGAAAAGAGCACAACAATAGCGAAAACTCCAATGGCGCCATATGCAACCATTGCTGTCGGTGCTGTGGCAAATAGTATAATTCCGAAAAAAGCAACGGTGGTTTGTGATAGTGCGAAGTATTTGTCCGGATTATCCGTTTTTGAAATGGATGCATTCAGCATTGCCAGCAGCAGCCCCTCCCCGATACCTGACAGTCCCCGGCAAACAAACAACAATGTGATGTCCCTGATAAAAGATGACAAAGTACTTGCCAGTAAAATACATAGCGCGCCGAATAGTGCGACCTTATGTAGTTTCAATTGATTGATTTTAGAAGAGGCGTAGAGTGCTGCCGCCATGGCCAGAAGCAGTTGGACTGACCCCATATAGCCCGGCAGCGAAGGGTTGACCTGCAACGTATCAGTGAAACTACCCAACCACAACGGCATAGCAAACAGGCCAGAGTATGCTGCACATGAAATGGAGACAATTGAAAAAGCAGTGGTTCTACTACTATCTCTATTATTAGTGTTATCCATTACTCGTGGTCTCGCTGTTACGACACCAGAGATTTATATCATTGACAACACTTCTTTAAATATCATCGAAATTGATGATATTTTGAGGTAAGCAGCGCAATAACTATCGACCTGAAAATCATCATTTTTGATGATTTTTTTATGGCATCTCTTCCCTATAGTTAATTTCATCCAATCCACAAAAATCATGTTTGATAATAACGAGAATGGTGGAACCGGATTTAAAAGGGGAATCAATGTCCTTTTCACTTGCAGTCAACAACATTATAGAAAGTAACTGCGACTCAATAGACGCGCTGGTATTGGCTATGTCAGAAGGCCGGGTTACCAGTCAGGCATTGGTTGAGCACGCCCTAGCCAAGGCTGCAACCTACCAGTCACTGAATGTTTTTATCACATTGGATGCCGAAGGGGCTATGGCCGCTGCCAGAAATTGTGACGAGCTGATGGCAAATAACGTTTCGCTCGGTCCGCTGCACGGCATACCTGTTGTAGTGAAAGATAATATCCATGTGGCGGGATTGCCTAATACAGCTGGCACAGCCGGACTGCGTGATTTCATCCCTTCCGAAGATGCCAGTGTGGTCAGGCGTCTTAAGGATGCCGGAGCTGTAGTGATTGGCAAAACCAATATGCACGAATTAGCGTATGGCATTACCAGCAACAATTATGTGTTTGGTGCCGTGGGTAATGCAATGCGCAGTGACTATATTGCCGGTGGCAGCAGCGGGGGGACTGCGGTGGCTATTGCTATCGGCGTTGCTCCAATCGGCTTGGGTACCGATACAGGAGGCTCCAGTCGTATTCCCGCGGCACTCAATGGTTTGGTCGGTTTCAGGCCGACCACAGGTCGCTACCCTGACGACGGTTTAACGCGGATATCGTTTACACGAGACACCGTCGGCCCCATGGCAAAAACTGTTAAAGACATAATTCTGTTGGATCGACTGTTAAGCGCTGATCCGATAGAAAACCATTCGATGCATTTATCCGGTCTGCGATTGGGAGTCCCGAGGGCACATTTTTACGAAAACCTTGACCCGGTGATTGCAGAACATACTGAGCGACTATTGGCCTGTTTAAAAGTAGCGGGAGTAACACTCGTTCAGGCTGACATTGAACAGCTCGCTGAGGTGAATGAAAAGGTCGGGATTCCGCTTGTTCTTTATGAAACCAGAATACTGCTGGAGAAATATCTGGCAGCCAACCATCTGGACATCCCGATCCAGATGTTGGTCGAAGCAATCGTCAGCCCTGATGTGAAAGCCATGGTGAGCCTGGCGATCAACGGTGATATCACCGAGTCCGTATATCGGCAAGCAATAGAACAATATCGCCCGCAATTGAAAAAAATTTACCGCGACTATTTTTCAGAACACAGCCTGGATGCCGTTATTTATCCAACGGTACCGCTGGTAGCGCGCCCGATTGCCGGGAGCCTGGAGACGGTTGAACTCAATGGTCAGCAGGTTCCGACCTTTCCAACCTATATCCGCAATACCGACCCTGGCAGTAATGCCGGGATTCCCGGCCTGACATTACCGTTGGCCTTATCAGCTGCTGGTTTACCCATGGGTATTGAAATTGATGGGCCTGAAGGTAGTGACCAGGGTTTGCTGGCTTTAGGTTCAGAGATAGAAGTATTCATCGATCAGGAAGACAAGCGTGAATCCAACCACATGTTTCAGGGGGAACATTATGAACAAGCGTAATTATCTAACCGGCTTGGTGCCGACTATTGTGTTATTAGCAGCCTATCAAAGTCCGCAGTTGCTGGCAGTTGAATCTAAACCGATATTGGAAGAGATTGTCGTTACTTCGCAGCGTCGTGAGCAAAACCTGCAAGAAGTGCCGATTGCTGTATCGGCATTGAGTCAAAGTACGATAGAGAAAGCTGACATCAGTGATTTAACCGATATTGCTACTCGGGTACCGGGGCTCACATTTTCGCCGTTCTCGCCAGGCCAAAATATTTTGGCTTTACGGGGCGCGTCATCGAATGACGATGGCGCAGGAACAGATAACTCTATTGCGGTATTTATTGACGGTGTCTATCTGGGGCGCTCCTCAAATATCAACCCTGAGCTGTTTGATTTAGAACGCATTGAGGTTCTGAGGGGGCCGCAAGGCACGTTGTTTGGTAAAAATACCATCGGTGGGGCCATCAATATAACCTCAACCCAGCCGAATACAGAAGAGTTTGAAGGTAAAGTCAGAGCCAGTATAGGTAATTTTGACAGGCGTGATTTTGCTGGTTTGATAACAGGCCCATTGACTGAAAACCTGGCCGGTAAGCTATCGTTTAGCACCCGCAAGCGGGATGGTTGGGTTGATAATCGGGCGCTAAATAAAGACCAGAAAAATGACGATTCGCAATCGCTTAGGGGACAGTTGTTGTTTGCCAGTGATAATTTTGAGGCGCTTATCAGCGCTGACTACAACCAACTTGATGTGGAAGATATGGCAAGGATACCCATTGATACTGGTGAACCGGGTGACCCCGCTGGTTTTGTGGGCGGAGGCTATACAACGCTTTGCCCAAATCGTGATCCAGATTGCGCCGCAGGCGCAGTCGACGGCTTTACCGAACAGGAGTCTTGGGGCGTTAGCGCACAATTAAAATGGGATATCGGGAACGGAGAGCTGATTTCGACTACAGCTTACAGGGAAAATGAATCAGATTGGAACATGGATTCAACAGGCACTGACTTGCTGATTCTTGTGGATGATATCCTGGATAATACTGAGCAGTTTTCCCAGGAATTCCGGTGGGTGTCTTCGGTTGGTGATGACTTCAATTATGTAGCAGGGATGTGGTATTTGAACGAAGAAACTGACCGTACCGAGTGCTTTGATTTGTCTCCAGGAACTGATTGTACGTCCGATGCGGATGGTGGGACTACTGATTTTTATCGGCAGGTTAACGAGACTACCGGTTATGCAGTGTTCGGCCAATTCGATTGGCGCTTCGCTGAAGACTGGACCTTAACACTGGGTGCTCGCTACAGTTATGAAGAGAAAGAAATTGATAACGATGCCATTGCCGGTAATTTTGTGGTTATTAACCAAAGCTTCATTAATTCTGTAGGAGAAGACTGGAGCGCCTTTACACCGAAGGTGTCATTGGCCTACCAGATAAGTGATTCTACTAATGTGTATGGCACAATTGCGAAGGGATTTAAAAGCGGTGGGTTTGCTGCTGCGCCACAAGGTATAGAGTTTACCGAACCTTTGGCTCAAGAGGAGGCGCTCAACTATGAATTTGGTGTCAAATCGGATTTTACTGATCGACTGCGGGTAAATTTGGCGGTTTTTTATACCGAATATGAAAACCTTCAGATTCAAACCTTCGGGCCTGTAACAACAGGCGCTTCATTTGGTACTTTCCAGACCTTCAATGCGGGTGATGCCGAGATATTCGGTGTTGAGGTGGAAGCGACCTGGGTAGTAACCGACAATTTGACGATCTCCGGATTCTACGGTTATCAGGATAGTGAATTCGGCGATACAAACATCGCGGGCACGGCCTTTCCGGATCAGTCCGGTCAGGATCTGATCCGTACCCCAGAAAATAAATACGGTATCAATGCAGATTACAGGTATCCGCTGGGAAATAACGGTGAAATTGCCGTCAATGTGAGCTACCGCTATACCGACGATCAACGGGGCGAACTTGAGCCATGGGCCATCCAGCCGGAATTTGACCTGGTTGACGCACGGATTGGCTGGACCAGCAATGATGACACATTGGAGCTCGCAGTATGGGGTAGAAATCTGGCGGATGAAGAGTACATTACCCACCTGTATACTATTGCCTCAAGTGTCGTTGCAGTGTTTGGTGACCCCAGAATGTATGGAGTAGGCGTTACTTATAAATTCTGATGCGAGCAATAGTAAAAAGCCTGGCAGTGTGCTGAAAAGCTGCCAGGCTTTGTCTGTTGTAGCTATACGTGCTAACCAGTTATAAATACCGGAGTGATGCGTTTAAATTTAACACAAGCGAAATGGCAAAAGGTTTTATCGGTTATTCAAAACCTTAACGATAGCCTCGATGATAGTGCTATCCGAGAGAATGCAGGTAATGATTTGCTGGATCTGCTGTCGGCTGATCACTTTGCCTCTTACATCTGGGATGAAAAGATGGAGAAGTTCACCCGACCTGTCTTTCTCAATATGTCAGATGAGAACCTCGAGTTTTATGAAAAATATTATCAGTTCCATGACCCCATAACCCATCAGATGCAGCAATATCACCGGGCGGTATCAGTTAACGAAATTATTGAGCAAAGAGACCTGGTCAATACCGAGTTTTTCAATGACTTCTTAAGCAAGGACGGTTTGTACTACGGCATCAATATTTATGTCTACGATAACGGCAACCAAAATATCGGTGACTTCAGGATTTGGCGCTCAAAAGATAAGGACAATTTTAGCCCGCAGGATCTAAAAATCCTCGACATAATTGCACCGCACTTTCGTAATGCAATGCGCAATATTGCATTTGCAAAACATATTCCGCCATCAGTAGATATGGAAATAGTACAAAGAAAAATGGCCGATGAGTTTTGTTTAACCAAGAGAGAATTAATGGTTGCCACCGAGCTTTTGAACGGAGGAAACGATAAAACTGTCAGCGATAAATTACATATTTCGACAGCAACTTTACGCACCCATATTCAGCATATCTATGGCAAGGTCCAGGTCAACAGTCGGACTGAATTTTGTAAGAAAATATTATTTTCAAACGACTAGAAAGCTAATTAATATTTCATTTTTGAGTCGTTTAACGAAGGGATAAAACGTTTTGCCAATGCCTGGGTGGCGTGGCTCAGCAATGCAGCATCAACACCAACACCAATAAAACTAGCGCCGTGCTCGACGTATTGTTTAGCCAGTTTTTCATCGACCGATAGTATACCGGCGGCTTTACCGGCGCTGGTGATAATGTCCAGGCTATTTTTAATGGCCGCTATAACAGCAGGGTGCCCAGGGTTGCCCAGATGCCCCATTGAAGCCGATAAATCAGAGGGGCCGATAAAGACGCCATCAATGCCTTCGACTGTCGCAATGTCTGCGAGGTTGTTAACTGCCTCGATAGTTTCCACTTGTACGATTAGGCAGATTTGACGGTTGGCTTCATGGAGATAATTGTCAACCCTGTTCCAGCGCGCAGCCCGGGCCATAGATGGCCCTGCCCCACGAATACCATCGGGGGGGTAGCGCACTGCCTTCACTAACTGCCGCGCTTGCTCGGCTGTTTCCACCATTGGAATCAGAAGCGTTTGCGCGCCGATATCCAACAATTGTTTTATCAGAGCGGTGCTGCCTTCGGCCGGTCTGATAAGTGCAGGCACATCGTAAGGCTCTATTGCCTGCAGGTGGCGCTGGATGTCCTTGAGACTATAAGGCGCGTGCTCGCTATCAATCAGTACCCAATCAAAACCTGCACTGGCACAGATTTCTGCACAAATAGCATCGGGTAGCCCCAGCCATAAACCAAATTGCGCCTTGCCGTTTTGCAATGTCTGTTTAAATTTATTGATGGGTAATTTCATACCGGCTTTCCTGTGTTTAAGACGCTACAGTAGCTAGATAAAACGGGCAGAAATACCACCTAACGGGCCGTAATCTGCATGAAAGGTATCGCCTGCCTTAACAGCGATGCTGCGGGTAAATGAGCCGGACAAGATGATCTGGCCTGGCTCCAGAGCAATACCGTGAGGGGCAAAGCGCCTGGCAACCCAGCAGATACCATTGGCAGGGTGATTGAGCACGCCTGCGGCCAGCCCGGTTTCTTCCAGTACGCCGTTGCGATAAAGCAACGCGCCGCACCAGCGTAAATCCGTATCCATAGGTTTAATAGGGCGTCCGCCCGTGATAATTCCGGCATTGGCGGCATTGTCGGAGATGGTATCGAAAATGGTGCGGGTATAACCTGTTTCTGGGTGTACGCGATGGCTGCGTGCAGCGATGATTTCCAGCGCCGGAACCACATAGTCAGTAGCATTCAGAACATCGAAGATAGTGACATGCTCACCCTCAAGCCGATGTTTTAAGACGAAGGCCAGTTCGACTTCGATTCGGGGGTCGCAAAACTGTGCAGCTTCAATATCGGCGCCATCGGCAAATGCCATGTCATCCAGTAATACCCCGTAATCGGGTTGATCGATATTCATGGCAGTTTGCATGGCCCGAGAGGTCAGGCCAATCTTGTAGCCGATACAACGGCGGTTGTCGGCCAGTTTTTGATCGACCCAGTACTTTTGAATAGCGTAGGCGTCGTCCATGGTCATGTCCGGGTGAGTCAGGCTAACCGGATCAATTTGCTGCCGATCAATCTCAGCTCGATAGAGAGCATTGGCGGATTTCTTGATTTCAACGGGTTTGAGCATTGCGTTGTACCCTTATGCTGTAGTGTTCGCTATATAGTCGCGCAGATTATTCTGGTTATACTTTAAGGTAGCGGGTAATTCAGTCATCTCAAATGAGATGGCCAGACCCTGGCTGTCATAGAGTGGTTGCAAATGTGCGCTAAGGATGTCGAAAAAGGCTTTGGCCGCCGCCGTTTTTTCAGTTTCAGTGCGCCCTTTACCTAACCGTATGTGGAGGTGCACAAAGCTGTAGTGAGGGTTACCGTCGGCAATGCGGAAATCGTCACAGCGATGAGCGCGGCTGCGGATGCCAGCCAGGGGGAACAGTCCCGTATCGACAGCGGCTTGATGCAGTTTTTCAAAGAGTGCTGTCAAAGCCAGCTTGTCAGGGGCAAGATTGGATGAATATTCGAGCATAAAATGTGCCATAGATCAGTATTCCTTAGTGTTTAGTCTTAATCGCATTTTCTAGCCAAGTGGGAACACAGCATTGCCGCCATAAACTCCGCTTTAATACCGCTTTGTACGAGTCGTCGGTTGGACTATTATAGTTAACAGGTTAACATAATTGATGATACCATGACACCTGCTTTAAACGATTGGATAGTCTGCAGAGGTGCTCAATGCGGTTTTTTGGCATTTGCAGCTAATGGGGCGAGTTCGTGGGGTGTTATCACTGATGAGGGGGTCATCGATCTGGGGCGCGCTTCGATCCGCCGCGTTACCTGGAGCCCAGTGATGTGGTTGAGGTTGCAGTGGAGGGTGTCGGAATACTTTCCAATTCTGTGTTAGATGAGGGTTGTTAATGGCAGATAAGCACTTACGTGACTTCGGTCGCTCGTTGCCAATGTCCTTGCTGCGTGCTCGCGAAGCGGTGATGAAAAAATTTATTCCTTCACTGAAGGAGCATGATTTATCGCCACAGCAATGGCGTGTAGTTCGCGCGTTACAGGATGAGGACGAGTTAGAGTTCTATGAGTTATCAGAACGGTGTTATCTGCTTAAACCCAGCCTGTCCAGGATTGTGCGGAATCTGGAAGCGCGGCAGTTAATAGAGCGGAAGGTCGCTGAAAACGACCAGCGTCGTGCTGTGATTAATTTAACTGATGACGGCCGGGAATTGTTTGCACAAGTTGCGCCGAAGTCGATTGAACGCTACGACTACATCGCAGATAAATTTGGTTCAGGCAAGCTTGAATTACTGTATGAGCTGTTGGATGAACTGGTCGATAAAATTGATGGAGGTGAAGATGATCACAGTTAAACCCACGAGATCAATTAACAAAGAAGCAAACTGAGCACACTATGGAATCACAACAAGCAGGTGCTGCTGAGACACACCAGATTATTGGCAACCTGATCGACCGCGGTAAAGTCAGCCGGCAGCAATTACGGGTGGTACTTCTTTGCGTCCTGTTTAACATGCTGGATGGTTTTGATATTACTGCGATGGCTGTCACTGTTAATGATATCGGCCATGAAATGCAGCTATCGGCAGACAAGCTGGGGCTGGTGTTCAGTTTTTCACTGGCAGGCATGATGCTAGGGGCCATGTTCCTGGCGGCGCTTGCAGATGTGTTTGGGCGCCGGAGAATCATTATCTGTAGCTTGTTGGTAATGGGCGTTTCTGTGTTATCAACAGCCTATATCGGGAATTTATACCTGTTGATCTTGCTGCGCTTTATCAGCGGTTTGAGTGCTGGCGCATTGCTGGCCAGCCAGGCTACTTTGGCGGCGGAGTATAGTCCAGAGCGATACCGGGCGTTGTCGGTCGCTACGGTGACGGCCGGTTATCCGCTGGGAGCAATGATGACTGGCATTATCGCCGGATTGATTGTGCCAGATTTTGGTTGGCGCAGTATGTTTATTGCGGGTGGAACAGTGACTTTGGCGATGGTCATTATTGCCTTTTTTTTCCTGCCTGAATCTCTGCAATTTTTATTTGAGAAACAGCCGCAGGGTGGATTGAAACAAGTGAATCGCCTGCTGGAAAAATTCGATGTGGCGCCGCTTGATACATTGCCCGCCCCGAAAGCTGATGCCATGTCGCGGCGCAATAAAAGTGATTCAGTGTTTGCAGGCATGTACCGATTGATCACCCCAGACTATCGTATACCGACTCTTATTTTATGGTCGGCATTTTTTATGTGCCTCTGCACTATGTATTTCCTGATGAGTTGGATACCCAAGCTGATGATTGGCGCCGGATTTTCTGTGCAGACCGGGAACCATGCGTTTACATTATTTAACTTCGGCGGCGTGCTGGGGATTTTCCTGTTAGGTTATCTGGCAACCTTCGGTGTGTTATCGACATTAGTTAGCCTGTTTTTGTTAATGGCGGCTGCAACTATGGTCGCGGTTATGCTATTTCCCGGCAACGAGCCTGTGTTGCTACTGTTGATTTTCGTGGTTGGAGTGATGTTGCAGGGTGGGTTTACCGGGCTGTACGCAGTTGCAGCCAAGCTGTACCCGACCGATATCCGTGGTACGGGCGTGGGTTGGGCTATCGGCCTTGGGCGTTTTGGAGCCGTGGTCGGGCCGGCTATTGCCGGTTTAACGATTGCCGCTGGGGTGAGCATGAGCCTTAACTTTGTAATCTTCGCCGTGCCGATGATTTTAGGTGGTTTGTTGGCGTATCGTCTGCATATCCGTTAACAGCCAACAGGATCAGACAACAGCCGTGTTTTGAGTGTCAGGTCTAGGTGCGTTATGCCAGCGGAAACCCTATTATAGTTGGCGAAATATTTTAATTTGACCAACAAGCTAATAAGAGACCTTTGCACGGAAGATGATGTCACTTTCAGGCACGGCAAAAACGCACGGAATGAGGGAGTTTATGGGTATAAATGACCGATTGAGTACGATTTTACCAACAGTAGGCGCTTTTAGGCGACGCAGCATGCAGGTGAAATGGCTTTCGTGCAAAGGTCTCAATAAAATGCTGTTGGTTTTTATTCCGTAAACACACACGTTAAGCTATTTTTTGCGCCTATCGATCACTCGCGTTGCCTTGCCTTCAGAGCGGGGAATGTGACCAGTAGCCTGAATATCGACCTCTGTTGAAATACCGATAAAGGTTTTAATTTTATCGCTAAGTTGCCTGCCTAACTCAGTGGTATTGTCGTCTGAGTGCTTCGGACTGGTTTCAACCTGGATCGTTACAGTGTCTAAATTACCTTGTTTATCGACTTCGATCAGATAGTGAGGCGCCAGCGCCTTAATGCTGAGGATTTGCTCTTCGATCTGGGTGGGGAATACATTCACCCCGCGGATGATCAGCATATCGTCACTACGGCCAGTGATTTTATCCATACGCCGCATGGTTCGGGCACTGCCAGGTAGCAGGCGGGTCAGGTCACGGGTGCGGTAGCGGATCACTGGCATTGCTTCTTTGCTCAGGCTGGTAAACACCAGTTCGCCTTCTTCACCGTCGGGTAAGACTGCTCCGGTAACCGGATCAATAATTTCCGGGTAGAAGTGGTCTTCCCAAATGGTCGGGCCATCTTTAGTTTCGATGCATTCTTGCGCGACCCCTGGCCCGATCACTTCGGACAGGCCGAAAATATCCACCGCGTCTATAGATAAACGGGTTTCAATCTCCTCGCGCATAGCGTTGGTCCAGGGCTCGGCGCCAAAGATGCCGGTACGCAGCGCCAGCCTGGCAGGATCGACTCCTTGTTTTTCAATAGCATCGGCGATATTAAGCATATAGGACGGCGTCACCATAATAATGTCAGGATCGAAATCCCGGATCAGCTGTACCTGTCTTTCGGTCTGCCCGCCACCCATGGGAATGACCGTGCAACCGAGGCGTTCTGCACCGTAATGGGCACCTAACCCCCCGGTAAACAACCCGTAGCCATAGGCTATATGAACTTTGTCAGATGCCCGGCCACCCGCAGCGTAAATAGAGCGAGCACCGACCTGGGCCCAGGTGTCGATATCATGTTTGCTGTAGCCGACTACGGTGGGTTTGCCGGTGGTACCGCTCGATGCGTGGACGCGGACGACCTGCTCCATGGGCACGCAAAACATGCCAAAGGGGTAGTTATCCCTGAGGTCGGCTTTGGTGGTAAAAGGGAATTGACTGAGATCGCTGAGCTGTTTGAGATCGTCTGGGTGTACGCCTGCCTGATCGAACTTGGCTTTATAGACCGGCGAGTGCAGGTACACATTGCGGAGTGTCAGCTTTAAGCGAATAAGTTGAAGGCTGCGTAATTCGTCAGTACTCGCGGATTCGATGGCATCCAGTCCGGCTTGCCTGGTTGGCATGTTCTCTCCTCCTACTATAACTGAATGTATCAGAACGGTTTGCCCGACCGTGAATTGTTGCGGGCCGACCATTCTTATTTGTTATATATAATACAATTATTTGATAGAATCTATAAGAAATGTATCATAAATGCTTAATGTATTCTGATAGCGCTGATACCGGTAAGGCAACGGTCGGTTTTAAATGAAGAGGGTGGTTATGCAATCCAAGAGTTATGTTTATGGCGAATGGGTCGAAGGTGTGGACGAAGGCGTCAAGGTTAATAACGCGGTAACGGGTGATGTGATATGTCGAGTCAGCAGCACCGGCCTAGATTTTGCCAGGATTGTCCAATACGGCAGGGATACCGGAGGTCCGATACTGCGCGAGATGACAACCCACGAGCGAGCTAATGCCTTGCAAGCGGCAGGCAAGTATCTGATGAAAAATAAGGAAGAGCTTTATGAGATATCGGCCGCCACCGGGGCTACTGAAGCTGATAGCTGGGTCGATATCGAAGGCGGTATTGGCACTGTGTTCAGTTACGCGTCAATCGCACGCCGTGAATTTGCTAATGAGACCTTTATCGTCGAGGGCGCACCTGAACGGCTGTCGGCTCATGGCACCTTTGCCGGGCGTCATATTCTGACACCCAGGCAAGGCGTTTCTGTGCACATCAATGCCTTTAATTTCCCCTGCTGGGGGATGTTGGAAAAGGTCGCCCCAAGCCTGATCGCCGGGGTGCCGGCGATTGTTAAACCGGCCACCGCATCGGCCTACTTGGCGGAAGCTATGGTGAAAATGATGATTGACTCGGGCTGCCTGCCAGAAGGAGCGCTGCAGTTGATCTGCGGTCGCTCTGGTGATCTGCTCGACCACTTGTCGGAACAGGATGTCGTTACTTTCACTGGTAGCGCCTCTACCGGGCAGATGTTGCGCACACACCCCAATATTGTTGCCAACAGTATTCCATTCAATATGGAAGCCGATTCCCTTAATTGCTCAATATTGGGAAAGTCTGTCGCTACCGACCATCCGGAATTTGAACTGTTTATTAAAGAAGTAGTGGGTGAAATGACGGTCAAGGCAGGGCAAAAGTGTACCGCCATCCGCCGTATTATTGTGCCTGCCGACAAGCTCGAAGCGGTGCAAACAGCCTTAATCGAAAAGCTTAATCAGGTAGTGATCGGCGACCCGGCCGTTAAGGGTGTACAGATGGGGCCTTTGGTCGGGTGTAGTCAGCGGGACGATGTGCGCGCCAGGGTAGCAGCGTTGGCAGAGCACTGTAGGGTTGTCTATGGCGGCAATGAAGCCAGTATGGAGATTGCCGGTGCCAACGCGGATACCGGTGCATTTTATCCGCCTACCTTATTGTATTGTGATCACCCTTTTGACATCGATGCCCCTCACAGTATCGAGGCGTTTGGTCCGGTCAGCACCTTATTACCCTATCAATCCACTGACGATGCGGTTGCCATTGCGCGCCTGGGTAAAGGTAGCCTGGTCGGTTCGGTTGTGACTTACGATAACGAAGAGGCAGCAGACATTATTATGGGGACAGCGGCCTATCACGGCCGGATGTTGGTACTCAATCGCGACTGTGCGCAAGAGTCAACCGGCCATGGTTCGCCGTTGGCACCTCTGGTTCATGGTGGGCCGGGTCGTGCGGGTGGTGGCGAAGAACTCGGCGGTAGTCGGGCCATTAAACACTATATGCAACGCACGGCTATTCAGGGTTCGCCGACCACCTTAATGGCGATTACCAAAGAGTATATGGCGGGCGCTGATACCTCCGTTGGCGATGTCCATCCTTTCCGTAAATATTTTGAAGATCTGGCGATAGGGGATAGCCTGACAACTCATCGCCGCACGGTAACCGAAGCCGATATTGTCAATTTCGGCTGTTTATCTGGTGATCATTTTTATGCACATTTTGATGAAATGGCGGCCAAAGATTCCTTGTTTGGCAAGCGTGTAGCCCACGGTTATTTTATCATTTCAGCAGCGGCGGGGATGTTTGTCGAACCGTCTCCCGGCCCGGTACTGGCGAATTACGGGTTGGAAAACCTGCGTTTTATTGAGCCGGTGGGTATCGGCGATACCATTCAGGTCACCATTACGGCCAAACAGAAAATCAGGAAAGATAAACGGCCCGCTGAAGAAAAAGCCACCGGTGTGGTGGTTTGGGATGTAGAAGTGGTTAATCAGAACCGGGATGTCGTCGCGGCTTACGACATCATGACACTGGTTGAGCGAAAAGAGGCTTAACAACAGACGCTGTTTCGGGTGCCCTGTTTGGGTTTGTGTCAACTGTTGGAAAGGCGGGGTTTGTCGGGTTGAGCTTTGAGCTAAGGGCTTAACCTGGCGCAGGCTGCCCAGACAGGGTGTAGCCAGTTGTTGATAGGCACGGGCACCCTGGGTTTTTCAATCGACCTCTTTATCGGACAGGGTCCGTTCTTTGGGGCCATTCCACGATTACCGGGAAGCAACACGCGCTTTTATGGAGCGGCGCAAACCTGAATTTAAAAGGGATAGCTATGAGTAAAGAGCAACAACTGGCGGTTCGGTGCGCAGCATCCATGCTGGTTAATGATGCGGCATCAAAGGCATTGGGTATGGACATCATGGCAATGGCCGAGGGCTATGCCAGGGTTGGGATGCGAGTGCGTGACGATATGATCAATGGGTATGGCTCGTGCCATGGAGGTATGCTGTTTTCCCTGGCCGACAGCGCCTTTGCTTTTGCCTGTAACTCGGCCAATCAAGCTGCTGTGGCGGCTTCCTGTAACATTGATTTTATCAGACCTGCGTTTAAGGACGATGCCCTGATTGCAGAGGCTGAGCGGATTTATGAAGGCAAACGCAGCGGGGTATACCAGGTTCGCATCACCAACCAGGCCAATAAGCTGATCGCCATTTTTAAGGGTAATTCAGCGTTTATTGGTCGCAGCGTACTAGCGGATTAACGCAACCCGGGATCTAAAGAATGAACGATGTATTTATTTGTGACGCGATACCCACCCCATCGGGTTGCTACGGCGGCGAGTTTGACTGTAGGAAAAATCAATAATGATAAAAAATATTAATATTTAATATATTTATGTATCATTAAACCAAGCTCGACATGAAAGGATGACATTATGACAGACGGTGCCGTCACTGAACAAGCGCTTGAGCAAGCCTTCCAGGCGAAAGTGGACGATGAACAAAAAATTGAACCCAAAGACTGGATGCCAAAGGCCTACCGAAAGAATTTAATTCGCCAGATATCCCAGCATGCCCACTCAGAAGTCATTGGTATGCAACCGGAAGGCAACTGGATCACTCGGGCACCGTCATTGCATCGTAAAGCGATATTACTGGCTAAAGTGCAGGACGAAGCCGGTCACGGTTTATACCTCTATAGCGCGACGGAGACCCTGGGGGTTTCGCGAGCCGAACTGATCGCCGCATTGCAGAATGGCTCGGCTAAATATGCGTCAATTTTTAACTATCCTGCTCAAGCCTGGGGGGATATTGGCGCCATCGGTTGGCTGGTCGACGGGGCCGCAATCTGCAACCAGGTTTCGTTACAGCGAACCTCCTATGGGCCCTATTCTCGCGGGATGATCCGTATTTGTAAGGAAGAGAGCTTTCACCAGCGCCAGGGTTACCAGATTATGATTGCCTTGGCCCAGGGTTCGACCGAGCAAAAACAAATGGCTCAGGATTCCCTCAACCGTTTTTATTGGCCTGCTTTGATGATGTTTGGCCCCCACGATGGTGAATCAGCCCATTCCGCCAAGTCCATGCAATGGAAAATCAAGCGTGAAACCAACGATGATTTACGCCAGAAGTTTATCGATCAAACGGTGCCACAAATCGAATACCTGGGGCTTGAACACCCGGATAAAGAATTGAGATGGAACGAAGGGCGCGGCCATTACGATAGCGGTGAGTTGGACTGGGACGAGTTCTACAGCGTGATTAATGGCAACGGGCACTGCAATCGGCAGCGAGTTCAGCACCACATTCGCGCTCACGAAGAGGGTGCCTGGGTGCGGGATGCGATGGTCGCCTATCAGGAAAAATGCCAAAAACGTAAAACACAGGCAGTGGCCTAGGGGGTGGCAATGTCAGTTGAGAACCTGCAATTATTTGAAGTGTTCGTTCGCTCCAAACGAGGCCTGGATCATAAGCATGTTGGCAGCCTGCACGCTGAGGATCATGAGCAGGCACTAGAATATGCGCGTGATTGCTATACCCGACGTAGCGAAGGAGTCAGTATCTGGGTGGTGAAATCCGGCGATATTTGTGCGTCCCAGGAAGCCGATAGTGATAGTTTTTTTGACCCATCGGACGATAAACCCTACCGACATGCAGTGTATTATCCGCTGCCGAAAGAAGTCGATAACATGTAACAGGGCTGAGATGGGCAACTACAGCAAACAAGAACTAATCCATTACGTGGTGTGCCTGGGAGATGACTCCCTGATACTTGGGCATCGCACTTCGGAATGGGTTAGTAATGGCCCTTTCCTGGAAGAGGACATTGCACTGGGTAATGTTGCGTTGGACTATATTGGTCGGTCGCGTATGTACTACAGTTATGCGGCTGAACTGTCAGGGCATGGAAAAACTGAAGACGATTTTGCTTACCTGCGCAATGCAAGAGACTTTCAAAACTATTTAATCAACGAACTCCCAAACAGGGACTTTGCGTTTACGATAACCCGCCAGCTCATTCTGGATGTGTTCAATAGCTATTATCTGCATGCTTTGTGTGGGTCTGTCGATAAAACATTGGCTGCTATTGCGGGAAAAGCGTTCAAGGAAACGCAATATCATTTGCGGCGCAGTAAAGATTGGACACTGCGATTAGGCGATGGTACCGAACAGAGCCATCACCGTATGCAAACAGCTTTCGATGAAATCTGGGGTTATACCCATGAGTTATTTGCAACCGATGTTCTTGAGCAAGATTTGATTGAGGCCGGTATTGCCGTTGACGTGGCTCTAATTAAGCCGAAGTGGCAGGTTGATATAGCAGCGGTATTGGAAGCCGCTACCCTGTCAGCGCCAACGGTTGATTGGGTCGTGCAAGGTGGGCGCGCTGGCTATCATACTGAAAACCTGGGGCACTTGCTGACCGAAATGCAGTTTCTGCACCGCAGTTTGCCCGGCTGCCAGTGGTAGTGTTATGCAACTGATCCCATTGCTTTCCCAGGCACGTTACGAACGCGAGCAACGCCGTAAGAACTCGGATTGTGCAAGTTTATGGAATTTACTGGATGAGGTGAAAGACCCAGAAATTCCATCACTGTCTATTTGGGATTTAGGGGTTTTGAGCGATATTCAGCAAAAGGGCAGCAAGGTCACGGTCACTATTACCCCGACATACTCGGGTTGTCCTGCCATGGGTGAGATTCGTGAAGATATTGAAGCATTGCTAAGAACCCATGGTGTCACGGCCTATCAGGTTCAGACTCGGCTTGCTCCAGCCTGGACCACCGACTGGATGAGCGATGCAGGGCGAGTCCAACTCAGGGATTATGGCATTGCGCCGCCGATATCAGTCGCTGAATCAGCTATTCATTGCCCCCAATGTGGTTCTGACGATACCCGCCGCATCAGCGAGTTTGGCTCGACCGCCTGTAAGGCATTGTATCAGTGCAATCAATGTGGCGAAGCCTTCGATTACTTTAAGGCTATCTAATATGTTCGATAGCACATTTTACTCGTTAGAAATTAATGATGTTCAGCCGGAAACTGATGCGGCTGTCTGCATAAGTTTCGTGATTCCAGAAGCCTTACAAGAGATATTCCGTTTTAAGCAAGGGCAGTTCTTAACGCTGCAAGCCGACATTGATGGCGAAGATGTGCGCCGCTCCTACTCGATTTGCTCCAGTGTTGATGGTGAGCGTCTGCGGGTCGGCATCAAACGGGTAAAGGATGGCCAGTTTTCCAATTACGCCAACGACCATTTAAAGCCCGGAGACACTATCAATGTCATGCCTCCCCAGGGCAGTTTTTATACAGAAATCGATCCAGGTCAGCAAAAAAACTATATGTGCCTGGCGGTGGGTAGCGGTATAACCCCGATGCTGTCGATTATAAAATCGGTGCTGGTAACGGAGCCAGCCAGTGAGGTTACTCTGATTTACGGCAATCGTCGCAGCAGTGCGGTGATGTTTAAGGAACAGCTTAGTTTTATCAAAAACCGCTATCTCAATCGCTTTAAGTGGATCAATATTCTCAGCCAGGAAGATCAGGGCACCGAACTGTTAAACGGGCGGATCGACAATAAAAAAGGTTACACGCTGCAACAGCAGCGACTGATCGATATTCACAACACCGACGAAGCCTTTATTTGCGGCCCCGAGTCGATGATGTCGGAAGTATCGCGGGGGTTTCGCACTGAGGGGCTGAAAGACGGCCAGATTCATTACGAACTATTCGCCAGCTCATCAGAAGATTCCCAAAAGCGGTTGGCAAAAGCCGCACGACGGGTACAGCAGTACGGCGAGAAAAAGACCAGTGAAGTCACTGTTATTGTTGATGGCAGGGCTATCGCGTTTGAGTTGGCGGCGGTAGGTGAAAACATTCTGGATGCCGGTATGGATAATGGTATGGAGCTGCCGTATTCCTGCAAAGCCGGTGTGTGTTCAACTTGCAGGGCAAAGCTGGTGAAAGGAGAGGTAGATATGGATATAGCCCATGGCCTGGAACCCGATGAAATTAAAGCCGGGTTCGTGCTGACTTGCCAGGCACATCCGATTTCGGATGTTGTGGTGATTGATTTTGATCAGCGATAACGACTGCTTAAAAAGGATGGGTGATCACCGCCGACAATTTGATTAGCCTGAGCTGTTATTGTGACGCTCAACACTTCGAGGCGACTTTATAAAGGTTAATAGAATGGCTACGGATAAAATCATAGAAAAAGCCATTCGGCAACAGATCAGCGATGCCAGTATCAGTTGCTCCACTATGGTCGTGACTTTGTTTGGTGATGTGGCATCCCAGCACGGTGGTTGGGTCTGGTTGGGTAGCTTGATCGATGCACTGGCTCCGATGGGTTATAGCGAACGGTTAGTGCGCACGGCGGTGTATCGTTTGATGCAGAATGACTGGTTACAGGTACAACGGATCGGGCGGCGTAGCTACTACTGCTTTACCGATACTGCGCGTGGACACTATGAGAAGGCAGCACGCCGCATTTATGCCAGTGAACCGCCGGCCTGGGATGGCAACTGGATACTGGTGGCACCAGCTTTGCTAGAGGATGAAGAAAAAGAAACACTGCGCAAGAGCTTGCTGTGGCAAGGGTTTAACACGCTGGTGACAGGCATTTATGCGCACCCGTCATCGGACACTACATCGCTTGACGAAACGATTTATGAGCAAAGATTACTGGGTAAAGTGGTTGTCCTCTCCGCGCAAACAACAGATGTACAATCCCAGGAAGCGATTAAGAAACTGGTTAAAAATCGTTGGAATCTGGATGAACTGGAAATTGCCTATACCCAGTTTATTGAATTCTTCCGGCCGCTGTCCCAACCTGCTGTGCTCGCTAAACTTTCGGGAAACAGCCAGTTTTTGATTCGACTCCTGCTAATTCACGAGTATCGGCGGATTTTATTACGTGATCCGGATTTTCCTGACCCCATGCTGCCTCAGGGCTGGGTGGGAAGAAATGCGCAGCAGTTGGTCAAGCGGACATATCAAGCGCTGGTCGGCGATTCAGTGAATTATGTCTGTAAGCATTTGGAAAATGCACAAGGGCACATAATGGAGCCGACATCAGCCTTCTATAAACGGTTTGGGGGGCTGCCTGTACTTGATATAGCCTAAGCATCATTGAGCAGAGTATTAACCCGATCCATCATGTCACCCCCTTGTACACGCCATCATATTCTGTGACCCCAAAAAGAAGCGCTCATATAAGCATTGGCGGTTGTCAAAACCAGAGACAGCAGTACCGTCCGTAAGAGGCGGCCCGGTGCATATATGCGTGACGGCATTGGTTTTAGCACAGGCGGTGTTGCATAGCGTGGGGTTCTTATACATAGAGACCTTTGCACGAAAGCCATTTCACCTGCATGCTGCGTCGCCTAAAAGCGCCTACTGTTGGTAAAATCGTACTCAATCGGTCATTTATAAGCATAAACTCCCTCATTCCGTGCGTTTTTGCCTTGCCTGAAAGTGAAATCATCTTCCGTGCAAAGGTCTCACATAAATACCCGTTGCCAGGGAACCGAGACATTATCAAATATGACAACAGCATCCATTTCTTCAAAACGATTTCAATTGCTGAATGGCGGATTCTGGCACGCCTGGCAGAGCCTTTGGTTCTACAAGGTAGAGAAAGATGGTACCAGAGGCCGGACTCGAACCGGCACGCTATCGCTAGCGGGGGATTTTGACATTAACCTGCCATCTTTCGATGCCAGTCAGACTATATCATCACCCTAAACATGCACAGGGGCTGGACGCTGTTTCACTTGGGTTCTAATCCAAACTACTTCCTGTTATTAAGCTATTTCGCAATAGCTCAGGTAGTCGTTGAACCTTCCGCCTCTGGCGGCTTGGCTGCTGATTGTCTTATCTGTTTCCAGACTTAGATTTTCCAGCAATTCATCCAGTTTTTCTCACTCGCAATTACTCACGAGGGGGACTCAGTTTTTAAAGACACTAGCTTTCGCCTATCCCCTGTGTCTACCAATTTCACCACTCTGGCATAAAACACAGTGTGAGACCTTTGCACGAAAGCCATTTCACCGGCATGCTGCATCGCCTAAAAGTGCCTGCGGTTGGTAAAATCGTATTCAATCGGTCATTGATACGCATAAACTCCCCCATTGCGTGCGCTTTTGCCTGGCCTGAAAGCGAAATCACCTTCCGTGCCAAGGTCTCATTGTATTGTTTATCGACAGTTCTTTTCTAATGACCTATCAACCTCTTCAGTAGGTGTGTTGCAAAAAAATACCCTACTTCCACCTGGGATACAAAATCACTTGCGGGTTTTGTATCCGGCGTGTCTGCCAATTTCACCACTCCGGCACAGAATGGGATTTTGCGAGAGCGCGAATTCTAAAACAATCCTGCTGTTTGAATCAACGGCTTTTTGAATCAACGGCTTTCCCTTGCGATTTATACAGTTACCGTTACACTGCGCGTCCGTTCGGGCCTCTGTGTCCACTTTTGTCTGAGTATCTGCGCAATTTCGAAAGGGAGAATGAGAAATGGCGATGAAAGTAGTTAAGAAAACTGATGAGTACACCATTTACCAGCGCGGTGATCAGCGCTACGCAGTTAAAGATGTTGGCAAGAAGCCTGTAAATGGCGACGACAAAATTCGCATTTTGGTGGAAGCAGGTCTGTTGGATGTTGCATTGTCGGCTGCGCCCGAGCCTGAAGCCGCTGAAACCGCGTCTGCTGGGGAAAACGTTGCAGTTGCAGGAGAAACAGCGGCTGAAGAGGAAACTGTTGCAGAGGAAGAGGTTCCTGAAAAGGAGGCTGCTGCCAAAGAAGAAGCCGCAGTAGAAGAAGCCCCTGCTACCGAAGATGAAACTTCTGCGGAAGAAGCTCCGGCTGACGAAAAAGAAGAGAAGTAATTGCCTGGATTGCTTCGACGAGTCGGCCAAGTGTCGGCTTTCTCTATTCAGGAGAATCCAAGCCGTGCTCAGGGTATGTCGCGCGCGAGCACAAGGCCTTTAGCGACGGTTTTGCCGAAATATGAAACGTTCCGACTTCCACTACGACCTTCCCGATGAACTGATAGCTCGCTATCCACTGGCTCAGCGCACTGCCAGTCGGCTGATGTGCTTAAATGGCGCCACGGGTGATATCCGGCATCGACAGTTCACCGATTTACTCAAGTTGCTGCAACCCAATGATCTCCTGGTTTTCAACAACACGCGCGTCATTCCAGCGCGTTTGTGGGGACAAAAAGCCAGCGGCGGAAAAATCGAAGTATTGCTAGAACGTATTCTGAGCGAACACCAATGTCTGGCCCATGTGCGCGCCAGTAAACCTCCCAGGACAGGTGCTGAGCTCTGGCTGCGTAAAGACCCTGAGTCAGACACCGTTGATGCAAGGCTCGCAGTTGTTGGTCGAGAGGGTGAGCTATTCCACCTCCGGGTTCAGGACAGTAAAAACAGTGTGCTGCAAGTTTTGCAAAACATAGGTCATATGCCTTTGCCGCCCTATATCGACCGAGCCGATGAGCCGTTGGACCGGGAGCGCTACCAAACCGTTTATGGTGAGCGGGAGGGTGCTGTGGCGGCTCCGACAGCGGGTTTGCATTTTGATACCGACTTTATCAGGCAATGCCGCGGAAAAGGCGTGGCAATTGGCTATGTCACCCTGCATGTCGGGGTCGGCACGTTTCAGCCGGTGCGGGCCGATAATATTGAAGACCACCCAATGCACGCCGAGCATTTGGAAGTGTCCAGTGAGCTATGTGGGCAAGTGCTGGAGGCTCGTGCCACAGGCGGTCGAGTTATCGCAGTGGGTACCACGGCGGTTCGCTCACTCGAAGCGGCCTCGCAAAACGGCCTTATTGAGCCATTTTCCGGTGACAGTCAAATTTTTATTTACCCCGGTTATACCTTTGAGTCGGTAGATGCGATGATCACCAACTTCCATTTGCCTGAATCTACGCTAATTATGCTGGTTAGCGCCTTTGCTGGTCACGACTTTATAATGCGGGCCTATCGCGATGCAGTTGCAGAGCAATACCGCTTTCTTAGCTATGGCGATGCCATGTTTTTATTGCCGGCCACTGAATGAAATTTTCTGTAAGCAGCACTGAAGGATTGGCTCGGCGTGGGCAGCTCGAATTTGATCGCGGTAATGTGCAAACCCCGGCTTTTATGCCCGTGGGTACCTGCGGCACTGTGAAAGGTATGTTGCCACGGGATATTAAAGCCATTGGTGCCGAGATTATTCTGGGTAATACGTTTCACTTGTGGCTGCGTCCCGGCACCGAGATCATCAAGGCGCACGGTGACCTGCACGATTTTATGCAGTGGCAAGGCCCAATCCTCACTGACTCTGGCGGTTTTCAGGTGTTTAGTCTCGGTGAAATGAGAAAAATCAGCGAAGCGGGTGTCACGTTTCGCTCGCCAGTCGATGGCGCCAAGGTGTTTCTCGACCCCGAGACATCAATGGTCATTCAGCGCGATCTGGGCGCTGATATCGCCATGATCTTTGATGAGTGTACACCGTATCCGGCCACAGAGGAGGAAGCCCGCGATTCCATGGAGCTGTCTCTGCGCTGGGCGCAGCGCTCAAAAGCAGAACACGCGGATAACCTTTCTGCGCTGTTCGGTATTGTGCAAGGTGGCATGTACCCTGAGTTGCGTCAGCAATCTTTGCAGGGCCTGGAAGCTATTGGCTTTGATGGTTATGCCATTGGTGGATTGAGTGTCGGAGAGCCGAAAGAAGTAATGATTAAAGTCCTGGAGTCACTTGCGCCGAACATGCCGACAGGTAAGCCCAGATATCTCATGGGAGTGGGAACACCGGCAGATATTTTAGAGGCGGTTAAGCAGGGCGTGGATATGTTCGATTGTGTGATGCCCACCCGCAATGCCCGCAATGGACATTTATTTACTTCTCAGGGAGTGGTGCGTTTGCGCAACGCGGCGCATCGTCACAGTACGGAGCCGCTGGACCCCGAGTGTGATTGTTACACCTGTGAAAACTTTAGCCGGGCTTATTTGCACCATCTTGATAAGTGCAATGAAATTCTCGGCCCGGAGCTTAATACCATCCACAATCTGCGCTACTACCAAAGGCATATGATGGTCATTCGCAACGCGCTGGAGGCTGGTACACTATCTGAGTACAGTGATCAGTTTTACGCAAAGCAGGCTGGCAATGCATAAACTGTGTTTTTATGTTCCCGAACCCCATTTGGAAGATGTCAAGGACGCATTGTTTGCTGTGGGTGCTGGAAAAATTGGCAATTACGACCACTGTTGCTGGCAATCTCGCGGCCAGGGTCAGTTTCGTCCCCTGGAGGGCAGTGACCCGTTTATCGGGCAGATGGCAGAGACCGAACAGCTCACCGAGTACAAAGTTGAAATGGTGTTTGATGAGGCGCTAGTGGATGCAGTCATCGGTGCGTTATTGGCTGCACATCCTTATGAAACTCCGGCCTATCAGATTTGGACAGTGCGTGATTGAGCCGTTGCGTACTGCCTTAAGCGAAGCCTCGGCGGCGGTAGATGGCAGCTTACCGCAATCCGCGGTATTGGTACTTATTGATAACTTGGGTAGTGAACCCCGTGTGCTACTGACCCGGCGGGCGCAGCATTTACGTCTGCATGCGGGAGAGGTGGCATTTCCGGGTGGTCAGTGTGATCCGGGCGATCCACACCCATGGGCTACAGCACTTCGGGAGGCGGAGGAAGAGGTGGCTGTGTCGCCTGACCTTGTCGAATTTTTGGGGTTTATGACGCCGCTAGTTACCCGAACCGGTATCCAGGTGACGCCCTGCGTGGGACGGTTGAGGTCTGCTACACCATATGTGCCGAATCGCGACGAACTCGATTGTATATTTGAGGCGCCATTGGCATTTTTTGCACAGGCCGATAACTTACAACTAGACGAATTCATATATGGGGAACGGGTGCGAGGTGTGCCGCGTTACGAGTACGAAGATTTCACCATTTGGGGGATTACTGCGGCTATACTTGCACGCTTGGTTAATTTGGCCCTCAATGCCGGTCTGGATTTGGAAGATTACTGGAAGGGTCGAACCTGGACGGAGACAAAAGATGATGTACAGCCTTGATGGCGTAGAAGTCAGGCTCAACGGGAAAGGCCATTTTATCGCGCCTAACGCAGCGGTGATTGGCAACGTGGTGTTGGAAGAAAATGTCAGCATCTGGTTCAGCGTAGTACTGCGTGGTGATGCAGAAAGAATCCACATTGGCGCCGGTTCCAATATTCAGGATGGATCTGTTTGCCATGCAGATGAAGGTATGCCGCTGATCGTCGGAGAGAATGTAACCGTAGGCCATAACGCCATGATTCATGGCTGTGAAATTGGTGACGGCAGCTTGGTCGGCATTAATGCTGTGGTATTGAATGGTGCGAAGGTTGGCAAGGGTTGCGTCATTGGTGCCAACAGTCTGGTACCGGAGAACATGGTCATTCCCGATGGCAGCATGGTGATGGGAACCCCCGCGCGCGTCAAGAAAGAGCTGACTGAAGAGCAACAACAATTTTTTGCGATTAATGCCCAGCACTATATTCAAAATGCGCATAATTACACCCTCGGGCTCAAAGATCAGGACGAGTAGTGACAGAGCGCGTTAAATCACCCTGTGTTTCGGTGTGTGTGCTGGATGACGCCGATGTATGCAGAGGGTGCTATCGTCACGCTGATGAAATTGTCGACTGGATGGTGTTGAGCGAAAACCAGAAAAAAGAAGTACTGGCGCGCTGTTTGCGGCGTGCCAAAGATTCAGGTCAGCTAATTGTGTAATGCCCGACCTAAAGATTCTCGCACTTACAATCGGCCAGTGCTACCAACCTTGAGGCATGCCAATGAGTAAAGTTCGTGTAGAGAAGGACGACAAGATCACGACGGTTATTATTGATCGGCGCGAAGTACGCAATGCGGTGGACTCGGAGACCGCCGCACAGTTGGTTGAGGCTTTTCGCGATTTCGAAGCAGATAACACAGCCGATGTCGCGGTCTTGTACGGCGATCACGGCCATTTTTGTGCGGGCGCAGATCTAAAAGCCGTTGCCCGTGAGGCTGGCAGCAATCGAATGACGTTAGACGGTGACGGGCCTATGGGGCCAAGTCGTATGCGTTTGTCAAAACCGGTTATAGCCGCAGTGGCCGGGTCGGCAGTAGCGGGTGGGTTGGAATTAGCGATTTGGTGCGATATGCGCGTGGCAGAGGAGAGCGCCCGCTTCGGTGTATTTTGCCGTCGCTGGGGAGTCCCTCTGGTTGATGGCGGCACCGTGCGCCTGCCGCGCCTGATCGGTCACAGCCGGGCAATGGATATGATTCTGACGGGTAGAGAGGTCAGTGCAGGTGAAGCTTTAGCAATGGGTTTGGCTAATCGAGTGGTTGCCGATGGCAGTTGTCGAGCTGAAGCGGAGACACTTGCCCGCCAAATAGCGAGCTTCCCCAGCGCCTGTATGCGCAGTGATCGAATGAGTGCCTGCGAGCAATGGGATATGGATTATTCACAGGCAATGGCTAATGAGTTTGAAAAAGGCCTGGAGGTTGTGCGTTCCGGCGAGACCCTGGCTGGTGCCTCGCGGTTTGCCAGTGGGGAGGGTCGTCATGGATCCTTTGATAAGTTCCAGTGAGCTAAGGGCACAGTTTGCCAATACAGTAGTCATAGATTGTCGGTTCTCCCTACAGGATACCGAACAAGGTCATAGGGAATATGATGAGGCTCATATTCCCGGGGCACACTATTTTCACCTGGATGATGATATGTCTGGGTCAAAAGCCGTTCACGGCGGCCGTCATCCTCTGCCTGATCCGAATATCTTTATTCAGAATCTGGCCGCCTTGGGTATAGCGACGGATACTCCAGTGGTAGCCTATGACAACTCGCGCTTCGCGTTTGCCTCTCGCCTGTGGTGGATGCTGCGCGCCCTCGGATACAGGAATGTCCAGGTGCTGGACGGGGGCTTCAATGCATGGATTAACTCTGGCGCTGCAATCGCTACAGATGCTCCTGTTTTAAGGTCTACGCCAGTGAAAGCGCATTGTGCAGAGGAGTTTTTGCGCTGCATAGATTTTGAGGGGGTGCGTGACGCGCAGAAAAATGGCGCGTTACTGATAGATTCTCGCGAGGAGAGGCGCTACCAGGGCATAGAAGAACCTGTCGACCCCATAGCGGGTCATATCCCCGGCGCATTGAATTACCCATGGTCAGGTGTTACAGAGGAGAATGGCTTCGCGCAGGTATCAGGAGAACAGGCGTTGAGATGGGATGCGCTGAAAGGCGAACCACTGGTGATTTATTGCGGTTCTGGAGTGACCGCTTGCGTCAACTTGTTGTCGCTATCAATTGCTGGTCGTGATGATGTTCAGTTATATGTTGGAGGCTGGAGTGACTGGTGCTCCAGGCTGGAGCAGTGAGTTTGATCAGCGTTTAGAAATGGCAGGCTCACCCCTGTTCACTTTGCGCTCTTGAAACTGGCGGCTGATATGTGACTGTGTTGGCTTATTGAGTGGCATCACTGGGGTTTTTCAGGATATCCTGATAAGCCACAATCGCATTGATGAAGCCTATACGAATGGCATCGGCGATCAGGGCATGGCCAATGGATACTTCCAGGATGCCGGGAATTTTTGCAAATTGGGGCAAGTTGTACAGATCCAAATCGTGACCAGCGTTGACACCTAAGCCCAACTCAGTGGCCTGCGCGGTAGCCTCATAATACTGCCGCCAGATCGAATCAATCTGCTGACCCGCTTTAACTGCATCGGCATAGGGCTCTGTGTACAGTTCTATGCGATCAGCCCCAAGCTCTGCCGCCAGGGTGATCTGTTCAGGAACAGGGTCCATAAACAGGCTGACTCTAACGGCCATTGCATGCAGTTGGTCGATCAGCGGCTTTACCCGATCTCCGTCGATTTTCAGGTCGAAACCGCAGTCGGATGTGAGCTGCGCATCAGTGTCGGGAACCAGCGTACATTGAGCGGGCCTGATGGCCTCAACCAGCGCCATAAAGCCGGGATAGTCGCTTACACCAATACGCTTGCTCTTGCGAAATCTGGTAAACGGATTGCCTTCAATATTAAATTCGACATCAGGATATTCCCGTTGCAGCATCTCCGCTAACTGCAAACAATCGCTGGCGCGGATGTGGCGTTGGTCTGGCCTGGGGTGAACGGTGATGCCATCCGCGCCGGCTTGCAAGGCCATCCGGGCGTGTTCTACAACGTCGGGGTTGGTGGTGTCGCGTGAATTGCGTATCAGAGCAATTTTATTGAGGTTAACGCTAAGGGCGATCATTGCGACTCAGCACGCACCACATCGATGATTTTGATTGGCGTGAGTGGAACGTCCTGGTGGCCCATGAACGAGCCGGTGGGCTCAATAGCAATAGAGTCTACTGTATACATGCCATCGACAACCTCACCAAATACGGTGTAGCCCGCACGATTGGGTGCCCAGTCCAGACGGAAATTATTGCGCACGTTGATAAAGAACTGACTACTGGCGCTGTCAGGGTCATCGGTTCTAGCCATGGCGAGTGTGCCGCGCTCGTTGTGCAGGCGATTTTTGGCTTCATTTTTAATGGGGTCAAGAGTGGGCTTCCCCGCCATGTGCTCATTGAAGCCGCCGGCTTGCACCATAAACCGTGGTATTACCCGATGAAAAATAGTGCCTTTGTAAAATCCGCTGTCAACGTAGCTCAAAAAATTAGCAACGGTAATCGGCGACTTTTCTGGATAGAGCCGCACCGCTATATCACCATGGCTGGTTTTAATGATGACCTGTGGGTCTTGCGCCTGAACTCCCAGACTGAACATTGTGAAAACAATCGAGACAATCGAGAGAGCGACGCCAGATAATGTTTTCTTCATAGCTGTATTCCCTGTTTCAAGCCCAGTTGGAGTTGCTGCGTCGCTTTGGCCAAAGGTGCGGTACCAGCAAGGTAATGATGACACCCAGCAGAACGGCTAGCGCGCCGTTAATAAGGGCTCTGTTTTCGCGTTTCTCCAATAGTCGAAGATTTTCCGCTTCCAGTACTTCTAGCTGTGAGCGCAGGATTTCTCTTTCTTCCAGCAGTCTTCGCTTGTCGTTATCGAGACTAATGGCGTTGGCTGAAACGCGCTTTATTTCTGCAAGCTCTGCGCTGCGCGAGGCCAGAGCCTTTTCGGTGACATTCAGTTTGCCCGCCAGTGTATCTCTGTCCTTTTGTATGGTCTGCAACTGGGCGCCAATAGCCCCCAATTCTTTTTGCAGTTCGGTGTTGTCCGCCGTAAGAGTATTGACGACTTCGGCTGCTGGAGTTTGGTTGGTCAAATACTGACTGCGCATCCAGCCTTCGCTGCCACCAGCCGTTATGATACGGCTGTACTCACCATTTTCGCTGGTTTCTTCAACACTCAGTCGAGTACCGTTTGGTATGCCTCGGTGGATAACGCGAAACTCATTTCCGGGCCCGCTGCGCAGTGGGACGAAGTGCTTTTCGCTGACAAAATGTTGCGCATAGGCGTGTAGCGAAATGGTCATTGCGAGCAAGGTGCAGGCGTACTTAATCATGGCAATACTATCTTATAGGGTTTTACTGTGATCTTGGCGTAGACACCTGCCGTCATATAAGGGTCGGCGCCCGCCCAGGATTGGGCCGTGTCCAGGCTATCAAATTCTGCAATGACCAGGCTGCCGGTAAACCCCGCATCACCGGGTTCCTCGCAATCGGCACCCGGATGGGGTCCGGCAACAAACAGGCGCCCCTGATTTTTAAGTTCTTCCAGGCGGGCCAAATGCGCGGAGTGCGCCTTTTGTCGCAAGGGCAGGCTGTTTTCAATGTCTTCACTGATTATCGCGTAATACATTAGCCCTGTCCTTTTGAGGGGAGTTCTTCCGGGACATGCGGTGCAACTAGCAGTGCAGTCATGATGGCTAACACAAGGGTAAATCCAATGGCCGAGTAGAGCTTGTAACTGACCCAAAATTCTTCGCTAAATTGATAGGCGACCACCAGGTTCAGGCTGCCCACCAATGTGAAATAACCCACCCATAACCATAAAAGTTGAGTCCAGATTTTTGCAGGTAATTGAATTTGGCTGCCCAGGGTTCGCTCCATCAGATTGCGCTCACCGATAAAATGACTGCTGCCAAAAGCGAGCGCCAAAACCCAGTTGAACGCAGTGGGTTTCCAGAATATGAAGATCTGGTTTTTAAAGAACAGGGTGGCGCCACCGAACAGGCTGACAGCGGCGAGCAACCACAGCAGACGTTTCTCTAATTCACGAGTCAATATCCAGGTGATGATAACCTGAGCGGCAGTGGCGATGATTAACACTGTAGTCGCACTGAAGATGCCATCTATAGTGTGATGCCACCCTGCGATTTCTATTTCTGTGCCTTTCATCTGGTAGACGATGAAAAACAGTAGCAGCGGAATTAATTCTGCCAATTGCTTCATATATGGAATTCTCACTGGAACAGGACAAGGAGAGTACGGATAATGCGCGCCTATGATAATTGATTTTCATACTCATAGTAATGCCTCTGATGGAAGCCTCTCTGCTGAAGAGTTGGTTGCGCAAGCCATTGCCGCTGGCGTCGACTGCCTGGCAATTACAGACCACGATTGTATTGATGGTTATCTGGCTGTTCGAGACAAGCGTAATGCCTGGCCAGAAGGCTTTAGTTTACGTTCAGGCGTCGAGCTGTCCTGCCGCTGGGCCAATGACACGGTTCATATCGTCGGTCTTGATATTGACGTTGCAAGCGCTGAGTTGCTTGCTGGGTTGGAGTTTCTCTCTGAGTCTCGCAATAAGCGAGCAGAGATAATTGCGCAGCGCCTTGAAAAAATCGGATTTAATGGCGCTCTGTCAGGCGCTTTGGAGAAGGCTGGTGCCAGTCAAATTGGCCGCCCTCACTTCGCCGCCTGGATGATCGCCTGCGGTCATGTTACAGATGCTAAAGAAGCCTTTGATAAATACCTCGGCGCGGGTCAGTTAGGTGACGTGAAAGCCTACTGGCCCCGATTGAGCCAAGTGGTCGAGTGGATCACGGTAGCTGGCGGTGTTGCCATATTGGCACATCCTCTCAAATACAAGTACACACGCAGCAAATTGCGTCGGCTTATAGAAGCATTTAGGAGTGCGGGAGGTACTTCGCTGGAAATATTCAGCGGGCGGCAGCCCGAAGATCGCACTTTGCAGTTGCGCCGTTTGGCTGCAGAATTTGATCTTCTGGCGTCTGCGGGTAGCGATTTTCACGGATATAGGGATTATGGACCCAGGCTGGGAGTCAATACCGTGCAGTTTGGGACGGCTCCCTCGCTCTGGAGCGGTTTGTGAGCCAGTTTTTTCAGATCCATCCAGACACCCCGCAACCGCGTCTGATAAGCCAGGCCGTGGATATTGTGCGTGGCGGTGGGGTTGTCGTGTATCCCACAGACTCCGCCTATGCACTGGGTTGCCATATTGGTGACAAGAACGCGCTGGATCGTATTCGGCGCATCCGTCAGTTAGATGATAAGCATAATTTTACGCTGGTGTGCCGCGACCTCTCTGAGCTGGCCAGTTATGCTCGAGTTGATAACGCGGCCTATCGACTAGTGCGTCACAGTACGCCCGGCCCTTATACATTTATACTGCAGGCCACATCTGAAGTGCCCAGGCGACTGAAGCATCCGAAGCGTAAAACAATTGGCCTGCGGGTGCCCGATAATGAAATCGCTTTGGCTCTGCTGCGAGATTTGGGCGAGCCCCTGATGAGCGTGACCCTCATCCTGCCAGGAGACGAATATCCACTGATAGACCCCTACGAAATCCGAGAAGTGCTGGAGCACGAGGTTGACCTGGTCATTGATGGTGGCTATTGCGGGATGGAACCGACGACTGTGGTTGATATGTCGGAGGAGAACCGGGTGCTTCTAAGGGAAGGAAAAGGCGATTCCAACCCCTTCATAACTGGCTAGCCTGCCGGGGGCAGGGTTATAATGCGCGCTTCTCTCAGGGGCAAAAATCATCGTGCAAAATCAGGAATCAGCCGGTCGGGAAAATAGCGAAGAATTGCTTCCTGATAGCAGCGACCTCGCGAGCCCTGATTTACCAAATTCAGACTCATCAACGTCGGAACCAGACAGCGCTGAATCTGCTACAGCAGGTGGGACAGAAAACCTCAGCCTGGCTGATTTGCGCAGTCAACCACAGCAGGGGGAGATGCCATTTGCTGTAGTGTTGGGTCAGGCAGTTACTGAATTACCGAAAGACCTTTATATCCCGCCGCGTGCCATGGAAGTTTTTCTGGAGGCTTTTGAAGGCCCGCTCGATCTGTTGCTCTACCTTATTCGGCGGCAGAACCTGGATATTCTGGCGATAGATGTGTCGCAGATTACCGAGCAGTACATGCAGTATGTTGAACTCATGGGCGCCATGCAGTTTGAACTTGCCGGGGAATACCTGTTAATGGCGGCGATGCTGGCGGAAATCAAATCACGCATGCTTCTGCCGAGAACAGAATCCGCCGAAGAGGACGAAGAAGACCCTCGCGCGCAATTGATTCGTCGCTTGCAGGAATATGAGCGCTTTAAGAAAGCCGCCGAAGACATTGAGGAATTACCACGCATGGAGCGGGAATATTTTCCCGCTACGGCGAGACCACCGGATTTTGTTCGCTCGCGCCCTGACCCGGATGTGGATATGCGCGAATTGCTGGTAGCGCTGGGTGAGGTTTTGCGCCGCGCAGATATGTACGAACACCACCAGGTGCAGCGCGAAACACTGTCCACTCGGGAGCGTATGTCGGATGTTTTGGACACCATTCGCGGCCAGCAATTTGTACCCTTTGTGTCATTGTTCAAAGTGGAAGAAGGCCGTTTGGGAGTGGTTGTTACCTTTCTGGCAATTATGGAATTAATCAAGGATTCCCTGGTTGAGATCGTTCAAACCGATGGCTTTGGCCCCATACATGTAAAAGCCAGGGTTCAGGAAGAGCCAGAGGGATAAGCAGAGGGATAACCAGAGGAATTAAGAAGAGGAACAAAATGGCAGAAGTTGGACTGATTCAAATTCTTGAAGGTGCGATTCTGGCGGCGGGAAAACCGCTGACGGTACAGAATATGGCAGACCTGTTCGAGGAACATGAACGACCCGAAAACAAGGCAATACGCGAAGCGCTGGCCGAGATAGCAGGTCGCTGTGAGGATCGGGGTTTTGAATTGAGCGAGGTCGCCAGTGGCTTTCGCTTTCAGGTACGCCAGGATCTGAGCCAGTGGGTGGGCCGTCTCTGGCATGAGCGCCCGGCCAGGTATTCCCGGGCCCTACTGGAAACACTGGCACTCATCGCTTATCGCCAGCCGATTACCCGTGGAGAAATTGAGGAAATTCGCGGTGTCGCCGTGAGTTCCAATATCATCAAAACCCTGCATGAGCGCGAGTGGATTCGAGTGGTTGGTCACAAAGATGTGCCGGGTCGCCCGGCCATGTATGCAACTACCAAAGATTTTCTGGATTACTTTGACCTGAAAAGCCTGGAGCAGTTGCCAGCGCTGGCCGAGACGCGCGACTTTGAAACTCTGACCCAGGAGTTGGGCTTTGGGGGCATGATCGACGAATCGGCGAGTGATGCCGCCGCAGGTCTCAAGTTGGCTGGAGAGTCAAACACATCGAGTGACTCTGGCACGTCTGAAGACGATGATTCAGAGCGACCTGCAGGGCTGAATGCCTGAAGCGGGTGAGAAGCTCCAGAAGGTTCTGGCGCGCGTTGGCCTGGGTTCGCGCCGTGAAATGGAGCGTTGGATTGAAGCTGGCCGGGTCACTGTAAACGGTAAACCGGCGAAACTGGGAGACCGAGTCGATCTTCGGGCAAAAATAAGCGTCGATGGCAAGCCGGTTGATGCTGCGACCGGGCATAAGACCCGCGTCTTGCTCTACCATAAGCCACCGGGCGAAATAACTTCGCGCAAAGACCCTGAGGGGCGCAAGAGTGTTTTCGATCAATTACCCGCTCTGAAAACAGGCCGCTGGATTGTAGTGGGTCGACTCGATTTTAATACCAGTGGCTTATTGTTGTTTACTACAGATGGCGAGCTCGCCAATGCTCTAATGCACCCCTCTTCATCCGTAGAGCGTGAATATATGGTGAGAGTGCGCGGTGAAGTCTCTGAGGAAACTCTGCAAGTCATGCATCGTGGTGTCATGCTCGAAGATGGCATGGCTCGCTTTACAGACATTCAGGATGGCGGGGGGGAAGGTGCAAACCACTGGTATTACGTTGTCATTATGGAGGGGCGAACCCGAGAAGTTCGCAGACTCTGGGAATCTCAAGATTGTGAAGTGTCACGCTTGAAGCGCACACGATACGGCAATGTATTCATTCCATCGAAAGTAAAGCAAGGACAGTGGGTCGAACTGGCTCGCAAGCAAGTTAACGGCCTGTATCGACTGGCCCATCTTGAGCCAAAGGCGCTTGCAGCAATCCCGCGCAAGGACAAGGAGCGCATGGAACGCCAGTTTAATAAGCGCAAGGGTGCTAAAGTGAGACCTTTGCACGGAAGATGATTTCACTTTCAGGCAAGGCAAAAACGCACGGAATGAGGGAGTTTATGCTTATAAATGACCGATTGAGTACGATTTTAACGCAGCATGCAGGTGAAATGGCTTTCGTGCAAAGGTCTCAAAGTGGCTAAACCCACAAACCGCCGCAGTAGCAGTAATTTGCCAGGTAAAAACAGGCCTGGCAGCAAGAAGCCGGGCAGGGCAGACAGAGAGTATTAGCGAATGCTGAGCGCTTGCCCGTGGGTGCTGATACTCTCATCGCCCATCAAGTATAAGTACAGCGACATGATCTCTTCTGGTGCAGGCAGAGTACCGGGGTCTTCTGCGGGGTAGGCCGTTGCCCGCATCGCTGTTCTTGTGCCGCCGGGATTCAGGCTGTTGACTCTGATTTTGCTGGCATTTGCGAGCTCGTCGGCCAACACCTGCATTAACCCCTCGGTAGCAAACTTTGAAACCGCGTAGGCGCCCCAATAGGCGCGGCCAGCACGCCCGACACCTGAGGATGTGAAAATTATTGAGGCATTTTCAGCACACTCCAGAGCGGGTAAAAGTGCCTGCGTCAACAACATCTGCGCGTTGACATTGACCTGCATCACTTCTTGCCAGAGTTTGCTGCTGGCACTTGCAATGGGGGTTCTTTCACCCAGTAAGCTGGCGTTGTGCAACAGGCCATGCAGTGAGCCCAGTTCGGCCAAAATGGATTCGCTGAGCGCGCTGTACTGGTCGGCTTCGGCGGTTAGTAAATCCAGCTCTACAATGATCGGAGCAGGGTGGCCTGCGGCAACGATGTCGTCATAGACCTTTTCCAGTTTATTGGCGGTGCGTCCTAACAGGATTACGGTGGCGCCGTGGGCCGCGTAAGTTTTCGCCGCCACCGCGCCAATACCGGCGCCAGCGCCAGTGACCAATATGTTGCGTTTGTCCAATAGATCAGGCGCAGCCTGATAGCCATGCGAATTGTCATTCAAGTGCTTGTCGTCCGGTTATGGCGCTCAATGGCTTAATGCAACAGTTGGCGCAGTGTGTGACTTAGTTGTTGGCTGTGTTCGACCACCGCATCGGCGCCCCACTGATAGGGGTCCTGGTCGGCTTCAATATAGCCATACGCTGCGGCTACTGTCGTCATTCCAGCGGCGCGCCCCGCGTCTATATCCCGCATGTGGTCGCCTACATAAATAACCTGGTTTGGCGGGCAGCGCAGATGCTGGCAATTGAGAAGCAGCGGCTCGGGGTGTGGTTTTGGCTGGCTCACATGGTCGGGGCATACCAGGCTGGCAAAAGGAGGTTGCAGCGCAATTTTATCGAGCAGTGGCTGAGCATAGGCCAGCGGCTTATTGGTAGAAATTCCCCAGGTCATTCCAGCATCCACCAGCTCCTTTAGGAGTGACTCTATACCCTCATAAATCAGGGTTGCACTGCCAAGAATGCCGCCATAAATGTCCAGCAGTCGCAGCCGCTTTTCTTCAAAGCCTGATTCGCCCGGCTCCAGACCGAGAGTCAATGTCACCAGCGCGCGGGAGCCGTTTGAAACATAGGAGCGAATCAGTTCTGCTGGCAGGCGCGGTAGCTGATGTTCGTCACGGAGTTGATGCACGACTTCAATGAACTCTGGAGCTGTATCTAATAGTGTGCCGTCCAGGTCGAAAACTACCGCTTTTAGTTTTGGCGAAAATTCGATGCTCATTCTGGTTTTACTGCGTGCACCATATAGTTGACGCTGACGTCACCGTCGTCCAGCCAATAGCGTTTGGTGAGCGGGTTGTAGAGTAGACCGGTCATGTTCTTCAATTCCAGCCTGGCCTCTCTGATCCACGCAGCGAGTTCCGATGGCTTGATAAATTTCTCATACTCATGGGTGCCTTTGGGTAATAGGCCAAGCACATGCTCCGCTCCGACAACAGCAAATAAATAAGATTTTGGGTTGCGATTGATGGTTGAGAAATACAGATGCCCGCCAGCTTTACAGAGCTCTGCGCAGGCATTGATCACCGATGCGGGGTCGGGAACATGCTCCAGCATTTCCATACAGCAGACGATGTCGAACTGTCCAGGGCGCTCCAGTGCCAGCTCTTCGGCGGTAATTTGTCGATAGTCCAGGTCCACACCGGATTCCAGCTTGTGTATGCGGGCTACTGCCAGGGGAGCTTCACCCATATCTATGCCAATTACGTCGGCAGCTCTCTGCGCCAGAGCTTCCGCGAGTATGCCGCCGCCACAACCCACATCTATGACTGCTTTGTTTGCTACTGGAGAGAATCCATCAATATAATTGGCGCGCAAGGGGTTAATGTCGTGCAGCGGCTTAAATTCGCTTTGCAAGTCCCACCAGCGACTGGCGAGCTCTTCGAACTTTGCGATTTCTTTGGGGTCGACGTTTTGCTGAGCGCTCATGAAGTATCCTTAACTCGCTTGAGTTCTGATTCGGTTAGCCCACTCCCTGGCTTTGGCGCCAATCTGTTCGAGATTAATGGTATGCAATGCTCGCTCGCTCATAACAGTTTTGCCCGCAATCCAACTGTGGGTGACACAATGCGCATCGGCTGCGTAAATTAGCTGCGAAACTGGATTGTAGAGTGGTTGACATTCCGGGCCATTGAAATCAACGGCAATGCAATCCGCCAGTTTGCCGACCTCCAGGCTGCCCAGGTCCTCTTCGCGACCCATTGCGCGGGCGCCATCAATGGTGGCCATCGCTAAAACCTGCTGCGCACTCGGTCGGGCGGCATCGCGAGCCGTTAACTTGCCGAGCAGAGCGGCGCTGCGCATTTCTGAAAACATGCTCAAGTCGTTGTTACTGGCGGCACTGTCTGTGCCCAGTGCTACATTCACGCCGGCCTCCAGCAGCTTCACGACCGGACAAGCGCCTGATGCCAGCTTCATATTAGATTTGGGACAGTGAACGACGTGAGCGCCAGTGGTGGTCAGCAGGGTAATGTCCTCCTCGGTCAGGTCGGTCATGTGGACACATTGAGTTCTAGGCCCGATCAGGTCGAGATTATGGAGCATCTGTAGCGGCCGTTGTCTATTTTTTTCGATAGACTCCTCAACTTCTGCGGTAGTCTCATGCAGGTGAATGTGTACGGGTAAATCCAACTCGTTAGCAATTATTGCGATTTTGCCCAGCGCCTCTTCAGACACCGTGTAGCAGGAATGTGGCCCGAATACTATTCTCAGCAGGTCGCTATGCTTGTAGTTGTCGCGCAGTGCCAGCCCTTTGCTGATGTATTCGTCTGGGTCTTTGCCCCAAACCGTTGGGAAATCGAAGACCGGGAAGGCAATTTGGCAGCGTATGCCTGCCTGCAAACAGGCTTCGGCGGTGACGTTCGCATAGAAGTACATATCGCTGAAGCAAGTGGTGCCAGAGCGGAGCATTTCCGCGATGGCCAGATTGACGCCGTCGCGAACAAACTCTTCACTCATGTGCTGGTTTTCCACTGGCCAGATGTGATTCTCCAGCCAGGGTTTGAGGGGGAGATCGTCAGCAAAGCCGCGCAGCAGGGACATAGCGGCGTGCCCGTGGCTATTGATTAGCCCCGGCAGTAGTGCATGTTCGGGCAGCTCGACAATCTCGGCTGCGTGCATAGTTCGGGCTGCGTCGGCTGGGAACACACCGGCGATGCGCTCTCCGCTGATCGCGAGTGCGTGATCTTCGAGCACTAGGCCCTGGGGAACGACCGGTATCAGCCAGCCGGGGAAGATCAATTTATCGAGGTTTCTCATAGTGCGCGGGAGTATACCCTCATCGCTCAACAGAGTGCGCTTTCGGGTACCTGATTTGGTTAAAAAGTGGGTAAAAAATAGCTATAGCGAGGTGACTTCCGTATAATCGATTGTTTGTTTCACCAGGGGTCAGATCAGGGTTTCTATGGGTGAATTAGCCAAGGAAATACTGCCGGTCAATATCGAGGACGAACTGAAGCAGTCCTATCTCGATTACGCCATGAGTGTGATTGTCGGACGTGCTTTACCTGACGTTCGAGACGGCCTCAAACCCGTGCATCGACGTGTTTTGTTTGCGATGAACGAGCTTAACAATGACTGGAATAAAGCTTACAAAAAGTCCGCGCGCATCGTCGGCGATGTGATCGGCAAATACCATCCCCATGGCGACTCTGCCGTGTATGACACCATTGTGCGGATGGCTCAGCCTTTCTCGCTGCGCTACATGCTGGTGGATGGGCAAGGCAATTTTGGCTCTATTGATGGCGACTCAGCAGCGGCTATGCGCTACACCGAAATTCGCATGCAGAAGATTGCCCATGATCTGCTGGCGGACCTGGATAAGGAAACCATCGATTTTGTTCCCAACTATGACGGCACCGAACATATTCCCGCAGTGCTGCCGACGCGTGTACCCAATCTGCTGGTCAATGGCTCTTCGGGTATTGCGGTGGGTATGGCAACTAACATTCCGCCTCACAACCTGCGCGAGGTGATAAACGCCTGCCTGGCCTTGCTCGACAATTCGGACATGGATATCAATGAGTTGATGCAACATATCCCCGGCCCGGATTTCCCAACCGGGGCTATCATTAACGGTCGCGCTGGAATCGTGCAGGCTTATAGGACTGGTCGCGGACGGGTTTATGTGCGTGCTAAAACTGAAGTGATCAGCAATGAAAAGACGGGTAAAGACACCATTTTAATCCATGAAATTCCTTACCAGGTGAACAAGGCAAGAATGATCGAAAAGATCGCCGAGCTGGTAAAAGAGAAAAAAATTGAAGGTATTACCGAGCTTCGCGACGAGTCAGATAAAGATGGCTTGCGGGTTGTTATCGAGCTGCGTCGTGGCGAGATGGGTGAAGTCGTTTTGAACAACCTGTATGCCCAGACTCAATTGCAGTCTGTATTTGGCATCAACATGGTTGCCCTGGTTGACGGGCAGCCCAGGATTCTGAATCTGAAAGAGATTTTGGAGGCCTTTCTGCGCCATCGTCGCGAGGTGGTGACACGTCGCACTGTCTATTTGTTACGCAAGGCCCGGGAAAGAGGCCACATTCTGGAAGGTCTGACAATTGCCCTGGCCAACATCGACCCGATTATCGAGTTGATCAAGTCTTCGCCCAATGCCGCAGAGGCGCGCGAAAAACTGCTCGTCAGTTCATGGCGCCCCGGCGATGTTGTCACGATGTTGGAGCGAGCTGGCGCAGACGCCTGCCGCCCCGATGAGCTGGAACCGCAGTTTGGTTTACACGATGGTAGATATTATCTTTCACCGGCTCAGGCTCAGGCTATTCTTGAGTTGCGTCTGCATCGCCTGACTGGTTTGGAGCATGAAAAACTGTTGCAGGAATACCGGGAGAGGTTGGTCGAGATCGCTGGCTATCTGGAAATTCTGTCGGATTCCGAGCGTCTCAAGCAGGTAATACGAGAAGAGTTACAGGCCATTGTTGAAGAATATGGCGACCAGCGCCGCACTGAAATTACCGAATCAGCGCACGACTTAACCGCCGAAGACCTGGTCACTGAAGAAGACCGGGTGGTGACAATCTCTCACGGTGGCTACGCTAAAACTCAGCCATTGACCGACTATCAGGCGCAACGTCGCGGAGGTACGGGTAAATCTGCGACCGCAGTCAAAGACGAAGATTTCGTCGAGCATCTGCTGATTGCGAATACACACGATACAATTTTGTGCTTCACCAATGTGGGTAAAGTTTACTGGTTAAAGGTATTCCATATCCCGGTGGCCGGGCGCGGTTCTCGCGGGCGACCTATGGTGAATTTGCTGCCCCTGGACGAGGGTGAGCGGGTAACTTCTATTTTGCCTGTGCACGAGTATACCGAGGGCCATTACATATTTATGGCGACGGCTAGTGGCACGGTGAAAAAAACATCACTAACAGACTTCTCTCGTCAGCGCAGTGTTGGTTTGCGTGCATTGGAGCTTGACGAGGGTGATGTACTGGTGGGTACGGCCATAACCGATGGCGATTGTGATGTGATGCTGTTTAGCAACTCTGGCAAGGCAGTGCGGTTTAAAGAGAGCGATGTGCGGGCTGTGGGCCGGACAGCGCGTGGTGTTCGCGGTATTAGACTTGGTGAAAATCACCAAATGATTTCACTGATAATTCCGCACGAAAATGGCAAGGTGCTCACTGTGAGCCAGACTGGTTACGGCAAGCGCACTGAGGTTACCGAGTTTCCTACCAGGCGTCGCGGTACCCAGGGTGTTTTTGCTATTCGGTGTAGTGATCGAAATGGTGGCCTGGTGGGTGCAGTCCAAGTGTTTGAAGGGGATCAGCTGATGCTGATTTCCGATCAGGGTACCCTGGTGCGCACTCGAAGTGATGAGGTGTCTACTCAGGGTCGCAACACTCAGGGTGTCAGGATTATTAAGCTCAAGGAAGGTGAGAAGCTGGTAGGCCTTGAGCGTATTGATGAGCCCGACGACTCTCAGGCATAGTTTCTCAAGCAATAAATATCTAAGTAGGGAACGTCTAAATGGCACGTTGCTATAACTTTTGTGCTGGGCCGGCGGCGTTGCCAGAGCCGGTATTAAAGCAAGCCCGCGACGAAATACTCGACTGGGGTGGCAGGGGCCTGTCGGTCATGGAAATGAGCCATCGCAGTGCTGAGGTGGTCGGCATTGTGGAGGAGGCGGAGGCCTGCCTGCGCCGTTTGCTTAATATCTCGGATGAATACACTGTCCTGTTTTTGCAAGGCGGAGCCTCTTCCCAGTTTTCAGCAATCCCTCTTAACCTGGGTTTTAAAAAAGGCCGGGCTGACTATCTGAACACCGGGCAATGGTCTAAAAAAGCGATTGCCGAGGCGGGTCGCTACCTGTACGTCAATGTTGTTGCCAGTGCTGAATCAAGCAATTTTTCGGTCATACCACCGCAGAACGAATGGAGCCTGGGTGACGATGCCGCCTATTTGCATTATACGCCTAACGAGACTATTGGCGGCGTTGAGTTCTTCTGGACTCCGGCAGTAGCTGTTCCCCTGGTGGCCGATATGTCTTCTACCATTTTGTCGCGTCCCGTAGATATTAGTCAATTTGGCGTTGTTTACGCTGGTGCGCAGAAAAACATCGGCCCGGCCGGATTGACGCTGGTTATCGTGCGCAAAGATCTGCTGGGCAATGCCAACCCGGTTACGCCCGCAATGCTCGACTGGAAGGTTGCAGCGGACAATGACTCCATGTACAACACGCCGCCAACTTATGCCCTGTATCTGGCTGGTCTGGTGTTTGCCTGGCTGGAGGCTCAGGGCGGCCTGGAGGCGGTGGGAGAGGTGAATCGTCGCAAGGCAAAAAAGCTCTACGCGGCCATTGATGGCAATGACTTCTATGCCAATCCGGTTGAGATTGTCAGCCGCTCATTGATGAACGTGCCGTTTACCCTGGCAAATGCTGCTCTGGACAAAGCATTTCTGGCGGAAGCAGAAGAAGTTGGCTTGTTGAACCTAAAAGGGCATCGCAGTGTCGGTGGAATGCGCGCAAGTATTTACAATGCAGTTTCTGAACAAGCGGTCGACGCCCTGATACACTTCATGCAGGATTTTGCGCAAGCTCACGGCTAGAGAGTTCAACCAGGCAGAAAGAGAATGACTGATAAAAAGAACCTGGAACAGGTACGCACTGAAATAGATGCTATTGATCGACAGATTCAGGAGTTAATCAGCCGAAGGGCCCAGTGCGCCCAGCATGTGGCGGCTATAAAGATGAGTGAGGCTCAGGCCAGCGGCAATCTGTCATCGGTCACTTTCTATCGACCTGAGCGCGAAGCACAGGTTTTACGAAGCATTAAGAACCGCAACCAGGGCCCGCTCGCACCTGAAACCGTAGCTGCTATATTTCGTGAAATTATGTCTGCCTGTCTGGCATTGGAGCATCCCATGCAGGTCGCTTTTCTGGGTCCCGAGGGCACCTTCACCCAAGCTGCTGCTATTAAACACTTTGGTCATGGGGTGATTAACAGACCCGCTATGACGATAGATGCTGTTTTTGCGCTGGTCGAATCCGGCGAGTGCAACTATGGCATAGTTCCGGTTGAAAACTCTACAGAGGGAATGGTTAGCCATACTCTCGACAACTTCATGGAATCCAGCCTTAAGATTTGCGGTGAAGTAGAGGTGCGCATTCACCATCATTTGCTTGCCGCTACAGATACCCAATTAGAGAACATTAATCGTATCTGTGCTCATCAACAAGCGTTGGCACAGTGCCGGGTCTGGTTGGAAAATAATTGGCCCAATGTTGAAAAACTTTCGGTTTCCAGTAATGGAGAGGCTGCTCGTATGGCTGCGGTCGATAAAAGCATTGCGGCCATAGCAGGTGATTTGGCGAAAGAACAATATGAGTTGGCGACACTGGCTGAAAATATTGAGGATCAGGCAGACAACACGACACGCTTCCTGATTGTTGGACGCGAGGTAGTGCCACCCAGTGGCGCTGATAAAACGTCCCTGATTGTATCGAGCCGCAATAAACCCGGTGCGCTATTTAAGCTGCTGGAGCCGTTTCAAACGGCCGGCGTCAGTTTAACGCGCATCGACACCAGGCCCTCGCGCACAGAGAAGTGGGCCTATGTGTTCTTTATTGAGTTTGAAGGACATTTGCAAGACGAAAAAATCGCCGGGGTTATTGCTGAGCTGGAAGAGCAATCCATTCTTCTCAAACTCCTGGGTTCCTACCCTGCGGCAGTCCTGTGAAAAAAATTCTGATTATTGGTTTAGGTCTTATTGGCGGGTCATTGGCGCGCTCTGTTAAAAAGACCGGTTTTGCAGATTCGGTTAGTGCGTATGGCTATCGGGACCGCTCCCTAAAAAAGGGCGTCGAACTCGGGATAATTGATGACTATAGCCTCAATCTGGATGAGGCAATGACCGGAACAGATATTGTAGTGCTAGCGGCTCCCACTCTTGTTGCCGGAGAGATGATGGCCGAGGTTCTGCCGCGACTGGGCCCAGCGGCCATACTTACCGATGTGGCCAGTGTAAAGGGCTCCCTGTTAGAGGCTGCCAGGGCTGCAAACGGCGGTGAAGTGCCTGCCCAATTGGTGTTGGCGCACCCGATAGCGGGTTCGGAGCAAAGCGGTGTAGAGGCGTCAAAGGCCGACCTGTTCACAGATCATCGCGTTATTTTGACGCCGAGCCCGGAAACCAACTCGCACGCTTTATCCTCTATCCGTGTCATGTGGGAGAGCACCGGCGCGGATGTAGTTGATTTGGGCGTCGCCGAACACGACGCTATTTTAGCGGCCACCAGCCATTTACCTCATGTGCTGGCCTATACCCTGGTCGATGCGCTCGCGGCCAGCGATTTTTGTGATGATATTTTTCGTTTTGCAGCCGGAGGCTTTCGGGATTTTACGCGGATAGCTTCCAGTGACCCGGTCATGTGGCGAGACATTGCTCTTGCCAATCAGGGAGAGGTATTGAATGCGATTGACAGCTTTTCGGAGCATTTAAGCACGCTGCGTAATACCGTAGCGCGAGGTGATGGCGAACAACTACACACTATTTTTTCTCGTGCAAAGTCAGCCCGCGATGCCTTCATGACTGGAAAGGAAACACCCTGATGGAATTTCAGCTATTACCAGGTGGCTCGATAATTGGTGAGGCACGGGTTCCCGGCGATAAATCTATTTCGCACCGGTCCGTCATGTTAGGAGCTCTGGCAGAAGGAGTCACACGTGTGCGCGGGTTTCTTGAAGGTGAAGATACGCTGGCCACGCGGGCGGCTTTTGAAGCGATGGGTGTACAAATTCAGCGTGCGGAAGACGGTGAATTGACGATACAGGGCGCAGGATTGAATGGCCTGACCCAACCTGATGCAGTCATCGACCTGGGGAATTCTGGCACCGCTATTCGTTTGATGGCCGGGTTGATGGCCGGTCAGAGCTTCGATACAGAGTTAACCGGCGACCAATCATTGAATGGCAGGCCTATGGGGCGAGTCATTACACCGCTGGAGTCAATGGGTGCACAAATTCAGAGTGAGACAGAGGGGAGGCCACCGCTGAAAATAACAGGCAGTAGTCACTTGAAGGCTATTCACTACGATTTACCCATGGCCAGCGCACAAGTAAAATCCTGCGTGCTCCTCGCCGGGCTTTATGCAGACGGCCGCACATCCGTTACTGAGTCGGCTCCTACGCGTGATCATACGGAGCGTATGTTGCGAGGTTTTGGCTACCTTGTTGATCGGGATGAAGAGGGTGTCATCAGCCTGGAGGGCAGAGGTTCGCTCAAAGGTTGTGATATTGATGTGCCAGCAGATATCTCCTCTGCAGCATTTTTCATGGTAGGTGCTTCTATTGCCGCTGATTCCGAATTAACACTCACTCATGTGGGCATTAATCCAACCCGCATCGGTGTGATCAATATTCTCCGTGCAATGGGTGCGGATATTGAAATTCTGGATTCACGCGAAGTTGGCGGCGAACCCGTAGCTGATATTCAGGTACGCGCAGCTCAATTGCGCGGTATTGAAATACCCGCAGAGCAGGTGCCGCTGGCCATTGATGAGTTTCCGGCTTTGTTCATCGCCGCCGCCTGCGCCGATGGTCGTACTGTTCTTCGCGGAGCGCGCGAGCTACGAGTCAAAGAAAGTGACCGAATTGCCGCGATGGCAGCAGGGTTGAATACTTTAGCTGTGCAGTGCGAAGTATTAGATGACGGTATCGCTATTGACGGTTTTGGTGCCAGTGGCAGTTTTGCTGGTGGCGAGATTGCCTGTTACCACGACCATAGAATTGCCATGGCTTTCGCGATTGCCGCCCTGCGCGCCAATGCTGAGATTTCTATTATGGATACCGACGTTGTCACCACTTCCTTTCCAGGCTTCGATGCACTAGCCCGCGGTTTGGGTTTACAAATTTCTTCCTCAGAATGACTGAGCACCTGATAACCGTTGATGGCCCCAGCGGGGCAGGTAAAGGGTCTATAGCCGGTATGCTGGCTCCCCATTTGGGTTGGCATTTGCTTGATTCAGGTGCACTTTACCGGGTGACAGCACATGCCTGTGACCTGGCCGGGGTTTCTCTGCAAGAGCACGCTGGCGTTGCCGATGCAGCGCGTCACCTGGATGTTGAGTTTACCCAGGCTGAAAACGGCGAGGTGTTGGTGTTCTACAAAGGCGTTGATGCCAGCCGGGTGATACGCACAGAGGAAGGCGGTCGCGGCGCTTCAACAGTGGGGGCTATTCCGGAGGTGCGTGAAGCGTTGCTCGAACGTCAACGCGATTTTTTACAAGCGCCGGGGCTCGTCGCCGATGGTCGCGATATGGGGACCGTGGTTTTCCCGGCTGCGCCATTAAAATTTTTTCTAACTGCCAGCCCTGAAGCGCGTGCGGCGCGGCGCTATAGACAGTTGATAGGGAAAGGGGAAAGTGTTAGCCTTGCGCGCCTTTTGCGGGATATCAGGGAACGAGATGAGCAGGATAGCTCTCGCGCTGTGTCCCCATTAGTGCCAGCTGACGATGCAATTATCATCGATAGTACAGCAACACCCATCGACGCCGTGTTCGCAAAGGTCATGGCCGATGTCAATAAGGTCTTTCCCGAACTCTAACCAGAATCGGTTTGGGCGAAGGCGAATAAAACTGACCCGCTTCTGCTGGAGACGCGGTAACAACAGGTAAAAATCTATGAGCGAAAGCTTCGCTGAATTATTTGAAGAATCCCTTAAAACTGTCGACATGCAACCAGGCTCCATCGTCACTGGTGTGGTTATTGATATCGACAACGAATGGGTCACTGTTCACGCAGGGCTTAAATCGGAAGGGGTTATTCCCCGCTCGCAGTTTGTAGACGCCGCAGGCGAATGTGCCCTGGAAATTGGCGACGAAGTGCAAGTGGCGCTGGAAACCGTCGAAGATGGTTTTGGCGAAACAAAACTGTCACGCGAGAAAGCCAAGCGTGCGGAAAGCTGGAAAGACCTTGAAGCGGCGCACGAAGCTGATGAAGTGGTCACAGGTATAATTAACGGCAAGGTCAAAGGTGGCTTTACAGTTGATGTTAATTCTATTCGCGCATTCCTGCCGGGTTCACTGGTCGATGTGCGCCCTGTTCGCGATACCTTGCATCTGGAAGGCAAAGAGCTTGAATTCAAGGTGATCAAGCTGGATCAGAAACGCAACAATGTTGTGGTTTCTCGTCGTGCTGTTATGGAAGCTGCCAATAGTGAAGAGCGTGATTCTCTGCTGGCTACTCTGCAAGAAGGCATGTCTGTTAAAGGTGTGGTTAAAAACCTCACTGATTACGGTGCGTTTGTTGACCTCGGTGGTGTTGACGGACTCCTGCACATTACCGATATGGCCTGGAAGCGCATCAAGCATCCAGGTGAAATCGTTGAAGTGGGTCAGGAAATCGACGTTAAGATTCTTAAGTTTGACCGCGAGCGCAATCGCGTATCGCTGGGTCTCAAGCAACTGGGTGAAGACCCCTGGGTTGAAATTAAAGCCCGTTACCCGGAAAACACCCGTGTCGCTGCGCGTATCACCAATCTTACTGATTACGGCTGTTTTGCTGAATTGGAAGAAGGCGTTGAAGGTTTGGTTCATGTCTCGGAAATGGACTGGACCAACAAGAATGTACATCCTTCGAAAATCGTTCAGCTAGGCGATGAAGTAGAAGTGATGGTTTTGGACATAGACGAAGAACGTCGTCGTATCTCTCTTGGCATTAAACAGTGTCAGCAGAACCCCTGGGATGCCTTCGGCTCTCAGTACAACAAGGGCGACAAGATTTCCGGCGGTATCAAGTCGATCACAGACTTCGGCATATTTATCGGTCTGGAAGGCAATATCGACGGATTGGTGCACTTGTCTGATATCTCCTGGAATGAAACCGGGGAAGAAGCGGTTCGCAATTACAGCAAAGGCGACGTGATCGAGACTGTTATTCTGTCAATCGATCCTGAGCGCGAGCGGATATCCCTGGGCATTAAGCAGATGGAAGACGATCCCTGGAACAGCTATGTTTCCGAGAATGACCGCGGTGCGGTTGTAACTGGAACGATTAAAGAAGTTGATCCCAAGGGCGCAGTTGTCGAATTGGCTGATGAAGTAGACGCCTATCTGAAAGCCTCTGAGTTGAGTCGTGATCGGGTTGAAGATGCGCGAACTGTGCTCAACGCAGGTGAGACGATAGAAGCCAAGATCATTAGTGTTGATCGCAAGAACCGTGCTCTGTCCCTGTCTGTTAAAGCCAAGGACTATGATGACGAGCAGGATGCGGTTAAGTCGCTGAAAGAGCAGGACGGTGAAACCGCTTCTCCTGGCACTATCGGTGGTTTGATCAAAGCGCAGATGGAAGGGGACGCCTAGGTTCTGCTTTGTTCGACTTGCCAAATTCGCATGGTAAAGGCAAAATAAGTTATTGAATCAATGGCTTATGATAAAAATATGACCAAGTCAGAACTGATTGAACTGATCGCATCCAGGCAGAGCCAATTGTCTGCCAAAGATGTTGAGCTGGCGGTTAAAACCATTCTTGAGCATATGTCGCAAACCCTTGCGGAGGGTGAGCGCATTGAAATACGCGGCTTTGGCAGTTTCTCGCTGCATTACAGAGAGCCGCGTAAGGGACGCAATCCAAAAACGGGTGATGCGGTTCAGCTTACTGGAAAATATGTGCCGCATTTCAAGCCTGGTAAAGAGTTGCGCGAGAGGGTAAATCTTGGGTTACAAGGCGCTCTGTGACATGAGTTAATTGTCAAAAAGGGTATGATCGAAGGGTCATCCCTTTTTTTATGTTCGGGGCAAAGGCTATGCCGCAGGTGTCATATACAACGGGAGTGGTTATTTCGACTACTAGAGACCTCAGCATAACGACTACACTGGCCAATCCATCGTTAAAAAAAGGCTTAAAATGCTCATTTACACCAGTAAACTCCGCTTTTGCGCCTTTTGTTGCCTCGACTTGGCTTCACTCGCTACGTTATGCAGAGGTCTCTACTAAAGTGTATCCATGAAATTTCTGCTTAGATTACTCATTGTTTCAGCTCTGCTACTTATCGTGTTGGCGGGTATTCTTTTTTCTGTACAAAACACCGTACAAGTGCCACTGGATTTGCTGGTTATCTCATTGCCAGAGCGCTCGGTTGCTCTCTGGGTTTTGCTGGCATTCGCGAGTGGCGGTTTAATCGGTATGCTTATCTCAATGGGTATGATTTGGCGCTTGCGAGCGAGTTTGCTCGGCGCTAACCGGCGGCTGCGGAAACTTCAAACCCCCAGACAAATACAGGAAAATACAGGTGGTTGAGTGAAGTCACCCGTTATTGTAGCCCTGGACTTCGATGCAGCGGATAGGGCTTTGGCCCTTACAGCCAGGCTGGATCCGACTCTGTGTCGAGTAAAGGTCGGAAAGGAGTTGTTTACGAGTAGCGGGCCTGCACTACTGGAGCAAATTCAGGCACAGGGCTTCGAAGTTTTTCTGGATCTGAAGTTTCATGATATTCCCAACACAGTTGCCGCCGCAGTGAGCGCTGCCTCTGATTTGGGTGTGTGGATGGTCAATGTTCATGCCAGTGGCGGCAGCCGCATGATGGAGGCCGCGCGAGATGCTGTAGCCGCGAGTTCAGGTCAGCCATTACTGGTCGGAGTAACCGTGCTGACAAGTATGTCTGATGAAGACCTGCAAGAGCTGGGTTGGCGCGAGGGGGCTCAGACTCGGGTTGAGCAGTTGGCGGAACTGGTTCGTAAATCCGGTCTGGATGGCGTGGTCTGCTCGGCACAGGAAACCGCCTTATTGAGAGCGCACTATGGTGCAGACTTCAAATTGGTAACACCAGGTATCCGCCTGGCGGGAGATGCGGCAGGAGACCAGTGCAGAATCGTTACACCGCAGCAGGCGCTGCTCAAAGGTAGCGATTATCTGGTCATTGGCCGTTCTATCACACAGGCAGAGGAGCCCATTGAAAGCTTGCAGAGGATTTTGCGCGAATTAGAAGAAAATTAGATCCTTCTCGCACTGTCGGGTCGACTAGACTCAATAATGACAAGAGCATTGCAGGATGCAATGTATATATCCAGATAGGGAGATATCACATGATCAAGAAACTACTACTGATAGCACTCTTGGGCTTTAGCCCGCTTATAGTGCCTCTACAGGGCTATGCCGATGATGATTTGGCGCCTGCCCCTGCGGTGGTAAATATTAACAGTGCTGACGCGGAAACTCTGGCGATGGTTCTCGACGGTGTCGGAGAAAGTCGAGCCAAGGAAATAGTGCGTTACCGAGAGGCCTACGGCCCGTTTTACTCAGCCGAAGATTTGCTGGAAGTGCGCGGGGTTGGCAAATCCATTCTCAGTAATAACCGCGACCGCATTACCCTGGAATAAGCCGACTGTACCCGTATCGTGATGGGGAGCTTCGGCTCCCCGTTTTTGTTTCCTGCGCCAGCACCATTCACTGGACTGGGGTGGTTCGGCGGAGACGAGGGTACGGAATCGTCTGTACGGTAGTGCGGGGAGACGGCGGGAGTGATCCCGCCTCCTAGGGGATTCAACGAAAAACGAGCCGACAGCTATGGCGTCCCTGATAACAGGTGCTAGCGGATATATTGGATCAGCTTTGGCGGAGGCCTTGTCCGCTACTGGCGAACAATTATTACTGCACGCAAGAAGCGGTGAAGTACCGCGATATGGAAAAATTATAAGAGCGGATTTTGGACGAGAGTCTTTACCGGCAGAGGCCTTCATGGGCATTGATACGGTTTTTCACTGTGCGGGTATTGCTCATCAATCTGTAGATGCCACCACCTATCAACGCATCAATGTTGACGCGACATTGTCTCTGCTACAGCATGCGCAAAACGCAGATGTGCGAAGGTTCGTATTGCTTAGCAGCGTAAAAGCCATTCGTGGAACGGATTTATATGCGCGATCCAAGCGTCTGTGCGAAACAGAGCTGGAGAGTTTTGCTAATGACGAGATGGGTATCTTTATTGTGCGGCCCGCCCTTGTATATGGGGCTATCACCAAAGGCAATATTGCCGCTTTGATTACCGGAGTGAAGCGGGGCATGCCAGCACCGCCTGAAATAGGGGGGAGAAATATGATCGGCCGCCGAGACTTGGTGGATTTACTCATTGAATTAAAGCATAGCGAATTGAATGGTCTGCAGTATTTCAACATTGCCGATGGCGAAATTTACAGTACACGGCGTTTGTATGACGCTATTTGCGCCAAACTGGGCAAAAAGACCGGCGTGGAATTGCCCGTCTGGTGTTGGCGACTTGCCTGCGCAGGGCTGGATATCTTTCGCCCCGGCAAAGAACGGCTGTTTGACAAGCTTTTTGCAGAGGATTTCATGCAGACGAGCGAACTGGAAACAGGCCTGAATTGGCGGCCAACCACGCGGTTTGAAGATGAGCTTGCAGCCCGGGCCGTTAGCGAGGTCGCGGGTCGCTAAATGCTAGTGTCCTGTACAGCGGTATTCTTTCTGACGCTGGCGCTGACCTGGTTTTATCGCTGGGCCGCCGGGCGTTTCAATTTTGTGGATACTCCCAACGAGAGAAGCGCGCATAGCACCTTAGTGCCCAGGGGCGGAGGCGTCGGTTTGCTGGCGTCCTTATTCATTGTTCTCGCCTGGCCGCGCAATGGCAGCCTGGTGATGTTGTCTCCGTGGACAGAGCTTGGAGGAATAGTACTGATTCTGCTGTTAATCGGTTGGGTGGATGACAACCGTGGATTGAGCGTGAAGCTCCGGTTGAGCCTCTATGCCACTTGTTGTGTAGTCGCAGGCAGGCTGATATGTCCTTCCCAGGGCGGGTGGTTTGTGTTGATCCTGGCGATATATTTACTGTGGTCTTTGAACTCATTCAACTTTATGGATGGCATCGACGGCCTCGCTGGACAGCAAGTAATTTTCGTATGTCTCTCGGCAGTTTTGCTCTCAAGTGTTGTAGGCCAGGGCAGCGGTTTTGTTGTTGAACTCTCGCTGCTGATGGCTTGCGCAACCGCTGGCTTTCTGTTCTTTAATTGGCCACCTGCGAGCCTGTTTATGGGAGACACGGGCAGCGTGCCCCTGGGTTTTTTGCTATCGGCGTTGTCCCTGCTATATGCAACACAAGGATTATTGAATCTCTACAGTTGGCTGATATTGATGGGTGTGTTTATGGTTGACACGGCAGCCACTATCGGCTGGCGGTTGCTGCACCGACAACAGATAACCCAGGCACACAACGGCCACGCTTATCAGCGCCTCGCCCGCCGTTGGGATAGCCATGCCCGCGTTTTGTACCTGGTCATCGCCATCAACGTACTGTGGTTGCTGCCGCTTGCCAGCGTGGCGGCCCTGAACCGCGATATGGCCCCTCTGCTCTTGTTCTTTGCCTATGCGCCGTTGCTGCTCGCTACCGGGGAAGCGTACAAATTACCGTAATAGGATAGTGAGACCTTTGCACGGAAGATGATTTCACTTTCAGGCAAGGCAAAAACGCACGGAATGAGGGAGTTTATGGGTATAAATGACCGATTGAGTACGATTTTACCAACAGTAGGCGCTTTTAGGCGACGCAGCATGCAGGTGAAATGGCTTTCGTGCAAAGGTTTCATAGTGTAAAAAACGGTACAATTAGCGTGCTTATACACAGACAGTGCAAAGGGAGGTACGCTTGTCGCCAATTAATCGCTTACTCGGAGATACGCTCGGAAACTTAACCGGCAGTCTTGTGTTGGCGTTAGAGAAGTTGGTGGAACTTCCGCGCAATATTAAGCAGGCCTTCCTGCTTGTTCTCGACATGGCCTTTGTCAGTGCAGCGATGTGGGCGTCTGTCGCCCTGCGTCTGGGGCATACACAATTTCAAATCACCCCGATAGAGTACGCCTGCGCTGCAATTACAACCCTGGTAAGCGCGGTAATTTTCCTGCGCCTCGGTTTGTATCGTGCGGTCATTCGCTTTATGGGTCAGCAGGCAATTTGGGCAATTATCCGTGGTGTGAGTTATTCGACCACGGTTCTGGCAGCCAGCATATTTTTTACACAGGCCCAGGTGCCTCGCTCACTGCCTTTTTTTTACTGGGCAATCAGCATCATGCTGATTGGCGGTACCAGATTATTGGTGCGGGCCTATTATCAACACAAGATTCGATCGGCCTGTGAGAAAGTCATAATTTATGGCGCCGGAGAGAGCGGCAGGCAGTTGTTGACGGCCTTGAGCTATGGCGGCCAGTTTCGCGCAGTATTTTTTATAGACGACGACCCTCGTTTACAGCGTAGCGTGATAAACGGAGTGCAGGTTGCCAAACCATCCAAGATAGAAAAATTGATTAGAGAGCACGACATCTCCCAGGTGCTGTTGGCGCTGCCTTCGGTCAGCGGTGAGCGCAGAAAGGAAATTATTAATTCTCTAGTCGGTTTGCCTGTCTATGTGCGTACAGTGCCCAAATTTAATGACCTGTTACTCGGCAAGGCCCGTGTCGGTCAGATTCAAGACATTGAGTTAGAAGATTTGCTCGGACGTGATCCGGTGCCGCCACATCCAGAGCTTATAGATCGCTGTATTGCTGACAAAGTTGTTATGGTGACGGGGGCGGGCGGTTCTATAGGCTCAGAGCTCTGTCGGCAAATACTCCTTTCAAAACCGAAAGAGTTAATCTTGTTAGATAACTCGGAATATGCGCTCTATAACATTGAGCGCGAGCTGCGTCACATGCTGAGCCAGTCGCGGCTTGATATTGAGCTGATTGCGCTGTTGGGCTCTGTGCAGGATCAACGCCGCTTGCGCAGGATGTTTAAAACATTCTCAGTGCAGAGTGTTTACCATGCAGCGGCTTATAAGCACGTGCCGATGGTTGAATACAATGTGGCTGAAGGTGTCGCTAATAATGTGTTTGGCACCGTTTATACGGCAGAAGCCGCCATAGAGGCCGGCGTGGAAACATTTGTTCTGGTTTCTACCGATAAAGCGGTTCGACCGACGAATATTATGGGTGCTTCAAAACGTCTGGCGGAAATTATCTGCCAGAGCCTGGACCGCACCCAGACTCCCACTCGTTTTTGCATGGTTCGTTTTGGCAATGTTCTCGGTTCCTCAGGCTCTGTTGTTCCGCTGTTTCGTGAGCAAATTCGGGCTGGCGGTCCCCTGACCGTAACCCACGCTGAGGTGAGCCGTTACTTTATGACCATCCCCGAAGCTGCGCAGTTGGTCTTGCAAGCCAGTGCCATGGGTTCGGGCGGTGATGTTTTCGTTTTGGATATGGGTGATCCGGTAAAAATTTATGAGCTGGCACAGCGTATGATTCGACTCAGTGGTTACAGCGTGAAAGATGAGGAAAACTCCGATGGTGATATGGAGATTTACTTCACCGGACTGAGGCCGGGCGAGAAGCTCTACGAAGAACTGTTATTGGGCAATAATGTGAGTGGCACGGGTCATCCAATGATCATGCGCGCGGAAGAAGAATTTCCATCCCTTTCCAATATTCAACAGTGGTTGCACGAACTTGAAGAGTATTGTGATCACAGTGATCACATGGACTGCGACAGTATTAAAGATGTTTTGCTGCAAGCGGTTAGCGGTTTTGAAGAGCATGAAGGTATGCATGACCACCTTTGGCGAAGGCAGCGATCACTTGCAGTTGAGGCGCCTTCCAATGTGCAGGTTCTTTTCCCTGAGCGTTCCCTCGATAAATAATTTTAAGGTATCCCATGGCTGACTACGACGTTTTCAATGGCGATGCAGATGGTATCTGCGCGCTGGTTCAGCTTCGCTTGGCTGAGCCACGTGATACAACGCTGGTGACTGGCTTAAAGCGAGATATCAACTTGTTGAACCGTGTTCCTGCCGGAGCGGGCGACAGGGTGACCGTACTCGATGTTTCAATGGATACAAACAAAGCGTCTCTGCTGAGAATCCTTGAGGACGGGGCAGAGGTGTTCTATTCAGATCACCATGTAGCGGGTGATATACCCGAGGCTCGCGGGCTCAATGCGCTTATCAACACGGCCCCCGATGTGTGTACCAGTATTCTTGTCAATGGACATCTCAAAAGTGCCTTTTTAGCCTGGGCGGTGGTCGGTGCTTTTGGCGATAATCTTCTTGCCAGTGCGGAGTCTTTGGCGCAACCACTGGATATCGACAGTGGCTCGCTAGCTCGTCTTAAAGACCTGGGCACCTACATTAATTACAACGGTTACGGCTCGGATCTTGCAGAGTTGCATTTCGAACCAGCCAGGCTTTACCAGGTGATACAGCCCTACAGTGATCCTTTTGCCTTTATGAGTGGTAGCAAAGTGGATTTTGAAAAACTAGAGAGCGGCTACAAGGCTGACATGGCAGCAGCAGCGGCTTTGAGCCCTGAAGTTGCCAATACTGCTACGGCGGTATTCATTTTGCCCAACGAGCCTTGGGCACGTCGAGTTAGTGGTGTTTATAGTAACGATTTGGCGAATGATAATCCGGCCAGAGGCCATGCTGTTTTAACTGAAAAGGCAAACGGCAATTATTTAGTTAGCGTGCGTGCGCCGCTAGAACAAAAAACCGGCGCCGATGTACTGTGCATGAAATTCCCTACGGGTGGTGGCCGCAAAGCTGCCGCTGGCATTAATGATTTACCAGCAGAAATGTTGTCGCAATTTATTGATGAGTTAAGTGCTTTTTACGCCTGAGAGAATACCTGCATGCAACCATTAAGCGTATGGCTCTTGCTCGTTTTGCTTTCGCAGACAACCGCAGACAACGCAAGCGACTAGCGACACGAAAAGTATTTGCAGCTATTTTCGTATGCGCCAGGTTCGATCCTGGCTACCCGATTCATTCAGATGGATAGCCAGATAGTTACCTTGCTCGATGACCAGTGCTAAAAAAACAGAATGAGTACCCGTTTTATTTCTTGTCTCTCTGTTCAATTTTTCGCAGTAAATTGCGGATACCAATGAATATTGCCAGGCTAAGCAATACAGCCAGGGTGGGTAAAACTATGCTGGCGAGGCTCATCGCTACTGGCAATAAAGAGTAGAGTTGTCGATCATGCAGGCGTTGTTCACAACGATTGCAATCGCTTTGCGAAATTTGGGAGCGCTGGCATTGCCAATCGAAAGTGTGTTCATGCTTCTCTACCCGTATAGCAATTGATCTCTATCTTAATGCCTGCCGGATCGAGAAATTGAATTTGCTCGATGCCGAAATCAGGCAGCTCTATATAGTTGTAGTCCAGCCCACGCCTGTTGAGCTGATCGTGAACCTTTTGTAGATCTTCAACTTTAAAGGCGACATGATCGAGGTGGCTTAATTCGGGCGGCTTGTGGTGGGGGCCTTCAATCATATGGATGATCGCCGCATCTGAATCAGCGTGATAGAGCCAGTATCCCGGTATCGGGATTTCTGGGCGTGGGCCAACGCTAAGCTCCAGCACCTCGCAATAAAAGTCCTTCAACTCTTCCATAAAGCTGACATTGGCGCTGATGTTGATATGATCGAATCGCATGATTGTTCCCCGGACAATACTATAAGGTTACATCAAATGTGGGATAGTAGCTTCTTCGACCGGGCTCGCAGATGCAAGCTCTTTCAGGTTCGCTCGCTTGCAGGGCGAGCGGTGGTTTGCGAGGCTGCAAACCTGATTTGGCTCCTTCGGTGCTCGCGCCTGCCTGCGCTCGCCCGCTAAAATAGAGGTATTTTTCAATTTGGCTCCGCCTGCTGGGCTCGAACCAGCGACCCAATGATTAACAGTCATTTGCTCTACCAACTGAGCTAAGGCGGAATGGTAATCGGTCAAGGCCGCGTATGTTAATGATCGGCCCCCTGTCGGTCAATAGCTATTTCGCCCATAATAACGGGATGTCTAAAGTTCTTGAAGTTGTATCGAAATTTGAACCTACTGGTGACCAGCCGCAAGCGATTAGGGAATTGGTGGAAGGTGCGCAGGCGGGCCTCGCTTCTCAAATCCTGCTGGGGGTTACCGGGTCTGGTAAAACCTTCACGATTGCCAAGGTCATCCAGGCAATGCAGCGGCCGACCATTGTCATGGCGCCCAATAAAACACTTGCTGCCCAACTTTATGGCGAGTTCAAGGAATTCTTCCCACATAATGCAGTGGAGTATTTTGTCTCTTACTACGATTACTATCAGCCAGAGGCCTATGTTCCCTCCTCAGACACCTATATTGAAAAAGACTCCTCAGTAAACGACCACATTGAGCAGATGCGATTGTCTGCCACCAAGGCGCTAATGGAGCGCTCAGACTGTATTGTAGTGGCCACAGTTTCGGCCATATATGGCCTCGGTGACCCGGAATCCTACTTCAAGATGGTTATGCATCTGACGCGAGGTGAGATTATTGATCAGCGAGCGATTTTGCGCCAGCTAGCTGAATTACAGTATGTTCGCAATGATCACGATTTTTATCGCTCTACCTATCGGGTGCGCGGCGACGTAATTGATATATATCCGGCAGACTCAGAGCGTGAGGCGGTGCGGGTTGAGCTGTTCGACGAGGAAATCGAGAGTATCCGCTTATTTGACCCGCTAACCGGCGCGATTGAGCAGGACTTGCCGCGTGTGACCATTTTTCCAAAGAGCCACTATGTGACCTCTCGCGATGTGTTACTCGGCGCCGTAGATGAAATTGAAGAGGAGCTGACAGGTCGGCTCAAACAATTAAAGGACAGTGACAAGTTGGTAGAGGCGCAGCGACTGGAGCAACGCACGCGCTATGATCTGGAAATGATTCGCGAGCTTGGTTTTTGCACAGGCATTGAAAACTATTCCCGCTATTTGTCCGGTCGCGAAGCTGGACAGCCACCGCCAACGCTGTTTGATTATCTGCCTGACAATGCGCTGGTTGTTGTGGATGAGTCTCACGTTGGCGTTCCTCAAATAGGGGGAATGTATCGGGGGGATCGCTCGCGTAAGGAAACTTTGGTGGAGTATGGGTTTCGCTTGCCTTCGGCGTTGGACAATCGCCCTCTGCGGTTTGAAGAATGGGAAAACCTGCTACCCCAGGCTATTTTCGTATCCGCGACCCCTGGCCCCTACGAGTTAGAGCACGCAGGTCGAACAGTTGACCAGTTAGTCCGTCCCACCGGTCTGGTTGATCCACCCATTGAAATACGCCCGGCTTCCATGCAAGTGGATGACCTCTTGTCGCAGATATCCGCCACTGTGGCTCGACAAGAGCGGGTGCTGGTCACCACCCTCACCAAGCGGATGGCGGAGGACTTGACTGAATATCTGGGAGATCACGGTGTAAAAGTGCGCTATCTGCATTCAGATATCGAAACGGTGGAGCGGGTAGAGATTATTCGAGACCTGCGTCTGGGTGTATTTGATGTACTGGTGGGTATTAACTTGCTCAGAGAAGGGCTGGATATGCCCGAGGTCTCCCTGGTTTGTATTTTGGATGCCGACAAGGAAGGGTTTCTGCGTTCGGAGCGATCACTCATCCAAACCATAGGGCGGGGTGCTCGAAATATAAATGGGCGGGCCATTCTGTATGCAGACTCAATCACTGGTTCCATGGAGCGAGCCATTGCGGAGACCGATAGGCGCCGTGAAAAGCAGGAGGCATATAATCTTGAGCATGGCATTACGCCAGAAGGAGTTCAGAAAGCGGTCACAGATATTCTTGAAGGTGCTTACGGTGCATCAGGCAGGAGCCGGGCAAAAGGCAAGAAGGTGGCAGAACGTAAAAGGGGCTACGCGATTGAAGTGGGTAATCTCTCGCCAGAGCTGCTGGCCCGCAAGCTCAAGCAAATGGAACAGCAAATGTATGAGCATGCAAAGAATCTGGAATTTGAAGAGGCTGCCAACCTTAGGGATCAGTTGGCGGAAGTAAAACAGCAGGCCTTTATTCAGTAAACTTCTGTCAGCGCACGTTCTAAAAGTGCGTTGATCGACGCCGGGGTACAGAACCCCGCCGGATTATGAGATGAACCCTGGCGAGGTGTCTGCTATTTGCTGACCACTGCAACACCTAGCGGCTCAATTCTGCGAACTTTGCGACTTCCACCGCTGCGGCTCAGTGTATTAATCCCCATAACCCTGTCTCGCTTTATCCGTTCTTCACCTATAATGCGCGGGTAGTTTTCTATGTGCAAGGTTCGTTCTATGAATAAGTTGTTGTCACGGCTGTTGGTTGCCATTGCTGTATTTGGTTCCACCCGGCTGTTTGCCGATGAACTACTGATGAATGATGGTTCTCGTATCATCGGCAAGTTGGTCAGTGCTGAAGCGGGAAAGATTGTGTTTAAGACGGATTTTGCTGGTGACCTTTCAGTCGATTCCCTGAAGGTCGATACCTTGTTTACCGATGCGGCAGTGACGGTGAAGATGAAGGACGGTCGCCTGTTTGAGAATAAGACGATTGCAGCGCAAGATCGCTCAATGCTGCTTATGAATGACGCACTGGAAGCAGTACGGTTTGAGGTGGATGATATTGATCGTTTGAATCCTGAGCCATGGGAGTTGGGAGACGGGTACGGCTGGTCCGGCAAAGTGGGTGCCTCCGCGTTGCTCGAAAAGGGCAATACCGACACTGAAGAACTAGTGTAGTGTATTAAACTAATTATTGATTTGAGAGTGCATGTCTTGCCCGGCCCACTTTCTCCAGAATCTCTCCCGCAGACTTTGTCCAAACAAATGGCTTTTTATCTTCATTGTGTCTCTCAATAAAATCCATGATAGTCTCTTCCAACTGTTGTACTGATGTGAATACACCACGACGCAGCCGCCTTTCTGTCAACAATCCAAAAAATCTCTCCACCAGATTTAGCCACGAAGAACTCGTTGGAATAAAGTGTAAGTGAACTCTCTTATGACGCTTAATCCAGTTCTTCACTGTTTCGTGTTTGTGCGTCGCATAGTTGTCAACGATAAGGTGAAGGTCTAACTCTTTGGGTGTTTGTTTCTCCACAGTCTTCAGAAACGCCAAAAACTCCTGGTGCCGGTGACGCTTCTTACACTCACCGATAATATCACCCGTCAGGGTGTTCAGTGCCGCAAACAAGGTGCTTGTACCATGACGCTTATAGTCGTGAGTCATGGTTCCGGCGCGTCCTGGCTTCATCGGCAATCCCGGCTGCGACCTATCCAGCGCTTGAATGGAACTCTTCTCGTCAACACAGAAAACAACGGCATTCTCTGGCGGCGATACATACAAGCCAACGACATCGCGTAGCTTGTCTTCAAAGGCAGGGTCGCTGCTCACCTTGAATCGGGCAACCAGGTGTGGCTTCAAACCAACTTCTCGCCACACTCTGTTTATAAAGGAGTGATTAATTCCCATCACTTTTGCCAAACCTCGGGTCGTCCAGTGGGTGCCATCCTTGGGTTTTTCCTGCGTGGTTATCTTGATGACTTTCGAACGCAGCTTTGCCTGGTCCGCAGAATTCTTGCCGCCGTGATTAGCCCCTCTGGGTAAATCTTTCTCTATCCCCTTAAGCCCTCTCTCGAAAAAACGATTGCGCCACCGGCCCACTTTGTTGGCATCAATTTCCAGCTCTTCAGCAATCTTGTAGTTGGGAATATTTTTTGCAGCGAGCAGAATGATCCTTGAGCGCTCTACCAATCGTACCGGTGTCGTTTTGCTCCTAACCTGTTTTTCCAACTGCTTTTTCTCTTGCGCTGATAAAGTGATGTCTATTTGGGCGGGCATTGGCTTCAAATGGGTAGTGAATGAAGCACTTTATATAACATGAATCAGTTCAATACACTACACTAGATTTCGACTATGCAATGGTGTGGCGTAGTTTAGAGGATCGCTTCACTTCGAAAGGCTACTACCAGATTGATGAATCCAATGGCGTTAAGAATAAGGATAAATGGCGCAGTGTTAACAAGTACGATCGTTTTCGTAGTTCTGATCCAAGTCATTATTTTGGCGCACTGCTATCGTTTGAAGGCGATGAATTCTCCGATCTCGACTTGCGAACCTATGCCGGAGCCTATACAGGTCGTCAATTTTTCGCTACTGCCCTGTTGGATATGAAGGTCGAGGCTGGCCTCGTGTATGTTGATGAACAATACGGTCTGGGTGATGACCAGGATTACCCTGGCGGCAATTGGTCGCTGAATCTAACCAGCGATTACCTTGGCGGCCTGCTAGGAGGTGGTTCGCGTTTGTATCTGGACCATGATGGCATTGCAAACTTTGATGAAATTGACACCCTGATTTTAAATACAACGCTGGGTCTAGGTGTGCCGGTTTTTTCCGGGTTAGAATTTGGCGCAGAAATGAAGTTTGAATACGATGGCGGAGTGAGTTCGGAGTTGGATGAGCTGGAGCGCATGGTTAGTTTCCGTCTTGGCTATGTCTGGTGATCGAAAACCTGTCAGGGAATAAATAAGGTGAGTATTACAGCTGTAATTTTTGATTTGGGTGGAGTGGTGATTTCTTCGCCGATGCAAGCTTTCGCTAATGCAGAGCAGGCGCAGGGCCTGGAGCGCAATTTCATCAATCGCATGATTGTGAACAACGGGCACGATAGCGCGTGGGGCCGTTTGGAGCGGGGGGAGATTCCCATGAACGACGAGTTCTTTGCTCAGTTTGATGCGGAACTTACCCAGGAGGGTGCATCGGGTTTAAGTTCAAAGGCCGTTTTTGAAGAGGTGGCGGGCAGCGTTGGCATATTTGAAAATATGGTTGCAGCCATTGTTAAATTACGTGAGGCAGGCTACAAGCTGGCAGCATTAACCAATAACTGGGTTAGAGATAACGAGGGCAGCTCCAACACGGAAGTGAAATCTCTCTTTGATGTGTTTGTGGAATCTGCGATAGAGGGGGTGCGCAAGCCCGACCCCAAAATCTACCAAATCGCCTGTGAACGGCTTGGTGTTGAACCGTCGCAGGCAATATTCCTGGATGATATCGGGCAAAATCTCAAATCCGCCAGAGCCCTGGGAATGACCACTATTAAAGTGATCGACCCGGCAGATAGCATCGCTGAATTGGAGAGTTTGCTGGGCCTGTCTTTGGCGCCCTAAGTCTGCGGTGCCAGGATCAAACCAAGCACCTGAGCGAAGGACTTATCTGCGATGATGTGCATTTCCTCATCCGTGCGATCCTGAATAGGGTGTTCCACAAACACCTTGGCCGCTGCAAAGCCCAGCGCTTCTGCCTGGGCAATATCCGCCTCGCGGAACTCTTCGGTCAAAATATAGCCGCCGGGTATGCCGCGGCTTTCAAGGTCCATGATGTCATGCAGACTGCACGACGTGCAGGAACCTCAATCGGCCAGCGCTTCAATAACAGCGTCGCATTCGCTGGCTAGCTGCTGCCTTAGCTCTAACGGCGCGACTCTTGTCATGGTGGGTTTGTTATAGCGATTAACAGCAACTCCCAGCTTCTCAAAGTGCACCTGTAGGCGATCCAGCAATTCTTTGCCGCGCGGCTTGTTGATGTCGAGCAAGCCGACAGTTTTACCTGCAAGGGTGCTTAAGCGCGGTAAAAGGGCGCTGGCTTGGGCCTGTAGCTCGGCTGTCGGATCTAAGAGGATAGTGTTCACGGTTTGATCTCCCTGAATTAATGGCTAAGAGTCGATGACTCGAGTGACCGCCGAACTACCCATATCGCCGCTGGCAAGCCAGCCGCTGATGATGGCGCTGAACAAGCCTGCGCCACCTCCTGCGTGAACGATATTGAGTCCGCCGGGTTTGAACTTTGGCAAGTCCATATCTATGACAAAGTCTGGCATACCTTCACTGATGCCGTCCACGCCGCCGACTAACTCAGAACCTGGACGTGTAGTGAGTTCGAGCAAGCGATTTTTAACCTGCTGTTTACTCCAGTTGGCGTCGCGAAACACATGCTGGTGCTCCGGCGACATGACGATGAACGCATCGTTGAGCATGGCAAATTTTTTGTGGCCCACAGTGAGTATGCTGGCTGCAAAGCTGCGACAGAGAGACTCCGGGTCACGGGATTTTTGATCCGCCATACCCTGTAAGCCGTCGGCGGCAAACAGCGTCACAGCGGACTTGCCCGCCTCAACGCCGCGCTCCTGCGCTAGTGCTTGCCAACATGAATCGGCTTCGTTTTCCGCAAAACAGAACGTGTACTTGCCCGGATTGCCGAGGGTTGAGCGATCTACTCCGCCGGGTTTGCCACCGCCGACGTTGCGAATGATGAGTTGCAGTGCCCGGCCGATACTGGCGTTGGCGCGATTACCCTGGCCCAGTGCATTGACACCACTGTTCATACCAATGGCTTTGGCGATAGGGCCGTTTACAACGATCATCGGGCCCGAGAACCAGGTAGTGGCCAGCAGGCCATGCATACAGAACTCGTCCATAAGTGCCGCTTCCAGTGCAGCGATAACGACCGGGAAGTACTCTGGCTTACAGCCGGCCATTACAGCATTGATGGCTGCTTTTTCCAGCGTGCAGGCCTGCAAGTCGGGAGGTACAGACCCGATGACCTCATCAGGGCTGCGAGTGGTGCCGGTCAGCATTCTAACGACCCTTATTTCCGTTGGCGGTACCACTGGCAACCCGTCACTCCAACCCCGCTCATAGCAAGCTTCGATTGGATCTTCCATGGCGCCGATTGTCAGCTTGCGAGCGGCCAGTTTGATATCGCCAAAGCGCAAGGCCAGCGTTTCAGCCATGCCTGGCCCCACACTTAAAGAGCCGCAGCCAGGCCGGAATGCGGGCAAATCCGCACCGATATCGTCCAGGTCGAGTAATTGCGACCAGCTTGCCTGGTCCCAGCCCTCAGTCCGGTTTTCCTCCTGCTCTTCTGTGTAGCGGATGAGTGTGGGTACGGTTTCGATTTGGCGGTGCCAGGAGTGCTCCAGTTGCCGGTCATCTGTGACATAAGGAGCCGAGCTGGGAAAAGTCGGGTCGTCCTGACACCAAACAGATAGATTGATTCCCGCTGCCAGTACCTCGCTAATCACCGGTTCTATCATCGTGCAGGTAGGACAATCTTTTTTAACAACTAATTCGTATCGTGTGCTCATACCGTAAGGCTAGCTTACGCTTATACTTTTGGCTATTAGGTAAGCGTCCCGTAACGAAACCTGGTCAACATGCGTTGAATCCATCGGTAGCGGCTGTCCTTGTTGCTGGCGACCTCCAGGGCAAGCCGTTGGCTGCCGTCGAGAAAGGCCCGAAGTTCGTCAATTGTGGTCAATTTTTCAGCATTCATGGTGGTTTTCATCCTTTCATCATGAACGGAAAAGGGGCTATGTCAGACTCATTCCACAGGCCATGATCCCCGGATTTCTAAAAATCAGGTAGCCTGTGAGTTGTTAAATCCACACAGGAGACGACCCGATGCAGAGCAAAAGCCTGCGCATCAGATCATACCGAAGCTGGCCGATTTGTCTCACAGGTACTGAACCCGCACAAGTGCTTTTAAAATAATGGGGCAATCTATATAATTCGCGTCCTCTTTATAGGATCGTATTCATAGGATCATAGCTCAGTTGGTTAGAGCGCTACCTTGACATGGTAGAGGTCGGCGGTTCGAATCCGCCTGATCCTACCATAGCCACACCAGTGACGTTTACCTCAGCAGTTATTGATTCGCATTTTGATGCAAGTCAGGATTGCTGATTGCGCAGAGAGTCGGCACATATTTCTTTGGCGCCCTCCCGGTCAGGCGGTTGGCTGCCGTCCTGTTCACGCCCTCATCGTTAAACTGCCAGCTAATAAGTAATCGAAGTTCGGCAGGCTCCTGGCAGAGGGGAAGTGGCATAGGACTGATGTGTAGAGATTCAATATTTCGCAGATGCATCTATACTGGTTGTTAGCGCGTAATCAGCGCACAGTCATGGAGATAGTTGTATGCGTAAATGTTTATGTATCGGGCTGTTAGGAATTATTCAATCTGTCTGGGCAGCGGACAAGCCCAATATCCTGGTGATATGGGGAGACGATGTGGGTCACTCGAATATTTCGGCCTATACGATGGGTATGATGGGTTACCGAACTCCAAATATTGACCGTATTGCCAGTGAAGGCATGATTTTCACCGATTACTATGGCGAGCAATCATGCACGGCGGGGCGCTCCTCATTCATTATGGGGCAATCAGTACTTCGCACGGGTCTCAGCAAGGTAGGTTTACCCGGCACCGATTTGGGTATGCAGGAAGAAGACCCCAGCATTGCTGGCCTGCTCAAGAAGCAGGGCTATGCAACCGGCCAGTTTGGTAAGAACCATCTAGGCGACAAAGACGAGCACTTGCCGACAAACCACGGTTTTGATGAGTTCTTCGGCAATCTATACCACCTCAATGCTGAAGAGGAGCCAGAACTGCCTGATTATCCGAAGGATCCGGCTTTTCGCGAAAAATACGGGCCTCGCGGAGTGATCAAATCGTTTGCGGATGGTCGTATCGAAGATACTGGGCCATTGACCAAAAAGCGCATGGAGACAGTTGACGATGAAACTGTGGCAGCGGCGATGAAATTTATTGACCAGCAGGTTGCAGCGGACAAGCCGTTCTTTGTCTGGTGGAGTGGAACGCGCATGCACTTTCGCACTCATGTGAAGCCAGAGCTCCGCGGCATTAGTGGTCAGGATGAATATAGCGATGGCATGGTTGAGCACGACATGCATATCGGCATGTTCCTCAAGCAGCTTGATGATTTGGCTATTGCAGATAACACCATCGTATTTTATTCAACCGACAATGGACCCCACTACAATACATGGCCTGACGCTGCGGCGACCCCGTTTCGCGGTGAGAAAAATACCAACTGGGAAGGCGGTTGGCGGGTGCCGGCGATGGTGCGTTGGCCAGGAAAGATTGCAGCAGACTCAGTATCTAACGACATCATGCATCACATGGACTGGTTGCCAACCTTTGTCGCGGCGGCAGGTGACGCCGATGTGAAGCAAAAACTATTGAAGGGGCATTCAGCGATTGGCCGTCGCTATCAAGTGCATCTGGATGGCTATAACTTTTTGCCCTTCTTGACAGGTGAGGTAGAAAAGGGGCCCCGCGACGAAATATTCTATTTTTCGGATGATGGCGACCTGACAGCGCTTCGCTATAACGATTGGAAAATGATTTTCATGGAGCAGCGTCAGGAAACAACTTTTGCAGCCTGGTCTGAACCTTTCGTGCCTTTGCGTATACCGCTGATATTTCATCTGCGTCGCGACCCCTATGAGCGAGCGCAGTTAACCTCGAACACGTATTATGACTGGTTGCTCGATCATGTGTTCCTGCTGGTGCCAACGCAGAATTATGTGGGGGAGTTTCTGGCGACATTCAAGAAATATCCGCCGCGCCAGAAGGCCGCCAGTTTCTCCCTGGAGCAGGTTATGGATATGCTCACAGAGAACACGGGTGCTTCGAATTAACTCGTTGTGAGTTTACAAGACCTGAGAAGAAAGAGGGTCTAACCCCTCTTTTTAAGAAACCGGCGAGTACGGCAGAGGTGTCGAGCATGCGGTTTGAGAACCCCCATTCGTTGTCGTACCAGGACAGAACCTTAACTTGGTTGCCGATGACTTTGGTCTGGGCCAAATCGGCAATTGAAGAGGACGACTTGTGGTTGAAATCAATACTGACCAGTGGCAATTCGTTAATGTCCAGAACCCCCGGCATTTCTTTGGATGCGGCCAATAGAATCTGATTAACTTCGGCCACGCTTGTTTCACGACTCGCCGCAAAGGTGAAATCGAGCAGTGAGACGTTGATCACGGGTACGCGAACCGCCAGGCCATCCAGTTTGCCTTCTAACTCTGGCAGAACCAGAGATACAGCGGATGCGGCTCCCGTTCTGGTTGGAATCATGGATTGAGTCGCAGAGCGGGCGCGGAATTTATCGCTGTGATAAACGTCACTTAGATTCTGGTCATTAGTGTAGGCATGGACGGTTGTCGCCAGGCCCTTTTCAATGCCCAGACCCCTGTTCAACGCATAGGCCAGGGGGGCAAGGCAGTTTGTTGTGCACGAAGCATTTGAGACAATATTGTGCTCTTCAGCCAGACTTAAATGGTTGACACCATAGACAATAGTCGCATCGGCATTTTTGCCGGGGGCAGAGATCAGTACCTTGCTTGCCCCGGCATCCAGATGGGCGCTGGCGGCACTGGCACCAGTGAAGAAGCCGGTGCATTCCATAACGATATCGACATTCAGACCTTGCCACGGAAGGCTGGCCGGCGAGCGTTCGCTCAGGCAAACTATTTCGCTGTTACCCACCCGTATGCCCCGGTCAGTCAGGCTGACATCTTCACGCAGTGTGCCGTGTACTGAATCGTACTTGAGCAGGTGAGCGTTCATATCTCGCCCGCCCAGGTCGTTGATGGCGACGATCTCCAAACCTGAAATATCTGTTCGTTCGAGCCAGGCACGCAGTACGTTTCTGCCAATGCGACCAAATCCGTTAATTGCCACTCGAGCCATGTGGATATCCTGTGTTGCCTGATAAGGCCCTATCAGAAACAGGTCTCCACCAATTTGACGACCTGGTAGTTGTCGTCAATAACACAAACATATCGCCATTTGTCGAATGTCAGGCAGGGGTGTGAAGTGGAAAAAGACAGCATATCGCCAACTTTAATATCTGCCGACGCCGGAATTTTCAGGTAGGTGTGCTGATCCATTAATTCCAGAGTCTCCCAGGCAGGGTCGGCTTGTATCGGTTGGCTATTGCCGGGTCGAAAATGCAGGCACGGTTCAGGCAAGCCGTCGCTAAAGGCGACATCTCTTTTCCCCATGCCGATAATGGCTCTGCCGGGTTCGGGCAGCGATTGGACATAGGCCCAAATCTCAAGAGAAGACTGGAGTGCGCCTGGCGTATGTCTATCGCCATCGGTACTGCCGACCCTGCCCCTGAGCCGGACATCAATGTTGCGCTGTGCCTGTGCATAAATGCCCTGATCGTGTATCAGGTAGCAACCAGGGCGAATCAGAATCGAGAGATTCAGGCTAAGGCTCGCTTGGTAAAACAGGTTGCTGACAAGGTCATACCAGGCAGAACCCGCCCCGGTTAAAATAACCTGCTCACGAGAAAAGGCTCCCAGCTCAACTAACTCCTGTGTAACAGCAACAGCCCAGTGCAAGAAGTTTATAACCTTCGATTCAGCGTTTTCTCCATGGATGGTACCTTCATAAACCTCGACACCAACCAACTTGAGCTGAGGCCACTCATTGATGACCCTGGCAAGGGCGATGGCCTCCTGATTCGTTCTACAGCCACAGCGACCCCCTTCGACTCCCAGCTCGATAAGAACATTGAGCGTCTTGTCAGCATCTGCAAAGAACGCCCCTAATTGATGAACATTTTCTACCGAATCTACCAGGCAGTAGAATTCTGTTTCCTGGGGCAGGCCGGCAATAATTGCCATGTTTCTTTTGCCGACAAGTTGATTGGCCATAAGGATCTTGCCGATACCCTGCTTGGCAGCCGCAGCGACCTGGACGGCCGTTGCCAGGGTTATTCCCCAGGCTCCGGCATTGATTTGCTGGCGGAAAAAATCAGGTGTCATGGTGGTTTTACCATGTGGCGCCAGGCCCACGCCGTTAATGTCCGAAAACCTTTGCATCCAGAGCAGGTTATTTTCCAGTCTGGATTGATAAAGGACGGCTGCGGGCAAGCTGATATCTTCGGCCAGAAGATTCCAGGGCCCGGTTTTCAGGTCAGCGACATTGCCGATTCCTTTTGTCGAGGTATCGAGTTGATCTGATGGGGTAATCCCCTGGCAGTGCTTGGGAAATTCCATTGCGAGAGCCCGGCTGGTTAAAAGTAATTTGAATCGGTGAAGTCCCGGCGGGCGCAGAGAGCGATCAACCCATCCAAAAGATAGAAAGTAACATATTAATTCATAAAATATTGATTATTTCAATCATAAGCTGATACATTGGCAATGGTAGTTGGCTCAGTGTGCTGTCTATTTAAACGCAACTATTCAGAGAGATGGAGAACGGGATCGCTATTTCAGGATGTTCAGCATTGGAAACCGAAAGTGAAAAGTTCGATTTTATTATCCGGGGAGCAACCATAGTTGATGGGCAAGGGAATCCTGAATATAAAAGCGATCTTGGCATTATTGAAGACCGAATAGCTAAGATTGGCGGTTTGAATCATTCCAGGTTCGGCGCGGAAATTTTTGCCGGAGGCCTGTGTTTGGCTCCAGGGTTTATAGATGTTCATACCCATGACGATTTACATGTGCTTGCCAACCCGGGGATGCTCAGCAAAATAAGCCAGGGAGTTACGACAGTCATTGTGGGTAACTGTGGCATTAGCGCAAGCCCTGTTGTGCTGGATGCCCCCCCTCCGGACCCAATGAATTTACTCGGCGAGCAAGATGATTTTATTTTCCCCAGAGTGCGAGATTATGCAACTGCTGTTGAACGGGCCAGGCCCGCTGTCAATATTGCTGCGCTGGTAGGGCATACATCCCTGCGCAGCAATCAAATGCAGGCGCTGGACCGGGGGGCAACCTCAGCGGAAATTGAGCGCATGAAAATGCAATTGACTGAAGCTCTGGAGGACGGGGCGATTGGCATGAGCAGCGGATTGGCCTATGCGAGCGCAAACAGCGCCCCTGCGGAAGAGGTTCAGGCTCTGGCAGAAGTATTGTCTTCCTATGATGGTATTTATACGACGCATTTACGAACAGAGTTTGACGGCATTATAACGGCCATGGAAGAGGCATTTGCATTGGGTCGGGGCGCTCGGGTTCCGGTTGTTATTTCTCACTTTAAGTGTGCTGGTGCAAACAACTGGGGCAGAACCAAAGAAACCATTCCGCTCCTCGCCAAAGCCTCGCTGCGGCAGGATATAGCCTGTGATTGCTATCCCTATGCTGCCAGTTCAAGCACCCTGGATCTCAAACAGGTGACGCCTGATTTCGATATTTTTGTCACCTGGTCCGAAAGTTGCCCGGCTGAATCGGGGAAAATGCTTGCCGACATAGCCGCAGGGTGGGGGCTTTCACTTTTGGAGTCTGCGAAGAAGCTGCAACCGGCGGGAGCGGTTTACCACAACATGGATGAAGCCGATGTACAAAACGTCTTGCAGTATTCGGAAAGCATGATTGGATCAGATGGATTGCCAGACGACCCACACCCACATCCGCGTCTTTGGGGTACCTTTCCCCGGGTGCTCGGCCATTATTGTCGAGACTTGGGGCTGTTCGAATTGCGCGAGGGTGTCAGGAAGATGACCGGGCTGCCAGCGGGAAAATTCAGGCTTTTCAATCGCGGCGTTATCAAGGAAGGAAATTTTGCCGATCTGGTCCTGTTTGACCCGCGAGAGATCAGGGATACCGCTAATTTCAGAAACCCAAAACAGGTAGCAGCGGGTGTCAGGAATGTTTGGGTCAACGGCAAGCTGGGTTATCAGTTTTCTCGGCCATTGGACAATAATGCCGGAAAATTTTTGGTTCGCAAAACGGCCGCAAATGAATTAAACCATTAAAAACGGGAACGGCTATGACCATTCAAAGATACGGTGTTGAAGGCGGTACGGGAACGGGCGGGCAGCTTTTGCCGTTTTCTCGTGCGGTACAGGCGGGGGGCTGGCTCTATGTCTCGGGGCAAACACCCATGCGCGATGGCGAGGTTGTCGAAGGCAGCGCGGTGGAACAGTCACAACTGGCCATTGATAACTGCCTGGCAATAATGAAAGAAGCTGGCTACGGGCTGGAAGATGTCGTTCATGTAACGGTTGTCCTGACAGATGCGCGCTACTTTCAATCCTTCAACACAGTCTTTAGAGAGGTTTTTGGCGGGCATCCTCCTGCGCGAATATGCGCAGTTGCAGACCTGGTTGTCGACTGCAAGGTTGAGCTTGATGTCACCTGTTACAAAGACATTGGGTAGCAGTACAGACTCGCTGGTTCGCAACTCTCAGGAGCGTATTTAAAGTGGCAACAACGCTATTTCTGGTGGCTTTTATTGGCTATGTCATCTCGATGATTGCCTTGGGCTGGGTCGTCTCGCGCAGGCAAAAAACCGGGGAAGACTTTTTGCTGGGCGGCCGCGATTTGCCGGTATTCCTCACACTTGGCACCACCGTTGCGACCATGGTTGGCACGGGTTCTTCGATGGGCGCTGTGGGTTTTGCCTATGAAAACGGCTGGGCAGGGACTCTTTACGGGTTGGGTGGCGCAATAGGGATTCTTCTACTCGCCTGGTTGTATGCACCGGTAAGAAAGCATTGCTTTATGACCATGAGTGAAGAGATTTCCTACTATGTGGGCGCACATTACTGGGTGAAGAATCTGGTGGCAGTACTGATCTTTTTGGCCAGTATTGGATGGCTTGGAGCCCATATGATTGGCGGCGGTCTCTATCTGGCTTGGGTGACAGGGCTGGATCCGTCAATCGCCAAGATTTTCGTGGCTTTTGGTTTTGCGATCTACGTTGTAATCGGCGGTTACACTGCCGTTGTCTGGACTGATACCATCCAGGCAATCATCCTTTTCCTGGGTTTTATCCTTATGGCAGCCATGTCGATTGAATACGTCGGTGGCTGGTCGTCACTGCTGGCGGCGCAACCCGTAGAAAATGTGGCTGCATTTGCGCTTGGCAAGATTGGCTTGGTGCCCGCTTTGTCGCTGTCTTTGGCCGTTTTGGTAGGGATTCTGGCGACACCCTCTTACCGACAGCGTATTTACTCCGGCCGAAGTGTGAGTGCTGTGCGTCAGTCCTTTGCATTATCGGGTAGCATTTACCTGCTGTTTTCGTTTATTCCCGCAATAGTGGGGATGGCGGCGCACGCTATTGACAGCAATCTTGATGAAGCGGCCTTTGCTTTTCCGTTTCTGGCTACCCAGGTTCTGCCACTGTGGGTCGGAACAATTGTTTTAATTGCCGGCTTATCTGCAACCATGTCAAGCGCAAGCTCTGATGCGATAGCAGCAGTCAGCATTTTATTGCGAGATCTTTATATTTTGGTATTGGGCAAAATGCCCGATAAGACCAGGATGATTGCTCTTTCCCGAGTGAGCCTGGTTCTCATTATTGGTGTGGCATTGCTCTTTGCACTGACCTCAAACAACATTATTGATTATATCACCCGGATGATTTCGACCGTGATGTCAGGGCTTTGCGCCTGTTCTTTGCTGGGTCGGTTTTGGGAGCGGTTTAACTGGCAGGGTGCTGTGTCTGCCCTCTTGAGTGGCTCTATGACTTCGCTGCTGGTTATTTCTCAGGATAGCTGGACGGAGTACTGGGGAAATCCAATTCTGCCTTCGCTGACCATTGCGCTATTGGCCGGGTTCCTGGTGTCCTGCGTGACTCCCGCCTCTGCGATCAGCCGTCCTGAGGCGCTGACCATACTTGCAAAAGAAAGAGCGCTGATGGAAGGTCGTTGATCTTGTCGGGCCATGTTTGCAGCAAAAGATGGTTTATTGAAGCTGCGGGGCAGGCCGGGTACAGGCGGGTGTCCAGAGTGGTACACTATTTCAGTGCCATTATTCCCGAAGCCTGTCTTTGGCAATAATAATACCTGAATCCGGCAAAGGGAGACTGCTTTTTTGACATATAAGGTTGATATCGTATCCAGAATTACCGAGAACATGTCTCAATTCCGCTCGGCTGAACAAAAGGTTGCCCAGGTGATACTGGATGACCCAATGTTTGCTGCATCTGCGAGTATTACAGAGCTTGCGCAGAAATCAAACGTCAGTGAAGCGACCGTTACTCGCCTTGCTAAAGCCCTTGACTGTAAGCATGTCCGGGATTTAAAAGTTCAGATTGCCCAGGCCACCTCTGTGGGAGAGCGATTTATCAGCGAGATTAATATTGAGCCTTCAGGAATTAGCGGTATCTATGAATCTGCCAACAAGGCGCTGAAGCTGAATGCCAATTTGATTAAGCAGGAAGCCCTGGACAACTGTGTTGAATTGATTGGGCAGGCAAGACAAGTTGTTACTCTGGGGGTGGGGGGTAGTAGCACGCTTATGGCCGTTGAAAGTCAGTACAGGTTGTTTAGGCTGGGGATAGCTGCAATGGCCTACTCAGATCCTTTGCTGATGCGCATGATGGCGTCCACGATGGATAAGAATGACGTCATAATCTGTTTTTCTCTGGGTGGATTCAGCCCCGATATTGAAGAGGCCATAGAGATTGCCAAACAATATGGTGTGTCCATTATTGCCGTCACGGCCAGGGATTCCGTGTTAGCGAAAATCGCCGATGTCAACCTGCCCATCGTGATCAGAGAGAGCGACTATATCTTTAAACCCAGCGCCTCAAGGTATGTCATGCTGGCCGCTATCGACGTGCTGATGACAGAGTTGGCCATCAGGAACAAGCGGAAATCCAGAGAAAAGCTCCGCCGCTTAAAACAAACCCTGGACCAGTACCGCCAGGGGAATGATAAGCTGCCTCTGGGAGACTAGGGGACTGATGCAAGTTGGCAGCGCCTGGTTTCTGGAAAGCTCCGAGAGCTGTCTTCCCCTATAATCTTCTCCATTAATCTTCCCCAATAAAAACGGTGCTACCCCTGGACTACCGCTACGGTCAGCGGTTGTGCCCGACCGACCCCTGGAATTTCTTTTTGAGACCTCTGCGCGAAAGCCATTTCAGTTACGCTGCCTCAAAGCGCCTGCTACCGATAAAAATGGTCTCAATCGGTCATTGATAGCCATAAGCTCCCTCATTGATAGCCATAAGCTCCCCCAGTGTGTGGGTTTTGCCCTGCCTGAAAACACAATCATCTTCTGTGCAAAGGGCTTTTTTGGTAAGGCCCTCTTTGGCAAGGCTCTATCTTTGGCAATAAGTACCATAAAAATAAATAAATAGTGATAATTAATAACATTTCGCTTGTTATCTTCAAAATAAGGATGTAAGTTGTTAACTCTCATTCTGCCAATTTAAGATAGTTTCAAACATTTAAAGGATCAGTTTGGGCAAAATCTTTAAAATAAATTGAGGGTGGCTAACATGTTTTCATCTGTGTTCAAAAAGAGCCTCAGTGCAAGCGTCCTGACTGCTATTTGCAGTCAAATCGTGCCTGCGATTGCCCAGGAAGAAGCTACGCAGCTTGAGGAAATCATAGTCACTGGTGTTCGCGCCAGTATTATTCGCGCCATTGAATCAAAATATAACGATCAGGGTTTCAGCGATTCAATTTCAGCGGAAGACCTGGGTAAATTCCCGGACCTGAACATCTCGGAATCACTCCAGCGTATTCCAGGTGTTACCTTAAACCGCAACCCTAATGGCGAAGGCGAGCAAATTAACCTGCGTGGATTATCGCCCTTATTTACCCGCGTTGAAATCAATGGGTTGACCGGTCTGGGCAATGGCAGCGGTGCCGATGCCAATAAAGATGGCAGCCTGGGTGCCACGGGTGGTGGCCGGGAGTTCAGCTTTGAGTTGTTGCCAGCCGAGCTATTTTCTACCGCCAGTGTCGCAAAATCAGCAAACGCAACCCAGAGTGAAGGCGGGTTGGCGGGGGTTGTCTCACTTGAAACACCAAGAGCACTGAGTCACGAAGGCTTAAAGTATACGCTCTCTGCACATCTCAACTCTGACGACAAGTCAGACTCCAATGACCCGCGCCTGTTTGCTGCATTTAGCAATAATTTTAACGACCGCTTCGGCCTCTCCGCTGCTGTCTATCGCGCTGAGTCTGAATTTCACTCGGACAGCATAGAAAGCGGCAACCGACAGGCATTGTCTGATGTGTTTGATGCAGTCAGAACCCCAGGCGCCGATGGCACATTTGGCACCGCAGACGATGTGACAACAGCGCTGGCTGCTTACAGGGATGCCGCTGGCAACCCACTGGACACCAGTGTCCTGGCTGTTAAAACCCCGCGGGCAATCGCCTTCATTGAAGAGCGCGAAAATACCGCTGGCAACATCAATCTACAGTTCAGGCCCAATGAGCGCACTCAACTGTTTGCCGATTTTCTCTTTGCCGAGTTGTCCAGCGAGAAAAATGTGGTGCGCCCGGATACGGCTATAGAAGGCACCCATACCCTGATAATCGGCCCTGACAACCCTTTTAGCACGGCCAGTGGTCTGGTGACCGAGGCGACACTCGATGAAGTGCAGTACCGTCCCAGTACGCGAACATTAGATATTGAGGATGAGTTTATGCAATTCTCTTTCGGTGGCGATATTGCGCTGTCCGACAACTGGACAGCCAAGCCGCTGTTTGGCTATGCCAATCGTGAGGCCGTCCGCGATCACGCATTGTTGGCATTTCGGGCCAACAATACCGATGGCGGCAATCTGGATTGCAGCGCCGCCACCGCCAATGCTGGCTGTGATGGCAGCTCCACCGCGCACTACCTGACCTATAGCGGTCAGGGTAGCAGCTTTGATTTTCAAAGTGACTTTACAAACTTCGATGGTGAGCCCGAAAATTTTGGGTTGAATGTGCTGATTTTTCGCCCGTCAGTGGACGAGGATGAAGAAAAGACTTTTAAGCTGGATTTCAATCGCAGCTTTGATAGTGGCGCCCTGACGTCACTGGATCTCGGGATGCGCTACAACAATAAAACCAAAACCGTCAACTTCCGCGAATACCGCCTGGCTCGCACGGGTGGCCAGCCTTTTGATGGCTTTGAAAATCTCGATACACTGGTTGATCACAGTGTCGATGGCACATCTAACAGCTATAACGACCAACTGTTGGCTCCCGACCCTGCACAGGTGTACTCGTACTACTTTCCCAATGGTTTTAATGAGGAGAACAGTACCGGCACAATCGCCGATACCAGGATAGACAATCGCCCCGGACGCGGTGCCCAGCAAAGCTATGAAGTCGAGGAGGACAGCATCAATCTGTATACTTCAGCCGATTTTGAAATCGATAAGCTCAGTGTGAATGTCGGCCTGCGCTATGTGCGCACGGATCAAACTTCCCAGGGCTCCAGGGTTGAGGCGCGGGACTCGGCCAATGAGGTCATTACTCCGGTTGCGGTTGAAAACGATTATAAGCATTTTCTGCCCAGCGCCAGTCTGCGCTATGAATACACAGAGGATATCCTGCTGCGGGCGGCGTACTCAACGACTCTAACCCGTGCCAACCTTCCTCAATTATCGCCGTTTGAACAGGTTTTTGTTTCAACTGTAGGGGCAGACAATGGTTTTATTAATCGCGGTAATCCGCAATTGCAACCCTTTACCTCAGATAATGTTGACATAGGCGTGGAGTGGTACTTTGAAGAAGAAGGCCTATTGTTTGCCAACATCTTTTACAAGCAACTTGACAATTTTGTTGGTGACGAAATTACCAGGGAAGATGCCCTGGTTGCGCCACAGGTCGCTTGCAGCGCTGCTGAAATAGCCGCTGGCATAGCCAATGGCGGCTGTGATGCGGACGGCAGGGCATTGTTCAACCTCCGGGTTACCACCCCGGCCAATGCGGTTTCTGCCAGTATTGAAGGCCTGGAAATTGGCTTGCAAAAGCCGTTCAGCTTTTTTGATGGTTTTGGCAAGGATTTTGGGCTGCTGTTCAACTATACCTATGCCGATAGCACGGCAGACTTCGGCGACCCCAATGATGTCCGTCGAGACGGTCTGCCCGGGCTGTCGAAGAAAAGCTTCAATGCCGGACTCTATTACGATGCCGATTACGGTGACAAAGGCACACTGGATGCACGGTTGAATTATGCCTGGCGAGACCGGTATCTGTCAGTCTTTGCCGATGACTTTGCGCGCCCCAAGTTTACCGACGATTACGGGCAACTTGACCTGTCGGCAAATTATTCATTGGGTCATTTCCGGGTATCGGTGCAGTTTTTGAACATTACCGATGAAGACCTGAGTTTCAAAGGTTATGACTCGGGGGTGGGGTTCTATGACTACGGTGAACACGACCTGAGTCAACGGGTGCTGTTCGGGTTGCAATATACCTATTGAAACCAGAGATCGGGTGGTGATTTGAGGGCCGAGTTGAGGGCTGACTTGAGGGTGTTCGCGCTGTCGCGGTAGCCCCTGTGGATCCCGATGACGAGAACCGTTAGCTGGACAGCAAGGGCGACCTGGAACCTGAAGGTAGCGGTAGCCAAAATTTCGGCCCGACGAACAGGAATCGCAGACGAGGCGAACATCTATGTGCCTCACGGTGGTGCGGGAGGACGGCGGGAGTAGTCCTGCCTCCTGCTCAACCCTCGCTGTCCAATCCTCGCTGTCCAGTCCTCGCTTGTGCTAGAATGCGCGCCTGCAAACATTACCTCAGCTTCAGCACCAATTTTTGTTATCGCTGACTCACGCGGCCTTTAGTAGGGGTCGCCACTGAAAAAAGGACAGCACTATGCCCGCAATTACCTTGCCCGACGGTTCCCACCGCTGTTTTGATCACCCGGTTTCAGTTCACGCTGTCGCTGCGGATATAGGCCCCGGTCTCGCCAGGGCTGCACTGGCCGGAGTGGTAGATGGTCGGCAGGTCGACACCTCTTACTTGATCGGAAACGATGTTGATTTAGCCATCATTACTGATAAACAGGAAGAGGGGCTTGAGTTGATTCGTCATTCCAGCGCCCACCTCATGGCTATGGCAACGCAGCAACTGTTTCCCGGTGTGCAGGCCACCATAGGTCCGGTTATTGAAGACGGGTTCTACTATGATTTTGCCTCGGGCCACACGTTTACGCCTGAAGATATAGAGAAAATTGAAGAGCGGATGTTGGAGATCGTGCAACAGGATTTACCTATCGAACGGGTGGTTATGGATCGGGATCACGCGATCAAAATTTTTCAAGAAATAGGTGAGCACTACAAGGTTCAAATTATTGAAGACCTGCCAGTGGGTGAGGAAATCAGTGTCTATAAGCAGGGGGCCTGGATGGATTTATGCCGCGGCCCCCATGTTCCAAGCACGGGTAAGTTGCAGTCTTTCAAATTGACCAAAGTTGCAGGAGCATACTGGCGTGGTGATTCCAAAAATGAAATGTTGCAGCGTGTATACGGTACCGCCTGGCGCAACAAGAAAGAGTTAAAGGCTTATCTGAATCGAATTGAAGAAGCCGAAAAGCGTGATCATCGCAGGTTAGGTAAGAAATTTGGTTTGTTTCATACTCAGGAAGAAGCACCGGGAATGGTGTTTTGGCACCCCAGGGGTTGGAGCATTTACCAGCTTATTGAGCAATACATGCGACAAAGACAGTGCGAGCATAATTACCAGGAAATCAAAACGCCTCAGTTGGTGGATCTAAGCCTTTGGAAAAAATCCGGTCACGCCGACAAATTTGGCGATGATATGTTCATGCTCAGCTCTGAAGAACGTGAGTTCGCGGTTAAGCCGATGAATTGCCCATGCCATGTGCAGGTATTTAATCAGGGCTTGAAAAGCTATCGCGACCTGCCTTTGCGCCTGGCTGAATTTGGCTCTTGCCATCGCAATGAGCCCTCGGGGTCTTTGCACGGCATTATGCGCGTCCGCGGATTCGTGCAAGACGATGCCCACATTTTTTGTACCGCAGGGCAAATTCAACCAGAGGTCTCTTCCTTTATAGAGTTTCTGCACGACGTCTATGCCGATTTTGGTTTTGATGAAGTGATCTACCGCCTGTCTACCCGTCCCGCAAAGCGTGTGGGCAGTGACCAGCATTGGGACAGAGCTGAACAAGCTTTGGCGCAAGCCCTGGATGCTCATGGTTTATCCTGGCAGGAATTGCCGGGCGAGGGTGCTTTCTACGGTCCAAAAATTGAGTTTTCTCTCAAAGACTGTATTGGTCGGGTTTGGCAACTGGGGACTATTCAAGTGGACTTTTCCATGCCGGACCGCCTTGAGGCGCAATATGTTGCAGAGGACGGCTCGCGACAAGTGCCAGTGATGCTGCACCGGGCAATTCTGGGTTCATTTGAGCGATTTATCGGAATATTGATCGAACACTATGAAGGGAATTTCCCGGTTTGGTTGGCGCCAGAACAGGCAGTGATCATGAATATCACCGACAAACAGGCCGAATACGCCAAAAACGTGGAAGATTCCTTAAAAAACAAGGGCTTTCGCGCCATTTCAGACTTGAGAAATGAAAAGATCGGCTTTAAAATCCGCGAGCACACAATTCAGCGCATTCCGTATTTATTGGTTGTCGGGGATCGTGAAGCAGAAACTGGCACTGTGGCCGTGCGTACCCGCGATGGTGAGGACTTGGGAGCGATGGATCCCAACGCATTTATTGAGCGCCTCAATCAAGACGTAGCGCGACGTGGTCGTATTGTATTGGAGAAGTAACTTATCAAGAAGGAAAGTGGCAAGAGCAAACGCGCTCCGATTAATGAAGAAATCGAGGCAACACAGGTAAGACTCATTGGTGCCAATGGTGAACAGGTTGGAATCGTGCCCATGTCAGAGGCACGCGCAGCCGCTGAAGCGGCTACCCTGGACCTGGTTCAGATAACCGATTCAGAACCCGTAGTCTGTAAAATTATGGACTACGGTAAACATGTATTTGAATCGAAGAAACAAAAAGCAGCTCAAAAGAAAAGACAAAAACGAACACAGGTTAAAGAAATAAAGTTTCGCCCAGGGACGGAAGAAGGAGATTACCAGGTAAAACTACGCAACCTGGTACGTTTCCTTGAAAACGGGGACAAGGCCAAAGTTACGCTGCGGTATCGCGGACGTGAAATGGCTCACCAGGAAATTGGCATGGAGCTACTGACACGAGTAGAGGCTGATCTGGCCGAGTTAGGTAATGTCGAGCAATTTCCTAAAATGGAAGGTCGCCAACTGACGATGGTCATTGCCCCGAGAAAGAAGAGCTAGCGGCCTGTGAATGCCCTGAGTTCTATTTATTAGTCAACTGCAAATGCGGAGTTTATGATGCCTAAAGCTAAAATTCACAGCGGGGCTGCCAAGCGTTTTAAGAAAACCGGTTCGGGTTTCAAGCGCAAGTGTCAGCACAAAACTCACATCCTGACCAAGATGACCACCAAGCGTAAGCGCCAGTTGCGAGGTACTCGTGGAGTACACGACAACGACAGGGTGCTGATTGACCGCCTGTTGCGGACCAAGTAACGCTTACTGATTCTTAAGAGAGGACAAGACTATGCCCCGTATAAAACGTGGTGTGGTGGCTCACCGCCGCCACAAAAAAATTCTGAAACAGGCCAGGGGTTACTATGGTGCCCGTTCCCGTATTTTTCGGGTGGCAAAGCAAGCCGTCACCAAGGCTGGACAATATGCCTACCGTGACCGCCGCCAGCGTAAGCGTCAGTTTCGCGGGCTGTGGATCATACGCATCAATGCCCAGTCCCGAGCCAATGGCCTGAGCTATAGCCGTTTGATCAACGGTTTGAAGAAGGCCGGTATTACTTTGGACCGCCGGGTATTGGCGGACCTGGCAGTGCATGACAAATTGGCTTTTGCAGCGATCGTGGAGCAAGCGAAGGCCGCATTGGCCTAAGCCCACCCCCACTGCTTCGGTTGTATTTAACCGGGCGGTTCGCTGGCACACGTATTTGAAAGGGAAAGGGCTTTGCTCTTTCCCTTTCTGTGTTTTAGAGGAATGAAAAATTGATGGAAAACCTCGATAGCCTGAAGCAACAAGGTATTGACGCCGTAAGCGCTGCGACAGATAGTAAAGCGCTTGAAGACCTGCGTGTTGAATATCTCGGCAAGAAGGGCCACATTACGAGCCTGCTGAAAACCCTGGGTAAACTCAATGAAGCAGACCGACCCAGGGCAGGCGCAGCGGTTAATGTTGTGAAGCAGGAGTTGCAGAAGCTTATTTCAGCGCGTAAAAATGAGCTGGAATCTGCTGCTATCACAGACAGGCTGGCCGCCGAAAAAATTGATGTCTCACTGCCTGGGCGTGGACAGACGGGCGGAGGCATCCATCCCATAACGCATACTATCGAGCGGATGGAAGATTTCTTCGGTAGCGTTGGCTTTGATGTTGTCGAAGGACCAGAGATAGAAGATGACTATCATAACTTCGAAGCCCTGAATATCCCCTCGCACCATCCTGCGCGTGCGATGCACGATACATTCTATATAAACGACGCGACTGTTCTGCGCACTCATACCTCGCCTGTGCAAGTGCGAGTGATGGAAACGAGCACCCCCCCCATCAAAATTATTTGCCCTGGTCGCGTGTATCGCTGCGACTCTGATTTAACGCATACGCCTATGTTTACTCAGGTAGAGGGTTTGCTAATTGATGAGCAAAGCAGCTTTGCTGACCTCAAGGGTATTATCGAACAATTCCTGCATGCCTTTTTTGAAAATGATGCTCTGAGCGTGCGTTTTCGCCCCAGCTATTTTCCCTTTACCGAGCCTTCGGCTGAGGTCGATATTCAATGTGTGATGTGTGAGGGAGAAGGCTGCCGTGTTTGTAGCCACACCGGCTGGCTCGAAGTCATGGGTTGTGGAATGGTGCACCCGCGAGTGCTGGAGATGTCAAATATTGATCCCGATCAGTACTCGGGTTTCGCCTTTGGGATGGGAGTAGAGCGGCTGTCTATGTTGCGCTATAGCGTCAGTGATTTGCGCATCTATTTTGAAAATGACCTGCGTTTTCTACAACAGTTTAATCAGGGGTAGGCATGAAAATTTCGGAAAAATGGTTGCGGGAGTGGGTTGATCCCGCCATGACAACCAGGGAACTCGCGCACTTGATTACTATGGCGGGGCTGGAAGTTGAAGGTGTCGGGCCAGTTGCCGGCGAGTTTACCGGTGTCGCGGTCGCTGAGATTATCTCTGTTGAGCAACATCCGAATGCAGACAAGCTGCGTGTCTGTGTGGTGAACACCGGCAGTGAAACGGTTCAAATTGTGTGCGCTGCACCGAATGCGCAGGCCGGTCTTAAAACTCCCCTGGCGATGATTGGCGGAGTCCTGCCAGGCAAATTTAAAATCAAGCAAGCCAAACTGCGGGGTATTGAGTCGCAAGGTATGTTATGCGCCGGCGCAGAATTACAGTTATCTGACGACGAAGACGGCCTGCTGGAGCTGGCTGCGGATGCACCCGTAGGAAAAGACCTGCGTGATTATCTCGACCTTGATGACCAGGTAATTGAAGTTGATCTGACGCCCGATAGAGCTGATTGCCTAGGACTTCGCGGCGTAGCGAGAGAAGTAGGTTTGCTCACGCAAACGGCAGTTAACGAACCGACTATCGACACTATTCCGGAAACGATTGCCGATACTTTTCCGGTTGCGATACAAAATCCGGAATCTTGCGCACGCTTTTGTGGTCGCGTCATCAAGGGTATTGATATAAATCGCCCAAGCCCTCTGTGGTTGCGGGAGCGGTTACGCCGGGCCGGATTGCGGCCTATTGATGCAGTGGTTGATATTACCAATTATGTTTTGCTGGAATTGGGCCAGCCGATGCATGCCTTTGATCATGCGAAGCTACAGGGCGGTATTGTTGTACGCAGTGCTTTAGCGAACGAGAGCATTGATTTGCTCGATGGACAATCGGTTGAGTTGCAAGAAGGTACCTTGCTCATTACCGATGAGGGTGGGCCTGTCGCGATGGCTGGAATTATGGGCGGTGCCAGTACCGCAGTGAGCCATGAAACCACAGACATTATGTTTGAGGCAGCCTTCTTTAATCCGTTGGCTCTGGCCGGTCAAGCTCGTGCTTATGGCCTGCATACGGAGGCATCGCATCGTTTCGAACGCGGTGTCGATTATCAGTTGCAGCGAGTGGCAATGGAGCGGGCTACCCAGTTGGCTGTGGAAATTGTTGGGGGCGAAGCTGGCCCAATCACGGAGGTTATCGCTGAAGCTCACCTGCCAGTGGTGGCGCCAGTGATATTGCGACGCGCACGAATCAAGCGACTATTAGGTTTCCAACTGGATGACGCGGAAGTAGAGCGTATTCTCGCCGGGCTGGGCCTGGGAGTTGTCGGTAATGATACTGGGTGGACTGTTACTGTGCCCAGTTGGCGCTTCGATATCAGCATTGAAGCAGATTTACTGGAGGAGCTGGCGCGAGTCTATGGATATAACAATTTACCCGTAAAGCATATTCGCTCTGATCTGGCGATTAAGCGCACTCAGGAACACATAGTCTCGATTCGTCATATTCGCAGGCGTATGACCAGCCGGGGCTATCAAGAGGCGGTTACCTATAGCTTTGTTGACCCGGCCGGGCAACAGGTATTTGATCCGAATGTTGACCCCGTACCGGTGCAGAATCCGATTTCCACAGACCTTTCTGTTATGCGAACCAGCCTGTTCCCTGGCTTAATGGATTCACTGGTGCGCAATGTAAACCGACAGCAGAGCCGTGTTCGCCTATTTGAGACGGGGCTCCGATTTTTGCCTATTGGAGATGAGCTCGATCAGCGTCCAACCCTGGCCGCTGTCATTACCGGGCGTCGAATGCAGGAATCCTGGAACGAACAGGGTGCTCTTGTTGATTTCTACGATGTCAAGGGAGATGTGGAAGCTCTTTTGGGATTGACCGGCTGTTTAGACGAATTTCGCTTTGAGGCTGCTGAAAGAGCAGGGCTTCATCCAGGACAAACTGCAGCGCTTTTTCGCGAGAACGAGTTAGTCGGTTACCTGGGCGCTTTGCACCCAGCCAGTCTTCGACATTACGGCATGAGCGGTACCGTTTTTGCCTTTGAGGTCGATCTGAAGGCCTTGCAAAATGCCGCCTTACCCAATTTTGAAGCGCTCCCCAAATATCCGGAAACCCGCCGGGATTTGGCGGTTATCGTGGACAAGGAGGTCGCAGCCGCAGAGCTGGTGAGAAATGTCTCAACCGCAGCAGGAACTTACCTGAAAGATTTAAGGCTATTTGATGTATATGAGGGCAAAGGTATTGATCCTAAAAGAAAAAGTTTGGCATTGGGTTTGACATTCCAGGATCCTTCGCGCACCCTTAGCGATGAAGAAATTAATAAAAATGTGGATCAAGTGATTGATCTGCTTAAAAAAATCTATAACGCTGAGTTGAGAAACTAGGACACTGCCATGGGAGCGCTCACAAAATCTGAAATGGCTGAACGTTTGTTTGAGGAGTTAGGCCTCAATAAGCGTGAGTCGAAAGAAATTGTCGAGTTGTTTTTCGAAGAGATCAGGGCCTGCCTTGAAGCGAATGAACAAGTGAAGCTCTCAGGCTTCGGCAATTTTGATCTGCGTGATAAAAGCCAGCGCCCAGGCCGCAATCCTAAAACGGGTGAAGAAATCCCCATATCTGCCCGCCGCGTGGTGACCTTTCGCCCTGGTCAGAAGCTTAAAGCCAGGGTTGAAATTTACGCTGAAAACAACCCTGTACCCGGCGATCATTTCATGGATGAGCAAGCCGAAGACGGTGAAGATACACCCATAGCCTTCGGAACAGGCTCCTGCGATGCTGGAATCGAGCGCTAATACAGAGTTGCCGAGTATCCCCGACAAGCGCTACTTCACAATTGGTGAGGTCAGCGAGCTCTGCAATGTTAAGCCGCATGTGCTGCGGTACTGGGAGCAGGAGTTTCCCCAACTAAAGCCCGTAAAACGCCGTGGCAACCGCCGTTATTATCAACATCAGGATGTGTTGACCATCCGTCAGATTCGAAGCTTGCTCTACGGTCAGGGTTATACCATCGGCGGAGCTCGTCAGCGCATGGAGGGTGGGGGCGTTCAAACGGAAGATCCGTCGAGGTCAGCCAAAACCGCGAGTGACGCAGTCGCGCTAAAGGGAATTATCGACGAGCTGAAAGACCTTGCTAAAATTCTGTCGGACTGACCGCGCAGTCCATTGAAACACCTTGTAAATTCCGTATAATCGCCGCTTCTTTACTCGGGGCGTAGCGCAGCCTGGTAGCGCACTACACTGGGGGTGTAGTGGTCGCAGGTTCAAATCCTGCCGTCCCGACCAAATCCTCTTTGGCGTACACCATTTGGAGTCCTCCCCCAAATACCTCAATTGTGTAACCTATGTGCCCGGTATAAAGTGCAACCTATGTGCCGATATGGTCACTTTTCTTTTTCAGCTCTGGGTTACTGTTACTCATCGAACATCGGCATCGCTGCAAGAAAGGGGTTCTTTTATTTGACTCAACGCTTTTTTAGCTTGTCTGATGGCGGAAGTCTTCCCAATGCGTTATTTGTGGTCATAAAAGAGTGCCCTGTGGAATGGGCAGGGCGAGTCATACAGGGGCTGGTTTATAGCTTCCCCGCCCTTAAAATCGGTATTCTTAGGGAAAATGTGGATATCTCCTAAAAAAGCCATGAATTTTTCAAATTAGGTAGCTCTTCTTTGTAGAAACTAGGGTAAAATCGCGCGCCTTAAATTGACTAGATTTTGCATTTATCTTACTCAGCGGGCGGAGCAATGACAGATTTATCCCTATATAGAAACATCGGTATTTTCGCGCACGTCGATGCCGGTAAGACTACGACAACTGAACGCATACTCAAGCTGACAGGAAAAATTCATAAGACTGGTGAAGTTCACGATGGCGCGGCCACGACTGACTTCATGGAACAAGAGCAGGAGCGCGGTATTACGATTCAGTCCGCGGCGACAACCTGTTTCTGGAAAGACCACCGCATGAACATCATCGATACCCCTGGGCACGTTGATTTCACGGTGGAAGTGTATCGTTCGCTGAAAGTGCTCGATGGCGGCGTTGGTGTTTTCTGTGGTTCCGGCGGTGTCGAGCCGCAGTCAGAGACAAACTGGCGATACGCCAACGAATCCGAGGTTGCCCGGATTATCTTTGTCAACAAGCTGGACCGCATAGGTGCAGACTTCCTGCGCGTTGTTGAGCAAGTCAAGAAAATATTGGGCGCTAACCCCCTGGTTATGACACTGCCGATTGGCCGTGAAGACGACTTTGTTGGCGTCGTCGACATTCTGACCAGAAAAGCCTATATCTGGGACGATTCAGGGCAGCCAGAAAACTTTGAAGTCACCGCTGTGTCGGCAGCTATGGTTGACGATGTCGATGCCTGCTATGAGCACTTGGTCGAAACCGTTGTCGATCAAGACGATGATCTGATGATGGCTTATATGGACGGTGAAGAGCCCTCTATAGAAGACCTCAAGCGCTGCATTCGCAAGGGCACGCGCACTATGGATTTCTTTCCGACTTACTGCGGTTCTGCATTTAAGAACAAGGGCGTTCAGTTGGTTCTTGATGCGGTGGTTGACTACCTGCCCAGCCCAACCGAGGTTGACCCTCAGCCTTTGACTGACGAGCAGGGTGAACCTACTGGCGAAGTCGCCACTGTTTCTGTCGAGGAGCCCTTGCGCGCATTGGCGTTTAAAATTATGGATGACCGCTTCGGCGCTCTCACCTTTATCCGCGTTTACTCCGGCATCCTCGAAAAAGGCATGACCATTCTCAATTCCTTTACCGGCAAGACCGAGCGCATCGGCCGTATGGTTGAGATGCACGCGGATGACCGCAACGAAATAGACCGCGCTCAGGCTGGCGATATTATTGCCTGCGTCGGCATGAAAAATGTGCAAACGGGCCACACCCTGTGCGACCAGGACAACCCGTGCACACTGGAAGCCATGGTATTTCCGGACCCTGTTATCTCGATTGCCGTCGCACCTAAAGACAAGGGCGGTTCCGAGAAAATGGGGATCGCTATCGGCAAGATGATTGCCGAAGACCCCTCGTTTCACGTTGAAACCGACGAAGATTCAGGCGAAACCATCCTCAAAGGTATGGGGGAGCTTCACCTGGATATTAAAGTCGACATTCTCAACCGCACCTACGGTGTCGAGCTGGAAGTAGGGCAGCCACAGGTGGCCTACCGCGAGACGATCACTCAAGAGATTGAAGACAGCTACATTCACAAAAAGCAGTCTGGTGGTTCCGGTCAGTTCGGTAAAATCGATTACCGCATCAAGCCGGGTGAGCCGGGCACTGGCTTTCAGTTTGCTTCAACGGTTGTGGGCGGCAATGTACCCAAGGAATTCTTCCCGGCCATTGAAAAAGGCTTTGGCGGCATGATGGAACATGGGCCGCTCGCCGGTTTCCCGGTTCTGGATGTTGAAATTGAACTCTACGACGGTGGTTTCCACGCCGTGGATTCATCGACAGTTGCCTTTGAACTGGCAGCGCGGGGCGCCTTCCGTCAGTCCATGCCCAAAGCGGGCCCGCAAATCATCGAGCCCATTATGAAGGTCGATGTCTTTACGCCGGAAGATCACGTGGGTGACGTCATTGGCGACCTCAACCGTCGTCGCGGCATGATCAGGGATCAGGAAGCAGGTGTAACCGGCGTGCGCATCAAAGCGGATGTGCCACTCTCTGAAATGTTTGGCTATATCGGCAGCCTGCGTACCATGACATCGGGTCGCGGTCAGTTCTCAATGGAATTTGCGCACTATCTGCCTTGCCCGACTTCAGTGGCTGAAAAAGTAATCGAGGAAGAGAAAGCGCGCCAGGAAGCCAGGAAAAAGTAATTCGCTTTATCGCCTCGCCTTTTAGCTTCGAATGTATACCTGACAACAGTGCTGCCAAAGGTAGCCAGTTTGTTAATGTGTGAACGCTATCAAACTCTTTTCAGCACTTAGGGAGGCTTACTTTATTAAATATCCATGCTGTAGCCGGTCATGCCTGTAGCGGGTCAGTGTCCTTATCAGAGGGAACAGGTATAATCGTCCGCCTGACTATTGTTGATTTAAGCTAAACCATGCCAAGCCTGGATTTCAAAGGAAAGCCCCTCGTCTACGCCCACCATCTGACTGTTCCGTCGAGAACGCTTGAGATAGACGCAAAACAATCTCTTTCAGCGAACTCTTTCAGCGAAAAATCGGGGGGGGGGGTAATAATAATAGCCCTTCTCTGGATGACAATCTGATTATCCACGGCGACAATCTGCACGCGCTCAAGGCGTTGCTGCCGCGCTATGCCAACCGCGTCAACTGCATTTACATCGACCCGCCTTACAACACCGGCAATGAGAAATGGGTCTATAACGACAATGTCAACAGCCCGATGATGAAGGCGTGGCTGAAAGGCAAAAGTCCGGTGGATGGTGAAGACCTGGAGCGGCACGACAAATGGCTGTGCATGATGTGGCCAAGATTGCAGTTGTTAAGAGAGCTGCTGGCCGAGGATGGCGTAATTTTTATTTCCATCGACGACAATGAACAGCACCGCCTGCGGATGGTCATGGATGAGATTTTTGGGGAGGAGAATTTTGTTGCAGATTTTGTGTGGCATAGTACAAAATCAATTACAAATCCTGCATTAGTATCAATATCACACACTCATAATATAGCTTATGCTAAACAACTGGATGTATTAAAAACCATTAGAAAAGATTTCAAACTTCCTGCCATTTTAGAAGGATTCAAAAATCCTGATAATGATCCGAGAGGCCCATGGAAAGCGGATCCATTTGAGGCTGGTGGGGTTCGACCTAATCAGATGTATCCGATAAGAAACCCTAAAACAAAAGAAATATTTTACCCCACTGAAGGTAATTGCTGGAAAAACGATTTAAACAAATTTGAGGAGCTTCTTGCAGACAATAGAATCGTATTCGGAAAGAGAAATAGTTCCAGGCCTCAGCGCAAACGTTTTTTGTCAGAGGCACGCCGAAGGGGGTTAACGCCTAGCACTTGGTGGGATGATGTAGGTACAACAACCAACGGCACAATCGAGTTGAGGACGGTGTTTGGTTCTAATCAGTTCCAAAACCCCAAACCAATTTCCCTTGTGAAAAAGATTTTACAACTGGCAACGACAAAAAATTCCATTATCCTCGACTCTTTCGCCGGTTCCGGCACCACCGCCCACGCGGTTCTTGCGCTGAATAAAGAAGACGGCGGCAACCGCAAATTTATCTTGGTAGAATGTGAAGACTACGCCGACAAAATCACCGCCGAGCGGGTGCGACGGGTGATAAAAGGCGTACCAAAAGCCAAGGATGAGAACCTAAAAAACGGACTGGGCGGCAGTTTTACCTATTGCACACTGGGCCAGGCAATGAGCATTGAAAACATGCTCACCGGCAGGAACCTGCCAGGCTATGAAACCTTTGCCCGCCATCTGATCTATACCGCAACCGGACAATCGCCGCATAAACTCAACCCGAAAACAAAGCGTGGCAAAGACGGTTTATTTTATGAAGCGGCTGACAAACTCTACTACCTGATCTACCAGCCCAATCTGGATTTTCTGCGCAGTGCGGATTCCGCTTTGAACAGCACCCGCGCCGAACGCATCGCCAAACAGGCCAAGGCAAAAAAGAAAACCGCCGTGGTGTTCGCCACCCACAAATTCATGGGGCAGAAGGCATTGACCGAAATGGGGATCGAGTTCTGTGGGTTAGCTTATAGAATATCCAGTGGATAAATTAACAACCCATGCCAACATTTTTATCAGATAACATGATCAGATGAAGAAATTTTTTCTCACCGACAGAGAAATACAAGATTTGATTGACGAACCCAAGCGGATGGACTGCCCCGCAGATTCTCTTTTATGGGACATGAAAATCAAGTCAGGCAGAGAAGCTTCGCATGAGCAAAGCTCGCAAAAATTTTTAAGAAGTAATGAAAAAGGAGAATGGCTTATCTACCTGCGCTGTAACAGAGAGAATCCGTTTGATTTTTCCTGCGGTTTAGGGTTTATTCCCAAAGGAAGAAAGCGAGTATTTACACTAATACGCTACAATGGCAAGAGCCATCAGCATACCAACCGACTGGAAAATGAAGATGTGTTCTACGATTTTCACATTCATCGGGCGACGGAGAAATATCAGAAATCCTCTTATCATGATGAACACTATGCTCAACCTACCGATCTTTATACAGACCTCCCTGGGGCTTTCAAGAATCTTTTGGCTGATTGCAAAGTGACAGGCGTTAGTTCAGATGATAGACAAACGAGGTTATTTGAATGAATATAGACGTGATACAAAATTCCTTCAAATCGGCGGTCTCCGAGTCAGTCAGATTGTTTCCTGAGGGAGTCAATCGCTACCAGATTTTTACGCCATTTCATTTTGATGACGGCGATCACTTTGTGCTCGTCTTGCAGAGAGGAGATGGCGGAAATTGGATCATCACCGATGAAGGGCATACCTACATGCACATCAGTTACCACACAGATTTGTCTTCTCTTGCACAGGGCAATCGGAACACAATTATTGAAGATGCCTTAGAAAAATACGGAGTGGAAGAGAAAAACGGGCAGATTCTTACGCGCATTGATAACCTCACAAACGCGGGAAATATTTTCTATAATTTTATTCAGTGTCTCATCAACATCACTAATGTTTCTTATCTGAGTCGTGAAAAAGTAGCATCCACGTTTATGGAGGATTTTAAGCAATTTATTAGTGAAACTATTAAAGATCCTCAAAGGTTTGAGTTTAATTACCGTGATGATAAACACGACCCTGATGGCAAGTATCTGGTCGATTGCCGCATTAATGGTATGCCTCGTCCTGTTCATGTGTATGCGGTAGGTAACGATGGACAATGTCGCGATACAACTATTAGTATTTTGCAATTTCAGCGTTGGAATTTGCCTTTTTCCACTTTAGGGATTTTTGAAGACCAAGAACAAATCAATCGCAAAGTACTGTCCCGATTCACAGATGTATGCGATCGCCAGTTTTCCAGTTTGACGGCAAACCAGAAACCAATTAGAGATTATATTCAAAATCAGATTGTTTAAATGCAACTCAAAAACTACCAGCAACAAGCCCTTGAGCAGTTAGACCGCTGGCTGGACGCGCTGAAGGAAGCGCGGCTGACTAGTGAAAAGGCAAGTAAAGTTCTTGAGGAGTCGGGGATTGATATTCCTGAAGAACTGCAAAACTACCCCCTCTCAGCTTGGAAAGCGCTGAAAGAGCAAAATATCCTCCCCGGCATTTCCCAAGACGGCGACATGGCAGTTCCCGGCTACATCTCCCGCACTGCGGCATCCGGCGAACCTATCCCGCATGTTTGCCTGAAGGTGCCGACTGGTGGCGGCAAGACGCTGTTGGGCGTGGCCGCGCTTGAGCGGATCAAGCAGGATACCGGCTTTGTGTTGTGGATTGTGCCGACCCGGGCGATCTACGAGCAGACCCGCCAGGCTTTCCGTACCCGCGAACATCCCTACCGGCAGATGCTCGAACATATGTCTGGCGGCAGGATCAAATTGTTGCAAAAAACCGATCGCTTTACCCGGCAGGATACCGAACACTATCTTTGCATTATGCTGCTGATGCTGCCCTCCGCCAACCGGCAAAAGAACAAGGAGTTTCTCAAAATATTTCGCGACAGCAGCGGGTATATGTCGTTTTTCCCCGAGCAGGACGACGCGGCGGCCAATACAGCGCTTTCGGAACACCATCCCGACCTGGAAAAAAACGAATCCGGCGACTGGATTAAGCAAAGCCTGATCAATGTGCTGAAACTGATTCGTCCCACGGTGATTTTGGACGAAGCGCATAGAGCATATGGGCCGAATAACCAAAACAACCAGGAGTTTGTCAAATCCGTCAACCGGCTTAATCCCAGTTTTGTGCTGGAATTGTCTGCCACGCCGAAAATCGGCATCAGCAATATCCTGGTCAACGCATCGGGTCGCGATCTTCAGGACGAGGAGATGATCAAACTGCCGATAGAAATTCACAGTTTCAGCAATTCCGACTGGGAACACACGCTTGCCAAAACGCAGGAAAAACTGGATGAGCTTGAAAGTGCGGCGCAAAAATTACAGGAACAGGAAAACCGCCATATTCGCCCCATCGCTTTGGTCAGGGTGGAAAGAACGGGCGCAAAACAAAGAGGGCAAGGAAAAATTCATTCGGAGGATGCGCGCGAATACCTGATACGAAATCTTGCTGTGCCGGAGAATCACATCAGGATTCAATCATCGGAACGCAAGGAACTTGCGGGTGAGGATTTGTTGAGCGAGGCAAGCGAGGTACGCTGGATTATCACCAAAGACGCGCTCAAAGAAGGCTGGGATTGCTCGTTTGCATATCTGCTTGCCTTGCTGGATAACACGAAAGCGACAACCGCCATCACGCAACTGGTCGGTCGGGTGATGCGGCAACCCCACGCACGAAGAATCGCACAAGGTGATGCGCTGAACCGGTGTTACATTTACTGTTACAACACGGATGTGGGCATCGCGGTCGAAGGCGTGAAGGCCGGTCTGGAGAGTGAAGGGCTGACCGGGCTTGGCGATTTTGTTCACGGGCACGGCGAGGGCGATGCACCGAAACCGACCACCGTCAAACGTCGTGGTAAATACCGGCCATTGAAAATTTTTCTCCCGCAGGTGTTACACAAAGCGGGGCGCACCTGGCGCCCCATTGATTATGACCGCGATATATTAAGCGCGATTGATTGGGACACCATTGACGCGGGCGCAGCGGTGAATCTGGATGATAGAGACATCATTCAGGAGATCAAAACCACAGTGGACATTCAAGGGCAGGTTAATGCTTCGGAACGAATCCCTGACAGCGAAAAGCGGCTGAGCGTGGATTATTTTGTTCGGCGGCTTGTGGACAAGGTGCCCAATCCGTGGCAGGCGGCGCGCATGGCGGAGGGGTTTATTCAAACACATAAAAACAGGAAACACGATGAAACCAAATTGTTGAATAACCGAATTTATCTTTCCGAAGTATTGCGCCGCCGCGTGAACAAGGCCATGGACGACGAGGCCGAAGCGGTGTTTCGGGAAAAGGTTGGGCGGAATGTAATTCGGTTTCACCTTGAGACCGACCAGCGACTGGACTACTCACTGAATCAGTCCCTCGAAGTGCTGGTATCCCGTCAGGAACGGGCATTACAAGGCGCACACGGGACGCCAATACAACAGAGCCTGTTTAAGCCCGTCTACGAAAGCGGGTTTAACCGTCTGGAAAAAAACTTTGCGCTTTATCTGGATGAGAGTAACGCCATCTACTGGTGGCACCGCATCGCCGCGAGGCAGGCGTACTCCCTGCAAGGCTGGCGACGCCAGCGCGTGTATCCCGATTTTGTCGCTTGCCAAAAAGGCAACGGGAAACTGCTTATTTTGGAAACCAAGGGTCTTCACTTAAAAGGAAATGAGGATACGCAGTACAAGAAACGCTTGCTGGAGATGCTGGAGAAGACTTACGCAACCGCCCTTGACAGAGGTGAAATGGCCATCAATGAGACGCCCGCTACTTTCAGGATGATGTTTGAGGATTCCTGGCAAGCGCAGATCAGCGAATTGGTTTGCGCCGACACCTGGCGTAAATGAAATTCGTCACCGACAACATTCAATTCTTGTGAACAAAAAATGAAAGAAATCGGCTTTGTGCATCGGTTCTTAATCCCCTCATATTAAGCACGCTCGATGTATTCACCAGTATCGGTGTTTATTTTTACTCTTTCGCCTGCGTTAATGAAGGTCGGTACGGTTACTTTATGACCAGTTTCTAAAACGGCGGGCTTGCCGCTACCTGAAGCGGTTTGTCCTTTGACTACGCTGTGCGTTGCGCTGACCTGCAAGGTCATCGCCATTCGGGTTGCGTGGGTATTGAGCACTGCAATCAGGCCAGTGAGCTTTCATAGCCAAACCAGGGGTTTAACTCGGCGGCAACTTTGTTATCCAATTCGGCGATTTGTTCATCGGTGAAGTAGTCTTTGTAGCCACCCACCTTGGCTTTGCGAACTTTGAAAGAATCGGGGTTGTTCGGGTCGCTGGCCTGCATACGCTTACCGCTACTGGAAAAGTGATTGCTGGCTTCTTTGGCTCGCAGCTTTTCCAGTGAGGCAAACTCGACGCAGTCATCAATCCATTCGCTGCGCAGTTCCAGGCCGAAAAAGTCGATAATTTTCCGCATTTCCTGTGCTGGCGCAGCGCGCAAATCCTCATAGCGTGTGAGGGTAAACAACTCGATGTTGGCGGCGTCTTTAGCCCAGGCGTTCATATAGTGAACAATGTTCGCAACCCCCTGCTGTGGGTGATTCATAAACTCCCAAATAGAGATGTCAGCACCATCGGCCGGGTATCTATTGAGTACCTTTTTACGCGGACGCATTCGATGCTGCCACTGGAAGAACTGGGAAACCGCAACATCTTGGGGCCGCCGTGCGAGAAAGAGCGTGGGTATCTGGTAGAAGTCCTGCTTGCTGTGCAGATTCCCGGTGTAACTGCGCAAATAATTGTCGTGAGTGAAGAATATTTTAGGCGCGTTACTATTGAGGGCATGAAAATTGTCAAATTCCAGTAGCAGATCGTCAGCAATGCCATAGCACAGTTGACAGTAGCGGGAAATCATAACTCTCAGCCAGGTCCGGCCGGCTTTGCCATAGGAGGCAACCGCAGCATCGGCGCGGGTCATTTGTCGGTATTCCCGGCGGCCCCGGTACCAGCGCTCGAGATAGATGGATAGTTCAGTAAACGGTGAGCTCAAAGAAGTATTCTCAGATAAACCAGGCCTGCATTATAGCGGTGTTCCAGCGTGTGATGAAGCAGAGCTCGGGTTAAACTTGCTGCTTTGATCAAGCTGCGGAATTTCACATGTCAGAATTTTCTTTTGCAACAACCAGTAAAACCTTTGCTGCCGAGCACGGCGCTGTCCACTATCATGAAGCGGGCACTGGCCCTGATTTACTAATGATCCACGGGTCCGGGCCGGGTGTAACCGGTTGGGCAAACTTTGCTGGAAATCTGCCGGTATTCGCCGAGCACTTCCGCTGCGTCATTATTGATTTGCCAGGCTATGGCCAGAGCGACCCTGTTGCCGGGGAGCCGATTGGCGCGTGTGTGTCAGCGTGTCTGGCGCTGATGGCTGAACTGGGCATAACGCAAACCCATATTATTGGAAATTCCCTGGGTGGTATTGTCGGCTCTCAAATTGCCGCGCATTGTGCTGATAAAGTGGATAAGTTTGTCACTATCGGCGGTATCGGCATGAATATTTTTTCACCGTTTCCCGGTGAGGGGCTCACCCTGTTGACTGAATTTATCGAGGACCCGACTCGCGAGCGGATCACTCAGTGGTTGCGCTCAATGGTCTACGATCAGGCCATGGTTACAGACGAACTCATTGAGGCGCGCTTGGCCCAGGCGACAGAGCCGGTCACTATGGCCACCAGCAAGCAGTTGTACTCAAAGGCTTCTATCCAGAGTACTGCCGCAATGTTCCGCGGCGAAAATGCCCATCTGCGCATCGCTCATCTCTCTTCGATTCAAGCGCCGACTCTCATTACCTGGGGTCGTGATGATCGGGTAACTCCGCTGGATATTGCGCTGCTGCCAATGCGCTTAATTCCGAATGCCGAACTGCATGTTTTTCCCAAGTGCGGTCACTGGAATATGATTGAGAGAAAAACTGAATTTGAATGCGTGGTGAAAGCATTCCTTCTGCGAGAGGATTAGCTCTCAGTACTCATTGGATTCGCCGTATTCGAGTTGGAAAATTGAGCGAAGAATGCGGCGCCATTCACGGTATTGATCTTCCAGGCTGCCTGACAGTTTAACCACGCGGTCTTGTATAGTGAGAAACGTAGGTTGAGTTTCGTTGTTGAAGCCTTCAGCCAGCTTCTCTGATTCCTGCTCCTGAATTTTTGCCCACCGGAAATTGGAATAAGCGCTCTTCATTGATTCGTAACTGCCTCTGCGTGGAGTATCGCGTTCCGCGCGGCTGTCTTTACGAAGTCGCTCGTACAGTGCCTGCTCTCGATTGACTTGCCGCCACAGGCTATAGGTAGGCCCCAACTCAACAAACAGTGTTGCATATTGCTGGTCAACGGTATCCACAAATAAAAGTTCCTGCTCTCGCAAGTGTTGAATGCGCTGTAGCATCGGATCACCCCGTGCTGGCAGCCGCTGCAAAAGGTAGCCACTGTCACTGTTAGCCACATAGCCAGCGAAGGCGTCTGGTGCCAGTGTTTCTGCATAGCGTAGCAAGGATAGTTGTTGCAGGCTATTTATATGCCGGGCAGGCATAGTATTGGCCGCAGTGAGCAAGTCTTCTCCAACCCGGTCGTAGAGTTCCTGAAACGGACGCTCTTTGTTGCTGGAGTCTGATTGATAGTCTGCGTCAACAGCGATGCCTGAATAAATTTTACTCAACCACTGTTTGCCACTGCTATCGGCGGCCACCAACCCGACTTTGAGGCTGATCCCGTCAGAGTGCAAAATTTTTCCAGTAATCAGCAATTCACTTATTGGGTCCGCTGTTGGCAGTACCCGAATTGATCCCCACTGGTCGGTATACTCCAGGGTACGACGCAAGACAAAAGGCAGGTAGCGGGCTTCCAATTTGCGGATTTCGGGAAATATCCCCAGTTTTTTATAGTGAGAGGGGTCGGCATCCAGGCCGGGGTCAAAAACAGCAATGCCAATGTCTAGCTCCCGAGTCTCAGCGATCAGACACATGGCTGAGCAGCTAATTAACAGCCCGAACAGTAAGCGACTCATCATCAGCCGGACCTGGTACAGACATTGCCCCGGCTGAGCGTAAATTCGCATTGGTAATCGGGGGCAAGTGGATCGAAACGGTAGTACACGCGATTCAGAGTGAAAGCGCTGCGAGAACTGCGTGAGACGGTTGTTGCGATATGGAGCTGCTGACCATCTGGAGCCAGTGTCAGTCGGTGGTTAATGTGGGTGCCATCTGTTAGCGCGATAACAAAGACTAGCTGGTGTTCATCCCAGCCACACAACTCACCGCCTGAATTGTCCTTAACCGCTTCTGCTGTCTCGCTGGTGAAGTTGCAGTTTAAGGTGAAAGTATCTTCCCGCTCGACTCTAATGTCGGTATCAGATTGCTCGATCTCAAGTATCTGTGAGGTCGTTATGTAGTCTGCCAACCTGGCCAGCGGGATGATGCCGGCCAGTAAACTGGAAAGGCCATCGCTGCTACTTCCAGTTGTATTGCGGCTGCTCCTGTCAGAGCCGCTAGTGCGCGTCTGGCGTTCTGCCTGTCTTTGTAGCTCTTTGAAGATGCTGCGCAAACGGTCATCCAGCTTGTCACTACGGCCATAATCCATCTCCCAGGACCCGGAGAAATCAACCGTGTGGCCAGGCTCTGCTGCCTTGTGATCGGCCCCGCCAGGAGTTGATGAACAGGCGCCTAAGGTCACTAGTAAGACTGCGCTGGCAAAACTTGTAATTACGGCATTCATAAGCTGACATACTCTAACCTATGCGTAAGAATTCGTCTGTTAACAAATGTTATGTGCCGCTGGCATAGAGATTCGGTTCTGGTAGAATTTTCGGTTTTTCTGTGGGAGTGGAATGGCAGCAATGAGTTTGGCGGATAAGGTACTGGCAGTTAACAATGATTTGCCGATACGAACAGAACAACCCGTTCACAGTGGTAAAGTGCGGTCTGTGTATTGGCTTACAGATGCAGACAGTCGGCGTTTGATCGAGCAGCGCAGCTACAACGTCGCAGCGAATGCGCCCCTGGCGATTATGGTTATCTCTGATCGTATTTCTGCCTACGAGTGCATTTGGCATGGCGAGGGTGGCATGAATGGCGTGCCGGGAAAGGGCGCCGCACTCAACGCAATTTCGAATCACTGGTTCAAGCGATTTCGTGAGCAGGGCTTAGCCGATAGCCATATCCTGGAAATTCCGCACCCCTTTGTTTGGATTGTGCAGAAAGCACGCCCGGTGATGATTGAGGCAATCGCACGGCAATATATTACCGGCTCAATGTGGCGAGCCTATGAGAAGGGTGAGCGGGATTTTTGTGGTATTGCCATTCCAAACGGCCTGGCCCGAGATCAAAAACTTCCGCAGTTGTTAATCACACCATCAACCAAGGGCGTATTGACGGGTATTCCCGGCGTGTCTGAAATAGATGATGTGAATGTCACCAGAGCAATTCTAGAGAAGAGCTTTGCCGCATTCCAGTTCAATCAGGTTTCAGATATCGCTCGTTACGAAACACTTTTGAGCGAAGGCTTCAAAGTGATCAGTGATGAACTGGAAAAGCTGGATCAAATATTTGTTGACACAAAATTTGAATTTGGCTACGTCACCGATGCAGATGGCAGAGAGGAATTGATCTACATGGACGAGGTCGGAACGCCTGATTCGTCGCGCATTTGGGATGGCCCATCTTACCGCGAAGGGCGTGTGGTGGAGAATTCCAAAGAGGAGTTCAGGCAGCAATTGCTCAATTTTTTCCCCGATCCCGAAATTTTTACCAATAAGAACCGGATGGATGAACGTCCGGCTTTGGCTCGGGATACTGCTTTGCCAGAGGCAATTATGATGCAGACCTCTGCAACCTATTTGTCGATTGCCGAAAAAATTACCGGCGAGGCACTGGCGTTATCTGACAATCCAAAGGCAGAAATTGTTAGCATACTTCGAGAAGAGTATGACTTAATAAGCTGAATAAAAAGGTGTTTTAGCCGCCTGGGAGCCTGTCAATCTTGAATAAAGCAGAGCGGAACAAAGTGACGAGCCAGACCCTGTGGCTGGCTTTATATGACAGACCTTGGGGTGCCATCGGCGACCATTGCGCTAACAGCGGTCTCTGTTGGAATGTTCCCGCGCCAGATATGGGCGCGGTGGGCCCCACCCATGAAGACAAATTTGGCAGTTAAGGGCACTGTGGACTGATGAATGTTCGGTGGGACCTTGCGACGCGCCTGTTCCACTGGCTGTTATTGCTGCTGGTGCTGCTTTCCTGGGTGAGTTACGAAGAAGACTATATCAATGTCCATATCTATTCCGGCTATGGAGTATTAGTGCTCATTGTGTTTCGCTTTTTATGGGGGTGGTTCGGCAGCATCCATTCTCGTTTTTCCGATTTTCTGCATAGGCCGGGAGTCGTCATTCGGTATATTAAGGGCAGCTTGCCAGAGGCCGGGGTCGGCCATAACCCGCTGGGTGGTTGGTCTGTTTTATTCATGCTGATTCTATTGTTGATGCAGACCTTGACGGGTCTGTTTAACACCGACGAGCTTATTGATGCGGGGCCACTCAACCACCTTGTTAGTCAAGCCTGGGGTGATCGCATGGGCGCCCTGCACGAATTACTGTTTTGGGTTCTGTGCGCTGCCGTTTTGCTGCATGTCTGCGCGGTGCTCTATCACCAGGTACGCGGTGCAAACTTATTGTGGCCGATGCTCGGCGGAGGCAGTGATGGTATAGCCAGGCCGCGCTCCGGCTGGTTGGCGCTGCTCATTGTTTTGTTGCTGGCGGGGGTTCTGTGGTTGGCACTGTCATTGGTGCCGGCTCCAGAACCCGCGTGGTACTAACCCGGCAGGCTCCTAGTTCAAATAGTTTTTCGACTTGTAGTCGTCATGGCAGTTTTTGCAGGCACCTCCGGTCTTTTGAAACTGCTTGAGAATTGCGCGCTTGTCCCCGCTTGTGGTCACTAGCGCCAGCTTTTCCGATTCCGCTCTGAGGTCTTCTAGCTTTTCCTGAAAATCTTGCATGTTGTCCCAGATGCCCGGCTTGGCGCGAGTCTGACCGGTATCGCTGCCGACTGGAAAGCCGCGCACAAGGTCGAGTTTGGTCACGCTGGCAAGATCGCGGGCATAAGCCTGGAACGCCGTGTCATTCCATTGCATTTCACCCTTGATCATCGAACTCATGGGGCCAAAATTTGCCCCCATAATGGCGAACAATGATTGTCGATACGACAGATTAAATGCGGTGAGGTCCAGGTGAGATAAGGCGCCAGGGGTGGCTGTGAGACCAGATAACACAATCAAACGGGCAATTAGCTTTTTCATGGAGTGGCTCCTTGTTGTGAACCTATAGTAGTCAATTTTGGAGTACTATAGCGACCTGAATTTATATAGCCTGGGGAATAATCAATTATGAGTGAGAATATCTGGAATTACAGCGTCGATGTTTTGGTGGTTGGCTCTGGGAACGGTGGTTTAACGGCGGCTCTATGCTGCGATGAGATGGGCGCCGGTGACGTGCTGGTGATCGAGAAGTCCGAGTTGTTCGGCGGCACCAGCTCTGTATCCGGCGGTGGAGTTTGGGTACCTTGCAACCGCTATGCAAAAGTAGCTGGCGCGGAAGATTCCTTTGCCAAGGCGAAAACGTATTTGAACAATTGCCTGCCAGCGGGACAGGTGCCTGAGCCTATCATTGATGCCTACCTGACCAATGCGCCAAAGATGGTCGATTTTCTGCACGAGCGCACCCGGGTGCGATACGTCACGCTGGAGCACTACCCGGATTATTACACCGATATGGAAGGTTCCATGCCAGGGCATCGGTCCATGGAGCCGGACACTATCAATGCGAATGAACTGGGCAAAGAGTTCAGGCAGTTGCGTCGCACGCACCCCATGATGCACTTGGGTGGTTTGATTGGGTTCACGCAGGTAGAAGCAGCACTTCTGATTGCTCAGCTACCAGGCTGGCTTTCCACTGCGATGAAAATGGTGGCCGGGTATCTTTTCGATATTCCCTGGCGCCTGTTTGGCGACAAGTATGCGCGACGTTTGGCAACCGGTTGCGCGGGTGTCGCTCGGCTGCGGGTGTCGATGCAGGATCGAGACATGCCATTGTGGCTCAATACACCTATGAAATCGCTGATCACTGACCAGGGCGTTGTGGTGGGTGCCGTGATAGAAAAAGACGGCAAGGAAATGCGTGTGCAGGCGCGCAAGGCGGTGGTGTTGGCGGCGGGGGGCTTTGAGCATAATCAGGAAATGCGCGAGCAGTATTTACCGAAACCCACCAATCATCAGTGGAGCGCCGGGGTCATGGCAAACACGGGTGATGCGATTCGTGAAGGGCTGCGGCTGGGTGCGAAAATGCACAGGCTGGACTCGGCCTGGTGGGTGAACACCATCACTGTACCCGGTGAGGCCATTCCGCGGCTCAGTATTATGGAAAAATCCTATCCGGGGTCGATTGTTGTAAATCTGGCAGGGCAGCGTTTCAGCAATGAATCTCAGAACTATATGGCCTATACCCTGGAGACCTTTGAGAAACACTCAGCAGAAACCCCCTGTGTACCTAGCTGGCAAATCTTTGACGCTGACTTCCGCGCCACTTACTTTGTCGGCCCGCTATACAACAGCAAAATGCGCCCAGACTGGGCCCTGCCGTCCAGTTATGAAGACAGCGGCTTTCTGACCAAAGCCAGCACCATTCGCGAACTGGCGGACAAAGTCGGTATTGATGCAGATGGCCTGGAAGCTACCATAGAGCGATTTAATGGCTATGCCAAGACTGGCCATGACCTGGAGTTGCAGAGGGGTGATTCGCTCTATGATCGATACTACGGTGACCCGCGGGTAGAGCCCAATCCATGTTTGGGGCCGGTCGCACGGCCGCCATTCTATGCCATGAAAATTGATCCGGGCGACTTCGGTACCCAGGGTGGTATGGTGGTCAATACCGATGCCCAGGTGCTACATGAAAGTGGTAAACCAATAATTGGCCTGTACGCTACCGGAAATTGCAGTGCCCCGGTGTTGCCCAACTATCCGGGGCCAGGTTCAACCCTGGGTCCGGCGATGACCTTTGCTTACCAGGCGGCCAAGCATATTTGTCAATGGAGCGAATAGCTGGGGTTTTCGCCGTGTCACAGGTAGTTGAGGGGGGGTGTTCTGTATGAGTGTGTCGCTGCCTCAGACTTCAATGAATTCAATGACTTCTAGCTGAAATCCAGATATTGCATTAAAGCGCATGGGAGTAGACATGGCGCGCATCTTGCCAATACCGATCTGTTTGAGAATTTGTGAGCCGGTGCCAATCAATCGATAGATACTGGTGCCATTGTCTCCAGTGCTGCCAGAGATTTGCGGCACCTCAGGGAATTGCAGTACTTCCTCTAGCTGCTGCTCGGTACTGACTTCCTGATCGATTAATACCACTGCGCCCAGGCCTTCTTCCGCAATGCGTTGCATCGCCCGACGATAAGACCAGCCACCGGGTTCGCCAGATAGCACGGTGCCGAGGATATCGCGCAGGGAGTTGATGGTCTGAACCCGAACCAGGGTTGGTTGCGATTCCACAATATCTCCAAGTGTCAGGGCGTAGTGCAGTCGGTTGTCGATCAGGTCGAGAAAAGTGTGCAGTTCGAACTCGCCGAATTCGGTGGTGACCCGCTTGTGATCTTTGAGTTCCACAGACTGCTCATGTACGGCGCGATAGGCGATCAGGTCAGCAATCGTGCCTATTTTCAGGCCGTGCTTTTCTGCAAAAATTTCCAGTTGGGGGCGTCGCGCCATAGTGCCGTCTTCGTTCATGATTTCGACGATCAGGGATGCGGGAGAAAAACCTGCCATTCTGGCCAGATCCGTGCCGGCTTCTGTATGCCCGGCTCGGCGCAGCACGCCGCCCGGTTTTGCAACCAGGGGAAAGATATGGCCCGGTTGAATAATGTCAGACGGTTTTGCATCGCCCGCCACCGCTGAGCGAACCGTATTCGCTCTCTGCGCGGAGCTGATGCCGGGTCCAACCTTCTCCGAGGCGTCAATTGAAACTGTAAAATTTGTTTCGTGCTGTGATCGATTGTCCCGCACCATCAAGGGCAGGTTCAGCTTGTTCGCCTGATCCGGGGTGATAGTTAAACAGATCAGGCCGCAGGCTTCGCTGGAATAGAAATTAATGGTTTCGGCGGTAACGGCGGCGGCGGCGATGATCAGATCACCTTCATTTTCTCGATCTTCATCATCCATCAGGATGACCATTTTCCCCTGGCGAATATCTTCAACGATGTCAGCTACACTGCTGAGGCTCATGGCTGTTTATACCAGCTCTATGGCAATCGCGGTGGCTTCTCCGCCGCCAATGCAGAGAGCAGCAATGCCTTTTGTTTTGCCATATTGTTCCAATTGATGCAGCAGACTAACTACGATGCGTGAACCGGTTGAGCCTATAGGGTGGCCCTGGGCGCAAGCGCCGCCGTGCACATTGACCTTGGCGTAATCCAGGCCCAGTTCGCGTATTGCCAGCATGGTGACCACAGCAAAGGCCTCATTGATTTCGAACAGATCGACATCGTCTTTGCTCCAGCCCGTTTTTGCGAGCAATTTCTCAATGGCGCCAATAGGAGCGATGGTAAAATCCTCGGGATTTTGTGAGTGGCGGGCATGGGCAACCATCCGTATCCTGGCGTGGAGGCCGCGACTCTCTGCTGCGCTGGCTGACATCAGCAGTAGGGCACTGGCGCCATCCGAAATAGAGCTGGCATTGGCTGCTGTGATCGTGCCGTCTTTCGCGAAAGCCGGGCGCAGGCCTGGAATTCTCTCTAGGTCGGCCTTCAAAGGCTGCTCGTCCCCGGTAACGACGTGTTCGCCGCAGCGTGTTTTAACGGTAACTGAAACCATCTCCGGGTCTAGTCTTCCCGACTCCATGGCGCTCTTTGCGCGGCTCAGGGAGCCGATAGCGAATGCGTCCATCTGCTCGCGGGTCACTCCATATTTGTCTGCTGTTTCCTGAGCAAAGGAACCCATTGCCCGCCCGCTGTAGGCGTCTTCCAGACCGTCGATGAACATATGATCCGGAAGCTGGTTGGCGCCAGTGCGCAAGCCTGCGCGGCCGCTCACAACCAGGTGCGGGGCGTTGCTCATGCTTTCCATGCCGCCGCAGACCACAATTGCATTGGTGCCAGCCACGATACTGTCATGCGCACAAATAGTAGCCTGCATCGCTGAGGCACACATCTTGTTCACGGTGACAGCACCTGTAGAGGTAGGGATGCCAGCACCGATGGCCGCCTGGCGCGCAGGTGCCTGTTTCAAGCCAGCGGCAAGCACACAACCCATGAATACTTCATCAATGTCCTGTGCATCAACGCCGGCGCGCTCCACCACTGCTGCTATAGCCGCAGTTCCCAGTTGAGGTGCCGTCACAGCGCTGAGGCTGCCCTGTAGCCCGCCCATTGGCGTGCGCACGCCACTGACTATAACAACCTCATTCTGGCTCATAATACATCCTGTTTTTGGTGATCATAAAAGGGCGCCATTTAGCCACAAGCGGCTATGTGGGGCAAGTTAAGAGCTGCCAGTGAAAAGCTTGCCCCGCACGCTTTTGCGATAGCGTGCGGGGGTTAAGCCGCTGTGTTTTCTGAACAGCTTGGTGAAGTAGCTAACATCGTGCAGCCCCACCCGCCAGGCGATTTCCCCGACGGATAGATTGGTAGCCCTCAGCATTTCTTTGGCATTGGCGGTACGCTGCTGTTGCAGGTATTGCAGTGGCGTGCTGCCAACTGCTTGCCGGAAGCGACGCGCCAGCGTGCTTTTTGAACAATCCATATTTTGGGCAAGTTCACTGATGTGTATAGTCCGCTCGAGGTTGTCCTGTAGCCACTGTTGGGCATCGAGGACCAGTTCATCATGGTGCAGGGAATCCTCATTGGATTGGAATGCGTGGGCGCGAAAGGGGCGGCGAATCTCCGGAGAAAACTGGTTTTCAAGTGAGCGGGCAACACTGTGACCAAACCAGCCTTCCACAAAGTGGATCATCAAATCGGCAATGGAATTAACGCTGCCAGCGCAATACAGATTGTCTGCCTGAGTAATCAAATGGCGACGCTTGAGATGTACGTTTGGATAAAGCTGAGCAAACTGGTCAAAATAATTCCAGTGGGTGGTGGCAGCCCTGCCATCCAGTAGGCCCGCCTCGGCCAAAAAACAACTGGCTGTGCCTACGCAGCAGATGATGGCACCGCGTTCTTTTAGCATTCGCAGTACAGGCAACCAGGCTTGCTGCTGACGAATGACTGGTATCGGGCTGCGCCACATCGCCGGTAGTAAAAGCATATCGCAGCCTTCGATCTCATTGACCGTCAGGTTTGGGCCAAGGGGGAGGCCACCCGTTGTTGCAATGGTGTCCAGAGAGGTTCCGGCGAGTTTAAACGAGAGTTGGGCCTTTCCTTTGTGCCTTGTACTTGCAGACTGGCTGGCACCGCGCAGGACATCCATGGGCAGCGTGAGGCTCGTGGCCAGCATTCGAGGATAAATCGCGGCGATAACCTGCTTCATCGATGTGACGTAATTAACATAAAGAATGACGAAAATACCATATATTGATAGGGGTCGGCTACCTACAATACCCGCACAATTATGAGGGAGTGAAGAGACCGTGCGGTTACCGGTTATTGTTGGGTTTGGCGGCGTGAATGCAGCAGGGCGTAGCTCCATGCACCACAGTTACCGGCGCATGGTCATTGACAAATTATCGGCAGCCGAAGCGGATCACACCTGGTCCAGTCTGGCGGGGCTGACCAACACGGGGTGGGATGCCAGCGAGGCTGGCCGCGCACAGTTGGCGCGTGGCAGCCTGGTGCGTCGCATTGAGCCACATTTGTTTGAGGTTGATGCCGTGCCGTGGAACCGGCGGATAGTCGCGCACTCAGATCATGTACCCATGAGCTTTAGCACACAAGTTAAACAATTGCCTGAAAAACCACCGGCCTCGTGGCGGGTGACCCCAATTGACGGCCTGCATGTTCATGTAGAGGTGGACCAGGGCATGGTCTTCTTGTTGCCGACCACCCAGGAAGCAGCGGTCAAAGCAGCGGGTCAACTGCCAACCGGATTTGAGCCCGGCAAGCTATACCAGTCACGCAGCCACCCGCGAGGATTGCAAATGACTGTATTTGCCGCCTCGGACGCGCTGGCAAACACAGGAATTTCCTGGGACGTGCTGCGTAACAAGGTGCCGGTTGACCAGGTTTCGGTATATGCGGGCAGTGGCATGAGTCAGCTCGACGCCAACGGTAATGGCGGCATGGTTAAGGCCAGGGCAAATGGCCGCAAAGTGACCTCAAAATACTGTCCTTTTGGCTTTGCAGAGATGCCCGCCGACTTTATCAACGCCTACGTTTTGGGCAGCCTGGGTAGTACCGGCACCAGCATGGGGGCTTGCGCGTCATTTCTTTACAACCTGCGCCAGGGCATCAGTGATATCCAGAGTGGTCGCAGCCGTATAGTGATCGTGGGTAACTCCGAAGCGCCAATTACTCCAGAGGTGATGGAAGGCTATGCCGCAATGGGCGCCCTGGCCAGTGACAAAAATTTGCGTGAGCTGGACGGGCTTGGCGACAGTGACTCGCCAGATTATCGCCGCGCTTGCCGGCCCTTTGGAGACAATTGCGGATTTACCATTGCAGAATCTGCCCAGATGGTGGTGTTGTTCGATGATGAGCTTGCCATTGAGCTAGGTGCCTCTGTCTATGGCTCGGTTGCCGATGTATTCGTGAATGCAGATGGCCATAAAAAATCTATTTCAGCGCCTGGGGTAGGCAATTACATCACCGTGGCAAAAGCGGTAGCTGCGGCTCGCGCACTGGTGGGAGACGAGGGCTTGCGCCGTGGTGGTTTAGTACAAGCCCATGGTACTGGCACGCCGCAAAACCGCGTCACCGAATCACATATTCTCAACGAAGTTGCACGGGCCAATGGAATCGATAGCTGGCCAGTGGTTGCGGTTAAAGCCTATTTGGGACACTCAATCGGGGCTGCCGCAGCAGACCAGCTCAATACAACTCTGGGCATATGGCAGCACGGTATTTTGCCTGGTATTACGACAATAGACCGTGTAGCTGAAGATGTACATAACAGCCATTTATCGATCTCTAACAGACATCGGGAGATAAACCTGTCAGAGCAGCGCTACGCCATTATTAATGCCAAGGGATTTGGTGGTAACAATGCTTCAGCAACGGTTCTCGCGCCCGCTCCTACCAGCGCCATGCTGGCCAAGCGCCATGGCGTTGAGGCTATGGCTCAATGGCAGCACCGCAATGAAGCAGTGCGTACTGCGGTAGTCACCTATGATCAGCAGGCCTGTAAAGGGGAAGCCCGTCCTGCCTACAAATTTGACCACGGAGTATTAGGCCGGGATGACGTAAAACTCAGTGCCGAACAGCTCAGAATCGATAGTGCGGGTATTGTTCTTGAACTGACAACTGATACCCCCTATCGGGATATGGTTTAGTCGGCCTTTACACCTGTTGTATGATGCGGGCTGAATCGGGGAAAGCGGATGAATCAACTGTTAAGCCTGTTGCACGAGCGCAATTCGGCGCCGCGATTGCGCGAGCCAGCCCCGAATGAGGCCGAACTTGCAGCAATGTTTAAAGCCGCTGTGCGAGCGCCCGATCACGCCTGGTTGCAGCCTTGGAGGTTTTTGGTGATCGCAGGGGAGGCCAGAGAAAAGCTCGGCCGCGAGTTCGAACAGGCCTTGCTGTTGCGGACACCTGATGCTGACGAGACTGCACGCGAGAAAGCCAGGCGAGCGCCACTGCGAGCACCGCTACTGGTAACGGCCGTTTGCCGTTATAGTGAGCACCCCAAAGTGCTGCGAGAGGAGCAGATTATCTCGGCAGGTTGTGCAGCCCACAGCCTGTTACTGGCGGCAGAGGCACAAGGCTATGCGGGCATCTGGCGCACCGGGAGCTACGCAACAGACAGGCATGTTGGAGCCGCTCTGGGTTTGCAGAACAATGAGGCCATTATCGGGTTTTTATATTTTGGCAGCCGCGATGGTCAGGCAAAAAGATTGCCGGATAGAAAGGTGAATCATTATGTCAGCTATTGGAACTGATTAAGACTTGTTCATGTTACAGCGTTTTAACCGCCCCTGGTTGCATTTTCTGGTTCTGGGTGGCGCACTGTTTTATTTTTTCCGCTGGCTCGACCCACCGCCGAAGCCCGTGGTCGGCCCCCTTTCTGAGGCGCGTATAGAGAGTTTGCAGCGCCAGTGGTTTAGCGCGGCCAGACGCCCTGCAACGCCTGCGCAGATAGACGCAATGAAGCGCGCCGAGCTTGATCGGGATATGTTGTTTCAGGAGGGCTTGCGTCTGGAGTTGCACTTGTTTGATTCGGTAGTTCGCCAGCGATTGATAAGAAACATGCGCTTCCTGCGTATGGGCGACGATAAAAGTGATGAGGCGCTTTACAAATCAGCTTTACGGATGGAACTGCACTTGGGTGATGAAGTGGTTAAGCGCCGCTTGATCCAGGCTATGGAGCAGCTTTTGCTGGCGCAGCAAGCAATTCAGAAACCCGATAACGCTGATTTACAGCAGCGATTTGAAGAGCAAAGAGAGCAGCTTCGGCGGCCACCGCGCTATAGTTTTGAGCATGTATTTCTCACCCGTGACCGTGCAGGCGAGGCAGAGAAAGTGCTGGCGACGATTGAGACTGAGCAATTGACAGCAGAGCAGGCCAGACAGAAGAGCTCTCCTTTTTTACCCGGCTATCGTTTTACGGCACTAAGCCCGCAGCAGGTTGCCCGACATTTTGGTACAGCCTTTGTTCTCAATTTGCAGCAGGCAAAACCAGTCTCAAAGGCCTGGTTGGGGCCGATTGAATCGACCTATGGCTTACACCTTGTGTGGATGGATTCAATAGAAGAGCCGCGTGACGCCACCCTGGACGAAGTTAGCAAACAACTGAGCAGGGACCTGCTATTGGAAAGGCGCAGTGCTGCACTGCGCAATGCAATTGATCAGGTTCGTCAGGATTACGAGGTGGTACTGTGAAGCGCTGCTTCATATTGGTTCTGGCGTTGCTGCCAATTTTGGCAATAGAGCAGGCGAGCGCTCATCGCTTTGCCCCTTCTTTGTTGCGTATCTTTGAGACCGGCTCTGAAGACTATAACGTGGTTTGGAAAACACCCGCGCAGGCGACCTCAAACGTGCCATTGGTGCCCGTGTTCCCGGCTACATGTGCGGCGCTGAACGGCAGCGGCGAAGCGCTGGAAGGTACGGGTGTTATTCGGCAGTGGCGGATGCGCTGTGCGGGCGGGCTGGTCGGCGCGGTTATCGCGGTATCAGGCTTAGCGGAAAATCAGTCTTCAGTTTTATTCTCGCTGGAAAACCTGGACGGCAGTTTTTATCAATCATTACTCAATACAGAGCAGAGTTTCTTCACAGTGCCGGCTGAGCCCGCTGCTGTCACTGTCATTAAGGAATACAGTGGGCTTGGGGTCGAACATATATGGAGCGGCATTGATCATTTGCTATTTGTGTTTGGTCTGTTACTTCTTGTCGGTGGCGGTAAACGGCTGGTATGGACAATCACCTCATTTACACTGGGCCACTCAATAACTCTGTCGCTGGTTACTCTGGGCTTTTTCGAGTACCCGGTTGCGTGGGTGGAGTTTGCAATCGCGCTGAGTATCTTTATGTTGGCTGTAGAGCTGGCCAGGCCGGATAAAGGCGGCCTCTTTCGCGCTTACCCCTGGTGGTTGGCCGGTGGTTTCGGATTACTGCACGGCATGGGCTTCGCCGGTGCGCTTGCAGAAGTGGGTTTGCCGCAGGCAGAGCTACCTTTGGCTTTGCTGTTCTTCAATGTCGGTATTGAAATAGGGCAGTTGCTGTTTATCTGTGGAGCCTGGGGAACAGGGCTGCTGCTACGCGGATTTCTGCAAGACTGGCAACAGCGGTTGCTGCCAGTGCCTGTCTATGTACTGGGCGCGCTGTCGGCAATGTGGTGTATTGAGCGGGGTCTGGAGGCGCTTTAGCAGTGCCCCCAGAGGCGCCGGAAGTCGCCTGCCTATTGGTTGCCAGGGTATTGGCTGCCCAGGTCGATCATCGGATGCAATGCCAGCTCTACTCCCTCGCGGATGAAGTTTTTGTTCTCCAGAATATTGCGGCGACGGACGTAGTCACCAGACGAAGAGCGGGTGTCGATGGCTTCCGTTGCGTCCATGCCGCCCATTGAGGAAAGCACTCGCTTTAAATCCATGGTATAGACGTTCACCCACAGTGAGGCGCCTTTGGCGGCCCTGTTCCAGTCAAAGTCTGAAGATACGCCGTCACTGGGGCCCTGCAAGCTGGGTTTTCGGGAGACCCCATCCCAGCGTGCCAGGTGCTTCAGGCCCCCTGAGAAGCTGATGTCCTTTTCGATGATATCAGTGAAAACAATGGCATCAATATTGTCGCTCTGCCTGAGAACGTCGCGCACATTGATGAGTGCCAGAGTAAAGGTTTTCTGGTTGACTCTGCCAGAAGTTGGATCAACAGGGTCGCCGTAAATGCGGATCGCTGTTTTCCACTGCTGCTGAAAACGCCGCTGGGGGGCAACCCTAAAGCCGTTCTCTGCAAGGTAATCCGCGACGACCTCGTCCACTTCGTCTTCAGAGTTCTCCAAATAGCTGCGAGTGGCTCCCCCCAGGTTGATGGACGCGATAATGACGCGCTTGATACTACTGCTGTTAAATAGTTCCCGGTCGAACTCGAAGGGATAAACCGTTTGGTTGTAGGACGGCGAACCGGAACAAGCGGTCAGCAGTGCTGCGGTGCAGATTAGGAAAATGATGCGATTCATGGCAAACCTCAGTAACAGATTGGCGCCATGTTAACAAACTACCCAATGTGGCGTCTAAAGCGCTGGCAACTACCTGTCAGTTTCGCAGTGGGATCTGCAAACACCGGAGCCTGGATGGCAGGCAAATATCAGTTTGGCCAGGTATCATCATTGACAATGCCAGGCCATGGTGAAATTGTCAGGCCCTGGTGAAGTTGTATAGTGCCTCTAATTCAGCCGCAGGTGTGCTGTTTGGGTGCTGTTTGAGTCAAGGAGACAACATGCGCGAATTACCTGAGGGGTTTAAGTCCCTGACGGGCATTAGCCCGGCGGAAGATCACATAGGCCCCTTCTACTACCGCAAGGGAGAGACAGGGCTTGAGCTTGGTTTTCTGGCAACCGCAGAAAATTGTAATGGCATAGGCACGGTTCATGGCGGCGTGCTCATGTGCTTTGCGGACTACGTGGTGACCATGCTGGCTCTGTCTGGTGTAAAGGAGAACTGCGCGACTATCAGTTTTACCAGTGATTTTGTCTCTGGTGCCAGGCTGGGTGACTGGCTTGAGGGAACCGGTGAGGTGGTGCGACGCAGTGGGTCTGTGACCTTTGTACGGGGGCAACTACAGGTCGGCGATAAAACAGTCCTCACCTTCCAGGCTGTGATGCGCCGGCTGAAAAAAGAAGGCTGATGAATCTGGCACTGGCGGACGTGTTTCTTCTACTGGCTGTTGGAGCCGCGGTTACCTGGTTTCTAACCGGGTTGCGAGTGCGTGAATTAGCTTTGCAGGCGGCGCGGCGAGCCTGTAGTAAAGAGGGCGTTCAGTTGCTCGATGAAACAGTGAGTGGCAGGCGGGTCTCCCTGAGTCGTGATGCCCACGGGCACTGGCGAGTGTGGCGCCAGTTTTATTTTGAATACAGTTTAGATGGGCGGCATCGTCGCCCAGGCCATGTGATCATGCTGGGTGGCCGTTTGCAGGCCCTGGTTATGACAGAGCCTGAGTAACACCTTTAACTGCCGCGATAAACACACCCCGAGGTACAGGTTTCGCGAATTTCAATGCGGCTGAGTAGTGGTAGCCCTGGTTTGAGTTTCTCCCAAATCCAGCGAGCGATATTTTCACTGGTGGGGTTTTCCAGCCCCGGAATTTCGTTGAGGTAATTGTGGTCAAGTTGGGCGCGAAGTGGTGCGAAGCACTGTTTGATATCCCCGAAATCCATAACCCAGCCAGAGTCTGCCCCCACTGCGCCAGAGACGGTCAGACATACCTGAAACGAGTGGCCGTGCAGACGGGCGCATTTATGCCCTTCCGGCACATTGGGCAAGCGATGGGCTGCTTCAAAATGAAATTCCTTGTAGATATCCATGGGTTCAAGTTCGCCAAATCTGTACTGGGGCGCACATTTTACCTCTAAAAAAGCGGGGTATTTAAGTCGCTGCGCACTCCAGACCAGGTTTGCCACAAAAGTACCCCGGAAAAATTGACAAACAGCCACCTGCCTAGTGTTCTGTCCGATTAATTAATTGAATTATTTTCAGTAAAAATTGTCGTATGTTTATCTCACTAATGAGGATCATACGATGGCGCGACCAGGTGCTGAGGTTGTACTGAATGAAGAGGAAGAAGCCGAGCTCAAACGATGGCGTCACCGGCGCAACACAACCGCTGGATTGCATTTTCGAGCAGGTATCGTACTGGATTGTGCTGCGGGATATTCGGGTGAAGAAATCGCCGAACGACACCATACGTCCAAGCAAACAATATCCAAGTGGCGCGGTCGATTTGCGCGAGATCGACTCGCAGGTTTATCGGATGCCCCGCGCAGTGGTCAACCCCGAAAGCACGACGATGAACAGGTTCAGGCTGTGCTGGAAGCGACACTAAACAGTAAACCCAAGAAGGCGACGCATTGGAGCGTTCGCAGTCTGTCCAAAGATCTTGGGGTGCCACGCGATTTTGTTCACCGAATCTGGCGGGCATTCGGCCTCAAACCCCATCTATCCCACAGCTTCAAGCTATCTACTGACCCCCACTTTATTGAAAAAGTGAGGGACATTGTTGGGCTGTACCTCGATCCACCCGATAAAGCCCTGGTTTTATGTGTAGACGAGAAAAGCCAAATACAGGCGCTGGATCGCACACAACCTTCTTTGCCTATGAATTACGGCTCGCCAGAAAGCCATACCCACGACTATCGGCGGTACGGCACTACTACGCTATTTGCGGCCTTGGATATTGCCACAGGCAGAGTGATTGGTAAGCTCAAGCGTCGCCACAGAAGCATCGAATTTATTAGTTTTTTGCGACACATTGATTGCCAGGTACCGGCCAACCTGGATGTCCATCTAATCCTGGATAACTACGGCACCCATAAGACTGCGAAGGTAAAGAATTGGCTATTACGTCACCCGAGATTTCATTGCCATTTCACGCCAACGTACAGCTCGTGGATGAATCTGGTGGAGCGTTTTTTTGCGACACTCACAGAGCATCAGTTACGACGGGGGACGCACCGTTCGGTGCCTGCTCTTGAAAAAGCGATACGTGAATATCTCGATCTTCATAATGAAGAACCGAAGCCATTTCGATGGACAAAATCAGCTGATGAGATTATTGAATCAGTGAATAGCGTACTTAAACGAATTAATCGGACAGGACACTAGTAGGTTTGCCCGAGCCCTGCAAAAACAGGCGCGGCTGGAGCTGGGCCTGAGCGGGCGGTTGCATTTTTAGGCCAGGCTGTTCTGTTAGGGCCAGGGTCAGCAAGTGCCACAGCCAACCACAGCCGGACTCTTAATGTGCCTCAAACCCGCCCCGCAGTTGCAGTGAGACCGACAAGCTGGGCGGGGCTCCAGTGAGCGATGGGAGTGAACTGTGCGAAGGCTTGCAGTGTTAGCGTTTTGCACTACTATGGTTTGCACTACTATGGTTTGCACTATGTATGGTGCGGAGAGGGTGCGGATTGAGGGTGCAGGTCAAGAATCCTGGTAATGTATAGGCTTTACTTTGAATAACCCCATGTTGAATAACCCCATGCCCCGAGCCCCACTGCCATGGCAGGTTGATAGCTGGCAGCAGTTGACTCGTGCGCTGGATGGCGGGCGGTTGCCGCACGCTTTGTTAATATCAGGTAGTGCAGGAATCGGGAAGAACCATTTTGCGCAGGCGCTGACAGCTTTATTGCTGTGTCAATCGCCAGAGGCCGGCACTGCCTGTGCGCGTTGCCGCTCTTGCGGTCTCTTGCAGGCGGGTACTCATACGGATTTACTGGCGCTCTCACTCGAGGACGGTAGCCGTCAAATCAAGGTCGATCAAATTCGAACCCTGGGAGCATTTGCCAATAAGACCGCCAGCCTCGGTCGACGAAAGATTATATCGCTGGCTGATGCCGACAGTATGAATCTTAGTGCGGCCAACGCCTTACTGAAGAACCTTGAGGAGCCCTCGGCCGATACCCACCTTATTTTGGTTGCCGATAACCTCGGGCGGCTTGTTCCCACCGTTCGATCACGCTGCCAAAATATTGCTCTGCCTGATCCAGGCTTGCAGCAGAGTACAACCTGGCTGCAACACATTTGTGGAGATTTAGACCAGGCCGCTTCGCTTTTGACAGCAGCGCGTGGCAAGCCATTGGCCGCTGCGGCAATGTTTGCAAAAGATAAGCTAGCAGCACATTTGCGTTTAGAGCATGGCTTAAGTGCGCTGATAGACGGCAGTATTTCACCACTGGAGTTCCCCCGGCTAGTGAAGGACGAACAACTGGAACAGGTGCTCGGCCTGCTGAGTCAGGCTTTAGAGCAACACATTCGCTCACGGGTTGCGGGTGGTGAGAGGCAGTTGGCACCTCAGTTTCTGGCACTGGACGATTTACAGCTAATACGGCGGCAGGTTAGCGCTGGCGCTAACCCAAACCGCCAACTGTGTATTGAGTCGGTAGCCATGCAGCTTGTTGAAGTATTAGAACGCTGACGGTGATGGTGCTAGAATGCGTCGCCTATACAGCCGATAAAAGATCAGCCAGATGAGCCAGCAAGGTGGTCGCAACGGTATTTTGTCGCTGACAATAAAAGACAGAGCAGTTCTTTATTCTGCGTACATGCCGTATCTGATCCACGGCGGTTTATTCGTTCCAACTGACCAGCCTTATAACATCGGTGACGAAGTGTTTATGTTGCTGAATCTCATGGATGAGCCCGCTAAAATTCCCATTGCTGGCGAGGTGGTCTGGGTAACTCCGCGTGGCGCGCAGGGCAATCGCACCGCTGGAATTGGGGTTCAGTTTAGCGCAGAAGATGCCACCGCCAATGCAAAAATAGAAAGTCACCTGGCTGGCTCGCTGGAGTCGAACCGTCCCACGCACACGATGTAGGTCTCATTTAACGCTATAAAGCCTGAATTTATATAGCATATGCAGCAAAAACTGTTTCTATCCGGGATTGTTGAAGGCTTCTATGGTCGGCAGTGGCGTTGGTGTGACCGGTTTGATTATGCCAGCTATCTGGCCGAGATGGGTCTGAATAGCTATCTGTACTGCCCGAAGGGCGACCCCTATCTGCGCAAACAGTGGCGTCAGCAGTGGCCTGCCGCCGACCTTGCAGCGCTGTCAAAGTTATCTCAGAAGTGCAGTGCGGTGGGGGTTAACTGGGGAGTGGGGCTATCTCCCTACCAGCTCTATCTCAGCTATGGCGTTCGAGAACGCGGTGAATTGAAGCAGAAAATCGAGCAAATCAACGATCTAAACGGTGTTTTGCTAGCGATACTATTTGACGACATGCCTGGGGATTTTGATCAGCTTGCGCACCGGCAGGCGGAAATTGTTGCAGATATCAGTCACTGGAGTCATGCGGAGCGTATTCTCGTCTGCCCAACTTATTATTCCTTTGATAGCCAGTTGCAGCACTTGTTCGGCGCAATGCCCGAGAACTATTGGTCAGAGCTGGGCCGCTTGCTGCCGCGCCAGGCAGACATATTCTGGACCGGCAATGAAGTGTGCTCGGCGGCGATTTCGGTAGATGATGTGCGGAGTATTAGCAGTTTGCTGTGCCGCGCTCCGATTTTGTGGGACAACTATCCGGTCAATGACGGCGCAAAATCCAGTAATTTTTTGTACCTCAAGCCTCTGGCGAACCGCAGTGAAACACTGGCGACGGTGACCACGGGGCATGTCTGTAACCCGATGAGCCAGCCAGCGCTGTCTCTTGGGCCGCTATCGGGCCTCGCTGCACTTTACGCAGAGACAGTGCTGCCGTGGGCACACTATTACGACGGCGAACTCGCCGCTCGCCTCAGCCGTGATACACCAATATTTCAACAGGTGGGGCTGACCGGGTTGAGCGCAGACCAGCGGCTGGATTACAAACATGCCTACGCTCGATTAGACTGCCCGGCAGCCGCAGAGGTTGTCGAATGGCTCGACAATAAATACGAGTTCGATCCCGATTGCCTGACTGACTAGGGAGCCTGTCCGCAGTAGAGCAGCCTTGAGTCCGACAGACTCCTGGAGCCTGTCGGATGCAGGCGTTCGTCACGGGGGAAAGGCAATTCCTCCGGTTGATCACAACCGGGCTTTATGGCAAAATCGCGCCCTTTTGTGGCGACCTGTCGAAGTCATAAACCGCATCTATATTTTTCCTGCTAATCAGCAACTTAAGGGAATTATTTGAAGCAGTTTAAATAGCGGCATTGGGTAGCCAGAGTTTTAGCGAAAGTGGCGGAATTGGTAGACGCGCTGGATTTAGGTTCCAGTGTCGCAAGGCGTGAGAGTTCGAGTCTCTCCTTTCGCACCATATTTATCTCTGAGGACGAATCATGCAGGTTTTTATCGAGACGACGTCTGGTCTGGAGCGTCGATTAACTGTCGGTGTTCCCGCAGAAAGAGTAGAGAGTGAGGTCAATACCCGTCTGCAAAAAGCCGCGAAGAATATCCGTCTCGACGGTTTCCGCCCGGGCAAAGTGCCCATGACAGTGATCAGGCAGCGCTTTGGCCCCGGCGTGCGCCAGGAGGTCGTAGGCGAGGTGATGAGTCAGTCTTTCTACGAAGCTGTGACTCAGGAAAACCTCCGTCCAGCCGGACAGCCCAGCATTGAACCCAAAATTATGGAGGCTGGCAAAGACCTCGAATACATTGCCACCTTCGAGATATTTCCGGAAATAGAATTCAGTGACATGCAAGGCTTTGACATCGAAAAGCCTAAATCTGAGGTTACCGCTGCCGATATAGATGAAATGATCGAGGTGTTTCGCAAACAACAAGGTTCCATGGAGGTTGTTGAGCGAGCTGCCAAAAATGGCGACGAGGTCACCATCGATTATATTGGTACTCGCGATGGTGAGGAATTTGACGGCGGCAGCTCAGAAGGTAGCAACCTGGTACTTGGCTCAGGCAGTATGATACAGGGTTTTGAATCAGGTATTGAAGGCATGAGCGCCAGCGAACAGAAAGTACTTGCTCTCAGCTTCCCTGACGACTATCACAACGAAGACTTAAAAGGAGCCGAGGTAGAGTTCAAAATCACCCTGCAAGCGGTAAAGGAGCAGGTATTGGCGGCTCTGGATAATGAACTTTTCGCCAAATATGGTGTTGCGGAAGGTGGCGAGGAGACGTTTCGTGAAGAAATCGGCCAGAACATGGAACGAGAATTGGGCCATGCTGTAAAGAACGCGGTGAAGCGGCAGGTCATGGATGCCATCTACGAGGCGCACTCGTCGCAGGATGTGCCCAAGGCTTTGATTGATGCCGAAATCAGCAAGATGCGCAAGCAAATGCTCCAGCAGTTTAGCGCCGCCGGTACCCCTGAGCCCGACCTGGACTCGTTGTTGCCTGCCGATATGTTTCAAGATCAGGCGCAGCGCAGGGTAAAACTGGGCCTGATTCTCAGTGAATTTGTGAGCAGGGAAGAGCTAAAAGCAGATGCCGACAAGGTTCGTTCGACCATTGAAGAAATGGCTTCAACTTACCAGGAGCCAGAAGAAGTAATTAGCTGGTACTACTCGAACCAGGAACAGTTGGCCAGTATCGAATCTACAGTGCTGGAGGAGCAGATAGTAGACAAGTTGCTGGAAAATGCTACCGTCACCGAGAAGGAATACAGCTACCAGGAAGCCTTGAAGCAGGGCCGGGAGAATCAATAGTAATGACACATGAAATTAGCAATTTGGGCCTGATACCGATGGTGGTCGAGCAGACTCCCCGTGGCGAGCGCTCCTACGACATCTATTCCCGCCTGCTCAAAGAGCGCCTGATATTTGCAGTGGGGTCGATTGAAGACAATATGGCCAATTTGATCGTGGCTCAACTGTTGTTCCTGGAAAGCGAAAACCCGAGTAAGGATATCTATCTTTATATCAACAGCCCCGGCGGTTCGGTGACTGCGGGTATGGCTATTTACGATACCATGCGATTCATTAAGCCAGATGTTAGCACCACCTGTATTGGGCAGGCTGCCAGCATGGGTTCTTTTCTCCTGTCCGGGGGAACCAGGGGAAAACGATATTGTTTGCCGAATGCGCGCACCATGATACATCAGCCCTCTGGCGGAGCGCAGGGACAAGCGACCGATATCGATATCCAGGCAAAGGAAATATTGATCATCCGGGAGCGCTTAAACCGTTTGCTGGCCGAGCATACGGGGCAGGATGTAGAGACGATTGGGCGTGACACAGAGCGCGACAATTTTATGAATGCGGAAGAAAGTGTCGAATATGGTCTTGTGGACGCTGTAATGGATAAACGACCCGGCGAAGCGGAGTAAGACTGCCCGGAAGCTAAGGGTTCTGGCGGATAATCCGCTAGTGGTAATCGGCTGCCGGGAGGAACAACGGTATCAGGCTTTGTACGGGTGTGCGGGGCTTGCAAAGCGGGGCGAAAACCCCCATCTTATTGCGCAGGCGGGCTGGTGAAATCAGCGATGTATAGGAAATTTGAATGACCAACAAAACAACAGGTTCGGGCGACGGTGGCGGAAAATTGTTGTATTGCTCTTTTTGCGGCAAAAGCCAGCATGAAGTACGCAAGCTCATCGCCGGGCCCTCTGTATTCATTTGTGACGAGTGCGTTGACTTATGTAACGACATTATTCGTGAAGAAGTGCAGGAGAACAGCAGCGAGCACGCCAGGGATCACCTGCCAGTCCCGCATGCAATCAGAGATATTCTCAACGAGTATGTCATTGGTCAGCACCGCGCCAAAAAAGTTCTTTCGGTGGCGGTATACAACCACTACAAGCGCTTGCGCTATGGCAGCAGCAGCTCAGACGACGTGGAGTTGGGCAAGAGTAATATCTTGCTGGTTGGCCCGACCGGCAGTGGTAAGACACTATTGGCCGAGACACTGGCCCGCCTGCTGGATGTACCGTTCGCAATTGCCGATGCCACCACCCTGACCGAGGCAGGTTATGTCGGTGAAGATGTTGAAAACATCATTCAAAAGCTGTTGCAGAAATGCGATTACGACATAGAAAGAGCCCAGGTCGGCATTGTCTATATCGACGAGATCGACAAAATTTCACGCAAGTCGGATAACCCCTCTATCACCCGCGATGTATCTGGTGAGGGTGTTCAACAAGCTCTGCTGAAACTGATTGAAGGCACAATAGCTTCCGTTCCGCCGCAAGGTGGGCGCAAGCACCCGCAGCAGGAATTTTTGCAGATCGAGACCGCCAATATCCTGTTTATTTGCGGCGGCGCGTTTGCCGGTCTGGATAAAGTAATTCGCGACCGGTCCGACAAAGGTGGTATTGGATTTGGTGCCGAAGTCAAGAGCGGGGACAACTCGAAAAATATCGGTGAAGTGCTCAAGGACCTGGAGCCGGAAGATCTGATTCGCTACGGCCTGATTCCCGAGTTTGTTGGTCGCCTTCCTGTTGTTGCGACACTTGAAGAGCTCGATGTAGACGCTCTGGTGCAAATTCTCACTGAACCGAAGAACTCCCTCACCAAGCAGTACTCCAAGTTGTTTGAAATGGAAGGTGTGGAAGTCGATTTCCGCGAAGATGGTTTAAGCGCTATAGCAGCGCGAGCTATGGAGCGTAAAACGGGTGCTCGCGGGCTGCGTTCTATTCTCGAATCCGTGCTGCTCGATAGCATGTATAACATTCCGTCTCGGGATGATGTCAGCAAAGTGGTGATCGACGAATCTGTCATTCGCGGTGATTCCGAACCGCTGCTGGTTTATCAAAACAGCGAAACAGTAAAAGCAGCCGCTGCCGAAGAGTAGCGGTATAGTTATTCGCATAGCAGGAGCCTGTATCAAAGCGGCACTTGTAATGAGTGAGACTGACCCCCATATCACTGCGAAGTGATAACCCTGGAGATTTTTATGGGAGAGCCTTCCGTAGTAAAACTTCCCCTGCTGCCCTTACGCGATGTGGTGGTCTATCCGCACATGGTATTGCCGTTGTTTGTGGGCAGAGAGAAGTCAATTGAGGCGCTGGAAGACGCCATGTCAAATGCCAAGCAGGTATTGCTTGTCGCTCAGCGCAATGCTTCCGATGACAACCCCGGTGTAGATGACATCTATCAGGTGGGTACGGTTTCCAGCATCCTTCAATTGCTTAAGCTGCCAGATGGCACTATCAAGGTGCTGGTTGAAGGCGGCTACCGTGCCAGTGTGGATAGCATGGATGACTCGGGTGAATTTACCGTTGCCGAGATACGAGAAATTGAGAGCGGCGCACTACCTGCTGATGAAGCCGAAGTACTGGTTCGCTCCACGGTGAGTCAGTTTGAAAAATATGTCAATTTGAGCAAGAAAGTACCGACCGAAGTTCTGACCTCACTATCAGGTATTGATGAGCCAGGTCGTCTGGCTGACACCATTGCAGCGCACATGAGCGTAGATTTAGATCAAAAGCAGAATATCCTGGAGATCTCCGGTGTGCGCGCAAGACTCGAACATTTGATGGGCTTGATGGAAGCTGAAATTGATCTGTTTCAAGTAGAAAAACGTATCCGTGGCCGCGTTAAAAAACAAATGGAAAAGAGCCAGCGCGAGTACTATCTGAATGAGCAGATGAAAGCCATTCAAAAAGAGCTCGGCGATTTGGATGAGGCGCCCAACGAGATTGACGAACTGCTGGCGAAGGTTGAAGAAGCCAAAATGCCTGAAGAGGCCGCAGACAAAGTTGGCGCAGAGCTTAATAAGCTAAAGATGATGTCGCCCATGTCCGCAGAGGCATCGGTTGTGCGCAGTTATATCGACTGGATGATCCAGGTGCCTTGGTCCAGACGCAGTAAGGTTAAGCACGACCTCAAGCGCGCCAAAGACATTTTGGACAAAGATCACTACGGCCTGGAAGAAGTTAAAGAACGTATTCTCGAGTATCTCGCGGTACAAAAACGGGTGCGCAAAATCAAAGGGCCGGTTTTGTGTTTGGTCGGGCCACCCGGAGTGGGCAAGACTTCTTTGGGGGAGTCCATAGCTCGCTCGACCAACCGCAAATTCGTCCGTATGGCTCTGGGTGGCGTGCGGGACGAGGCCGAAATTCGCGGACATCGCCGCACCTATATCGGTTCCATGCCGGGCAAGCTATTGCAGAAAATGGCCAAAGCAGGAGTGCGCAATCCGCTGTTCCTGCTCGACGAGATCGACAAAATGGGCACGGATCACCGTGGCGACCCGGCCTCGGCAATGCTTGAGGTGCTGGACCCGGAACAAAACCACGCCTTTAACGATCACTACCTGGAAGTCGATTACGATCTTTCAGATGTCATGTTTTTGTGCACATCAAATACGATGAATATCCCGGGCCCTTTATTGGACCGAATGGAAGTTATTCGCATTCCCGGCTATACCGAAAACGAAAAAGCCAATATTGCCACTCGCTATCTGATTCCCAAGCAGACCAGGCTGAACGGGCTCAAGAAAAACGAGATTGAAATCACTGCCGAGGCGGTACTCGATGTTATTCGCTACTACACCCGTGAGGCTGGTGTTCGTTCGCTGGAGCGTGAGATTGCCAAGATATGTCGCAAAGCCGTTAAAAGCCTGAGCCTCGGCGAGTATGAGACCCCAATGCATGTAGATTCAGAGCTGCTGGCTGAGCTGCTCGGTGTGCGTAAATTCAACTTTGGTTCCGCCGAGGCAGAGAATGAGGTGGGCCAAGTCACTGGTTTGGCCTGGACCTCTGTGGGCGGCGAGTTGTTGACCATAGAAGCTGTCAAGGTTGCCGGTAAAGGCCGCCACGTTAAAACAGGTTCGCTGGGTGATGTTATGCAGGAATCGATATTGGCGGCCACCACGGTGGTGCGCAGTCGCTCTCAGTTGCTGGGCATCCCCGCCAGTCATCACGACAGGCACGACCTTCACATTCATGTGCCGGAAGGGGCTACGCCTAAAGACGGCCCCAGCGCAGGTATCGCGATGTGTACGGCGTTGGTATCCGTGTTGACTGATATTCCGATTAAGTCTGAGGTGGCCATGACCGGCGAAATTACCTTGCGAGGAGAAGTGCTACCCATTGGTGGTTTGAAAGAAAAATTGCTGGCCGCTCACCGCGGTGGAATTACAACTGTCATCATTCCGAAAGAGAACGAAAGAGACCTTAAAGAAATACCAGACAACATTCAGGCAGATCTGAAAATCGTCGCCGTAAAATGGATAGATGAAGTGCTTGATATAGCCCTTGAATCTATGCCGGAACCCTTGTCAGACGAAGAATATATGGCAGATAGGGTTACCGCGGGTGATAGTGGCGAAAATGAGGGGGAAAATCGAATAAATACGCATTAAACAGACGATGCGTGTTGACTGGATTCCGAGTTCTATTATACAGTCGAGCCACTAGATACTTGGGTGTTTAGGACATAAAAACAATCGTGCATTTTTCATAAAGGGGATGAGTGTGAACAAAACTGAACTTATTGAAGCCATAGCAGCTTCTGCCGATATTCCAAAAGCTGCAGCTAGCAGAGCGCTTGACGCTGTAGTCGACTCCATCATGGATGCCCTCAAGAAAGGTGATTCTGTAGCTCTGGTTGGCTTTGGCACTTTTGGCGTTAAAGATCGCGCAGCGCGTACAGGTCGCAACCCTCAAACGGGTGCTCCCATACAAATTGCTGCGGCCCGCGTTCCAGGCTTCAAGGCTGGTAAGGCGCTGAAAGACGCTGTCAATTCCTGACAGCACGCAGCTCCTCCAAAATCTCAACTGGCTTACGCTGAAGCGTGTATGGCGTAGTAAAAAAATAGAGGAAAAAGGGCGCACCGATGGTGCGCTTTTTTTATGTTCAGGAAGAGCGGCCCGTCGCAGCCAATGACGGCAAACGTGACGCTGACGCTGAAGAAGTAGTACATCTATGCTCCAGAATATCCGTAAAAATATTCAGGGAATGGTCGCGAAGGTTATTGTTGCGCTTATCGTGATTCCCTTCGCACTGTTTGGCATTGAATCCTTAACTGGTGGTGGCGGCGTTCAGAACGTCGCTGAAGTCAATGGGGAGCCCATATCTGCCATTGATCTTCAGGAACAAATAAATCGCCAAAAGCGACGCCTGATGATGTCTCTTGGGGACAATATCGACCCAGGCATGTTAGACGATCAGGTTTTAGCCGGTCCCGCCCTGGATTTAATGGTTGAAAAAATATTGTTATTGCAGGAGGCTGAAGATTACGGCCTCGCGGTGTCTGATCAGCGGCTGAATGAAATGATTACCGAGATGCCGGCTTTTCACTCCGAAGCGCAGTTTGACCCCCAGCTCTATCGTCAGTTGCTGTCTGAGCAGGGTTACACGCCGCGCGGTTTTCGCAAGGCATTGCGCGACGATCTGCTGATGACGCAGTTGCGCACTGGCCTCAGCGGCGGCGAGTTTGTGACCCCGTCAGAACTGGCGCTGATGGCGACGATCAGCGAAGAGAAACGCGATTTGCGCTATTTGTTCGTGCCGATAGCCAGGTTTAAAGACGCCACTACTGTAAGTACCGAAGATGAAGAGCAGTGGTATCAAACAAATATCGACTCCTATAAAACCAAAGAAGTCGTCGATCTTGATTACATCGAGCTACAGCTTGCGGATTTTGTGAGCGAGATTCAGAAATCAGAGGTTCAGGCGCTCTATGAGCTCGAAAAAGAGGCCATGGTAGTACCTGAGATACGCGCGGTTTCTCATATTTTGTTTGAGCAAGGCAGCGATGAGTCAGACCAGGCGCTACAGACGCGCATGGCTGATGTTGCTGCGCAGATTAGCGCCGGTGCCGACAACTTCGCCGATGTGGCCAAACAACACTCTCAGGACCTCGGCTCCGCCAACTTTGGTGGCGAATTGGGCTTGACCAGCGGTGACACCTTTCCAGCCGAAATAGAAGCGGCAGTAGCGACCCTGGCTCAGAACCAGGTGTCTGCACCGGTTAAAAGTGATGCGGGCTGGCACTTATTGCTGGTGACGGATATCCGCGAGGGCGATGCTCCCAGCTTCGATGAGGTACGCATGGAGTTGGAGCAGCGCTTGAGTTCGGAGCGGGCTAAAAGGGAACTGGTGAGTACAACCGAGTCGCTTAGAGACCTGGTATTTAATGCCGAAGACCTCACTGGGCCAGCCAGCGAGCTGAGTCTGACAGTGTCGCGAATCAGCGCAGTCAGTCGCAGCGACGGCGAGGGCATTTTTTCTGATAAACGGGTCACGACTGCGGCTTTCAGCCAGGAGTTGTTGGCGGAAGGTTACAACAGTGAGGTGATCGAGCTGAACGAAGATCATTTCGTTGTCGTCCGCGTAGCCAGGCACTATCCGGCCGAAATATTGCCATTGGACAGCGTGCGCGAACAGGTGGTTAGCGAGATTCTCGAATCGCAGGCCAGAGACAAGGCTGCGGCCTACGCGGGTTCACTATTGGCTGAACTGGAGCAAGGCAAATCAATTGAGGAAATTGCTCTGGCTGGTGGTTACGACTGGCAGGTTGAACTCGGGGCAACACGCGACAACCGCAGTGTTCCCAGCTCGACGTTGCAGCGGATTTTTCAGCTTGAAGTACCCACTGATGGCTCCAGCTTTGATTATGTCCAGACCTTTGATGGCGATATCGAAGTATTTGAACTTTTCCGCGTAAGCTCTGGAAATATAGAGAAAATTTCAGAGGCTCGTGTGCAGAGCCTGGAACAAAGTATGGCGACTCAAACTGAGCGTTCACTGGATGATGCCTATCAGACAACACTGGGCAGTCGTGCTGAAGTGGTAAGAAGTTAATGCTAATCCAAACACCACCACTGAACGGCCACGAGGACGTACATCTCTGGCTGGCCTATCCCGCCGATTATCAGTCAGCAGCCTCGCTGGAAAACTGTGAACGTCTGCTGGATGAGGCTGAGTCAAGCCATTACCGAGAGCTGGCGAATCCTGGGCATCGCCGTGAATATCTCATTAGCCGCGCATTTTTACGGCAGGTATTGGCAGAGTACTGCGGTCACGAAGCGGCAGATTTGCAGTTTGAAAGCAATGAGTCAGGCAAACCGAGTTTGAGCGTGACCATGGCCAGTAATATTTCCTTTAACTTTTCTCACGGCGCCGACCTGATGGCCTGCGCGGTGACTTCTGCGGACCTGGTTGGGGTTGATGTTGAAACGTTCTTCGCTGACAACCGCATGGTTGATGTTGCAGACCACTATTTTTCAGAAAAAGAACTACAGAGCCTGGAAGGACTGTCTGCGACAGACCAGCAGCAATTGTTTTTCCGCACCTGGACCCTGAAGGAGGCTTATATCAAAGCGCGGGGGGAGGGGCTTAGTCTGCCCCTGGATAGCTTCAGCTTCGATTGCCCGACCGAAGGCCCCATTAGTCTGCAAGAGCCCTGGGGCAGCGCGAGCGGCTGGAGTTTTTGGTCACTGGAACCAGTTAACGGACAGATTATTGCTTTAGCAGTAAAATCAGAGTCGACAAATTTGAGAATTTTCTCTCGCAATCCCCAGGGCATTCAGCAAGAACTGCCGCTGACCTCGCCCGGGAAAGTGGCCAAAGTGGCCTGAGCTGCCTGATTTCATTTTAAGTCATTAGACAAAAGGATCAAACGTGTACAAGGTACTCACCTTCAACCAGATTTCAGTCAAGGGCCTGAACCGGTTTTCCAGAGAAAAATACGAAGTTGCCAGTGAAATCGGCCATCCTGACGCCATCTTGCTGCGCAGCCACAAGCTCAGTGTGGATGAAATTGGTGAAACCGTGCGGGCCATTGGTCGCGCGGGTACCGGTACTAATAATATTCCCGTCGCAGCCTGTACCGAACGGGGTATTCCCGTATTCAGTTCACCCGGCGCGAATGCCAATGCGGTGAAGGAACTGGTCGCCGCAGCCATGCTGCTTGGTTCTCGTGGCATCGTAGAAGGTATTTCCTATGTACATACCCTCGCCGACGTCACTGGCGAAGCGGAGTTGAATAAGACCCTTGAGGCACAAAAAAAGCAGTTCAAAGGCAGGGAGTTAGCCGGCAAGACACTGGGCGTTGTTGGCCTGGGGGCCATTGGCTCCCGGGTGGCGGATATGGCCCTGGACCTGGACATGAACGTGTGTGGATATGACCCCGCTCTGTCAGTAGATGCCGCCTGGCAGTTATCCAGCCGTGTTAAAAAGATGGATGCGCTGACCTCTTTGTTTGCATGCAGTGATTACATCACCCTGCATCTGCCCTTTCTGGATGCAACCCGGGGTCTGGTGAATGGCGACCTGCTCAGCGGTGTTAAAGAGGGTGCCTGCCTGTTGAACTTTGCTCGCAAGGAGATTGTAGATTCAACCTCCGTAGTAGATGCCCTAAATGCCGATAAGCTGCGTAGCTACATCACTGACTTTCCCGAGCCTGTTTTAATTGGCCGCGATGATGTCATTCTTATGCCCCATATCGGTGCGTCCACCGATGAGGCTGAGGACAATTGTGCGATTATGGCAGCGAACCAACTGCAAGACTTTCTTGAAAACGGCAACATTCGTAACTCAGTAAATTTTCCCGCATTGGTGCTTGAACCGAGCGAGGGGGTGCGCCTGGCGATCTGCAATAGCAATGTACCGAAGATACTGGGAAACCTTTTGTCTCTGCTGGCTGATGAGAATATCAACGTGATTGATATGCTAAATAAGAGTCGTGATAACATTGCCTATAACCTGATCGATGTCGAATGTGTACCCTGCGCTGAATCGCTGGAGACAATGCGTGCGGTAGAAGGTGTCATCAATGTTCGAGTCATCGGTGGGTAAGTGCTGGCATGACCCGTGCAAAGACCCGTGCAGAGGCGAGCAACACCCGTACAGAGGTGAGCAACGATCTGGAGATCATCTCTGCCCAGCTCAATGAGCAGTCTCATCAGAACAATCCCCATCAGAACCCCCGGAAAGACCTGATTAACCCACCTTTACATCTATGGCAGCCGGAACTATCGGGTGATATCGATATAGCCATAAAACCTGACGGCCAGTGGATTCACGAAGGTCGGCCCATCGAGCGCCAGAAACTGGTCAACTTGTTCGCCTCGATTCTCCGCCGTGAAGACGATGGCGAGTACTACCTGGTGACCCCGGTGGAGAAGTGGCGTTTAACGGTTGAAGCTTTACCGCTGCTTGTTATTGACTTTGATATTCAGGACGCCAGTGATCAGCGCAAGCAAGTCATAGCAGTAACCACCAATACTGAGCGGCACTATCACATCGGTCAGGAGCACCCCCTGTATCTACCGGCAGTGGAAGGTTTTGAAGATGTGCCCGCTGTACAGCTTAACCACGGGCTCAGTGCGCTGTTTACCCGGCCAGCCTGGTATAGACTGGCCGAGGATTGTAACTCTGGGCCGCAAGGCATCGGTATCTACAGCAGCGGCCTGTTTTACAGATTGGGCTAGGTCGGGTAAGGAGCAGCCATTATTGGCTGCCCCTCCCCTAAGAACCGTACGCGCGAGTTTCCCCGCATACGGCTCAAGCCTTTACGAAGTCCTCAGAGACCGGCTTTGCAACCGAGAGGTGTTGAGAGTGGAGTTGAGAGTAGAGTTGAGAGTAGAGTTGGTTGTGACAGTTGGGATGCAATAACACCCGATTGGCAAGCGCATCGTTACCGCCGTGGCTACGGTAAACGATGTGATGGTCATGCCATCCGCTTTCAGGTGAGATCGCCGTATGGCAGAGCATACATTTTCCGCTCTGTGACTGAAACAACGATAACACTTGCTTGCGATAGGTGAGCTTGTCGCTCATTCTCGCTTGCAGGCGCTGCTCACCATAGGACTCGAACGTAGGGTCAAACGGGTTAAAATCCGCTTTTACCTTGACGTGTCTTTTGCTGTGCGTGTCTGATAAATAAATCAGTTTCACCGTCTTCGTTTCACCCTTCTCATTTCTCAGGTTTTCAGCGAAAGCCCATTGTCGGTTGTCGATGTGATGCCAGTATTTCGCAGCAATCCATCGTCTTCCTTTTTTGGAATGTCGCCGTTTTGCCCAACGCCATAGAGCGTTGAACAGTTGCGCGTCAGCACGCCCAAACGCCTCACTGGCCACTTGATGTTTATGGTAGTTGACCCAACCACGAATGATCGGGTTTAACTGCCAAATCAAGCTGGGCCTGTTTTGCACTTGGGTTGGTTTTGATCACTGTTCTTACCTTCGCCATAAACGCTTTTACGTTGTCTTTTGAAGGCTTGATCAGCAGCTTTCCGCCATATTTCCTGGCGTTCCACCCTAAAAAATCAAAACCCTGGTGGATGGATGTGACATGGGTTTTAGCCGGGGAGAGTTTAAGCCCCCGTTCCGCAAGGAACTGTTCTACTAAAGGTTTGACTTCGTTTTCCAGCAACTCTTTCGAGATGCCTGAAATAACAAAATCGTCCGCATATCGCACCATATACACTTTGTGCTTTCGGTTCTTTTTACTCCGCTTCCCACCGAAGTGTTCCGCTAAGAGTCCTTCCAAACCGTCCAGTGCCATGTTTGCCAGGGTAGGGGATATGATCCCGCCCTGTGGCGTACCGGCATGGGTGGCTTGCAGCGCGCCTAAGTCCACGACGCCCGCTTGGCCTTTGGCGTTGTCCAGAGTTTCCCGTCCACACCCGGTGTCCGTTTACCCTGGTTCTCGGTTACTCGTCTTACGGCTAACGCCTTGCCGCAAAATGAACGGGTTAACAGCCGTTGCAGGTTTTGAACCCCGCGCCAGTTATCTTCCCGTGCCGCCTTCGCAATACGAACCTGCATCCCTCGAACTGTTCGGTGGACATGACCCCAATCTATCTGGTGCCAATCTGCCGGACAGCCGGAAAACGCAGGTGTACTGCCCGCATCTTTCGATGTGTTACACTCTTTCATGCTGTTCTCCTATTATCCATTGAACTGAATAAAGGAAGACGGAACCCGCCTCGTGAAAGGCGGGACAACATTCCGCCTCCTTTGAGGATAGCGAAAACCCGTTAGGGATAATTCCCTTTCGGGTTTTCTTTTGAGGGTTAGCCTGCCATCTTGCGATGAAAGACCAGATGGAAGTGGGCACAGCTTTCGCTGCCGGGTACGTTCAACCCCGGTATACACATCATTACAATATGTCATTCGCTTTCTCCATCGTCCTCTACCCGCAATCGCAACAGATTGCCTTACGACGCTCCTGCCCCGAGGGGCGCAATTACGGGCTTACCGAGTTCCGCCCGAGTAACACGATTGGGTTAGGAGTGACCTGTCCGCCGGTGGTGTTTGTGACAGCGTATCCCCAATGTAAAGAGGGATAACCAACCACATACCTTTTGGTGAAAGCCTGTCAGCTACTTTGGCTTCTTCCTCTATAACGGCGTTTATCAGTCATTCACTTACGTTCTCCATTCCAATCAGCCTAGCCCCTCAACCGCCGTGTAGCTGGCAGTATCCTTTTGTCGTCTCTCGACCACAAAGCCTCCGAAGAGGGGGTACATTGTCAGGGCGCTTCGCACAAATCTGTTACCAGACATGCACTGCCCCTAGACTACCGTTAGCTGTATAACGGGTTCTTCTCATGGTCAACCATGTAGAACCATTACTCGAACAGCTTAGGGCACTTCATACACTCACGACTACGGCTTCCGTTTCTCAGTCGGATTCCCATGAGCGGCCATTAATGTCTGGCCGACAGAATGCTTGCTGGACTCCAGCATTCAAGGAGAAGGTCGTCCCAAAACATCTGGATGACCCGTATTCCCCTCTAGGACGAGGGAAGAAGGAGAGGGCCGAGGCCTGGCAAGAGTTTCGCTCTCCGCGTCTTGCCTGGTTAAAAGGTGTCTATTGGGTTCAGTGATACCCGATACGATGGGGTATGTATTCCGGTTTGACTTCCGGGGTACTGCGTGTGGTCGCTCATGCGACAAAGGTTGCCGATTGTATTGCCTGCGCAGCTTACCCTGCTGTGTTTGACACCTCAGTTCGCACTTGAGGCCTTTCTTGTCAGGTTGCGAATGTAGGCTCCTTCAATCCTTTCGGATTTTCAGTTGAGACTGACCCCTACAGGGTGCCGTTTTAACCCCGACGGCCGGGTGAGAGGGAAGGCCAAAAAGTTGTTGACAACTCCTCAGCCTCTTAGCATAATAACAACATAAGTTATTGATTATACTAAGGAAAGTTCGCCATCGTCGCACTTACATATTGGGATAGTTTGGACCGCCGAAGCCTTCTGGCGTCACCCAGGTGATATTCTGCGACGGGTCTTTGATGTCACAGGTTTTGCAGTGTACGCAGTTTTGCCCGTTAATTTGAAAACGTGCGCCTTTTGCATCTTCAATTATTTCATACACACCCGCCGGGCAATAGCGCTGAGCTGGCTCATCCCACTGCGGCAGGTTCACTGACATCGGGATAGAATCGTCCTTCAAGGTCAGGTGGCAGGGCTGGTCTTCTTCGTGGTTAGTATTCGACAGGAATACCGAGGCAAGGCGATCAAAGCTGACCGTGTTATCGGGCTTGGGATAATCAATTTTCTTGCTATCTGCTGCGGGCTTAAGCGTTGCATGATCGGGCACTGAATCGCGCAGGGTAAACGGCATGCGGCCACCAAAGATGTTTTGGTCTATCCAAACCATGCCCGAGCCAATCAGGAATCCAAATTTGTGCATGAAGCCAGCAAAGTTGCGGGTGGTATACAGTTCCTCGTGCAGCCAGGAGTTCTCAATATTGGTGGCGTAACTCTCCAGGTCAGATGAGGCGCCCTCTGCGGTCAATGCGTCAACCACGGTTTCTGCGGCGAGAAGGCCACTTTTCATGGCAGTGTGGTTGCCTTTGATTTTCACGCTATTCATGGTGCCAGCGTCACAGCCGATCAACAAACCACCAGGGAAGTGCATTTTCGGCAGGGAGTTAATGCCACCTTTAGCCAGAGCGCGGGCACCGTACGAAATACGCGAGCCACCTGCCAGATACTTAATTGTCTCCGGGTGATGCTTCCAGCGCTGCAACTCCTCAAAGGGGCTGACATGGGGGTTGGAGTAGTTCAGGTCAGTGATCAGGCCCAAATACACCTGATTGTTCTCTGCGTGGTACAAGAACGCACCACCAGAGGAATTGCTCTCGCTTAAAGGCCAGCCCAGGCCGTGAACCACCAGGCCCGGCTCATGCCTGTCGGGGTCAATTTCCCAGATTTCCTTGATGCCAATACCGTAATGCTGAGGGTCTTTACCTGCATCCAGGTCAAATTTCTCAATTAACTGCTTGCCCAGGTGACCGCGGCAACCCTCTGCGAACAGGGTGTATTTGGCGTGCAGTTCCATGCCGGGCATATAGCTGTCTTTGTGTTCACCACTCTCGGCAATACCCATATCGCCCGTGGCAATACCTTTTACGCTGCCATCTTCGCGGTACAAGACTTCAGCAGCGGCAAACCCCGGATACACCTCAACCCCAAGACCCTCGGCCTGTTCCGCCATCCAGCGGCATACATTTCCCATGGAAACAATGTAGTTGCCGTCGTTGTGAGTAGGTTTAGGGATCATCCAGTTCGGCAGTTTCACGGCGCTGTTTTTACCGAAATAGAAGAAAAACTTGTCGCCGATAACTTCAGTTTCCAGTGGGGCGCCCAATGCTTTCCAATCGGGGAAGAGTTCATTCATAGCGCGAGGCTCCAATACCGCGCCAGAAAGGGTGTGAGCACCGATTTCAGAGCCTTTTTCTACCAGGCATACGGTAATTTCCTGCTTTTTTTCAGCAGCTAACTGCATAATGCGACACGCTGCGGACAACCCGGCCGGGCCGCCACCAACAATTATCACATCAAATTCCATTGATTCGCGTTCCACCTGCTGCTCCTCTACTTGCCTTAAAAAGAATGACTCAAACTATGGAACGGCAAGTATATAATTTTACCGCGTTAATCTCTATTTATCGGTGAAATAGCGATCATTGACCGGTGTCATTTCAGGTCAATCTACTTACAGGCAGGTTAAGCTATTGACCTAAAGCAGCGATATGGGCATGATACCGGCCCAAATCGCGTGGCTTGCCACGAAATCCACCCTTGCAAATCAATGGAGAATCCATGAAGGTTCTTGTTGCTGTGAAGCGTGTTGTTGACTACAACGTCAAGGTACGCGCCAAAGCTGATGGTTCTGATGTCGACTTGAACAACATCAAAATGTCCATCAATCCCTTTTGTGAAATCGCTGTAGAAGAGGCAGTACGCCTCAAAGAAGCGGGTACTGCCACTGAGGTAATTGCCGTTTCAATCGGCGATAAGTCGTGCCAGGAGCAAATTCGTACTGCTCTGGCGCTGGGTGCTGATCGCGGCATTCAGGTAGAAACTGAAGGCAGTGTTGAGCCTTTAGTGGTTGCCAAGTTGCTGACAGGCGTTGTTGAAAAAGAACAGCCTCAACTGGTAATTTTGGGTAAGCAGTCTATCGACGGTGACAACAATCAAACCGGCCAAATGCTGGGTGCACTGGCGAATATGCCCCAGGGTACTTTTGCTTCTGAAGTGGTTATTGACGGTGACAAAGCTCATGTAACCCGTGAAATTGATGGTGGACTGCAAACCATTGCGCTGAACTTGCCTGCAATTGTAACGACTGACCTGCGTTTGAACGAGCCGCGTTATGCCTCTCTGCCGAACATTATGAAGGCCAAGAAAAAGCCGCTGGATGTGTACACACCGGCTGATTTGGGCGTTGAGGTAAAAGCACACCTGACTACTTTGAAAGTTGAGCCGCCTGCGGAACGTCAAGCGGGCATCATCGTCGAAGATGTGGCACAGTTGGTCGACAAACTGAAGAATGAGGCGAAAGTAATATCATGAGTACTCTGGTTATTGCAGAACACGACAACAACAGCATTAAGGGCGCGACCCTCAGCGCTGTTGCCGCTGCCCAGGCCATGGGCGCTGATGTAGACGTACTGGTTGCCGGTGCAGATTGTGCCGCCGCCGGTGAAGCTGCCGCTAAAATTGCTGGCGTAAGTAAAGTTCTGGTTGCTGATAACGCCGTTTACGGGCACCAGTTGGCAGAAAACGTGGCCCTGTTGGCCGCCGAAGTTGGCGCCAATTATGACAATATAGTGGCGCCTGATACCAGCAATGGTAAAAACCTCACGCCGCGTATCGCTGCACTGCTTGATGTTGGCCAGATTTCAGACATTATTTCAGTTGAGTCTGCCGATACATTCAAGCGTCCCATCTATGCGGGTAACGTAATAGCAACTGTGCAAAGTGCCGACCCCAAAAAAGTTATTACCGTGCGCTCCACCGCCTTTGACGGCGTTGCAGCCGAAGGTGGTTCCGCTACTGTTGAAGCCCTGGATTCAGCCCACGATGCGGGTCTGTCCAGCTTCGTCAATGAAGAAGTAGCGGTTTCGGACCGCCCCGAACTCACTGCGGCTGACATCATTATTTCAGGTGGTCGCGGTATGCAGAACGGTGAGAACTTCGCCATGCTGGAAGCTATCGCTGATAAGCTCGGAGCAGCAGTAGGCGCATCGCGCGCTGCTGTTGATGCGGGCTTTGTGGCCAACGACATGCAAGTAGGGCAGACCGGTAAGATCGTCGCGCCTGACCTGTATATCGCTGTGGGCATCTCGGGTGCCATCCAGCACCTGGCGGGTATGAAAGACTCTAAAGTCATCGTTGCGATCAACAAAGACGAAGATGCACCTATCTTTCAGGTAGCCGATTATGGACTGGTTGCCGATCTGTTTAATGCGATACCTGAGCTGGATTCTGCGTTGTAAAAAAGACTCTCATGTCTCTTCAAAAACCGGCCTGGCGCCGGTTTTTTCGTGCATTTAAATGAGCGCGTTAGCAAAGAAGTCTAAATCGAGACCTTTGCCTTTTGATAGGCTTGATAGCCCACTGCCATGCTTGCACGCGCCCTTTAGGCCGCAGCGAAACATGCGGTTTGAAAATTTTTAATCCCTCCGCAGCCTGTCGCTAATCGCAATCGGGGTAGGGTAGTGCAGCACCACAATATAGGATGACACCACAAAGGTAATGATGGTCGTTGCCTGAATGAGCAGGCTGGCTTCAGCGGAAATCAGCTTACCTGTGGTGGCCACATAGGCTATCAATAGTGAGAATTCGCTAACCTGTCCCAGCCGGAACCCCAAGTCCCAGGCCAGTATGCGCTTCTCACTCACGCCTTTTAGCAGGAACCGGTATACAACAGGCTTTAGCACGAGTACAAGTGCTGCCAAAATCAGTGCAGGCATCCATATCTCGGTTAACATCGGCAGGTTGAAACGCGCGCCCACTGAGAAAAAGAACAACACCAGAAAGAAGTCTCTCAGCGGCTTCAGGTTTACGGCGATGTATTGAGAGATCGGGCTGGTCGCGATGGTGATGCCAGCGATAAACGCGCCGATTTCACCGGACAGTCCCACAGCATGAGCTGCTTCTGACATGCCGAGGCACCAACCAATTGCCAGCAAAAAAATGTATTCGTGAAAGCGGTCAAACCTTGTGATGAGTGGCAGCAATACATAGCGCACTATCAGTAACGCCGAGCCTGCAAGCAGTGGCAGGGCTAGCAGCACCTGTATAAAGCTCGGCGCCGAATCACTTGCGGTATCTGAGGCACTCAATAAAAACATCAATACCAGTATCGCCAGCAAATCCTGTATTAGCAGCAGGCCAATCATCAGTTCCCCGATATGACGATGGTGTAGCACGGTGGTTGGCAGCAATTTAATACCGATGATGGTCGAGGAGAACATCATGGCGGCGCCGATAACCAGTGAGTCAAAGCGGTTAAAGCCAAACAGGTAGGCCACGAAATAGCCCATCAGTAAAAACGCGCCGGAAGAAATAAAGGCCACTACGATGGATTTTTTGAGTGTTCCCCAGAGCGCCTGGGGCTGCATGTCCAGGCCGAGCAGGAATAAAAGGAAAATGATGCCGATATGAGCAATGTCAGAAAGCAGGTTGAGGTCGCTGACCAGGTGCATTCCGTAGGGGCCAATCATGGCACCCAGAACAATATAGGCAATGATGAGTGGCTGGCGGGTATACAGCGCTATCGACGCAAGTACCGCTGCGCCGGTAAAAATGAGAAAAAAGGAAAAGGTGATTGCACTGATATCCATTGTCGGATTATATCAGCGCTGCCGGTCTGCGTCTGAACCATGACAAAGTACCGCGCTTATCGGTGGTCTGTATCTAGCAGGCTTCTGCATCTTTGGAATAGTGGCTGCGGCTGATCAACAGACGCCTGATACACCTCGGAAAAATCTTTCAGACTTGCCAGGCAGGCTTCCAGCTCAGCCGATTGCTGCTGGTCTGCGGCAAACTGAAAGGCGTTAAAGCCACAGCGCTGCATATAGAACAACTGATCGCGCATAAAGTAACCAACGGCCCTCAACTCGCCGACATAGCCCAGCTCGCGCAATTCGCGTGCATAGGAAAAACCGCGACCATCGGCGAAAACCGGAAAATTAATGGCGATGTAATCCAGGCTCGCCAGATCGCCCTGAATCAAATCCGGGGTTTCTCCCGGTTCCAGAATAACGGCATTGCCACCACGCTGATTGTATTCTTCAAGGCCTGGTGGCACAGGGCTGTCATCGCTAACCACCTGACCATCTCTAATTAACTCTCTTGCCAAATCAGGCATACACACGCTCCTTGAAAGGGGCCAGTCCTATACGGCGATAAGTGTCCAAAAATGATTCTTCGTCGCTGCGTTTTTCCAGGTAGGTCTTGATGATTTTTTCGATCACATCGGGCATGTCATCCTGCCTGAACGAAGGCCCAAGAATTTTGCCGATAGAGGCGTCCTTGTCCTGGTTGCCGCCCAGGCTAACCTGATAGAACTCTTCACCTTTCTTGTCAACACCCAGCACCCCAATGTGGCCGATATGGTGGTGACCGCAGGCGTTCATACATCCCGAAATATTCAAATCCAGTGGGCCGAGGTCGTATAGATAATCCAGGTCATCAAAACGAGTTTGAAGAGCTTCGGCAACCGGAATAGATTTAGCGTTCGCCAGCGCGCAGTAGTCGCCCCCTGGACAGCAAATCATATCGGTTAAATAGCCGATGTTTGGTGTGGCCAATCCCAGCGCAGCCAATCCCCGCCAGAGTGTGTAGAGCTGGGCTTGTTCTACATCGGCCAACACCAGGTTCTGTTGGTGAGTGGTGCGAACTTCGCCGAACGAGTAGCGATCAGCCAGCTCGGCCACTGCTTCCATCTGTACATCTGTAATATCGCCGGGTGCATAGCCCGTGCTCTTGACCGATAAATTGACGATGCGATAGCCAGCGACGCGATGCGGCAATGTGTTGCGTTGCAACCAGTTAGCAAAGGCCTTGTCTTCATTGGCCTGCGCATCCAGGTCGCTTTGCGCCTGTAGCGCATCGATACTTGCGTAATCGGGCTCGCTGAAGTAGCTGGAAACCCGGGCCACTTCCGAATCTGTCAAAGTAGACGGGCCATCCTGCAAACGTGTCCACTGGGCTGCAACCGCATTGCGGAAGGCGTCTGGCCCCATGGCTTTAACCAGAATTTTTATGCGTGCCTTGTACTTGTTGTCACGGCGACCATGCTGGTTGTACACCCGCAATATCGCTTCGAGATAGGTGATCAGGTGTTTCTTGTCCAGCCATTCACAAATTTCAGAACCGATAACCGGGGTGCGACCTAATCCACCACCGACCAATACTCGAAAGCCGAGCTCACCGGATTCAGGGTGTTTAACCAGTTCCAGGCCAATATCGTGATTGTGGATAGCGGCGCGATCAGATTCAGTGCCGCACACCGCAATTTTGAATTTACGCGGCAGGAAAGCGAACTCAGGATGAAATGTGGACCACTGGCGGATAATTTCACACCAGGGACGGGGGTCCTCCAGTTCATCAGTGGCGACACCGGCAAACTGATCAGTGGTGGTGTTGCGAATACAGTTGCCGCTGGTTTGCACGGCGTGCATCTGCACGGTAGCCAACTCAGCTAAAATATCAGGCACATCTTCCAGCATCGGCCAGTTCAACTGCAAGTTTTGGCGAGTGCTTAAATGGGCATAGCCTTTGTCGTACTTGCGCGTGATTTCAGCCAGCTTGCGCAGTTGAACACTACTGAGCATGCCGTAAGGGATACAAATTCGCAGCATGGGGGCAAGCCGTTGCAGGTAGAGGCCGTTTTGCAGGCGCAGGGGCAAAAACTGCTCTTCCGAGATTTTACCGGCCAGATAGCGGTCGGTTTGGTTGCGATACTGCGCAACGCGCTCTTCAATAATGCGTTGGTCATGCTGATCGTAGATATACATAGATAGAATACGAGTCAGAGTTAAAACACTGACCCCCAACTGTAGTGAGTTCAAGGTCGCTTACTCTATCAAAAAGCCCGCATCGTCAAAACATGGTTGTTTCGATATTGATTATCGGAAAACTCGGGTATAATCGCCGCTGTTTTTAGACCAGTTTAAGAGGCTTTAGTATGAGTGACGGCATGGCCGATGCAATTGCTGCAACCGCGTTAATGACTATCGTAATTGCCACTGTGGTTTTCTGGTTGAGTGGGATGCCAGCCTGACGATATCAGGGTCAGAGTCTCGCTTTGGCCCTATTTAGGTCCCTATCGGATTTAGGTGTTTGCCAGTACCACGCTTACGACCACATAGATCGTCGCTAAAAACAGTGCCGTAAAAACCAGCCCAGCCGCAATAAATACACCGAACCGACCATTTTTGAAATCGCGCTCCCGGTTCTTGCTCGACTGCACTCCAAACCCGGCGGCCAGTACACTACCAACCAACTGAAAAAGATTCAGCTTCTCTTTTGCTTCATCCTGTAGCCCATTGTGCGGCTCGTTCACGTCTTCACTCATTGCTCTGCTTCTGCTTTGGGTAGCCAGTGCTTGTGCCGCCAGACAGTACGCCCATCAGACCCTAATCGGGATAAAGCCCGATACATGCGGCAGCACCACTGCAAGGCAAAGCAGTATAGCATCATCTGACGCGACTTCCCGGCCCCTTAGAGTGGTTCGTAGGCAAGGTTGGGACGCAACCAGCGCTCAACCGATTCTACTGCCATAGATTTACGCTTTGCCAAACTTTCAACCTGATCCTTGCCGATTTTGCCCACGGCAAAGTAACGCGACTCAGGGTGGGAGAAATATAAACCGCTGACGGATGCAGCCGGACTCATAGCAAAATGCTCGGTAAGGCATACCCCTGTATTCTCGGTTGCTGCCAGTAGAGCAAACAAGGTTTCTTTCTCGGTGTGATCCGGGCAAGCGGGATAGCCAGGGGCAGGGCGAATGCCCTTGTACTTCTCCTTGATCAAGTCATCGTTACTGAGCCGTTCATTGGCAGAGTAACCCCAGAAGACTTTGCGGACTCGCCAGTGCAAATGCTCGGCAAAGCTCTCAGCCAAACGATCCGCCAATGCTTTCAACAAAATGCTGTTGTAATCATCGTGATTCGCTTCAAATTCTGCGACACGCTCTGCCAGGCCGATGCCGGTTGTCACCACGAAGCCGCCGATATAATCATCCACCGTGCCTTCGGGCGCAACATAGTCCGCCAGGCTCAGGTTGGCCGTTGCGTTGACCTTGCCAATTTGTTGGCGCAGTTGGTGCAGGGTCGCTCTGACTTCGCTGCGGTCTTCGCCGGTGTAAACCGCAATGTCGTCGCCGTTAATTCTCTGCGCAGGCCAAAAACCAAAGGCCGCATTTGCGGTGAGCCATTTTTTATCGACAATCTTTTGCAGCATTTCCCGCGCATCGCTATAGAGCTGAGTTGCAGTCTCGCCAACAACCTCGTCTTCAAGAATTTTGGGGTATTTCCCGGCCAGCTCCCAGGTGATAAAAAAGGGTGTCCAGTCGATGCTATCGACCAGCTTTTCCAGTGGGTAATCGCTCAAGACCTGCGTGCCGATAAAGGTTGGCTTCGCCTGCATGTAGTTTTTCCAGTCCGTCTCCAACCCTAAATTAACAGCCTCAGCATACGGAACCTGCCCAGACCTGGGCTTGCGCCGGGCAGTGCGCTCCCGTACTGTCTCGTAATCTGCCTGTAAATCCTTTATATACGAGCCCCTGTTGTCGCTCATCAATTGAGTGGCAACAGAGACACTGCGGGAAGCATTCGGTACATAAATAGTCGCATCGTTGTTATAGGACGGCTCGATCTTGACGGCAGTGTGCGCTTTCGAGGTTGTCGCTCCACCTATAAGCAGAGGCACGGCGAAGCCCTGGCGCTGCATCTCCCTCGCCACGTGTACCATCTCGTCCAGCGAAGGAGTAATGAGGCCGCTCAATCCTACGATGTCCACGGATTCTTCTTTGGCTACCCGCAAAATTTCGTCACAGGCAACCATCACACCTAAATCAATGACTTCAAAGTTATTACACTGCAACACAACACCCACAATATTTTTACCAATATCGTGTACGTCGCCTTTAACTGTGGCCATTAGAATTTTACCGTTCGAGCTATTACCTGCTGACTTTTCCTCTTCGATGTAAGGCTGAAGGTATGCAACGGCCTGCTTCATCACCCGGGCACTTTTAACCACCTGCGGCAGAAACATTTTGCCCTCACCGAAGAGGTCACCAACCACATTCATAGCGTCCATGAGCGGACCTTCGATCACTTGAATAGGGCGCTCAGCCTCCTGTCTCGCCAGCTCAGCATCCTCTTCAATAAAGTTGTTAATGCCTTTTACCAGTGCATATTCAAGTCGCCTGGAAACGGGCTCCTCGCGCCAGGCCAGGTTTTCCTTGTCAGCTTTGCCTGCACCATTACCGCGGTATTGTTCTGCAATATCCAATAGGCGCTCGGTCGAGTCATCGCGACGATTGAGAACAACGTCTTCCGCGGCTTCCTTTAGATCAGCAGGCAGTTCGTCATACACCGGCAACTGGCTGGCGTTAACAATACCCATACTGAGGCCAGCCTTAATGGCGTGATATAAAAACACAGAGTGAATCGCTTCGCGTACAGCGTTATTACCGCGGAAGGAAAATGACACATTGCTGATCCCGCCAGACACGAGTGCGCCGGGCAGCTCATCGCGGATAAACTGCGCGGCCTGGATAAAATCCACCGCGTAGTTGTTGTGCTCCTCAATACCGGTAGCCACTGCAAAGACATTCGGGTCGAAAACAATATCCTGTGGATGGAAGCCCACCTCGTCAACCAGGATGTCGTAAGAGCGCTTACAGATTTCAGCTTTGCGGGCCAGGCTATCTGCCTGACCGTCTTCATCAAAGGCCATAACCACGACAGCCGCACCGTATTGCAGGCACAGATGTGCTTTGGCGATAAAGTCAGGCGCGCCTTCTTTGAGCGATATTGAATTGATGAGCGGCTTGCCTTGAATACATTTTAGGCCCGCTTCTATAACTGCCCACCTGGACGAGTCAAGCATGATGGGCACGCGGGAAATATCCGGTTCAGAGGCAATCAAGTTGAGGAAGGTTACAATGGCTTCCTCGGCATCCAGCATGCCTTCATCCATGTTGATGTCGATGATTTGTGCGCCGCTGTTCACCTGTTCCTGAGCGACTTCCAGAGCGGTATCGTAATCGCCGTTCAGAATCAGTCGCTTAAATTCGGCAGAGCCTGTCACGTTGCAGCGCTCACCCACATTCACAAACAGGGAATCTTTGTCGATATTGAATGGCTCCAGACCACTCAGCCGACACGCCGGTTCACGCCGGGGCAGGGCGCGGGGCCTTTTGTCGGCAACCGCCGCAGCAATGGCTTCGATATGGGCCGGCGTTGTGCCACAGCAGCCACCGGCCAGGTTCAGAAAGCCGCGCTCTGCGAAACCAGCCAGGTCTTCATTCATATCTGCAGGAGTTTCATCGTACTCGCCAAAGGCATTGGGCAGGCCCGCATTGAAATGCCCGCTGAAATAGCAATCGGCAACATTGGCCAGCTCTTCGGCAAAGGGGCGCACCTCCTTGAAGCGCCGACCACAGTTTGTGCCGACCACGAGCGGTTTAGCGTGAGCGACAGAATTCCAGAATGCCTCGGGACTTTGCCCGGATAACACCCGGCCGCTCAAATCGGAAAACGTCACCGAAATCATGAGGGGCAGTTCGCAGTTCAGTTCGGCCAAGATGGATTTGACTGCGAAAATTGCCGCCTTTGCATTGAGCGTGTCGAAAATGGTTTCGACCATGAGTAAATCTACACCACCCCTGATCAATGCGTGGGTAGCCTCGCGATAGTCGCGCACCAGACCGTCGAAGGAGACATTTCGGGCACCGGGATCATTCACATCGGGAGAGATCGACGCAGTTCTGGGTGTCGGTCCCAATACGCCAGCAACAAAACGTGGTTTATCCGGTGTTTCCAGAGTCTTCTTGTCGCAGACCTCGCGCGCGAGACGCGCGGACAAAAAATTCATTTCTTCCACAGACGATTCAGTACCGTAATCGCCCTGTGCCACGCGCGTGGCACTAAAGGTATTGGTTTCAATGATATCGGCACCAGCATTCAGGTAAGCCTCGTGGATGCTGCGTATGACATCCGGGCGGGTCAAGGTAAGTAGCTCGCCATTGCCTTTTACATCAATCGGGTGATCGGCAAAACGCTCACCACGAAAGTCTGACTCTTGCAGCCCATATTCCTGAATCATGCTGCCCATAGCCCCGTCGATGATTAAAATACGCTCCTCCAGGGCATTCTTGAGGCGGTTTGCGGGCTCAGACACAGCAGAATCTCATTGATGGTGGTTGCAAGTCCGGCATCCTAGCAGATGCCAATATCTATATCAAAATATTTTGATATAGATACACAGGCGCAGGCAAGACCGCAGCTTCAAGGGCCTGTGCATGCAGTGCTGAACCTGAAAACCCTGGAACTTAAAATCCTGGCACTTAAAATCAGTCTCGCCTTTTTATCGGTCTTTGCATAGAATACCCTGGTCATTGACTCGGGAAGTAGCTTCGATGAATAGTTTCGGCATTACCATTACTGAATCCGCCCAGGAATACCTCGCAGACCTGTTGTCCAAACAAGAGGATGCCCTGGGGGTTCGAGTCTTTATCAATCAACCGGGCACCCCGCGCGCTGAAACCTGTATCGCCTATGCCCGCGATGGCGACCTGGAAGAGGGCGATGAAAAGGTGGAATACGGGCAGTTCAATGCCTGGTTTGAAACGCGCAGCATTCCATTTCTCGAAGATGCCCTGGTCGACTACTCGAAAGACCGCATGGGCGGGCAGCTAACAATCAAGGCGCCGCATTCCAAAATGCCAAAACTGGACGACAACAGTCCCATTGAGGATCGCATCAATTATCTGTTGTACAACGAAGTGAACCCGGCGCTTGCCGCTCATGGTGGTGAAGTATCCCTGCTTGAGGTCACTGAAGACGATTTTGCGATTTTGCAGTTTGGCGGCGGCTGTCAGGGCTGCGGTATGGTGGATGCCACTTTGAAAGGGGGTGTAGAAAAAACCTTACTGGAACACTTGCCTCAGCTAGCGGGTGTTCGCGACATCACCGATCACAGTGATCGCAGCAACGCGTATTACACCTAGAGTTAAATCCGACAGGTGCCTGGATCAGTAATAGAAACCAACCGATGCAACTGTCGATTAGATTCGCGCTGACAATGCCTCTTTGAGCTTGCTGTGTAACTCGCGCACAGAGCGCTCGGTAGTTTCCCAGTCAATACAGGCATCGGTGACCGACACACCGTATTCCAGCTTGCTCAAATCTTCGGGAATCGACTGATTGCCATGGCCAATATTGCTCTCCACCATGAAGCCCAGCAACGATTTATTGCCTTTTAATACCTGATTCGCAACGTCCTCCATCACCAGCGGTTGTAGCTCGTGGTTTTTGCTGGAGTTGGCGTGTGAGCAATCCACCATGATGTTAGCCGGGAGGCCCGCAGTCTCAAGAGCATCTTCACACAGCTTCACGCTCACGGAGTCATAATTGGGGCCATCACTGCCGCCGCGCAATACGATGTGACCGTAAGGATTGCCCTGGGTGTGAATAATTGAAACCTGCCCCTGATGATTGATTCCCAGAAAGCGGTGGGGCTTGGACGCCGACTTGAGGGCATTTATCGCCACATCCAGACCGCCGTCCGTGCCATTTTTAAAACCAACCGCACAGGACAAGCCGCTGGACATCTCACGGTGGGTCTGCGATTCAGTGGTACGCGCACCAATAGCCGACCAACTGATACAATCCTGAAGATATTGGGGGGAAATAGGGTCCAGGGCTTCTGTGGAGGTGGGCAGTCCCATATCGAGAATATCCACTAGCAGCTTGCGGCCAATATGCAGACCTTCCTCGATCTTGAAAGAGTCATTCAGGTGCGGGTCGTTGATCAGGCCTTTCCAACCCACAGTAGTGCGGGGTTTCTCGAAGTAAACACGCATCAGCACATAAATCGTGTCAGACACCTCTTCAGCCAGTACTTTCAGCCGGCGGGCGTAATCTAAAGCCGCCTCAACATCGTGAATTGAGCAGGGGCCTACCACCATAAACATCCGGTGATCTTTACGCTCCAAAATGTTGTAAATGGTTTGGCGACTCTCCTGCAAGAAATGGGCAGTCGCGTCAGCAATAGGCAAGTTTGCCTTTAGCCTGTCTGGTGTAATGAGAATTTCCTGTTTCTCGACGTTTAAATTGTCGAGTTGCTGGGCAGTCATAATCTGGAACTCGTGTCCAGGCTTGTCGTTTGCCATTCAAAGCCCTGTACAGGTGAAAGCAAAAAAACAAAAGCCGTATAAAATCAAGGCGCGCTATTTTATAGGAAACAGGCAGGTTAGAATACAGGGGTGATTGCCGACGCTCCAGCCATCTTTTACCAGATTGAAAATTTGCTGCCCTGGCTGGAAAACGGCGTACCCCTTATCACGCCGAATCAACGCCTGGCCCGGCACATTAAATTCGCGTATGCGTGCCATCAGCGTGCGTGCAACGTCAATTCCTGGGAGACACCTGTTGTCATGTCTCTCAGTCAGTGGTGGCATCACTGCAGAACACACATCGACCCCTGGCAGGAAAACACAGCCAGTTTGCTGGACACGGCGCAGGAGCTGGAACTCTGGGTTCAGTGCATCAGAGAGACCAGGGTATCGGAGACACTCTTGCGGCCTCGCTCAGCCGCCAGACTGGCCCGGGATGCCTGGCACAATCTACTGGCCTGGCAAATTGACTGGCGCACAGGAGCAGTGGCGGCACAGTTTAGCTATAACCTGGATGCCGAATTATTTGTTCAGTGGGCAACACGCTTTGAGCAACTGTGCGAAGAGACGCAGTTATCGGTCCTGGACACGCAAATTATGGGGCTGGCAAACAGTTGCAGGCAGCATACGCTTGTACTGCTGGAATTTGACGAGCTACCGCCGCTGCAAAGAAGCGCGCTCAATCAACAAGCTCAGCAGCTTATTGAGCACTCTGAGTCGGGTCCGTCGGCACATCGCATCATTCATAGCTGCGAGAACAGAGAGCAAGAGCTGTACGCCGCCGCGCGCTGGGCCAAGCAAGTTCTAGAGAGTCAGGCTGATGCGCGCATTGGCGTTTTGCTTGAAGACGTTGCCAGCCAGCGCCTGCGCTTCGAGCGAATTCTGCGCGACACGTTACAGCCAGAGTTGGATAGGGAGGCCGGGCTGCCCGTTAATTTTTCAGCCGGTGTTGCGCTCAGCACCACGCCACTTGTGAGCACCGCATTGTCGCTGCTGGAACTGATATCGGGCGACACTGGCGTTGAAGAATTATCCACCGTATTACACAGCCGCTACCGCTATACCACCGAGCGCACTGCTGAAGCGCAAATGCTGCAAAAGCTGTATCGAAATGGCCGCGCCGATATCGGTCGCAACAATCTGCACTGGTTTACTCGTGATCTGGCACTCGGAAAAACGCTACTTGAATTCAGCCAGCACCAACAACTCTCTAGGCAACATTACGCCTGCGCCTGGTCGCACCTGTTTTCCAAATGCCTGACTCAACTGGGCTGGCCCGGAACCACGGCGCTAAACTCCAGTGAATACCAAATGATGGAACATTGGCAGAGTTGCCTCGATAAGTTTGCCGGGCTGGAGCGTGTCAGTGGTGCCTTGGGCTTTGAGTCGGCACTGGGATTGCTACGGCAGGTCTGTACGGACACAGTTTTTCAAATTCAAACGCGGGATACTCAGCTACAGGTTCTCGGCTTGCTTGAAGCTACAGGCATGCAGTTCGATTACTTGTGGATTATTGGTACCGGCCAGAATGACTGGCCAGCTACACCTAACCCGAATCCATTTATCCCTGTTCGATTACAGCGCGATGCGGGTATGCCTCATGCGGATAGCCAGAGAGAGCGCGAATTTGCCCAGCGTATGTTGCAGCGATTTAGTCATGCCTGTGTTGAACTACACGCCAGCTACGCCAGTTTGACAGATGGTATAGAGCAGGGACCTAGTACATTGTTTGATGGGTTCCGGCAATGTGATGAAACGGGGCCGACAGAGAGCATGCAGCGATGGATTCAGCGCTCGGCTAATGTCGCAACCGACAGAGTCGAATTTCCGGCGCCGCCGGTCAATTCAGAAGAGCTGGAAACATTGCGTGGCGGCAGCTCTCTCATACAAGACCAATCCCTGTGCGGTTTTCGCGCCTTTGTCCAGCAGCGTCTACAGGTGAGAGCTCTACCAGAACTCAGCCACAGCCTGACCGCCGCAGATCGCGGCAACCTGCTGCATACAGCTCTTAATAATTTGTGGGGGCATTTCCCGAACCAAAGCGCTTTGAAAGCGCGTGAAAGTGAATGGCAGCAGTCTATCGATCAGGCAGTTGAGGCGGCGCTTGCAGAATTTCGAGGCAGTATTGACCAGACTGACGCCCTGATCCTCACACTTGAAAAGAAGCGCTTGCAGCAATTACTCGTCAAGTGGCTGGAGGTAGAGTCCCAGCGAGAGGAATTCTCTGTATTGGCCCGAGAGCAGGAGCAAATTCTGGAACTCGGGCCGCTGCGCTTACGGCTTCGCATTGATCGAGTTGACAGGCTGGAAAATGGCGAACTATTGATTATTGACTATAAATCCGCTGCTGCAGAAATACGCTACTGGATGGGAGACAGGCCAACTCAACCCCAATTGCCGCTTTACGCCCATACGCTGAAAAAGGATTGTGCGGGCATTAGTTTTGCCCTTGTACGCACAGACAAGCCAGGCTTTTTAGGGCTCGCTAAGAGCGAGGCCGTGGATGGCATCAGTACCAATATTGCAAAGGCATCATCAGGGGCAGCGGAGAGCTGGGACGGCATGCAGAGTCACTGGCAACGGGTGCTGGAAGCGCTGGCACAGGCATTCCTCGATGGCAGCGCGGCGGTAGATCCACCCGATATTAACAGCAGTTGTTCATACTGCGGATTGCAGTCTGTGTGCCGCATTGCAGAGCGAGGCTATGACGGCAATGCCTGATGTTATTGATGCGCAAGCGCGGCTTGATGCGCTGGACCCTTTGCGCTCGTTCTGCGTTACGGCGCCAGCTGGCTCCGGTAAAACCGAGCTGCTCATTCAGCGCTACCTGGCCGTATTGGCGCGTGTCGCCGAACCCGAAGAAGTTCTGGCCATTACCTTTACTCGAAAAGCAGCGGCAGAAATGCGGGCACGCATTGTGACGGCGCTGGAAACCGGCCTTGAGGAACAGTCCCCAAAAGATGCCCACAAGCAGCAAACCTGGCAGCTAGCCAGAAGCGTTCTCGCACTTGCAGAGCAGAGACAATGGCGATTGCTGGAATTACCGTCACGGCTCAATATTCGAACCATTGATTCATGGAACGCTTATCTCACACGGCAGATGCCCGTACTTTCAAATTTTGGCGCAGCCGCCAGCCCTGTGGATGACGCCAATAATTATTATCTCAGCGCAGCACGCAATCTTTTAGCGCTGACCTCTTCCGGGCACTGGATCGCGGATGACCTAAGCCGAGTGCTACTGTATTTCGACAATAACTGGCAGCGCCTGGAGCAGCTACTGGCAGGTATGCTGGTTCGCCGCGAACAATGGCTGCCCCATCTAGGTGGCCAGCTCAGCCCAGAGCTGGCCGAGCACACGGTGCAAAACAGCGTGCAAATCCTGATCGAAGATCATTTGACCACGCTGTCTGCGACACTGGCTGGTTGGCAGAGCAGCTTGCTGGATTTTGAACGCTACAGTTCTGCTAATCTCGGGCGTACTGAACTACAGCGTTTTCCCGGCCATGCCGTCAAAGACCTCGGGCACTGGCTGCGTATCGGAGGACTCGTTTTGACCGACCAGGGTGGTTGGCGCAAACGAGTTACCAAAAATGACGGCTTCCCAGCCGGCGAGGGCAGCACCAAGGCAGCCGCCGCAGCTCGCAAAGATGCGCTCTACCAGCTGATCGCTGAGCTGAAAGAACTGCCCGGTCTTGAGTATCAGTTGCAAATGCTGCGCTTTCTGCCGCAGCCCGATACTGATACCGGGCACTGGCAAATATTGTCCAGCCTGGCGAGATTGCTGCCAGTGCTCGCCGCCGAACTCAGCGTTGTTTTTCAGCAGGAGGGAGTTGTTGATCACGCACAGATTGCTATAGCCGCTAACGCCGCATTGGGTGGAGAAAACAGCGCTACATATTTGGCTATGAAGCTGGACTATCGTTTGCGCCATATTTTGATCGATGAGTTTCAGGATACATCCATCACCCAATTTGATCTGCTCTGCCGGTTAACCAGAAACTGGGCCAGTGATAATCAGCAGCGACCTGATGATCCGAACACGCTGTTCATAGTCGGGGATGGGATGCAGTCTATATACGGCTTTCGCGATGCGGATGTCAGTTTGTTCGTGCAGGTCCGCGAGCAGGGTGTAAATGGTTTGCCGCTAACTAATCTGGAACTGCAAACCAATTTCCGCAGTCAGGCAGGGCTGGTTGACTGGATTGCCAGTGCTTTCGCCAGTGCTTTTCCGAGTAGCGATAATATCCAGCTCGGCGCTGTGAGCTATTCGCAGTCGGTGGCACACCGCGAAAGCCGGCCTGAGTCGGTAATACTAATGGGGAGCCGGGGCCCGGATGGCAATGAGCACGCGAGCGAAGCGTGCGAACTGCTGGGAGTGATAGCGACGGGTATGGCCGATGAAGGCTGCGAATCTATTGCCGTACTGGTTCGAACTCGCAAACATCTGCACGAACTTATTCGGATGCTGAAACAGCACAACATTGCCTGGCAGGCCCAAGAGATTGACGCGCTGAAAGAATCACCCGTCGTCGCTGATTTGATGAACTTGTGCCAGGCCTTGCACAACTATGCTGACGATGCAGCCTGGCTGGCACTGCTGCGGGCGCCCTGGTGTGCGCTCAACCTCACCGCACTGCACACGCTTCTGAGTGCGCGCAATGGTGTACCGGTCTGGGCTTGCCTGAATGACCAGAAAACTTTGTCTGTCCTGGATTCCGAATCCAGCGCATGCCTGGCTCATTTCAATCGAGTCATAGCGCGGGCCATTGCAAGGCGTGAACGGCTGCCTTTACGGGTATGGCTGGAAGAGGTCTGGTTAGAACTTTACGGACCTTCGCTGGTGCTGAGTGATTCCCAGTTGGATGACGCACGGGATTTCTTCGACTTGCTGGAAGAAACGGATGCGCTTGGCCACTCCTATCAGCGCAAATTGTTAGAGCAAAAGGTCGCGCGCTTGTTCAGTCGCCCCAGTGGCCCCAATAGCAAATTGCAGCTAATGACACTGCATCGTTCCAAGGGTCTGGAGTTCGACTGGGTCATCATTCCAGGGCTTGCCAGAAGGCCACCCAACGAGCAGCGTGACATTTTAATGTGGGATGATTTCGTGACAGATCAAGGTCAGCGAGGCTTTCTGCTGGCTGTTGATGACCGTGGCCACGACCAGGCCACGGTCTATTCTTTTTTGCAGGAGCAGCATAAGCGCAGGCGGGATATTGAAGCCACGCGGCTACTCTATGTCGGTTGTACCCGTGCTCGAGAGCGCCTGTATCTCAGTGCCGCTCTGCGTGAAAACAGTGCAACCGAAGTACTGCAAGCACCGCCGTCGCGCAGCCTTCTGTCACCTATATGGGGCGTGTTCGCAGAGGGAGCGCAATTGGCGACTGTCAGTGAACCTACTGCCGAAGACAGCGAATCAGTCTGGTTCAGCAAACGCCTGATTATTGAGCAAGCACCCGTCTGCGAGGACACGCAGATGGGCGAAGAGAAGAATTTACCTGATTTACAACAAAATCAGACCGCGAGAGTAGTAGGTAACCTGGTTCATTTGAGCCTGCAGCGCTTATCCGAATTCGATGAAGTCCAGCTATCGGAATTTGAGGTCGATACCTGGCTGGCATGGTGGCGCAGTTATCTGCAAGCTCATCTCGCCAGTAAGCAGGACGCAGACACGGGCGCTGCACGGGTGCGCCGTGCAGTCGAAGTGGTATTATCCGACGAAACTGGGCGCTGGATTTTAAGCAAACAACGCGAGGCCGCGCGCAGTGAGTGGGCTATCAGCCATGTTGATGAGCATCTGCACCTGAGAGAGTATATTATTGACCGGACCTTTGTGGATGGTGATAGCCGCTGGATTATCGACTATAAAAGTGCAGAGCCAGCCCCCGAACAAACTCTGGAGGACTTCCTGGCAGGTGAGGAAGCGCGCTATAGTCCACAACTGGCTGCTTATCGGCGCGCAATGGGTGCTCTCGATAGTCGCGAAATTAAAACTGCTTTGTATTTCACTTCGCTGGGTTACTTGCACCAGTGCAGCGTAAGAGACTGAGAGCGAAAAGCAACGAGAACAACAAACAGGAGGATTACCATGCCAAATACGCTAACCGCATTTATAGAGAACTGGGCGGTCGAGTGCCCGGACAAACTCTGGTTACAAGACCGTGAGGGTGATAATTTTACCGAGTGGAACTGGGCGCAAGCCTACTCCGAAATCCAGGCAGCCGCTGCCTGGCTGGAACAAAATATCTCGGGCAGTGCAGCAAACATTGGCATTCTGTCGCGCAACCGCGCCCACTGGGTGCTTGCCGACCAGGCCATTATTGCCAGCGGTCATGTAACCATACCGATGTTTACGACACTGCCACCTGACACGGCATCCTATGTGATGGACTTCACCGATATGAAAACCCTGATCGTGGGCGAGTCAGAGAACTGGGAGAGTATTAAATCAGTACTACCTGAAGGCATTCAGATTATTGCGCTGCCCGGGGTTGACCCCGACACACCTCATACAAGCTGGAACGATTTGCTGGAGCAGTGCGCTGGCCAAACCGCTGAGTACCAGCAAAGCCCGGACGATCTCATATCCATTGTTTTCACATCGGGTACTACGGGTTTGCCCAAAGGCGTGATGCAGGACCACAATTCCTTTGTATTACCTATTCAGCGTTTTCTGTTTGCCTTTGAGCTCGGCGAGAGCCTTCGGTTCTTATCTTACTTACCCCTGTCGCATATTGCCGAGCGACAACTGGTTGGCGGTGCCTCAATGATTAATTGCGGAACAGTGAGCTTTAATGAGTCCATGTCGACATTAGTGCGAGATTTAGGGGCAACCCGGCCTACGTTCTTTTTTGGTCCACCCAGAGTGTGGGAGCAAATACAGCAGATGATTATCGGTCGTTTTGACTCGCAGGAAGCGCTCGACAAGGCGCTTGAGGCAGACAGGGATGGCACCGGAAAAGCCATACGCGAAACACTGGGGCTGGATCAGGCCATTTATCTACTGACCGCCGCTGCTCCAACGCCACCCGCATTAATTGAGTGGTTTGGAAAATTGGGTTTAACCTTGATGGAGGGATTCGGTCAAACCGAGGCCATGGGACTGATCGCCAACAGCCAGGATGCACGCAAGATCGGCTCCATTGGCCGGGCAATCGGCGAAGTGGAAATACATATCAGCGAGGAGGGCGAATTGCAGGTTAGAGCCATCGGCATATCTCCCGGCTATTACAAAGATCCTGAGAAAACCGCCGAAACATTTGTCAACGGCTGGGTGTACACTGGGGACAAGGCCTATGTTGACGATGACGGCTTTATCTTTTTGACTGGTCGCGTTAAAGATTATTTCAAAACCATTCAGGGCAAATTTGTTGCGCCTCCGCCCATAGAGGCCAGCTTTTCTGATAATGTTCACACTGAACAGCAATGCCTCCTCGGTCGTGGCTACTCCAAAACGGTGATGGTGTGTGTCTTAAGCGCCATTGCGCAGGAGCGCGATCAGGCTGAAATTGAACAAGACTTGAGAAAGATTGTTGAATCAGTCAATGACGATGTAGAAAAGCACGCGCGAATGGGTGCTCTGATTATTAGCGCAGACCCATGGAGCATAGACAATGGGATGCTGACACCGACTCTGAAAATTCGGCGGGAGCAGGTGGAAAAAGCCTTTGGAGAATTGGCCCAGGATCTTGCCAGAAAGGGTGCAGAGCGGGGTGAGCTGCTCGTGCATTGGCATTAGTGCTCGCCGGCGTGAATCAAGCTGGTCTGCGGGCAGTTAAGGGCAATAGTTTCAGGACACGCCATGCTCCTGTGAATGGCAGGGCTGTCCTGTTTTCAAAGATAACTACATCATCTTCTGCACGATATCTTCGGCATAGCGTTTCACCCCATCGATTTTCAGGTCCAGGTCCTGAGTATCGCCGTGATAAAACGGCCAGGGCATAGTGAGAATATGGGTGATGCCAGCATCCTCCAGACGCTTATAGGCGTCGCAGTCATAGGCGTCTGAAGGCGTCGCCATGACAGCAAAGGGCCAATGATCGCGCCCATACTCTTTGCGCAGCGCCTGTATATGGGCAACCGAGTCGATAATTTCCTGAGAAGTCTGCAAATCACTGACCCAGCCGTCGGCCAGGCGAGCGGCGCGGCGCATTGCTGGCCTGGAAATGCCTCCAACCCACAGAGGGATAGGCTCACTGGGCGCAGGGTTCATCTCCATGGCATCAAACTGATAGTATTCGCCCTGATACTCGACCCATTCGCCACTCCACAGCAGCTTCATCACTTCAATCATCTCATCCGCTCGCTGACCCCTGGACTGAAAGTCCTGCCCCATGAGTTCAAATTCATCCCTGGACCAGCCCACGCCAAGCGCCGGGGTAATACGATTGTCCGATATCACAGCCGCCGTGCTAATAGCCTTGGCGACCAGATAAGGGTTACGCATGGTTAGCACAAATACATTGGTGGTAAAACGCAATCGTTTTGTTAATGCTGCCAGCGCGCCAATCGTAACCCAGGGGTCGGGCCAATCGGTAAATGCCTCCCATCGGCGGCGGCCATCGTCGGTGTAAGGGTAGGGGGTTTTGATCTTTTTGGGGTGTACCACATGATCCGAAAAGGACATGGCTTCCCAGCCACTATCATCGGCCACTGGCGCAAGTGCAGTCAGGTGAGACACCTTACTGAATGAGGTAGATATCACAAACTTCATGCAACGCTCCAATTTGACTGCGGCTGCTGACGCGACACTCTGGATGGGCTAACATGGCCGCCATGAACAGCACTGCGAACCCACAGTTTAACGAGATTTGCACCCAACTAGAATGCTGGTACCGCAGTCCTCTGGGGCAATTTGTGTATCGACAGGAGCGAGAGCTCACGGAAAACTTACTCAAACCGCTGCATGGCCACCGTCTATTACAACTCGGTGTCTCAAGAGAACAGCCCCTTCACAGCAGCAGTCATTTCCCACAGAAGATGTACGCCAGCCAAAGTACAGATGGCGGTATTGATTTGTGTACCGAGTTGGCCCGGCTGCCATTTGCCTCCGAGAGTGTGGATTTACTCGTTCTCCACCACACAATTGAATTCAGCTCCAATCCGCATCAGTTACTGCATGAGGCTAACCGCATACTGGCTCATCGCGGCCATCTCATTATCCTCGGATTCAATCCGTGGTCATTATTTGGCCTCGGCACAAGAGCCTGCGGACTAATGAAACATCCCCTGTGGGAAAATGCGCAATATGTGAGCAATCGCCGATTGCGCGATTGGCTGCGCTTACTCGGGCTGGATGTCGAATCCTCAAGATACTGCATTGGCTTACCACCGCTGGGGCGTGGCACGCTGCACAATATTCTGTATACCTGTGACGAGTTTCTAACCCGTAAAAACCTGCCTGTCGGTGGTGTGCACATCATTCACGCACAAAAACAGGTCGCTGGAATGACTGCTGACAAGGCCCAGTGGAACCGACGGGTGGGTAGCCGTCTCATCGGACTCACAGTTGCCAAACCTGTAGCGAGTCCCAGAGCCGCAATCAGACAATACTGTATTGGCGAAAACCAACCCAAAGGAAAAATTGCAGCTTGAAATCTGTTGAAATTTTTACTGATGGTGCCTGCCGTGGCAATCCCGGGCCCGGCGGATGGGGCGCGCTGTTACAATTCCAGGATGCAGAGAAAACTCTCTACGGGGGCGAACCTGATACCACTAACAACCGCATGGAGCTACGCGCCGCCATTGAGGGGCTCAAAGCACTCAGGGAAGCCTGTCAGGTTGGTGTAACAACGGACTCACAGTATGTGCGCAAAGGCATTACCGAGTGGATCCACAACTGGAAGCGAAAAGGCTGGAAGACCGCTGCCAAAAAACCGGTGAAGAATGCCGATCTATGGCAGGCATTGGATCAGGAGTGCGCCCGTCACCACATTAAATGGCACTGGGTAAAAGGACATAGTGGTCATCGCGAGAATGAAATTGCCGACCAGTTGGCAAATCAAGGCATCGACGAATTATGAGACAAATTGTTCTGGATACTGAAACAACCGGCCTGGAAACCAGCCAGGGGCATCGAATTATTGAAATAGGCGCAGTGGAGCTGATAGACCGCAAATTAACCGGGCGGCACTTTCACCAATACATCAATCCGCGCCGTGAAATTGATCAGGGTGCTATAGAAGTTCACGGTATTACCAGTGAGTCCCTCGCAGACAAGCCTGAATTTTCCAGCATCGCCGACGACTTTCTGAGTTATATAGAAGGCGCCGAATTAATTATTCACAACGCACCCTTTGATGTTGGTTTTCTCAACTGTGAACTGGGCAAGCTCCGCGATAAAAAGCTCCGGGTAGACAAGGTCTGTAGCATCGTAGATACGCTGAAAATGGCGCGGCACAAACATCCGGGACAGCGCAACAACCTGGACGCGCTATGCGGTCGCTACGGCGTTGATAACTCTCAGCGAGACCTCCACGGTGCCTTGCTGGATGCGGAGATCCTTGCGGATGTCTATCTGGCCATGACCGGTGGACAGACCACTTTTCAGTTAGGCGGCAGTGAAGAGCGCAGCAACGGGGCTGGTATAACCAGTGAGGCTGGCACTGGGCAGCGCCTGAGTGCAGACCGGCCTCGCCTGAAAGTCATTCAGGCCAGCCCGGAAGAGCTGGAGAGACACCGCGAAACACTGGGTGTTATCGCCGCTACCGCCAGCACTGATGTTGTGTGGAAAGGGTAAAGATTGCGGCTACAGCAACCAAATGACCGCAGCTAAACCAACCCCGCCCAATACAATCGTATAGGGCAGAGCCATAATGACCATGCGTCCGTAGGACAGTCGAATCAGCGGCGCCAATGCAGAGGTCAGCAAAAACAGGAATGCCGCCTGACCATTGGGTGTCGCCACACTGGGCAAATTGGTACCCGTATTGATGGCCACTGCCATCAAATCGAATTCATCGCGGGTGATTGTTCCAGCATCCAGGGCGGCTTTTACTTCGTTGATATACACAGTCGCAACAAATACATTGTCACTGATCATCGACAGCACCCCGTTGGCGACAAAGAAAGCGGAGGTGCGCATATCACCTTCCAGGGTCAGCACATAATCTATCACTGGCGTAAACAGGTGCTGATCATGGATGACTGCAACAATGGCAAAGAATACAGCCAGCAATGCGGTAAAGGGCAGGGCCTCTTCAAACGCATGACCAATTTGATGCTCCTCAATGATGCCATTGAATGCCGTTAACAGCACAATGACCATCAGACCTACCAGGCCCACAGCCGCCCAATGCTGTGCCAGCGCCACAACCAGTAGCAACGCCACCAGCGCCTGCACGATCAATCGCATGTTTTCCCGGGATGAACGCCTGGCCTCCTGTTCAGCCTGGTATTCTTCCAAAACTTCACGCACTGCGGCCGGTAGCTCGATACCATATCCAAACCAGCCGCTGACCTCCAGGACGTAGCAGGCCATCAGGCCGGCTACAAGTGTTGGCATGGTTACCGGTGCCATAAATTTGAAGAAGGTTATAAAGTCCCAACCGGCGGTGGTTGCTATCAATAAGTTTTGAGGCTCGCCAACCAGGGTGCAAACACCGCCCAGAGCAGTACCAACCGCGCCATGCATGGTCAAACTGCGCAAAAAACTGCGAAATTCAATGAGATCAGAGCGGTGATACTCAATAACTTGCGAGTCTTCAAAGTGATCGTGATGGTCGTCGTGGGTGAGCTTCTTGCCCGAGGCGACTTTGTGATAAACCGAGTAGAAACCCACACCGACGCTGATCAAAACAGCGGTAACCGTCAGAGCGTCGAGAAAGGCCGAGAGAACTGCTGATACACTGCAAAACAGCAGTGCCAGCAACGTCTTGGACCGCACATTCAAGAGAATTTTGGTAAACACATAGAGCAGCAGGTCTTTCATAAAATAGATACCCGCCACCATAAACATCAACAGTAAAATCACTTGCAACTGGCTGGCAACTTCCTGATATACGGATTCAGGGCTCGATAGACCCAGGACTATAGCTTCAATGGCCAGCAACCCGCCCGGCTGCAACGGATAGCATTTCAGGGCCAGCGCCAGGGTAAAGATGAATTCCCCAATCAGGGCCCAACCCGTGATTTCGGGTCCTGCAACCAGCAATAGCACAGGGTTAAGTAACAGAAACGTAATGATGGCTTTCTTGTACCAGTTTGGTGCTGAACCAAGAAAATTACGTGCCAGGGCGACGCTGAGGGATTTATCCATATGATTAGTTTCTAACAAGCTGTGAAATGATGTCGTATTTTACGTTATTGTCGCTGCCGTGCGTAGCACCTGACAGCATTTTGTGGGTGATCTTGCATGGAGTATTATAGCGGGTCATTTAGATATCCAGGACAGAAGATGTTCAGACAGGAATTGCAGGAGCCGGAAAACATCAACGAGGCTCTCTACTTTGTATTCCACGGAGGGGAGTTACTCACTGACCTGTGCGCCAGCGACTCTTGTCTGTTGCCAGGGAGTGGCATCCGCTTTTTGGCCCCTGCGCCCGTGCGCCAACAGTTCATGGGCTACTGGCATGATAAGCCTTGCTTCGCCAGAGAGCTAGACGCCAACACCCCGTTACACAGTGATGCCTATCAGACAGGTAGCCTGTACACCATTTTGGGCCGCGTCAGCGATGAGATGTTTGCCCTGGCGGGGCGAGCCCTGCAATTGCTCGCCTGGCAGCGGGAAAATACTTTTTGTGGTTCTTGCGGCGAGTCGATGGAGCGCCACAAACAAGAGTTGGCGATGAATTGCCAAGCCTGTAGCAGTGTCATCTATCCGCGCATTTCTCCATGTATCATTGTGTTGGTGACCAGGGGGGAAGAAATGCTGCTGGCGCGGAATGCAAACTTTCCCACGCAGATGTTTTCTACCCTGGCCGGCTTTATCGAAGCCGGGGAAACAGTTGAGGAGTGCCTTGTGCGCGAGGTCAGGGAAGAAGTGGGTCTTGTGGTCAATAATATCCAGTATTTCAAATCCCAATCCTGGCCATTTCCAAACCAGCTAATGCTCGGATTCTTCACTGATTATGAGGACGGAGAAATTGACTGTGCCGATGACGAAATTGCCGAAGCTTACTGGTTCAAGCCCGATGACCTGCCGACAACACCGCCGCCACACTCCATTTCCGGGCAGTTGATAGCGCATCACATAAACCAGTATTTGAAGTAGGGGATCAGGCGTGGAATTTTTATATGAATACGGCCTGTTTTTGGCCCAGGCAGCAACACTGGTAGTCGCAATTATTTTGCTTGTTGGCGGCATTCTGGCGATGAGTCAGAAGCACCGCTCAGAGCAGGAAGGACACATTGAGGTCCGCAAGTTAAATGATCGCTACCAATCCTATCGAGAAATCATGGAATACGAGGTTCTCGATGAGCAGAGCTATAAAGCGCTGCGGAAAAAACACAAGAAGCAGCAAAAGCAGGATCAAAAAAATTCCAGGGAAGCCGAGGAGCGCAAGCGCCTGTATATTTTGAACTTTGATGGGGATGTCAAGGCCAGCGCCACAGATGATCTGAGAGAAGAAATCAGCGCAGTGCTCAACATGGTGCATGAAAAGGACGAAATATTACTGCGTCTGGAAAGCGGCGGCGGCATGGTGCACAGCTATGGGCTAGCCTCTAGCCAGCTTAAACGCATTGTTGACGCTGGTGTCGGCCTGACTGTTGCTGTCGATAAGGTTGCCGCTAGCGGCGGTTACATGATGGCCTGTGTTGGCGACAGGATTATTGCCGCTCCGTTTGCGGTCATAGGCTCTATCGGGGTTCTTGCGCAATTGCCCAACTTTAACCGGTTGTTAAAAAAGGCCAACGTGGACTGGGAACAGCAGACCGCTGGCGAGTACAAACGCACAGTGACCATGTTTGGCGAGAACACTGATGAAGACCGGGCCAAGTTACAGCAAGACCTGGAAGATACCCACATACTGTTTAAGGCTTTTGTATCGGAAAACCGAGGCTGCGTTGCCATCGACGATGTGGCGACGGGCGAAGTCTGGTATGGCCAGCAGGCATTGGACAAGAAACTGGTAGATGAGCTGCAAACCAGTGACAATTACATTCAAAGCAGTTTGCAAGACCGCGATGTATTTGAAGTAAAACACATACTTAAAAAGGGCTGGCAGGAAAAGCTGGGGCTGGCAGCCGAAGGAGCCATCGAAAGAGCTTTCCTGAAACTTTGGCAACAGGCTTCCAGGCGTTGGCCGTTTTGAGAAAATCGTGACTCCTGGCGATGTACCTGTTGCCGATTTATTCGCATCACCGCGGACAATCAGGCCCAGGTTTGATCCAGTGACTGGTACGCGCTACCGCTGCACAGGGCTCTGGCGTGAGAAACTACAGTCGCTACAGTGATGAAGACGTATCAATGAACACTATTGTCTCAGCCAGGAGGAGCTTATGCCAGGTGTATTGAGCGGTATCAAAGTAATCGACCTGGGCACAATGATCGCTGGCCCAGGTGCAGCCACCGTCCTCTCAGATCAGGGTGCCGAGGTCATTAAGGTAGAAACACCAGGAATAGGTGATGTCATGCGCTATCTTGGCGCGAATCGTGGCGGTATCAGTGGTCTGTATCACAATATCAATCGCGGTAAGCGCTCCCTGGCCGTTGACCTTAAAAACCCCGAAGGGGTAGCCCTTGTTAAAGACCTGAGCGCTGGTGTCGACGTGGTTTTACAGAACTTTCGTCCCGGAGTTGCAGAACGCCTGGGTGTAGATTACGAATCGATCAAGGCAGTCAACCCAGGCATTGTCTATCTGTCGGTATGCGGATTTGGCGATAGAGGTCCCCTGGCTGGCAAGGCCGCGTATGATAACGTCATTCAGGCCTTTGCAGGGGTAGCTCAAAGCCAGGCCGATCAGGAAACAGGGGAGCCCATTCAGTACTATCAGTTGTTCTCCGACAAGCTAACGGCCCTTACCGGAAGCCAGGCGATTGTTGCCGCTCTATTGGCCCGAGAGCGGGGGCAGGGCGGTCAGCACATTAAGCTATCAATGGCCGATAGTGTTGTCAGCTTTCTATGGGCGGATGCAGCCAGTGTTGCCGCTTTTGCAGGCGAGGGCGCTCAACAAGGGCTATCAGTCGCCAAGGGTGTACGCCTCATTCGTTTCAAGGATGGCTGGGGTGCTGCTGCACCGGTTACCGACCCTCAATTTCACGGTTACTTTAAGGCATTTGGCGTAGATTCAAGTTCACCGGAAGTTGCAACGGTGGGTGATCGCAATGCCAATCCGCAGGCGCTCGTCGGACTGATCAAACAGGCTGCCGACACTGCTGCCAAAATGTATGCCGCGGATGCCATTGCCGCCCTTGAGGCCGAGGATGTCCCCTGTTCCCAGGCTTTGCAACTGGCAGACCTGCCACAGCACCCGCAGATGATTGCCAATAACAGTTTTACCAAAATCGAAAATCCAGCCGCAGGAACCATGATTGAGCCTAACAACCCGGCTAATTTTCTAGGTAGCCCGTCGCCTTCAGTGCAGCCAGCCGCTGCATTGGGGCAACACACCCATGAAATTCTCTCCGCATTAGGTCGCAGCGATGCGGACATCAAAAGCCTGCGCGAAGCAGGCGTCATTGCCTAGTTGCTCACGCTTGAAGCGGCCGGTTCTATTAGAAGAGTGGGCAAGCCCAGGTTGTGAGATTTAAGCGTTGCCACACGGGTGCCTCGCTTGCGTCCGTCACGAATCCTGGAGTGTTCGATGTTCGATTGGTCTAGCCAGGCCATTGTCTTGTCGATGTCTTCACACAGATAAGTAATACCCCAAAAACGACTTCCCTCTGGTGGTTTTTCAAGATTGTGTATCACCTCCAGGGTCATTTTTCCCGCGCGGAAGAACAGCATTCGGCCACCCCATTCTGGCACCAGTTGATCGAGCGCCATGCGGATACCGAGAGTCTCCCCAAACAAGGCGACACACGCCTCTGAACGGTTCGTCATCAATACAATGTGATCGACCGAGGTAATACCGGAATCAGACTCTGTGGGATTGAGGGTGCGCCGGTCTACAGAACTGAGAGCGATACCCAGTTCTCCTGAATCAATGGGGCCCGGAGTTCGATTTTCGTCCCAGATCGATAGCGACTCGATTTGCGCAGCCTCAATTTCATGGGTTTCTACGAGTTTGATGCGGACATTTTTTAGATCGCGCACTGCCGAGCTATCAGTAATTGTAAAGTCGCCCAAAAGGGGTGTATAGCTTGCTAGCGCCTGCTTCAGGCTCGCTACCTGAATAGAGATTGTTTCAAAACCATTAATCAAAAGAAGCTCCCTGAAAGCACCGGGTTTGGATAGCCGGGCCGACAGTGAAAAGATACGCTACCAGCCAGGCATATCAATGTGATGGCGGTTTCGCGCACTTCGCCCGGCCTTGTGTTTGGGGTGAGTGATGGGTCTGCATACAACTGTTCAAGGTCAGTGCGTTAAATATTTTTGGCCTGGGCTTCGGCGTTGCCGACGTAGGTATCTGGCGTCAGTTGCAACAGAGCCTGTTTGGCATCGTCTGGCAATTCCAGGGTTCCCACAAAGGCCCGTATGGCCTCCCGGTTCATGTCCTGGCCGCGGGTAAGCGCCTTGAGCTTTTCGTAGGGTTCTGCAATGCCGTAGCGGCGCATCACCGTTTGCATCGCTTCTGCCAATACCTCCCAACTGCTGTCCAAATCTTCGAGCAAGCGAGCGCGGTTCAATTCCAGTTTGCCAACACCTTTGAGTGTTGATTCGTAGGCGATCAGGCTGTAACCAAAACCCACGCCCATATTGCGCAATACGGTAGAGTCGGCCAGGTCACGCTGCCAACGCGAAATGGGCAGTTTTTGCGCCAGATGTGTCATTACCGCATTGGCAATTCCCAGGTTACCCTCGGAGTTTTCGAAGTCGATGGGGTTTACTTTGTGAGGCATGGTTGAAGAACCCACTTCGCCAGCCACGGTTTTCTGTTTGAAGTAGCCAATGGAGATATAACTCCAGATGTCCCGGTCGAAATCGATAAGAATAGTATTGAACCGCGCTACGGCGTCAAACAACTCGGCAATGTAATCGTGGGGTTCAATCTGGGTGGTGTAGGGGTTCCAGCTTAAACCCAGTGAAGTCACACACTGTTCTGCGTGGGCCGCCCAATCTACCTCGGGGTAAGTGTACAGATGGGCATTGTAGTTGCCCACCGCGCCATTGATTTTGCCGAGATAGCTGATGCCATCCAGCGCTTCAATCTGGCGACGCAAACGCGCCACCACATTGGCTATTTCTTTGCCCATGGTGGTGGGGCTGGCGGTTTGGCCGTGGGTGCGCGAAAGCATGGGTGCATCGGCAGTCTCCTTTGCCAGACCGGCTAGCTTTTCAGTGATGCTGGTCATGGTCGGGCGCACAACCTGGCTGACACCATCGCGTAACATCAGCGCGTGTGACAGGTTGTTAATATCTTCAGAGGTGCAGGCAAAGTGTACAAATTCAGAGATAGCTTCCAGCTCTGCGCAACCGGCAAAACTCTCTTTAATAAAGTACTCCACGGCTTTCACATCGTGATTGGTGGTGTTCTCAATGTCTTTAATACGCTGCGCGCCGCTTTGGTTAAAGTTGCTGGCAAGGCCTTCAAGAGCGGCTGTGGCTTCGCTGCTCAAAGCGGGCACTTCTGCAACGCCAGGGTTGGCGGCCAGAGACTTAAGCCATTGAACTTCTACCAGTACACGCCGCTGCATGAGGCCGTATTCGCTGAAAATGCCACGCAGTGGAGCGGTCTTGCTACCGTAACGACCATCAATAGGAGATATGGCGCTGAGTGCGCTCAAATCCATGTTCAGCTCCAGAAAATTGAGAAAAAGGGGATTCTACACCACCGCCAATTCGCTGGACAGTTGTTGCGCTGTGTGAAAAGTTTTCCTGCGTTGCAGCATCAGCTTCCAGCGCCGCCCGCCCAACTGGCGCCACAAATGAGCCGAGCGAATGCCGGCCAGTAGCAGTAGTCATAGATGGCGCTCAGCCGCTTGCCTCAATGATGCCGCCGCCCAGGCATACATCGTTTAAATAGAACACAGCAGATTGCCCAGGTGTAATAGCGCGTTGAGGTTTATCAAAATCAATGCGGTAGCCGCTGCTGGTTTGATGCAGCGTGCAGGTTTGGTCTGGCTGGCGGTAGCGCACTTTGGCCTGGCAGTTCAGTGGAAAATCTGGTGCAGCGCCAGATATCCACTCCACCGAAGACAACAGCAGGGACAGTTTGCACAGGGCGGGGTGATTATTGCCCTGCACCACAATCAATACATTCCGCTCGATATCCTTTTCCACCACATACCAGGGCTCATCACCAAATTCAGCGTGGCCGCCTATGCCGAGCCCCTGACGTTGGCCGATGGTATGGTACATCAAACCCTGATGTTCACCAATACATTGGCCCTCTGGCGTATGTATTTCACCCGGTTGGGCTGGCAGATACTGCTGCAAGAAATCTTTAAAGCGGCGCTCGCCAATAAAGCAGATGCCAGTGCTGTCTTTCTTGTCATGTGTTTCCAGACCGCGTTGCTGTGCCAGTGCCCTCACGGCTGGTTTTTCCAATTCACCAATCGGAAACAGGCTTTTCTCCAATTCTTCATGGCCGACCGCATGCAGGAAATAGCTTTGATCTTTGTTGCCATCCAGGCCCTTGAGCAACCTGGAACCATCGCGACGCACGTAATGACCAGTGGCGATGTAATCCGCGCCCAATTCGAGCGCGTATTCCAGGAAGGCCTTAAACTTGATTTCGCGGTTGCAAAGAATATCCGGATTGGGAGTTCGGCCAGCTTGATATTCTTGTAGAAAATGCTTGAACACATTATCCCAGTACTCGGCGGCAAAATTGGCGCTGTGCAGATGAATACCGAGCCTATCGGCAACTTTTTGCGCATCTGCCAGGTCGTCTTTGGCACGACAGTATTCAGTTCCGTCGTCTTCATCCCAATTTTTCATGAACAGACCTGCCACCTGATAGCCCTGTTGCTGCAAAAGCAGTGCGGCTACAGATGAGTCAACGCCACCAGACATGCCGACAATCACTTTTTGGCTTGAAGTGCTCACAGATGTGTTCATTGCAGGATGCGTCGGCTACTTACCGTATATAAGGTCTAAGATAGTGGCTGCCCGCCAGACACTGGTCAATGCTGACCCGTACCAGCGGGCTGCGCATTCTAGCAGATTCAGCCACAATGTCATTGCAGTGTCCGGGTTCAGTACCTGTGAGACAAATCGGCCAGCTTCGGTATGATTTGATGCGCAGGCTTTTGCTCTGCATCGAGTCGTCTTCCGTGTGGATTTAATCACTCACAGACCACCCGATTTTTAGAAATCCGGGGATCACGACCTGTGGATTGGGTGGATAAGTCTACGACTTACCCACCACTCCACAGGGGCAATAACAATCGTTCAAAAGTCTCATAGGTATCTGAACCCGGACACGCGGTTCAACTACAGTACTCGTACAATACCTGCATCCGGTTGGCGGGCTGATCCATGTTGCAGAGCTGCGCCCGCTTCCGGGAATGATGACGCCCTGGATAACGAGGGGCGCGGGTGGAAAAGCCCATGCAGGCCACTGCGGGGAAAATCAAGCAATTTACTAAAGCTGGTGCTACAATTTGCGCCGTTTTTATCCCACCTCTCAACACGGAGCATATTATGGGCTATACGCACATCAAGGTCCCTAGTGAAGGCGACAAGATTACCATCAACGAAGATTTCTCAATCGACGTCCCCGACAACCCCATCATCCCCTTTATCGAAGGTGATGGTATTGGTGTTGATATCAGCCCCGTTATGCTGGACGTGGTTAATGCCGCGGTAGAAAAAGCCTACGGCGGCGAAAAGAAGATTTCCTGGATGGAAATTTACACCGGCGAAAAAGCCGCAGAACTCTATGACGGCGACTGGTTCCCCGAAGAAACTCTGGATGCGATCCGCGAATACTCTGTAGGCATTAAAGGCCCGCTCACCACGCCAGTTGGCGGTGGTTTCCGTTCATTGAACGTGGCTCTGCGTCAGGCAATGGACCTGTATGTATGCCAGCGCCCAGTGCGCTGGTTTGCAGGTGTGCCTTCACCGGTTAAAGAGCCTGAGAAGTGCAACATGGTCATCTTCCGCGAGAACTCCGAAGATATCTACGCTGGTATTGAGTATCAGGCTGGCACTGATGAAGCCAAAAAAATAGTCGATTTCATTATCAACGAAATGGGCGCTACTAAAATGCGTTTCACCGAGAACGTCGGTATTGGCATCAAGCCCATCTCAGAAGAAGGCACCAAGCGCCTGGTTCGCAAGGCCATCCAATACGCGATTGATCAAAATCAGCCCAGCGTCACCATCGTGCACAAAGGCAACATAATGAAGTTTACGGAAGGTGGCTTCCGTGACTGGGGTTATGAAGTAGCGATAGAAGAGTTTGGCGGTGTACTGCTGGATGGCGGCCCCTGGGTTGCTGTAAAAAACCCCGGAAATGGTAGTGAAATCGTTATTAAAGACGTTATTGCTGATGCGATGCTGCAACAGATTCTGACCCGCCCCGCTGAGTACAGCGTGGTGGCTACCATGAATCTGAACGGCGACTACTTGTCAGACGCTTTGGCTGCTCAGGTAGGCGGGATTGGTATTGCACCCGGCGCCAACTTGAGTGACACCATTGCCTTGTTTGAGGCGACTCACGGTACTGCACCGAAATACGCAGGTCAGGACAAAGTGAACCCCGGTTCATTGATTTTATCTGCCGAGATGATGCTGCGGCACATGGGTTGGAACGACGCGGCCGACCTGATCATTGACGGCATGAACGGTGCTATTCAGGCCAGGACTGTAACCTATGACTTTGAGCGATTAATGGATGATGCTGAGCTGAAGAGCTGTTCCGAATTTGGTCAGGAAATCATTAAGCACATGTGACGTACAGGATGTCCATCATTAGTGGGCAGGATCAGTCGCGCTTGCCAGGCTTTGCCCGGCAGGCTCCTAGTCTTCCACGCCGTGCATATATTCAGGCTCTATCTCGTTAAGCGGGCCGGACCAGTCCTCTGGATGAAACGGTAAATCAGGGTCGTGGCTGTCATCACCGTCTAACTCAAAGGGGTTGCGCCAGTCTTCTGGCTCCTCAATGCTAACGAGTTGCAGTTCACGCCACGAGTCGAGGTCGTATTCGCTGACTTCACCATCAATGTGCTGAGTTTCTACCAGCAGTGTTTGCAGGTCCCAGGCGACTACTTCGAAGGTGGCTCCCGTTTGTATCTCCCGATACCATTCGCCGACTTTTGGAGCCAGTAGTTTCATCAAACTTGCCTCTGGTTGTTGTGCCTTTATTAAACATAACAAATTGGCTGGGCCTGTCCATTATGAGGAAAATGACTAAAAAGATGTGTTTAAATAGGCGCTGGGTATAGCCGTGGATACTTTAACTTGTAGATCAAGGGCTTATTGAATTTGCCAGGTTTGCCCAGGGGGCACGGTTGTTGGTTTTAAGCGTAGAGGGGCATTAGGCGCTCTATTGTAAATGCAAAAATTGTATAAGGCCTGAATCAGATAATGGGTAGTTTGGCGATAATTGGTGGAACCGGCGTGGCGCGAATGCCGGGCTTTGAGCGCGAGCGCGAGCTCCCTGTGGCGACTCCCTGGGGCGAGGCTTCCCAGCCGTTACAGCAGGGGCGATTGGGGGGTGTTGCTGTGAGTTTTTTGGCCAGGCACGGGCCGCAGCAGCAGCGGCTGGCGCCACACAAAATTAACTACCGCGCCAATCTGTGGGCTCTGCGCGAGAGTGGCGCAGAGCAGATTATTGCGATTAACGCGGTTGGGGGATTGCGGCCAGATTTGCGGCCGGGGCAACTGCTGATTCCCGATCAGATTATTGATTACACCTGGGGCCGCGAGCATACATACTACGATGGCAGTGACGCTCAACTGGAGCACATTGATTTTACCCGCCCCTACGACAAGCCTTTGGCGGCGATGCTGGCGCGCGCGGCTTCGACAGTGGGTGCCGCGTGTATTGAGGGGGGCACCTATGCGGTAACGCAGGGCCCGCGCCTGGAATCCGCCGCGGAAGTGCGGCGGCTGCGCAGAGACGGCGCGGATGTTGTGGGCATGACCGGTATGCCTGAGGCTGGCCTGGCGCGTGAACTGGGCCTGGCCTATGCCTCACTCTGTATTGTGGTCAATCCGGGTGCCGGACTGACTGGGGAACCCATCACCGAGGCAGCCATGCAAACGGTGCTCGCCGAGGCAGCCACCCAGGTCAGTCGGCTGCTGTCTCAACTACTGGCTCAATAACTGCCGGGAACGGGTCGAATGTATAGGGCGTGAGCTTGATGAGCAAGCCTAGACGGGGGTGATCCAGATAGTGCAGTTCACCACTGCGCATACGCCGCCGCTGCTGGAGCAAAACGGCGTGATTGTAAGGCTGGTAATAGGTCTGGTTGAGAAATGCCTCGATATCCCACGCTACCGGGCCAGCCCGCGAGAGGATCAGTTTGGGCGGAAGCAGACCGAGGTCTATTGCCTCAAGCGAGAGATTTTGCCGCAGGTCGCCGCCGGAGAGGAGGCCATCGGTCAGATTTGGGCTCAGTTCGAACCTGAGCTCAGAGTGCTCGCGGCGTGCTGTCTGGTCTTGTGGTGAGGAGGGTGGTGGGGAGAGCAGTGGGGGGAGCGGTGGCGCCGGCATGTGCCAGCCCGCTGGCAGAGCATTATTGACCTGATTGAGCCAGAGATTAGCCTCCATGTGTAAATATCTGGATACATAGAGCAGCAAGCTACCCTGTAAAGCCGGGTAGTCGCCTGTATCGGTTGCAAGAGTGCTGCTGATAGCCAGGCTCGATGCCGTGTCTCTGCGGTACACGGGTTGGCGCCAGGCCTCGTGAAAGAGCACTTTCATTGCCCGGCGTCGGTTAATGCGCCGCCGCTCACTGTTGTACTCCCGCTCCTCTGGAGCAAGCAGGGCGAAGGCTACGGGCAGTGTTATTGCAAATTCATCCGGCGGTATGAGCGCAGTGCCCTGGGTCAGGTCTAGCGGCGGGTCGGGCTGTGCTATGGGTTGTGTTATGGGCTGTATAGCCACTGGTCGGGTCAACATAGCCTCAAGGTGTTGCAGGGACGTTGTTGTATCCAGTATTGCGCGGGTAGCGCCCGAATGTAGCGACTGAAGGTTGTCCGGATAGCCCAATTTGGGAAGCAGGGGCATTTTCTCAAGTGTCGGCCTGTCGTTAGCCCTGTTTTCAAATACAAGTAGTTCAACGGTATACCAGTTGCTGTCAAAGTCTGTCTGCGTCTGCGCGACTGCCTGGGCGAGCGGCCCCATAGAGACCGACAAGAGCAGGGCGCGGATTATTTGTGTCACGCGGCGGCCTCACTGCTTTCGGCTTGCAGGCTGGCGAGCAGGGTTTCTACAAATTCCAGGCGCTGGTCTGGTTCGGTCAGCTCGCAGTCAAATCTCAGGCGGCTGGCGCCTGCCAGTTTAAAAATATTTGGCTGCTCCTGAATCCGTCTCACCAGGCTCATGGGGTGAACCCTGGTTTTTTCGGAAAATTCGATAGTCCCGCCTCTGTCGCCCGCATCAATTTTTTGAATCCCCAATTCCGCCGCAGTGAGTTTTAGTTCTGTTATTTTAAACAGATTTTTGCCGGCCTGGGGGAGTAGACCAAAGCGATCAATCATTTCTACCTGAATATCTTTGAGGCCCTCGGGGTCAGCCGCCGCGGCAATGCGTTTGTAGAGCACCAGGCGAGTATTGATATCCGGTAAATAAGCATTGGGAATCAGGGCGGGTACGCGCAAATTAACTTCCGCTACCTGCTGGCCAATACCTTCCGGGTCGGGGATTTCGCCGCGCTTGAGGGATGCCACCGCTCGTTCCAGCATCTCCATGTAAAGAGAAAATCCTACACTGTGGATTTGCCCGCTCTGTTCGTCTCCCAGCAGTTCTCCCGCCCCGCGAATTTCCAGATCGTGGGTGGCCAACAGATAGCCTGCGCCGAGATCACTGGATGCCTCAACAGCCTGTAGTCGCTTTTCTGCATCTGAGGTCATGGCGGAGTGTGGTGGGCACAATAAATAGGCGTATGCCTGATGATGCGAGCGGCCAACGCGGCCTCGCAGTTGGTGTAACTGAGCCAGCCCGAACTTGTCGGCACGCTCGATAATAATGGTATTGGCATTGGGTACATCAATGCCGGTTTCGATGATCGTACTGCACAGCAGAATGTGATATTGCCGGTGGTAAAACGCAGACATAACCTGTTCAAGTTGTTGTTCGCGCAATTGTCCGTGGGCGATGCCAATGCGCAATTCGGGCAATAGCTCTTGCAGCTTGCGAGCGGCTTCCTTCATTGTTCGAACTTCATTGTGCAGGTAGTAGACTTGTCCGCCGCGCAGTGTTTCCCTGGTGGCTGCTTCTTTGATAAGCGCCACGTTGTGCTCGCGGATAAAGGTTTTTATCGACAGGCGGCGGGCTGGAGGCGTGGCGATAATTGACAGGTCTCGCAAGCCGTCCAGGGCCATGTTCAGCGTTCGTGGAATAGGCGTTGCTGTCAACGTGAGAATATCAACCTCTGCCCGCAGCGCCTTAATGGTCTCTTTCTGCCTAACCCCGAAGCGGTGTTCTTCATCAATCACCAGCAGGCCCAAATCCCGGTAGCGCACGCCGCTTTGCAGCAGTTTGTGCGTGCCGATCAGGATATCGACTCTGCCACTTTCAACGCGCTTGACAATAGCGTCTTGTTCAGCCGCAGAGCGAAATCTGGAGATCACTTCTACCGAGACGGGCCAGTCGGCGAAGCGATCACTGAAAGAGGAAAAATGCTGCTGCGCCAATAGTGTCGTGGGCACCAGTATCGCGACCTGCTTGCCGCCCTGTACAGCGACAAATGCAGCCCGCATCGCCACCTCGGTTTTGCCGAAACCAACATCTCCGCAAATCAATCTGTCCATAACCTGATCTGCACGCATGTCTTGCACAACTGCGCGAATAGCCTCTGTTTGATCCGCTGTCTCTTCAAAGGGAAAGGCGCTGCTGAACTGCTCGTATTCCTGCTGGTTCAGCGCAAACCCATGCCCTGGTCTTGATTCCCGACGGGCGTACACCGCCAGCAGTTCGGCGGCGACGTCGCTAACTTTTGCGCCAGCCTTGCGGCGAGCCTTTTTCCACTGGTCACTGCCGAGCCTGTGCAGGGGCGCCAGATCCGGGTCGCTGCCGCTGTAATGGCTGATCAGGTGTAAGGATGCAACCGGTGCGTAGAGCCTGCACTGATCGGCGTATTCCAGGGCCATGAATTCGGTGAGCTGACTGTCGATTTCCAGAGTTTGCAAGCCCAGGTAGCGGCCCACTCCGTGCTCCAGATGCACAACCGGGACGCCTGGCCTCAGCCCGTTAATATTTTTTATGTGGGCCACGGCCTGGCTTTGATCGTTTGCGCGGCGGCGTCTCTGCGCAACCCGCTGACCGAATAATTGTGCCTCAGTGATTAATGCGGGTTGCCCCGCACCCCAGTAGAGTCCCCGGTCTACCGGCGCAGTGACCATGGCGAGCCTGTGGCCGCCATCGAGAAACGCCTGCCAGCTATCGACCTGGACGGGGTGCATGGCGTGAGCTTGCATCGACTCCAGCAGTATTTCGCGGCGACCGGTGGACTCGGCGCAGACCAGAACCGGCCCCTGATGCCGCTCGATAAATGCGGCCAGTTTCGCCATCGGCGAATCACTGGCACGCTCTGGGCTAAACTGTGGATTGGGCTGCATGCCTGTATCGAAATGCACCGGGGCGTCTTTATCGGGGCGCAATTCAAGAACCTGCTTAGCGCCCAGTTGCCGGTAAAATTCCTCTACCGGAACAAAGCCTCGCTCAGGTGCCAGCAGAGGCCGTCGCGGGTCGATTCCAAATTCCTCAAAGCGGTTATTCACCTCGGCCCAGAAACCTTGCGCGGCACTGTAGTGGTCATCGAGGGTGATGAGCTGGCAGTCCGCTGGCAGATAATCAAACAGAGTGGCGCACTCTGCAAAGAATAGAGGCAGGTAATACTCGCTACCTCCGGGGGCGCGTCCCGCTGCGACTTCGGTATACATCGGGCAGGCGTCGTGATCGACGTTAAACTCTTGCAACCAGTTATTTTGAAACAGATTGACCGATTCCCTGTGTAACGCAAACTCGCGCGCGGGAAGCAGCCTTATCGCATCGACTCGTTCCAGCGTGCGCTGTGATTCGGGGTCGAAGGTTCGCAGAGTTGCCACTTCATCGTCGAGCAGGTCGATTCTGAAAGGTGAGCGGCTACCCATCGGAAAAACATCGAGCAGCGAACCGCGCAGGGCAAACTCGCCGTGTTCAAACACGGTCTCGACACTGCGATAGCCGTTGAATTCCAGATGGCGGCGAAATCGGGAGACATCCAGGCGCTGGCCAATATCCAGTACCAGGCTGTTGCCAGCGATGTAGCTTACTGGTGGCAGGCGATGCATCAGGGTTGAAATGGGCACGACAAGAATGCCTTGCTCAAGGTGTGGCAGCCGGTACAGAGTGTGCAGGCGCTCAGACAAAATATCCTGGTGCGGGGAAAAGTTGTCGTAGGGGAGGGTTTCCCAGTCCGGAAATGCCAGGATTTCTACATCTTCACCGCGACTATAAAAGCGCAACTCCCGCAACATCTGGTAGGCGGACAAGCTGTCGCTGGTGATGGCGATATGGACCCGTGGCTGACGGGCAAGCTGAGCCAACAGGCTGGACGGGCCGCTGCCTGCTAGTGGGCCGACAGAGGTGCGCCTGCCGGGGTCAGTATTCGCGAGTAACTCGTTTATAAGCGATTGAAACATGGGTGACTTAAATGCCAGGGGTTTGCGGCGGGCTATTGTAGCCACCTTGCGCGGCCCCCACCATATGAAGATAATAGGCGTACTTTCAACAACCCTCTATACAGGTATACCCACGTGACCGATCACGAGCGCAGTCGCCCCCAGGATTACTTCCATGACTGGAAGGAACGGGAGGCTCTGGCGGAAGCAATGATTCCGCTGGTAGGCAAGTTGTCCAGGGAAAATAGCGTTAAAACCTATATCTACGGACAATCTTTGGTGAACCGTTCAGTCCTGGACCTCATGCAGGACCACCGCCATATTCGCCAGGTGGAGCAAAATGAGTTGTCGGAGTTTGAAACCTACCCGGTCATCGAGGCGCTGGCCAGCCTTGATTTGGGCACGGCTCACATTGACGTGGGTCGCATTGCAGTGGCTTACGAAGCAGAGGGCAAGGCTGAAGGCCTGAGCGTTAAGGAATACGTCGAACAGCGGGTGGCAGACATTATCGGCAGCAATGCCAAACCCATCGACAGGCCGCGTGATGTCGTGCTTTACGGCTTTGGTCGCATTGGTCGCCTGATGGCGAGATTGCTGGTCGAGAAGGCCGATGGCGGCGATACGCTGCGGCTGCGGGCTATTGTGGTGCGCAAGGGCAAGGCGGTCAACGATTTGGTAAAACGGGCCAGCCTCCTGCGTCGGGATTCAGTACACGGCCCGTTTCACGGCACTATCCGCGTGGACGAGGAGCGCAAGTCGTTTGTTGCCAACGGCAATGAAATTCAAGTCATCTACGCCGATGCGCCCGATGAAATTGACTACACGGTGTACGGAATTGAAGATGCGCTAATTATCGACAATACGGGTATGTGGCGTGATGTAGCGGGTCTTTCCCGTCACCTCAAGTCAAAAGGCGTCGGCAAGGTTATTCTTACCGCGCCTGGCAAGGGCGATATGAAGAACATTGTGCACGGTATTAACAATGACGAAATCGGCGATGAAGACCGTGTTATCTCGGCGGCTTCCTGCACCACAAACGCCATTGCGCCACCATTAAAAGCCCTGGACGACGAGTTTGGTATCGTTACCGGGCATGTTGAAACTGTCCACGCCTATACCAATGACCAGAATCTGATAGATAACTACCACAAAGCCAATCGGCGTGGCCGCAGCGCAGCGTTGAATATGGTGCTGACGGAAACCGGAGCGGCGACTGCGGTGGGCAAGGTGCTGCCGCAGTTGCATGGCAAGTTGACGGGCAACGCTATCCGCGTGCCCACGCCTAATGTGTCTATGGCCATTTTGAACCTGAACCTGAAAAAGGCCGTGACCGCTGAAGCCATCAACGAGCACATGCGCCGGGTGGCGCTGCACTCACCGCTGCGCAAGCAAATTGATTTCTCTAACTCTCCAGAGGTCGTCTCCACAGACTTTGTCGGCTCGCGTCACGCCTGTATCTTCGATTCCGAAGCGACCATTGTGAATGACAGGCAGGCAGTGGTGTATCTCTGGTATGACAACGAGTTTGGCTATAGCTGTCAGGTGTTCCGAATACTCCAGCAGATGGCGGGAATCAAGTACGCGACCTATCCAAAAATAGAATAGATTGAACGAGACCTTTTGACTCTTATTCACAGGCGTAGCACATGATAAAGCTGAAGCGGGGTATGGAAATTCCTATATCCGGGCGGCCGGCACAGGTCATAGATGACGTGGGCGCCACGCGGTCTGTTGCGCTGGTGGGTTTTGACTACATCGGCATGAAGCCGACAATGGCCAGCCAGGTTGGTGATCGTGTTCGGCAGGGCCAAATCCTGTTTTCTGACAAGAAAAATCCGGGTGTTAATTTCACTGCTCCGGCATCGGGTACGGTTGCTGCCATCAATCGCGGCGCGAAGCGGATACTGCAATCGGTGGTTATTGATGTCGATGGAGATGGCAATGATTCCATTGATTTTGGCGCTTTAAACAATGAACAGGCGCGTGCTCTTGACTCTGCGGGCGTTCGGCAGCGCCTTTTGGACTCCGGCCTGTGGTCTGCGCTGAGAACTCGCCCCTATAGCCATGTTCCGGCAGCGGATGCCGAGGCCGAAGCCATTTTTATCAATGCCATGGATACCAACCCGCTGGCAGCCGACCCTGGTGTTGTGATTGCACAGCAACCTGAGGCCTTTGTGCTAGGGCAGATTGCACTGGCCAAGCTGGTTGGCAAGCTCTATGTCTGTGCTGCCCCGGAGGCCGATATGCCTCTCGCTGAGGCGCCAGATATTATCGGTGAGCGATTTGCCGGCCCTCATCCAGCGGGCCTTGCGGGTACCCATATTCACCATTTGCATCCGGTGAGTGCCCGGCGTGTTGTCTGGACGATTAACTATCAGGATGTCATAGCGGTTGGGCGCTTGCTGTTAGACGGCAGGCTGTATACGGACCGGGTGATCGCGCTGGCCGGCCCGCAGGTTAACAAGCCGCGCCTGCTGCGTACTTGCGTCGGTGCTGACTTGCAGGAATTGTGCGCAGGTGAGTTGGCAGCGGGCGAAAGCCGCGTTATTTCCGGCTCAATACTCGGTGGGCGTAAAGTTCAGGCCAACACAGCCTACCTGGGGCGCTATCATTTGCAGGTTTCTGTGTTGCTGGAAGGTCGCCACCGCGAGCTATTGGGCTGGTTCTCCCCCGGCGTTAACAAGCATTCCAGCCTTGGAATCTACCTGTCTAGTATTTTGCCAAAGAAATTGTTACCTATGACGACCAATACCAATGGCAGTGAGCGCGCAATGGTGCCCGTGGGCAGTTACGAAAATGTCGTGCCGCTGGATATTTTGCCCACGCAGTTACTGCGGGCATTGATTGTCGGAGATACCGAAACTGCGCAACAACTCGGTTGCCTGGAACTGGAGGAAGAGGATTTGGCCCTGTGCAGCTACGTCTGCCCCGGCAAGTATGAGTACGGTTCCATCCTGCGCGACAATCTCTCCCGAATTGAGAGGGAGGGCTGAACGTGGGATTGCGTAAGTACCTGGACAGCATTGAGCACCACTTCCAGGAAGGTGGCCGCTTTGAGCGCTATTATGCGCTGTACGAAGTGTTCGATACTTTTTTGTATGCGCCGGATTCGGTAACGCGCCATTCGGCGCATGTCCGGGATGGCGTTGACCTGAAGCGCATTATGATCACCGTTTGGCTGGCAGCTTTTCCGGCCATGTTTTACGGCATGTATAACCTGGGCTTCCAGGGTAACAGCATCCTTGCCGCTGGGGGTGGAACCCTGACCGACTGGCATGCGCCCCTGATTGGCCTGTTGGCTGGCGATGATCCCGCCAGCCTCTGGGACTGTTTCTGGTTTGGTGCCGTGTACTTCATGCCGATCTATATCGTGACCTTTCTGGTTGGCATCGCCTGGGAAATCCTGTTTGCGATAAAACGCGGTCACGAGGTCAACGAAGGATTCTTCGTGACCTCCATTTTGTTCGCGCTGACCTGCCCTCCCGATATTCCGTTGTGGCAGGTTGCGCTCGGCATCAGTTTCGGCGTGGTACTGGGTAAAGAGGTTTTTGGTGGTACCGGCAAGAACTTTCTTAACCCGGCGCTTACCGGCCGGGCGTTTCTGTATTTTGCCTACCCGGCACAGATGTCCGGTGATGCGGTCTGGACTGCGGTAGATGGCCACACCGGAGCGACCGCACTATCTGTTATGGCCTCTCAGGGTCACGAGGTACTCGCATCCCAACTGAGCTGGATGCAGTCATTTATGGGCGGCATGGCCGGTTCCATCGGTGAAACATCCACCCTCGCGGTACTGGTGGGCGGAGTACTGCTTTTGGTCAGTCGCGTAGCCTCCTGGCGTATCATTTTGGGGGTGATGCTGGGCATGGTTGCCACGGCCAGTCTGTTTAATGCGGTTGGCTCTGAGTCCAACCCGATGTTTGATGTGCCCTGGTATTGGCATCTAACGGTGGGTGGATTTGCTTTTGGCATGATCTTCATGGCCACGGACCCGGTATCGGCTGCGATGACCCATACCGGCAAATACTGGTTTGGCGCTCTTATAGGCGTGATGACAGTGCTTATTCGGGTTATTAATCCGGCCTTCCCTGAGGGCATTATGCTGGCAATACTATTTGCCAATTTGTTTGCCCCTCTGATTGACCACTTTGTGGTGCAGGCGAATATAAAACGGAGGCTTGCCCGTGGCTAATAGCGATACTCCAGGGAAAACTTTCATCGTTGCCATTGCCCTGTGCGTGGTTTGCTCGGTGGTGGTCTCTGGCGCCGCAGTTATGCTGCAAGAGCGTCAGGCAGCGAATGTGGTTGAAGACCGCAATCGAAACATTCTTGCGGCAGCCGGACTTCTGGCAGAGGATGTTGCAGTTGCGACTCAGTTTGAAAGAGTCAAAACTCGTCTGGTTGACCTTCGCACTGGTAAATTCAGCAAGGATATTGATGTCGACCGCTATAACCAGCGCAAGGCCGCTAAAGACCCGGCTCAGTCCGAGGCTCTTGAGACGGCTCTCGATATTGCCAAACTGGGTCGCCTGGAAAACTACGCAACGGTTTATCTTGTCGAGGAAGATGGCGCGCTGGATAAACTGATTTTGCCCGTCTATGGCGCCGGCCTTTGGGGCAAGTTGTACGGCTTCATCGCCCTGGAAGCCGATGGAAATACGGTTGCCGGCCTGGGTTTTTATGAGCACAAGGAGACGCCTGGGCTGGGTGGCGAAGTAGACAATGCCAACTGGAAGGCGCTGTGGCCCGGCAAAAAGGTGTACCGCAACAACCAGGTTGCCATCGGCCTGATAAAGGGTTCGGTAGATGGGAGTCGCCCCGATGCTGTTTATCAGGTGGATGGGCTTGCGGGCGCCACTTTGACCAGCCGCGGCGTGACCCATCTGGTTCAGTTCTGGCTGGGCGAAAACGGTTTTGGCCCCTTTATTGCCAATTTGACTGCCGGGGAGGCATAAGCACTGATGTCAGACATAAAAGACACACTCGCCACGCCGATATTCAGGGAGAATCCGATTGCCTTGCAGGTGCTTGGTGTCTGCTCGGCGCTGGCAGTGACCTCTTCGCTGCAAGTGACCTTTGTGATGTGTATTGCCCTTACGGCAGTCACGGCATTTTCTAACTTTTTTATCTCTCTTATCCGCCTTCATGTTCCCGGCAATATTCGCATTATCGTACAGATGATTATTATTGCTTCGCTGGTGATCGTCGTCGATCAGATACTCAAGGCGGTGGCTTACGGTATCAGCAAGCAGCTCTCGGTCTTTGTAGGCCTGATTATTACCAACTGTATTGTGATGGGTCGCGCTGAAGCGTTTGCAATGAAGAATCCACCCGTGGCCAGCTTTGTGGATGGCATTGGTAATGGTCTGGGTTATTCCGTGGTACTGCTCAGCGTCGGCTTCGTGCGGGAGTTGTTGGGCGCGGGTAAATTGTTCGGCATTGAAATACTGCCACTGATTACCGATGGCGGCTGGTATAACCCCAATGGCTTGTTGTTGTTGCCGCCCAGCGCTTTCTTCCTGATTGGCCTGTTTATCTGGGCTCTGCGCAGTTGGAAACCGGAGCAGGTTGAAGAGCCCGAGTTTAAAATGGCTCCCCATACGGTGATGAGGGAGGGCGCCTAGTGGAACATTATTTGAGCCTGTTTGCGCGCTCCATATTTATAGAGAATATGGCGCTGAGCTTCTTCCTCGGCATGTGTACCTTTCTGGCTGTATCCAAGAAGGTTCAGACGGCTTTTGGATTAGGTGTGGCGGTGGTTGTTGTTTTAACGATTACGGTACCGGTCAACAATCTCATCTATAACTACTTGCTGGCTGACGGCGCGCTGGCCTGGGCGGGTCTGCCAGATGTCGATTTGAGCTTTCTCGGTTTGCTCAGTTATATCGGTGTTATCGCTGCGCTGGTTCAGATACTGGAAATGTTTCTGGATCGGTATGTGCCGGTCTTATACAACGCTCTGGGCGTGTTCCTGCCTCTTATTACAGTGAATTGCGCCATTCTGGGTGCGTCACTGTTTATGGTGGAGCGGGACTACACTGTTGCCGAAAGCGCCGTGTTTGGCGCTGGCGCCGGCATTGGCTGGGCGCTGGCGATTACCGCCCTGGCGGGTATCCGCGAGAAACTGAAATACTCGGATGTGCCCGAGGGCCTACAGGGCCTGGGTATTACTTTTATTATTGTCGGCCTGATGTCGCTGGGCTTTATGTCCTTCGGCGGCATAGATTTGTAAGCGAGCCCGCCAGATATGCAAACCATCATTCTCGGCGTTGTGATGTTTACGGCCATCGTACTTGGCCTGGTGGCGATTATACTGCTAGCCCGCAAGCAGTTGGTGGCTTCGGGTCATGTCACAATCAGTATTAACGGAGAGCGAGAGGTATCCGTTCCGGCCGGTGGCAAGCTGCTGCAAACACTTGCGGCCAATGAGCTGTTTCTTGCCTCTGCCTGCGGCGGCGGCGGCACCTGCGCCCAGTGTAAATGTATCGTAAATGATGGCGGTGGCTCAATGCTGCCCACTGAGGAGTCGCACTTCACCCGCCGCGAGGCGACTGAAGGTTGGCGTTTGTCATGCCAAACGCCAGTCAAGCAGGATATGGCTATTCAGATTCCCGAAGCGGTGTTCGGTGTCAAACAATGGGAGTGTACGGTTGAATCGAACGACAACGTCGCCACCTTTATCAAGGAGCTGACGCTGAAGCTGCCAGATGGAGAAAATGTCGACTTCCGCGCCGGTGGCTATGTGCAACTGGAATGCCCTCCGCATCACCTCAAGTACAATAACTTTGAGATTGGCAAGGAGTATCGCGGCGACTGGGAGCGCTTTAAGTTTTTTGAGCACGAATCTGTCGTTCAGGATACAACAATCCGGGCCTATTCCATGGCGAACTACCCGGAAGAAAAGGGTATCGTAAAATTCAATATCCGCGTGGCTACACCGCCACCGGGCAGCGAAGGTATTCCCCCCGGCATTATGTCGTCCTGGGTATTTAATCTGAAACCTGGCGACAGGGTGAAAGTATACGGCCCGTTTGGTGATTTTTTTGCCAGGCAAACCGATGCAGAAATGATTTTCATTGGCGGAGGCGCTGGCATGGCACCCATGCGCTCGCACATTTTTGACCAGCTCAAGCGGCTTGGCTCCAATCGCAGGATGTCCTTCTGGTACGGCGCCCGGTCTTTGCGCGAAATGTTTTATCAGGATGAATACGACATGCTCGCCAGCGAAAACGATAACTTTGACTGGCATGTCGCTCTGTCAGACCCGCAGCCGGAAGACCACTGGGACGGATTAACAGGCTTTATACACAATGTATTGTTTGAGCAGTATTTAAAGAACCACCCGGCTCCGGAAGACTGTGAGTATTACATGTGCGGGCCGCCCATGATGAACTCGGCAGTGATTGCCATGCTCACAGACCTGGGGGTAGAGCCGGAGAATATTCTGCTCGATGATTTCGGTGGCTGATTCGCGCCCCATAAACCCCGCAGGCCAGCGATTCGCGCTGGCCTTTTTCGTTGCGTTTCTCCTGGCTTGCAGTGAGCAGGCACAGCCGGTCTACCTTGAAGGTGCCACGATGGGCACTCGCTATCACATCACCCTGGTGCCAGAGCCCGACAGAGCAGAACTGGCGCAGATAGAGCAGGCTATTGATGTCATTCTCAACGACATCAATGAGAGCATGTCCACCTATCTGGATAGTTCCGAGATCAGTGAGTTTAATCGGTTGCCGCAGGACCAGTGGCTGACGCTGAGCGAGGAGTTTATGGAGGTATTGCAGATAGCCTACTCGATTTGGCTTGACAGCGATTCCGCCTATGATGTTTCCGTGGGGCCGCTGGTTGACCTCTGGGGGTTTGGCCCTCAAATTGCCCAGGGCGTTCCCAGTGAGGTTCAGGTCAAGCGGGCCCTGGCTGGTATCGGTCTCGAAGCCATTCAAATTGATTCGCCCAACAACCGGGTACGCAAGCTGGCTCCAAGACAACTGGATTTTTCTTCACTGGCGAAAGGCTATGCGGTAGATCGCGTGGCCCTGTGGCTGGAGTCTCGGCGGGTTGAGAATTATCTGGTCGAGATTGGCGGTGAAATAAAAGTAGCGGGCGCCAACCCTGGCGGCGAGCCCTGGCGCCTGGCCATTGAGCGCCCACAACCTGGCCGGGACGAACCGATGGCAGTGTTGTCGCTCAACTCGGCCGCTGTTGCCACGTCGGGGGATTATCGCAATTACTTTGAAGTGGATGGTGTGCATTATTCTCATGCAATAGATCCCCAAACCGGTTACCCGGTCGAGCATGAACTGGTATCTGTTACGGTTGTTGCGGCCGATGCAGTGGTCGCGGATGCCTGGGCGACTGCCTTGTTGGTGCTGGGGTCTGAACAGGCGCTTGAGGTGGCGGCTGCAAATGATCTGGCGGTATACCTTATAAGACGGGATCAGAATGGCCATTCGGTTAGTAAAACGGAGGCAATGCAGACCTATTTACAGTAAACTTTGCCTATGACTGTTTTTCTTCTTTCATTTGCATTTTTTCTGTTCGTTGTTGCGGGCATGGCAGTAGGCGTTATTTTCAGCGATAAGCCTATCAAGGGTTCCTGCGGCGGCATGGGCGTGCTGGGTATCGACGCTGCCTGTGATATCTGCGGTGGCAACCCGGTGGTCTGCGAGCGGGAAACCCGGCCGACAGCAGTCCAACATTCAGCTCAGGCACCGGCCCGGCCAGCCCAGGGCGACTTGTTTTATGAGGCTGGCACGCATAAATAAGCTGACTTTCTTCATCGCTCTTCGCTACAGCTTTAGTCGCCAGCGCAATCGTTTTATCGGCGTTGTTTCCATGGTTTCCCTGTTCGGCATGGCGCTGGGCGTGGCCAGTCTCATTGCAGTGCTGTCGGTTATGAATGGCTTTGCCGACGAATTGCGCAGCCGTATTCTAAGCGTGGTGCCCCACGCTCAAATTGAGGCGCGCATCGGCGGGCTTGAGGACTGGCTCGAAGTGTCTGAGCGGGTAGCTCTTATGCCCCGGATTATTGGCATCGCTCCCTACATTGAAACAACGGTGTTGGCAGCCAGTCAGCGCTCGGTTCAGGGCGCGCAAATTATAGCGATTGACACCGGGCGGGAGCGCAGCGTTTCGCATTTGGCGGACAGGCTCATCGCGGGTAGTTTTTCAGGTCTCGACCAGCGGCGCTGGGGTGTGGTTCTGGGTTCTCTATTGGCGCGTTCGCTGGGAGTGACTGTTGGCGATAGCATTGAATTGATCGCGCCTCGGTTGACGATAACCCCACTGGGGAGCTTGCCACGCAGTAAGCATTTTACGGTGGTCGGTCTGTTTGAAGTGGGCGCCCAACTGGACAGTTCCCACGGGTATATCCAGTTGCGAGATGGGCAGGCGCTGATGGGCACAGCCGGTTCTGTACAGGGTTTGCGACTTGCCTATGAGGATCTCTTTTCCGCGCCTGAACTGGCAATGGCAACAGCGGCGCAATTGGGTAGTGAGTACCGGGTTACAGACTGGGGACAGTCGAATCAGAGTTTGTTCAGCGCGGTTCGCATGGAAAAGACCGTGATTACCATTCTTTTGCTATCTGTTGTCGCTGTAGCGGCCTTTAATATTGTTTCGACTCTGACTATGGCGGTTACTGAAAAGCGGGCAGATATAGCTGTGCTGCGGACGCTGGGCGCTGGCCGCGCCGGAGTAATGGCAATCTTTGTATGCCAGGGTCTGATTCTTTCCCTACTGGGAATTACTGTAGGGGCGGTGGCAGGCGGGGTCATTGCGCTCAATATTTCTGAAATCAGCCAGTTTATAGAAAGCCTGTTCGGAGTCAGATTGTTTGATCCTCAAGTCTATTTCATCTCTCAATTGCCCTCCAGGTTGGCCCTGGAAGATGTTGTGATGATCTGCGTGTCGGCTTTGCTGTTGAGTTTGCTGGCAACCCTGGCCCCTGCGTGGCGCGCCTCGGAAGTGCGCCCGGCAGAGGTGTTGCGCTATGAGTAAGCCGGTACTGGAAGCGCGGCGACTGGCGCGGGTATATCGCGATGGCGAACTCGAAGTGACCGTATTCCGCGAGGTTAATTTTTGCCTGATGCCCGCTAGTCGCGTCGCTATCGTCGGCGCCTCCGGGTCGGGAAAGTCGACTCTGTTGAACCTGCTGGGCGGGCTCGATAAGCCCAGTAGTGGCAGTGTTCTGCTACAGGGGCGGGATATCAATCGGCTGAGTGAATCCGAGCGCTGCCGGTTGCGCAACAGGGAGCTTGGCTTTGTTTATCAGTTCCACCACCTGTTGCCGGAGTTCTCTGCCGTGGAGAATGTTGCCATGCCGCTATTGATCAGCGGGGCGAGCCAGAAGCAATCTCGCTCTGCGGCGGCGGCGCTGCTCTCCGAAGTTGGCCTGGAGCAGCGGCTGCAGCATCGACCAGCGCAATTATCCGGTGGTGAACGCCAGCGGGTCGCAATAGCTCGCGCTTTGGTCATGCAACCTGGTTGCGTGCTGATGGATGAACCCACAGGCAATCTGGATTCGGCCGCTGCGGAGCACGTCATGCAGCTCATTGATGAGCTGGCCTCAAGCTCCGGTTCCAGCTTCGTGGTTGTAACCCACGACAAGAGTATTGCCGCGCAGATGGATCAGCGCTTTGAGCTGGCCAACGCCACCCTGGCGCGGCGCTAATAGCATGGGCTTTGCACAGCGGTTTGCGGTCGCTTTTCGTTACACGTTTAATCGACGTGGTTCCTATCTCAGCGGTTTTCTTTCCCGTTTATCAATGCTGGGTATTGTCATGGCCATTGGGCTGTTGATTATTGTTTTGTCAGTGATGAATGGCTTCGACCGTGAAATGCGTGAAAATATTCTGTCTCTGGTACCGCAGCTCAGCCTTAAATCCTGGCAGAGTCTGGCTGACTGGGAGGGTGATCTAAAGCGGATAGAGGGTTCGCCCCGAGTGCGCGGCGTTGCGCCGTATGTGCAGTTGCAGGCGATGTTGACCCATGGCGGCAATATCGAAACAACTTTGGCGAACGGCGTCTCGTTGAGACATGAGGCCAACGTCGGCGGTCTCTACCGCTTACTGGGTGCCACTGAACTCTCTCGTTTTTCGCAAGACGCCAATGGCCTGCTTCTCGGTATTGAGTTGGCCAGAAACCTGGGCGCAGGTGTGGGCGACTCAGTCACATTGATTGTGCCGTCTCAAGATGGCAGGGCGAAGTTTGAATATTTGCGAATTGCCGGGCTCTTGAGTACCGGGACTGAATGGGACCAAAGCGCGGCTATCATGCGGCTAGCTCTGGCGTCTGATCTGGCGGGTCTGAGCGGCGGTATTCACGGTTTTCGCGTTGTTGTCGACGATATATTTGAAGCTGGCCGGATTGGCTGGCAACTGGTCAATGCGTTACCCCCTGGATACTACGCGAGTGATTGGACCATGACTCATGGAAACCTTTACACTGCCATCCAGTTATCGCGGGATTTAATCGGTGTACTGCTGCTCTCAATTATTGCTACCGCAGCCTTTAATGTTGTTTCGTCGCTGGTGCTGGTGGTGATTGATAAACAGTCTGATATCGCTATTTTGCGGGCCATGGGGGCCACTCCCGGAAATATTCGCAGTCTGTTTTTGTTGCAGGGGCTGTTAATAGCCACTATTGGAATCACTCTGGGGTCAGGTGTCGGTCTGCTGGGGAGCGCCTGGTCTGGGGAGATCGTCGCCCTGATTGAGACGCTGTTTGATGTTCAGTTTTTGACCACGGATATCTATCCCATTGATTACATTCCTGCGGATGTGAGACTTTTCGATGTGCTGGCCATTGCTGGAATTACTGCGCTGATGTGCTTTTTTGCGGCTTTGTATCCCGCCCATCGCGCTGCGAAATTTCTTCCTGCCGAAGTTTTACGTCACGAATAGCCTTTTCGCGTTTGGCTCTTCCGCGTTCGGCTCGCGCCTCCCAGCGGCGCATCGCTTCCCAGCGCCACAGAAGGCTCACCGCAGAATAGCCCAGACTGCCAAAGACAATGGCACAGATAAAGCAGCCGAGAAGAAAAGGTTGCCAAATCAGGATCAGGCCGTGGCTGATCCAGTCCCAGCTTAATTGAAAGTCTATCGCTTCAGGTGTAATGCCCAGGGTAATGGCGCCCACCTTGTAGGCCATAAAAAACAGGGCAGGCATTGTGACAGGGTTGGTAATCCAGCAGAGCCCGACGGAGAGAGGCAGATTGCAGCGAAACAGCATCGCCATCCAGGCCGCAATAATCATTTGAACTGGCAGTGGAATAAAGGCGCAGAAAAATCCCACAAAAAACGCACTCGCAGAGGAGTGCCGATTGATATGCCAGAGATTCGGTTGATATACCCATTCTCCCAATACCTGCAATGAGCGAATTTCACGGAGCCTTTTGGGGCTGGGAATGAGCCTTTTGATGGTCTGCTTTGCCATGCGGGTGGCGTAGAGGTAAATCCTGTGTTTGACTGATTGATGCCACAGACTGGAGCACAACTGTATCATGCAAGGATGGATGATTGGTACTGTGACGGGCATTTCGCTGATGGCGTGGATGCCGACACTGCCAGGCACTTTGGGGCTTTCGCTGTTGTTAGCGGGGCTTATCGCCTCGCTGGTGTTGCGCCGGTTCTCGCGCCAACCGGGTCTGTTCCTGCTGGCGGGCCTGCTGTCGGGGATTATCTATGCCAGCCTCTGGGGTGAGCGATTACAGGAGCGGCTGGCCTATGTGCCAAAACAGGGTGTCTCACTGGAGCTGGCGGGCCATGTGGCCTCACCGCCGCAGGTAAGAGCATACAGTCGCGGAGTGGAGCGTCAGCGTTTTGTATTTTACTCAGAGGACTATCCCGATTGTCCGTTTCTGTTGTCTTACTACGGTGAGCAGGCAATTTTCGCTGGCCAGCACCTGACGCTGGAGGCTCGTCTGAAACCGCCTTGGGGTTTGGCGAATCCAGGCGGCTTCAATTTTCAAACCTGGCTGACTCAAAACAGGTTTTGCGCAACCGGCTATGTTCGTGACCGCAGTCTGGAAATCACCAGAATTAACAGCCCTGAGTTGCCACTGCACCAACGGTTGCGCCAGCAGGTGTATAACACACTGGAGCGAGTAGAGACATCGCCCGTGGTACGCGGCCTGCTGTTGGCATTGGTTTTGGGGGACCGCAGCCAAATTCCAGCGCCGTATTGGCGCTTGATAAGAGACACCGGACTGAGCCACCTGTTTGTTATATCCGGTTTACATGTGGGCCTGGTGGCCGGGTTCGGCTTTACACTCGGTGCCGCGCTGGCAAGGGTGCCTGTTGTGCGCGGGCTGCCCATGGCCTTCTATTGGCTGCCGAGGTGTTTGGCGATGCTGGCCGCAGTGCTGTTCAGCGGCATGGCTGGGTTTGCCTTGCCAACTCAGCGGGCATTATTAATGTTGTTGAGTTTGCAAGCGGCCTCCTTGAATTATCGGCGAATCAACGCCCGGAGATCAGTGCTGTTGGCCTTGTTTTTAATCAGCGTGTTTGACCCACTGTGTACGCTCAATCCGGGTTTTTGGCTGTCCTTCACGGCAGTTGGTCTCATTTTTGTGCTGCTGTCTGTCTGGAAACAGTTGCCTCGCTGGCGCCAGTTACTCCAAATTCAGTGCGCTTTATCACTGGGTATGGGTGTGTTCAGCAGTTTCTGGTTTGGTGGCCTCAGCCTGGTTTCCCCTCTGGCCAATCTGTGCATGGTGCCCATAGTCAGCATTGCTATTGTGCCTCTATGCCTGATTTCAGTTTTACTGCTGCTGGTGAGTCCGGCTCACGCAGGGGCAGCCATGACTCCACTGGAGTGGTTTATCCAACTGCTGCCAGCGCCACAGGCTTATCTGGACATTCTACAAAACCATCTTTGGTTGCAGGTGAGCCCTGGCGCGGTGGCAATTTGTCTGGCTGGCCTGGCCACACTGCTATTGATGGCGCGGCCGCGGGTGTTTCGCTGGCATCTTCTGGTTTTGTTGTTGCCCCTGCTGCTGCCTGTCTGGACAGGCTATCGGCAAGCCCGGCTGGGGCCTGACGACATGGCGGTCACCGTACTGGATGTGGGGCAGGGGCTGGCTGTGTTGGTTCAAAGCCGTGATTTCGCCATGCTTTATGATACGGGCGGCGGCGACAGCGAGGCGCCCAATATCGCCTCGTCAGTGATATACCCGTTTTTACAGCAGCAGAATCAATTACAGCTCAACTCTCTGGTTATCAGCCACGGAGATCGGGACCACGCCAGCGGCGCGAATTTTTTGCTGGATAAACTGTCTATTGGCGAGCTTTGGTACGGAGAGCATGCGCTAGATGATGGCGCTATCACGCAGCGCCCATGCCAGCGCGGGCATCAAATCCGGCATGGGCCGCTGCTGATTCGACAATTGCATCCACAGGTGAGTGATATCAACAACAGCAGCAATGACCGCTCCTGCGTGCTGCTGCTCGATTTTTTCGGATTCAGGGTATTGCTCCCCGGCGACATCAGCTCTGAGGTAGAAATGGAGCTGGTTCGAGAATTCGGCGGGACACTTCAGGCGGATCTCCTGATCGTGCCGCATCATGGCAGCGCGACCTCATCATCCGGCCCTTTCATACGCGCAGTCGCACCGCAAATTGCCGTGGTGAGCGCGGGTTTTCTCAACCGGTTTGGGCACCCCCGGGCCAGTGTGACTGAGCGCTATACTCGCTACGATACCCGGTTGCTCAATACCGCCGAGGGAGGCGCGGTAAGTGCGTGGATTGAGCGGGGCGAGCTGGTCGAAATACAGGCCTGGCGCACAGCTCGTCGATTCTACTGGCAGTAATGTGTTTTCGCAGCGGGGCTCTGCGTGTAATATCTGTCGGGTTTGTTGAGATTGCATTATTTATTGAGATTGTACTGTTTATTAGGATTGTACTGTTTATTGGGACTGCGCTAGGGATTGCACGTGCTGGAACTGTTAACCGCAGGCGGGTGGCTGATGCTACCCATATTATTATGCTCTATAGCCTCTCTCGCTATATCTGCCGAGCGCCTGATCAGGTTGAATCCGCGCAAGATATCGCCGCCGCACTTGCTGGCCCTGGTCTGGAAACAACTCAAAAACAATGAGCTCGATACCGCCAAATTACGAATGCTTAGACACTCCTCTCCACTGGGTCAAATCCTCGCCGCTGGCTTGAGTAATGCTCGCCATGGCCGCGATGTTATGAAGGAGAGTATTGAAGAGGCCGCCAGCCATGTTGTGCACGACCTGGAGCGCTTCCTGAACCCGCTGGGGACAATCGCAGCGGTCACGCCACTGCTGGGTTTGCTCGGTACTGTAGTTGGCATGATCAAGGTATTTACCGAAATTATGGCTCAGGGCACGGGTAATGCTTCGGTATTGGCAGGGGGTATATCCGAGGCGCTGATAACCACCGCCGCAGGTCTCAGCGTGGCGATTCCCAGCCTGATTATGCACCGCTATTTTGTTGGGCGAATTGATGCCATCGTGGTCGAACTGGAACAGGAGACCATCAAACTGGTGGATGCCCTGCACAATGAACGTCAGGATACTGAGCGGCAGGACCCGGAGCAGACCGGAGCTGATTCTTGAAATTTCGCCGACAGCAGTTGGAAGCGGTTGATGTCAATCTCACGCCGCTGATTGACGTCGTGTTTCTGCTGCTCATTTTCTTCATGGTCTCAACCACGTTTACCAAGGAGACCCACCTGAGCATTGACTTACCTGAAGCTATTGGCGAAGCCAGTGCCGACGTGCCGCGACAAATAGAAATCCTGATTGACCAGACGGGGCAGTACCGCATTAATTCCCGCGAATTGGCGGCTGATAATGTGCGCGCCCTGATGGCGGCCATTCGGCAAATATCTGAAGGTGACACCCGTATTCCCATGGTCATTACCGCCGATGCGCAAACTCCCCATCAGGCGGTTGTGCGGGCTATGGACGCTGCCGGTCAGATGGGATTTGTTCACCTTAGCGTCACTACTATTGCGCCCAGGGAAGCTCCCTAGAGGTCGCTGTGAGTTATATCGTCGTTATTCCTGCCCGTTATAGGTCGAGCCGTCTGCCCGGCAAACCGCTGGCCGATATTGCGGGTAAGCCCATGTTGCAGTGGGTGTATGAGCGCGCGCTACAGTGCCAGGCGGCCCGGGTTATTATTGCAACGGATGATCGGCGTGTTGCCGAGGTTGCCCTGGGCTTTACCACTGAGGTTTGTTTGACAGATGCCAGTCATCCCTCGGGTACTGATCGTATCGAGGAAGTGGCCCGTCAGTTACAACTGGGCGACAGTGATATTGTTGTAAATGTGCAGGGAGATGAACCCTTAATCCCCGCTGCTGTTATAGAACAGGTTGCCGCCAACCTCGCCGCCAATGAAACCGCGTCTGTCGCAACACTGTCTGAGCCTATTACAGATGTAGACAGCCTGTTTAATCCAGATATCGTGAAAGTCGTCGCCGATATTGACGGTATGGCGCTGTACTTCTCCCGGGCGCCAATTCCGTGGAACCGGGACGCTTTCGCCAGTGGCCAGCCAGGGCGAGACTGGCCGGTTTCAGCCCGGCGCCATTTGGGCATTTACGCCTATCGAGTCGGGTTTTTGCGGGAGTTCGTTAGCTGGGCTCCTCACCCGTTGGAGCTGGCTGAGTCTTTGGAGCAGTTGCGGGCCATGGCTAACGGCGCCCGAATTCATGTTGCAGCAGCCTGCGCGGAGGTGCCGCCAGGGGTGGATACCCAGGCTGACCTTGAGCAGGTGCGCTCCCTGTTGGGAGGTTCGACAGAATAATGCAGGGCATTGAACGCCACAAAAACTTACAAGGGCTGAATACCCTGGCCGTGCCGAGTGAAGCGGCCGCTTTTTTTCAGCTCCAGGCCCCTGGCTTCACCGCTGCAATTCTGGACTGGTCCCACGCGCAGGGCTTGCCGGTTGTTGTCCTGGGAGAGGGCAGCAATGTACTGCTGGCCGAACAATTAGAGATGCTGGTCTTGATGCAGGCATGCAAGGGTATCGAGGTGATTGCCGAATCCGGCAATGAGGTGCAGTTGCGGGTTGCCGCTGGCGAAAACTGGCATCAATGCGTGAGCTGGTGCTTGTCTCGGGGCTATCCGGGTTTGGAAAATCTCGCGCTTATCCCCGGCACTGTGGGAGCGGCGCCCGTCCAAAACATTGGAGCCTATGGCGTTGAATTGGCGGAATACGTTGTACAGGTTGATGGTGTCCAGTTGATCGACGGCAAGTCTTGTACCCTGAGCGCGCAGGAGTGTTGTTTTTCCTATCGGGATAGCGTGTTCAAACAGGCACTGTCAAACCAACTACTGATTCAATCAGTCGATTTGCGATTACCCAAAAACAGGCTGCCCAGGCATGACTATCCGGCGCTGAACAATTATCTGGCTGAAAAACAGATTCAGCGACCTGCCCCGCATGAGATATTTGCCGCAGTGATAGAGATTCGTCGCAGTAAATTACCCGACCCGCACGATCTTCCGAACGCAGGTAGCTTCTTCAAAAATCCTGCTGTCTCCGCGTTGGAGGCTGAGGGTTTAAAACAGGCCTGGCCCGATATGCCGGTATTCCCGCAAGTCGACGGCAGCGTGCGAGTGGCTGCTGCGTGGCTAATAGAGCACTGCGGTTTCAAACAGCGGCAGCAAGACCCGGTGCGCGTGCATGCGGAGCACGCCCTGGTTATTACCAATCCACATGGGCGAGGCGGTTCCGAGGTGGCCGCACTGGCCGCTGAAATCACCGACGCGGTGCAGTCGACCTTTGATATTGATTTGCAACAGGAACCCAGAAGCTATGGCTGGGTTTGATTCAAAAGCCTTTCTGGGTTCTTTGAGTGCTCGCCCAGGGGTCTACCAAATGTACGACGAGGCGGGTGAGGTTCTGTATATAGGCAAAGCTAAAAATCTGAAAAATCGGCTGTCGAGCTATTTTCGGGCCAGTGGCCTGGCAACCCGAACCATGGCCATGGTGTTGCGAATACGGGACATTCAGGTAACGGTTACCGATTCTGAAACCGATGCCTTGTTGCTCGAACACAATCTGATCAAGCGGCACAAGCCACCCTATAACATTTTGCTGCGAGACGATAAGTCTTATCCGTATATCTATATGTCCAGCCAGGACAAGTACCCCCGGCTTGCCTTGCACCGCGGCGTCAGGCGAGCCAGGGGCGAGTACTTTGGCCCGTTTCCCAGCGCCGGAGCTGTGCGGGAAAGCCTGCACCTGATGCAAAAAGTGTTTCAGGTGCGCCAGTGCGAAGACAGCTATTTCAAAAACCGTTCACGCGCCTGCCTGCAACATCAGATCGGCCGTTGTTCCGGCCCCTGTGTCGGCCTGGTGAGCAAGCCGGATTACGACCAGCAGGTTGATAACAGCCGATTATTTCTAAAGGGCAAGTCGGGCGAATTGATGCGACGGCTGGCAGATGATATGGAAGCCGCAGCGGCAAGCCTGGCGTTTGAGCGCGCCGCGCTGTTAAGGGATCAGTTGGCTCAGCTTCAGCATGTGCAGGCCCGCCAGGGCATTGAAGGCGTGGCGGGTGATCTGGATATCATCAGCGCGGCCATTGAGGCTGGTAAAGCCTGCGTCCAGGTGCTGTTTGTGCGTACCGGCAGGGTATTGGGCAGCAAGAGTTACTTCCCGCCATTTCGGCTTGATGAGGGAGCGGCAGACATTATTAGTGCTTTTTTGCCGCAGTTCTATTTAGCCGGGAAGAGGGAAATACCCAAGGAGATAATTCTCAGCGCCAGGCCTGAAGATGCAAAGTCACTGGCGGAGGTGCTCAGTGAGCGCGCCGCAAGAAAGGTCAATCTAAAAACGAGTGTGCGCGATGCCCGCGCGAAATGGTTACATCTGGCGCAACAAACTGCCACCCAAAATTTGCAATCGCGTTTGGCCGCGAAGCAAACCAGCCTGGCCCGCATTGACTCACTGCAAGACGCGCTGGGTCTGGACGAGGCACCCGAGCGTATGGAGTGTTTCGATATTAGCCATAGTTCGGGAGAGGCCATCGTTGCATCCTGTGTCGTATTTGACCAGAACGGCCCGCGCAAGTCTGACTACCGGATATTTAATATTGAAGGCATCACTGGCGGGGACGACTATGCCGCTATGCAGCAGGCGCTTGAGCGGCGCTATAAACGCTTGCAGTCCGGCGAGGCAGCAATGCCCGACATCCTGTTTATCGACGGTGGTAAGGGCCAGGTGTCCCAGGCGATGTCTGTATTGGAGGAGCTACAGATCAACGGTGTCGAGGTTGTTGGCGTGGCCAAGGGCACCACTCGCAAAGCAGGTTTTGAGACGCTGATTCTCGGCAATACCGGGCGCGAATTCCAGTTGCGCGGGGACCATAAAGGCTTGCACCTTATTCAGCATATCCGCGATGAAGCTCACCGATTTGCCATTACTGGGCACCGAGCGCGGCGGGATAAGAAACGCAAAGGTTCAGTGCTGGAGCAAATTCCGGGTGTTGGCGCCAGGCGTCGCCGCGATTTATTGCGGCATTTTGGCGGTATTCAGGGCATTCAGCGCGCCAGTATGGAAGAACTAGTGAAAGTTTCTGGTATTAATGAAAAAATAGCTCGCGAAATCTACGAACAACTGCGCAGTAATTAGCGCCCCGGCTCTCAGTGACCATGCAAATCGTATCGACAGGCCCGAGTATGGATATGAACATTCCCAATTCAATCACCGTAACCCGAATTGCTCTGATTCCGGTGATGGTTTTGGTGTTCTATTGGCCGTTCGAGAACCACAAACTGGTGGCCGCCTGTATTTTCGGCCTGGCGGCCATCACTGACTGGGTCGACGGCTATCTGGCACGCAAACTTGCGCAAATGACCGAGTTTGGCGCGTTTCTCGACCCGGTGGCAGACAAGCTGATGGTCGCTGTAGCGCTGGTGCTGGTGGTGGAACAGCAGTCCAATGTGGCCTTTACTCTGGCGGCCTGTGTCATTATCGGTCGTGAAATCGTGGTTTCCGCGTTGCGCGAGTGGATGGCAGAGTTGGGGCAGCGCACCAGCGTGGCGGTGTCATACGTCGGCAAAGTAAAAACCTTTGTACAAATGGTGGCGATCAGCGTGTTGTTGGCGCTGGACTCCGAGCATATTGCCGAGTGGGTTGTCTGGCTCGCCTACGGCATGGTGTATGCGGCGGCTACGCTGACGCTCTGGTCGATGGCCGTCTACCTGAAAGCCGCCTGGAAAGTGCTCGAAGAAGAGCAAAACTAATTAATATTCAGTAAGTTGCGCCTTTTTTCTTGACAGATTTTAATAGCTACCTAGAATAGGCTGCCTCTCATTTAAGGCTCGGTGGTAGAGTGGTTATGCAGCGGACTGCAACTCCGTGTACGCCGGTTCGATTCCGGCCCGAGCCTCCAATCTTCCAGCTCTGACAGTGCCTTGTGCAACCAGGGAGAAAATGTAGCTGATGTCGCTGGTCGCTGCTGCATTGACTGCACGTTTCGCCCTGGCGCGATGTTGATGCGGTGCTGGTACGGATGCTGGTACTGGGGCAACCCGGCGAGTTGCCTGGAACATTTTTGACGCAGAGCACCCGCGTGCGGCAGCCGCCAATACCGGTGGCTCTGTACCGCGCTTGTCTTGCGGGTGTTTTCCTGGCCAAATGTTTCCCTAGCCAAACAGAGCCGTCGTGAATATGACAAGTATGACGGCCGGGCATACGAAGCGGATGTAGGGGGGCCAGATTTTCCAGAATAGTCCCTGTTCAATATCCGGGGCGCCTTTGCGCAGTTCTTCGAGAATGCTGTTGCGGTGCCATAGCCAGCCGCAAAACAGGCAGTACATAAAGCCCAGCAAGGGCTGGGAATAGCGGGTGGTGATGTCTACTACAGCGCCAAACAGGGTTTCAAAACTCAGCAAAATGACCAGACTGATGCTGGCAATAATGGCTCCGATAATCAGCACCCCGCGTTGGCGGCTCATTCCGCGTGATTCGATGGCGTAGGCCACAGGCACTTCCAGCATTGAAATGGAGGAGGTTAGAGCGGCGATTGTCATAAGTGTAAAAAACGCCAGAGACACCACCATGCCAGCCATCCCCATGGTTTCAAACAGCGCTGGCAATACAGTGAATATCAAGGTTTCTTCAGAAATTAACACGCCGCTGGCGGTAAATATCTCCACACCGTTGTGCAGCGCCACATACATCGCAGGCAACACCAGAAATCCGGCGACAACGGCAATTGAAATATCAACCACGGTCACAATGCCACCCAGTGTCGGCAGATTTTCTTTGTCGCTGATATAGGAGCCGTAGACCAGCATGGTGCCCACACCCAGAGACAGAGAGAAAAACGCAGAGCCGAGGGCGCTGATAATCAGTTGTGGGGTTACAGCGGCTTTGAAGTCCGGCAGCAGATAGACCTTTAGCCCTTCCATGGCACCATCCAGAGTCATCACATACACCACCAGTAACACCAGCGTAATCAGCAGCATGGGCATCAGCCGAGAGGACCAGCGCTCGATACCATCGTGTACGCCGCCGTTGATGATGCCCACCGTCACGCCCATAAACAGGCCCATAAACACGACATTGCGCAACATGCTGAATTCAACCAGCCAGTTTGCAAGAGACGTAACCCCGGCAATGTGTGCCAGCGCGCTCAGGGCATGCGCGATCATCCAGCCGGCGATAATGGCGTAAAAACTGAGAATAAAACTGGCTGTGATAAAGCCTATAACACCGGTAACCGTGCCGACCTGACGAGTGGTGGGGCCAGGTGCAATAGCCTGTAATGCCTTGACAGCATTGGCGTGGGCGTGCCGGCCAATGATGAGTTCGGCCATTAATGCGGGGTAGGCCAGGGAAAAAGCCAAAAACAGATAAATCAGCAGGAATGCCGCGCCACCGTTACTGGCCGCCTGGGTTGGAAAACCCCAGATATTACCCAAACCCACCGCACTGCCTGCGGCAGCCATAATAAAACCGAAGCGAGAGCTGAACTCCCCGCGAACACTGGCCATAGCTTGTTTTCCCTGTTGTTTGCACCGCAGTGTAACACCCTTGGTTCACGGGTACAGCGCCTGGATTTGCTGTGCTAGAATGCCGCCGCTTTAGCGAGCTTCCCCCTCTGCCCGGGTGGTGAAATTGGTAGACACAGGAGACTTAAAATCTCCCGACTATTGCAGTCGTGCCGGTTCGATTCCGGCCTCGGGCACCAGCAATCAAAAAAATCTCCGGGAAAACCGGGGCGGTTCATTGTGTGAGTGGGTCAATGAGGGGCGTATCCAGCGACACGGGAAAGCACGGGCTACTTGATACAGTATCGCTTGAGCGAGCAAGAAAGAAAGGTGAGTTTCATTGAACGCGGTTGAAATAGAACAAGCAATAACCAGTTTGGCCGAGCAGGGCTATGACTCGGAAACCTTCCCTTATGCCTTTTTAGAGGCATTTGGTAACAAAGCCACAACGATAAAGCGGCTGAAAAGTGGTTCTTCCAATGCTTCGGATATTGAGGGTGGCGTATTACAGCGTAATAACATCCATCTCGCGGTTTGTGCAGAGGGCCAAGTGACAGAGACTTTGGGTAAGCTTAAAGGCAGCCCAACAACCGGCAAGGCAAAAGCCAGGTTTATACTGGCAACTGACGGTATTGATCTGGAAGCTGAAGACCTGACATCTGGCGAAACAGTCGCCTGTGCCTATAAGGATTTTCCCAATCACTTTGGCTTTTTCCTGCCGCTGGCGGGTATCATCACCGTCAAGCAAATCCGCAATAACCCGATTGACATTCAGGCGACCAGTCGCTTAAACCGACTCTATGTTGAATTGTTGAGTGTTAACGAGGATTGGGCAACGGATGAACGTCGGCATGATATGAACCAGTTTATGACGCGCCTGATTTTCTGCTTTTTTGCAGAAGATACCGATATCTTTGTTGGTGACAACCTGTTTACAGCCACCATTGAGCAGATGACGGATAACCGCTCGGGTAACACCGATTTTGTGCTGACTGAGCTTTTCCGCGCCATGGATATTCACCCCGATAATCGGGCTGAAGCCCAGCTACCCAGATGGGCTGATGCGTTCCCCCATGTCAACGGCGGGCTTTTCTCTGGCGGCAAAGAAGTACCCAGGTTCAGCAGGATTGCGCGTTCCTACCTGCTTCATGCGGGTAGTCTGAATTGGAAGGAAATTAACCCAGACATTTTCGGCTCCATGATTCAGGCGGTTGCAGATGACGAAGAGCGCGGCGCGCTTGGTATGCACTACACCAGTGTGCCGAATATCCTCAAGGTGCTTAACCCGCTGTTTTTGGATGACTTGCGCGAGCAGTTAAAGCAGGCAGAAAATAATCCCAGAAAGCTGTTAAACCTGCGCAAACGCATGGCCAATATTCGCGTGTTTGATCCAGCCTGTGGTTCAGGCAACTTTCTGGTAATTGCCTACAAAGAAATGCGCGCCATTGAATACCAGATTAATAAAAGCCGGAGCGAAGATCATCAAAAATCTGGTATTCCATTAACGAATTTTCGCGGTATCGAGCTCAGAGATTTTCCGGCAGAGATTGCCCGGTTGGCGCTGATCATCGCGGAATATCAGTGTGACGTGCTCTATCGCGGGCAGAAGGAAGCCTTGGTCGAGTTCCTGCCGCTGAAAGCCATGAACTGGATCACCTGTGGCAATGCCCTGCGGCTGGATTGGTTATCTATATGTCCGCCAACAGGAAAGGCGGTGAAGCTTGTAGCGGAGGACTTGTTCGAGGCACCGCTGGATCAAGCTGAGATCGATTTTGATAATGAAGGCGGTGAGACCTATATCTGCGGCAACCCGCCGTATCTTGGATCAACCTGGCAATCGGCGGATCAGAAAGAAGATTTAAGGCGCATCTTTAACGGGCGAGCTAAAGGCTGGAAGTCGCTGGATTATGTCGCCGGCTGGTTTATGAAAGCCGCCGATTACGGTTTGCATACGCCCACCGCATCGGCCTTCGTGTCCACCAACTCGATTTGTCAGGGTCAGCAGGTGCCGATCCTGTGGCCGCTGATATTCAGGACGGGCCATGAGATTGCCTTTGCCCACACCTCGTTCAAATGGGCGAATTTGGCCAGTCATAATGCGGGCGTGACAGTGGTGATTGTGGGAAATTCCAATCATGCAAGCGCGGCGCGACGATTGTTCTCTATCGCTGAGGATAGCGGCGTGATTGTGAAAGAAGCCGAGAATATCAATGCGTATTTGGTGGCGGGTAAAAATGTGATTGTTCAGAAAGCATCTAGGCCCCTCGGTGAGCTATCAATGATGAATTTTGGCAACAAACCCTTGGACGGCGGCAACCTTTTGATGACCTCCGATGATCTTTCGGCGCTTGGGTTGACTGGAGAGCAAGAAGATAGGTTCGTTCGTCGTATTTTTGGATCGTCTGAGTTTATTCAGGGCAAGGAACGATATTGCCTGTGGATTCAAGACAAGCATCTCGAAGAGGCTCAAGCGATCGGCCCGATAAGAGAGCGCATTGAGGGTTGTCGGACTATGCGTTCGAAAAGTCGTGATAAGGGCACTCAAAATCTTGGCAAGCGCCCACACCAAATGCGTGAAATGAATATTGGCAAACGACACACGCTTGTAGCACCGAGTGTTTCTTCCGAAAGCAGGCAATATTTGCCCGTTGGCCTAATTGATAACAAGTCGACGGTAACAAACCTTGCCTTTGCCCTCTACGACGCCCCGCTGTGGAACATGGCGCTGATTGCCTCGCGTATCCATCTGGTCTGGATCGCCACCGTCTGTGGCAAGTTGGAAACCCGATATCGCTATTCCAACACCCTCGGCTGGAACACCTTTCCCGTCCCCAAACTGACCGAAAAAAACAAGGCCGACCTGACCCGCTGCGCCGAGGACATTCTGCTGGCGCGGGAAGCGCTTTTTCCCGCTACCATTGCCGACCTCTACAAGCCCGACGCCATGCCCAAAAACCTTCGCCATGCGCATGAGCGCAACGATGAAGTGCTGGAGCGCATCTATATCGGCAGACTATTCAAGAACGATACCGAGCGCCTGGAAAAGCTGTTCGAGATGTATACGAAGATGACGATGCAGGTGACAACGAAAGTGACCGCCGATGCCTGACCCCTTAATGACGATTGAGCGAACGCGCGCCTTGATTAACGATCTGTGTGCCATGCCTGCGGAGACATCCTGGGTTGAGTTCAAGCAGAATACAACTGATCCAAATATAATTGGTAAGCTAATCTCAGCCCTGTCAAACGCGGCGCGCATCGCCGATCAGCATTTTGCATATGTCATCTGGGGCGTTCGCGATGGTGATCACGCCGCAGTTGGAACCAGTTTTGAGCCTGGAACGGCCCGCACGGCCCGCGCTGCTGGAAACCAACCGCTGGAACTATGGCTGGCTCAGCGCCTTGTGCCCAGCAGCGGGTTTACTTTTGAAACTGTTGAACATTCTGAAAAACGGCTGGTACTTTTGACTATCCCCGCCGCATCCACCAGCCCGATTGAATTTGAAAGAACCGCATATCTGAGAATAGGAAGTGCAACGCCGCGTTTGTCCGATTATCCTGAACGATTGCACGCGCTATGGGCCAAGCTGCAACTCTATGCCTGGGAAGCGGGATTGGCTGCCCAGTTTTTGACCGGCGATGATGTTCTGTCACGACTGGACTATGTTGCGTATTTCGAACTGACTGATCAACCCTTACCGGACAACAGACAAGGCATTTTTGATAAGTTAGTTGCAGATCGGCTGATCGAAAAGGACGTGGGTGAAAACTGGAACATTACAAACCTTGGCGCAATCCTGTTTGCAAAGCGCCTCAGTGACTTTAATTCCTCCGTTGCCCGCAAGGCTGTACGCTTTGTTGCCTACGACGGTGCCAGTCGCGCCGACACCGTGACGCACCGACAGGACGGACAACGCGGTTACGCCAGTGGATTCAAGGGGCTGGTAGAGTACATTGATGGTTTGTTGCCTCGAAACGAGCTCATTGGGCAGGCGTTCCGTGAACAGCGTCCGCTCTACCCGTCCATCGCCATTCGTGAATTGATTGCCAATGCCCTTATACACCAGGATATGACGGTGACCGGGGCGGGTCCCTTGGTCGAAATGTTCGCGGGTCGGCTGGAGATCACAAACCCTGGTCGGCCACTGATCAGCCCGGATCGTTTTCTGGACACGCCGCCAATATCTCGGAACGAGGCGCTGGCATCGTTGATGAGACGCATGCGGCTCTGCGAAGAGCAGGGAACCGGGATCGACAAGGTGATCTTTTTGGTCGAGTTTCATCAGTTGCCACCCCCGGATTTCCGGACGGAGGGCGATGCCGTGCGTACCATCCTGTTCGCGCCGCGCCGCTTTGCCGAGATGACGCCGGAGGAGAGAATCAGGGCCTGCTACCAGCATGCGGCTTTGAAATACGTCAGCGGCGAACGTATGAAAAACGCCACGCTCTGCGAACGCTTCGGGATTGACCGGAAGAATGCCTCACAAGCATCGGTGATCATCGGGCAATGTCAGAAGGCGGGCCTGGTTCGTCCGGCCGACCTGGAGCATCCGCGCGCTGGCTATGTGCCGTTCTGGGCATGAAACCGGAAAAGTTTTGATCAGGTTTTGATTGCGAGAGGTGATTTCAACGTGCCGAAACTAAAAAATATATATAAAACAGTATTTTATAGGGTATTTCTAATGAAATATGTTCTTGACCGTGTTTTGATTTGGACGCCTTTCGGGGCACTGAAGCAATGCTTTTGGAGGACAGGCCTATGACAAAATCTGTGCCATCGGTGTCTGTTAACTATGCACAAACAGGCGCGTCTACCCAGTCGAACGAGCTGGGGATGCGGCCCATGCAGGAACGGGCCTATGAAAAACGCGGCGAGCAGTATCTGTTGATCAAATCGCCCCCGGCGTCCGGCAAAAGCCGCGCGCTGATGTTTATCGCGCTGGACAAGTTGCACAATCAGGGACTCAGGCAGGCGATTATTACAGTGCCGGAACGGTCGATCGGGGCGAGCTTTGCTGACGAACCGCTGAGCAATTTCGGCTTTTGGGCGGATTGGCAGGTTAAGCCGCAATGGAACCTGTGCAATGCGCCGGGTGGTGATGACGGCAAGGTCAATTCGGTCGGGGCTTTTCTTGACAGCGACGACCGGATTCTGGTTTGCACTCATGCGACGTTCCGCTTTGCTGTGGACAGGTTCGGGGTGGCAGCCTTCGATGATCGGCTGATTGCGGTGGATGAATTTCACCATGTCTCGGCCAACCCCGACAACAAGCTGGGTGCGCATCTGGGCGACTTCATGGCTCGCGACAGAGCACATATTGTCGCTATGACGGGATCGTATTTCCGGGGTGATGCCGAGCCCGTGCTCATGCCGCATGACGAAGCCAGCTTTAATACGGTCACTTACACCTACTATGAACAGCTAAACGGCTATGAACACCTGAAGACATTAGATATCGGTTATTACTTCTATTCTGGCTCCTATGCGGATGAAATTCTGAGTGTTCTTAACCCTGATGAAAAAACGATTATCCATATTCCCAATGTAAACTCACGAGAAAGCACCAAGGATAAGATTAAGGAAGTTGAGCATATTATTGAAGAGTTGGGTAGCTGGCTCGGCATTGACCCCGATACTGGTTTCCATTTAGTGAAAACATCAGAGGGCAGGCTGATCCGAATTGCTGATTTGGTTGACGATGATGTAAGCAAGCGCGATAAAGTATCGGCTGCCCTGAGGCTTCCCGAAGAAAAGAACAACCGGGATCATGTCGATATTATTATTGCACTGGGTATGGCTAAAGAAGGCTTTGACTGGATTTGGTGTGAACATGCGCTGACTGTTGGCTACCGCTCCAGCCTCACTGAGATCATTCAGATTATTGGGCGGGCGACACGGGATGCCGAGGGAAAGACCCGCGCCCGTTTTACCAACCTGATTGCCGAGCCGGATGCCTCGGAAGAAGCCGTCACCGATGCGGTAAATGATACCTTGAAGGCCATTGCGGCAAGCCTGTTGATGGAGCAGGTGCTTGCCCCAAAATTCAACTTTACGCCCAAGAATAGTCATCCTGCTCCTGTAAAGGGTTTTGATTACGGAGAAAACGGCTATAACCCCGATGGCAATAATGTTGGTTTTAATGAATCGACGGGGCAGCTTCAGATAGAAATAAAAGGTCTGGCTGAACCGAAGAGTAAAGACGCTCAGCGTATCTGTCAGGAAGATTTAAACGAGGTGATTACGACTTTCGTTCAGGACAAAACGGCGCTTGAGCGTGGGCTATTTGATGAGGAAATGGTTCCTGAAGAATTAACGCAGGTTCGTATGGGTAAAATCGTCAAGGATAAATACCCCGAACTGGACGAAGAAGATCAGGAGGCAGTCAGGCAACGTGCTATTGCCGCGTTAAGCTTCACCCAAAAGACAAAAGAAATTGTTAATAATTCTGAGCAAGGCGGCAGCACGGCATTTGTCGATGGCGTTAAAAAATTTGCCATGGATGTGCGCGATTTAGATATCGACCTGATTGATCATATAAACCCGTTTAGCGAGGCGTATGCGATCATTGCCAAGTCTATGAGTGAAGAAAGCCTCAAACAAGTGGCTATGGTTATCAGCGCGAAAAAGGTCTCACTAACCGAAGAAGACGCGAGAGAACTGGCTTTGCGAGCAGTCAAATTCAAGAAAGAACGGGGACGTTTGCCAGAATTAACCTCTACCGACCCATGGGAAAGCCGCATGGCTGAGGGTATTGCTTTTCTACAGCACAAAGTAGCGGAGGAAAGCAATGGCTGAACAATCTGACAACAAAAAACCTGACAAAAAATCTGGCAAAGCGTCCAACAAAGAATTACTTGAGGAACTGGGGATTGATTTATCTGTGGCCAGGAAGCCTGTTCGCTCACCACGCGAGGAGCGGATTATTGCAGGATTTGAAGAAATCCAGCGTTTCGTCGAAGAACAGGGGCGTCCACCAATTCACGGTGAAGATAAAGATATATTTGAACGACTCTATGCAATTCGCCTGGATAAAATTCGCTCGCAAGAAGAGTGTAGCAAGCTTGTTGTTGATGCCGATGTACAGGGACTACTGAAGAGTGCATCGCGATTGGCAGAACCTCCAGCAGAGTATGGCAGTGATAAAGAGTTGCTAGGGGAGCTTGGCATTGATACAGCAAAAGAAGGCGATATTACCTTTTTAAAGCATGTAAAGCCGCGAGCAGAAGTACAAGCCGCTGAAGAAATAGCCAGTAGAACACCCTGTGAGGACTTTGAAATATTCAAGCCGGTTTTTAACGCGGTTCAGGAGGAATTGAAAAACGGTGTCCGCGTGACTCGTCCTTTTAAAGATAATGCCGAAATTCGACAGGGAGACCTTTTTATATTATCCGGGCAAAAGGTTTATGTGGCTGAGGTGGGGGAAGAATTTGTACCTGATCACGGGAGACCAGATTGCCGATTGCGTGTTATTTACGACAATGGCACTGAAAGTGACATTTTATTGCGCTCATTGCAAAGAGCGCTGAATAAAGACGAGGCGGGAAGGAGAATAACCGACAAATCGTTTGGTCCGCTATTCTCAGGTGAATCTGATAATGAGGACTTGGCGAGTGGGGCTATATATGTTTTGCGAAGCAAGTCCGATCATCCAGTCATACAAGAGAACAGAAAAACTATTCACAAAATTGGTGTCACAGGCGGAAGCGTTACCAGGCGTATAGCCAATACAAAACTCGACCCGACATACTTGATGGCTGAGGTTGAAGTCGTGGCGACCTACGAGCTCTACAACATAAACCGAAGCAAACTTGAGCATATCCTTCACAAGTTTTTTGAGAACACCAGGCTTGATATTCAGATCAATGATCGTTTTGGCAATCCGGTAATTCCACGAGAATGGTTTTTGGTGCCTTTGTTCGTAATTGACGACGTGGTTGAAAAGATAAAGGATGGAACCATTAGCAAATATTCTTATGATATGGAATCGGCCACGTTGGTGCCAATGCTGGGAAAGCGATGAGCTATGTGGAATAAGGAAGAGAACGTGAAATGGACAAATTCGGAGAACAGCTAGACCTCCCATAGGCCAATCTAGTGTAGTGTCCTAAACATACTATACATTTTTTAATGCTCTCTTGGCTCGACCTACTTTTTCCAGTATGTTTTCTACGCTTTTTGTCCAGGTAAAGGGTTTCGGTGAATCATTGTGATGATTATTTTGTTTGTGACATCACACTAGGTCCTTGAACCTCAAATGGACGAAAAAGTACTCTAAGCCCGTCAGGCAAGGGGGTCTAAAGCCCAACGGTACGAAAAGTCACTTTAAGGAACTCCGCCAGGTTTTTACTTTACAAGCCCAGCTCGCTATGAGAACCAAGACGAACGAGCTGCAATACCTCGTCATCGGGCGTGCGGTAGATCAGCACTAAATCAGGCTTGATATGACAATCTCGATGATCCGACCAGTTTCCACTTAGGGAGTGGTCTCTGTGTTTTTCTGGCAAGGGCTGGTTATTAATCAGCCCCTTCAGTACGTCCACCAAGGTAGTTTCAAGCGTGGCTCGATGGCGACCTTTCAATTCTCGCTTGTAGTCCCGTTTAAATTGCCCGGTTCGTTCAATCTCCCTCATTCAAATCTTCCAGAAGTGCATCCATACTATCGAAAGATTTCAATTTCCCATTTCGAGCTTCCTTCATTGCCGCAATGGTTTCGGCGTTGGGGACTAGTGGTTCAAAAGGTAGCGCCTTTTCCTTGGCGATACGGGTCAGCATCAGCCGGAAGGCATCTGAGACGGTTAGCCCCATGCTAGCAAGCACAACGGTAGCTTCTTCTTTGATGTGCTCATCTATACGGGCACGAACAACGGCATTTGCAACCATAATAATTCTCCAATAAGGTTTGTACTACATTGTAGCCCACAGAAGCAGATTATACAATCCCTTGTGCGGGTTCTGTTAGTAACACATAAACTGTCCGGTCTTGTAGCACATGATCTGTCCGGTTCTCATAGGACCCCGAGGAGGGGCGCTTATGAGACGGACAGAGTGGCTACAGGAGACTCGACTAATGAGATTCGAGGAAGCTTATGGGGGTTGGACGGAGAGCCGTCTGACCCAGGAGGAGGCGGCGCGATTGTTAGGGGTTTGTGACCGGACATTTCGCCGCTACATTGATCGATATGAGGAAGAGGGCCTGGAGGGTCTCATCGACAAACGCTTATCACAGATATCGCACCGCCGCGCTCCAGTCGACGAGGTCATGCGTCTGGTGGATCGGTATCGTAATCGGCACAGGGGCTGGAATGTGAAGCACTACTATTCCTGGTACAAACGAGAGGGAGGCCAGCGCAGCTACTCGTGGGTGAAGAATACCTTGCAAGGGGCTGGCGCAGTGAAGAAGGCAGCTCAACGTGGCGTCCACCGTAAACAGCGTGACCGGTCACCCTGGCCGGGGATGATGTTGCATCAGGACGGCAGCCAGCATCAATGGGTACCTGGGCAGTACTGGGACCTGATCGTTACCATGGATGATGCCACTAATGAGCACTACTCGATGTTCTTTTGCGACGAAGAAGGGACACAGAGCAGCTTTCGGGGTGTTCGTGACGTCATTGAAGGGCGCGGTCTGTTTTGTTCTCTGTATACAGATCGAGGCAGCCATTACTGGATAACACCTGAGGCAGGCGGGAAGGTCGACAAAGTGACCCTGACGCAATTCGGGCGGGCGATGGGCCAGTTGGGTATTGAGATGATCCCGGCCTATTCACCAGAGGCCCGAGGCCGCTCTGAGCGTGTGTTTAGCACCCACCAGGACCGGTTGGTCAAGGAGTTGGCCCTGGCCGGTATCACGGACATGGACAGCGCCAATAAATATCTGACCGAGACCTACCTGACGGCTTATAACGCTGAGTTTACACAGCCACCGCCAGAAGAAGGCTCAGCCTTTGTTGGGTGCCGGGATAAATCGGTGCTGGATGACATCCTGTGTGAGCGCTTTGAGCGAACGGTGAGAAAGGACAATTGCGTACACTTTGAAGGCTTAGTGCTGCAGATACCTGCGGATCGCCACCGCTGCCATTATGTGAAGGCAAAGGTCAAAGTTCTACGTTACCCCGATGGCACTCTTTCGATTCAACACGGTCCACGAGAACTGGCGAGATATGACGCCTTGGGTCAGGCAATATCAGATGAACTACCGGTTGCAGCCTAATGTCCGCGGCTCAGCCAAGGTGGCAGGAAGACGCTTCATAGAGCCTTCCAGCAATCAAACAAAAAGCGGACAATCTATGTGCTACAGAACCGGACATTTCTATTTGTTGCTAACATCCCTTGTGCGGGTTCAGCACCTGTGAGACAAATCAGGCTGCCTGCATGAGTGTCTGATAATAGCTTATTGGTGTTTCCAAACCTATCCCATCATGGGGTCGATAGTGATTGTAGTATTGTTGATAGTCCGCCAACGCTTTATTCACCGCAGCAACCGTCAAACTGCCCTCGTAAAATGGATAGAACTCATAACGCGTCGTGCCGTTGGCTCGCTCAACACAGCCGTTCCATTTGGGCTTTCTGGGTGGCAATACAAATAGAGGTATTTTCAACAGCTTACAGGCCTGCTCAAACTCATCCCTGAACTCACTGCCGCCATCCACCTGAACAGAGACCAGGGCGTCAGGTCGCTGTGCGATCAGATCGTCAAGGAAACGCTTGGCATTGCGGCTGCTGGCGCTACTGTAGGCCCGCATAATCGTGGTACCGGTGACCGGGCAGGTGGCTTTAAACGCTTTGAGGGCAAAGCCTTCGGTAAAGCTGACACTTATGGGGTCAACCTGCATCAGCTCTCCGGGCTGCTTGGCCTTCATGCCGTATTTCCAGCGTTTGGCGTGGTGCTTAAACGGGCGGCGACGTTTTGGCTTTATTTGTCCGAAGTAGAAGGCGACAGGCACAATGCGGTTCAGTCGGAGCAGCTTCTTCAATAGGCGGCCTACAGTGCTAATGCTCAGTGTAAAACCCTGATCACGGTTCAGCACTTTCCAGATTTTGCGCTTAGCCGATGACGCTGCCTCAGGTGTTGAACTTGCTGTTCTTGCTGTTTGTTCCATTGCACCGCACGGGTACGCGCAGGGCGACAGCTAAGCCTTTCCAGACCGGCCATACCCTGCTCCTGATAACGCTTTAACCAGCGGTAATAGGTGGCCTTAGACCAACCAATAGCCTCAAAGCAAGTGGCACTGTTACAGCCTTCGGCTTTTAGTGTGCGGTAAAGCTTCAGCGTCTTCATCCGCGCTATCGCATCGGCACCGGCGGTATCGCTAATGGCCCAACTTTTGTATGATTTGATACGCAGGCTTTTGGTCTGCATCGGGTCGTCTCCTGTGTGGATTTAACAACTCACAGGCGACCCGATTTTTACACTTTAAGAAGTCTCACTTCTATCTGAACCAGGACACTATAAAATACATATAAAACAGTGGGTCATAAAGGATACTCTGGTTCCATGAAACAACCCCTTATCAATATGCTTGAGATGCAACATCGCATGAATACTCGAGTGCATGAAGACTGGATAAATCAGGGCTTTGAATGGTATCGGGCTGCCTGGGTCGAATGCGGGGAATTGATGGATCATCAGGGGTATAAATGGTGGAAAGCTCAAGCGGCCGATTTGCCGCAGGTTCAGTTGGAAATAGTTGACATCTGGCACTTCGGCATGAGCGCGATACTGGCCGAAGAGGGTGATATCGGCATGAGTGCCGAGCGGATTTTGGCTGAACTGGAGCAGCACGAGCCAAGCAATTTGGCGGTACTGGAAGCAACCGAGTCTCTGGCTGAGCATGTACTGGTGAACAAGAGCTTCTCTCCTGCCAAATTTTGGGACTTGATGACAGCGGCGAGTATGAGTTTTGATCAGCTCTATACCTCCTATGTCGGCAAGAATGTACTGAATTTTTTTCGTCAGGATCACGGCTATAACAATGGCAGTTACATGAAGGAGTGGGCCGGCCGCGAAGATAACGAGCATTTGTTTGAACTGGCGGAGGCCTTGGATAGCAGCAGTGCTGCCTATGCAGATGAGCTGTATCAGGCATTGGCGGCGCGCTATCAGGAACTTTGCGCCTGATTTTTTATGACGGACTCCAGCAACAAATTATCGACATCGGCCCTGGCCAAAAAACTGGATATTCCCTCCCAGCAATTATTTGCGACACTCAAGGATTATGGCTGGATATCACGCCACGAAGATAGCTGGATACTCACTGCAAAAGGGGAGTTTGAGGGAGGTAGCTATCAAGAGAGCAGGCGTTACGGGCGCTATATAGTTTGGCCTGAATCTTTGCAGGGGCATCGGTTGGTTTCTGCCATAGAGTCTAACAAGCGCATGACCGCTGCGGGGATGCGGCGCTTCTTCCAGGGCCTGGAGCTTCGACAGATTAATCGCGCACTGGCCGAGCTGGGTTTGCAAATACATACTGTATTGGGCTGGGAGTTAACCGAGCTTGGCAAACGGCTGGGTGGACAGCAACAGGAGAGTGAAACCAGCGGTGCCTTATTTGTGAACTGGCCTTACGACTTTGTTGAAAACCCGATTTTACAGCGGGAATTGCAGGCGCTGCTTAATGTTAAACACAGTGAACAGCAAACGGCTGTTGACGATGACTTGTTTGCAGCGGTTGCCGAGCAGCCACGGGGAGGCCATATGGGTGTTGACGGGCACCAGCTTAATACCCGGTTGCAGCGCCAGGTGTGCAACTGGCTTTATATGGCGCAGTTGGCACACGCTCATCAGCGGGCACTGCCAGTCAGCGATGAGTTCTTTGCCGACTTCTACCTGCCAGCAGCCGGCGTCTACATTGAATGCTGGGAAGCTGAAGAAGGCAAGGATCGTCTGGCAACGAAATTGCGCAAGAAAGACCTATTCAGGGAATTGCAGTTGCCAGTCATTGAGGTGAATGCGCCTGATATTTTGCGGCTGGATGACGTGCTCGGCAAGGCGCTCATAAAGTTCGGTATTCGTGTTTAGCGATGTCGTCTCAGCGTCTTTTCAGGTAGGCGCCGCACTCTACATGTTCCGTATAGGGAAATTGGTCGAACATCGCGCAGCGCTCTAACTGATGGGTTCTGCTGATCGTCGCCAGATTATCTTGCAGGGTCTGCGGATTGCAGGAGATATAGATGATATGGTCGAACTGGCTAACCAATTGCTCAGTCAGCGGGTCGAGCCCCACCCGTGGCGGGTCTACAAAAATTGTGGAAAACTCAAAGTCAGATAAAGGCCCCAGCTCTTTAAGCCTCCTGAACTCTCTGTCGCCCTGCAATGCCTGGCAGACATCTTCAGCCGACAGGCGCACCAGAGCAATGTTCTCAATGTTGTTGCTTGCTGCGTTCTCCCTGGCAGCGGCCATGCAGGTTCTTGAAACTTCGGTAGCCAGTACCCGCCGAAAATAGTGGCTGAGCGGGAGGGTGAAATTGCCATTGCCGCAGTACAGTTCAAGTAAGTCTTGGCCCGCGCCCTGAGCGACGTCGCAGGCCCACTCAAGCATGCTCATGTTGACCTGGGCGTTGGGCTGGGTAAATCCCTGCTCGTACTGGCGATAGCTGAAGTCTCGTCCCTTTACGGTGAGAACTTCGGTGACGTAGCCCTGCCCCAGCGTTCTTTTTTGCTTCCGGGATCGGCCAATCAATTGTGCGTCGAGTGTCTCTGCCAGCTCCTGGGCGGCTTGTTCCCAGGTATCCTTGAGCTGGCGGTGATAGATGAGGGTTATCAGCAGCTCACCCGCTAGCGTGGACAGAAATTCGACTTGAAAGAGTTTGCGGCGCAGCTCAATGTTGTTTTTTATCAAGTCAAGCAGATGCGGCATGGCCTTTTGAATACGCGCAGATACGATGGGAAACGCTTCAACTCTAAGCGGCGTTTTTCGATCCTCGGGATCAAACATCGCGTAGAAAAGATCATCCCTATCGTGCCAAACACGAAATTCTGCGCGCATGCGAAAGGCAACCGCAGTTGAGGGAAACACCTCCAGCCCGGCTGTTCCATAGGGTTTGAACATCGCAGAAACGCGCTGCCTTTTCTCGGCGAGCTGTTGTGGGTAGGTCTGTGGGTCAGGTATGAGCGTGGTCATGGTCAATACGCGCACCTGTCTCTTTGCTGCCACATTTACGCCGCTGCGAATTCCGCACCAGTTGTGCCCCTGGCGGCTTCCAGCAGTAGCAGAGCAGCGGCAGTCGTTTGTTGTACGGCCAGCTCACCGTAGACGTCCGGGCTATCACCGCGCCAGGGCGACAAGGCTGCGGCGGACTTGACCCGAAGCAGCATTAGAAATGCGCCAAGCTGCACCGGCTCGGCCCGAGCCGCCAAAATGTCGTTGAAAGCCTGGCGAGCTTCGGTTTGATTTAGGTTCCGACTGCCGGTTTTAGCTTTGCCGGGAATGCGGACAAATTGCGCGAATGGGTGTTCCTGGTTCACAGGCAATGATCAGGCCTGGGAAGCCCGGCTATTTTGCTGGCGAGTTTGGCGGGGCTGCCGGGAAAGAGTCTGAGTAGATAGAGACTGCGGCCTTTGTCAGGGCCCAATTCCTGACCGGCGTACTTCACCAGCGCACGCATAGCGGGCGCTGCTTCAAATTGCTCATAATAGGCACGCAACAGATGTATGATTTCCCAGTGCCGGGAGGTCAAAATAATTGATTCATCCGCTGCGATAGCATCAGCTATCTGCGGTGTCCATTCGCCCAACTCAAGCAGAAAGCCTTCCTCGTCAAACACGGCCTAATACCAACTCACTACGGCATCGCACTCGGTGCTCAACTGCACGAAATCATCATCGCTGGCCAGCGGGATACGCGGATCTGTTTTTTTAAATAGACCGCGCGCGCAAGCGTCAGCAGAGAGTACATAAACGCGATTGACGCGCTGCAAAATTTGCTGTGGGAATTCACTGCTCTCAATAGCCGCGTAGCTGCCTTCCTCGATAAGCAGAAGCACCGCGTCTTGCCTGCAGGCACGCAGGCAACTTTGCAGTGCATCGCTGTTAAACGGGCTTCTCGATACCGTGTGCAAAATCATATCAGCAACTGATAACCTGCTTGAAACCGTCGATAAAATCTGCGAGTTCGCCCGGCAAAACAGGTGTAGCGCTTGCGCTGAGAGCTTCAATATTCAGCCCGCGCCGAGCCATTGACGGTTCGTCTACATAGATCGAATTCAGGCCGTACAGCGGAAAAGAGGCCAGTGCTTTCTCAATGCTTTTCGCGCTGATTGCTGAGTGGTTCTGTTCGGGTAGCAGTTGCCAAACTCCGTCACCAGAGAATAATACGCTCAGGTTTTGCTCAAAGACGCCAGCAGCCAGTGCAATATCAAGTGCTGCCTTTGCCAGTTGTCCTGCGTAGGGTGCCTGGCGGCAGAGCAGCAAAATTTTTGGTTTGCGGGTGCTCATAAGTCAGCCAAACGTCAGCAGGCGATCATAATCCTGGGCCGCCTCAATCAACTGACCCAATCCCGCTAGCGTGAATTCAGGGTGGATATTGGCAGCTCCCAGATTGTGGCGCCTGCTTTCAGTTGCATCGTGAATGCCACGGCGGCTGGCAGAGGCAACGCATAGAATCAGCTCGGTATTGCCTGATTGAGAAATCTCTGCCCAGCGGGATACGCTATTTTCTTCGTCTTGCGCAGGCGCGTTGTAGCCGCTGCCTTGATAGACACCTTCGTGATAGAAAAATATGCGCGGAATTTCGTGGCCCGCTCGCAGTGCGGCGTTAGCATAACGCTGAGCCGTATTGCAGGCAGCGGAGGCATAGGGAGAATTGAGAATAAGGAGGCCGATTTTCATGGTGCTAGCTAATTGGGGATTTTTTGCTGTCCTTATCGGTATCGCTGAAATAAAAAGCCCCGGTTCATGGCCGGGGCTTTGAGGAACAATAGCGTGTAGTTAGTCGCGGCCACTTAAAGCGGACAGCAAGTGCAGTAAATGGATAAACAGATTGTAGATATCAAGATACAGCGCGACCGTGGCGCGTATGTAGTTAGTTTCTCCACCATTGATGATGCGGCTGGTATCAAACAGGATCAGCCCGGACATAATCATCACAATTGCCGCAGAGACTGTTAATGATAACGCGGGGATACCCAAAAAGATGTTGGCGATACTGGCGACAACTGCAATTAACAAACCCACAAACAGAAAGCCACCCATGTAGGAGAAGTCTTTTCTGGTTGTCAGGGCGTAAGCGGATAAACCAAAGAATACTAAAGCGGTACCGCCCAGTGCCTGCATAACCAGGCCAGGGCCTCCGGGCATAGCCAGGTAGAAATTTAACAGTGGGCCGATGGAGGCGCCCATAACGCCAGTAAACGCAAAAACTGCGACCAATCCCTTGCCGCTGTTGGCAGTGGCATGGACTACAAATAGCAGGCCGAAACCAATCAGACTGAGAACCAGAGCGGTACCTTGCCCAAGACCCATCGCCATTGAAATGCCTGCCGTGACACAACTGAACATCAATGTTGCGCTGAGAAGGAGGTAGGTGTTTTTGAGAACCTTGTTGGTAGACAATACCGATTCAAGGCCGATATCTGCTGTGTAAAGGCTTTTCTCTTGCATGATTACAACTCCACAATGTATCCCGATGGGACGTTAATACAGTAGACCCATAATAAGGCCGAAATATCCAAAATCAAGCGCGAGTCTTGTTCAATATCGCGAGTCTTGTCCGATATAAAATAGTGGGAATGGAACATACTCTGCCAATGTCGATAAAATGATCGACTTACGCCTTTTTGTCAAACCCGGAAAATACCTGGCTTTGAGGGGATTTGCCTGAAGAGAAAGTCAATCATCTCCCAGCAGGCGTAAGGCCGCAGCCCACAAATCGTCTACCATATCCCAGCCTGCGGAATTGGTCTCTTCGTAATGCCCTGAAGGTCTCTGAATTTCAGCTCCCACCAGTTGTCCGTAGTAGCAAATGGCCTGCACGGCGGGGCCATCGGCGCCCAGCGATTCCAGAAAATCCGGGTCATCGGCCGCCTTCTGACAGGTCATGCCGTCAATGTAGTCAGGAGACGGGATTACGCCACGCTCGGCCAGACCCTGGCAACTGGCTCCTGCCAGCATGGACAGAGACAATGCGTGGCACTGTAGGCGATAATCAGAGACGGGAACAAAATAGCCGAGCTCGTCCGTGCCCAGACCCACTGTAAAGGTTATTGATTCATCCACCAGTGACAGCAAATGGCCGGGAATAACATAGTCCGCACCCACCGCATGTTCGTCAGGGTGCTGATTATATAGCTGCGGCGGCGCAGTATTGAAGTCATCGGGCAGGCCTGTAACCAGTTCCGAGGGCAGTTCCCCCGGCATGAACAGCATACCCACATCGCCCAGGTCTACATGCGTGAGCCGACTCTTGAGTACGTCTCCCTTGAAGACCTGGTAGCCAAACAGGGGAGTCAGTAGCGGATCATCAATGTTCTCGTTGCCAGCGGGGATGCAATTGTCGTCGCTGAAGGGCTTGTCGGCACAGTTATAACTCTCCACGGGCTGCCAACCGAGTTCGCTCTGCGCCATAAGTACCCTGAAGCCGAGGTTGGTAACACGGCTGTAAAACTCCTCCTGAATGACGCTCAAGTCTTCAAACACCAGCGCATCGGCGCTTTCCAGCAGCGCTGTCACTGCGTTTGCCAGCTCTGAGCCGGTGGATTCTGTTTTGGCAAAAGACTGGCACTCGTAGGGGTTGGCTTTGTCACAATCGGCAAGGGGCTGTGCGCCTGCCGGCACGGTCAGGCCATCGCCAACCGGGTGATCTTCATCAACCCGCCAGGTTGATGCGTGTAACGGGCCGGCCAGAACGCCCAGAGCGCCATTGAAATAGGCAACCTCGCCACCGCGAGCAGCTTTTAACCGGGTCTCCAGTACAGTCACGAAATCGCCGCTGAAATATCTGTCCTGCGCAGTACAGGCGCTGCCTTCCCAGCCCTTGACTGCACAGGCCTCTTCAAGACCTGCGGCCTCCGCAGGCGGCTCCCAGCCCAGTGTGACTTCGGGGTGCGAGTTCCACTGTACGATAACGGCAATCGGTTCACCCGATTCACTGGTATCCAGCGCCAGCACATTGAGCCGGGCATCGTATATGCGCGGGTCGCGCTGGTCAGCCGAGCCATAATAGTGCTCACCCGTGGCGACCGCCGCCGTGGCTGGTTGCAGGGAGTTGACAGCCGCAGCCACCGCATCGGCGATTTGCGTTGCAGCCATCTTATACCACTCCGGGTTGGGACCAAATGCAGTTTCGGGGCCGTGGTGGTTATGGGTTGACGCTATCAGAATTTCAGTGTCGGACCAATCCGAAGGCAGGCCCTGCCTGGCTATGCGGACGATTTCGTCGGTGTCCGCCTTCAGGTGCATATAAGTATTGCTGCTAACCAAAATAAGCCGCTGCTCATTCCATTGCAACGCGATGGCGGTGGCGCGAATATCATCATGCACCCAGGCCGCATCACTTCTGCCATTGCCCACATCCACTCGGCCCTGGTCCCATACGGGTATAAAAATTCCCGGGTTGTCCGGGTTCTGCTCTGAAGCGACAGGCCACCCCGGCGCATCAGCCAGATAATCCCTGCTGCCACTCACCGTCGGCAACAGGCTGCGGCTGGCCGAGCCGGCAGAGAGCGCAACCGGTTCAATAACGGCCGGGGCGCTGGTGACTTCGGCGTCAACGCTGTTGTCGCTGCAAGTCAGCAAGCCGGTGCAGAGTAATGCAATTAAGGAGAGTTTGCGCAAAAAGTGCATATTACTTCCTCTTCATGGCAGAGAGGCCAAAAACGCAATTATAGTACGGATGGAGACCTCTGCACGAACGAGCCATGCGGCCAGCAGTTTGAGAGAATCCGCAGCTCTAACCGATTGCAGTCTCCGTTTCCAGATGATCCAGTTTTGCTTCGAGCCTGCCGATGATTCTCAGCAGGTCGCGATACTCCGGAATATCCAGCGCAGACAGGAATTCCGCTTCCCATTTCAGTGCCTTGGGAACAATCTGGCGGTAGAGCTTGCGACCGGCTGTCGTCAAGGACAGATAACTGGCGCGGTTGTCTGCTTTATCAATCCGCCGCAACACATAGCCTCTGCCCTCCAACTGTTTGATCGCTCTGGATACTCGGGACTTATCCATAAAAGTAATCTTGCCTAACCCTCGTGAACTGAGCTCATTGTGCTGGCCCAGTCGGGCCAGTAGCCGCCACTGTGCAACGCTTATGCCGTAGGGTGCCCCGTATTCCGCATTGCAAGCCTCACTCACGCGCTTGGCCAGGTTGGCCAGTTGATAGGGCATGTACTGGTTCAGATCCAGGGAATTGTGCTCTGCGTCGTACATTTCAGACCTTTCTATATTCTCACATGAGATTAATACTACTCTTGCGGGTACGAATCAGTCTAACGAATCAGAGAATATACTTTACGTGTTAAGTAAAAGTGGATAATATGGCGTTAATCAATTCTCACATGAGAATATATTGACCCACCACTGGAGAGCTTATAATGAGCGCGAAAGACGATATGTTTTTATGGAACTGCTGGTATGCCGCTGCCTGGGATTACGAGGTTCTGGACGGTAAAAAGCTGGCTCGAACATTTCTGGGAAAACCGGTTGTCATTTTTCGCGGACAGAATAAACAGTACATTGCCCTGGACGACCGCTGCTGTCACCGGGGTGCTCCACTGTCGCTCGGACGAGTTGAGGGCGACTGTATCCGCTGTATGTATCACGGCATGAAGTACGATGCCGACGGTATCTGCGTTGAGATTCCAGGGCAGGATATGATCAGTGCGCAGCATCGAGTGCACAGATATCCAATTGTAGAAAAGGGCCACTTGCTATGGATTTGGATGGGCGAGCCGGCGCTTGCTGATCCCGCTCAAATACACGATTACACACCCCTGAGTGACCCCAACTGGAAAGGCTTGCCCCAACCGGCTTATTTACATTATGACGCCAACTGGCTGTTGATTGTTGACAACCTGGCGGACTTTTCTCATTTGGCCTTTGTTCACACCAATACCCTGGGCGGCTCTGAAGATTACGCCTATACCAGTACGGCCCAAGAGGTGGAGCGATTGCCCAATGGATTTAAATTTGAGCGTTGGCACAAAGGCGATGCGCCACCTCCCTATCATGCCCGCGTGAGTCCGGAAGGTAATGACACGGTAGATCGCCGCAATAGAGTGACTATGCTGGTACCCGGCATCTTTTTCATGGATACCGCCTTTGCGCCGGTGGGCTGGAATCCTGACAGGGGTGATATGGATAAGGTGCGACAGTATCGCAACTGTCAGTACATGACTCCTGAAACCGGGGGCACCTCGCATTTCTTCTGGAATTATCTGCATAACTTTAATCAGGACGATCCCAATGTGGCGGTCTCGTTACAAGGGGGGCTGCTGGACGGTTTTTGGGAAGATAAGGTGATTATTGAGGCTCAGCAAAAGCTGCTTGAGATAGAGCATCCCTTTCAGCCACGCGGGCTGGTAGCGGATGTCGCACTGTCCCATTTTCGCAAGACCTGGCAAAAGCTGATTCGCGAGGAGAGGGAGAAATACCCCCAGGAGATGCCAGAGATCAAAAACAGGATTCTATAGGTTCGCCTCTCCTGCGGCGATGTTCACAGCCTTGAGCCTCGATGTTTACAGCCTTGAGCCTCGATGTTTACAGCCTTGAGCATCGTCGCCTAAGCCTAAGCCGAAGCCAGGCCCTCCAGAGTTCGGTTTATGAAAGCCACAGTCAAGCCCCTTAAGCCAGCCGTATCCAGGCTTCAGGCCAGGCATTTCCAGGCCAGAATTTCCCGCTGGGCATAACCCTGCGGCATACCCTATGAATTAACATGTTAAGTACTTGTATTAAGAATGCAGTTGCGCTGATAATAGTTGCCCGATTGAGCTAAGAGTGTTGCATCAGTCGAGTAATCGACCTGTGCACGGAAGATAATGTCGCTTTCAGGCCAGGTAAAAACGCACGCAATGAGGGAGCTTATGCGTATAAATGACCGATTGAGTGCGATTTTACCAACCGTAGGCGCTTTTAGGCGACAGCAGCATTCAGGTGAAATGGCTTTCGCGCAAAGGTCTCCTAATAAAACTGCAGGGAGAACCTGAACATGACAAATCGTACATTGATGTATTGGGCCGTTTGCGCCGCTGTTGTAAGCAGTGTGGGCGCTGTAAACGCCCAGTCCGCCGTATTGGAAGAGGTACTGGTTACGGCGCAAAAACGTGAGCAAAGCATGCAGGATGTGGGCATCTCTGTTACTGCCTATTCGGGTGATCAAATGAAAGCCCTGGGTATTACCAATGCAGTTGAGATCACGGATCAGATACCGGGACTGCAAATGGTCGCATTTTCACCAAACCTTACAATATTCAATATTCGCGGTGTTTCCCAGAACAACTTCACGGACAACCTGGAAGCTCCTGTGGCTGTCTACGTGGACGATGTTTACATGGCGAGCATGAACGGTATCAACGCCCAGTTGTTTGATATTGAACGGGTGGAAGTTTTGCGCGGCCCTCAGGGCACGCTGTTCGGACGCAACGCAACCGGCGGTGTGATTCACTACCTCACCAAGGGCGCCGATGACGACGAGTTGAACGGTTATATAGAGGGCACTGTTGGAAATTATGATCGCCAGAGCCTGGAGTTTGCTATAGGGGGTGCCTTCAGTGATACGGTGCGTGCCCGCATCGGTGGCCGCACCGAAGAGATGGACGGCTATATGGAGTCCAGGCTCTTTTCCGAAGATAATCCGCTGCCTCCCAGCGGTGTGGATATAGGCGGGGTAGACGGCTACGCCCTGCGCGGCGAGTTGCAGTTTGGCCTTGGCGACCGGGCTTTACTAACCCTGCAGGCAAAAATCTCTGAAGACGATGCTGTGCCGACAGGTGCGTACAGCTTTTTGCCCTACGGAGACGCCGCTGATGCCTATATTCCCCCGGAATTTGAAGACTTCGTTGTTAACGCTATCGGGGCGCCCATCGAGGCCACCGGGGGGATATTTTTCTGCCCAAGCCAGCTCGACTGTTTTGCCCCTGTTGATGAAGCTGGCCGAACGATTTTTGATGGTGATGCCCCTGAACCCTTTGAGCACTATTCCGACTACCCGGGTTTCCTGGATCGCGAGACCAGCAATTACACTGCGAAACTGGATTGGGAGCTCGACAACGGTATGGAGTTTGTCTCCATTAGCAGCTATTACGAATTGGACAAGTTTTACACGGAGGACGGAGACGGCATACCTGTATCAATTATCGAGTTCACCACTGAGGCAGATTTCGACTCCTTTTCCCAGGAAGTTCGTCTATCTGGCGACAACGATGATTTCCACTGGGTCATTGGGGGTTTTTATCTCGATATGGAAACCAGGGCGAAGGTGATCACCCGCGGCGCTCCGGTCGCTGGCGTGGCGGCGGATTTCGAACTAGCCGTTGATGACCTTATCGACCCCCAGGTGGCCCAGGACTACACGCTGGAATCCACCAACTGGTCTGTGTTCGGCCAGGGTGAATGGGATTTGAACGAACAATTTACCCTGATCGTGGGGCTGCGCTGGTCACAGGATGACAAGAAGATGGATTTCGCCACCAGTTTTCAATCACCTTCAGACGGCATTCTGGAACCGTTTTTCGATTTGCAGTCGGCTGCTGCTGCCGCTGGCAGCGACAACGATGAAATTGACTACGGCGACTGGGCGGGGCGTTTGCAGCTCGATTGGCATGTGGACGAGGACACCCTGGCCTATGTTTCCTACAACCGGGGCATCAAGGGGGGCAACTTCGCCCCTGCAGCTAGTGCAGAACTGGCGACCATCCGTCACGACGAGGAGGTTTTAAAGGCTTATGAAGTGGGTGTGAAAACGGAATTTCTCGATGGTCTGGCACGCTTCAACGCTGCGATTTTTTACTACGACTATGAGGACTATCAAGCGTTCACTTTCGCCAACGGCAACCCTGCGGTATCCAATGGCGAGGCTACCAATGTTGGCGCAGAGCTGGAATTGGTACTGCTGCCAAACGAACACTGGGACATTATCCTCGGAGCTTCCTTCCAGGATTCTGAGGCAGACAATATTCAGACTCCCCAGCAGCAGGTAACTCCGGTAGGCTTTTTAGTGGATTGGCCGGTGGATTTTCTCGATGGTGTCGCTCTGCCCAATACACCTGACTACAGCTTGAACTACCTGGTTCGCTATAATCTTGACGCGCTGGGGGGCAATATCTCGCTGCAAATCGACGGCTTGTTCAACGATGAGCACTACCTGGAAGTGAGTAACGGTGGCGGTACATTCCAGGACTCCTACGCTACTCACAACGCTCGCCTGACCTGGTCCGGGATGGAAGACAACCTGCAATTCAGTCTTTGGGTTAAGAATTTGACCGAAGAAGAGTACAAGTCCTACGCACTGGACCTGGGTATTCTCGGCGCGACCGCAACCTATGCTCCACCGCGTATGTATGGCCTGACTGCCTCCTACCACTTCTAGGTCGCAGGCTGCGGTGGGCCCAAAGGGCTCGCCGTGGTTGATGGCAGGAGAGGTATTCGGTGACAGTAACCCTGTAGTGGCTGACAGCGGAGTGACCCAAAGTTTAACCATGGAGTTTATGCTATGCGCGACCCACGGGTGACCAGAAGCCGCTCGCAGTCGTTTAGTCTGGGTCGCTTCACCCCTGAAGGATTTTTTTACTGTACTGCCTCGGCCTGTTACGGTTTGTTGCTTATGTGGTCGACTACAGCGCTGGCGACTACAACATTGCCGACTACAGCATTGGCGGCTACGCCCGATCCTCGCCCCAATATCTTGCTCATCGTTGCTGACGATTTAGGTTTCGCTGATCTGGGCAGCTTTGGCGGCGAAATACCCACTCCAAATCTGGATGCTCTGGCCAATGCGGGTCTACGCTTTACCGATTTCCAGGCGGCTCCCACCTGTTCTCCGACTCGCGCTATGCTGTTAACCGGGGTAGACAATCACAGGGCAGGTCTTGGCAATATGGCGGAGGAACTGTCGTCCAACCAAAAGGGTCAGCCCGGTTATGAAGGGTACCTGAATGATCGGGTGGTCACGATTGCTACGCTACTGCGCGATGTCGGCTACCATACCTATCTGTCGGGGAAATGGCATTTGGGCCTGACACCGGAGCTTGGGCCGGGTAAGCGTGGCTTCGAGCGTTCATTTGTCCAGCTCAGCGGTGCCAGTCATTTTGCCGATATGCAGCCTTCCTATTCCCCCGACCCAAATGTGAAAGCCAGGTATTTGCAGGACGATGTGCCCCTGACTTCGCTGCCGAAAAGCTTTCGGTATTCATCCCAGTTTCACGCCGATAACCTGATTCACTATATTGAGCAGGACAAATTGACGGGCAAGCCTTTTTTCGGATTCCTCTCATTCACGGCCCCTCACTGGCCACTGCAATTGCCCGATGACCAGTTGGATAAGTTTGCCGGTGCTTACGATGCGGGCTACGACGCGCTATATACCCAACGCCGGGAAAAAATGGTGGCAATGGGCCTGATTTCCGCCAGTGCGCTACAACCGCCGCGCCCACCTAAAACACCCCCGTGGAAGTCTCTGTCCAGGGAGCGGCAGCGCGTTGAAGCCCGCAGCATGGAAATTTATGCGGGCATGGTTGAACGAATGGATTTCCATACAGGGCGGGTCATCGAATACCTGAAGTCCCGCGGCATCGCGGACAATACTCTGGTTATTTTCCTGTCAGACAACGGTGCAGAGGGGCATGATCTGGACGATACCTGGCCTGCGGATTTGTTCCCAAAAATTCGCCAAGTTATCAATACGCGCCACGATTTCAGCTATGCCAATATGGGCCGACCGAACTCCTACACCCTCTACGGGCCGGGTTGGGCGCGAGCGGGCGCGCCGCATTTGCGGATGTATAAAGCCTTTCCTGCTGAAGGCGGTACGCGGGTTGCAGCGTTCGTGACTTTTCCAAAACAGATTAAACCTGGTGCGACCACCAACGCGCTGGCGTCGGTGAAAGACGTTGCGCCAACGCTGCTGGATTTTGTCGGGGTAAATCGACATCGCGGTGTCTATCGCGGCAAAAAAGTGGAGCCAATGACCGGCCTGTCTTTGCGGGCTCTGCTGCAAACCGGCGATGTTAGCGAGGCGCTCGAACAACGGGAACTCGGTATGGAGCTGTTTGGCAAATACGCTTTTCGGCGCGGGCACTGGAAAATGGTAACGATGCCTATACCCTATGGCAGCGGCGAGCCCGAGTTATTCCGCCTGGATCGGGACCCCGGCGAGACTACCAATTTGGCGAAAGAACACCCGGCGGTGCTTGAGAGCCTGTTGCAGAGCTGGCAGCGTTATGCGAAAGACAATGGAGTGATTCTTCCCGATCAGGTCAGTGGTTACTAAATATGTCGTAACTGTCGCGATTATTCTTGAACGATTAAAAAATAACAGGTTAAAAAGCATGATGCAGTTATTTCTCAGCGATAACAAGGTGGATGTAAATAGCACCCCGGCGGTGGCATCCATTATATACCTGGCAGTTGTAGGCGTGTGTGTTTTCATTATTCAACCCGGTTTTGTTCAGGGTCTGGTAGAAACCCTGGGGCTGACACCACAAGAGGCTGGGCATATTGCATCGGCCGAGATGTGGGGCCTGGCATTGACCACCATCGTTCTGGCGTTCGTATCCCATAAATACGATTGGCAAAAACTGACTTTTTGGTTTCTGATCGTTGCCGTTGTCGGCAATTTGTCCTCTATCGGACAAAAAGATGTGGTGGTGCTGGGGGCGATACGCGGGTTAACAGGTCTGGGCCTCGGCGGTATGATTTCTCTGCCTTTTGCCATGATGGGACTCACCAGAAACACTGATCGCAATTTCGGCTTTATCATTGTGTGGGTGCTGGTCTATGGGGCCTTGGGTTTATTTGCGATTCCCTGGGCGCTGGCGTCAATCCAACTGGATGGCGTTTTGGTATTTCTTGCTGCCTTTTGCGCCGTGGGGTTGTTTCTGATCCGCTATTTGCCCAGAGGAGCGGGTGACCCTCTGCAAGACCAGCAATCATCTGACTATCACTCGTCTTTTGTAAAGGGCAGTACATTACTGGGAATTCTAATCTTTAATACGGCCATTGGTATTGTCTGGGCCTACATTTTTCTGGTGGGCGTTAACGGTGGGATTGCAGAGCAGACGGTGGCGAACGTGCTGACTATCTCGCAGTTTCTCGGCGTAGCCGGAGCCTTTCTGGCCGCGATGCTCGCCGCCAGGATTGGCCGTTCTATCCCGCTGGGGGTTTCGGTTGCCGGCTGTTGCGCAGCAGTGGCATGGCTGCTAAACGATATGACATATATCGTGTATGCAACGGCCATCTACGTTTTCAATTTTATGTGGAACGTAGCGCAACCGTATCTTTTGGCGGTTATGGCGAGCTTTGCCGACGGTGGCAAAATGATTGTGCGCGGGGTGTGTCTACAAATGATCGGCTTTGCGATTGGACCGTATATCGGCGCCGTTTTGCTAAGGCCCGAGGGCCTGGATATGTACACCGGGGTGAATCTGGTTGGCGCTGTCTTGTTTTTGTTTAGTCTGGGCCTGTTGTTGCCTGCCATAGTGGGTCAGAAAAATTTGCCAGCCGGGCTTCAGACGGTTTGATGGCCGACCGCTTACAACGACCGCTCTCGCGGCTTCACGCGATGAATGCCCCGGTAAGGGGGTGATACGTCAGATAACGATTGCCTGGGTGTACTGTGTGTTTTTATTTGTAGATTCACCGTCGCGGCGCGGTTGTACACTCTCAGGCCGCTGGCGCGGTTGTACACTGCCAGGCCGCTCTAGCCAATATTAATCCAGGCCGATTTTAGCGCAGTGTATTTTTCCAGGGCGTGCAGCGATTTGTCGTGACCGTTGCCGGACTGTTTTAATCCTCCCAGCGGCACAGTGATATCCGAGCCTCCATAACAATTCACATGGATCATGCCTGCCTCAATTGTCCTGATCAACCGGTGTGCCCTGCTGAGGTCAGCGGTCCACACGCCCGAGGCCAGGCCATAGTCTGTGGCGTTTGCAATGCGCACTGCGTCCGCTTCGTCGGCAAAGGAAATAACGCTCAATACCGGGCCAAATACCTCCTCGCGGGCAATTTGCATATCTGTAGAGACCCCGCTGAACACGGTAGGTTGCATATAGTAACCACCGCTTTGTTCCAGAATGCGCTTGCCGCCCGTGCGCAATTGTGCTCCGTCTTGCTCGGCCATAGTGACGTAGCCCAGGTCTTTTTCAAGTTGTTCAGCGCTGTTTACCGCGCCGATATCCGAGGCGGTATCGAGCGGGTCGCCTACCCGCAACTTTTGCGCAGCGGTCACCACTGCAGCCAGGAAATCATCGTGAATATCCTGGTGAACCAGCAGGCGTGACCCGGACACGCACACCTGACCAGAATTTCGGAAAATTCCGTTGACAGCCGCCGCAACCGCTTTGTCTGGATCGGGCATATCGGGGAATACAATATTGGGTGACTTGCCGCCCAGCTCTAGAAAAACCTGTTTCAGATTGGAACCGGCGGAGTATTCCAGCAAGCGCCTGCCAATCCCGCCTGAGCCGGTGAAGGCGAGGACATCGACATCGTTGTGCAGTGCAAGTGCCTCGCCCGCTACCGCGCCCAACCCGGTAACCACGTTGAACACTCCCGGAGGAAGGCCTGCTTCAAGCGCGAGTTCCGCCAGGCGAAGCAGGCTCAAAGAGGCGGTTTCTGCGGGTTTGAGAACAACACAATTACCGGCCGCCAAGGCTGGCGCAATCTTCCACGAACCAATCATCAGCGGGAAGTTCCAGGGCACGATAACCCCGACTACACCCACCGGGCCTCGATTGATCAACCCCACAATGTTAGTCGCAGTGGGGGCGATCTCACCGTATACCTTGTCGATAGCCTCTGCGTAGTAGCGAAAGGTGGCAGCGGCACTTCCGGGTTCTGCCTTAAGCGCCAGATTAATTTCTGTACCGTTGTCGCGCACCCCCAGAACTGCTAGCTCATAGGCGTGAGAATCAATGAGGTCTGCGAGGCGAGCCAGAATTTTCTTGCGCTCGCCAGGGGGCATCCCGGACCAGGCGGCCTGATTAAAGACCGATCTGGCTGACTGCACTGCCAAGTTGATTTCATGGCGTCCACCGCTTGCCAGTGTTGTTAGCTGGCGGCCATTTCCAGGGCTTAATACATCCAGCACAGAGCCATCCTGGCCAGGTTGTGATCTGCCATCAATCAGGTGTCCCTGCGGAGCGACCACCTTATTTTTGAACTCATCAATCAGCGCCGTGTCTATCATCACCTTTGCTCCCCACTTGACATTATCTGTCGGTTCATTATCATCACCACTGATTCATTAATTATGAAGAAGAGCACGGGGGAACGTCAAGTTCTAATATGCAGACAGTCGACAAAGCAGTAGAGCTGTTGGGATTTTTCTCGGAGCGTCAGCCGGAATTCGGGCTCAGTGAGCTGGCTCGCGCAGCAGGATTTGACAAGGCCAGCACCCGGCGTTTACTACTCGCCCTTATCAAGCATGACTACATTGAGCAGAATCCGACCAATAAAGCCTATCGACTCGGCACCGGGGTTTTGCGCCTGGCACGGGTGCGCGAAACCTGTATGCCGCTGAAATCAATTACGACTCCGCTGCTGGAACAGTTGGTTGCTATTACCGGGGAGAGCGCGCATTTCTCTCTTTTATCAGGTGGACGCATTGCCAGTGTGGGCATCGTAGACAGTCCCAGATCAAATCGCATTAATTTTGTGCTGGGTGAGGAGGGCCCGCTGCACGCGACATCGTCAGGTATTGTCTGCCTGGCCTTTTCTGAGCGGGCCTATGTCAACGATGTACTCAAGCGAGGGTTGCAGTCTTTCACTGAGCATACGATTACCAACAAGCGGGCGTTTCGCCAAATGCTGGAACAGGTACGTCGCAATGGCTATCACGTGAATCAGGAGCTTTACGAGCAGGACGTGTGTAGCATCGCCGCGCCGATATTTGACCAGTCCGACAGGCTCATAGGCGCTCTGGCAGTGGCAGCACCGGCCTCGCGGTTTGGCGCGCCAGCCCGGAAAACGATTCTGAGCGCTGTGCGAGATGCCGCAGCCAGGGCGTCACAAGCCCTTGGGGCACAACGGTTGGAGGAGAGCAATTGAGCGCGGCAACACGGGCTTTGGTACTGGATTTTGGCGGCGTAATTTCGCGTACTCTGTTTGAAACCCACGAGGTGACTGAGCGTGCCCTGGGTTTGTCTCCTGGCAGTCTCGATTGGCGCGGGCCGTTTGATCCTGCGAGTGATCCACTGTGGGTGGCCATGCAAAACGATGAGCTGACCGAGCGAGAGTATTGGGCGCAACGAACCCGTGAAGTGGGGGCAATGCTAGGCGAACAGTGGACGCAAATGTCCCAGTTTGTGATGGCCGCACGGGGCGCAGACCCCGAACCCGTCATTCGGCCGGAAGCCCTGGCGGCTCTGTCACAGGCGCAGGTTTGCGGGGCCAAACTGGCCATACTCTCAAATGAGCTGGACTTGTTTTACGGCGCAGGATTTCGCGACAAGCTGCCATTTATGAGTCAGTTTGAAGTGATCATCGACGCGACCTACACCAAAATTTTAAAGCCCGACGCCCGTGCCTATCGCAGTTGTGCCGATTCTCTGGGTATTGACTGCGGCGACTGTGTTTTTGTTGACGACCAATGGCGCAACATCATTGGTGCAAAAGAAGTCGGAATGCAAACGGTTTATTTTGACGTGCAACAGCCCGAACGAAGTTATCAGCAGGCTTTACAACTGCTAGAAGCGAATTAGGAGATTAACGTGCAAGAACGAAACTTAAATTACTGGCAGCCAATGACCAGCCCTGTGGCAAGTCGGGAGAGCCCACCCAAGATTATCAGTGCTGCGCAAGGCGTGGAAATTACCGACATCGACGGTCACAGTACCCTGGATGCGGTTGGCGGGCTGTGGAATGTCAACCTGGGCTATTCTTGCCAGCCGATTAAAGATGCTATCAGCGAGCAGTTGGCTGTGCTGCCTTACTATTCCTCTTTTGCCGGTAGTGCTACGGACAAGGCGATTGAACTTTCACACGCATTGGGAGAATGGTTTAAAGAAGATGGTCTGGCGCGGGCTTTCTACACTTCGGGTGGCTCGGATTCGGTGGAAACCGCATTGCGTCTCGCGAGGCAGTATCACAAAATCCGTGGCGATAAAGACCGCTACAAATTTATCAGCTTAAAAAAAGGTTATCACGGCACCCACCTTGGTGGTGCGTCCGTTAACGGTAATGCCAAGTTCCGTCGCAACTACGAGCCACTACTTCCGGGCTGTTATCAAATTGCGGCTCCCTGGACTTACCGCAATCCGTTTGACGAAAGTGACCCTGCGGTACTCGCTCAACTTTGCGCCAATATGCTGGAGGATGAAATTCAGTTTCAGGGCGCCGATACCGTCGCAGCTTTTATCATGGAGCCGCTGCTGGGTGCGGGCGGCGTGATTGTCCCTCACGAAACCTTTATGCCAATGGTTCGAGAGATTTGCGACCGCCACGGCATACTGCTCATCGCCGACGAGGTGATTACCGCCTTTGGGCGCACGGGTGCCTGGACCGGTTCGCGTCTGTGGAATACCCGACCGGATCTGATGTGCACCGCCAAAGGAATAAGCAACGGCTATTTTCCCTTTGGTGCGACCATGATAGGGCAGAAGGTGGTGGAGGTGTTTGAAAGCAACGCCGATAGCTTTTCAGACATCGGCCACGGCTATACCTATTCGGGACACCCCGTAGGCGCCGCAGCAGCACTGGCAACATTACAGCAGCTACAAACCAATGATGTGGCCGCCAATTCAGCCGTGCGCGGCCCCGAGCTGGCGAGCGGTTTGCAAAAGCTTATGGCCCGCCATGACATTGTCGGAGATATTCGCGGTGTCGGATTGATGCAGGCGCTGGAGCTTGTCAGCGACCGCAACACCAAAGCACCACTTGGTAAAGCTGAAATGACCCAGGTATTTGAAGCGACATACCTAGCGGGTGTCATGGTGCGGGTATCGGGAAATAACGTCATCTTGTCGCCGCCGTTGGTGATTGATTCCGGGCATGTTGATAAGATGGTCAGCGCACTGGATGTTGGGCTGGGTTCTATCGCGTAATCTATCGCGTAAATAGCCCCAACCGTTAATATCATCTAAAGAGAAACGACTATGCCTGCTGCCGTCATATTGATTATTGGTACAGCAGATACCAAAGCCGACGAATTGCTGTACTTGAAAGACTGCGTTGAGCGCGCAGGTGCCATCGGTAAAGTCATGGATGTCGGGGTGTTAGGCGTGCCGCGATTCGAACCGGACTATTCCAAATTTGATGTGGCTATAGCAGCCAGTACGACCAACGAAAAAATTATTGCCCTGGGTGATGAAAACCGCGCCATGACCAAGCAGGCGGAGGGCGCCGCAAATTTAGCCAGGACGCTTCAGCAGCGCGGTGAAATTCAGGGGATGCTTGCTATCGGCGGGTCTATGGCAACGGATTTGGCTCTGGATGTCGCGGCTGCGCTGCCCCTGGGCTTCCCCAAGTTCATCGCCTCAACCGTGGCATTCTCACCGATTCTCCCACCGGAGCGAATTTCCCCCGATGTAATGATGATTCTTTGGGCGGGCGGTTTGTACGGGCTGAACTCGATTTGTAAATCGGTTTTGAGCCAGGCAGCGGGAGCTGTTGTGGGAGCCTGTTTGACCGTTGAACCTTTATCACGGCCCCGGCCCATTGTCGGCATGACATCGCTGGGCAGCAGCACTTTGAGATACATGCTAAGGCTTAAACCCGCCCTGGAACAGCGCGGATTTGAAGTGGCTGTTTTTCACACCACCGGAATGGGTGGCCGAGCCCTGGAGTCTATAGCCGCTAGCGGCGAACTGGCGGCAGTGATGGATTTCGCTCTGGTGGAAATCAGTGACCATGAAAATGGCTCTGTGCTGGGTGCTGGGCCCGATAGGCTTGAGGGCGCTGGCCTGGCCGGGGTTCCGCAAATCGTTGCCCCTGGCGGTGTGACACTGCTGGATTTTCAGACCTGGGCGCCGCCACTGCACAAGCTCGGCGGCAGAGAGATTCACGTTCACAACAGGCTCATCGCCTGTGTTCAGCTAACCGTAGAGGAGAAAGTTCAAGCCGCCCGGATCATTGCCGGCAAGCTGGCAAAAGCTACTGGCCCCTGCGCATTTATTATGCCTCTACAGGGCATAGATGAATGGGATAAAGCAGGTGGGCCGTTTCACGATGAAGAAGGTTTGCAGGCCTTTGCCGAGGCCATTCGCAATTCGGTGCAAGCCCCTGTATCCCTACATGAAATTGAAGCACATATTAACGACGATTTGTTTGCCGAGACTGCACTGCAAATTTTTGATGACTGGTTGGAGCAGGGGCTGATTTCCCGCACGGCTCTCAGTGCCCGAGTTCTGGGCGACCTTGATACCTGACTTGGCAGACTTATCCTGTTTACCGATAGCAAGGCTCACTTGAGTGAACTAATCTGATAATGGAATGTATTGAGGAGATCGGGATGTTTGGAGATCTGACAGATAAGGTCGCGATTGTCACAGGTTCGGGGCAGGGGATAGGCGAGAGCATCGCCAGAGTGTTTGCCCAGGCAGGGGCCCGCGTCGTGGTTGCCACTCGCTCTGCTGGCAATGGTCAGAAAACCGTCGATGACATAGCCGCAGCCGGTGGTGAAGCGATACTAATCCAGTGCGACATCGGGCAGCGGGTAGACGTTGAACGAGTCGTTGCCGCAACCATTGCCCGGTTCAAACGTGTGGATATCTGTATCCACAACGCAGCGGTTTATCCTCTGCACACGGTGGAAGAACTGACCGATGAAGTGATGGAACAAACGCTGGCGGTCAATATGAAGGCGGCGGTTTGGCTGACCCAGGCGTGTTTGCCACACTTTCGCTCCCGAGGCTGGGGGCGATTTATTATTACCTCGTCGGTTACCGGGCCTCGCGTTGCGATGCCGGGAACCTCACACTACGCCATGTCCAAATCCGGTTTAAACGGCTTTATTCGCACCGCCGCGCTGGAGTTTGCCCGCGAAAATATCACCATCAATGGCGTCGAGCCTGGCTACATACTGACGGCGGCGATGTCGGCACTTGGCGACGAAGATGGAATCAAGGCCATGGAGCGGTGCATTCCCTGCGGTGCACTGGGCAAGCCCGAGGATATCGCCTACACCATGTTGTTTCTCGCCTCCCGGGAGGCTGGTTACATCACCGGTCAAACCATTGTGGTAGACGGTGGTTCAACCCTGCCTGAAAGTCAGGTGGTTATGGATGGATTTTATGAGCAATGACAGTCTTTTAGCCCGTCGTTTTCGAGTGCTGGGTAAGCACTCTCCATTTTTTTACGATTCACCTCTAAACCTGGTTCGTGGAGAAGGTGTGTGGGTTTACGATGCCGATGGCAAGCGCTACCTGGATGTGTACAACAATGTTCCCCACGTGGGCCACTGTCATCCCCAGGTAGTGGAGGCGCTGCATTCACAGGCGAGCACACTGAATACCCATACCCGCTATTTGCATGAAAATATTGTGGCTTATGCAGAGAGGCTGACCGCAAAATTTGACGACCCCCTATCGATGGCGATGCTGACGTGTACGGGCAGTGAAGCCAACGAATTGGCCTTGCGCATGGCACGCCATCACACGGGCGGGCAGGGGATTATTGTTACTGACTGCGCCTACCATGGTAACACTGAGGCGGTGGCTGAGTTGGGTACCGCGTTTATGCCCGAAGCTGCGACCAGCAAACGGGTTCGCTCGGTGCCGATACCCGATACCTATCGCGGTCTTGAAGGTGTTGCGCCCCAGGACCTGGAAGATGCCTATGCGGGCGCGGTCAAGGCTGCGATAGATGCCTTTGAGGCCGATGGTATTGGTTTCGCGGGAATGCTGATTTGCCCGGACTTTGCCAACGAAGGCCTTCTCAATATACCGCCGCAATTTATTGCCAAAGCGATGAAACACGTCTGGGCTGCAGGGGGGCTTTATATTGCTGATGAAGTCCAGGGGGGCTTTGGTCGCACGGGACACAACTGGTGGTCTCATCAGGCTGAAGGCGTTATTCCCGATATTGTGACACTCGGTAAGCCTATGGGAAATGGGCATCCTGTTGCGGGTGTCGTGGCAAGAGACGATTTGGTTGAAGCTTTTTCCAAATGGGCCATGTACTTCAACACATTTGCTGGCAACCCGGTGTCCTGTGCGGTGGCAATGGCTGTGCTGGATGTGTTGGAGCAGGAGCAGCTTCTGGAGAACGCAGTTCGCGTTGGCGCAGACGTTGCAAAAGGCTTGCGGGAATTGCAGGGCAGGCATGAAATTATCGGAGATGTACGCGACAAGGGCATGTTCTTTGCCCTGGAGCTGGTAGAGAACCGCGACAGCAAGGCGCCGGCCAGCGCAGCGGCAAATGGACTCATCAACGGGATGAAAGAGCAGGGCGTACTCATCAGCCGCATCGGTCGCTTCGACAATATTCTAAAATTGCGCCCGCCCATGCCTTTTTCTCAGGACCACGCACAACTGTTGTTGTCAACCCTGGATCAATGTTTGACAGAACTTTAAACAGGCTGACTTCTTATGGACTTTTATCAACGAAGTGAGAGCGAACAGGCAGCGGCCATGGCGGAACTTGCCAGGGCCGCACTGGTACACTGGGGCCTTGAAGGCAGCGAACTGCGATTGATCAAGTATCGGGAAAATGCAGTATTTGAAGTGATTGATGCCAATGGGAACAATTACGCTTTGCGGATTCATCGCCATGCCTACCATTCGGATCAAGAACTGCGCTCGGAATTACAGTGGATGGCAGCACTCAATGAATCGGGCATTCTGGTTCCGACTCTGGTGCCGACGAGTAACGCCGAGCCTTTTGTCCTGGTTTCAGTAGAAGCCGTTCCCGAACCCCGTCAAATTGATATTTTTGAATGGGTGACCGGTCGGCAACTGGGATCGGTAGAGGAGGGTATTAGTCATCCTGATGCTGTGGTCGATATTTACCATACACTGGGCTCTCTGGCCGCAAAACTGCACAATCAGGCCGTGTCATGGACCCTGCCAAAGGGTTTCGTGCGCCACGCCTGGGATGTCGATGGCCTGGTGGGAGAGAACCCGTTTTGGGGTCGTTTCTGGGAGCTGGAAGCGATGGGCGACGGGGACCGACAACTGATCCTGCGCGCGCGCGATAGAGTACGAGACGATCTCGCTGCTTACGCACAAGCGCCTGAAAACAAAGATCAATACAGTATGCTGCATGCAGATTTCGTGTTGGAAAACTTGATGGTTGAGGGCGACCGGGTTCGCCTTATTGATTTTGATGATGCTGGTTTTGGCTGGCATTTATTTGAGTTGGCCACCGCCTTGTATTTTGAGATGGATGAGGACTACTTTCCTGTCGCCTGTGAATCAATGGTTTGCGGCTACCGGGAACACCGCTCTTTGTCCGATGAACAGCTCGCTCAACTACCGCTGTTTTTTCTGGTCAGAGCCTTTACCTATCTGGGCTGGGTTCACACTCGCGCAGAGACACAAACCGCACGGCAGATGACACCGATGTTGGTGGAAAAAGCCTGTAGGCGAGCCCGTGAATATTTAGGGGAATAAACCCAGGCAATTTTGGCTCATATCCGGGTTCATTGAATCTTCAGCGCTACGGGTGGCTGATAAATGTCTTGCTGATAATTTTCCAACCATGGCCGTCATCAATGAGATGGAAGTAGTTAGTGAAGCTCACACCATCGGGAAAGCCTGTTTCTTCCAGGGTTACTGAGGCCACTTTGCCATTGATACTAATCTGGGAAATACTTGAGCTGTAGCTCAAACCCCGGTCTTTGAGTGATAACCCGGTGATATTTTCGATAAAGGGTTCCGGGGTCGCAAGCATGAGTTGCCCGGCCAGGTATCCATTCATGACAGCTTTTTCGTGAAAACTTCTGCGAAGCATTTCAGCATCGCCCTCATAGGTACCCTGGGTGTAGAGCTCCAGGATCTTGCGAATGTCCAGTTCATGTTCCATAGATTATCTCTCGCAGTGTGGACAAGTGATTTTGACCGATAACAATTAACGCGCTGGCTGTGCCCTGTTTTTCTGCCTCGGTTCGCCCCGTCCCTATTTTGCCCTCAAGGCGAACAAAGCCGAATTCGGAGTTGCTGTTGGTCACCCGAAATATCTCGCCCCGATGCGCCCGGCTGGGAACCCCCGCCAGGGGAAACACGTCTGTGTCGACGACGCCTTGATGCAATGTTTTAAACAGAGAATCAAGAGCCATTCGAGTATCATCGCTATTGGCAGAATAGCCTGAAACAAACTGTGCGATGGGAATGTCGCCTTCAATCTACAGGAAAAAATGCATTGACCTGGCCGGTGCCTGAGCTGGCAAAATATTCCCCCAGAATTTCTGCTTTGCCCTGATATTGGTCCCAGCCTAGCATGCCCAGTAGCATCGCGGTGTCGTGCATTCCCCCCTCGCCATGACACGTCTCGTTATACACTTCCAGCATATCGGTAAACTCCTTCCAGCGCCCCTGTTGCCACAATTCCAGGACACGTAAATCTACCTGTCTGTAAAATTCGTTGCTAATTTCAAACATGCTATCGGGTCTGGAACCATTGTCGTTAAAACGATGTGACAGTGAACCACTCGCTAACACCATCACATTGTTATCGCTCTGCTCGATGGCCTCTTTAACTGCTTCGCCGAACTGGCGAGAATCCTGTAGATTGTGCCAGGCGCACCAGGCGGCGATTGAGACCACTTTGAAATGTTGGTCTTCATTCATGTAGCGACAAGGCACCAGGGTGCCGTATTCCAGATGCAGTGAGTCCACTTCATGTGCCCGAGTACCGATATTGCGGGTATTGGCGAGCTCTGCGATAAGTCTGCCGAGCTCTGGATTTCCATCGTAGTTGTAGGGCATGTTTTTGATAAAGTGGGGAAGCTCGTTACTGGTGTACAGACCTTCGAAATTACCATTGCAATTGATGTGGTACCCTGCGTTTACCAGCCAGTGAACATCGAAGACTACAATGGTATCTACCCCAAGCTCCCGGGCCCGTTTGCTCAATTCGCGGTGTCCATTTATGGCGCTGTCGCGACAGCCTTGATGGGGTCCGGGCTGTTCAGAAATATACATCGAAGGCACGTGTGTGACTTTCGCCGCCAGTGATATTTTACCCATGATCTAATCCCCGTATACGTTGGGTTCAGCGGCCTAATACGGGCATTTTATGAGTGCCGTGAGCGATACAAACATTTTTGGTTTCCATATAAAATTCAAAGCTGTAGTCGCCGCCGTCGCGACCGATACCAGACATTTTCATGCCGCCAAAGGGCGAGGGTAAATTGCGATTGTTCTCTGAGTTAACCCACAGCATCCCGGCGTGAACCGCTCGACCCATGCGCATGGCTCGGCCTGTATTCTCGGTCCAGATATAACCGGACAACCCGTAAATTGTATCGTTAGCCAGCTCTATCGCCTGTTCTTCGGTGTCGAAGGGGATGGCGGTCAGCACCGGCCCAAAAATTTCCTCCCGGGCTATACGCATGTCGTTGTTGGCATCGGTAAATAGTGTAGGAGCCATGTAGTTGCCCGGCCCAAGATCTTCCCGGCGCACGCCACCGACTGCAATGTTAGCGCCGTCGCTGCGGGCAATATCCATATAGCTCATCACTTTCTCAAAATGGCCGGAATGCACCAGTGGGCCCACCTCGGTTTGCGGGTCCAGGGGATGCCCGACCCGTAAATTTGCCACACGCTGTTCAAGCGCTGAGATGAATTTATCCCGGATACCGCTCTGTATCAATAGCCGGCTGGACGAGGTACAGCGCTGACCATTGAGGCTGTAAATCATAAAGACTACGGCATCCAGCGCGCGCTCGAAATCTGCATCGTCGAATACAATAACAGGATTCTTGCCGCCGAGCTCAAAGTGAACCCGCTTCAGGGTTTCTGCACCCTGGCGCATGATATGACTACCCGTAGCGCCCTCGCCGACCAGCGCCACGGCTTTAATGGCCGGGCATTCAGTCAGCCGTTTGCCCGCCTCTTCACCAAAGCCGTTTACGGTATTCCATACACCATCAGGTATCCCGGCCTCCCTGGCGATTTCCGCCAGCAGCATAGCGCTCAGTGGCGTTAGCTCTGCAGGTTTGTGGACAATGGTGCAACCTGCAGCCAGCGCCGGGGCAATTTTCCAGGTGGCCAGCATGAAAGGCGTGTTCCAAGGGGTAATGATGCCTACCGGTCCGATTGGCGTGCGCATGGTGTAGTTGGTGTGTTCCGCCTGGTATAGCGCCTGGCCGTTTTGGGCCTCGAGGGCTTTGTCGGCAAAGAAGCGGAAATTGGCGGCCCCGCGTATAGCGGCTTGCCTTATAAAGCGGATGGCCTGGCCACAGTCCATTGATTCCACCAGGGCGATTTCATCTGCACGCTCCTCAATTTTATCGGCGAAATGGTGCAACAGTTTTTTACGCTGTGGACCAGGCATGTCACGCCAGGAGGCGAACGCGGCTTCGGCGGCCTCACAGGCGCGGTCCATATCGCCCGCCGTACCCGCTACAACCTCACCCAGCGAGCTGTTGTCCACCGGGGTGGTGTTGCTGTAGGTGGTTGAACCGGGAGGAACCAGCATTTCGCCATTGATAAAATGACCGGTGGTGTTGGCTTTGAATCGTTCCAGATAGTTGTTTGCCCTGGCTTGATTGTCAATGTATTCGGCCATGAGGTACTCCGCAGCATTCGTGACATAATATAACGTGTTAACTATAATAGTGATAAACCTCGCCAAATAAAAGGGTGATTGGCAAATATTATGGCCTTTTTGCTTTTACTTTCCTGTGTTTTGCGCTAATTTATATTAACAAGTTAAGTAACTGCCGTGGGTGCGTTGTTGTGCGTGTTATTGCGGGCGCGCCGCAGTGGGAGGCACAAAAAATACAGGAGAGTCAGGCAATGCGATTTTTGACGTTTGAGCACGCAGGGATAGAGTCCTGGGGTGTCATTAACAGCGAAGGCGTTATCGACCTGGGGCAGCGAACAGGAGGAGATTTGTATACCATCCTGAACGAGGGCCGCCTTGAAGAAATGAAGGCGCTGGCTTCAGGTCTCGCCGTCGATTTTAGCGCAGAGGGAATTCGCTACCTGCCGCCCATACGCTCGCCAGAGAAAATCGCTTGCGTAGGCGTGAATTACGCGAATCGCAATGCCGAGTACAAGGATGGGTCGGAGGCGCCGAAGTTTCCCAGCCTGTTCATGCGCACCCCTGATTCTCTGACCGGGCACGATCTTCCGCTGGTGCGTCCACCGGAATCCCGCCAGTTGGACTATGAAGGCGAGATCGTATTGATCATCGGCAGGGGAGGGCGACGAATTGCCGAGGAGGATGCCTGCGATCATATCGCGGGGCTAACGATTATGAACGAAGGCACCCTGCGCGATTGGGTGCGACACGCCAAATTCAATGTTACCCAGGGCAAAAATTTTGTGCATTCGGGTGCTATTGGCCCGTGGATGGTTAGTGCCGACGAATTCACCGCTGAGCAATTTGAGAATCTGCGGGTGACCACTCGGGTGAATGGCGAGGTGCGCCAGGACGATACCACCGCAAGCATGATGTTCCCTTTCAAATACATCATCAGCTACTTTTCCAAATTTTTCCATCTCAAGCCTGGCGATGTCATTGCAACTGGCACACCCAACGGCGCTGGCGCGCGATTTGATCCGCCGGTCTGGCTGGTGCCCGGTGACGTTGTGGAAGTTGAGGTAGAGGGTGTAGGATTGTTGTCTAACGGAGTCATTGACGAAAAATTATAATGGCCGATAAAAATCTGCGCGGATTTAAACGCTCTTTGCCAATGTCGCTGTTGCGCGCGCGTGAAGCAGTGATGAAAAAGTTTATCCCCTCGCTAAAGCAACACAATTTATCATCACAGCAATGGCGCGTTATTCGCGCGCTAAAGGATGAGGATGGACTTGAGATTTCCGAATTGTCCCTGCGCTGCCATTTGATGATGCCTAGCCTCTCCAGAATTCTCAAAAACCTGGAATCGCGCAAACTGGTCAAGCGTCAGTCGGTTGAGGCTGATCAGCGCAGATCTGCCATTTTTCTCACCGACGGCGGCCGAGAACTGTTTGAATTGGTCACACCTAAATCGGTGGAGCGCTATGAATATATTACCGAGAGGTTTGGTTACGGCAAAATGGAGTTGTTGTATGACCTGCTCGATGAGTTAGTGGCAAAGATAGACGAAGACGATGACTAGCCGTGTATTTTAATCTCTGAGGGTTATATTTCCCGCAGCAAGCCGCGGGAAATATAACCCTCAGAGATTTAAGGCGATCAAGATGAAGAGTTGGCGCAATGCCAATAGCCCGCTTGCGAGCTATGCAATGCCGAATTGCTGGTTGCATGAAGGGATGGGGTTGGTGGACATAGCGTCGACCGAAGTCGGTACTCTGGCATCATTGCGTTACTCGATCCCGGCAATCGTTAAAATTTGCCGATAGATATGCTCTTCAAGGTCGGCAAATTGTTTGAGAAATTTTTCGCCGGAACCCAGGATCACGTGCAGTCCCTCCAGTGCGTTGATAATTAGTAGCGTTCTTACTTTTAGCTCCGCTTCTTCAAGTTCGGGGTTTACCGACGTCAGTAAATCGGTGGTTTGCTCAACAAAGTGCTGATACATCTGTTCCCGAGAATTGGCTGCCAGGCGATTGTGGGTTGATAAGCCCCAGAACTGGTAGAAAAAACCTCGAACATCAGGCTTTTTCGCATCCTCAATGAGATAGCGTATGAAGGCCTTGAACCGCATGGGAGGGGCGTCGGGAAAACGCTGTGACTCCTGCGCCAGTTCTTCATCGTAGCCGCTGATAACATCTTCGATGATGGCTTGTAGTAGCGATTCCTTGGTTGAAAAGTAATAGGACAAGTTGCCGACACTGATCCCGAGTTCCTTGGCCACCCGCCTGACACTCAGACTTGCCAGTCCTTCCTGGATAAAAATCTTTTGCGCCATCGCGATGATGTCAGCGACTCGTTCCTGGCCTCGTTCCCTGACTGCGGTGCCGGTTCTATGCTGCTTAACGGATGCGCTCATGGGGTCTCCGTGAATTTTTTTGCTGACTGCTTGCAATTATAGTCCGTATGTACTAAAAATAATAGGACAAGTGAACTATAACTAAAGGTAAAAATATGTCCTCCAACACTTTGCGAGCTTCCCGTCGAAATTCTCGCAGCGATTTATTCTGGATTATCCTAATCCCACTCCTACTTGCTGTACCGCTGCAAAGTCATGCTGGAAACACTGAGCTCGAAGAATTTAAAGCGCAAATCCGTCTCAAATATGACATAAAGGAAGCGGCCTTTGCCAGTAATGACGTGGAGTCGATTCTAACTCACTTCTATCACCAGGATGTGATTTCAACGGGGCCAGATGGTGCCACGCATCTGGGCCGCGAGGAGCTCAGGCCCATCTATAATGAAGTCATCGCCGGTGATGTCCGCATAGAGTCTTATCACAGCTTTGTCCGGGGTGATGCGGGCTGGGACTGGGTAAATTTTCATGTAACTCTCCCGGCTGAAGCCAACGAGCCGCCCTTCACCTTCAAAATGTTATTTCTTTGGGCGCGGGAAAATGGGCAATGGTGGTCCCACGGTGAGATGTATGTACTGGGTGAATTCGAAGCAGGAAAGGCTGGCGCCAGCGGAGGTGGAGAATGAACGACAAATCGGACGAGAAAATGGGCCGTGCAAAAGGCGACACCCCGATGGAGATAACGCGGCGTGACTTTGTCGGTAATACGTTGATCGGCAGTGGGGTTGCCTTGCTAAGCGCCGGTGCACCACTGAATGCGATGGGCATGGGAACCGACGCCCAGCCCGGTTTTAATTTGGGCAACACCATGCCATTGCCCCTCACCGGTCTGGACAAGAGTTGGACTGGCTATGGAGGTTTGGGGGATTACGCTACAGCCAATGGCAATACTCACGCAGTGGTGAATGCCGCCCACACTCTGCGCAACGGCGATTTTGCAGACCGTGTGGCTGATGCCAAGGATACTTCGGAGGTATTCGATGTTGTTATTGTAGGGGCTGGCTTTTCCGGATGTACCGCGGCCTATACTTACTTGAATGAAAAGCCCGACGCGCGAATTTTAATTTGCGACAATCACGATATGTTTGGCGGCGAAGCCAGGCACAATGAATTTGAGGTTGATGGTCACCGCCTCTGGGCGCCGCAGGGCTCGACCGGCGCTGTATGGCCTCTCGCAGCGGCAAAGCGCATTGAAATGTACAGTCCTTTGTGGGATGAGCTGAAGCTGCCGCAGGAATTTGAGTGGCAGATATCGAAAAAATCCAAGCTGAAAATACCGCTGGATAACTACACTCCGATGCACCTTTCCTGGGAGGCTACCGACCTCGGTTGGTTTCACAAGGGGCACCCCATGGCGGTGAACCCGTGGGCCAATCGTTTTAAAGATGTGCCCATCGATAAAAAAACCAAGAGCGATTTTTTGTGGATGGAAACCTACCGCCAGCCCCCCGAGCGTGAAGACTGGGATCGATGGCTGGACAGCATGACCTACAAACAATTTCTCGTCGATGAAATGGGTTTGGACAATCCAGCCATTGAAAAGTATTTGGCACCCTTTGGTGCGGCCATGGGAATGGGAATGGGGCCGGACATTATTTCTGCCTACCAGGCCTACAACTTTCTCCAGCCTGGAGTGCTTCAATACGGGCGCCAGTTTGGCGTTGGCGACACCACAGACTACGTGCACCTGGCACAATTTCCCGGCGGCAATACCGGTATTCTTCGACATATTGTGCACCGGCTGAACCCGGATATCTTTGGCAAAGCAAATACCATTACTGAGATTATTTCTAATCCGGTTGATTGGAGCGTAATCGATGAGCCCGACAGGACAGTTCGCGTGCGCCTTGGTGCATTGGTGGTGAAAGTTGAGCACGACGGCACGCTTCGCAGCGCAGATCATGTGAACGTGACGTACCTCAAAGATGACAAAATGTACAAAGTGAAAGCCCGCCAGGTAGTTATGGCCGGGCAACAGCATTTGAACAAGCGCGTGGTAGCCGATTTACCCAAGGGTCATCGTGAGGCCATGGACACCTTCATGCATGCGCCCATGATGATCATCAATGTCGCGCTGCGTAACTGGAAGTTTATGGACAAGTTGGGTGTAGCTTCGGTGCGCTGGTTTGATGATGACTTGGGTTGGTTTACTACGCTGCGCAGACAAATGATTCTGGATGGGGAAGAACCCATGCCTATGGAGCCAGACAAACCCACGGTTTTAACCATGTACAACTCCTTCTGTACCCCGGGACTACCAATCGAACAACAGACAGTGGTAGCGAGGATGAAAATGTTTGGTATGAGCTACTCGGACATAGAGGAAAAAGTGCGAGCTCAATTTACCGCGATGTTCGGACCCGGCGGCTTTGACGCCGACCGCGACATAGCCGGCATCATCGTTAACCGTCAGGGCCATGCCTATTGTGCAACACCTCCCGGCTTTTTCTTTGGCAAAGATGGCAAACCCACGGCTAGTGACGTTATCCGCCAGCCACACGGTCGTATTGTTTTCGCGCATGCCGAGTTGCTGGGTTACCAAATGTGGGAAGGTGCGGTGCATGAAGGGGAGCGAGCCGCCAAGCAATTGCTGGGAGAGTGTCACTCCTAGTCGCTGGTACTCAGGAGGGGAAAGACCGCCAGTTAGTGCCCCCGGATGGCCGAGCCCCCATGGATGGGTTCACGGCGGGCCTTGACAGAACGAAATGGAAACTCTTGAGTCCCGTAGTTGATTCCAATTAGATGAGACCTTTGTGCGAAAGCCATTTCACCTGCATGCTGCGTCGCCTAAAAGCGCCTGCTGTTGGTAAAGTCGTACTCAATCGGTCATTTATAAGCATAAACTCCCTCGTTCCGTGCGCTTTGCCTTGCCTGAAAGCGAAATCATCTTCAGTGCAAAGGTCTTTAGATAGTTTTCGGGGGCCAGCCTTGCGGATGGACATTAGTCAGCCGCGGGGTTCTCTCCTGGACAACTTTCGTTTTCACTCCAAGTCGATATCCTGAACTATAATAATGCTAGTTCAATGTAAGTCTTATTGTGATGCGAGAGTGACCATGCCTGATTATAAAATGATTATCGATGGACAACAGGTGGGCAGCAGTGAGAGCTTCCCGGTTCTCAACCCCGCCACGGAAGAAGTCATCGCGCAATGCCCCAAGGCTTCCCTGGCTCAGCTCAATGAGGCGGTTGTAGCCGCCCGCAGAGCCTTCCCCTCTTGGAGCATGACCGCCGATAGCGAGCGCGCACGGCTTATTCATGCCGTTGCCGATGCGCTTGAAGCGAACGCAGAAGAGTTATCGCAATTGTTAACCCATGAACAGGGAAAACCTCTGGGTGGTTTTGCCGACCTGGGCTCCGGTTTCGAGATGGGTGGCGCCGTAGCCTGGTGTCATTACACCGCGGAGCTGAAGCTGCCGGTAGACATCATTCAGGACAATGAAGAAGCCCGTGTGGAGGTGCACCGCCGACCGCTGGGTGTCATCGGTTCCATTACGCCCTGGAATTTCCCGCTTATGATAGCCATTTGGCACATCATCCCGGCTCTGCGAAGCGGTGACACCGTCGTGTTAAAGCCCTCTGAATACACGCCCTTAACGACGTTGCGAGCGGCAGAAATTATCAATGAAATTCTGCCTCCAGGGGTACTCAATGTTTTGGCTGGTGACGGTGGTCTCGGCGCGGCTATGTCCTCCCACCCAGGGATTAACAAAATTGTGTTCACCGGCTCCACGCCCACTGGCAAAAAAATTATGCAAAGCGCAGCGGGAAATCTCAAGAGGTTGACGCTGGAACTAGGCGGTAATGATGCGGCTATCGTATTGGCTGACACCGACATCGCCAGCGCCGCACCGAAGATTTTTGCCACTGCCATGATTAATAACGGCCAGACCTGTGCCGCCCTCAAGCGCCTTTATGCACACGAGGATATCTATGAGGATCTGTGCCAGGCGCTAGCGGGGATGGCCCAAAGCGTGACTACGGGCAATGGCACCGGGGATGTCGATTTCGGGCCGGTACAGAACAAGGCTCAGTTTGACAAGGTGTGCGCGCTATCAGCGGATGCCAAAGCCAGTGGTGCGCGGTTTTTATCGGGTGGTGAAGCGATGGATGGGCCGGGCTATTTCTTCCCGGTAACCATCGTTGCCGATATAGCCGACGATACTCGTCTGGTACAGGAGGAGCCGTTTGGCCCCATTCTTCCAGTATTGAAGTTTACCGATGTGGAGGATGCACTGCGGCGGGCCAATGACAGTAGCAATGGCCTGGGAGGCTCCGTGTGGTCCAGCGATATCGAGCGTGCCACCGAGCTGGCTGCCCGGCTTGAATGTGGTACTGCCTGGGTGAACAATCACGCTATGCTGCAACCTGATGCACCCTTTGGTGGCGTCAAGGAGTCCGGTATTGGCGTGGAGTTTGGACACTATGGCCTGGAGGAATATACCTCCATCCAAACCCTACAAATCAGCAAAGGATAGAGCTTGAAAAAGGACGAAATGTTATGAGTATGCCCGGAAGAACTCTCCTGTTGGCTGTCACTGTGGCTGGCATGTGCTTCGAGAATCCAGCCACGGCACAAAATAGCAACTTGCCGCCACTGACCATCGAAGAGTTTGGTATTATAGAAACTCTGCCCCGGCAGTATCCACCCGATTGGTTTCTGGTGCATGACGCCTCCTTTTTCCATATGTCGGATGGCAAACTGTATATCCTTGATACGGCGGCTGATCATTTAGCCCAACAGGTGAAAGGTTTTTTCAACATCTCGTTGATAGGTAGCGTTTACCAATCAGCTCAACGAGGTGAAATCTACGCGACCGAGACGTTTCATTCCAGGGGCACCCGGGGAGACCGCCTGGACGTACTGACGATCTGGGATACTGAAACTTTGAGTCCGCTGGGGGAGGTTATTCTTGAAGCGGGCAAGCGCTATACGGGCTTACCCCAGCGCAATGCATTGCTGGCCCTCAATGACGACCGCTGGTTGGCGGTGGCAAATTTTAGCCCGGCCACATCAATTACCCTGATCGACCTGGACAGCAGGAAAATTATTAACGAAATCCCGACACCAGGTTGTAGTCTCGTCTATCCCACGGGCAAGAGAGGGTTCAGCTCACTGTGTGCCGATGGTCGTTTCATGAGTAGCGAATTAGACCGCGCGGGAAAACTCATTAAGCAGACCAGGACCGACGTGTTTTTTAATTCCGATTCTTCCCCCATCTTTGAACGCCCAGCCATGGTGGATGACATGGCGTACTTCCCTACCTTTGCGGGACTTGTTTTCCCGGTGGAGTTGGGAGGCGAGGTTGCCAGGGTAGGCGCGCCCTGGAACCTGGTGCCCGAGTCCCAGCAGACGGAGAATTGGGCCCCCGGCGGGATGAGCATCACTGGCGAAGATGACTTGGGTCGCTTTTATGTACTAATGCATCCCGACGCACGCGATGGTAGCCAGAACGGTGGTGGCTCCGAAGTCTGGGTTTATGATGCGTCCCTGAAAAAGCGAATCCTCACAATACCCTTGAAGGCATGGGGGCTGTCCCTGGCACTGAGCCGCGGTGAAAATCCCAGGCTGTTAGTGACCAATCCAACCGACATGAGTCTGGAACTTTACGATGCGCAAAGCGGTGATTTTATCCGCACGATTACTGATTTTGGTCAGGAGACGCCGTTGATGCTCTATGGAAGCAAGCAGTAAATGTTAATGCCGGATTTAATTGGCAACGGTGTTATCTGGTTTTTTTCCTGGCTGTTTGCAATGGCCGCTATTCACAAATTTCGCGCGCCTGAAGATTATCTGCCTCCGCTGCGGGCGTATTTTTCGGTTTTCCCGGTTGGTCAATGGGCCGTGCTGCTAGTGGCTGTGATGGAAGCATCGCTGGCATTGATGCTGCTGTTGCCACAAACTCGGCTTTATGGCTTGTTAGGCAGCGCAATTGTACTGAGCGTTTACGCTGGTTTTATGGCTGTGCAAATTTTCAATGGCCATAGAGATCTCAGGTGCGGCTGCGCAAGAGCGGCGTCGCGTGTGGTCGTGAGCCCCGCGCTGGTGCTGAGAAATCTGGTTTGTGCCGGGTTCGCCATTCTGGCACTGGCGCCCGGCGCTATCGTTCAGGCTGGTTTTGCCGGGCTGGGGCTATCGCTGAGCGTACTGATTTTTATGGTGGCTGTTTACCTGTGTAGTGAGCAGCTTATTGCCAACGCGCAACAAATGATGGGAGAGCGCTAGATGGACCTGCTGGTAGTCTCAAATATAGTTTTGTGGATTGGGTTTATCGCCATGGTCGTGATTAATTTTGCACTGGCGCGCCAGATAGGCGTGCTCTACGAGCGGGTAGCACCAGCGGGAGCCCTGATGGTGAATCAGAAACTCTCCGTGGGTGACTCGGCACCAGAGCTGGCACTGACTTCGCTGGAGGGAAAAATCGAGGAGGTGGGGAAGATGCTGGATAACAAATCGCAGTTGCTGTTTTTTCTGTCTCCGGATTGCCCCATGTGCAACGAGTTGACCCCGGTTTTAAAGTCCGCGGCCAGGGCAGAGGCAGATTGGCTGCGGGTGACTTTGGCCAGCGATGGTGACGAGTTGGATCACCGGGGCTATTTGGCTAAAAAGGGCCTCGAAAACTTTCCCTATGTCGTATCGGAGTTGTTGGGAAAGACCTATGGCGTTGCAAAACTACCCTATGCAGTGCTAATCGATGAAAGCGGAAACATTGCTTCAATGGGAATTGTCAATTCCAGGGAACACCTGGAGAGCCTGTTTGAGGCTAAGGAGAGGAAGGTGGCATCGATTCAGGACTATATGGCAAAAAAACAGGCGGTACAGTATGTAGAGGCTGACAAGGCATGAAACTACTCGACAAATTGTTTGAAAGACAATCGCGAAGCTTAGCGCAGCACAGCTCTCGACGGGGTCTGTTAAAAAGCCTCGGCGGCTTGTTGGTGGGCAGTGCAGCCATTCCGCTGTTACCCGTTGCCAGGGCCTCAGGCGCTGAGGCTGTAACGCCTCCGATGGAAGAGGGCGATCCCAATAGTTGCGACTACTGGCGCTATTGCGCGATTGATGGCTTTTTGTGCGGTTGCTGTGGGGGCTCATACAATACCTGCCCGCCGGGAACGGAGATGTCACCCATCACATGGATCGGAACCTGTCGCAATCCCGTCGATGGGCGCAACTATGTCATCTCGTACAACGATTGTTGCGGTAAATCTTCCTGCGGCGCCTGTTTGTGCCAGCGCGACGAGGGCGACAGGCCGCCTTACAGACCGGACAAAACCAACGATGTGAATTGGTGTCTTGGCACCAGCAGTGCGGTCTATCACTGTTCCACGGCCGTGGTGGCAGGGGTTGCGTTCGAAGAACAATGAGATGGCTGATATTCCCGTTATTGCTGGTGATGACAGGCGGTGCCAGCGGCGAGGAAATTAATTTCTCGCGAGCGCACTATAATTACCAGGTGTTTTGCCAGGGCTGCCACACTCCGGATGGTAGCGGTGCCCAATCAGTACCCAGAATGAAGGACCATGTAGGCCGCTTTCTGGATTCCACTGAAGGGCGTGAATACCTCGTGCGGGTACCGGGTTCAGCAACATCGGCGCTGGATTCCAGGCAATTAGCAGAAGTGCTGAACTGGATTGTTCTGGAATTTTCCGGGGCCAGCGCGGGTGATGATTTTCAGCGATACACCGAACAGGAAGTGGCTCGTTTGCGTCAATATCCACTCAATGAGGTAGAGCAATATCGGGTCCGGCTTTTGGCGGGACTAGTTGGCAGCCAGACCGCGGAGTAAGTGTGATGAGAAATCTGATTTTTATCAGCCTGGTACTACTTTTTGCTTCCCCTTTGTTATCGGCGCAGGATATTCCCGCCAAAGCTGCTACCTGCGTCGCCTGCCATGGGGCAAGAGGCGTTTCCGAAAATGCTCAATGGCCGAATCTTGCCGGCCAAAAAGCGGCCTATCTGGTCGATCAGATTACGGCTTTCCGGGACGGCGAGCGCAGCGATCCTCTGATGGCCCCAGTGGTTGCCCAACTAACGGATAGCGAGATCGCAAATCTGGCCAGCTACTACGCGGCCCAGACACCCGCGGCGGCTGCAAACGGTGATTCTAGCCTGGTGGCCAAAGGCGAGAATCTGGCAGCCTACTGCAAGGCTTGTCACGGTGTGAAGGGGCAGCCGGTCGCGAAAGTGTGGCCCAATCTCGCCGGACAACAGGCCCAGTATCTACAGCAACAGTTGTCGGCATTTAAGCGTGGAGAGCGTGTCAGCCCGCTGATGCACACAGTGCTCATGCCAATTGATGAAGAAAATTTTGCCGCCCTGGCTGCCTATTACAGTCAGTTGTCCCTTTGAACCGAATGACCCGAAGATGGAATTTGAGCCGACCCTTTCACCGCGATTTGTAGCGTATGTGCGCGATTACCTGATGGACCGGGAAATCGAACCGGAGCCCATTTTTGCCGAATGTGGTATCCCCGCCTCCAGGGATGAGGAGTACGATACTCCACTGGCAGTCGCACAGGTCGCGGCGCTGTTTGAGCTGGCAGCAAAGCATAGCAATAACCCCTGTATGGGCATGAATATGGGGCGGGATTATCACTATGAGGCCAGTAGCTTACTTATATTGGCCATGCTTTCAGCTCCGTCTGTGGAGGAGGGGCTAAAGTGCCTCAATCGCTATGACAAATATGTCGATACAGGCATCGAAACCAGTTTCGATTTCAGTTCGCCGCAGGTCGAGTTTGGAGCCAGGCTGCTTGTCTCCGAGGACATGAACGTCGATCAACTCAATGAGTATCTGATGGTTTTTCTGGTTAAGGCCCTCAACATGGCAACGAAGAAACCGGTGCCTCTGAAGGAGGTCTGGCTGTCCCATTCGTGTAATCAGAACATCGAAGCGCTGGAGCAATTTATGGGTGTTCCAGTGAAATTTTCGCGCACCCATAACAAACTGGTCTTCGAACGATCCTATCTACAGGAGCGCTTTTTTACCAGCAACGGGCTGCTGTACGAAATTCTCATCAACGCCTTAAAAACGTATTTCTCCTCGGTGGCCGAGCAAAATGGTTTTGTTGATGTGGTCTGCCGCGAGATTGCGCGGCTGGGGAATGATGAACTCCCCAATTACGAGTTGATCGCAGAGCGCCTGGCAATTTCCCCAAGAACGCTGAGGCGTCGCCTGGCTGAGGAGGGGTACAGTTTTCAGGAAGCCAAAAACCTGACCAGAGAAAAGCGCGCAAAATACTATCTCAGCCAGACCAACATGCCCCTGGCGGAAATTGCCTTCGAGCTGGGTTTTTCTGAGCTCAGCGCTTTTAGTCGTGCTTTTCGCTCCTGGGTCAAAGAAACCCCGCATTCCTATCGAGAGAACTTCAAACACTTGCTGCGAGCTTGAAAGAGGCTCTTCGCAACGACGCTATACCTGCTATCACCCGCTATCGGGTTTAGGATTCGCTTTTTATTTGAATGACCAGAGGCCCTTGCAGGGACGATGGTTGCGCTTTCAGGCGAGGCAAAAACCCACGCAATGAGGGAGTTTATGCCTGTAAATGCCCGATTGAGTACGATTTTACCCACAGCAGGCGCTTTCAGGCGACGCAGTGTGCCGGTGAAATGGCTTTCGTGCAAAGGTCTCTATCAATCATTTGGTCAAATGATTGTCCTCTTATGTCAATGGTCTGGGGTCCGTGATCAGTATCATAAATGGTTGGTACAGTAAGCCCAATCACACAGAAAACTGGAATCTGGAGAGATGCAATGCGCCATCCACGCCACCCGATCACTTGCACAACAACACTCGCTGTCACCTTCGGTGCCATTTTTACTGGCAATGCCGTAATGGCCGCCCTGCTGGAGGAGGTTATTGTCACGGCCCAGAAACGCGAACAGAGCGTCAACGAGGTACCCATTACGATTACTGCATTGTCTGCAGAAATGGTGACCAACCTGGGTGTGCGCACCATGGAAGACATGGCGATGACAACACCGGGACTGGTGGTGAATGCGACAGCGGCGACGGGCACCTCTTCCTGGTCTATTCGCGGGGTTGGATTTCAGGATTACTCAACGGCTGCCTCATCCACGGTAGGTATTTATTTCGATGAAATTGCGTTTCCCTATCCGGCGATGGTGACGGGTCAGTTCTTTGACATTGGCCGTATCGAAGTGTTGAAGGGGCCGCAAGGTGATCTTTATGGCCGTAACACGACCGCCGGCCAGGTGAGTTTCCACAGTGCGCGACCCACTGATGAATTTGAGGCGGGGTTTACCGCAGGCATCGCCAATTATTCCCAGTACGAGCTTGAAGGCTACGCCAGTGGTGCACTGAGCGATACTGCGCGGGCGCGGGTCGCATTCAAAACTGTCCAGCGGCAGGATGGATGGCAGGAAAGCCTGAGCAGACCCGGTGATAAACTCGGCGAAGTAGAAACCTACTCCATACGAGCACTGCTGGATTGGGATGTCAGTGAAGATTTTGCCGCCTCGTTTAATGTTCATTACAACGACGACCAGTCAGATGGCATCGCCACAACACCAGTAGACGGCAGGTTGATTGGGCTCAATCAAGTGGAAAACTCACTTAGCCCCCATACCGGGCTGACCTACGACGATTTGACTATCTATTCCGTCGACGACAACGAAAAGGCCGACTGGACCAACGGACCTGGCGGGGCTTTGCGACCGCAGCGCGACAATCAACAGTACGGCGCCAGTATAAAGCTCGTTTGGAACACAGGCGACCTGGAGATTACTTCTGTGACAGGCCTGGAGAAGTTCGAGCGTGAAGAGGCCAATGACTGGGATGGTTCGGCATTACTGGATTCGAGCAATATCAATGTGACAGATATCGAGGTTTTCTCTCAGGAGCTTCGCGCTTCTTCCCAGTGGGGCGATGACATCTCCTGGATCGCTGGCCTTTACTACGCCGCCGATGAAATCGATGAAGACTACAACTACTTCTTTGGCGAGGGTTTTTTCGGGGTCAATCAACTCGATACCAATTACAAGGTTGAAACCGATACCATGGCCGCCTATATCCACGCCGAGTGGGACATCAATGAGCAATGGGGTTTTACTGTCGGTGCACGCTACACCGAAGATGAGCGCGACTTTGAAGGCTGTACTAATGACGCGACCCCACCTGACCTGGACGTGCCGGGGGTTCCGCTACACGATTTTCTGGCCGGAGTACTCCCTCCCTTCGTTCCGCAAATTGAACCAAACACTTGCGGAGTACCGGATCTCGCTACGTTCGTACCGCCGTTCACCGGACCCTTTATACCGGAAACCCTGGAAGCCGATATATCGGCGGACGAGTGGATGTGGAAAGTCGGTGTCGATTTCACCCCAAACTCTGATGTCCTGACGTATTTTAATATTTCCAGGGGTTTTAAGTCGGGGGGCTTTAACGGCGCCAACCTTAATACTGTTCAGCAGTTGGGGCCTTACGATCTGGAAGAACTGTTGTCCTACGAATCGGGCTTTAAAGCGACCTTGCTTGAGGAAACCATGCAGTTAAATGGCGCCGTCTTTTATTATGACTATACCGACAAGCAGGAGCGTGGCCGCGCTGTAACGCCTGTCGGTATTATTTCGGGGCTTACCAATATTCCCGAATCGGAGATCGTCGGAGCAGAACTGCAATTGCAGTGGTATCCAACGGGGCGTTTGGCGATTGACATAAGCGCATCGTATCTGGATAGCAAAATTAAAAAGTACGATGCGGTTCAGGCCGAGAGTGAGCTCACAAATCTTGTTACCCGAGACGCATCCGGTTTGGAGTTAGCCAATGCCCCTGAGTTTTCCTACAACATCACCACCAGCTATGAATTTTCTATTGGCAAAAATCTCGTATTAAAGCCAGCGTTAGACTATTTGTATCGCGATTCTGTCGAGGGTGCGCCCTTTACGCCCCAGCAGGCACGCGAAAGCTATTTTTTGCTCAATGTTCGTCTTGGCCTGTATAGCAATGCCAACCAGAAGTGGCAACTCACTGCCTGGTCTCGCAATGTTGCGGATGAAGACTACTACGCCAGTGCTTTTACCGGAGGCAACGTCTGGTATGTGCGCAGCAACGGCATGCCCAGAACGTTCGGCTTAACGCTTGATTATAAAATTTAAATTACAGGGAGCCGTTTTGTGCCGTCCTGTTTACCCGCCTGACCAGCACAGGTTTGCATTGAGCTACCACACACGAGGACACGATAATGACAACGGGCCTGGTCTGGAATGAACGGTATATGTGGCATAACACTGGCAATGCTGCGGGAGTTATGCCGGCGGGGTTTGGGGTGGAGCCTTATCAGCACGCCGAAAACCCCGATACAAAACGTCGCTTAAAAAATCTGTTGGATGCCAGCGGCCTGACTGACCAGCTTACCCGCATTGCCGACCGAACCGCTTCTGAGGAAGAGGTTTTGCGAGTTCATACCAGCGCTTATTTGTCGAAGTTGCGTGAACTCAATGAAACCGGTGGCGACGCGGGGGTTTTTACACCCATTGGGCCAGGTTCTCTGGATATCGCGCTGTTATCCGCAGGGGGAGTCATCGCTCTGGCGGATGCCATACTGGGCGGCTCGGTCGATAATGGCTATGCGCTGGTCAGGCCTCCGGGGCACCACGCTCTGGCCAATGAAGGCATGGGGTTTTGCCTGCTGTGCAATGGTGCGATTGCCGGTAAATACGCCCTGGAGGTTCGCGGTTTATCGAGAATCGCCTATGTCGATTGGGATGTGCATCACGGCAACGGTACGCAGCAGGCGTTTTACGAAGACTCCAGGGCACTCACGATTTCTATTCACCAGGACAATTGTTTTCCGCCTGACAGTGGGCTCATGGATGATATTGGGCAAGGCCGGGGTGAGGGTTACAATCTGAACCTGCCGTTGCCGCCGGGCACCGGTGTTGGTGCCTACACAGCAGCACTCGAGCGCGTGGTGGTGCCGGCACTCAGAGCGTTCAAACCTGATATGATTTTTGTTCCCTGCGGATTTGACGCAGGGGCCTATGACCCTCTCGGACGACAAATGATGACCAGCGAGGGTTACAGCCGCTTAACTCAAATACTGATGATGGCTGCCGATGAGTTGTGCGCGGGAAAGCTGATTATGTTTCATGAGGGTGGCTATAATGCTTCGACTGTGCCGTACCACGGTCTGGCGGTTATAGAAACACTCAGTGGTCTCAATTCGGGCATGGATGACCCATTCCACGCGATACATACCGGTCTGGCAGGGCAAGATTTGCAACCGCATCAGGACGAGGTCATCGTCAGGGGGGAGATGTTGCTGGAGAAGCTGGTTACAGACTGGTGATTGAGAAAGTAAATTAAAAGAGAGATCGTCGCACTATGAAAATTGCATACAGGCTACCGCTGATTTTGCTCGTACTCTTTGTTGCCGCCAGTTGTGAGCGAGCGGGGACCATAAGTTGCGAGCCAACCGGAACCATAAGTTGTGAGCCAACGGCAACCATAAATAGTGGCGGTGTAAAAACTGCTGACATGCTATTACTCAATGGCAAAGTTTATACGGTAAATCCAGAGCAGCCCTGGGCTGAGTCTGTGGCGGTCCTGGATGGTAAAATTCTGGCGGTGGGTTCCACCCGGGAAATGAGTGCCTACCGCGATGCCAATACTGACATTGTGGAGTTGTCTGGAAAACTGCTAATGCCTGGCCTCAATGATGCGCATTTGCACCCAGCCTGGGGCGGCGTGAAAGATCTGTTTCAGTGCAATTTCCCTTTCTCGGCCGGCCCGGATGAGATCGCCGCCAAAATAGCCGAATGTGTCGCCGCCCAACCAGACAGTGAATGGATACAGGGTGGTCAGTGGACCAGCGATTTTTTTGTCTCAAATGCAATGGACTCTCCGCGCAAATTTCTGGACCGGGTATCCGGCGACAAGGCTGTAGTTCTTACAGACGACTCGGGACACAACCACTGGGCGAATTCCAGGGCACTACAACTGATGGGGGTGGACCGCAGCACCCAAAATCCCGAAGGCGGTAATATCGTTAGAGATCCTGGTACTGGCGAACCCAACGGCATACTGGAGGAACTTTTTACCTGGGTAAAACTGGCAGTACCTCCGTGGACCCTGGACGAGCTTACGCGCGCCGCCGCGTACTCTATTGAACAGGCCAACCGGTTTGGTATAACTGGCATGAAAGACGCCAGTGCGAGTGCACTGGAGGTGGAAGCATTTTACAGCATCGACCAGGGGCCAGGGCTGACTGCCAATGTTGCTACCGCGCTCTACTCGGAATCAAAGGCCAACCTTACCGAAAAAGATATCAGTGAATTAGTTCGGTTGAGGGAGAAATATCAGTCAACCCACGTTCACACCAATTTCGTCAAGCTGTTCCTGGATGGTGTACCCACGGCATCACGAACGGCTGCCATGCTGGCTCCCTATGCTGCCAGTGATGCAGGGGAGGATGACAACTATGGGCCGATGCACCTGCAGCCAGATCAGATTGCATCCACGGTTACTAAGCTCGATAAGCTCGGCTTCACGGTAAAGATGCATGCTGCTGGAGATCGCTCCGTCCGTGCCGCTTTAGATGCCATCGAACATGCCCGCAAAGCTAATGGCGACAGCGGCCTGCGCCATGAGCTGGCCCACGCCGGTTATATCGACCCGAACGATATCCCAAGGTTTGCCCAGCTCAATGCGGTGGCAGACTTTTCACCCTATATCTGGTTTCCTTCGCTTATTATCGATTCACTTAAGGGCGCCTTGGGTGATAGGGCGCAATACTATTGGCCGGCCAGGGCTCTGCTGGACAGCAATGCGCCTTTGTTGGCAGGTTCCGATTGGCCCTCGGCAGTACCGGATATGAATCCGTGGACGGGGATGGAAGGGCTGGTCACACGACGTGATCCAGGCGGAGAATTCCCAGGGGCGCTGTGGGAAGAGCAAGCAATTTCATTAGCTGAGGCAGTAAAAATATACACCATCGAGGGCGCCAAAGCTCTGAAGCTTGATGACCAGGCAGGCTCGGTCGAGGTAGGCAAGGCAGCAAACCTGATTGTCTTGCGAGATAATATATTTGAAAATCCCGCCAGCGACATTGGAGATACCCTCGTAGCTATGACTTTTTTTGAAGGCAGATTGGTCTATAGTGGGTCCAGGTAACGACCACTTGGGAAGCGACATGGCGGACAGCTACAGCGACAAAAAACGCGATGGTGGTACGGCTCGCAGGAATTTTCTCAAGGCTGTTTCCGCAACCGTGGCTGTGGCCGCTGTTCCAGGTGTTGTGAAAGCCGTGAAAGCCATCGGAGCAAAGCCCCAGCCTGCCCAGGTGGATATTGTTTCTCTGAGTGCCACTGAACTGTCGAGGGCAATACACAATAAGGCACTTTCCTGTGTAGAAGTTATGCAGGCCTATCTGAATCAAATTGACGCGCTTAACGGCACATTTAACGCCATTGTTTCCCGAGCTGATAGCGAATCACTGTTAGCGGAGGCGGCAGTGTGTGATGCCGAGCTCGCCAAGGGCAGGGTGCGCGGCCCTTTGCACGGTTTCCCACAGGCCCCGAAAGATTTAGCCGACGCTCAGGGTTTCATCACCAGCAATGGCTCGCCCATTTTCAAAACCAATATGGCGTCGGCGGATTCCGTTCACATCGCAAGGATTCGCAGGGCTGGGGCCATAATGATCGGCAAAACCAATGTTCCCGAGCTTGGTTTTGGTTCACAAACCTATAACCGGGTCTTCGGTGCAACCCTGAATGCCTGGGATGGTGTCAGTACGGCTGGCGGGAGTAGCGGGGGAGCCGCGACAGCGCTTGCGCTACACCTGTTACCCGTGGCCGATGGCAGCGATTTTATGGGGTCATTGCGCAACCCCGCAGCCTACAACAATGTGATAGGTTTTAGACCGACTCCAGGGCTGGTGCCGTTTGCCGGTTCTTTCACTGAGCAACTTCCCTGCAACGGCCCGATGGGGCGCAATGTCAGCGATACCGCCATGTTGTTGTCGGTTATGGCGGGTTACGATTCCACCATGCCCACCTCGCTGGTGAGTGATCCAGACCGTTTCACAGGACCCCTGAAGCGAGATTTCAAAGGTGCACGAATAGGCTGGCTAGGAGACTTTAATGGCTACTTGCCAATGGAAGACGGTGTCCTGGCTCTGTGTGAACAAGCGCTGGGATCTTTTCGCGACATTGGCTGCACCGTTGAACAAATCAGCATTAATTTTTCCATGGAAGAACTTTGGCAAACCTGGCTGGTGTTTCGTCACTGGCTCGCTCGGGGAAAGCTGCTGCCTTTGTATGGGGATCCGGTTCTGCGCGAGCAGCTAAAACCTGAGGCCATCTGGGAAGCGCAGGGTGGTCTGAAACTAACAGGCGATCAGGTATTCGGCGCCTCGATGAAAAGGGCTCAGTGGTATAAAGTCTTATTAATGGCATTCAAGACCTATGATTTTCTTGTGCTGCCCACCGCACAGGTGTTTCCATTTGACGCGCAAACACACTGGCCAAAAACGATTGCCGGCAGAGCTATGGATACCTATCACCGCTGGATGGAAGTGGTTATTCCAGGCACTTTGTCAGGTTGCCCGGTAATCAATGTTCCGGCTGGATTTAGTGAACAGGGCCTGCCTATGGGACTGCAAATCATTGCCCCCAGGCACCAGGATTTATCCACATTACAAATTGCTTATGCCTACGAACAAGCGGCACAATGGAATCTTGAATACCTGCCACTGGCGTTGCGAACTTAAGGGGTGACGGACGGATAAGGCGGGGTACTTATAATAAAAGGACCTTCCCCAAATCGAGTGGGTAGTTTATCCTGATGCCCTATGAATGACACACAGTTGTACAGCCAGATACTGGGTATAGAGAAGCCTTGGAAAGTCACCGTTGTACAGGTTTCCCTTGCTGATGATGAAGTGAAAGTCACGGTCGAGCGTGGCAGCGGGAAACTGGCCTGCCGCAAGTGTGGCAAGGCCTGCCCCGGCTATGACAAGCGGCAGCGCCGGTGGCGGCACCTTGATACCTGTCAACTCAAGACCCTATTGGTGGCTGACGTGCCCCGGGTGGCGTGCTCAGAGCACGGCGTGGTGACAGTGAGTGTGCCCTGGGCAGAGCCTGGCAGCGGATTTACCGCCTTGTTTGAAGCACTCGTCATCGACTGGCTGAAGGAAGCTTCGACCAGTGCGGTGTCGGAGCGCCTGCGGCTGAGTTGGAATGCAGTGGATGGCATTATGCAGCGTGCGGTAAAACGTGGGCTATCACTTCGAGAGGCGCTGTCGCCCCGGAAAATCAGTGTTGATGAAACGGCTTATCGCAAGGGCCACGACTATGTGACAGTGGTGACTGATCAAGAGCATTCAGCGGTACTCCATGTCGCGGAAAACAGAGAGGCCGGTAGCCTGGCTGAGTTTTACGAGTTGCTGTCAGAGGACCAGAGAGCGGGTATCGAAAGTGTGTGCATGGATATGTGGCCTGCCTACATCAAGGCGACCAGGGATGCGATTCCCGATGCCGATAGCAAGATCGCTTTTGATCGTTTCCATGTGGCGCAATATCTGGGCAAAGCGGTTGATCAGGTACGCCGCCAGGAACACCGACAGTTGCTCAGACAAGGCGATGGGCGAATGAAGGGTAGCAAATACCAATGGCTGCGTAACCGGCGCAACATGAGTTGGCACCAGCAACGCAGCTTCAGCGAACTGCGACAATCGTCGCTGAAGACAGCCAGGGCGTGGGCCATCAAGGAACTCGCCTCCCGCCTGTGGGATTACCGGAGCCGCACATGGGCCGAGAAAGGTTGGAAACGCCTGATCAACTGGATGGCTCGCAGCAGGCTCAAGCCGATGCAAGCGACATCAAAGACCCTGAGAAAGCATCTCTGGGGCATTCTCAACGCGGTGATTGGGAAGGTCGACAACAGCCACGCTGAAAGCATGAACAGTCGCATCAAGACGCTGAAAAGTCGTGCCCGTGGATTCAGAAACAGGGAGCGGTTCCGCAATGCAATTTACTTCCACCTGGGCGGACTACAGCTCTACCCGGAAGGCATCAGGGCCTAAATGACCCACTACGATTGGGGAAGGCCCTAATAAAAGAGCTCTCCAGAGAGTAGACTTATGGTGATTTACGGTGTCGCGCTACTGGCATTTTGTACTTTGTGCGGCGTACTGTTGGGCAACATTCTGGGGGTGTTGCTAGGGGTAAAGGCAAACGTGGGTGGAGTGGGTATCGCCATGGTAATGCTCATCATCCTGTCGAATTTGTCTTCGCACAAATTCCATCTTGGCAGTCTTACCAAGAGCGGCATCGGTTTTTGGAGCGCTATGTACATTCCCATTGTGGTGGCCATTGTTGCCGGCGCCGTTGCAGTGATGCTGAGTTTCGCGCTTATCCCGGTATTTGCGCGCTTCGCTCCCGATGCTACTGATTCGATTATCAAAGAAGATCACCCGGCGTGATCAGTCAGACGCTGCTGGATGTGGCGACCAAAAACTCGCTCATTGTCGCCTTTATGTTTGTCGGTCTGGTCGTTTGGTTGTCCTATTGGCTATCCGACAAATTGACCCATGGACGTCTTCACGGCTCGGCGATAGCCATCGCTCTTGGGCTGTGTCTTGCCTATGCGGGTGGTGCCGCCACTGGCGGAACCCACGGTATCGCCGACATTTCCCTGCTCTCGGGCATCGGCATAATGGGCGGGGCAATGTTTCGGGATTTCGCCATTGTTGCTACCGCTTTTGGCGCCGATGTCGAAGCGATTAAAAAGTCAGGTTATGTCGGCGCCGCTTCGGTGCCAATCGGCGTGTTACTTTCCTTTGTCGTCGGTGCGATTGTCGCGGTTCTTTTTGGTTATGCCGATGCGGCAGAAATTACTACCATCGGCGCCGGAGCGGCCACCTATATTGTAGGCCCCGTTACCGGGACGGCGCTTGGCGTTGGCTCCGACGTCGTCGCGCTCAGTATCGCGGCGGGTCTGATCAAGTCAATTTTAGTCATGGTAGCCACTCCGCTGGTTGCGCCCCTGATTGGGCTAACTACCCCTCACTCGGCAATGGTATACGGTGGATTGATGGGCACCACGAGCGGTGTAGCGGCAGGTTTGGCGGCGACCGACCCGGAGCTGGTTCCCTATGGTGCTATGACAGCGACGTTTTACACCGGTGTTGGATGTCTGCTAGCGCCCTCCGTGCTGTATTTCATCGTCAGGGCTATCGTTGGTCAATAATAGTGGTGCACTTTCTGCGCCAAAGAAATTGATTCAGTACAATCCAATGTGGCTTTCACTGGAGATTGGCACTTGCTGCAAAAATTGATTCTGGCAGGGCTTGTCGCTGTAACGGCGGTTTCCACAGATCTCTATCTGCCGGGAATACCCCAGATGGTGGAAGATCTTGGCACCAGTGCCAGCCGAGGTCAGTTAACACTGAGCGTATTCTTGCTGGGCTTTGCTTTGGGGCAAATGTTTTATGGCAGTATTTCGGATCAATACGGTAGAAAGCCGGTGATCTTCGTCGGTCTGAGTATTTATTGTCTGGGTTCTTTGGGCTGTGTGTCTGCCGCAGATATCGATACCTTAATTGTCGGTCGATTTATCCAGGGTGTTGGTGGAGCAGCGGGCCCCGTGCTTGCCCGCGCCATTGTCTCTGACAGTTATGATCGACAAAATGCTGCGCGGATGATGGCGGGTATCGCCAGCGCCATGGCTCTGGTGCCGGCTATCGCCCCGGTGCTGGGCAGTTGGTTGCTGTACTTTTTCGACTGGCGATCCCACTTTGTGCTGTTAATGTTACTGGGCTTTCTGACAGTATTTGGGGTGAGTACCTTGCGCGAGTCGTGCACCACTATTGGCAAGGCTCCGGTACAAGTCAGCACTATTTTTAGCCAGTTTCCTGCCTGCCTTCGCCAGAGGAATTTTTTTGGCTACACTTTATGCGGCGGGGCCACCTACGCCGCGTTGTTCTGCTATATATCGACGACTTCTTTTATCGTGATTGAGCTGCTCGGGGTTGCCCCCGAGATGTTTGGTTACACGGCGCTGTTTGTCGTTCTTGGCTATATTGGTGGAGCTGCTCTCTGCTCGCGAAAGGTAAACAACTGGGGGATCATCAAGCTGCTGGGGCTGGGTCAGTTAGCAGGTTTTGTCGGGGCGGGGCTGTTGTTGATATTGGCAGTCATGGAGATTTATTGGCTATGGCCTGTTTTACTGGCGTTTTTTCTCGTCTTTATGGCCTGCGGTTTGAGCTTGCCGATCAGCCAAATGGGTGCAATCGCGGAAATACAGTCGGCGGCTGGTAAGGCCTCTTCGGTGTTTGGCGTATTGCAGGTCGCTTTTGCTTCATCGCTGGGATTTCTTGTGGGACTGTTTTACAACGAGACTCTAATGCCGACAGCTCTGGGTATTGGCGTGGCCATGCTGATATCGCTCAGCGGTTATCTAATGGTGAGAAACTCCGGGCGTTAATGCTCGTGTTTACCGGGAGTGAATGTCATTCCCTGGGAGCAGCGTGGGAAAGCTCTACGATATAGGCCCGAATTGCTTCGCTATTATCTTCGCTTAAAATCCAGTAGTGCTTCATCACCGACCACTGTGTTGAATGCAGGATCTCCCCATTTTTCAGTACACTTCTCATGGCCTGCCTTACTCTGTTTAATTGAATGGAATATCCATTCTGGCGCACTGACGCCGTTTTAGGGGGTGGGGCAGACTATTCCACTATGTTGGATTGGAAAATAAAGTACGCAAGTCCTTATTTTTATCAGGGAATAGGTGAATATTTTATATAGGTACTGAAAAAGAAAAGCCTGGAGTTACCCAACCTGTCGAATTTAGGCGTTGGTCACGAGGAAATACCGGCTTCCCCGCAGTAGTACAGTCCCAAGTCCGACAGGCTCCTGGGTTTTGCAAAATGGCGGTGAGCCAGGGATTCGAACCCCGGGACGGGATAAACCGTCAACGGTTTTCAAGACCGCCGCTTTCGACCACTCAGCCAGCTCACCAGAAGGAGCGAGATTATACAGTTCTATAACCCCGGTTCAAGGGTTTCGCTATTCACTGGCAACAGACCCCCGATTGTTTCTTGGATCGTTGGCTGTGCGCGATGGTTTAGGCTTAACCTGAATGATCGGTGGCGCGACTCTCGCACTAAACAGGGTTTTGCTTTCAGTCTTAATTTCTACGCTGGCAACCGGTTTGGGCTGTTCGCGGGGGTCGTTTGTTGCGCGACCATTGGCAGCAATACCAGAAGTATTTAAAACTGTTTCCGTTAGTGCGGTCGAAACTATTTCTTCAGTGGCTTCTTCAGTGGCGACTGCGGCTGTGATTTTCTGAGCGGCGCCTTCAGCGGCTGTAACTGCAACAGGCTTCTTCGCAGGTTCCTGGCTCTCTATTGTAGCTGCGGCTGGTGCTGCAACAGCCGTATCAGTTGGAGAAGTTACCAGCGCGGCTTCCTCAGTTTGATTCACCGGTGCGGTTTCAACTGTAACGGGTGTGATTTGATCTGTCTCAGTCCTGGTTTCAGTAGCAGTATCGGTATCGGGACGGGAGCCGCGACGGCGGCGGCGAGGTTGGTTTTCGCCGCGCTGGTCTGACGGGCGTTTCTGCGGCCGATTTTTGTTCTGAGATGCCGAGTTTTCCTGGCGCTCGGAGTTCTCATTTGAACCAGCATGTCGCTCACGACGAGGTTTGTCATCGCTGCGCTCTGAGTTTCTCTCATTATTGCCGCGGCCACCACCGCGTCGGCGGCGGCGATTGCTGTTGCGGCTGTCGCTACGATTGTCGCTGCGGTTGTCGTTGCGCTTGCCACTGCGGTTGCGCTGAAGATTCCCGCTCTCAGATTTGCCCTGGCCTGGCTGGCCCTTGTTCTGTTCTTCTTGCCTGTCTTCGCCGCCAAATAAAAACCCCAATAGCCTGGAGAATAAACCAGGCATTTTGACCGGTTCGGCCTTCTTACTACTGGATTGTTGCGTTTTCCCCGGTTTAGCGGCTGCGGGTTCCGGCGCTGGCACAGAATGGGAAATACCTTTCACTGCGGCTGCCTGCGGCTTAACCTCTGCTGCGGTGCCACTGTCAGCAATCTGTTCTTCTTCCGCCGGGCTTAAATCGATTTCAAAGGACAAATCTGTGCGACTTTCGATTTCGCTGTCACGCAGGCGTTGAACTTCAAAGTGGGGCGTTTCCATGTGGGGGTTGGGAATAATCGTTAGCCTAACCCTGGTGAGCTCTTCTATTTCATTGAGCGCAGAGCGTTTTTCGTTGAGCAAATAGGCCGAAACCGGGACTGGGACTATCGCGCGCACTTCTGCTGAGCGGTCCTTGATGGCTTCTTCTTCCAACAGTCTCAGTATGGCCAGGGCCAGTGACTTGGTATCGCGTATGGTGCCCTGGCCACTGCAACGCGGACAGACGATAGCGCTTGTTTCGCCCAAAGAGGGGCGCAATCGCTGACGGGACATTTCCAGCAGACCGAAGCGGGAAATACGACCCACCTGAACCCGCGCCCGGTCAATTTTCAAAGCATCCCGCACTCTGTTTTCAACAGCGCGTTGGTTGCGTGAGGCAAGCATGTCGATAAAGTCGATAACAATGAGTCCGCCCATATCGCGCAAGCGAAGCTGGCGGGCTATTTCATCGGCTGCTTCGAGGTTTGTATTGGTGGCGGTTTCCTCAATATCACTGCCACGGGTTGCACGCGCGGAGTTGATGTCGATTGAAACCATGGCCTCAGTAGGGTCGATGACAATAGAACCGCCAGAAGGCAGTTTTACCTCACGCTGGAAGGCGGTTTCAATTTGGCTCTCGATTTGAAAGCGGTTGAACATTGGGGTCGAATCTTCGTACAGCTTGATGCGGCTTTTTAGCTGTGGCATCACCCGTGCAACGAAGTCCAGGGCCAATTTGTGCGCTTCGGGAGCGTCGATTAGTACTTGATCGATATCGTCGCGCAGATAGTCGCGTATAGCGCGAATGATGACATTGCTTTCCTGTAAGAGCAGTGATGGTGCTTTTTCAATCTGACTGGCTTCGGTCACTGCTTGCCAGAGTTGCACCTGGTAGTCCATATCCCACTGCAACTCCTCGCTGCTGCGGCCAATGCCGGCAGTTCGCACGATAACGCCCATTCCGTTGGGGATTTCTACGCCGTTGAGTGCGTCTCGCAACTCTGCGCGATCATCGCCTTCAATGCGTCTGGAGATGCCGCCAGCGCGGGGATTGTTGGGCATGAGTACGAGATAACGACCGGCGAGACTGATGAACGTGGTCAATGCCGCGCCCTTGCTGCCGCGCTCTTCCTTTTCCACCTGAACGGTGACCTCAGTACCTTCTTTAACCAGCTCCTTGATTTTCATCCGGCCTTCGCCGTTTGGGGGGGAGGCGGTGAAATACTCGCGCGCAATTTCCTTCATCGGAAGGAAGCCGTGTCGCTCTGCGCCGAAGTCGACGAATGCCGCTTCGAGGCTCGGTTCTACACGTGTGATTTTGCCTTTGTAGATGTTGGATTTTTTCTGAACGCGGGTTCGATTTTCGATATCCAGGTCGTGCAGGCGCTGGCCGTCGACCATCGCAACGCGCAACTCTTCAGGTTGAGTTGCATTGATAAGCATTTTTTTCATAGGTGCCACTTTATTGTGTAGCACGGAGGAGGGGCACCGCAGGCTGTGCAGCAGACCGCCTGCTTTCAGGCCTCTGCTACGGGTTTACTGGAACAATTGGCCAATAAACCGTGTATCAATTTGCAAATTAAAGAACTCTTCTCGTCAAGCGTCCTTTTTCTTACTACTTGCTACTTGCCTGCCTCCAAGCTTACTCGGTGCAGACAATAAAAACTGATTTCTACCTTAGTGCCGCCAGCCTTTGCCGTGCGGTTCATTCAGATGTCTGCCATTTTTTTGGCGACACAGCTCAAAAACTAGTATGTTGTGTCCCAGTCATCGTTTACTGTCTGTGCGAACGTGTTTCGCACTCAATTCTAACAGTCATGGAATTCTTACTACCGGGACACGGGTGCGACTATAGCAGTAATTAGCAGGTCCCTCAAATATAAGTCTTTTCCAATATAAAATGAGCCTGAAACGGAAGGAAGCACGGCAAGCTGTTTCCACTATAAAATGAGCCTGAAATAGTCCTTGTTGTCGTTCATGATCAGCGGATGAAAACGATCATGAGCTTAGAGCAACTGAACACCCTGGACGCCATTAGGCAATTCCTCGAGGGTACCCAGGCCGTAGCCTTCAACGTGGCCACCGATAAGCCAGAGCGCTATCGATGGGTACAAAAGACCCTGGTGAAGCACCGGTACTTGCTGCTTGGCAAAACGGACCGGGGAACCGTCACCCGCTACCTGATGAAGGTCACCGGCTACTCTCGGGCCCAGACCAAGCGCCTGATACGGCAATACGTCAAAACAGGCACAATCTCAGTAAAGCCCGCTCGCCGCAATGGTTTCAAGCGCGCCTACACTGATACCGATAGTCGTCTGTTGGCGAGTATGGATGAGCGGCATGGTCAGCCTAGTGGCCCTGTATTGAAAAAGCTGTGTGAGCGGGCTTATCAGCGCTTTGGCCAAGCCGAGTATCAGCGCCTGGCGGGTATTTCGGTTTCTCACCTGTACAACCTGCGGGCCTCCAAGGCTTATCAGAGGCAGCGCTGTGTCTTGACCAGGACACGGCCTAAAGCCGCCTCTATCGGTCAGCGGCGCAAACCCTGTCCCAATAATCAACCGGGCTATATCCGTATCGACTCTGTCCATCAAGGTGATCAGGATAAGCGCAAAGGAATCTACCACGTCAACGCCGTGGATGAGGTCACGCAATTCCAGATTATCGTCACGCTGGAACGTATTAGCGAGGCGTTTATGCGGCCAGCCCTCCAACAGATATTGGCGGCCTTCCCCTTTAAAATACGGGGCTTTCACGCAGACAATGGCGGTGAATACATCAACTACACTGTGGCTCAGCTACTGGACAAGCTACGCATTGAATTTACTAAATCACGGCCTCGGCACAGTAACGACAATGGCTTGGTTGAGAGTAAAAATGGCTCGGTCATTCGCAAACTCTATGGGTACACACACATCCCGCAGCAGTACGCCACTGACTTTGCCCAACTGAACAGGCAACAGGTCTACCGATACGTTAACTTCCATCGGCCCTGCTATTTCCCCACCACAATCACTGATGAGAAGGGCAAACAGCGTAAGAAATACCGCTACCAGGACATGATGACGCCCTATGAGAAATTCCGCTCCCTGGCCAAACCCAGCCAATACTTGAAGCCGGGGATCACCTTCAAAAATCTGGATGCATTCGCCAAAGAAATGACCGACAATGAAGCCGCTGAACAACTCAATTCAGCACGAGATTATTTATTTACACAACTCCATGAGCGACTCAAGATAAGGGCTTAATACACCGTCGTTTCAGGCTCATTTCTGGATTGGAAAATACTATATATGTCCAAGTTCAGTACCTGTGAGATAAATCGGCCAGCTTCGGTATGGCTTGATGCGCAGGCTTTTGCTCTGCATCGGGTCGTCTCCTGTGTGGATTTAATCACTCACAAGCGACCAGGTTCTTAGAAATCCGGGGATCACGACCTGTGGAGTGGTGGATAAGTCTACGACTTACCCGCTGCGCCACAGGCGCAATAACAATCGTCCAAAAGTCTCATAGCTATCTGAACCCGGACACTCACCTACCCGCGATCAGACTCCGGGTACCTGCCCATTGACCCCTGCCCCGGAGAGGTGTGGTGAGCGAAAGTTGACGCAATTAACCAAGCCGTGAAACAAGGCTGGGGCTAATGTGTCTCACTATCACGAAGTCAATTTGAGTACCAAACGGGCCACAGCCATGAAGCCAATTTACATCGCCGGCGTGAGTATGACCAAATTTGGTCCACGCCCACAAGACACTATCAAGACGCTCACCCATGAAGCAGTACGCGATTGCCTTACAGACGCAGGCGCGCAAACCAATGATGTGGATGCTGCATTCTTCGCTAACCAGGCCCAGTCTTTTATCGAGGGGCAGGTCAGTATTCCAGGGCAGATAGCACTGAGGGGAGCTGGTATTCACGGTATTCCCATTGTTAACGTCGAAAATGCCTGTGCCTCCGGTTCCTCAGCTATATGGCTGGCGCGAAACTACCTTCTTGCTGGTCAGGGAGATATCGTACTGGCAGTGGGCACTGAAAAAATGGCCTACCAGGATCAGGAGCTATCCAAGCGGGTTTGGCAGGCATTCGAAGGCGGCTCAGACATCGAGGAAATGAACGATACTATAGCCTCGCTGCGTTCTCTAAGCGCGGGGCACGAGTTTGAGGAGGCAAGCGGACATCGAACGGTATTCATGGATATCTATGTACAACTGTGTCGCGCCCATATGGTCCGCTACGGCACAACCCAGCAGCAACTCGCCACGATTGCCTCGAAAAATCATTACCACGCAACCCTCAACCCGAAATGCCACTACAATAAACCGATGTCGGAGGAACAGATACTGTCGGCTCGCTCCATCGGATATCCGTTAACAGTGCCGATGTGTTCTCCCTTGAGTGACGGTAGCGCCGCTGCACTGTTGTGCACGGAAAAAGGACTTGAAAAACTGGCTGCGAATGATCGGGCGGTGGAACTTCTGTCCAGCGTAATGACTTCCTCTACTGGCCGCGAATGGAGTGATTTGGAAAACCATCTCGTACGGCGCGCCGCCAAACAGGCCTATGCTGAAACGGAGCTGACGCCTGCTGATATCCACGTCGCTGAAGTACACGATGCCGCGGCATTCGGCGAACTGTTCATGTCTGAACTACTTGGATTCTGCGACTTTGGCATGGGGGGAGAGCTGGCCGATAGTGGCGCCACTCGAATTGGTGGCCACATACCCATCAATCCATCCGGTGGGCTTGAATCAAAGGGACACCCGATCGGCGCAAGCGGACTTGGTCAGGCCTATGAATTGGTGACGCAACTTCGTGGAGAGGCGAGGGAGCGCCAGGTGCAAGACGCTCGAATCGCAATCCAGGAAAATGGTGGAGGCCTTCTCGGGATAGAGGAAGGCTGCGCGGTCGTAAACATCTACAAAAGATAGAAACGGGAGATACAAATTGGACTATCAGACCAGTTTACTGTGTGACGGATTCATTTTCCCCGAGTCACCGCGTTGGCATCGAGGGTCGTTTTACTGTTGCAGCATCGATGAAGGCACCGTCTTTCGCATACACCAGGATGGCAGCAAAGAAGTTGTTGTGAAGCACCAAGATGGAGATTGGTTATCCGGCTGGGCTTTCATCAGCCCCGACAATGACGAGATGGTCTTGACTTCGTGTATGAAGAGGAAGCTGTTTCACTACGATGGTAGCCATCTTCATGAGGTGGCGGATCTGTCCCCCGTCGCAACACATAACATTAACGACATGATCTGCGCACAAAGCGGTGCTATGTTTGTGGGGTCTGTTAATTTCGAATTCGGCAAGGTCAACCCCGCAGAGGCACCTCACAGTCCCCTGGTGGCTGTGTCTGCCAGCGGGGAGGTATCAATAGCCTCAAATAAGACAGGCTTTGCCAACGGTATGGTGATAACTCCGGATGGCCAGCGCCTGATCGTGGCCGACTCAATACGATGTTGTCTGCATCAGTGGCGACTCGACGCGCACGGGACACTGTCTGAGCACAGTATATTTGCCTCGGTACCTGGAGCAGTGATGGACGGAATATGCCTGGATGCGGAGGGGGGCGTGTGGGTCACCGCCGGACATCGTGGCGTATTCCGGGTGCTGGAAACGGGCGAAATTACCGATGAGGTGGACATAGGTAATACCGGAGCGACAGCCTGCATGCTGGGCGGCGAGGACGGCCGCACCCTGCTGATTACGGCATCTGACAGTCACGACCGCAATATCATTTACGACAATCCAACCGGTCATCTCCTTACGGCGTATGTTCAGGTGTCGGGAGTAGGCCTGCCATCCTGGTATTGAATCAGGTTTTTCGATATAGGTTGATTACTTATGAAACGTTTACAGGACAAAGTGGCGATCATTACCGGATCCACCAGCGGGATGGGGGAGACCACAGCCGCAGTATTTGTGCGCGAGGGCGCCCGTGTCATTGTCAGTGGGCGCAATGAAGTTCGTGGCAAAGACATAGTGACAATGCTTGGTGAAGATAACGCATTGTTTGTACGCGCCGATGTCACTTGTGAGGAAGATGTGGCCGGTTTGGTTGAGACCACCGTGCAACGTTTTGGAAAAATTGATTGCCTGTTCAACAATGCTGCCGGACCGACCCAGGAAGTGCCCATCACGGATCTGGACATGAATCAGCTTGGCGACGATATGATGAATGTCTTCGGCAGTGTGCTGTTGGTGACAAAGCATGTGGCTCGGGTGATGAAGTCCGCCGGGAGAGGTTCCATTATCAACAATGGCAGTACGGCTGCACATCGGGCCAATTCCAGCCCAATTGTTTACAGTGGCTTGAAGGCTGGTGTGTGTCACCTCAGCCGCTGCCTGGCCATGGAGTTTTCTGAGTTTGGCATGCGGGTGAATACAATCTCTCCCGGCGCTATCGTTACGCCTATATTCGCCAAGGGACTCGGTGTGCCAGAAGAAAAGCAGGAGCAGGCTACCGAGGCCATAGCACATATCCTGGCGCAAAAATTACCTGTGGGTCGTGCGGGTCGGCGGGAGGACATTGCAAATACCGCAGTCTATCTCGCCAGTGACGAGTCCAGCTTTGTAACAGGCCAGGACATCATTGTCGATGGCGGCCTTACCGGCGGTCTGTCTCCCAGCCAGAAGTCGGCTCAGTGGCAACTCATGCAACAGACACTCACACCGCTGCTCACGGACTGATTTGCCGTTGCCCGTTATTGAGCGACCGCGTTGCGGTGACAGCCACCCCCTGTAGGCTCGCCGATAAGAAAGTCTTCAATCTCGGTCGCCAACTCGCTGGCCTGGGTCAGCAAAAACAAATGTCCGCAGTCCACTATCCGCAGCCGGGAGTCAGGAATACGAGAGATCATAATCCTGGCGTTTACCAAAGGCACAATAGGGTCATCGCGGCCAGCCATCACCAGGGTAGGTTGTATCAACTTGTGCAGCCAGGGCAGGCTGCTCCACCCCAGTATGGATAACATCTGGAAGTAGTAGCCTTTAGTGCTGGGCGGGGTCATGGCGCGCCCGTATTCCCTCGCCAATGACTTATTGCCACGAAGTACTCCGCCATAGATTTGCGGAGCAATTCGCTGCATATACTTCGGGTCTAAATAACGTCGCGGATTGGACATCCTGATCATTACTGCAGGGTGCCCCGGAACCATGAGTTGTCCGGGGCTGGTGGCGGCGAGCACCAGTCGATTGCAGTGCTGAGGATATTGGCGGGCAAATTGTTGTGCCAGCGCTCCCCCCCAGGAAACACCGAGAACATTTACCCGGTCAACACCAAGGCGACCAAGGATGTTCGCTGCCAGTGCTGCGTGTTTGCTGAATCGCCAAGGACAGGCCGGTGCCTCTGATTCCCCGGCTCCCGGGGCGTCATAGCAGATTATTGTGGTCTGCTGCATTTCATCAATAAAGGGCTGTAAAAGCTCTGTCCCGGCGCCGATACCATTGAACAACAGCAGAGGCAGGCCACCACTGTTCATGCCTTGGTGCACGGCCACGCGGATGCGCAAGCCTCCTACTTCCATGTGGCTGCTGTTAAGTTTCTTTAGGCTGGACATAAGGCCTTCCTAACTCCAATGTTACAGAGTGGACGCCGTGCACTACAATCACTCCGCACACTTCTCCTGCTAGCCGCCTTTGAAAACATAGGTGCCCGGTGCTTCATCCATTTGTGGGTATGCGCCCTTCTTTCCCAGCGTCTTTCGGGCATTAACCCTGGCCCCGGATCGTTTTCGCAACCAGTTGGCCCAATCGCCCCACCAGGTGCCCTTTTTTTGCTTCGCAGCCTCAAACCACTCTTCGTGCGATGCCGGATAGTCTTCATTGACATAGTAATTCGCTCTGGCATTCCCAGGGGGATTAACCAGTGCCTGTATATGGCCGCTATGGCTTAACACAAAGCGAACATTCCCGGTTAAAAACTGGGTACTTCGATAACATGCATGCCAGGGTGTAATGTGGTCCGTCACACCTGCGAGCAGATATTTGTCACAGTCCACTGCTACCAGGTCAATGGCTTCGCCCATCACCTCCATTCCGCCGGGCTTCACCAGTGGATTGACCTCCAGTAGATCGAGAAAATCACTGTGTAACTGTGCGGGCAGGTTGGTGGTATCGTTATTCCAGTACAGGATATCGAATGCCGGAGGGGTATTGCCCAGAAGGTAATTGTTGACGACGTAGTTCCAGATCAGGTCATTGGGCCGCATCCAGTTGAACACGCGGGCCAATTCCTTGCCATCCAGAACTCCCCGTGTGCGTGATGCACGCCTGGCGCTATCAATGGCTGAATTACTGGCGAACATGGTGAGGTCTGTGTCGTTCTGTTGTTGGCTCAAGACACAGACCAGCGTAGTCAGGCTGTTAATGGCCGATTCGCCCACCGCATCCAGGTATCCGGTCAGGATAGAGGCCGTGATACCTCCAGAGCAGGCACCAACCAGGTTTACCGATGACTGCCCGGTGATGCTTTGCACAGCCGCTACTGCCTCTGTCAGGGCCTGAATGTAGTCGTCCATACCCCAATTACGCTGTTCCACCGTGGGGTTGCACCAGCTGACTGAAAATAACTGCAGGCCCTGCTCCAACAGAAACCTGAATAAACTTTTCTCGGGAGTGAGGTCCAACACATAGAACTTATTGATCTGGGGCGGCACCACCAGCAGGGGCCGCTGATGTACTTTTGCAGTCAACGGCTTGTATTGGATCAATTCCAGAATTTCATTGCGAAAGACCACGGAGCCTTCCGATATCGCCAGGTTTTCGCCAACCTCAAATTGACTCTTGTCCACCTGTGACGGCATGGCATTATTGTGCCTGATGTCATCCACCGCATGGCGCAGGCCTTTTACCAAACTTTTACCACGAGTTTCGCGTGCCTTTTTAAGGGCTGAGGGATTAGTGAGCAATGAATTGGTGGGCGCCAGGCCGCCCGCTATAATATCGATGACAAAGCGGGCCTTGCGGTCATCCGTTTCATCGAGTTGCAAATCGTCCAGCCACTCGGAAAAAGAGGCATCAAGCGCCAGATAACTTTGTAACACACGGCTGAAAAGCCCACTATCGCGCCAGCTCTCGTCCCCGAAGCGCCGATCGCCTCGGGCGACTTCATATCCACTGTCGCCAGCAATGACATCTACCATTTTTCCGGCATAGCCCAGAGCGTGCTTTGCCGCTATCAGGGGTTGCTTTACCAGTTGCCGGGCGGTGGTTTTCATAGCGTCGGAAATATCTTCAGCCCGAACACCCACCAAAGGGCTGAGGCCAGCTACACCCTCTGCTGCCTGGTTGATTTCACGTTCGGAGTTATCACTGCGAGCCTTTTGTTTTTTGCCCGTGCTCTTCCTGTCTCCGGATGCTGTACTCATGGTCAATTGTACTCCTTCGGCCATTTGCCACTACTCGTTACAGATTCAATTGCGGTAAAACTCACTACTCATGTCGTTGATACTGAAGCAGACAAACTCAGATAAATCTGAACATTCGGTGGGCTCTCCCGTGCCCTCCCAACGCAGTAGCCTGCGCTTTTTGGCCGACGTATGAGCATCACAATCCGTAATGCGTGATGCCATCAAAAGTATAGCGTAGAGTGACGCCGTAAGTCTGCGGGTCATTCAGGTATACCTGTCTGCCACCGTCAACAGTTCCAAACAAGGTCTGCGGCGAGCTCACAGTAACCACATCCTCGTCGGTCGCATTGACTATCCAGGCCGTGATGTCGAATGAATCATTACGCCAGCCAAGACGGCCATTGAGGATGCCGTAACTATCCTGAACGCCTCTTGGGTCGAGTGCGTTATCAGTATCGGTTTCATCGGTCCAGGTGTAGTCGGCGCGAGCATAAAATTCACCGCTGGCCAGGGGCCAGTGGCCCGATAATCCCAGGTGGTAGCGATTCTCGGGGGCAAGCGGCAGCGTATCACCGGACAGGTCGCAGTTGCCTGTTGCAGGGTTATCGGGGGTCCGCCCGAAATAGCAGGAACCTCCGGCAAAGTCATCGTACTGGGCGTCCAGGTAAGTGTAGGAAAAATCCGCAGTCAGCCAGGGTGCCAGCAGGGCCACCATATCAATTTCCAGGCCGCTGGTAGTCACCTCCTCTGCATTGGCTACCAGGAAGCTCAAGCCGAGGAATGAGGCATTTTGAAAATTGTCAAACTCGGAGTAAAACACATTGGCATTCAGATTAACCCGGTTGTCGAGCAGTGATGCTTTGACACCCAGTTCGTAGTTGATCACCTCCTCGTCCTCAAATTCACGGTCATCAAGGCTCAGGCTACCGGAGGCATCCCAGTCTCCATTAAAACCGCCGCCTTTCGCTCCGCTCGACACTGAGCCATACAACATGGTGCCATCACTGGTATGAAACGACGCACTGAGATTCCAGGTCACCTGGTCCGTGTCTCGATTACCGGACACTGGCGCTGCAACCGTTGTGATCAATGCGTAGCTGGGGAAGCTGGCAATTTCAGCCCGCGAATTGATGGTCATATCCTTCTCTTCGTAGAACCAGCGTACACCCGCGCCCAGTGTAAGGCGCTCACTAACATGCCAGTTTCCCTGGGCAAATGCGCTGTAATTCTCAGTGTCATAGGTGCTCTTGAAAAAAGCGGCGTCACCCGGTGCGCCACCTAAGCCCGCCTGGAAGGGTGGCAGCACGATATGCGCGCCCAGTGTCGCCGTAGGCTCTTCAGCGCCCAAAGATCCACGGGTGAAATCATGCTTGTAGTAGGCCAGCCCTGCCATCCAGTCGAAATCCCCGCCATCGCTGGAAGTCAGGCGAAATTCCTGGGTGAACGTCTCTCCCTCCTGTCCGTCATAAAAGGTTATGGCATCCAGTGGGCTCTGCTCCGAATCCAGAATGCCGAAAATGTCGAAATCGTCGTAGCTGGTCAAGGATGTGAATACGGCAGTTCCAACATCGTATTCAATCGTCAGCGTCAGTTCCTTCGCCTCGTCCTCGTAAGTATTTGCCTGGCTGTTTTGCATTTTCCGGTTGGCAGGATCGGCATCGGGGGCCGAGCCCATGACAAGCCCGCTGAGTGAAATGCCGAGGGCCCCCAGATCTACATCCGCATTACAACAGTCCACGTCTTTCCCGGAATAGCCCGCGATAGCCAGGATGGATAAATGGTCGGTGGGCTGGAATGCCAGTTGCCCACGTACCGCCCAGGATTCCGTTTCATTGGGCTCGGTGTTCTGGTGGATATCGTCAAAAGTGCCGTCTCTTTGCTCCCAAAGACCGCTCAAGCGCCCCTGTACATTGTCGGACAATGGGCCACTGACTGAGGCCTTCAGCACGCCGGAGTCATAGTTGCCCGCACTGCCTTCGATAAATCCCTCAAATGTCTCTGTAGGACGTTTGGTTATGACGCTGATCAGACCAGCGGTGACATTGCGTCCGTACAGGGTACTCTGCGGGCCGCGCAGTACCTCCACCCGGTCAACATCCACCAACTGGCCCACTCCGAGTCCGCTCTTGGAACGATAGGCGCCATCGATGAACAAACCCACTGCAGGCTCAAAGTTGGGAATGTTGCCCAGGTTTCCCACACCCCGGATTCGGAAGGTGGCAAACCCTGGTCCCTTGTTTTGTTCCATGGTCAGCGAGGGCACCAGGAGTTGCAAATTAAGCAAGTCCGAGACGCCCGCCTCCATGAGCAATTCGCCATTTATGGCGGAGACTGCAACGGGAACATCCTGCAGGGACTGTACTCGTTTCTGGGCCGTGACTACCACCTCTTCCAGAACGAGAGACGGGGCATTGCTTTGAACCTGGGCCACAGCAGAAGCTGACAAAGGCAGGCCGGCGCTGATTAATACGGTAATCGGTTTTCGAAGAAAGTTTGGAGATTTCATTATTTTTCCCTCAAGTGAGTTCTCGTTGCGTTTAAAGTGGTTGTCCAGCGCTACGAAGAATGACAGGGACGAGGTAGGGGGTTTTGGTTTTTTGCGTCAGGCCTACAGTCGAAAATAATGCGGTGCAGCATCTTTTATTTGCGATATTTCAAAGAGAGACCTTTGCACGGAAGATGATTTCGTTTTCAGGCAAGGCAAAAACGCACGGAATGAGGGAGTTTATGGGTATAAATGACCGATTGAGTACGATTTTAACAAAGCATGCAGGTGAAATGGCTTTCGTGCCAAGGTCTCACTCATTCTGCGTCGAATACACCATGTACTTTTGACCGCCAGGTTGAGGGAGGCACGCCTGCGTGCGCACTGAATGCCTTGGTGAAATTTGCAAGATCCGTGTAACAAAGGCGTTCGGCCAAACGGGTTATGGAAATTCCCGAATTCGCCAACAACTCCATGGCCATCGCAATTCTAACTTCGTGCAGCAGTTGTCGATAACTTGTTCCCTGGGCGCTAAGCCTGCGCTGCAGGGTACGCTTTTCGAAGGGAAAGAAACGTACCAGGTGGTCCTCTCCGACCAGTTGTAGTTCCAGATTTTTTCGAATCAGTATTCGCACTTCCTCCGGTAAATCTCGGGGCCTTGAATTGCGGACACTATCGGCAACCAGGTAAAGCTTGTCGTGCAGTGTCAAGTCGTGCTCAGTAAGTTTGAGTTCAAGGTCGGAGGCGTGGAAAACAACGCCGCAGAAGTCGGCATCAAAAACAACAGGGGCATCAAACAGGCGACGGTAGGGAGCAATATCCTCCGGTTTGGTGAAAGTGAAGTTCACCATTGTGGCATGCCAGTGGTGGGCCGTAAGAAAGTCCATAAAACGCCAGAAAACTGCTATAGCCAGTTGCTCTATCTGTTTGTAGCCGCCAGAGGACTCCTGCATAAGGGAAAAGATGACGTAGCCCACTCCGCCATCGCAACGCAACTGCCACTGTGTGGCCTCGGTGTGAATGCTCATCAGGTTGAAAAGTTCTCTCAGCGCATCGCCAAGTGTGGCAGCGGACTTGCCTATCTCGCCCAGGAGACCCAGGTAGCTCGACAGATCCCGTCGCTTTGCCAACTCCAGCCCGAAGTAATCGCAGTCGGCTGCTAATGCCGATTGACTTAAAATCCTGGCGATTACGTCGCTTGGGAGAAGCGTTTCCGGATCCCGGAGTTGATCGAGCTCCAGGCCGACGGTGCTTGCTATCGCGCGCGGATCACCGCCCAAGTCAGAAACCAACTGATCGAAATCGCGAATAATTGCTGCTCTGGAAGTATTCGCCATTGGACACCCTATGAATGCAGGTTGGCGCATAATGCCAAGAGGCCGTTTTCACTGCAAGCTAAGATCGCTCTACTTTAACAGGGAGTTGAAACAGTGCGTATTATCGATTTCTTTGACAAGGGCGCTGCCCTGTATCCCGACAATTTAGCCTTCGTAGACGATCAGGGACAGTGCTCTTACGAGGAGGCGAGCAGGCAGACACATCTGATAGCTTCCGCGCTGCACAACAACGGATTCGGCCCCGGAGCCCATGTCGGCATTCTGGCGCCCAACAGTAGTTTGGTTTATCTGACACTGTTAGGCGTATTCAGGAGTGGCGCCATCTGGCTGCCGGTGAACCCGCGCAACCCGGTTGCGGTCAATGCTGATTTCCTGAAGCGCTTTGACGGCGAATTGTTGCTGTACCACAGTAGCTACGAGGCGGAGGCCAAAGAGATTGTCGGACAGCTTTCCTCCATCCGCATGGCAGCTTGCATCGACGGTGGCAGTGATTTCGGCGGTTCGCTCCCCGAATGGATGCGCGATGCGGATTACTCGTTCCCCTCCGTTGAAAACACGCTGGATGACACCTTGTCGATTTTCCCCACTGGTGGTACCACCGGGCCGTCAAAGGGCGTCATCATAACGCACCGCAACATTGCCACTTCTTTTGCCAATTTCTATGCCCATTTCAATTACCACGATAACACTCGACATCTGGTGGTTGCGCCCATGACTCACTCTGCTGGCGTCCTGGGCTGCCTGCATTTTGTCCGCGGTGGCACCAATATGATCATGGCAAACGTTGATCCGGGAGGCATCCTGCGCGCCATACAGGAACACGGAATCACGCATTTGTTTGTGCCGCCGACCCTGCTTTACATGATGCTGGTACACCCTGATGTAACGCTTTACAACTACAGTACCCTGCAACATTTCCTGATCGGTGCCGCGCCGACATCGCTCGACAAACTCAAGCAGGCGGTGGAAGTATTCGGTCCGGTATTGACCGAAGCCTATGGTCAGTCGGAGGCACCATCCATTGTTACGGCGAAAGCTCCCTGGGATTATCTGGACCAACAGGGCAACGTGATTGAGAGTCGACTGGGCAGTATTGGCCGACCAGCCGTGTTTAACCAGGTCGCTCTCATGGACGATAAGGACGAGCCGGTTGGGTCGGGGGAGGCGGGAGAGATTGTTATTCGCGGTGATCTGGTCACTCCGGGTTATTACAAAAACCCGGAAGCGACTGCCGAGGTGCGCAAAAAGGGCTGGCACTACACGGGTGATGTCGGGGTGATGGACGACGAGGGTTTTATCAGAATTGTGGATCGCAAGAAGGACATGATAATCACCGGCGGATTCAATGTATACCCGAATGAGATCGAGCAACTGCTGGGTTCTCACCGCGCCGTACAGGACTGTGCTGTGATCGGCGTTCCCGATGACAAATGGGGAGAGACTGTGCTGGGTGTGGTACAACTCAAGCCCGAATCCAGGTGTGAGGAAGCCGAATTGATCGACCTGGTACGAAACGAGTTGGGGAGCGTCAAGGCACCCAAGCGAATTGACTTCTTGTCCGATCTTCCACGCAGCCCGAACGGCAAAGTCCTGAAAACAGAATTACGCAAGACCTATTGGGAGAGCCAAAGTAAAGGCGCCAACTGAATTGACGCCTCTTTGACAGGATTCAATCACACCTGGAATCACAAGGTTTACAACTTCGAGAAGGCAGTATCGTGGATGCGACGATGATTGCTGCGCCCACATCCACCAAGAACGAAAAAGGTGAACGTGATCCAGACATGCACCCAGTCAAGAAAGGCAACGAACGACACTTTGGCATGAAACCGCATGTCGCAGTGGATAAGTCGCCGGGATTGATTCATGGTCTAACCGCCACAGCGGCCAATGTGCCTGTATAGTACCCAGGTTGATCAATGACTCCACGGCGAAGAGAAACGAGTCTGGGGGGTGCGGGTTATCGGGGGATTGAGAAACGGCCAGAGCATGAAGGGCGAGATGTGGATTGGAAGATTGCGATGAGGCCGGGTAAACGCTCACAGCTTGAGGGCTCAGATCCTTTGTCACGGATCGAAAAGTCGAAGGCGAGTGTTCGAGCAAAAGTGGAACATTGCTTTGGGCAGATTAAGCGCCAGTTTGGTGACGACAAAGTGCGTTATCGTGGTCTGGCAAAGAATACCGACCGATTGTATCTACTGGCAGGTTTTACCAATCTGTTGCGGGCAGAGCCGCCTATGATGACATCGTAGGACAGGTTCGCCTGGAATTTGTCAAAAGACGAATTTCAGGTAGAAAATAGCGCAAATTAAGGGCGATTGGCCCTGAAAATCACGAAAAAAGGCGTAGCATTGAAAAAACACTTGGATTTAAGCGTTTTTCAGAGGTGCCATATATAAACAGTCTATGAGCCAGGTTCGATTTATTGAGGTGTCCGAAGAATACGCCGGCCAGCGTTTGGACAACTTTTTGTTGCGTGAGATGAAAGGGGTTCCTAAAACCCGGCTGTATCGCGCTGTGCGTAAAGGCGAGATTCGAGTCAATAAGGGTCGGGTCAAAGCCGACTATCGATTACAGAGTGGGGATTGGGTGCGACTGCCCCCGATACGTGTTGCCAGGCGAGCTGAGCTAAAGCAGGTACCAGCGAGATGGCGAGACCTCAACGACAAATGTTTGTTTGAAGATAGCGGGCTGCTGGTGATAGATAAGCCCTCGGGTCTGGCTGTTCATGGAGGCAGTGGTCTCAGCGCAGGCTTGATAGAGTGTCTGCGGTTGTTGCGCGATAAGGATCACTACCTCGAATTAGTACATCGCCTGGACCGGGATACTTCTGGCTGCCTGTTGGTCGCCCGTAAAGCCACCGTATTAAAAGATCTACACCAGCAACTGCGAAGCAATAGTATAGACAAGCGCTATGTAGCACTCGTGCAGGGGCAATGGTCGCGAAGCCGCAGCTTTATTGAGGCGCCTCTGTTAAAAAATACACTAAAGTCCGGTGAGCGGGTTGTTCGAGTGGACAAGGCCGGCCAGTCAGCACGTACAGAATTCAAGGTGCTGGAGCGATTTGAAGAGTGTACATTGGTCGCAGCCAGGCCCATCACTGGCCGCACCCACCAAATACGGGTTCACGCGCTGCACGCAGGCCATCCATTACTGGGGGATGATAAATATGCAGACCGCGAGCAACTCAAGATACACAGAGCTCGCGGACTCAACCGGTTGTTTCTGCACGCGCAGTCGCTGGCCTTTAACAAGCTGGATGGAGAGCGACAGCAGATCCATGCTGAACTCGATTCAAACTTAAAAAATTTTTTGAAAACGATACGCAAGTAACCGTTAATGCTGGCTAGAGACCTTTGCACGGAAGATGATTGCGCTTTCAGGCTAGGCAAAAGCGCACGCGATGAGGGAGTTTATGCGCATCAATGACCGATTGAGTCGGATTTTACCAACAATTTTGTCAACAATTTTACCAACAACAGGCGCTTTCGGGTGACGCAGCATGCTGGTGAAAGGGCTTTTGTGCGAAGGTCTCAGCGGTTTTTATTGGGATGGTACGCTGTACAGCTTCACCAGGAATGTTTTATAGGCCCGGGCGATAATCATTTTTTCAGGTCGGCTCGCTTTATCGAAGCCACTGTATTGTAAAGATTTTTTTTGACATATGGCAAAACCGCCCCTATGATTGCGCGCCTATGTTTAGTGAGCCCCTTCCGAACACTCGAAATGTGCGACAAGCGGCTGCTCAAGGTGTTACAGCGGAGGGTAGTTTGCCGCTGGAAAAACAGCCCCGCCTGAGTGAGCTATTGGCGTCTGGGAAGGGCTGGATTGACGTAGTTTGCAGCTTCTTTCGAGATGATGAATACCGCTCGATTGTGGCGATAGATATCAGTGGAGCGGTACAGGTCACCTGTCAGCGCTGTCTGGAGGCGATGTCTGTAGACATCAATGCCTCAAATGAGTTGGCCGTTGTGCTGAATGACGACCAGGCAAAACAATTGCCGGGCCGTTTGGAGCCACTGTTAGTGACCGACACCGACGAGGCCGACAACCTGTGGTCAATTGCGGAAGACGAGGTGATATTGGCTCTGCCAATTGTCAGCTACCATGACACGGCTGAATGCAGGCAGTTGTTGCAAGATTATACTGAGCCGACAGACATAGAGCAGCCCTCTGCACGGTCTGGAGAGCGGGAAAACCCGTTCAAGGTGCTGGCGCAGCTAAAACCCAGCCAGGAAAATCAGGAGTTTTAAAATGGCAGTGCAAAAAAGCAAAAAGACACGCTCCCGTCGTGGCATGCGTCGTTCACATGACTCGCTGACAGGTGCAGCCCTGTCTGTAGATCAGACTACGGGTGAGACTCATCGCCGCCACCACATGACGGCTGATGGCTTCTATCGTGGCCGCAGGGTAGTTGAGATCAGCGACGACGATTAAGGTTGCCGCTGCCCTTAACCTGGCAGCAGAGACAATGAACGGGTCGGCCCAGGCGCGCCGCCGTGCGTTGCCTACTACCCTTAATCTGGCAGTAGATACAATGAACAGAGGCTGCGGTCTCCGCAGCACTATTCCCGCTTCTCTGGCGGTTCCCAACAGCAGCATTTATGTGCCCCTCTCTTTAGTTAGCAGGAAAAGCCAGCTTCAGCAATATTCGGAAATAATCGAACACCCACGCAGTAGCGAGTTCGCAGGGATTTCTGCATACGCTCAAACAAGCGATACAATGGGTAGATCATAAATTGGCAGGGCTGATGCGTACACAATGAGTTTCGCTCAGCGGGGCTATTAGAAAAGCTATCAGAGAAGATATCGGGCTGTATTAACACGATGGAGGGTGAAAATAAATGAGCAGTCAAGTGGCTTTTGTATTTCCGGGTCAGGGTTCGCAAACAGTCGGCATGCTCGCCAGTGTAGCTGCATCGCACCCATCAGTTGGGCAGACATTCGAGGAGGCCTCAGACGCGCTTGGTTATGATGTGTGGGACCTGGTGCAAAACGGTGAGCAGGATCAGTTAAATCTGACTGAAATTACACAACCAGTACTGCTAACTGGCAGTGTAGCGCTGTGGCGCTGCTGGCGCGCAGCGGGGGGCACTCCGCCAGCGATAATGGCTGGTCATAGCCTCGGAGAATTCTCTGCACTGGTATGCGCTGGAGCGCTGGCGTTTCCAGAAGCCGTGCGCCTGGTGCGACAACGGGGTGCCTTCATGCAGGCCGCAGTTCCCGTTGGCGAAGGAGCTATGGCGGCTATTATAGGTTTGGATGACGCTACCATTAATGCGGTATGCGCCGCAGCCGCAAAAAACAGTGGCGAGGTCGTTGCCGCAGTGAATTACAACTCTCCGGGCCAGGTCGTGATAGCGGGCAAAGCTGCGGCTGTAAAGTTTGCGGTCGAAGCTTGCAAGGAGGCGGGTGCCAGACGCGCAATGCCGCTACCTGTGAGCGCCCCTTTCCATACTTCGCTGATGAAACCTGCTGCCGAGAAGCTGGCGGAAGCACTGGCTACGCTGTCAGTGTCAGCACCGGATATACCGGTGATACACAATGTACACGCCGCCACTGAGACCTCACCTGAAGCCATCAAGGCACTGCTTGTCGAGCAGCTATACAGCCCGGTGCAATGGACTGCCTGTGTCCAAAAAATGGCAGATAGTGGCGCGATTCAGTTTGTCGAGTGTGGCCCCGGTAAAGTACTCAGCGGCCTGATGCGCCGTATTGATAAGCGTTTACAGGGTTTCAACATTGAGCAGCCAGAAGCCTTGACAGCTACCCTGGCCGAGCTGTCTTAGCGAAGACCCTTAAGGAGAAATCACTATGAGCGTACTGGAAGACAAGGTGGCACTGGTTACAGGTGCGAGTCGTGGTATCGGCAAAGCGATTGCTGCAAGTCTCGCAGCGCAAGGTTTTACTGTTGTCGGTACGGCGACCAGTGACTCTGGCGCAGAAAATGTGGCTGCTTATTTACAGGGCATGTCGAACGCCGGTGGTGGTCTGGTACTGCGCGTCGGCGAGCAAGAAAGTATCAGTAAGGCTATTGCGTCTATCAATGAAAACTATGGGGCACCCGCAGTGTTGGTCAATAACGCTGGAATAACTCGCGACAATATATTAATGCGGATGAAGGAAGATGAGTGGAATGGCGTCATCGACACCAATCTCGGTGCTCTTTATCGCATCAGTAAGGCCTGCCTGCGCGGTATGACCAAGGCCCGCTGGGGACGCATAATCAATATTACCTCGGTGGTTGGCTCCATGGGGAATGCAGGCCAGAGTAATTACGCTGCGAGCAAAGCCGGCGCGGAGGGGTTTACGCGAGCCTTGGCCAGAGAATTAGGCAGTCGTTCAATCACCGTTAACTGTGTGGCACCAGGCTTTATTGATACCGATATGACCCGCGAATTGTCTGATGAACAAAGGGAGCTCATGCAGCAACAGATTCCGCTGGGCAGGCTTGGTGATGCGGATGAAGTGGCCGCGCTGGTCAGCTTCCTGGCCTCGCCCCGGGCGGGCTATATCACCGGGGAAACAATCCATATAAATGGCGGCATGTATATGGGCTAAGCCTTTGTAATACAAAAGAAATAATAGCTGTGGCAAGTACTCGGCACAAAAAAGATATTACTCCTCGAAAAAACAGAGTAAAATGCGCCCGAACCGCATCTCATACCGGTTTACTTTGTATCAACAGGAGCTAAATGAAACCATGAGCAGCATTGAAGAACGCGTCAAGAAAATCGTTGCAGAACAATTAGGCGTTAAAGAAGAGGAAGTGCAGATATCGGCATCGTTTGTCGAAGATTTGGGTGCAGACTCACTGGATACAGTAGAACTCGTAATGGCCCTTGAGGAGGAATTTGAAACTGAAATTCCTGACGAAGAAGCCGAGAAGATTACAACTGTTCAGTTGGCAATTGATTACATCAATACTAATCTCGCCTGAGCCATATCTGCGGTACATGTTAAAGCCGCTTCTATTGCAAAATAGAGCGGCTTTTGTTGTATTTGGGATAAGGTAGCCGTTTGGGAGGTAGCAGGGTGTCGCGCAGGAGGGTGGTGGTAACCGGGTTGGGAATGATAACCCCGTTAGGCAATACCGTTGCTGAAACCTGGCAGAATATTTTGCAGGGGCAAAGCGGTGTAACCCGCATCGAAGATTTCGATGTGCGTGCCTATACAACTCAATTCAGCGCCAATGTAAAGGGCTTTGATGCGTCTGCATATCTGGCTGCTAAAGAAGCCCGCAAAATGGATACTTTTGTCCAATACGGTATGGTGGCGGGCATCCAGGCCATGCAAGATGCAGGCCTGGAAATTACCGAACAAAACGCACCTAGAATTGGTGCCGCAATTGGTTCCGGCATCGGCGGTATTGGCCAGATAGAAAAGAACACCGAGGTTGTTCGCACCTCGGGGCCCCGCAAAATTTCTCCTTTTTTCGTGCCCGGCTCAATCATCAACATGATCGCAGGTAACCTGTCGGTCAAGTATGGCTTTCAGGGCCCCAATCTGGCCATGGTGACCGCCTGCACGACGGGTACCCACAATATCGGTCTGGGTGCGCAGCTGATTGAGCGCGGTGATGTTGACGCCATGATTGTTGGTGGCGCTGAGATGGCAACCACAGAGGTTGGTCTTGGAGGGTTTGCCGCAGCCCGTGCGCTGTCAACCAGAAACGACGACCCCCAGGGAGCAAGTCGACCCTGGGACGCAGACCGGGATGGCTTTGTACTCGGCGATGGCGCCGGAGTCATTGTCATTGAAGAATACGAATTTGCAAAAGGGCGCGGTGCACAAATATATGCCGAGTTGACTGGCTTTGGCATGAGTGGCGATGCCTATCATATGACGCTGCCACCGAAGGACGGCCGAGGTGCAGCTCTGTCAATGAGCAATGCACTGCGCGATGCAGGCGTTAACGCCGAGCTTATAAATTACGTCAACGCACATGGAACCTCTACTCCGGCGGGTGATGTTGCAGAAAGTCAGGCGGTCAAAAAGGTAATGGGTGATGCTGCTAAAAGGGTAGCCGTCAGTTCCACGAAGTCGATGATTGGCCATTTACTCGGGGCAGCCGGTGCTGTGGAAGCTATATTTACCGTGCTGGCGATACGCGACCAGGTAGCGCCGCCAACCATTAATCTGGATCAGCCCGGTGAAGGCTGCGATTTAAACTATGTGCCGCACCAGGCACAGGAAATGGCGATAAACCACGCTTTATCCAATTCCTTTGGGTTCGGTGGCACCAACGGTAGTTTGCTCTTCAGTAAGATGGACTAACCCGCAGGCTGATGGCAGTGCCGCTGTTCAATTGGGTGAACGGAAATGCTAACACGCCAGTAGACCCGGCAGACCGCGGCCTGGCTTATGGTGACGGCCTTTTTGAAACCATGCGCTATCACTGTGATCGCATTCTTCAGTTAGAAAATCATATAACACGGCTGCAACGGGGCTGCGAACGCTTGGCCATTGGGTATGATGCCTCAGCACTTGAGCACTACCTGGAGCAAGCCATAGTTCATCTGCAACAGCGCGCCATTGATCACGCTTGCATCAAGCTAATACTGACTCGCGGTGTAAGCACCGGGTGTGGTGTACCGGCGGGTTATGGTGCACATCATTCAGAGGCAACGGTTTTGGTGCAGGCCAATCCTGTAAACGCGCTCGCCTCGATTTCCCCCCCTCTATCAGTCGGCATTTGCACCACTCGCTTATCAGATCAACCGCGGTTGGCAGGGTTGAAGCACTGCAATCGTCTTGAGCAGGTTCTGGCCGCCCAAGAAGTGACGTCTTCCGAATGGGATAATGGCTTAATGATGAACGCTCGTGACGAATTCATCTGCGCAGTCAGTGCCAATCTGTTTATCTATCTGGACAAGCAATTGATCACACCGGATATCTCCTCGTGCGGCGTAGAAGGTACGATGAAGCAGATGATTATTGAAAAACTGGCACCTGCATTGGGACTGCCAGTGATGGTTGGCAGAATTACTCACGAAGATTTGTACCGCGCTGATGAGCTGTTTTTATCGAATGCCATGATCGCTGTTCAGTCGGCCTGTCTGCATGATTCTGCTACACAGCAAGTCGGAGCGGTGACCACGCAGCTCTTTCGGCAATACCTCAACGCAGTGCAGACACAGTACTAATGCAACGCGCCAGCATCGTCTTCGGCTTGTTGATTCTTGTTGCGGGCAGTGCTTTTCAGGCGCTGATGGCGTGGTGGACTCAGCCCTTTGAGGGGCAGCCGCAGGTCGTGTTGGAAGTTGAGCAGGGTGCTTCGCTCGCCAGCGTCGCCGCCGATCTGGAGTCCGCCGGTGCGCTGAAAAATGCACAGCTTTGGCGCCAGGTCGCTCGTTTCCGCGGGCAGGCGAGCCAGATTAAGCAGGGTGAGTATCTAATAACCAATAATCTCGCTCCCAGAGATATTTTGCACCGGCTGGTCGCTGGAGAAGCTATTAACTACGCGGTCACTCTGCCTGAAGGTATTCGTCTGTCACAGGCCCTCACAATGCTGGCGGATGCAAAATATCTTAAGCAAACCCTGGTGGGGGGCAATGATCCAAAACTTCTTTCTTTGATCAAACCGCAGACACATACCGAAGGTATGTTTTTCCCGGACACCTATCAATACCGCAAGGGAAATACTGATCTCAGTATTTTAAAGCGAGCTCATGGGCGGCTGCTCAGATTACTTGATGCAGAGTGGCAGGGCAGGGCCGATGGTCTGCCACTGAAATCTCCCTACGATGCTTTGGTTTTGGCGTCTATTATTGAAAAGGAAACCGGGCAGCCGCAGGAGCGAGACAAAATTGCAGGTATATTTATTCGTCGACTTGACCGGGGCATGAGATTGCAGGCAGACCCAACAGTGATTTACGGGTTGGGTGAGGCATTTGATGGAAATTTGCGTCGCAGTCACCTTGATGATGCAACTAACCCATACAACAGCTACCGCCATAAAGGTTTACCGCCTTCCCCTATCGGACTCGCAGGCCGCGCTGCAATTCATGCCGCTGTGCATCCCTCTGCGGGTAGCGAACTCTATTTTGTTGCGCGAGGCGACGGTAGCCACGTATTCTCTGCAACAATAGAACAACATAATCAAGCTGTGCGCGATTACCAATTGCGCAAAAATAAAAATTATCGATCAACTCCTAACGCCGGGAATTAACTAGCAATGCCTGAAAAATCCGGACTATTCATTACTATTGAAGGCGGAGAAGGTGTTGGAAAATCAACCAACATTTCAGCGATCAAACACCATCTGAGTGATTGTGGAATTCCGTATCAACTCACCCGTGAACCGGGGGGTACTCCGCTGGCCGAAGGCATCAGGGAGTTGTTACTGGCGGTGCGCACGGAGACTTTGTCTCCAACATCTGAATTGCTACTGATGTTTGCCGCACGAGCGCAACATTTGCAAGAGTTGATACAACCGGCGCTTGCCAGGGGTGAATGGGTACTCTGTGACCGCTTTACCGATGCGACTTATGCCTATCAGGGTGGTGGCAGGGGGCTTTCTGAGCAAGATATCCAGTTGCTGGAGAGCTTGGTGCAGGGGTCTCTGCGTCCAGATGTGACCTTCTTGCTGGATGCGCCCATAGAAGTCGGAATAGCGCGGGCACAACAACGCGGTGAGCTGGATAGATTTGAGCAGGAGAAGCTGGAGTTTTTTGAGAGGGTGCGCGCCTCTTATCTGGCGCGAGCCAGCCACGAGGCAGACAGGTTTCGAGTGATAGATACCAACCGTAAACCAGACGCTGTATGCGCAGATATTATTCGCGTGCTGGATACACTAATCAATGGACACGCCAATAATGGGTAGCTCCCACTTTTTGTAAAAAAGTGACACTGGACAGTGACGGGGCTGACATTGTGGCCCACAAAGTTGGCGCGAAATGGACAGGCAGCAGGCACAAAGGTTTTATGCCCAGAGTGGGCACATTGTGGAAACCGGACAGGTTGTGTGCTACAGCAGCCGACAGTGTATGTGTTCCTGACAAATCGCCGCTAAGTGTTTGACAGGTATCGTGAAATCTGTAGAATGCGCGTTCTCGGATTAGGGGGTGGTTAGCTCAGCTGGGAGAGCATCTGCCTTACAAGCAGAGGGTCGGCGGTTCGATCCCGTCACCACCCACCACATTACATCCGAGTAAGCTGTCGAGAGCGCTGCCGTTGGACCGGTAGTTCAGTTGGTTAGAATGCCGGCCTGTCACGCCGGAGGTCGCGGGTTCGAGTCCCGTCCGGTCCGCCACCCAGTAATCCGCAAACCCTAAAACCTGTCTGCCTGGCCAACTGCCAGGGCTTGTTCTATGTTGCAATTCAAGGGTCGCTTTCTCCACGGGAGCTGGGGTTATAATACGGCTCCTTTAATCGTGATCGCGAATATGACTGTGGCAGTTGGCTTTACAAAAATTGGGCTTATCGGACGGGGTCGCCACGAAAACTCCGCCGAGACCCTGCAGCGCTTAGTTCAGTTGCTGTTGGCGCGTGGGCTTGAGCTCAAGATTGAGAATCGACTATTTAAAATTCTCGATGACTCATCTGCGTCTAGTGGTGAGCGCGATGAAATCGGCTGCGACTGCGACCTGGCCATTGTCGTTGGTGGCGATGGCAGTATGCTGAGTGCGGCCAGAGATATGGCGCCTTGCGATACGCCAGTCCTGGGCGTGAACCGGGGGCGGCTGGGATTTCTGACTGACATTGCCCCAGATGACATCGAGGTCAAAGTGAGTCAGGTACTGGATGGGCGATACGAGGAAGAAGAGCGTTTTCTGCTCGATGTGCTTGTGACCCGCAACGGCGAAGTGGTGGGGCGGGCAGATGCCCTTAACGACATCGTTGTAAACTCTGGCACCTCGGCGCAGATGATAGAGTTTGATCTCTTTGTCGATGAAGTGTTTGTCTACCGCCAGCGTGCGGATGGCCTGATTGTCGCCACGCCTACAGGCTCAACGGCCTATTCCCTGTCGGGAGGCGGCCCGATTATGCACCCGGCACTGGATGCCATCGTGCTGGTGCCCATGTTTCCACAGACCTTAAGTTCTCGCCCCATAGTTTTAGACGGCAATAGTAATATACGCATTGATATTGCAGAGAATAATCGTATTCACCCGCCGGTAACCTGTGACGGTCAGGTTAATATGACCGCTCGCCCCGGCGACCGGGTACAGGTCTACAAAAAGCCTCATAAGCTGCGGCTTATACACCCGCTGGATCATAATTTTTACGCCAGTTGTCGCGATAAATTGCGCTGGAGCAATGGGCTGGTCGAATAGGGCATGACTCCACTGACCGCGGACAACTGGCGCCGTGTGCCAGTCACCTTGCTATTGCTGTTGCTTAGTGCAGTCGGCTTTTTACTGGTGTATTTACAAGCGCCATTGAGTTGGCTAAGTGCGCTGACCTATAGCGATTTTTATGTGCGTGGGCAGACGCTCGTATTCACAGAGTCAAATCATCAATACTGGAGGTTGTTAACCCCGGTATTCCTGCATTTTGGCTGGATGCATATTGTTTTCAATAGCCTGTGGGTCTGGGAACTTGGCGGCAAGCTGGAGTTGCGTTTTGGCCCCTGGTTGTTACTTGCCTTGGCTGTTGTTTTGGGAGTCGGGTCCAATAGCGCTCAGTATTGGGTCAATGGGCCAGCTCTTTTTGGCGGTATGTCTGGTGTTGTTTTTGGATTGCTGGGCTTTTCTCTGGTATACGGGCGTTTGATGCGCGACCCATGGTTAAGGATTCAGAATAGCATCGTCTTTTTTATGGTTGGATGGCTGGTTTTTTGTATGCTGGCTCCCACTGACCTATTCGGGTTAGGCAGCATTGCCAATACTGCGCATGTCTCTGGCCTGGTTGCAGGCTGCGGTTTGGGCTTAATGTTTGTTGGCTGGAAGCTGGCTGTAAAGAAAGTTTTGCCTAACAGGGGGAAACTGCGGTGAGTTATAAAAATCTGCTTGCGCAAATAACCCCTGAGATATACGCCAACATGCGCCGGGCGATTGGGATTGGGCGCTGGCCAGATGGACGCAAGCTCACAGATCAGCAACGTCAGGATTGTATGCAGGCGGTTATTGCCTACGAACAAATCAATGTGTCGGAGCGGGAACGTACTGGCTATATCGACAGGGGACACAAAGAGGGGGGGCAGTGTGACGATGTCGTACAAACCCTCAATTTCAAGGAGTAAATATTGACTGAAATAATAGCCAACGGCCCGTGTCGAAAAATGCAGACCGAGCTGACAGACCCGGTTAACTATCGTTTGCCGCTGGGCGAAGCTCTGGTACCAATGAATGAGTTGATTGGTGAAAACTTAAGAATTCAGCACACGGGTGTCATCAACTGCATTCACTGTGCTCGCAAAACCAATAAAAGCTTTAGTCAGGGCTACTGTTACCCCTGTTTTCAAAAGCTGGCCCAATGCGATAGCTGTATTGTGTCTCCGCAGAAGTGTCATTTTCACCTGGGCACCTGTCGGGAACCAGAATGGGGCGAGGAGAACTGCAATATTGAGCACGTGGTGTATTTGGCCAATTCTTCGGGTATTAAGGTCGGGATTACTCGACACTCGCAAGTGCCAACCCGTTGGATGGACCAGGGTGCTATACAGGCGCTTGCCATATTTAGGGTGAGTAGCCGCCTGCTGTCGGGCTTGATGGAGATTATATTCGGCCAGCATATAGCCGACAAAACTAACTGGCGCACGATGTTGAAAGGTGCTGTTTACCCCATCGACCTGGCCGCAGAACGGGATCGGCTGATCGCTGAATGCGCACCTGAGATTGAGGCGCTGCAAGCAGAGCATGGCATTCAGGCTATTCAGCCAGCCAATGGCGAGTCGATGACTATCAGCTACCCGGTGTTGCAATATCCTCTCAAAGTGAGCTCCTTTAATCTCGACAAGGAGCCCGTAGCGGGCGGGCGCCTTATGGGTATAAAAGGGCAGTATCTGATGTTTGATACGGGTGTTATCAATATGCGCAAATATGGCGGCTATAACCTTCAGCTAAGTCGCCTCTCCTAGCCTGTCGGAGTTAATCGTTGGCAGCGAGGGCAAGACCGGTTTGAGGGATTTCCTGGGTGATTTTGCGGCGCATAGCGGTTCTGTTTTTAATAATAGGGGTTCCGTTTTTAACAAGAAAGTGTGCAAAAAGTGTGCAAAAAAGATCTAAACCCGGCTGCTCCACAGTAGCGCCGTATTAAGCCCGGCACACTCCGGGTTGTGATCGAAGTTGAAATTGGAGGGTTGTAAGGCTGGTGAGTCTGGTAGCACACACTCTCACAGTTGTGATCGAAGTTGAAATTAGAGGGTTGTGAGGGTTATGAGGGTTATGAGGGTTATGAGGGTTATGAGGGTTATGAGGGTTATGAGGGTTATGAGGGTTATGAGGGTTATGAGGGTTATGAGGGTTATGAGGGTTATGAGGGTTATGAGGGTTATGAGGGTTATGAGGGTTATGAGGGTTATGAGGGTTATGAGGGTTATGAGGGTTATGAGGGTTATGAGGGTTATGAGGGTTATGAGGGTTATGAGGGTTATGAGGGTTATGAGGGTTATGAGGGTTATGAGGCTTACGATAGATAAAAGTAGAGAGATGTAGACCATGAGAGATGCTCAGCCGCAGGTCATTCAGCGCAAGAATTATCAGCCGACGTCCTTTGTCGTGGATGATACTCACCTGGATTTCAATTTATACGAAGACTATGCGTTAGTGAAATCGCGTTTGCAGATGCGCCGCCGCGATTCCGGGAGCCGCTCCCCTCTGGTATTGCAGGGGCAGCAGATAAAACTGCTGTCAGTGGCTGTCAATGGCGCGACCCTGGGTGCAGAAGACTACAGGGTCAATGACGATGAGCTTCGTATTCATGCGCTGCCAGAACAGTTTGAGCTGCGCTGTGAAACCCGTATTGAGCCCCAGAATAACAAGTCACTGGAAGGACTCTATAAGTCTCAGTCTATGTTCTGTACCCAATGCGAAGCTGAAGGTTTCCGCAAGATTACCTATTACCTGGATCGCCCTGACGTGATGTCCGGGTTTACCGTGCGAGTTGAGGCGGACAGGCAGCGCTACCCGGTGTTGTTAAGCAATGGCAACCAGGTTGATGGCGGTGTTGAAGGTGAGCGGCACTGGACTTTGTGGCACGATCCGCACCCCAAACCTTGTTATTTGTTTGCTCTGGTTGCCGGTAACCTCGAGTATGTACAGGACAGCTTTACCACCTGCGGTGGCCGCGAGGTAGACCTGCGCATTTACGTTGCAAGCAAAGACCTGGACAAATGCGAGCACGCCATGCGTTCACTGCAGTCCTCCATGCGCTGGGATGAAGAGGTATTTGGTCGAGAGTACGACCTCAGCGTGTTTAATATAGTTGCTGTTGATGATTTCAATATGGGTGCGATGGAAAACAAGAGTCTCAATATTTTTAACACCTCCTGTATTTTGGCAAACCCGGCGACAACCACGGATATGGCCTTCCAGCGGGTAGAGGGTGTTGTGGCCCACGAGTATTTTCACAATTGGTCTGGCAACCGGGTAACCTGCCGCGACTGGTTTCAGTTGAGCTTAAAAGAAGGTTTCACCGTGTATCGCGATGCTGAGTTCTCTGCAGATATGGGGTCGCGAACCGTCAAGCGCATTGAGGATGTTGCGCTGCTGCGCACTGCCCAGTTTGCCGAAGACGCTGGCCCCATGGCACATCCTGTCCGGCCAGACTCATTTATTGAAATCAACAATTTCTACACAGTGACCATTTACGAAAAAGGCGCGGAGGTAGTGCGAATGATTCGCACGTTGCTGGGCCCGGAGAAGTTTCGCGCTGGATCAGACCTCTATTTCGACCGTCACGACGGGCAGGCAGTGACCTGCGATGAGTTTGTTCAGGCGATGGAAGATGCCAGTGGGCGCGATTTATCTCAGTTTCGTCTTTGGTATTCTCAGGCGGGAACACCGCACCTGGATGTTGCTGGCAACTGGGATGAAGAGGAGGGTCGTTTTACTTTGACTGTAGAACAATCCTGCCCGGCGACGCCGGGCCAGAGTGAGAAGGAGCCGCTCCTTATCCCGCTGGAAATGGGACTGATAGGCGACGCTGGCGCGATGCCATTAACACCGGCTGGCGCTGCCCCGGACCTGGCGACGCCGGCTAACACGCGCCGCGTTCTGGAATTGACCGAAACCGCGCAAAGCTTCACTTTTATCGGACTAACTGAAAAGCCGGTGCCTTCGTTGTTGCGCGGTTTCTCCGCGCCAGTGAAGTTAACTTATCCCTACGGTGATGATGAACTGGCGGCGCTGATGGCCAGGGATGACGATGGCTTTTGTCGGTGGGATGCCTGCCAGCAGCTTGCGCAACGCCTCATTGTGAGCACACAGTCAGAAGCGGCAGACACACAGGTATTGACTAACGCCTACCGGGCTATTCTCGACGATACATCAGCCGACCCTGCCATGGTTGCAGAGATGTTGCGCCTGCCGAGTGTGAATTACCTGGTTGAAACCAGTGAGCTGGCAGATGTACATAGCTTGCATCGGGCGCGAGAGTGTATTCGCCAAGAGCTGGGTAAAAGTCTATTTTCTCAATTACACGCGCACTATGAGAGGTTGGCCTGCGCAGCCCCTTATGCGCCGAACGCCCACCAGATTGCAGCGCGTAGCCTCCGCAATACTTGTCTGGCCTATTTGGTCTTGGCGGATGCTGAAGCCGGTGTTCAGCTAGCCCAGATTCAATATCGAGAGGCCAATAACATGACTGACCAGCAGGCCGCCTTGACAGCTATTGTGAATCACGGCAGCGATCAGCAGAGCGAGGCCGTACTCAAGGCGTTCTATAAGCAGTGGCAGCACGAGTCGCTGGTGGTCAATCAATGGTTCCAGGTGCAGGCGGTTAGCCCCCGGGAGGGTGCGCTGGAGAGAGTGATAAGTTTGATGCAGCACGCAGACTTCGAGCTAACGAACCCCAATAAGGTGCGCTCTGTGGTAGGTGCCTTTTGTGCAGCTAACCCCATTCATTTTCATGGGCTGAGTGGCGGCGGTTACCAGTTATTGGCTGATGTGGTTGCTCAGCTCGATAGCTTTAACCCGCAGATAGCCGCGAGACTGCTGATGCCGCTGACACGCTGGCGTCGCTATGCCCACGGCCAGGAATTGATGCAACAGCAATTGCAAAAACTTGCCGACATGGACGGTTTGTCACCTGATGTCTTTGAAGTGGTCAGCAAGAGCCTTTAGCCAGGAACAGCAAGAGCCTTTAGCCAGGGACAGCAAGAGCCTTTAGCTAGGATGGGTATAACACAGGCAGGGTATCGGCTCGGCTGTTCTTTTGCTTGTCTGCCATTTGCTTGCGCACATCCTTTAGAGCATCAGCGAGTGGGGCGCCTTCCCAGGTTTGTCGGGTGGGCCCATACAATGCCCGTTCCAGTTCGTCCAGCAACGTGCAGGTGCGTGAATTTGCACGCCGTTTCAACTCTGAGAGGGTTGGATTAGATAGGTCTGGAAACACAGCACAGAGCCAGGCAGATAGCTGAAGTCGGGTTGTTTGCGCGCAATTGTTGTTACACTGCTGTACGAGATTCTTAAAAGCAGAATTCTCTGTTTGAACGGCTGTACTCTTCGCGGCCTGTTGCGGTGTATTGCTGTCGCCGCGACGGTGCAGAAAAAACAACACCGTGAGCAACCACCCCAGGGCCATGGCTGCTGTAATCCACACCCAGACACTGTAGTCGTTTGTGAGTGGGTTTTGCCTAACCGATACTGTAGAGGGCGGCCCCTCGTTTTCAACGGGGCCTGGAACAAGCGTGGAAGCCACCGAAAAGCTGCGAGCGGCTAGTGTTGCATAGCGCAGCTTGTTGTCCTTGGTATCCCACCAGGGAACAGATATTTCCGGTATATGGTATTCGCCCGCTTCAGTGACAACCCATGCGGCACTCTGTATTCCCAGAGCAGTCAGGCCTTGTGCGCTGGTGACGTTTTCCCGGCTTGGCTGGTCGGGGTAAATTTTAATGCCGGCCAGCTCGGGCTGGGGCAGGTCGGGTAATTGGGAACCTCGTAATCCGATGCCTTGCAGGGTGATTGTTCGAGTGACCGAGTCGCCAATATTCATGTTTTCCAGAGGCGTCGACCAGCTTTCTTTGATCTCTACTTTTTCGCTCGGCAACCAGGTGTCTCCAGAGAATTCGCGAGGCATGGGTTTGACATCTATGGTTATGGGTTTAGCGTTGCGGCGTATAGTCTGCCGCCTGTTACCAAGGCTGAAAAAGCCGCGCTGTCCAGTCACCTGCTGGGCCTGAAATTGAATGCCTGGAATTTCCAGGGTGCCACTTTGCAAAGGGTAGACCGCGAATGACCATTCGCTGACCTGATAGCTAACGCCGTCTATTGCCTGGCTATAATTGTTTTTGCCGAGCGGTTCTATCTCGGCGTTTTCAATGTTGAGGGCGGTGTTGTCTATGTTGGTGAGTGATACGGCACGATAGGTCCGAATGGTGAGCCGCAACTGGCCCATCACATACACGTTGTCTCTATCTGCCTCCATTTCCACGAAAAAAACATCGGAGGCGCTGAGCTCGTCGCTGCCCTCTTTGACCATTAGACCTATCGGACTGGTTGGCTTTCCGTCAACATTGAGTGAAGGCAATAGGAGTTTGCCACTGCGTTTCGGCAGTAAGGTGAGTATCAGTTCCTGGCTGCCTTCCCTGCGACCATTCGTGTAGGAAGTGCTGCTTCGCGTGCTCTTGCTAATGGCATCGAAGTCTTTGATTAGTGGTGAAAAATTGATGTTATCCAGGTTCTCGCCTTCGGTGGCCTGGATAACCAGGTTAAAGCTCTCTGTTACACTCATGCTGGCTCGATCAACGCTTACGCTCACCGCTGCCGTGACTATGCAACTGGCAAGCAGCATTACAAAACCGAGAGCAATTCTACCAATCATCGTTAAACTCTCCTGTGTTCGATAGATCTTTTTGCCGCAGCTCTGATTCATATTTGAACTTTCGCCGCAATAATCCAGCCGGGTCGTCGGGCACTTGTCGCAACCATGCCTCGGTGGCTTGATCTTTTTCCTGTTCCTCAGAACTGGCCTGAGTGGATGCATTTTGGCTCGGCGGGTTGTTGTCAGCTTGTTCTTGCTCAGCTGGTGATTGTTCCAGCGGCTGATCTTTCTCGCTGTTTTGCTGTTGTTTATCCTGCTTGCTCTGAGAGGGCGAAGGATTGTCCTCAGGGTCAGAGTTTGCTTCCTGCCGCTGACTGGGTTCATTTTGCTGCTGATCCTGCGGATTTGATTCGCCTTCGCCTTGTTGCTGTTTGTGTGGCTTGTCGTTTTGCCCCTGCTGATTCTGCTCCTGGTTCTGATTTTGATTCTGGCTTTGATTCTGGCTTTGATTCTGCTGATCATTTTGCTGTTGTTTGAGTAACTTTTCTAGCAGTTGCTTATTGAACAGTGCATCGTCAAACTCTGGCGACTGTTCCAGAGCCTTCTCATAGGCCTTTATTGCGCCGGGCAAGTCCCCTGCTCGAGCCATTGCGTTGCCACGGTTATACAAATTGTTGACGCTGCTGCTTGCGCCGTACAGTTCCTGCGCTTGCTTATAGTGTTGCGCCCGATAGTGTGCAGCAGCAGACCACTCCGGGTCCTCAAACAGCCCTGCGGCTGCCTCAGCCTTACCTTGCCGCAGAAGCCTCGCAGCTTGTTGGTCGCTGCTCAACCACAAATCATTCCAATTGAATGGCTGTGCTTCGGCGCGGGGTATCTGAATCAGAAACAAAAGCGGAAGACAAAGCAGCCAGCCGCGACGAAATGCGAATAGAGCCAGCGGCAGGCAGGCCATGGATAACCAATAACCCGCATCGTGCCAGGTATCGGTGCTTCTCAGGGAATTGTCGAGTGTTGAGGTCGCTGCCAGGTCGCTGTGATCCAGTACCGAGAGGTCAATGCCAGTTAGGCTGAGATCGTGGTATTTGCCGCCGTTGGCTCGCGCCAGCGCGCGCAAGCTATCGCGATCCAGTTTCGCAATGACGATTTCACCCTTGCGATCTTTTTGCAGTTTGCCGGAAGTGAGAACAATCGGTTCACCGGCTTCGGTGCCGACTCCGATCACCGACAAGGTATAGTTGGTTTTAGCAGTCAGCCTGGCAATGGACGCTCTGCGTTTTATATTTACGCCGTCTGTCAGCAGCAGGATTTGTCCCTCCAGCATACCGGCTGCTTGCAGCAGTTCTATGGCCAGCTCTACGGCTGCTGCTGCATCGCTACCTGCGGCGGGCATCATATCCGGGTGCAGGGCTGGCACCAGATTACTGATGGTTCGTACATCATCAGTTAATGGGCTGACGACATGGGCGTCTCCAGCGAAGGCGATCATCCCGGTGGTGCCCTCAGTACGATTTTTCAACAAATCTCTTAGCTTGTGCTTGCTGCGTTGTAACCGCGAAGGCTTAATATCCTCGGTCAGCATCGACGGACTTAAATCGAGCAGCAGAACCAGTGCCTCTTGTCTGCGTTGGACCGGTTGCGGGATTTGCTCCCAGCTAGGGCCGGCCAGAGCCAGTATGATCAGTACCCACCACAATAAAATTGCCTGAATGGGCGCACGTTTTGAGGTGGTGTTCGTGGTCACAAGCAAGTGTGGCAGCAGCTCTTGATCGATCATTTTCGACCAGCCCAAATGCGAGCGAGTTTTACGCCACAGGCCCCAAAACAAGAGCACGCAGGGCAGCAACCCCAGAAGCCACAGCGGGCGCAGAAAATGCAGTTCAGCCAACTGTTCCATCTATCGGTCTCGCCCTGCCAGATACATTGAGGCAAGCAACAGGCTGGCGATGAAAGTCAAGCCCAGGGGGTAGTGCAGCAAACTTGTGCTGGGACGGAATGTTTCCACCTCCTGGTTTATGGGCTCCAGTTGGTCGAGCAAGTTGTAGATTTCGGCGAGCTCAGCGGGGCTGCGCGCGCGGAAATAACGACCCTTAGTCATTTGAGCGATGGCTTGCAAAGTGTCTTCGTCCAGGTCCTGAGATGGATTGACCACGCGGCTGCCGAAGTTCGAGCCGAATAGCCCCGCCATCTTCATTTGATCGGCGCCCACGCCAATGGTGTAAATACGGATGTTGTGTGTTGCTGCCAGAGCGGCGGCTTCCAGAGGGTCGACCGCGCCAGCTGTATTGGCGCCATCGGTGAGTAGAATCATCACGCGGCTCTCGTTGGGGCGTTCCCGTAAGCGTTTTATCGTCAGGCCGATTGCATCGCCTATCGCCGTCTCGCCGCCGGCAAAACCAATTTGTGCCTCATTAAGGAATCGCTTTACCGTGAGCGTGTCAAAGGTCAATGGCGCCTGCAAATACGCATGAGTACCAAATAGCACTAGCCCGAGCCGGTCGCCCTGGCGACGCCGAACGAACTCACTGACTACAGCCTTCACTGCAGTAATCCTCTCTACGGTAGTGCCGCTCGCAGGCATGTCCGCCGTGCGCATGCTGCCTGAAATATCCACGGCTAGTAGCAAGTCGCGCCCCTCCATTGGCAGGTTAATCGTATCACCCGAATAAATCGGCCGCGCAGAGGCAGTCAGCAGACTGATCCAGATAATCAGCATGAGAACGAGATTTAGCCAATGGCTGGTGCTCATGCTGTGACCAGACGCCTGATTCAGCGCTTGCCATTGCTCATAGAACGGGGCCCGCAACGCCGCTTGCTCCGACTTTGCGACGGGTAACAGCCAGTGAGCAAACCATGGCAACGGCAGCAGGAAAAAAACGGCGGGCCAGAGGAACTCAATCATCTGATGGTTCCCGGTGTAATTTCAGCCACAGGCCTATATCCTGATGGAGCTTCTCAATACCGATGTCTCCAGCATTCTCCTTGTAGATTGCGTCTTTCAAGGGCAAGAAGTTGTAAGGGCTCTTGGTGTTGGCGGACACTTTGGACTGGAGAAAATCTATCCAGGACTGCGCCGTCACAGGCGCGATTTCCTGGTTCGGGAAACTGACCAAAGCCACCCGTTTGAGTAGTGCATTGCACTGTTGCAGATATCGGCTGGTATTCTTGTCTCGCCGCCACTGTTCAAAATATTGAGTGAGCAAAACCTGGCTGCTGCGGCGATGCGCACGCGCGCGCCAGCGTTTGCGCAGGAATAAGAATGTAAGCAGCCCAAGCAGCAACACAATAATGGCAACAATCCACCAACCGGGTGCGGGTGGCCACCAGCCCACAGGCTCAGGCAAGTGTATGTCGCGCAACTGTGCTAACGGGTCTGCCGCATTCACCGGTGAATCTGCCGTCGTTGTTTGCCACCGTAATAGGGCTGCAATGGATTGAGCGGGTCATCTGTGGTGCTCAATGTGATCAGCGGGATGCCCAGCTTGCCGAATTCACTTTGCCTGTGATGCAGCTGAGATTGGTAGACTTCCCGATATTGCTGCCGCAGCAGCTTGTTGCCCGTAAACAGGTCTGTCTCCTGGCTGCCATTGCTGACTCGATAGAGGCCGACTTCAGGCAACTCTGCTTCGAGCGGGTCAGAACAGTGCAGGGCGCTGATCTCTGTGTGCCGCGATAGCTGATACAGGTGCTCTAGTGCGGAGTCGCTTTCGGCACCGCAGAGGTCGCTAACGAAATAAATGGAGCTACCTGGGCGGGCGATACGCCTTAGTTCGATCAAGGCCTGGCTGAAGGACTCGCTGGCAGGGGTTGTGCTGCCAGTGGGAAGACCTCGGTTGTATTGAGACAGATTGCTGAGCAAAGAAAGCACCGAACGGCGGCTGCGCTTCGGCCTCACCTCCTGGTGCTCTGTGTCGGAAAAAACCAGGCCTCCGATTCTATCTCCCTGCTTGAGGGCCGCCCAGGCTAGTAACGCAGAGCACCTACAGGCGAGAACGGATTTAAATTGCTGGCGACTGCCGAAGAACATCCGATTGCGCTGGTCGGTAACAATCAAAACAGGGCGCTCGCGTTCTTCCCGGAAAATTTTGGTATGCGGGGTACCGGTTCTGGCAGTCACTCGCCAGTCGATTGTGCGAATATCGTCACCGGGTTGGTAGCCGCGAACTTCCTCGAAGTCTATGCCGCGACCGCGAAAATTAGATTTGCTGGAGCCAGTGGACAAGCTCAGGGCACGCTGATGCCTGGACAAATTTAATTGCTCACCTGAATAGCGCTGCTGAATGAGCTGTGGCAATTCGCAGTAGGCACCATTCATGCTGCCGGAACACACCTCACTAACTCATTAACGGCCTGATCGGCACTGATGCCGTTTGCCTCAGCTTCGAAGCTCAGAATCAGCCGATGTCTCAACACATCTGCGACCACGGCCTGCACATCATCTGGCGATACAAAATCTGCGCCGTTCAGCCAGGCATGTGCTCGTGCACATCTATCCAAAGCGATGGTTGCGCGAGGGCTGCCGCCGTATTCCAGCCAGTTGGCGAGGTCTAACGAGTAACTGGAGGGCTCCCGGGTTGCCAGTATCAACTCGACCAGGTATGCCTCTACCGGCTCGGACATGTGCATGTTCAATACCGCCTGGCGCGCGGCAAATATAGCTTGTTCTGTCGCTGGTTCCGGGCTGGCAAGTTGCTGCGGCTGCGCTTCCTGCCGGCTCAATCGCAAAATTTCGACTTCGGCGCCACGTCTGGGATAGCCCACTGCCACATGGAGCAGGAAACGATCCAACTGCGCTTCGGGCAAGGGATATGTGCCTTCCTGTTCAATGGGGTTTTGGGTCGCCATCACCAGAAACAATGGTGGTAAAGCATAGGTTTGGCTGCCAACGCTGATCTGGCGCTCTGCCATCGACTCTAGCAGAGCTGATTGCACTTTGGCTGGCGCACGGTTGATTTCATCGGCGAGAATCAGGTTGTTGAATACAGGACCCTGCTGAAAATAGAACTGCTCCTGTTGTGGGCGATAGATTTCCGTGCCGGTAATATCCCCCGGCAGTAAATCGGGCGTGAACTGGATTCTTTGAAAGCTGCCTTCAACACCCTCAGCGAGCGACTTTATGGCGCGAGTCTTGGCGAGTCCCGGGGCACCCTCTACCAGCAGGTGACCATCGCAGAGAAGCGCCAGCAGCAAGCGTTCCAGCAAATGCTCCTGGCCGATGATCTGGCTGCTCAGCCAGTCCTTAAGCTTTTGAATTAATTGCCGATATTCGTTCACAGGTGTCCTTGTAAGTCATGTGTGTGTCAGGCGCCGTATTCTACCCAAATAGACTATGCTTATCACAGTGAGTTCACTCGAGAATGCTATGAGTAGCGAGACCAGTAAGAAAAAATTATTGCAGGAATTGGCGCAAATGATCGCCAGTAAGGCGGGCGAGAAACGATGCCTGCTGGTGGATGCGCTCGCCAGGGTATTCTTTCGATCTTTTCCAGCGAATGACTTGCTGGATAGCAAACCGGATGATGTCTATGGGTTTATCTACGGCGCCTATCGGTCACTGGAGCGCTGGAACAGCCCGCACATTAAAGTCAGCCTGTTTACCCCGGACCTGGAGAAACACGGCTGGGAGAGCGCCCATAGTGTGGTGGTTATCCTGGCGCCGGATATGCCGTTTTTGCTGGACTCAGCCAGAGGGGAACTGAATCGGCGCAATGCCAGCATTCACAAGTTGCACGGACAAAACTTCAGCTTACAACGCGATAAACAGGGTCAGATTACCAACCTGGAAGCCCGCTCCGATGCGGGTGAAAATGTGAGCCTCATCTACTTCGAAATCGACCGCTGTACCGACACCGCAGATATAGACGATACCGTCGCTGCGTTGCAGGACATTCTCGCCGAAGTCGCGTTGGTAGTGGATGACTTCAGCGCCATGCGCGATAAGCTGGTTGAGGTCAAGGCTCAGATAGAAAATACACCGACCATTGACGCTGAGCAGCGTGAAGAGAATGCCGTATTCGTCGATTGGCTGCTACAGAATCATATTACATTGCTGGGCTACGAGTGCCTCGGGGTCCAGCACAGCGGTAACAGTATCCGGGTTGTCGATATTGAGGAGAGCTGGCTCGGGGTATTGCGTCAGCGCCGTACCAGCGGAGTACAGGATTTACAGCAGAGCATAGGTATTCATCTCGCCGAAGATGCCTCACAGCATGCGCAGTTAACGTTTTCCAAATCGAGAATTCGCTCTCGTGTGCACCGCTTCGCCTATCCGGACTACATAGAAATCAATGAATTTGATGATTCGGGACGATTGAGTTTACAGCACCGCTTTATGGGCCTGTATACGTCCGTGGTATACACCCAGAGCCCTACCAGCATTCCAATAGTTCGCAATAAAGTTTCGCAACTCATGCACAAGTCTGGCCTGGATCAAACAAATCACGAAGGCCGCGAGCTGGCTCGTGTGATCGAGTTGTTTCCACGCGACGAACTGTTTCACGCCACGGCGGAGGAGTTGTTTCCGATGGCCCGTGCTGTAAATCAGATCCAGGAAAGGCGGCAAACGCGACTCTTTGCCAGAGAAGTTGCTCACGGCAAATTTTTTACCTGCATGGTTTATATGCCGCGAGATCGATATACCACGGCGACCCGCATACAGATTGAAACTCTGCTGCGAGATGAGTTGGGGGCCCAGGCCAGTGAATTTCTGACCACATTTACCGAGTCCGTGTTGGTGCGAGTGTATTTTGTATTTCTTCTAAACCCGGATTCGTCTCGCAATACCAATGTATCCGAACTCGAACAGACCATTAAGCGGCTGACTCAGTCCTGGACTGATCGCCTGAGTGATCGTTTACTGGATCAATACGGAGAAGAACAGGGCAGTGCCTTGTTTGAGCGTTTTGGCGAGGGCTTTTCGGCAGGCTATCGCGACGATTTTGACCCGCGCATCGCAGTGATGGACATGGGGCGAATTCTGCGTGTTGTCGATGGCGAAGAGCTGGCGATGAGCTTTTACCGCACTCTCGCCGAAGCTGAAAACGAAGTCCATTTTCGCCTGTTTCATCGCGATACCTCCCTGCCGTTGTCCGATGTCATCCCTGTGCTTGAAAATCTTGCACTGCGTGTGGTTGCAGAGAGTGCGTATAGAGTCAATGACAAAAAGGGCTGCTCAGTCTGGGTACAGGATTTTCGCTTGAGCTATTCGCTGGCAGAGCGAATAGAGCTGGAAAAAGTGCGCCACGACTTCACCGACGCTTTTGCACGTATTTGGTTTGGCGATGCGGAGAGTGACGCTTTTAACAAGTTGTTACTTGGGGTCCGCCTCAACTGGCGCGAAATTGCTCTGTTGCGCGCTCTGGCAAAATACCTCAAGCAAATTCAGTTCGGTTTTAGTACGGATTACATTGCCGAGACGCTCGCCGAGCACCAGCACATTACCGGTGCCATTGTGGAGCTATTCCTCACTCGCTTTGACCCCGGCTTCGAGGGCGATCAGGCTTGGCGCGATCAGCGGGAAGAGGCGATATACGAAGGTCTAATCACTGAGCTGGAGGGCCTGGAGAATCTTGGGCAAGATCGGATCGTCAGGCAGTTCATTGCTCTGATTCGAGCGACACTGCGCACTAATTTCTTTCAACTCGACACGCTGGGAGCCCAAAAGCCCTATTTTTCCTTTAAATTGCAGCCCGACTTGTTGCCCGAGATGCCTCAGCCGGTTCCGGCGTATGAGATTTTCGTCTATTCGCCTGCGGTGGAAGGTGTTCATTTGCGCGGCGGTAAGGTAGCGCGTGGTGGCTTGCGCTGGTCAGATAGGCACGAAGATTTCCGCACTGAGGTGCTTGGGTTGGTAAAGGCCCAGCAGGTCAAAAATGCGGTCATCGTACCAGTGGGCGCCAAAGGTGGTTTTGTGGCTAAGCGACAACTGCACAACCCGAGTAGAGACGAATGGGAAAGGGAGGGCATCGCCTGTTATCAAACCTTCATTCGCGGCTTGCTGGATGTAACGGATAATATTGTTGATGACGCTATACGGCCGCCGCCACAGGTTGTACGGAAGGATGCTGATGATACCTATTTAGTTGTCGCTGCCGACAAAGGCACGGCTACCTTTTCTGACATCGCCAACGAAATTTCCAGCCAGTACGGACATTGGTTGGGAGATGCCTTCGCCTCGGGTGGCAGTGCCGGCTACGACCATAAGAAAATGGGAATTACCGCTCGCGGCGCCTGGATTTCGGTACAGCGACACTTCCGTGAAATGGGCCTGGATATTCAGCAAACAGATTTCACCGTGGTTGGCGTGGGTGATATGGCCGGGGATGTGTTTGGCAATGGCATGTTGTTGTCAGAGCACATCCAGTTGACGGCCGCTTTCAACCACATGCATATATTCGTTGACCCGAATCCCGATTCAACCAGCAGCTACGGCGAGCGCAAACGCCTGTTCAGGTTGCCCCGATCATCCTGGTCAGATTATGACGAATCACTCATATCTCAGGGTGGTGGAATCTTTTCTCGCAATGCCAAATCAATTGATATTTCACCGCAAATGAAAGAGCGATTCTCAATTGACGCGGCGCGGATGACGCCGGCTGAATTAATGCACGCCTTGCTTAAGTCGCCTGTTGATCTGTTGTGGAACGGCGGTATTGGTACTTATGTAAAGGCCACTAGTGAACAGCATGTGGATGTAGGCGACAAGACCAATGACAGTATTCGGGTCAACGGCAGTGAACTGCAGTGCAAAGTAGTGGGAGAGGGCGGCAACCTGGGCTTAACCCAGTTGGGGCGAGTGGAATATTGTCTCAATGGTGGTCGTGCCAATACAGATTTTATCGACAACGCCGGGGGTGTGGATTGCTCCGACCATGAAGTGAACATCAAAATATTACTCAATGCCGTCGTCGCTCGGGGTGATCTGACCGCCAAGCATCGCAATCAGTTACTGGAGGACATGACAGACAGTGTGGCTGAATCGGTATTACGCAATAATTATCATCAGGCTCAAGCCATTAGCCTGGCTGAAGCCGAGTCCGCCAAACGTGTTACTGAGTACAGTCGACTGATGACCACTCTGGAAGATGCAGGTCGATTGGATCGGGAACTTGAATACCTGCCGACTCAGGAGGAAATGCAAGACCGCAAAGGGCAGGGAATAGGATTGACGAGGCCCGAGTTGTCTATCCTGATCTCCTATAGCAAGGGCATACTCAAAGAAGTGTTGATGGATTCCGAATTGCCCAATGACAGTTTTCTCGCGCGCGCGGCAGAGGGCGCATTTCCTTCGCAGTTGCTGCAAGACTATAGCGCAGAGGTACACAGTCATGGCCTGCGGCGCGAAATCATTGCAACACAACTTGCCAATGAGCTGATTAATCGAGTGGGCGTGAATTTCGTTGATCGACTGGTGAGCTCAACCGGCTGTACCCTGCCAGAGGTCGTCGCTGCCTATGCAACTGCTGCCGAAATATTTCAGTTGGATACACAGTGGCAGGCCGTTGAGGCCCTTGATCACCAGGTGGACAGCAGCGTGCAAATGGAGATGTTTATAGACATTGTGCGCCTTGCTCGTCGCGCCAGTCGCTGGTTGCTGCGCAATCGCAGACACAGCTTTGATCCCGCTGGTTTAATTGCCGAGTTCCAGCCTGGTGTGGCCGAGTTGGAGGCGGCCTTACCCGGCTTGGTTCAGGGCGACTCTGCGCAGCGAATACGACAGCGCTTTCAGCGCATGGCCGATCAGGGTGTTCACAGTGAGTTGGCGCAGTATGTGGCCGGGAGCCATTATCTGTACACATCCATGAGTATTGTTGCTGCGGCGCGAGACTGTGAAGCCAGTAATCTGGAGGTAGCAGAGCTGTACTTTACTTTGGGTGAAGAGCTGGAGTTACACTGGTTTGCGGGCCTGATTACTGACGTTAAGGTAGAGAATGAATGGCAGGCTCTGGCGCGAGACAGTTATCTGGAAGATTTGGAGTGGCAACAGCGTTCACTGGCAGTGGGCGCGCTGAAACATGTCTGCGAAAAGCGCGACGCGAGCCTGTGTATAGAGCGCTGGATCGAGCAGGAGCAAATTCTGGTCAATCGGTGGCGCAGCATGCTCATCCAACTGCACGCCACCGAGCAGCCGGATTTCGCGATGTTCGCGGTGGCTAATCGCGAGCTATTGGATTTAGCCCAGAGTAGCCTTAACTAGGCGCTGTGAGGCGAGTTTACAAGCCGCTAGGCGGTTTTGTGTATCGCCGAGACACCGGTTAAGCCATCCCATTGATCGCTGCGTCCCTCGCGCCAGCCAGAGAGCCAAAATTGCCTGACCTGCTCTGCTTCGTGGGGGCAGTCCTCGCTGGAGCGACCACCTAAACCGGCTTGATAACCGCGCTGAAAAGCGCGTTCGTTCATATCCCGTTTTTGTCTGCGCATTGAGCTACCTCGTCTGCTGCAAACTCCATCTAATCAGAGTATAGCCTCAGCGTCGACTATCAATTTGTTATAACCAATAAAACCGTTATAGTGACGCGCGTTGTTCTCGGAGGAACTCTGCACTTGAAGTCCGACCAGCCTTGGTTTTGCACCTGCCCAAAAGGGCTTGAAAGTTTGCTGATGGACGAGCTCTCCTCGCTGGGGGCTGAATCTTTGCGAGAAACCGTTGGCGGCTGCCATTTTAAGGGCAGCCTGGCTGTGGCCTATCGCACCGCTTTGTGGAGCCGTCTCGCCAACCGATTGCTGCTGCCGGTTGGCCTGTTTTCAGTGGCAGACAGCGACAGCCTTCTGCTTGGAATTTTGGCAGTGCCGTGGGCGGATTACATGTCGGAGAGATGCGGCTTTGTCGTCGATTTCAGCGGGCAAAATAGCTCGATTCGCAACACCCGGTATGGCGCGCAGGTTTGTAAAGACGGCATTGTGGACTATTTTTCCAGGCGCGGTGGCGGCAGGCCTTCGGTGCAGCGCAACGACCCCGAGGTGCGTATTAATGTCCGTTTGCGCAAAGGGCAAGCGGAGGTGTTCATCGACTTTACCGGTATTAGTTTACACCAGCGAGGCTTTCGCTCCCAGCAGGGGGCGGCCCCGCTCAAGGAAAATCTGGCGGCCGCCATTTTGATGCGAGCAGATTGGCCCGGCATTGCCGCGCGCGGCGGTGCACTCATAGACCCTATGTGTGGCTCGGGAACCGTGTTGCTGGAGGCCGCGGCAATGGTGGCAGGTATTGCACCTGGCTCGGCGCGGCGGCACTGGGGTTTTGAGAATTTGAAAATACACAATCCCTCCCAGTGGCAGACGATTCGCAATGAGGCAGTAAACCGGGCCGAACGGTCCCTCGCAGCCGAACTGCCTGAAATTCGCGGCTATGACGCCGACCCCAGGGTTATAGGCAAAGCACAGGCCAATATTGAGGCGGCAGGGTTGCAAAAAGTGGTGCGGGTCAGTGTTAAACCGCTGCATAAACTAGTTAAACCCAGCCACAAACCCCTGCCACACGGCCTGGTGATCAGTAATCCTCCCTACGGTGAGCGTCTGGGAGAACGTGCAGAACTGCGCCCCTTGTACCGGCAACTGGGAGATGTTTTTCAGCGTGAATTTGCCGGCTGGCAGGCCGCCGTGCTGACCTCGGAAAAGGAACTGGGCATGGCCGTGGGTCTGCGCAGCCACAAACGCTATGCGCTGTATAACGGAGCCTTGCCAGTGAGTTTGTTGTTGTTTGATCTCAGGCAGGTGCAAGCGTTGCCCGAGCGAGCTGAGCAAGCTCCAGAGCGGCTGTCTGAAGGTGCGCAAATGCTGCTGAACCGCCTGCGCAAAAACCGTAAGCAGTGGGCGGCCTGGGCCAGAAAAAGACAGATCGAGTGCTACCGGGTATACGATGCCGATATGCCGGAGTATGCGGTCAGCATCGACTGTTATGGTGAGTACCTGCATGTTGCGGAATACAAAGCACCCAAAACCGTGAATGAGTCCGATGCGGATCGACGGATGCAGAAAATCCGGCAAGTGATACCCGTCGCCTTCGACATAGCCCCTGAAAATATCCTCTACAAGCGCAGAGAGCGGCAGCGTGGCAGTCAGCAGTATCAGCGCCAAAACTATAAAGGCGAGTTTGTGCCGGTACGCGAGGGACGAGCCCGGCTGCTGGTCAACCTCCATGATTATCTGGACACCGGCCTGTTTTTGGACCACCGGCCACTGCGCTTGAAGATTGCAACGGAAGCTAAAGACAAGCGATTTTTAAACTTGTTCTGCTATACCGCTACCGCCTCGGTGCATGCGGCACTCGGAGGTGCGCATGAAACCACCAGTGTTGATATGTCCAGGACATACCTGGACTGGGCCAGGCGCAATTTCAAGGCGAATGATCAGGGGGGTGCACGGCACCCATTGATTCAAGCTGATTGTCTAAAGTGGCTGACAGAAAGTGATGGGCAATTCGACTTGATCCTGCTGGACCCACCCAGTTTTTCCAACTCGAAAAGAATGGCAGGGAGCTTCGACATTCAGCGCGACCATCTGCAATTGTTGGAGGCGACTGTCGCTCGTTTGGCTACCGGCGGCCGGCTTTATTTTTCCAGCAACCTGCGCAGCTTCAAGCTGGACTCAGCCGTCGGCGAACGGTGGAAGGTGGTGGATATTTCGTCAGCAACCGTCGATGACGACTTTGCAAGAAGGGCGACTATTCACCGCTGTTGGCAGATCGAAAAAGAGTAGAGGCTTCAAAAATATGACGCTTCTGTGAATTCAAAAAAGAAAACCAGCGTAATTCCAAAGGCTTGCAGGTCAGCGGCTGCTAACGAAATCAGGGTTTTTTATTCACACCCGTTGCCCAAACCTCTATATTTATAGGGTTTTACAAACCGCGCTCGACAAAACTCTATAAAAAATATGTAAGTCATTGATTTTTATAGACAGGGACAAACTTAAAGTAAATTCTAGGTGTGGTGTGAAATGGCCCCTGTCTGCTGTTATCCACAGGGGAGGGCATAATTTCCCCCATACTTATGCACAGAAAATGTGGGTAACTCAACCTGATTCATGTAGCGCCACCGACTTTACCCATCGCTTGCAAAATGGTTGTCGCTGACCATGCCGGCTGGGCGTTACTTTAGCAGTCAGCAGCCATGGTCTACGGGTACTCACAGATGCGTCTGTTATTGGTAGTATGACCGGATGGTAAAAAAGCTGCTCATTGTCTATCACTCCCAAAGCGGGGCAACGGCGCAATTGGCCGCTGCGGTAAAACGCGGCGCAGCCCGTGAAACTGACATCGAGATCGTGTGTCAGCGAGCCTGGGATTGTAGCGTTCAGCCATTGGTGGACTGCGATGGATTTTTGCTCGGTCTGGCCGAAAATTCAGGTTTTGCTGCGGGCTCTGCCAAGGATTTTTTAGATCGAATTTATTATCCCGCGCAAGCCCTGGCGCCTCACAAGCCCTACGGCTTGTTTATCAGTGCTGGCAACGATGGCAGGGGGGCGGTTAGCCAGCTAGACAGGATATTTATCGGGGTGCCGATGAAAGCAGTGGTCGAGCCCATTATTTGCCGAGGTGAGCCGGATGCCCGTGCACTCCAGCGCTGTGAGGACCTTGGGCACACCCTGGCTGCGGGTCTGGTTTTTGGTATCTATTAGAGTGTTCAGGAATTTGACAACATGGCTGAAGCTGCGTTGCAGCGGCAGTACCTATACCCTTGATCACGAGGGCTTTGCTGCAAACAGCCAAAGCATTGCCCACTGGCATGGCAAGTTGCCCGAGTCCTAGTACAGCTCGTCTATGAAGGCACTGGCGGCGTTACTCAGGCTGCGCCGCTGGTGATAAATGTAGCCTAAATGTCGCTGCGGCGCTGAGGTGGTCACTGTCAGGGCGACCAGGCTGTCGTCCAGCATGGAGCGAGGCAATACGGTCCAGCCGAGGCCAATTGATGCCATCATGCGGATTGTTTCCAGGTAATTGGTTGACATCGAGATATTGAGCGTCAAATTGGCCCGATCAAAAATGGCTTTGGCAATTTGACCTGTGTACGTATTCATACCCGGCAGAATGACTGGATAGTTGGTCAGGGTTGCAAGACTGAGGTCATCTTTATCAGCCAGCCAATGGTCTTTGGACACCATAAAATCGAGAGGGTCAGGCCATATCGACTTCGAGACCATTGAATGATCCCCGCCCGGAGCAAGAGTAATGACCGCTAGCTCCAGCTTTCCCTGCATGACCTGTTCATAGGCTTGCTCCGAATCCATAAAGGCAACGTCGAGTTTCACTTGCGGATACTCTTGGCTAAAGCGCCGCAGCACCGGGGGCAACCGGTGCAGGCCAATGTGATGGCTGGTGCCCAGGAGCAGCCGGCCAGTGACATTGCCGGACAAATCCCGCACAGCCTGTTCAGCCTGTTCCAGATTCCGGATGATGGTTTGTGCGTGCGGCATAAGGGCAGAGCCCGCTTCAGTGAGGCTGACACTGCGGCCAATTCGATCAAACAAGGATTTTCCCAACTGGGCTTCCAGCACCGCTACCCGTTTACTCACAGCGGGTTGAGTCAGGTGCAATTTCTCCGCAGCCATTGAAAATGAATGCTCTTCAGCGACTTTGAGGAAGGCCTTCAAATTTTGAGTATCCATAGAGTGAGTGTATCTGGGGTCATATTTGTATTCCAGTCTGGAATTTAATAGATAAAAAATGTGAATTTGTTTTATTCGGCAAGGGCCACTAGAATCGCGTAATGAATGGGTTAAACACTGGACAGGTACTTGCATGGTCAAAACACTCTACGACAAACTGTGGGATAGTCATTTAGTGCAGCAGCGCGATGATGGCAGCGCGTTGATTTATATTGATCGACAATTGCTCCACGAAGTCACCTCGCCGCAGGCATTTGAAGGGTTGCGCCTGGCTGGTCGTCAGCCGTGGCGGCGGGATGCGAATCTCGCAACTCCGGATCACAATGTGCCCACGGAGTTGATGGAGCGCAGCGGCGGCGTCGCTGGCATTCAGGATCCAGTGTCACAATTGCAGGTTCAAACTCTCGATGACAACTGCCGTGATTTCGATATCGTTGAGTTTGAAATCAATGATCAGCGGCAGGGTATTGTTCACGTTGTTGGGCCCGAATTGGGCGCAACCCTACCGGGTATGACGGTTGTTTGCGGTGATTCGCATACCGCAACTCATGGCGCGCTCGGTGCTTTGGCCCACGGTATCGGCACCTCTGAAGTCGAACATGTCCTGGCTACCCAGTGTTTGGTGCAAACCAGGATGAAGAATATGCTGGTACAAGTGGACGGTGAATTGATGACTGGCGTTACCGCAAAGGACTTGATGCTGGCGGTTATTGGCAAGATTGGCACGGCTGGTGGTACCGGTTATGCGATTGAATTTGGTGGTGAAGTCATACGTGCCATGAGCATGGAAGGTCGTATGACTGTGTGCAATATGGCCATCGAGGCAGGCGCGCGCATTGGTATGGTCGCAGTCGACACCACCACATTGGACTATGTGCAGGGCAGGCACTACGCTCCGGTTGGTGAACTGTGGGATAAGGCAGTGGCTGCCTGGAGTGACCTGCACAGCGACAAAGACGCAGTCTTTGACACGGTTGTCGAGCTTCGTGGCGAACACATAAAGCCGCAAGTGACCTGGGGCACCTCGCCAGAAATGGTGCAGCCGATTGATGGTTGCGTGCCCGACCCGGCCAATATCGCAGATGTATCTCAGCGTGAGTCTGTGGAGCGAGCTTTGACCTATATGGGGCTGGAAGCCGGTACAGAGATCACCTCAATTCGTCCGCAGAAGGTATTTATAGGGTCTTGCACCAACTCGCGTATTGAAGACCTGCGGGCTGCAGCAGTTGTGGTGAAAGGCAAGAAAGTTGCCGACAGCGTCAATCAGGCTCTGGTGGTACCTGGGTCGGGCGCGGTTAAGCGGCAGGCAGAAGCCGAGGGTTTGGACAAAATATTTGTTGAGGCGGGTATGGAGTGGCGCGAGCCGGGTTGCTCAATGTGCCTGGCCATGAATGCCGACAAGCTGGGCCCGGGAGAACACTGTGCATCAACTTCCAACCGAAATTTCGAAGGCCGCCAGGGTTTTGGCGGCAGAACGCATTTGGTAAGTCCGGCCATGGCAGCGGCGGCGGCTGTAGCCGGTCATTTCGTGGATGTTAGAGGCTGGGAGTGAGAGATATGAAAGCGTTTACTCTGGAGAAGGGTCTTGTGGCCCCCATGGATCGCGCCAACGTCGACACGGATATGATTATTCCGAAGCAGTTTCTGAAGTCGATCAAGCGCAGCGGCTTCGGCCCAAATTTGTTTGACGAGCTGCGTTATTTGGATGAAGGGCAGCCCGGGCAGGATTGTAGTAGCCGTCCGCTTAACGAGGACTTTCCCCTCAATGATGCGCGCTATCAGGGCGCTTCAATTTTGTTGACGCGGGAAAATTTTGGCTGCGGATCAAGTCGGGAGCACGCGCCCTGGGCGTTGGATGATTACGGTTTTCGCTGTGTCATTGCGCCCAGTTACGCCGATATCTTCTATAACAATTGTTTTAAAAATGGTTTGCTGCCCATTGTTCTGGACGAGGCTGTAGTGGAAACGCTTTTCCAGCAGATGTATGCCGCAGAGGGCTATCAGTTGACGGTTGATCTTGAAGCGCAGCAAGTAACTTGTGCTGATGGCAGCGAGTATGGTTTTGAAGTGGATGAATTTCCTCGCCGTTGCCTGCTGCAGGGGCTTGATGATATTGGACTGACTCTCGAACAGGCCGCTTCAATTCAAAGCTACGAGAGCCGTTGGCGGGAACAATCTCCGTGGCTGTTTGATGCTATTCAGTAGGAGACTGTTTTGAGTCATAAAGTACTCATATTGCCTGGCGATTACATTGGCCCGGAAATTGTCGAGCAGGCGCGGCAGGTGTTGCTGCGGACAATTGACATGTTTGAGCTGTCTATAGCGTTAGAAGATGGTTTGCTGGGCGGGGCAGCCCTTGATGCCCACGGCGTTCCGCTGCCTGAAACTACCCTGGCGAAGGCCCGCGAGGCCGATGGGATTTTGCTGGGCGCAGTTGGCGGCCCAAAGTGGGATGCAGCAGACCGTGCACTGCGCCCTGAGAAGGGCTTATTGCAAATTCGCTCAGAGCTGCAACTGTTTGGCAATCTCCGTCCAGCTCGGCTGTATCCGCAGTTGGCGTCGGCTTCAAGTCTAAAGCCAGAGGTCGTTGCTGGCCTGGATATTCTTATCGTGCGAGAGCTGACAGGTGGTATTTATTTCGGCGAACCTCGTGGTATTCGTGAGCTGGAAGACGGCGAGCGAGAGGGCTACAACACCTATGTCTACCGCGAGTCAGAAATAGAACGCATCGGTCGCCTGGCCTTTGAGTCTGCGCGCAAACGCGGTGGCCGTCTGTGCTCAGTAGACAAGTCCAATGTACTTGAGGTCACAATTTTGTGGCGCGAAGTAATGACCGAGCTAGGCAGGGAATATCCAGACGTGGACTTATCCCACATGTACGTAGACAACGCGGCCATGCAGCTGGTTATGGCACCCAGGCAGTTTGATGTGCTGGTCACTGGCAATATGTTCGGCGATATCCTCTCAGATACCGCAGCCACGCTAACAGGCTCTATAGGCATGTTACCTTCTGCATCTCTGGATAAGGCCGGACGCGGCCTGTACGAACCTTGTCACGGCTCAGCACCCGATATTGCCGGGCAGGGGAAGGCCAACCCACTGGCCGCGATTTTGTCTGTGGCCATGATGCTGAGGTATTCACTTGAGCAAGCCGAGGCTGCCGCTGCGATTGAAGCAGCGGTGAGTCGAGTGCTGGATCGCGGTTTGAGAACGCCCGATATTCACAGGGAAGGCGATACAGTCGTAAATACTGGAGCAATGGGCGCAGCAGTCGTGGAGGCGTTAGCTAATGTCTGATACCTATGATGTAGCAGTAGTGGGAGCAACCGGCGCGGTGGGTGAAACTATGCTGTCCATACTTGCAGAGCGAAACTTTCCGGTGGGTACTCTGTACCCGCTGGCCAGCGCTCGTTCTACAGGCAAAACCATCACTTTTAGAGGTAAAGCCGTAAGAGTACAAGGCCTGGCCGACTTTGATTTTTCGCAAGCGCAGCTCGGACTGTTCTCTGCCGGCAGCAGTATTTCGGCTGAATTTGCGCCGAAGGCCGCAGCGGCGGGCTGTATAGTGATCGATAATACCTCCCATTTCCGCCAACAAGAGGACATACCTCTGGTGGTGCCCGAGGTTAACCCCCATGCGATCACCGGTTACACGAAGCACAATATTATTGCTAACCCCAATTGCTCGACGATTCAAATGCTGGTCGCACTCAAGCCTATTTACGACGAGGTCGGGATAGAGCGGATCAATGTAGCCACCTATCAGGCCGTTTCTGGTACTGGCAGGGAGGCTATTGAAGAGTTGGCAGGGCAAACGGCTCGGCTGCTAAACGGACAGGATATTGAGAGTGAGGTTTATCCCAGACAAATCGCATTCAATGCCTTGCCCCATATTGATACCTTTCAAGACAATGGCTATACCCGTGAAGAAATGAAGATGGTTTGGGAGACCCAAAAAATCTTCGAAGATGCTGAAATTCAGGTGAATCCTACCTGTGTCCGCATCCCTGTGTTTTTTGGTCACTCGGAAGCGGTTCACATAGAGACTCGGGAAAAAATCAGTGCCGAAAAGGCACGGGAGTTGCTCAGTGGCGCGGCTGGCATTGAAATCGTAGATGAACAGTGCGATGGCGGCTATCCAACGGCGGTTACAGAATCAGCGGGAGCGGACCCGGTTTTTGTTGGCCGAATTCGTGAAGATATCTCGCATCCACGTGGTTTGGATTTGTGGGTAGTATCAGACAACGTCAGGAAAGGCGCGGCTCTCAACAGCGTACAGATAGCGGAGTGCTTGCTAAAGGATTATTTATAAAAGATACTGGCGAACAAATTTAAAGTAATATTTCAGGGGTCTGTTGGGCTTAACCGTTGCTAGCACGGGGAGAGCGGTTGCTGTGGTATTAGAATAATAAGGCCAATTTAATGATTCGTAAGTGCAGGGTTTCGCTTGTCTTTCTCGGGGTAATGCTGCCTGCGATTGCGCTGCCGCTAGGGCTTGGCGAATTGCGGTTACAGTCATTCCTTAATGAGCCACTGCGAGCGGAAGTTGACCTGCTTGATCTGGGTAGCCTTGATCCAGGACAACTGAAAGTGAGACTGGCTTCAAAGTCTGATTTTGACCGCGCTGGCGTGGAGCGCAATTATTTTCTAACCGGCCTCAAATTTTCAATTTCAACCGATAAGTTTGGTAGTGGTGGCCTGCTGATTACTTCCGCTGACGCGGTGGTTGAGCCATACCTCGATTTTGTTGTTGAAGTGCGCTGGCCCGAGGGTCGTATTCTTCGCGCGTATACATTGCTGCTGGACCTGCCTGCGCTCGCTGGCTCCGCTAGCGACATGACGGTGGGAACTCGCGTACCAGTGGCGGCCGAGACCGTCTCTGTTCAGACCGGGGCCGACGAAGACGTTCAGGCAACTGACGATGGCCGTTACTGGACCGTTGCGGATGCCGCGCCGCAACCGGGAGGCATGTATCTTGTACAACAGAGTGAGACTCTGTGGAGTATCGCATCGCGCTCGCGGCCCGCTGGCAGCAGTGTTCAACAGACAATGTTCGATATTCGGCGCCTCAATCCTGAGGCCTTTATCGATGGAAATATCAACCAGCTAAAAGCTGGATATGTCTTGCGTTTACCAACGCCTGCAGAAATGAGTGACATGGCAGCGGCTGAAGTTGCCGCGCAAATAGAGCAGCAGGCAAGCGATTGGAGGGAGAACCTCGGCGCAATTGATGCCCGCAGTCTGGATTCAGGCGCAGATAATACATCTTCGGCCAGTACTGGCGCACACGCAGACCAGGGCAGCCTGGTTATAGCTGGCAATAGTGATTCGCAGAGCGCTGCAGCGATTGCCGGGGGAGTGGGCACAGACCTTGAACAGTTGGATGCCGTTCAGCGCGATAACGATGATTTGCGCGATCAAATGCGCTCTATGGAGGAGCAAATGGCCACCCTTGAGCGCCTGCTGACGCTCAAGGACGATCAAATTGCGGCACTTCAATCTGCTCTGTCGGATGAAGACACAGCTACCCCGGCAGAAACTGGAGGAAGAAACGACACGACCAGTCACATGCTGGACGTGGTTGTAGAGCCCGCTACAGATACTTCCGTTACAACAGCGCCATCTGCGAACCCCACACCCGCGCCGAAACCCGCTGCTCAGCAGTCTGCCAGCGATGAGTTGATGACGCTGCTTATGGACTACTTGATCTACGTTGTCGCCCTGTTGCTGGTGTTGACAGGTGCTTTGCTTTGGGCTTTCAGAAATATACTCAAACCCGGCGGACTGGGTAGGCAAATCGAAGGTCTGCACGACAGCAAGGCCCCCGGCCAAACGGGTGACATTGATGACGGGTTTGTCGGCGTTGAACTCAATCACGACGGACTTATAGTGGATCAATTCTCTGATCTGTCTGAGGACGAATCATTGGGTTCGGAACGCCTGAGTTTTAGTACTGCTGACGAAGACGTCTACGCAGCGCAGTTTGAGTCAGGTAATGTCCTGGCTGAAGCTGATATATATATTGCCTACGGCCGTTTCCCACAGGCGGTAGCTGCGCTCAAAGCAGCCATAGCGGTAGAGCCGACCCATGTTGAATACCGGCTCAAACTCATGCAAGCCCACCTGGAAATGGCCGATTCAAAGGAGCTACAGCAACAATACGCCGACCTTCAAGCCATCGGTGATCAGGCCGCTATTGCCAGAGCCAGGGAATTGATAGAGGCGACCAGCAATGGGAAGGGTCTGTTGCAGAACCTGCCTGAGCCGACGCTGACAGCGGAGGAGGTTACGGCAGCGACTGTTGAACAGTATGCAGAGGCATCCCCCGCCAGTTCTGAAGCTGAGCCAGGCCTTGACGATGAAGGTGTAGCGAGCGCCAGTAGCGAGGATGATTCGGATTTAGAACACGTCGACGTGAATGACTTTCACGGTGGCAGTGAGGATTCGGAGGATGAGCTCAAAGAGGTCACACCTGACGACGCTTTAATCGAGCTGCCTGATCTGGAGCTTGATAAAATTATCACTGCTGTCGAGCCCGCCGATGAAGAGTTGGAGCTGGGGAATGACCCTGATGATGACCCGCTAGCGGCTGGCTTGCTCGACGAGTTGTCGCTGAATGAGGATCTCCCCCAGCCTCAATCGGAGACGGATAAGCACATCAATCCTGCCGCAGAACCGAAAGGCGATAGTGCCCACCTGACCGCACTGCCAACTGCACTGGCAGGCGCAAGTGATGATTTGGGCATCGATTTCGGCGATCTGAAAATCGAGGGTGAAATGAGTGAAATTGCCCTGGAAGCGGTCGCGGATGAATTCGAAGATTCTGATTTGAATCTCGAAAAGAGCCTGGAAGATCTGACGACTGACTTTGATGATGCGCTGGACGATGAGACCATCAGTGAAGATGAAGACCTGGTATTTGCTGCTGACGGTGACGCAATATCCACCAAGCTCGATTTGGCGCGTGCCTATATAGATATGGGCGACCAAGAGGGTGCAAAGAGTATTCTCGAAGAGGTTATGCAAGACGGGGCTAAGTATCAGAAGCGGGAAGCCCAGGGATTGATCGACCATCTGGATTGAGGCGCGCAGAGGTGGCTGATCACAGTATCCCCGTTGAAGCGCGAATAGCGGTTACAGTTGAATACGACGGCAGTGCATTTAATGGCTGGCAATTTCAAATCGGAGATAACGTTAAAACTGTGCAGGCTGCGTTGGAGACAGCACTCTCCAGGGTTGCAGATCAACCGGTTAGAGTTAGCTGCGCAGGCCGTACCGATAGCGGTGTGCACGCGACCAATCAAATTGTACACTTTGACGCGCCTGCCGCGCGCAGCACCAGCTCCTGGTTGTTGGGTGCCAACGCACATTTAGCTGACAGCGTGGTGGTGAAACATGTGCAGCAGGTCGCTCCTGATTTCCACGCACGCTTTAGTGCCGTCGCCCGCCGCTACAGATACCTCATACACAATGCGCCTGTTGCGTCGGCTGCTGCTGTATCGCGGGTACACTGGGTGCGCCACGAGCTCTCAGTGAAAGCTATGCACACGGCAGCTCAGGCGCTCCTGGGTGAGCAGGATTTTAGTGCCTTTCGCGCCGCCTTCTGTCAGTCATCGACCCCAATGCGGCGTGTTGATTTCGCGAAGGTATTTCGCCATGGCGAGTTGGTAATTATCGATATTCAAGCCAACGCCTTTCTGCACCATATGGTGAGAAATATCACAGGTGCGCTGATCGCAGTGGGCCGAGGTCAAATAGCCGTGGACGCTATTGCGCGTCTACTGGCTGAAAAAGATCGAACTCTGGCTCCAGCTACAGCCTCGCCGGCCGGGTTGTATCTGGTAGGCGTGAGCTATCCGGACCACTTTGGCCTGCTGAGCCATCCACCCGGGCCATTGTTTTTGGCTGGTCTCGAATAGCCTTCTGCCACTGGGCTCTCGCATCTGTTAAGATGCGCGCTTTTTTAAGAGCGGCACAATGCGCACACGAGTTAAAATTTGCGGCATAACCAGGCCGGAAGATGCTCTGGCAATCGCGGCAGCCGGCGCAGATGCTATTGGCTTGTTGTTTTATCCGCCCAGCAAGCGAGCCGTTGATATAGAAACGGCAGCCCAGATCCTGGCTGGTCTGCCGTCTTTTATTACGATAACAGCGATATTTGTTGATGAACAGCCAGAGCGCGTAGAGCAGGTCTGTGAAGCCTTGCCGATTGATTTATTGCAATTTCACGGCAGTGAAAATGCCAGTTACTGCAACGCATTTCACAAACCTTACGTCAAGGCTCTGCGAGTATCAGACGGTGAAAATCTCACTGCGCACATTGAGAGCTGGCACACGGCTCGTGGAGTGTTGCTGGATACCTGGATGGAAGGTTCTGCCGGTGGTTCCGGAGAGAGGTTCGATTGGCAATTGATTCCAGGAGAGTTGCGGTCGTCAATCATTCTGGCCGGGGGACTCAAACCAGATAATGTCGCAGAAGCAGTGACCCAAATATCGCCCTATGGGGTAGATGTCAGTGGCGGAGTGGAAGATTCACCGGGAATTAAATCTGCAAAGAAAATACAGAACTTTATGCAAGCTGTTCACATGGCCGATGCCAGGAAGTACAGCGCGAGTGCTGGAGATGGATGGAAAAATGAGTGATTTGAGTAAACAAACCCTTGCCGGGTTTCCAGACGAGAACGGCCGTTTTGGAGAATATGGCGGGAAATATGTCTCAGAGACACTGATGTCCGCATTGGACGAATTGGAAACCTTGTATGGTCGTCTGTCAGCAGACCCGGATTTTCAACGTGAGTTTGATAAGGATCTCGCAGAGTATGTAGGTCGCCCCTCTCCTTTGTACGAAGCCGTGCGCTGGTCCAAGCCACTCGGTGGCGCCCGAATATTCTTAAAGCGGGAAGACCTCAACCACACTGGCGCGCACAAAGTGAATAACACGGTTGGCCAGGCATTGCTCGCCAAGTACTCCGGTAAAACGCGCATTATCGCAGAGACTGGAGCAGGTCAGCATGGCGTCGCCTCGGCAACGGTCGCCGCCCGACTGGGTATGGAATGTGTCGTGTATATGGGTGAAGAAGATGTCCGTCGCCAGGCGCTGAACGTCTATCGTATGAAGCTGCTGGGCGCTGAAGTCGTGCCGGTCACCAGTGGATCCAGAACGCTGAAAGACGCTATGAACGAGGCGATGCGAGATTGGGTGACCCATGTCGATGACACCTTTTACATTATCGGCACTGTCGCTGGCCCACACCCTTACCCCATGCTGGTGCGCGATTTTCAGAGCGTTATCGGGCGTGAGGCCCGTCAGCAATGTCTGGATATTACCGGCAGATTGCCGAATGTATTGGTAGCCTGTGTTGGAGGTGGCTCCAATGCTATCGGTTTGTTTCATCCCTTTTTAGCGGATGAGAGCGTAGCGATGTATGGCGTTGAGGCTGGTGGTTTGGGCCTGGACAGCGGTGAGCACGCAGCGCCACTAAACGCAGGATATCCTGGCGTACTACACGGCAACCGAACCTATTTAATGCAAGATGAGAACGGTCAGATACTCCAGACTCATTCAGTGTCTGCGGGTCTGGATTACCCGGGTGTTGGTCCGGAGCACTCATGGTTGAAAGACATTGGCCGCGTTAAATACGTATCAGCAGATGACAAGCAGGCCTTGGCTGCGTTTTCGCAATTAAACCTGAGTGAAGGCATTATGCCTGCCCTGGAGTCCAGCCATGCACTGGCCTATGCGGCTGAGTTGGCGCCGACTCTGGATGGCGAAGATATTATGATCGTCAATCTATCGGGCCGTGGGGATAAAGATATTCACACCGTTGCCAGCTTGCAAGGCATAGAGTTTTAGGAGTTTTACAGTGAGTCGTATACGGGCCCGCTTTGGGGCACTGGAGAAGCAGGGCCGAAAAGCACTGATTCCCTATATTGTTGCAGGCGATCCAAATTTGGCTATCACGCTGCCATTGATGCATGCTTTGGTTGCTGCGGGTGCCGATATTATTGAGTTAGGCGTACCGTTTTCCGATCCGATGGCGGAAGGCCCGACAATCGCATCGGGTCACGAACGGGCGCTTGCTCAGGGTGTGAGTTTAGCTGGCATAATCGATATCGTAGCCGAATTCCGAGACACTGATAAAGACACCCCGGTATTGTTGATGGGTTACACCAATCCTATAGAACGCATGGGCCACGGACAACTGGTGCAGCGTTGCCAGCAGGCCGGGGTTGACGCAGTTCTGGTTGTGGATATGCCACCTGAAGAAGTAGGCCCCCTGCACGAACATCTAAAGCTCGCAGCAATGGATAATATCTTTTTAATTGCACCGACTACACCGGAGTTTCGTATTGCAAAAGTGGCTGAGGTCGCCAGTGGTTTTATCTACTGCGTTTCTCTTAGGGGAGTGACTGGTGCGGGCAATGTCAATACCGTTGAAGTGGCAGCGAAAGTGGGAGAAATAAAAACCTGCTCGAACTTGCCTGTAGCGGTTGGTTTTGGGATTAAAGATGCGGCTTCCGCCAGTTCGATTGCGAGAGTTGCAGACGGAGTGGTGATTGGAAGCGCGCTGGTGCAGCTCATAGCCGATGTCGCCGATGCGTCGGACGATGTCGATAAGGTGCTTGATGCCGCTCGAGGTCTTATAGCAGATATTCGCGCTGGCATTGACGATCTGAATGTGGGTCAATAGGAACTGTTATGAGTTGGTATGACAAAATTCTTCCATCCGGTGTCGGCAGTAAAGACGGCAAACGCCGCAATACGGTGCCTGAAGGACTCTGGAGAAAGTGCGTCAAGTGCAATGCGGTTCTTTATCGCCCGGATCTTGAGCGCAATGCTGAGGTCTGTCCCAAATGTGCCCACCATATGCGGGTTGGTGCGCGCCGACGCCTGGATCTGTTTCTGGATGAAGGTGGCAGGCAAGAGTTGTTTGCGGAAATCGAACCGGTAGATCGGCTCAAATTCAAGGATCTGAAACGCTACAGGGATCGACTCAGCGGTGCGCAAAAGTCCACCGGGGAGAAAGACGCGCTCGTTGCCATGCAGGGAATGCTAAACAACATGCCGGTTGTCGCGGTTGCCTTTGAGTTCAATTTTCACGGTGGCTCTATGGGTTATGCAGTCGGTGAGAAATTTACCTGTGCAGCGCAACATGCCTTAAATGAAAATATTCCATTTGTTTGCTTCTCGGCATCGGGTGGCGCGCGTATGCAGGAGGCTTTGATTTCTCTGATGCAAATGGCCAAGACCAGCGCAGTGCTGGAGCGACTTAAAGCGGGCGGCGTACCCTATGTCTCTGTGATGACCGACCCAATCTATGGCGGTGTATCTGCCAGTCTCGCTTTACTGGGTGACATCAATGTCGCCGAGCCGGATGCGCGAGCGGGCTTTGCCGGTCCAAATGTGATTGAGCAAACCATTCGCCAAAAACTTCCAGAGGGGTTCCAGCGCAGTGAGTTCTTGCTGGAGCGAGGCGCTATTGACATGATCATTCATCGCAATGATATGCGCGAAACCCTGTTTGGGCTGCTCTCAAAGCTAACCAAGAGAGCTGTCGCAGCGAGCGATTAATGCCAGCCGCAACTCTGGCTCAGTGGTTACAGCGGCTAGAGCATTTGCATCCTGAGGAAATCGAGCTGGGACTTGACCGTGTTTCAATCGTGGCCGAGCGGCTGGGCGTTATAGAGCAACCGTGTTCGGTCGTCACTGTTGCAGGCACTAACGGCAAGGGTTCCACCGTGGCTTGTCTGGATGCCATTTTGCGCGGGGCCGACTGGCAGGTCGGTGCCTACACTTCTCCACACCTACTCAGATTTAACGAACGCATCTGCATCGATGGAATCTCTGTCTCAGACGAGGTGATTGTCGCTAGTTTTGAACGAATCGAAGCCGTCCGCAATCAGGTGCCACTCACCTATTTTGAATACGCCACATTGTCCGCTTTGGTGATCTTTGGAGGTTTGGAGCTGGACGCGATTATCCTGGAGGTGGGTTTAGGTGGGCGCCTGGATGCGGTAAACATTGTCGACCCCGATATCGCAGTCATTACTGCTATAGATCTGGATCATCAATCCTGGCTCGGCGATGACCGGGAGCAAATAGCACTCGAAAAAGCGGGTATATTGCGCGAGCAGCGGCCCTTTGTCTGTGCGGACCTCAAGCCGGCAGCCAGCCTCCGAAAACGAGCCACTGAACTTGCCTGTGTGTCGCATTATATAGCGGCAGCCAAAGCACAGGTTCTGGGGGAAAACCTACCCTTGCGGGGCGAGAACATGGCTGCGGCTCAGTGCGCCGCCAGCATTCTCGGAGTGAATATTGAAGACCAGGCGCTACGGGGTTTGGTGAACGGACTGGAATTGCCAGGACGGTTGCAGCGCATTGATCTTGCTGAGCTGCACTGTCTTATCGACGTGGCACACAACCCGGCAGCAGTAAAAAATCTGGCAAACTTCTTGCGCCAAAACGGTTGCGCAGGTCGCACTATTGCCGTGTTTGCGGCGCTGTCTGACAAAAATATCCGTGCTATGATTCGCAGCATTCAGGCCCAGGTAGATGACTGGTTTATTGCAGACTTGCCGAATGTGCCGCGCGCTGGCGCCGCGACTGAACTGAGTGAGATTTTACGCTCAGAAGGTGTAACCAGGGTAAGTAGTAGCGATAATCCTCGTCGGGCTTATCGCCGGGCATGTAGTGTGGCTGGCGCCGGAGACAGACTGGTGGTATTTGGCTCTTTTTACACCATTGCCGCAGTGTTGCCCTGTATAGAGAAGGATAGAAGACGACTTGAATGACGTTTTAAAACAGCGTTTGGTAGGGGCACTGCTCATCATAGTGTTGGGCATTGTTTTTTGGCCGCTGATTTTTACCGATCCCAATCAGCCAAGCCTCAATCGCACATCGCAAGTGCCCGCCATGCCAAATTTGAGAAAAATGCAACTACAGGCACCAGAGCCTGTAGCAGATATTGAGCCCGCCGGTGGTCGCTACGACTTGGCATTAATGGCAGAGGCCGAAGAGCTCGAGCGCCTGGCGGCATCTACTGACCGCTCGCAACAGGCAGACCCTGCTAGCGTAGTTGAGGCCACAGCAACGGGAAAGGCAAAGTCTAGCCTGGATGATCGCGGTATCCCAATCGCCTGGGTAATCCAGGTGATTACAGTTCGCAAAAAAGACAGAGCGGAGTTGTTGGTCAAGCAGCTCGTTGACGGCGGCTATAAAGCCTACTTCCGCCCCAGTGAGCAATCGGGTGAAGTTTTCTACAAAGTGTATGTAGGCCCCCGGTTCGAGCGAAAAGCTATGAACTCGCTCAAAATAGAGATCGACAAGGAGGTGGGTGTGAACTCAATCATCGCCCGCTATGTTCCCTGAGCTGCCTTTTAATTGGGTTGACTGGCTTATTGTTGCCGTCATTGGAATATCGGTACTGCTGAGTCTTTTGCGTGGCTTTGTTAAGGAGGCTTTATCTTTGGTCGCATGGGTAGCCGCCTTTTTTATATCCACCACGTTTGCCGGGCAGGTTTCGGCGGTGCTGAGTCAAACTATCGACAATGCCTCGCTGCGCTATGGCGTCAGCTACATGATCCTGTTTGTCGCCTCACTTATGCTGGGCGGTGTCGTTAATAATTTGCTCAGACAGCTAGTGAAAATGAGCGGTCTGGGTGGGCTGGATAGACTATTGGGCACCGTTTTTGGTTTTGCTCGCGGCATTATTATCGTGGTCGTACTGACCTATATAGGACAAGCTGTTTTGCCTAAAGATGAATTTTTGGCAGAGGGCTCTGTTTTGCTGCCGCAGGTGTTGATCGTAGTAGAATGGGCGCAACAGAATTCTGCCAATTTAACGAGTGGTGCAGGTTTGCCACTTCAGCAAGCCTAGTAATCTGGGCGAGAGGCCGGGGAATCGGAACAAGATGTGTGGCTTGATAGGCATTGTCGGTACGTCGAATGTTAATCAGGACATCTATGATGCCTTGACCGTATTGCAGCACCGTGGACAGGACGCCGCCGGTATTATGACCTTTGCCGATGGCAACTTTCATCAGCGTAAAAGTGAAGGCCTGGTACGCGATGTTTTTCGCCAGCAGCATATGCAGCGCTTGCAAGGTCATATTGGTATTGGGCATGTCCGCTACCCGACAGCCGGTAGCTCTGGTGCCGCCCTGGCGCAACCTTTTTATGTGAACTCCCCGTATGGTATTGGGCTGGCACACAACGGAAATCTCACTAACTCCCACATATTAGCGAAAGAGTTGTTCAAGACTGATTTACGGCATCTGAATACGGACTCAGATTCGGAGTTGCTGCTCAATGTGTTTGCCCACGAATTGCAAAAGCTGGGCAAGTTAACCCCCAGCGAGGACGATATATTCACCGCGGTGTGGGGTGTACATGAGCGCTGTAAGGGAGGTTATGCCGCGATTGCAATGGTAGCGAATTACGGTGTTGTCGGGTTTCGAGACCCCCATGGTATTCGCCCGCTGGTGGTAGGAAAGCGTGAACGCATTGGCGGCACCGAATATATGCTTGCCTCAGAAAGTGTGGCTTTGGATGTGCTGGGTTTTGAACTGGTGCGCGACGTTCGTGCAGGTGAAGCTGTTTTTATTAACGCCAGTGGTGGTTTGCACTTTCGTCAGTGTGCCAGTAACCCGAAAACCACGCCCTGTATTTTTGAGCATGTCTATTTCGCGCGTCCGGATTCAATTATGGACGGTATCTCTGTTTACAAAACCCGACTTAGGCAAGGCGAAAAACTGGCGCACAAAGTGTTGGCAGAACGGCCCGATCACGATATAGATGTCGTGATTCCCATACCTGATACCAGCCGTATCGCAGCGCAGGCTATGGCCGGCGTTTTGGGTACCAAGTTCCGCGAAGGTCTGATGAAAAACCGCTATATAGGCCGCACCTTTATCATGCCAGGACAGAGTCAGCGCAAAAAATCAGTCAAGCAAAAGCTGAACACCATACCCCTGGAGTTTAACGGTAAAAATGTACTGCTGGTGGACGACTCCATAGTCAGAGGCACGACCTGTAGGCAGATTGTTGAAATGGCCAGGGAAGCCGGGGCCAATAAAGTCTACTTTGCGTCAGCCGCTCCGCCGGTGCGTTACCCGAATGTCTATGGTATTGATATGCCATCCGCGAAGGAATTGATTGCCCACGACCGTGAAGTCGATGAAATTTGCCAGCTCATCGGTGCAGACTGGCTCGTCTACCAGGATTTGGATGATTTGATCGATAGCTGTTCAGAAGGTAACCCGGCGATAAAGGCCTATGATTGTTCTGTGTTTACCGGAGAGTATGTGACCGGCGATATTGATCAACAGTACCTGGATAAAATTGATGCACTGCGCAACGACTATGCACAGTGCAAGCGGTTGGCCGTGCAGTTAGAAGAAGGCGCGGTGATCGGTCTGCATAATGAAGCCTCATAAACGATACCTTGGATACCAGGCTTGGCTAGAGAAATTGATGACATAGAGGATCAGGATTTCCGGTTGGATACCCTGGCGGTGCGCGCCGGTCAGCGACGCAGCCCCGAGGGGGAGCACGCCGAACCGATGTACCTCACATCGAGCTATATTTTTGACAGCTCTGCAGACGCGGCCGCGCGTTTTGTCGACGACAATCCCGGCAACGTCTATTCTCGTTACACTAATCCGACCGTTAGAGCTTTTGAAGATCGAATCGCGGCACTTGAGGGTGCCGCTGCCGCTGTCGCCACGGCTTCGGGCATGGCTGCGATTCTAAGTACCTGCATGGCCTTATTACAGTCGGGCGATCACGTCATTTGCTCGCGCAGTGTTTTTGGAACAACCACCAGCCTGTTCAGTCGCTACATGCAAAAATTTGGTGTTGCTGTGAGCTTTGTTGCGCTCACGGAGATGGAAGAGTGGCAGAGCGCGCTGCAATCTAATACCCGTATGCTGTTCATTGAAACGCCTTCGAATCCACTCTGTGAAGTTGCTGATATTACAGCGTTAGCCGAACTGGCTCACAGCAATGGTGCTTTGCTGGTAGTCGACAATTGTTTTTGTACGCCGGCGCTACAAAAACCTCTGGCTCTCGGTGCAGACATTGTTGTGCATTCAGCCACCAAGTATCTGGATGGGCAGGGGCGTTGCGTAGGTGGCGTGGTGCTTGGCTCAGAGGAGCTTATGGAGGAAGTTGTGGTGTTCCTGCGCACGGCAGGCCCTACCATGAGTGCCTTTAATGCCTGGGTATTTCTTAAAGGCCTGGAGACACTTCGTCTGCGCATGCGTACTCATTGTGAAAATGCGATGGCACTCGCCGTATGGCTGCAATCTCGGTCAGAGGTGGCAAGCGTATTCTATGCGGGGCTGGAAAATCATCCAGGACATGCGCTTGCCAGGGTACAGCAGAGTGATTTTGGTGGGGTTTTGTCGTTTGCGATAAAAGGCGGCCAGAGCGAAGCCTGGAAATTCATTGACGCCACGCGCTTTCTCTCCTTGACTGTAAATCTGGGAGATGCGAAAAGCACTATCGTGCACCCGGCTACCACCACCCATGGCCGACTGACCGAGGAGGAGCGCCAACTCTCGGGCATTACTACAAATCTAATTCGCCTGTCAGCGGGTTTAGAGCATGTAGACGATCTAAAAGCCGATCTTGAACGGGGCTTTGCCGCGCTTTAAGCCAGTACTTGCACATAAGAGCCCACCCCCTAGGCAGAATCTGATGCAAAAAGCTGCACGCGAAGTGGGTCGCGTGACATGAGTTATCCCGGCCTGGCTGATGATCGGGCTTTGCGCCTGTTTTTGCGCCTGCTAAGGCGTCAAGTGCGAAGTGTCGCTCCCAGGCGGCCTTAGACCGGCGAAGAGGCTCTTTAAACCCTCAATTCCTGAATTTCCAGCGCTGCAATACGCGCACCTTTTTCAGCATTGGCCTGAAACTCGGCAATCTGGTCGAAGTTCATATAGCGGTAAATTTCATCAGACATTGAGTCAAGGTTGGCTGCGAACTCCTGATATTCCGAAGCTGTAGGCAGGCGTCCCAGAATCGCGCCAACAGAGGCGAGCTCTGCTGAGGTCAGGTAGACGTTGGCACCGTCACCCAAACGGTTGGGGAAGTTGCGTGTTGAGGTCGATAGCACAGTTGAGTTGGCGGCGACTCGTGCCTGGTTGCCCATACACAGAGAACAGCCGGGCATTTCCGTGCGTGCGCCTGATGCACCGAAGATGTTGTAGTAACCTTCTTCCATCAACTGATGCTCGTCCATTTTGGTTGGTGGCACAATCCACATTCGGGTCGAGATACCGCCCTTGTGCTGTTCCAGCAGCTTGCCTGCAGCACGGAAGTGGCCAATATTGGTCATACAACTGCCGATGAACACTTCGTCTACAGTGTCACCAGCCACGTCCGAAAGCAGCCGTGCATCATCGGGGTCATTAGGTGCGCACACCACCGGCTCAGTGACTTGTGTGAGATCAATTTCGATGAGCGCGGCGTACTCGGCATCGGCATCGGCTTGCATAAGCTGCGGATTCTCCAACCACTCCTCCATCTTTTGCGCACGGCGCTCCAATGTGCGCTGGTCGCCATAGCCATCTGCGATCATGGAGCGCAGCAGAACAATATTAGAGTTCAGGTACTCGATGACTGAAGATTCGTCCAAGGCAATGGTGCAGCCAGCAGCCGATCGCTCAGCGGATGCATCGGATAATTCAAATGCTTGCTCTACGGTGAGTCCTTGCAGTCCTTCTATTTCCAGAATGCGGCCGGAGAAGATGTTCTTTTTGCCTTTCTTCTCCACAGTCAGTAATCCTTCTTGAATCGCATAGTAGGGAATAGCATGTACTAAATCGCGCAGAGTAATACCCGGTTGCATTTCGCCCTTAAAGCGAACCAGTACGGATTCAGGCATGTCCAAAGGCATGACACCGGTTGCCGCAGCAAAGGCGACCAGGCCGGAACCTGCGGGGAATGAGATACCCATGGGGAAGCGCGTGTGAGAATCGCCACCAGTGCCCACGGTGTCAGGTAGCAGCATGCGGTTGAGCCACGAGTGGATAATGCCATCACCCGGACGCAGAGAGACGCCGCCGCGAGTCATTATAAAATCGGGCAGGCTATGCTGTGTGTCGATGTCCACTGGCTTGGGGTAAGCTGCTGTGTGACAGAAAGACTGCATGGTCAGGTCTGCTGAAAAGCCCAGGCAGGCGAGATCCTTTAGCTCGTCGCGCGTCATTGGCCCGGTAGTATCCTGGGAGCCCACCGTGGTCATACGAGGCTCGCAATAGGTGCCAGCGCGAATGCCGTCAGTACCACAGGCGCGCCCCACCATCTTTTGGCCCAGCGTGAAACCTTTTCCAGTATCTTCGGGCTGCTTAGGCTTGCGGAACAGATCCGACTCTGGCAAGCCCAGGGATTCACGGGCGCGTGCTGTTAATCCGCGGCCGATAATCAGGTTGATGCGGCCTCCAGCGCGAACCTCGTCCAGCAGTACATCTGATTTTAATTCAAACTCAGATAGAACATCACCTGATTCAGAAAGGATTTTGCCGGCATAGGGACGAATCTCTATAACGTCGCCCATGCCCAGCTCGTCTACGGGCGCTTCGAATACCAGCGCGCCGGCATCTTCCATGGTGTTGTAGAAAATGGGGGCTACCTTGCCGCCAATACAAATACCGCCACCCCTTTTGTTGGGTACGCCATCCAGATCATCACCAAAGAACCAGAGTACAGAGTTTGTCGCAGATTTGCGCGAGGAGCCGGTGCCCACAACATCACCCACGAAAGCAACGGGCATACCCCGCGCTTTAACAGCTTCAACCTGGGCCATGGGGCCTTTTACACCGTGTTCTTCCGGCTCTAGTCCAGCGCGAGTCATTTTATACATAGCCAGTGCGTGGAGCGGGATATCCGGGCGAGACCAGGCATCGGGCGCGGGTGACAGGTCGTCCGTGTTGGTTTCACCGGTTACCTTGAAAACGGCGACCTTGATAGATTCTGCAACTTCCGGTGTATCGGTAAACCACTCGCCATCAGCCCACGACTGCATGACAGCCTGCGCGTTGGCATTGCCAGATTTCACCAGTTCTTCAACATCGTGAAAGGCATCAAACATGAGCAGGGTGTGCTTGAGTTCTTGCGCTGCAGCTTCGCCCAGAGTGTCATCGCTAAGCAGTTGGATGAGCGTCTCAATATTGTAGCCGCCATGCATGTTGCCCAGCAGTTTTACAGCAGTGAAAGAATCAATCAGTGGGCACCGGGTTTCTCCTTTGGCCAGGGCGGACAAGAATCCGGCTTTAACATAAGCGGCTTCATCTACACCGGGAGGGACGCGCTCACTAATGAGTTCCAGCAGGAACTCTGCCTCACCTGCAGGAGGGTTTTTTAGCAGCTCAATCAGTGTCGCGACCTGCTCTGCATTCAGAGGTTTAGGCGGGACGCCCAGACTGGCTCGTTCTGCAACGTATTCACGATAGGCTTCTAGCACAGTGATTCTCCTGGAGTGATCAAAAGAGGCGCTAAATTATAGCTCACTCGGGCTCTATTTTGGAGCCAAATGCCGCCAATATTGTGCATTCACCAGGGTGATAAGGTAAACTGCATCAATGATTGATGTCCCTGTTAAAACCCCGTGTATCGGTGTCTGTTCAACAGGTATTGGTGACCGTGTCTGCCGCGGTTGTAAACGTTTTGCGCATGAAGTTATTCACTGGAATTCATATTCGAACGAACAAAAGTTGCTCATTGAGGAGCGTTTGGCGGGTTTTTTGAGCCGCTGTGTACGCAACAAATTGCAGGTGGTGGATAAGCGACGACTAAAGACTCAACTGGAAGCTCACCGTATTACCTTTCCGAAAAATAGAGATGTGTACTGCTGGGCCTATTGTCTTCTTAAGGCAGGTGCTGGCCAGATCGGTGATCCGGTCGAGTTCGGTATTTTAATTGATGCGGAGTATCGCAATACTGATTTGCCCGCCTTGCGCCTGGCTATAGATGATGAGTACTTCATGCTTTCCGATGCCTATTACGAGCGCTATATTGATTCTGCCCAGACTGCTTGATGGCTGCTGTTGATATCACTGCATTAGAGAAATTTCTACCCTGTGCCACTCCCCGGGCCTGGATCGATTGGGCGCTCTCAAATCAAGACATCATGCTGGTCGATCATGCCAATTGTGAGAAAAAGGCCGCGTCTGCGGCACTCAATTTACTGTACCGCTATGTTGATCAAGGTCGCTTGTTGCACACACTGTCGCGATTGGCGCGGGAAGAGCTGCGTCACTTTGAGCAGGTCATTGCGCTCATGCAGCGGCGAGATATTAAATATGTGCAGTTGGGTGCAGCTCGCTACGCGGGAGCCTTGCGAGAGCGTGTGCGTAAAAATGAATCGGGAAGACTGGTAGATACCTTGTTGGTTGGTGCAATTATCGAGGCGCGCTCCTGTGAACGATTTGCCGCCCTGGCCTCGCATTTGGACCCCGAGCTGGAGCAGTTCTATAACTCGCTGCTGAAATCAGAAGCGAGGCATTTTCAGGATTACCTCAATTTGGCGTCTGACCTGGCTGGTGAAGAGGAGGTGACTGCTAGACTCGCTGAAATCCTGCCACTGGAACAGGATCTCATTGAGTCAGAGGATTCGGAATTTCGATTTCATTCAGGTGTGCCGAGTCAGGAGTCAATACCTCTTTAGGCAATCGGCACCGATTAATCAGCCTTCAATAATTTCGATTGACTCGATAACCACGTCGTCAACCGGCACGTCCTGGTGGCCATCCTTGCTTGTGGTTTCCACAGATTTAATCTTGTCTACAACGCTCATACCCTCGGTAACCGTGCCGAATACTGCGTAACCCCAGCCCTGGCTGTTCGGTGCTGTGTGGTTTAGAAAATCGTTATCCTTAACATTGATGAAAAACTGTGCTGTAGCGGAATGGGGGTCCGTAGTGCGCGCCATGGCGATTGTGCCATTGTTGTTTTTCAAGCCGTTGTCAGCTTCGTTTTCGATGGTCGGGCCGGTCGATTTTTTATCCATGCCCACTCCGAAACCACCACCCTGAATCATAAAGTTATCAATGACCCGATGAAAAACAGTGCCATTGTAAAAACCGCCCCTGACATAGGCGATGAAGTTTTCGCAGGTTTTGGGCGCCTTTTCCTGATCCAGTTCCAGGGTGATGTCGCCGAAAGTGGTGCGCATGATGATCATTCGTCGTTCCTTGTTTGCTATCGTCAAAAGGCTGCCATCATACGGACTTTTGCCGGTGCAGTGAAATGGTTTGTCCCCTATAATACGCGCCTTTTAAGCAGGTATAGTGCAGCGGCTTATGTTGGACCCACAACAGCCCGGTAATTTTCTTCAGGCCATTATCAGCAAGGATCTGGCGGAGGGGCGCGTACAAAAACTGGTGACACGTTTCCCGCCTGAACCCAACGGTTACTTGCACATTGGCCATGCCAAGTCGATCAGTGTCAATTTCGGTCTGGCCGAGCAGTTTGGCGGCTGTTGTCACTTGCGCTTTGACGACACGAACCCCGAGCGGGAAACTCAGGAATACATCGAGTCTATTCAAGCCGATATTCGTTGGCTCGGCTTTAGCTGGGATGGCGAGGTACGCTTCGCGTCCTCCTATTTTTCACAGTTCTATGACTGGGCGGTTTACCTGATAGAGCAGGGTACAGCCTATGTCTGTGATTTATCGCCCAACCAGGCGCGCGAATACAGAGGCAGCCTAACCGAGCCCGGGAAAGACTCGCCATTTCGGGACCGCTCTGTCAGCGAAAACCTGGAGTTGCTGGCGAAGATGAAGGCCGGTGATTTCGAGGAGGGCAGCAAAGTACTGCGGGCCAGGATTGATATGGCCTCTCCCAATATGAACATGCGTGACCCGATTCTTTATCGGATTCGCAAAGTCGAGCATCATCAAACGGGCAGTGAGTGGTGTATCTATCCCACCTATGATTTTGCTCACGGTCAGGAAGATGCCATCGAGGGCGTCACGCACTCTATTTGCACACTTGAGTTTGAAGATCATCGGCCGCTTTACAACTGGCTGCTCGACAATCTGCCTGTCGCTAGTCGGCCGGTACAGTATGAGTTCGGTCGCCTCAACACGAGTTATACCGTAACCAGCAAGAGAAAACTGAAGCAGTTGGTTGATGAGGGTGCAGTTGCCGGTTGGGATGACCCGCGTATGCCCACAATTGCAGGTATGCGCCGCCGCGGATATAGACCAGCCGCGCTGCGCATTTTTTGCGATATGGTGGGAACCAATCGCAGTGATGGCGTGGTGGATGTCGCCATGCTGGAACACGCCATACGAGACGATCTGAATCAAAATGCGCCGCGAGCTATGTGCGTGATCGACCCGCTCAAACTCGTTTTAGTGAATTTTGCCGAGGGACGCAAAGAATTACTAATAGCCCCAGGCCACCCATCCCGAGACGATCTTGGTGAAAGAGAGCTGCCGTTTACTCGTGAAATCCTTATTGATCGAGAGGACTTTAGAGAGCAAGCGAATAAGAAGTTTAAGCGTTTGGTTTTGGGCAAACGTGTCCGCCTGCGTAACGCCTATGTGATAGAGGCGCTCAAGGTGGTCAAAAATGATGCAGGTGATGTGATCGAGATCCATTGCCGGGTTATCGAAGGTACGGTTGGCAATGACCCGGAAGATGGCGTTAAACCCAAGGGCGTCATTCACTGGGTCTCTGCGAGTGAAGGCATTAATGCGGAAGTCCGTTTATATGATCGGCTTTTTAGTCACGAAGCCCCCGACCGCGGTGGCGATGACTTTATGGCCTGCCTGAACGCCGATTCATTAGAGATAAAAGCAGACTGCATCGTAGAGCCAGGCTTGGCCAAAGCTGTACCCGAGCAAAGTTTCCAATTTGAGCGCGAGGGCTATTTTGTGGCTGACCGCTTTGATCACAGCCCGGAAAAACCTGTATTTAACCGGACAATCGGCTTGCGCGCTAGCTGGGCTGGCAGTGAGGGCCAGGGCTGATGGCACTACAGCTCTACAATACGCTCAGTGGGCAAAAAGAAGACTTTGTGCCTCAAAACCCGGAGCGGGTCACGATGTATGTGTGTGGCCCCACCGTCTACAACCTCGCGCATATTGGCAACGCTCGGCCCGCAGTGGTTTTCGATACCTTGTTTAGGCTATTGCAAACCCATTATGACACTGTGGTTTACGCCAGAAACATCACAGATATAGACGATAAAATTATTGCCTCGGTTCTGGAGACAGGCCAGGAGATGAGTGAGTTCACTGCCGGGTTTACTGAAAAATACCGTGAAGATATGGCGGGTCTGAATGTATTGCCGCCGTCTATTGAGCCCTGTGCGACACATCACATGCCCGAGATGATTGAATTGATTGAAACACTGATCGCCAGGAAGCACGCCTACGAGTCTCAGAGACATGTCTTGTTTGCCGTGGAATCAATGGAAGACTATGGCAAGCTTTCTCACCAATCACTCGACGATATGCTGGCGGGTGCGCGAATAGAAGTAGCGGACTACAAGCGGCATCCTGGTGATTTTGTGCTGTGGAAGCCCTCGGCAGAGAAAGAGCCTGGGTGGGATAGTCGCTGGGGGCGAGGTCGCCCCGGCTGGCATCTGGAATGTTCGGCAATGATTCATGCTCATCTCGGCAAGACCATTGATATTCACGGCGGTGGTCGAGACCTGATTTTTCCACACCATGAAAATGAATTGGCGCAAAGCCAGTGTGCCCATGGAGAAACCTATGTTAACTATTGGATGCACAACGCGTATCTCGATATTGACGGCGAAAAAATGTCCAAGTCACTGGGCAATTTCAGAATGGTCAGAGATCTACTGAGTCAGTATGCTGGTGAGGTTCTAAGGTTTGCTCTGTTGTCTGCGCATTATCGTTCGCCACTGAATTTCTCTGCAAGTTTGCTCGCCGATTCTCGAGCATCGCTGGATGGTTTGTATGGCAGTTTGCGGCAAGTTCAGGACGTGGAAATCGATATGGAAGTGCAACTGGGTGGTGAAGATTTTTATCGCGCCCTGAATGATGATCTAAATACGCCAATGGCCATTGCCGAGTTGCATGCTCTGGCAAAGCAGCTCAATAAAGCGGAAAACTCAAGCAAGGCAGAGCTTAAAGCGCGGATGCTGGCGGTGGCAGATCTTTTAGGGATTCTTCAGCAAGACCAGGAGGCCTGGTTTCAGGCTGGCGGTGAAGACGAAATCAGCCCCGATCAAATTGAAGTGTTGATTGCCAGGCGGCAGCAGGCCAAACGGGATAAAGATTATGCGCTGGCCGACCAGGTTCGCGAAGAGCTAAGTGCTCAGGGTGTGGTACTGGAGGATTCTAGAGAAGGCACTAGCTGGCGCAGGGAGTCAGTGACGCGCCCGGCAGGGTGAAACGAATGCTTGCGAAGCCCTGCTTCGCATGACGTTGAACGCCAGTAAGCTCTGCTGACTGGCCGGCAATCCAGGGCGAGACTGTTGTGTTAAATGGCGCGCCTAGCAGGGTGAAACGAGTGCTTGCGAAGCACCGCTTCGCATGACGTTGAACGCCAGTAAGCTCTGCTGACTGGCCGGCAATCCAGGGCGAAACTGTTGTGTTAAATGGCGCGCCCGGCAGGGTGAAACGAGTGCTTGCGAAGCCCTGCTTCGCATGACGTTGAACGCCAGTAAGCTCTGCTGACTGGCCGGCAATCCAGGGCGAAACTGTTGTGTTAAATGGCGCGCCCGGCAGGGTGAAACGAGTGCTTGCGAAGCACCGCTTCGCATGATGTTGAACGCCAGTAAGCTCTGCTGACTGGCCGGCAATCCAGGGCGAAACTGTTGTGTTAAATGGCGCGCCCGGCAGGGTGAAACGAATGCTTGCGAAGCACCGCTTCGCATGACGTTGAACGCCAGTAAGCTCTGCTGACTGGCCGGCAATCCAGGGCGAAACTGTTGTGTTAAATGGCGCGCCCGGCAGGATTCGAACCTGCGGCCGTCCGCTTAGAAGGCGGATGCTCTATCCAGCTGAGCTACGGGCGCGTAACTCACAACCTGCATACAAGCAGTGCTTTTAATGGGGTGGCCGACGGGTCTTGAACCCGCCACCTCCGGAGTCACAATCCGGTGCTCTACCCGATGAGCTACGGCCACCACTACGAAGGTTGAAGTGGTCGGGGTAGAGAGATTCGAACTCCCGACATCCTGCTCCCAAAGCAGGCGCGCTACCAGACTGCGCTATACCCCGACAGGGCTCTGATCAACCAGATTTAAAGAGCGCGCATCATACCCGTGGCCAATTAGGTCGTCAATGTGAAATCCTTCCCTGGCGCATGCTCTCGTGCGATAATCCGCGCCTTCTTATTGACCCTCCGAGAGATCTTTTTCGCATGTCTGCACTGGTACTGGATGGCAAAGCGCTAGCCGCGCAAACCGAAGAAGAATTATTGCAGCGGGTCGGTGCTCTAAAAGAAAAATCCGGCGGCAAAACGCCTATCCTGGCTACTATTTTGGTCGGCGATGATCCGGCGTCGGCGACCTATGTCAAGATGAAAGGCAATGCTTGCCGCCGTGTCGGCATGGATTCCATGGCGGTCGAAATGTCTGGCAGTACCAACACGGATGAATTGCTTGCCAGAATTAAAGAGCTAAACAGCAATCCTGATGTCTGCGGCATATTGTTGCAGCACCCTGTACCTGAGCAGATTGACGAGCGAGCCTGTTTTGATGCCATTGCCCTGGAAAAAGACGTAGACGGCGTTACCTGTCTGGGTTTTGGTCGCATGGCAATGGGGGAGGACGCATACGGCTGCGCGACACCTCAGGGCATTATGCGAACCCTGAAGCACTACGATATTGAAATCGGGGGAAAGCACGCTGTGGTAGTAGGGCGCTCTCCAATTCTGGGTAAACCCATGGCGATGATGTTGTTACAAGAAAATGCCACGGTTACTATTTGTCACTCGCGAACTAAAAATCTCCCCGACTTGGTTAAACAAGCGGATATTATTGTTGGCGCAGTCGGCAAACCCGAGTTCATTAAGGGTGACTGGATTAAGGACGGCGCTGTAGTTGTCGATGCTGGCTATCACCCTGGTGGCGTGGGCGATATAGAATTGTCTGCCATTGTTGATCGCGCCGCTGCCTACACACCGGTTCCCGGCGGGGTCGGGCCTATGACGATCAATACTTTGATTTACCAGAGCGTGGCGTCAGGTGAAAAGAGTCTGAGCTGACCTTCCAAACGCAACTCTGCCATTCTGCCTCCCCGTGCTGGCAGCGGTTAAGTCCGACAGGCTCCTAGGATATTCCGGGGTGTACCCCATATAATGGCGGTTCAGCAGTTCAAACAGAGAACACGATGACAGGTTTATCCCACCTTGATGAGCAAGGTGCCGCGCACATGGTAGATGTGACAGACAAGGCAGTGACACAGCGCTCTGCGACCGCCGAGGCCAGGGTAACAATGAAGCCTGAAACGCTCGCATTAATAGAGGGAGGCGGGCACAGGAAAGGTGATGTTTTCGCTGTATCCAGAATCGCCGGTATTCAGGCGGCCAAACGGTGCTCTGAATTAATTCCCCTCTGCCATCCATTAATGCTGACCTCGATAGACGTGCAGTTCAAATCGGACCGCGAAGCGTCCTCCGTCACCATTACCGGCATCTGCAAATTGGCCGGCCAGACCGGGGTTGAGATGGAGGCGCTGACTGCAGTCTCCGTGGCCGCGTTAACCATTTATGACATGTGTAAGGCTGTCGACAAGGGAATGGTTATCGGTGAAGTCCGGTTGATAGAAAAACAGGGTGGTCAATCGGGCCACTGGACGGCGCCATGATAAAAGTGCTCTTCTTCGCGAGTATTCGGGAGCAGTTGGGCTGTTCCACGATCAATCTAAATTTTAGTGATGGCCTGAATACTGTGGCCGCAGTTCAGGCACAGCTAGTGGCAGAACACGGCGGTAGTTGGGGTGAGGTGCTAGCTGCTCCCAATGTGGTACTTGCAGTGAACCAGGCAGCCGTTGAGCCCGATCACCCTGTTGCAGACGGTGATGAGATTGCGTTCTTCCCTCCGGTTACTGGCGGCTGATGACTGCAATTTTTAAAAAAGTTGTCGTTCACAGTACAGATTTTAATGTCGCTGAGCTGCAAAAAGAATTGGTAAAAAACGCTGGTGTTGGCGCGATTGCGAGCTTTACTGGCTATGTGCGCAGCACCAGTATCGATAACACTAACACGCAGTGTGAGGTTCAGGGTATGGAGCTGGAGCATTACCCCGGCATGACTGAACAAAGTATTGAAACCATCATAGATCAGGCAGAAAAGAGGTGGTCCCTGGTTGCGGCAACAGTGGTGCACCGGATTGGCAAGCTGGCTCCTGCGGAGCAAATCGTCTATGTAGGCGTCAGCAGCGCTCACCGTGGCGATGCTTTTGCCGCCTGTGAGTTTATTATGGATTTTCTAAAAACGCGGGCCCCGTTTTGGAAGAGGGAGCAGTCGGGCGATTCGTTTCATTGGGTGGAAGCCAGAGATAGTGACGAGAAGGCCGCGCAGCGCTGGCAGGATTAGTCGGTATAGGAAGCTGCTCAGAATCTGGGCATATAGTTCGCCCCTTGTAAAATCGGGTTGGGGGAAATAATGAGTTTGAATGGACGTGAATTTCGAGACGCGCTGGGCTGCTTTGCTACGGGTGTCTGTGTGATTACGGCGCACGCGGAAGGGTACGAGCCCTTTGGTATGACGGTTAACTCTTTTGTGTCGGTTTCACTCGATCCGCCCCTGGTTCTATGGAGTTTGCAGAATGATTCCGAGATGTATGAGGCCTGGCAAAAAACTGAGTGCTTTGCGGTGAACATTTTGCGGAGTGACCAGCAGGCCATGTCTAACCTGTACGCAAAGAAGGGCGATCACGCGCTGCAAACTGATGATTTTACCAGTGGAGCCACAGATGTTCCGATTTTACCCGATACGCTGGTGAGCTTTGAGTGCACTATGGAGACGACTTACCCAGGGGGTGATCATTTGATTATATTGGGCCGTGTTACGCAGATACACAGGCGCGACAATGGTCAACCCTTGCTGTTTTGCAGCGGCTCCTACCGTGAATTGAGCCAGGCATAGCGGTATGAAGTTTTGCAGCCAATGTGGTTCCGGGATGGCTCATCAAATACCAGAAGGGGACGATCGGCCGCGTTTTGTTTGCGAAAGCTGCGCCTTTATCCACTATGACAATCCGCGCATGATTGTTGGCTGTGTCCCTGTTTATGGTGATCGCGTATTGCTCTGTAAGCGCGCTATTGAACCGAGAAAAGGCTACTGGACTTTGCCAGCAGGTTTTATGGAGAACGGTGAAACCAGCTTGCAGGGTGCTTGCAGGGAAACCTGGGAAGAAGCTCGGGCAAACGTCTCAGATCAGCAATTATACCGCCTGTTCGATATCCCCAACATCAACCAGGTATACCTGTTTTATCGTGCTCAAGTGGTCGATGGTGAGTTCGGAGTCGGCCCGGAGAGCACGCAAGTGGCTTTGTTTGAAGAGCACGAAATTCCCTGGCGAGAGATTGCCTTCCCCGTGGTTCACCATACGCTCAAAGAGTACTTTTCGGACCGGCGCAGCCACCATTACCCGATCAGGGTTTCCTCGATTAATCGCTGAGTGGATGGTTTACTGACTATGAATTTAACCGCTATTCTATTTTTTGTATTGGCGATTATGGCGATACTGGCCGCTGTCCTGCTCACCCGATCTAAATACCAGCAAAGGATATCTGAACTTGAACAAGAGCTCGCCCTTAGCCACGAGCGTTGCGTTCGGGAGGCGCATACGGCTGAGGAAAAATTACAGCTACTAGAAGGTGCCCGCAAGCGCCTGGGTGATGAGTTCAATAATCTTGCGAATCGTATCTTTGAAGAGAAAAGTGAAAAGATGCTGAAGAATAATCAGCAGACACTGGAAGCAACACTATCTCCGCTCAAAACCCAGATCACGGATTTCCGAAAAAAGGTTGAAGATGTTTACGATAAAGAAAGCCGTGATCGAGTGTCTTTATTACACGAATTGGGCCAGCTCAAACAGCTCAATCAGCGTATGTCTGAAGATGCGGTAAACCTTACTCGCGCGCTTAAGGGTGATAAAAAGACCCAGGGGAATTGGGGCGAGGTCATCCTGGAGCGTGTGCTGGAGGAGTCTGGTTTAAGAAAAGGCTATGAGTATGAAACTCAATTTGCCACCACGGACGACCTGGGCAAGCGCCGACTGCCCGATGTGATTGTTCGACTGCCTGAAGATAAGGATATCGTAATTGATTCCAAGGTGTCGCTGGTTGATTATGAGCGCTATGTCTCCAGCGAGGACGAGCTAGAGCGCTCTCAGGCTCTAGCCGCCCATGTACAGGCTATCAAACAACACATTTCCGGGCTCAGCATCAAACAATATGAAAAGCTCGAAGGCCTGCGCAGCCTTGATTTTGTATTGTTATTTATTCCGATAGAGTCGGCATTCATGGCGGCATTTAACGCAGAACCCGGTATGTTTAAAATGGCTTATGACAAACAGGTTATCGTGGTGAGCCCCACGACGTTGCTGGCGACTTTGAGAACTGTCCAAAGTATTTGGCGATACGAGCATCAAAATCGCAATGCTGAAAAAATTGCCAGACAGGCAGGAGCAATTCACGATCAGTTCGCTCTTGTGCTCGAGTCTCTGTCGGATGTGGGTAAGCACCTGGATAGGGCGCATGACTCATATGAAGAGACCGTGGAGCGTATGACGCGGCGCAAAGGTAATTTGACTCGACGAGTCCAGCAGCTTGAGGAACTGGGAGCGAGGACCAGGAAATCCCTGCCTGAGCAATTTCTTGACAATGATGAACAGGAGGATTGATATTGGCGCGGATGGGCGTCTTAAGCAGGTGGTGGATAAGGTCAAGACAAAATCACGCCACCGGGGTGCGCTGGATGCAATTAAGGAACCGGGATTGTAAGACGCTGAGTAGCCGAAAGTGCCTGGGTAGATCGGTATTTATGTTCTCTTTTATATTCATGTAAAATCTGTAAATATTTCATAACTACTTATAAAACATATAAAAATTATTATAGGTCGCAAAGATGTTGCCATAGAGATGGGGCTGAGCTTACAGTCAGTAGCGCCATCCGAATCGGGCAGCCAAATACTGAACGAACTCCGGGCGTTTTTGCCTTGCCTGAAAGCGACATCATCTTCCGTGCAAAGGTCTCAGGTAATCCTTATTCGGGGGCCGGTTCAACTATTGGTTCCGCCATGACCTTTGGCTATATTGCCACCCATCGCGCCCTGGGGGGATGCGCTAGAATAGCCCGCTCTTCCAGCACTGGATTTTCCATGAGCGACCTACAATATCCATTTGGCGAAGTTCCTGCACCCGGCTGCGCAATTGAAATAATACCTGGCGTGAAGTGGCTGCGAATGTCGTTACCCATGGCTCTCGATCACATCAATCTATATTTACTGGCTGATACAGACGGATGGTGGATTGTGGACACTGGCATCGGCCTGAACCCAACCCAGGAACACTGGCAGCAAATTTTTGACCGTGAATTGGACGGTAAGCCGGTGCAAGCAGTGCTGTGTACTCATATGCACCCCGACCATGTGGGCCAGGCCGGATGGCTTTGTGAGAAATGGCGGGCTCCGCTTTACATGACACAGGCTGAATATCTCAGTGCCCGCTGCTATAGCAAGATGACCGCAGACGATATTTCCTGGACTTCAGAGCAGTATTACCGCAATGCAGGGATGCCTGAAAGCTATGTGGAAGAGATGAAAAAGAACTTCCACGGCTTTGGTTCAGTGTGCGAGCCATTACCCGGCGCCTACCAGCGCCTTGAAGAGGATGATTATTTGACTATCGGCGATGTTCGCTGGCGCATCATCGTGGGGCGTGGACATTCACCTGAGCACGCCTGTTTATACAGTGCCGCGCACAATATATTAATTTCCGGCGATCAGGTTATTCCGCGTATCACAAGTAATGTAAGCGTTTCGCCGAGTGAACCAGAGGCAAACCCGCTGCGGTACTGGTTGTCCTCTCACGAAAAATTTATCGAGCAATTGCCCGGAGATGCTCTGGTCTTACCGGCTCACAATACCCCTTTCTACGGCTTGCACCACCGCTTGCGCTATTTGATTCAGCACCACGAGGATCACTTATTGGCACTTGAAAATGCCTGTCAGAAGCCTTCAACAGCACGCGAGCTATTGCCTGTTTTGTTCAAGCGAAAACTGGACGAATCACAACTAGGCCTGGCGCTGGGTGAAGCTGTTGCTCATTTGAATTACCTGGTTTGGCGTGGCTTGCTGTCCCGCAGTGAAGATTCAGTTGGGCGCCACCGTTATTTGTCTATCGATGAGACTCTCGAGCACCGTTTGCACCCGGGTGGACGCGCTCAGTTGGAAAGGCCCATGGAGGTTTAACCCTGTGCATATCGAATTTACCGAGGAGCAACAAGCGCTCCGCCAGCAGGTGAGGGCCTATATGCGCGAGCGCATGAGCCCGACCTTGGTCGAAGAGAAGAAAAACCCTGAGTATTTTGAAGGGGGTGGCCCGGAGTTCCGCAAACAGCTTGCTCAAATGGGCAAGGATGGCTGGATCAGCCTCAGTTGGCCGCAATCTTTTGGTGGCAGGGAAGCCTCGGCGTTGGATCAGTATATTTTTACAGATGAAGTCATGCGCTCTGGCTTTCCCTATCCTTTTCTTACCACGGAAGCCATTGGGCCAGTATTGGCAGAGCATGCCAATGAATCTATCCGCGAAGAAGTTGTAGGTAGTATTTTGCGCGGTGCAACGGTCATCGCCATTGGCTACTCGGAACCCGGCGCGGGAACTGATTTGGCCAGTCTGAAAACCAGGGCCGTTCGCGATGGCGATGACTGGATAATCAATGGGCAAAAAATGTGGACCAGCCTGGCAAATTTTGCAGATTATATATGGCTGGCTGTTCGCACCGACCCTGATTCCGACAAAAAGCACAAGGGCTTGACCCTGTTTTTAGTCCCCACCGACACAGCCGGTTATAGCTGCAATCCAATATGGACTCTGGGTACTCGAACCAATGCAACATTTTATGAAGATGTGCGCCTGGCAGACCGTTACCGTGTGGGTGAGATAAACAAAGGCTGGCGGCTCATTACCGGGCAGTTGAACCGCGAACGCTTGTCGCTGGTCAACCACGGGATGATAGAGACCTTGTTTAGTGACACTGCAAAGTGGGCGGCTGGCACCCTGGACAGGGATGGTCGTCCCTTAATCGAGCAAGGTTGGGTGCAGCACAACCTCGCCAAGGCTAAAGCAGGCATGGAAGCACTGCGCCTTATGTGCCTGAAACAGGCCTGGGCCATTGGACAGGACAGTTTGGGGATGGCTGAGGCTTCGGTTGCTAAAGTCTATGGCAGTGAATTTTTTGTGGCGTTTTATCGACTGCTACTCGAAGTGATGGGCCAGGCAGGAACCCTACAGGAGGACAGCCCCGGGGCTGTGCTTAAGGGCAAGTTGGAACATCGCTACCGCGTTGGTTCGATATTGACCTTTGGTGGTGGTACCAACGAGGTGCAGCGAGACATTATTTCAGCAGCGGGGCTGTGGATGCCCCGCAGTCGTTAAGGGAGCAGGGCCATGGATTTTTCTTACCGGGAAGAGCAACTGGAAGTCCGCAATCTGGCGCAGCAGATTCTTGCCGATCATACGACCCTGGAGCGGCAAAAGCAGCTAGAAGGTGAAGGCCTCCGGTTTGATGCGAACTTGTGGAAAGCCCTGGCAGAGGCAGGCTTGCTTGGTATTGCGATTGAAGAAGCGCAAGGCGGCAGTGGCTTTGATTTTGAAACCCTGTGTCTATTGATTGAAGAGGTTGGGCGAACCTCAGCGGCGATTCCCGCCGTACCCGCATTAGTCGGCGCCGCCATACCTTTGCAGCGCTACGGTAATGACGAGCACAGGCAACTCTTGGCGGAGCTGCTAAAGGGTCATTGTCTGATCACAGTGGCATTGACAGAACCTGCTAATGAAGACCCACAGCGACCTTTAACCAGGGCCGAGCTGACCGACGATGGCTGGCTGCTGAGCGGAATTAAACACTGCGTACCCTACCTGGAACAAAGTGATTATGTGCTGTTATGCGTGCAGGCGGATGATGAATTACTGGTTTTTCTTCTGCTCACGGGCAGCAGCGGCATGTCCATCAGGGCGCAGCAATCCACTGCCAGTGAGCCGCAGGCTGAGCTTTTGCTCGATGGTGTGATAGCCAGGCAAGCCTCTCTGGTCTCGCGGGGGGCAGCCGCGCAGCAGATGATGGCCTGGCTATCGCTACTCGTTCGGGCCGCTATGGCCTCCCAGGCGCTGGGAATTTGTGATCGCATGCTGCGAATGACGGCACACTATACATCCCAGCGCGAGCAGTTTGGTGTTCCTGTAGCGACTTTTCAGGCGGTGGGCCATCGCGCTGCAGATTGCTATATCGACGTTGAGTGTCTTCGATTAGTGACTCAGCAAGCGGTGTCACGCTTAAGTCTGGGGTTGGAGGCAGAAGAAGCGGTGACTATCGCCAAAATCTGGGTGGGCGATGTGTGCCATCGCGTCTCTCAGGCCGCACAACATTTACACGGTGGTATGGGTGTCGACCGGGACTATGGATTGTTTCGCTATTGCCTGATGGCGCGACAAATTGAAATGAGCCTGGGAACATCCGCACAGCTCACAGAACAACTGGGCCAGTATGTTGCGCTGGAGTACTTGTCCTGAGTGCTCCTTGTAAACCTCGTCCATTTTTCACCCGATTGATTTCAGGCCCTTGTAACTACAGACTAATAGGTTATAGTTTGCCCCTTGATTCAGCTTTGAGGATACCCCTGTGACGGGCTGCCCGCATTTTGATCTGACCGCTCCTGAAACTTACGCAGGTGGTTTACCCCGCGAGGTATACAGTTACCTGCGCAGGGAGGAGCCCGTCTACTGGCATGAAGACCCCAGGCAGGGCCCTGGGTTTTGGGCGGTGACCAAACAAAAAGACATCGACTTCATATCCAAAAATCCCAGGCTGTTCTCGTCCTCAGAAAAGAGCTGTCTGCTTCAGGAATCGGACCAGGCACGCATTCAGCTAATGCGCAGCCAGATGATTAACATGGATCCACCCAATCATTTGAAATATCGACGCCTGGTCAAGAACGCATTTACGCCGAAGAACGTCGACTCCTACCAGCAGCGCTTCCGCGACATTGCCAAAAATATTCTGGATCGGGCCACTGAAAACGACGAGTGTGAGTTTGTCGAAGACGTGGCTGCTGAGCTTCCGCTGATTGCTATTTGTGAGCTCATGGGGGTGCCTCTGGAGCGGCGTAGACGCTTGTTCGAACTGACCAATATTATGATTGGCATGGATGACCCGGAGCTTTCAACCAGTGAAGAAGATGGTACCAATGCGATGGCTGAGATGTTTATGATGGCACAGGCGCTTGCCGCTGAGCACCGCGAAAACCCGCAGGACAATATTGTTAATATTCTGCTTAACGGTACCGTTGAGGACGAACCTCTCACCGATGAAGAATTTTGTAATTTCTTCCTGCTTTTGATTGTTGCTGGCAACGAGACAACCCGCACAGTGACAGCACACGGTATGCGCTTGCTCATGGAGAACGAGCAGTACCAAAAGTTGGTTGATAACCCGCAATTGCTGGATGGTGCCATCGAGGAATTTCTCCGCTACAACCCTGCCGTTATCGCTTTTCGTCGCACCGCCATGGAGGATGTAGAGGTCAGTGGGCAGATGATAAAAAAAGGCGATAAAGTCGAGTTATTTTACGGTGCAGCCAGTGCCGATGAGGACTTTTTCGAAAACGGAGACGTGTTCGATATTACCCGTGCCGAGCGCGAAGATGTAAAAAACCATCACCGGGCCTTTGGTATAGGAGAGCACTTTTGCCTGGGGTCCCATCTGGCCCGGCTGGAATTGAAAGTGATCTTCGAAGAAATACTGGCGCGCATTAAAAACCCGCGCTTCAATGGTGAAATCAAATGGCTGCGCTCGAACTTTATTAACGGCATCAAGCAAATGCCCATTGCCTTCGACTCGGTTAAATCCTAGGGCTACACTGAGCCTATGAGATTTATCCAATGTGAAGAAACCGGTGGCCCGGATATGCTTTGTCTGGCCACAACAGATACACCGTCGCCCGCAGCCGGAGAAGTACTGATTCGGGTGGCTTACTCAGGCATTAACCGCGCGGATATTGTGCAGCGACAAGGCCTTTATCCGCCGCCCCCAGGTGCCTCGCCAATACTGGGCCTGGAGGTTTCCGGTGAAATCGCCGGAGTGGGTGAGGGCGTGAGCGACTGGCAACCGGGTGACCGGGTTTGCGCCTTGCTGGCCGGCGGGGGCTATGCTGAATACGCGGTTGCCGCCGCCGCAGAATGTTTGCCAGTGCCGGAGGGCTTGACTGATGCTGATGCGGCTGGGCTGCCAGAAACTGTGCTCACAGCCTGGTCTAACATCGTTGATCGTGCAGGCCTTCAGCCCGGCCAGTCCTGTCTTATCCATGGTGGCAGCAGCGGTATCGGAACCACAGCTATTCAATTGGTTAAACTACTGGGCTGCGAGGTGTATGCCACCGCCGGCAGCGACGAAAAAGTTGCAGCTTGTACCGAGTTGGGCGCCGATATTGCCATTAACTATCGACAAGAAGATTTCGTAGAGCGTTTACTAGAGCACACTGGCGGACGCGGAGTTGATGTGATTCTCGATATGGTCGGCGGCGACTATCTGCAAAAAAATATTTTGCTGGCTGCGGTAGATGGATGCATCGTCAATATTGCCTACCTGCAAGGCTCAAAAATCGAAGTAAACATGATGCCTGTGATGCTCAAGCGCCTGCGCATTACCGGCTCTACGCTACGGGCCAGAGAGCCTGAGTTTAAGGCCGCGCTGGTGAATTCGGTGCGTGAGCAAGTCTGGCCCTGGGTTGAGAGCAAGCAACTGAAAGCAGTGATTCATAAATCTTACGCCGCCGATGAGATAGCCCAGGCCCATCGGCTGATGGAATCTAGCCAGCATATTGGCAAACTCTTACTCTGCTGGAGGTCGTAGATGGCACTGACAAATAGAGACCTTTGCACGAAAGCCATTTCACCTGCATGCTTTGTTAAAATCGTACTCAATCGGTCATTTATACCCATAAACTCCCTCATTCCGTGCGTTTTTGCCTTGCCTGAAAGCGAAATCATCTTCCGTGCAAAGGTCTCAAATAAACAGATTGCAATGACTGGCGCCACTGGCGGTATCTGGTGCAGCCAGTGGTGCCAGGCTGAGTCTGGTTGCGCGCAATGCACAACAGGCCGAGCAGGCGCTTATGGGCGCTGAGCGAAGCAATCACGGGATTTAAAGACTCGATCTAGGGAAAGCAGTTGGACTATATCTGTGTAGAAGCTGCCAGGAAATTGCCTGGCCTGCGGGTTGTATTGACCGCAGGGGTTCCTGGCCCCTGGGGTGAGGCTGCCAAGGCGATGCTGGCCTACAAAAATATTGAGTACACAGCCGCACGGCAGGATATCAGTGGAAATAACCCGGAGCTGTTGGCATGGACAGGGCAGGACAGTGCTCCAGTTGCGATACTGGATGATGAAACTCCGAGAACCAGTTGGTTGGACTTACTGTTTCTTTTAGAGCGGATTAATCCGGCAAAGCCCTTGTTGCCCAGCTATCTGGAACAGCGTGCGCTGGCAATCGGCTTGTGTCGAGAGCTGGCTGGGGAAGACGGTCTGGCCTGGAATCGACGGCTACACATGCTGGCGCCCGGGCTGCAAAGTGCAGAGCCGCCCGCAAATGTTGTGCGCATGGGACAGAAATACGGCTGGTCCGAGTCCGCTCACGCTTCTGCCACAGACAAAATTCAGACCTGTCTTGAGTATTTTACGACCGGTTTGCGTATGCAGCGTCGACTGGCGAGTGACTATCTGATTGGCGATGAGGTGACAGCGGTGGATTTTTACCTGGCTAATTTTCTCGGCATGTTGAAACCACTGCCCCCTGAAGACAATCCAATGCCAAAATTTATGCGATCAGCATACGAGTCTTTACCAGAAGAACTGGAACCTCTGCTCAGTGAGGAACTTTTAAACCACCGCGCAATGATGTATGAACGTCATATCGATTTGCCGCTAGATTTTTAGGAGCTGCCCATGCTGTCGTTACAGGAAATATCGGACCGAATGGAAATTCAGGATTTGTGCTATCGCTATGCGCAAATTATTGACGCAAAGGATTTTGATGCTCTGCGCAGTGATGTGTTTACCGAGGATGCGTTTATCGACTACAGCGTATTCGGTGGCAGTGTCGGCAACCTGGAGGACACTATCGGTTTTTTGAAACAGGCAATGACCAGCGAGGTATTTCCTGCGCACCAGCATTTAAATGCCAATTTGCAGATACAGTTAAATGGCGATCAGGCCACTGGTCGTATCATGTGTATTAACCCCCAGGAAATGAATATTGCCGATGGCGGTAGCCAGATATTTTTTTGCGGCCTTTGGTATTTGGATGATTACATTCGCACCGATAATGGCTGGCGTATGCGAAAGCGGGTTGAGGAAAAAAGTTACGTGTTTAATGCTCCCGATTTTATGAAGGATCTATAAGAAATGAGATTCACAGACAAAAGAGTTGTTGTCAGTGGCGCTGCATCAGGTATCGGTAGGTCGACCGCACTCGCCTTTGCGACCGAAGGTGCTGTAGTGATGGCCGCGGATATAAATGCAGAGGGCTTGCGAGAAACAGCCTTTCTCAAGAATGAAGCGGGCGAAATTCATACCTGTATCTACGATGCTTCGAGTCGTTCAGAGTGCCTTGCTCTGATAGATGCTGCGGCCGCGCAACTGGGTGGAATAGATGTGCTGTGTAATATCGCGGGTTTTACGCAGCCGCGCCATTTTGTCGATTACAGTGAGCAAGATTGGCAGCGTATGCTGGCGGTTAACTTGTCCGGGGTGTTTTATTGCTGCCAGGCGGCCATACCTTATTTGCTGGAAGGCGAAGGTTCGATAATTAACATGGCATCCTCAGCGGGCATTACCGGGCAGGCCTATCAAGCCAGCTACTGCGCGACCAAAGGCGGCGTGGTAATGTTGACGAAATCACTGGCGATGGAGTTTGCCAGTCGCAACGTGAGGGTCAACGCGATTTGCCCCGGCACCGTTGATACGCCCCTGGTCGCCAAATTTGAAATGCCAGAGAACATCGAGCTTAAACTGTTTGAACGATTGTTTCCCTTGCTCGATGCAGCTCAGCCAGAAGAGATCGCAGCGGCTGCCATGTATCTTGCCAGCGATGATGCGCGCTATGTTACTGGCATCGCGCTGCCGGTCGATGGCGGGCAGACAGCGGGTTAATTGAGCTGCGATACATCAACCCCAATATTTAATACCTGTAGACACAGGGGCTGGTTCTTATAAGATTTATTCACTTTTGAAATACAAGAGACAGGATGGATGGCAAAAATTATTACCTGCAATACCAATGGCATTCGCTCTGCTGAGCGCAAAGGTTTTTTCGACTGGTTGCAGAAGCAAAGCGCTGATGTGGTGTGTATTCAGGAAACTAAAGCGCAAGAGGAGCAACTCCAGTCTGATGCGTTCTACCCCAGGGGCTATCACTGCCATTACTGCGATGCCGAGAAAAAAGGCTACAGTGGCACGGCCCTATACTGCCGTGAAAAACCTCGCAAGATTACCAAATCTTTGGGGTGGGAGCCGGCTGATTCTGAAGGACGCTATTTGCAGGCAGATTTCGACAAGTTCAGTGTGATCTCGCTGTATGTACCATCGGGCTCAAACAGTGAAGCGGCGCTGGCGAAAAAGTTTCGCTTTATGGAACAGTTCTACCAACACCTGAAAGGCTTGCGCCGCAAGCGCCGCGAGTTCGTGATATGCGCCGACTGGAATATTTGCCACAAGGAGATTGATTTGAAAAACTGGCGTTCCAATCAAAAGAATTCTGGTTTTCTGCCCGCGGAACGGGAATGGTTGAGCCAGGTGCTGGATAATCTTGGCTATGTCGATTCTTTCCGCGTGGTTAATCAGCAACCGGGCCAGTACACATGGTGGTCAAACCGCGGCAACGCCTACGCCAATAACGTCGGGTGGCGGCTGGATTATCAGTTAGTGACTCCCGGATTGCGGGAAAAAGTTGTATCGGCGGCGATTTACACCCAGCAAAAATTTTCTGACCACGCCCCACAGACAATGGTGTTTGATTGGGATATTCAGCCCTGATACATTAACCAACCATTTTACAGGGTGAGCCCATGAGCTTTTTTATTCCAGAAGCCCACGCACAGGCAGCGGGCCAAACCGCACCTGGCGGGGACATGTTCCAAATCTTTTTCCTGATAGGGCTGTTTGTCCTATTTTATTTTATTGCCATTCGCCCACAGCGCAAGCGCCAGAAAGAACACAGTGAAATGGTGTCTGCCTTGTCCAAGGGCGATGAAATCGTCACCAGCAGCGGCATTCTAGGGAAAATCGTAAAAATTGAGGACAACTTCGTAGTCCTTCAGGTTGCTGAAAAAGTTGAACTCAAGTTCCAGCGCTCCTATATCAATGCGGTACTGCCCAAGGGTACTCTCAAGCAAATCTAATGGCTCTTTGCTATCCGCCCCGTCTCGCTCTGGCGCAACTGCCAACACCGTTGCAGCTTATGCCAAGGGTGTCCACAGAGTTGGGGCGAGGCAAGCGAATTTGGGTAAAGCGCGATGATCTGACTGGCTCCGCTTTAGGCGGTAACAAGCTGCGCAAGTTGGAGTTCGTTGTTGCCGAGGCGCAAGCTCAGGGCTGCACGGCGTTGATCACCTGTGGTGGGGTTCAATCCAATCACTGTCGTGCCACCGCATTGGTCGGCGCGCAGCTCGGATTGAAGGTCCATCTGTTATTGCGCGGCGCAAAGCCAGTAGAAATGGACGGCAATCTTTTGCTGGACTATCTCGCCGGGGCCAGTATCAGCTACCATCCGGCGCGCGGGTATTCGCAGAATTTGCCAGCCCTGGCTGCGGAGAAAGCCCTGGAGTTTGCGGCTGCTGGCGATAAAGCCCTGTTTCTTCCTATTGGTGCCAGCGATGGTCTCGGTATCTGGGGTTATATCGCCGCTGCCGAAGAACTCAAGTCCGATATGGGCTCTGCGGGTATCGAGAGTGCGCACTGGGTCTGTGCAAGCGGTTCTGGTGGCACCCAGGCAGGGCTGACCCTGGGCGCGGCCCTCCACGCTGTTCCTGCGAGCGTTTGGGGCGTCAATGTCTGCGACGACGAAGCCTGGTTTGTAAACAAGATACACGAGGATATTGCGGAGTGTCGGCGGCGTTTTCCGCAGGATGACGCTCAACCGGAGATTAGGGTGCTGGACGGCTATGTGGCTCCAGGTTATGCCCGAGCCACGCCCGAGGTATTTGCCACGATTGCTCAGGTGGCTCGCCTGGAAGGATTGATTCTGGATCCGGTGTATACCGGCAAGGCTTTTCATGGCATGTTGCAAGAACTCGCCGCAGGCCGCTTTGGCGATTGCGACGATATTATATTTATACACACGGGTGGTATCTTTGGCGTATTCCCACAGCGTGATCAATTTAACTTCGAGGAGGCATCGCGATAACAATGACAGAAGTTGTACAGGTCGTTAACGGCTGGGCCTGGGGCCCGGCCATGTTGGCTCTACTACTGGGAACCGGCCTCTACCTGAGTTGGGGATTGCGTTTTTTGACCGTGCGTAAAATTCCGGCAGCGTTTCGGCTGCTGCTTGAAGGGCGCAAGGGGCAGGGCGAAGGTGAGATCAGCCCCTTCGGTGCCTTAATGACCTCGCTGTCAGCAACCATTGGCACGGGGAACATCGCTGGTGTTGCTACCGCTATTGTACTTGGCGGGCCCGGTGCCTTGTTCTGGATGTGGATCACGGCCCTGGTTGGCATGGCCACCAAATATGCCGAAGCGGTACTGGCTGTTCATTTTCGTGAGAAAGACGCCAACGGCAATTTCTCTGGTGGACCCATGTACTACATTAAAAACGGCTTGCACAAGCGCTGGCACTGGCTCGGATTTCTGTTCGCGCTGTTCGGCAGCCTGGCAGGGTTTGGCTTGGCCAACACCGTTCAATCGAATTCAGTATCGCAGGTGCTATTCAAAGCTTTCGATATACCCCCGTTAACGTCTGGTCTTGTATTGATGGTAATGGTAGGCGCTGTAGTGCTCGGTGGCATTCGCCGTATTGCCTCTGTCGCCAATTGGCTAGTGCCCTTTATGGCGATCAGTTATCTGACCATGGGGCTGGTTGTTATAGGCATGAATATCACTCAGGTGCCTGCGGCGGTCACAGTCATCGTAGACAGTGCGATGAATGGCGCGGCCGCAGCGGGGGGATTTGCAGGTGCAACAGTTTGGCTGGCCATTCGATTTGGTGTCGCCCGGGGTATCTTCTCCAATGAAGCTGGTCTGGGTAGTGCGCCAATCGCCCACGCAGCGGCGCAGACCTCAAGCCCGGTTCGCCAGGGTATGGTAGCCATGCTGGGAACATTCATTGACACCCTGGTGGTGTGCAGCGTGACCGGGCTGGTCATTGTCATCATGGGTGTATTGCCCAGCGGTGAAATCGGTGCAAACCTCACAGCCATGGCCTACGCCAGGGCAATACCCGGTGGAGACATGGTGGTGACCCTCGGGCTATGCCTCTTCGCCTTCACCAGTATGATTGGTTGGAGCTATTACGGTGAGCGCTGTGTGGTCTACCTGTTTGGCGTGAAGGGTATTCTGCCGTTTCGAGTATTGTGGGTAGCGGCTATCCCCCTGGGCACAATGGGTGAATTGAATACCGTGTGGTTGATCGCCGATACGCTCAATGCCTTTATGGCCATTCCCAATCTGATTGCGCTGCTATTGTTGAGTTCCCTGGTGTTTAAGCTGACACGTCAGCATTTTTCAGACGAAGCAGATCAATCAAGAGGTGCCGGTGGTCGTAGCCGCGCCAGATAGCCCCGGCAAGAGCAAGACCTTTGCTAATATCCAGGAGTGTAAAGCCCGCAAGGCACCGGTTATAGCTATTGTAACAGCCGCTGAATCTTCAACCTGAGTGGGCGCGAACTGGTTAAAACACTCGTTACTGGTTAAGCTGAACGCTGTACTCAAGAGGTGCGGACATGGCTGCAGGCCCTAGCGAAAAAGGTGAAAAAGGCGAAAAACTCGTTATCGCGATATCTTCGCGGGCACTGTTTGACCTGGACGAAAGTCACGAGGTTTACGAACAGGAAGGCCTGGAGGCCTATTCACGCTACCAGATTGAACGTGAAGACGAGCCGCTTAAGCCGGGTGAAGCCTTTCCAATGGTGCAAAAGCTGTTGCGCATCAATCAGATGCTCGACGGCGACAGCCCGGTCGAGGTGATTTTGATGTCCCGTAATTCTGCAGATACCGGGTTGAGGATTTTCAACTCCATACAACACTATGACCTGCACATTGAGCGTGCGGCATTCTGTGGTGGAGAGAGCCCATATCGTTACATCACGGCTTTTGGAACGCATTTGTTTTTATCCACTGAAGCTGAGGATGTTCGCCAGGCACTGGAGTTCGGCATCGCTGCTGCGACCTTGGTGTCCAAACGAGACTCAGCCAGCAATAGCGAGCAGTTGCGGTTCGCCTTTGATGGGGACGCGGTTATTTTTTCCGATGAAGCAGAGCGTGTCTTTAAACAGGACGGACTTGAAGCGTTCCAAAATAGTGAGCAGGCCTCAGCTCATCAGCCTTTGAGTGGTGGCCCGTTTAAGCCATTCCTGGCGGCGCTTCAGAGAATCCAAAAGGAGTTTCCTGCGGCACAGAGTCCAATTCGTACCGCCCTTGTGACTGCGCGGTCTGCACCTGCGCATGAGCGAGTCATTCGTACCCTGCGAGCCTGGGATATCCGTATCGATGAATCAATATTCCTGGGAGGACTCAATAAAACGGAATTTCTGCGCGCTTATCAGGCCGACGTATTTTTTGACGATCAGCCGCAGCATTGCGAGTCTGCGGCAGACCACGTCGCCACCGGTCACGTCCCCCATGGCATCGCGAATCAATAATTACCTGGTTTAAGTCGTTATTACTTTTTGGCCTTGCTATTGCTCTGGTAATGGCTACTCTTTATAAGTAAGCCCCCTATACGCCCACGCCCAGAGGGCGGAGTCGCCAATGAAATTACAACAACTTCGTTATATTTGGGAAGTTGCTCATCACGATCTCAATGTCTCTGCGACTGCCCAGAGCCTGTTCACTTCACAGCCCGGAATCAGCAAACAGATAAGACTACTTGAGGACGAATTGGGTGTTGAGATCTTTGCTCGCAGCGGCAAGCACCTCACTCAGGTAACGCCGGCAGGGGAAGAAATTTTAGCGACTGCTGGTGAAGTGCTGCGCAAGGTTGAGAATATTAAGTCAGTCGCTCAGGAATTCTGTGATGAGCGTAAAGGCACCTTGTCGCTGGCCACCACGCACACGCAGGCGCGTTACGCACTACCCGATACCATCAGCATGTTTATCGACAAGTATCCAGATGTAGCTTTGCACATGCACCAGGGTACCCCCATGCAAATATCGGAAATGGCTGCCGATGGTACTGTGGATTTCGCCATCGCAACGGAAGCGTTGGAGCTGTTCAGTGGTCTCATTATGATGCCTTGTTACCGCTGGAATCGTTGTATTTTGGTGCCCAAAGACCACCCCCTGGCGCAGGTCTCTAAATTGACGCTGGAGGATGTGGCGGCGTATCCGATAGTGACTTATGTGTTTGGTTTTACCGGTCGTTCCAAATTAGATGAGGCATTTATCCGGCATGGTCTGGTGCCTAGAGTGGTGTTTACTGCTACTGATGCCGACGTAATCAAGACCTACGTGCGGCTGGGCCTTGGAATCGGTATTGTCGCGCATATGGCCTACGATGAGGAAGCCGATAGTGATTTGGTTACGCTTGATGCCAGCCATCTTTTTGCTAGCAGTATTACCAAAATTGGCTGCCGTCGCGGTACATTCCTGCGCGGTTACATGTACGACTTTATTGGGCAGTTTGCGCCTCATCTGACGCGCGATGTTATTGATGAAGCCTTCCGGCGACACAGTAAAGCCGAGCTGGACGATTTATTTTCACATCTGGAATTGCCGACTTATTAGCGCGGCCCACTAAACCACAGGAGTATGACCTTGGAGCTCGTTTGCCTGGACCTTGAAGGGGTTCTTGTGCCCGAAATCTGGATTGAGTTTGCCGAGCGTACCGGCATTGACGAGCTGCGTGCCACCACAAGAGATATACCTGACTACGATGTATTGATGAAACAGCGCCTCGGTTTGCTTGAGCAGCACGCGCTTAAAATCGGTGATATTCAGGCTCTTATCGCAGAAATGTCGCCACTGGATGGCGCGTCTGAATTTGTCGATTGGGTGCGTGGCCAATTCCAGCTAATCATCTTGTCCGATACCTTTTATGAGTTTTCACAGCCGCTGATGCGACAATTGTCCTGGCCCACTCTGTTCTGCCATCGACTGCTTGTTAACGATGAGGGTAGGGTTACCGGCTATAAATTGCGCCAGAAAGATCCCAAACGCGCATCCGTGAAAGCATTCCACAGCTTGAACTACCGCGTCATTGCAGCCGGTGACTCCTACAACGACATCACCATGCTCAGCGAAGCTGAAGCAGGCATATTGTTTCATGCGCCAGACAATGTGATTGCCAAGTTTCCGCAATTTCAGGCCGTGTATAGCTACGCTGATTTAAAGCAGGCTATTGTTGAGGCTTCTGAGAGGGACATCAGCCTTTGAGAGGGGCATCAGCCTCTGCCAGGAGTCTGTCGGTTAGGCGTTCGTGACGAGGGAAAGGCCAGTTTGAGGGATTTTTTAGGTTATTTCGCGGCGCATAGTGGTTTTGTTGTTAACAGGAAAATGTCCCAAAAGTGCGCAAAAAAGAGCCAAATCCGGCTGTTTTGCAGTAGCGCAGTGCCAGGTCCGACAGGCTGGGCCGCAGAATACTATTTGCTGGCCCGGTTCTGTGTTGCTTCCAGGGCTCGCAGAAATTTGCCCACTTTGTCAAAAGTCTCCTGATATTCCTTTTCCCAGCTTGAGTCCGCAATGATACCGCCACCGCCCCAGCAGTGAACTTGCTGCTCTCGGCACACCAGGCTGCGAATAGTGATATTGCTATCCATGCGTCCATCAGAGCTTATATAGAGCATTGACCCGCAATACGCTTGCCGAGGGTCTGGCTCCAGCTCTTCAATGATCTCCATGGCCCGTCGTTTCGGGGCCCCGGTAATTGAGCCGCCGGGAAAACTGTCGCGAATCAGGTCATAGGCTGAATGGCCTTCTTCGAGCTCTCCGCTGATGGTACTGACCAGGTGGTAGACCGCCGGATAGGCCTCTAGCTCAAACAGACGATCAACGTGAATGCTGCCTGCCACGCAGTTTTTACCCATGTCGTTACGCAGCAGATCCACAATCATCAGGTTCTCAGCGCGGTCTTTGGGCGAGATTCGTAACTCCTGCGCCATAAGCGCATCTGCTTCCCGGTCTTTGTGGCGTGGTCGGGTGCCTTTAATGGGCCGGGTTTCAACACAGCGGCCGTGCAGTGACAAAAATCGCTCTGGTGACAGGCACAGCAGGTGACTGCCGTCATCGCATTCCATATAACCTGCGTAGGGTGCCGCCGCCAGCGGTCGCAGCAGTTGGTAGGCGCGCCAGGGATCGCCGGTAAAGGAAGCACTGAAGCGCTGTGCCAGATTCACTTGATAGCAATCGCCATCGAGTATGTATTGCTGAATGCTGCGGAAGGCGTCTTTATAGGAGTCCGGGCTGAAGTTAGACCGAAACCCCTCGCTGAGCATGAATTCGGTATTTGCGGGCTCGATTGGCGTGCGCAGCAGGGAGAGCAGGGTTTGTCGTTCGGCCGGGTTCAGCAGAGGCAGGGAGGCGAATGTACACCGCTGTAGCAGGTGATCCTGAACAACGGCCCAGCCATACAGGTTGAGCTGCCCGCTGGCGCCGTTTTCTCCAGCAATGTGCTGTAGTGGCTTGCCCAGGCCGTAACCCAGATGACCCGCAACGCCGCCACAGAAGGGGATGTCCTCGACGGGAGAGGAAATGTTGCTAAAAAACGACCTGTGTACTGCTGCAATGTTCTCAAAATACTTTATATAGTCTTCATAAGTGTCTGTATTATTGGAATATACAGGAAACCTATCAATTGGATCTGCAGTGATGATGTCGTAGCGGCCACGCTGTGAATGTGGATAGCAGGAGTCCAGTATCAGCGCCGCCGACAGATGGCGAACACGCTCAAACAACAGACTGCTATCAAAATGATAAGGCAGTTCCTGCAAGAAAACGGTAGCACGGGCCATAAACCTGTAAGACTTCCTTTTTGATATAGCTCTTTTGCGTAAAAGATATTTAAAAAAATACGCAAAAAGGTAAATTTTTTACGGTGGATACACTTAAACCGCATCGAAATTCCCAGTAAAAGCAAAAGCCTCAGATTGACTTTAGGGTCAGTAATGCTTAAGGTTAGCCGCCATCTTACTGGGTGTGCTGCATCCTAAGCGCGGCCCGGTTAAACTGCAATCCCGACGCTTTGGCTTGCATGGTCATCACTCCTGCCAAGGCCTTGTTTTGACTTGAGTATTCTAATTTTTATGAGCGCAGAAAAGTTCCCGGCAGCAAACGCCGTACCGAGCCTGAATAACCCTTTTGCCGAGACTCAAAACCTGGAGTTTGTCGTTCCGGGTCAGGTCGCCACTGAGCCCGGTTTATACGAAGAAGCACTGAAGTCAGGCTACGACCTTCAGCAGCGTCCCAAGCAGGCAGCCGGCGTTAAGAGTATCGAGCGGCAGCACCAGAAAGAGCGGATGACCATCTGGGAGCGCATCGAGGTGCTCACCGATGAAGAGCCCACCATTTTGTATCAAAACTGGGGCCCTAACCTGGATGGCGCTTCGCTGGTCACTGCCATCATTCGGGTGAATGGCCGCGATGTCGCCCTGTATGGACATGACTTCACGGTGCGCGCAGGCTCCATGGATGCCACTAACGGCAAAAAGCTGGCGCGTTTGTTCGAGTTGGCAGCCAAGCGCAAAATACCGCTGGTTGGCCTGAATGATAGTGCGGGTGCTTACATCCCGGCCGGTGTCGGTGGGCTGGACGGCTATGCCGATGCGTTTACCGCTCTGCGCAAGATATCCGGCGTTGTTCCCAGTGTTATGTGTATGTTTGGTTTTAACGCTGGCGGTGGTTCTTATCTGCCACGTCAGGGGAGTTTTCTGATCCAGCCCAACGATACTTTTTTCGGCCTCACCGGCCCGGGTGTTGTAAAATCCGTACTGGGTGAAGACGTCACTCCCGATGAATTGGGTGGTCCAGAGGTTCACTCCCAAAGTGGCGTTAATGATTTCGTTGTGCCAGACGAAGTGGCTGCACTAAAAAAGGTGCGTGAACTTTTAAACTATCTGCCCAGTTACAACGGCGAGGCACCGCCGGTTCAAACCTCATCTGACCCAATCACCCGTAAAACCTGGGATATTGATATCCTGCTCAAGAAGGCTTTCAATTCGTCCACTGGCTTCAACACGCCAGTCGACATCAGCATTCTGATTCAGCAGTTATGCGATCACGGTGACTTCTTGGAGATTCAACCAGGCCGGGCCAAAAATACCGTTACGGCCCTGGGCCGCATGGGTGGTCATGTGATTGGTTTTGTTGCCAACAACTCTGCCGTTGCTTCCGGCCAGATTGATATTGGTGCAGCCTACAAAAATGCACGCTTTATCCGTTTCTGCAATCTCTACAATATTCCGGTTATTTTCCTTGAAGATACCACTGGTTTTTTGCCTGGCAAGGAGCAAGAGGCTGGCGGTATTGTGCAGGCGGGCAGGGCGATGCTCGACGCCATTGTTGATTTGCGTACCCCGCGCTTCCTGGTGTTGGTGCGCAATGCATTTGGCGGTGCTTATGCCTCTTACAACAACTATTCCACGGGCGCCGATTTGGTTGTGGCGCTGCCCACCACGCGCTTGGCGGTGATGGGCCCGGCCGGTGTTGCATACGTGTACAAGGATGAGCTGCGTGCTATGCGCGCCAGCGTGGCGACGAGATTGGCTGAGGCCGAACAACAGCAGTTGGCGGCAGGTTTAAGTGAGTCTGAAGCCAGGGCCGCCGCCAAAGAACTGGTTGGCGATTGGGTGCAGACCCAGGAGGCGGATTTGGCTGTGCGCTATGAGCGCGAATTGATGAATCCCAATGAAGCCCTGAGTCTGGGTTCGATTTCACAGATTGTCATGCCCTCGGATTTGCGCCAGGTACTAGCGGAGAACATGGAGTTTCATCTGCGTCATTACGAGCCATCAGCTATGGCAGGCGTGCAGCGCGAATTTCATTGATGCAGGTCGGGCTCAGCGTGCCCTTTGGGTCGTGGTCCGACACGCGATAGATTGAAGGAAGCACAAGTGTCTAACGATTTTTATTTGCACAACCCGTTAATACACCGTGACCGTCGTTTGGGTCGACGCCCCTCTGACTGGGTGAGCCAGTTCAGATGTGACGACTTGCGCCCCCTGATCATTTGCAGAGGTCCGATCCGCAAAGAGGCCATGGATGTATTCGAAGAAATGGGTATCGACGGCTACGGTATTTTGTTATCTGAGAAAGACTCCATTGTCTATCGCAATGCCCTGGCACCAGAATTGCGCCGCTTGACTGACCCTGATCGCGTACACCGGGTGCCTGATTACACCGGTGCCAACAAAGAAGAGCGCGATGAGCGCATCCAGCAGATCATCAGTATTGCCAAAGATAATGCTTACAACGCTATCTTTGCCGGCTATGGTTTCATGGCAGAAGATGAAACCATGGTAGCTGCCATGGAGGCGGCAGGCCTTAACTTTATTGGCCCCTGTTCCAAAACTGTTCACGACGCGGGCCTGAAAGACGAAGCCAAACGCACTGCATTGGCGGTTGGCGTGAGTGTGACGCCCGGCATTGATAACGGCACTGCCTTGACACTACTTAAAAAACACCCTGATACAACTGCTCTGAAAGCCGTGGTCGCTGAACATGGGCTTGTTATTGATGAGGCCAGGCTCGATGACGAGGCAATGGCTGTCGAGGATAAGGCAGATTTGGTGTTAGCGGCCTCATACAATAAGGGCGTTGACCTTTACACGGTGGATGAGCTGAGTGAAACCCTGACCGAAGCGGTACAGCGAATGTCCGCAGAGTATCCCCAGAACCGTATTCGCCTGAAGGCAATTAGCGGCGGTGGCGGCAAGGGTCAGCGCATCCTCGCCATGGGTGAAGCCGATAAAACGCCGGAAATGGTGCGCGAAATTCTCAACGAGGTGAAAACCACCGGGGTTGGCGATAACAAGAACGTGCTGGTTGAACTGAACATTGAAACCACGCGCCATCAGGAGATTCAGGTTATCGGCAACGGCACCTGGACGCTCTCTATGGGCGGCCGTGATTGCTCATTGCAAATGCACGAGCAGAAATTGCTGGAAGTGTCAGTGACCCAGGAATCACTGGCCCTGGCTCTGGAAGCAGCCAAAACCAGAGGCCTGGCTGAAGAGGTTCGAATTCTTGAGCAAGATATAAAAACGCTGGCAGCCATGGAAGAAGAATCCGAGCGTTTTGGTGAAGCAGTGGGTTTGGATTCTGTCTCGACCTTTGAATGTATTGTCGACCGGGACAAACACTTCTTCATGGAAATGAACACGCGCATTCAGGTTGAGCACCGCGTCACAGAGTTGTGCTATGGGCTAAAGTTTGCCAACCCGGACGACGCCAGTGACAGCTTTGTTGTGGAATCACTGGTTGAGGCCATGGTGCTGTTAGCCGCCCACGGTGACAAGTTGCCTAAGCCGGAGCGTATTGCTCGCAATAACGATACCGTTGAAGCGCGTTTGAACGCGACGAATCAGGCGCTGCAACCCAATGCGGGTGGCGTGGTTGAATACTGGTCGGATGCGGGTGAAGGCGAGATTCGTGATGACCAGGGTATTAGCCTGCACAACCCTGATACCGATGTGTTTATGAAGTACACCCTGGCAGGTGCTTACGATTCAAACATTGCACTATTGCTGACAGTGGGCGCAAGCCGTCTGGATACCTATCAGCGTATGGCGGAAGTCATTCGCCGCACCACCATGAGCGGTCGCGACTTAGCCAGCAACCTGGAATTCCACTACGGCCTGGTGAACTGGTTTATAGGTCAGAACATCAATGCCCGACCTACCACTAAATTTATTGTGCCTTACCTGACTGCGGTTGGACTGCTGAGAGAGAGCGCCAACAACATCGACCTGGTCTATGCCTACGACCAATTGGGTAAAGCCTTGCTCGCAGAAACTGACGATGACGCCAAAGCTGCGCTGCGGCAAACTTTGGAGCGCAAATATTCTCTGCTGCGTCGTCCTCTGGAAAAGCTGTTGGCAGAACCGCATATGTTATCGGGTTGGCTCAGCGTCAATCGCGACTGCTATACCCTGGTTGATGGCCGCATAAGCTGGAGCGAAAATCCCATCGGCCTGTTGGCCGACACCTACTATTTCCTCGATATGGATTACAAGGCAGGCCAGCCCGCAGCGGAGATGATCTGGGATCACGACAACGATTTGTTGCAGTTGGCAGTCGATTTTTATGACGCACTCAATAATCGGGTGAACGCAGGAGACTGGACCGAATTGCAGTCCTTACTCGCACAAGAACCAGCTCCGGACGGATTTGATGATGCCCTGTGGCAACAAGTGCGCAACAGCCATGCCGGTTTCCAGAGCGGCCTGGATGTGGTGGCCGTATTGCCAGCTATTGCGGAAGCCACCGGGTATTTCGAATTGAGCGTCAACGAAGACCTGAGCATTCATATCCCGGAGAAGTTGCTGGACGAAAATCTGCAGGAGCGCATGGCCAAAGTACTCGTGCCACCGCCTACCGCGGGCTCGGATGAAATTCTGGCCGAGAGCGGTGGTATGTTTTATCCCCGTGAAACACCTGAACATGCGTCCTACATAGAGAAGGGAAGTCATTTTGAACAGGGTGACCCGCTGTATATTGTTGAAGTGATGAAAATGTTCAATAAGGTATACGCGCCTTTCTCTGGCACCGTCGATGAAGTACTGGTACAAGGTGACGGCGTGATTATTACCAAGGGACAACCGCTATTCAAGATTACGCCGGACGAGATAGTTGTTGTGGAATCAGCCGAAGACATCAGGGCCAGGCGTCGTCAGGTAACGGGCGAATTTTTGGCGCAAATGAAGTAAGCATCGAATTTAGGATATAAGCACATGATTACAGCACTGGACCATATCGCCATTGCGGTGCCTGATTTGGGAAAAGCCATTAAACGTTTTATGGAAGACTTTGGGCTGCCCTTTGATGGCACTGAAGACGTAGAAGCAGCGAAAACTACCACCGCGTTTTTTCCGCTGCCACCCACCAATATTGAGCTGCTACACCCGCTTAATGGCGAGGGCGTTATTGCCAAATATCTGGAAAACAAGCCAGGTGGCCTGCACCATCTGTGTTTTCGCAGTGACGACATCGAGGCAGATATCGCGCACTTGAAGGGAAAGGGCTATCAGTTTTTGGCTGATGAGCCAAGCCCCGGTGCCCACAATTCCAAAGTGATTTTTATTCATCCCAAAAGCTGTGATGGCGTGTTGATCGAAATCAACCAGCCAGCGGACGAACACTGAGAGATTAACCAACCAATGAGCGACAACATTTACAACAAAGACGAATCCACCCCAGAGGCCTGGCGCGAGCTTGCCAGCAAGCAGAGGCAAGGCAAGTCAGTGGACAGCCTCAATTGGGATACTGCGGAAGACATCGCCGTCAAGCCGCTGTACACCGCTGCCGACACGGCCGACTTGCCCTATACCGACACTATGCCGGGTATCAGCCCTTACATTCGCGGTCCTCAAGCCACCATGTATGCAGGACGCCCCTGGACAATTCGTCAGTACGCGGGTTTCTCGACGGCTGAAGAATCTAATGCGTTTTATCGCAAAGCCTTGGCCGCAGGCGGGCAGGGCGTATCCGTGGCCTTCGATTTGGCGACTCACCGGGGTTACGACTCGGATCACCCCCGCGTCACTGGTGACGTCGGCAAAGCAGGCGTAGCCATAGATTCTGTTGAAGACATGAAAATTCTCTTCAACGAGATTCCGCTGGATAAGGTTTCAGTGTCCATGACCATGAACGGCGCCGTATTACCGGTATTGGCGGGCTATATCGTGGCAGCCGAAGAGCAAGGTGTTAGCCAGGAGCAACTGACAGGCACCATTCAGAACGATATCCTGAAAGAATTCATGGTGCGCAATACCTACATCTACCCGCCTGCGCCCAGCATGCGCATCATCGGCGACATTATTGCTTATTGCACCCGGCACATGCCCAGGTTCAATACCATTTCTATCTCCGGGTATCACATCCAGGAAGCCGGCGCGAACGCCGCACTGGAATTGGCCTACACATTGGCCGATGGCAAGGAGTATATTCGCACGGCTATTAACGCCGGTCTGGATATTGATCAGTTTGCGCCGCGGCTTAGTTTCTTTTGGGGCATCGGCATGAATTTCTATATGGAAATTGCCAAGCTGCGAGCAGCGCGCCAGCTCTGGGCCAGAATTGTGTCTGAGTTCAATCCCCGGAACCAAAAAAGTTCCATGTTGCGTACCCACAGCCAAACCTCTGGCTGGTCGCTAACCGAGCAAGACCCCTACAACAATGTAGTGCGTACCACCATTGAAGCGATGGCTGCGGTATTTGGCGGCACACAGTCGCTGCACACCAATGCATTCGATGAAGCCATTGCGCTGCCCACTGAGTTTTCGTCGCGTATTGCTCGCAATACCCAGTTGGTGATTCAGGAAGAAACCGGCATTACCAAAGTGGTCGACCCCTGGGGGGGGTCTTACATGATGGAAAGCCTGACCCAGGAAATTGCCGACAAAGCCTGGGAGCTGATTGAAGAAGTAGAAGAGCAGGGCGGCATGGCCAAGGCCATTGAAACCGGTTTGCCCAAGTTGCGTATTGAAGAAGCCGCTGCCAGGAAACAGGCGCGCATTGATCGCGGCGACGATGTGATTGTAGGCGTGAACAAGTATCAACTGGATCAAGAAGAAGACGTTGATATTCTGCAAATCGACAACGATGCTGTGCGCGACTCGCAAGTTGCATGTTTGGCTGATATTCGCGCCAACCGCGATCAAACTGCGGTAGATGATATTCTTGCGCAGATGACTGCGCTATCAGGCGGTGATTCTTCAGGTACAACAGGTAACCTGCTGGAACTGGCGCTAGAAGCCACCCGTCACCGAGCCACCGTAGGGGAGATCTCCGAGGCTATGGAAAAAGAATTTGGTCGCTTTAAGGCCACCGCGCAAACCGTTTCGGGTGTGTATGGTGCCGCCTTTGAGCAAGACGAAGGCTGGCGCAGCATCCGCAACGACATCGACCGTTTTGTCGAGCAGCATGGTCGTCGCCCACGCATGTTGGTGTGCAAGATGGGTCAAGACGGCCATGACCGCGGCGCCAAAGTGATTGCAACGGCCTTCGCCGATGTGGGTTTCGATATCGATTTGTCACCCATGTTCTCGACCCCGCAGGAAGTCGCTCGCCAGGCTATTGAGAATGATGTGCATGCTGTAGGTGCCTCATCACTGGCAGCAGGGCACAAAACCCTGGTGCCGCAATTGGTGGAGGAACTGAAAAAACTCGGTGGTGGCGACATCGTGGTGATTGCCGGTGGTGTGATTCCCCGCCCGGATTACGAGGCCCTGTACAGTTCGGGTGTTAAATGTATTTTTGGCCCGGGCACGCCCATACCCCAGTGTGCCCGTGAAGTATTGGCCGCCGTTAATGAGGCCACTTCCTGTTAAGGCTATCTATGGCCATGAATTCGCGGGAGCAAGCACTATTCGATCTCAAGGCTTTGCGCGGTGGCAACCGCCGCGCACTGGCGCGTGCTATCACGTTGGTGGAAAGCACTCGCGAAGATCATCGAGAACAGGCACAGGTGGTACTTGAGCAATGTCTGCCGCACTCGGGTAACAGTATTCGAATTGGCATTACGGGTATTCCCGGTGTTGGCAAGTCCACGTTTATCGAAGCCTTTGGCCTGCATCTGATTGAACAGGGCAAAAGGGTTGCGGTACTCGCTGTCGATCCGAGTTCACCCATTGCCGGTGGTTCGATCCTGGGTGATAAAACCCGCATGGAAGAGCTTTCGCGACGCGAACAGGCCTTTATTCGTCCATGCCCGGCTTCTGGCGCACTGGGTGGTGTGGCTCAAAAAACCCGGGAAACCATGCTGCTCTGTGAAGCCGCCGGTTATGACGTAATTTTGGTAGAAACCGTTGGTGTCGGACAAAGCGAGTACGAAGTGGCCGGCATGGTCGACTTCTTTATGGTGCTGCTGCTGCCCAATGCGGGTGACGAGCTACAGGGCATCAAGAAAGGCATTATGGAATTGGCAGATGCTTTGGTGATCAATAAAGCAGACGGGGAGAGTATCAACCTCGCCAATATGACCAAGAGGCACTATACGGCAGCCATGACCCTGACAAAGCATGCTTTGCACTGGGCGCCGCAGGTGATGACCTGTTCGGCGGTTGCAGGCAATAACATAGACGCTGTGTGGAACATGATCTGCGAATTTGAAGACTCCGCCAAACAAGAGCGGGCCTTTCAAAGTAAGCGCGATGGGCAGTCGCTAGACTGGCTGCGTCATTTGGTGGGCGAGTTCCTGCAACTCAAACTCAGTAGTAACCCCGGAGCAAAACACCTCAAAGCCGAGCTGGAGCATCAGGTGGTTGCAAGAGAGATCACACCCTATAGCGCAGCGCGCCAAATCATAGATTGCCTCTAGCAGGCTGTTGCTTGTCTCGCCCGGCAACACTGGGCCAGATATAATACGGACAACGACAGCTTATTGAGGTGTATAGGCCAGTGCGCGGTGAAGATGCTTTCCAGCAGTCCTTTTCAGCGTCAATCGGGATTGCTGACGGGTCAACGATGTGATGATCGAACCGTTCAAGGAGGTGGCTAGCCTGGCCCTGAATGACATTGAAACCGATGATTCTACCGCTGGGCGAGTAGGGCAGAGGGCAGTTGCTGGCCCAGGCGCTGGGGGCAATCCAGTTCCTTTTAATCTGCAGCAGTCTACCGACTTATTCGTTAAAGCTGTTTCAGGAACATTGTGACAATACGTCTAAACGCCCTTTTCCTGGCCATTTTTACGTCTCACTCGGCACTGGCCTGGGGCCCTGTCGGGCACGAAGTGTCAGCCGATCTGGCCACAAAGCACTTAAGTCAATCGACTCAAAAAATGCTCGAAAAACTCCTGCCGGGTGAGTCACTTGTTGAGGTATCCACCTGGGCTGATCGAATGCGCGGCAACCCGAATCAGTTTTGGCGGAGCAGGGCGAGCGCCTTGCATTACGTCACGGTACCTGACGCAAAAACGTATAGCTCAGAAATCTCGCCTGCAAAAGGCGATGCTGTAACCGCGCTCGTCGAGTTCAAAGAAATTCTCTTAAACCCCAGGAGCTCTCGCGTGCATAAGCAATTGGCGTTGCGGTTCAGTATTCATATTGTTGCAGACTTGCACCAGCCCTTGCATGTGGGCAATGGTAGGGACCGTGGCGGTAATCAGATAGCTTTGAAAAGGAAAGGCAAGGCGACTAATCTACATCGGCTCTGGGATTCTGGTCTGATCTTTGAACGAAGCTGGAATAAAATGAGGTGGCGCAAACACCTTGCAGGCGGAGTTGACGATCATTTGCTACAGGCCTGGCGCGCTGGGGCCGACCCAATCACCTGGGTCGCCGAGAGCCAGGCTTTGCGACCAAAGGTATATGCCTATGAGAGCCTGGTTTCTGACCGCTATACAGCCGAAAGCCTGCTTATTGTGGATCTGCGACTGCGGCAGGCCGCCATCCGCACTGCGGAGTATCTAAATATGTTGGCCGCGAGCATGCGATGAATACGCTGGGAGGGGGCGCATTACGGCAAGACTTTGATTGCCTGAGACTTCAGAGAACACTAGAGCCAGAAGTTGGCGCGGGCGGTGGCCTTAGATCCGAGGGCCATGTAGATCAAGTCAAGAATATATCTTTATATGCGCATAATATATATTATGTTAAATAAGAGATTTACAATGTATGGCCTGCAAGGATGCCACTCTACCGAGTCGCTGGGCTTCCAGGGACTCAACCTGAATAAGCCTGTCTTTGATTTGGAATCAGGTTGTAGTATCAATGAGAATTTAGTTGAGGTTCTTGGACTCAACCCTAACGTCCAGAGAACGAATATCCAGCTTAGCCGCCCCATGCCTGGTGTAGGCCCTCACCGAGGGATAAACCAATGTCCAGGAGGATATCGCATCACTTAAGTACTCGATTTTCAAAGACTGACCTTCATTAATATACAAAACTTCCTTCTCTTTGCTTAGCTGTTTTCCGCTATCCGCTTCAATTAGACGATGAACGATTCTTAGCTGTTCCCCACCCTGGTGAACAAGCACAATATCGACCGACACTCTCTCACTCTGTTTTACGCTGAGATAGCGGCCTTCAAGAACGGAGGCTTTTTCTTTCGGCTTTACGGTGATGCTCTGAGAATCGAGATTGATTCGCCTAAGACCCCGGCGCAGCGTGCCGTCAGAGTGTTGGTGAATGAGCTTGAGCCGCTTCCCTGATGGGTCCGGGCTGATAGAAGCTGGTTTGGGTTTAGCAACAAAAATGTCCCCTCTGTCCAAATCCATCGCGCTACAGCTCTCATAGGCGGTGCAGTGTATTAATCGCTTTTTGTCTACAAGGTAGTGTTCATTGATACTTGAAAAAAGGATGCCTCTGGTTTGCTGATAGTTTCGAAATACACTGTATCCGGGCATAGTGTTCGAGAGGTGTTCGGTTAGCCCCAGATAGTCGAGAATTGATACAGGAACGTCAATAAGCCCTCTTATCTCTCTTTGCGTACTCTTTTCAACACCTGGCCCTACAGCTATTAGTGGTGACCAGTTTGCAGTAGCCAGCCGTTCTCTCGCGGGTCTGGACTCGTCAGAAGTAATCAACAACAGCGTGTTTTCCAGCAAACCCTGTTCACTTAATGATTTTTCGAAGTTACCGATGGCATCGTCGAGATACATGAATGCCTGATCTCGTCTGCTCAGCTCTTCGACTTTGGCTTCACCGGGAATCGTGAACGGGTGATGAGTGCCTACGGTCAACAAGGTTACAAAGAAAGGTTCGTGCTGATTTCTCAATGCCAGGATTTTATCCACAGCCTGTTCCAAAAAAGCCTTGTCGTCTGGCCCCCATGGGTGATCAACATAGCTATATTCAAACTCAGAACGCCCCTGAACCTGTTGAAAACCAATCGCTGGCATAAAGCGATCTTTGCTCATATAACTGAGATCAGCGGCTTGTATAAAAGTGGTTTGGTATCCCGCCTCTGCCAGTAGCTGCGGCAGGCAGGCAGGCCGCATTTGCTCAGGTAATGCAATGTATTCATCCGCCTTGAATACCTCAAATCCAAAACTGCTGTAGTCCGCGCACAACATCGCATATAAACCGCGAATGGTCTGATGACCATGATTGAACATGTTGCGAGTATTGAGCCCACTTTCAGCGAGCCTGCTCAAATTGGGCATCACTAGCGACGAACTTATCGTGTAGTGCTCTGCGTTGCTGCGAATAGCGTGCCCCCCTGCCCCTTCCAGCACCAACAAAATGACATTGATGTGCTGCGGTCGCGCCCTTAACAAGCTTTCCCCTCGCGCGTGATCTACGATTTCCAGGCCGGGAGCAGTGCCGAAGCCATTAACGCTTAAGTCCTCATCACCCGTTTGCCAGTGAACAAGCGACTGCGCCGAAATTACCAAAGGGCTGGAGCTGCGATAGTCTGCGGTCGCCGTGACAGACAAGCCGGCCACACCAAAAACAACAGACGCAATTTTCGAACCCGTGGTGATTATCTGTGGCGCAACGAGCCATCGCCAACAGACAATAGCTGTCACTAGAGACCCGCCGAACGCATAGGCGGGAAACACTATATCCTGCAAACTATTGGTGATAAAGCCGGCATCCAATCCGGCAGATATTTCCTGAAAATATAGCACTCTGCCAAGTGCTGCCGCCATTTCCAGATTGACAACTTGATAGGCCCAAAAAAGGATCAGCAAAACTACCGCAACAAACCTGTTTGCAAGGCTCAGACATCCGAACAGCAGCAGGGCCAACAGCGCATCCGAAAAATAACCTGAAACCGCCACAGCAGCTTCATTGTCTGCGAACATCAGATAACGCGCCGACCCCAATGACGCCATCAGGTAACCGATAAGAAGAATGCAGCCAGGTTGCGCGAGCACAGTCAGGCGTTAGTTGGGAGGGAGAAAATCGGTATAGACCTCGCTGACGCTGTAATCCTCCTGCAGCTCAGCCAACTCTATCGGGTCGTTAATGGTATGGGCATAAACGGGAATATCCAGCTCGCTGAGTCTCTTGGGCAAACCACTAATAACACGTTGTCGATTCATAGTGATTGCAAGCAGGTTCATGTTCCGGGCCTCTGCTAACACCTGCTGAGTACCGCCCTTGTATTGATAGAGCGTCCAGATCAAATTCTGATAGCCCAGCTTACGAATTTCCTCGTAGGTCTCTGGCTGATAAAACTGGGGAATGACGCGCACTTTATAATCTGCGATGTGAGCAGCCAAATACTTCAGCCCCTCGATATTGTCGTCCTTGATATCGGTAACCAGCTTCATCTGCGGATGGTCGTGCATGATGTCGGCCAGAATGCCGACATCCATTTGCGTATAACCGCCACTGGATTCCCAACTTAGAAATTCCTCCCGTAGTGGCGGCTCGACCAATTGCTCTGTAAAGAAAATATCCGCCGAGTAAAACCAGTCGTGTAAACAGACCAGGTGTCTATCACTGGTCCATACGAAATCTATTTCGATCAACTGATAGCCGCGCGACAAGCTGTGCAAAATCGCCTGCTTTGAATTGGTGTATCTATGTTCGTCAATGCCCCCACCAGCATGGGCAATGCGAGGCAACGGGTTCGATTCGCCCAGTGAGTAGCTGCTCACCAAGCATAGCAGTACCCACAGAGGGCACGCCAGGCTACTCAACGGTAACCGCTTTGGCGAGATTGCGCGGCTGATCAATATCGCAGCCCCGCGCTTTGGCGACATGATACGCAAACAATTGCTCGGCAATGACTACGGGAATAGCCGCAATAAATTCAGCGCATTTGGGAACTGTTATAACGTCGTCCACGAGGCCGGTAATATCCACATCACCTTCGGTTACAATAGCTATAACAGGTGCCTTGCGGGCTTTACACTCCTGGATATTAGCAAAGGTCTTGCTCTTGCCGGGGCTATCTGGCGCGGCCACGATGACTGGCACCTCTTCAGTCAGCAAAGCAATTGGGCCGTGTTTGAGTTCCGCAGCGTGGTAGCCTTCCGCGTGGATATAAGAAATTTCCTTCAGTTTAAGCGCTCCTTCAAGAGCGGCGGGATACATATAGCCACGTCCCAAAAAGAACGCGTGTTCCACTTGAGCGTACTTTATTGCAACCTGTGCTATGGATTCTTCCTGATCAATGACTGCTTGCGCCAGCTCTGGCAAACGCGACAATTCGCTGATCATGTTTTGGCCGATATCAGCAGACAGGCGTCGATTGCGGCCGAGCAAAATCGCCATCATGCTCAGCACCGCCACCTGGCTGCTGAATGCCTTGGTGGACGCCACCCCTATTTCCGGGCCCGCATGAAGGTAGACGCCCCTGCCCGCCTCTCTGGCAATGGTTGAGCCAACCACGTTACACAGGCCTAATACGCTCGCGCCCTTGCGTTGACATTCACGCACTGCCGCCAGGGTGTCTGCCGTTTCGCCAGACTGACTTACAGCGAGCATGCAGGTGTCGCGCTGCACAATCGGATTGCGGTCTCGAAACTCTGCCGCCTGCAATACATCTGTGGGCACATCGGCGAAGTCTTCGAACAGGTACTTGCCGACCATGCCTGCATACAGAGAAGTGCCACAGGCTGCAATTAAAATACGGTCTATATCGGCAAGATTTTCAGACCCCATCTGCATACCCGATAGCCTGGTTGTATTTGCCGAAAAATCCAAACGCCCGCGCATGGTATTTCTCAGAGCGCCTGGCTGTTCATTAATTTCTTTGAGCATAAAATGCTCATAACCACCCTTTTCAATTTCTTCGATATCCCAGTCAATCTCCGTTGCATCTCGGGCGACCGGCTGATTGTGCAATGAAGAAATGTCAACACTGTCGCGAGTGGCTAACAGCACGTTGCCGTCGTCAAGATAGATCACTCGCTTGGTATGGCTGATCAGTGCGCTCACGTCTGAGGCAACGACCGTTTCGCCTTCGCAGATACCTACAGCAATTGGACTGCCGTTGCGCGCGGCAACTAGCGTATCCGGGTGCAGCCGCGACATCATCATCAGGCCGTAAGTACCCTCTAGCTGTTGCAGAGCTCTTATCACAGTACCGCGCAAATCACCGTCGTAACAGTATTCAATCAGGTGCGCGATAACTTCAGTGTCAGTTTCACTGCGAAACTCAAAGCCATGCTTTTGCAGACGTTTTTTGATGCTCAGGTAGTTGTCAATAATGCCATTGTGAACAATCACAAAATCGCCGTTAGCGCTGCTGTGCGGGTGTGCATTTTCAAGTGTAGGCTCACCGTGGGTAGCCCAGCGAGTATGGCCGATGGCAGAAGTGGCTCTTGCCTGGGTAGCGGTTGCCAGCTCGGCTTCAAGCTGAGCGACTTTGCCAGGGGCCTTAACAATTAGATCACTGGCCTCTCCGGGTAATCGCAGAGCAATGCCAGCGGAGTCGTAACCCCTGTACTCCAGGCGTTTCAGCCCTGCAAGCACAACATTGCGAGCGTCCTGTGGGCCCACATATCCAATAATTCCACACACTTATTTTTGATCCCTATAAACGCCACAAAATAATACCCGCGTCGCGGGCTTGTTCTCTGTCAACAATGGATTTTACATCCATCAACACCGATTTGGCTGTCATTGTTGTGGCTAATTGTGGCACATTAAGGCCACGATAAAATCGGTGCGGCACTGCCAGTATCAGTGCGTCGGCAAGGGGTAATTGCTCCCAACTGCACAATTCGAGACCCAGCTCTTTGCTAACCTCATCGGCGTCGGCCAATGGGTCATGCACGACCACATTGCAGTGATAGTCACGCAGCTCATCAATAATGTCAGTTACGCGGGTATTGCGAATATCAGCACAATCTTCCTTGAAGGTCAGCCCAAGAACCACTATCTGCGCCCCGCTGACCTCCTGCCCCTGTTTAAGAATTTGTTTAACAGTTTGTTCGGCAATAAATTTGCCCATAGTGTCATTGATATGCCGACCCGCCAGAATCACCTGGGCGTCATGTCCTTCTGCCTCGGCTTTATAAGTCAGGTAATAGGGATCAACACCGATGCAGTGACCACCCACCAGACCTGGTCGAAAGGGCAGAAAATTCCACTTGGTACCAGCAGCTTCTAATACGTCCAGGGTATCGATATCCATGCGGTTAAAAATGAGTGCCAACTCATTCACTAAAGCAATATTCAAATCGCGCTGGGTATTTTCTATAACCTTGCTGGCCTCAGCCACTTTTATGCTATCGGCCTGATGCAGCCCCGCATCGATAATTGCGCCGTAGATGTCGGCAACACGCAGGCAAGTCTCTTCACAATCACCGCTGATCACTTTCATCACATTTTGCAATGAATGCTGTTTGTCGCCGGGGTTAACCCGCTCTGGTGAGTAGGCGACATGAAAGCCATCGACACTCTTCCAGGAAAGCCCGGAGTGTTTTTCAAGAACAGGAACACAGACTTCTTCAGTGCAGCCGGGATAGACTGTTGATTCGAAAATAATAGTCGCACCCGGTTGCATATTCAGCGCCACAGTTTTGCAAGCGTCCCGCAGCGGAATCAGATCAGGCCGTCGGGCTTTATCAATGGGTGTGGGTACAACCACAATGATAGTATTCGCCTCAGCGAGTCTTGCAGAACTGGCAGTAAACTCCAGCAATTCAGCCTGTGCCAATTCCTCTGCGCTAACTGAGCCGCTTGGGTCCCGGCCGCTTTGATACAGACCGAGACGGGTCGCATCCAGATCGTAGCCTATTGTTGGAAAATGGGCTCCCAGGGCGACTGATAATGGCAGTCCAACATAGCCGAGACCAACAACGGCGATGGTGTAATCTGGTGCAGACAATGAGCAAATCTCTGATGAAATATACAGGTACAGCCTATATTGCCCATAGACCGCTAGCAAGGCTATAGTGCTGTATCCTGAGTCAGGACACTGACGTGGACCCGATTACACAAGGCGTTCTCGGCGCTGCTGCCCCGCAATCAATAGCGCCAAAAGAGCATGCCAAAATGGCAGGACTTTTAGGCTTATTGGGCGGTATGGCGCCCGACCTGGATGTGCTCATCCGCTCCGGCAGCGACCCCTTGCTCTTTCTGGAATACCACCGGCAATTTACCCATGCGCTGGTTTTTATTCCTATCGGTGGCCTTATGGTTGCCTCGGCACTCTTTTTTCTGCTGCGCAATTGCTGGCAGCTGCCCTTTTCTCGCTATGCTGTGTACTGCACCCTCGGCTACGCCACTCACGCGGTGCTGGATGCCTGCACAACCTACGGCACGCTGTTGTTTTGGCCTTTCAGTGATGCCCGTATCGCCTGGAACACTGTGTCTGTGGTTGACCCCGCCTTCACTCTGCCGGTGCTGGTCATGGTGACGCTGGCAGCGCTTAGACGACAACCTGTTCTTGCGCGCCTGGCACTGGCCTGGGCTATCATCTATCCCTGTCTGGGTTTAATTCAGCGCGACCGCGCTGTCGAGGCGGGCTGGGAACTGGCACAATCCAGGGCTCATCAACCATTAAGGCTCGAAGCCAAACCCAGCTTTGGCAACATCCTGTTATGGAAGATTGTCTACGAAACCGAGCAGCTCTATTATGTCGATGCTATACGCACAGGCAGTGAGATTACGATCTATCCCGGTGAGTCAGTGAGCAAGCTCGATGTATCACAGGACTTTCCATGGCTGGACAGGAACTCCCAGCAAGCCCGAGATGTAGAACGCTTTAGCTGGTTCTCCAATGGCTACCTGGGCAAGGATGCGCAGCATTCCAACCGAATTACTGATATTCGATATTCAATGATTCCGAATCAAGCCACAGGACTCTGGAGTATTGAGCTCTCACCTCAGGCAGACGCCAATGAGCACGTTAGCTACACCGTTCAAAGAAATACCGACACCGAAACCACCAGCCGATTCTGGCAAATGCTAAAAGGCCAATGAGAGGGACTGTGCAATGAACTTTGAACTCGACGAGGAATTTCGGATGCTGGCCAAACTGGTCAATCACTTTGTTACCGACAACTTGCTGCCGCTGGAAGCCTCAGTGCTGGCCAGAGAGGCGGCTGGCGAAGGTTACAAAATCACCGCTGAAGAAAAAGAAGAGCTCGACACGCACTCTGCTGAGTTGGGGCTGTGGGGGTTGGATGCACCGGAAGATGTCGGTGGCATGGATATGCCCGCCGTCGCGCTGGTTGCTGTCAATGAGGCAATCGGCAGATCAATCGTACCCTATGTACTGCCTCCCGATTCTCCCAATCTGCGTATGCTGTCTGCAACCGTCAACGCGCAGCAGCGCGAAGACTATTTGGCCCCCTATGTGCGTGGAGAAACGGTCTCTGCCATCGCCATTTCTGAACCCGGAGCCGGGTCTGATCCGGCCTCCATGAAAACTACGGCGGTAAAAGAGGGTAACGAATGGGTCATTAATGGTCGCAAGATATGGATAAGCAAAGCTGACTATGCAAATTTTCATGTACTGATGGCCGTTACTGACAAAGAAAAAGGCAGCCGTGGCGGTATATCTGCGTTTCTGGTTAATGCAGACACCCCTGGATTAAAAGTAGCCCGCAAAATACCGATGCTCGGCGGCAACGCCACCTTCGAGCTGGAGCTGGAAAATTGCCGTATTCCGGCACAGGCCTTGCTGGGTGAAGAAGGCAAGGGGTTTGCTCCCATGCAGTTGCGGCTAGCTACCCGACGTATGGAAATGTCAACCTGGTGTATCGGCATTGCGCAGCGAGCGCTGGAGATGTTGATCGAGTATGCGGGTCAACGCAGTACCTTTGGCGCCTTATTGGCGGATCGGCAAACCATTCAGAACTGGGTTGCCGAAGCTGAAATGACTATTCACAGTGCGCGCCTGATGGCGTATCACTGTGCCTGGAAGCTCGACCAGGGACAGTCAGTTCGCCGCGAAATTTCTATGTTAAAGGCCCACGCTACAGAAATGGCGTGGGAGATTGTAGATAGAACCATGCAAGTCTACGGCGGTATGGGCATGACCAAAGAACTGCCGTTACAACAAATGGCCAACGAAGTCAGGTTGATGAGAATCTATGATGGACCCACCGAAATTCACAAGTGGGTCATCGCACGCGACCTCCTGTTTTGATCTCACTGCCCTGAAGCGGCCTTTTGCCTGGCCATCGCCACTTGTTGCTGCATCTGCTGCAATATTTTGTCAATAGTAAAGCTCGCAGTGGGCTGGCGTGGTGGAAATTGTCGATAGGTCATTAACCACTGCCCTACAACCTGCTGCATCGGTACGAATAACCACAAGTTGTCTGCCATCCAGCGAGTAAACATTCCAGAGTCCATTGAGGTCTCAAATGGGTCCGTCCGCAGGTTCATCGCCGTGGGGAAAGTCAACACCTGTCGCTGCCCGGCCCAGCCATCGGGCATGGTTGCAAAGTGTATTTTCCAGTCTTTCCAGCGCAGTGCGTTGAGATTGGCGTTGTCGTCGAAGAAAAAGACTGTCTCGCGCCCATGCGGCCCTTTGCCAGACAAGCGTGTGGTTTGATCAAAGCCGTCCAGGTGCACCTTGTAAACCTGGTCGCCAACCCGGTGCCCTTTTTTGAGTTTCTCCCCAATATTTGGTTCGCCTGCAGCGGTTAAAAATGTCGGTAGCCAATCCATATGGTGAGTTACATCGTTGATAACGGTATTGGGCTGGACAGTCCCTGGCCAGCGAATCAAGGCTGGCACCCGAAAGCCCCCTTCCCAGGTACTTCCCTTCTCGCCCTTAAATGGTTCACTGCCACCGTCGGGATAGGTGTTGGTCTGCGAACCATTGTCGGTTGAATAAACCACAATGGTATTGTCTGCGATTTTGAGCTCGTCCAGCTTGTTGAGCAATTGTCCGACGTGGTAATCATGCTCCATCAATCCGTCGGCGTATAAGCCATAGCCTGAACTTCCCTGCCACTTTGCTGCGAGACGAGTCCACACGTGCATACGTGTGGCATTAAACCAAACAAAGAACGGTTGTTTGTTCTTGTTCGCCTTATCCATAAACTTTAGCGCAGCATCTGTAAACTCCTGATCTGCTGTCTCCATACGCTTGCGACTCAAGGGCCCGGTATCTTCAACCCGACCATCAGCGTAGGAATGAATCACACCCCTCGGTGCAAACCGTTTGTGGAATGCCGGGTCTTTCGGATAAAAGTAGGTTTCCGGTTCTTCTTCTGCATTGAGGTGATACAAATTTCCAAAAAACTCATCGAAGCCGTGATTGCTGGGCAAAAATTCGTCCCTGTCGCCCAAGTGATTTTTACCAAATTGGCCTGTGACATAGCCGTGCGGCTTTAACAATTCCGCGATAGTCGGATCCTTGTCGCTCAAGCCAGTTGGCGCTCCGGGCATGCCAACCTTCAGCAAGCCGGTGCGAAAAGCATGCTGTCCGGTAATAAAGCTGGAGCGTCCGGCAGTACAGCTCTGTTCACCATAGTAATCGGTGTACAACGCGCCTTCATTCGCTATCCGGTCAATATTGGGAGTTCGGTTGCCCAGCATCCCTCGATGGTAGGCACTGATGTTCCACATCCCAATGTCATCACCCCAAATAACCAGGATATTGGGCTTATCCGTTTTAGCCACTGCTAGTGTACTCGCGCCAAGCAGAGCCAAAAGCATCATTGTTTTTACGTCATTCATTATCCCTACCCAAGATTGCTGATTTGCCTAGAGTAACTCTAGCCCAAGTATGGCTATTTCGCTGCTAACAATTCGCTGAAAATGCTGATAGCGGCACTTAGTTACTTAAAGTTATAAAAAAATATTTATTTAAGCTTTAATGTTATTGTTATTCAGCGCCGAAGCAACCCCATAATAAAGCCAGGTTACTGCTGCGTGGCAGCTCAGGTTTTGGAAGAACCAGCGACTCTGTGGCCTAACTCAGGCATAAAAATAGACTTTTACTGATTCATAGATAAGGGATATTTCATGAAACGGCATTACTATATCAGCACCGATCTGGACGATCTTGAGCACGTTGAAGAAGAACTTGAAGCTGCTGGTGTTGCCACACCACAGATTCACGTTCTGAGCCACGACGATGATGGTGTTGCCAAGCACGACCACCTCCACCCGGTGGAAGCTGTGCTAAAGAAAGATGTGGTACACGGCACCGAAGTTGGCGCTGTCATTGGTGTCATTGGTGCCTCTCTGGTACTACTGATTTCCTATTATTCAGGGGTAACCGAGACTGTCGGCTGGGTGCCCTTTCTTTTTCTCGCTGTTGTCGTGTTGGGGTTTTGCACCTGGGAAGGCGGTTTGTTTGGAATACAGGAACCACATCAGGATTTTAAACGATTTGAGGGTGAGTTAGATGCAGGCAAACATGTTTTCTTTGTAGACGTGGATGCCAATCAGGAATCTGCTCTAAGCAGAATCGTCAGCGCTCATCCACGCATGGAGCCTGCTGGTGAAGGTGCTGCCACTCCAAAAGTAGTCGTTGAAGCACAAAAGAAATTCCACGATGTGATGCAAACCCTGCCATAGGCAGGGTTTGCATCACATCGTTCGAGACCTTTAATGGCCTCGGATTGTTCACGCAGTATCCGTAGTAAATCAACTGAGCATCCAGATCATTCGAATAGAATTGTCTGGACATACCAGGCAGGGTCTGCATTCAAATACCAGGTCGTTCAACAGGCCAGTAGGTGGTCTTTGAACCTCAAATGGACGGAAAGGTACTGTAAGCCCGTCCATTTGAGGTTCAAAGACCCTGTCCGAGGTCGTTATGGCGTGTTGAAACTACTCCGTTGGCGCCGAGTGCTGCAAGATTCGGCTTCTCAGGTAAGGGTTTTCCCTGAGACAAAACATCCAGCACCTCGTCTATTACCAACCGAACAAACTCTTCCGCGGTATTCTCAGTAAAGCGTGTCTGATTATTATCAACAAAGTCTTTACTGGCTTTCTCGTAAGCATACACAGCCGTTAAGCATGGGAAGGCAGCCACCGCTTTCTCTGGCTCCATATCTCGATAAGCGGCCTCTAATATGGACTTTGTCGGCACACCCTCTAAAGCAGAGGCAATTTTTACTGTTGTATCTTGTCCCGCAACGCATCGTTCCAATATTGATTCCAGTTTGCTGGGATCCACATCAAAGCTGTGGATACTGGCTTCCAGCATTTCTCCCTGGGTAGTTTGGGACCAATCAATCTCATACCCGGCTTCGCGAGCAAGGCTGACCACAAACGCTCGTTGTGTACGGCCATTGCCCTCCCGAAAGGGGTGGATCGCGTTAATCTCTCCAAGGTAATAAGCGGCGCGTGTAATAAAAGCCGGTCTATCCAGCCCTTGCAGGCATTTTTCGGATGCCAACTCCATGAACAACTGTTTGGCAACCGGCTCTATATGGACTGGTAATGCAAAAAGACTATCCTTGGCAATATCCACGGTGCGGATGTCGCCGGCCCAGGGATATACATCTTGGAACAGGTATTTGTGGATTGCCTTTAGGTGTTCAAGATCATATTGGCCCTCAATCGGCCACAAGCGCAATTCAATATCACGCTCAAAAGCATAACCCCTCTCGGCCTTTTGCAATAGCTTCGCGTCACGAAGGCCGAGCTTATTAATCAGTGTGATAGTGCCCGGTATCACATAGGGATCGTCTACCACACCCACGGGCTAACTCATAGCCGAATCGGCAGTGTCCTCACCCACGCTAATGATAGAGGCACCATTCAGGTATTTCTGATCCAGTTCAGCAATGGCGTCTTCCGGGCTTAAATCCCCACCAAGAACAGCCTTGGCCCGAGTAACTTCCTCGGGAGTTACATGCAAGCCCTCAAGCGCCTGTGATGCGATGGCACTGCGCAATATACGGTCTTTATCAATCATTTTGTTTCCCTCACACCTGTAGTGTATCCGATGAATTGTAGCATAATTGGATGTTTCGCTGATCGTGGTGAACGCGAATCTGCCGGGATGTCAAAGCTCCAGGTCATAACCGGGATCACGACCAACCCCCACCTCCCTGGATCGATCTTTAACCACTGTGGCACGGCTTTCTGGTGTCGAGGATATCGAAGCCGTTCCATTATACTTACTCGAACCTGTCTAAACAGATCCAAAGCTAACTTTTGTTAGTAACACATAAACTGTCCGGTCTTGTAGCACATGATCTGTCCGGTTCTCATAGGATCCCGAGGAGGGGCGCTTATGAGACGGACAGAGTGGCTACAGGAGACTCGACTAATGAGATTCGAGGACGCTTATTAGGGGTGGACAAAGTGAATTTGACGCAATTTGGGCGGGCGATGGGCCAGTTGGGTATTGAGATGATCCCGGCCTATTCAGCAGAGGCCCGAGGCCGCTCTGAGCGCGTGTTTAGCACCCACCAGGATCGGTTGGTCAAGGAGTTGGTCTGGCCGGTATCACGGACATGGACAGCGCCAATCAGTATCTGACCGAGACCTACTTGGCGGCTTATAACGCTGAGTTTACACAGCCACCGCCAGAAGAAGGCTCAGCCTTTGTTGAGTGTCGGGATAAATCGGTGCTGGATGACATCCTGTGTGAGCGCTTTGAGCGACCGGTGAGAAAGGACAATTGCGTACACTTTGACGGGTTGGTGCTGCAGATACCTGCGGATCGCCACCGCTGCCATTATGTGAAGGCAAAGGTCAAAGTTCTACGTGACCCCGATGGCACTCTCTCGATTCAACACGGTCCACGAGAATTGGCGAGATATGACGCCTTGGGTCAGGGAATATCAGATGAACGACCGGTTGCAGCCTAATGTCTGCGGCTCAGCCAGGGTGGTTGGAAGACACATCAAAGACCTAGGTCAGGTTTTATAGCCTGACTGGAAGTATGACGGGTTGAAATCCAGCCGATGAGGGCAGCAAACCAGCGTATGGTTAATGGTGCATCGGCGGCTTCGGCAGTTGGTTAATATCCTGCCCCATCCAGATGTCGCGCATATCATAGGTGAACCAACCTTCAATCGACATAATCCCGACCAACACCAGTAGCGCTAGCGGCGGCAAGATGATGGCCGTTACCAGGGCCATACGCTCCCACATCATGTGCATAAAAATAGCCATAATAAAGCCGGCCTTTAACACCATGAATATCAGAATCAGGCTCCAGCGCATATAACCCTGAAACTGAAAATAATCCACCATGTAGGATAGAGTGCTCAGTACGAAGAGCAGTATCCATATCTTGATATATATCCCCAGTGGGTGTTGTTGCCCGCCTGCATCGCCTGCTGCATGTGCATCTGACATACTTATTCCCCCTTACCAGAGATAAAAGAACGCGAAAATGAAAACCCAAACCAAATCTACAAAGTGCCAGTAGAGACCGGTAATCTCGACAATTTCGTAACCTCGATGGTCGTAATGCCCCCTCTTCACCTTGATTGCAACGACCAGCAGATAGATCACACCGATGGATACATGCAAGCCGTGAAACCCCGTTATCATGAAAAAGCTTGAGCCAAACTGAGCAGCCCCCATAGGGTTGCCCCAGGGACGCACGCCCTCCTCTATTAACTTGCTCCACTCAAACACCTGCATGCCGACAAACATTGCGCCAAGTGCAGCCGTGGCCGCCATCAACCAGAAAGTTTTGGTTTTATCGCGTCGATAACCATAATTGACCGCCAGTGCCATAGTGCCCGAGCTGGTAATCAGCACAAAGGTCATGATGGCTATCAGAATCAGTGGGATGGACTGCCCGAATAATGTCAGCGCAAAAACTTCACTGGGCAGTGGCCAGGGGTCCGTGGCTGAAATTCGGACTGTCATATAACCAGTGAGAAAGCTGGTGAAAATAAAAGTATCGCTGAGCAGGAATATCCACATCATTCCCTTGCCCCAGGGAATATCGCGGAAAGCCTCCCGGTCATTGGCCCAATCTTTATTCAGGCCTTCAACTCCCCCCACTACATCAGAATGTGCCATTCGGCTCCTCCCTGTCAGCTACGTCAGCCAGCTAAATAAGCCGGTTAACTGGATAGCAACAAATAAAACAGCACCGCCCATATAAATAACAGAAAGTGCCAGTACACTGCGCAAAGCTCGACGCTCATGCGCGCTTGATTCTCGTCAGCGCCGTGCTGCAATTTCGGCAGCGCTCTTGCCCAAGCCACTAATCCACCCAGTATGTGCGCGCCATGTACACCTGTTAGCAGGTAGAAAAAGCTGCTGGCCGGGTTAGAGGACACAAGATTCCCCTGTAGATTCAATTGCTGCCATACCGCTAATTGTCCTGTGAGAAACAGAAAGGTAAAGACTCCCGCAGCGTAAAATGCCTGTCGTCCCATTTGCTTGTTGCCTGCTGCCAACGCACGACGAGACCATTCCAGCGCGATACTCGCCAGCACTAAAAACCCAGTGTTAATCCAGAGGGTGATGGGCTCCTGTAAAGGCACCCAGTCTGCGTACACCATTCGCAGTCGATATCCGACTATAAACAGCATAAATAGCGACGCGATTACGGCGAAGAAAATTCGCAGGGCTACTTTTTCTTGCGGCAAACTGAACGCCCGAACATCAACTGGCGCACCAAAGTCATCGCGGCCACTCAACCAGGGCTTCGTGACCAGGGTTTTGATAATACGGCTCATGCAGGCACAGCCCCGCCTTCACCGCCATGATTCACAAGAGGCAATTCAGATTCCTCGCGGTTGGTTCTGCGGGATAAAGTCAGAATCTGCACCCGGTACACTGTAATCATAGGCCCAGCGATGCACCGAGGGTAGTTCATCACGCCAGTTTCCATGACACGGTGGGGTATCTGGTGTCTGCCACTCCAGTGTCGTCGCCTGCCACGGGTTGGGGCCTGCTTGCTTACCAGCTTTCAAACTCCAGATCATATTGATGAGAAACAGCACCTGAAGTACGCCTATGGCAATCGCCACCACAGAAATAAACTCGTTCAAACCGTGGGCTGATTCAGAGATAAACTCGTAGCCCTCATAAGCATAGTAGCGCCGCGGCATGCCCTCAAAACCAAGGTAGTGCATCGGGAAATAAATCAAGTAGGTACCCAGGAAGGTGATCCAAAAATGCCACTGGCCCAGTGCTTCGTTATACATGCGACCAGTCATCTTCGGATACCAGTGATAGATAGCTGCGAATACCACCATCACCGGGGCAATTGCCATAACCATATGGAAATGTGCGATCACAAAATACGTATCCGAAAGTGGAATATCCACCGCCACATTACCCAGGAATAATCCAGTCAGGCCCCCGATCAGGAAGGTACTGACAAAGCCAATTGCGAACAGCATGGGTGTGTTGAGAATAATGTTTCCATGCCACAGAGTCAGTGTCCAGTTGTACACTTTAATCGCAGTTGGTATAGCGATGATTAGTGTTGTCGTCGCGAAGAAGTAACCGAGATAAAGGTTCATACCACTGACGTACATGTGGTGAGCCCAGACTATAAAGCTGATCGCGCCAATAGCGACAATCGCCCAGACCATCATACGGTAACCAAATATATTCTTGCGTGCGTGTGTGCTGAGAATATCCGACACCAAACCGAAAGCCGGCAGCGCTACGATATACACTTCCGGGTGCCCAAAGAACCAGAACAGGTGTTGAAACAACACCGGGCTGCCACCACCCGTATCCAGTGCCTGCCCCATATGCACGATATAGGGCATAAAGAAACTCGTATCCAATACCTTGTCAAACATCAGCATGACGGCACTCACAAAGAGTGCCGGGAAGGCTAACAGGCCTAAAACTGTAGCGGTGAAAATAGCCCAAATTGTCAGAGGCATACGCATCAGGGTCATGCCTTTGCAACGGGCCTGCAATACAGTTGTGATGTAATTCAGGCCACCCATGGTGAAGGCAATAATAAATACCGCCAGAGAAGCCAGCATCAAAATGATGCCCCAGTCAGTACCGGGTGTACCTCGCAAAATTGATTGAGGTGGATACAGCGTCCAACCAGCGCCTGTGGGCCCACCTGGAACAAAATAGCTGGCGCAAAGAATCAATACTGAAACCAGATAGAACCAGTAGCTCAGCATATTCATAAACGGAAATACCATATCCCGCGCGCCACACATCAGCGGAATGAGATAATTGCCAAAGCCGCCGAGAAAAAAGGCCGTCAACAGGTAAATCACCATAATCATGCCGTGCATGGTGACATATTGGTAGTAGGAGGAAGGGTCTATAAACTCGAGACTTCCCGGGAAACCAATTTGCATCCGCATCAGCCAGGATAAAACCAGCGCCAGCAAACCAACCGCAATGGCAGTACACCCGTACTGTATTGCGATGACCTTGTGATCCTGGCTCCAAACGTACTTCCAGATAAATGCATCGGGGCCTTCGTGATGTCCGTGATCTTGATCAGCATATGCCATGACGTCTACCGCTCCTCTATTCTGAAAGTGTCATGAAGTAAGCGACCATTGCTGCCAGGTCATCTTCACTCATTGGATAAGCCGCCATAACAGGCGGATAACCGTCCACCAGCCTGGCGCTCGGGTTGGCAATGGACTCAGTCAGGTACGCTTCATCAGCGATCACGCTACTGCCATCTGCCAGTGTTCTGGTACGGCCATAGATGCCTTTCCAGCTCGGTCCTACGCCGCGTGAGCCATCGAGGCTGTGACAGGCGAGGCAGCCATTTTGCTGAGCGAGCTTCTCGCCACGTGCAACCGGGTCGCCTCCTGGCGCCTCTTTGCCCTGCGACTGGGCGAACGTGGTTTGCTTGACCAACCAGCGCTTATAGTCTGCGGGAGTATCCACCACAACTTTACTGCGCATATTGTAATGGCCAACCCCGCAGAGCTCCGCACATAAAACTTCGTAAGTGCCCAAAACTGTTGGCGTCAGCCAAAGATAGCTCACCAGGCCGGGAACCAGGTCCATCTTGGCGCGAAACTGCGGCACATAAAAGTCATGCAGAACATCTTTGGATCGCAAATTAAATTTAATAGGCTGGTCGATTTCGATATGCGCGGGCGCTCCCACAATAACAATATCGTCTTGTCCATAAGGGTCATCCGGATCAATACCCACGGGATTGTCAAAGGTGACGTTGCGATTATCGGCTTTGCCCAGTGCGCCATCTTTACCCGGATAACGGTAAGTCCACTGCCATTGCTGCCCTACCGCCTCGATGATGACAGCATTCTTGGGTACGTTTATGAAATCGGCGTAGACCATTAAGCCGGGAGCCAGCATGGCGAAAACCCCGATAGCCGTGAGACCCGTTAGCCAGCTCTCCAGTTTGTGGTTCTCGGGTTCATAGGCCGCTTTACGATCAGGAGAATGGCGAAACTTGATAACGCAGTAAGCAAGAAACAGATTCACTGCAATGAACACGAAACCCGTTATCCAAAAGGTAATCAAAATTGTGGTATCCATTGCCCCCCAATTTGAGGCCAGCGGAGTAAACCACCAGGGGCTCCAAAAATGGAAGATGACCGATCCGACCACCATCAATATCAATACGATTGCGAGCGCCATAGCTTTTTATCCTTGCTCAGTAGTGGCTATCTATGAAGATCACCGTAAATACCAATAACAAATAGGCGATAGAAAACAAAAACAAATTCAGCGCCCCTCGCCTATCAAGGGGACGCCGGATGAAATCAATTGTTAAAAGAAGATAGACCAGGCCAGCCATCGTGCTCATGGTCAGATACAAGGGACCTGCGGCACCGACTAAAAACAGTGACAAAGTCGCCGGTAGCAAGGCCGCGGTATACAACAGCATCTTCGCTTTGGTAATGAATGATCCAGCAGTAACCGGTAGCACTGGAATGCCTGCCTTGCGGTACTCATCTTCTCGCAGCAGGGCCAACACCCAAAAGTGAGGCGGTTGCCAAATAAACATAATGACGAACAACAAAATCGCCGGCAGACCGATGTCGCCCGTTACGGCAGCCCAGCCAATAACCGGTGGTAATGCACCAGCAACACCGCCAATTTCGGTGCACAGATCGCTGGTGCGTTTAAGCCACATGGTATAAACCACAACGTAGAAATAGATGGTCGCCATGGCCAGCGCGGCTGCCAGCAAATTGCTACTTAGCAGCAAGATCAAAAAGGCAGCGCCAGCCAATCCCAAACCGACACGCAACACCTGTTCAGGCTCAACTCGGCCCGCAGCGGTAGCCCGGTGGGCGGTGCGTGACATCAATGGGTCGATATCGCGATCAATATAATTGTTGAGCACGCCCGCAGATGCTGAGGCAAGGCAGGTGCCGAGAAGCGTAAAGAAGATAAGCGGGAGCGTGAGAGTTTGCGCCGCCGCCAGCCACATGCCGGCAAAGGTTGTCACTAGTACTACCAGGGCAATACGCGGCTTGCTCAGCTCGACATAGTCGGCCAACTGCACCCTTACCACCGCTATCGCTACCCCCATACTGCTAGCCACCTATGGACCTTAATCACTGCTGTAATCACTGCTGTTTTCGTTATATTTAGTACGCTACTAAAAATATTTTTCTAATAACTTTGCCGACTAAAGGCTTCTTCTACGGAAGCTGATGCAATAAAGCAAGTCGACTGCCTTCTTTTTTAACCCAAAGCGGCAACAAAAGCCAGTGTTACATATTATCAGTAGTCCCCTGCGGAGCAGTTGGGTACACTTGGGCTATAAGTTAGTTGGGAGCCCTATGAACGAACCGCTTAAAGCAGATGCCATACACGAGCAGGCACCAAACATCGTCCTTGATAGTGGCGGTGTCCCCAAGGTTGCGCCAACTGACTATCAATCGCCCTACGATCAAGATTGGCGTGTGCTGGGAGGCCTGGGTGTTACGTTCCTCTACCTGATACTAATGGCCACGTACATTTCCAGCCAGGTAGGTTGGGTGGAATTTACACGACTATCGGTAGAGCGTATGGGCAGTTTTCTGGAAGGTGCCTTCGCTCCGCTCGCCTTTCTCTGGCTGGTCATTGGCTACTTTTTGCAGAAGAAAGAACTGCGTCAAAACACAGACGCCATGAAAATGCAGTTTGTCGAAATTCAAAGATCTGCCGAGCAAGCTGTCGCGCAAACAGACGCTATCGCCCGCAGTGAGTTACATCAGCGCCGCGAGTCCTTCCTGAAGATTGCCGATGTTGTCAGGAGTCAACTGGGCACTGTTGTGGGCCTGCTCTATCTGTCCAGCCAAATGGCGGATGGCAACGAACAAAAAGTACCACCCGAAAAGCTGGCGGATCTATGGGCCCGCGTGGGCCAGGATGATCCAGAGGGCTTTGCGAGGGAAATGCTACGCCTGCTGACCGTTGTATCCAGGGAGTACTCTTACAAGCTCATGTTCGGCACTGAAATTAGAACTCGCCATACTGAGAACTTTGAAGGGGCTTTCCAGCGCCTCCTGAATGCTGCGAGGGCCTGTGATGAAGACAATATGATTGAAGATGCTTTGATGGGTAGCGCCCTGGGCAGCCTCTATCGGCGCACGCAAGATATTCGGGAAAACATTCCCGCCGGTTTCAAATTGGGCGTCTATGATTTTGATGCAGACTCTCGCACCGGCGAAATACCGACACTTTGAGCACACTCTGCCAGGCTGCTCGGGCATTCCACGCAGTCCCGGTGCTGGTCAAGCACATTGATTTTGATGCGCGAAAACCCGGTTCAAGCGGCTGTAGCCAGTGTAGCGCACCAGCTATTTACCGAAACCAAGCCCTCGCTCCGGGGTTAATATTTGCACAAACTGCATCATAGTTTTCTCCGCCGAGCCTGCTAAACTATACGCTCACCAATAAACAGCCCCGCTGCCATATTACTTTTGAGGCACATGAAGCTTTCTACCTTGTCAATGGGTGTGATCGTGCGTACCCAAATCCTTTCATTGCTTGTCTTGGGTCTATGCCTTGCGGGCAAAGCATCCTATGCGGCCATCGAGTATACCGACAGCCAGGCTGAAACCGCGGCAGAGTTAGTCCACAGGCTGGAAAATCGACACTATTCCAAGCGCAAATTCGATGGCGAATTGTCGGGTCAGATGCTGGATAACTATTTTAAGAGCCTGGATCCTGGCCATATGTTTTTACTCCAGGATGATATTCTGGAATTTGAGCAATACCGATCAAAACTCAATGAGCACATTAGCAGCGGTAACCTGGAGGCTGGTTTCAAGATTTTCAATCGGTATCAACAGCGTGTTGAAGAGCGTCTTGAGGCCCTTCTGGCTGACTTACCCGCCATGGTCGCCAACATGGATTTCAGTCTGGACGAGTCTTTGATGCTGAATACAGAGCAGCGCGCCTGGGCCAACTCTACAACAGAAGCCGATGAACGCTGGCGCAAGCAACTCAAAAATGCCGTACTAAGCCTTAAACTCGCAGGCAAAAATGACGAGGAAATTGAGCCTGTATTGCGCAAACGCTATGAAAATCAGTTGCACAGAATCGCTCAGTACAACAGCCAGGATGTGTTTCAGGTCTATGCGAATGCGCTCACCGAGCTATACGACCCTCATACAAACTACCTGTCTCCTCGAACTTCAGAGAACTTCAATATCAATATGAGCCTGTCTCTCGAAGGCATTGGCGCGGTTTTACAGCTCGAAGACGATTACACGAAAGTGTCTCGAATCGTTCCTGCGGGGCCGGCACACAAGCAGGGGCAACTCAAACCTTCAGACCGTATTATCGCTGTTGGACAGGACAAAAAAGGCGAACTGGTCGACGTTATCGGCTGGCGGCTCGATGAAGTGGTGCAGCTAATACGAGGAGATAAAGGCAGCACGGTGCGGCTGGAAGTCATTCCAGCAAATGCAAAAACACCTGACGAACGCCAAATCATCACCATTGTCCGCAATAGAGTGAAGCTTGAGGAGCAGAGCGCACAAAAGAAAATCATTGAAGTGACAGACGATGGTCAGGTGAAAAAACTGGGCGTCATTGACATTCCCGCCTTCTATATTGATTTCGAGGCCTTACGCCGAGGCGAAGAAGACTACAAAAGCACCACCCGGGATGTTAAGCGCCTGCTTGATGAATTGGTGGCTGAGTCTGTCGACGGCATCATTATAGACTTGCGCAACAACGGGGGTGGTTCCCTGCAGGAAGCCAATGAACTCACCGGCCTGTTTATAGAATATGGCCCCACTGTTCAAATTCGCCACTCAAGCCGCAAGGTTTTCCGCAACGGGAAGCGCCTGCGAACACCTTATTACAAAGGGCCGCTGGCAGTCCTGATTAATCGTTTGTCCGCCTCCGCCTCCGAAATTTTCGCCGGCGCCATTCAAGATTACCAGCGCGGCGTTATTGTGGGTGACCAATCCTTCGGTAAAGGCACTGTACAAACCTTGATTCCGCTGCAAGAAGGCCAGCTCAAACTGACTGAATCGAAGTTCTATCGTATCAGCGGTGAAAGCACCCAGCATCGTGGTGTTATACCCGATCTGGAGTTTCCCTCCCATTTCGACAAAGAGGAAATCGGCGAAAGCGCGCTCGATCACGCTTTGGACTGGGATAAAATAACGGGTGTTCGGCACCGCAAATATCACGATATCCCCGCTGCGATTCCCCAATTAAACGACTGGTATGAAGAGCGCACGAAAGACGACCCAGACTTTGTCTATTTGCGGGACAGTGTTGTCCTGGCAGCCGCTGTCCGCGAGATAAAAACATTGCCACTGAATGAAAAAGCCAGAATCGCCCTGCGCGATACCCAGAAAGAAAAAGCACTGGCGATAGAAAACAAGCGCCGCCTGGCCAAGGGTTTAGAGCCTCTTGCAGCGTTGGATTCTACAGCCGAAGAAAAAGGCGAACCCGATGCCAACTCTGAACTGGCCGACGAAGCAATTGAAGCTGAAAGCGAAGCAGATATCTTACTGACGCAATCAGGGGTGGTACTGGTGAATTTGCTTAACAAAAACCAGGCGCTGGCATCTAATCCCTGATCGTTGCAATCGACTGCAGATTGCTAATCAGCTCCGTGTGGCGGAGGCCAGCGCCCCGGTTCAGATTGCTCACCGTACCACTGCAGTTTCTTCCGCAACTCAACAACGCTGCCGACGATAAATAACGTCGGCGCATGTACTTCAACACCTGCCAGTTTTTCCGCCAGGCTTCCCAGACTTGCCACAATCGTTCGCTGCTGACGAGTCGTCCCCTGTTCAATCAAGGCTACCGGCGTATCAGCGGCGCGACCATGGGCCTGCAACTGCTCGCAAATTCTGTCTAAACTGTGCAAGCTCATGTAAAAAACCAGTGTTTCCTGAGGATTGCACAGGTCAGCCCAGGGCAGTTCCAGGTTGTTGGCGCGCAAATGACCCGTAACAAACCGGACTGATTGCGCGTGATCGCGATGGGTTAGCGGAATTCCCGCGTAGCTGGCACAGCCACTGGCGGCCGTAACACCCGGTACAACCTGAAACGGTATACGGGCCTCAGCCAACTTTTCGATTTCCTCTCCACCTCGGCCAAATATAAAAGGGTCTCCACCTTTCAAACGAGCGACGCGGTTTCCATCCAGCGCCAACTTGAGCAAAAGCTCATTGATATCCTGTTGCGGCACACGATGATCCGCGCGCTGCTTACCCACATAAATTAACTCTGCGTCGCGGCGGGCCAATTCCAAAACCTCGGGAGAGACAAGACGGTCATACAGAACGACATCTGCAGCTTGCAGCAGTCTTGCGGTTTTGAAGGAAACCAGCTCGGCATCTCCGGGGCCCGCTCCCAGCAAATACACTTCACCAGTTGGCACTTCAGCTTGTTGATCCAAGTGTTGCTGAAGCAAGTCCTCAGCCTGGGTAGCGTTATCGGTAGCCAGCCATAGCGGCAGCAACTGACTGTCCAGCAACGCTTCCCAAAAGCGGCGTCGAGCGCGTACATCCGGCACAGCGGATGTGACCCTCGCCCGCCAGCGTCCGACAAACTCGGCCACACGCCCAATTGCCATAGGCAGCAATGCTTCAATCTGGCTGCGCACCCGGCGTACCAGAACCGGGCTGCGCCCGCCACTGCCAATAGCCACAAGCACCGGGTTACGATCAACAATAGCGGGAAATATAACTGAACTCAGCTCAGGTGCATCAACAACATTTACTGGAATATTCGCAGCTCGGGCGGCAACCGACACCTGCTTGTTTACAACCGTATCGGGTGTGGCAGCAACTACCAGACTGAATGTCTCTATCTGCTCAATGGAAAACTGCCGCTGAATATAGGTGCCATTGGAACTTTCCAGCAGTGCCACAAGCTCCGCTTCAATATCAGGAGCAACAACAGTGAGCCGCGCTTTGGCACGGCATAGTAACCTGGCTTTGCGCAAGGCAATTCTGCCACCGCCTACCAGTAATACCGGCGAACCCCTGAGCTGAAAAAAGAGCGGAAGATAGTCCACTGTTTAGCGGGGCGATAACAGCGCCTGACCGCCCATATAAGATTGCAATGCAGTGGGTACATCAACCCCACCATCTTCGCGCTGATAGTTTTCCAGAACAGCCACCAGGGTTCGCCCTACAGCCAAACCGGAACCGTTCAGGGTGTGTAGCAACTCGGGTTTGCCGGTTTCAGGATTCCGCCAACGAGCGCTCATACGGCGCGCCTGATAATCACCACATGAACTACAGGAAGAAATCTCCCGATAGGTGTTCTGTGCCGGTAGCCATACTTCTAAATCGTAAGTTCGACGCGAGCTGAAACTAACATCACCAGCACATAGCATCACTTTCCTATAGGGCAGGTTCAGCGCCTCAAGAATGGCCTGGGCATGGCCGGTCAGCTCTTCCAGCGCTTGATCAGATTCATCGGCTTGAACCATACTCACTAGCTCAACTTTCTCAAACTGATGCTGGCGAATCATGCCGCGAGTATCCTTGCCATAGCTGCCGGCTTCACTTCGAAAGCAAGGTGAATGGCAAACAAATTTCATACCGGGAAGCTCGTCTGCCTCAATGATTCTGTCCCGCACGATATTGGTGACGGGTACCTCAGCAGTGGGTATCAGATAAAAGTTTGATTCGTGCCGCAGCTTGAAGAGATCTTTTTCAAATTTTGGCAATTGCCCGGTGCCTTGCAGGGAGTCGGAATTCACAATGCAAGGTACATTGATTTCCCGATAGCCGTGGCTGACGTGTGTATCTAGCATAAACTGAATCAGGGCCCGGTGTAGTTTGGCGACATCACCAGTTAAAACCGCAAAACGTGAGCCGGTAATTTTTACCGCAGTTTCAAAATCAATACCGCCAAGGTTCGCGCCAATATCGACATGATCCTGAACCTCAAAGTTGAAACTGGGTCTGTCACCCCAGCGATATAATTCCCGATTGTCAGCTTCATCGACGCCGTCCGGAACATCATCGGCAAGCAAATTGGGAATACCGAGCAGTAGTTCCTCGACCTCCTGCTGGACTTGCCTTGCTTGAGCAGTGAGCTTGTCCAGGTCGGCGGAAATTTCCTGCAAAATCGGGTCTACAGTTCGCTTTGCTTCTTCTACCGGTGTGCCTGCCTTCACCAACTCGCCAATTTTTTTCGAGGTCGACTTGCGCTCGGCCTGCAAGCTCTGGCTATTGACATCGGCTTGTTTACGACGTGCGTCCAGCGCTACAAACGCAGCGACATCAAATTCAAAGCCGCGACGTTTCAGTTGTGTCGCTATTTCTTCAGGGTTCTGTCGAACCTGTTTTAAATCCAGCATATTCTAAACAACTATCCAATCAATCGTGTCAGGGCCAGTGCCACCCAAACGGAAACAAGACACACAGCGACACTGCTGAGCACATACGCACCCGCCAACATTCCCTGACCATTTTCCAGCAGAGACACCGTCTCCAGAGAAAATGTAGAAAAGGTCGTAAACGCCCCCAAAAAACCGACAATGAAAACGCTGCGCCAGTCCGGGTGAATAAGGCCTCGCTCTACAATGACGACATACATCACCCCAATCATAAATGAGCCGATGATATTCACCATCAATGTTCCGAGCGGGAAGTGGCTAGCTGTCATACTGTGGGCAAAACCCGATACCCAGTGGCGGGCCAGGGCGCCACCTGCTCCACCAATTGCAATGAATATAAAATACTTCATGGGCTGTGTTCTTCGGCTGGTTTCTGACTGTGTTGCAGGGCTAATCGTAGCGGCGCATTGTACTGTGTTTATCGAGCTCGCGCAGGTGTGCCAGCTTTTCAGCGATTTTCTGCTCAAGACCTCTTGCAACGGGAAAATAGTAGCGGCTATCTTTCAGGGACTCGGGGAAATAGTTCTCTCCCGCCGCATACGCTTCGGGCTCATCGTGGGCATAGCGATAATCTGCGCCATGATCCATATCCTTCATCAAACCAGTCGGCGCGTTGCGAATGTGCAGCGGCACTTCCTCACTGGGTGTCTTGGCGACCTGGTCACTCGCGGCTTTAAATGCCATATAGACCGCGTTGCTTTTTGCTGCACAGGCCGTGTACAAAACCGCCTGCGCGATTGCCAGCTCGCCTTCCGGGCTGCCCAAACGTTCCTGCACCTGCCAGGCATCCAGCGCCAAATTTAAAGCACGCGGGTCGGCGTTACCAACGTCTTCGGTGGCCATGCGCACGACGCGACGCGCCACATAGAGCGGATCACAGCCGCCGTCAATCATGCGCACAAACCAATACAAAGCAGCATCCGGCGCACTGCCTCGCACAGCTTTATGCAGCGCGGATATCTGGTCATAGAATAAGTCACCGCCTTTATCAAAGCGGCGCAGAGAGGCCTGTAACACCTCTTCAATCACTTGTGCAGCAATGTGCACAACGCCCTCCTCTTCGACTGCCAGGTCTACCGCCAATTCCAGTAAATTTAGCGCTCGTCTTGCATCGCCATCAGCACCCTGGGCGAGGATGTCCTGCAAATCTGCTGCCAGGTGGACGTTCTGCTCCAAAGAATCCAGCCCACGCTGAATCACCTGCTTGATTTCAGCGGCGTCCAGGCTGCGCAATTTATAGACCCGGCTGCGGGACAGCAAAGCATTGTTGAGTTCAAAAGAGGGGTTTTCGGTGGTAGCACCGACAAAAATCAAAGTACCATCTTCTACGAATGGCAAGAACGCATCCTGCTGCGCTTTGTTAAAGCGATGCACCTCATCAACAAACAGGATGGTGTCACGGCCTTGTCCGCGATACATATACGCCTCGTCAACCGCAGCTCGAATATCTTTAACCCCGGCTAAAACTGCGGACAGCGTAACAAAGTGTGCATTGGCGGAGTTCGCCATAAGCCTAGCCAAAGTAGTCTTTCCAACACCCGGCGGCCCCCAGAGTATAAGCGAGTGAAGTTGACGCCCTTCCACCGCTTCACGCAGGGGTTTTCCGGGCGCGAGAATATGCGACTGCCCCACATATTCGTCGATATTTTGCGGGCGTAAACGCGCTGCCAGCGGCTGGTAGCCGACTGATGAATTGATTAGCAGGTCACTCTGCATTATTGAAGTAGTCAACCCCGGCGGGTACTGCGAACTCAAACATCTGGGGGCTCAACGCCGGATTTAGCTCCAGAGCAGAAAACGTGATAACTGTGGTTTGCCGCAAGCGATCTTTAATAGACATTCCCATGGGCAAACGCTTGTCAAAACTCAAAACGATTTCAACCACCGGACTCTCCTGGTTCAAAGGGAAAAGCGAGTACTCATCAGCAGAAATTTCAACGAGTCGATACTGGTCTTCCATCCGCTCAATATCCCCGCTGAAAATCACCAGGGGAGACTCCAACAAGTGATCATCCAGCGAATTTACAGTCGCAGTTTCGAGCTCGACATCGTAGTGCAGCAACATCGCTTCACTCACTATGAACAACTGTTCTTCAGGCTTGAGAATATGCCAGCGAAACAAATCGGGTTGTAGCAAACTGAAATTGCCACTGCTTGCCTCCAAGGTCTCATTCTGTTCGGAAAAAACGAGCTGCTCAAATTGCCCGGCCAGGCTATTAATACCTTGCAGGCGCTCTTGCAGCGTCTGTCCGATACTGATTGTCGGCAGCAAAAAAAATAAAAGCGAGATAAAACGCATCAATCCTCTATGGGCGGCGGTGCCAGCACTTCACGCTGACCGTTGCTGCCCATTTCCGTGACCACGCCAGCCGCTTCCATCGCTTCAATCAAACGCGCCGCACGGTTGTAGCCAATCCGCAACTTGCGCTGCACGGAGGAAATACTGGCACGACGGCTCTTGCAGACGTAGTGTACTGCCTCGTCATACATGGCGTCTGCCTCTTCTGCACCGTTCTCGCCAACAGGATTCTCACCGGGCATTACACCGGGTGCACTACCCTCGTCCAGCAAGCCAATGATGTAAGCCGGCTCGCCTCGTCGCTTCCAGTCTGCGACAACTTTATGTACTTCATGGTCATCTACAAAGGCACCATGTACCCGAATCGGAACAGCAGTTCCCGGCGGTAAATACAACATGTCGCCATGGCCCAGTAACTGCTCGGCACCCCCCTGGTCAAGAATGGTTCTGGAGTCGACTTTTGAAGATACCTGGAAGGCTATACGGGTAGGTACGTTGGCCTTAATCAATCCGGTAATCACATCGACCGAGGGACGCTGGGTGGCCAGAATCAAGTGTATGCCGGCTGCACGGGCCTTTTGCGCAATCCTTGCAATCAATTCCTCAACTTTTTTGCCGACTAGCATCATCATGTCGGCAAATTCGTCGATCACTACAACAATCGAAGGCAGTTTTATCAAATCTGGAGCTTGCTGCTCCTCGTCGGTTATCTCAAACATGGGGTCCAGCGTCCACAAGGGATCCCTGATGGGTTCACCAGCGATAGCAGCATCCTCAATTTTTCGGTTGTAGCCCGCCAGGTTGCGCACGCCGAGTGCAGCCATAAGCTTGTAGCGCCGCTCCATCTCTGCAACACACCAGCGCAAGCCATTGGCGGCGTCTTTCATATCGGTAATTACTGGTGTCAGCAGATGCGGCACACCGTCGTAAATCGATAGTTCCAGCATCTTGGGGTCTACCAGAATCATGCGTACCTCTTCCGGGCCAGACTTGTACAGCAAACTCAGCAGCATGGCGTTCACACCGACCGACTTACCGGCGCCAGTCGTACCCGCCACCAACAGGTGCGGCATTTTGCTCAAATCCGCGACCACAGGCTGCCCGGAAATATCGTGTCCTAAAGCCAGAGTCAAAGGTGACTGTGAGCCTTCGAAGGCCAGCGAAGACAGTACCTCTTTGAAATTCACGATTTCACGATCCTGGTTGGGAATTTCAATACCCACAACCGACTTGCCCGGTATAACCTCGACCACACGCACCGAAATCACCGCCAGGGAACGGGCCAGATCTTTCGCCAGATTAGAGATGCGACTCACTTTTACGCCGGCTGCGGGTTGAATCTCAAAGCGAGTAATGACCGGGCCTGGGTACACAGCTACAACTTCTGCGGTAATACCAAAGTCCGCCAGCTTCAGTTCCAGGCGCTTTGATAAACCCTCCAAAGCCTCCTTGGAATAGCCTCGTTCGGGATCCTTAACCTGTTCGTCCAGCAAATTGAGATGCGGCAGTGAGCCACTCACCGGCGTATCGAATAAAGGTTGCTGCCGCTCTTGCTCGATTCGGGCGCCCTTCTCTACTTTTTTCTGCAAAGGCCTGATCTTTGGAGGTGCGCGCTTTTTTTCTTTTTCGACGTGCTGAGTAATTGCGATTTTTCGCTCTTGTTGCACTTTCTGTTGCTCGCGTCTGCCCTTGAAGTCTCGTATTGTGCTCATCGCCAGCAAATAGGCCCGTTCACTACCGTGTAAAAACCAATAGCCCAGGCGTTCCATCAGACCCAACCAGCTCAAATCAGTAAATACGGTCATTCCAAATAGAAAGACTGCAACCAGGATCAAACGACTGCCGGTGGCGCTAAACGCATCGGTAAAAGCGCCGCCAACAGCCTGCCCCAACATGCCGCCGAGTCCCTGGGGTAAGTGGGTCTGCCCAACATCATTCATTGCCGCCAACCCGGTGCCCGCGATCATTACCAGCGACAGCCCCAGGGTTCTTATCGCCACGGTTACCCAGTCGATGCCCTGCTCCTCAAAACGGTGTTGAAACAGAACCCAGGCTCGATATGCCAGCATCAGGGGAAACAAATAGGCAAGATAGCCAGTAAGGGAAAAGAAGACATCCGCTAACCAGGCACCGGTTGGACCACCTGCATTGCGAACTGGGTCAGCACCGCCTGTCGCAGACCAACCTGGGTCTTCTGGCGTGTAACTAACCAGCGCCATTAGCAGGTAGAGGCAGATTGCCGAGACGCCGATAAGCGCACCTTCCCGCAGTCGAGGGCCGAGAAAATGCTTCACTGTACTGGTCTGTTCAGGCACGGTGTGTACCGTTTATGATTTTACTAATTATGCTTATATTTATCCGTTATTTCAAAAACTTAGCGAACATTTTTAAAATTCTTTGCAGTCTTTGCCAGAACTGTGCCTTTTAACCTATGATTTCGGCCCCCATTATTCATTTGTATCGATAGCACTGACATGAGCAACTCTATCTCGAATTACAGGATCAAAGACACATGAGCGACTCACAACACCACCGGCTGATTATTCTCGGTTCAGGGCCTGCCGGATACACGGCCTCTATTTACGCTGCCAGAGCAAATTTGTCGCCTGTGGTCATTACAGGTATGCAGCAAGGCGGACAGCTCACCACCACAACCGATGTAGACAACTGGCCCGGTGATATTGAAGGTTTGCAGGGGCCGGACTTAATGCAGCGCATGCTGCAACACTCTGAGCGCTTTGACACGCAAGTAATATTCGATCATATAGAAGAAGTTGATTTAGAAGCCCGTCCTATCGTTCTTAAGGGTACCTCTACCTACACCTGCGACGCCCTTATAATTACGACTGGAGCTTCTGCCCAATATCTCGGTCTTGATTCCGAAACTGCATTCATGGGCAAAGGCGTTAGCGCCTGCGCCACCTGTGATGGATTTTTCTATCGCGGCCAGAAAGTCGCCGTTATCGGCGGTGGCAATACTGCAGTGGAGGAAGCGCTTTACCTATCCAACATCGCTGAGGAAGTCATTCTGGTACACCGCCGCGATGCGCTGCGCTCCGAAAAAATACTGCAAGACAAACTATTCGAGCGCGAGAAAAACGGCAATCTGCGTATTCTCTGGAATAACACCCTCGACGAAGTACTGGGGGATGATAGCGGTGTCACCGGTATGCGGATCAGGTCAACCATTGACGGCAGTACGCAGGACATCAATCTTGCGGGTGTGTTTATTGCCATTGGTCACAAACCCAATACGGATATTTTTGCCAGACAACTGGATATGAAAGACGGCTACATCCAGATTCACAGCGGCATAGAAGGCAATGCCACGGCGACCAGCGTTGCAGGCGTATTCGCAGCGGGAGATGTCGGTGATCACATTTACCGGCAGGCGGTCACCTCTGCCGGATTTGGCTGCATGGCGGCGCTGGATGCGGAACGCTATCTCGACAATTTGAGCGGATTACCCCAACATGGGGTCAATGACAGAGATAAAGAAAATTGACCACGAGAGCCTCGAATTTCCGGATACCAGTGAGGCTCTGGCATATCCAAACGGACTGCTGGCTGTAGGTGGCGACCTGAGCATACCCAGGCTACTACGGGCCTATCAGCAGGGTATTTTTCCCTGGTACAAAGACCCACAACCCATCATGTGGTGGAGCCCCGACCCCCGCTCAGTGATGTTTCCAGACGAATTACGTATTTCGAGAAGCCTGCGAAAGTCGATGCGCCAGTCCGATTTTCGCATCACGGCTGACCGCGCCTTTCACCGTGTTGTCGCCGGTTGCGCGGCCCCCAGAGATATGAGTAGCGACACCTGGATTACTCATGCCATGGGCCGCGCCTACATCGAGTTATTTCGGTTCGGCCATGCTCACTCGGTAGAAGTATGGAGCCGCAACAACCGTCTGATAGGCGGTTTGTATGGGGTCACTATGGGGCAGGTGTTCTGCGGCGAGTCTATGTTTAGCAAACAGACCAATGCCTCAAAAATGGCCCTGGTAGCAACCACCCAAATACTCGCTCAATCGAACTACAACATTATCGACTGCCAGGTCGAGAACGATCATTTGGCCTCTTTGGGTGCGCGCAGCATCCCGCGGCTGGACTTTGAGCGCTACCTTCCACACACTGTAGACACAGCTACACCCAGTGAAGGCTGGGTCTACGACAAACTAGCGCAGGATGTCTTATGACCTCGTCACTACGAGATCTGAGGGTATACACTACCTACCCCCATGAATGCAGCTATCTGGCAGACAAAGAAGCTACCACGCTGTTTGTAGACGCGCCTGCCAAAGTCGATGGGCGACTTTATAGTCAATTGTCTGCCCTGGGATTTCGACGCTCCGGGTCACACCTCTATCGCCCCCATTGCAGCCAGTGCGATGCCTGCGTGTCGGCCAGGATTATTGCCGACAGGTTTGAGCCCAGGCGCAATCAAAAAAGAGCCTGGAAACACAACAACGATATTCAGGTAAGCCGCGTAGAGAGCATTGCGAACGATGATTATTTTGACTTGTATAGACGCTATATTGAAACCCGTCACCCGGATGGCGATATGTACCCTCCGCTCAAAGACCAATACCAGTCTTTTTTGAGCAATGAATGGGGCGTGACTCAATATCACGCGATGTCTGTGAACGATGAGATAATTGGAGTCGCAGTGGTAGATAGCCTCAGCGATGGACTATCGGCCATCTACACCTTCTACGACCCCGAGCAGCAACACCGTAGCCTCGGTACTTTCGCCATTCTCTGGCAGATAGAGCAGGCGAAAAAACTGGGCCTGCCTTATGTCTATCTCGGATACTGGATCAAGGAATGCCAGAAAATGGCCTATAAAATCCAGTATCGGCCGCTTCAGCTCTATACGAGTGGCCGCTGGGCGGATGTTTTATAAGCCCTGCCGCAGGCGGTTAGTCAAGCCATGGATAGCCCTGGTAAGAACTGGCGCCAACCACTAAATTAGGGCAAAATGCGCGCCTGGTTTTAGTGAAGGAACCCTGCCGCATGGCAAAAGAAGATCAAATTGAAATGGAAGGTGAAGTCATTGATACCCTGCCCAATACTACTTTCCGGGTTCAATTAGAAAACGGCCACATAGTGACCGCTCATATTTCCGGGAAAATGCGTAAGAACTACATTCGTATTCTGACGGGTGACAAAGTGCGCGTAGAGCTAACGCCTTACGACCTGACTAAAGGCCGTATTACTTACCGAGCCCGCTAAACCGTCTCTTCGACCAGCTCGTCGGTCTTTTCTACTTCGACGACTAGTTGGTCTGTCTTATGATCCAGACTGACCAGCGCGGTACCACCTTCTTTCGATAAATTGCCAAACAGCACCATCTCCGCCAGCGGTTTCTTGATATGTTCCTGGATAACCCGCTCCATAGGCCGGGCGCCCATGCTCACGTCGTAACCCTTTTCGAGCAGCCACAGCCGTGCATCCTCATCGACAACCAGATTAACTCGTTTTTCATCGAGTTGAGACTGCAACTCCATCAAAAACTTATCGACCACTGTTAAAATGACCTCTGTGCCCAAGGGCTCAAACTGGATAATGCTGTCCAGGCGATTCCGGAATTCCGGCGTAAACATCCGCGTGATTGTCTCTATGGCGTCTGTGCTGTGATCCTGTGTAGCGAAACCCATGGAGCGCCGACTGATGCTCTCCGCTCCCGCGTTGGTGGTCATAATCAAAATCACATTGCGGAAATCGGCACGGCGGCCATTGTTATCCGTTAGAGAACCGTGATCCATCACCTGCAATAGCAGATTGAATACTTCCGGATGTGCCTTCTCCACTTCATCGAGCAACACCACAGAATGCGGATTTTTGGTCACCGCCTCGGTCAATAAACCACCCTGGTCAAAACCCACATAGCCTGGTGGCGCACCAATCAATCTCGACACTGTATGGCGCTCCATGTACTCAGACATGTCGAATCGAACCAACTCAAGGCCCATAATTTTTGCTAGCTGTCGGCTAACCTCGGTTTTACCCACACCCGTTGGACCGGCAAACAAAAAGGAGCCTATCGGTTTTTCTGAAGGCTTGAGCCCCGCACGGGCGAGCTTGATAGCGGTGGCTAAACTGTCGATGGGCTTGTCCTGGCCAAACACAACCATTTTCAAATTAGTGTCCAGTTTGGCCAATGCTTCTTTATCAGACGCGCTGACAGATTTAGGTGGTATACGAGCGATCTTTGCCACCACGCTTTCAATGTCGCCTACACCAATGACTTTTTTGCGCTTCGATGGTGTTTGTAACTGTTGATAAGCCCCGGCCTCGTCAATCACGTCTATCGCTTTATCGGGCAAGAAACGGTCAGTGATATAGCGTTCCGCCAGGTCTGATGCAGCACGCAACGCTTTGTTGGTGTAACGCAGCTTGTGATGATCTTCAAAACGGCTCTTTAAGCCCTTCAAAATCAGATAAGTTTCATCGGCAGATGGTTCTAGAACATCGACTTTCTGGAAACGGCGACTTAAGGCCTTGTCCTTATCAAATATTCCGCGATACTCCTGAAAAGTCGTTGAGCCGATGCCACGCAATTTGCCTGATGCCAGCAGCGGCTTGAGCAGATTGGACGCATCCATGACTCCGCCAGAGGCAGCGCCCGCGCCAATAATAGTATGAATCTCGTCTATAAAAAGAATCGCGCCTTCACGTTCTTTAAGTTCCGCCAGTAAACCTTTCAACCGTTTCTCAAAATCACCACGGTACTTGGTGCCAGCCAATAGTGACCCTAAATCCAGAGAGTACACAACGCTGTCTTTGAGGACATCTGGCACTTCACCGTCTACAATGAGTTTGGCTAATCCTTCAGCAATAGCGGTTTTTCCAACACCTGACTCACCCACTAACAATGGATTGTTTTTCCGGCGGCGCGACAATATTTGCGAGACGCGCTCTACTTCTGCGAGCCGACCTATTAAGGGGTCAATTTTTCCCTCGGCGGCTTCTTCATTTAGGTTGGTCGCAAACTTGTCCAGCATACCGCCTTCGCTGTCACCCGGCTCTGATTCTTCGCCGGCCAACTGCTCAGAGTCTGCCTCGGCGTCATCGCCTACTTTGGAAATGCCGTGGGTGATATATTTGACAATATCCAGCCTGGCCACGCGCTGCATTTTCAAAAAGTAAACGGCCTGGCTTTCCTGCTCGCTGAAAATTGCAACCAGGACATTGGCACCGGTAACCTCATCCCTGCTGGATGACTGGACATGGAAAACAGCACGCTGCAATACGCGCTGAAAACCGAGTGTCGGCTGTGTGTCTCGGGCTTCTTCACCTTCGGGAATTAGCGGTGTGGTCGCGTCGACAAATTCGGTCAGGTCGCCGCGCAAGCTGCCAACATCGGCGCCGCAGGCGTTTAGAACTTTTATGGCGTCATTATTATCCAGTAGCGCAAGCAGTAAGTGTTCCACCGTCATAAATTCATGGCGTTTTGAGCGGGCATTGTTAAACGCTTCGTTCAGAGTTAATTCCAGGTCTTTACTGAGCATGTACCGCCTCCGGCTTATTCCCCTGACGCTTCAATTTCGCAGAGAAGTGGATGCTGATTTTCACGGGCGTATTGGTTTACTTCCGCTGCCTTGGTCTCTGCAATATCGCGAGCATAGATGCCGCACACGCCGCGTCCTTGAGCATGTACAGTCAACATAACATGGGTGGCCTGTTCGCGGGTCATTTTAAAAAATAACTCGAGAACCTCTACTACAAACCCCATAGGGGTATAGTCGTCATTTATCAGGACCACCTTAAACAACTGTGGCCTTTTTAGCTTAGGCTCCGCTTCCTGAACCGCAGTATCCCCGTCTTCCCAGGGATCACCCTCGTCTTCGTTTGACATGACATAAGTGTTCATTTCTTTCAGGTATCGCATGCCTTCCATTATACGCAAAAACTCCAAGAGTCTGTCGGATTGCTGTGTTTAGAATTTCCGACACAAAAAAGCCAACCGGTGCAGGGTACCCGAGACATCCCCGCCGCGAATAGCACTTCGTCCTGAAACCCAGGTGTGGCAAGGCTTTCAGGGGCGCCTTACTTTCTTGTATTCCCGGAATCACCGGTCAGCGGACTGAAAATCCCCGCCATATATCAATCCGCCGGTTTAGCTTCAATATTATTTGAGGCGAAGGCATTCAAGAATGGGAACCTTCATATTAAGTTTAACCAGGCTTTTATGTGCCGATTGAATGTTGAATTTGGAAGGCTTAAAGGCTGGCTGAAATCTCCGAGGGAAGCAGTAGAAGAGACCGAGGTGTCCGCTGATCTTGCCAGCTTCGGTATGGTTTGATGCGCAGGCTTTTGCTCTGCATCGGGTCGTCTCCTGTGTGGATTTAATCACTCACAAGCGACCAGGTTCTTAGAAATCCGGGGATCACGACCTGTGGATTGGGTGGATAAGTCTACGACTTACCCGCCACTCCACAGGTGCAATAACAATCGTCCAAAAGTCTCATATCTATCTGAACCTGGAAACCGCTAGCCTGGCGCAAGCGCTTGAAATCTTGCGGACAATTTCGTCTCGGTTTCGTTGTCATTGTTCACCTGGTTATGGCATTTTACAGCCTTGACGATGTGTCCGGTTTTATTAGAACACTTCAGTTAAGTCCGACAGACTCCTGGACAAATAGCTCCTTTAGAAACAGCCCCAAAGATTGCCAGGATCGACGATCCGCATTGGCGTCATAGGCGGTTCCACCAGATAAATCATTGGCCTCGGGGTTGGTAAAAGAATGTACGGTGTTGCCGTGGGCGTGCAGTTGCCAGTCGGCGTTAGCTCGCTTCATCTCCTCGGCAAAACTGAGCACATTTTCCGGCGTGGCCATTGGGTCATCCCAGCCGTGTTCAAGCATGATCTTGGCAGAGATATCCCGACTCCCAGTGGCCCTGGGCGCGCTGAGAATACCGTGAAAACTGGCGACACCTTTCACCGGTAAACCTGTCCGTGCCATATCCAGCACGCAGAGCCCGCCAAAACAGAAACCGATAGCGGCTAGCTGATCGCTATCGACTTCCGGAACATTCTGTACGGCTGCAAGCACAGACTTCAGACGGCTGTGTAATAGCGGGCGATTTTCAGTAAATTGACTCATCATTTCAAAAGCCCGCTCGTTACTCTCCGCTTTCACACCTTTGCCATACAAATCGAGAGCGAAACCCACATAACCCATCTCGGCCAACAGGCGTGCCTTATTACATTCGAATTCCTCGCGCCCCCTGAAAGCGTGAGATACCAGCACTCCGGGGCGCGGCCCGGCGGCACTATCATCCCAGGCCAGAAATGCTTCCAGCACAACTTCCTCATGGGTATATTCAATCAGTCGGGTTTGAATAGTCATCTTGCTGCTCCATTATAAGGGATTTACGGCAGCACCTATCTTCCGTATCTTGCAGACCACTTGCAATAGACCGACAGCAACGGGGTTAAGTAATGCATCTGGCTTTCAGTTCCATGAACACGCTCAATGACCCTCCCCCGGCCGAGCTGGCCAAAGCCCTTGAGGAGCGAGGCTATGAATCACTCTGGTACGGTGAACACAGCCATATCCCCTGTTCCCGCAAAACGCCCTACCCTCCGGGCGGCGACATGCCGGACCCCTACAAGCTAATGATGGACCCCTATGTGTCATTGATGGCGGCTGCGGCTGCGACAACTCAGCTCAGGCTCGGCACCGGCATTGCGCTGCTTATGGAACGGGATATATTTTCCCAGGCAAAAACCATCACAACGCTGGACCACTTATCTGGCGGCAGGGTGATGATAGGAACCGGAGTTGGCTGGAATGAAGAAGAGTTCAGCAACGTCAACCTACACCCCTTCAAGAAGCGCTACGGCATATTGCGTGAGACTGTTGAGGCCACCCGCGCACTGTGGCGGGAGAAGCAAGCTGAGTACCACGGCAACTACATCGACTTTGACCCGGTTTGGGCGGAACCCAAGCCCTTGCAAAAAGGTGGCCCGTCCATATTCCTCGGCGCCATGGGTCCGCTGGGTGTTAAACACGCGGCAGCCTGGGCGGATGGCTGGTACCCGGTGGACGTTGCCATGGGAGATGTTCAGCAAGCTGTGAACAACTTCAAACACCTTGTAAAAGCGGCAGACCGCGAACCCGGCGATGTTCAAATCAACATCCAGATCATGGATACTGCTGACCTGGACAAACTCAAAGCCTATCGTGATATGGGTATTGAGCGTGCAACTGTCGGTGTGGCTATGGACAGGTGGGACAAACCGGACCAGGTAATGCCCATGATTGACCGCTTTGCTGAAATTATTCCCGCCATAGCGGACTGACAACAACACGAGTGCCCGCTAATTTGGCTGCCACCTGGAGCAATGAAATATCAACCAGGTTATTGATGATTGAGCTTTGGCAGGCACGATAAACCCCATTGACATAAAGACCTGCTGAAAACTTGAGGCCAAAGTTCTGTGAGCGGGTGAACACAGCGCGAATGCCGAACGCGGTCTGAGTAGTGGGCAAAAAACACGGTGTCAGTTAGAACTTTCTTGAAGGTTAAGTAATCGTGCATTGCCGCCAGTGGCAACCACATTGTTGGTGTTGGTTTTTTCAACAGCGTATGGCAGTAAAGAGAACGGGCCCTCCAGATGAGTGATTAAAGGAATAATAGCTCCTGGCCGCCTGGCAAGTTGAACCACCAAATTTTCGGGGTTTTGCGTAGCGACACCAGACAGGTTGTCATGGTCGAGCAATGCAGCCAAGTCATCAGGGCTAACGGTATTCACCAGCCCTTTGGGTAGCCGTTTATTCAACCAGCTCGCCAGGTTTGTGCCGCTATCCAACTGTTCAGCGGATGCGCCGATAATCACTGCATTACCAGCAGCCAGTGCGGCGATAACTTGCTGGATAGCTGCATCGTATTCGCCATTGGTCAAATTAACCAAAAATACTCCACGGCCATGTAACGACAGGGTGTTGGTTTCTCCTGTTGGCCCTGGTAGTTCAATGGTGTTGCTAAATTGGATAGATGCATCCGTAAGCAATGTATGACATTTTTCAATGGTTTCACTAGTTGCCTTGCAGTCAGCTTTATTGTCTAACGCTTTAACAAGCAGGTCTGCCCGTCGTTTTCCACCCAGCAGGTTCCAGTGCCACTGTGATTGTTTCGCGCGGTTTATTGCCGCCTCGGTTTCTGGTTTTGCCAGGGGGGCGTTTTCATTGTCCAGGCCACCGTCATTGATAGCAGCGCCTTTCCAGAGATTGGAAAAACGCAATAAATAATGAGGCCCGCCAGCTTTAAAGCCTGTCCCTGACAACCCCTGCCCGCCAAAGGGGTTCACACCGACTACAGCACCGACAATATTGCGATTAATGTAAGCGTTTCCGACCCTGGTTTTGGCAACCACTTCTCTGGCAAAACCTTCAATTCGGCTGTGAATGCCAAGCGTCAGGCCGTAGCCAGTGGCATTAATCTCTTCTAACACTGTATCCAGGTCGCGGGCCTGGTAACGAACAATATGTAGAATTGGGCCAAATACTTCCCTGTCTAGCTGGGAGATGCTGTTTAGCTCGTAGATATGGGGTGCGATATAGTGGCCTTGCGGGCAAATATCGGGTAGCTCCGCTTTGCCGATAAAGGTGGCTTCCCGGTTCATACGCTCAATATGAGCTAATAGCGACTGCCTGGCCCTGTCGTCGATAACCGGACCCAGGTCTGTAGACAGTTTCCAGGGTTGGCCTATCTTTAGCGCTTGCAGCGCCCCTTTCAGCATACGAATAGTTCGGTCGGCAACTTCCTCTTGAATAAACAGTACCCGCAACGCGGAGCAGCGTTGTCCCGCGCTCTGGAACGCTGAGTTTATAACATCGTCAACCACCTGTTCAGGCAAGGCAGTGGAATCTACCAGCATAGTGTTTTGGCCGCCGGTTTCTGCAATAAATGGCGGCATAGACCCGCCGCGTTTGGCAAGATTCATTTGAATGAGTTGCGCCGTTTTCGTGGACCCGGTAAAGGCTACGCCAGCAACCCGCTGATCTGTTATTAGTTGAGTTCCAATAGTCGACCCTGAGCCAGGCAAAAGATGGAGGACTGCACCGGGTACACCAGCGCCATGAAGAATTTTTACGGCTCTGGCGGCAATTAAAGGCGTCTGTTCGGCGGGTTTGGCAATAACTGAATTGCCCGCAGCCAAAGCTGCAACCACCTGGCCAACAAAAATAGCCAGAGGGAAGTTCCAGGGGCTAATACACACAAATACACCGCGACCTTCGTGTAATTTTCTGGCATCTGGATATGTCACTGCCAGCGCGCGAATTTGCGTTGCATAGTAACGACAAAAGTCTACCGCCTCTCGAACTTCGGAGATTCCGTCTGCCAGCGTTCTACCTGCCTCAAGGCTAACCAGGCCAGTGAGTAACTCGGTGTTTTCCTCCATTAGGTCGGCGGCTTTTTCAAGAATTTTGGAGCGACTTTCCGAACCAATGGCTTGCCATTCTGGCTGGGCTTGTTCAGCGAGATCAACGGCCCTCGCTGTATCTTCTGGCGTGGCATTAGTGAAGCTGCCGACTTTGATGCCGGTGTCAGCCGGGGAGAGTAAAGATTTGCTCTCACCGTTAAGCATACTGCCGCCAATAATAGGGCCAGCCAGCCACTTTATTTTGCGAGCGTCTCGAACGCCCTGATCTACGGTTGCCACCGCAGTTGGGTCATCCAAATCGACACCTCTGGAGTTGTCGCGCGGACCACCGGCCACACGGTAAATATCCCTTGGCAGAGGGATATGCGAGTGGCGATAGCCAGGTAGCGCGTTAACTTCATCTTCAACATTGCGAACGATACTATCGACCGGAACACTGTTATCAAGGAATTGATTGACAAAGGAGCTGTTAGCGCCATTCTCTAACAAACGCCTGACTAAATAAGGTAGTAGATCACTGTGATTGCCTACCGGCGCATAAACTCGCAGTGGCAACGGTTGACTCAATTCGCTGGCCATTTGTTCGTGTAGCAGCTCACCCATACCGTGCAGGCGCTGAAACTCCATACGCTGAGACAATGGTTCACCCCGGTCACCAGCGAGTTCCATGATCATAGCCACTGTGTAGGCATTGTGCGTGGCGAATTGAGGGTATATATGTTGTTCGTGAGCCAGCAGCCGACTGGCGCAAACCTGGTAACTTAAATCTGAATGGGCTTTGCGGGTAAACACCGGATAATCGGGCAAGCCCTGCTCTTGGGAATGTTTAATTTCAGCGTCCCAGTATGCGCCTTTAACCAAGCGGATCATTAAACGGTGGTCAGTCGTCTCCGCTAGCGCAACCAGCCAATCAACGACAGCCACGGCCCGTTTTTGATAGGCCTGTATAACACATCCTAAACCTTCCCAGCCGCATAATTCCGGGTCTTCTGCCAATGCCTGCAAGATATCCAGAGAGAGGTCTAGCCGAGCTGCTTCTTCCGCATCAATGGTAAAGCCGATAGCGTATTTTTTCGCTTCCAGCGCCAACTCGCGCAAACGTGGCAACATGTCTGACAATACTTGCTGCTGTTGGTTAAATTGATAGCGAGGATGCAGTGCGGATAGCTTTACGGAAATACCATCAGCCGCATAAATATTGTTCTGCTTATTGCGGGCGCCAATTTCACGGATGGCATCCATATAGGCATTAAAATAGGTTTCGGCATCTTCATAGGTGCGCGCACCCTCGCCTAACATATCAAATGAAAAGCGTGTTTTTTCTACATTCTCTTTTAAACCTCGTTTAATAGCTTTGCCAATAGTCTGGCCCAGTACATATTGCCGGCCCATCAGTTTCATGGATTGTAGAACCCCAAAGCGCACGACTGGTTCGCCCAGACGCCCGACCAACTGCCGTAGCCAGCCAGAAGGGTTATCGGTAATGCTGTTGTCAATACGAACAATTTTACCTGTTAGCATTAACCCCCAGGTGGCAGCATTAACAAACAGTTTTTCAGATTGTCCATTGTGGCTGCCCCAGTTTCCGCTGTGGATTTTTTCTGCAATCAGGCGGTCGGCTGTGCGGCCATCGGGAACCCTTAGTAAGGCTTCGGCAAGACACATCAATGCCACTCCTTCCTGGCTGGAAAGGCTGTACTCCAGTAAAAAAGCAGCCAGCAGCCCCTGCTTTTCCGGAGCTGCCCGACACCGCTCAACCCAACGCTTGGCCTCAGCTTCAACATGTTGGCGGGCAGCCTTATCAAGCGGAGTACTTTGCAACAGGTTTCTTACGCAGACTTCTTCGTCTGTATGGTTGTGCTGGCGAATAACCTCGCGTAATGAAAGAAGGGGTTCAGATGACATAATGAGACCTTGGCACGAAAGCCATTTCACCGGCATGCTGTCGTCGCCTAAAAGCGCCTACGGTTGGTAAAATCGGACTCAATCGGTTATTGATACCCATAAACTCCCTCATTGCGTGCGTTTTTGTCTGGCCTGAAAGCGACATCATCTTCTGTGCAAAGGTCTCATAATATATCTCCAATACCGTAGGCGACGTTATCCCTATTCGGGCACTACAATCCATAGTGGCACTGGCAAAACATTCGCACGAACAACCCGATTGAGTCCACCTTCGGTACCATTTGGCATCGGGCCAGGGGCTGTCTTTCCAGAAACGGCCTGCTTCACAGGGTGTTTACCAAGCCGGGCCTGTGCGCTGAAAATAACTGGCGACACCTGCACGCCTAGGCCATTAGCCGGGATTGAATGAGTGGCAAGTGCTGCCTGCCCACATAGAGCTCTCCATTGATTCGAAAGACTGGCCCGCCCAGCCGCCCCAGGGAAGCGAGTTCATCCGGGGCTGCATGGGGAGCTGCATGAGGGGCTGCACAACTAGCAGCCACACCGTGCTCCAGCAACATATCCACCGTGGCCTGGCCGACATCCGCCAACGGTAAATACTCTGAAAAATAGCATTCAAGCTCAAATTCCCGATTCAGCGCTCGCCAACGTCTATGCAGCGCGCTGCGGCTGGTATCTCCGGCGGGCGGCAGCGACCTCGCGGGGGGAGCCGCTACTCTGAACCACTGAACCTCAACATCAGTCGCGGCTATCAAATCAAAAATTGGAGCCAGCGACAGATGGCTGGCAAAACTATTGTCCAGTAAAACCTCAAGCAATCGATCACTGAAAGGTTCAAGCGCGTCTGTCTCGTTCAACCGGTAGGCGATATCGGGTGCGTCGCCCTCTTCCCGCAATAAATGCCAGCGCACCCTGGGGAGATGTTCTCGTCCAAAATAAAGCTGCCTGGCAACCTCGTAAGTGGGCACGCCGAATATCCCTCTGTTAAAATTCTGCATCTGCAAGCGGGCATTGTCATCGGCACCTGTGCTTGCAGCGTATTCCTTAAAGCCACTGATCTCGGCTCCCGCGCGTTCCAACGTTTGCTCAATAGCATTTACATCTTCCAGGTCCAGTTCACGTTTCCAGAACGGTTCATACACCAGGTCGATGTACTGATTGAGCACTTCATTATTCTGCTGTTTGGCCCACAGCAGTCCCACTGCTGCCAAATTACTATCCCATATTTTGGTGGTGCCACGAATTGTGAGACCGCGCAAATTGGCGTAGCGCCGACAATCAAGATAGGCGTACTTCACGCCAGACCACTGTTCTGCACTGCGGCTTTGAGTGGCGACATTGCCGGATTTATCCAGCCTGGCGCTACCCAGATAGCTGGGAATATCGAGCACAAACGGCTGCCAATCAATAGCTATACCCAGTTCAGACGCCAATTGCCGGGTGGGCTCAATGGCCAGGTAGGCATAGGGGCTTTTGAAATCGATATGGACAGTCAGCGGCATCATTGAGAGGATGGCCTCATGGAATTAAAAACAACTAAATACACTGTTTCCGGGCAGGTCGCTACTATTAGCCTGTCGCGTCCACAGAAGCGCAACGCCTGGACCGGCCGCATGCACACGGAATACCGACACTGCCTGAACCAGGCGGAGGCGGATTCAAATATCCGGGTCATTGTGGTGACTGGCGACCCGGCCGGCAAAGCGTTTTGCGCTGGTGCCGATTTGGGTGGCCTGGAGAAAATGTCTGCCAGGGGTGAGTACGATGCAGGCATCGATGACACCATTGCCAACCCTGGCTACGGCATCGCCGAGGAGTTTGATGCCACCTTTGCCTATCACTTTGGTTTGAGTAAACCCGCAATCGCCGCAATCAATGGCGCTGTAGCCGGGGTAGGCCTGGTACTTGCCGCATACTGTGATCTGCGCTTTGCAGCCACCCATACGAATTTCACCGCCGCCCACGGCCGCTTCAGCTTTCCCGCAGAATACGGTTTATCCTGGGTATTACCCCGTATCATCGGCATCACCCACGCCAATGATATTTTACTGAGCAGTCGGGTTTTTACCTCCGAAGAGGCGATGAAGATGGGCTTTCTAAACAAGCTGGTGAACTCTGACCAGCTCATGGACGAGGTCTACACTTACGCAGAGAATATGGCGACAACGGCCTCGCCCGACTCGGTCAGAGAATCAAAGCGGCAGTTGTATCTTGATCTTCACCGCAGCGCAGCCGACGCGGTGAAAGACAGTGAGCGCCTGCTCAGGGAAATGGCCAGACAAGACAACTACAAAGAGGGTGTAAAAGCCTGGCTGGAGCAGCGCAGCCCCAACTGGAAGACCGATTGAGCCCGGCAGTTGTTGCTAACTGGCGATCAGCGGCGGACGCCTGTCCCACCAGGGTTGCGCCTCTTCCAACTGGTAAGCCAACTGCAATAACAGGGCATCATCGCCAAATGCTGCGGTAAACATCATTCCCAGGGGCATAGTGTCGCCTGTCCAGTACAGTGGCAAGGAAATTGACGGCTGGCCGGTTTGATTAAATAACGCCGTATCACCCATAAAGCCAAACAGTCGGTCTGCATATTCATCGGCAGGGGCATCTCCAATGTAGCCCACCGGGGCGGGTGAGGTTGCCAGCGTTGGCGTGAGTAACACATCGTACTGCTGATGGAAGCGACCCATCGCCACACCCGCCGCCTGATTGGCCTGTATCGCCTGAATATAATCGGTCGCCTTCAGCGATAGCCCCATGGACGCTGTAAAGCGGGTGCTCTCTTCTATATCCAATTCGTCGATGGTGCAGGCCATTGCCTCGGCGCGCTGGCCTAGAGCCAATGCGGCATTCGCAGAGATGATGGCAAAGCCCTGTGTTGCCGCGATACCTAATTCACCCGGCAGACTGACCTCCTCCACCTGATGTCCAAGCCCCTCAAGCAGCGCAACGGTCTTTGCAAGACCGTCTTTTGCATCAGCGCTATAACTGCCCTGGCCCACTTTTTCCGTGCACACCGCAATCTTCAGCGAGTGCAGCTTCTGGCTTATCGCTGCCAGATAGACACCGGCAAAATGTGGTGCGGAGTAGGCCTCACCTGTTTCCGGGCCAGCGGTGGCATCCAGCATCGCTGCTGTATCGCGCACGGTACGGCTCACAACGTGATTAATTGATTGCCCACCCCAGCCTTCCGACTTGTCCGGGCCAAAGGGAGTGCGTCCGCGACTGGGCTTTAGCCCGACCAAACCTGTACACGCTGCGGGAATGCGAATAGAACCTCCTCCATCGGAGGCATGAGCAACAGGAAGGATACCCGCAGCAACTGCGGCACTCGCGCCGCCGCTGGAGCCTCCAGGTGTCGTGTTTGTATCCCAGGGGTTGCGGCTCGGGCCGAATGCCTGCGGCTCGGTAACGGGCATTAAACCCAACTCAGGGGAGTTGGTTTTGCCAAATATCGTTAGTCCTGCCCGCTTATAACGACTCACCAGGGTTGTGTCGTGATCCGCCATATTTTCAAGAAAAGCAGCGCTGCCATTACTGGTAACCGTGCCCACCAGCATCTGGTGTAAATCTTTCAGCAGGAAAGGTACCCCAGTAAACAAACCGTCGGGCAAACCTGCGTCGATGGCCTCTCGCGCAACATCATAGTGTTTACGCACCACAGCATTGAGTTGATCGTTGACCTGTTCGGTGCGCGCTATCGCCTCGTCCAATAACTCAGTTGCGCTGACATCACCCTGGCGCACCAGAGCCGCCAGTCCAAGGCCATCGTACTCACCGTATTCTTTGAAACCGCTCATTACCGCCCCCTTTTTTACACGGGGACAGTATGCACCGCTCCCGGCCTAAATTCGAGTCAACTCGCGGTATCATAACGTCCTGTATTTCTACCCTCTTCCTTGCCTGTGCCCGGCTCTATGCGCCACAGCCACAGAATGCGCCACAGCCACAGAATGCACCAAAGCCACAGGGCTGCCAACCTTCGGTTCATTTTCCAGGTATGAGCACACTGGCCTCTCCTCCTTCAACCCGGTTCCGTGACATACAAAAGCGCGCACCGAACCCCTGTTGACAAGACGGGCGACGAAGTGGCTGTCGAGTTGCCGCGCCTTGCCAGAGGCGTGTTGCAGGGAGGAATCAGGCATAAATCCTGACGCTCAACTACACTTAACAACATTCAATAACGCTCTCCAAACTACGATAGAATGTCGTTAATCAGCTCAAGGACGGGCCTATGGCTCTCTCAACTGTTCTCAGTCGTGCGCAGCACGGCATTGATGCTCCCCTGGTGCGAGTCGAAACCCATATCTCTCAGGGGCTTCCCGCCTTCTCCATTGTTGGTCTGCCAGAAGCGGCGGTACGCGAAAGCAAGGAGCGGGTCCGCAGTGCCATTCTCAATTCTCATTTTGAATTTCCCACGCGCCGACTCACCGTTAATCTGGCGCCAGCCGACCTGCCCAAAACTGGCGGTCGCTTTGACCTGCCCATCGCAATCAGCATTCTTGCCGCCAGTGGGCAGATTCCCGAGTCAGCCTTGCTGGATACAGAGATTGTTGGGGAGTTGGCCCTGGATGGCGGCTTGCGGGCAGTTTCTGGCTGTGTAAGCGCCGCAATTGCAGCCGCTAAACAGTCTCGCAAGCTGGTCGTTCCCGCGCTCAACGCATCTCAGGCTGCGGCCGTACCCGGCGCACGGATTCTGGCGGCAAGCCAATTGCTCGAACTGTCCGCCCACCTCCATGCAAGCAAAATCATTGAAGCAACACATATTGAGCTAGAGCACTCCACTTCCCGCTATGCGGATTTGGCAGATGTGCAAGGCCAGGCGGGTGGCAAACGTGTGCTGGAAATCGCAGCGGCTGGTGGACATAATCTGTTGTTATTTGGCCCGCCCGGAACAGGTAAAACCATGCTCGCCAGCAGATTGCCAGGCATACTACCGCCACTTGAAACACAGGAAATTCTGGACACCCTGGCATTGAGCAACACCATCGACCCCAATGTTGATCCACAGGATTGCCTGCAACGTCCCTTTCGAGCGCCGCACCACAGCGCCTCCGCAGTTGCGCTCGTTGGCGGCGGTCGGCGGATACAGCCCGGTGAAATATCCAAAGCCCATTGCGGGGTTCTGTTTTTAGATGAACTGCCTGAGTTTCCCCGTTCGGTGCTGGAAGTACTCAGGGAACCTATGGAAAGCGGCCTGATTCGAATTTCCAGAGCCAGCGGTCACGTCAATTATCCCGCAAACTTTCAACTGGTTGCGGCAATGAACCCCTGTCCCTGCGGCTACGATGGTGACCCGCAACACGACTGTCGCTGCACCCCCACCCAAATCCAAAACTATCGTGGACGCCTGTCAGGCCCCCTGCTCGACCGTATTGATCTGCTGATTCAACTACCCCGAGTACCGACCCATCTCTTACTTCATTCGGAGCAAGCAGAAGACACCTCGGCAACCGTTCGCCAGCGTGTCATTGAAGCAAGAACCCGTCAACTCGAGCGCGCCGGGATCATCAATAGCCGAATGAGCGGTCACCAGCTCAAGCTTCACTGCGCACTAAAGTCCGCGGAAGAACAATTGCTGGAACGCGCTATCGACAAACTGGGCCTCTCCATGAGGGTCTACACCCGACTGCTAAAAATTAGCCGCAGCATCGCGGATTTAGCCAAATGCGATGCCATAGAGCGTGAGCATTTGGTGGAAGCCCTCGGCTACCGGCAGCTCAATCTAAACCATTAAGATTTGTATACATTGTGGCCTTTGCACGGAAGATGATTTCGCTTTCAGGCAAGGCAAAAACCCACGCAATGGGGGAGTTTATGCTTATAAATGACCGCTACAAGAGCCAGGAGTCTATCGGACTTAACACTGCGGAACAGCCGGATTTGGCTCTTTTTCTGCGCACTTTTTCGGACACGCCTAAATCCCACAGGCTCCTGGTTGCACATCCCGAATCAGGTTAAATTAACAGCGATTGGTTTGCAGTAATGACCCGCGAGGAATCACCATGAGCGAGTGCCCTTTCACCAACCTGGTTGATCCGGATACCTATGCCGATGGCATGCCCTATCAAAAACTCCGGGAAATTCGCGCTGCTGGCCCAGCCGTAAAGATAGACGACCCAATTACCGGCATCCCCTACTGGGTGATTACTCGACAAAAAGAGCTGGATGTCGTCAGTAAAAATCCAAAGCTATTTTCCTCTGCGGAGCGATCACCCTTCCCCATGGAACACGAAGAGTGGGTGATCACGGAGGTTCATCGCAAAACTATCATTGGCATGGATCCACCAGAGCACCAACTGGTACGCCGCATCATGCGCAATGCCTTCACCCCTAAAAATGTCGATTCATACGAACCGCAATTTCGTGCGCACGCCAAACGCATTGTTGACGCAGTGGCCATACGCGGAGAATGCGAGTTCGTCGAGGAAGTCGCAGCGGAACTGCCACTTATCGCTATTTTAGAACTGCTTGGCGTACCTTTGGAGGATCGCAAACAGTTCTTCGACTGGACCAATACCATGATTTTCGCCGACGATCCGGATATGGCTACCGACGAGCTGGCCGGGCAGATTGCCTCAGGCGAGGTCATCAACTACGCCATGGATTTGGTGGCCAAATACCGTGAAAATCCCAATAGCAGCTTGCTTGGAGCGCTGCTGGACGGTGAAGTGAAAGGTCGCAGCATCAGCGAGGAAGAGTTCGGCTGGATGTTTATATTGATCCTGGTGGGCGGCAATGAATCAACCCGTACCGTGATTGCACAGGGTATGAGATTACTGATGGAGAACCCCGATCAATTGCAATATCTGGTCGACAATCCCGACAAAATTGCTGACGCCTGCGAAGAGATTCTGCGCTACAACACCGCCTTTATCCAAATGCGCCGCACAGCGATGGAAGACACCGAATTGGGTGGCCAGCCAATCAAAAAGGGCGCCAAAATTTTATTGCACTACCACACGATTAATCACGACGAGCACCTGTTTGGCGAAGATGCCATGATCTTTGACGTGCGCCGCGCGGAGCGTATGCCAGACCTTTACAACCAACACCGTTCCTTTGGTATAGGCCAGCACTTCTGCATCGGTTCACACCTGGCCCGCCTGGAACTCCGCATTATGATGGAGGAGATTATTCCCCGTCTGCGCAACCCGGAGTTTGTTGAATCACCCAGGTTCGTGCGCTCTTTCTTTGTCAATGCCATAAAGGAAATGAAGATCAGTTTCGACAGCCAATAACTGAAAACCCACTGCCGACCGGTTCAGCTCGCGGATTGTCCCGGATATCTTCCTGGCGGTCAGCTCAAATACCCATTGTGTCTGGCCTTCACCATAAACGGGGCGCTTAACACATTGCTGCAAAAACCCAATGCAGACTGAGGCGACACTTGTAGCAGCCGGTGCAGAACGATGTAGAACATAGCTACCCGATTAAAAGTACTCTCTCTACGGTGCCTGCTGCTAGAATGCCCGTCTTTTCCCTGGTGTGAAATCTGTGTCAAATTTGAATGCCCGTCAGCGTGAAGCGGTTCGTTATATCGACGGGCCACTATTGGTTTTGGCTGGCGCCGGCGCCGGTAAAACCAGTGTGATCACCCGCAAAATCAGCTACTTGATTGAGCAGTGCAACATTGGGGCCAAACACATCGCAGCGGTCACCTTTAGCAACAAAGCGGCGCGGGAAATGCGCGAAAGAGTAGGCAAACTGGTTCAGGGCGAAGCCACCGAGGGGCTGTTGGTGATGACCTTTCACCAGTTGGGCCTGCGTATTATTCGGGAGGAGCGCAAAACCCTGGAGCTGAAAGCGGACTTTTCTATTTTTGACAATCAGGACACTCAAACCTTATTGCGCAATATTTTGATTCAGGGTCACGCTGCCGAAGGCGATAAAGCCAGATTGATACAGCGGCAAATCTCCAACTGGAAAAATGACGGACTGCTGCCGGAGCAAGCCCTGGCGGGGGCTAAAAGCCCGGCGGACATGCTCTGCGCAGAAGCCTATAAGCGCTACCAGCAGGCCCTAAAAGCCTATAATGCCCTCGATTTCGATGACCTTATAGTGCTGCCGGGAACTCTGTTTGAGCACTATCCGAACATTTTGGAAAAATGGCAAAACCGGATTCACCACTTGTTGGTGGACGAATACCAGGATACCAACTCGAGCCAGTACGCTCTGGTAAAACAACTTGTAGGCATTCGCGGCAACCTTACCGCCGTTGGCGATGACGATCAGTCGATTTACGCATGGCGCGGTGCCAAACCTGAAAATCTGGCTAACCTGCAGGAGGACTTTGCCGGCTTGAAAATTATCGCGCTGGAGCAAAACTATCGCTCTACCGGGCGCATCCTCAAGGCCGCAAACACACTGATCGCCAATAACAGGCACGTATTCAAAAAACAACTGTGGAGTGATTTGGGGGTGGGTGAACCTTTGCGAGTATTGCAATGCGCGGACGAAAACGCCGAGGCAGAACAAGTGGTGGCCGAAATTCTCGACCACCAGTTACGCAAACGCACCCGACTGGGACAATATGCCATTTTGTATCGCGGCAACCATCAATCCCGACTGATAGAACTAGCGCTACAGCGACAACAAGTGCCCTACCAAATGAGCGGCGGGCAATCTTTCTTCGCCCGCAATGAAGTTAAGGACATTATGGCCTACTTGCGGCTAGTCATTAGTGCAGACGACGATAACGCATTTTTGCGGATTGCCAATGTGCCTCGTCGTAAACTGGGCGCCTCCACCCTGGAAGCACTTGGCAATTACGCTCGCGCTGCCAATATGAGCTTATCCCGGGCTGCCCAGGGTGGCGACAGCGATATCCCTGAGGCCGGGCGCAAGCGGCTGCAGGCATTCACCAACTGGCTGGAGCAAACCCGACAACGCTGCCAGGGGGGCAATGTCAGCGCAGTACGCCAACTGGTGCGCGACATTGAATACGCTGACTGGCTTGAAACCATCAGCTCCAGTAAAGATGTTGCCGCACGGCGCATGGCCAGCGTGGACTTTCTCATCGACAGCCTGCAAAGAGTCGTGCTGGAAGAACAGGTAGACCTTGGCGAGGCCATTTCTCGGCTGGTATTGCGCGACTTGATGGAACAGCAGGAAGAGGAAAAGGCCGTGGACGACAGCGTGCAGCTAATGACCTTGCATGCAGCAAAGGGGCTGGAATTTCCTCACGTTTACATGATCGGGGTGGAGGAAAACCTGCTGCCCCACCGCAACAGCATTGAAGATGGCAATATCGAAGAAGAACGACGCCTGGCGTATGTCGGTATTACCCGCGCCCAACAAACGCTGACCATGACTCTGGCGACCAGACGCAAACAGTTTGGCAATAGCACAGGTTGCGAACCCAGCCGCTTCCTGGATGAATTGCCAGCCGATGACCTGCACTGGCAGGGCGGACCAGAGCAAGACCAGGAAGCCGCCCGGCAAAGAGCCAAGGATACCCTCGCCGGACTCAAAGCACTCCTGAATTAAAAGCAACTGGAGTGACGCTCAAAACACCAAACTAGCGACGTTATAAACCAACAGTGCGGCGAGATAGGCAACCAGGCAATAGGCGACAAACATCTTTACCGCCAGCCTGTTCGATTGCGCTTCTTTGGCAAGAATGGCCAGGGTAGACACACACATCAGGGCAATGGCAAAAAACACCAGCAGCGCCATACCCGAGGCCGCGCTTAAGCCACTGGCTTGAATTTGGTCGACCAGAGGCACCATATTTTGCTCCGCGCCCTCGATGCCAAACATCGTACCCAGGGTGCCCACAAAGACTTCACGCGCCAGAAATGAAGTCAAAACCGCGACACCATAACGCCAATCCAGCCCGAGGGGGGCAAACACCGGCTCGACAAACTGACCCAGGCTACCCAGCCAGGAGGCAGAAAGGTCTTCTCCGTGATTGGGAAAATATCCAAGCACCCAGATAAACACAGTCACCGCAAAGATGATTTTCCCGGCCTTGGTGACAAAGTGCTTGCAGCGATTCCAGGCATTGCGAATCAGAGGCTGCCATGCAGGCAGCCGATAAGGCGGCATTTCCAGCACAAAGGGCAGGTCACTGTATCCGTCCTCAGAACTGCGAGACACCAGCCCGGTTACAATGAGACCGCACATCATGCCGAAGAAATAGATTAAAAACATAGCCAAACCCTGCACACCAACCAGACCACCCAGTGCAGTGGTGGCAGGAATAAATGCGGCTATCAACAAGGTGTATACGGGTAGACGCGCCGAACACGGCATCAGCGGAATAGCCAGATAAGTCAGCAGACGCTTCTTTGGCGAATCAATGGAGCGGGCTGCATAAATGCCAGGTATGGCACAGGCAACGCCAGACAGCATAGGAATAAAACTCTTGCCGGTCAGGCCGAAAAAGCGCAGTGGCTTGTGGCATATCAAAGCAGCCCGAGCCATATAGCCGGAATCTTCGAGAAGACCAATAACAACGGTCAACACAAAAATCTGTGGCACAAAAACCAAAAAAGCGCCAATGCCGCTGAATACAGCGTCAGCCGTAAAATCCCGGATAGTCTGGTTGCCAATAGCGGGCACGATAATGTCAGACAGCGCGCCTAACAGGCTCTCGACCGCATCCATAACCGGCGCAGCCCAGGTAAAAATAGACTGGAACAACAGATACATAATGCCGAAAAAGGCGCAGCCACCCACAGCAGAATGCAAAAAGAAGCCGTCGAGTCGCTCCTGCGACTTCACCAGGATATCGCCCTTGGGCCCATAGCGACGAGCCAATTGGTGCGCAGTGCCGCGCAGCAGTTCATCGGGCGACTCAGCCAAACCACTGGCCTGGAAGCCCCGCTCCCCATTCGACTTCAACCAGTCAGTCAATACCTCAACACCAGAGCCAGAGCGAGCCGAGATGGGTAGCACCGGCGCATGGATGGCATCAGACAATCCGTTCAGATCAACACTGATTCCGTGTTTTTCCAACACATCCATCATATTGGCCAGCACCGTCACCTGCTTACCGTGGCGCTCCCCTTCCCGAATCACTTGTAGAGTGAAATACAAACTCTTTTCCAGGCGAGTGACATCAATCAAACACAGTACCTGAGTCACTTCCGGGTCATCCAGGGCAGCACGGAAATAGCCCACCGCGATTTCTTCTTCACCCGAGATCGGCTGTAAGGAATAAGTCCCGGGAAAGTCCACCAGGGTGGCTTGAGGCAATGCCTGCAATTTCCCCGAGCCAATATCTACAGTGATACCGGGAAAATTAGCGACTTTTTGCTGCAAACCCGTCATACGATTGAATAGCAGGCTCTTGCCGGAATTGGGGCTGCCGATGAGGATAATCTTGCTCACACGCCACTCTCATCTAACAGGGCAACCGATATATGACCCGCCACTTCGTCATCCAAAGAGAACATCGTGTTGGCGACCCGGTAGACTTTTGGAGCTCCCAGGGCAGGCGCTCGTACACAGGTAACAACCTCGCCAGGGTGAAAACCCAGCTCCATCATTCGCACGCGGTAGCCGTCCGCCAGCGTGTTATCAAAGGCTTCAAGACGGCACTTTTCGCCAGCCTGCAGCGACCACAGTGTCTGGGTTCTGGTATTCAATATCAGTCCTTTTTGCACCGCCTTTTTGCACCGTCTCGGGCACTGACGATGCCGAGCTTTGCTGAAAATAGCGCCGATGTTAGGTTAACTGCGAATAGGAATCAATCTTATTTGATTCACTGGCGCACCAACAAAAATGCCGCGATAAACGCGGCATTGCTTGAACCTGGTTTTCAGCAGTTGCCTATTGGCTGGCGTCTACTATGAAATTGACCGCAGCCGTTACTTCTTCATCTGAACAGTCTATGCAACCGCCCTTGGCGATCATGCCGGTACCCGGCAAACCGTTAATACCGCTGCTATACAACACATCCATGCCCCTGGCAATGCGGTCTGCCCAGGCCGCTGCATCACCCACTAATGGGGCTCCGCCTGCACCAGTGGTGTGACAGGCCATACACGCTGCGTTATACACATCTTCGCCAGAACGCGGGTCGCTGCTGACAACAACCGCTGATCCGCAGCTATTGTCACCTTGCAAACAGACATCACCCACTGGCTTTATACGCGCTTCAATGGCTGCTCGTTGCGCATCTGTCAACGCATAGGCAGACACACTGACCAGTGCCACTGCGACTAGTGATATCAGCATTTTCAAAGGCTTGCTCACGATATTTCCTCGTTCGTCATCTTTACCGGGGCGCATTATAGCCAGATTAGTTGCCCGCGGAAACTGGATGTGCTGGCATTTCGACGCCAGCCTGCCTACTATCCTGCTTTCAATCAAACACACCGCCGTCAAATTAGGGGCACACTATGAAACTTTACACCTTCCCCGCCGCACCCAATGCCCGCCGCGTTCACCTGGTTATGGAATACAAAGGTATTGAGCTCGACAGCGAGCAAGTAGACATCGGCTCGCTACAGCAGCACGAGGAGCCCTACGCCAGTATCAATCCCCTGCGCACTGTGCCCTCGCTGCTACTCGACGATAACACTCTGCTAACAGAGGTTGTGGCTATTGTCGACTATCTGGAATCTTGCTTCCCGGCAAAACCGGTGTTTGGCGCTTCAACGCAGGAGCGGGCTCAGGTCATTAACTACAATCATTGGCTTTCGAGCGCGGCGTTTCTACCGATTGCCTATATGCTGCGCAACAAATCCAAAGGGTTTGTCGACCGTGCAGTAACTGGCTCACTAAAAGTCGAGCAAATATCGGCTTTGGTTGAGCGCGGAAAGTTGCAGTTGGAAGATTTCTGGCCACGAATGGAGATGCGTCTTGCAGAATCTGAATGGGTTGCTGGTAATTTTTTCAGCTTCGCCGACATCGACCTGTTCGTATGCGTTGAATTTGCCGGCTGGGTGAAAGAGAGCATCCCTGAGGATGCCCCGAGTGTTAAAGCCTGGCATGATCGGGCTAGCTCCTTGATCGGGCTAGCTAGTGCCCATCCATAAATGGGTGTTTTTTGACAAAACACCCTGTTTTAATCTTTCCGATCCGGTTCATACTTCTCCGGGCTTCGTAGCGGTCATGAACTGAGGTGAATTGTCACTTCATGGCCTTTTATCCTGAATTTTTGTCGCAGGTCTCCCCTGCACTGCCCGTAAGCGTACAGATATTTCTCAGCCGGTACTACCGCTTAGCTTAGCCGGAGTCGATCCTCGCCAAGCGCATCAGGTTGTAGCTCAGAACCGACGACCAGACATAAGCTTTAAAGCCGGCAAGTCCTTTCCAATTGGCTTTTTTTGCACCAAATGCTCTTTTTAGTTCTGAAATATTCCCTTCGATGCCCGCCCGGAAATGGCGCAATCGAGTAAACGTTTTCGATTTAACGCCCATGGCGTGAAGTGATAAACCGACCGGCTTATGAAAGGCCACACGCTTAACACCCAACCCCCTTCCTTTTACCACATTCTCCTGGCTGGCATAGCCACCGTCAGCCACCACTGAGTGCGGCAGACAGTCCAGCTTCGACTGGTGAAAATCCAGCGTCGGCATGAACAAGCTGGAGTCCGCCGGGTTCCCTTTTTCAATGCAGAGGTACGTGATGAATCCGCTTCTCTCACTGCTCAGATTTATCTTATGGCCATATTGAACGTCACGAAATCCTTTGACGATAATATCGGTGTGTGACTCGAATAAGCTCACGATTTTTTTTGAGGAATGGATGCTCTGCCCCTGGATGACGCGGCGCTCTGTTTGATTGATGACCCTCAGTGCCAAATCCCTGTACTGCTCTACCTGACTTACCCATTGCTTCTTTTTATCAGAGTCACAGGCACCCACTTCTACGGCTTCCAATCCCCGGTCAACTTGCTTCAGGACAATTCTTAGAATCTGCAACAACCTTGGATAAAGTGCTTTTTTTCTAGCCTTTTTCGCATTAAAAATCTGAAATGCCAGCGACTTCGAGGCTTTGCGCTGGTCCGTAAAGCAAATTTTTACCCCTGTGATATTTTTGCTTTTCATCAACAGGCGGCTGAGCACTCGAACACCATCATTCAGGAGTTGACTGTCACTGGGTGGCGCAATATTACTGGCGACAACCGTGCTATCGATGCGTAATTTTTCCATTGATAGTATGCCTGCTTTAAGCCAACTGACAGAGAGGGTCTCATGCACTTTTTCCAGCGTTTCTGGCCTGATACTCCGTATAGTTGACTGTAGCCCAGATCGACTGGGCATTGTTGTGGCAGACAGCCGGGCAAACGTACGGTAGGTCATCGAGTCTGACAAATGAAACGCCAATTGCTCGTAGTTGACGCGCAACTGCTGCTTCAGGAGCAAGCATCGAAAAACATTTTCAACGGTTAAACCTGTTCGACCTACCTTGGCTACTGACGCATCAATGAGATCATCGGCGACCAGGAGTAGTATTTCTGGATGTTGATCCAGTCGATTTGATAACGCCCGAAGCTGAGTTCCAAATTCGTGTTTTGAGTAGTTTTCAAATATACTTGCCTGAGCAATGCGGGTCTCTCGCATGCGGAATCCTCTTGGTTTTTTTGTTTTTTGTTCGTACCTTAAACTTAACAAATTCAAGAGGATTTTTTAATACCTTGCGAAAAATATTCCTTATATTTCAATGGATTGAAAGTTTATGGATGGGCACTAGCTAAGAGCTGAGCCCAATTTGCATCAGCGGGTACGGCTGAGCATATACTCGGCAACCGCCAGGCGAGTCTCTGCGTCGAGATAATCCTGCGGGGGCATTTCCGGATAATCCTCACGCTTTCTAACCGGTGCGGCAATGTACTCCGCCAGACCCTGGGGATTATCCAGATACAGCGCCTGGATAATTTTAACGGGCGGCCCGATCATCCGCCCGGTGTAGGTGTGACAACCTGCGCAAATACCCAGGTAGGCAATCTCGCCGCGCTCTTCCGGCGCAATAACACGCGGTGGTACGGGCGCTAGCAAATAGTTTCCAATACTGGCCGTACTGGTGATATCGCATTCAGCAAAATCTTTCACCCCTATCGTTACATAGCGATGACGATTAATAATGCAAGGGTTCTCACTGGGACCGACAGCCAGAATGTCCGGATTGCCGGTCTGGAACTCCGCCAAGGCCAGGCTCCGAATGGAGTCGATTGTGTTGTAACCGTTGTTAACCATGACATTATTGAGAATTTTGATACGGTCCGAGTTCGGGTCTGCCTCTGGGTCGACCGTCACATTGGTGAGCTGAGCCGCAGTATTGTGATCGACTGACAATATGCCTACGGCCTGATTGTTAGTGATGATATTACCTTCGATCACCACATCATCCGCCGCCATCACCATAATGCCTGTTCCAGCGGCAATACCGCCTACCGTCGAGCCAGGGGCACCAAAGTTCGGCGTATTGTTATCGCTGACCCAGTTGTTACGGATGATAACGTCGTAGGTGGTTTTAATCGGCAGCCCCGGCGTAATAAAGGCCAAAATACCGCCAGTGTTGTTATAGACAAAGTTGCTTTCAACAATTGCGTGTCGGCTATTTTCAATCTCGATACCCGCCACAGAGTCAAACACCTCGTTGTAGGCAACGTGTACGTTGTCGCTCATACCTACGTAAATGGCCGCATCTTCTATACCAGAAATGATATTGTGTTCAACCAGGCCGTTGGTGCCCAACTGAGGGAAAATGCCGTAAACGCCCGTGTCTTTAATGATGTTGTTGCGGATTTCGTAGTTATTACCCGCCTGGCTCATAATGGCATTGCCCTTGTAGCGAGTGATTTTAAAACCCTCCACCACAATATTGTTACCAGAGAACAGAATCGCATCGTTCAGGCTGCCCTTGCCATCCAGCACCGCACGTTGACCCTCCTTGATAATGCCGTACAGGCGGATGCCGTCCTTATCAATATAAACGGTTTCGCTATAGGTAGCGGGCATCACTTGAATGGTGGTTCCAGGTTGCGCCGCTTGCACCGCCGCCTGAATTGACTCACCTTCATTGACCACAACCACTGCATCAGACTGGGGCGGGCCTGCGACAAACTTGCTTGCCCCTGAAAGCATCAAGCCGCCGTTGTCACCCGCAGTAGCTTCAGTGGCTTCCAGGCTGACACCGCTGCCAGTGTTGGTCATAACAGGCACCGCACTGCCACTACCCATCTGCATGCCACCCATCTGCATCCCAACTACAAAGGCAACCACAATCAGCACCAAGCCTAATATTTTCCCGCCGTTCATAACACATCCTCCATCGCGTACATTTCCTTATTGTGATTCACTGGCGTCAGCCCAGAGGGCACACGCTCGGGAATCTGGGGTTTTAAACTTTCATCAGTCAACGCTTGCATAAAGTCTACAAGCCGGTCCAATTCGTAATCTGTCAGATCAGGCGAAACGATATGCCAGTGCAGATGCAAATTCTCGCTTTCCGGAACCGCATGCCCGCGGCCTCCATTGTAAAATTCGGCCACCTCACGCAGGCTTCCATATCGACCAGAGTGCATGTAAGGCGCGGTTAACGCAATATTGCGCAAACTCGGCACCTTGAAGCCCGCCCGCAGCTTTTTAGCCTGAAACGTTGTTTCCGCACCCAAATCCATCGGTAAGCCGTCAGGCTCAGGCGCTCCTATCACCGCCACCTGCTGATTGGTAAATAAAGGCGGGGTGTGGCACTCAGCGCAGCGAGCGACAAATGACCGAAACACGTTCATGCCCTCAGTCTCTTTTTGCGTTAGCGCCGCATGGTAACCATGGGCGTAACGGTCATAGCGGCTATTGAGAGAAATCAAAGAAGTCTGGAAGGCCGCCAGTGACAGATAGACCTGATTGAGCTCTATCTGATCAGAACCGGGAAACGCCTGGCCAAATAACCGTGTATAGGTTTGATTACCCGTTAATGTTTGCAGCAATTTTTCCGGTGTGTTGCCCATTTCTTCAGGGGTGTAGAGAGGCCCTTGCGCCTGCTCCTCTAAAGACTCCGCGCGTGCGTCCCAAAACAGGCGCTCCAAAAAAGCCATGTTCCACAGTGAAGGTGCAGCGCGATTAACTTGCGCTCCACCCACGCCTACAGAGCGAGACAGTCCATCAGCAAAACCCAGATCGGGGTGATGGCAGCTAGCGCAAGACAAGCTGCCATCACTGGACAGGGCGGGGTCAAAAAACAGGTAACGGCCGAGATCAATTTGCCGGGGAGTAAAGCCATCGCGGTATTTTGGAAGGCCAGTATGAGTGCCGCCTACGCCTTGATTCTGAGTCGAGGTATAAAATTGATACTGGTTGCGCAGCTCGCAAACACCCGCCTCGGTGAGTTTAAAACTCGGTGGGCAGGTGTCGCTCAAAACAAACTCGCCAGTACTGGCATTTAGCGTAATAGCCAGCAACAAACAGACAGCAAATAGCGGCACAAACCAACGCATGATGTTTAGGGTTTAGCTCTCTGATTGGCAATAAACGCCATAACATCAGCAATGTCTTTGTCAGAGTTCAGCATATTCGCCATCATCTTCATTTGCCGACCGTAGCGATCCTCTGGGTGATCCCCCCGAATCCCGGATGCAAAGTTTTGCAACTGCCGCTTCACGTAGGCAATGTGCTGGCCCGCCAGGCGGGGTGCGTGCAACGCAGGATTGCCCTGCGCCTGGCCACCGTGGCAAGCACCGCAGGCCGCGTTGTACTGGTTTTCACCATTGCGCAAATCGGCCTCTCCCGCGTCTGCCTCGGTAAAGGCTATTGGCATAGAGGCGATATAGGCAGAGACATTTGCCACCGCATTATCATCGGCAAGCAAGCCGACCATGCTGCGCATCTGCATGCCCAGGATGTCGCCACTGGCACCGCGAATACCGGTTTTAAAGTGGTTCAATTGTCGAGAGAGATAGGCCGCGTCGAGACCCGCCAGTACGGGCGAATTCAGTGCTTCACTGCCCTCGCCATTGGCCCCATGACAGGCTACGCAGCTAGCATAGGCGGCCTTACCGGCGGCTGCATCTGCCTCGGCTTGAGCCATTTGGACCAGGAAAAAAGTGGCTATAAAAATCAACAGGTGACGCATCGTACTAACCCACTGCAAGAATGATGGCGAAGTCTAACTGGTACTATGGTACCAGTTCAAGCCCTCGCATTATAAAAAGACGGCCCCAAAACAGGGGGCTGACCAGGATCAATCTGATCCTGCCCGCCAATGAGGGTTGAGGCTATACACAATGAGCGTTGCGCCACCCGACCACAGCCAACCACAGCCGAACCTGCCTGCGGCTCAAAATCGCAAGCCCTGAGTTTATGGTTATGGGACTTCCAGGCTGCTTTTCGCGCTGAGTGCTGGCGTTATTACAAGCCCTGAATCTACGGGACTTCCGGGCTGCTTTTCGCGCTGAGTGCTGGCGTTGTTACAAGCCCTGAATGTATGGGACTTGCGGGCTGCTCTTCGCGCTGAGTGCTGTCGTTGTTATCTGCATTTGATCGGTTCGCAAACTCGCCTGCGGCTCAGACATGCTTACCGAAACATCAAATGCGATAACACCGCCATAGCGCACTCTTTATGCGCTTCAAAGCACCCCGCAAGCCCTCTGCCCCATACTGTGGGCAGGTGGATAAATCTTGAGGTTTAATCAGGGTACGTCTGCGGAAGCGGGTGCTTTTGAGGTTTTCCGCGAGGACTGTTCGAATCCGAATTTTTCCTTTAGGAAAAATCGTTGAGTTCCGCAGCAGTCAAAAACACACGCTGAAGCGTGCCCAAACCGCAAGGTTTACCCATCCGACCACAGCCGACACCACCACCACAGCGCACACTTGATACGATTCAAAGCACCCCGGAAGTCCTCTGCCAAGCACCCCGGAAGTCCTCTGCTCCATACTGTGGGCAGGTGGATAAATCTTGAGGTTTAATCAGGCGAAGCCATAGTCGAGCGCAGATTCAGCCTGTGGGCGGGCGGGTGGATAAATCTTGAGGTTTAATCAGGCGAAGCCATAGCCGAGCGCAGATTCAGCCTGTGGGTGGGTGGGTAAATCTTGAGGTTTAATCAGGGCACGTCTGCGGAAGCGGGTGCTTTTGAGGTTTTCCGCGAGGACTGTTTGAATCCGAATTTTTCTTTTAGGAAAAATCGTTGAGTTCCGCAGCGGTCAAAAACACACGCTGAAGCGTGCCCAAACCGCAAGGTTTAACCACCTGCCACAGCCGCCACACCCGACCAAAACCGGCCTGCGGCTCAAAACCGCCACATCAAAGTGGTGGCGGTAGCGGGCGCCGGTAAATCAACAACGCTCGTACAGCGAGTACAGCATCTAATCAATAACGGGGTGAAAGGCACGCGGGTCTACATCCTCATGTTCAACAAGGCTGCGCAGGTGGAGTTCTCCGAGCGACTGCAGCGAGCGCTGGGCTCTAAAGGCCATCCCCAGTGTCCGCACTTACCACTCCCTGGGCTTCAATATCTGCAAGGCGCTCCAGAAAGCCAAGATCATGCCTTACCGCAAACTGTCAGCCCCAGAGGGTTACCAGCGCAAGGTCGCAAAAGAAGCCGTGCTTTCTGTTGTCGGCAACCCCCACGAAGAACCTTGAAAGGAGATAAACAGCGCCATTACAAAGTGAGACCTTTGCACGGAAGATGATTTCACTTTCAGGCAAGGCAAAAACGCACGGAATGAGGGAGTTTATGCTTATAAATGACCGATTGAGTACGATTTTAACGCAGCATGCAGGTGAAATGGCTTTCGTGCAAAGGTCTCAAAGTATTAGAGTGCTCTTAAATGCTCACTGCTCGCCTGCTCCTGGCACTGACCATTCAGCCGGATTAGTCAGCTAACCCACCCACTCACGCTGCCAGCCAATGCACGCTATTTACCCGAACCAATTAACCGCCCGAGGAGATTACTGAAGTTGTGCTACATCCCCATTGATGGAGGCGGCGGCTCGCTATTTGTCGCCGTGTCCCTTTTTGCTTGCTGTGAGAATGCCGAGTCAAGAATACTTTTCGTCTCTTCATAGGACTTTAAGCAAAACTCTTCAAATCGAGAGAAAGGTACGCCTTCCACCCAAGGGCTAGTCGCTGTTGTTATCGCTCCACTGTTGAGTTGATACTCGGCCAGGGCCTGTATGTACTCATTACGACGCGTTTGTGAAATAACGACTGGCGGCAAACCTTCATTCAACAACGGCACATTGGAAGCCAGCCTGGCTATTCGTCCGTTGCCATCCCAGAACGGATGTACCGAAGCAAGGGCAATATGTATTTCCGCATAGACCTTATGTGCCTGGCCTGCAGAAATACCTGCTCTTGAGTGGTCATTGATCTTCCCAATAATGTCCTGCATTAACCCAGGGACTTCTCTTGGCATCGCGTAGTCGATGAACACCTGCTGTCCTGAGCTATCCACGATGGATGTACCGTTCGGCTCATTCTTCCAGGCACCCTGTGGCTTGTAGATGTCTGTGACTTTCTCAGTCAGGACCAGAAGATGTAGTTGATAAAGGTCATCTTCGGATATGTCGCGGCCCAGCATGTCATACAATGCATCTATCGCTCGACCATGGCCCATGACCTCTTCGTGATCCTTGAGTGGCTTCCCAGAGATCGTCAACCCTTCTTCCAGGACAAATTGCGTTTCACCTAACGACAGAGAGTTCCCTTCAATCGCAGTGGAGGTGTGAGTCCAAAGTACCCGCAACTGATTCAGAGTCGTTTGCCGTAGATCTGCATCAAGCCCGGCAAGAAACTTAAACCTGTCATTCTGGATAGTCATACAATAATGATAACACTTAGCAATGGCTTATCTCCGAGAAAGGGTAATTCCTCATCCTCGTTGCCTGTGCAATGGGCCCTATTCGACCCGGGTGCCCAAGGCGGCCATCTCTTTGGAGACCTGCAAGCAGGGATATGGGCCGTGTTCTGCTCACAATACATATGTCGGCTCAGGTGGATCATGAAAACGCAGGCGCAAAAAAGGGGCATGCGCCCCCAGTATTTTCCAATCCAGAGCAAAAGCCTGCCCATTAAACCATACCGAAGCTGGCCGATTTGTCTCACAGGTACTGAACCCGCACAAGCGGTGTCTGAATACATTAAAGTGGATTACAATCGAACCCGTCGCCACAGCGCCAATGGCTTTATCAGCCAGAACGGTTCAATATTTCACGTTTACTTAAAAAATAGAGGTTACAAAGATGAATGACAAAAATGATCAAACCAATAAATTCTTACCTGTTTGGGTATGGGCCATTGTGCTGATACAAATATCTTTAGTGCTTTTCTTCTCGGCGGGTACGGCCATGAACCCAGGTGATTTCATACCGGAGGTTTCCGGATTGAACTATGTCACACAACTTTACATTACAAGAAATGTAACGGTAGTCATAGGGATCATAGTCGCTTTATTCCTTAAGTCTCACAGGGCACTTTTAGCGCTGTTAATTGTTAGATTATTGACGGACATATCCGATGCTATTACCGTCTATGCATTCAATGTAGAAGTTATTAAATCAAGTGTGCCAATGGTAGTGGTGCTACTTATTATTCCAGCACTACTTGCTATCGGCCGTTTGTGGAAACACATTAATCAGGAAGGCGAGCATTAATACTGAGAGACCTTTGCACGGAAGATGATTTCACTTTCAGGCAAGGCAAAAACGCACGGAATGAGGGAGTTTATGCTTATAAATGACCGATTGAGTACGATTTTAACGCAGCATGCAGGTGAAATGGCTTTCGTGCAAAGGTCTCACTGAGTCATTGCCAAATCTGACTGGCTCGCACAACCAACCGTTCTGAGAATTCCAATGATTACAATGACCCATAGTAGAGAATTTTTAATTGTCCTATGAAACGCCATCACCCATAACGGCAGCCGACAATAACGGGATTTTTTAACATGAGATTGCCTGTAAGCTCATTTAAAAATTTTCCGTTGATTGTCTTTTCCAATACAAAATGAGCCTGAACGAGGAGCGTGTTGCCAACACGAAATGATACATAAGTCGCCTGCTCTGTGTTCATAATGGGACGCTGAAGGCCATGGTGAATGGCCATCATTTAGAGCAGGTGCGTGTCCTGCTTGAGGGCACCCAGGCTGTCGGGTTCTCTCTGGACACAGTCGAGTTCTCTATGGATACAAAAGTGGCCTGCTACGGCTTTTCTTTAAAGCCAGCATGAACAGAGCCAGCGGGTTGCATAGCGGGCACAGGCATAGCAGCTATCAAGACCTATAACTCGGTATCATTACTCTACTGGAATATACTGTAGATGCTGCAAGTGGCGGGTGACCACGCGATGGATGCGAACTTCATCAACACCGTTGATTAAGGCCTGCTGTTCAAGCCGAAACACAACACTCAATGTAATTTCCGCGTCGTTATCAGGGTCGCTGGAACCCACGGCTCGCATCAAACCACGCACTTTGTCGATATATCGCGCATCCTGATCAATCACCAGTTGGCGCAGGGCATCACTGCGCAACGCTTCATGTTTGAAGGCCAGCTCAATGATTCGATCATTCCTGGCACTCGCCTGCCGCAGGATATACTCGACGGTGGCATCGCGGACAACCGCTGCAAGCTGCTTGCGCTCAACGGAGCCAGGCGGTGCCTGCAAATAGGCTGGCAGAGAGCTGGCAAGGCGATCAGTGTGCTCTTCAAAGTGAGTATCCTTGTGTTCCATCCAGTATTTGAAGGTTTCCGTCAGCAGATCTTCTATGCTCTGAAAGTAATAGGTGGTTGCCGCCAAGGGCACTTCGGCTTCAGCTGCTACTGCGCGGTGGCGCACTGCGCGAATGCCATTCCGGGCAATGAGTCGCAGCGCCGCCTCCAGTATGAACTGACGCCTTTCACGGCCACTAGACCGACTCGGCGTAGATTTCGATGCTGCCTCGGACAAAATGTAACGCTCCCTTTTAGTACCAACCGGTGCCACTTAATAGTGCGCGATCATAGCACGGTCGACGGTCTGAAGACCCGGAACGTGCTGTTGCAGTTGCCGCTCTAATCGCGAACCACTGATGTCCAATCTCCGGCTGTGGACTGCCGCAAAATTCGCATATCGGGATACCCTTCACTATGATCTGAACAGCGCGTCCAGCGCTCAGATAAATCCAAAGCGTTAAGCTTAGCGCCGGACTCGGGCAGCAACTGCCTGCGCTCCTGTCGATTCTGCCACGGCGCTACAGGCTCTCAGACAGGGTTCGCTCAGGCACGGGCAAGGGCGTATCCTGCTTGGTGACCATGAGACTGAAATGAGATTCCATATTGTTCACGCCGGGAAATTTCAGTATCCTCCGCATTGATAACTCAGCGAAATGGTCCATATTGTAAGCCATCACTTTCAGCAAAAAGTCATAGCTGCCGCTCATCACATGACACTCAATGATGAAGTCTTCAGCCTCAACCCGGGCCAGAAACTCCTCGCGCCGGTTATCGTTGTGCTTCTCCAGGGTAATTTGTACAAATGCAGTGACCTGCAAACCCAGTTCACGCTTGTTCAGGCGCACGGAATAGCCTTCGATCAAGCCGTTGTCTTCCAGGCGTTTTACCCGACGAAAACAGGGAGACTCAGACAAACCAATTTTCTCAGCGAGCTCTACATTCGACATGCGGCCCTCCTTTTGCAGCAGCTGTAAAATTTTACGCTCGGCTCGATCCAGACTCATTGCAATAATCCCCCGTATAACCTGGTAAAAATGAAAGATATCACCTGAACATATCCCTAATACATAGTCAAATAGGCAAATAATCCCTCTACATTAGCGCTATAGTTCTGCGTATTCAAGACACCCCCTATACATAGAGGCATAAGACAATGACCGACCTGTTTGAAAATCCAATGGGACTCAATGGTTTCGAGTTTGTAGAGTTTGCGGCTGCCGAACGCGGCCTGATTGAACCCGTCTTCCAAATGATGGGATTTGAACGGGTAGCGAATCACCGTTCAAAGGATGTTGACCTGTGGCGCCAGGGCGAAATCAACTTCATTATCAATTATGAGCCGAACTCGCCGGCGGCCTTCTACGCCGAAGAACATGGCCCCTCTGCCTGTGGCATGGCGTTTCGGGTCGAAAATGCCAGGTACGCCTACGAGCGCGCCCTGGAACTGGGCGCACAACCCATAGATATCGTCGCAGGTCCAATGGAGCTCAAATTGCCCGCCATCCGTGGCATTGGTGGCGCGATTCTCTATTTGGTCGACCGCTACGAGGACGGGGTTTCAATTTACGATATCGATTTTGAATTTGTCGACGGCGTGGAGCGCCGACCCCGCGGCTGTGGTTTTCAACTTATCGACCATCTGACTCACAATGTCTACCGGGGGCGCATGGATTACTGGGCGGCTTATTATGAGAAACTGTTCAATTTCCGCGAGATTCGGCATTTTGATATCAAGGGTGAGTACACCGGTCTGCAAAGCCGCGCCATGAGCGCGCCTGATGGCAAGATACGCATTCCTCTGAACGAAGAGGCCGGCGGTGAAGGCCAGATTGAGGAATATCTCATGCAATACAACGGTGAGGGCATTCAGCATATCGCCTTCGCCTGCGACGATCTTCCCGCCTGCCTGGATGCCCTGAGAGCCCGTGGGCTGGAGTTTATGACCGCGCCGCCAGAATCCTATTACGAGATGCTCGAAGAACGTCTGCCTGGGCACGGAGAGAACGTGGACGCACTCAAGAGTCGCGGTATTTTACTGGACGGTGTGAGCGATAATGGCGAGTCGCGCCTGTTACTACAGATATTTTCTGAAACCGTCATCGGCCCTATCTTCTTCGAGTTTATTCAGCGCAAGGGCGACGAAGGTTTCGGCGAGGGCAACTTCCAGGCCCTGTTTGAATCGATGGAGCGTGATCAACTTCGGCGCGGTGCGATTTCAGCGAGCGCCTAGAGGAGAACCTTATGAACTTGAAACGAATACATCATGTTGCCTACCGCTGTATCGACGCCAGGCAAACCGTTGAGTTTTATCAACGGGTACTCAATATGGATTTCGTGCTGGCAATCGCAGAAGATCAGGTGCCCTCCACCAAAGCGCCCGACCCCTATATGCATGTGTTTTTGGACGCCGGCATGGGCAACGTGCTGGCATTTTTTGAGCTTCCCAATTCACCGGTCATGGACCGCGATCACAACACACCTGACTGGGTGCAGCACATCGCTTTTGAGCTTGATTCCATGGCAGACTTTAGAGCAGCCCGAACCGCTTTGGAAAATGAAGGCCTGGATGTAGTCGGGCCAACTAACCACGGCATATTTCAGTCGCTGTATTTTCGCGACCCCAATGGTCATCGCATCGAACTGGTCATCAATACCTGCACAGATCAGGAAATGGCAGAGCTGCACCAGGTGGCTCCGGCAATGCTAGAAGAGTGGAGCCGCACCAAAAAGGCACCCCAGCACGCAGCCTGGTTGCACTCTAAAGAATTTGAAGGAGAACTTGCATGAAACTCGCCAGCCTGAAGTCCGGCCGAGACGGCCAACTGGTCGTCGTCAGTCGCGACTTGAGTCGCGCAGTCCTGGCGACGGATATTGCCCCGACACTGCAAGCGGCGCTCGATGAATGGAGCAACTGCGAAGCTCTGCTGCAAGCCCGCTTCGACGCTTTACAAGCTGGCAGTAGCGGCGCTGAATTTGACTTTAGCAACGCCGACGTTGCGGCCCCGTTACCGCGCTGCTTCCACTGGGCCGACGGCAGTGCCTACGTTACCCATGTGGAACTGGTGCGCAAGGCCCGCGGCGCCGAGCTACCGGCATCTTTCTGGACCGACCCGCTGATTTATATGGGCGCTTCCGATGCATTTCTGGCTGCACAGGATGACATACCCGTTGCGAATGAAGACTGGGGCATCGATTTTGAAGCCGAGGTTGTGGTATTGACTGACGACGTGCCGGCTGGCACCGACGCGAACCAGGCCCGCAAGCACATCAAACTTATCGGCCTGGTGAACGACGTTTCCCTGCGCAACCTGATTGCGGCGGAACTGGGCAAGCAGTTCGGCTTCTACCAGTCTAAGCCTCATACCTCATTCACACCGGTTCTGGTCACTCCCGACGAGCTTGATCAAGCCTGGGACGGGGCCAAAATTCATTTGCCGCTGCATGCAACACTCAACGGTACAAAGATTGGTGCGCCCAATGCAGGTGTCGATATGACCTTTGATTTTGGCCAGCTAATTGCCCATGCAGCAAAAAGCCGTCCTCTGATCGCTGGCACGGTAGTGGGCTCTGGTACGGTTGCCAACCAGGGCAGCCCGGACGGCTCTTGCTGTCTGGCAGAAGTTCGCTGCCTGGAAACCATCGCCGATGGCAAACCCAGCACGCCCTTCATGTCTTTTGGCGACCGGATTGAAATAGAAATGTTCAACAAGGACGGCCACAGTATTTTCGGCAAGATCGATCAGAAAGTGACGCAGTACAGCCCGCCAGCACAATGAACCTCTACGACTACAGTCGCTCTTCTGCCGCCTACCGTGTCAGAATTGCGCTGAATATCAAGGGCATCCCCTATCGGGCGATTCCAATCAGTCTATTGCAGAGCGAACAGCGTAGCGAGAACTACCTCGCGCTCAATCCACAGGGGCTGGTGCCATCACTGGCCCTGGATAACGGGGAAATCATCACCCAGTCCAGCGCCATTATCGAATGGCTGGAGCAGGCGTATCCGCAACCAACTTTACTGCCAGGCGATGCGCTGCAACAGGCTAAAATCCGCGCTGCCGCCAATGCCATTGCCTGTGACATCCACCCACTGAACAACCTGCGAGTGCTCAACTATCTGGTCGATAATCTGGGCGCCAATGAAAGCACCAGGATGGACTGGTATCACCATTGGATAGAACAAGGCTTTAGCGCCCTGGAGCAGCAACTGCCACCGGGGCAATTCGCATTTGGCGATGAGCTAACACGGGTGGACGTGTTTCTGATACCGCAGGTTTTTAACGCGCTACGCTTCGAGGTGGATATGTCGTTTTATCCGAAACTCCTGAACGCTTACAAAAACTGCAACGAGCTGGAGCCCTTCAAGCTGGCAGCGCCTGAAGCAGGCTAGTATCCACCCGTTTAGCGAGCCGGCCTGTGCCAAATGGGAGAACTCCAGGCCCGCTCCTGAATCGTGGCCGGCGCAAGTTTTGTCGGCTCAATGCCCAGGCGCAGGGCATCATAGGTGCTCCAGCGACAACTGGGGTTTTCCAATACACGCACATAGTAAAATGCCGCCTGTTCCGCATCGAACTCAGGATCGCTCCAGTAGGTGTTCAGCGAGCGAGACCCAAGGTCTGGAGAATAACTGCAATCACTGAGGTTCACGCTGGCCTCGTTGTCAGGACAATACCCAGTCGCAGAATCCGGATTCAAGCTGTCGGCGCAGGCAATATCAATGACGCGCTCCCGCGTCTGACCGTCTTGCAACCAACCTTTGACCATCTGAATTTTTTGCAGTGGCGCAGCGCGGGGATCAGCTTCGGCCCAAACATAAAACTCGGGCGTGCCATTGTGTGCTGGAAGAACTCCACCCATGGGCGTGGTGGCCTCGTAGTGGTACTCATCCAACAGTTCTGCATCCAACCGTTCTGCCGCAGGCAATATTGCCTGGAGGCCCCTGCCCGCCAAGAGCCGCAAACGAATGCGCGTGCCACTAGTGTAGTGTATTGAACTGATTCATGTTATATAAAGTGCTTCATTCACTACCCATTTGAAGCCAATGCCCGCCCAAATAGACATCACTTTATCAGCGCAAGAGAAAAAGCAGTTGGAAAAACAGGTTAGGAGCAAAACGACACCGGTACGATTGGTAGAGCGCTCAAGGATCATTCTGCTCGCTGCAAAAAATATTCCCAACTACAAGATTGCTGAAGAGCTGGAAATTGATGCCAACAAAGTGGGCCGGTGGCGCAATCGTTTTTTCGAGAGAGGGCTTAAGGGGATAGAGAAAGATTTACCCAGAGGGGCTAATCACGGCGGCAAGAATTCTGCGGACCAGGCAAAGCTGCGTTCGAAAGTCATCAAGATAACCACGCAGGAAAAACCCAAGGATGGCACCCACTGGACGACCCGAGGTTTGGCAAAAGTGATGGGAATTAATCACTCCTTTATAAACAGAGTGTGGCGAGAAGTTGGTTTGAAGCCACACCTGGTTGCCCGATTCAAGGTGAGCAGCGACCCTGCCTTTGAAGACAAGCTACGCGATGTCGTTGGCTTGTATGTATCGCCGCCAGAGAATGCCGTTGTTTTCTGTGTTGACGAGAAGAGTTCCATTCAAGCGCTGGATAGGTCGCAGCCGGGATTGCCGATGAAGCCAGGACGCGCCGGAACCATGACTCACGACTATAAGCGTCATGGTACAAGCACCTTGTTTGCGGCACTGAACACCCTGACGGGTGATATTATCGGTGAGTGTAAGAAGCGTCACCGGCACCAGGAGTTTTTGGCGTTTCTGAAGACTGTGGAGAAACAAACACCCAAAGAGTTAGACCTTCACCTTATCGTTGACAACTATGCGACGCACAAACACGAAACAGTGAAGAACTGGATTAAGCGTCATAAGAGAGTTCACTTACACTTTATTCCAACGAGTTCTTCGTGGCTAAATCTGGTGGAGAGATTTTTTGGATTGTTGACAGAAAGGCGGCTGCGTCGTGGTGTATTCACATCAGTACAACAGTTGGAAGAGACTATCATGGATTTTATTGAGAGACACAATGAAGATAAAAAGCCATTTGTTTGGACAAAGTCTGCGGGAGAGATTCTGGAGAAAGTGGGCCGGGCAAGACATGCACTCTCAAATCAATAATTAGTTTAATACACTACACTAGTGTAGTGTATTGAACTGATTCATGTTATATAAAGTGCTTCATTCACTACCCATTTGAAGCCAATGCCCGCCCAAATAGACATCACTTTATCAGCGCAAGAGAAAAAGCAGTTGGAAAAACAGGTTAGGAGCAAAACGACACCGGTACGATTGGTAGAGCGCTCAAGGATCATTCTGCTCGCTGCAAAAAATATTCCCAACTACAAGATTGCTGAAGAGCTGGAAATTGATGCCAACAAAGTGGGCCGGTGGCGCAATCGTTTTTTCGAGAGAGGGCTTAAGGGGATAGAGAAAGATTTACCCAGAGGGGCTAATCACGGCGGCAAGAATTCTGCGGACCAGGCAAAGCTGCGTTCGAAAGTCATCAAGATAACCACGCAGGAAAAACCCAAGGATGGCACCCACTGGACGACCCGAGGTTTGGCAAAAGTGATGGGAATTAATCACTCCTTTATAAACAGAGTGTGGCGAGAAGTTGGTTTGAAGCCACACCTGGTTGCCCGATTCAAGGTGAGCAGCGACCCTGCCTTTGAAGACAAGCTACGCGATGTCGTTGGCTTGTATGTATCGCCGCCAGAGAATGCCGTTGTTTTCTGTGTTGACGAGAAGAGTTCCATTCAAGCGCTGGATAGGTCGCAGCCGGGATTGCCGATGAAGCCAGGACGCGCCGGAACCATGACTCACGACTATAAGCGTCATGGTACAAGCACCTTGTTTGCGGCACTGAACACCCTGACGGGTGATATTATCGGTGAGTGTAAGAAGCGTCACCGGCACCAGGAGTTTTTGGCGTTTCTGAAGACTGTGGAGAAACAAACACCCAAAGAGTTAGACCTTCACCTTATCGTTGACAACTATGCGACGCACAAACACGAAACAGTGAAGAACTGGATTAAGCGTCATAAGAGAGTTCACTTACACTTTATTCCAACGAGTTCTTCGTGGCTAAATCTGGTGGAGAGATTTTTTGGATTGTTGACAGAAAGGCGGCTGCGTCGTGGTGTATTCACATCAGTACAACAGTTGGAAGAGACTATCATGGATTTTATTGAGAGACACAATGAAGATAAAAAGCCATTTGTTTGGACAAAGTCTGCGGGAGAGATTCTGGAGAAAGTGGGCCGCGCAAGACATGCACTCTCAAATCAATAATTAGTTTAATACACTACACTAGTTGCATAGGTTTCACGCCGCCTGAGCGCATCAAAAATGCCTTCGCGGGTATTCTCCGGCGCCCACACGCCAGCCAGGCCGCCTGAGCTTTTGGACACAAGTGCAGAGGAGTGAACGCTGACCGCATTGTGTTTTTGCCGCCGAATCGCCGGCCCGGTCAAGGCGCCAGCCGCACCCCGATAGTCCCACTCCTCGGCATCCCCCGGATTAGAGTTATGGGCGTCTGTTGCACCGACAAATCCAACCTGCATCGGGTTGTAGCCCAGTTCCTGCTCCAGCAACATGCCTTCTTTTAACCCTTCACGCACGAAGCCGGCAGCAAATGCACAGGCGGTTTCCTGCCCTTCAGAGCAGGGTTGAAAAATCTGCTCGAAGGCGCACTCTTCATCGCTGGCCCCCACGCCTAAAGCACACTCGCTGGCACCCTTGATCTGATAAATTTCTGCCAGCGGTTCAGACCTTGTACGCAGCGCCCAATCCTCATTGGTATAGGCTTGACCAAATCTATCCGTGCGGGCGTAAGGCAAACCCCAGGCGCGATTCATATTGTGGGGTATGGTCAAAAAATCGCAGTCCTCCTGGCAGTTTTCGTCGAGGTTTTGCCAAAGGTCTACCACAGTCAACGCATCCAGAGAAGAGAACGCCAGCTCCGGCAAGTGACTACCCTTGAAAATAACATTGCGATGGAATTTACCTCCGTCGGGTAGCGGCGGGGAATATTCGTAGGCCGACAGCGCAGTGAAAACACCGGGCTCGTTGTACTCATCAGAGAGTGCCTGATAGTCCGCCCAGTCGGCGGCCGCATCCGCAAGGCACTTCTCCAGCCCCGCCGCGACACAACCTGGAGCTGCTTCACGGGTTAGTTTGCCTTTGGAATCAGCACTGAGCTTGCGCAGATAACTAAAGGTTGCTCGATTAGGCGTTTCGACAATCCAGCAATTGACGCGCTGACGCAATGACAAACCAGGTTTGCCACAATCGCGACGATTGCCAAAACCCTCGGCGTGGTCGGTAATGGCCACAAAGTCCAGCGGCTCAGAAATACGCATCATCTCGCCAGTAGCGCTGGTCAGCACCTGCCCCCGCGCAAAACGATAGGCGTCTTCAATAGTCAGCCTGTTACCAAAAAGAACACTGTCAAAGGACTGCTCTGTATGCACATGCAGTTCACCAAAATAGAGGTTCTTCAAACTTTGAGGTTTAAACTGCGGTTCAGGAAAGGGCACTCGAGTCTCATCCTGAAGAGCCAGGTCTGCGGCGAGACCTTCTTTAGTAAAAGGCTTGCGCTGCTCCTGAAACCAGAAATAACCCGCGATACAGACAACAACTACAACTACCAGCAGTAGCGCCAACACCCTCTTTATTATTTTCAGCATCTGAGTGACCGCTTCCAGAAAACTGACATTCTAGCGCAAGCCACTCACTTTAGCTGACTCAATCTATGCACAATAGGCCCAGTCATCTGGTGTTGCCGATTTTTCACACAGGCGGGCTCGCTGTGTTATGCAGCGTGCGTCCTACGACTGAAACTTGCTGTACACCCCTGTGCCACGGTATTCTGGCCGCCGTTTTTTTCTGGGAGACCCAGTGAAATGAGTGACAAGAGCGGAATGAGTGACAAGCCACTGGTACCCGCAATCGACGGCTGGCACACCATGGATACTGATCAGCCCCATTTGATCGGTAGCCAGTGCAATAGCTGCGCCACCTATTTTTTCCCCAAATTATTCAGCTTCTGCAAGAATCCCGCTTGCGATAGCACCGAGTTTGCAGAAGTTGAGCTAAGCCGCACCGGCACGATTTGGAGCTACACCAATGCCTGCTATAAGCCACCCGCACCCTTCATTGCTGCCGACCCCTTCCAGCCCTATGCCATCGCTGCGGTGCAATTGGATAAGGAGCACATGGTGGTTCTTGGGCAGGTCATTGCAGGAACCGGTGTTGAAGATTTAAAAGTGGGCATGCCCATGGAGCTGGTTTTGGAAGCGCTACACGAGGATGAGGAGGATACTAAAATCACCTGGAAGTGGAAGCCCCTGGCCAATGCAGACGCGCCGGCAGCTTGAGGAATAAAGAGATATGTCGAATGAAATAGCTATTCTCGGTGTCGGTATGCACCCCTGGGGCAAATGGGGTAAGAACTTCGTTGAGTACGGTGTCGCAGCAGCGCGCGAAGCGCTGGCAGATTCCGGCGTGCCCTGGCAGGACATCAAATTTGTTTCTGGCGGCGCAACAATACGCTGTGGCTACCCCGGCTACGTCGCTGGCGCCACCTTTGCTCAGGCCTTAGGTTGGCAAGGTGCCGAGGTTAATACCTCCTACGCTGCTTGTGCCTCGGGCTCACAAGCACTGGCCGCAGCGCGCAGCAAGATACTCTCTGGAGCCTGCGATATAGCTCTGGTCGTGGGTGCTGACACGACACCGAAAGGCTTTCTCGCTCCGGCCAAAGGTTATCGCCCCGAAGACCCGGACTGGACTCGCTTCTATCTCGGCGTAACCAATCCTACCTATTTTGGCCTGTATGCCCGGCGCCGCATGGATTTATATGGCGATACTTTGCAAGACTTCGCGGCGGTAAAGGTTAAAAACGCGAAAATCGGCATGCACAACCCGCGCGCGCGCTACAAAAAAGAATTCACCCTGGAAGATGTCGCCAATTCAGCAATGGTTGCCGACCCTCTGCGCTTGATGGACATCTGTGCCACCAGCGACGGCGGCGCAGCGCTGATTGTTTCGAGTCTTGAGTACGCCAGAAAAATCGGCAAAGGTGACGCACCGCGTGTGGCCGCCATTGCGACTGTTACGCCAACTTTCGCCAGCTCCATTGTTGAAATGCCAGACATTGCCACCGATTCAGCCGCAGCCAATGGCATTGAGGCCACCAATTATCGCGGGTCTATCCCACTCAAGGCATACGAGGAAGCCGGTATTGGCCCCGATGATGTGAGCCTGGCAGAAGTCTACGACCTGTCCACGGCACTTGAGCTGGACTGGATTGAAGACCTTAGACTGTGCGAGCGCGGCGATGCTGCCAAACTGTTGCGCAAGGGTGACACCCGTGTGGGCGGGAAAATTCCCGTCAATGCCTCTGGAGGTTTGGCTTGCTTCGGCGAGGCGGTACCTGCCCAGGCATTGTCCCAGGTTTGTGAACTGACCTGGCAATTACGTGGCCAGGCCGGGATACGTCAGGTTGCAGGCGCAAGAGTTGGTATTACCGCCAACCAGGGCCTGTTCGGTCACGGCTCATCAGTCATCGTAAAGCGGTAGGCTAAACAGTGACCCTGGCGAGCTGGCTTCCGTTGGCAATGGTTTGCCTGCTGGGTGCCATGTCGCCCGGTCCGAGTCTGGCTGTTGTGATGGGCAACACCTTACGCCAGGGATATTCAGCAGGTTATATCGCTGCACTTAGCCACGGTGTTGGCGTTGCCCTCTATGGCTTAATTACGGTTGCCGGTTTGGCGGCACTGATTACCGGCTCGCCGATGTTGTTTTCTGCACTACAGATTGCTGGCGCACTGTATCTGATTTATCTCGGCTACAAGTCCTTGCGCAGCAGAAGCGTCTCTCTCGCCCCGGCAGATACCGACAACAACCCCAGACCCAGACATGGCAACGCCGCCAGCGAGGGTTTTCTAGTGGCCTTTCTCAACCCCAAACTGGCTGTATTCATGCTGGCTCTGTTTAGCCAATTTCTCAGTGCCGACAGCACCTGGACACATCGTTGGATCATGGTTCTGACCGTTGGAATTCTGGACGCCTGTTGGTACAGTCTGGTCGTTGCCTTTGTGTCTCGCGAATCTGTACTTACGCGGCTGCGCAAGTCCTCAGTTGTTATCGACCGGGTACTCGGTATCGTGCTAATTTTGCTGGCATTCACGGTACTCATTTCAACCACTATTCGATAGGAAGCCCGGTATGCAAAAAATTGGTGATAGCTTGCAAGGGAAGCGCGTGTTGGTGACACAGTCCGGGGAATTCATGGGGCCCGCTCTCTGTGACCTGTTCGCGCGCTATGGTGCGGAAGTAATCGCGGACCCAAACCCTCTGGCCGAACCGGGACTGGCGGAGCAGATTGTAGAGTCCGCTGGCCACGTCGATGTGTTGATTGCCAATTTGGCCGTACCCGCACCGCGCACCAAAGTAACTGATATCACTGATCGGGAATGGCAGCATGTGTTTTCTCACCTTTGCGACCCGCTGCCGCGACTGTTTCGCTCGGTACTACCGCAAATGATTGAGCGCCAATCTGGAAAAATTGTAGTGATGGGCTCATCCTCTGCCCTGCGTGGCATGGTACTCACTTCAACCTACAGTGCTGCTCGAGGTGCGCAGGTAAGCTATGTGCGCGCTGCAGGCACCGAAATAGCTAAAGACAATGTTCAAATTAATTTGATTGCCCAGAACTTTGTGGAAAACCCCACTTACTACCCCCCAGAAATCCAGGCCAATAAGAAGTTCCAGGAGCTCCTCGCCCGCGAGGTACCTCTCGGACGCTTGGCCACACCTGAGGAAGATGCCCAATTCGCTGTCTTTCTGGCGGCCAGTGAAGTGAATTTCTTCGCTGGTCAAAGCATCTCATTTTCAGGTGGCTGGGTCACTTAATGCCCTTGACCGGGCTATGGTCTCGGCCAGCTTGTCCGCTGGTAGCGAGGGGAAGCAGAAATGAGTTAGTTTTTGCAGTCAGGTGATCGCAACAGCGAAGCTGATTTCCACGGAGGAAGCTGATTTCCACGGAGGAAGCTGATTTCCACGGAGCACGGAGGAAGCTAATTTCCACGGAGAAAGACGCGCTTTTTCCAGAGCAGGCACGGGTCTATGCACGCCCCGCTTTAACTGATTCTGCTGCTGGGCGCGACCTTGTATGTTCCTCGTTGGGGGTATAAACAGACGATCATTTCCACTTAAAATAATTCAACTCATCAATCAGACATAACACTAGGACAACTCAGACTGAAGCAACTCCAATGTTGCTTCCAGTGAGCCTTCACCCGTTGGGATCATAGCGGCATTGAAATCAGTGACACCCGCATCGCGCAAGCGTTGTATATCGGTACGAAGCTGTGCCTCATCGCCGACCAGAGATAACTCCGCCGGGCCATCAACACCTTCCCTGTCGAGCATGGCGCGATAAGACGGCAACATCCCATACATTTTGAGTTGTTTGCCAATCGCCTCCCGCGTGCCATCAACATCATTGGTCAATGCAATCGGCAAGCCACAAATAATGCGTGGGTCTGGGCGACCCGCCTCTTTTGCGGCCGCACTAATAGTAGGAGTAATGTGGCTCTCAATGGTTTTGGCGCCAGTCATCCAGGTAATCGTCCCGGATGAATAGGTACCCGCCAGTTTCAACATAGCCGGACCAAGTGCGGCGACAATAAGCGGAACCTCCAGTGAACCCGGGATATCCAGGGCCATCTTTCCAGTCAACTGACTACCTGCAAAATCTACCGCCTCACCGGCTAACAGTGGGGCCAATATCTGCAGGTATTCGCTCATATGCCTGGCCGGCTTGTCGTAAGACATACCAAACATTCCCTCAATCACGACTTGATGGGAGAGACCGATTCCCAGGGAGAAACGTCCGCCACTGGCGACGCTTGTAGTTAAAGCCTGCTGTGCAATAGCACCAGGGTGCCGCGGATAGGTTGGCGTTACAGCTGTACCAAATTCAATTTTTTCAGTTTCCCAGCCGGCAATCGCACAGGTGCCAATCGCATCCAAACCAAAGATATTCGCAATCCAGATACTGTCAAAACCACGACTCTCCGCATCTTTGGAAAATTCTACGATATCCATAATGCCGTTTCCAGTTGCTGGTGTCGCACCAGCCATAAGTCCTATACGCATTTTCTAATACTCCAGTTTTTGTTGGAATTGGGACAATGCCAGAATTCTATGAGCTTCGTCTACATGCATTGTCTCTATGAGTTTACCGTTGAGCACCGCCACGCCTTTGCCGCTTGCCTCTGCGTCCTGCCAAGCGGCGATCACACGGCGGGAATGCTCTAGCTGTTCTGTACCAATACCAAAGACTTCGTTGGCGGCTTCAATCTGACTCGGGTTAATCAGCGTTTTACCATCAAAGCCCAAAGCCTTGCCATGATCGCAGTCCTCACGGAATGCCAGATTATCCTGAATATCCAGAAATACAGAATCGAGGGCGACGATGTTACCCATGCGCGCTGCATTCACACACCGGGATAACGTGTATAGCAGGCCGAGTCTATCCGGCCGTACAGGGACTCTCAGTTCCTTGGCCAGGTCGGTGGTTCCCATAAGCAAGGCTCGCAACTGCGGACAAGTGGTGCAGATTTCTTCAACATTATGCACACCCCTGGGCGTTTCAATCATGGCCCAGATGTTGACGCTCTCCAGAGCGCGGCCCTCACATAGCAAATCGCAATACTGTTGTAATTGCCCGGAAGATTCCACCTTGGGCAGACACACGGTTTCAACGCTGGATTTTGCCAGCGCTTGTAAATCAGACTCGCCCCACGGGCTATCGATACTGTTCGCACGTACCACAAGCTGCCTGGAGCCATAACCACCGGCCTGCAACTGCGCCAATACCTGCTCCCGCGCCTGTTCTTTAACATCGGGGGCTACCGCATCTTCCAGATCAAACACCACGGCGTCGCAGGGCAAATCCCGCGCTTTATCCATAGCTCTCTGGTTGGAGCCCGGCATATACAATACCGAGCGCAAAAGTCGTTCCGTCATGGCTGCTTTCCCGATTGGTCGCGGTGCATTCCTGATTGGCCGCAGCGCTTAATTGGCCGCAGCGCTTAATTGGCCGCAGCACTTAATTGGCTGCGGCGCTTATTCCGGCACGGCGGCCATAGAAAGTGGCATCCCCCACCGACATACCGCTGGCGTATCCTTTTGCAGTGCGCGGCAAACCCGCTGTAGTTCGCCCCGCTGCATAAAGACCGGGAATGATATCACCAGAACAGTTTATAACCTCACCCGTGGGACGGGTTTCCAAGCCGCCGAGCGTAAACATGAGATATCCAGTATCTTCACCCAGGGCGTACTTAACCTGCCTGGGGTGGTAGCTAATGATGGCATAGGGTGGCTTGTCGATCGGCTTTAGCCAGTCTTTATGTTTGTGAAATAGTGGGTCACTCAGAGTTGCCGCATGTCGATTGTAGTAGTGGATGGTCGCTTGCAGCGAACCCTCGGGTAAACCCGCTTCCGCCTCGGCTTCTGCAATGGTGTCGCCAGTACCGACAACGGGTGTATTTTGCATGTAGTGAGACAATTCAAAATCTTCGTTTTGAACCAGCAGGTAAACCTCGTTGGCGTCCTGAATGCCCGCGTAGTGACCAAGACGCGCGAGATAGGTATCTTCGTTTATAAAACGCTGGCCAGACTTGTTGAGCAAAATACCGTAAGTAAGCTTTGCCGGTGGATACATGGCGAATGAGAGAAAGCACTCATTCATATTGATCGCGTTGCCGCCAGCAGCGAGGCCCATTTGAATGCCGTCACCCATATCCCATTGATTGCCGTAGGGCTCGCCGAACGGCAGTACATGCGCAGCGTGCTTTTTGATCATGTCGCGGTTCATGACGAAGCCACCCGCACTGAGAATCACTCCTCTGGACGCTTTGATGTAACGCTCTTCACCGTCGATTTTCGCAGCGATGCCTCGCACCCGGCCGGTGTCATCCTGAATAATACCGACGACTCGGGCGTCAGGCCGAACAGTGCTCCCCTCCTCTTCCACTTTGGACATCAGTGCCTGCATAAAAATGCGTCCGCCTTCGTCACCTTCCCCGGAAGGCACATGACCACGCGGTACAGGTTCGGCAATCTTGTTGAAAGGATGTGCCCTCTCATTGCCAGTAAACAGCAAGGACTCATCTGTCAAGGGCACCACCGTGCGTTCCATCACTACGGCACGCTTATAGGGAACGCCCAAAGACTCGACCCAGTCAAAGTGGTCTGCTGCTCCTTCTGCGTACAGCCTGATTTTTTCCGGATCCCCATGAGGACCCAGGGCCTCCGTTAGATAGGCGATCATATTGTCCGTACTGTCTTCCATGTCCAGTGCTTTTTGTAACGCAGTACCGCCACTGCCGCCCAAATACATTTCACAACTCGACATTTGAGTAGAGCCACCGCCCCCGCCAGCGCGCTCCAGCACTAGCACATCGGCGCCCGCTCGGCGGGCTTCCAGGGCCGCAGATGCACCTGCACCGCCATAACCGACGATCACTACATCAGTGCTCAAATAAAAATTGTTTACGTCTTCAAAGCGGCGCAGCCACGGTTTAACCAGGCTCATACATCTCTCCCGACTAGCGTACTCGTATTTTGGGGTCTGCCTGTCCTCGTCCCATGCGAGTCAGACATTCATCCAGAGATTCCAACCGGTCAATTTGTGCGCTTAACTCATCGTTCACTGTATTACTCCCAGTCTGCGGCACCAGCATTGAGTTCTACTGACCGTCCACCGTCTACATTCATCAACACCCGTCATGTAAGATGCCTCCTCACTGGCCAAAAACAATATGAGACCTTTGCACGGAAGATGATTTCACTTTCAGGCAAGGCAAAAACGCACGGAATGAGGGAGTTTATGGGTATAAATAACCGATTGAGTACGATTTTAACGCAGCATGCAGGTGAAATGGCTTTCGTGCAAAGGTCTCAATATCGCGTTAGCCGCCTCTTCCAGTTTACCAATGCGCCCCAATGGAACACTGTGACCCGTCATTCACAGTACAACTGTAGCACCCTGCCGAGCAAACAACCTGGCCGTCGCCTCGCCGACCCCATTGCTGGCGCCAGTGACAATTGCCACCCTTCCCCTCAGTCGCCCTCGTGTTTGATCAGTCATATCTACCTCTCTGCAAAAGTTCATCGGTCACAAGCTGGCACGTTGACAGTGAACCATTTGAGAGAGCAATAATAGCCGCTCCCAGGCAGCGGCGAATGCGTTCGGGGAAATTTGGTTGAGCTGGTTTGCCTAACCGGTCAGGAAGGGCAAGCTCTGCATCGTTATTATTTCAACGCAAACAGCGGGGAGGGAGGCTTTAGAATTGAGTGCAACGCAAAACGGCATGGGAAAGTTGTCAGGTTTACCATTGAAGCAGATCAATGGGTTTATCAGGGTGGGCGGCTAACTGACTAGCCAGTTATAGAGCTGCTTTTTATTTAAACCTGTGAATTCCGCAGCAATTGCCACGGCCTTTTTTGGCGGCAAGTCGGCAGCAAGTAAGCGCAGTAGCCGTTCGGTCTCGACATCAAATTCGGAGACCACCGCAGTTGCACCCTCCAGAACCAGCACAATCTCCCCTCGACTTTGGTTGGAATCGCTGCGAGCCAGCTCAAGTAGCTCGTGCAGACTGGAGTGCACAACCGTTTCAAATGCCTTGGTCAACTCTCTTGCCAACACCGCTCGACGCTCTCTTCCCAAACACTCAACCATGTCCTCCAGACAGGGAAGCAGACGGTGGGGTGCCTCATAGAAAATAAGCGTACAGGATTCGCTAGCAAGCGCTTGTAAACTTTTTTTGCGAGCTGCCGTCTTCGCCGGAAGGAAACCCTCAAAGCGGAAGCGGTCAGTCGGCAATCCCGCCACTGACAGCGCAGCGATGAGAGCGCTGGCTCCAGGAATTGGAATGACCCGCCAACCGCACTGGTGTGCATGCAATACAAGCCGATATCCCGGGTCGGAAATCAACGGTGTACCCGCATCGGATATCAGCGCAATAGATTTGCCGCTCTCGATCAACTGCGTCAATCGCTCCAGCACCCGACTATCGCTGTGATCATGGTAGGCTATTAGCGGCGTCTCGATACCAAAGTGTTGCAGCAAGGTTTGGCTGTGCCGCGTATCTTCAGCGGCGATCAGCGCAACAGATTTCAGTATTTCCACGGCACGGGGTACCATATCGGACAGGTTACCGATTGGCGTAGCCACCACATAGAGCGCATTGGATTGGTTCACGCCATTTCCTGACAAAGCATGAGAAACACGGTAATACTACACCAGATCACTCTTCCCACCGTCGGTTTGCTGTCGGTGCTTTTTCTCAGCGCCTGTGGCGACCAGCCCGTGCGCGTCAGCAGACCCATCGAAAAAAATGAACCGATTGCGACAGATGCTATCGCTGTCACAACTACCCCCTCAGGACAACTCAGCGAGGCTTTGAACCTCACCGCCGAGCAATTGCAGCGCGGCGAACTCGTGCCAGCGGCAGCAAGCATCGAAATGCTAAAACATACATCGCTGAGCCCAGACGAACTCGGCTATCTGCGCCGCCTGGAAATTAGCCTGCTCTATCGCCAGGGCGAGGTTCTGGCTGCAACAGCACTGGTTGATCAATCACTCATTGAGTTGAGCGCCGTCGCCAGCGACCAGTATTGGCCGCTGCTGCAATGGCATCTACAACTGCTGCGCAATCGAGGCCGGCATTTACAAAATGCCAGAGAGAGCACCGCCTTACTTCAGCAAATTGAGACTGCAGGACAAAGAGAATTTCTGCGAAACCTGATATGGCAGGGTCTGCAAAACACCTCAGTCGAAAAACTAGAGGGCGAACTCACTCGCGCCAACTCGGACGAATGGCGTGGCTGGCTGGAACTGGCGCTGCTAAAAACTCGGGACAAGGTCGACCCTGCTATTCAGCAAGCAGCTTGGCGCGCCTGGAAAAACAATTATTCAGGACACCCGGCAGCGCTTAACCCCCCACCCGGTACAGACGACACACCCACACGAGTCCCCGCCAGTGTGGCCCTGCTTTTACCACTTAGCGGGAACCTCGCCCCCGCAGGTCAGGCAGTCGCAGATGGCTATATAGCAGCAATGTATAATTCGGTGCGCCAGGGTTGGCCGGAACACACGATTCATGTGCTGGACATTAACGAATACAGCGATGTCAACGCCGCCTATACACAGGCCTCATCCCTCGCTGTAGACCTTATAGTCGGCCCGCTAACCAGGTCGGCGCTGCAAAAATGGCAACGCCAGGCAACGCCAGCCACTCCGGTACTGGCCCTGAATCGCCTGGAGCTCGAATACTCAAGCGCTCAGCCCCTCTATCAGCTTGCCCTCGCACCCGAAGACGAGGCCAGTCAGTTGGCTGATTGGGCCTACGCAAAAGGCGCACGAAACGCCTTGATTATTCGTCCCGAAAGCAGCTTTGGTGCAACTATGTCAAACAGTTTCAGCCAAACCTGGCGGCGGCAGTCGGGACGTATTGCAGCCGAGGCAATCTATACAGACCAGAGTAATTATTCATCCAGCATTAAAGAGGCTTTAGAACTGGCAAGCAGCGAAGCCCGCGCTGCAAAAATTCGGCAGTTGATAAATGTGCGTGTGGAATTCACTCCGCGACGCCGTCAAGATATCGACAGCGTATTTATATTAACGAGCAAGCCCCAAGAAGCTCGCTCGCTTAAACCCCTGGTCGCATTTTATTACGCTGGAGAGCTGCCAATCTACGCGACCTCATACATCTTTAGCGGACAGACAAATCCGCAACAAAACCGGGATTTGAATGGCGCGCAATTACTTGAAATACCGTGGTTACTCAGCGCGGACAATCCGGAGCGGGAAGAATTACGCAAGGCCAACTATCAAGACAATCTGGCTGCGATGTACGCTCTCGGTGCCGATGCCTTTTCCGTTCATTGGCGCCTGCCGCAGCTCAAAGCCAACAGCGGACAATCGGTAAGAGGTCAGACCGGTCTGCTAGGCATGGATTCACAAGGGAAAATCTATCGGACGCTACAGCCAGCTCTTATACGCAATGGAGTTGCTATACCCAGCGAAGGTTAATGCTTGTGAACAGGGAGGCTCACATAAACAGAACAGGAGATGTTTACGAACGGCAAGCGATCATTCACCTGCTGGACCGGGGTCTGGAAATCCTTGAGAGAAATTTCACCTGTAAAGTCGGTGAAATAGACGTTGTTTGTCGCAACCAGAGTGAACTGATTTTTGTGGAAGTGCGTTATCGCAGCAATCCAGACTATGCCAGCGCGGTGGAATCGGTCACGCTCAGCAAGCAGAGGAAACTCATACGCGCCGCTCAGGTCTATCTGCAGCAACACCCGGAGTTGGCACAACTAGCCTGTCGATTCGACGTCATCGCGATCACCCCAGGCGGAGATAAAGATCATGTACAATGGCTGCCTCACGCATTCTATTAACAATCCACGCTAAGCAAAACATGGATCAATACCAGTCAATCGCCCGCGGCTTTCAAGAAACAATCGAGATCATTTCAATGTCTGTCGATGATCTGGCTCCAAACATTCAGTGCGCCGGCCAACTCTGTACTGCCGCACTGTTACAGGACCGCAAGATACTCACCTGCGGCAATGGCTCAGGCAATGCTTTAGCGCAGATTTTCTGCACCAATCTGCTGTACAGGTACGAACAGGAGCGCCCATCCTTGCCGGCCATTCCACTGTCCTGTGATGCCAGCACACTCACTGCCATTGCTGCCAGCGCAGCGAGCAATGAAATTTATGCCAGGCAAGTTCGCGCACTGGGCCAGAGCGGTGACATCTTGCTCGCACTCACCGCAGTTGAGGGTAACGGTAGCATTATTCAGGCAGTCCGCGCTGCGCACGACCGGGATATGCCGGTCATCATATTTAGTGGGGGAGAGAGTCAGGACGTTTCCAGCTTGCTGTTGCCGGAAGACGTTGAACTACATATCGTGAGCACTCGTCCACCGCGTATAGTGGAAATGCAAACCATGCTGATTCACTGCCTCTGTGAACTTATCGATCAATCTCTGTTTGGAAGCTATCAACCATGACTCACATGTTTCGTTTGCTCATTCTGATTCTATTTTTTGTTCTAACAGGCTGCGCCACTGTGCTTAGCACTGGCGGCGAATCCCTCGAACACGACCCCGGCAAGCGCAGTGTTGGCGCACGCATGGATGATGAAACCATTGAGATTAGAGCCGCGGTGAATATTGCAGCGGCCGACCAGGCTCTTAAGGGCTCACACATCACCGCAGTCAGTTTTAACGGCTATGTGCTAATTGTTGGCCAGGTTCCCAGCCAAGCCTTAAAAGACAAAGTTTCTGAGATCGTAAAAGAGGTGCGTGATGTCAGACGTATCTACAATGAACTGGAAGTTGCCGGCAACAACTCACTGATGGTCCGCTCTAGCGACGCCTGGATTACCACCAAAGTAAAATCGAGTCTATTGGCCAATTCAGACACTGAAGGCAATCGGGTAAAAGTGATTACCGAAAATAGTGTTGTCTATCTTATGGGACTGGCCACCAGAGCAGAAGGCGACCGTATCGAGGAGACTGCCAGCGCCACTCAAGGCGTTGAACGAGTGGTTAGCGTATTCGAGTATATCGACTAAAGCAGCCCGGTGACGGGCGCTTTATTGTTATAGAGGCCCAGGGAGACGACCACCTCTCCGGCTACACGTTTACAGCTCATATAAACTGCGTAGCGTTTGATGATGCAGCGACTCGGCGGTGGCTTCTCCGGCAAAAAAACAAAGTGCCTGCTACAGGTTTGACCAAAACTTGTCTCTGTCCTCCTGTAGTCAGGCTCCTGGCCACCACAAACACAAATCCGATAGCTATTTGACAACCTTCAAAGATGGCTTGCGATCACCCTGAGTGACAGGGGTTGATGGCGGTGTGTCTGTCGGCGGCTCAGGGTCTACATCATCGTCGAACACCATGCCCTGACCATTCTCGCGGGCATAGATACCAATCACCGCAGTCGTTGGAACAAAAATATCAGTAGCAATACCGCCGAAACGACCATTGAAACTCATCATTTCATTGGATATTTCCAAGTTAACGACTGAGACCGGAGATATATTCAGCACAATTTGACCGTCTCTCACAAATTGCTGAGGCACCTCAACCCCACTCACATGCGCATTCACCAAAACATAAGGCGTGCATTCATTTTCCAGAATCCACTCATAGAGTGCACGCATCATGTAGGGCCGACTCGAAGTCATGGACATGGGCTAACTCGCAGCAAGCGGCATGGCGTCTTACAGACGCATTTCCAACTCTTGCTCAGACAGGCTCGCCTGGAACGACACTCGATTAAACATGCGGTCCATATAGGCCAGCAAGGGCTTAGACTGCTTGGACGCCCTAAAGTCAATTCCGAAAGAAGACAAACGCCAGAGAATCGGCGCTATACAGCAGTCAACCAAAGTGAATTCTTCGCTCATAAAAAATGGTTTGTCTGCAAAGATTGGAGAGATCCCCAAAATACCCTCACGCAACATTTTAGTGGACCTTTCCACAACATTGTCAGAGCGAGTGTGCTGAATGGCATCCACCAGCGCGCACCAGTCTTTTTCGATGCGATGAATATACAAACGGCTCTCGGCACGCGCTACCGGATAAACCGGCAGCAGCGGCGGGTGTGGGAACCGCTCATCCAGATACTCCATTATGACCTTTGACTCATACAACACCAGATCGCGGTCAACCAAAGTTGGCAGTGTGTTATACGGATTCAGATCGGCTAATTCGGCGGGTGGGTGAGCCTCTTCAGCCTTCACCACATCCACTGTTACCCCCTTCTCTGCCAACACAATACGAACACGATGACTGTAGTGACTACCACTGTCAGAGAAAAAGGTCATTGAAGACCGCTTTGCCACAACTCCCATGGAGGTTCCTCGAGTTTGAAACTTCTATCAGTGAACGTCTTTCCAGTACTCCCGGTTAAGCAACCAGGTAAAGACGAAAAACAGGGCAATGAACAACAGCGCATAAATACCGATGCGTTCGCGCTCTAGCGCGGCTGGCTCACTGGTGTAGGCCAAAAAATTAACCAGGTCGTAAACCGCAACGTCGAATTCCTCAGGGGATAACTCGCCTTCTTCAATCAGATTGAATTGGCCGCAGGGCTCCACAAGAATATCTTTGCCTGTCAGCGGGTCACGCTTAACACCGCCATTCCTCGCTGCGAAAGGTTCCATTGCGCATTCCTGCAAGCCTTGCAGTTCAAGCAGCGCGTGAGGCATACCAACATCGGGAAATACTTTATTGTTCACACCGTATGGACGCGATGGATCTGCGTAAAAAGTACGCAGATAGGTATACAGCCAGTCTCTATCGCGAGCTCGTGCTACCAGGGTAAGATCCGGCGGTGTAGCGCCGAACCACTTTTTTGCCTGAGAATCCTCTAGTGCATTTTCCATGAGAGAACCGATTTTTTCATTCGGATCAAACATCAGATTGGCTTGCATCAGATCATGGGGTATACCCAGGTCATCTGCCACTCGCTCGTAGCGAGAATATTGCAGAGAGTGGCAACCCATGCAGTAGTTCATATAGATCTGCGCACCAGACTGCAGGGATGCTTTATCGGCAAGATCAACCTCCATGTGATCCAGAGCAACTTCCGGGCCGCTGGAACCAACAACTTTGAGTGGAATAAATGAGAGCACTAGAATAATGACCAGTCCGGTCACAGACCCCCAGAATCCAATGCCGCCATCGTCGGTAGTGCGCTCAGGAACTGGCCTGGTTTTCTCCATAGCTGTCCAGAAGGGCATTAACAAGAAGAAGGCGAAATAGATGACCGAGCAAATCTGTGCCAACAGTGTCCGTTCGGGTGTTGGCGCTCTCATGCCCAGCAGTCCCAAAATAAGGAATGAGGCCGTGAAAACGATCAACATAACCCTGGTCATATTCCCTTTATAGCGCCAGGACTTCACCGGGCTGCGATCCAGCCACGGCAAAACAAAAGGAATAGCGACGGATGCGGCAAAAGCCACAAAGCCCCAGAACTTGTCGGGTACGGCGCGCAACACAGAATAATACGGAGTGAAATACCACACTGGGGCAATGTGCTCCGGGGTCTTCAGGGAATTGGCTTCCTCGAAGTTGGGATACTCAAGAAACAGCCCGCCCATCTCCGGGAAGAAAAACATCACGGTGCAGAAGACAAACAGAAATACCGCAACAGCCTGTAGGTCATGGACGGTGTAATACGGGTGAAAGGCAACACCATCGAGAGGGATGCCTTTTTCATCCTTGTGTTTCTTAATATCAACACCATCCGGATTGTTTGATCCCACCTCGTGCAGAGCCAGCAGGTGTAACACCACCAACGCCAGCAATATGATGGGTAGCGCAACCACATGCAATGCAAAGAAACGGTTAACAGTGATGCCGGAAATTAGAAAATCTCCGCGAACCCAGGTCACCAGGTCCTCACCAACCACTGGAATTGCACCCACCAGCGAGATAATCACCTGGGCACCCCAGTAGGACATCTGACCCCAGGGCAACACATAACCAAAAAACGCTTCTGCCATCAGCACTACAAAAATGAGCATGCCGAAAATCCAGATCAACTCGCGAGGCTTTTGATACGAGCCGTAAAGCAGTGCCCGGAACATGTGCAGATAAACAACAATAAAGAATGCAGAGGCGCCTGTGGAATGCATGTAGCGCAGAATCCAGCCGTAGTCTACGTCTCGCATGATGTATTCAACTGACGCGAATGCACCATCAGCGCTGGGCACGTAGCTCATGGTCAACCAAATGCCGGTCAGTAGCTGATTAACCAGTACCAGCAACGACAAAACACCAAAGAAGTACCAGAAATTGAAATTCTTGGGCGCGTAGTAGCCGCCCATGTGGGTATCCCAGGCGCGCATAATGGGAAGACGTGCATCAATCCAATCGCGAAAACCAATAAGCAAACTATTCATTAGGCAGCCCCCTCATGATCTTCGCCAATGACAATAACATTGTCATCCTCGTACCGATAAGGAGGAACTTCCAGATTGGCCGATGCAGGCACACCTGCGTATACGCGACCGGAAAGGTCAAACATTGAACCATGACAGGGACAAAAGAATCCGCCAACCCAGCCCTTTGACTCATTCGCAAATGGCGTCACTCCAACTTCGGGTTGAAACTTCGGCGCACATCCCAGGTGCGTGCATAAACCAACCAGAACCAGGAGTTCGGGCTTGATGGATCGAGCTCGATTGTCGATATAGGTCGGCTGCTTGGATATTTCCGATTCAGGATCCTTGAGTGTCGCATCCAGGCCCTCAAGGTCGGCGACTTGCTCCGCAGTACGACGCATGACATAGACTGGCTTGCCGCGCCACTCCACTACCACCATCTGACCCGGCTCTACCTTACTGGCATCAAACTTGACTGGAGCACCTGCGGCCTTAGCCCTGGCGCTGGGGTTCCAGGAGCCCACAAATGGAACTGCTACGCCGACAACACCTGCTGCTCCAACCGCGCTGGTTGCCGCGGTCAAAAAGCGTCTGCGGCCAGTGTTCACACCATCACTACCCATTATTTTCTCCCGTTTCTGACTCTGGCGCTGAGAGCGCGCCGAGGGGACTGTACAAGACGCTGCAAATGGTAATGATTTTGCCCTTTTGTTACAAGGATAAGCCTGTGAAATATCGGACCACATCAAGGTTTTGAACAAAGAAAAGGCGTCCGTTTAACTTGTAAACTGGACGCCTTCCACAGATCTCCAACTCCCATACCAGGGGTGGCGATTTTATCGCTTGGAGTACTGAGGCCTCTTGCGGGCCTTGCGCAAACCAACCTTCTTACGCTCAACCTCACGCGCATCTCGCGTCACATAGCCGGCTGAGCGCAGCGCAGAACGCAGCGATTCGTCATATTGCAACAATGCTCGAGTAATACCGTGACGAATAGCGCCAGCCTGGCCAAAACTGCCACCACCGCTAACTGTAACATTGATATCGAATCTTTCATTGAGCTCGACCAGTTCCAGCGGCTGACGTACAATCATACGTGCGACTTCACGGCCGAAATACTGATCCAGAGGGCGGCTGTTGACAGTGATACTGCCAGCGCCATTGCGAATGAAAACTCGCGCCGTAGAGGTTTTACGGCGACCGGTTCCATAGTATTGGGTATCAGACATATAGTGACCCTAGATCGTCAGAAGCTGAGGTTGTTGGGCTGCGTGAGGATGCTCAGTACCTGCATAAACTCTAAGCTTTTTGAACATAGCCCGCCCCAGAGAGTTGCGCGGCAGCATACCCTTAACAGCGCCCTGCAACACTCGCTCAGGAGCCTTGTCGAGCAGCTTTTCAAATGATATTGATTTTAGACCACCCGGGTAACCCGTGTGGCTGTGGTACATCTTGCCAGTGGTTTTAGCACCAGTGACTTTAACTTTCTCGGCGTTGATCACAACGATGTAGTCGCCAGTATCCACATGAGGCGTGTACTCAGCCTTGTGCTTTCCTCGCAGGCGATGTGCGATTTCGCTGGCCAGGCGACCGAGAGTCTTTTCCTCTGCGTCCACCACATACCAGCCACGCTGTACCTCTTCTGCTTTAGCGCTGTAGGTTTTCATAGTTAATCGCCCCCAGAGGGCCTCTAATTTCGAGAGCGCAAATTCTACATACGCACTACACCTAATACAAGGGAAAATTTCTTATTTGCCACAGGCCTAAGAGTCGCGGCCCACCTGATGTCCGGCTCTCCCGCCAAGACCGTGAGCGGGTTCGCAGGCACCGCCATTTTTTGACCGAAAAATGTGCAGCCGGGTGGCTGGCTCATCGCTTTGCGGTGACTGTATCAGCGCCAGCGCCAGGCAAACCCCACCAGGCAGGCATCGGCTCCAGAACAAACCGTCACAATTTGCTTGCTCATCGTGTAGAAAAATTTCGCCATCGTCGCCAAACGTAAAACCAAATCCATCCAGACCGACACGCAAACCAATCCCCCGGGCTTTGAGCCAAGCCTCTCTCAATGTCCAGTATTGATAAAAACGGCAACTGCGTTCCGGCTCTTGTAACGCATTGATGTCGCGGCATTCGCCGGCCGTAAAATAACGCCGCGCAAGTCGATCAAATGGTCGCAACTGCACAATTTCCAGGTCTACACCCACCTGATATTCCGGTCGGGCGACTGCTACAGCAACCCAGTCTCCGCTGTGGCTCAGATTAAAACTCATTGATCCCGCCAGCAGCGCTGGCTTGCCGTGTTCGCTCACCTCAAACGGGCAAAGTTCCAGGGTGCGATCTTCATACCGGGATAAAATCTGGCGCAACTGCAAGCGCCCGAGGGTCGATTGTAGCCGCTGCTGAGGCTGCTGAATCTTTTTAATGCGACTCAGCTCTTGCACCGACAGGCAGCGCGCCGCTTGATCTTCCAGCTCTTTGGCCGAGTAATCCGCCAGCGAGGACAGCCAGACATGCACCTCGCCTGTATTCAGCGCACACTTAGACAAAACGCTAATGCACCAGGTCGGGAGTTGCAGCCAGCACTTGCATGGCGTCTGAGCGAATGTGCCTGCGCTGAATTTCCTCTTTCACCAGGGCCTCGGTAATATAACCACTATCAAGACACTCTTTGAGTAGCCCAAAAAAGTAGTTCTGTTGATGAATGTCCGGGTGCTGATGGTAGTGTCCCAGCAGCGCATACTCTCCTAATACATTTGCCCTCAATCTATTCAAAGCACGCAGTATGGGTCTGCGCTTAAATTTGTCCGCTGGCGTAAAATCGACGGGCAAGCCTGTTTTCCAGGGCTGGGTTCGGCGTTTCGTGTTGTGTAACAGTTTAGTGCGTTCGTCGAGGTGATCGAAGTCGTTCCAGCAGCTCTCAAGAAAGCCAACATTGGACGGCTCCTCGTGGGCCAATACCATCCATTCTTTATAGTCTCGCTCAAATCTAAATAGCTGTTCAAACTCTGCCTGTGCATCCCAGTGCCTCAGTCGGGAGCAATCCATCAACAGCACACTGGTCGCGACAAAATGGCTTTTCTCCTGTTTGACTGAGCGATGTCGACCCATTACCCCCACACCTTGCATATCCCGGTCAAGCAATTCGCAAATATCACCCGTCGCAAATATGTCCGGGTCCATGACAACGGCTCGCCCCTCGCCCTGCATAATTTGCGGCGGCAGAAACCGCAGCGGCGTGAACGACTGAAGGTCGTCAGCCCACCAGGTTCTGCTGTTCCCCGCACGCAGGTACTCCCGGCCATTGTGAGCGCGAATAAAATCATAGTCTTTGGTATGAAGAATGCGAGTATCAAACTCATCTGGCGCGGCGCTGTTGCGACGCAGCGAATACTGCGAGACAAGCGCGCCCAGCCACTGCCGTTCATTCGTGTGAATAAATACACATTTTTGCACGCTGATTTCTCCACACAGGCCGCAAATTGCGGGCTTCAATGTCAGCCGCAGATTATAAGATGATCGCCCCATACTCAAGGTTGTGGTAGATTTGCTGGCGTTCCCAGCTCCCGAGAGCCCAGTAAATCAATATGAACCTCAGGCAATGGCGGCGATACTTACTGGATCGTGGCATCGTCTATATCTACGCTATTTTTGTTGGCGGCTACTTCCTGATGCCAACGGCTTCCGGGCATCGTCGGGTCTTCTATATTTTAGTGGCGCCCGCGATTGCACTGCTCTGGAAAGAGCTGCGGTCATTCTACCGGGGCAATGCTCTATTTCACGTCATGTGCGCCTACACCGCTTACACTTTGCTGAGCCTGCTCTGGATGACCAATCTACAAGTATCCGAGATTATAGATGCGCTATGGCAAGCCCTGGCAGTCGTTCCCTTTTGTCTCCTGACGGGTTATGTCTGGATTCAATACCCTCAGAGAATGGATGTACTGGCCCATAGAGCCGTGTGGCTTGCCGCTGCCCTCGCGGGCATTTCAATCATTGCCTGGTATGGCGTCAATAGCTTCCCGGAGTCTCGACTTGAGCCGCTTGGTGTTATGCACCACCCCAATAAAGCTGCCTGTGCCTATGGCGTGTTCTTCCTGTTCAGCGCCTACTACTTTTCTGGTCAGCGGGGACATGATAACCGCAGCTTGTATCTGGCACTTGCAGCGGTGTTGCTGACTCTGATTGTACTCACGCAATCGCGCACCGCTCTGGCAGCGATCTCCGTTGGACTACTTACGCTAGTGGGATGGAAGGCGCTGGGAGCTATCGCGATAGGGCTGGCAGCCAGTTGGGTATTGGTGGCAGCCAACCCCGAAGCCTGGTGGCACCGTGTCAGTGAGTTTTCGTTTCGCCCCGGCATTTGGGAACAACAACTGGCTAACATGGATGGTCACTGGCTAAGCGGCTATGGTTTTCGCAGTGACACAACGGTTGCGGCCTATGGCAAAGTGTTTTCTCACGCGCACAATGGTTACATCGCCAGTCTGCGCGATGGCGGCCTGCTGGGTCTGGCACTGATGCTGTTTATTCTGGTTGTCGCCTTACTATGGTCTGTGCGTCTGTTGCGTAGCCGCGGGGAACGAATTTACCTGGCGCTCGTCTTATATGCCATGACCTGTATCGCCATGGACTTCGACAGAATCTTGACCGCACCGCGAGAATTGTGGCTATTTTTCTGGCTACCTGTCGCTCTGACTATGGCAGCCTATCCCAATCGGCACGACCCCGGCCTGTTGCGCTATCGGAGCCAGACATCATGAAATCACTGGTCAGTGCCCTCGCTCTATATTTTGTCAGTTCAATGTCTACGAGTGCGGGGTTAACGAGCGACCAGGGCGCGACGATCAACGATGTCAGTACCCCCCCCTGGAAATCACTACAGTTTCTGCGCAAATCAATTTGGGGCGATGCGCGCGCAGCGATGCGCATTGATACAGATTGGACCATGCATGTCCTGACGACTCTCGGCAAAAATAACCGTGAAGAGGTCATACTAAAGCTCACGGGTAGCCAAGGCGCGATCATCGAGAAGCAGCGCTATAGCCAGGGCCGCAAAGACCGTCGCTTTAAGTCCTTAAGCTATAGCGGCAACCTGATTAAAAGAACCCGCATAGACCCGGCGAAAGGTGAAATTGATTTACCCGTGAAACGATGGACACAACAAAATGTTCAGCAAATTCGTGTTGAAAACTTACCCGCAAATCAGCCACTCACCACCCCCTACACGCTGTTCATGCTGGCCAGCTCAGCGCAGCTATCCCGGCCAGGGCACCCCATCGTTGCCTATGTGCATACAGACTACAATGTCTACCAGGTAGAGCTGTCTAACTCTGGCACTGAAACCCTCAACACTGCCTATACGCTGGAGGGCTCAACAGCCCCAACGCAGGTCAAACATGTGGAGTTTCAGACAGACCGGATCAGCCTGAATGTGACACCTGTGTTTCAGCCGGGTCGTTACGACTTTGAGGTTATGGGATTGAGTGAAGAAATTCACTTTTTGGTAGACCCGGTGAGCCGTTTGCCGCTACGCATTTATGGCAAAGCTCCCCGCGTCGGAGAAGCCCATCTCGATTTGATTGAGGCGCAACTTTGATTGGCCTGATCAGCAACCGCAGCAGTGGACATAACCGCGATCACTTCGCGCAACTGTCGCGTCAGATAGAGCAGCAACCCAATATCGAGCACCGGGTAACCAACTCTACAGAAGAAATACCGGGCGTGCTTGCGCACTTTGCCGCCGAGTCGATTGACACTCTCGCAATCAATGGCGGCGATGGCACCGTCTCTGCAGTTCTTGGTTGCGCACTGGAAAACAAGCTATTCCCCACTATTCCCACAGTCGTTGTACTGCCGGGCGGCACTGCCAATATGAATGCGGGCGACATTGGCGTTCGCGGTAATCTCAAGCAGGCAGTGACAAAATTTTGTCACTGGAGCAAAACACAGACAGGGGATCACGAACGAGTCCAGCGCTCGCTTATGCGTGTTGATTTCGGTGCGGGAATATTCCATTACGGCATGTTTCTGGGCGCCGGCGTGGTTATGCACGGCACCGAGTATGCACACCGTGAAATTCACTCCAGAGGTTTACGCGATGATTTCAGCGTCGGCCTGGGTGCGGCTCGAACAGTGTGGGGAATCATAAGGAGCGAGCCGGAATTCACCCATCCAGTTGATATAGACCTGGAGGTGCCTTCCCTATCCTATAGCGCTGAGCACAGCGTTCGAATTTTGGCGATCAGCACTCTCGGAAAATTATTCATGGGAATCCGGCCGTTTTGGGGCAAGCAAGCAGGCTCCCTACAACTGTCTGTTATCGATTCAGATTGCCACAAATTTTTACGCACGTTCACCTCCATCGCCCACGGTAAACCCAATAAATATGCTACGCCTGAACATGGTTATCGCAGCATGAATTCAGATCTGATTAAAATACACATGGACGGTTCTTTGAATCTGGATGGTGAAATACTGACAAGCTCGCGACAGCAAGGGCCTGTTACTATAAGCGGCAGTAAACAGATAAGCTTTATTCGGCTATGAGTGAGCGCTGCTCCGTCCCGGGGCCCACAGCAGAATCGTCGCCAGCGCTTGGCGCATTGATTGACAAGTTGCGGCGGCAGCATTTCGACAGTATCGAGACTGTTTTGATTTACGGCTCCTGCCTGCGCAGCGGTGACATTTATAACGGGCTACTGGATATCTACTTGATTAGCAATGACTACCAAAGCGCTTATGGCTTCGGTGTAAAAGCGATGGCCAACTGGGCGCTGCCTCCGAATGTGTTCTACGAACAAATCAATTATCAGGGCAATACCCTGCGCTGTAAATACGCAGTGGTTTCCGAGAATGATTTTGCCAAAGCCAATAGTCCGGCTGCCTTTGAAAGCTATTTTTGGGGGCGATTCTGCCAACCCACTTGTATTGCCTGGCAGCGCAATGAGCAGGCTCGCGCACGAGCCGAGACAAACCTGTTGGCCGCAGTAAGAACTTTCCTAAGCCGCACACTGCCTGCCGTAGCGGATCAGGGAACAGTTGTCGACCTGTGGCGCGAAGCGCTGGCCCTGAGTTACAACACTGAATTAAGAACCGAACGCGGTGGTCGCTCCCATGAACTGGTCACAGCCTCTCAAGACCACTTCGAAAAAGTCACCCATTACGCAACTGCAACTATTTCCGCATTACAGCTTTTAGAGCAGGAGCCGACACTGAATTATCGCGGCGATTATAGTTCAGCGCGACGCTCGCTTGCCCGACTGGCCTGGCGCCTGCGAAGCATCACGGGAAAACCAAAATCAATCCTGCGCCTGGTTAAAGCCCTCTTCACGTTTGCAGGCGGTCTCGACTATATCGCCTGGAAACTGGAACGTCACTCCGGCCAAACTATTGTAATCCCAACCCGAGTGAAAAAGGCGCCTCTCATTTTTGCCTGGGGATTTTTTTGGCAACTCTACCGACAGGGGGTGTTTAAGTGAGCCTGCGAGTTGCTATGTGTATCTGCACCTACCACCGCCCTGAACCCCTGCGGCGCTTGCTACAATCGCTTCGGCACATCGAACATGCAGGGCTGGCAGCCGATCAAATTGCCGTATTTGTCGTGGACAATGACCCACAAAGCGAGAACGCGGAGATCTGCGAACAAGCCGCTCAAAGCCTGGAATTCAAACTGCTGTATGTCCCTGAACCAGAGCCGGGCGTAACCTACGCACGCAATACAGCCGTTGCATCAGCACTCGATTGGGGTGCGGACTTCGTGTCCTTCATCGACGACGACGATATTCCGCGAAGTGGCTGGCTCGCTGAGCTATTACAGCAACAGGCACAAACCGGAGCCGACCTGATTTTCGGTAGCTGGCGTACTGCTGAGGATACTCCCGAGTGGGCGAGCCGCGCAGGCATCTTCCGCGACCCAACACGTAATAAGGCGCTGGGGGGCGGTTCAGGCAGATACGGTCTACCTGTATGCGCCTCTACCTGCAACGTCATGGTCAGCCGCAACATACTGGAGCAGTTGTCTGCTATCGGGCCGGTATTCGATCATCGTTTTAAATTCAGCGGCGGCGAAGACAAAGATTTCTTTATTCGTGCGCGTGAACTTGGCGCAATACTTACCAGTGCAGACAAGTCAATTATCAATCTTAGTTACGAAGCGGAACGCTACCGTGCCCGCGGTTTACTTCAGCGAGGGTTCAAATGTGGCTGCTCACAAGCGGGCATGGCTCGAGTCCATGGTTCCCGGCAGCGCGTAGCCAAAATGTTGGCAAAAGCAGTGATCAAAATACCCTTGGTGTTACTGACTCTACCCTTCACCTGTGTACACACACCGTGGCTGCTGAATCACCTTTACCGCCTGGGCAAGAGTTACGGTGTGCTCTATGCAAGCCTTACCCGGCGCAGCTTCAATTACTATGCCAAGGGTGCGCATTCATAGAAAAATTTTCGCTGATCCCTTATAGTCAGCACCTGCAAAGGACGCAAAACAGACCATGAAACACGGCGTATTCATCCAGACAAACCACAAGCAAATCACTGGCGCTATCGTCGCCGAACACGCCTTGCGGCGCTATTCAAACAACAACGACAAGTTCAGCGTTACCCTTATGGACACTCGTGATTACCCCATGTTTGCTGAGCGCGAAGGCCAGGATTACCTCCGTGATGGTGTTACCCGCAGCTGGCTAAATGACGATTTGCAGTCTTTTACTCCCACACGTTTTATGCCGCCAAAGTTGATGGGCTTTGAGGGCAGAGCTGTTGTTATCGATCCGGACATTTTCGCCACCACAGATATATGGGAGCTACTCTGTCGCGACATGGGCGGGAAAGCCATAATGTGCCGCATGCGCTCTGGCCCCAAAGGTCTTGTTGACAGATGCTTTGCCAGCAGTGTGATGTTGCTGGACTGTGCCAAGCTGCAGCACTGGGACGCAGAATCAAAATTCAAGGCAATGTTCGAGCTGACTCAAGACTATCAACCCTGGATATGTTTAAAAGAAGAAGAGCGAGACAGCATTGAATATTTTGAACCCGAGTGGAACGACTTCGACAAATTCACCGAAGACACCAAAATGCTGCACACCACGCGACGTAAGACACAGCCCTGGAAGACTGGCCTGCCGACCGACTGGCGACCTGCGGAAAGGTTCCGTCTATTTCCACCCGCAGCATGGATCATGCGCGCCCGGCGTAAACTATTTGGAGAATATGCGTTTCTCGGCAACTACAGGGCGCACCCTGACAAAAACCAGGAGAATTTCTTTTTCGGCCTGCTGAAAGAGTGTTTGGAACAGGGAAAAATCAGCGAGCAATTTTTGCGCAATGAAATGGCACAAAACCATGTGCGCCACGATGCGTTCGAAGTGCTTGATGCGGTACCTCCAGTACCAGCGGCTCCGCTACACCCTTTATCCAGCTCGATTAGCGAGGCAGCTTAAAAGAGGAATCGGCACAGGAAAAAGAGGCCGGAACGATCCTAGCAGGCTGAAAAAAGTTTCCGCACCCTTTGCGCCGAGGTATCCAGTTCAGCCTTACCAGCCAATAAATCTGTAGCGGGCAGCACAAGTTCCTGGCCCAACCAACTGGCCGCGCCTGTGTCGATCAGGTTCTGCTGAATTTTCCCCACGTCCCGCCGCATTCGCTGCGGTGCGAGGCGCCCTGCCAGCCGGTGGCTCAGCGGCTTGTATCCATAGTTGGACACACGCTTCCACCAGTGCGTATCCGTATCATCCATATTAAATATCTGCACGGGCTTACCTAAGGCAACAGCCTCACCAAGCATCGACATACTTTCGCCAGTGACCACGAATTGATCTGCCAATCCAAGAAATTCACGGTAGGGGTTTTCTCGCGCGGAAGCCGCATGGTCGTATACCAGCCGCGGCCCCGATAATTGATCGCACAACGCTGCCCAGGCTGCTTTCGGCGTGCGTGCGCTATTGCTCAGTAACAGGGAACCACCTGCCTCCTCGGATAGATGCCTCAGTTGTTTACCCAGCCGTTTACCCTTCTCGGCAGTAAACACAAATTTGCCACTGTCCCCACCCACCAACACGGTTATATACGGTCGCGGCAATCCGGCCAGTTGCCGCTGTAAATCAGGCGACAGAAGTGGTAACTCAGAGCTAATAAGGCTATTGAGCGGTAGTCTATTACACAAGACATTGGCCTGTTCAGGTAAAAAATACTGCGGTGTAGTAATAATCAGGTCATAGCTATCCAGCGGCGCCCAGGGCCGACCAATATGTACCAGGCGGGTACTGCCACCACTTTGCTTCTTGACCCAGCGAGCCACAGGTTCACTGCGGCGACCTGCAGTAATTAACAGCTCTGGCCAGGGAGGCGATAGCTCAGAAGATTCTCCGCGTTTGATACCGAGGAGAGAACCGCCAAACAGGAGATGTGGGAACAACTCCCAGTTGCGTGCACGAATATGCTTTTCCTCACAAGGCCAATCCAGGGCCCCGGCGAGAGCGCGAATCTGAGTGTTATCGCCAGCTTTGCGGCCGAGCAGCAACCAAGTACGCGGCGGCGTCATTTCAATCTGTACTATAGGCGTAGACAGCGTTCAGTTGCTGGCGCAGCAGGTCATCAATATAGCGTACCTGCGCGTCTGCAAAATAGTCGCGATAGCCGCCCACCTTTGCGCGACGCACTTTGTAGCTGTCGGGATTGCTTTTATCGCCGGGGAGCATTCTTGCACCGGCGAGGCGAAATTTACCAGAGCGCTCCTGCTTGCGCATGTTTTCTACGGAACTCAAACTAACCGCGGCCTCTATGGCAGACTCATTCGCCTCAACGTCCATAAATTTAAGCATGTGACGCAAATAGTGCTCCGGCTCTCGACGCAGGTCCTCGTAGCGAACCAGGAAAAAGTTATCCAGCTTCTCTGACTCTTCGGCCCACAAGTTCAAATATTCACAGACTGCCTGAATACTTCCACCGCCGCCGCCAGTCACAAAATCGAACAGGTCTGTATCTGTATCTTTAGGTGGATAGTTATTAATGGCAAACTTATTGGGTTTGAGCCGGTGCTTCCATTGAAAGAATTGCGATACAGCAACGTCTCGTGGGTCCCGCGCAACGAGAATCACGGGCTTGCCATAAAATGGCTCCTTGCTCTGCCAATCACCTGTGTAATCCTTAATGTAGTTATCATGGGTGAAAAATATTCGCGGTACGCGCTTGTCCATATTGTGGAAATTATCGAAGCCCAACAGCGCGTTATCTGGCAGACCGTGCAATACCCGAAACAGATGCGACATCATCACTCGCAACCAGGTGCGCCCACTCTTACCAAAGGACACCACTGCGATATCTGCACGCTGCAATAGCTGGTATTGATCTTTGCCGCGCAGCCGACGCTCTGCCGCGAGAACCTCAGCTTCATCGTGACCACGCAAACGCCAATGCAGTAATCGGCGAGACAGTTTACGCCTGGCAGCCTGGAAAAACTGGCGCAGCATTTGTGGCAGCATTTGTAAACGTTGATTAATGCTTTGCAACATAAGCGAGAAAAAACTTGTCTCCAGAAGTTTGATTTAGCGGTTGTGAGCGGCGCAAAATCATAGAGCAATTGCCGTTAATGCGCAGCCGGACATCGTGCCAACTATGTACGCTCCAGCAGAGCCTGCACACGTCCCACAATGAGCGGAATATCGTTCGGTAATTCAGCCTCCTGAGCTTGAAATTGCTCGCCGCTCCACACCGCCAGCCCACGCTCCACCAAAAGTCGATGAAAAGCACGAAAGTCTCTAGTCGACGACAGCAGCGTGAACACATCCACATAATAAACCAGTTGCGCTGCAACATGGCGCAGTCGGTCTTGCGCGGATTCCCGCCGCGGATTGAACAACCAGCGGGCCAGTGAGCGCCGCCACTGATCAAGGTGCCCCAGAAAACTATAGGGCAGAGAAAAAATGGCCAGCGGGCGTCGCAAATAAACGACCTCAACCATCATAGAAATGCTGTCACTGGTCACCACGAATCCGTCAGCCGAGCCCAACAGCGCCCGGTAAGGATTTTCTTTCGCCTCCGCGGACCACTCATACAACACTGCTTGTTCGGGTAGCTGCTGACGCAGGGTCTCAATCACCACCGGAGATGTGCGGCGGCTGGTCGTCAGATAGGGAGTACCACCCAACTCCTGTACGACCCGGTTGGCGGCTTGCACCAAATCTTCAGCCACCTGCCTGTTCATAATATAGGGGCTGGTCGCACCGCCGATCAAGAAGGCCACCAACGGCCGTGGCATCTCCTGCCACCGCTGCTGCCACAAGTCCGTATCAGCCTGCACCGCTGACTCATCAACGCGCATCAGCGGCAGGCTGATAGGCAGGCAATTTGGCATCGGCGGCATGTGCTTTTCCGCACTGCAAACAATCAAATCAAAGTCGGGCATGCGACCGGTGGGTTTGCCCACCAACAGAACTTTGCTATGACCACCAGACTGCTGTTTGACCCACAGGGACACCATTGAGGGGCGCCGTCCCACTGTGAGAATCAGGTCTGGCCACGGCCCCTCCAGAGCGTCCGATTTTTCAATATCTATATGGTGTAGCGATGCACGAAAGCGCGGCTTACCCTGAATATATTCTGGCTTCATGTGCACATACTTGCGCTCACAGGGCCACGGCAGGGCTTCGGCAATGGTCTCTACTTGACCATTGTCTCCGCGTTTATCACTCATGATCATCCAGACAAGTGGTGGAGGCATGTACGAAAATCTGATCCCTTATAAACTGGAAAGAGTATGTGTCATAGCCGGGAAAATAACCAGACACCAGCAGGCTGGGGTACAATGATGCCCCTTCTGGCAGGGTCTAAGTCCTTGATTATTGACCGGTATATTAGCTCCGAAATTTTCCGCCCCTTTGTTACCGGGCTGGGTCTGCTCGCGCTGGTTTTCGTCGGCTACTCTGCTACCTTGCAGCTCAATCTGGCCGCGCAGGGTCAGTTGGACCTGGCGACTGCCTTGAAGCTGATTGGCCTGAACACCCTGATTACACTTGAGATACTGATGCCCTCTGCGCTCTTCTTTTCAGTACTGGCTGCGATAAGCCGCATGTATCGGGACTCAGAAATAACGGTACTGTTTGCTGCTGGCGTGAGTCGAACCCGTATCCTCGAATCGGTTTTCAAGCTGTCCGTTTTAGTCGCCGTTGTAACTGGAATTATCTCGATTGAAGGTCGTCCCTGGGCCTACCGCGAAGTCTATCGACTGGAAGCGGAGGCGGTCGCTGAATTCGATCTCAAAAAAATGGCGACGGGAGAATTCGTCAATATGGGTAAGAGTGACTACATCTTTATCGCCGACGACATCGATTTAGCAAAAGGGCTGCACAAAAACGTCTTTCTACACAAGCAACACCGCAAAAATAAACGCACGGAAATCATTGTCGCCAGGCGGGCCTCATTGCCAGCACTCAATCCCGGCGAATCACTGACAGCCGAGTTCTACGACGGCTATCACTACCTGCTCGATCAGCGCGAATCTCAGGATGTCACCATGCGCTTCGGCCAGTTAACCATCAAACTTGAGAATGACGAGGCACATAGCAACTATCGACGCAAAGCGGAAACCACTGGACAACTGCGCCTCTCCGGCCAACCCAAGGATATTGCCGAATTTCAATGGCGGCTTTCTACGCCGCTGGCAACGCTGCTGCTGGCATTAATCGCCGTACCTCTGGGAAAATCAGAGCCTCGAGAATCCAGATTCAGGAATTTCTTCGTCGCCATCGCCGCCTATGTCGGCTTGTTTGGTCTGGTCGGCGTGACAAGAGTCTTTATGGAACAAGGTCGCATCGGTGCATTTCCCGGACTGTGGAGCGCCTACGCAGTCATTTTTATAATTCTGTTGCTCATTTTATGCCAACCAAAGGCGCGGCCCAGATGAAAATACTTCATCGCTACATCGCTGTGAACCTGCTTCAGGGCTGGCTATTGGTATTACTGGTACTAGGCACTGTATTTGGTCTGATAGGGTTGATTGAGGAGCTGGACCGCACCCAGGGGAATTACGGCGTTAATGATGTCATGCAGTTTACAATGATGACGCTGCCAACACAGCTTCTGGATTTATCCCCGGTCATAGCCCTTTTGGGTACTATCGTTGCTCTGGCCACGCTGGATAAAAACAACGAGCTAACGATTATCAGTTGCTCTGGAGTGCCGGTTTCCAGCCTGCTCGCTGCCATTGCCACGCCTGTGGTCGCACTAATGCTGAGTTTGTGGTTACTACTAGAATATGTGTCAGCGCCTTTATACATCCAGGCCCAACACATGAAATCCAGTGCGCGTAATGACAACCCGGAAGCCCTGCCCAGGGGGGGCGTCTGGTCCAAACAGAACAACCGCTTTATTCATTTAGAAATAATGCGTGGAGGCAAGCTACCCGGTAATATCAGTCTGTATCGTTTTAACGAGCAAGGGCAACTTATACTGATGCTCAAGGCAAAAACAGCTGAGGTTAGCGAAAACCGTAGCTGGCGGTTTAAAAAAGTCCGACAAAAACAACTGCTGGACAACGAATTGAAAAGCAGTAATTTGCCGGAAATATCAATCGACAATCTGTGGTCTTCAAACGAGCTGCCGACTCTGGCTTTGCAAAGTGAGAGCATGAGCCTTACAGTTTTGTACGCCCACATCAACTACTTAAAAGACAATGCTCAAGCCTATATCGGCCGGGAAATGACTTTTTGGCAGCGACTCTGCCTGCCTATCACGGTTGCAGCCATGGTCTTGCTGGCAACGCCAATCAGCGCCAGTATTGGCTCACGGCGAAACCGTAATTTCGGAATCAATATGGCCATTGGCGCCCTGATCGGCATTTTCTTTTTTTTAGGTACGCAGATAATCTATGCCCTCGGGCAAATGCTACAGGCAAACCCCATTGTCACTGCCCTGCTACCTGCTGCCGCAGTTACACTTTGCAGCGGCTGGATGATTAGACGGATGCACTGGTAGGGAATTTCAATACATGCGGTTGATGATCAGCTTTTTCTCTGCGTACCCGCTGCAAACTGCGTTAATGCTGGCAGCGTTGCTATTGTCAGGGATCGTGGAAGGGCTTGGCTTATCTGCCCTGCTACCACTGCTCAATATTGCCCTTGGCACGCAAACGGACCCCGGTCTGGGCAGCGCCACGGCGGGCATTCAAAATGATTTCGAGCGCAACTTCCTTGAAGTGCTGGCCTGGCTGGAAATCGCCCCCTCGTTAGTCAACTTACTATTGATCATTGTGGTCATGGTTTTATTCAAAAGCCTGCTACTCGTGGTAGCCAATCGTCAGGTTGGCTATACCGCCGCGCAGGTAGGTACCGATCTTCGCCTGCGTATGCTGCGCGCAATAATGCGCAGTAAGTGGGAGTATTTTCTGCATCAGCCGATAGGCAAGCTCACCAATTCGCTGGCGACAGAGGCACAGCGCTCTTCCACAGCATTTGTACACGGGGCCACCGCGCTGACCTACCTCGTACAGACACTGATTTACGGCGGGGTCGCATTCGCACTTTCATGGACTGCTAGCCTGGCTGCCATGGCTGCGGGAGCCATGGTTATCGTGGCTTCTCACTTTCTGGTTCGAATTACCCGTCGAGCGGGGAAGCGGCAAACCAAGCTACTAACGTCTTTAATGGCAAACATGACTGACACATTGCAGTCGGTGAAACCACTAAAGGCCATGGCTCGCGAACATTTGGCCGACCACGCATTATCTGGTGATACTAATCGCCTCAAAAAAGCGCTTCGCAAAGCGGTTTTAAGCGGTGCCGTGCTTGATGGCGCCCAGGAATTCCTGTTTGCCATTTTTATCTCCATCGGTATCTACGCGGCACTGGAAGTATTCGCCATGGAGCTGCCAACAGTGATGGTATTGGTCGTCACTCTGGGACGGGCGTTCTCATTTCTTGGAAAAGTTCAAAAACAGTATCAAAAACTGGCCCAGGGTGAGAGTGCTTACTGGGCCATGCTCGATTCAGTCGCTGACGCAGAGAACGCCGAAGAACAATTGTTTGGTGGTCGCTCCCCTACCTGGGATCACAGTATCCATTTTTCAAATGTAAACTTCAGCTATGACCAGCAGCATGTCTTTAAGTCTCTTGAACTCACCATCGAGTGCGGCAAACTGACGACCATAATAGGGTCTTCGGGGGTGGGTAAAACTACGATCATTGACCTGCTCATCGGCTTGTTACAGCCACAATCAGGGGAAATTAAACTGGATGGTCATTCCCTCGCCGAACTCGACATCAAGGCCTGGCGCTCAATGATCGGTTATGTTCCACAGGAAACTGTACTCCTGCATGACAGCATTGAGCACAACGTGACACTGGGTGATCCCAATCTCAATCAAGACGATGTTGAGCGCGCGCTTCGAGCGGCTGGAGCCTGGGAGTTTGTGCAGCGACTGCCCGAGCGCAGCGCATCCATAGTCGGGGAACGCGGTGGCAAACTCTCCGGAGGTCAACGCCAGCGCATCGTGATTGCCCGCGCATTGGTAAACCAACCGAGACTACTAATACTGGATGAAGCGACAAGTGCCCTGGATTCCGAGAGTGAAACGGCCATTCGCCAAACCATGGAGAGCCTGAAAGGCCAACTCACCATCCTCGCCATTACCCACAATCGGTCGATGATGGAGGCAGCAGATCAGGTCTATGAGCTGGGCAACGGCCAGGCAGAAGCAGTGGATTCCACAACCGGCAAGTTAATCAAATAGCTTTTTGACGGCGCTGACAGCGGCAGCCATTTCAACCGTTGAATGAGAACTCCCGAAACTCCCCCTGGGCAACCAGCTCGCGCGGCCGCTCTTGAGCAAATGCTGATGCACCAGGCAAATATCGCGGCTGACTTTTTGCCAGATAAAACGCATCAGTAAGCGATACATAATCCCACCCAAGCGCCAGTCATTTTCAAACCGGCGTCCTTCGACCTCGGGCTGCATCGCATACTCTCCCACGCCCAAGTCAAACATATATACCGGCTTGCCGGTTGCGCAGGCCTCTGACAACATTGAAATACTATCGCCCGTCACTATGATGTGGTCCGCGCAAGCCAGCATTCCCAAATAGGGGTTGCGCTCGCCACCCTGACGCCAGCGATAGATGTATCTTGGGGTTTCAATCCCTGCCTCCAAAATTTCTGCCGCAGCGAGTGGCGTTCTTGCGCTGGTGGTCAGCAAAACCGACCCTCCGTTCAAAGTTCGCAAATCCTCGCTCAACTTGACCAGGCGATCAGCCGCTTTGGGGCCAAGTGTAAACGGGCCGCTGTTACCCCCGACAACAACCGCTGTATAGGGTCGCGGTAAGCCGACAAATGCTGCTTCCCAATTCGCAGATTCTATCTGCAGCTTGTCAGTATCCAGGTTGTTCAGGGTCAGAGCGTTTTGCAACACATTGTCTCGCACGGGGATACGGTATTGAGGCGTGGTGATCACCAAATCGAAGCGACTTGGGTCGGCCCAGGGATTGCCTACATGAACGATTCGAGTGCGACCCCCTGACTGGTTCTGAATCCAGCGACAAACCGGTTCATTCCGCATTCCAGAGGAGATAACCAGATCCGGCCACGGGCCAATCAGGCTGTCAGAAAGTTTCAAATTAATTCCGCGGAGGCTACTACTGCAAACAATATTTGTTAAAAACTCATATTTTTTATAGCTCAGCCGTTTGACCAAAAACGGCCAGCCCAGCGCTTCCGCCAGCGCCAGCACCTGATTGCGCTCACCGGCGCGATAGGGGTCGATCAGCCAAACTGCTGGCATTGGCAAAGTTCCGTGGGTATAGTTCCAAGCACTGGAATCTAGCGGCTTGGCAGGCTTTGCGCAAGACCACTATGCAAGACCACTATGCAAGACCAATACGGCAAGACCAATACGGCAAGACCAATACAGCAAGACCAATACGGCAAGACCAATACGGCAAGACCAATACGGCAAGACCAATACGGCAAGACCAATACGCTAGAGTATCTGAACTTTCACCTTTCTTATCATGCAATCATCTGACAATACAGAGTGGAATTAAAAACATATGGCGAACTATGAGCAGTATATTGAGTTCATGTACAGCGTACTCGGAAAGCTGAACAAACCGGAGCTTGAACTGTCGGAAACTACCGACCTGGTTGCCGACGTCGGCTTGAGCTCCCTGGAAGTCATGGAATTTATCGAACAGATCGAAGACGTGTTTGATATTTCTGTGCCTCTTAACATACTTCCCGACATCAATACCATCGGCCAACTGGCCCACAAACTAGATGAACTGGAAGACTGAGTAATATGCTGTTCGATAAATTTCAAACCATGGCTGAGTTCCTGCAGGAACTCGCTGAAAAAGAAGTTAAACCCTTTGGCGCGGTTACCGAGAAGTTTCTGACTCCAACCGAGGGTATTGTCGAAGGCCGGCAAGTTATTCTGGCTGGGACCAACAACTACCTGGGCCTGGCCTATGATCAGCGTTGTATTGGCGCTGCCCAGGCAGCCGCAGAAAAATGGGGAACCGGAACCACCGGCTCGCGTCTCGCCAACGGCTCCTTTGTTGAACATGAATTACTCGAACAAGAACTTGCAGATTTCTATGACGTAGATGAGGCGATTGTTTTTACAACAGGCTACGCTGCGACAATGGGCATGTCGGCAACGCTAGCCGGACCCGGTGACGTCATTTTGCTGGATGCCGATAGCCACGCCAGCATCTATGCCGGCGTACAGCTTTCGGGTGCAGAAATCATCCGCTTCAAACACAGTAATCCAGAGGACCTGGCAAAACGCTTGCGGCGTCTGGGAGAGCGTGTTGAAAATACACTCGTTATTGTTGAAGGCATTTACAGTATGCTAGGTGATACCGCGCCGATGCAGGAAATCGCGGCGGTAAAACGTGAGTTCGGCGGTTACTTAATGGTAGACGAAGCCCATTCAATGGGGGTACTTGGCGCCACTGGCCGGGGCGCGGCGGAGGCGGCTGGTGTTGAAGCTGATGTAGATTTTACTGTTGGCACATTTAGCAAAAGCCTGGGTGCGACAGGCGGCTACTGTGTTAGTCAACATGCAGAACTTGAAGCTATTCGCTGCTGTATCAGAGCCTATATGTTCACCGCATCCGGTTCACCATCGGTGGTCGCCTCGACCCGTCAAGCTTTAAAAATCCTGCGCGAACAGCCTGAGCTAAAAGACAAACTCTGGGACAACGCTACACACCTCTACAACAGCCTTCTTGATATGGGCCTGCCTCTGGGTCCCAGCGTTAGCCCTGTTGTGGCGCTAGAGCTGGGGGATCGAGATCAGGCGATCAAATGCTGGAATGCACTGATGCATGCGGGTGTCTATGTCAACCTGGTGGTGCCACCGGCTTCACCATCGACCAACTTCCTACTGCGTTGCAGCGTCAGCGCCGCTCACAATCGCGCTCAAATTGACCATATCATTGGAGCCTATGCCAGTCTGCAGGAATCAGGGCTGATTCAAAAGCAGCAGGTCGCCTGATGGAAAAACTGCGCATAACTGGCAACGGCCCGCTACAGGGAGAAACGCATATTGCCGGTGCAAAGAATGCCGCCCTGCCTGCAATCGCTGCAACCTTGTTAAGCGCCGAGCCCATTTCCATCACCAACTTACCCGATGTGCGAGACATCAAAACAGCGCTGGAATTATTGATGTTGCTGGGCTGTGAAATCGAGCATCAAGGCACCGAGGTAACCGTAGACAGCTCGCGAGTACACTCTTTACGAGCGCCTTATGAGCTGGTACGAACCATGCGAGGCTCTATTTTGCTGTTAGGTCCCTTAGTCGCGCACTTCGGCGAGGCCGACGTATCCCTGCCCGGTGGATGCGCGATTGGCTCTCGCCCGGTTAATGAGCACATTGACGGCTTACGCCAGATGGGCGCAGAAATTGAAATCGACACCGGTTACATCAAGGCTAAATGCCAGCGTTTACACGGCGCAAATATCACTTTCGGCGTGCCCTCGGTAACTGCCACCGAAAACCTGATGATGGCAGCCAGCCTCGCGGAAGGACATACCGTTCTCGAGAACGCAGCGATGGAGCCAGAAGTGTCCGACCTCGCAGCTATGCTGAACTCTATGGGCGCGCGCATTGAGGGCGCTGGTAGCAACAGCATATTCATCGAGGGTAGCGAGAATCTGCACAGCGCCAACCACCGCGTGCCGCCTGATCGAATTGAAAGCGGTACATTTCTGGCCGCGGCAGCAGCGACCCGTGGAGACGTGACAATCCTCAACAGCGAGCCCAGACATCTGAATTCTGTTCTGAGCAAATTACAGGCAACCGGCGCGGAAATCTCAAAAGGAAGCGACTGGATTCGCTTGCAATGCGCGGGTCGGCGACCCAAGGCAGTCAGTATTAGTACGGCTCCCTACCCGGCATTTCCCACCGACATGCAGGCGCAGTTCGTCGCTCTAAACGCACTGTCAGAGGGCACAGCAACCGTTGTCGAAAACATATTTGAAAATCGATTTATGCACATAGCTGAACTACAGCGTATGGGCGCCGATATTGAACTGCAGGGTCACACTGCGATGATCACTGGCCGCGAGCGGCTCAAAGCAGCACCAGTAATGGCAACTGACCTGCGAGCATCTGCCTCGCTTATTATTGCGGCACTCGCCGCCGATGGTGAAACGACCATTGATCGGGTCTACCACCTGGATCGTGGCTACGCCAATATCGATGAAAAACTCGCCGGACTCGGCGCAAAAATAAGGCGTACCAACTAGCTGGACAAGCGACACACTGCAACAAGGCCACTAGAGGTCTTCTGCTGCAAGCTGTGCGAAAGACCCTCTAACCATCACCAAATCTGAAATCGAGTCCACATCTACCGCCGCGTTAGCATAGGGCAGAATCACTACACGCAAGCGCAAGCCAAGGCGTTTACTCAGCTTGGTCAACGCTTCTTCCAGAGATAAAAAGCCAAAGCGGTACCGCAGGACAGCCCGCCAACCCAGCAGCCCAATAACAACCCGCGGCTTTTTGCGCTCCTGCTCAATTTTCCGCCAGAAGTTTGCAACACGACGGCCTTCGGGTGTGAGGAAGGCAAACAAATTGCAGCCACAAAACTCTCCATCGCTGAAGCGCAACACTGTCTTCTTCATGTCGGGATACGCCTCTTGAACTAATCCATAAGGAGCAAGACCTACGGTGACGTCCACGTCGTCTGCCAGACTCTGCCGGCCGAAAGCATCGACAATCTCAGGTGTTAACAGAGGATGATCCGCAGTGGTAAGCAGGATTGGCTCTGTCAGCGGTAGAGACTGCATCGCCGCATAAGCGCTGGTACTCGGCGTCGCCTGTGGAGGCTGCCAATCAACCTCTCCTGCGCTAACCCAGCCAGAGAGGGGCTCGTCTGTGGTCAGCTCGTCTGCTTGCGGACCCGAGAGCAGAATTTTATTCACAACGACAGATTGCTTTAGCGCGTCGATCACTCGTCGCACCATCGGAACCCCATCAATATCAATCAAGGCCTTACAGTCGGCCTCGGAATGATTGATTAATGAGTCTTCCTTGGTCCGATCACCCGCCAGGACAATAGCTGACAGGTGGTGTGTTTCAGGATCAAGATGCATGGCTAGTCCAGGTCCTTCTCGTACACTCGATAGCGTTTATAGGCCCGGCCACCTATGGTTTCAATGATATTGCGCATGGCTTTATTGTCTTCGAGTATCCAGCCCATCTCAGTTTCGATAACACCGCGCTCGATGCTTCCCTTGCGGACCGCATCTATCACCATAAAGGCCATAACCAGTCCCAGAGGGGAGTTCTGAAACTCCTGCTTAACGCCCATCAATGGGACACGGCTACTTTTCTGGTGACGCACCTTCATCCGCCACAGGAACTTCAACCAGCCAAAGGGAAACAATTTCCCCTTCAAATCTCTGATAGCCTCATTCACATTGGGTAGCATGACGATGAACGCGGCCGGACGCCCCTCACATTCAGCAATTTGAACCGCGTCGTCACTCAGTAAAAGCGCCAAGGTTTTAACCAGGTCTGTATATTCATTTTTAGTGAAGGGCACGAATCCCCAGTTGTTCTGCCAGGCGTCGTTAAAGATGTCGCGCATGATTTCTGCTTCTTCAACCAGCTTGTCGCGCCGCAGAGACCTTACCTTCACCTTTCTGGAAGCCCTGTTCACCAATTTTTCCATGACGGGCGGCGCTGCAAAATCGGGATTCACCAGGTAAGCCAGTAAATCTTTCGCGCCGCTGTAGCCCTGAGCTTTCACGCGGTCGTCGTAATAGCGGTGGGCGTGACCCATCAAAATGTAGGGCGAGGTCTCAAAACCCTCGACGAGTAATCCAACCTCTTCATTTACGGAAAGATTGTACGGGCCGCGAATACGGCGCATACCCTGATCTTTGAGCCAGGTTTCTGCAGCGTTGAACAGCGCGGCAAAGACTCGCTCATCGTCAATCGCTTCGATCATACCAAAGTAGCCGGTCGCGTCTTCATAGCGCTGCAAATGCAAATCATCAATTTGTGCGCTAATGCGACCCACAGGGCGCCCGTCGATGAGCGCGACCCAGCCTTGCCAGCGCGCATGCTCAAAAAATGGGCGGGTAGGCTTAAACCTTTGTTTTTCTTCGAAATTTAGAGGCGCTATCCACTTCGGATCATCAGCATAGAGGTGGTGCGGCACTTGTAGGAACAGCTTCAGTCCTGATCGGTAGCTAGCGGGCAAAATTGCCAGAGAATCATTTGATGGCATCTCGTTGAAGACCCGCCAGTGCCGAAAAAGGGGGCAGTATACCGACGGGCTTCAACACCCACAATAGTCCCGGTAGAACATGTGCAAACAGTCGCAGTTCTAGCCAATTTCAAAAAAGGCTTAACAAACAATGAGTTGCAGACTAAAAAATCAAAAAAAAAGAGCGTATGATGTACATAGCCCCTTTAGCTGACGAATAAGGAGCCCGAGACCTCAATAAATTTCTCAAGTTTCTGCAATTGATTGGTATTATTACCTATAAGTCACTGATTTGATTTTGATAATATGAACCCGGTCGGGCACAGACACAATAAAGCCCGAATCAAAGTACAGCGACGCAGTATAACAGCGCTAACCACACCAGGTTGGGGACAATAACGGTCAGACATACTTGGCTGAATGACTTGCTTTTGAGCTTTGACGGTGATTTGCGTCGGCTTTCGAGGGAAAATTTTGCAATTAATAGCCACTCCTACTACCCATACACTGCCTTTCAGACCTGCAGACTTTGCCACACTCGCAGAAGCACTGGATTATGCAGCGCAGGGTGAGACTGGCGCCAACTTTTACAATGGACGCGGCAAGCTACAAACCCGCGTAAGTTATAGCGAGCTCCGCGAAAGCGCTCTGCAACTCGCCCGACAACTTCTCGGCCTGGGCCTGGAAAAAGACGCGCGAGTCGCCCTGGTAGCCGAAACCACTCCCGACTTCCTCAAATTTTTCTACGCCTGCCAGTACGCTGGACTTATCCCCGTAACCCTGCCTGCCACCGTCAAAATGGGCGCTCACAGTATTTACGTTGCCCAGCTGCACCGCTTGCTCGAAGCCAGCGGCGCGTCGGTCGCGGTTGCCTCCGAAGGGTATTTGACCTTTTTGCGCGAAGCCTGTGAGGGGCTGAACCTGCGCATGGCAGATCAACCTGGCGCGTTTTATGAGCTGCCGATTGCCGATATTGCTATGCCGCAGTTGAATGAGCAGGACATTTCCTACATCCAATACACCTCGGGTAGCACCCGTTTTCCTCGCGGCACAGTCATTAAGCACCATACAGTTATGGCTAACCTGTCAGGCATTATTGAAGACGGCCTGAATATCACTGCGAAAGACCGACTGTTGTCTTGGTTGCCGTTTTATCATGATATGGGCCTGGTCGGCTTTGTTCTCACTGCCGTTGCGGCGCAAATTTCAGTCGATTATCTGGACACTCGAGATTTCGCTATGCGCCCGCGCCAGTGGCTAAACTTGATGACCCAAAGCAAGGCCAGCATTTCCTTCGCGCCTTCCTTTGGATACGACCTGGTGGCACGCCGGCTGCGACCTTCAGATATAGAACAATACGATTTGAGCAGTTGGCGCGTTGCCGGTATCGGCGCTGAAATGATCCGCCCGCAAACCCTGGACTACTTCGCCGGAATGCTTGAGCCCGCCGGCTTCAATACCAGAGCCTTTACGGCATGTTACGGTATGGCCGAATGCACGCTTGGCGTTAGCTTCTCCCCTCTGGATCAAACTTACAGCACCCACTACATCGACAGCGATCAACTCGCTGACAACCATGAAGCAATATTGATGGATCAGGCCGAAAAAGAAGGTCGGGGGCGTCACTTTGTGAACTGCGGAAAACCTCTGCCTAGTTTTGAGTTAGAGGTTCGCGACGACGATGGCAACAAACTGGATGACTGGCACAGCGGTGTTGTGTATTTACGCGGCCCAAGTATTATGTCTGGTTACTACAATTTGCCAGAGGAATCCTCTGAAGCTCTGTGTGGCGATGGCTGGCTGAATACTGGCGATATTGGCTATGTTGTCGATGGTACACTTACCATTACTGGTCGCAAGAAAGACCTCATCATCATTCATGGCCGCAACATCTGGCCCCAGGATCTTGAACATATCGCCGAGACTCAACCAGAGGTGCGTGTTGGTGATGCCCTTGCCTTTTCAGCACCCGATGCGGAAGGTGAGGAATTATGCGTGCTGGTTGTACAGTGTCGCGAGACCGACCCCAACAAGCGCAGCAATTTGGTACGCCGCCTGAGCGCTCTGATCCGAATGGAACTGAGCTTGGATTGCTACGTCGAACTGGCTCCAAATAACTCTCTGCCCAAGACCTCCTCTGGCAAACTCTCTCGGGCCAAAGCGCGCCTGGACTTTATCGCAGCACACGACAAAGAGCGACTGAGCGCAGTGACCGAAAGGGTAAGACTGAGGGTTGCCTCAGCCTAAGTGTTGGCAGACTCAAAATCAGTCGTTGCTGTAACTGGTGCGACGGGATTCATCGGTATTCAACTGTGCGCCAGGCTGGTTGAAAACGGTTGGCAAGTTCGCGCCTTGGTTCGAAATTCCTCAAATGCAACAGAACTCACTCAACTGGGTGTGACTCTGATTGCAGGTGATCTGGCAAATATCGATGCACTCACTGAATTGGTCGACAGGGCAGACGCCGTAATTCACTGTGCAGGCTCAGTGAGAGGGTCCTGCCAGCAAGACTTCGACCAAACCAACGTTGAAGGCACGGCCCGACTTCTGGAAGCCATGCAGGGCACAGATGGTCGGTGTCGCCTGGTCATGCTTTCTTCAATCACCGCCCGCGAGCCCGAGTTATCCTGGTACGCGCAGAGTAAATTTAAGTCTGAACAGTTACTCGAAAACAGCGACATGAAAAACTGGATCATTCTCAGGCCGCCCGCAGTCTATGGCCCGGGCGATAAAGAGATGTTGCCCATTTTCCAGTGGATGGCTCGTGGCATTGCGACGGTTCCCGGCAGCCCTGAAAATCGAACCTCGCTTATACACGTTGCCGATCTAGTCAGCGCTATTGTCGGGCTGCTGGACGCGGATTCCGTTCCCGCTTCTGCTTTGACTCTTGCTGACAATGTCGGTGGCTATGACTGGTTTGAAATTTCGAGGCTGGGGCAGAAAGTATGGCAGCGAAGAATCAGGCTGTTCTGTGTACCCAAAATCCTGCTAGACACAATCGCGGCGCTCAATTTGTCTCTGGCGCGACATTTTGGCTATTTACCCATGCTCACCCCGGCCAAGCTCAGGGAATTGCGACACTCGGATTGGGTCACAGATAATTCCTCACTGCAAAATGCCATCAACTGGCAGCCTGACATAGATTTAGAGACAGGCCTTCGAGAGTTGCAGCTATGAATTGGCACTTTGACAGCTACAAAAGCCCTGTAGAAAAAGACCTCTGCGGTATAATGTTCAATCGAAAACCGACCTGAAAACCGGAGTTACTCAGCCTCATGGCACAGTTTATTATCGGCAACGCCCTGGGCAAGACAGCCCAGAATAACAGACTACTGCAAAGTACTCTGTGGCGGCTTGATTACGCCATGATCTGGCTATTAATAAAACTGTTCGGCCTGTTGCCGGTAGATACTGCATCGCGCATGGGCAACCGGTTGGGCAGAATCATTGGACCACAGCTCAGCCGCAAGACCGAGATGTATCGTGAAAATTTACGCCGTGCATTTTCCGGGAAGAGCCACTCTGAAATCGAAAATCTCATTGTAGACTGCTGGGGAAACGCGGGCAGAGTGCTCGCAGAATATCCGCACTTCAATAAAATTCACACCTCCTCCGACCGTCAGCGTCTACATATTGATGTTATCCAGGAGTTTGAAACTCAGAGCAATCCAGAGCGACCCGCTGTCTTTGTAGGCGCCCATCATTGCAACTGGGAAGTTTCAATGCCGGCGCTGAGTCGATTGGGAATTCCAATCGCTGGGTTATACAGCCCGCCGACAAACCCCCTTCTCGATCAAATGTTGTATCGTTCCCGCCGAGAGTTAAATTGTGAATTGGTCACCAGAGACAACGCTGCCAGAGATATGGTGCGCCATCTAAAAATGGGGCGCTCCGCTGGCCTGATCATGGACAGGCGCGTCGATGATAATCCCGATATTTTGTTTTTTGGTATTCCCAAGCCAACGAGCATATTGCCAGCCAAGTTAGCGCAGAAATTTGGCATTGACCTCATTCCCGTTCGCGTAGAGCGTGTTAAAGACGCTGAGTTCACAGTCACCGTGTACCCCCCGGTGATTCCCCGCGACAAAACTGCAAATGAGGAGCAGCAGGCACTGGATATGATGAGCCAGGTTCACGACCACTTTCAGCAATGGATCACCGAGCACCCTGAAGAGTGGTTTTGCCCAAAAAGAATTTGGCCTAAACATGCGCACCGACAAAACAGCCCGCCAGAGCATAGAGAGGTAAGTTCCTATGCAGTCTGAAACAGAGCGCCAATCAATTCGCTTATTCGAGAATGATCTTCTTGAGAGTCTAACCCACGTACATCCAGTTGTGCCGCTGGTTCTGTGGTCACCTATTGCAGCTTATTTACTTTGGCAGGGCATTTTCGTTGACCAGCTTGCCAGCGGTGGTTTGTTTGTTGTGGCAATTTCTGCGCTGGTTGCCTGGACACTTACCGAATACAGCCTGCATCGTTTTGCCTTCCATTTCCCGGCCAGGAGCAAGGCGGGACAATGGTTTGTATTTCTGTTCCACGGCAACCATCACCACGACCCAAAAGATAAAACACGGCTGGTGATGCCTCCCGGTGGTTCGGTTCCTATCCTGGCAGGCCTGTACTATTTGTTTTCACTGATGATACCGGAACCGTGGCTACACCCCTTCACTGCGTTCTTTATTATTGGCTATTTGATATACGACTACATTCATTACGCAACCCACCATTTTCCGATGAAAAACAAGGTAGCGAAGTTCCTTAAACTGTATCACTTGAAACACCACTACTCGGGCGAGAAAGGCCGTTTCGGGGTAAGCTCTCCACTGTGGGATCTGATATTCAGCACCTCGGGAAATGGTCGATAAACCAGCGTTGTGGCTGAGTACCTTTTAGTACCAAAAAAACTGGCTCGCGCTATTCCACTATTCGGCGTTTGCGCGCAATGGCTGGAAGCGCAACTGCTACGCTTCACCTTCTGGCTGCTCAGTCTGCTATCACCAGAGCGAGCGAGCACAGTAACCTCGGCATTTTTTCGCCTACTCGGCCCCTACAGTCATAAAACCAAAGCAGTAAAACGCAATTTGCGCGTCATCTTTCCCGATAAGAATGAAAGAGAAATAGACTTGTTATGCCGCGAAATCTTTGGCTATCTCGGTGTCGCAGCCGCCGAACTCATAAAAATGGGACAAATTTGGGAGGAGCGAGATACGCGCATTACTTTTGACATTGCTCCCGCAGCCCAGGCTCACCTCAACGACAACAGGGCTGCGGTATTTGTCACCGCGCATGTGGGTGCCTGGCAGCTCACCAATCTGATTTCATTACACCAGGGGCTTACAATTACTACCGTCTATGCCGCCGAGTCCAACCCGGCCATGAAGCGTATGTTCCTGCAATTGCGCGATGCTTTTGGGGTGAAGCTTCTGGCTTCGGAGGCGGGCGTGCGTCCGCTATTGAGAGAACTGGCCGATGGCAATAGTATTGGATTAGCGATGGATACTCGCCTGGACACAGGTGAACCCATTCCCTTCTTTGGCCGAGACGCATTGTCCAACACGACTGCCGCCCGACTGGCCCTGCGCAGCAAGGCCGCCTTGATTCCGATACGGGCCGAGCGCAAAGGCAATGGTCAATTTTGTATCCGGGTGTACTCACCCATTGAAAATCCTGACGATATGCAGGACACAGCCGCAAAGGCCAAAGCGATGACGACTCAGGTTAATCAGCATTTTGAGTCATGGATAAAAGAAACACCCGGACAGTGGATGTGTTTGAAACGACGGTGGCCGAAAAACCGGTAATCTCCGGTTCCCGTAGCCGGTTGTTAAAAGCATTTTCGAAGCGGTCGTTACCCGGCCAATGCAGTTAGCTTTTCAACCGCCTGCTAGGGTTTGTGCGAGCGCGCCAGATACTCATGGCTCTGCATTTCCTGTAGTCGGGAGATAGTTCTCTCGAACACAAAATCGACTCCACCCCCCTGGTAAAGCTCCAACAAGGGTACTGCGGCAGACATCACCAACTTCACATTACGATCATAAAATTCGTCTACCAGGTTCACAAAACGGCGCGCCTGATCATCGCTCTCTCGTCCCATCTGAGGCACATTGCCAACCAGCACCGCGTGGTAAATTCTGGCGAGTTCAATATAGTCGTTCTGGCTGCGAGGCCCATCGCAGAGTTCAGCGAATTCAAACCACACGACATCATCTGCAACACAGCGGCTGCTAAGATAACGACCATTGATCTCCAGGCGCTCCCAGGGCATGCCGGATTCCGGAGCGAGGCTCTCAAAGCTGCGCTGTAAGCTTTCGTCTGCAGCGGCATCCAACGGAGAATGATACAGCTCTGCCTGCTCCAGGGCGCGCAGGCGATAGTCTACTCCAGCATCCACATTCAGAATTCGGGTGTGTCGTTTTACCAGCTCGATCACGGGCAGAAACCGCTGCCGCTGCAAGCCATTCTTGTACAGCTCGTCAGGCACAATATTGGAGGTCGCCACCAGGGTAACCCCCCTTTCAAACAGCGCCTCCATCAATCCACCGAGAATCATCGCATCAGTAATATCCGAGACAAAAAACTCGTCGAAGCACACGACTCTGGCTTCTCCCGCCAGCATATCAGCAATAGCCAACAAAGGATCTGTAGTCCCTTCAAGCCGGGTCAGCTCGGTGTGGACGCGCTGCATAAAACGATGAAAATGCACACGCATTTTGCGCTCGAATGGCAGGCAGTCGTAAAATGTATCAACCAGCCAGGTTTTGCCCCGACCCACGCCACCCCACAAATACAAGCCTCTGACAGGTTGCGATGTTTGCGCACTCCAGCGGGCCACTACTCTCTTTAAAAAAGGTTGCTGATTTCGCTGCTTCTCCGCTGCTACCAGCTCATGAAAAAGCGCATCCAGAGCCTCAACAGCCTGACGTTGCGCAACATCTTCACTAAACCCATCCTGGGCCAGGTTATGCGTATAGCGCTGCAGGGGTGTCGTCATGCAAAAGGTTGAAGGCTCTTGACCGATGGGGGCACACTTTACCCATACGCTTTTTCATTGGCAATGTTCCACATTGTCAGTGATTCGCCCCCGCGATGGGACTATAATGGAGCAGCCTGTCATCAATATTGAGGAAAACTGTGTACAGTCTGACAACACTGATTCTTGTAGCCGCGCTGTCCTTGCTAGTGGGCGCAGCGGTCACTGCAACGTTGAACCGCCGGCTGTCTCCAGACTCGCGCAAGCAGCGAGACCTTGAACGCACCATGGAGCGCCTCTCACAGCAGCAGAAAAACTATCAGCACGACGTTGTTGAGCATTTCACTGATACTGCGAAACTGCTCGATAATCTGGCTGAGAGCTACCGGGACGTACACAATCATCTTGCCAACGGTGCCAGCAAATTAACCGATAACTCTAGTAGCCAGGTGTTGCGTCCACTACCTGATAGCGATATATCCGAGCTTGTCGATAAGCCAGCCGCCAAGGATTTACAACAACCTCTGGACTACGCACCAAAGACCTCTCCCTATGAAACCGGCACGCTCAATGAAGAGTTTGGTCTGGACAAGACAGCCTCAAACGAAGATAAAATTGTCGACCTGGTAGCCGACATTCCAACTATTGAAGAGGCCAATAGCCGCAACTAATTAAGCGGGGTTGTCTATATCGATAAATCGGTGAGTCACGCCCATTTCCCGTTCGAGATAGGCACCCACAGCCTGAACACCGTAACGCTCGGTTGCGTGGTGGCCCGCTGCAATAAAATGAATGTCCTCTTCCCTGGCCATGTGCACTGTTTGCTCCGATATCTCTCCTGTTATGAACACGTCCACAGCCTGATTGATCGCCTGCTCGATATAACCCTGCGCCCCACCCGTACACCAGGCGACTGTTTCCACTTCAGCGAGTGAATCACCGATGTGCAATGGGCTGCGGCCCAGCCGTTTCTCTATTTGCTGCAATAGAGCCTGTATCCTTATGCGTTTTTTAAAATGGCCAATATTTCCAATTGAATGGGCATCTTTGGGATCGAGTCCGCCAGTGACATTAATACCGAGTTTCTCTGCAAACTGGGCGTTGTTGCCGAGCTCAGAGTGGGCGTCAAGTGGCAGGTGGTAGGCCAGTAAGCTGATGTTATTCTCCAGTAAGTGTTTGATACGACGCTTTTTCATCCCCGTAATACAAGAATCTTCGCCTCGCCAAAAATAACCGTGGTGTACCAATATAGCGTCTGCACCGGCTGCTACTGCGGCATCAAGAAGTGCTTGACACGCTGTTACTCCCGTAACCAGCAGCTCTACCTCTGCGCGCCCCTCAATCTGCAATCCATTGGGGCAATAGTCATTGAAAAGCTGCGGCTGCAAAAGGTCATCGAGTCTTTGCACAATATCTGTCACCGTCACTGCCACTTGAGTATCTCCTTTCCGGTATCTCCTCACTGGCTCTGAGCGGGTATACTCGCAGTCAGAAAAAGGAGCTAATTTTGCTAAATAAATTCACCCAGTTTATCACCTGGCCTGCTATAGCGGGGATACTTGGCGCCATCATCATTTTGCAATGGCAGACCTATGGTTCTGTTCAGCCAGCCTCTCCCATTGCGCCAACGATCAGCTTTGCAAATGCGGTACGGACAGCGACGCCATCAGTCGTCAATATTTATACAAGCAAGCGCCTGGAAGACAGGCGCCACCCTTTGGCAGACGACCCATTTTTTCGCCGTTTTCTTCGCAACAATAACAGCCGGAGCCGGGTTCAGCGTTCGCTGGGCTCTGGGGTCATTATCTCCAGCGATGGCCTCATCTTAACCAATCGACACGTTATAGCTGGCGCCGACGAAATACTGATATCTCTGCAAGACGGTCGCGAGAGTCTCGCCTCGGTCGTAGGCAGCGACAAAGATACGGACCTGGCAGTGTTACAGGTTCAGATCGATGGGCTGCAAGCTATTGATATTGGCGATGCCGACAAGCTGGCAGTTGGAGATGTGGTGCTCGCTATTGGCAACCCCTACGGGCTTGGTCACTCGGTCACTCAGGGTATTGTTTCAGCGCTCGGACGCTATGGGCTACAGTTAAGCACTTACGAAGACTATATCCAGACAGATGCGGCGGTTAACCAGGGCAATTCGGGCGGGGCATTGATCAACGCATCGGGCGAACTTATCGGAATAAATACGGCTATCTACAGCGAAACCGGCGCCTCAATAGGCATAGGTCTGGCAATTCCGAGTGATTTGGCATTGCAGGTGATGAATGATCTGGCGAACTACGGCAAAGTCATTCGTGGATGGATGGGGCTAGAGGTGCAATCTCTATTGGCGGAGAGTGGCCGCCAAGTCTTGCAAGTCACAGCAACTGCGGCCAATGGCCCTGCCGACAGAGCAGGGATTCAGGTGAACGACATGATCACTCATATCGATATGCAACGCATTGTCGATGGCTTGTCCACCCGCCAGCAAATCGCCCTGCTACGACCAGGCGATGCGATAGACATATCTTTACTTCGTGGCGACGAAGAATTGCTGGTTCAAGCAACCGTGGGCTTAAGACCCGAGAGCCAGTGAATAGCGTACTCGCAACCTACTCGTCGCGATATAGTGCCGAGCGCGCATGCGCTTCCAGCGACTCGGCATGTGCAAGGGTACTGGCAATAGGCGCCATCGCTTTCGCACCTTCAGCAGATGCCATAATGACTGAACTGCGTTTCACAAAGTCATAAACGCCTAGCGGCGATGAAAAACGCGCCGTTCCAGATGTAGGGAGAACATGGTTAGGTCCGGCACAATAATCACCAAAGGCCTCTGGCGTGTCAGGCCCCAGGAAAATAGCACCGGCGTGCCTCACTTTGTTCAACCATTGCTGCGGGTTTTCCAGGGCCAGCTCCAGGTGCTCAGGTGCAATTTGATTGGATATTTCCAGAGCTTCCTCGATATCTCGAGTTTTCACCAGCGCGCCTCGCCGAGAGAGTGACGCTGTAATAATATCGCGGCGACTCATATCCCCGAGTAGACGCTCAATACTGGCGGCCACCTGGTCCAAAAACTCACTATCGGGGGACAGCAAAATAGCCTGGGCATTTTCGTCGTGCTCAGCCTGGGAAAACATGTCCATAGCCATCCAGTCGGGGTCGCAACTGGCATCGGCGATTATGAGAACCTCTGATGGCCCGGCGATCATATCAATCCCAACCTGACCGAACACGCGCCGCTTTGCGGTTGCCACATATATGTTTCCAGGGCCTACAATTTTGTCTACAGAAGGCACTGTCTCTGTCCCATAGGCCAATGCGGCGACAGCTTGCGCGCCACCAATAGTAAAGAGCCGATCAACGCCTGCTACGGCTGCGGCAGCCAGCACGAGCTCGTTAATCTTGCCGTTAGGCGTGGGCGCAACCATAATGACCTCACCCACTCCTGCAACCTTAGCCGGAACAATATTCATGAGCACCGAAGATGGATAGCTCGCTTTGCCACCCGGCACATATACACCAACACGGTCAAGCGGTGTAATTTTCTGGCCCAGGCGCGTACCGTGGGCATCACTGTATTGCCAGGATTCTTGAACCTGATGCATGTGGTAATCACGAATGCGATCCGCAGCAGCGATTAGAGCTGCGCGCAGTTCATCAGCGACAGAACTCAAAGCTGCTTGCAACCTCGTTTTTGACAGCTCCAATTGAGAAGCACTGGCTACAGTCAACCCGTCCAACTGATGGCAGTAATCGATAAGCGCTGCGTCACCGCGGCAAATAACATCGTCGACAATTTTGTCGACTGTTTGAACTACCGATTTATCGAGAGACTCCTGCCAACTCGTCAGGCTTTTTAGCTGATCGCCAAAGGCCGTGTCAGTACTGTCAAGACGGACAATGCTCACTTCGCGGCAACCACTTTGGAGAGTGCATTGATTACAGTCTGAATGGCGCCGTGCTTAGACCGCATCGCCGCCTTATTGACTACGACCCTGGAACTGACTTCGGCAATGAGATCCACTGGCTCCATGCCATTTGCGCGCAGCGTATTTCCGGTATCAACAATATCCACAATCATGTCCGCCAGGTTCATAATAGGCGCCAACTCCATTGCACCGTAGAGCTTAATGACGTTGGCGTGTACGCCTTGTTCGGCAAAGAAGCGACGAGCAATGCCGGTAAACTTGGTTGCCACGCGAACACGTTGGCTGCCTGGACGCCAATCTACCGGCGCTGCCGTCATGAGTCGACAGCGGGCGATACCCAGATCCAGAGGCTCGTACATTCCCGCTGCGCCCTGCTCCAGCAGGACGTCTTTGCCCACCACGCCCATGTCGACCGCACCCTGTCGAACATAAGTCGGCACATCAGTTCCCCGCATCAGCACCACTTGAACACCAGACATAGAGGTATCAAAAATGAGTTTTCGGCTGGTACTCATGTCCTCGAGAGGTTGGATGTCCGCTTTGGCCAGCAAGGGCAGCGTTTCCTTTAGAATACGCCCCTTGGTCAATGCAATTATCAATGAGTTGGACACGATACTAGGTCTGCTGCCCCTGCCACTCTGCAGGGGTTAAGGTTTGGATATTCACCGCGTGAACGCTACCATCCGCAATTAGGTCTTTAAGCACTGCGTAAACGATCTGCTGCTTTTTAACCGGCCTGAGACCAGCGAATACTTCCCCGACAACAACAATGTCAAAATGGCTGCCCTCGCCGGAGACCGTAACTTCACAGTTATCGAGCCCGCCTAGCAAGAGTTCTTGAATGTGTTGCGCTTCCATAGAGCACCTCGCTGATGCAAAAGCGCCATATCCCGGTACGAGGGCGCGAAAACCCGGCATTTTAGGAGAATTTGCCAACAAAGGCGACTGTGAGGATTACCCAGATGCGTCGGCCGTGGACCAGCCATCGATCACCGCGTCGAGGTCGCCTTTTGCATCGCGAACCGCCGCTTGAAATTGATTGCGATACACCTGACCCAAATTGATCGACTCGACAATTAAATTGCGCAACTTCCACGCGCCATCGCGATTACGTCGCATCTGGTAGTGAATGACATAGGGTTCATCATTACCGCTATAAATTAACTGTACAATTGAGGCCTTACTACTGGCCTCATCGGCAACTGGAGGACGCTGTACCTCAACCCGACTGCCACCAAATGCCAGTAACCCTTTCCCATAGGTACGCACCAAACCCCGCTGCATCTCCTTGGTAAAACGACCCACCTGATCCTTTAGCCTGGCCCTGCCCTCGGCATTGAGAGACCGGTAGTAAGACTTGCTTGCAAACGGCCCCATGACGCCACGTGCAAAGCCAGGAAAATCAACCACCTCATCCAAAATGACCTGCAGCTCACTGTAGTAGCGCTCAGGGCCTTGATCAATGTAGCCACCTGCCTCTGCCACGACCGCCATTACACGGGCAGTTGCATTTTCAACAACATCATAGGCATTCGCCGATTCCTGAGCAGCTACAAGGGGCGCAACGAGTAGTGCGGCAAGAAGCAATACACCTGACAAGGGACGAATGTGAAATTTGTAAGACATACCGGTTTCCTGAGAATCAACTTGTATAGTGCCTGTACCAAAGCCGACCGATATCATGCTATCGTCGCCTCTGTGCCTGTGACATTTTTAGCGTCTGCAAGTTCACAGCGGTGGTAGGCGCGCCTACTTTAACAGGATTATATACATTATGCTGATCGCTTCAGCCGCCATTTTGGTGGGCTTCATCGTTCTGGTCTGGAGCGCGGACTTATTCGTCGCAGGAGCAGCGGCGATTGCCGACAATATGGGCATGTCTCCCATACTGATCGGGCTTACAATTGTTTCCCTGGGAACCTCCGCACCCGAGGTTTTGGTATCAATTAACGCTGCCATGCTCGGCACAGGCGAGCTCGCTATAGGCAATGCAATCGGCTCAAATCTGGCCAATGTAGGCTTGGTTCTCGGCGTTACTGTAATGATTGCGCCAATCCCGGTACACAAAAACCGACTAAAGCGTGAAATGCCCACGCTGCTGGCTGTTACGCTCGGCTGTGGCTTGCTTTTATTGGACAACGAACTGGATGTGGTGGATGGCCTGCTAATGCTCGCAGCCCTGACTTTCATTCTGGTCGAAATGATCAGCAGCCAGTCTCACGACCCCAATGCTGCGGAAGAGGCGCATGTCGATGAGTTACCTCACATGCCGCCTAAAAAAGCCTGGGTCAGCTTCGCTATCGGCCTGGTTTTGCTCAGCGCAAGCTCAAAGCTGCTGGTCTGGGGAGCCAGCGAAGTAGCACTGGATTTAGGAATTAGCCCGCTGGTCATCGGCTTAACCATTGTTGCGCTGGGCACAAGCCTGCCAGAGCTAGCTGCCTCAGTGGCCAGCGCAATGAAAGGCCATGGCGAAATAGCACTTGGAAACGTCATGGGCTCCAACCTGTTCAACTTACTCGGCGTGATGTCTCTGCCTGGATTGTTCAGCACACAATTGCTGGATACCCAAGTGCTGCACCGAGACTACGGCAGCATGATGGGTATCACTTTATTGCTGGCCCTTGCTCTCTACGCCAGTGCTTTCGGACCTTCATACCTCAAGCATTCATCAGGCGAGATACGACTCGGCCACAGCATTGGCGGCCTGTTACTACTCTCCTACGCACTGTATTATTACTGGCTTTACCTGACTGTATAGTCGCATCAGTTGGCTCAGTCAGACCCAATAACTGCCAACAACGCGGGAAACACTGTGTCTGTAGTCTCAAACCCCGACTTTCTCGGTTCTGCTCGTCGCACCGTTGAACTTGAGCGAGATGCTATTGGCGACTTGCTGAATCGTATGGATGAGGCATTCACCCACGCCTGCGAAATATTGTTAAAGACCAGGGGCCGGGTCGTGGTTACTGGCATGGGAAAATCGGGGCATATAGGAACCAAAATTGCTGCCACTCTCGCCAGTACCGGCACTCCGGCACAGTTTGTACACTCCGCTGAGGCAAGCCATGGCGACCTTGGGATGATCACTTCACAGGATGCTGTTATCGCGCTTTCCAACAGCGGTACCACAAGCGAAGTGATCACTTTGTTGCCGCTGCTCAAACGCATGGACATTCCTCTTATCACGATGACAGGCGTCTCTAATTCCGTACTAGCACTTGCAGCGGACGTTAATATTGACACGAGCGTGTCAAAAGAAGCCTGCTCGCTGGACTTGGCACCCACATCGAGCACCACCGTGTGTCTGGTGGCCGGGGACGCCATTGCTATCGCGCTGATGGAGGCCCGTGGTTTTTCCGCCGAAGATTTCGCTTTTTCGCACCCGGGAGGCGCGCTCGGCCGTCGCCTGTTGCTGAAAGTAGAAGACATTATGCATACCGGCAGTGCCTTACCAGCCGTCACCTCCGGTACGACCCTGGACAAAGCACTGCTCGAAATCAGTAACAAAGGCCTTGGCATGACTAGCGTACTCGACGAACAAGGGGTTCTGCTGGGCGTTTTCACCGACGGCGACCTGCGACGCGCTCTCGATGATGAAATCCATATTCACTCAACTCCCATTGATCAAATCATGACCCGGGATTGCATCACCATCCGTGCAGACATTCTCGCTGCGGAGGCTCTCCACATTATGGATGAGCACAAAATTTCCGCGCTCGTAGTTGTTCAACAAAACGATATCCCTGTCGGTGCTATCCATTTACACGATTTACTCAAGGCTGGCGTTGCATGAGCCCGCAGGAAAGAGCAAAAAAAATACGCCTGCTGGTTCTCGATGTTGATGGTGTGCTGTCAAATGGGCATTTGCTTTACGGCACCAGGGGAGAGGAACTCAAGACCTTTCATATCGCCGATGGCCTGGGCATTAAAATGCTACAAGGCCAGGGCGTAGATGTAGCGATAATCACGGGCAGAAAGTCTACAATCGTCCAGCGCAGGGCAGATGAACTAGGCATCAAACACCTGGTACAAGGTCGTGAAGACAAGTTGATCGCGCTCACGGCACTCATCGAGCAGTTGGGAGTCGATATACATGAAGTCGCTTATATGGGCGATGACCTGCCTGACCTGAGTGCCATTCAAACCGCTGGTCTGGGTATTTCCGTGGCAAATGGAGATTCGTTTGTGATTCGGCACGCGGATTGGTGTAGCAAGAAAAATGGGGGCATGGGTGCAGTTCGAGAAGCGGCAGAATTTATATTGGCCAGCCAGGATAAACTCGCAGCAGCACGCGCAGTCTTCATGGCGGCGGATTAGCACTATCCCACTCTACTCACGCCACCTATAATTCCCCTGATGAAACCCACTTCAACCATCTTCAAGGCACTGCTTACCCTCTCACTTTGCACGGTCGGCAGTACGGTTTATGCCCTGTCAGACGACAAGGATCAACCCATTCATGTCGAAGCAGACGAAGCTGTCCGCGACGAGAAAACAGGGCTAACCCTGTATCGCGGCAATGTAAAAATACGCCAGGGCAGCCTGAAAATCTCAGCAGACCGGGTCACAATTTTTCACATCGAATCCCAGGCCGACAAAATTGTCGCCCGCGGAGAACCCGCACGCATACAGCAACAACGCGACCTGGACAGTGAACCCATGCATGCAGAAGGAAAAATCATCGAGTACTACAAGGAGCAAGACCGCGTTCACATTCGTCAACAAGCAGTGCTTGAACAAGATGGGTCGACGGTGCGTAGCGACTCAATAGAGTACTTTATCAACAAGGAGTTAGTAAAAGCAGCTGCGGACGAATCCAATGGCGGGGAAAGCCAGAATCGGGTACAGGTTGTGATACCAGCCTCCAGACTCGATCAGCCTGCCAGGGAAAACGGGGCAAGCCAGAGCGCAAAATGGGCACGCTGAGCGCCAGTAATCTCGCTAAAAGCTACAGCGGTCGCAAGGTGGTCATTGATGTATCGATAGAAGTCTCTAGCGGCCAGATTGTCGGCCTGCTGGGTCCCAACGGGGCCGGTAAAACGACCTGCTTTTACATGATTGTAGGTATTATTCCCGCCGACAAGGGTTCAGTCTCAATTGATGGTAAAGACTTGACAGGGCTACCCATGCACGGCCGCGCAAATATGGGTTTGGGTTATCTCCCACAAGAGGCCTCGATATTCCGCAAGCTATCGGTGAGAGACAATATTCTTTCGATACTACAAACCCGCAGAAATCTGAATCGGCAGCAGCAACGAGAAAAGCTGGAACAATTGTTAGAAGAGTTTCATATTACCAGAATCGCCCACACGGCTGGCAGGGCACTGTCCGGCGGTGAACGGCGGCGCGTTGAGATAGCGCGGGCATTGGCCACGGAGCCCGACTTCATTTTGCTGGACGAACCCTTCGCCGGAGTTGACCCAATTTCAGTGACTGACATCAAACAAATCGTTAAACACTTGCAAAATCGCGGTATAGGTATCCTCATTACTGACCACAATGTGCGCGAAACACTGGATATCTGCGAAAAGGCATACATTGTCGGTGAGGGCCATATCATCGCAGCGGGTGGCGCAGAAGACATACTCGCGGACGAACAGGTACGCAGTACCTATCTGGGCGAGGATTTTCGCCTGTAACTCCCCCCAATCCGCCCACAATCGGAAGCACATGCGAGTTTCATGCCAAATTTTCATCTTCTGTGCGTGTTGCGCAGCCCGAAGGCCAAGGCTAAACTTCAGACAAGAAGTGCAGCAACAGATATCGCGCCTGCCCATCCCCGTGTTTTGAGGGCCTCTACACAGTAATGAAACAATCCCTGCAACTCAAGCTTGGCCAGCAACTGACAATGACTCCACAGTTGCAGCAGGCGATCAAGCTATTGCAGCTCTCCACCCTTGATTTGCAGCAAGAGATTCAGCAAGCCCTGGACAGTAACCCCATGCTGGAGGTTCAAGATAGCGCCGAAGATCAAAACAATGGAGGAAATTCTCAGAACGAGGCCGACTCCAGTACCAGTGGCTCGAAAAGTGGCGCGGATGAAGACACCCTGGATGCCTCGGAAAACCAGGCTGAGTGGGATGAGCACATTCCAGAAGACTTACCGGTTGATACACAGTGGGAAGATGTCTACCAAGTGCCAGTTGCGCACGCTCCGAGCGGAGGAGACCACTCGGACTCTGACATGGAGTCGCGTATAAGCAGCAACGAGTCACTGCATGAACACATGCTCTGGCAACTTAACCTGACTCGTTTTTCCGACCTGGACCGTATCATAGCCATTTCAATCATTGATGCCACGGACGACAATGGGCGTTTGACACTCACCGCCGAAGAAATATGGGAGAGTTTTGACGCCGATTTAGAAATCGATTTTGACGAAGTTATGGCGGTTCTGCATCGTCTACAGCAATTCGACCCAACGGGTGTTTGCACACACGATTTACGCGAGTGCCTGTTGGTGCAATTGCAGCAATTACCGGCACATGCGCCAGACCTTCAGCGCGCCAAATTGGTCATCTCCAGGCATATCGACCTGCTTGGAAGCCGGGACTACGCACAGATTATGCGTCGAACCAAAATGCGCGAACCAGAACTAAAAGGAGCCCTGGATTTAATACAAACCCTCTCCCCCAACCCCGGCCAAAATCTGTGCTCAGACAACACAGAGTATGTCGTTCCGGATGTATTTGTACGCCGCAAAGAAGGTCGCTGGACCGTTGAACTTAACCCCGACATTGCCCCCAGGCTAAGGATAAACTCTCACTACGCGAGCCTGGTGCAGCGTTCCAACAGCAGCAGCGACAACACATACTTACGCGATAATTTGCAAGAAGCGCGCTGGTTTCTAAAAAGCTTACAGAGCCGTAACGAAACACTGATGAAAGTGGCTACCAAGATTGTGGAATTGCAACAGGGCTTTCTGGAATTCGGTGATGAGGCCATGAAGCCTCTGGTTTTACACGACATTGCCAATGCTATCGAAATGCATGAATCTACCATTTCAAGAGTTACCACCCAGAAGTATATGCACACACCCAGGGGCATTTACGAACTCAAGTATTTTTTTTCCAGTCATGTCAGCACCGCAGGCGGGGGCGAATGCTCGTCCACCGCCATCCGTGCGTTAATAAAGAAACTGGTGGCCGCGGAAAATCCACGCAAGCCACTCAGCGACAACAAAATTACCACCCTGCTGGAGGACCAGGGCATTAAAGTTGCGAGAAGAACAATCGCAAAATATCGGGAATCGTTGATGATTCCACCGTCTAATGAACGCAAGCAGTTGGTTTAGAGGAGTTTTATATGCAAATAAATATCAGCGGTCACCACGTCGAAGTCACACAAGCGCTCAGAGATTACGTTTTGTCCAAGCTCAAGCGATTACAGAGGCATTTCGACAATATAACAAACACTGATGTCACCTTGATCGTGGAAAAAATGGTACAAAAAGCTGAAGCCACCATTCATGTTTCCGGCGCTGATATTTTCGCCACCGCTGAATCGGAAGACATGTATGCCGCGATAGACCTACTCGCTGACAAATTGGACCGACAGCTCATTAAGCACAAGGAAAAGAATCGGGGCCACTAGCCCCTGTTGACCCTATGCTGGATTTAACCCAAATACTCACACCTCAGCGAACATTGTGCCGAGCCACAGGTGTCAGCAAAAAGCGTTTTTTTGAAACGGCTGCAAAGCTGTTTGGCGACGCAGATACCGGAGTCTCCGCCGACGAAGTGTATACAGCTTTACTGGCTCGGGAAAAATTGGGTAGCACTGCGCTTGGCGGCGGCATCGCGATTCCTCACTGTCGCGCCCCCAATTGCACAAAGGCAATTGGGGGGCTGATTACCCTGGACAAGGCAGTCGATTTCGAAGCACCGGATCAGCAGAACGTCGACATTCTGTTTGCCCTGCTGGTTCCAGAGCAGGGGCATCAGGAGCACCTGGATATATTGGCCGGTTTAGCGCGCCTACTTGGCCAAATCAGTTTTTGCAAAGCACTACGCTCTGCAAAAAACCCTGAAGAACTCTACCAGGCGGCTGTAACTTTTGAGCCCGGCGCTGGTGATGCTGCAGCGACTATCTAGTCACTGTATTCACTTGGTATACTTGGCAAACTACCTGTTTCAGTTGTGCGGTAATTAGCGAATGTCGCCAACACCCGTCGGCAGCTAATAGCATAGAGAATTACACCTGCAAATCATGATCCGGCAACAAATAACAATAATTAATAAACTGGGACTTCATGCTCGCGCTGCAGCTAAATTTGTCAGTTGCGCATCCGCCTTTTCCAGCAACATACAAGTTGGACCCAATGGGAGCCTGGTGGACGGCAAAAGTATTATGTCCATTATGATGTTGGCCGCTGCCAAGGGCACCGCACTCACTTTGCAGGTCGAGGGCGCCGATGAACAGGCAGCCACCGACGCCCTGACTGAACTGATTAATAACCGCTTTGATGAGGACGAATAAGCGTGCCCAAGCAAGCGGAGGCAGCCAATACCCAGGCCCAGCTTGATGCGCTGAATTCAGCGCTCGACAGCGGCATCTTCAGGGATGTGCGCCGTATGTTAAGTTCACTTACGGCGCCAGATATTGCCCATCTTCTGGAATCCTCTCCACCACCCAGTCGCCATGTTTTGTGGCAGCTTATCGACGAAGCCGAAGAAGGTGAAGTACTACAAGAGCTAAGCGACGAGCTGCAATCTCAATTCTTGCGCGGCATGGACGCCAGAGAAGTCGCAATCGCTATGGAAGGGCTTGAGACTGACGATGTTGCGGACATCCTGCAACAGCTTCCAGGCAAAGTACTACAGGAAGTACTCAACGCAATGGATCTGCAAGATCGAACACGCCTGGAGCAGATTCTAACCTATCCCGAGGATACTGCCGGTGGCCTGATGAACACCGATACGATCACTGTACGCGCCCGCCACACAATGGATGTTGTGCTGCGTTATCTGCGTCGACATAGCGAAATTCCGGAGATGACAGATAATTTGATCGTGGTAAACCGCACAGACCGGTTTATTGGTCTGCTACCGCTGCGCACCCTGTTAGTATCAGACCCGAGTTCGACAGTCCGGGAGATGATGCAAACCGATGTAGAGGCAATACCGGCAACTATGTCAGATGCAGATGTCGCCAACCTTTTTGAGCGCCACGACTGGGTATCTGCACCCGTTGTGGATGAATCTGAAAAATTGCTTGGGCGTATCACCATCGATGACGTAGTTGATGTTATTCGGGAAGACGCCGACCACTCTCTTATGAGCATGGTGGGCCTGGGCGAAGATGAGGACACGTTTTCACCCATATTAAAGACTACACCGAGACGCGCTGTATGGTTAGGGATCAACCTCATAACTGCATTTATCGCCTCCTCTATGATTAACATGTTTCAGGACACGATAGATAAAGTTGTGGCGCTGGCCGTTCTAATGCCAATCGTCGCCAGCATGGGTGGCATTGCCGGCACGCAAACACTAACTGTCATGGTGCGCGGCATGGCACTGGGACAAATCGTTCACAGTAATCGCAACTGGTTAATCAACCGGGAGTTCGTTGTAGGCCTGATCAACGGTGTGCTTTGGTCTGCCGTAGTCGCTGTTGCCGCATCACTGTGGTTCAAAGACTCCACTATAGGTCTTATCATCGCAGCCGCCATGATTATCAACCTGGTCACAGCAGCTCTCGCTGGCACGCTCATACCCCTGCTCATGCGCCGCCTTAGTATTGACCCCGCACTGGCTGGAGGCGTTGTGCTAACAACCGTCACTGACGTCGTCGGGTTCCTGTCCTTTCTCGGCCTTGCCACAATTTTTTACGCTTGAATATCCTTGTGGACGATGACAGCAAAGAGTATGTCAGCAAGTCTGCGCGCAAGCGCAGGATGACAGCGCTGCAAGATATTGGCCGGCAACTTGTGGAGCTCAGCGATGGCGAGCTAAAGCGCATACCTATCGCCCATGAAGGTCTGACCGAGGCAATCCGCGAGGCACGCAATATAAAATCCAACAGCGCCAGAAAAAGACAGCTCCGGTTTATAAGCAGGTTAATGCGCAGTATTGATGCTGAGCCGTTGGGGCGAGCACTGGATCAATTGCACAGCCAGCACCAGGAAAATACTGATGCTTTTCACGAACTCGAATGTATGCGAGACAAGATTTTACAGGAAGGTACAGCGGCAATTGACCATGTTCTATCCAAATTTTCCCAGGCGGACAGACAATATCTTAGACAACTAGTGCTGCAGCATCAGCGAGAAATTAAGACGGGCAAGCCAAAGAGTTCCAGTCGCAAAATATTCCGCTATTTACGCGAGCTATCCGAACCTGGCGCATGACGCCGGTTAGTCCCATCCACGGTTGATTCACCGGCACCAGCCTCTTCATTGATCTCTATATCCGCCTCGGCAACTGCCTGTTTATGAGAGGCGGTATTATCAAATATTCGCTCAAACTTGACCTGCGGATCCTCCCAGGGTCCGTCGATGCTATAAATGCCGCTAGAGAATCGGTCGACTTGCTCGGTGAATACCTTGCTGACTACATACACGCCAGCGGCGGCTGGCAGACCGCCAATCAATGCAGCAATCCAGGGGAGGTTGCTTGCCACAGGCAGTGTGGTCACCAGCTCACCAGCTATGGTTGCATCATTTACATCAATCAGACCCACAAACTGAAAGCGGCTGGATACCCCCAGGACATCCATTTGCGGCACCTCTATCTGGCCTTTTTCGAACAATAGCTCACCCGTAATCGAGTCAAACGGTATGCCCGACTTAAACAGGTAATTCATATCAAACGATAGACGACGCACGAATTCGGCAAGGTTGAGGATGCCCATAACTCTCAGAGTGCCCTCTGCCGCCGCAGAACTCTTAAGAAAACTGCCCTCGTCTATAGCAACTCCCACCCGGCCCCGTGTACCTGCCAAAGAAAAGTCATTGGGAGCACCCGGCCATGTCATATCCAGGGCAAACGCACCGCTATTGGTCTCCATAATTTCGTCATAGGCGTATCCCTCAAGGACATCGCCAAAATTAACAAAGCGCGCAGGCCCTCGCAGTGAAGTAACAGGCTCGCCACCACTGCGACGCCAATCCAGAGTAAACTCCTCGTCACCACCCAGCAACAAACCTCGCAAATCTCCTTCTATGCGGGCAAAGTGATAGTTATCGCCATTTTGCTGCACTGTAAATTGCACCTGGCCCAAAGCCTGCCCACCACTGTGCAACCCGGAGATAACCACATCCGTATCAGGCAGCTCCCACGAGACCCCCTCGCCTTGCTCAAGGGAACTCAACAGTGATTCGGGAACGGTATCGATATCCAAATAATTAACTTGCAGAGAAAGCTCGCTCAAATCTCTGGTAAAACTTGCCTTTCCACGCAACCAGCCGAAAGCATAATCCAGCTCCCACAGGGCCTCTTTCTGCCGAGCTGACAAAGTCACGTCCGCAAAGGCCTGGCCAAATGCTCGTGCCTCACCCACTTGCAGATCACGAACCGTCAACGACATACCCGCATCTGACTTTGCAGTCTCGGTCTCGCTGAACACATAGTCCTCGGCAAACTTGTGCCAGGCATCCCATTCAAAGCGCTCCAGCTCACCACCGATCACCAGGTGGTTATCCTGGTCCGCTGGTTCTGAACGAGTAAAGCCGATACTGGCTGCCATCAACTCGCCACCGCCGAATCGCAAATTCAGCCATGTCGCGTTATCCATCACCAGAGTCATCTCCCTGGAGCCATTTGTGAGCGGCATGATCAACTGCAAGGGTCGGCTGGTTTGAGCGGTCTTGGCGAATTGCTCCGGCAGATCAAGCGACACGCCTTCAAGCATGGTTGCAACTTCAATACGGGGCTGGCCGCCTGGCGGCACAATAATGTGTATATCCGCGTTGGTAGTGCCCTTTGCCACCCGCAGCATATCCAATTGCAGCCAATCTCTAAGTGAATCACTGTGTACGAGTCCTGCAACATGAATGTCGAGGTCCCCAAGCCCGCCATCGTCTTCTTTTAAACCTTGAGTAATCTGACCAGTCAATGGCTGGCCCCAGAGATTCCCTGAAACACTGGAAGCGGAGAAACCTGTGTCAGTTCTGTAATCCAAAACCCCCGTCACTGATTCTACCTCTACGCCTAATTTGCCCGTGTGCATGTGCACGTCTTCAAAGGAAGCACTCAAATCTACAACAGGAGCCTGGGATAAATCGTTCAGACTCAAGCCCAATTGAACATCCGCCACAAGCGAACCATCCAGTTCCCAATCATCAAATGTGTCTCCAGTAAGTTGGCGAAGCGGCGAATTGTTAACCACCCTGAGACCATCCTGGGCAGGGCCGCTCAGGCTTCCCTGGATGCGCAGAGATAATCGTCCATCAACATCAGGTTCTATGTTTACTTCTACGCCTCGGACCTGAGAATCGAACAGGCGCGCTTCCCTGGCGAAGCCCCTGACCTCTTTGTTGTCTATAAAAAGCGTCGCATCCAAACTGCTCAGAGACGGCCACTCCGGGTGATAGTTGAGTTCGGTATCCTGCACATCAAAAAATAGCTGAATGCTGCGATGTGGAATCAGGCCTTTACGGAGGCTGCCGCGATATATAAATCCGCCCTCTGTGATTAAGCCCTCTCCGAGGCTGGTCTCTAGCCAGGCCAGTAAATTGCTCGGCAAGGTGTAGGGCAGATACTTGTTGCGCGAGCGAGGATGACCATTCTCAAGTCCCACCACCAGATCCATTTCTATTCCCCTGGTGGAGGAGGCGTCAAAAGGCACTGTCAACGCAAACAAACCGGTCACCTGGCCCTCGTCACTGTTGCCAATGAAACGCCCACTCCAGAAGTCGAGTCGATTGTCCTCCAGCGAAAAAGCAAGCTCGGTTCTAAAGTCACGATAATCGAGCATATGCTCGTAAACCGCCGGCAGACCCATACCAAAGTCATGCGCATCGAGCTGCAAAACCCCACTGTTCTGGCCCAGGCGCAAGAATCCACTGCCGTTTTTTATGGCGGGCGTGTTGCGCCAGGACGCAACTGACAAGTTATCAAAATTGGCCTCTAACTCCCAACTCGCCCGAAACCTGGATACATTCTCAACGGTAACCTGCATCCGGGTAAAATGACCCGACGGCGCCAGAACAGCAAGCAGGTCTCTATTCTCGGTGGGCAGCAACCGCTCCGTTAGTGCGTAGTCAACCAGACTGCCCGCATCGATATCAGCCACCTGAAATTCCAACCTTTGATTTTCAAATGTGCCGCTAACGCCGTCCAGCAAAAATTGTTGCTCTGCGCCGCTCAGTTGGATATCTGAGGCGCCAAACTCCCAGACACCTTTTTTCCGATCAAGCCTCACCAGCGCAGATAAGCTATCGAGCACGATGGGAGCCTCATCATCACCTGGAGAACTGAAATGAAAATCTGAAGCTGCAACACTGGCGGCGGCTCTCAACTCGCCAGCGCGAATATTAAGCCACAGCTCACTCTCCATGTTGCCTTTGAATATTTGCATATCGAACAGTTCGGCCAGGTCGGAGTAACTCTCTGCGTCAGAGGCGCGAAAATGCACATGCATATCAGCATCAAATCTCTTGGACTTCATCGGGTTTCCATGCCCCTCGGCCAATATCCGCAACCGGGACCGCTCATCTGGATTAAACAGCGAGGCGTTCAATCTCCGAAACTGCCTGTCTCTAAGCAACTGAAAATTCCCAAACAGATGTCTTTCGCGTCCCTTATAGTGCAGGGATGCCTCAAAATCAGTGACTCCCAGATGCTCAGTGTTGAGCACAAAATTCACAAACTGCTCGACGAGTAGAGCCTCTCCAGAGGGAACCCCGGGAAGTGACAATTTACCGTCAGAGTCGATATCACCATGCAGGTCAACGTCATCGGCAACCAGGGAGTAGAGTTGCAAACTGCGACTCGCCAAGGAGCCCAGCACGTTAAAGCCCAGGCGCAGTTCACGCACCTCAACCGCAGCAAGGCGGTGCTTGCTTCCCGCCACACGCACGCCTTTGAGTTCCAGGTAGGGACTCAATGACTCCCAGCCTCCACGCAGGTCATCCACTTCAACAACAAAATTCAGGCGCGCATTGACCTCCCGCAGCAAATCGGTCTGCACTTGTGCAATGTTGTTCATTAAGAATCGACCCACGCTGACGTAAAAAGCCAGTGAGACAATAAAGATAACAATGGCCGTCCACAGCCAGTTGCTCAATCTATGTAAGATTTGATCGTTCAATCGCCTTCCTGGGACATACCCGGCGTTAGCGCCCTCGCTTCAGACACAACCTGGGAGCCTGTCGGACTTTTTAAGAGACATGATAAGCACGTCGCAGATAGCGCAATAGCGTGAAAATAAATGGCCATAGCGCTGCACCCACAAGTGCAGGCAGCATAAACAGCAATGTCGAAGCGCCAACCCCGGTCAGCTTCTGGATCCACTGACAAAGCATTTGATTCAAACCCAGAATTAGAAACACAATGGCCGCTTGTTGCCAGACACTAAATACCCGCAGCCGCTGGTACATAATCAACGCGAGAAACCCGACAACAGATAAAGCGAGGGCATTTTCGCCCAACACGGCCCCCTCCAAAGCATCCAGCATCAGTCCGGTAATAAACGCAACGAGGATTCCAACCCGCTGCGGCAAAGCGACAACCCAGTATATAAGCACCAGTGCAACCCATTCCGGCCGCGCCCACTCCATCCACACCGGCAAAGGGAACACTGCGAGCAAATAGGCACAGCAAAAGCTCGAAACAATAACCCAACTGCCGTTTGAACGGGCCTGATTCACCGCCGTGCCGACCCACCATTGCGATACACCAGTAATACATGGCGACTGCGGTTGAGCTGCGCCTGTGGTCGTGCCCGAACTATTGCAAATGCCTGACCGGGATCACGAACAACTTCTGACACAAGTGCAACCGGATAACCCTCTGGAAAGCGCTGTCCCAGACCAGAAGTCACCAGCAAATCTCCGACCTCGATATCTGTGGTCGATGACACATGTCTCAATTCCAACTCATCAAGTCTACCCATTCCTTCAACGATTGCCCGAACCCCGTTGCGATTCACTTGCACGGGTACCGCATGAGTCGCATCGGTGATCAATATCACTCGAGAGCTGATAGCGCCGACCTCGACAACCTGCCCCATTAAGCCCTTGGCGTCCAGCAGTGGCTGCCCAACGTAAACCCCATCGGCCTCGCCTTTATCTAAAATTACCTGATGGCGAACAGGGTCGGGAGAAATACCTATGAGCTCTGCAACTAACACATCATCCTGTACCAGCGCCGAAGAATTGAGCAGTCCACGCAAGCGACTGTTTTCAGCCCTTAGTGATGCCATTTGCTGCACCTGCCCCTCTAATAGCAACGCTTGAGCAGTCAGTCTTTGATTGTGCTCCAGCAAAGTTGTATGAGTAACAAGATTCTCTTCGCCCCAGTCTCCAATACGGGTCGACAGATCAACAAGCCAATAAAAAGGCAGTGCCAGGTTTGAAAGCGCGGCGCGAGTGGTCAACATTTGATTGAAACGAACGTCTGCAACAATGAGCACCAAACCAAGAACCCCGGCCATAAGTACTCGGCTAACTGGGGATGGTTCTTTGGCGAAAAGTGGCTTGATGTGGATACCCTAAAGGTCGTTGCAGTTACTCCGTGGAGAGCAAATCAATAATATGTCGATCCATCAACTCCATGGCTCGACCACCACCGCGCGCAACACAAGTCAGGGGTTCGTCCGCGACAATAACCGGCAACCCTGTTTCATCAGCGATCAATTGATCCAGGTCGCGCAACAGGGCACCGCCGCCAGTCAATACTATGCCGCTCTCAGCGATATCGGCAGCCAGTTCTGGCGGAGATTGCTCCAGCGCAGTTTTCGCCGCCTGGACTATTTGCGCCAGGGGCTCCTGCAATGCCTCCAAAATTTCATCTGAATTGAGAGTGAACGTTCTGGGCACACCTTCTGCCAAATTTCGGCCACGCGCATCAATCTCTCTCAATTCGCTACCGGCGAAGGCACAACCCACTTCCTGTTTGATTTTCTCGGCTGTCGGGTCGCCAATTAAACTACCGTAACGTCGGCGCACATGTGAAATGATTGCTTCATCAAAGCGGTCCCCACCGACGCGGGCAGATTCTCGATACACCACACCATTGAGGGAGATAATTGCAATTTCTGTAGTGCCGCCGCCAACATCTACGACCATCGAACCCCTGGCCTCATCAACCGCCAGGCCAGCGCCAATAGCAGCAGCCACAGGCTCTTCTATTAATCTCACGTCGCGTGCACCAGCGCTCAGCGCGGATTCACGAATCGCGCGGCGCTCAACCTGGGTTGACATGCACGGGACGCAGATCAAAACCCGAGGGCTGGGACGAATAAAACTATTCTCATGGACTTTAGCGATGAAGTACTGAAGCATCTTTTCGGTCACTTGAAAATCGGCTATTACGCCGTCTTTCAGCGGTCTAATTGCAGTAATATTACCGGGTGTGCGGCCGAGCATGCGTTTGGCATCCATGCCAACGGCCTCAATCGTTTTCTGACCATTGTGCACACGAATCGCCACAACCGAGGGCTCATTGAGCACAATGCCCTGGTCGCGAACATAAATAAGTGTGTTAGCCGTGCCCAAATCAATGGACAGATCATTGGAAAACATTCCGCGTAATTTTTTTAACATTAACGTCTTTTTACCTTATGGACTCAGGCGGATCCTGTGCAGGATACCCCAAAACAGCAAAAACTCATGCCGCATCAGTATGTTATAGAAGCTTCACTCCTCTGGTGCGGAACTCTACCAATCGCAGGGATTTTGGGCAAGGCGCAAATGTGTTAAGTTTGCGTCCCCGCTGCGGGAGCCCTCCGAAATGACAGTAACAAATGGATCCAGTATGTCTGTAGAACAAGCTGAAATTGAAAAGATTGCCGAACTGGCGCGAATTCGTATTGCCGATGCAGATATCGCCGAGGTCACCGACAGGATATCCGGTATATTGAATATGGTGAACCGAATGCAGGCGGTTGAGACCCGTCATCTTGAACCCATGTCGAACCCGCTGGATGCCAAACAGCGCCTGCGGGCTGATGCGGTAACGGAGCCCAATTTGAGAGAGCGTTTCCAGAATATTGCCCCGGCCGTTGAAAACGGTCTGTATCTGGTTCCAAAGGTTATCGACTGATATGCAAAGAAATACCCTAACCAGCCTGCGCAAAGGTCTGCAGGACGGCGCATTCTCAAGCCTTGAGATCACTCAGGACTATCTGGCCCGTATTGCGCAGACGGATAACTCTCTGAATGCCTTTATTACAGTAACGGCAGACCAGGCGCTGGCGCAGGCCGAGTCGGCTGATGTGCGACGTACCACTGGCGAATCATCTCCCTTGCTGGGCCTTCCAGTCGCACACAAAGATATATGGTGCACTGAAGGCGTGCGGACCAGTTGCGGCTCGCGCATGCTTGACAATTTTGTCCCACCTTATAACGCGACTGTTATCGAGCTATTGAACGCACAGGGCTGCGTCAGCCTGGGCAAAACAAATATGGATGAGTTCGCCATGGGCTCTTCCAGTGAGTCCAGCTTTTATGGCCCAGTACTCAATCCCTGGGATCGTGGTCGCGTTCCAGGCGGCTCCTCTGGCGGTTCGGCGGTGGCTGTCGCAGCGGGACTCGCACCCGCTGCCACCGGCACCGACACCGGCGGTTCCATTCGACAACCAGCCGCACTGTGCGGCATCACCGGCATCAAGCCCACCTACGGCCTGGTATCACGCCTGGGCATGATCGCTTTCGCTTCAAGCCTGGATCAGGGCGGGCCTATGGCACAAACAGCGGAGGATTGCGCCCTCCTGTTAAGTGCCATGACAGGCTATGACGCCTCCGATTCAACCTCAATTGAGCGGGATTCCGAAGACTATTTGAGTCAACTGGGTGACGAGATAAAGGGTTTGCGCATTGGTATCCCCGAACAATATTTCAACGAGCAGCTAGATACTGGCATCGCCAGCGTTATTCAAATTGCATTGGCCCAGCTCGAACAGTTGGGCGCCAGTCTGGTTGATATCTCATTACCTCACATGGACTTAAGTGTGCCCGCCTATTACGTCATAGCACCAGCGGAGGCTTCCACCAACCTGTCGCGCTTTGACGGCGTTCGCTATGGTCACCGCTGCAACGACCCGCAAGATTTATACGACCTGTATACCCGCACCCGCGAAGAAGGCTTTGGCGCTGAGGTGAAACGGCGCATTCTTGTCGGCACCTACGCACTGTCGGCTGGCTACTACGATGCCTACTATCGCAAGGCGCAGCAAATTCGACGCCTGATACAGCAAGACTTCACAGCCGCATTTGAGAAAGTAGACCTTATCGCTGGTCCAACGACACCGCACTCCGCCTGGAAGCTGGGAGAAAAGTCCAACGATCCTGTGTCAATGTACCTGGAAGATAGCTACACCCTGGGTGTCAATTTGGCTGGTTTGCCAGGGATGTCGCTGCCCGCTGGCTTTAACCAAGCGCTTCCAGTGGGTCTACAGCTCATTGGTAACTATTTTAAAGAAGGCCAATTGCTCAATACCGCGCACCAGTACCAGCAGATCACGGACTGGCACTCTCAATCGCCGAAAGGTTTGGAGCAATAACATGCAGTGGGAAACGGTTATCGGCCTGGAAGTCCATGTTCAACTGGCTACCCAGTCAAAAATATTTTCCGGCGCGGCAGCGCGGTTTGGCGCGGAAGCCAACAGTCAGGCGTGTGCTATAGATCTCGCTATGCCGGGCATGTTGCCAGTCCTCAACCAGGAAGCTGTGCGTCTGGCTGTGACCTTTGGACTGGGGATCAATGCGGAAATTAGACGGCGCTCGGTATTTGACCGCAAGAATTATTTTTACCCCGACCTGCCCAAAGGCTACCAGATATCCCAGTTCGATTACCCTATAGTCGGCAAAGGTGAAGTTGATATTCAGCTATCCGATGGCAGCAGTCGATCAATTCAAATTACCCGCGCCCATCTGGAGGAAGATGCCGGCAAGTCGCTACACGAAGACTTCCACGGGCAATCAGGTATTGACCTCAACCGCGCCGGCACCCCATTACTGGAGATTGTATCTGAACCGGATATCCGTTCAGCCGAAGAAGCCGTGGCCTATTTGAAAACTATTCATTCACTGGTGACCTATCTCGGCGTATCGGATGGCAATATGGCTGAAGGTTCCATGCGCTGCGATGTCAATGTGTCACTGCGTCCCTGCGGCCAAACTGAGTATGGCACCCGCACTGAGATAAAAAACGTCAACTCGTTTCGATTTGTGGAAAAAGCAATTCACGTTGAGCGCGAGCGCCAAATGGACATTCTCGAAGATGGCGGCAGTATTGTTCAGGAGACTCGCCTGTATGATGCAGAGCGCAACGAAACACGCCCGATGCGCAGCAAGGAAGTCGCCAACGACTACCGCTACTTTCCTGAGCCTGATTTGCTGCCGATAGTTATCGACGGGATCTATATCGACCAGATACGCAATAGCCTGCCCGAGCTTCCCAGAGAAAAACGCACTCGCTTTGTTGAGTCATTTGGCCTGAGTGCTTATGACGCAGCGGTGCTCTCGGCCTCGCGCCCTCTGGCTGACTATTTTGAAGCGGTGGTCAATGCCTGTGGCAATGCCAAGCTGGCGGCGAACTGGGTTCAGGTGGAGCTATTGGGCCAACTCAACAAATCAAATCTGGACATTGTCAACAGCCCTGTTAGCGCGGCAGCGCTTGGTGGCCTTATCGAACGAATTGACGACCATAGTATTTCCGGGAAAATAGCCAAGCAGGTCTTCGAGGTCATGTGGAATGGCGAGGGCAGCGCCGATGAAATCATAAACGCAAAGGGCCTCAGGCAGGTCAGCGATAGCGGCGAACTCGAAGCCATGATCGACAAGATGCTCGCCAACAGCCCCAATCAGGTACAACAATACCTGAGTGCTGACGAAAGTAAGCGCAAGAGACTACTGGGCTTTTTTGTCGGTCAGATCATGCGGGCCTCGAAGGGCCAGGCTAACCCGCAAATGGTTAACAAACTACTCGACAAGAAACTGGCTTAAGCCATGAAAAAAGATAAAGAAAAAGTTCTCGACGAAGTCTGGACTGAAGAGCGCGTCAAGAGCTTCCTTGAGGTCAAGTCATATGACGGCGTCGATGAAGATTTTCACATGCTTTTGAAAGCCTACCAGAGCATGCGCGCGGATGATTTTGAAAAATTTATCGGCTTTTTTCTCAGCGAAGGCCGCAGCCTCAACGCACAAAACCCGCAGGGACAAACTGTTCTATCCATTGTTGAACAGCACCGGCGCTCAAACAACTATGTACAGGTACTTCGCAGTAACGGAGCTAACTAACGGCCGCTCAACTCCCATGCGATATAAATTTAGCCGCGCTTCAGCTTCATAGCGGCCTTGTTTTAGTTTGCTGAAACAGGAATTCCTCGTCTTCATTCACAATGCACAGTATTATAAAAGAAGCGCTGTTGAGCCAGTGTTCGGAGTAAAAAATGCGAGGCAACATTAGTACAGGCGCAGGCTATTTGATTCGTGGTGCACGCTTATTGAAGCACCCCAGCCTCAGAGCGTTTGTAATCATCCCCCTGCTCATTAACATTGTAGTTTTTGGCAGCTTGCTCGGTTATGCGATCATCAGTCTCGCCCCTGTGCTTGAGCAGTGGATAAACGCCATTCCAGATTGGCTGTCTTTTCTGCGCTGGCTGGTTTGGCCTGTCGTATTCATTGCGCTTGCTTTGATCAGCGGTTACTTTTTTACCGCCGTGGCCATTCTGATTGCAGCGCCATTTAATACCCTGCTCGCAGAGAAAGCTGAGGAATTGGTTAGCGGCAAACCTGTTGCCGGACTAGAAGGGTTGCGACAAGCGCTAACCAGCTTTCCAAGGTCCCTGTGGCGTGAATGGATCAAGCTGCTCTATTACCTGCCGCTCTTGCTGGTGGTGCTGGTACTGACATTTATTCCAGGGCTCAACAGCTTGTCGCCAGTGCTGTGGTTTCTGCTGGGGGCCTGGATGATGGCCGTACAATACGTTGACTATCCCGTAGATAATCACCAGTTGGGATTTTCTGAGGTTAAGGCGCTGTGCCGTCACCAGCGGTTAAGCAGCCTGGGGTTCGGCGGCTTGGTCGCGCTGGTTAGCGGCATACCGGTTTTGAATTTTTTTGTTGTTCCGGCCGCAGTGGTCGGTGCAACCATTTATTGGCATGAAGAGTTATGCCATATTGATCGGGGGCATGATCGGGAGGCATGATCGGACATGACCAGCGGGCAATACAGCCGCAGTTATTGCCCGCAATGGTCCAGCAATTCAGTTGGAGGCAACTCACATTTCAGCTTCGAACCAAGCAGCGCTTCAATATTTGGCAGTAAAAACGCATCGTCTTCGCTGGCAAAGCTGATAGAAGTTCCTGTGGCACCAGCCCGACCCGTGCGCCCTATGCGATGTACATAGTCTTCGGGATCCTCGGGCAAATTGAAATTTACCACATGGCTCACACCATCCACATGGATACCACGCCCGGCCACGTCAGTGGCAACCAGCACCTCAATACTACCCCGCTTAAATTGCTCAAGCGTGCGAGTGCGTTTGTTCTGCGGCACATCGCCTGACAAAACACCACAGCGAACTCCGCCATTGCGGAGACGCTCATAGAGTCGGCGCACCTGATCACGACGATTGGCAAACACAATGACACTGCTCACTTCAGGTGTGCGTAACAGATTCTGAAGCACCTTGTAACGCTGCTCACTGGTGACCAGATAAACACGTTGATCGACGCTATCTGTCGCCACATGCTCCGGCTCGATTTCAACATGCACCGGCTCAAAGGTCCACTGTTGAGACAAATTGATAATATCTGGCGCAAATGTCGCGCTGAATAACAAGGTCTGACGATGTGATTTAGCAGGTGTGGCGCGGACAATTCTCTTCACCTGTGGAATAAATCCCATATCCAGCATGCGATCAGCTTCGTCCAGCACCAGAATTTCTACACCATCCAGGAACAAATCGCGGCGCCCCATAAAGTCCAGCAATCGCCCTGGCGTTGCCACAACAATATCGACGACATGGTTTTGCAGTTGATTAAGCTGCTTTTGATAGTCCATACCGCCAATTAAGGTCGCAACCCTGATATCCGTGTACTTGGCAAGGTCGTGAGCATCTGCGGCAATCTGCATCACCAATTCCCGGGTTGGCGCTATCACGAGAGCTCTGGGCTCACCAATAAACCGCTCTCCAGCTATGGGGTTGGCAAGCAGGTCATTAAGAATAGTGATTAAAAAGGCCGCCGTTTTACCGGTGCCAGTTTGCGCTTTGCCTATGGCATCGTGACCTTGAGCGGTATGAGGCAATATGGCAGCCTGAATGGGAGAACAGTATTGAAAGCCGAGGTCGGCAACACCGTGCAAGATGCTATCGTGCAGGTCAAGGTCGTGAAAGCGGGTCTCTCCCTCTTTCTCAGGCACTTGAAACTGGTCAATCAACCAGGCTTCTGTCTGCTCACTCCCTTTATGTTTTTTGCTCACTGGCACACAACTGGCTATAAAAAGCGGGGCATTCTATCACCTTTAACATCAATGTGGTGTAAGGGCTGAGCGCCCTGCAAATTGAGTGTGGCCGTATCCGCGGCACGCCTCTGCTTGCAGGGCCGCACTCAGCTTGCGGGATTGTATTTAGTCGTCGCTTTGGCCACCACTAAACTGATGCAACCAATAGTCAACGCTGACATAACGACCACCCCCCGTAAAAAAGAGGCTGAATAGCATAGCCAGATAGGTAACCCCGAACTCAATGCCGTTGTTGAGAATAACGAAGCCACCTTTCTCGGTCAGCCATTCATAATTGCTGTTTTCTTGCAGTATTTCACGCGCCCGCTCAAGGCGCACCGACACTTCAGGCACATTGGATTCGGCGACAGCCGCCCAACCGTTGCCCCAGTGCACGGCAAATATGGCAACCAGCATGGTCACCATCAGTGGCACCGATATCCAGCGCGTGGCCAGGCCCAGGGCGAGCAATATGGCACCAATAAATTCGGTATACGCTGCCAGATAGGCAAGCAGTGCTGGATAAGGCAGACCCAGTCCCCAGTCAGGGTTACCAAACCAGGCAATCGTACCGTCGATGCCGGATATCTTGGTACTGCCGGCGACCCAAAATACCGGGACCAGGTACAAACGAAGGGCCAGGGGGGCCAGGCCATCCAGGTACTTTAACCGACCGAATATGGCGTTGTGGAGCGAGTAGTAGTGTGCCGCAAGTGCGTTCATGGGTTATCTCCCTGTTATTATCTGGAAGCTATGACAGGGGCTTTGCTAAAAAGTTGCCCGCTGGTGCACTTCTTTTTTAGGCAGAGCTGGCGCTGCAAACCGGGCAGTTGGAATCCGGTTTTAATGTCAAACGCTGAACCAGCAATGACCAGGCATCGACTACCAGCATGTGCCCGCTAATCGGCTCTCCAAATTGAGCCAATATCTTGATTGCCTCCAATGCTTGCAAGCACCCTATAACACCCACCACGGGCGCCAAAACGCCGCTCTCGGCACAGCTCAAAGTCTCATCGCCACCTTGTTCGTCCCGATAAAGGCATCGGTAACACGGCCCGCCGCAACGGGGATCAAACACGGCGACCTGACCCTCTGAGCGAATGGCCGCACCCGACACAACAGGAACACCAGCCTGCCAACAAACGCGGTTGACTGCGAAACGGGTGGCAAAACTGTCGCTGGCATCCACGACCAGGTCGACCTTGCCGATGTGGTCTGCCAAAGCCGCCTCATCCAGATGCGACGGCACCACCTCCAACACAGTTTCAGGGTTATTCGCGGCGACAGCCTCTGCCGCAGACTGCGCTTTATTCATATCCAGACGAGACTGTGCGTGAGCCACTTGCCGCTGCAAATTAGACAGTTCCACGCGGTCGCCATCGGCGAGCAACAGTGTCCCTACACCGGCCGCCGCCAGGTATAGGGCAACCGGGCAGCCCAGACCGCCCAGACCGATGATGAGCGCTCGTGAATTCAATAGTCGCTCTTGCCCGGCGACATCAAAATTTGGCAACATGATCTGGCGGCTATAGCGCAGCAGTTGCTCGTCATTTAGCATCGCCAAAGACCTCCACTCACCCGCTCATTACCCGCTAAATCTGTGCGAGTCGCTATAGACTCAAACCCCGCTGCGCCTAGCCATTCACGAACAGCCCCTGCCTGATCAAATCCATGCTCCAGTAACAACCAGCCATCGCGGCATAGGTAGCTGTGCGCACCCGCTATGATTCGACGCATGTCATCCAGGCCGCTGCTGCCGGCAGTAAGCGCTGACCTGGGCTCACAGCACACGCCGTCGCCTTGCAAAGACGGGTCGTCTTCAGGGATATAGGGCGGATTGCTGACAATGAGTTCAAACTTTTTTTCTCCCAGCGACTCATACCAGTTGGAATACAAAAATTCCACCCGCTCAAGTCCAAGGTTAGAGGCATTTTTCTTCGCCATCTCCAGTGCCCTGGCGCTGGCATCAGTTCCAAGGACAGACCACAACTCACGCTCACTGGCCAATGCCAGGGCAATCGCCCCGCTGCCCGTCCCCAAATCAATCACGCTTGCGGCATCAGGCAGATTCAACTCAAGCGCCCATTGCACCAGAGTTTCTGTATCGGCGCGAGGCACCAATGTGTGTTCATTGACAAACAAACGCAAGGACCAAAAGTCCTGATAGCCCATTAAATAGGCTAGCGGAACACCCTCGCCTCGCCGCCTTAACTGCACCCAATACTGATCTGCAATAGCCTGCTTTACCAACTCATTCGGCCAGGCGTATAACCATGATCTGGGCTTGTCCAACTGATATGCCAATAACAGTTCAGCGTCCAGGCTATCGACAGAAGCCGGCCCACTGATCGCAGAGTCCAGCAGTTGGCGAATGCTAGGCATTATTCCTCGCCAGAAAGAGCCGCCAACTGATCCGCCTGATGCTCTTGGCGTAAGGGGTCAATCACAGTGCCGAGATCACCCTCCATAATTTCAGCCAGCTTATACAGGGTTAGATTAATACGGTGGTCGGTCATTCTGCCCTGGGGGAAGTTGTAGGTGCGGATGCGATCAGAGCGGTCTCCCGTGCCCACCAGATTGCGACGCTCCGCAGCCTGTTCCGCAGCCTGTTTATCCTGTGCTCCAGACAGCAATTTAGCTTGCAAGAGGGATATGGCCCTGGCTTTGTTTTTGTGCTGTGAGCGCTCATCCTGACACTCCACGACAATACCGCTGGGTAGATGCGTAATACGAACGGCGGAGTCAGTTTTGTTGACGTGTTGGCCGCCCGCACCTGAAGCCCTGTAGGTATCAATACGCAAGTCTGCTTTGCCAATCTCAACGGCGTCCACTGCGTCGGCCTCGGGTAAGATTGCAACCGTACACGCCGATGTATGAAGACGACCCTGGGACTCGGTCTCCGGCACGCGCTGAACACGATGAGCACCAGATTCAAACTTTAAGTGCGCGTATACATCCCTGCCGACAACCCGCGTGATGATCTCTTTATAACCACCGTGCTCACCCGGACGCTCACTGATAATCTCCACCTGCCAGCGATTCGCTTCCGCATAGCGCGTGTACATGCGAAACAAGTCACCGGAAAAAATAGCAGCCTCGTCGCCGCCAGTCCCGGCACGGATTTCGAGAAAAACATTATTGGAGTCATTGGGGTCTCGCGGCAATAACAGTGTCTGTAGTTCAACCTCCAGCCCTGCCTGCTCCTCCTGTCCAATAGTCAGTTCCTCTTGCGCCATTGCTCGCAAATCTTTATCGCCATCCTGTAATAGTGCCCGCGCTTCCTCTAAATTCTCGCGCACCTGACGGTAGCGGGCAAAGCACCGCACCACAGTTTCCAGCCCGGAATACTCTCTCGACAAGTCTTTAAAGCGGTTTTGATCATTAATGATTTCGCTGTCGCTCAACAGTGCGCCCACTTCCTCGTAGCGATCACTTAGCGTATCGAGCTTTGCCAGCAGGGAATCTTTCATAAGATAGCGTGCTTACTCTGTATTATCTTCATGGAGTCCTAGAATTTTCTGCGCAACTTCCAAAACTTCTCGCTGCCCTTCGGCAGTCGCGCGTTTCATTTCAATACTGGGACTGTGAATTAATTTGTTAGTCAAACTCCGGGCCAGCGATTGAATAACAAGCTCTGGAGATTCACCTTTCTGGAGCGTCTTTAGTGCCCGATCAACTTCCGCATCGCGCATGTTTTCAGCCTGGGATCTAAGTGCTTTAACACTATCAACAGCCTGTAGTGAGCGCACTTCTCGTCTGTAAGCTGCAACACTGGCTTCGACAATTTCATTGGCCTTATACGCCTCGGTCTGGCGGCTTCGAAAATTCTCATCGACGATCTCTCGCAAATCGTCAATGGTGTATAAATACACGTCACTGAGTTCGCCAACCTGTGATTCAATATCGTGCGGAACTGCGATATCAACCATCAACATCGGCTTGTGCTTGCGCAGCTTCAAAGCCCGCTCAGCAGCGCCTTTACCTAAAATGGGTAGCTGGCTGGCGGTGGAAGAAATGACAATGTCAGCAAATTCCAATTGATCCGGCACATCTGCAAGCAGCACGGCTTCTGCTCCAAACCGCTCTGCCAGCTCGCTGGCTCGACTCAGGGTTCTATTGGCCACCACAATCCTGCGCATGCCATTGTCGGCAAGATGACGAGCGACCAACTCGATGGTTTGCCCTGCACCGATCAACAAAGCACTGGTGTCAGCCAGATCGGTAAATATACGACCCGCCAGATTAACCGCTGCATAAGCCACAGAGACCGGATTTTCTCCAATGGCAGTATCAGTTCGTATTTTTTTTGCCGCGGTAAAAACCCGCTGAAAAACCCGGCCTAATATTGGGCCTACCGTATCGGCCTCTTGCGCCACCGCCAGTGCAGACTTCATCTGCCCAAGAATCTGCGGCTCTCCTAACACCATTGAGTCAAGGCCACCTGCCACTCTAATCATATGGCGTAGCGCTGCATCCTCACCATGAATGTAACAGACAGGCGCCAGCTCTTGTTCAGCTATGCCGTGATAGCCAGCCAGCCAGGTCAATGCAGACTGCTGAACCTCGGGCTCTGCACCCACCAAAAACAATTCAGTGCGGTTACAGGTAGATAGCACGACCAGCTCCGACAACGCTGCCTGGGCACAGCCCTCTTGCAATGCTGCAACCAGTTGCTCAGGCACAAACGCCACCCGCTCACGCAAATCGAGCACAGCAGAGTTGTGATTGATACCCAGTACGGTAAAGCCCATAGTGCCCGCCAAGTTACAGAAAACAGCCGCAAGTCGCCAGCCGCCAAAAAGTGCGGGATTTTAGCAAGTTACGTTCCTGAATGCAGGGAAAACAGTCCAGTTATAGGCGAATGATGCCAGCTGTGTCATCATTGCCGAATGCGCTTTCTATTTATATTTTTGGACCTTCCCCAAATCGAGTGGGTAGTTTATCCTGATGCCCTATGAATGACACACAGTTGTACAGCCAGATACTGGGTATAGAGAAGCCTTGGAAAGTCACCGTTGTACAGGTTTCCCTTGCTGATGATGAAGTGAAAGTCACGGTCGAGCGTGGCAGCGGGAAACTGGCCTGCCGCAAGTGTGGCAAGGCCTGCCCCGGCTATGACAAGCGGCAGCGCCGGTGGCGGCACCTTGATACCTGTCAACTCAAGACCCTATTGGTGGCTGACGTGCCCCGGGTGGCGTGCTCAGAGCACGGCGTGGTGACAGTGAGTGTGCCCTGGGCAGAGCCTGGCAGCGGATTTACCGCCTTGTTTGAAGCACTCGTCATCGACTGGCTGAAGGAAGCTTCGACCAGTGCGGTGTCGGAGCGCCTGCGGCTGAGTTGGAATGCAGTGGATGGCATTATGCAGCGTGCGGTAAAACGTGGGCTATCACTTCGAGAGGCGCTGTCGCCCCGGAAAATCAGTGTTGATGAAACGGCTTATCGCAAGGGCCACGACTATGTGACAGTGGTGACTGATCAAGAGCATTCAGCGGTACTCCATGTCGCGGAAAACAGAGAGGCCGGTAGCCTGGCTGAGTTTTACGAGTTGCTGTCAGAGGACCAGAGAGCGGGTATCGAAAGTGTGTGCATGGATATGTGGCCTGCCTACATCAAGGCGACCAGGGATGCGATTCCCGATGCCGATAGCAAGATCGCTTTTGATCGTTTCCATGTGGCGCAATATCTGGGCAAAGCGGTTGATCAGGTACGCCGCCAGGAACACCGACAGTTGCTCAGACAAGGCGATGGGCGAATGAAGGGTAGCAAATACCAATGGCTGCGTAACCGGCGCAACATGAGTTGGCACCAGCAACGCAGCTTCAGCGAACTGCGACAATCGTCGCTGAAGACAGCCAGGGCGTGGGCCATCAAGGAACTCGCCTCCCGCCTGTGGGATTACCGGAGCCGCACATGGGCCGAGAAAGGTTGGAAACGCCTGATCAACTGGATGGCTCGCAGCAGGCTCAAGCCGATGCAAGCGACATCAAAGACCCTGAGAAAGCATCTCTGGGGCATTCTCAACGCGGTGATTGGGAAGGTCGACAACAGCCACGCTGAAAGCATGAACAGTCGCATCAAGACGCTGAAAAGTCGTGCCCGTGGATTCAGAAACAGGGAGCGGTTCCGCAATGCAATTTACTTCCACCTGGGCGGACTACAGCTCTACCCGGAAGGCATCAGGGCCTAAATGACCCACTACGATTGGGGAAGGCCCATATTTTTAGTCCTGCCAATCTTTCTGGTTGCCTGTGCAGGCGTAACCGAACAATCAGCTTCTGACCTCTCGGAATCAGCCACAGCGATAGACCCTGCGGCCGAGCCTCTGTCTCCACAGACAAAGGTGGAGATACCGACGCGGCCAATTCCAGATGAAAGCGTCTATCCTCTGTTACTTGCTGAGTTTGCACTGCGACGCAAAGAGTACGGTCTGGCTTTGGACAACTATATGCAGCAGGCATTACTGCTGCGTGATGCCGGAGTTAGCGAACGCACATCCCGACTGGCCCAATACCTGCAAAAAGAGGAACAAGCCGTTGCAGCCACTGACCTCTGGGTTGAACTGGAACCAGAAAACCTGGAGGCAAGACTGACTCTAGGCAACCTGCTGGCACGCCGCGGCGAGGCAGCCAGGGCTTTGCCACATATGGCTGAAATCATCCGCGCAGGGGGTAACGCAAATTTCACTGCGCTGGCCAGCGGCTTCAGCCAAACCGATGACGCTGGCCGCAGTGAACTGATCCTGGAAGTTGACCAATTACTAGAGGAATTTCCCGACAACACTCAGCTAATTATTAGCAAAGCACTCATGCTCGAATCCATGGGGAAACCCGAACTTGCCCTGCGCGAATTGCAGGCTGTCTTTGAATTGGACAGCATGCAGTTTCAGGCCATGGTGCTGGACGCAAAGCTACGCCAGGACATCAATCGACCCGAGGGCATGTATGATCGCATCGAAGCAGCACTCGCCATACAACCCGAGAATGATCGCCTGCGCACGCAATACGCCCGGCTGCTAACTCGCACGGATATCTCCCTGGCACGCGCGCAATTTCAAATCCTGCTGGACCAATCGCCCAGCGACCCGGACTTGCTGTTCTCACTGGCTCTGATTCAAAGAGAAATGGGTGATTTCGAGGCCGCCAGAGACAAACTGGAAAAGCTCGTGAGGCTGGATCAGCGCCGCGACGAAGCTCACTACTACCTGGGGCGCATAGCCGAACGGCAAGAGCGCTATGAAGACGCCTTGCTACACTACATGCGGGTGCAGCCCGGACGTGATTTTGTCAACGCTACCCGGAGACTTGCCACTATTCTCCTGGTCGCCCATCGCCTGCCTGAGCACAACAACTACTTCAATCAATTGCGGGAACGATTGCCAATGCTGGCAACACAGCTATTTGCTGTGGAAGTCGAGTCCCTGAACAGTCAGCAGCTTTATAGCCAGACTATTCAGGTGCTCGATCAAGCCCTGGGTGAAATGCCAGACGCGACCAGCCTGCAATACATGCGGGCTATGGCACTGGAAAAGCAGGGAAAGCTGGCAGAGATGGAAGCAGATCTGCGCGCCATTCTCCTGCGCGAACCTGACAACGCCACCGTGTTGAACGCCCTTGGGTACACACTGGCTAATAAAACCCGGCGTTACGCTGATGCGCTACAGTTGATTGAGCGAGCGCTTGCGCTAGACCCTGGAGAGCCTGCCATTCTCGACAGCTACGGCTGGGTTCACTATCGTCTGGGAAATTACCCACAGGCACTGAAATACTTGCGCGACGCTTATCGCAGCTTTCCAGACCCTGAAGTTGCATCCCACCTAGGTGAGGTGCTATGGATTACCGGCGACCCGGAAGGCGCCTTCGAGATATGGCGCGAAGCCCTGACCGGAAACCCCGACCATGAAGTTGTCATAGAAGCCATGCAACGCCTGGCTGCCCCCGAGTAGCTCTGGATAATGACCACTACATATCGCGCACTGTACCTGGTGGTCTGCTGCATTCTGGTAACAGCTTGCAGTTCCACGAGGGTTGCCACGCGGCTGCACAAAGAGCTCATTGAGATCGAACACTGGGGCGTGCAGGGCCGCATCGCAATAAGCACGGTGCGCCGGTCCGATAGTGTCCGCTTCCACTGGAGTCAAAAGGGACCCAACTCAAGTCATCTAAAGCTCACCGGGCCGCTGGGCTGGGGTAGTTATGACATCCGGGCAGACCCAGCCACTCAATCCATGGAGTTAGGAACCAGGTTTGACGCACTGCCTGAAGACCAGCAGACCGCGATCAGGCAACAACTCTCTAAATTACCTTTGCACCTGCTTTCCTATTGGCTGCGCGGTCTCCCACTACCGGAACAGAGCACCCTCTCTGGCGAATATCAGGTTGTCTACGAGGAATATCAGCAAGTGGACGGTTACAAATTACCGAGAAAAATGCGGTTCTCGACCCCAGGGGTGGAGGGCAAACTCTTGCTAAAAAACTGGCAGATACAATCGAACTAGCGATGCGCCTGCTCTCCCCTGCCAAACTTAACCTGTTCCTGCACATCACTGGTCGCAGAGAAGACGGATACCACAATGTGCAAACTTTGTTTCAACTGCTCAACTACGGCGACTGGCTTGAACTGGAGACTCGTGAGGGAAAAACCATCACACTGGAGTGTGACCAACTCAATATCTCCACTGAAGAGAACCTCGTATACCGTGCGGCCAAACGGCTACAAGAGTCTGCGGGAGTATCAAAAGGGGCGCGCATACGCCTGGAAAAAACGCTACCTGAAGGAGGCGGTCTGGGTGGCGGCAGCTCTAACGCTGCAACAACTTTATTGGCGCTCAATCGGCTATGGGAGCTAAATTTACCCGTGTCCAGGCTTGCTCAACTGGGGCTGCAACTTGGCGCCGACATCCCGCTATTTGTGCATGGTCACTCGGCCTGGGCTGAAGGTGTTGGCGAGCAGCTCACCCCGGTCGAACTGCCCAGGCAGTGGTATGTAGTCATCGCCCCGAATTGCGCGGTCTCCACGGCAGAAGTTTTTTCTCAGCAGCAATTGACACGTGACACGCCACCAATCACAATAGCCGCCTTTTTTGAACGGGGTGGGGCAAACGACTGCCAGGTGGTCGTTCGCGGGCTTTATCGGGAAGTTGATAAAGCATTAATCTGGCTAGAGAAATTTGGCCAGGCTCAAATGACCGGTACGGGGGCTTGTGTATTTCTGCCAGTGGCCGATGAGGCTCAGGCGCAAGCTATCTTTGCGCAAATACCGACGCAATGGCGCGGATTCGCTGCACAGGGCATCAATTGTTCTCCGATATTGGGTTCACTGGGCTGAACTCACTGGGTAGGCCACCAAAAAATTACTGGGGTGTCGCCAAGCGGCAAGGCACCGGGTTTTGATCCCGGCATTCGCAGGTTCAAATCCTGCCACCCCAGCCATATTTTTTACCCGAAACTGCTGAAGGATAAGACTGTGTCCGCAAAAATGATGGTGTTCACTGGCAATGCCAACCCGGTATTGGCCCAGAAAGTCGCCAGCAAATTGCATATCCCGTTGGGTAACGCAGACGTCGATAAATTCAGCGACGGCGAAGTAGCCGTTGAGATCAATGAGAACGTTCGCGGCAAGGACGTATTCGTACTGCAATCGACATGTGCGCCAACCAACGACAATCTGCTGGAATTGATTGTCATGATCGACGCCCTGCGTCGAGCGTCGGCGACACGTGTTACCGCAGTGGTGCCGTATTTCGGTTATTCACGCCAGGATCGCCGGGTACGTTCATCGCGAGTACCTATTAGCGCCAAGGTCGTAGCGGACATGATGGTAGGCGTTGGTGTTGATCGCGTGTTAACCGTTGATTTACACGCCGAACAGATTCAGGGCTTTTTTGCCTGCCCGGTGGACAATATTTATGCCTCACCGGTACTCAACGATGACATTGTGCGTTGTCGTTACGATAATTTGATGGTGGTTTCACCTGATATTGGCGGCGTAGTGAGAGCCAGGGCAATTGCCAGGCAGCTCGACGATGCTGATCTGGCAATCATAGACAAGCGACGCCCCCATGCCAATGTGGCGCAGGTTATGAATATAATCGGCGACGTAAAAGATCGAACCTGCATACTGGTCGATGACATGGTTGATACAGCGGGTACTCTTTGCAAGGCCGCAGAAGCGCTGAAAAAAAACGGTGCCAAGCGAGTTGTTGCCTACTGTACTCATGCAGTGCTGTCGGGCGATGCCAAAGAAAACATCAACAACTCCACACTGGATGAGTTGGTGGTCACAGATACGATTCCTCTCCATGGGGGCGGTACTGAAGAATGTTCACGTATCCGCCAGCTCACCATTGCTGACCTGCTGGCTGAATCCATGCGCAGAGTGAGTAACGAAGAATCAATTAGCGCGCTGTTCGATTAACAGCGTTATTTAAACTTCACTGGGAATAACCGGTCGCAGGTGTCCCGGTGAACATGCACAGGAGTACAGACAATGTCTGACGCATTTGAGATAAATGCAGAGGTACGCGAAGACAAAGGGAAAGGTGCGAGCCGCCGCCTGCGTCGCCTGGCCGACCAGGTACCCGCTATCCTATATGGTGGTAAAAAAGAGCCCACGCCGCTGACCCTGATCCGCAAGGATTTGGAGCGAGCGCTGGAAAACGAAGCGTTTTATTCGCATGTACTGGCAATTAATGTTGCTGGCCGTAGCGAAAAAGCCATTCTGAAAGACCTGCAACGTCACCCCGCCAAAGATCGAGTGATGCACGCCGACTTCCTGCGCGTGAGCGATGACGTGAAAATTAAAGTCCATGTTCCCATACACTTCCTCAACGAGGAAACCTGCAAAGGTGTCAAACTTGATGGCGGCATCGTGCAGCACCAAACCACAGAGGTTGAGGCTCTTTGTTTACCCGGTGACATTCCCGAGTACATTGAAGTCGATATGATCGACGTAGCGGTTGGTGACATTGTTCACTTGTCCGATGTAGAACTGCCTGCCGGAGTTGAATCTGTTGCGCTGTCTTTGGGCGAAGATCACGATTTGGCAATCGCCAGCGTACTGGCACCGAAAGGCGGCTCTGACGATGAAGAAACTGATGCGGCGGCAACAGAAGCAGACAGTGAAGCAGCACAAGACAGTGAAGAGACCCCCAGCGACGACGCAAGCGGCGACGAGGAATAACACCCTTGCTTCGCTATCTATGAGGTTCCTGCATTGTCCGCGCCTATCAAGCTGATTGTTGGTCTGGGCAATCCCGGAGAGGAGTATCGGGGAACCCGCCACAATGCAGGTGCCGATTTTGTTGAAACCCTGGCCCACAGCCAGGGTTTAATTTTATCTGCCGATGCAAAATTTTATGGACTCTCAGGCCGTTCCACTGCCAGTGGCAAGGACGTTCGCCTACTGATTCCAACCACCTTTATGAATCGCAGTGGCCAGGCAGTCTCGGCTATAGCCAAATTCTACAAGATTGAGACGGCAAATATTCTGATTGCCCACGACGAGTTGGACTTTGAGCCAGGGACAGCGCGCTTTAAAGACGGTGGCGGTCATGGTGGACACAATGGCTTGCGCGATATCAACAAAGCCCTGGGCGACAACTACTCGCGCTTGCGTATTGGTATCGGTCACCCAGGTCATGCCAGCGAAGTCAGCAACTATGTACTAAAAGCACCCTCTCGGGCAGACCGTGAACAGATTGAGGCCAGTATAAGCGAGAGCTTACAGGCCTTGCCGCTATTGCTTTGTGGAGACTGGGTCAGGGCCACCAAACAACTACATACCAACAGATAACACCTGGGAATAGCTCATGGGATTCAAATGCGGCATTGTCGGCCTGCCTAATGTCGGTAAATCAACCTTATTTAACGCCTTAACCCAGGCAGGCATCGACGCAGAAAACTTTCCCTTTTGCACAATCGAGCCAAATGCTGGCATAGTGCCAGTACCAGACCCCCGCCAACAGAAAATTTCTGCCATTGTGCAACCAGAGAAAGAGATCGCCACGACCATGGAGTTTGTGGACATCGCTGGATTGGTTGCCGGCGCCTCAAAGGGCGAGGGCCTGGGCAATCAGTTTCTGGCCAACATAAGGGAAACTGACGCCATTGCCCACGTGGTTCGCTGCTTTGAAGACGACAATGTTATTCACGTGGACAATAAAGTTGACCCAATCAGCGATGTAGAGGTGGTGAATACAGAACTGGCCCTGGCCGACCTGGGGAGCTGCGAAAAACAGTTACAAAAAGTGATGCGTACAGCCAAAGGCGGCGACAGGGAATCCATGGCTATAAAAGCGCTGCTGGAAGAGCATTTAATTCCCCAGCTTAATGAAGCCAGGCCGGTGCGAGCACTGGATTTAGAGCCGGAGCAATGGGAACTCGTAAAGCAACTGCACCTACTCACGATAAAACCCACGATGTATATCGCAAACGTTGACGAAGCAGGCCTGCGCAGCAGCGATCATGTGGCTGGGCTTGAAGCAATCGCCCGTACAGAAAACGCGGCAGTTGTTGTTATCTGCAACAAGCTGGAAGCAGAAATTGCAGAACTGGAAGACGACGAGCGCGGCGAGTTTCTCGCCAGTCTGGGGCTGGAGCAAGCTGGACTGAACCGCTTCATTCGCGCCGGCTATGACTTGCTGGAACTCAATACTTACTTTACCGCAGGCGCTAAAGAAGTACGCGCCTGGACATGCAAGGTCGGTGCAACAGCCCCTGAGGCAGCAGGCGTCATTCACACCGATTTCCAAAAGGGCTTTATTCGCGCTGAAATCGTGAGTTACGACGATTTCATCAACAATAACGGCGAACAAGGCGCCAGGGACGCAGGCCGTTGGCGTCTGGAAGGCAAAAATTACGTCGTACAGGACGGCGACATCATTCACTTTCGCTACAACGTTTAAGCCCGCAAAACCGCATTATCGGTCATTTGCCGCACAGTGGTGTAAATGACCGTTTCATAAACCCCCTCACGAAACTGGAACCGTTAGTGTCCCCCTCCACTGCCAGCACACAGACTCCTGGGCCGCCTGGAACCGGGTTCGTTAGGTCTGGACAAAATAGCGCTCAACTCCTTGCCAGTTTCACCCGGAATGCTCGCTACCCTGGGCTGGCAAATATGCGGCAATAAGCCGGCACAAAACTACGACAGTCGGCAGCTCAACTGTTGAGAATATGCGGCAATAATTCAATCACCAGGTCGTAGCCAGTAGCCCCAAGGCCGACTACCACAGCATCTGCCGCCAGCGAGACATAGGAGGTATGACGAAAGGACTCGCGCTGATGCGGATTGGAAATATGAAGTTCCAGCGTGTAACCCTGAAAGGCGCGCAAGGCATCGTGTATTGCCACAGAAGTATGGGTGTACGCACCCGCGTTAATCACGATGGCCTGGGCATCATTAATGGCCTGCTGAATCCACTCAACAATCTCACCCTCGTGATTAGACTGCAAAAAAACCGTTTCTATTCCAGCCCGAGCTGCCTTTTCGACACAGCGCTCGGCAATATCCTGCAACGTATCAGAACCATAGAGCGCAGGCTCACGTGTACCCAGCAAGTTCAAATTGGGGCCGTTGATAACACGCACTTTACTTGCAACAGATGGGGCATTTGTATCCGTTGCGCCCGCTTCACCCGCAATCGCCCGAATGGCCAGTAAATAGCCATGCACACCCAGGCCGCAGACCAGTCCAGTTTTAATATTCGGTAGACGCAGTGGTTCCGCAGGCTGTACTCGGGTAAACAGATTGTCCGGGTGCAGTTCAATGAATGACTGGCAGGACACTTCAACAGCGCCCAGGGATTCTGCCGCGACTGCGCCCGGATTTACAATGAGTGCATCACACTCACTCCCTGCTGTGACTAGCCCATCCCTCACCGCTGCCCCGTTCGAGACCTGGCGGAATTCGAGCTCAAGGGCCAACCGCTGGCACAGCGCCGCGCACGCTGCCTGAATATCATCCAGATCAGCGAGGCCAGGACCATTGAGTATCAGCAGTTTTCTTGGGCTCATTCCAGGTCTCTCTTTTTCTGACTCATTTTGAGTATCCGGGTCTTTCATACAGAGCAAAAAAGTTAAGCAAGCCTATCGCAGTATTGCATACAGGTGAACACGACAATTCACATCTCAATGCGTGTTCCTTGCCGCTCGCAAATACGGCACAAACAACGCCAGGCTCAACAGAATAAGCACTGCTGCCAACAAAAAACTGGAACCAGGAAAATGCACTGGCGTTGCCTCGCTGGTGAAATAGCCAAACACCTGGGTCATCACCAGTGGCGAAATGATAGACGCCAGGCTGGCCACACTGCCCAGCGAGCCCTGCAACTCACCCTGCGAATTTGTCGGCACTCGCGCCGACATAATGCCCTGCACAGCCGGGCCGAGAAAGCCCTGGGCGGCCCCCACGGCGAGACACAAATAGATCATCCAGGACTGAGTTGCGAATGCGTACCCCAGAAAGCTCAGGCCAGCACAGGCGAGGCCTAGGTAGGCCGTCACCACCGAGCCGTAGTGATCAATGACCCAACGAATCAAAAACGCCTGACAAATCATCATCAAGATGCCAGTGAAGCCCAGAGAAAAGCCAATTTCGCGCTGGCTCCAGTCGAACTGCGCAATCGTAAAATAGGCCCACACTGCTGGCAGGGACTGATGCGCCAACAGGAAAAAGAAATAGGCCACAACCAGGCCAAAGACCATGGGATAATCACGCAGATGCAGAAATGCGCCCATCGGGTTAGCACGACGCCAGTCAAAGTCGCGCCGGTTTTCTGGCGCCAGAGTTTCAGGTAGAACAAAAAAACCAAAACAGGCATTGCACAGCGCCATCACAGCGGTGGCGTAAAAGGGAATGCGCGAACCGACCTCCCCCAGAAAGCCGCCCAATACCGGCCCTAGAATAAAACCACCGCCAAAGGCTGCTCCCATTAAAGCAAAGTTCTTGGCCCGCTCCTGCGGCTCAAAGATATCGGCAATATAGGCATTGGCAATGGCATAGGTTGACGAGGCACACCCTGCAATCAGGCGGCCTGTCACTAGCCACATCAGGGTGGGAGCCCAGCCCATCAACAGGTAATCCAGTCCGTAAGCCAGCAGTGATAACAGCAAGACCGGACGGCGACCATAGCGATCAGACAGATTGCCCATAACCGGTGAAAAGAAGAACTGCATGAGTGCAAACAGAAAGAGCAGCCAGCCGCCGTACCTGGCAGCCTGACCCAGTGACTCACCAGTCACCTCCATAATCAGTTGCGGCATCACTGGCATAATAATGCCGAAGCCAACAGAATCGAGCAGCACGGTGATGAAGATAAAGGTAAGCGCCAGCTTCTTATTGGGGGCTGGTCGGGTATCGGTCATGTATCGAGTCTAGCCAATCGACTGGCAATAGTACAAAAGTCTCAAAGCAGCACTCAGTCCATATCTCGCTGTCTGTTTAATGACGCAAACAACGCCGGATTATTCAGCTCTGGTCCGGTGGCGGATGTCTTCACCCAGGCCGCACAAACCCCCAAAGACCAGAGCCCAAACAGATCCGCAACAATACCGGGGTGCCCCCGCAGGCAATGACTGCTTAAGCACCAGCCCCCACGCCTGCTTCAGCAAATTCTCTCTGGCGCGCAGCTCGGACGGCGACCAGTGAGTGCCGACAGCAGCAGGAGTGCCGACAGCAGCAGGAGTGCCGACAGCGACAGGATAGATACTGCGATGGATTGCAGGTCGATGCGGGTTTTATTCATGCAGCCAGTGTACTATCAGCGGCTATGATCGTGTACGGACATCGAGGCGCCCGGGGCGAGGCACCGGAAAACACTCTGGCCGGCTGCCAACACGCGGTTGCGCGGGATGTGCGCTTTTTTGAGATTGATCTGCGCCTGTCAAAAGACCATGAGCTGGTGGTGATTCACGACGACAACCTGTTGCGCACCACGGGCAAGCGCGGCAAGGTTATCAACTGCAACACCGCTGAGATGAGCAAGTTAGCAGCCACTGCAAGTGGTACGCCCTGGCGAGGCAAGCGCTTTACCGGTGTACCCAACTGGACAACCCTGTACAACAAATTACCCGAGGTAAAGCACTGGCAACTGGAACTAAAAAGCGGCAGCAAACCATACAACCGCCTGCTCGTTGAAAAAGTAGTGCAATGGCTGGAACAACCCCGGCGAAACTGTACCGTGACTTCCTTTGAACCAGAATTGCTCAAACAAATAAAGCAGGCGCTACCGAAACAAAGCGTTGGTTTGGTCACCGAGCAACGCCCGGCCTGGAAGACCGCCAGCCGCCTGGATGCCAATTACCTCATCAGCCATTGGAAAGTATTGAACAGGGCATTGGTAGAGAAAGCGCAGCAACAGGGCATGCACGTCAGTAGCTGGACAGTGAATGACGCCTCTGCCATTGAGGCGCTCTATAACATGGGCGTGGACAGCGTCATAACCGATTTCCCATCAATGGCACTGCCTTTGGTGGCCAGCCTGGAGAGAGTCGGACCGGCTTAGAACCAGCGCCTTACGTTTTTGCAGTAGGCCGCATAGTCATCGCCGAATATACCGCGCAGCATGTCTTCTTCCGGGCGAATAAACCGCACTTCAATGATTGCCATAAACACTGGCACAACAAACAATGCCGACAACGCGCCAACGGTTATCGCCGTGCCCAATAGCACCAGCGCCATACCCAAATACATCGGATTGCGCGTTACCCGATACACGCCACCAGTTACCAGGGCGGTCACTTGTTTAAAGGGCACTATATCTGTTTCAGCGGCTTTGAAGCTGCCGCCAGCATGCACCAGCATGATCGAACCAATCACGAGGGCAAACCCACCCAGAGACCAACCGAAAGTACCGGTGAATCGCGCCAGCGGAAGATATTCATCTAATACGAAGACCGTAATGATGCCGATGACCAACCAGACCGGCGGATAGATTGTGCGTCTGGGCTTTTGAAATTCAGGCTTTTCAAAATCAGCTTGTTCTGATGCGGAGCTTTGAGAACCGGGCTTCTCAACTTCACTCATGGAGACAACACCTCAATGTTCTCAATGGATTCAGGGCCGTAATCTATAGGCTCAGGGCTGTAATTTACAGAATTCATAGGCTCAGGGCTGTAATTTACAGAATTCATAGGCCCAGGGCTGTAATCTATAGGCTCAGGGCTGTGACTCAGCTCGGGTTCAACATAACCGAGGGCGAAGGCCAGGCCAATGCCCAGCAGGAATGCCACGGTTAGCTTGCCTTTGTCGTGGGAATGAAAATGAACTTCGGGCAGTAGGTCAGACAGGGCAATGCAGAGAAAAACACCGGCGGAAAACGCCAGTGCAGAGCCAATGATCAAATCTCGTTCGGGACCCATTTGGCCGATACCCCAGAAAAACAGCAGTGCTCCCGTCGGACACATCAGCGCAAAAGCAACGTTGGCCGCGTTGCGTGCGGCCGGGCTGACGCCTGATGTTTTCATCATGCTGGTAATGGACAAAGCATCCAAAGGCTTATGCAGCAAAATAGCCAAAAACACGCCCAGGCCAATCCAGCCCGTAGCGCCACCAAACCACTCTGCCTTGATGCTGGCACCCAGAGCAATGCCGTCTACCAATGTGTGCACCCCTAAACCAATGGCAATTCCCAACCAACTGAGGGACGGCTTGCCAGCCTGGGAATGATGCTGACCCTGTGCCTGGGAATGATGCTCAGGGTGATGGTGATGCCCATCTTCTTCGTCACTGAAATCGTGTTGGTGAAAATGAAACAACCGCAGTAACAACAGCATAAGCACTAGACCCGCCATGGCCCAATACATCACCACATCAATTGCGTCAGCTCCGCCCACCTGAGCGACCGCGTGGGGCAACAGGTGATACAGCGCCACACCCAGCATCAGTCCGGCCACAAAACTCATCGCCACCTGGGTGCGGGTATGGGTCATGCGAACAAAATTGGGTAACCAGCCTCCCAATAGAGACGCCGCAACAATGGCCGTGGAATAACCGGCAAGGACGAGCAGTGGTTCAGTAGGCATATTTGTGGGATCCGGCAACAGCGGGCAATTATGCCGCCACCTGACCCAATTTGCCATTGGCGGAGACCGCCGCCATCATTGACAGTTAGACTAATGATTATTAATTTAACCGATCAATCTTTGATCCGTTCAGGGGGCATCCATGTCTATCTATGAAGCCATTGAATCCAGCGACACGCGGCGGCATTTGCAATTGCGCAGCCCGGTGACGCTTGAGCCCACTGGCGAGTTGGTCTGCGCCAACAAAGACGATGTGGCTGAGGCAATCACTAAAGCGCGCGCTGCACAGCCCGCCTGGGCAGCACTCTCCATAAAGGAGCGCGCCAGGATACTTAACAAAGCGCTACAGATTGTACTGGAAAAAACCGACGCGATTGTCGACCTGGTGGTGAGCGAAACGGGTAAAGCCAAAACCGACGCACTGAGCATGGAAGTTTATTCGGTTGCCGATTCACTGTGCTACTACGCCAAAAATGCGCCGAAGTTTCTTAAACCGCGCAAACGTAAAGTTTCCGGCGTACTCGGGTTCGCCAAAGAGTTGCGAATTACCTACAAGCCGCTGGGTGTAATCGGTTTGATTACCCCCTGGAATGGCCCCTTTGTACTGGTTATGAATCAAGCAGCCCAGGCGCTTATAGCTGGCAACGCAGTGGTCGCCAAGGGTTCAGAAGTCACCCCTTTTTCGGCCAGGCTGGCCGAGGACATTTTCCGCGAAGCAGGTCTGCCCGACGGCTTGCTGCAAGTATTACTGGGCGATGGCGAAACCGGTGCCGCCATTGTGGATGGCGGCGTCAACAAAGTGTCGTTTACAGGCTCGGTAGCCACCGGGCGCAAAGTTGCAGAGAGCTGCGCGCGCCAGTTGATTCCAGTAACTCTCGAACTAGGCGGTAATGATGCAATGATTGTTTGCGCGGATGCCGACCTGGACCGCGCTGCCGACGGAGCCTGGTTAGGCTCATGTATGAATACCGGCCACTATTGTTGTGGTACCGAGCGCATCTATGTTGTTGAATCCGTGTATGAGGAATTTCTGGGCAAGGTGCTGGAAAAAGGGCAAGTCATCAAACAGGGTGCCGAACACGGCTATGCCGAAGACGTAGGCGCTGTTTTTTGGGATCGACAAATGGATATTATTGAACGCCATGTGGACGATGCCAAAACCAAAGGCGCCACCGTGCGCATGGGCGGTGATCGCAACCCCGACCAAACAGGTTTGTATTACCAACCCACAGTTATCACAGAGGTCAGCAACGACATGCAGATCATGGTGGAAGAAACCTTCGGCCCCATTCTCTGTATTCAAAAAGTTCGCAACGAGGCCGAAGCTGTTCGGCTGGCCAATGATTCTGAGTTTGGCCTGAATGGCAATGTGTGGACCCAGGACAAAGAAAAAGGCTTTAACCTGGCGCTGCAAATTGATACGGGTTCTTGCTCAGTCAATGATATGGCAGTGAGCTATGGCATTCCCGCAGCGCCATTTGGCGGCAAGAAAAACTCAGGAGTTGGCCAGGTCAACGGCGAAAAAGGTTTGCAGGGCTACTGCCACGAAATGCCAGTGGTCATCGACAAGCGCGGCGGAAAAATGCTGAACGCCTACCCGAACACTGCCGATGGCGGCGAGGGCATGAAGAAGTTTATGAATTTTATGTGGGTGAAAACACCGATTGGGCGCTGGTTGGCCTAGTGGCGTAGCCCGCTTTGCAGGCCGGAATTCATGCCGACACAGGTCAGATTTAAGCCTAACCTGCATCTACACTAATTCCGGCATCAGGTCAGACTAAAGCCCGGCCCACAGCCACAGTTACACGCTCAGGACGCTTCAGCCATTTCATCCATTTTGGCGTGAACCGTTTTGTCCAGATGCTCTTGTAGCGCTTCCTGCTCATAGCTGACGGCCTCTGAAGTATCCAGGGGCCGCTCCATAGCCGTCCAGTTTATATCACCATCGTCTGGCAAGTTTTCATAATCCAGAATACCCATGGCTTCGAACTTCGGACGGATTTTGTCGGTCATCAAACCAATACGCTTGAGGTTCGGAATCACTCGCTGAAACAGCAAGTCACGGAACATGCTCATAACAAAGCCTTCCATCACCCGCTCGCGAGCCTCTTCAACATCCCAGCCAAAGTGCGCAAACACATCTGTGGCCACCAGGCGCTCGCGGCTCACCACACAGGCCTCGTAGGCAAACTGGGCGCGCTCTTCGCGCTCTTCGTCGGTCAGGGTTTTAACGTACTCTTCGAGGTAATTGACTCCGAAGGTAACGTGGCGAGCCTCGTCGCGTGTCACCAGATAGACCAGCTCCTTAAGTACCGGGTCGGGTGTGGTTTCTCTGGCGGTATTGAACGCGGATAAAGCCAGGCCCTCAATCACGATCTGCATACCAATAAATTTCAGGTCCCAGCGCGGGTCGGTGAGCACCTTATCGAGAATACTTTTCAGGCTGGTGTTAATGGGATACATCAACCCTATACGGGTTTGAATATATTTATTAAAGGCTTCGACGTGACGCGCTTCATCAAAAGTTTGCGATGCAGCGTACAGCTTTGCATTAAAGCTGGGGGCACAACTGGTTAGCTGCGAAGCCACCAACAGGGCACCTTGTTCGCCGTGCAGGAACTGCGACAGGCTCCAGGCGTTTTGGTGCAGCCAAAACTCACGCTTTTGCTCCTGGCTCAAGTCAATGTAGGGTTGGTAGTCCGCCAAATTCATCAGCTCGGCGCCCTGCTCAAAATCTTCCTCGGGCCACTCTGGCGTCCAGTCGATATCCAGTTCCACGTTCCAGTTGAGCTGCTTGCCCAATTCGTAGAGTTTCTTTATGCGGTCATCCTGCAAGGTGTAATTCCAGTTGAAAGCACCGGTCAACGGCGTTTGAAAAATTTCCGCCACATGCTCCACATGCTCGGAGGTCAGCAGGTCGTCAATATCAACATCGCCTCCCTGGCGACGCCTGGAACCGGAAAAACTCTGTATCTTGCGTGGTGTTTCTTCTGCATATTGTATATTCACGGGCTAGCCCTCTAATTTTCAGGCTCACACTATCGTCGTCTTGTGTCTTGCTCTCAAGGTGACTTATTGTCAAAATGTGGTCATATATGGCCATCAACAACCCGACATCCCCGGCGCAGTACGTCATTATTCTGCTGGACCTGGCGCGGCAACAAGGTGTTTCTGCAGCGGACATTCTTGCTGACACCAGCCTCGACCCCGCGAGCCTGTCCACCATTGGCGCCAGGGTCAATGAAGATGACTTCCACCACATCATCAACAAGACCTACCTGCTGACAGGTGATCGCGCACTTGGCTTACATCTTGGCAGCCGCCTCAATCTGAGCGCACATGCAACCGTAGGACAGGCCTTTATGACCTGCGAGAACCTTGAACAGGTTTTAAACTTCTTTCTCAAGTACTACCATATTCTCGCACCGGCCCTGGACATTGATTACACGCAACACGATGGCCGCTGCTGGTTAATTCCCGACAATCGTCAAGACGACCTGCCTCTGGAGTTTGGTTACGAGTTACTGTTCGCGGCACTGCACCACAACATAAAGTTACTGGTGAACAATCCTGATATGGTATTCCGGGTAGAGCTTCCCTATCCAGAACCAGATTATGTCAGTGAATATAGAGCGGTGTTGGGAGACGACCTGCACTTCAATGCCGGGGTGGGCAGTATTTCACTGAGTGATGAGTGGCTCGACTCGCCGCTACCTTCCTCCAACCCTGCGCTGCTGGAATTGTACGAACAGGAATGCCAGCGGCTATTGGCCGACCTTGAAGAGCAGGACAGCTTAAGCGAGCAAACCACGCAATTGCTGAGGAAGCTTGAGGGACACTATCCGCAAATGCCTCAGGTGGCGGACATATTGAATATGAGCCCGCGCACTTATCGCCGCAAACTTTCGAGCGAGGGTGCTTCTTTTCAACAACTGCTCGACGATGTACGCACCGAACACGCCACCCATTACCTTAAAACGACGCAACTGCCGCTCGCTTCTATTGCCTATATCATTGGCTTTAACGATGTGTCCAACTTTCGCCGGGCCTATATCAATTGGACCGGCATGACCCCAAGAGAAGCCAGGAACCACCATTAATCAGATGCAGTCATTATTTGATGCACAAGAGGTGCTGGTGCGCGCGCGGTTTTGGAAACCGGGGGCTGGAACCCGGAAATCCAGCAAGCCGGGTTCTGTTGCCGGGCACTGTCATTAACGGCTTCTCGCGGTAAGGCTGAGCGCCAGGCCAAAAGATCATCCTGTGCACAGCGTATGAAGTTGATAAACAGCCAGCTATATACCGACCCTTATCAGAAAAAAAGCGACCCTGGGGCGTGACAACAGCGGCGCCAACATTCGCCTGATGGTGAAGAGGCGAGAACTGGCTGCCTCCGAGAGCATCTAGTGTAGTGTATTAAACTAATTATTGATTTGAGAGTGCATGTCTTGCGCGGCCCACTTTCTCCAGAATCTCTCCCGCAGACTTTGTCCAAACAAATGGCTTTTTATCTTCATTGTGTCTCTCAATAAAATCCATGATAGTCTCTTCCAACTGTTGTACTGATGTGAATACACCACGACGCAGCCGCCTTTCTGTCAACCATCCAAAAAATCTCTCCACCAGATTTAGCCACGAAGAACTCGTTGGAATAAAGTGTAAGTGAACTCTCTTATGACGCTTAATCCAGTTCTTCACTGTTTCGTGTTTGTGCGTCGCATAGTTGTCAACGATAAGGTGAAGGTCTAACTCTTTGGGTGTTTGTTTCTCCACAGTCTTCAGAAACGCCAAAAACTCCTGGTGCCGGTGACGCTTCTTACACTCACCGATAATATCACCCGTCAGGGTGTTCAGTGCCGCAAACAAGGTGCTTGTACCATGACGCTTATAGTCGTGAGTCATGGTTCCGGCGCGTCCTGGCTTCATCGGCAATCCCGGCTGCGACCTATCCAGCGCTTGAATGGAACTCTTCTCGTCAACACAGAAAACAACGGCATTCTCTGGCGGCGATACATACAAGCCAACGACATCGCGTAGCTTGTCTTCAAAGGCAGGGTCGCTGCTCACCTTGAATCGGGCAACCAGGTGTGGCTTCAAACCAACTTCTCGCCACACTCTGTTTATAAAGGAGTGATTAATTCCCATCACTTTTGCCAAACCTCGGGTCGTCCAGTGGGTGCCATCCTTGGGTTTTTCCTGCGTGGTTATCTTGATGACTTTCGAACGCAGCTTTGCCTGGTCCGCAGAATTCTTGCCGCCGTGATTAGCCCCTCTGGGTAAATCTTTCTCTATCCCCTTAAGCCCTCTCTCGAAAAAACGATTGCGCCACCGGCCCACTTTGTTGGCATCAATTTCCAGCTCTTCAGCAATCTTGTAGTTGGGAATATTTTTTGCAGCGAGCAGAATGATCCTTGAGCGCTCTACCAATCGTACCGGTGTCGTTTTGCTCCTAACCTGTTTTTCCAACTGCTTTTTCTCTTGCGCTGATAAAGTGATGTCTATTTGGGCGGGCATTGGCTTCAAATGGGTAGTGAATGAAGCACTTTATATAACATGAATCAGTTCAATACACTACACTAGTTAAACACCACGCATTTGTTACCGCGCACGATAACCCGGTCTTCAAGATGGTAGCGCAGCGCTCTCGATAACACAGATTTCTCAACGTCTCTGCCCAATCGAACCAGGTCATCTTTGTTCAGGCTGTGATCAACACGAATCACATCCTGTTCAATGATCGGCCCCTCGTCCAAATCCTCCGTCACATAGTGGCTGGTGGCACCAATTAGTTTCACACCGCGCTCATAGGCTTTCTGGTAAGGGTTGGCACCGATAAAGGACGGCAAAAAACTGTGGTGAATGTTTATCAGATGGCCTGCATACTCCTCACACAAAGCTGGCGGAATAATCTGCATATAGCGCGCCAGCACCAGTGTCTCGGCTTCATGCCTGCGCACAATTTCCGCTGTTTTCTCAAACGCAGCCTGCTTGTCTTCCCTGGGTACCGGCACATGGTGAAAAGGAATGCCGTGCCATTCCACCATATTGCGCAGATTGTCATGGTTAGAGATCACGCAGGGAATGTCGCAATCCAGCTCACCGCTGTGCCAGCGATGCAGTAAATCTGCAAGACAATGAGAAGCGCGGCTGGCCAGCATGACGACTGTTTGTTTTTTCGCCGAATCGCGCATATACCACTGCATTTGGTAGCGTTCGGCCAGCTCGGCAAACGTGGTACGAAACTCCTCCAAACTGACACCGAGTGAATCTGCGCGAATTTCATTACGCATGTAAAACCAGTCGTGCTCGGCATCTGAATGGTAGTTCGCCTCGCTCAGCCAACCGCCGTGGTCTGCGACCATCTTCGACACGCTGGCGACAATGCCAACCTGATCGGGACAGGAAATAACCAGTCGGTAGGTGTGTACCCTTTGCTGCTCACTCATGGACTCGGCCTTTGCATCGCCAGGTTTGTATCAATCAATGTGTTGATCGGTCAGAGAATCCAGATACCCATCGGTAAAATTCATCTTCCAAAGTGGTGTGCTGCCACAACCCGCTCACCTTATCGACATCCTCATCCCTACCTTGCTCCGCATCACCGCGCAGGTAGCAAACAGGCACCTGGTCGCGCCCGCTCCAACACAGTCGGACTTGATTGAGGTCTATGCCAAACTGCGCCTGAGCTAAAGTAGTGCTTCCAGTCAACCTCGACACCTCGAAAGTTCTGTGCGAGGTCAGATTGAAAAGTCTGTATCAGCTCTTTGAGACCTTTGCACGAAATCCATTTCACCGACATGCTGTGGTCGCCTAAAGGCGCCTGCTGTGGGTAAAAGCGTACTCAACCGGTCATTGATACGCATAAACTCACTCATCGCATGGGTTTTTGCCTGGCCTGTCAGCGACATCATCTTCCGTGCAAAGGTCTCTTTATTTTCAAGTACTCGCATATTGAGAAGTATAGAATGCAAATCGCTCTCTGACTTGCTCTTCACTCAAACCAAATTGATCAAGTTTATGACCGTGCTTGCCATACTTGGCCTGGGGATGGCTATCGATATGCGTCTGCAACGCCACCTGAATCTCATCGGTTATTTCGATGTTGAAGTAGTTGTAAATATCGGTAACGGTTCCCATCGAATCTGATACAAAACCATCGTGGCTGTAATCGGTGAAACGTTCTTTGGGCAGTATTTCGCGAGCCCGCAGGCCTCGCTCCAGGGAGCTGGCATACCACTCCATCACCTGCTCGCCCAGCCAGCCAGTGTCAATTTTTGATGCGTCCTTGTTCCACATGTTTTGCGCCATCACCATCCGTGTCATGGAACTGATAGATGAGCTCACACTCACCACATCGCGGTGCCCCCACACGATAGAGGCATCGGGAAATACATCGACTATTTCGGGTAGTGCCCACATATGGGCGGGCGCCTTCAAAACCCAGCGCTGGGCCGGGCGCTGCCATTGTAGAAGTTTGAGCTGGTCGCGGTACTCTCGATAGAGTGGTTGCAGATCATGCTGCATAAACCAACTGCGATAAGGCTCTAACATAATCTCCCAGCCCGTTTGCACACCGTCGAAGGAGTATTGGTGCATCATCACACACTCCTCCGGCAAATCAGGGTGGGCGTAATGAATTTTATCGAACTCCGGGTCGCGGTTGGCTTCCATGTATTCAACCATGCCATCGTGGCGCGGGTCTGGCATGCCTAACTTCCAACCCGGCAAAGGTTCCGGGCAATAAATCTCCCACAGCAATAATGACTTGGTATAGGGGTCTGCGGAGAGAAGATTAACCAGTGCAGAGGTGCCAGTGCGCGGCAGGCCCGTCACAAACATGGGCGTTTCCAGTGTTTCCTGCAAAATTTCCGGATGCTGATCGTAAGCCGCCTGAATCTTTAGCCGGGTGACCAGCTTGGCAATGACATGATTGCGACAACTCTGACGGCTGGACTCGTCAACGACATTGCGATCATAGGTTTCCAAAAGCACATTCAGGCCTTCGCGAAACCAATGATCGCCAAAGTTATCCAGGCCGGTGGCCGCTGTGGCCGCTGCCAGCACCTCTTGTGCATCAAATAGAGACATTGTCATGGGCCGTATAAAACCATCGACCGGCCCAAATAACCAGCTCCAAATGAATGTACCGCACCACCATCTTCATCGGTTCCCAGGGAAACCCTTGCCACCGGTATATAAAAAGCCGACCCGGAGGCCGACTTGATTATCTTGGGCTTTAGCGCTTTGCGGCGGCCTTCTTTTTCGCTGGTGTCTTTTTCTTGGCTGCGGTCTTTTTCTTGGCCGCAGTCTTTTTCTTGGCCGCGGTCTTTTTCTTGGCCGCGGTCTTTTTCTTGGCCGCGGTCTTTTTCTTGGCCGCGGTCTTTTTCTTGGCCGCAGGCTTTTTCCTGGCCGCCGATTTTCTCCTGGCCTTCCGTTTGGCCTGCATGGCTGCTGCCTTTTCTACCGCCGCCGCCGCTCGCTCCGCTGCCTTTGCTTTGCGCTCTTCAAGGACCGCATCGGTCTTTAGCGGCACTAAACGCTCCACCGCATCCGCCAACAACTTGGCAATCGCTGAAACGGTATCAGCCATTTGTCTGGCCTGATTGAGCAAGTCTTCCACTTGTTTGCGGTTCTCAGACGTCGGCTTTTTACGCAGCGATGCGCGGGCTTTCTTCAGCCGCTCATTGGCAGCCTTTTGCTTCTTGCGCGCCGCAGACAGTTCACGCTTACCTTTATCGACAGCTTTCTGTGCATCTTTTACAAGCCGAGCGCGCAGTTTTTCAACTTCCCTGTTCGCCTGCTGCGCCATCTTCATTGCCTGGGCAAACTCTTTTTCTAACATATGCCTTCACTCCCGTGAGTATTGGATACCACTATCACTAGTGTAGGGACAAATGACACATTTACCAGCCCTAATAATAACCTGGCGCAAACTTGTCAAATATATCAATGCAGCGGATTACCTCATCTATAATAATTCGCCGGGGTTTTAGCACCTTACCAGTAGCATAACCGGGTTTGTCGGCACGCCACTGTGGCATAGACCCAGCGCGATGGTGGCGAAAGTGTTCCAATTGACGCCGCTCCAGCCAGGGCAACTGTGGACGACTTGAGAGGTCTGCCACTGGCCTGTGTACCACCCTGGAGTTTGATCCACTGCGCGACGAGGGCACTTTTTGTCAGCACAAATTGGCCCCTGTCACACAGGGTTCCCGTTACAAGGACGGGTATACTTTTGCTTTTTTGGCACAGCACACGGGTATTAACCATGAGAGATAGCATCCACCACCCACCGTTAATGGCCCATATGTTGATAGACGGCCTGAATCGATACAATGATGAGCCCTGCCTGTATTTGGGGGACAGGGTAGCGAGTTATGCCGATGTGCGCAGGTCTACCAGCCAAATGGTACAGGCACTGCAAGCAAAAGGACTCGGCAAGGGTTCCAAAATCGCAGTGATTGCGGCCAACAGACCGGAAGTACTTGCTAATATTGCGGCGATGCAAATCAACGGTTCTATCGGCTCACCGCTGCATCCTATGGGCTCGTTGGGCGATCACAGCTATGTGCTGGACCATGCGGAGATCGACGCACTGGTTTTTGATGCCCCCCTCTTCACCGCGCGCCGCAGAGTTGAAAGAGACATTTCCCGAGTTAATTGTATTGGGCCTTGGCCCTAATGACATTGGCGACGACTACCTGGCACTGGCCGAAACTTTTAAACCACAAGCCTTGGTGGCAGCCGATGTAGAGCCGACGGATGTGTCCTCCATCACTTACACGGGTGGCACTACCGGCAAACCCAAGGGTGTGTTGAGTACCTATCGCGCAACCGCTTATATGACCATGATTCAAATGGCGGAATGGGAATTGCCTGAAGATTTGCGCATGTTAATTGCCACACCTCTGTCTCACGCGGCAGCCGCCTTCTTTATTCCCGTGCTGCAAAAAGGCGGTGCTTTTTATGTCATGCAGGGTTTCAGCCCCGATGAATTTTTCGACGCGGTAGCACAGCACAAAATCACTGCCACCATGTTAGTACCAGCGATGCTGTATTTTCTGCTGGATTCGCCGCGCTCGGCCACAGCGGACATGTCGAGTATGGAAACCATTTTCTATGGTGCTTCTCCCGTGAGCCCGGCACGCTTGCAGGAAGGTATCGAAAAATGGGGCCAGATTTTCTATCAGTTTTTTGGTCAGTCAGAGGCCCCCATGGTGCTGGCCAATATGAAGAGGAAAGAGCACGACTTGAGCAAACCAGAACGGCTCAGCTCCTGCGGCCGCCCCGCTCCCTGGGTTCATTTGGAATTACTGGATGACGACAATCATCCAGTGGCAAAAGGTGAGCTCGGCGAGATCTGCGTGCGTGCACCTTTGGTGATGAAAGCTTACAAAGACATGGTCGGGCAAACTGAGGAAGCCATGGGCGGCGGCTGGTTACATACCGGTGATATCGGCAAGTTCGATGATGATGGATTTCTCTATATCGTTGATCGCAAGAAAGACATGGTGGTGACTGGTGGTTTCAATGTATTTCCACGTGAGGTGGAGGATGTCATTTCAGGTCACACAGCGGTGGCACACGTTGCAGTGATTGGCGTACCCGATGCAAAATGGGGCGAAGCGGTTAAAGCGGTTGTTGTTCTAAAACCCGGCCATGAAGCCAGCGACACTCTCAGTGATGAGCTGATCCATTTGGTCAAAGCAGCCAAAGGGTCAGTGCAAGCACCCAAGTCAATTGACTATATTGATGCTATTCCGCTCACTGCCGTTGGCAAGCCCGACAAAAAAGCAGTGCGGGCCAAATACTGGGGAGATGGCCGTGCGGTTGGCTAACAAGTGTATGCCTGTTTAGGCCGGGTCGGTCCACCGCCAATGCTGTGGAACGCTGTTTTAAAGTGCTCTGTCAAAGAACATGCGCCCAGTGGATTCTGAAGGGAGATATCAAGGCCTGCTTTAATCATATCAATCATGGTTGGCTATATAAGCAGCTTCTGATGAATCGGAAGATAGTGTGGAAATGGAGTTGTCGCTACCCCAATAAGCCAACGGGTTGGAGGTACAGGAAGTACTTTGCCTACTTTGAGAGCTGATCACGCAGAGTTGCCAGGGTACCGTCGTGGATTGTTCGTAAAGCCACTGTCACGCCAGGACGGGCCCATTCGGAATAAAGTCATTGACTTGTCCATAGCTAAACCCGCTCTTTGATTACGCGCCCGCCATGCGGAATCTGGCCTACAGAACTCATGCCAGCGAGCCTTTGAGCGATAGCTTGCGCTTTCCTGCACGATGATGCCGTCAAAACACTGCTCTACCCGGGATTACGCGGAGTATTGAAGAATGGACGATCTCAATTCGAGAGTGGAACTGGACATGGAACTGGAAAGCGACTCTGAATCAGTTCATTATCCTCTTTGGTAACAGGCTGGCTGTTTGCTATAAACCGACCGTTGACATAGTTGGATTTACACCCTCTCTAAAACTGGCAGGCACCAGTAAAAACGGGTAACTGTCAGATCAAGTCTGCTCTTCTACACTTTTATGGAGTAAAAATGACGCCCTCAGAATGGATTGACACACTATTACAACGCCATGATATTGAAAAACCTGATGGCAGACCTCTATATCAGTATCGGCTCAGCGAACAGGAGTTCGCTGCTCTGACAGACCTCTTAAAGCTAAGCGCCCGGCTAGGGGTTAATGAGATCACTGAAATGCGGTTCTGGGACGCTGCATTTGTTATGTATGGGGCCGAGTGGTGGCGTCGCTATTACACTGGAAAGTGGCGTTGGAGTGGGATATTCGATTCAATCGGCATTAATTCCATGGATCTGAGCGCTGTTAAACGTAATTCGCTGGTTGAATCAGGGTTACAGCGCTGGCGGCGAGATGTTCGTGCTGTTGGTGGTACGCGCAAATTTCTGGGTACCGTTGCGACTGAAGGTGGTTTGCCGCTCAATCGGCTTCAAGGTTCTGGCGGGTGGCTGCGAAATGTATTACAACCATCGTTGAGAAAGCACTTATCCCGTGGCATCAATATTTCGGTACTCATTGTTAGCTATGAAGATTTAATCCCCCCGAGCTACCGCTCGGAAGAACTCAGCCAAATACTGACTGATATCGCTGAAACCGTCGTTACTTTAAGACAGGACTACGAGCTTAAAGACAGGGAAGAGCCGCTGGCATGGCTGGATGCCAACCGCCCCGGTTGGCGCGAGCTGTTTCCATTACCGATGGATGACAATCAGGCGAGATCGCTGCTTGGCGACCTGATTGATGCTGCTTCAAGAGCCAAAATAGATGACGCAGCCAAAACACCTTTTGAAATCGAGCGAGTACTGGTTGGAGCAGAAACGGACTCTCCTGAGCTTATTGCACAAATTGACCCGCCGACGTTCGTCTTTCTGGATGATAGTGATTTTCTTACTGGAAGAACCGATATTCCTTCTTCAATGGAGCTAGAAGTGTATGAGCCTGGCGGCGATAGCTGGCCGTGGTGCCGAGCAATAGCTACCACCTATAAAGATCGGAAGGCCTTGAAATTATCAGGCACGTCGTTGCGGTTGAAAGGAGAACAGGCAGTAAGGGAGTTGCGGTTAAGATTTAAACATATTGGGGAATGCTTGCTTGATGTACCTATTCCGGGTGGAGAGCATTTAGACTCAGATTTGCCTTGGCTGTTCAGGAATGTTGAGGGGAAGTGGATGCTTCAGGGTACTGCAAGCCAGGCAGTTAAAGATAAAGATGCTTTAGTCTTTGTGCCGGCTAGTTGTCGTTTTTCCTGTCAAGATGAGGATACCGAAATTTCCCGCTGTGGCAGGCTCTTGAGTGGTGCTCTCCTGAAACTGTCCGGCGTTATGCACTGTTGCTGTGGTGACGCCAGATATCAGCTGTCAGCAGGCCTGGAAGAAAGCCTGGTTCAATTTGACCTTAAAGGCAAAAAGTGTCCCTTTCCGTCCACGCCCAGGGATATCTACATTGGCCAACCCGAACTGGTCGAGACAAACATTGTTTCTGGTCATGCTTTGCATTGCCATAATGCCGACTTGAAAGCTAAAAAAATTGGTGCTGATGAGGCTTGGAGGCCACTGAGCCAGGCAGAGCCTGGATACTATGAGATCAGGCTCATTGATGGTGATGGTAATACACAGCTACGAAAACGGGTTGGTATTTTAGCTGAGGATTTCAGGGTCGAGATTAAGCCTGACCCCCAGCAGGTAAAAGCCGGTGTTATCTCCCTTTGTGGTACAACTGGCCTGGAAGTGGCTGTTAGTGATGAGCAGTTATCATTTGAGGTTTCCAGTATGGGTGGGCGTAAGGATATCCGGGTTGAGGCAGACGATGAGCCCCCACTGAGTATTAATGTGTCCTTGTTGCCTGGTGAGCAGAAGAAGATTATCTCGATGACGCTTCCCTACCCATCAAAGGGGGCGTTGCTCTTTGATGCTGCGGGACTCCCTGCTTCATTAACTACTCCCCTACACTTGAGTCATCTCAGAGGCTATCGGTTAAAACTGTTCAATGATAGGCATCGTGAAGGAGAAAAGACCGACTTGTTTTTTTCCCTTATCGATACAGCATTAGAAAATGCTATGCTCGTGAGATCTATATCAAAAAACAGATTTCGTTGTCTCGGGGGATCACAGAATTTGCTATCTATGACTGGCATCAATCTATCGATTCACTGATCAGTGTGGGAACATCCATCGACTCAAAGGTGCAAATCAGCATGTCGCTAAGAGGGCAGAACACATTCAACCTGACTGTCCAGCGATACGAGAATGAGCTGGTTCCAATTGGCGCAGGGGGTGTGGGGTTTAGCCCTAACACACTTCAGGATATTGGTGTAGATCAACTGGCTGGCATGGGTGTTTCAGTCATGCATCTGGCCCAACCTGAACAGGATTTTGATGATCTTGAACCCCGGCTTAGCCAGGGAGTATCAACAGGTTGCTGGGATTTTAAGCCTGAAAATCGATCAGATGGCCTGTGGATTATTTATCCCTCGCCCGAGTCAAAGGTACGGTTCCGGCCAAAGCGCCGGATTATTGGTGATGGTGATGGAGATATAGAAGTTCATACTCTAACTCAAGCGATGTCAGTTAATGCCCCTGAGGCTCGAACCCGGCACATTAAGTCAGTCATGCGAGAGATGGCAGATAAGCCTGATCACAAAAGTTGGGGCTATCTGGTCAACCTCTGGGAAAAAACAAATCACCTGCCAGTCACCACATTTGATATATGGCGATTAAGTATCCGTGAACCATCGTTTCTAGCCAACCTGTTTATTCGTGACGAGAACGAGATTGTTGATTGGTTGGAGAATCAGCTTCCGGTAATCTGGGAGTTGGTCAGTGTTAAAGACTGGCTGAGATCATTGGAGGCGTATCGATCAAATATCTCAAGCAAATTAGATGATGATGGCCTGGTCGGTGAGTTACTTGTCAAGAAAATCCAATCCATTGAGAAACTGAGCCCTTCACTGCCCGGTATTGGGAAGATACTTCGAAAAAAGCTTTTGGGAGAACCATCCCAGGAACTAGCTGCATTCCAAGTGATGCCTGTAGAGACATTTTTTGACTCGCTGCTTAAAGAGGAATATCAGAATCTTTTAAGGCGGCGGGCGGATAGCGATTGGCCAGAATTCTTGTCGGAATACATATATCAGCAAGTACAGGACTTACCGATAGTGCGTGAAGCCCTGGTTAGAGAGAATCACAGCCACCAAAGAGCGGTGATTTTTTTGCCTTGGCTTATAGCCTGGCGGTCCCTCGGTTCAGGATTTGATGAGTGGCCAGGCACCCCCGCTGAAGTTTTTAAACTTCAGCAATTGATACGCTTTGATGAAGACTGGTTTTCAGTTGCCTTTCTACATCTTACAGGTTGGCTGTCCCAGCAAGAAATGGAGGCAGTATAAGCATGGCAATTCGCGAATATTATCGGGATGTAATAGCCAGAATTTCCAAGCGCTCAGTTGAGTCAACCGTGAGTATTCTGGGGATCTCTGACAAAGCTCTCAGGCAGCACCTTGTGGCCGAGCTCAGCAAGAGAAACTCTGGCAATGGTTTTCTTTCTGACCCGGTTTTTGAATCGATGTTCTCCTGGGAGCCGTCAGATGTAACGATGGATGATCTGGCAGGCAATCTCTTGTTACCGAGTCTCGTGGATGCCATGGATAAAGCGGGTGAGCATCGCTTCGAACGCTCCTGGCATCCTTTTAAACATCAAAAAACAGCCTGGAAAACGCTGCTTGAACCTCCTCATAAGTCACTGGTGGTAACTAGTGGCACGGGCTCTGGCAAGACTGAATGTTTTATGGTGCCGATCTTAAATGACCTGGCCGCTGAGTATGAGCAAGCTGATAGACCTTTGGTTGGTATACGGGCGCTGTTCCTTTATCCGTTAAATGCGTTGATCAATAGCCAGCGAGAACGCTTTAGGGCCTGGACTGACGATTATAACGATGGATTGCGGTTCTGCCTGTACAACGGCAATACAGAAGAGAATAGACATTCAGACCAGGGCCAATATCCTAATGAAGTGCTAACCCGCAAGGCCTTGCGAGACCAGCCTGCTCCCATGCTGATGACGAACGCAACAATGCTCGAATATATGCTCGTTCGTCAGATTGACGAGCCAATTATCAAGCAGTCCTGCGGGAAGTTGCGATGGATAGTACTGGACGAGGTTCACACTTATATGGGATCTCAGGCTGCGGAACTATCTCTATTACTGCGCCGGGTGATGCATACGTTTGGCGTGTGTGCATCAGACGTTCGTTTTATCGCTACTTCTGCAACCATGGGCAACGACCCGCAAGCAGATAGTCAGTTACAGCAATACCTGGCAAACTTGGCCGGTATTAGCGGTGATCAGGTGGTGGTCGTTGGTGGCCGACGGGCAATCCCGTCACTTGCAGGTTGTGCGTTGCAGAATGAGCCCATTGAGGAAATAGCCGTCATAGAGGCAGCTAGTGAAAATTCAGATGAGCGCTATCGCGCCTTGTGTGAAAGTTCGGTTGCTCGCAAGATTCGATCCTCTCTCACACAGAGTGCCGTACCTCGTACATTGTCTGATTTATCAATGGCTGTGTTCAACGATGTGCATAAAACAGAGGAAACCCTCAAATGGCTTGATGTTTGTTCAAGTACAATTGGGTCGCTAGCAAAGGGTACCAAGAGCAACCCGTTTCTACCGGTCAGGGGGCACTTGTTCCATCAGGTCTTAAGCGGCCTGTGGTGCTGTGTAAACAAGCATTGTCATGCCAAGTCAGATACAAGCCTTAAGGATGGCTGGCCATTTGGCAATGTGTATACGCAGAGAAAGAGCCATTGCCAATGCAGTGCTCCGGTGTATGAGCTTATATTTTGCAGCGATTGTAATACGCCACACTTACTGGCGGTGGAGCATAGCGGCAGTTTCGTGCAGATGGAGCGTGAGGCCTTAGATGAGTTCAGCCTTGACTATGAAAACCCTGAAGAGAGCGACCCGAATGACGACATAAATAGCTCTGAAGATCAGGTTATTATTGCGCCAGCCCCACACCCTGAATTAACTTATTCAGTGTCTATCAACGAAGGCCGAAACCAGGTTCCTCCAGGCATGGATACGTTTGATATCGATGTCATTCAGCCAACAGACCAAGCCTGTAGTCATTGTGACTACACTGGTCATAAAGGCCCGTTTTATCGAAGAAGTCTGCTGGGCACACCTTTCTATATTAGCAACGCCATTCCCACTCTCCTGGAAGCTTCCCAGGAAAGTGATGCCGCCAGTGAACGTCCGAACCGGGGCAGGCGCCTGATAACCTTTACCGATAGTCGGCAGGGGACGGCGAGGATTTCAACAAAAATTCAGCAGGACTCGGAGAGGGATTCCATTCGCGGGCTGACTTACGCCTCTGTAGCCAATAATGTCACTCTCATAGGTGCCGATAAAACTGCGGAAAAAGAGGCTAAGTTAAAGAGCTATAGAGAATCAATTGAAAAATTTAGGGAAAAGGGAGAAGACGACCTCGTTAAAGGCATAGAGGACCTCGCTGAAAAAATTCAATTAGAGCTGGACAGTCAGGGAACTGCCAAGCCTTTAAGCTGGCGCGATGCCATTGCCAGGTTTCATTCAAGCCTGGATATATCTCGCTGGATATTTGATTATTACCGGGAGATCAATCCGCAGTTATTTGTGGAGGGTGAAGGACCGGTAATTTTGGTTGAAATGTTACTCCTTCGAGAGTTCGCTCGCCGCCCTAAACGTCAAAACAGCATGGAAACTTTGGGGCTGGTTTCTGTCCAGTATCCAGCCTTGCAGGAAATCGTCACGCTACCAGGTATTTGTCAAGAGCTTGAATTGTCAATTGATGATTGGCGAGCATTCTTGAAAATCACCCTTGATTTTTATATCAGAGAGAATTCCATCATCGATATACCTGACGATTGGGTAAACTGGATGGGGGCAAAGATATATGCCAAATCCGTCCTCAAGCCAGGCTCTGATGAAAATATCGGTTCACGTTTGTTGCGGTGGCCACAAGTTCGTCAAGGCAGAAATAGTCGCCTGATTCGGCTGCTTGCGGCTGCTTTAAACCTGGATATTACTAATGCTGCGGATAAAGATGCGGTTAACGATATCTTAAAAGAATCCTGGGGGGCGTTGACCAGGCGATATCCTATGGTGAATGCAGATACAGGTCAGCAAGAAGAGCGCCAAATTTTAAAGAATATCGCTGGCAGCTTGCATTTCCAGTTAGATAGGCGGGAGATTGCCTTTCAGGCTTGCCAGGATCTTTGGATATGCCCTGTCACCCATCGCCTACTGGACACCACCTTTAGAGATTTGACACCTTACCTGCCGTTTAAATATGTCAACGAAGAGATCAAGTGCCGGAAAACATCCAGCGCAATTTGTCGGGTTGATGCGTCTACCTGTAATTCTGATGAAGCGCGGGTGCGGCATATCAGGCAGTGGATTGATAGGCAAAGCGCTGTACAGGCCCTTAGAGAAGAGAACCTTTGGAGTGATGTTAGTGATCGTATAGTGGAGGGAGGGCGCTTTTATCGGGCCGCAGAACACTCTGCACAGCAACCGGCATCTATCCTGGATAAATATGAACGTCTTTTTAAATCTGGTCGGCTTAATGTTCTGAGTTGCTCTACAACTATGGAGATGGGAGTTGACATCGGCGGTATATCTGTTGTCGCAATGAATAATGTGCCCCCTCACCCTGCGAATTATTTACAGCGTACGGGCCGTGCTGGTCGCCGAGGCGAAACCCAGGCGCTTGCATTTACTATTTGTAAGGATAACCCGCATGAAAGAGCTGTGTTCTCCAACCCGGTCTGGCCGTTTACTACCGCTATACCTGCGCCACATATTAGCCTCAATAATGGGCGGATAATTCAGCGGCACATCAACGCTCTACTGATGTCCTGCTTTCTTAAAGAAGTTGCAGCGGTCGGTGAAACCGCTGTCACAAGTTTGAACTGCCAATGGTTTTTCAGTGCTGAAGATGGCTCAGAAGCCCCTGTAGATCACATGTTGAGGTGGCTTGAATCATTCTCCCTGGGCTCTGTGCCGGAAAGTCTTGGCAAAGGCATCACCAGTATCATCCACGGCAGTATCTTGGCTGCGCATCCCATTGAGCATATCATTAAAAAATCCATAGCGTCCCTAACCAGGTCAAAACAACAATGGCTCCCGGCTTTCAACAAGATCAAGTCACAGGCCGCTAGTGTAAGCAGTCTTGGCGAGAGAGACCCGCTTCGGAAAAAGGTAGAGTATGACCTGCGGTGTATGGGCGAACAGTACCTACTATCTGAATTGGCGTCTAAAGCATTTTTGCCCGGCTATGGGTTTCCAACCGGTATTGTTACCTTCGATCATTACTCTGTATCAGATTTTAAGCAAGGCATGTATCGAAGACCCAATGGCCGCATCGATAATCAGACAAGAATGCGAGAACGGCCTGGCAGGCAAATGGCTATTGCCATCCGTGAGTATGCCCCAGGTGCAGATGTGGTGCTCAATGGACTTGTCTATAAATCATCGGGGATACTCCTCAATAAATTCTCTCCAAACGAAGATTATTCTCAGCCACAGATGATGATGAAGGAGTGGCGCTGTGATGGGTGCGGTTTTATTGGCAATGAGTCTGGTGCGACATTCAATGCAACCTGCTCTGAGTGTGGCCGCGGTCTCAGAGAAAAGAATATCAGGGAGTATATAGATCCGGTTGGTTTTGCGGTTGATTTTTATAGCACACCCTCAACCGATATTAGCTCTCAGGCCTATGTGCCCGTCGAAGAGCCATGGGTTACTGCTAATGCGCCGATTAGCCCCCTGTTTGATCCGCGCCTGGGCGCTGCAAGAGTGAGTTCCGAAGGGCACATTTTCCATCATAGCTCCGGGGAAAACGGTACTGGTTTTGCCGTTTGTCTTCGCTGTGGTCGATCTGAGTCTATGACGCAAAATAATAACTATCCAACAACCCTTCAACCTGGGCAAACCCATAGCAAACTGCAGGGGAAACTGGGCCCTGATTCGCTGCCAACCTGTGCGGGTTCTGATGAGGCTTATGCGATAAAAGCGGGGGTTCATTTGGGGACTACGGATCAAACCGATGTGTTTGAACTTTATTTAAAAAATCCTGCAGAGGGATCTTACTTGCGCCATAAAACAGGTGATCAATTGCCTTGGACTCTGGCGGTGGTCTTTAGACAAGTGCTGGCAGATATTCATGGCGTTAATGCAGAGGAAATGGGGTACACAGTTAAAGCCTCAAAGATTCCAGATTGTAATTATCCAGAGGGAGCTGCGGGTATTGTTCTATTTGACACTCATGGCGGCGGATCAGGGTTTGCATCTTCTGCATCCCGGCACTTAAGAGATATGCTTTTGAAGGCCAGGGAATACCTTGCTTGTAAAGATAATTGCGAAAGTGCATGCCAGCGTTGCCTGCTTGGCTACGATACCCGCTTCCATGCCGAGGTGTTAAATCGTCACGTTGCACTGGAGTATTTACAATCAATAGAAAACTATTTAGATCTCCCTCCAGAGGCAAAAATATTTGGCGATTCCACTGAGCATTGCTTTGAGTCCTTGTCAGAGGAAATCTTGGCGGCGACCAATCACGGCTGTAAAAATCTAAGGCTTTACCTGGCAGGCCCTTACCCAGGCTGGGATATCAGCTCTAGTGATTTAAAAGAAGTGTGCCTTAGGTGGCAGAAGTCTCTTGATGAGGTTTGTCTCATTCTATCTGATACCAATTTAAATGGATTAAGTGATGTGCACAAAGAGGATTTGCGGGCATTGAATAATCTCGGTGTACGGATATGTGCCCTTAAAGGGGACGAAAGTGTGATAAACGGTTCCGCTACTCTTTTAGCCCAGCTTGAGGGGGAGTCGGCGACATATACCTTTGGAACTAACGCCACTGACGCCAATATTCCTGGTTCCAATTGGTTGAAAATGGAAAGGGATTACCTACTTAAAAGCAAGGCGGTTTCTGTTTTATCGATTGGGGATATAGATAAGAATTTTCTGTTTGATCAGTCTGTTGCAGGCGATGTTGAAATAGAGATCATGGGTCAATGTGACGGTTTAGTCAGCAAATTTGGCGGAAAACTGTGGAACGAGTTAAAGACCGACTCCCATCTTTTGGCTGACGCAATGGATTCTAAACCTGAGCTAAAAGCATTGAGCTACTCGGACCCCTATATCTGTTCGCCATGGAATCTGATGTTGCTAGCTGAAGTGATTGATGGGCTAAAGAAAAATCAGGCAGAAAAGTGGAGCAATCCAAGTATTGTACTTTTAACCAGTGATAAACCACCAAACCCTAAATTTAGGGGCCTTCCCCAATCGTAGTGGGTCATTTAGGCCCTGATGCCTTCCGGGTAGAGCTGTAGTCCGCCCAGGTGGAAGTAAATTGCATTGCGGAACCGCTCCCTGTTTCTGAATCCACGGGCACGACTTTTCAGCGTCTTGATGCGACTGTTCATGCTTTCAGCGTGGCTGTTGTCGACCTTCCCAATCACCGCGTTGAGAATGCCCCAGAGATGCTTTCTCAGGGTCTTTGATGTCGCTTGCATCGGCTTGAGCCTGCTGCGAGCCATCCAGTTGATCAGGCGTTTCCAACCTTTCTCGGCCCATGTGCGGCTCCGGTAATCCCACAGGCGGGAGGCGAGTTCCTTGATGGCCCACGCCCTGGCTGTCTTCAGCGACGATTGTCGCAGTTCGCTGAAGCTGCGTTGCTGGTGCCAACTCATGTTGCGCCGGTTACGCAGCCATTGGTATTTGCTACCCTTCATTCGCCCATCGCCTTGTCTGAGCAACTGTCGGTGTTCCTGGCGGCGTACCTGATCAACCGCTTTGCCCAGATATTGCGCCACATGGAAACGATCAAAAGCGATCTTGCTATCGGCATCGGGAATCGCATCCCTGGTCGCCTTGATGTAGGCAGGCCACATATCCATGCACACACTTTCGATACCCGCTCTCTGGTCCTCTGACAGCAACTCGTAAAACTCAGCCAGGCTACCGGCCTCTCTGTTTTCCGCGACATGGAGTACCGCTGAATGCTCTTGATCAGTCACCACTGTCACATAGTCGTGGCCCTTGCGATAAGCCGTTTCATCAACACTGATTTTCCGGGGCGACAGCGCCTCTCGAAGTGATAGCCCACGTTTTACCGCACGCTGCATAATGCCATCCACTGCATTCCAACTCAGCCGCAGGCGCTCCGACACCGCACTGGTCGAAGCTTCCTTCAGCCAGTCGATGACGAGTGCTTCAAACAAGGCGGTAAATCCGCTGCCAGGCTCTGCCCAGGGCACACTCACTGTCACCACGCCGTGCTCTGAGCACGCCACCCGGGGCACGTCAGCCACCAATAGGGTCTTGAGTTGACAGGTATCAAGGTGCCGCCACCGGCGCTGCCGCTTGTCATAGCCGGGGCAGGCCTTGCCACACTTGCGGCAGGCCAGTTTCCCGCTGCCACGCTCGACCGTGACTTTCACTTCATCATCAGCAAGGGAAACCTGTACAACGGTGACTTTCCAAGGCTTCTCTATACCCAGTATCTGGCTGTACAACTGTGTGTCATTCATAGGGCATCAGGATAAACTACCCACTCGATTTGGGGAAGGTCCAAATTTAGAGGAATGTACGCTGAGTGGAGCAACGCTTCAGAAAAATCATCAGTGATTACAGAGTATTTTAATCAGATGGGCGAGAGCATCACTGTCGATATCAAGCCCAACCATGATCTCGCTCATGGACGGGTTTTGATGCTCACCTGGACTGACGGGGCTCAGTTTACCGTACGCTTTGATCATGGCTTCGGTTGCTGGAGTATCGATGGAAAGACTTCTAAATGGTTCGATATCAAAGGCACTCCAAAAGATCAGATTTCTGATATGTACAGTATTTTGGGTGACTTAAAGGTGAGATTTAGCAAGAAATTTGCCACTCAAATTTTTGTGAAAAAGAAAAGCTAACAGATTACGTTGGTTTGTCGACTGGATTATATCAACGAAAGACAAAAGCAATGGACGTATAGCATGTATGGTACCTGCAAAATCGGAGATATGTACCAGTACGATTACTGCGATCAGTTGTCTACCTGAGCATAGGCCTAACGGCTTTCCAGAATATCCACTAGACGATCAATTTCACACAACTCAGCGGTCACAGGCGACAGCATCGCCTCGGCACAGCCAGCCTCTTCGAGATTGTCCAACGCTTCCCTTACAGCATCCGCGCTGCTGCGATGCACTGTACTGGCCATCCAGTTGGCGATGTCTTCGCCTGCAATTAGCAAATAGTTATACACATAGTCGTGCAGTTGACTCTGCGCATCATTGGCGAGGGAGTACCAGAAACCACCCATGTGATAGGGCGCCTGTGTCCGCCCCGCCTTTGCCCAGCAGTCATCGGCCAGTTTGAGGGTATTGCTGATTTCTTCCAGCTCGCCATTGCCGGAAAAGGCATAGACTCCGTCGGCCCATTGCGCTGACCGGGCCATACCTTTGGGACCCATGGCACCGGTGTAAATTTTGGGACCAGCGGGCTGAGTGGGGATAGGCCCGACCGGATCAACGCCTTCAAAGGGTGGCCGCTGCGCCCAAATACTTTTCATCTCGGCGATTTGCTCATCCATCCTGGCGTGACGACCTCGGTACTCCATAGCCACGGCCTGATAATCCCAGGGGCGGCCACCATAGCCCACCGTGACTATTAAACGTCCAGCAGACAGTACATCCAGCGTGGCAATTTCTTTAGCAGCGCGCACTGCGTTGTGCATTGGCAAGACATAGAGGGTGGTATTGATCTTCACGTTTTCTGTGAGTGCTGCCGCAGAGGCCAGCAATATGCGCATATCACAGGTTGGCCCAATAATTCGTTCACCGCAGGACAAACTGTGAAAGGGCTCCTGGTCGATATGGCGAAACCATGCGTGGTAGTCTTCTCGGGTCAAGCCATGTTTCATATAGGGCAGGCATAATCCAATTTTCATCTAGTGCCGTATCCCTTAGATTTGCGTCATTTCAGAACCTTCCGCATGACCTTCCACATGCCGCATGGCGCTGCCACAGTGGGCGCTCCCAGGCGAGCGCAGCAGGCGCCCTGCTCGTCACGCCATCGAATGCCGCGACAGCGCACTGCCATCGCTCAGAGAGGTTAATTGCCGCAGCCTGTTGTCTCCCTAACGAAACGTGTAGTTCACCGGCATGGACTTCAAACCACCTACAAAAATGGCCTGCACCCAGGTCGGTTCAGTCACCATTTCAATATGACTGAGGCGAGACAGCAGCTCCCGAAAAAAACGGGCGACTTCCAGTGTTGCCAAATGCTGCCCTAAACACATATGGGAGCCGTAACCAAATGCCAGGTGCAACCTGGGGTCACGCTGCAAGTCCAGCATATTGGGGTTTTCGATGACCTCCGGGTCACGATTTGCGGCGGGAAACCACAGCGCGATATTGTCCCCTGCCTGCACGGTTTTACCGTGTAACTCAAATTTGTCAGTGGCCGTTCGAACCATGTGCCGCACTGGAGATACCCAGCGATTCAACTCTTTTGCAGCGTTGATGTCCATCGCCGGGTCATCGCGCCAGCGCGCCATTTGCTCTGGATGCTCCAGCAGTGCCTTCATGCCAGCACCGAGTACACCCGAGGTGGTATCGTGTCCGGCAGCCGCAGCAATAATGAAATAGCTCAACTGGTCCAGGGGTTCGATGGGCTTGCCATCCACTTCGGCATTGGCAAGCACAGTAGCCAAGTCATCCTGGGCATTGGCTTTGCGGTCCTTTATGACCTCCTCGAAGTAAGCGCCGAATTCCATGATGGTATCGGCGTTCATTGCCTCACTCTCAGGGTCGCGCATCAAATCGGGGTCCTGACCCCCAAAAATTTCCTGAGTGAGCTTGAGCATGGTCGCTTCTGACTCACGCGGTAACCCCAGAATTGACATGATGATTCGCAGGGGATACAGCAGAGCGATATCCTTGACAAAATCACACTCATCCCCCATCTCCTGCATCTTATCGACGTACTCGGTACACAGGGCCTTAATTTCTGCATCAAGTTTGTTAATGGAGCGCGGTAAAAACCAGTCGCGAGAGACCCGCCGCAACTTCAAATGCTTGGGTCGGTCCATATGAATCAGTGTTTCCAGACCATTGGGCGTACCAAACTTCTCCAGGAAAAACTCTTCCGCTACGGCAGGAATCAGAACCGTTCTCGGCGCACTCAGAAAGCGATCGTTGTCAGAGCCGACAGACTTTATATCGTCGTAGCGGGTCAGCGACCAGAAGGGTCGATAATCCGGGTGCTCAACATGCGCCAGCGGGTCATTTTCCCGCAGGTGATCAAACAGTCCATGCATGGTGCTCTCGTCACCCATGATCTGCGGGTCGACCAAATCCTCATTGTTATAGGCCTCGCTCATATCACGCCGCCTCAGGTAAAAGCTTCCCCAGTATCACCTCACAGTGTGCCAGCTCCATATAATAAGGAACGGAGTAGCCAAAGCCTTCACTCACAGCGCGCTGCTGAATCGCCGGGATATCCTCGGCGCGTAACTGCGCGACAGTTTCTGGAATATCCAGCGTTGCATTCAGCTCTCGCACGGCTGCGACAAATTCTTCTGCGCTGCTTTTCCCAATCACCTCGGCCAGCTCCGTCAATCTGGCACGAGCTGCATCCAGAGACATATCCAGTACATGGGGCAAAACCATGGCGTTCGCCAAACCATGGGGAATGCTGTATTCACCACCCAGTTGGTGAGCAATGGCATGTACGTTGCCCACGTTTACCTGATTAATGGCCTGGCCCGCCATATACGCAGCATGCGCCATGGCATCGCGCGCAACCAGGTTCGCACCCTGACTGTACGCGGTTGGCAACTGCTCAAATATGATTTTGACAGCCGCTTTGGCTTTATCCTTCGCATCCCCCATATCCCAAACGCTGATGTAGGCTTCAATGGCGTGGGTCAAGGCATCCATTCCTGTGGCAGCAGTAATATGCGGCGGCAGGCCAGTGAGCAGAGTGGCGTCCAGACAGGTTGCAGTTGGGCCGAGGTATTCACCTGAAATAATGCCCTTTTGATGAGTGTCAGTATCAGAAATCACTGCGCCTCGAGTTGCTTCAGAGCCGGTACCCGAAGTTGTCGGAACTGCATAAAAAGGGGGGATGGCATTCTTGGCCTTACCAAAACCGATGTACTTTCGCGGGTCACCGGGATGCGTCACCGCCAGGCCAATGATCTTGGCAGCATCCATTGCCGAGCCACCGCCAATCGCCAGAATCGCGTCACAGCCACTTTGCTGATAAACACTCAGGCCCTCTGCAACAATCTTGAAGGTCGGGTCAGGGAGTACGCCGTCATAAATCACCGTTTCCACCCCGGTGTCGGCAAAACCTGCGAGTACCTTGCCAACCACCCCCAGGTCTACCAGGGGCTTGTCGGTAACCACCAAAACCTTGCGCAAACCGACATGAGCAATATGTTTACACAAAGACTGCGCACTGCCCGCTCCCGCAAACAGCATATAAGACGGACTGCCCATAAACGTCATCAGGAAGCGGGCAAATTTAATAAACAGAATATGTAACAGTTTGCGGAAGGACATGAGTAGAAGCAGCCTCTTGGAGTGGTGTGGTGAATGCTTACGAGCGCCACATTATTACGCAGGCAGCAACGCCCATCATCTAGAAAATATAGTCAATTCCGGCCATCTATCCATTCAAAACTTCGATCACAGTTTGCCGCTGCGGGTTGCGCATATCGCCGGTTAGCTGCCTGGATCAGTTGGAGCCAGGTGGCAATACCATCCCCGACCATATCGCTGGGAATGGTTAGATAGCCATCGCTCCAGCATAGTTGTGGTTCACACTATAAAAGGAAAACGCCAGTCTGACGCTACACGCGAACAACTCGACCTCCCACCCATGGGCCAGGTGGGCTTCGTTCAGCCAGGGATAGCCGGTCATCCGGCGCCATATAGCGCATCTGCTGCGGCCACAGCGGCACCGCCATTAAGCTGCAAACCTTGCTGCTGCAAACTGTTCTCCAGCGCCGCCAGGCACAGGCGAACATTGACCGGGTTACTGGCATAACCCATCAGACCAATGCGCCAGACCTTGCCAGCCAAAACACCCAGACCAGCGCCGATCTCCAGGTGGTAGTCGTTCAGTAAAGTACTGCGTAGCGCTGCATCATCGACACCTTCTGGAATACTCACTAAATTCAGTTGTGGCAGCCGCTCAGCTTCAGCAACCGCCAACTCCAGGCCCATGCTTTCCAGCCCGGCCTTCAGCGCATTATGGTTGAGACGATGACGCGCCCAACTGTTTTCCAGGCCTTCTTCCTGCAAAATAGTCAGTGCTTCATGCAACCCATAAAGCGCGTTAATTGGCGCAGTGTGGTGATAGGCACGTTTGGCTCCGCCACCCCAGTAACCCATAACCAGGTTCATATCCAGAAACCAGCTCTGTACGGGTGTACTGCGGTTGGCGATAGCATTAACCGCCTTTTCAGAAAAGCTCACGGGCGACAAGCCCGGTACACAAGACAGACATTTCTGAGTACCTGAATAGGCAGCATCGGCGCCCCAGGCATCGAGATTAACCTCTATACCGGCAAGGCTGGTTACCGCATCGACAATCGACAACATGTCGGCATCACTCGCCAATGTGCACAAAGCAGCCGCATCGCTTGCCACACCGGTTGAAGTTTCTGCGTGAACAAATGCCAGAACTTTGGCATCGGGGTTGTCGGCAATCGCCGCTGCTACCTTTTCTAAATCAATGGCCTTGCCCCACTCGTCCTGCACCATCACTGCTGCACAGCCGCAACGAATTACATTTTCTTGCATCCGCCCACCAAACACGCCGTTCTGACAAACAATGACTTTGTCACCCGGCTCCAACAGGTTCACGAAACAGGCTTCCATGCCCGCTGAACCAGGGGCGGATATCGGCAGGGTCAATTCATTGGACGTTTGCAAGGCGTACTGCAACAGGCCTTTAATCTCGTCCATCAATTGAATGAAGGCCGGATCAAGGTGACCAATGGTCGGCCGCGCCAGAGCGCTGGTAATACGCGGGTCAACATCAGACGGGCCGGGGCCCATCAGGGTTCGCTGCGGAGGATGAAAGCTCATAGTCAGTTCCCGGTCATTTCAGAGGCGCGCCAGTTTACCGAAATGAATCATTTTGAGCCAAGCAGACTTTCGCCTGAAAACCTCGTGACCCTGCTCGCGTAGCAACAAAGCAGTATGACCACCGATCAAACCGGCACCAACAATCAGCACTTTCATGTATCGCTGTTGCTCTTAATCTCGGGGTTCACAAATAAACACGGGAATTTCCCGCTCTGTCCGGGCCTGGTAGTCAGCATAGGGTGGATAGTGATTAACGCAGACTGGCCAAACTGAATGACGTTCTTCAGCAAACACCTGCCGGGCTCGCAATTTCATTTTTTTCTGGCGGTGTTGAACCTCAATATCGGGGTTGGCAAGCAGGTTGTTGAACCAGGCAGGGCTTTTCGGAGCACCCCCAAGCGAGGCAACCATGATAATGCCATCCCGGTAGGGAACGTACATGACCGGCACCCGGCGCGCTTTGCCAGTTTTGGCACCCGTCATTTTGACGATACAGATATCGCACCCCTTGAAGCGCGTCATCAAGCGGCCGCCAGTCAAACGATAAACAAAGGTATTCAGCCTGCCGAAGTTACGGGCGCCGGTTTTGATGCGCTGATACTCCTGCTCGGTCATCTGATTGTCTGTCACGGCATGGCTCCTCATTCAAGTAGACTGCGCAGTATAGGCGCAAGTGTGAGCAAAGCATAACAACCTTTGCACGCTGCGAGATAACTATTCAGACTGGAATTCAAACCGGAATTCAGGCTGGCATCCAGCGCCGTGATCATCACCGCCGCGCCACCCGCTGCTATCGGTCACACCTGAGTTTCACTGCCAATGACCAGCCGGTAAGCGGCACCGCAACCAGACGCATGTTAAAATCCACAACAATTTTACTGAACTTTGAGCAGCCACATTCATGACAGATTTCAGCGACATCAATGATCGGCACCTGGGGAAAGCCATTGCCAGGCAGGCACACAATCATGGTGACACCACCTTTATCATGTTTGATGAACTGCGCTATAGCTTTGCAGAGACCAACCAAAAGGTCAACGAACTCGCCGAGGGTCTGAGACAGTCTGGCATCGGCCGGAATGATCGAGTCGCGTTCTTTATGTCGAGCTGTCCCGAGGTTATTTTTCTGGTGCTGGCGGTCAATAAGTTGGGTGCCATTTGGGTGCCGGTTAACACTGATTACAAAGGTGTCTGGCTGGAAGACACGATTACACGCTCGCGCCCCAAATTACTGGTTAGTGATGCAGTGCACGCCGGGCGCCTGGCAGAATTTCAGAGCACCTTAAAGGCTATAGACCTTGTAGTCCTGGGTGAGCCGGGGCCATTGAGCCATACCCGGAATTTCAACAATCTTTACATCGCTGGAGCCGATGAGCCGGATATGTCTGCCTTTAGCTATGGCGACACCTGTGCGGTCTTGTGGACCTCTGGCACAACGGGCAAATCGAAAGGCGTCATGCAAAGCCACAACGTGTGGTTTAACGCCTGTATTTCTGCAACCAGGCAGTATGAGACCCATGCGGACGACGTTATTTTCTGCGTACTGCCCATGTACAACTCGGCAGCCTGGGTTACATCCCTGTTTCGCGCTTTGTTGGCAGGTGTACCGCTGGCAATTGATACCTCGTTTTCCGTCCGCAACTTCTGGGAGCGCGTAAAATATTATGGCGCCACCCAGATTTTTACCCTGGGAGCCATGCATATGTTTTTGTGGAATGCTCCGGCCAAACCTGAAGATGCCGCCAACAGTCTCAACAAAATAATGGCCGTGCCCATGCCAACCGACATTGTTCAAGCCTTTTCAGAACGCTTCGGCGTGCAGGTACTGGGCCAGGGCATGTCTCAGAGCGAAGCCATGATGATCGTCAATCAGGCCAAAGGCAGTGCCGACCAATGGCCACCGGGAAGCTGCGGCAGCCCTACTGATTTGGTGGACATAAAATTGATGGACGACGCTGGCAGAGAAGTGGGCATCGGCGAACACGGCGAATGCTGGGTAAAGCCACGGGAACCGTTTGCCATTTTTAACGGCTATTTCGACAACCCGGAAGCAACGGCAAATGCCTACGAGGGTGAGTGGTATAAAACGGGCGACCTGCTCAAACGCGATGAAAATAACGTGTTCTATTTTGTCGATAGAAAGAAAGATGCCGTGCGCTTTAAAGGCCGCAACATTTCGACCTTCGAAGTAGAACTGGTTGCACGCAAACATCCCGCCGTTCTGGATTGCGCCGCCTTTGGCATTGCCAGCGAAGAGCTGGAGTCAGAACACGAGATCAAGCTGAACATTATTTTGCGAGACGGTGAGGCACCCAGCGAAGAAGACATTGCCCGCTACGTCAACGACAACGCGCCCTACTTTTTTGTGCCGCGCTATATTGAATTCGTGAAAGAACTACCCTACACCCCTACCAATAAAATTCAGAAGTACAAGCTGCGAGATTTTGGCGTGACGGCTAACACCTGGGACGGCAACCAGGCAGGGTTCAAGGCAGCCCGCTAAACTTGTGAGCGGCATCTTACGATCTATATATAGACCATTTTTAACTTGACAAGAGAGCCTAATCTGTCTATTTTGGTTCATATATAGATCACAAATATATCTTGTGGTCTATTTATAAATCAAAGGTACCAAAATGACCAAATCAGTTGTACGCACTTATTCCCGCTATAGCCGCGAGGCAGTCACCCTGCTTGGCGGGCTGATCCGTGCAACGCGCAAGGAACGCAGGTTCACCACTCAGGAAGTGGCCGACCGTGCCGGAATTTCCAGAGGTCTGCTACAACGCATCGAGAAAGGCGATCTCAAATGCGAGATCGGCGCGGCTTTCGAAGTTGCCACCATTGTCGGTGTGAAACTGTTTGACGCTGACGCAAGCACATTGACAAAGCATCTACGCCAGACCGAAGACAAACTGGCATTGCTGCCTAAATCTATCCGCAAGAAAACCAAAGCGGTGCGCGATGACTTCTAACAGCAACACTTCTAACAGCAACAAAGAAGCCTTCGTCTGGGTATGGCTACCGGAAGCAGCGAAACCCATTGTGGCAGGACGGCTAGAAGCTGACTCTTCTGATGGGCGGGGCAATATCCTGTTCAACTACGGCAAAAGTTACCTTGAGCGGATCGCCGATAATAAACCCGCCATCTCAATCTACGAGCCGGAATTGCCGTTGAAGGCCGGAGCACTGCCCCTGCCCGAAGGCTTGACCATGCCCGGCTGTATTCGTGATGCCGCGCCCGACGCGTGGGGGCGGCGCGTGATTATCAATAAAAAGTTGGGTCTCAAAGGAGCCAGCGCGGACACAGTCGAACTGAACGAACTGACCTATCTACTGGAATCCGGCTCTGACCGGATCGGTGCGCTCGATTTTCAGCGTTCGCCGACCGAGTATGTCCCGCGTGTCGCAAACAACGTCAGCGTGAAAGAGTTGATTGAATCCGCTGAACGAGTCGAAAACGGCGTTCCCCTCACGCCGGAACTGGATCAGGCATTGTTCCATGGTAGCTCTATCGGCGGCGCTCGCCCTAAAGCCCTGATCCAGGATCAGGGCAAGAAATATGTAGCCAAGTTTTCATCCAGCACCGACCTCTATAACGTCATTAAAGCCGAGTTTATCGCTATGGGATTGGCGGCTCTGGCCGGACTAAATGTTGCGCCTGTTAAGCTGGCAAGAGTGGCGAATAAAGACGTGCTGCTGATTGAGCGATTTGATCGAATTCCGCAAGGAAGCGACTGGTCACGCAACGCTATGGTATCAGCCCTTACGGTGCTCGGCCTTGATGACATGATGGCACGCTACGCCAGTTACGAGACGCTGGCCGAAATTATTCGCCACCGCTTTACTGATCCGAAGGATACGTTGAAAGAACTGTTCTCCCGTCTCGTGTTCAATATTCTGTGTGGCAATACCGATGACCATGCCCGAAACCACGCGGCGTTTTGGAACGGTAAAGAGCTTACCCTGACGCCTGCCTACGACATTTGTCCGCAGGGCCGTACTGGCAATGAAGCTTCACAGGCCATGTTGATATCCGACGACAACAATCTCAGCCAGCTCAAAACCTGCCTTGAGGCTGCCCATAACTTCCTTCTATCCGAGGAAGAAGCCCGTGCTATTTTTGAAAAGCTAATCACTTCCATTGAGAATCATTGGGAGGCTATTTGCGATGAAGCCGAATTAAGTGAAGTGGATAAAACGCTGATGTGGAAAAGGCAATTTCTAAATGCCTACTCAACCATAACCGAATAGTGATTGCATATTTCGGTTCACTACTGTCCCGCCGCCAAAACACAAAAAGCGATTGACAGCGTGTGCAGGTTAATACACCTGCACAGACTTGAATTGACAACAAATCACTCACGCCATTCACAACACTCACATCACACAATTCACAACAAGGGCTTTAACAATGAAAGACGCTTTAACCCTGACCCAAAAAATATATACCGCCTACTATGGCCGCCCGGCTGACCCCGCTGGATTAAGCTACTGGGCCAATCGCATCGACAGTGAAGGACTGGAGACCATCGTTGAGGCCTTCGCCAGCTCCCCGGAGTCGGTTGCCCTCTATGGCGCAGAGATAGGCGAGGCGGAGTCAGCAGAGCTGGTCACCGCGGTCTACCAGCAACTCTTCAGCCGTGAACCGGACGCCGAAGGGCTCGCCTTTTATAGCGAGCGTATCACCAGCGGTGAATTCACCGCAGCCACCGCGATGCTGGACATCCTCAACGGTGCCCGCGACACAGACCTTCAGGTTGCCGACAACAAGCTGGCCGTTGCCCAGGACTTTACCGATCAGGTGACCGACCAGAACCTGGCCTACAGCGGCGAGGCCGCAGCGGGAGTGGGCCGACTCCTGCTGGATCAAGTCAGCGCCAGCCCCGTACAAGAACTGGAAACAGTGACCCAACTCGCCGTCGAAGTGGCCGACCTGGCCTCCACCCAGACAGAATTGATAGCCGAGTTAATCCCCACCGGCGGCGAAGTCGGTGATCTGCTGGAGAGCCTGCCCGCCGAGGCCGACGCCGAATCAACATCAATTGCAGACTTCCCGGCTCCCTGAACATCTCGTCAAAGCACCTCACTGGCTGTTGTCACGCCTGTAAATAATGCCGCCCTTCATCACCATATTAATTGTGCGCAATGCGCTGATGTCGGCAACAGGATCTGCTGAAACCGCAACGATATCCGCATATTTACCCACTTCCAGGGAGCCAATCTCGTTCTCGGCACCGAGCATTTTAGCAGGCTCAATGGTTGCGGAGCGCAGGGCTCCCAGGGCTGTCATACCGGCCGCAACATAATACTCAGCTTCACGAACCGTCGCGGTGGTACCGTCGTTGGGTTCATTGGGTAGTTGGTCAGTTCCCAGAGCTATATTGACACCCTCCTCAATCGCAGTACGTAGCGACTCCCAGTGAATTTTACCCACGGAAGTCCGACGCTCAAGATACCAGGGGGGTGATCCAATGGCCTCGAAAAATGGACGTGTTGCAGGTTGGCTGACGACGATAGTCGGGACCAGCCAAGTACCAGCCTTTGCCATCTTTCTAAGTACCTTGCGATCAAGCATATAGCCATGTTCAATACTGTCGACACCCGCCTCCACGGCAACAGAAGTTGCCGCTGGCGATCCAGAGTGCGCTGCCACCTTGACACCAAACCGATGAGCGGCATCAACCACGGCATTAATTTCCTCAGGGGTCATCAAAGCCTCGGCGATAGCGCCGCCATCAGTGGCGATACCTCCGGATATCAGGATTTTGATCCAGTCGACACCGACGCTGATCTGCTTGCGCACAGCTTTTACCAATTCATCGGGGCCATCCGCATAGACGACACCAGCCTTCGAGCCATGCCCCGCTGTTATAATCACAGATTCACCAGCGGTGAATATACGCGGACCGTCGCTCTCGCCTTTGTTGATCGATCTTTTAAGGGCGATATCACCGTAGCGGTGCTCACCAGGCAAACGCACAGTGGTTACCCCGGCCTGTAGTACCTGTTCCGCATTAGCCGCCATCCGCAGCGCCAGCGCCGCCTCGGACTCGTCCGCCAACTGTGCCTGTATTTTACCAGGGAGTATCAAACCAAGATGAGCATGCATGTTCATCATGCCGGGTATCAGCCACTGCCCCGATGCATCCACAATTTCCGCGCCGCCCGGAATCTCGACATCGCCACGGCTCCCGATTGCGGCTATTCGATTCCCATCGACCAAAATCACGGCATCCTGCAGCGGCTTACCGCCGTCAAGGTTAACCATGGTACCGCCCACAATTGCAACACTCGCACCGCCTGCGGACACCGCCAACAGGAGCTGCAAGGCAAGCAGGCCAATGGTAAGTGCAAGTTTCGTTTTCATAAAGTCAACTCTCTCAATTAGTCTATCAATTTAAGGACTTATGGATTTCCTGTCATCCGGAACCCACGCCACCGCTTCGTCCCGTAACAGACGTAGAGGGAGTGGCCCATTCTTGAGCAACAGGGCGTGAAACTCTACCAGATCAAAGGCACTACCCAGACGCTCTTCCGCTTCGTGCAGCATTACAGTGGGCGTATAACGATCTACAAGCTGGTGTTCGTCCTGCCGTGCGGCGAGTGGCGTGGTACCCGACAGCAAAAACGGTGTGCAAAGCAGTAGATTACATAAACGACGACAACACTGTGGGTAGAAACCGTACATCGCACCTTCGCAGGACTATCGGTAGTTCAGGGTTGGAAAAAAAGCCGCCTATAGCCGATGGCCAGCGGGCGGAAAATCGAACGAGACCCCGCCTGGGGCCCACCGGTCGGCATCAGAAGTTGTAACGCGTCCGCAGGCCGAAGCGCTGGACACCAGGTTCGATGTGCAGGCCTCCAGAGAAAGCCTTTTGGTAGGCGTTGGTGTAATACTCCTCATCCAGTGCGTTCTCCGCGTATAACGCTACAGAAAAGTTCTCGTGATTAACACCCATACGCACATTCGCCACGTTGTAGCTAGGCACCTCCCAAGGGAAGCCAGACTGTATCAGTGCCGATGTCGTCGAGCGGATTTCATCGCGATACATATACTCACCGCGAATGAAGCCCTCAAGCGAGCTGGTCAGTGCGAAGCTGTACTCCGCGTCCGCCGATATAGTCCATTTTGGTGAGTTGGGTATTGTCTTGTCATCCAGGACGCGGTTCTCGTCGTCGATGAAAGCGGTGAATTCCTTATAGGAGGCGTCGAGATAACCGATGCTGAGGTTCAACACCAGTCCTTTTGTCGGCACCGAGGTAATCGACAGTTCTACGCCACGGGATTCCGCAGACTCGGCGTTATCAATCCCGCCGAAAATTATGAAGTCGCCATTCATATCAAGGCCAGCCTGTTGAAATGCCGTTTGCAGGTCGGTCCAGTCCATATAAAAGATCGCGGCGTTAATACGCAGCGTTCTGTTGAGCAGCTCTGCCTTATAGCCAATTTCATAGTTCCACAGCTCTTCAGGATCATAGGATTCTGAACCGGGGAGAGGGCTCAACTGCACACCGCCGGACTTGAAGCCCTTGGCAACAGACGCATAGAAAGTTGAATCTTCGTTGATGTCGTAGTTCACGGCTATCCGTGGAGAGAAGTCATCAAATGTATCCTTGACGCTAAGCTCCTGTTCAAACGCACCGCCGAAACCCGCGATATCTGATTCGATGGTTTCCTCGCTATAGCGGCCGCCGATAGATACCGAAAGCGCTTCCGTGATCGCATAATCGATCTGACCGAACAGCGCCCAGCCTTCAGAGGTTTCGAGAGATTCCTCGCTGTCGATAAGAAAGCCTTCTGCCAGACCGAACGGTTCGAGTGCTCCTACGAAGGTTTTGTTGTCGATAAAGCCCTCGTCGTCATTGTAGTAAAGTCCGACGTTCCAGTTGAGGCGGTTCTCACCCTTGCTCTGCAGGCGCAGTTCCTGAGTGAAGCTATCCCTGGGGATGGTGCGAAATTCATTGAAATAGTCGCCGCTGCCCCCGTCTATGTCACCGCGCAGGAAAAAGTCAGAATCTACATAGCCAGTGATACTGGTAAATGCCATGGTCTCGAAATCATAATCGATACGTCCGACGTAATAGTCGAACTCGGTACCCACTTCTTGTGGCGAGTTAAAGTTTACTCTATCGTCATTATCGGGAAAGAAGCCCACGCCATCCGGGTCGGGGTCGGCCTTGCCATCACCATTGCGGTCAGGGAAACTGGAAAACAGCGTGCCACCTGCAAAGGTAGAAAACACACCTGAGGGCACACCTTCGCGCATTCCCACCTCTTCATCAGAGTCGCTGTAGTGCAAGGCAATGGATAGCTGTTCGGTTGGCGTATAGAGTAACGACGCCTTGATATACTGATATTCGGACTCGTTGCCACCGCCTGTTGGATTAATGTTTTCGATGTTGCCGTCAGAGCTGAAGTCTTTGTAATTAATTCGCGTAGCCAGCTTGTCCTTGATAATCGGAATATTGAGCGTTCCCTCAATATCTACCGTATCGAAGCTACCGTAATCAACCATCGCCGAGCCCTCGAATTTCTCGGTTGTTGGCGCTTTGGAAGTAACACTGATGCCTCCCCCCAATGCATTGGCGCCGAAATAGGTCGACTGGGGGCCCCGCAAGATTTCGATTCTTTCGATATCCATAACCGGCGGGTTACTGCTGCTCGAAGACAGGTTGAATCCGTCGATATAGAAACCGAAGGTTGAAGTGCGTCGCGCCTGATTCGAATTCACGAAGTTGGTTACGCCGCGCATACTGATCTCTTTGCGGGAACGCGCACCATTGCTGACGAAGCTCGCGTTGGGCGTACGACCGATAAAATCAGTGACGTCGCGGAACATGTTTTTCTGGATATCCGCGTCATTAAAGGCGGAAATACTGATCGGAACATCCTGTAGATTCTGTTCACGATGTTGGGCGGTAACGACTATCTCCTCTATTGCCGTGGCCGAACTATCCTGCGCCAGCGCACTAACAGAGCCCGTTGAAACGGCGAGAACTGCGGCTGCCAGTGTGGCTCGCACAAACCCCTGGCTGGCCTCAGCAATCTCTTTCTTCTCGTTTTTCATGACATACTCCCCGCGGTTATAATCTCATAAAACAATCCCTTGCGGATATTCGATATTAATCAACTAATTATTTCAATAGCATTAACTGGAAAGTTTCGTTGCGTTTGTCACAACTTATATAGAGACCTTTGCACGAAACCAGAAGAATCTGCGTTACAGTGTGTCCGTGCAAAGGCCTCCCATTACTATTAGGATGTGCTTTATGCGCCAGACTGACTATTTTTTTACGATTTGTTTCTTGTTTCTATCGATTGCCTTTGCTGGAAGCGTCACAGCAAGGCAGAAGGTACTGCCAGAGTCCGAGGGGCTCTGGGAGTATACTGGCTTGATTACGTCTCGGGGAGAATCTCTACCGTTGACTGGTGTTTTTTTAATCAAGAATGGCTTCTTTTTGCAACAGAGTATCTTTAACGGCGAGCCCTTCGCTGAGCAGAATTCAATGGCCCATGCAGGCACTTGCTGGGCAGGCGGAGCCGGATTGCGACTCACCGCCAATCAGACACTGAGTATATCTCCAGTGAACGACGAGCAGCTATCCTCGGCGGGCTCTACAGAGCATGATCTTCAGGTGAGCAGGGACGGAGAAGACTTAACACTCGTCTTTGGCGGCGGCACCAGCACGGTGCAGACTTTCAAGCGCATCGGTGATGCAGTGGATGCACGTTTTTATGAGTTCAGCACGGGAGCCCTGGCATTCGCCAATGGCTATTTCGTACTGGTCAATGGCGATGCTCAGGCCTCTGTCACCGGCTATGGAAAATACATACAGGCAGGTGACAGCTTGTCTTTGAGCATAATCCGCTGGGCCGAAAGCGATGGTGACAGCACCCGAAATCTGCGAGACGTGACCCTGGACGCTTTTTTCGACGGCAGCATTCTCACACTGCCAGATGGTAGGGGTTTCGCTGTAGTAGCCAAATATTAATCCGGAATTCAAATACCTGAAGAAGCGTATTGAATAGCGGGATATGAAAAATAACCGATCACACGATTTGACAGCGCCTGGGTCTTTCTTAAATGGCTCAGCACTTTTTTTCAAGCTGTGCTTGAGTAAGTGCTGGCGACGATGCTCTGATCCCTTGTTTCAAATCACTATTGAGCTATTCATCAGGGTTCATGTCAGGAGAATTATGAAGGCAAGTAATAAACTTTGATTTGCTCTTTATGCTTCTCAGTATATTCCAATAGAGAAATGGAGACCTCTGCATAACGTAGCGAGTGAAGCCAAGTCGAGGCAAAAAAAGGCGCAAAAGCGGAGTTTACTGGTGTAAATGAGCATTTTAAGCCTTTTTTTAACGATGGATTGGCAAGTGTAGTCGTTATGCTTAGGTCTCAAATGATACTGAACGGGAGCAATTCATAACGGCCCATAGGCTTCGTTATGCTGCCTGGTTGTTCTGTCCAGCAATGGTGTTAAAGATTTATTAAAAGAGCGTTTGTGCCAACAATAAAATACTTCGAAGTCAAAAATGCTAAAATCCAGCGCATTAGGATAAAAACGCGAGGTTAGATTATGCCAGGGCAGTTTGGAGTACTTAACTGGGTCATAGTCATCATCTATTTGTCGGCAAATTTGGGTTTAGGCTGGTACATGAGCAGGCGGGTCAATACCTCAGAAGACTATTATTTAGGGGATCGTTCATCGCCCTGGTGGGCTATTGGTATTTCCGTGGTGGCGACTTATGTCAGCGCACTGTCCTTTTTGGGTGGGCCGGCATGGGCCTATGGTGACGGGATGGCCGCTTTGGCGATACACGTCAATTATTCTCTGGTTGTTTTTGTCTGCATCGTTTTCTTTATTCCGTTCTTCTTCAATAGCGGCGTCGCGTCTATTTATGAGTATCTGGAGCGTCGGTTTGGTGTTGCATCCCGTGCGGTGATGGGCATTCTGTTTATGCTGAGCATGGTGTTTGGTGCAGCCTCTATCCTCACGGCAACAGCCATCGTTATTACCTTTGTCACGGGTATAGGAACCAATATAGCCATTGTGTTAATGACCGTTGTGGTTGTTTCCTACACGATGCTGGGTGGCATGAATGCCGTTATTTGGACGGATGTGTTACAGGGTATTATTTTGATATTTGGTGCTGGAGTTGTACTGGTAGCGCTGCTCAGTCAGTTGGGGTCTTTCGGTGAGTCCTTACAGTTTCTGGAATTGCATGGAAAGCTCGACCCCATCAATACAGATTGGGATTTATCGATTCCCCCAACGATCTGGGCTGGGGTAATTGCCATGACGATTTATCACATCACCGTTTATGGTGCCAACCAGTTTATGGTGCAGAGGGCGCTGGCGGCCAAGTCCATTGGCGACGCGAAAAAGTCCTATATGCTAATGGGTTTTGCTGCCTTTCTGCTGTACTTCATATTCTTTTTAACAGGTGCTTTACTGTTTGTGTATTACAAGGGTGAACCCTTTGAACAGCCAAACTCGATTATCTTGATTTTTGCCAATTCTTTGGCGATACCTGGTCTCCTTGGCATTATTGGTGCGGCGATTCTGTCGGCTTCCATGTCGAGTACGTCTTCAGCATTAAACTCGTTGTCGACCATTTCGGTCACTGACTTTTATCAAAAGTTCTTTAATAAAGATGGAACAGAAGAGCATTACCTGAGATCTTCCAGGGCGTTTACCGTTTTCTGGGGCCTTGCCATTATTCCTCTGGCCATAGCTTTTGCCAGTAGTACAGGGTCTATTCTGGAGGTGCTCTCAAAAGTCAGTTCGTATCTGGTGGGTGCTAAATTGGCGATGTTTGGTATGGGGTTTTTCTCCAGACATGTCACTGAACGTGGCCTGCTTACGGGAGTGGTTGCCGGTTTTGCAGGGCTGATGCTTTTTGCCCCTCTCGGCTTTTTACAGCCGACTGTTGATTCTCTCTGGACGTTTATCGGCGTTGAGCGACCTACTATTGCCTGGCCCTGGTATGTGGTGATCAGTAGTGTTATCAATATTGTTGTTGCCTGGGGGGTCAGCCTGGCTCTAAACGGCAAAACAGAACAGTGGCATCCTCACTCAGTATTGGGTCAGATTGAACTCTTTAAACGCGAAGGCCGTGATATGAAATCAGATGGCTGGTATCTGGTGCCAGGCAAGGTAGAACCTGTCGTCTGGACACTGCCAATGTTTTTTATACTGACGATTCTGTTTTTAGTCTGGTTTGGGTCCTTGGGTTAAGCTACAGCTAACCTGGAAGCACTTTGTGCAGACGTTCGAAAATATCGAGACCTTGCTGCTTTAGCCAATAAGGTAAATCGATGATGACCCAATTTTCGGCCAGTTTTTCACCTTCGCGGCGGTAGACATCCACGACTCGCATATCCGCATGAATCCCACTTGCGGGCAAACCGAGAAAGCCGCCTTTCGCTGTGTTGCTAAGATTTGGCCAGCCGAAAAAACAGGCATAATCACCCTCGGCATAGCGGCAAACATGGCCATTAAAGACTTTATCGTTTAATCCCTCCCGAAAAGGATACTGGTGCTGTACCTGATATCTGGGAATGGTGTAGCTGGCGCCAATGCCCTCTGGGCCATACCACACCATATCCTCGTGCCAGGTTTTAGCGAGGTACTCAGGCGGGCAGTTGTCGTTGCCGCTTATATTTAACTCGTTTAGGTCTTTGATCATGCGATTGACCAGGTTCAGGGTTTCTTTACTTTCGGTGGGGTTGGCATCTTCCAACAAAATACCATCATGTGTTTTTGGTCCCGGATAGATGAAAGACGCGCCGGTTTGAGGGGGTAAAGGGTGGTATCCCGCCTGATTCATAACGCTGATGATGTCGCAGAAAAAACCGGTTTTAACAATCTTGCCGCCTCGCACGCAATTGAAATCGGCATAGCGTAAAAAAGCTATTCTGTTTGTGGCGGGGATATCCAGCCATGGCTTATCAAACAGTCCCATAAAATGGCCCATGCTGGTGACCCACTGGTCTCCTTCTGATTCTGTTTGGCTGTCGCTGGTACCCGCTATAAAGATATCTTGTCGACGCTGCACTGATGACCAGGATTCCAGTAAAGGTCGCCAGAGATGCTTGGCAATTTCTTCAGGGCCAGTTAACTCGTTAAAGGGATGAACTCCGTAAAACTGGCAGTCGTGAGAAGAAAAACGGGCGATAATATCGTGCACGTTGTCTGCCGTTGCATTCTCTAACGCTCGATAAAACTCAAGAACAAGAGCCTTGCTATGCTGATACGTACTCATCATTTATGTGTGGATATAATCTTCTTAACGGTTATTTGGAGACCTTTGCACAAAAGCCATTTATTGCACTGGGTAATGTTTTGCCTTCCACTGGCGCAGAATCAATTTGTGATTGAACCCAGGCTGTTTCAGCAAGGTGTTGGTCTGCGGCTGCTCCCACCTGAATATGAACACTTTGGGTGATGGGTAGCTGATCAATGTCGGACTGAAAATCAGTCACCCGATAATTTTTTTGAACAGCGGTTGGATCACCAAAAAAACGGCGAGTACCCTTGGGCGCATTCAACCAGGGGTAGTGTACGGCACTTAAGTCCCAAAGATGGTGGTGCGCGTCGCAAATATCAAAGGCAGGTTCTTCGGCGGACATGCTGGGCTGGGCTATGCTGCAGCCTGGCTTGTTATATCTGTGATTCCCCGAGATTTATAAATCTCTGACAGGACAGATAGCTCGTCAAAAATGGTCCACTCCTCTACAATTTTGCCATCGACAATATGGTATTGGCTTTCACCGAGAATAAAAATAGTTGCTCCCGTTGGTTTTCCGTAAAGTGCGCTTCCTGTGTGAACGCCAGACAGTGTCCACCGTACAGCAAGGTCGGTACCGCCTTCCTTGTTGGGTTGCTGGCACATGTAATCGACGGAGAATCGCAACTCAGAGAGCGTGCCCAGTATCTGCCCGTAAAAGCTTGTAATCGCGTCCTGACCTTCCAGTTCCCGGCCAGCCACGCTATGAAGTTTGGCGTCTTTTTCGTAGGCCTGATAAACATCGCCGACCATCCGCGCATTCCAGATATTTTGCAGGCTCGAACGGATGAATGACTCAGGATTATTGCTGCCAGATGCTTGATCAATAGGTGCCCGATCAAATTTAACCTGATCTTGCAGGCGTTGCAGTTCTCTATTGCGCCAGTTGTCAAGGCGGTCTGAAGCAGGCCTGGATGCCCAGGATTTTGCTACTTCATGTGGATCCTGGCCCAATTGTTGCGCCAGGGAATAGTTGTCGCGTACCAGCCACTCTTCAATAAAGACGTTGTCTTTCACAATACAGTGCGCGATTACCAGAATAGTGGCTTCTTGTCCTGTCGCAGCACCGTATTCTGAATCACCCAGATTGGTCATATGAGTGCTGATCAGGTGTGAACTATGAAAGCCATTGGTATCGTCGCCACCCCAAACGACATTAACTGCATCCAGTGTGCGGTCTGGAAAGGAAGCGAGGGTGGCCAAGGTGTTTTGAGTCACTTCCTCTGCGCCAATAGTGACACCCGCCAGGGTATAAACCGGGCAGTCAGAAGAATAGTAATCCTGGCAAAGACCAACCTGTTTGCCTTCCCAGATTCGATGGGTAATGCGCAATATGTAGTCAACAATATTTTTGAATTCAGGATCAAAGCCTTTCATTGCTGGTGTTACTGCATCGGCCATATCTTCGGATGGCGGGGCACTGTCATAGTGGTGTTGTAAAAGATTCATAAGGTCAGTGTAGTACGCAGTGGCTCAAAAAGTGATTGAGGGTTCAATGAAAAAGAGTGATTGTAATAATCCCCTTTCCAGGGAGTTAGAGTATTTGTGCAGCAGCAGGGTGGTTACCACGGCGCACAGTAAAGGCCTGTAAAGGCTGATTGGATTTGTTTTGGTAGCAACGTGGTTTATTAATGGGGGCAGTAAAAACATCCCCTGCGGTCAGACCAACGCTTTGATCGGCGATTTCAACGCAGAGCTCTCCTTGCTGAACGATAATCACCTCCTCTTCCTGACGGATGTGCGCTGGAGTTTTAGCATTGGGCTCAATGGTCAGGTGACGAACCTGGAATCCATGTTCCCAGGCCATTTTCCCTGGACCGATGTTCTCTAACGGGTTTTCGCAGCCAATAATTGCTCGCTCGGTTACATGGGGTAAATGGCTCAGGCCACCTTCAGATAACGAGCCGATGTCCTGCTTGCGAGCAATGCAGTTTGCCATGTCCTCCAGACTGAGCTTCTGGAAATTGCCAGCTGCTTCTTCACGGGATATAGGTGTGTATTCGCTGACGCCATCTGGCACAGTTTCTCCTGCAATAGTGTCGATAAGTCTGCCGTCTTCCAGCAGCACGAGCCCATGGGATTTGGCTTGTTGAAAGACATAGGGTGCCCAGATAACATGCCCGGCTGTACCGTTGTTATTCAGGCCTAAAAGAGAAAACATAAAGCTGTCATCTGCACCGATGTTCTCAAAGCCCCTGAAAACCCGGGTTGGAATGGAAATTGTATCCCCGGCTGAAATGATGACCTCGCCATCGCCGCCTTCTTCCCCCCAGGTGAATTTCCAATCACCCGAGAAGATCATAAAAACTTCTTCCGTGTCATGGCTGTGATGTGAATTTTTGCATCCCCGTGGTTGGCGGGCGCCGCCAACATCAAATCCGTGGGGGATATTGATATGAACTTTTTGCCCTGGATTCTCGGTAACCCCGCCACCAATCAGGCAAAAATTTTCTTTTTGATCACTGCCGGGTGTGCGGGCATCAAGAAATGCAGTTTTGCCCGGGACAAATTCGTCAAATCGAATAACGCGTTGCTCGATTTGTATCTCAGGCTGTTCGTTAAGTATGCTCATGTTCAGTTTCGTGCTTTTGTAGGTGTTCGAGTGGTATGGATATCGCAAGTTCGTGATTTCATTTCCAGCAAAGTAAAATATTTAGACTTCGAATGCAATATTTTTGTTAAAAATGAATTAAAAAATATTGTTTTTCTAGGAATTGATTGTGCCTTTTTATTTATTTACTTTGATAGATAAGAGCATATTTTTATTAATTAAGTAATTGATTTTATTTTGTATTTTATATTTTTTTGATGATGCTCAGTGTGTCAATAAACCTCGATCAGTTTGTTTTGCATGGCGGTGGAAAAATATTTGAATCCGAAGTATATTTAGGCTTGTTCTTGTTGTAAAAATATTGGAATTAATTATGAGCGACCAGCAGGGCGCGGCCGATTTCTCCGCATTCCGTAAAAAACTTTTAAATAAAGATCTGTTAATCGGAACATTTCAAAAAACGCCCTCTTCGATGGTTTCGGAGGTTTTGGGATTGACGGACCTGGATGTCGTTTGTCTTGATGCTGAACATTCACCCTTTGGGCGTATGGAATTGGATGCCTGTGTTTTTGCATTGCGCTCGTCGCTGATGCCTTCTCTTGTTCGAGTGCAATCGGCTGCTCCGGCCGAGATTTTGAATGCGCTCGATTGTGGTGCGACAGGGGTGCTTATACCCCACGTGTGCTCGGTCGAGGGTGCTCAAAAAATTGCATCTGCGGCTCAGTATGGGCGTGGTGGCAGGGGCTATGCAGGTTCAACTCGTGCGGCCAGATACACGACAAGAAATATGAAAAACCACAAGCAGGACAGTGCATCTTCTACAACGGTTATCGTACAAATAGAAGATATTGAAGCTGTCGAGGCGGTTGAAAATATTGCAAAAGTAGCTGGCATTGATTGCCTTTTTGTAGGGCGAGTAGATCTTACGGTGGCATTAAATGCTGACAGCATTAATGCGCCTGAGGTGATTGAAGCCGTTGAGAAGGTTTGTGCAGCTGGACGCGAAAATGACAAACCGGTTGGAATGTTCGTGGTGGATGAGTCAGAGATTCCTAAATGGGTCGACCTAGGTGTTAGTCTTTTTCTACTGTCCTCTGACCATGCGTTCATGCTATCAGGGGCCAAGAAACTGGTCGGTTTAAAAGGCGTTTGAAAAGAAGTTGTCAGCTCAATGTCTTTGCTCGCAGCCTTGTTAGACAATTGCGGAGGCATTCAGAAGGCTAATTACTGGCGGTTCGGGCGTGTCCATGGGCTTGCCTGGTAATTTCCGTGCAGCAGGGCTTATTGGTAATCCTGAAATTATCTGGAGTGGGGAGGCTGGACCCTGTGGGCAGTTTGTGGTTCCTGCTCAGAAGCAAGCAGACAACAAATTAACCATCATGCTCTCGATAATCCGGTATTGCCGATTGATATTGAAGTCATTATTGCTGGGCATTACATGCCCGATGAGGCCTGCGCCTGGGTTGTATCGCAAAAAGCGGGCATCCCTTTTATAACTCAACTGCCTCGGAAAAAGTGCCAAGGGTGTAGAAAAAGTTTGGCCGAGCGGCTTCTGCTAAAGTGCTGGAATCTTTTTTTGGAAGTTTGGCGAAAAAACTGGTGGAAGCCGGTATGTTCGTGATGCCATAAGCATTGGCTATCGGCATATAGACTGTGCCCGGATTGATTAGAATGAAGCCGAGATAGGTGCAGCCTTCGAGAATGCATTCAGTGTCGGGGATGTCCGTCATGATGAGCTCTGGGTGGCGTAAGTTGTGGAATTCATTTCATGCTACTGACACTAAAAAGAATCTATCCTGGCTTGATGCTTCTCTCTTCAAACTTGGGCTTGAGAAGTGTATTCGGGACAGGGCATAAAAAAGCCGCAAACCAGGAAATGATTTGCGGCTTTTTGCTATGTAAAACTAGCAATCAGTTATTAACTAGAACTTGGCGCGAAAGCGTATGCCAGAGTTTTTGGGATACAAGAAGCCAGTTTGTACCACGTCGTCAGAGTTATTGTTACCTCGTGCCAATACAGCTTCGTCTTCCAGGTTTTCTACGAAGGCTTCAATGCTGTAGCGTTCCTGCGCATCTCTCCAGGTCAGACGAATATCTGTCTTGGTAAAGCTATCCTGTTTTTGGTTGGGGTCTGTACCAACCAGGTTACTGGTGTTGTATTCGTCGCTGGCATACACCTGAATATAAGGTGTCAGTGAGCCATTGCCACCGAGATCAATTCTGTAGCTTCCGAATAATGACAAATTGGTTTCTGGTGACCAGGGGGTCGTTTCGCCTCTAAGATCGATAAATGACCTGATTTCGCCATTCCAGAGCTGGTAAGGGTTGCCAGCACCAAAAGTACCATACTCAGAGTCCAGATAAGAGAAGTTGAACCCTATAGTCAGGTTATCATTTGGCACATAAACGCTCTCTATTTCGATACCCTTGGCTTCAATTTCACCGCCATTTCTTGATTCGGTAACAACAATGCCGCCAACAGGAATCTGGATTTGAGTTAACAGATTATCGTACTCAGTAAAGTGGCCCGCGATGTTAAATTTCAGGGTGTTGTCGAGAAAGTAGCCTTTATAGCCGATCTCATAAACGGTTGATTCCTGCTCGTCGGTTGCCCCCCCGTCAGAAGTCACTGCTCCAGAAAGAAAGCCAGTAGATACTGTGCCGTAGACTAAACCATCTTCACTGATATCGTATTCAAGGCCAATGCGATAAGTGGTGTTATCGTATTTTTCACCTTGGACAATAGCATCGCTGGCACCACGATTATAGGTAAAGGTATCGCGGCTTTCTGGCAGTGCTACAGGAGAAGAGCCGGCAGGGAAATCCGGGTGGATGTTGACAACACGGTCAACAGTGCCATCGCCATTGGTATCCCCTGTAAAGTTGGAACCACCGCCGTCCAGCGCTTTGTCCTCCTCACTGTAGCGTAGACCGAGGGCCAGTCTCATGGAATCACTGATCGACCACTCGACTTCACCGTAGGCCCCCAGGGTGTCACTTTCAACCCAGAAGCTGTCTCCAAAGAAACCACCCAGGCTTATATCGCGAGAAACCAAAGGTGTTCCTGAAAGAATAGGCAATACGCTGCCATCTGGAGCAACTGCGGTACCACGGACACTGTCATCACGAGGAGAAGCCTGATAGATAGTAAAGCTCGCGAAGTGTTCATCTGACGAAAAGTACAATCCGCTTGTAAAGTTTACCGGGCCATCAAAATTAGAGCTAAAGTTAAACTCCTGAGAGTATGACTCAATTGTTTCATCGTAACCACCAATTGAATTAGGGGTAGGGCTGAAATCAAAGTCAAAACCGATCAGGTTTTGGAAGTCAGTGTAATTAGTAATTGTTTTGAGTGACAGGTCGCCAAAATCAATATTACCTTCCAGTGTGAATGAATCTTCAGCCAAATCAATTTCAGGGGCATAATCTTGTGAGATCGTATATGGACCAAGAACGGACGGCAAACCAGCCGAACCACGCACGGGGTTATCGCAGTTTTGTACGGAGCCAAACGGGTCAGTCAAACCATTAGCTGTTTCGTTTCGGCAAATAAAGGTATAGCCGAATAGTCCGGCCTCTCTGCCATCTTCTTCACTGCGCTGGTAGCGTAATGTCCAATCCATTGTGTCGCTAGGCTCAAAGCGTGCGCTAACCCGAATGCTTTGTTCATCTTGCTGACCAATATCAGGACCTGCCAAATTAGTAATATAGCCATCGCTCTTATTGGATGAGCCAGCAACACGTAAAGCAAAGGTATCGCTGACAGGAAGATTGATAGCTCCTTCAACTTTAACGGCGTCATAGCTTTCAAGTCCGAGATTAAAATAGCCTGATACGCCGTCATCAAGGCTCGGTGCTCTTGTGTGCAAATTTAAAGCACCGGCAAAAGTATTTCTGCCGTAGAGCGTGCCTTGAGGGCCTTTCAGAAATTCGACACGCTCAACATCAAAGAATGCTCGTGTCTGCTGTGAAGCGCGGGGCTTATATACACCATCGACAAATGTGCCGACGATAGAGGCAGCATCGCCAAAGGTGTTGGTGGAATTTGCCCCGCGAACATTGAATTTGGCATCATTGCCTGCGAAAGCATAGTTGACGCCAGATACCATTAATTCCAGGCGAGATACGTCTGTGATACCACCTTGCTGTAAAAGGGCATCATCAAATGCCTGTACAGAAAAGCCCACATCCTGAACACTTTCTGAGCGCTTGGTAGCGGTGACAACAATTTCTTCAAGTACAGCAGCCGATGACACTCCTGGCAAACTGACCATTGAAGCCGCAATCACCATGCTCTGAAGTGCATTTAATCGATTTTTCATTACAACCCCCATAGTGGTTAGAAATTCTGAGCCAGGCATCTGCCAGAGACAAGGATAATTGCCTCTGACGATATAAGAGGCTTAGCCAGCCTGATACTTTTTAACGCCTTTTTGACCTAATTCGAAGCCTTGGTCAGCGTTTAAATTATTAAATTGACTTCGAATTCAACCAAATATACTACGAAGTCAAAAAAATGCAAGAAAGATTCTCTTTTGGTTCTTGGGATAAAGTTTTTTATGGGGATAAAAGATGGTAAATAGATTTTTAAGAGCTCTAATTTTCTACATAGAGGCATATGAGAGAAAGGGATCCTTCTTTGATATTTTCTTTCAGGTGAGCCGTTTGTGTGCTTTAGGGAAAATAAAAATATAATAATTTTTTATTTAAATCAATAGGTTAAATTAAATTTACTTATTGTTTTCATATATCTAATGAGATTTCAAAAATTAAACCCACTGAAAATTAATCATCGATCATTTATGGCTGTAAGCTGTATATTTTTTCGATTTAGATTGGTAAGGAATTATAGAAAAATGCGACAGGTTACAATATTGTGTGACTTCGAATTCATTTTTATTGATCTGAGACCTTTGCGCGAAACCAGAAGAATCTGCGTTGGGGATTTGAGGTAATCGGCCCAAGCACTCTACCCTCACCACTCTACCCTCACCACTCTAACCCCACTGGAGAAGAAATGGCCTGGAAAAACCTCAGGCAACGCAGTTTGGCGGTTTAGACAAACGTTGGAGAGATTGTCCTTGATGGATGCGTGCCCCCGTGAGATCAACGCTCCATTGAGCGAACAAGGGCTTTACAGCAAATCGGGAAGCGTCCGTATTGTTGATACCAGTGTGCTTGAAGCGAAGCCATGTCGTCCCTACAAGAACCAGGAAGGTCATTCAACCCAAGACCCTGAGGCCAACTGGAATGTAAAAGCCGGGTCGAATGCCTTCCGGGATGGTGAACTAAAATCTACAGGAACCAGCTTTGCTGATATTTTACCGCCTGTCCCTATGTTCGATGAGAATAATACGCGAGCCAGAAAAAAGACAACCGTCCTTGAAAAGCTGAGATTGTTCTTTGAAAAGTATCTGGGTATTTAGGCAAGAATTCAACTATAGTCGCCAGCATGTCCAGCTATGACTACGATGTACTGGTAATCGGCAGCGGCCCTGCCGGGGAAAGCGCTGCGCTCAATGCCGCCAAGCACCGCCTTAAAGTTGCAGTGATCGAAGAGCGGCCCTTGTTGGGTGGCAGTTGCACCCACCGCGGCACTATCCCGTCCAAAGCGCTTAGAAACGCGGTCAGACAATTAATGGGTTTCAACCGCAACACGCTGTATCGAGAAATCGGCAACAGCCGTCAAATTTCCTATCCGCGTATGCTTTCTGGCGCCACGGCTGTCATCAACAAACAAGTCATCATGCGCAGCAAATTTTACACCCGTAATGACATCCATGTATTCAGCGGCCACGCCAGCTTTGTAGACAACAACACCCTGGATGTTGAACTGCGCGAAGGTGGGCACAAAAAGCTCACCTCCCGAGATATCGTTATTGCCACGGGCTCCAGCCCTTATCGGCCGGAGAATGTGAACTTTAATCACCCGCGTATATACGACAGTGACACCATCCTCGACTTGCAGCACACCCCACGCAAGGTTCTGATATACGGCGCTGGCGTGATTGGTTCTGAGTACGCTTCGATCTTTTCCGGCCTGGGGATCAAAGTAGAGCTCATCAATAACTTTGATTACCTGCTGGCCTTTCTCGATGACGAAATTTCTGATGCGCTCAGTTACCACCTGCGCGACACTGGCGTGATGGTTCGTCACCGCGAGGAATATGAGCGGGTGGAAATGTTTGATGGCGGCATTGTGCTGCATTTGAAATCCGGCAAGCGCCTGCGCGCCGATGCCCTGTTGTGGTGTAACGGTCGCAGCGGTAATACCGGGAAGCTAAACCTGCGCAATGTGGGCTTGGAAACAGATGCCCGCGGCCAACTGGCAGTGAATCAGTTATACCAAACCGAGCAAGACAATATTTACGCGGTCGGTGATGTGATTGGCTGGCCATCGCTGGCAAGTGCAGCATACGATCAGGGGCGCTCAGCGACGGCGGTATCTCGCGGCAAAGAGAAAGTGCGCTTTGTGAATGACGTGCCTACCGGCATTTACACCATTCCCGAAATCAGTTCGGTAGGCAAAACTGAGAGAGAGCTGACCGCCGCCAAAGTGCCCTTTGAAGTGGGCCGCGCCTTTTTTAAGGATACGGCTCGCGGGCATATCTCTGGTGAGAACGCAGGCGTGCTTAAGATATTGTTTCACGCAGACACTTTGGAAATTTTGGGGATTCACTGCTTTGGCGCCGAGGCCACCGAAATTGTGCATATTGGCCAGGCAGTGATGAAGCTTAATGGCAGTTTGCGCTATTTCGTTGAGACAACCTTCAACTACCCGACCATGGCTGAGGCGTACCGGATAGCCGCTTTGAACGGGTTAAATCGACTGCAAGGCTTCTAGCTGAAGGGGTGAATCAAGCCATTTAAAGAACTGCGAGTTGGCTGTTTCTGAGATCAGTGACCAGCATATCGCCTGGGCCATGGGCGATGCAGAACGGCGGCTTGCTGGCTTCCACCACTCTTTGCGGGGTCACGCCACAGCCCCAGAACACGGGCAGTTCGCCATCGTTCACAGGCACTGCTTCGCCGTAGTCGGTGCGCTTGAGGTCTTCAATACCAATCAGGGCGGGATCACCCAAATGCACTGGCGCACCGTGCACGGAGGGAAAGCGGCTGCATATTTGAATGGCTCGAATGGCATCGGGTGCGGCGAAGGGCCGCATACTCACCACCATATTGCCATGTAGCCGTCCGACTGGCGTACAGGCGATATTGGTGCAGTACATAGGTACATTTTTGCCCTCGGAAATATTTCTAATTTCTAACCCGTCTGCCAGTAGCGCTTCTTCAAAAGAAAAAGAACAACCGATGGCAAAGGCGACCAGATCGTCGCGCCAGAACCCGGTGATGTCAGTGGGTGATGCCACTAACTCGCCGTTTTCATACACACGGTAACTGGGCAAGTCGGTTTGAATATCCAGGTCTTCACCCAGCGTGGGTAGCCGGGACTCACCCGGAGCAGCCGCTACGGCGATGAGCGGACAAGGCTTGGGGTTTTGTTGACAAAAACCCATGAAATCCATGGCCCAGTCTTTGGGCAACACCATCAAATTACATTGCACATGGCCGGGCGCATAGCCCGAGGTATTGCCGCTATGTTCACCGGAACGAATTTTTTGTCGCAGCGCCAGGGCCGCCTTTGAATCAGACATAGAGCTCAGTCTACACCGTTGCGAATATGGCTTAAATCAATATGGGCGCCAGCAAAGATCAATTGAGTAAGCCTCTGGAAGTGATTGGATCACGCCCGAAGCATAAACCGGATTGCGGTAAAAACCCGCCCTAGATCATACCCGCCTCTTGGGCCATATCCAACGCCAGGTCTTCAATCATATCTTCCTGACCACCCACAGTTTTGCGGCGACCCAGTTCAACCAGAATATCACGGCTGGACAGACCGTACTTCTCGGCGCTGCGCTTGGCGAACAACAGGAAACTTGAATACACACCGGCCCACCCCAAAGTAAGAGAGTCGCGATCAACCCGCACCATGTGATCCATCATTGGCACAATCAGTTCTTCAGCAATATCCATGGCTTTGAAAATATCTACACCGGTTTCAATACCCATTCTGTCGCACACCGCCAGAAACACCTCTAGCGGCGTATTGCCGGCTCCAGCACCCAGCCCTGCCATGGAACCGTCAATACGGTTCGCTCCTGCTGCTACAGCGGCAATCGAGTTGGCGACACCCATGGCCATATTGTGGTGGCCGTGAAAGCCCAGTTCAGTTTCCGGCTTGAGCTCCCTGCGGGCGAGCGCCACTCGTTCAGTGACATGCTCGGGCAACATGTAGCCAGCCGAGTCAGTAATGTATACGCAGTTGGCGCCGTAGGATTCCATCAACTGTAATTGCTCTAGCAGTTCTTCCGCTGAAATCATGTGTGCCATCATCAAAAAACCCACAATATCGAGACCTTTTATCTGTCTGGCGGCACCAATGTGCTGTTCTGACACATCGGCCTCGGTGCAGTGGGTGGCGACCCGAATAGTGCTGATACCGCAATCAACCGCCATCTGTAGATGATCGACTGTGCCGATGCCCGGCAGCAGTAGCGCAGAGACTTTAGTGTGTTTCATTTGCTTGCACACGGCGGTCAGGTATTCCTCATCGGAGGCAGCCGGAAATCCGTAGTTCACACTCTTGCCACCCAGACCATCGCCGTGGGTCACTTCAATCATTGGCACTCCCGCGTCGTCCATGGCTTTGGCCACGGTCACCATTTCTTCAACGGTAATTTGGTGCTGCTTGGGGTGCATACCATCGCGCAGACACATGTCGTGCACGGTAATTTTTGTTCCTTGCAGGCTCATTTATCTACTTCTCCTAAGCCGCAGCCGGGACAAAGTCCCCACTGAGAATTTGTTCGGCGTACATCTCTGCGGTGCGCAGACCTGCCGCTGTCATAATGTCCAGATTGCCGGCATATTTGGGCAAAAAGTCGCCGAGCCCTGCCACTTCCATATAAATGGAAATTCGGTTGCCATCAAATACGGGGCCGTTCTTCAGGGTGTAACCAGGCACATATTTCTGCACCTCAATAATCATATCTTGCACAGATTGCGTGATGGCTGCCTGATCTGGTGTGTCCCTGGTCAGGCAGTGAATAGTGTCGCGCATAATCAGCGGTGGCTCGGCTGGGTTAATGATGATGATCGCTTTGCCTTCATCGGCTCCACCCACCCTGGAAATTCCATTCGCAGTAGTGCGAGTAAATTCGTCAATATTTTTGCGCGTGCCGGGGCCAGCAGATTTAGAACTCACAGTGGCAACAATTTCACCGTAGCACACGGCCTGCACACGGCTCACAGCGGCGACCAGGGGAATAGTCGCCTGACCACCACAGGACACCATGTTTACATTCATGGCTTTGGCTGCGACCGCCTCATCCAGATTCACCGGCGGTACACAGTAGGGACCAATGGCTGCCGGGGTCAGATCAATCATGACTGCGCCCTGCTCGTTCACTTTGCGTGAGTTCTCGGCATGGGCGTAGGCGGAGGTGGCGTCGAAACAAATCTGCACGCCGTCTTCTTTCATTGTTGGCAACATACCATCTACGCCGTCGGCGGTGGATTTCAATCCCATTGCTTCGGCGCGGGTCAATCCCGCAGAACCCGGAACCACTCCTACCATCCACACCGGCTCAATCACGCCACTGCGCATGGTTTTCACCAGCAGGTCAGTGCCGATATTGCCGGGGCCAATAATGGCCGCTTTGACCTTATTACTCATAGTTCTGAATCCTGATACTCATTTGAGGCGTTACACAACTAACCAACAGGGGGCAGGCCACGATACCCTCACCCCGATGTTTTATGACCCCGGCTAAAACAAATCAGCACGCGATAGCGTCCGAATCTTTAATTCCAGGCCCGATATCCACTAAACAAAATTACAGCTACAACCACCCACGCCGTCAATTTCCAGGGCCATCTTGTCGCCAGCAACAACCGGGATTAGTGGCACCAGCGAGCCTGAAAGAATGACTTCACCGGCTTTAAAGGGTATATCAAACTCACTCAGGGTATTTGCCAACCAGGCCACCGCTGTCAGCGGATTACCCTGCACCGCTGAACCGAGTCCTTCGCTGTTATATTCGCCGTTTTTATAAATAGTCATTTTCAAATTCGGCAGGTCCAGCTCTCGCGGGTCAACTTCGTTTTTACTTAACACATAGACACCACAGGAGGCATTGTCTGCCACGGTGTCTTGAATCCTGATTTTCCAACCTTCGATTCGCGAATCGACAATCTCAAAACAGGGCATGATGGTTGCGGTCGCATCCAGCACGTCTTGCTCGCTAACACCGGGGCCAACCAGGTCACTTTGCAACCGAAAGGCAATCTCTCCTTCTGCTCTTGGCGCTATGAGATGGCCCGCAACAGGAATATCAGCCCCATCTTCAAACACCATGGCGCTGGTTAGAAAACCAAAATCAGGCTGAAACACCCCCAACATTTCCTGCACTGGCGCACTGGTTACTCCGATCTTTTTGCCGATGATTTGCTCACCCGCTGCGACGCGGCGGTTCACCATATGCAAAGAGATGTGATAGGCATCCTCAATGGTGATATCCGCTTCGCGGTCGGTCAGCGGTTGCAGCGGTTGCTGATTACACAGCGCGTGATAGAGCTGGTCACCGAGATCCGCTATTCGAGTCTTTTCCATAGCGCGCAATTATACCCTCTTATCGATAGACCAAAGCATCTACAGGCCAAAATCACCGTTATCCTGACCAAAAAGCACACCACCCATGTTGATCGCAAACGGCGTTGCGTGATTGGCGACGTGAGCCTGGCTGGCCAGTATATCCAGATGGGCCGCCAGTAGCGGGCTGCCATTACGGATGCCACTGGAACCGGCGGCCTTCAGCAATTTCGATGAAAGGGCCAGGCAGGTATCGGCAACTATTGCAGATTCATATCGGTAGCGGATGCGATCATCCACGGGAATCGGCCTGCCGCTGCGGGTGCAATCCATCATAGCGTCGAAGTTGCGATGCATAACCAGCTTCATCTGTGCAATTTCTGAATGCACTTCGGCAGCAAGTATTTTGGCCATGGGGTCATCGCGCATAGGCACGGGGCCGGCAACGCGGGTTTTAGCCACTTCAATGAAGTTTTGCAGTTGTCCCTCAAGGGCACCCAGTGTCGCCGTACACACGGCGCGAACAAACACCTGCATGAATGGCATGCAATACAGCGGCGCAGCGTTGACAGCATTGCCTGGGTTGTCGCAGTTAAAACCATCGATCACTTTATGGGTGCGATGCTCGGGCACAAATACATCCTCAACCACCACGTCGTGACTGCCGGTGCCCTGCAAGCCAACTACATCCCAGTTATCAACGATCTTGTAATCTTCAATCGGCACCAGGAAGGTGCGGTAGTTCGCCATATCAAAAGGCGCTTCAGGTGTGGGTACAACGGCCCCGACAAACACCCACTTACAGTGCTGACTACCACTGGAAAAACTCCAGCGGCCACTCAATTTGAAACCACCCTCTACCGGAGTCACCTTGCCCACCGGCGCATAGGATGAGGAAATCAAAACACTGGGATCACTACCCCAAACATCCTGTGCTGCCTGGTCATCAAACAGGGCCAACTGCCAATTGTGCACCGCCACAACACCCAACACCCAGGCACTGGACATACATGCCTCAGCAATAACCAGGCCCACCTCGTAAAACACCTGCGGGTCCATAGCGTAACCGCCGTATTGCTCCGCCTGCAATATCTTGAAAAAACCGGCCTTGTGGAAATCTTGAACAGTTTGGTCTGGAATCTTTCGATCCGCCTTGCACTGAGCTGCCCTCTCCCGCAAAACGGGCTGCAAGTCGCGTGCTTTTTGCAGCAGGTCTTCTGCACGTATGCTGCCCATACTGTATTCATTGGCAGGCAGCAGTGGTTGATGAGCTGTCATTGTGTTTCTCCGGCGCGCCCTGGCGCTATGTTTGAACCCGATTGGGGGTAACTATTAAAGCGGTAGCCGCTTGTGCCAGCATCACTCGTTTGGGGTAAATTCAGTTAATTGTTACCTATCAAAAACTTACATATAAATTGCGATAATTTAAATTAACAATAAAAGCCTATACTGGCCTCATTCAACGACTGCCTCGCCATAGCTTGTGGGCTCTCCAAACAGGGCGCGATGGGACGGGGGCTGAGCCCCGTTAATGTCTTTGACTCCATAAGACTCGCCCAACTCGGCCCCAATCCACACCTGGCCGGTTTTTGCCATGCGGGTTGGGTCGCGTGCCAGCGCATCAATCACCAGGCCGGAAAACTCTGGATTTTCAGCGGTTGCGGCAAGGTCGGCATACAGGCCCGGCTCAGCTTCAAAGACTGCGCGGGTTCGCTCGGTCAGCAGCAACCCCATCCACAGGGACACCACGGTAACAGTGTGCGGCTTGAAATCCACCGCCATGTCGTGGGCCAATTTGTCTGCGGCTGCTTTGCCAGCACCATAGGCCGGGCCGTGCATGTAAATACGACCGCCAAATGACGATGTAATAACCACCAGGCCCTGGCTGCTCACCAGCAGAGGTGCAGCGTAGTAGCTTGCCGAGTAATGCGAACGCATTCCAACATTCAGGATATCGGTCAGTCCTAGCGGCTTCTCCCAAAACGGCCCCTGGTCGGTCAGCCCGTCAGGTACACAGGTCGCATTGTTAACCAGAATATCGAGCCTGCCCTGCTCGGCTTCGACCTGTTTGAACAGAGCTTCTACCTGCGCATCAACAGCGTGATCACACACAACAGGAATACCCTTGCCGCCAGCAGCGGTCACAGCCTCAGCGGTGGAATAGACTGTGCCGGGCAGTGGCGCATCACCTTCCTGCCGGGAGCGGCCAGTTACATACACCGTGTCTCCTGTGCCACCCAGGGCTACGGCAATACCACGCCCTGCCCCGCGGCTGGCGCCAGTCACTACAACAACCCGGCCTGTATCTGCCATGCTCTTACCCCATGTGTTTGCCAGCACATCCTAGTGGAAGCGGGAACACTTCGTCCATGGCATCACACCGACTTCTGGTAATAAGTAACCATACGGCTAAACAGGCTGAACGACTCAAGCCTCCAGCCTGTATCGAGGCTGGTCGCTAAATAAACAGCCCCAGGTATTTGAAGAGCAAGGTTCCCACCAGGGTTCCCAGGGCATAACCCAGCACCCCTACCAAAACACCCGGCGTCACCAGATTGTGCCAACCCTTGGTCGCTGCCAGGGCGGGTGCTGTGGTCGCACCGAGTATGGCTGCATTTGACGCAGTGATCAGCTCGGGCAGGCTCAACTTGAATAGTGCGCCCAAACCAAAAGTCACCAGAGCGTGTACGGACAACACAATAAACACCAGTGCAATCAGCAGTGGCGCCACTTCAATCATCGCGCGAATATCTGCACCGGCAGCAATCGCCGCGAAAAACACAAAAGACAAAGCCACCCCCACTTCAAAACTACCGGCGAGTTTTCTGGCCAGGTTCGGCACAGCGGTTGCAATAATCAACGCAATGCCGGTAATCAGCACATAACGCCAGGCACTCAAGTCAAACCTGGCTACAAGCGCGTCTCCCGCCACCACAACTGTCATCGCTAAAGACAATGACAGCACAATCGACATAGCGGATATCGGCTCTTGCACAAACGGCGCTACCAGCTCGCGGTGATCGTGTTCGATAAACCTGGAAGCCAGCCAGCTCCAACCGGGTATAACTGCCAGCACACTCAGGAATACTGCGCTAAACAAATTATCCGTTGCGGTTGCCGCAGAGAAAAACGAGGCATCTGCCTGTAAGCCGGTTACCTCGCCAAGAGCCGCATAATTGACCGAACCACCGATATAAGTCGATGCGAATAATCCGGCGATGGCCGGCTCACGCTGGCTGGTATCCAGCCCGGCATTGGCCGCGAGCGGCCCAAGATCCAGCAGCAATACTGCGGTCACAACACCCAGGACAGTTCCCAGGGCCGCCAACAAAAAGGCCAGGCTAGCGCGTGTGGTTTCCATAAAAATGGCGCGCATATTGGCGCGAAACAGAAACAGGGGAATTAACACTGGCACGAAATACTTGAACACAAAATCGTAGGCTGTAGCGCTGTGAGGAATAACGCCGACGTTGGCAAATAATATAGCACTGAGAATAACAATAACCGCGCCGGTAAGCTGCGCGCCGATACGAGTCTTCTCACCGAGAAACCCCAGGGCGGCGATTGCGAACAAGGCCGTCATTACTGCCATATGATTTTCTGGATGAATTAAACTCATGGGCGGCATGCTGTGTTCTATCAGTGAGGGTTGCTATGACACGGCTACAACAGCAACGGGACAACTAACACCGGTACCAGCCAGGCCACAATAGCCGCCAGGGTTCTTGGCCAGGTATTGCTGGTGATAGTCTTCGGCGTAATAAAACTCGGGGGCGGGAATAATTTCAGTTGTGATCTCGCCATACCCCGCCGCCGTCAGAGCTTCCTGAAAACCGAGCCTGGAGGCTTCCGCGACTTGCTGCTGCTCACTGGAGAAGGTGTAAATACCGGAGCGGTACTGGGTACCCATATCATTCCCCTGGCGCATGCCTTGAGTGGGATCGTGGCCCTCCCAAAATACGTTCAGCAGTTCGCCGTATTCAATCTGCGCAGCATCGTATATCACCTGAACCACCTCGTTGTGCCCGGTATGTCCGGAACACACCTCCTGATAGGTGGGGTTTGGCGTTATGCCAGCGGCATAACCCACCGCTGTAGAGTAGACCCCTGGCAGTTGCCAAAATTTGCGTTCGACTCCCCAGAAACACCCCATGCCAAAGGCGGCAGCCTCAAGATTATCAGCAAACGGCCCTTTCAGGGGATTGCCGTTAACGAAATGAGTGGCAGGCACTGGCATCTCTTTCTCTCGACCAGGCAGTGCGGTGTCTGCGTTGGGCAGCAGATGTTTTTTTCGAATTCCAAACAAGTCCATCATTCACTCCTGTTGATATTGACGGGGCTACCACTCATACCTGACATCGCCCTACTAACACTCATACCTGACATCGCCCTAATTGTATCGCGACCTCGGTCGCTGCAAATGGGCAAACGCAAGCGTCTGCCCGGATGATGTTTTGACCCCCAGCCTGTTTTTTGCCATGCTGCATGAATGACTCAAACACGCCGCATAGTAATTGGCATCAGCGGTGCATCGGGTGTGATCTACGGCATTCGTGCGCTGCAACATCTACAGGATATCGAGGGCATTGAAACCCAGTTGATACTCAGCGAAAGCGCCCTGGTTAACATTGCTGTCGAAACCGATTTTAAACACGAGGATATTATCGCGCTCGCCGATGTCGTGTACAACAATAGCAATCTGGCTGCGAATATCGCCAGCGGCTCCTGTCGGGTAGACGCCATGTTGATACTGCCCTGCTCAGTTAAAACCCTGTCGGGCATCGCCAATTCCTATGCCGATAACCTACTGGTACGAGCAGCGGATGTAATGCTCAAGGAACAACGCAAGCTGGTATTGGCAGTCAGAGAAACGCCACTACACAAGGGCCATATAGATTTGATGGCACGGGCGGCCGATGCCGGAGCCATCCTGCTACCGCCAATGCCCGCGTTCTATCACAACCCCGAAAGCATAGAGGATATTATTGACCAAAGTATCGGCAAGTGCTTTGATATAATTGACATAGAGCACAACCTGTTTCAGCGCTGGGGAGAGCCAAGGGGAGAACCTAAGACCTAATGAGTATTCAACGGCGACAATTCATGCAATTGGCAGGCACCTGGTTTCTAACTGCAGGGCTGCCAATCCCGGCACTGAGCCAGGTCAATCCGGCCAGTTATGTTAGCTTTCCGCAGGGAATTGCCTCGGGCGACCCACGCACCCATTCAGTCATCTTGTGGACCCGCGCTATCAGTTCATCGGCAAATGCTGGCGCAAGTGCAACCGCTTTGACGGTGCAAGTCAGCGAACAGGACGATTTTTCCCAAGTACTTGTGGAGGAAAAAGTTGCGGCGATACCGCGGGATGACTTCACCGTGCGTGCGCATATCAGCGGGCTGAACCCAGGGCGGCATTACTTTTACCGCTTTCTGGCGGATGAGGGCGGAAGCTCGGCAACCGGACGCACCATGACTGCACCTGCCGCTGACAGCGAGCAGGCCGTATCAATGGCTTTCGCCAGTTGCCAAAACTATGAGCAGGGATTTTTCGTCGCCTGGGAAAACCTGGTCACCGAGGATTTAAAAAGACCCACTGCGGAACAAATTCAGTTTGTTTTACATCTGGGAGATTTCATATACGAGCGTTATCGCTACGACCAAAAAGGCAGCGAACGCAGGGTTAGAAGGCTTCCCGACTTCCCCGATGGCGCTAGTGAGGGAAGGTTCTTCTGGGCTGACTCTCTGGCGGACTATCGCCATCTCTATAAAACCTACCTGAGTGATCCGCATCTGCAGGCGGCTCGCGCGCGCTGGCCGTTTATATGCACCTGGGACGACCATGAATTTTCCAATAACCGGGTTCGACACTTCAGTACCTACAACAATACACTGAAGCCTGAGTCTCAGCGTAAAGTGTCAGCCAGCAAAGCCTGGTTTGAATATATTCCCGCAGCGGTGGAGGACGACCCTGAAAATCTAAGTATTTATCGTCAGTTGCGCTGGGGCAAACAGATAGACCTGCTACTCACCGATTTGCGCAGCTACCGCAGCGCGCCACCGGTACCCCATGAAATTGAAGAAGCCATCGGCGATTTGCTACCCGCAGAGCTGGTCAAAGCTCTGGACGCCGGGGAGAATTACAACCGTGGCGAGCCGCCGGAAATTCTGCAAATTGGTGAACAAAACTATCCCAATGTAGCGCGCCAACGAGCGCCCGGCACCATGTTGGGAGCACAGCAGAAAAACTGGTTCAAAGCAAAGCTAAAGCAGTCGGATGCAACCTGGAAAGTCTGGGCCAACGCCCTGCCGCTGGTACCCTTTCGGCTGGACCTGGAGAAAATTCCCTTTACCGATATGCACACCAGTGTCATGGGTCAAGATGCCTGGTGCGGCTACCCTGGCGAGTACAACGAACTCATGCAATATCTGGCCGATCAAGGTATCAACAATGTGATATCTCTTTCTGGAGACCACCACACCCAGGGTGCTGGTACCCTGGCGGTGGATGTGGATGCAGAACAGCCCGAATTTGTGGCGGTAGATTTCAATGTTACCGGCATCAGCTCAACGCCTCAATACACAGGGGTACTGGACTTGGGACGGAAGGGTAACCCTGACCTGCTGCAATTGATTGCCAAGGAAAGTGAGGGGGAAATAAAAGAAACCTGGAATATGACCTTTACCCACGGAGTGATTGCGACAATGGCATATTCTCGACTGGGTATGCATTCTCTATCCGACTGGCTTGGACCGAATCGGGCCAATCCCGGGCTGAAGTATGTCGATAGCAACAGCAATGGTTACGGCCTGGCAACATTCAATGGAGAAGAGTGTCGGGTACAACTTGTAACCATCGAGCCACCACTGCAAAACCAGGCTTCGGGCATACGGCGGAGTGCGAACTTTCGCGTCAGCGCCTGGTCTGAAAACAATCAACCCGAGCTGGAGGGCCCGGAGTTTAGTGGTCAGCCGCCCTTCCCCTTTAGCTAGATGTGCAGGCGCCTGGGTCAGAATAATCATGCATTTGTCATGAAAAGCGGTTATTCTAGGAACCTGTCGGATTTCTAGGCGTGAATAGGTAGAAAACACCGAAGAAACAAGGCTTCTTTCAATGCGTTGAAGACCTATAGAGACCCAACAGAGAAAAGAAAAAGCGAAAGAGAAGAGCGAAAGAGAGAAGAAAGTGGTCAACGAAACAATGCAAAATTTTAATCCTGAAGAACTTTGTAGCAGCAAATTATGGGAAATCGTGTGCACAGAAGCTGATGTTGCGGGCTCCAGAAAAGAGCTCGAAGCAGCAATAGCAGAGTTGTCGAATCGTCGGCATTATCTCAACGAGCTTAAGCAGCTCGACAAATTCAACCCACAGAAAGCCTAATTGTCTGATCACCCCGTGCGCCGCTCCAGCCGCGGCGACATTGACAAATTTCTCACCCAATCCAGGTCTCTGGCCCAGGGAGACAGCTTTCGCCCGCGCCTGATCTTTGCCATCGACGCAACTGCTAGTCGCCAGCCCACATGGAATATTGCCCGCGAGCGGCAGGGGCGCATGTTCACAGCCACTCGTAATCTGGGTGGATTGGACATACAGTTGTGCTATTACCGTGGCTTTAACGAACTGCGCGCCGGCAATTGGCTGAGCGATGAAATAGCACTGCTACAGCAAATGAATAGTGTCCGCTGCGAAGGCGGCTTAACCCAGATAGAACGCCTGCTAAATCACTGCTTGCTCGAACACAGCCGCGCCCAGGTTCGCGCCCTGGTATTCATCGGTGATGCAATCGAAGAGTCAGTCGATAAACTTTGCCACAAAGCTGGCGAATGCGGCCTTCAGCGGCTACCTCTATTTATGTTTCAGGAAGGTCGAGACGGATTGGTTGAGCAATGTTTCAGAACAATGGCTCGCCTGAGCAGTGGCGCATATGCCCATTTCGATAACAACAGTCCGCATCAATTGGCCGATTTACTCGGTGCCGTGGCAAGTTATGCGGCGGCTGGCGAGCAAGGGCTGTTGGTCTATAGCTCCGGGGCAGGCACTGACGTTAAACTGTTGCTGGATCAACTCAAGCCGGAACGCACATGCCACGACTGATAGTACTAATCGCCCTGGGAATCATCGCCTTTATCGTGTACAGGCGCGTACAGGCCCTGCCGGCAGGGCAGCGTAAATCTGCCTATTTAAAAATTGGACTCGCGGTGCTGGTTGTTGTTGTCATACTCGGCACGGTGACTGGGCGCATGCACTGGTTAGGCGCTGCGCTGACCGCCCTGTTGGTGGCTATCAGCCGCGGACTGCCAATATTGGTTCGGTTATTCCCAATGCTGCAATGGCTCCACGGCCGGCGCAGTCAAGCACAAGGCTCAGAGAGTGGTCAGCAATCAACGGTGGAAACGATGTGGTTGCGGATGGTGCTGGACCACGATAGCGGAGACATGCACGGCGAAGTACTCAGCGGCAATTACGCGGGCCAAAAGCTGGACGATTTGGACCGAAAACAACTCGGTGACTTGTTGGGAGAATGCGAGCAGGAGGCAGATTCAGCGCGCCTGCTCAACACCTATCTTGCCCGCCGATTTGGGGAACAACAGAGTCGCGAAAACAGCGCTGAAACCAGCGGTACGATGACACGGCAACAGGCGCTGGCCATTCTGGGGCTGGCAGAAGGTGCCAGCGATCAAGACATCACAGACACCCACCGGCGACTCATGCAGAAACTGCACCCCGACCGGGGCGGCAGTGATTATCTGGCCGCCAAACTGAATCAGGCCAAAGAACTACTGCTGGGCTGATGCCTCTGCATTGAGCAGCGAGCTGCGGTGGGGGCCAGTACTGAGCAAGTCAAAGAGCTGCCACGCTCTTCTGAACACGCCTAAACTCCCGGGAGTTTTAATACGTACTCGCTGGTGGGGATCACATCGATTTTGTCGAAATCGATGAAGCGCACGCAACTCTCTAGCATCGCCTTTGAGTTAGCCGCCAGAGTTGCATCATCCTCTGCGGCATAAAAGGCGTGCTGAGAATCCATCGCCTCTGGCGGGAAATGCTCTTCAATCACCGCGTCAAATGGCGGCGCGGCATAGGTCAGTGGGCGGGCAATCACATTCTGACGATAGCCAAAGGTCGATTGCGTCTCGATAGCCACCTGTGTATGACTACCGTGCCATATCTCCAGCCATTGCTGTTCACTGAGTCGGCGCGGACGCTGCAAAAACACCACCTGAGCCATACCAAAGGTGCGCTCACCGATGACCGGTGGGTATTTGGCATTAACGATGGGCTCCGATTCTGTTACCAAATAGCCAGCGAATCTCAGCGTATGCTCGCCAATAGCCTCCTCAATGGGTGCGCGATACACAGAGCTGTCTAACCACACAGAGACCATGGCATCCATGAGCGGCCTGCTGTTTTCCATACGCAGTCCAGCGGCGAGCGCTACGTCACTGTCCACCACGGAAACACGCAAGCCCCGCACGCCCAGTGCCAGCAAACGCGGCACCAGCACCTTCAGCAGTTGATCTCGAAACTGATCGGCACTTAGTCCCTCAGACTTCCATACCGGGTAGAGAATTTTTTCCATATTTTGGCCACAGCCAGGCTTACATGCTCCAGTATGCCCGCATGGTGCTGACTCTGCCCGCGCCATTAAATTCAAACACATCGATGATTTCGATGCGCATATCTCCGACAACGGCGTTAAAGGGAAACGCCGCTGAATCGCCTGCACAGCGAACTGCACCAGTCAGTTCCAAAGTCGTTAGCCCCGGCACAGACTGTTCATAAAAGCCCATAATAGCTTCCTTGCCAACATAGGGTTCAGTGCCAACCGGGTCATGCACCACAGCGTCATCGGCAAAAATTTCGTCAATCATCTGCATATTCGACTCGGCAAAGGCCTGCACATACTTTTCGACCACTGCTATTTTGTCACTTGCTTCCACATCTATCTCCTAACTATTTTATTCAGTGAGTACGCAGTACCGTATCGGCCAGGTGGCCAAACAGCGAATACTCGGTTTCATAGATATCCAACACTTCGGTGTGGGCGCTTTTCCATACTGCTCGATCATCGGAGTTTTTCAGCAAATACTGCATCGTGTTTGCCAAAGCGTTCCAGCGGTCTGCGGCCTCCTGCGTCAGCTCAACTGTTACTGTGCTAACAAGGTCAGGCCGCTGTTCTCGGGCCCAGAGCATGAACACGGCGTAGTGATTACGGAAGAAACCGCCGCCAGTGCCGTACTTGATGATTGCGTTATCCACATACTGGGCGCACTCAGCTGCATTTGCCTGCTGGGGCCAGTTCTCCATTGCCCGACTAAAAGCAAGCAGCCCTTTTAACCCGGTTTCCAGAACGCCACCCTGGTCACCCTGAACCAGGCCCATCAGCTCCTTCTGCGACGTATCCATCCCCTGCATCCGCTCTACCGCCATCTTCAAAGCCATGCCACAGGCATCGGGCAGAGGATTGCGTTGGGCAGTTGATGAAAACTTGCCCCAGGCGTTATAGGTCGAAATTGCGTTGGGCGGGTTGCGACTCAGGCGGACGCCTTCCATCGAGCAAACCTCTGTCTCCGGGCGAATACGGTCAGCGATATACACTTCCTGCTTGTCTTCGTCAAAGCCGAGCATGACAAAGCGGTGCCCTGGAAAATGTACTTTGAATTCGCGGTAATCCAGATACAGAATATCGCCAGACAACATGGTGGGCCTACCGGCCAGCACCTCCTCTTTCACTTCTTCCCAGGCCAGATCATTGTCAGGCTGCATTTGCTCGGCGTAGTCCATACCCAGGGTAGTCGCCAGACCCACTTCCATACTTGAACCACGACCAAACAACATAAACGGCGGTTCCGCGCCTTCATAGGTAAAAAAAACGCTGTCCAGGCCAGCGCCCAGACCAAATACCACTCCCTCCTCCAGCTCCAGTCCGGTGTAGTGGTAAATCAGGTTACGCATGGCTCCACTGCCACAATGACCCGCAGGAATATTGCGGTAGTTCTCGATCAGAGTTTTCATAATGCAACTAATACCTTCTCTGTACACAGCTTAAGACATCGCCAGCCTCGTTCAAGCGGCATACCCCCATCAGAGGATGCAAGATAGCATGGTAGTCCCCGCGCTGGCGGCGCTCAACACATTCATCCAGCGTGATAATTTCACAGTGCTTCTCTGCACGCAAATCATCATCAACACTGTCTGGCAAATTCGCAACTGTCAGCACAGGCCCGCCATATCAACAGCAGCCCGATAGCACAGAGACGCTAGCTGCGGGTTCGCTTCAGTGGCGATTACGGTTCACTGAACATCACCGATTGGGTATAACGTAAATGAGACCTTTGCACGGAAGATGATTTCACTTTCAGGCAAGGCAAAAACGCACGGAATGAGGGAGTTTATGGGTATAAATGACCGATTGAGTACGATTTTACCAACAGTAGGCGCTTTTAGGCGACGCAGCATGCCGATGAAATGGCTTTCGCGCAAAGGTCTCTAAATATGTCGCAATAATGATAATAGCCCGTTGTGGTTTAAATAAGCATTGCAGTTCTGGCTTTTTTAATCGTCATGATAGCAGTAGACTCGAAGGTTGTTTAAGGGTACCTGGGCTGCGCCCCAGGATAATAATTTTAAGTAGAGACCTTTGCACGGAAGATGATTTCACTTTCAGGCAAGGCAAAAACGCACGGAATGAGGGAGTTTATGCTTATAAATGACCGATTGAGTACGATTTTAACGCAGCATGTAGGTGAAATGGCTTTCGTGCAAAGGTCTCAAGTAAGAGGATGTATCTATGCCTGACTACAGTCATGTACTACGCCACACCGTTTATCTGAGTTTTACCTGCACTGTTGCAGCGACTATTTTTGCTTCGCCGGGTTTCGCTCAAGGCAGCCTGGCTCTGGAAGAAGTGATCGTAACCGCGCAAAAACGTTCCGAATCCCTGCAAGACACTCCTATTTCCGTGGCTGCCTTTGCCAGGGAAGAGCTCAGCGCCATCGGCGTTGTTGAGGCGGGCCAGATCTACGAATACACGCCGAATCTCCAGATCGCCAAACAGCCCTCCTCTCTGGACAACTACGGCTTTAGCATTCGCGGTGTCAGTTCCGGTGAAACCTCCCTGCTCAATGAGAATACCGTGGGCATGTATGTAGACGGCGTCTATATAGCGCGCAGCACCGGTTCTGCCTTCGACGTTGTAAACCTGGAGCGAATGGAAGTGCTGCGTGGACCTCAGGGCACACTGTATGGTCGCAACACCATTGGCGGCGCCATCAATGTGATTACTGAGAAGCCACTCGACGAATTCGGCTTTGAGCAATTTGTAACGGTTGCCAGCCGCGATTATCTGCGCTCCAAAACCACCATTGACAGCGGCAAAATCAATGACCTGTTTGCAGCCAAGTTTAGCTATAACTACAGCGAGAAAGACGGCCTGGTTAACAACAGTATCCACGGCAACAAACTCGGTGAAAATGAATCCAACGCCTACCGCATCGCACTGCGGTTAACCCCCCGCGATGACTGGACCATTGACTACACCTACGACAATTCTGAACGCGAAAGCAACGCTGCGCTGTCTCAGATTGTGGCGACTCGCGCACCCAACAATCAGATCGGTGGTGCCATCAATGCCCAGGCAACAGCTTTTGCCAGTCCTGACCGATTAAACTCACTGCCAATGCCAAATGCACCCGGCGTGGATACCTACTCAGACATAGAGATGCATACCTTTACGGCGCAGTGGGATGTCAACGAGAACCTGACCGTGAAATACATTGGCGCCCAGCGCGAATGGGACAGCGGCACCACGGGTACAGACTTTGGCGGCTTCCCTTCTGATGGTGCAACCGTATTGCAAGACCCCACCGTGGCACCCGGCCAGTTTGTACCAGCCGGAGAGTACGTCTCTACGTTTCTTGCAACTCGAGTCAGCGACAACGAGCAGACCAGCCACGAGCTTCAGCTTCTGGGTGACGCCATGGATGAAAAACTTCAGTACACCGTGGGCTTGTACTACTTTGAGGAAGAGAGCAATGAGGACAATCCGCAGGTCTTCGTGTTGCCCGCAGCGTTCGCCTTTGCTACGCAACCAGCTGCCGTGCAGGGCTTTCTCTGCGCTGATTTCGCCAGCCCATCGCCCTGTTTGGGCAAGGACACCATTATCAGCTCTCCTGTTTTCCAATACGGGTCGGACAATGAGTCAATTGCGGCGTTCGGTCAGTTCACCTACTCATTTTCGGATCAGTTAGACCTGACCCTGGGTGGCCGCTATACCCAGGACAAGAAAGACGCCTATCTACGCAATGGTCGCATCGTCGACAGCGCTGATAATGTTCTCAACAACCAGGCCGACGACGACTGGGATAATGTCAGCGGTTCAGCCACGGTGAACTATGCCTGGAACGAAGATGTCCGCACCTACTTCACGGTGGCGCAGGGTTATCGTTCCGGCGGCTTCAATGCTCGCGCCAGCTCAGTTGACGACTTTGCATTGAGCTTTGATGAAGAGACAGTGACCAACTATGAAATTGGTCTGAAGTCGGACTGGATGGACTCTCGCCTGCGTATTAACGCCGCGCTGTTTTACATGGACTACCAGGACGCTCAAGTCACCAGTTTCAGGGCCGGTGAAGGTGGCGCATCTTCCGTTATCCTGAACGCTGGTGAGCTGCAAATCAACGGCGCGGAAATTGAGCTGACTGCTCAGCTCAGCGAAGGCCTTCGCCTGATGCTGAATTACGGCTACACCGATGCCGAGTATGAAGAATTCATCACTCAGCGCCTAGACCCGGTCACCGCGGCACCAAGCCCGAGTCCGGCTGCAGACCCTGTTACCGGCAACGAAGACATTGCAGATTTTGCCAAGGTAAGTCGGGCACCTGAAAACAATGGCAGCGCGACTCTTTCCTACAATTTTGCGCCCTTTGATTTTGGCCAACTGAGCCTTCGGCTTGAAGCCACCTACCAGGATGAGATGGTCTTTCACCCTCAGTTGAACCTGTACGATAGCACCGAAGACCAGACTCTGATCCATGCCCGCGCAACCCTGCACAGCATGGAAGTACTGGGTGGAAATCTGACCGTTTCAGCCTGGGGCCGCAACTTAACGGATGAGGAATACCGCGAGTGGGGGATCGACTTCGGCACCCTGGGTTTCGCAGTCGACTCTTTCAAAGAAAAGCGCAGCTACGGCCTGGATATAAGCTATAGCTTTGGTCGTAACTAGAGACCTTTGCACGGAAGATGATTTCACTTTCAGGCAAGGCAAAAACGCACGGAATGAGGGAGTTTATGCTTATAAATGACCGATTGAGTACGATTTTAACGCAGCATGCAGGTGAAATGGCTTTCGTGCAAAGGTCTCAACTAATAACCTCGCTCGCCAGTTGCGGACAGACAATCAACGTGGACGGTGATGCCCGGCCGTCCGCTTGACTGAAGATTCGAAACTAAGCGACAAGATACCGCAGGCTGCCTGGCAGTGCATCCTGGGTATTGTTGTTCTGGTGCCTGTTCTGGTCGCCCATCAATACAATTTCGACGGCGGTCGTGGCACCGTTGCCTCGGCAGCCATCTCCGTATTCCTCTGGCTGGTGTTCTTCGCCATGATGACAAGCCCGATTGAAGGACAAACCAGCCGCTTGCTGGTGCGAATTTTTCTTTTCACTCTCCTGGGATTCTATTTCTTTGGACAACTGGCAAGCTATTACCTGCAGGGCAGTTACTTCAACAGGCAGTATTTTTTTCACCTGAATATATCCACACTCACAGAGACCTGGGGTGCGTACTACCTCCAGTTTCTCGGCTTTGCCCTGTGGTTGGCCGGTCTCTGGACAGTATTGTGGTTTACCCGCGCGAGCCGGGAGCTACAGAACAGGTCGGCTGCGCTCGCGTTGGGGGTGCTCCTGCTGGCAATCGCCGCTGATCCAGGCCTGCGCAGCACAACAGTCCTTGCTGCCCGGTCAGTCTTCAATATCGAGGAGGACGGCCTGGTTTCGGTGGGCTGGGATCAGTTGGATATCAAGGACAATATCCTGCAGGACGCTAACCTGGACAGCATCGACTGGGACGGCATGAACCTGAATCGCGCCGCCCTGGAACCTGGGGACGGTCAGGTCACGCCAGGCAAGAACCTTCTGATGATATTTCTGGAGGGTTTCGATCAACTCTATACGGATGAGTCGGCGTTCCCCGGACTGACCCCCAATCTCAGTGCCTTGAACCAGGACGGCTGGCAGTTACAAAGGCTGACACAGATACCGGGTTCGTCCTGGACCATGGGCGGGCTCGTATCGTCCCTGTGTGGCACGCCATTACTGCATCAGTGGCATTTCGGCAACAATAACATTATGTTTACCAGCTTCCTGAACCGCGCTCGCTGCCTGCCAGACATACTGCACTCCGCCGGTTACGAACAGACCTTCATGGGCGGTGCCTCACTCAAGTTTGCCGGGAAAGGGAATTTCCTAAAGCAGCACAGTTTCGATAATGTCTACGGTCGCACGGCCCTTAAAAAACGCCTGCCAGACCCCTCAAACCTCGGAGGCTGGGGACTGTATGACGACAACCTGTTTGATATTGCAGCCGAGGAATACCAGCGACTTGCAGCGCAGGACAAGCCATTCAACCTGACCGTACTAACGGTTGACACACACCACCCCAGGGGTGAGCGCTCTAAAAGCTGCATTAAATACCCCACCATCGACAATACTATTCTCCACGCGGTTCACTGCACAGACCAATTGGTCGGGAATTTTATCGAGCGCGTAAGGCAATTCCCCGCCTACCAGGATACCCTGGTGGTAATCCTTGCAGACCACCTGGCAATGCGAAATAACGCCTTTCCCCTGTTCCCCAAGGGTTATCGCCGCACACTGTATTTCAACGTACTCAACAGCGAAAACGAAGGATCTTCCGATACACTAGCCACTCCCACAGATATAGCCCCTACGGTGCTGAATCTGATGGGCGTTGAGCACGGTACCAGTTTTCTCGCGGGGGATGACGTCAGCGGCGAGCAGAACGAACCGTGGAATCTCCAACCGTGGAATCCGGCGAAGGCCAAGACACTGGGGTTTTTAAACTCCAATGTTCTGACATCCGACATACAGAAGGACAGGCCATCAATCGTATTCAAGTTTGAGGATATCAAATTTGCAAAGGATATCTCAGACCTGGAACTCAGTTCCGATAAGGCTACCTTCCTGGTCACCGGAGACAAATCCTACCTCGAACTACCGAAAGTCACGAACAGTTCGGGGGGGGGGGTACCTGATAGTCGACCTAGACGCCCCGGATACCTCCTTCGTGCGGGTACTCTATGTGACCCCTGAGGCGCCGGACTATTCCTGGAGCCAGGCACGGCACCAGCAAATAAAGCGCGGCAACAACAAAGTCACCCTGCCCCTGCCCGCCGGGGCAGACTATGGCAAGCTGAGGGTGCACCCGGGAGCGATTGAGGGGGCTTATACTGTTAACTCCATCGAGATTCTGTTATAGCCTGCTACGGGCATAATTACCCGGGAAGTCCGAAAATACAGGGGCAGATGTAACACTAAAAGTGAACAGCGTATTCAAACGACCCGAGCGCTTGAGTCTTGGTAAAAAACCAACAGCCTGCTGGGGCGGCCTTTTTATACCTGCAAAAAACTATAAATCAATCAACAGGTGAGCCGACAAATCGCCCACCAGGTCCACCTCCATTTCACGCCGTGAAAATTCCCAGCCTGATTCGGTTTTCCTAAAGCTGTCTTTATAGCGTCCGGAAATAATCGGCTGCAAGGGAAACTCAACCGTGCCCTGCACGACTGTAAAACAGGAGCGGGATTTGGCGACATCTGCATCTACTTCGATAATGACATTGCTGGTGATATGTCGAGTTTTAGGCGTGCCGCTGTCTTCGTAGATACGTGTTGCGCCCCGATACATCGCCAACACTTCGTCGTAGCCGCTTACCAAACTGCCTGCGGCGGGCGCGACTATTTCGGCGTTTATGAACAATGCGGCCACAGCCTCCAGGTCACCCTCATCGATGCGCTCAGCGTAGGTGTAAATCAAGTTTTCAATGACCCGACTGTCTTCCATTGTTTTCCCCCGTGGCATTTTCCCCTGCAACTATCTTTTCCCAATAATTTTCCGCTCACTGTCCGGCCGGAAAATCGACCGATTGAGTGGTGGCCTCCCAGGTGTTCAAGGATGCCTCTAATTCGCTCAATTTCTCCCGATAAGCGGCTAGCACACCAGCACCCAGCAATAGCTGAATCGGCGGATCATCCGTATAGGCCAACGCCACAAACACCTGTGCAGCTCTTTTTGGATCGCCGGGCTGCTTGCCATCCATTTCAGCAATCATATCCAAACGCGACCCAACATGCTCCGCATAGGCCTCAAGTGACACATCAGCACGCCGCATTGAGCGCCCCGACCAGTCTGTGCGAAATGCCCCAGGCTGCACCGATGTGACCCTGATATTGAATGGGGCAACTTCTTTTGCCAGTGCCTCCATCAGACCTTCCAGCGCATACTTTGACGCACTGTAATAGCCGGTACCAGGGTTCGCCATCAGACCGGCTTGCGATGAATTATTAATAATACGGCCACCTCCCAGCTCGCGCATGTGCGGCAGTATCGCTTTAGTCAGATTGAGTGCTCCAAAGAAATTAGTGTCAAACAACTGCCGTGCTGCTGCTTCATCCCCCTCTTCAATGGCGGCAACATAGCCGTAGCCTGCGTTATTAACCAGCACATCAATGCGTTCAAAGCGGGCAATGGTCGCGCCTATGCAATCCCTAATGGCGGCACTATCGGTTACATCCAACACCAGAGCCAGCGCCTGATCTGGATAAGGTTCACAAATATCCGCTACCGCCTCCAACCTGCGGGCGGTAACAGCAACAGAGTCACCACGCTCTAATGCGGCCAACGCAATCTCGCGACCAAAGCCGGTAGAGCAACCACTGACCAACCAGGTCTTATTGTTGTCCGACATACCTACCCCTGTGCCAATCGCCATTGGTAGCTGGCCGCTCGCTGCTGGCTTAGCTGTAAACGCTGTTGCGCGTCGATGAGTCTTGTAGAAAACTCATCGCTTAAATCCGCTAGCTTGACCAGGCGCGATTTCACCCCAAGCGTGTCAGCGGCTTTACCACCCTCAAACTCCGCCCAGCGCAAAGTGAGGATACCCTCATACATATCGTTGGGGTCCAACCAGTTATGTACACCTGGGTCAGTCATCGACAAGACAAAGGTATAGCTGCCATCGGCGTTAGCCAGGGACTGATGTATATTGAGGCAGCCATTGCGGTCAGTGATGTTATTGGTCGTTCCCCAAATATTGGTAATGGGTGCTATAAAATATTCGGCCCCGCCCATGTCCACATCCAGCACAATGACGTGTTCGGCATCAGGCAGCCTGAAGTAACCCATGATGTAAATTTGCCCTACCTGAGCACCATCATCCTCGCGATCAATAACAAAACTAAAGTCGTTGGGCTCTTTTAATAAAGCCTGGTTGTTCCAGCGGTGGGTGCTGGCCGCCCAGGTATGCATGTACTCCGCGGCGAGAGCAATCAACTCTTCTTGACTGCGTTGCGGGCGTTTTGGCGACTCGCCCAGCCGTTCAATACTCAACTCGTTCACCCGATCTCCCGCCCAGTCACAGATAACATCACGAATATAGAATTCATGGGCACTCCCATCGGTTTGGATATGATTTGCCCGACCATCTGCGGCAGAGCTGTCTACGGTAATTTCGAAATAGCCATGCTCGTCAACCACAAGCTCCTTGCCAGACAACAGGCCGACTGTGCGCATGTCTTTGTCCCAGAGGGTAAAGTAGTTCTCAACCAGTCGCTGTTCTGCAACCCGGCCACCAATCATATAGGACTCTTCACCGCTAACAGGTATCACCCGGTAAACGCTGTCCGGGTTATCAATACCCCAGCGAGAACCGGGAATTGCAACCCCCTCGGTTTCGTGCGCCAGGCGGGAAATAGTAATCACTTTGGGATACAGCGGATCTTGATTCAAAGCCCAGATAACCGCGCCAAACATCACCTCTTCAAAAGCCCGCTCAAAACAGGCGCGCATGTCTGCCCCAGGTTTGGCAAGATCAAGCCAGTATTCACGGACCTCAGCACGCACCTGCTGCAACCGGGGAGAATTAAAAAACTCCAGGGCCAGCAACTCGTGCTCTCGCTGCTCAGGCGTATCAATCGGATTGTCGGGCCTCATGGCCTGTCCTTTTCGATGCCGACTTCGCAACAAGTTTATGCGTAGAATAGCCACTCACCAAGCCAGACAGAACAAACAACTACAGGAGTTTAACTCTGGCACAGATACATGTACCCGTCCTCGCTCAGGTTTTGGCTGGCCCCTTTGGAGCCGCCATAACTACAGCGCCTGCACCGGGACAGCACAGTGATCAGGTTTTGGGGGAGTTGGATTTATCCGAGGAAAAAATCACTGCCCTGCATGCCCAGGGCGTTGTCCGTTAATAGGATTTAGGGAGATCCAATACGTTCTCCGCAATATGCGACAGAATCAACTGCTCTGTCACTGGCGCAATACGGGTCAGCATAACCTCTCGCAACAACCGCTCGACATGAAACTCCTTGGCATAACCCATACCTCCAAGCGTCATTACTGCCTGAGTGCATGCGGCGAAGCCAGCGCGGGCACCGAGAAACTTGGAAGCATTGGCCTGCGGGCCACAGTCCTGGCCCGCATCGTATAACTGCGCTGCCTGCATACACATGGCCTGGGCTGATTCCAGATACATCCACTGCTCGGCCAATGGGTGCTGAATGCCCTGGTTCTGTCCAATGGGACGATCAAACACAATCCGTTCACCGGCGTAGCGGGCCGCTCGGCCAATGGCATCCTGGCCAATGCCAATGGCCTCCATGCCAATCAATATTCGCTCCGGGTTGAAGCTGTGCAACAGGTAATAGAATCCTTTGCCTTCCTCACCGATTCGATCTTCATCCGGAATAAACAAGTCGTCGATAAACAGCGCATTGCTGTCCACTGCCGCCCGCCCCATTTTCGGAATAAGTTGCACATCCACTTTGCTTCTATCGAGGTCCGTATAAAACAAGCTCAGGCCCTGAGCAGGCTTTACGCATTGATCGAGTGGTGTTGTCCGAGCCAACAAAATCATTTTGTTCGCAACCTGAGCAGTCGTCGTCCACATCTTCCGACCATTCACAGTGTAACCACCCCCTAGCCGCTCAGCCCTAGTCGTAATACGGGTGGTATCCAGACCTGCATCCGGTTCGGTTACTCCGAAGCAGGTTTGATCCGTTCCGGCAATCAAGGGCGGCAGCCAACGCTGTTTTTGCTCCTCGGTAGCAAACACTGCGATGGGATGTGGGCCGAACAAATTAATATGAATGGTCGAAGCCGCCGCCATACCACCACCGAACCTGGAGACTGTATTCATCATAAGAGCCGCTTCAGTAACCCCCATACCCGAGCCACCCACCTCTTCTGGCAGAGTGATGCCAAGCCAGCCACCTTCTGCCATCGCCCGATGAAATTGTCGCGGGAACTCCCCGGTTCTATCCAGGGTTAGCCAGTAGTCATCAGCAAAGCTCTTACACACTTTTTCGACAGCGCTAATGATGTTTGTCTGCTCCTGGTTTAACAGCACTATTCGCTCCATTGATTAAAGTGGGTGATCTCCTCCGGCGGTTGTCGCCTGGCCAATCTGAATTCAGTGCCGATGGTATAGGCCACTGGCAGCAAAGCCACCTGCATCACATGCTCGGGGATATTTAGCATGTTGGCAACCTCCGCTTCCCAGGCTAGATGTAAAGTAGTCCACACCGAGCCTAATCCGCGACTGCGCAAGGCCAATTGAAAGCTCCATACGGCTGGCAATATGGAGCCGTAGATTGAGGCCACCTCAATCTGCAATGCCTGCGGGGCAGGTCGCCCCGCAATACATGGAATAACAATTGCCGGCACTTCATGCATGTGAGTCACCAGATAGTCTGCCGAGTCATACACCCGCTCTGTCTGCTTATCACCCTCGGCTACCCGTGCCCGTGCCTGGGCAAGCAATTCAGTACCACGCGCATAGATATCCGCGATTGCCTTCTTCTTTTCCGCATCGGTAACGATCACCCAACGCCAAAACTGAGTATTGGAACCAGTGGGTGCTTGCTGCGACAAACGCACGCAGTCAAGTAGTAGTTCGTTGGCAACCGGGCGTTCAAAATCCAGGCGCTTACGCACCGCCCGGGTTGTACTCAATAGTTTGTCGGTTTGCGTCAGATCGAAAGGTGCATCCATAATAGCTCTCGCTGGATAAGTCTTGTTATAATTCGGAAACCCCGAGGCAGTATACTACGATGAGCGACGCACCAATGGATACCACCAATAACGCCGCCGATACAACCGATACAACCGATACAACCGATACAACCGATACAACCGAATCGGCCACCATGGCCGAGTTGCTGGATGAGCGGCCCCGCCCCACTCTCAGTGATGGACAAAAACTAGCCAAACACGCGGTGATTCATTGTGTCGCTGGTGTCTCAATTTTTGCGCTGTGGGCTGCGGCCGACACCTGGTACCTGGTGACCAAACTGGCACTGGCCAACTTCTTGTCTATCGCCACTGCTGTGGTGGCCGGAGTAGCCGTCAGCACGATTATCCATGAGTGGTGCCATTATCTGGGCGCCAAATTCTCCGGCTCCAGCTACAAAATTCCGGAGAATACGGGGCTGTTTGTTTACGATTTCAATTTTAAAAAAAGCAGCATTCGACAATTCAACATTATGAGCTGGTCCGGGCAGGCGGGTAGCCTGCTAGCCATTGCCGGATTGCTGATACTGGTACCCATCGATAATTCCGGCCGCGCCATGTTAGTTGCGGCGGCTATTGGATCGGCCATTTTCGGCGGTTCAGTTGAATGGCCTGTTTTGCTGCGCACCCGCGAGAGTCAAAACCCAGTGCAGGAACTAGCAAAAATAACGCCCGATGTATTCACCCGCAGCATGATGTTTGGCTTCGGCGGCGGCCTGTTAAGCTGGCTGGTCATCAGCTAGCGACTTACCTGCGGCTGTCGTTGTGTGAAGGCCTGGGAAGAGCCAATACAAGCACGAGGCTCAACACTAGCAGTATCAATGCTCCAATGATGGCCGGCTGGTACGAACCGGTACTATCAAAGGCATAGCCCGCCAGTGGCGCACATAAAATCCCGAGGGGCAGCATTATAGGCGCTTGTGCTCCATTGACTTCGCCAATAATTTTCGCTCGGAAGTAAGCGCTATTGATAAAGGGGTGCAGAGGAATAAAAGCACCTCCAGCCACACCAGCCAACAGTGTGGCAACCATGCAGACCGGGTAGGATTCAGCGACCATCAGCACGGTCAGCGCTGCGATCATGAAAGCAATAGGTATCAGCGAAAAGCTGCGAATATGCGTCCTGAAACGGTCGGCAAACAGTGCCACAATCATTTTGCCGCTAAATCCCCCAACACCGCCGACTGCGATAAACACGGCCACCTCGGCATTGGAGAAGCCCAACTGAGAGAAATGGGGAACATAGCAAATGCCGAGAGTCAGCGCGATATTGAAAACGATCGCTGCAACAACACCGATCAACCAAAATGGCGCACTCTTCAGGTAGCGGCGGTCTGACTTCTCATGTACCGGAGCAACAGGTTCAGAAACCTTGATGTGCCGGGGCAGGCCCAAACGCGCTACACTACCCATAACAGCCAATAGGCAGACTGACAATACCATAAGGCTTACCCGCCAGCCGAAACTGTCCATGAAAAAGGCTGTTACAAAAGGCCAGGTTACCGAACCGAGGCTGACTCCCATTGCCGCAATAGCCAGAGCACGCGCCGCACCACTTTGATAAACCTTTACCAGGAGAGAGTTCAACACTAACGGGCCGTACATGACCTGACCAATGGCATAAGCGGTAAAGCACACACTCAATAGCAGCAAGGAGCGCATCTGGGCCATCACAAGCAGTGACACTGAAGCCAAAACCACACCAAACAGCATGATGCTGCGAATGGAGTGAGTGTCGATGAAACGCCCCAGCAGCGGTGCGATTAACGCCGGAGCAACTAGCAGAAATATGGGGCCAGCACTAATAACCGCCACGCCTACATCAAACTCCCTGGATAGCGGCTCAATGAAAAAACTATAGGCACCCAATAGGCCAATGCCCATCATCTGGCAAACAAAGCCTACCCCGGCAGGCATCCAATAGCGGCTCACTCGACTGTGTCCAATAGCTTCAGAATCGTCCAATAGCTCCAGCTCCACCCCAGTTAAAGCTGCAACACTTAAGTGGACTGACGGCCTTGCAGCAGTGACTGGATAGTTTGAGCCACCAGCCACAATCTGTCCTGCCCCCACACGCCCAACCGGACTTCTCCCGATTCATCAAGAATGCGATAGCTGGGCACTCCCCATAAACCAAATTCATACATCGCGAGGCGGTTATCTTCCAGCATTTCTTCCCAGCCTGGTTCCCAAAAGTGCGGCTGCGCTTCATCCCAGTTGAGTCCTGCTTGCTCAACAACCCAGCGCATACCTTTAGTGCTGTTAGTGTTCACTCCCTTAACCCAGGCCGCTTGCAGAAAATACCGCAATAATTCTGCACCCAGGCCTTGCTCAACCGCGTAGGGATACAATGAAAATGCCTTGCGCACCGGGTCGCCTATGGGGTCGTAAATTCGCCCCCATTCAAGCCCCATTGCCTCAGCCTCTCGCGCTACATCACTAGTGATATAGATACCCTTATTGCGTGTGAGCGGCACACCTCGCATTACCATTGGCATCACTGGCCGCGTGACCAGATTCACCCCCATATCGCGAGCCATCGTCAGTGTCTGATCATAGATAATCGAGGTATAGGGGCTGCGCAGCGAAGGATAGAATTCTAAGGTCAATTGGCCGCTGTCCTTTAGCGGCCCCTGGGCAACCGAAGGGCGAGGCGCTAACAAGGCTGACTCTGGCTGCCGACAAGCACCTAGCTCGCGCAACCGGTTCTCCAAATGGTGTAGGCGGTCCACACCCCAGTACCACTCCGCCTCGTAATAAAACATAGCTCCGGAATAATGACCCAAAGCGTGACGCCGAGCCGAGCCTTCCGCAATTCGTTCCTGCGCTTGCTCATCATTCACACTGCCTGACTCAGCTTCCATCGCCGTAAGCGCGGCCACATCCCCTGCCCACAAAGCCTCGCCGACTACAGATGCCTGCTGTATGAAATCATTGCCACCTGCGGCGGCCAGTATCCTTGCTGCTTGATTGATCAAATCTGCGCCAGGCTGCTCCGCCGAGACGGGGAAATCTATCTGGTATTGCGGTGCAATCTTGCTACTGTCGTAACGGGCATAATCGAGTAGTAACTCAGGTTCTGGTGCATTTTTGTCGGTAGGTCCAGTCACCAGACGCGCAATCAACTCAATATCGTAGCTGGCCAACAACGGTTGCAACAACTGCGCGGTCAAATGGCTGTAGGCATCGTCAATTTGATGAAAATATTCAACCTGATGGGGTCGGCCCTGAGCTTTGCGCGCTTTCTCCAGCCGCTGGCGACGACGGCTTCGAGCTTTCAAGCCGGTCATTCGTCGCATTAACAAACTACCCAGCCAACGTTTTAGAGCACTGGGGTTGCTACTGGCTGCACCGCCTTGATCTGCAAACTGTTGTGCCATGGGTTGTGTCATGGGTTGTGCCATGGAGAATATCCGTAACTGCAGGACTCTATACTAGACAGTATGGGCACCTGTACTGTCAATGCCCAGCTTACTCAGTGTTAGGGAACCTTTGAATAACCTGTCTGGTACATCCAAGCATTTTGTTTTTCTCATAACGCATCATATGATGCAACGACAGGGATGGCGCTACCGAAAAATCGACCATCACCGCTTCACTCATGAAATATCCGGGCTAGGCGCCTGGCGCGAAATGTTTAACATCCAGTGGGCGGTAAGCGATCATAAGCCGGAATGCACAGGGCACCAGAATGAACGACAACACAGTCACCAGCACAGTGCCACCGACGATGGCTGTTGCAAACGGCGGCCAAAACAGGCCACCGCCCAGTAGCAGCGGCAAAAAGCCGGCTACAGTTGTGATGGTGGTCGAGGTAATGTGACGGGTGCAGTGCATAACAGCATCGACAATGCCATCAACACTGCCCTGCAATGCGGCGGGGGTTGCCCGCAGTTCCGCCAGGATAACAATCGCGCCGTTTATCGCCAGCCCCATCAACCCGAGCAGTGCAATGATCACCTGAAAACCAAAAGCGTAGCCCGAGAAGGTCAGGCTGAGCATACCCAGACCCACAGACAAGAATGCCACCAACATGATTAACAGGCACAGCCGCCAGGAATTAAAGGACAAGACCAGAACCACAACCAGCATGACAAATATGAGTGGCACGCTGGCGGTCAACTGGCCCACCGATTCGCTGCGCTCTTCTAGCTCACCGCCAAATGCCATCGAATAGCCGGGGGGAAGTTCGTAGCGCCGCTCCTTCATCAAACCCTGCAATTCAGTTGCAACCGTGTCGGGCAACACACCGCTGCGCAGATAGGCGCCAACTGTATTCACCCGCTGTCCATTGTGGTGCGGAATACTCACAATGCTCGGCAGAATATCCATGTCGGCCACAGCCTGCAAAGCAGTGGCACTAAACTGGCTGGCGTCGTGGTTGTATATCACATTGAGGCTCTGTAGATCAGTGGGGTTCCAGCGTTCGCCTGCGTCCAGCCTGACACGAACCGGCACCTCCTCAGTACCTTCAAGCAGGGAACCAACAATCAGACCATCCAGACTGGCGCGAAGCATCCGGGATGAGGCGACTGGATTTAGAGCAGACCCGACCAGCACTTCCTCACGCATACGAAAGCTGACCGATGGAATGCTCTGCCCCAGCGATGCTGTGGTATCAGTGATATTAGCCAGAGTCGATAGCATCAACCGCAATTCCTGGCCCAACTGTTCGAGTACGACCAGGTCAGGGCCATAGATTCTCACCTCGACGGGCTGGTCTACCGGCGGTCCCTGCTCAAGTTTGCGCACAACGATACGCGCTGCGGAAAATTTGGGCGGTAATTGCAACTGCAATTGGCTCACCAGTCGCTCGGAGTGTTCGGCGCTTTCTGCAACAACCATTGCCTGGGCATAGTTCTGCGCGCCAAACTTCTTCTCAATCAGATTGTAATAAAATGGGGCCGCACTCTTGCCGACAAACCAGTCCACCGACACAATACCGTCTGTGGCCAGCAGCAATTCATCAATACCTCGAACCACCGTTTCGGTATTATCGAAACTAGCCCTGGTCGGCAGGGTTACATCCAGGGTAAACATGTCTCGATCTACCGGCGGAAAGAACTGCTCAGGCACGGTGGTGATGCCGTAAAAACCCAATCCTGGCAATAGCATGACCACCCCGAGAGTCTTGCGCGGATTGCGCAAAGAAGCGCGCAGCAACCGATCAAACCCAGTGGTCAATTTTGGCACGCTTAAACCCTGGGCACTCCAACCCCTGGCTGTACCGCCTGGAATAATTTTCGCTGCCACTGCCGCAACAAGCGTAAAAGAAATAATGTAGGAGCCAATCAAGGAAAAAACCACGCATATGGCGAGTGGCCCTACAAACTCGCCGGCTGGCCCACCCTGAAGAATGATCGGCATAAACGCCAAAATGGTTGTAACCGTAGAACCAAACAGCGGTTGCCACAGGTGATTTATCGCACCCCGCGCAGCCTCAAGCTTCTGCTCACCCGCTCGCAAACGCTGCCCGATGTCATCCACGACTACGATGGCATTGTCTACTGTAATGCCCAATGCAACCACCAGGCCGGTCACCGACATTTGATTGATCGGAACACCTGTCAAATTCATCAGGAAAAAAGTAAAAAGTGCCATCAACGGAAGTGCGGCGGCAACCAGGAGTGCAGAGCGCCATCCCAGAGTCACCAGCAGAATCCCCAGAATAAGGGTAAAACCAATGCCGATATTGCCCATCAAGTGCTGCATACGCTGGTCGGTATAATGTCTTTGGTCAAAGATCACTTCGGCTTCAATATTACCGGGCAATGCGGCCTGAAATTTTTCCAGTTCAGTCAGCACTGTTGACTGCCACTGCGATATACGTTCGGTGTGCAGCATACGCAAAGACACGACCAGTTGTTCCTGCCCGCTTCGCAAAACCTTTTCAGTGTCGGGTTGACGAACAATTCGCTCAACCTCGGCCAGGTCTGCTACTCGCAGTACGCGCGCCCCCCCACCCACATCCACGGGAACACGGCTCACGCGCTCGACGGTAGTGAGATCACCTGCAATTTCCACCTGCATGCGTGTGCGATTATTTTCCAACACGCCCGCTGCGGACTTGGTATCGTACTGGCGCAAAGCCGCTGCAATGCTATCCACGGTCTGACCCGCTGCGGCAGCCTGGTCCGAGTCAACCCGCACCTGGATTTCCTCGGCAACTTCTCCATCAATTTCCACGATATCGGTGCCCTGATGCGCACGCATCAAACTCTGTAGTTCACGCGCATAGCGTTGCAAAATCTGCCTCGGCACTGCAAAGCCAGGCGCGGAACGCAGGGCAATGAGCATGGTATAGGCGTAACCCCGTTTATCCAGTAGCCGGGAAGGCGCTGCCCCTTCAGGCAATTCTGGCTGGGCATCCGCAATCAGGTCTCGCGCACGGCTCCATACGGGTTCCGTTTCTGTCACTGCGTCTTCCAGACCCACTGTAATACTGGACAAGCCATTTCCAGAAACAGACCTTATTTCCTTGATTTCCGACAGCTCGCGCAGCTTGAGCTCCAGTTTTTCCGTAACCAGTGCTTCCACTCGCTCGGCACTGGCGCCGGGAAACGGGGTCAGCACCAGCGCGAACCGGTTCTCCATACGCGGGTCTTCAGCAATAGGGAGCACACTGAGCGCACCCGTACCGGCCACCACAAGCAGTGCCGCCATCAGGCTCAGCAGCCGTCCATTTTCTACCAGGCTCTGAATCATAAAATTATCCCGCGTCAATCACGCGCACTAGCTGACCGGGAACAATCTTGTGGACACCGCTTGCGACAATGGTTTCTCCGTCCCGCAAACCTCTGGTTACATAGGCTTCCACTTCACCGCTATAGCGCAATTGCAAATCCCGTGCTTCAACCATGTACAAATCATCAGTTTGAGGTTTGAGCACGTAGACCCGCCAAAGACCGCGCAAACTTGCGGTCAGCGCTGATTCAGGAATCAAAAAGCCCCGCTCCACAATCCGGTCCTGCAATTGCAATTCAACAACACTACCAGCCAGGCTAAAGTCTCTGGGCAGTGTGATTCGAATCATCACTGAGTGAGAGCGCACCTTTAACTCGGCTCCCACCGCCAGCACTTCGCCACAGGTTGTTTCGCCAGCAACCACTAGCTCAACAACGTCACCCTCGTTAATAGTGCTGGCCAATTTACGCGGTACGCCGACGTGCGCTTCCAAACGGCCTGTTTCCAAAACGCGAAACACAGCCGCTGCCGGAGCTGCGGCACTACCTTCTTCCATGAAACGCTCACTGATCACACCTGCAAATGGTGCCAGCAGGTGCGCTTTATCCTGCATAACCGTATTGCCATCCAGACGAGCTTCCAACTGCTGGATACTGGCGCGAATGACATCACGACTGGCTTCAAGCTCATCTCGCCGCTGCCTCGATACATAGCCATCGCCCTCCAAAGAAGCATGGCGCTCCAGGTTAGCCCTGGTTAGGCGCAGATTTGCCTGGGCTTCTAAAAGCTGGGCCTGTAACTGGCGGCGCTCGACCACTAGCAGGTCGGTATCAAGGCGAGCCAGCAAATCGCCCTTCTCAACTCGGTCGCCCTCATTCGCCAACACAGCTTGTAACTTACCGCTCACACCAAATGCTATATCTGCCGACTGGGTCGGCTGAACCACGCCTGTGAAACTGCGGCCCAATGCGAACTCAGGTTGCTGCGCCACCCTATAGGCACTCACGGGCTGGTAAATAACATCTCCCTCAGCGTCACTGCGGCTTGAACAGCCAGGCTGCGAGAAAACGAGTAACACTATTAGAGACCTTTGCACGAAAGCCATTTCACCGGCATGCTGGCGTCGCCTAAAAGCGCCTGCTGTTGGTAAAATCGGACTCAATCGGTCATTGATACGCCTAAACTCCCTCATTGCGTGCGTGTTTGCCTGGCCTGAAAGCGACATCATCTTCCGTGCAAAGGTCTCTATTAAAATGAATAGTCTATGGGACACGACAGCCACCTCGGGCAATAAATGGACTTTAAAGTCCAGTAGTTGACGACTATACTAGACTCCATAGTCTAATAATTCAAGAGCTCATCATGTCTACGCGAGGAAGACCAAAGTCAGATGAAAAACGCGGCCAGATTTTAATGGCCGCGGTGGAGCTGTTTACCAAACAAGGCTACGACGCCACCAACCTGAAGATGGTTGCTGACGCTGCCGATGTATCCAAACAGACCATCTACAGCCACTTTTCAGGTAAAAACGATCTGCTGAAGGAGTGCATCCTGCGGCGCTGCCGCGAAGCGATGATCACCGGCGAGGGCCTGGATTACAGCCTGCCCCCCAACTTGTTTCTATCGGCTTTTGCAGAGCGTTTTGTCACCGCCCTTTGCGAACCGGGCCCGCTGCGCATGAATCGCTTGTGCATGACTGAGGGTGAACGCCACCCGGAAGTGGGGGAAGCGTTCTATCAGTCGGGGCCCAGGCCTGTTATGCAGGCAATCGCCGACTATTTGAGAGTCGCTTCACGCCGAGGGGAATTGGCTATTGCAAAACCCGATCTGGCGGCTGCCCAGTTTCTATTTATGTTAAAAGGTATCGCGGTGGACACCTACCTGCTCAACCTCCCGGAATGGCCTTACAGTTTCAGTCGGCAGGAGTACATGGACGAAAGCTGCGCGATGTTCCTGCGTGCGCATCAGGTTTTATGAAGGTTTATACCAGATGGGCGAGTTCCAGGCTCGCTTCGGTGTGGTGCGAGTTCCCTGAGTGCTGGCGTCGAGCGACCCTTTTGTCTATTGGCTAAATTTATAAAACACGCGACAGCGGCGTTGCACAGGTTGCTGTCGCAGGTCGGTCACGTCGCTGCCCATGCAGGGCGGACGGCTTGCCAGTACAAATCTTGCCAGTACAAATAGTTGCCTTCGCAACCCTCTGGCTTGCGACGCAACGGCAAAAATCTGTAGCAATTCTGGCACTGGCTTAACTCGCCTCCTGTAGCTGGCGGCCCAGGGTGATACCCCCTTCTATCGTTGTGCGGTTGATCAGGCGATGCACACCGGGTTTGGTGCCTGTGGTGCAGTGCATCGCCCGCCAATTGTCCCACAAAACCATGTCGCCGACTTGCCATTGATGAAAATAGTGAAACTCCGGCTTGCGGATATGGGCAACCAAATCTCGCAGTAAATCGTCTGCCTGCTGCGAGCTCAGGCCAGCACGCTCAGGCTCAATGACCCGATCCAGAAACTGTTCGACTATTTCCAGAATCTTGCGGCCAGTTACCGGATGGGTAACGGCCGCCGGATAGATGGCATCGGGGAAATCGGGAAAACCCATGTCCGAGGGTTGCCTGGGACTAAACGGGCCCGGCTCGTAACCCTCGACATCAACAAAGCGCATTTTCAAACGCTGCATATTGAACTGATAGGCCACCTCGACATTTTCAAGCAGCGCCTTGGTTTTATCATCCAGGGCCTGATAAGCCTTTTCCAGATCACCAAAGCCAGTCAGTCCATCTTCCTCCGCCACGACAACGGCTCTCAGCAAGGCGCCGTGATTCGGCCTGCCGGTATAATGTAAATCCATATGCCAGTCGAGCCGACCAACAACTTCTTCACCTTTATAACAGGCTGTCTGAAATTTATCCTTGTCGCCACCATTTTCCAACACAAACAGTTCAGGGTATTCCCGGGAGGTAGTAACCGCCAGCGGGTGCATTTCCAGGGAACCAAAAATACGGCTGAACTCGATCTGCTTTTGTGGATCAATATCCTGATCACGAAATACCAGGATGCCATAGTCATACCAGAGAGATTTTAGTTCTGCGGCGAGCTCATCACTGATTGTCTCGTTGATATCAAAACCGAGTACTTCCACGCCTGCATGTTCCAGAGGTCTAATGTGCACGCTCATCTATCGCTCCTGAATCAGTCTAGAACCGTCGGATCCGCTCTTAGCTCACGCCTGGCCATCGCCTCAAACTGAAATGGAAACCCGTTCGCATCAGTAATCCCAACTTGTTGAACAATGGCCTCTGGCAGCGCCACACCGCCGCCTATGGCTTCGGCGTACCAGGCTCGCTGCGCCCGCCACTCCAGGGTCAGCACCCGCAGATGCGCCTGCCGCAAATCTTTGGCCACGACCAGGGAACCGTGATTCGCCAATAGCGCCCAGCACGCATCACCCAGGGCTTGCGCCGCAGCCATCGTTGCCTCCTGGTCTGCAAAAGTTCCGTCGTATTCGTCGAACAATAGCAGCTCGCCGGGAACATGAGCAGCCGTTTGATCGACAATGGGAGGTACGCGACGTGCGCTCGCCCAAATGCCGCTCCAGTGTGCGTGATTGTGTATGACTACATTAGCATCGGGCCGCAGGGCGTGGAGTTGTATATGCAAACCGATAGCCGGAGTCACATTCCAGTCCCCTTCGATCACTTCGCCCTTATCATTGAGCGTGAGAATATCGCTGGCTGTTAGTTCGTCCCAAGCCAGTTCCCAGGGGTTAACCAGAATATTGCCGTCTTTGGTTCGATAGGTGATATGGCCGGCGATATGCTCGTTCCAGCCTTCGTTGAAAATCATCCTGCACAGCAAAGCTACCTTCGCCTTCTCGCTCATCGGCGGCAGCAGTTCACGGCGGCCAGGGCGGGGTGCGAAGCGCTTGACCACCGCCTCATTTAAACCCTCATACTTTTTCATACATCGCACCTCAATGGGTAGCCTTGAGTATAGTGAACACTCTCAGGCGGCGCTGAAACTGGCGCCAGATGAAAGGGTCTGCCAGCGACTTGACCGGGTTTGGCGCAAATCGGCGATGGTGCATCCCGGCTTCATTAAAACGGAAAAAAAACAGGAATCAGCAATAGTGCCGCAACCGAGTAGATAATCGACAGCGGCAAGCCGGTGCGAAAGTAGTCTCTGAATTCATAATTACCCAGGTTCTGCACCATCAAGTTCGTGGTGTAGCCATAGGGCGTCAAAAAACTGGCACTGGCACCGTAGGCAACGGCCATCACAAAGGGCATATGGTTGAGCCCATAGCTCTGCGCCAAACCGTAGGCAATAGGGAAAATCAATGCCGCTGCTGCATTATTGGTCATCATTTCAGTGAGCAATAAAGTGGCAAAAAAGATACCCACCAGGGCTGCATAAGGGCCAAAGCCTGCCAAATTGTTGTAGAAGGCATCCGCAATGACCGCGACCAGCCCGGAGTTGTTAAGTGCCTGTGCTAAAGTCAGCGCGGAGGCAATGATTAACCAAAGTTCGAAGGGAAAACGACGGCGCAGTTCCCCACCGCTGACCAGCCCCATGGTGAGCATCACCGTCAATAGAAATGCCAGGCCCTTGAGCAGCGGCAACATATTCAGGGTGGCTAGCCCTATAACCGCAAGCAGGCCAAAAGTAGCCACCGTATTTTGCATGGGTGTCGCACTGGCACCAACAACTTCGTCATCAATGACGGCGAAGTTCTTATTCAGATTTTTACGCTCCTGAAAATCCGGGCCCACTGCCAGTATCATGCTGTCGCCAGCCTGAATGCGTATATTGCCAATCTTTCCCGACAGCCGTTTACCACCGCGGCGCATACCCACAACCGCGGCATCAAACATCGAGCGAAAGCCGCTTTCCTTAACCGTTCGACCCTCGATGGTCGCATTGGGCATAACCACCACTTCTATTACGTTGTCATTCAGCAAGCCTTCGCTAAGTGCAAACAGAGTAAGACCTCTGATTGATTCGAGCGTGTTCACTCTTTTAACATTACCGGAGAAAATCAATTTGTCCCCGTCTTCAATGTGCTCACCCGGGCTGACAGGGGAAATCAAATATTCGTCCCGGACAATTTCAACGAGAAACAAATCCTCCATGTCCCGCAGTTTGTTCTCTCTAACAGTTCTGCCGATCAGAGGAGAACTTCTATCGACTTCGGCCTCAATCAAATACTCATTGAAATCGACCGGCTCTATACCGTGATTGGGTAGCAATCGAGCGGAAATAAACAACACACCCAGCCCTAATACTGTCACGCTGCCGCCAACCGCGAGGAAATCAAAAAATGACAATCCCCGCCCCGTTACATCTTCAAGAAAGCTACTGACAATCAAATTGGTGGAGGTGCCGATTAAGGTCATCGTCCCGCCCAGGATCGCCGCATAAGACAAGGGAATCAGCAGTTTGGAGGCCGCGTGATGTCGATTATTGCGCACCGCATTGGCAAGTGCAGCAACGACGGCTGTGTTATTTATAAAGGCGGAAAAAAAAGCGGTAACGCCACCCAGCCTGAGCAAACTGGCACTATAATTTCTGCTAATCAGCCGCTCTGAAATGCGATTGAGCCAACTTAACTTCTCCAGCCCAACTGATACCAGTATCAACAGGATCAAGGTAACCAGGCCAGTGTTGGACACCTTGGCAAGCACTTCGCCCGTGTCTACCAGACCGAGGAAATAGACCGCCAGCATGGTACAGGTAAACACCCAGGCGGCAGGCCAGTCCGTCAGCACCAGGCTGCTGACCAGCGCAATGAACAACACTGAAATCATCAATTGCTCAATCACGTGTTTTCCGCCTCCCTCTGCACGGGGAATACATCGGTGTAACAGGCGAAGTCGCGGTACAAGTCATCGCGCTTGATACCAAATTGTTCTTCGAGGTCATACTGTACCTTACCCGGCTGACCACGGGAGTGCTCTTCAATGTCATTGGCCATACAGTCGTGGAAATAAATGTGACGTGTTTGTGACTCGGGCAATACCTGCACATCGCGCACCAGGTCGCGCCTTGGAGAATCCTGAATACGTCGAGAATCGAGCCACATCTTCGAGCGGCACTGCATCGTAACGTATGCGCGAAGCATAATCACATTGCTGGCGCGCCTGAGCCAGCACAGTTTGTGTGCTGATTGCTACAGGACTATCTGCAATAGCGGCCAGAATATCCTGAGCTTGCGGCGTATGCTGCGGCACTGCCAGGTCGTCGGGGATAGGTGTTGTCTTCAAGACTCATTACTCATTCAGGTTGACTGCGGCAATGCGATTGCCTTCCAATCGGTCAAGGCCCAGGTTATTTTGCTCAAGAATACGATCAGCGCGATAGCTGGAGCGCACCAAAGGCCCGGACGCAACTTCGGCAAAGCCCAGTTGCAAACCCAACTCCCGGAACGCAACAAACTCATCAGGGTGAACCCAACGCTCTACCGGCAGGTGATTTTTGGTCGGGCGCAGGTACTGACCAAGGGTGAGAATATCTACGCCACTGGCTCGCAAATCCTCCATGGTTTGCCGAATTTCCTGCTCGCTCTCTCCCAGTCCCAGCATCAGGCTGGATTTCGTCAGCACATCCGCCTGGCGCTGTTTGCCGTAAGCGAGTACATTGAGGGTTTGCGCGTAACCTGCTCGCGGGTCCCGAACTCGTTCGGTGAGCCTCTCAACGGTTTCGACATTCTGTGCAAATACTTGTAATCCAGAGTCGACAACGGTGGCAACCGCGTCGTTGTTGCCCTTGAAGTCTGGCGTCAAGGCCTCAACCGCGGTCTGCGGATTGAGTTCACGAATTGCACGCACGCAGGCCGCATAGTGTGCTGCCCCACCGTCGGCCAGGTCGTCCCGATCAACCGAGGTCAACACAACATAGCGCAAACCCATTAACTGCACCGAACGCGCTGAATTCGCAGGCTCCTCCGAATCCAGCCAACCCTGTGGATTACCCGTGTCCACTGCGCAAAAACGGCAGGCACGGGTACACACAGACCCCATCAACATGATGGTGGCAGTGCCATTGCTCCAACATTCCCCCATATTAGGGCAATGACTCTCCTCGCAGACAGTTGCCAGGCGGTGTTCATGGACCGTATCCATGACAGATTGAAACTTCGGGCTGCGCTCCAGGCGCATCCGTAACCACGGCGGCTTGCGCTGACCGGGAATGTCGCTATTTGAATTGTTCTTTATGCCATCTTTAATGGCAGAGAAACCCTGCTCGGTATCGAATTTAACACCGCTCTTTGGGCGTTCGTCTTTATGTTCGTCTTTATTGCTGTCCATGCCGCTATTCTAGCCCGATTATTCAGGTTAATCTCGCAGGGCTAACGCTGCTTTTGTCACATCTCAAGCGCTGTTCGCTGATAACCGGGTTGCGTCCTTTATAACCCCGGTTGGACGCTTGACTTGCCAGCACAAAATCTGGAAAATTCGCGCCTCTCGCGAACTCCTGTGAGACTTGAAAACAATATGGCTACGTAGCTCAGCCGGTTAGAGCACAGCATTCATAATGCTGGGGTCGGTGGTTCAAGTCCACCCGTAGCTACCACTTCAGGCTCTGTCCTTACCGGTCACATAGGTAACAGTTTATTCCGAGGACATAGGTAACAGTTTTGGAGCGAAGGGTTCTCCCCTACAGGCTCCACCCTATTGTTCTCTCTATCAAAGAATCCTAGATAGTGTCGTCACGAAATTTGAGCCCATATAGCCAAGCAGCGAATGTGTGCCGCCGCCAGAAATGAAGCCGTGTTTTTTGCATAGCGCGTGGCAATTCCCCGCCAGCGCTTTAACACCAAGAAGGCATTCTCAACCAGATGCCTGAGACGGTACAGTTCTTTATCATAACCCCGAGGCACCTTCCGATTTCGTTTGGGTGGAATGACAACACCGATCTGGTTTGTCTCGCAGTGCATCACAATGGCATCGGTATCCTATGCTTTGTCGGCTAACAAATGTTCAGCATCAATCCCCTCAATCAATGAGAGAGCCTGGCTGCAATCTGCCATGGTACCCTCTGTAATAAGTAGTTTGATCGGCATACCATGCGCATCCACGGCCAAATGTATCTTTGTGTTGAGCCCCCTTTTGTGCGGCTCATCGCCTGGTTGCCGCCTCTGGCACCTGCTGCGTGTGGATGAACCTTGACATGACTAGCATCAATCATCAGCCACTCATCATCCGGTTCAGTCACCCGTTGTTCCAACAAACCTTCCCAAATGCCCTTGTCGCGCCAGCGGCAAAAACGTCGATGTGTATTTTTCCAGTCACCCTAATCGGGTGGCAAATCTCGCCAGAGCGCGCCTGTGCGAAGAATCCAAAAAATGGCGTTGATAAAAAGGCGATTATCCGTTGCTACACCTCCCCAACTACCGACTCGGCCTGGCAAATGCGGTTCCGATAAAGACCAAGCTACATTGATCGGTATGAGGACGAGGGTTTGGAGGGGCTGATGGATAAACGCTTATCGCAGATATCCCACCGCCGCGCTCCCGTGGACGAGGCCATGCGCTTGGTGGATCGGTATCGCAGCCGGCACCGGGGCTGGAATGTGAAGCACTACTACGCCTGGTACCAACGAGACGGCGGCCAGCGCAGCGACTCGTGGGTCAAAAACACCCTGCAAGGGGCTGGCGTAGTGACCAAGGTGCCGAAACGGGGCGTCCATCGTAAACGGCGTGACCGCTCACCCTGGCCTGGGATGATGGTGCATCAGGATGGTAGCCAGCATCAATGGGTTGTGCGGGTTCAGTACCTGTGAGACAAATCGGCCAGCTTCGGTATGGCTTGATGCGCAGGCTTTTGCTCTGCATCGGGTCGTCTCCTGTGTGGATTTAATCACTCACAAGCGACCAGGTTCTTAGAAATCCGGGGATCACGACCTGTGGATTGGGTGGATAAGTCTACGACTTACCCACCACTCCACAGGCGCAATAACAATCGTCCAAAAGTCTCATAGGTATCTGAACCAAGACAATAGCCCACCGTCAACTGTGACCACGGAGCCAGTCATATAGCGCGAGGCGTCCGAACAAAGCAGGAAGGTCGCTCCATCCAGGTCACCCGCCACGCTGGCACAGCAAATGTGGTTTTCTCGAAAAAACGGTGAATGGACTGCATGGGCTGGCTGGGGTCAGCAACGGCCTCAAGCATGCCGCGTGCGACTCTCAAAAGGAGATGGGCTTACTCCACCTGCCATCCCTCACTGGGTTTCTCAGAATCCTTACCGGGATGCCAAATATCGGAGTAGCGGGTGCAATAGACCCAGGCCCCTTCTATAGATGCGGGGGCGACAATAGCGCTGCGGCCGGCAAACAACTGCTGTTCGGACATACAATCCGACTGCTGCTGCGCCTGATTGGGCTCTGCATTGAACTGATTAGCCTGCAACAAATCCATTTGGGTGACACCGCAACCCGCAGTGAGCACAGAGGCCAGCACAAATGCCAGAGTGGCGATTGTTGTGATAGTAAAACGTGTCATGGGAGACAAACTATAGCCCTCGTAATCCCGGGAAGATATAAATTATTACCAGCGCGAACATAATATCGTGGGATTAATCACACAATTGACCTCACTTTCAGAACACCTGGTGAGTAAAGTGACCATGGAAACCAAAGGGAATATGATTGTGTAATGTCACCGTGGCTACTTCCCGGCCCATGGTTTGAGCATCAACCAGAGCAACCTCGCTGGTGCCCGTATTGGCGTTAAAGACCACCGAAATCAACCAGCCGTCGTCGTCAGCCAGTGCCTCAGGGCTACGCGGGACAAACAGTGCTTCGGAGGTAAAACGACCAGGGCCAAAGTCATAGAACTTACCCTGCCCGGTAGCAAGATCAACCTTTTGCAGGGCGTTGAAACTATAAGGCGTCCCATTTTCCAGAAAGGATGCCAAATATGCGTGGTCGTTTTTCAAGCCGGTGCGACGCTGGTCCCACATGGGAAAATCTCCGCCTGGCACCCCCTCGTGCCGATACCCATCGACCTTGCCAGAGGCAAGATTGAGTCGAAACCGATAGAAACACGCTGAGGCATCATCCTCGACTTCAATGTCCGCAAACATATCGCGCATGGCGTCCATCGAACCCATACGATCAGTGCGACACACATCTGCAACAATTTCATCGCCCTCTTCGTAGGCGTTGCTGAAATGAAAGGCAAAGAAACTGTCTGTTTCAAACTTCCGCACCACCTTGAGATCATCGAGCGAGATAACCACGATTTTAGTGGGCATACCGGCATCAAACTCCATCGCGTCAACAATGCTGTTAAAACCGAACAGAAAACCCAGTGGTGACGTGAATACAGCCGGGCAGAGAAAAAATACCGCGTAGTTGTCGGTCATGGCGAAGTCGTGGCACATGGCATAATTCCCAACCATATGACGCGCTGAATCTTCCATCTCGCCATCTGCACCGATTTTGTAAACATTCAACGCGCCGAGCATCCCAAAGTTGTAATAGTGCCCGGTGCGCGGATGAATTTTTCCATGCGCACTAAAGGGCCTGGCGCGCTTCAACCTGCCATTAAATTTCTGCGGGCCGATCGTCTCAAGCGTAGATGGATTTAGCTCCCAGGGGTCCCCACCTTCCCAAAGTGTCAACAAGCGGCCGCCGTGGTAGACCACTGAGGTATTCGCAGCGTTGCCAGGAAAGCGAAACATGTTGTTGAGAAAGCCGCCGGGGCGCTGCGTACCGACACCGCGATAGAGGATTTTCTGAGCGGCAGTTTCATCGACATACTTGGGAGTACGCACATAGCGGTTCTTGTAATGAACGCTTCCTTTATCAATGGTAATCGCATTCAGCATACCATCACCGTCAAACCAGTGACCGAATTTTTGCTCACCGATTTTGAGGCGGCCCGGCCCGTTACGAAACAGAGTACCGGAAATTTCAGGCGGAATTTCGCCCACAATATTCTCACTGGAAACGGTGTAATCAAGCTCTTCAGCCTGCTCTTCAAAACCAGCGATATGACATCCGGGCATGATACGTTCGGCTGCGGGTCGTGGCGCATTCATAGAGGCATTCTCCCTGTAGGTACAACCAGCATAGCAGAGGATTCAATGCGCAGAGTTTAAAGCTGTCTGCAAGCCGTGCCTGGCTGTGATATCGTTCCGCTCAACAACCAGAGGAGCACACTGATGAAAATGAATAAGATCGTTCGCACCGCAACCGCTTTGCCGGCTCTGTTATTTACGGCAATAGGGATACGCTGGTGGCTTGAACCGGCGGGTGCAGCCAGGGAGCTCGGAATGCCATTGCTGGAAGGCAGCGCAATGAGTACTCAAATCGGTGATCTCAGCGCCTTTTTTATATCAGCTGCTTTGATGATTTTTATTGGGCTCATCACGCTGAACAAGACCTGGCTACAAGCTGCGGCACTGCTCACCGCCTTCGCTGCTATTGGCCGCACCATAGCAACGGTGGTTCACGGCGCAGACCTGGCAACACAGTCGATAGCCATTGAGGCGGTGGTGACTGCCTGGCTGATATTTGCCGCCAGTCAGATAAAACCAGCAGACACCTCAAATTACGGCGAGTGATAGCCCGCCGTCAACTGTAACCACGGAGCCAGTCATATAGCGCGAGGCGTCGGAACAGAGCAGGAGAATCGCTCCATCCAGGTCTTCCGGCTTGCCCAGTCGGCGCTGTAGAACTTTCTTGACCAGGCTCTTACCCGCTTCAGAGTCGAGAAATTCTCCTGCCATGTCCGTGTGGTAATAACCTGGGGCAATAGCGTTAATTCGAACGCCGTAGCGCGCCCATTCCAGCGCCATGGTTCGGGTCAAATGCTCCAGGCCAGCTTTGGCAGCCGCATAGGAGGCAGTGCCCTTCTGCGATACTTTTGCCAATATGGAAGTGATGTTGACGATGGAACCACCGCCCGACTCTGCCATGTGCCGGGTCACTTCCCGAGATAACAACCAGGCACCCTTCAAATTCACAGCGTGAATCGTGTCCCAGTCGTCTTCTGGCAAATCCAGCAACATCAGATCAGAAGATGCTCCGGCATTATTAACCAGTACGGTGACTGGCGCGATGGCATAGCAGGTCTCAAGCGCACTCTTGATAGAGGCGACATCACCCACGTCCATGGGCACACAATGCGCCGTGCCTCCAGCCGCAGCAATTTTGTCCGCAGTCTCCTGCAATTTTTCAATGCGCCTGGCCGCCAGAATAACCGTGGCGCCCGCATTGGCCAAGGTCAGTGCGAAACGCTGCCCCAAACCGGTACCGCCCCCAGTCACAAGAACGGTTTCGGCTGACATATCGAAGATATTTTTCATGCGCGGCAGCTTACCGTATCGGCAGTAATACTGCACCTCTGCGCTGATAATTCAAGGCTCTATCGGAACAGCCTGCACAGCGACATTGCTCGGTTTGGAGATGGGCAGTGAACCGTAGTTTTCTTGATGGCCATCATGCTGGGCCCGCGGATTGATTCGGAGTCGGAAGACCAATAACTGCGAAGTTACTCAGCGTTCTTGTACTGCCTGAAACTGGCAACCAGATCGAAAAAAGATTTAGGTTTGTATTTTTTGAATCCGCCCTCATCCACGTACACAAAATCATACCTCACCGCCGCTTGTATTGCGTTGATGTCCTCACACCATTGCTTTAGGCGTTCCATTTTCCGGGGAACCTCCAAATCTGCAAGCCCTTTGGTCTCAATGATAAATACTTCCCTATCTGATTTTTTAACAATAAAATCCGGGTAATAATTCGACAGTTCACCATTCGTGGTTGCATAATCAAGAGTGAAGTGAACAGCCAGATAATTCTTTGCATAGGAAATGATGTCATCGCATTCTTCCAGAAAATCTGCGAACTGTAATTCCAAATTGCTGTCGCCAATAATGCGGTTGAAAACGCTTTTTTTCGGGGTACGATAAGCCTGTTCCTTCACTACGAAAGGGCGCGTCTTGCGAAGTTTTATCCTGTCCCGTATTGTTGCATTACCCTTGTCTTGTACAGTCAGCGCATTGATCTGTTTTTTGAAGTTTTCCACCAGTGTCTTACTGGCTTCCAGCTCGGATAAATTACGCAGTGTATTGAGGCTGTCCAGATCAACCGCAGAGTCAAACAATTCATCGCGTATGAAAGCCTTAACCTTCCCATACAGAACATCATAGCCACTCACCAGCCGTAAATCTTTCATCATGGCCTGGGTGAAATAAGCAACAACCGAGCGATAATCGCTTATTGCCGGGAAATCCAGAACGCTTGTATGGCTGATCTCATCGGTCGTGATATCCCTGAAAGTAATTTCTTTTTGCTCTTGCTCGGTAAATTCCCTGTAGGTCACTTTCCTGTGACCGAAACCGCTTGGGTCAAGATCATCAAGGTTTTTGTATTGCCGATACATGCGGGCTGTTAAAATGGGGATTTCAATATCAAGTGCATCCATATCTTTGTGGGTGTTTTCATTATCAATCTCAACAATAATGGGCGTTTTTGGTTTACTGCCTTCCCCCATTTCTGCACGTTCCAGTTCAACCCCTTCAGACTGGATTGACTCCACAAAATCCATAAACGCATCGGTTCCAACGACACTGACATATTCCTTTAAAGTATTATCTACATCTGCATACATTTTTCGCAAACCCCGCCCTAGAGTTTGTTCTGGCAGGATATTACTTGTGGCGGTATATGCCCTAAGCCCCACGATGGTCGTTACATTCTTAACGTCCCAACCCTCTTTCAACATCAACACCGACACAATGGCCTTGTAGGGGCTTTCCCAGCTATCTATTTTATGTGCTTGCTTGCGTAATACCTCCAACTCTTCCTTTTTCTTGCCACTGCTAGCCTCGCTTATTTCACCATTATTTCTGGTATGGATCACCAGCACCGCATCTTTTAGCTCTGGATAGGTCGCTTGCAGATATTGCGCCACGTCATCGCAGTTTTTGGTGTCATCGGTCATCACAAAAAGAATGGATTTTTTATCCAGCTTTTCATGTTCCTTATAAGCCTTACGCCATTCCACAACACCCAGGTTGAGATAATCGGCGTATTTCTCTGTGTATTTTGAGCTTTGCCGTTCACTTAATTTTGCACGGCTGGCTGGATCAGGCAAGACCGGATGCTTAACCACATTCTGCGATATAGCTTCAACCAATGGATAGTCAGAAATAGTCTGAACAAAGATTGCACCGTTATTGTGTTTTGGTGTGGCGGTGACATCAATCTGCAAGGACAAAAACTTGTCTTTATGTTTTAAGCGATTGTGAATGTCTGCAATAGATTTGAACCAGGCCAGCCTGTTATCGTGGATGTGATGCGCCTCGTCATTGATGATAATCAATTCATCGATATCCCTGACAATATCACCCAGATCAACTTTAGAATCGGTAGTTTTCCCCACCGGCTTTTTCCCTAAAAAATAATCCATTGCATCGTCATCATCTGCCGATGGTTCTTTTATCTCTCCCGAATAAACACGGTGAATATTGGTCAGAAAAATATTGCCCGTTTTACGGGTGATATTGACCTCATCCTGAATATGCAAGCTGAGTTGGAAATCATCCCGCCAGTGACGACCTTGATAGCCATTGTCGGGTAATACCGGGTCCTTAAAGAAAATACGCAAGCCGTCAAAATCGCCGCGGATACGATCCAGCACAATGATATTGGGAGTAATCAACAAGAAATTACGGGCAAGCTGTGAGCCAGGCTCATAGAGTTTGTGAAAATAACACCACGCCAGAACCAGGCTCATCACCTTGGTTTTGCCGGAGCCAGTGGCCATCTTGACCACAAAACGCAGCCAGTCTTCATCAAACATTCCAGGGGAAACAGCCCCCAAACTACCGACACGGAGCAAGTCATATTTATCTTTTGTTTTGACAACATCATATAAATAAATGATGGATTCCAGGGCTTCACGCTGGGCAAAGTAGTATTGGAACTGTGCCACCCTATCATTATAGGTGCCGTCATAGTCTGGTACTAAATGTTCTGTTTTAAACCACCAGTTCAAGAGGCTAATACTGGTTTCACTGGCACCTTCATAAGCTGCTGCTCGCCAACTTTTTACTTCCTTGCGTAAGCTGTGCACCAAAGGGGGCAATAATTTTTCGTAGCTGGATTCACGCAAGGCTTCATCAGCGGGGAACCATCTGACTTCTGGTTCGAGAATGACATAAGGTGAATCAGGAAAATCAGGGTGCAGCGCCATTCATATTTCCTATACTTTAACTAACAGGTAATTTTAGATGAATTCTATCGCGAATTTGACTGTAGATAGGAATATCGACACCTTCTTCCACTTCCAGCGTCACAGCCAAACCATAAGGAATTTTTTCATCTAAATGTGCTGTAGCGTCAGCCTTGCAAGTCACATGCAGTGATATATACTCACCATCCTGATAAGCAGAAATCTGGCCGCTGCCCTCTAAAATTTCGTGTTGCACTGTGCCGCGTAAAACCTGGTGATGGTCTGCATCCTCTCTTTTAATATTTAGTGGTGATCTATTGTTATTAGGCGGCTGAAAAGAAAGCTTGGCTTCCCGTAAATTTCGGTGTGAAGGATTTATGGGTGAAAACCAGGCCATTGTTACCACCATTCGCCGCCAAACTTGTTGCCCGGATAAATCTGGTGGTAATGGAAAACGATACTCATGGCGTTTATTTTTTTGAATTTCTCCGCAGCCCAGGACGGTGCCCCGTTGTTCTGTACATGCCAATACTCGATCAATGTCAACTGATCCATAACCAAGATAACGAGAAACAACCTCCTTAAAACGGCGTGAATTTGATGCAGTTTTCAATGCATTCTCAAGTTCAGCTTTTGCTTGAGTATCATGCTTTGCGCCGTGCACCAACAGTGTTTTAATAAGAACAGCCATTAGGTTTTCTGGAATATCTTTGCCATCTTGTATTTGTAACGCTGACAATACTTCATGAATTTGTACGCCACTACGTGTGGCTAATGCAGCTGCATTACTGGTCCCGCAAGTATGAACTGTTTTTGAAAGCTCGCCTTGCAGCTTGCTATCCCAAGCCACTTGCTGGCCCGGTTTTTGATGGCCTAAATCATCAAGATGAAACACGTTACCACTCTCTATATACCGCGTTGTGTACAGTTGTTGGCCACCAGGAAGAAGTATCTCAGGCTTTATCGAACGTCGAAATCCATGGCCAAATCGTGATACAGGGCTAAACAACTGTTCACTCGGTAATAGATCAATACGTGACCCTAATACATGCCCACTTGAGCTATCAGCATGCAATGCCCCCACTGTAAGCGCGTTTAATGACTCAGCAGGAGACAACAAGCGCCGCTCAAATAATTGGGATGCAACGCATCTGATTAAGCGACTGATTCTTTCGTCGTCAGCTAGTGTTGAGAATTCACTACTTGAAATTCCAATATCAATATCATCAACATAATTACCTGCACTGACACAAAACAGGACACGATATTTGAAAGACAGCCAGTCTAATAATCGTGACCATGGGCTTGGCGTATGAATAAATGGACGTTCAGGATCTCCTAACGAGATATTTATAATCTTAATATGAGGTGCTTGCTCGGGTGTATTGCCATCGCCCTCAAATAGTCGCCGCACAGCCCGTTCGATTCGATCCTCAAAGAATACATCGTCAGGAAAATATTCACTCGACCTATCGCTGGGATTTGGCTGCATAACAGCCAAGTGATAAACATAACTAGTGTAGTGTATTAAACTAATTATTGATTTGAGAGTGCATGTCTTGCCCGGCCCACTTTCTCCAGAATCTCTCCCGCAGACTTTGTCCAAACAAATGGCTTTTTATCTTCATTGTGTCTCTCAATAAAATCCATGATAGTCTCTTCCAACTGTTGTACTGATGTGAATACACCACGACGCAGCCGCCTTTCTGTCAACAATCCAAAAAATCTCTCCACCAGATTTAGCCACGAAGAACTCGTTGGAATAAAGTGTAAGTGAACTCTCTTATGACGCTTAATCCAGTTCTTCACTGTTTCGTGTTTGTGCGTCGCATAGTTGTCAACGATAAGGTGAAGGTCTAACTCTTTGGGTGTTTGTTTCTCCACAGTCTTCAGAAACGCCAAAAACTCCTGGTGCCGGTGACGCTTCTTACACTCACCGATAATATCACCCGTCAGGGTGTTCAGTGCCGCAAACAAGGTGCTTGTACCATGACGCTTATAGTCGTGAGTCATGGTTCCGGCGCGTCCTGGCTTCATCGGCAATCCCGGCTGCGACCTATCCAGCGCTTGAATGGAACTCTTCTCGTCAACACAGAAAACAACGGCATTCTCTGGCGGCGATACATACAAGCCAACGACATCGCGTAGCTTGTCTTCAAAGGCAGGGTCGCTGCTCACCTTGAATCGGGCAACCAGGTGTGGCTTCAAACCAACTTCTCGCCACACTCTGTTTATAAAGGAGTGATTAATTCCCATCACTTTTGCCAAACCTCGGGTCGTCCAGTGGGTGCCATCCTTGGGTTTTTCCTGCGTGGTTATCTTGATGACTTTCGAACGCAGCTTTGCCTGGTCCGCAGAATTCTTGCCGCCGTGATTAGCCCCTCTGGGTAAATCTTTCTCTATCCCCTTAAGCCCTCTCTCGAAAAAACGATTGCGCCACCGGCCCACTTTGTTGGCATCAATTTCCAGCTCTTCAGCAATCTTGTAGTTGGGAATATTTTTTGCAGCGAGCAGAATGATCCTTGAGCGCTCTACCAATCGTACCGGTGTCGTTTTGCTCCTAACCTGTTTTTCCAACTGCTTTTTCTCTTGCGCTGATAAAGTGATGTCTATTTGGGCGGGCATTGGCTTCAAATGGGTAGTGAATGAAGCACTTTATATAACATGAATCAGTTCAATACACTACACTAGATAAAGGCGACCGGCTACCTTCTGATAACTCCCCATGTACAATTAAAGAGGCCATGTAAGTGCCATGTCGCCTTTCGCCCGGTTGATATTGGGCTTCTAAATCGTCCGGGTCATCAAACATCAGCCTGTCTTTAAGTGCTGTATGTTGAAGGTTTGGTACACCATCAAGAATTGCTGCTACAGCAGGCAACTCTGGGTTGCCTTCAGGAAACACGGACGTTCCACCTTCTTCCTCACTTGAGGTTGTTATACTTTGCCCTGTAGGGCGGAAATACATCACTCCTGGGAATTTGAATAGATTGATATCCAAATCATTATTTGATGAGTTAATCTCCTCTAATAAATGCAGCACCTGCTCCGCAGGTAGTGTTGCTTTAACTGCATGAAATGCAATTTTCTCCATGTCAATAAAAGAACCTAGCGTTCCACCGCCAATTTCTTTCAACAGCTCAGTAATGGCTTGCTCATTCTTTCGACGGGCTTCAGGTGTTTTTCGGTAGAACAATTCAATTTGAAAAGTAATGTCGGTAGAATTTGTGGCTATAGGTTGAACTAAATCATGCCAACGCTCTATCATTCCCGTTTCATGGAGTGTCTCCTCAGTACCCCAACGACGTATTTTTGCAAGCTGGTTAAAGACATCGCGCCATTTTGTTTTCCCTGACGGCAATTGTTGCCCTCTCTCCCATTGTCGCCACAATGACAGTAATTCAGTCAACCCACTTTCATTAAGCATGGATAGAAATAGGCGACCTTTCAGACGCTTATTTTTTGCATCACTAATTGTATTGGTAATTTCATTATGTAGATTTGCTAAATGATCCGGTAAGCGTAATCCCAGTATATGCTCAGTAATTATTTTTCCATCACTATCAATGAACCCCTGATCCTCCAATGTGGTTCTTATTTCTTTTGACTGATCTCTGGTGGTTATTCCGCTAATTTTATTCTTAAAAAAATCAACGCCGATTTTCGGAGGCATATAAAAATCATCATTGGCCTCAATATCTTCAACATCCCATTCGCCAAGCCATTCCAGCCCGTCGGTGGCGTCGACGGCTCGATTAAAGTCATCCACGCTGCCGACTATTTCAATAACCAGTACCGTCTCAGGCTCAAGGCCAGCCATGCAACCACTGGCACTCGCTTTGAAATTAGAGAAATCTTGTTCCAGGCTCTGTAACTGTGGTGACAAACGCTCAGCCTACCTGGAGTGAGCAGGGAAATGTGGCTTACTTATCGGTCGAGGGGGTCCCGCAGGTGGGGAAATTGCTGTTGCATCAGGAAATACCAGCAATGGTAAATAGTCAGCCATACATTACTCACCCATACCAAGGTTATCAATTTTTGGTTTCAGCCTATCACCCCATTGCTCTAATTTTACCCTGGTAATTATTTTGGCGTTTTCAGTTTTCTGGTCCAGCACGGCCCGCCTTACTACGCTTAAACAAAACTCTTCCACTTCGGCAAAATTTAGCCCTTTCATTTTTTTTGCCAAGGTTTCGCTCGCATAGCCAAAGTTAATCTGACAACGCTTGCCAACAGATTCAATCAATGAGGTTAGTTGAGACCGGGTAGGCGGGGGCAACTCAAGACGAATCTGGAACCGTCTCCATACCGCTCTGTCCAACAACTCAGAATGGTTACTTGCCGCAACGATCACAACATAGTCTGGTAAATCGTCAATCTGCAAGAGCAAAGAGCTTACCACTCGTTTTATTTCCCCCGTTTCATGCGAGTCTCCGCGTTCCTTGCCAAGCGTCTCAAACTCATCAAAAAATAGAACGCAACGTTGAGTTTTAACAAAATCAAACAAATGCTTTAACCGGCCTGCTGTTTCGCCTAAGTAACTGCCCACTAATGTTTCGTAACGAACCACTAGCAGGGGATACATCAATTCATGCGCCAAAGCCGCTGCTAATGTGGTCTTGCCATTGCCAGGTGGCCCTGCAAACAACAAACGATTACGCGCACGTAAATTATGCGCATGTAACAATTCTGAACGATGCTGCTCCTCAACCACTTCCCTAATTTGAGTATTAATCTTTTCAGTTAACACCAGACTACTCAAAGATCGTTCCGGCGCTATTTCGTAAAACAACTCCTTATGGCGGCCACTATGACTACCATTCCGTTTGCTCGTGTCATTGGATAGGCTCGGCTGTATGGCTTTGGTTAAACGTTCAGCCAAAATTCTATGGCCTTTATCTTTTTCTTCTCTGATGAGATTTTCCGCAACCCTACGCACCGATAACTGATCACCGCTACTGGCACTTTTGAACAAATCAACTAATAAATCTGCTTGAGCCATTAGATTGTCACCTCCAAAATCTTCATCGTATCATTGCCGAAAATATCCACCACTTTTACCGCGATTTTGCGCGGCCCTGGTCGGCATTCCTGCGGCACGCTGGTCAGTTCCAGTGAGCGGTCTTTTTTGGTGCGAAACGACTGCCATTCGTTTTCAAAGATGTAATCTCCGCTCCATTGTTCCTCAATCTTGCCGCTGTCTTCGTTTGGCACGCGGATAATCTCGCGCTTGCTTTCAAAGTCAAAATCTACCGCCCAGTAGTCTATCCAGTCGGTCCAGTGCTTGGTTAAAACCTCACGGCTGACAGTGCCGTCTTTATCTTTGCTGATTTTAATGACCTGTCCTCTATCAACAATCACTTTGCTCTTGCCGTTTTTTAGGTTTACGTCGATGTTTTGCGCGTCCTGAGAATAAAAGACGGAAAAATCAGCAAGCTCTACAGCGAGGCTGTTTTGCTTAACATGGGGTTTGATGTCAATAAACGACACATCGTGAAAAACCACCTCATTCTTTTCAACCGCTTGTTTATCAAACACCTCACGGGGGATGTATTTCATCGACAGGTGTATGCCTTTACCCTTGGCCTCGTCCATGATTTGTGGGAACAGCCCCATCTCGAACTCAAAGGCGAGGATGTCGGCGCGGGTGATGTGTTTTTTGCGGCATTCCAGGATGACTTCCTCCACGAACAGGCGCGTCACTGGCAGGTTGATGGGGCCGATGGCGACCATGCACCCGGCCTTTTTGCCGTGGAATACGCCGGACTGCTCCACTGGCTGCGCGGTATATGCTTTGAGTATCAGAGATTGATATTCCTTTGACTTGGCCGCGATCTGTTGCTCCCGCTGTTCGGGGCGCAGGTTGGGGTTGACGCCGATGTAGTGCTGGCGTTCGTATTTACCGAGGTTGAGGATTTCGAAGGCGCGGTAGTTTTTGTTTTCGGTTTTGAGTTGGCGCTGCACACCAATCATGCGTTTGCGGGTGGTGTGGATGGCGAACTTGCCGAGGTCAGAGCCTATCCATTTGCGGCCCAGTTTTTCGGCCACGGCCAGGGTGGTGCCAGAACCGCAGAAGAAATCGGCGACTAGATCGTTTTCGTTGGAGGAGGCTTTGATAATGCGTTCTAACAGGGCTTCGGGTTTTTGGGTGGGGTAACCCAAGCGTTGGCTATCCCCGGCGGACAGATAACGTATATCAGTCCACATATCACCCAGTGGATAGCCCGCATATTCATCAGCATAAATCTTGTATCTCGGGCGTCCGTTTCCTGTCCAGTGAATGAGATAAATATTGTCCTTTAACCTTTCATCAAAAGTTTCTTGAGTCCATATCCAACCAATTTTACTTACTACTTTTTTCCCTTGTATGATTCTTTCCTCTCCTCTGCTACTCGCATTTGAAGATTTTTCTAATGCGGCATGTTGGTAGTGCCTTCCTGTTTCTTTTTCGACCTGCGAAAACCGGGCTGACAATTCATCTTGAGAGAGTGCGCCGTATTGAATATTGAATTGTACCGAGGATAAGTTTTTTGCATATAACCATATGGTGTCTGTTATGGCATCGTACCCAGAATCAGACAGGCTGTGTGCGGCGTATCTTTTCCAAGATATTTGATTGGCAAAATTCCCTTTTCCAAACACCTCATCCATTACCAACCGAATAAAACTATTCACCCGCCAATCACAATGCACATAAATACTGCCGTCCTCCGCCAGTAAATCACGCATCAACACCAGTCGCTCATAAATCATGGCGATAAAGGAATCCGCCCCCTTGCCCCAGGTGTCGCAGTAGGCCAGTTCCTCCAGCATATTGGGTTTTTTGGTCAGGGTTTCGCCGCCAATTTCAACATCCATGGAAAAATCCGCGCCCACATCAAACGGCGGGTCAATGTAAATCAGCTTGATGCCGCCCTGCACCTCAATTTCCTCCCGGAGTGCACCATTTTTCAGCGACGATAAAATCAATTTGTTGTCGCCCCAGATCAGTTTGTTATTCCAGCCCTTGATTTGCCGCCCGGTTTGTAGATTGAACATATCAGACTGCAATTTCAATTCTGCTTCTGAACGCGGCTCGTCCACCTGCTCAATGGTCTGAAACGGCAACACCACATTGCACGCCTCGCTGGTCTTGCCGTTCCACACCAACTCCACTTCCCGTTTATCAGCAAACAAAAGAAAACGGTACTTATCCGGTAAGGGTTTCCCTGCTTCCAGGTGTCGGGTGATATCTCTAATCTCATTGTCCGTTAGTTTCATTGTGTTGTTTCGTAACTCAGGTTGGTTTGGGAATTTAACGCTTCTCCGTAAAGCCGTGCCGTTCAGCCAAAGCCGTGCCGTTCAGCCAAAGCCGCGCCGTTTTTGGCGGCGGCTTGATTAGCGGTTTTTATATCATTAAACCCGTGGTACATTTAGGTAATCACTATTTTGATATTGCCATTACATTTTCTGAAAAGGGCCTGAAAGACCCACCAGTCAACCGTAAGTGCGCGCCATACTTTTAACAATCGCGTCAAACTCTAACACCGTTTCATCAATAATTTGTTTGACGGGCTTAATCTGATCTATACGACCTGCGACCTGTCCAGTCAGCGGAATAGCGGCTTCCAGATCACCGCCAAAATACAAATCCAGTATATTGCTCATATGGTCGCGCATATCAAATTTGCCCAACGGCTCTAGTTCACTCGTGCGCTGGGTTCTCAGTGCGCGCAGTGCCGGGCTGGATTGTTGATTGAGGAATACAGTGTCGGTTTCCCGAGCGCCCAAGATAGCCTCCTTCCAGTTGCCGTGCACTGGCGACTCGGCGCAAGATACCATGCGCGTGCCCATTTGAACGCCTTCTGCTCCCAATGCAAACGCTGCGGCCATAGAGGTACCGTCGGCAATCCCGCCAGCGGCAATTATCGGGACATCCACTCTGGAGCGAACCAGGGGTAACAACACCATGGAGGACACTGGCCGTGGATTCTTGAAGCCCCCGCCTTCGCCGCCTTCCACGACCAGGCCATCAACCCCGGCATCGGCCGCCTTGAGTGCTGCATCGAGAGTTGGCACCACATGGAACACCTTTATACCCGCTGCCTGCAAAGGTCTGGTACAAAGCCTCGGGCTGCCCGCAGATGTGGTGACAAACTTAACGCCGGTCTCGATCACAAAATCAACAATATTGGCCTCGCCTCGAACAAACGCCAAAGCTACATTCATGCCGTAGGCACCTTCTGCAATTTGCTGCATTTTTTCCAGTTCGATTTTGATATTGTCCAGCTCGCCCGAAGACGTTTCTATGATGCCAATACCACCGGCATTGCTCACGGCTGAGGCCAGTTGCGACCGCGCTATCCAACCCATGGGTGCCTGCATAATGGGATAGCGGGCGCCGGTTATTGCAGTGATCCGATTGTTAAAAGCCACCTAAACGTATCCCTGTGTCATCTCTAGTGAAACCTGCCACAACTGTTCAGCCATGGCTTCGTTAAATACATGATTGGGCCCGTGAATCTCTACTGGATTACAGTCTTCAAAATAGGCGCCACTCACCCCTTCTAGCGCAGGGCTGGTAGCCACGTAAGCCTGTGTTGCGGCACCCTGTGCCGGTGTCTTTGCCACCAGCCCGCCAAACATCTCAAACGCGGTTCGTATAAGTACTGGCGCTGTGCGTGCAATATTGGTTTTTACCAGGCCGGGATGAATGACGTTTGAAGTCGCGGAAGTATTCGAGAGTATTTTTGCGAGCTGTAAAGAAAACAGTGCATTTGCCAACTTGGAGCGGCCATATGCCTCACCAGAGTCCCATACCCCCTCACCACGCAAATTATCAAAATCAATGCCGGCTGTCGGCGCCTGAACATAGCCCGAACGACTACCTACATGCACGATACGGCCACTGTGTCCCGCGACAATCTGATCGAGCAGCCTGTTGATCAACACAAAATGGCCCAGGTGATTGACCACAAAGATTTTTTCGACGCCGTTCACCAACTCCAGGTCGCCGAAGGTGTTAATACCGGCATTGCAAATGACGATATCAAGCTCTCGTCCCAGTGCCTTCAGCGCACTTGCACAGTCAACCGCAGACTGAAAATCGGATAATTCAAGCGCGAGTGCTGTGGTTTCCCCAGTCACGCTGGCACAGGCTTTTTGTGCCTTGGCCAATGTTCGACCCGTGCCTATCACATGCGCCCCGCGCATGGCGAGCACACGCATGGTTTCGTAGCCAAGACCAGAATTACAGCCTGTTATCAAAGCTGTCATACCGGACAAATCCAAATTCCGGGTTACCTCTTCAGCCGTTGATTCAGCACCAAATGCACTGACCGGCAAACGGCTATCGATGGTCACACTGTTTTCAGAGCCACCACAGGCAGTTACAACGGGTGCTGTTGCCACTGCGGCACCCAGATACAAAAACTGCCTGCGCGCCAGTAATGAAGGGTCAGATGTTATATCAGATATCATAGTTATCTCCCTGGTGAAGCAGTGAACGGGTTGATCTAGCGAATGGGTACACCGGCAATATAGGGGTGCAGAAAAATAAATACCGCCAGGGCGATCAAGCCCATCGCCACCGTCACAAGTTCACTTTTCAGCGGCGGCGCAGCGGGCTTGATCCAGGCGCCTTCCCGGCGATTGATGGCAATGATTTCAATGACACACCACAGACTCATCGCGCCAAATAGAACGACTGAACGCGAATCACCATTCAACAGCAAGTGTGCAACACCCCAAATGCCCACGCCAGTCAACTGAGGGTGCCGCACAACTCGCTTAATGCGACCTGGCGCCCTGGTATAAGCAAGCAGCAGGAACGCAACCAGCATAAGGCCCAGGGCAGGAATCCGCAGTGCCTCTGGTGGTAAATAGACAGGCGTTGGCTGAGCACTGCGCCAGCCCATAACAATCAGGCCCAGACCAGCCAGCACACACACGGCAAATGTTCCCTGATAGCCACTGGCGCCCAGCTTCGCCTGCCAGACCTCCTTAACGCCAGGTGCCAGGGATGGAATGAAATGAACCAGGGACCATACCAACAACCCACAAATCATCATTGTCATGCTATATCTCCTCCAACATTTCCCGCTAAGAGTAAGCGGTGCTTGCCAGTTGTCGCAAGCGCTAATACCCTGCTCCCAAATAGAAAAGTAATGGGAGCAACCTATGCTGAGCATGATTGGCCTTGTCGGCGGCCTGATACTGTTAACGGTACTCGCCCTTCGGGGCTGGAACTTGTTTATTGCCGCTCCTTTTTGCGCACTGATCGTAGGCCTGACGGGTGGCCTGCAAATATTTCCCGGTACAGTAGGTCCAGCGTTCGTAACCACCTATATGGATGGGTTCGCCAGTTTCGTTGCCGCCTGGTTTCTGATGTTCTTACTGGGTTCCCTGTTCGGAAAATTCATGGAGGATACCGGCTCGGCCGACAGCCTGGCCCGATTTATTGTGAACAAACTGGGCATGCAGCACGCAGTCGCCGCGGTTGTATTGTCATGCGCCATTCTGACCTATGGCGGTGTCAGCGTGTTTATCGTTGCTTTCTCGGTTTACCCCATGGCGCTGAGCCTGTTTAAGGACGCCAATCTGCCACGCCGTTTTATTCCGGGGGCACTGGCATTCGGCTCGGTAACCTTCACCATGACGACAGCCGGCTCACCCGAGATACAAAACTGGATTCCCATAAAGTATCTGCACACCTCACCTTTTGCCGCCTGGGAAGTAAGCTTTATTGTGGCCGCGTTTATGGCCACCGCCGGTTTTTGCTGGATCAAGAGAATGATTGCCAATGCCGTTGCCAATGGTGAGCATTTCCAGGCCCGAGCCACCGACCCGGATATCCCGGAGCGAGATTTCCCACACCCGGCGACCGGAATAGTGCCTTTACTGGTTGTGTTGCTCATCTCCTTCTTCTTCCACCAGTCACTGGCCCAGTACGCACTGATACTGGCTCTGGGCAGCGGTTGTGCCAGCATCATTGCGATTAACTATAAGCACTTTCACGATATGCAGCGAGCCATAAACGAAGGCACCACTGGCTCACTCATTGCTATCGGCAACACTTCAGCCGTGGTGGGCTTTGGCACTGTGGCCAAAGCTTCGCCAGCTTTTGCTGTGGCAGTGACTGCAATGACCGGCATTCCCGGCAACGAGCTGATAGGCGCGGCCATCGCCGTTACCGTTATCGCGGGTTTAACGGGTTCTGCATCCGGTGGACTGTCAATTGCCCTGCCAGTGCTGGCGCCTTACTACGCCGAAACAGAGGTCAATCCAGATCAATTACACCGTATTTCATCCATTGCCTCGGGCGCCCTCGACTCCCTGCCCCACAATGGCTATGTGGTGACAACGGTGCGCGCGATATGTGGTGAAACTCACCGCAGCGCCTATTGGCCAATCGCCGCGCTCACTGTGGTTATTCCTACTATAGGGCTGGTGCTGGCGGTGACTCTGATGCAGTGGTGAAGTGGTTTCGCCAAGCGACGATAACCAGGGCAAAACGACCACCAGACTGGACTGGCATTCAGATGATTTGCGCGCTCACACTTGCCTGTTTTTTTGGCGACAGCATCTTACTCGGCGGCAGGTTGCCCCGACTTCTTAAACAGCGAAATCTGCCATATCAATCAGGGTTCTGTTTTTACTATACTGACGCCCGGCCACCAGGCAGGTTTTTTAACGGCAGTTTCACCTGCTTCCCCACCTGGAGTGGTATGATCAGATCATGCCAGTCAGCAATCTCCAAACTCCTGAATTCGACAATAGCTACGCTCGTCTCCCTGCACGCTTTTACGCAGAGCAACTGCCCGAGCATGTCAGCAATCCAGCGCTGATCAAGATCAATGCCGAGCTCGCCGCGCACCTGGGCATTGATGCCGATTGGCTAGCCTCAAATGAGGGTATAGATACCGTAGCTGGCAACCATATTCCCACGGGCGCCAGCCCGGTATCTGCTGCCTATGCAGGCCACCAGTTCGGCAATTGGAATCCGCAACTGGGTGACGGGCGCGCCGTTTTGTTGGGAGAGGTACTCGCCAGCGATGGCGAGCGTTACGACGTTCAACTGAAGGGCTCTGGTCGCACCCCCTGGTCACGCGGCGGCGACGGACGCTCACCCCTGGGGCCGGTTCTGCGTGAATACATTGTTAGCGAAGCGATGGCAGTTCTCGGGGTGCCGACCTCGCGCAGCCTGGCGGCGGTTGCGACCGGGGACACGGTCTACCGCGAGCAGGCCCTGCCAGGTGCGGTTCTAACCAGAGTTGCCAAGAGCCACATTCGCATTGGTACGTTCCAATACTTTGCCGCACGTCAGGATGAAGAAGCGCTGAAATTACTGGTCGAGCATGTCATTGAGCGGCACTACCCAGGCGCCGCGCAGGCGGAGAACCCAACCCTGGCGATGTTAGAGCAGATTATTTCAGCCCAGGCTGCGCTGATCGCCAAATGGCAGTTGCTGGGTTTTATTCACGGGGTTATGAACACCGACAATGTATTGCTTTCCGGTGAAACCATTGACTACGGCCCCTGCGCGTTCATCGACCAGTTTGACGCCAGCAAGGTGTTCAGCTCCATTGATCACGGTGGTCGCTACGCCTATCGCAACCAGCCCTCAATTGCCCACTGGAACCTGTCCCGTCTGGCGCAATGCCTCTTGCCTCTTCTCGGCGATGATGAAGAGCAGTCCGTTGCACTGGCTCAGGCTGCCATAGACACCTATCCAGACCAATTCCTCGCCGCTCACAAGCACGGTATGAATACCAAACTTGGTTTGCGTCTGTCGATGGAGGGCGATGAAGAACTGGTACAGACACTGCTGGAATTGATGACCTCCGAGAATCTGGATTTTACCCTCACATTTCGCCGCCTCGCTGACCTCGCCTTTCCAGGCTCGAGCGCTGTATCTGTTGCTGAGCTGATTGAATTTTCTCCCAAATTTCAAGGCTGGATTAGACAATGGCAACAGCGAGCAGAGCTGGAAAACATTTCGGCTGAACAGCGCCAAACGGCCATGTACGCCGTTAATCCGGTTTATATTCCGCGCAACCATCTGCTGGAGGCGGCCATTACTGCCGCCACTGACAACGCGGATTTAGAGCCATTTCACAGGCTCCACCAAGTCCTGTCGCAGCCTTTTGATTACCGACCAGAACATGCAGAATTTGCCCGCCCGCCCCACCCCGAAGAAGTCGTCAGGCAGACCTTTTGTGGCACATAAAAAGATGGATTAACACACTCATCTTACTTAAACTCGCTCTTAAACTCGCTCGACAAACTTGAAGTAACGGTAATAGCAACGTATGGCAACTGAGTATTTCGATATCATTATCGTGGGTGCAGGCTTATCCGGAATCGGCACTGCCAAACACCTGCAAGATAGCTGCCCGACTAAAACCTACGCAGTGCTGGAGGGCAGAAAAGCCATGGGGGGAACCTGGGACTTGTTCCGCTATCCTGGCATACGCTCGGACAGCGACATGCACACACTGGGTTACAACTTCAAACCCTGGGTTGACGAAAAGGCAATAGCAGAAGGCCCAGCGATAAGACACTACATCAAAGAGACCGCGCAAGAAAACAATATTGCCCGACACATCCGCTATGAACACCTGGTTAAAACGGCCGATTGGGACTCGAAAGATGCCAGTTGGACACTCACCATCGACGATGTAAAAAATGGAGAGACCCGCCAACTTCGCTGCAACTTCCTGTTGAACTGCTCGGGCTATTACAACTACAGGCAGGGGCACACGCCCGAGTTCCCAGGGCAAGAGGAGTTCAGGGGCGACATCATCCATCCTCAGCACTGGCCTGAAGACCTCGGCTACAGCGGTAAAAAAGTGGTGGTCATTGGCTCCGGTGCTACCGCTGTGACGCTGGTACCATCAATAGCAGAGCGCGCTGCGCAGGTCACCATGTTACAGCGCTCGCCGACGTACATGGTCAGCAAACCGTGGAAGGATCGCATTGCCAATCTACTCTGCAAAGTGCTGCCCAACACCTGGGCGTATGCCATTACACGCTGGAAAAACATCACCCTACAGCAGTACTTTTACCACCGCACTCGCAACAAGCCAGAAAAAGTAAAAGAACTTATTCTGTCACAGGTTCGCAAACAGATGGGGCCCGACTACGATGTGGAGAGGCATTTTACACCCAGCTACAACCCCTGGGATCAGCGTTTATGCCTGGTGCCAGACAATGATTTTTTTGACGTGGTTCGAGACGGTAACGCGGACATAGTCACCGACCACATCGACAGGTTTACCGAAACTGGCATTCGTTTGCAATCGGGCGAGCACCTCGCTGCAGACATCATCGTTACAGCGACCGGGCTGGAGCTGGTAGTCATGGGAGAAATGGCGTTCAGGGTTGACGGCAAGGCTGTCAATCTCGCGGATACCTGGAGTTACAAAGGGCTGATGGTGACTGAGGTGCCAAATGCAGTGGCAACCTTTGGTTACATTAATGCCTCCTGGACATTGCGCGCCGACATTACTGCGGAGTGGGTATGCAGAGTGCTCAATCACATGGATAAAACCGGCACCAGCAAAGTTATGCCGGTAATCGACGATGGTATTGCCCGTTCCATGTCCAGGCGCGACTGGATAGATGACTTCAGCTCTGGCTACATGAAGCGGGCCATGCACCTGTTTCCCAGACAGGGAGACCGTGAACCGTGGATAAACCCGCAAGACTTCAAAAAAGACAAGGCGATGTTCCGTAGCGCCGAGCTGGAAGATGGCGCTTTAACATTCACCACACCCGACGCAGCGCACGAGGCAGTCGAGATGCCTGACCAGCGCAACGCTGCCTGAGGCGAGGAGAGCCAGTGAAAAAGATCGTTCTGGTCATCGTTCTGGTCATCCTAGTCAGCGCCGGTGCTGGCGGCCTGCTACTGAGAAACGAACTCAGCAAGTTTGAAGTCACGCAAATTACCCCCGACCTGCATATGATCAGTGGCGACTTTGGCGGGAATGTTGCGGTATTAAAAACCGGTGAAGGCGCCGTGGTGGTGGACACCATGACCTTCACTATGCAGGGCAAAATCATTCGCAAAATGGCTGAAGAGATGACGGGCGAACCTGTGGTAGCGGTGATTAATTCTCACTACCATCTCGATCACTCGCACGGGAATCCCGCCTTTGACTCCGACACGCGCTTTATCGCCACCGAGCGGTCTCTGCACCATATGCAGCAACTCGCCGCAGGTCATTTCTCCGGGGATGCCGCCGAGTCGCTACCCAACGAAACCTTTCGTCTTGAACATGAAATATCCGTGGGCGACAAAACCATGGTACTGATTCATCCTGGTCGCGGGCATACAGACGGTGACCTGGTCGTGCTTTTCGTTGAAGACCGAGTGCTGCACGCTGGCGACTTGTTTTTCAACAAACACTACCCCAACATTGATCTTGAAGCGGGCGGCAGCATCATTGAATGGGACCACACCCTGGAGCGCCTGTTCGACCTGCCCTTCGAGAAAATTATCCCCGGACATGGTTCGATTACCAACGCTGACGGGATGCGGCAATTTCAGGCATTCATCCGCGAACTGGCCGAAGTCGGCCGCTACGCCCATTCAATTAATGGCAGCCTGGATGACACTATCGTTAATGGCCAACTCACAGCGGATAAGGACTACGCCCCGATAACTTTCGGGCCTCTGATGAGTCTCGACCGCAGCTTTGTCATGCAGCGCGCATGGGAAGAAGCCACGGGTAATTTTGAACTCTATCCCGGTTACTAATCCTGGTTACTGGGAGTTTCACCCTTTCACAGAGAGTTGGCCTGCTTTTCAGGGGCCAATCGCAATTACCTGTCTCTGGCGGTTGGTTGCGGCGTATGGCGACAGCCCGAACGTCTGGCTCAGACCGTGCAGGAAGGGTTGGTCCGACTTTCTCAAGCAGAACATTTCTCAGACAGAACATTTCTCAGACAGAACACTGGACAATAGACTGCTAAACGTCTTATATAGCCTCATGGTTTTGTTCACCGCCAGGAGAGAGCTAAAGCGCAGCAAACACCGCTGGCTGGCGGTACTGGTGCTGCTCACTTTTTGGGGGGTGCAAAGTGTCGAACCCAGCCACACCCACACGACCGGCTCAGACACGCCTGAATGCCTGCTGTGCAAAACTCAAAGTACTGAGTTCAGCACCGTTAGCATTGGGCTGATAGTGCCCTGTTATTCAAACGGTATTGCGACCTTCTCCGTAAGCCACCAAGTTCAGCCTTGCACCCCCACCACCAGGGAGGCCCGCGCCCCGCCCCAACTCCTCTCTTGACAGAAACCCTGTAGATCATTTTTGGAGAGGAACATGAGAGCGATAACGCTTTTTGCGCTGGTCACTTGCAGCGCTACAAATATTGCACAAGAGAAACCCATGGAGCACGTGCTGGTATCAGTGCCCATTCACAAAAAGACGGCTGAGACAGCATTGCCGGTCACGGTGTTAAGCGGCGAAGAATTACGTCGCAGTGCATCGACTACCATCGGAGACACACTGGGCAATGCGCCAGGGCTCGCTAACGCATCGTTTGGCCCAGGCGTTGGTCAACCGGTTATTCGCGGTCACCAGGGCCCGCGCGTCAGTGTGCTGCAAAACGGCGTCAGCAATGCCGATGCTTCTGGCAATAGCGCTGACCACGCCGTATCCGCAGAACCCCTGCTAGCCGAGAGCATCGAAGTATTAAGAGGACCGGCAACACTGCTCTACGGCGGCGGCGCCATTGGCGGCGTGGTCAATATCATCGATAATCGCATTCCGATAGCACCGCAATCAGAACTTGGCGGCGGCCTTGAATACAGGCATGACACCGCTTCAGAATTGAATGGCACCAGTGCCCTGTTTGAAGGTGGTGATGGGGCATTCGCATTTCACTTTAGCGGCCTAATCCGCGAGCGGAACGACCTGGAAATTCCGGCTTACGCTATCAACGATGTAAACGCGGAGGAGAATACCAGGGGGTTTATCGCCAATACCGATGGAGAAACCAGCAGCTACAGTATCGGTGCTTCCAGTCATTTCGAGAAGGGCTTTTGGGGTCTGTCTGTCAATCAACTCAACAATGAATATGGCATTCCACCCGGCTCTCACGAGAATCATGCGGAAAACGTGGAGGAAGGGCATTTCGAAGAAGAGGAAGTCCGCCTGGATATGGAGCAAAGCCGCTACGACTCAATACTGCATTTACACCAACCAGCAGTCGGCATTGAAATTTTTCGCGGCTTTCTCACCTACACCGACTACCAACACGTAGAGGTTGAAGCCGATGGGAATATTGGCACCGAATTCAACAATAAGAGTTGGGAATCCCGAGCAGAAATCGTACACGCACCACTGGCCGGATTCCACGGCGTACTCGGCTTGCAGTGGCGAGACAATGTGTTCAGCGCGCTGGGAGAAGAGGCCTTCATACCGAAAACTGACAACAGAGAGATCGGTATTTTTTTACTGGAGGATTATCACAGCGGCAATTGGGCCTTTGAATTTGGCGCACGCTACGATTACGCCAAACGCAAACCCGAGGCACAGCACTCGCGAGATTTCGCTAACTTCAGCTTTTCTGGTTCTGCGGTCTGGGATATCAGCGAACAATGGACCATCGGCGCCAGCATCTCCGCCAGTGAACGGGCACCCGTAACGGAGGAGCTCTACTCCAATACTGCTGCCGGCTTTGAAGCGAAACTAGTGACACACGCCGCCACTGGGGCTATAGAAATTGGCAATCCCGGCCTGGATCAGGAAACTGCACGCAACCTGGATCTATCCGTTATTTGGCAGGCAGATGCCACAAGAGTGTCATTCACCGTGTTTTATAACGACTTCAAAGACTATATCGCGCTCGCTAACAGCGGACAGGTCGCCGCCGAAATTGCCGTATTAAATTACCTTCAGGACGATGCTGAATTCTATGGCGGTGAGCTTGATGCGAGGCTCGTGCTCGCCACATTCTCAAGTGGAGTACTTGAACTGGATATCGGTGCAGATGCAGTGCGGGGAGAGCTGGACCAATTAGGCGACGTGCCGCGACTTCCGCCTTACCGTGTCAGCGCCGGGCTGAACTGGACGAGTGATAACTTCCTGCTCTACGCAAGAAGACTGTATGCAGCCGAGCAGAACAATCCTGGAGCTAACGAGGCGAACACGGCTAGCTATACCCGCTGGGACGCTGGCGCGGATTATCACATTGATCTGTCGAATAAGAAGACGCTGGCTGTGTTTATCAACTTCAAAAATATTTCTGACGAGGATATTCGCCTGAGCACCTCTTTTCTGCGTGACAACGCCCCCGAAGCTGGTCAAAGCATAGAGGCAGGCGTTCGTTTCCGATTTTAGGGAGCGCCTAGCAGAGGTTCGCTAGTCTCACAGCATAAAAATCCCGATGCCCAGCAGGAATAATCGCTGCATCAACCATAGTGCCTTCTCGAAGCAGAAGACCATGGTGCCCCAAATGCTTGTTCACTTGTTTGAGAATCACCTTGCCCAGACCGTATTTTTCCAAAAGGTGGCGAAAGTTTAGAATCGTTGTTTCATCGGGCAGGGAACCCGAAAGCCGTAAACTCGCAAACCGTCGCATGGACTCAATGTCGTAGAGTGCATCTTCCATCGCTGGATCACTGATATTGTAGAACAACTGCATGCAATCGCGCTGGCAATCACCGATAATGACGCTGCCAAACCGCTGAAGAAAGCCAAAGAAACAACTCTTTAAAATCATCGCTGCACAGGACAATCAGACAGCATAATGAAGCCTATAGGGTCGTTATGAATTGCTGCCGTTCAGTATCATTTCTCTATTGGAATATACTCAAAGGCTATAAAAAAACAAACTTAAGGGAATACACCGATGTTTGAGGCCACGTTTAATAATCTGGATGACACACTGCGCGAAGACGCAGGCTGTAGCAGTGAGCTTGATTATATTGAACAAACCTCCTGGGTGTTATTTCTCAAATACCTGGATGACTACGAAAAGGATAAGGCAAGCACCGCCGAACTGAGCGGAGAAACCTATACCCCCATCATTGCCGAAAAGTATCGCTGGACAACCTGGGCAGCTCCTAAAACAGAAGAAGGTAAAGCCGATTTTAATGCCGCTCTCACGGGAGATGACTTAAAAGAGTTTGTCGATACCCAATTATTCCCCTATCTCACCCGGTTCGGCACCGCTGCCGAGAGTGCCAATACCCTGGAATATAAAATCGGGGAAATCTTCAGGGAAATAAAGAACAAACTGCAAAGTGGCTACAGCCTGCGTGAAGTCATCAACAAGGTGGATGAACTGCGCTTTCGCAGCAATGAAGAAAAGCACGAGATGAGCAGTCTCTACGAAGACAAGATCAAAAATATGGGCAATGCGGGGCGCAATGGCGGTGAGTACTACACCCCTCGCCCGCTGATTAAAACCATCGTTGAAGTCGTTGAACCCCAGTTAGGTAATAGAGTGTATGACGGTGCGGCAGGCAGTGCCGGCTTCCTGTGTGAAGCCTATGACTATATGCGCGGCAGTAAAGAGCTAACGGTTAAGGAATACGAAACACTGCAACAGCGCAGCTTTTACGGCAAAGAGAAAAAATCCCTCGCCTACATCATCGGCATTATGAATATGATTCTACACGGGATTGAAGCACCCAATATTCTGCATACCAATACCCTGGGCGAGAATATCTCTGATATTCAAGCGAAAGACCGGGTGGATGTGGTGCTCGCCAATCCTCCATTTGGCGGCAGTGAACGAGCCGAAATACAAGAAAACTTTCCCATTCGAAGCGGTGAAACCGCCTATCTGTTCTTGCAACATTTCATCAAGATACTGCGCAGGGGTGGCCGCTGTGGTGTTGTCATTAAAAACACCTTTTTGAGCAACACCGACAATGCCAGCATCGCCTTGCGCAAGCAGTTGCTGGAAGAATGCAATCTTCACTCAATTCTGGAACTGCCCCAGGGGGCTTTCACAGGCACCGGGGTCAAGACGGTTGTGCTCTTTTTTGATAAAGGCACGGCCACTCAGACTATCTGGTACTACCAACTTAATCTCGACAGAAACCTGGGCAAAACCAACTCGCTGAATGAAGAGGATTTAGCGGATTTTAAAGCACTGCAAAAAACCAGGGCGGATAGCGATAACTCCTGGACAGTGTCTATTGACGCTATTGATAGAACCAGTTGGGATTTAAGCTCCAATAACCCCACTATTGAAGACAGCAGTGAAAAACGCAGCCCTGCTGAAATACTGGCTGAGATAGAAGCGCTTGATAATGAGGCTGCCGAGGCTGTGGCAGCTATTAAGGAGCTGTTATGAATGAAGACATTAGGTGGAGACAGCGGTTTACTAATTATGTCAAGGCGTTACAGAGCTTAAAGGATGTATTGGTACTGGAACGAGAGCGACAGTTATCTGAATTAGAGCGTGCCGCAAAGATTAAGTTTTTTGAAATCGTGGAAAGTTTGGCAATTGCAGTTTTAGCCGATTACCTGAAACATAAACAGGTGCCATTTGAACACTACCCAAAAACGATTGTTAAAGAGTCATTCAATAGAAATCTAATTGATGATGGTCAAGTATGGATAGACATCATTAAGGGTCGAAATAAAGCAGCACACACTTATAATGAGTCGATTGCGATAGAGTTGAGTGAAAGCATTTCCAACACATTCTATTCTGCCTTTATTGCATTGGAGAAAACATTTACCAAATACTACGAGCAAGAAGATGACTAAAACCATCGAGGAATTTGGCTTACCACAACGCACCTTAAACACCATGCGTGCTATTTTTGCTCAGTATAGTGAGATCGAAAAGGTGGTGATTTATGGCTCCAGGGCAGTGGGAAATTACAGAAAAGGCTCGGATATTGATCTCACCCTGTATGGCGAATATGCCGATAGTATTCCCTTTCAAACCCTGTCTGATATCTCCGGTGATCTGGATGATTCAGATATTCCCTACCAGGTTGATCTATCTATCTGTGACGCATTAAACCACGCCAAATTGCGTGAACAGATAGAGCGAGTGGGACAGGTGTTTTATCAGAAAGAAGACAGCGTTGCTGCGGGTTGGGAAACTGTCACTTTAGCTGATGTTTGCGAAATCTATGGAGGCGGAACTCCTAAATCTAAAATTGAAGAGTATTGGGGAGACGAAATTCAATGGCTTACTCCAAAAGATATGGGAAAACTAAATAGTCGCTTTGTCACTTCGACAGAACGTCAAATTTCACAAAAGGGGTTAGAAAAGTCATCTGCAAAGCTTATTTCTGAAAATGCTGTAATTTTATCTTGTCGAGCCCCTATTGGGTATTTGGCCATTAATAAAGTTCCAATGTCATTCAACCAAGGTTGCAAAGGTCTGGTGCCAAATAAGAAAATAGATACCACATATCTTTTCTATTTTTTACTTTCTGCTCGTGAACTTTTAAATGATTTAGGTGCCGGTACAACTTTCAAAGAAATATCCTCGAAAGTGCTTTCGGGTGTTGAGTTATCACTTCCCCCCCTCCCACTACAAAAACAAATTGTTGAGAAACTCGATGCAACTTTTGCCGAAATTGATAAGGCAATCAGTGCAACGAGCAAGAATATCGAGAATGCTGAGGCTTTGTTTACAAAACACCATGATAATATTCTTTCAAAGCAAGGTAAGAATTGGCAAACACAAAAACTTCAAGATGTTTGCGAACATATAACGGATGGAACTCATCAAACCCCAAAGTATTTCGATGATGGCTATATTTTTCTTTCTTCAAGAAATGTTAAAAGAAAAAAAGTTGATTGGGAAAACATAAAGTATATTGATGAATCGCAGCATCAAGCTATGCAAAAAAGGCTATCACCCAGATTAGGAGATATCTTGTTGGCAAAGAATGGAACAACTGGCGTGGCTGCACTAGTTGATAGAGATGTCGTCTTTGATATTTATGTAAGTCTCGCGCTCGTTCGATCTAAAGGCGCGGTTTTGCCAAAGTACCTTCTAGAAGCAATAAATTGTAGTGAGACAAAAAAACAATTTGATAAAAGGCTAAAGGGAACCGGGGTACCAAACCTTCATTTGAAAGAAATTCGAGAAGTAAAAGTTAGCTTTCCTGATGCATTAGAGGAGCAAGGTATCGTCCTAAATAGAATTAAGCTTTTCGAGAGTTATATCATTCTTCTTAAAGAAAAATATTTCCTCAGAATTGAAAATCTGGCAGCACTAAAATCCTCCATCCTCACCCAGGCCTTCTCAGGTGAACTCACCAGGGATGCGGCATGAACGAAGCCGATACTCGTGCGGAACTGATCGACCCCCAGCTTAAAGCGGCGGGTTGGGGCGAGCTTGAAGGCAGTCAAATACAGCGAGAATACTCGATTAACTCTGGCGAAATACGTCCAGGCGGCATTCGTGCCGGGCAGCTCAAAGCCGATTACCTGCTTAGCTACAAAAACAGAAAGCTCGCCGTGGTCGAAGCCAAATCGGATGAATTGGCGCTTGGTGAGGGGGTAGCACAAGCCAAGAGAGGTGGCCCCGGTTATTTGAACAGCAATCCCAATTCTATAAGTGTATGCCTGCACTGGGTTTAAGCTGCCGTGGGTAGTGGCAGCGATTCATAGTAAAACTGATCCGGTGTTTGTCGGTCAAGACTGCTGTGAGGTCGCCGGTTGTTGTAGAACCGAAAGTAGCGATCCAGTCCTGCCTTGGCAGCCGAGACCGTGTCATACGCATGCAGGTAGACTTCCTCGTACTTCAGCGATCGCCATAGGCGTTCAACAAACACATTGTCCCGCCAGGCGCCTTTGCCATCCATGCTGATCTGGATACCATTTTCCTTCAGCAGACCGGTGAAGGCCTGGCTGGTGAACTGGCTGCCCTGGTCGGTATTCATAATCTCCGGCTTGCCATGGTGCTCCATGGCTTCCTCCACCGCCTCCAGACAGAAGTACACATCCATGGTGGTGGAGACCTTCCAGGATAAGACTCGCCGAGAATACCAATCCACGACGGCTGCCAGGTAGACAAATCCACGAGCCATCGGAATGTACGTGATGTCCATCGCCCACGCCTGGTTGGATCGAGTCACCGCCAGATTACGCAGCAGGTACGGATAGACTTTGTGCCCTGGGTGTCGCCGTGTGGTCTTGGGCTTGCGATACAGCGCTTCAATGCTCATGACCCTCATAAGCCTGGCGACTTTCGAGCGGCCCACCTTGTGGCCTTCTTGGCGCAGTAGATCCCGTAGCATCCGGGCACCGGCGAACGGCAGCTCCAAGTGCAGACGGTCAATCCGATTCATCAACATCTGATTGCGAGGACTGACTGGTTTGGGCGGGTAGTACACAGTGCCTCGACTGATATCCAGTAGTTTGGCCTGCCGACTGATCGGCAGTTTGTGGTTGCGGTCGATCATCGTTTTTCGCTCAGCAATCCCGCCTTGTTGAGCGCACCTTCTAAAAAATCATTTTCCAGCGTCAGCTCTCCAATTTTGGCATGGAGTGTCTTCACATCCACCCGAGGCTCCTTGGACTCCCCACCGCCAAATACATCGGCAGAGCGCTCCAACAACTGCGTCTTCCACTGGGTAATCTGGTTGGGGTGTACATCGAAGCGCTGGGACAGCTCCGCTGCCGTCTGTTCGCCTTTGACGGCATCCAGAGCCACTTTGGCCTTGAACTGGGGTGAGTGATTACGGCGAGGTCTTCTGGCCATGTCGATTCTCCTGAGTACGGGCAATACGATGCCCTAAGTCAGGCAGGGAATCCACTTACAGCGCTGTTCAGATTTCTGGGGCCACCTCTAAGCTCTACGCACAAAAGCTGCAACTGGACACAAGCTATGCCGCCAACGGTAAGGCCATCTATCAGATAGACTTAAAGACAGGCAAAGAAGCTGAAGTCCCGGCCTTTCCCTCACCGGATGATCTGTGGAATAAGACCTTTGCTGATGCCTCTGGCCAACTGCGGCAATGGCGGGATAAATTTGATGATGTCCCACTGGATACCGTCGGCGGCATTAAACAAGCCCGCTACTATCAGGAAATAGCGGTTAACCACGCCATCGAGGCCATCGCCAACAACAAAAAGCGTATTCTGCTCACCCTGGCAACCGGTACCGGCAAGACATTCATTGCCTCGCAAATTGCCTGGAAGCTGTTTAAATCCCGCTGGAATTTACAGAGGGACGGCAAGCGCAGGCCGCGCATCCTGTTTCTCGCAGACAGAAATATTCTGGCTAACCAGGCCTATCTGGACTTTGGCTCGTTCAGTGAAGATGCGCGCACCCGCATTAAACCCGCTGAGATTAAACAACAAGGCGCTGTGCCCACCAATGCCAGTGTGTTCTTTACTATCTTTCAGACATTCATGTCGGGTGCTCAGGATGAGCCCTACTTCGGGCAATACCCGGCAGACTTTTTCGATTTTATTATCGTCGATGAGTGTCACCGCGGTGGGGCCAATGATGAGAGTTCATGGCGGGAAATACTCGACTATTTTCACCCTGCCGTGCAACTGGGCTTAACCGCAACCCCCAAGCGCCGGGACAATGTGGATACCTATGCCTATTTTGGTGATCCCGTTTACACATACAGTCTGAAGGAAGGCATACAGGATGGCTTCCTGACGCCCTTTAAAGTCAAACGCATTCAAAGCACTCTGGATAACTACATCTATGCCGATGATGATGAAGTCATCGAAGGGGAGGTAAGAGAAGACAAGCTATACCAGGAAAAAGACTTCAATAGAACCATCGAAATTGAGGCCAGGGAACGCAAGCGTGTACGCGATATGCTGGCGAGCATTAAGCCGAATGAAAAAACCCTGGTCTTCTGTGCCAACCAGCCCCATGCCGCACAAATACGCGACATGATTAACCAGGAATCTGACAGCACTCAAGTGGATTACTGTGTGCGCGTGACGTCCAATGACGGCACTATGGGTGAAACCTATTTACGCCGCTTCCAGGACAATGAGCAAGAGATACCGACAATACTGACGACCAGCCAAAAGCTGTCGACGGGTGTGGATGCCAGGAATATTCGCAATATCGTTTTAATGCGCCCGGTTAACAGCATGATTGAGTTCAAGCAAATTATTGGGCGCGGTACGCGGCTATTCGATGAAAAACACTATTTTACTATTATCGACTTTGTAAATGCCTATCACCTCTTTAGCGACCCCGAGTGGGACGGTGAACCGATAGAGCCTGTTTCGATAGAACCGCGCCCATCCAGGCCTGATGATCCTCCTAACGGCCCAGATGATCTCGATGGGCCTGACACACCACCTGAGAAAGTTAAAATCAGGCTGGGGGATGGCAAAGAGAGAGAAATTCGATCGGTGTCGTCCACCCTGTTGTTGCTGGATGGCCGTGTTGTTAGTGCGGAGGAATTCTTCAAGAAAATATTCGAGACGCTGCAACTGCCTGAACTCTTTGCCAGCGAAGGCAAACTCAGAGAGCTGTGGGCTAACCCGATAACCCGACGTGAACTACTGAGAAAACTTGACCATGCGGGTTGCTCCAAAGGCGACTTATTGCAATTGCAACAAATGATTGATGCCGAAGACAGTGATCTCTTTGATGTACTGGAATACATCAGCTATGCCCGCGAGCCTGTTACCAGACGGGAACGGGTAGCCAAAGCAGAGGGCAATATCTACGCATTGCTGAATGGCGAGCAGCGAGAGTTCATTGAGTTTGTTTTAAACAACTACATCCAGGACGGGGTTGATGAGCTTGATGACAGCAAACTGGGCCAATTAATCACGCTCAAATACAAGTCCACCACCGATGCCCAGCGCGTGTTGGGTGAGCCCGCTGAAATACGGCGTGTTTTCATCGATTTCCAGCAACATCTGTATTTTGAAAATGTCGGCTAATACCCTTGGAGCGTGGCCCTCACTACTCCCTCGCTGCTCTCACACTATTGCCATACTATTCCCACTCTATCGTCGCAGGCGGCTTACTCGAAATATCGTAGCTTACCCGGGAGACCCCGGATATTTCGTTGATGATGCGGTTGGATACTTTTTCCAGTAGCTCACAGGGCAAGTGGGCCCAGCGCGCCGTCATAAAATCAACCGTTTCGACCGCTCGTAATGTTATGACATAGGCATAGCGGCGGGCATCGCCAACGACTCCCACGGATTTAACCGGCAGAAATACGGCGAATGCCTGGCTCACTTTGTGGTACCTGTCGGCGCGATGTAGTTCTTGCATAAATATGGCATCGGCTTGTCGCAAAATGTCGCAATACTCTTTTTTTACTTCGCCCAGGACTCTTACGCCCAGGCCGGGCCCAGGAAACGGATGGCGATACACCATGTCATAAGGCAGCCCCAACTCCAGCCCTATTTTGCGAACTTCGTCTTTAAACAATTCTCTCAGCGGCTCGATCAATTCCATTTTCATGTCAGCAGGCAGGCCACCCACATTATGATGCGATTTAATAAGCTGGGCCTTGCCGGTTTTTGAACCTGCCGATTCGATGACATCCGGGTAGATCGTGCCCTGGGCTAACCAGTTGACCTGTTTGAGCCTGGCTGCCTGCTCATCAAATACCTCAATAAAAGTATTGCCGATGATTTTGCGCTTCTGCTCTGGCTCATCGACACCGGCCAACTTGCCTAGAAAGCGCTCCTCGGCATCCACTCTGATAACCCGCACACCCATGTTGTTGGCGAAGGTAGCCATGACCTGATCAGCTTCGTTGAGTCGAAGTAAACCGTTGTCGACAAACACACAGGTCAATTGGTCTCCGATTGCCTTGTGCAATAAAGCAGCCACGACCGAGGAATCAACCCCGCCGGAAAGACCCAGAAGCACTTTGCTTTTGCCGACTCTTGCGCGAATCGTGGTAACGGCGTCCTCGATAATGGTGGCCGAGGTCCAGAGTGATTCACAGCCACAGATGCCATGACAAAACCGCTCCAGAATTCGCTGGCCCTGCAAGCTGTGTGTCACCTCGGGATGAAATTGAATACCATAGAATGCGCGTGATTCGTCGCACATCGCGGCAATAGGCGCGCTCTCGGTTGCAGCAATCAGGCTGAAACCAGGAGGAAGCTCGGTGACCTTGTCGCCGTGACTCATCCACACGTCCAACTGTGGAGCACCGCTGGAGTTAATCCTGTCCTCGATGCCATCCAGTAATTTATTCGCTGCAATCACATCGACCTGGGCAAAACCAAATTCAGATTTAGCCGATGCTTCAACCTTGCCGGAAAATTGTTCCGCCATGGTTTGCATGCCGTAACAAATGGCAAGAATGGGTTTGCCGGCAGCATAAATAAAGCCCGGCGGGCGCGGAGACTGATCCGTATTGGCCGATTCGGGGCTACCGGAAAAAATAATTCCCTGCGGAGCAAGCTCATGAAACAAGTCTTCATCGACGCAGTAATCCCAAATCTCACAATACACACCTAGTTCACGAACCCGTCGCGCAATCAGTTGAGTGTATTGAGAACCGAAATCCAGAATCAGGATTTTCTGGGCGTGTATGTCTGTCACAAATTATCTAATGGGGTAATTAGGGGCTTCTTTGGTGATAGACACGTCGTGAACGTGACTTTCATTCATACCCGCTGTGGTGACGCGCACAAACTCGGGACGAGTGCGCATTGTGTGAATATCCGGGCTGCCCGTGTATCCCATCGCAGAACGCAGGCCGCCTATCATCTGATAGATTATGCCGGCCACAGGCCCCTTGTAGGGAACCCGCCCTTCGATACCTTCTGGCACGAGTTTTTCCGAGCCTCTACTGGCATCTTGAAAGTAGCGATCACTGGAGCCCTGGGTCTGTGCCATGGCTCCAAGAGAGCCCATGCCGCGGTAGGCTTTGTAGGTTCGGCCTTGATATAACTCCACTTCACCGGGTGCCTCTTCCGTACCAGCCAGCAGACTGCCCATCATAACGGTATGCGCGCCAGCAACGATGGCTTTAGACACATCGCCACTAAAACGAATACCACCGTCGGCAATCAGTGGAATATCAGTACCTTGCAGCGCTTTGCTCACTTCAGAGATCGCGGTAATTTGTGGCACGCCAATGCCGGTAACGATGCGCGTAGTGCAAATTGAGCCCGGCCCAATACCGACCTTCACACCATCGACACCGGCCTCAGCCAGCGCTATTGCGGCATCTGCGGTGGCGATATTGCCACCGATAACCTGCATATTCGGATAAGCCTGCTTAATCAGGCTAACCCGCTCCAATACATTTTCGGAATGTCCGTGGGCGGTATCGACAACCAACACATCAACAGCGGCGTATATCAGCGCTTCAACCCTGTCATCAGTATCGGGGCTGGTGCCTACGCACGCCCCAACAAGCAACTGCCCCTGGTCATCCCTGGCCGCCATGGGGAAGCTCTCGGCTTTATCAAAATCCTTTACTGTGATCATTCCGCGAAGATCGAAAGCGTCATTAACCACCAGAATTTTTTCTATTCTGTGTTTGTGTAAAAGAGCCTGCACTTCCTCGGCTGATGCTCCCTCTTTCACGGTGACCAGCTTGTCCCGCGGCGTCATTATCGCCGATACCGGCTGTTCGAAATTATTTTCAAAGCGCAAATCGCGGCGGGTCACAATACCGACCAAATCTTTACCGTACAGAACCGGCACGCCGGATATGCCGTTTTTCTGGGTTAACTCCAGTAGCTGACCTAACGTGGCATTTTGTTGAATAGTAATGGGGTCTTTAACCACCCCGCTCTCATATTTTTTGACTTTGCGAACCTGGGCGGCCTGCTCTTCAATGGACATGCTCTTATGCACAATGCCAATGCCGCCTTCCTGAGCCATGGCAATGGCCAGGTTTGCTTCCGTTACTGTGTCCATCGCGGCAGACACCAGGGGGATGTTCAGTTCAATGTCACGGGTGAGGCGCGTCTGGAGGGAAACCTGAGTAGCGATAACTTCAGAATAGCCAGGCACCAGCAGAACATCATCGAATGTGAGGGCTTCCTGGGCAATACGTAGCATGGGTCACACCCTTCCGCTGTCTGGTTAAACGTGCAATTATAAATCTTTAATACCCCTCCGGTAAATGAAAACGACTGCATAAGACCTATGATTAACGAAGAAAACAGCGAACAAACCTTCAGCGTTAGCCAGCTTAACAGGCAGGTGAAGCGCCTGCTTGAAAGTCACTTCAGCTTTGTCTGGGTAGAGGGGGAAATCAGCAACTTCGTCCAGCCGGGTTCAGGCCACTGGTATTTCTCTTTGAAGGACGATGCCGGCCAGGTTCGCTGCGCCATGTTTCGAAATCGCAATCAGCGCGTCCAAATCAAACCTGGTAACAGCCAACAGGTACGAATTCGAGCGCGGGTGTCACTTTATGAGGGTCGCGGCGAGTTCCAGCTAATTGTTGAACACATGGAAACGGCTGGCGCGGGTGCGCTACAGCTCGCCTTTGAACAACTCAAGCAAAAACTATCTGTCGAGGGCCTGTTCGACAGCGAAAGAAAGCGGCCGCTTCCGGAATTTCCCACACATATCGGCATTGTCACTTCCCCTACCGGCGCGGCTATTCGAGATATCGTTTCAGTATTCCAGCGCCGTTTCCCGGCAATACAACTGAGCATCCTGCCGGTCGCCGTACAAGGCGAAGAATCCGCACCTGCAATTGTCAAGACGCTGGAGCACGCAAATAGCATTCAACCGGGCTTCGATGCACTCATTCTGGCACGGGGGGGTGGTTCCATAGAGGATCTTTGGTCCTTTAACGAGGAGAGTGTCGCGCGCGCCGTTGCCGCATCTAAAATCCCCACAGTCAGCGCTGTCGGTCACGAAATTGATTTCACCATTTGCGATTTTGTAGCAGACCTTCGCGCGCCCACGCCCTCTGCGGCTGCGGAGTTACTGAGCCCCGATTGCGTAGAATTGAGCTACCAGTTTGCCAATCTGGACGTATCGCTGCAACGCGCGCAGCGCACTCTCATCACGCACGCCTCCCAGCAGTTGAAGAACTTGAGCCGCCTATTGCGACATCCGGGTGACCTCCTGCAAGATCAATATCAGCGCCTCGACCAGTTGGAACTGAGCTTAAAGCGCTGCATTCAAAACCGGCTTAAACAACACATGCAGTCCATAATCATGCACCGAAGCAGTGTCAGTAAACTTTCTCCAGCGGCCAGGCTGACCACTATGCGGACAAACCTGGTCAATCTCGATATGCGAGTTAAAAAAGCAGCCGTCCATTCAATTGAAAATTTGCGCCGACAAACTGAGAAATACGCTGCTCTGCTCGCTTCGCTTGGCCCCCAGGCTACTCTCAAACGCGGCTATGCAATTGTGAGCGACGCTCAGGGCCGAGTGATCCAAAGATTTACCGAGGTACATCAAGGGGATGAATTGCACACCAGACTTGCCAGCGGCAAACTGGTCAGCACTGTTAGCAGCACGGATGGGCCATGACTGAGCGATACCTGGCCATCAAACTCCTGCACATCAACTGCGCTTACCTTGCAAATCGCCCACCGTTTTGGAGCCAGAGCTGCCGGCTAGTATTTAGCTGGCAACCTGGCATTGATAATAATATGGCGGCCTTCAAAGCGAATATAATCGCCGATGGTTAGATCCTTCAAAATCCTCGCCACCATTTCTCGTGAAGCACCTACACGATCAGCAATATCCTGCTGTGTAAGTTTCTCGGGAATATATTGAGTTCCGTCGCCGCGCTCCTCTGCCAGACCGGTCAGCACATTGGCAACACGGCCGTATACATCCTGCAGCGCAAGGCTTTTTACATCTGCGGTGAGCTTGCGCACACGGGCTGCCAAATTTCGAATCAGCTTGCGGGTAATATCGGGATGAGCATCCAGCACCCGGCTAAAGTCTTCCTTGTAAATAATGCAGAAGCTGGATTTTTCAACGGTGCGCACTGAAGCCGAGCGCGTCGAATCATCCAATAGGGCCAATTCACCAAAGTAGTCGCCCTCGCCCTGGGTATTCATAATGAACTCTTTACCGTTTTTATCACTGCAATACACTTTGACCTTGCCGCTCTCAATAATAAAAAGCGAATCTGCCGGATCATTCTCATGTATGACGACGGTATTTTTCGGAAAAGCCCGGCTACTGCTGCTGATCGATAAGGCTTCCAATTCCTGTTCGGACAGTTCCTGGAAGATTTCTACTTGTTGCAGGATCAAGTTGACACCCCTAATGCTAATCAAGACCTTTGATGGTCACCCCCTGACACATCGAGATCATAGTAACTCAATCATCGGGAATGCGCACTATTACTGGTGATTTTCGCTAGCTATAATCGGGCAACGAGTAAAACCCTGGATGCACTATTTTGCCGAGCTCCATCACCGCCAATGCCTGGACTGATCACGTCTTTAAAGCTGTGGCTGAACTGCGCACGCAAGGCGATAATGATAGAAAGAACTTAAGCGGTGAGCAACAAACTGACCTCGACAAACTGGTCTCTGCATCTGCCGCACTGGAAGCACTTTTGGCGGAGGCGCCGGGAAGAGCCGATCACCCGCATGACACGCGCAATGTTCTAGGCGCCATGCGAGGGTATGCCGAATTACTTGGCGAAAACCTGAACCTTGAGTTTCCCCAGCTTGCGGCAGTCCTCCAGCGCCTGCTCAAAACGATTGCCTCTGCCATAGACGAGAAAGTCACGCGCTCCGCAGTGATTCAGTTCGAGGACATGGAGCCTGGCACTATTCTGGCGGTGGATGATGCACCGGAGAATCTCGACCTGCTGGGCCGGTATTTGTCTCGCTCTGGGCATACAGCAATCGCCGTCAGTTCTGGTGCAGAGGCACTTGAAGCCCTGGATAAACACTCGGTGGACACCGTCCTGCTTGATCTGATTATGCCTGGAATGGATGGCAGCGAAGTGCTGCAACGTATTAAAGACAATCCTGCCTGGCGCGCTATCCCGGTTATTGTTATTTCCGGGCGCCAGGATATGGAAGGCATTATCACCTGCATTGAAGCGGGTGCTGACGACTACTTGTTCAAACCTTTCAATCCGGTGTTGCTACAGGCTCGTATTAAAGCGGGTCTTGAGCGCAAACGCTGGCATGACCGAGAGGAACAGTATCGTCTGCAACTGGAAAGGAGCGAGAAATTCATACGCTCGACGTTTGGCCGCTATGTATCAGATGAAATTGTGGCAAACCTTCTGGAACAGCCTGAAGGTTTGGAGTTGGGTGGCGACCTGCGTCAGGTCACGATATTAATGTCTGATATTCGTCAGTTTTCCAATATTTGCGAAAACCTGGAACCCGAGAATGTCATGCGCCTGCTCAATACCTATCTGGGCACCATGTCTGACATCATCATGGAGTTTCAGGGTACGGTCGACGAATTTATCGGCGATGGCATCCTGGCGATTTTTGGTGCGCCCATCGGCCGCGAAGACGATGCCGAGCGAGCCATTCAGTGTGCTCTGCGCATGCAGGACGCGGTTAAAAACATCAACCGTGAATACACCGCAGCCGGGCTGCCGGAAGTCTCCATGGGTATCGGCATCAATACAGGTTCGGTCATTGCAGGCAATATCGGCTCAGAAAAGCGCAGCAAATATGGCATTGTCGGGCACAACGTCAATCTCACGGCCAGAATTGAGCAACAAACCCTGGGAGGAGAAATTCTTATTTCAGAATCCACTCTGGATAAGCTAACCGGCGGCTACCAGATTGGCCGCAGCGAACAGGTGAAAGTTAAAGGCATACAAAAGCACGTTGCTATCTACGAGATCATTGGCAGGGAGGGCCAAACACCGTGACTGCGCAGGTATTACTTGTTGAGGACAATGAACTCAACCGTGACATGTTGAGCCGACGCCTAACCCGCGCAGGCTACCAGGTTACAACTGCAACCGATGGTCAGCAGGCCCTGGATTACATCCGCGAAAACGTCCCCGGCGTTGTACTGCTGGATATGAATCTGCCAGTGAAAGATGGCTGGACCACTTGCGAAGAAATTCGCGCCGACAAAAAAATAGCTGACACACCGATTATCGCGCTAACCGCTCACGCCATGAGAGAAGACAAAGAAAGAGCCCTGGCGGCGGGTTGCAACGAATACGCCACTAAGCCGGTAGATTTTCCCGACCTGCTCAAGAAAATTGAAAAACTCTGCGGGCACAGTGCGCCGTGAACCTGCGCCGCCGACTCACCCTTTCCCTACTGGCGATTTTGGTCATATTTTCGCTCAACGTGGGAACACATTTTTGGGGCAGCTTCGCCAGAACCGAAAGCATGAGCGCCTATCGACATTCGGTCACCGCTCAGCAACTGACCACAAATATCGGTCAGGAACTGGAGGAGCAGCGAACCCAGATACGTGTGCTCGCCACCTTGCGGGAAACCACTGAAGACACGCTTAACAATGAAGACAGCCAGCAAGCTGAAACCAGCCTTCGCAACATAAATGCCGAAATAGCCGCTCTGGGTGAACTTTCACAAGACGTCACCTACCCCCAATATGAAGCGCTGCACAGAGCCAGCAGCCGTCTGCTGTCAGCCTGGCAGGCTTTTTACCAAAACTACAATGACCCCGACTATCAATCCCGGTTTGGCAACCCTGATGTGCCCCGGTTTTACGATGAGACACGTCGGCGTCTGGCCGCTTTAGAATCAAGGCAGCGTTTTATCGCTGAGCAACGCGCCTCTATCATCGATCACACCATCGCCCTGACTGATCGCATTACGGTCATTGGGTTTCTCGCCTCGCTGCTGCTCACCAGCATTCTCGGTTTCTTTCTGATTCGCTATACCTCCAGGTCATTTAGTCGACTTAAAACCGGCACCCTGCGCATCGGCAGCGGCGACCTCAGTTATCGCATTGAGAACATTGAAGACAGCGGAGAGCTCGGTGATCTCGCCAACGCCTTCAACGATATGTCGGAGAAATTGCGCAATGCTATTCAAGAGGTGCGCTCGGCCAAGGAAACTGCCGACCAAGCCAATCAGGCCAAGAGCAGCTTTCTGGCAAATGTTAGCCACGAGTTGCGCACACCGCTCAATGCCATTATTGGCTACAGTGAAATGTTGTTTGACGAGCTTGGCGATAATGCAGAAATAGACAGACTACAGTTTCAACGCGACCTGCAAAAAATCATCATATCTGGCAAACAATTACTGGCGTTGATCAACGACATTCTAGACTTGTCCAAGATCGAAACAGGCAAGATGACAATTTTCCCAGAGACCTTCGACCCGCTGCAAATTTTACAGCGGGTCTGTCAAACCGTACAACCGCTGCTAGAAAAGCAAAATAATATGCTGGAAATCAGCAGCGGTTCGATGCCGCCGTTTTACAATGACGCCACTAAATTCCGACAAATATTTTTAAACCTGCTCAGCAATGCCACCAAATTCACCCACAGCGGAAAAATCCAGGTGAGTGCCGAGTACCGTGAAAACGAAGAAAATTTCGTCGCCTTTAAGGTCAGTGACAACGGCATAGGAATGTCGCAGGAACAACAGCACAAGATATTCGACGCCTTTGTACAGGCGGACAACTCCACCAGCAAAGACTACGGCGGCACCGGTCTAGGCCTGGCTATTTGTAAGGAATATTGCGAACTGATGGGTGGATCGATTGGCGTGGAAAGCACAGTGGGTGCAGGCACAACTTTCTATATCAACTTGCCTATTCGGGTTCTCGACCCAGAGTAAGGTCGCGCAGGCGTTTTATGGCTTGTTCTTTTCGCGCCAGTTCTGCCCGCAGCATGGCATTGTCCTGTTCTGTCTCTGTCAGTTGAGCTTGCATATTCAGGAACGACTCCAAAGAATCCTGTAATAACTGCACTCTCTCATGCAGCGTCCAGTCAGGCCGCAGGTCTCGCCGAATATCCCGGTAGCTGTCACGCGCTGCCTCACTGTCAAAGATGGGGCTCTCTGGCAGTATGCTCAGATACGCAATTGCGATGCGCGCTTCCATATTCGCAATGGGTGTTTTTTCCATTCTCTGGTAGCGTTGAAAGTACTGCAAAGACTCCAGATACCCTCCCTGGTGGAGAGCTGTGAAGCCTTTTTCAAGAAAGGTAAAATCTGAGACATCTGAAGACTGGCAGGCACAGTCGGCGTTGGGCAAATTGATATTGAGTTCAGGGACAACTGCTTGCCCGGTCTGTTTCGGCGCACTGCCGCAAGCCTGCAAAAACAGGACAAGGAGTAATGGCGGCAAGTATCGTTGATCCATAGTCTGGCAGTTTAGCACCCGCGCCAGTGGATACCAGCCCCCGCCGCGAAAGAATCCGGACAATTAGTGATTAATCGGCTAATTGGAGCGCCTATCCAGCCAGGCCAGTACCTCGTCAAATATAGCATGACGCTCAGGCTCGTTGAAAATTTCATGGTATAGCTGAGGATAAATATGCAGAGTTTTATCGCTGGAGCCGGCCTGTTGCTGCATGAGCTCCGAACCACCCGGAGAAGTCATGCTATCTTCTGCACCGTGCAATATCAGCAGTGGCAATTCTATCCGGGCAAATCCATCTACCGTTTCAGCCATGACCCGAAACAACTGCGCCACCGTTCTAGCGCAGATTTTACCGCCATAATTGAGCGGGTCGGCAATGTAGTCTGCGACAACGGCCGGATCCCGACTAACCCCGTTGGCGTCGAGCTGCATGACTCGAAATTTCGGCAATACGGCGGACAATAATTTGATGATAAACATTTGAATGGTCGGCGGCTGCAACGCCGTGGTCAAGGCTGCCCCGGACAAAACAACACCGCGAAACGCGCTTTGATTACGCAACAGAAAGTTGGCGCTGATCAGCCCGCCCATACTGTGGCCGAGCAGAAATAACGGTTTATCGACACATTGCTCCTGCATCAACGCTAACACCGTTGCAACACTATCCAGGTAATGAGAAAAATTGGCGACGTAGACACGGTCGCCACTTGATTTACCGTGACCGGGCAGGTCTACAGCCCATACCGAATAATCTCGGTCAGTAAACGCCTGTGCCAACTCTGCATAGCGCGCACTGTGCTCAGCCATACCGTGCACAAGTAATATACAGGCTCTCACACCTCCATCGGGCCGCCAGGTCTGATGATAAATATCGTAACCACTTGCATCGGTAAATTTGCCTTCTGTGTGTTGCACAACTCATTCCTATCCAGGTTCAGATTCGGCGCCTGCGATAACGCGCAGTAAACCGCGAAATACTCGGCTAGATGAATGCTCTCCAGTGACGACCCGATAGACATCATCAGCAATAGGCATTTCAATATTGTGTTGCTCTGCCAGGGCCATCACTGCCGGAGCGCTCTTGGCCCCCTCAGCAACCATCACCATTTCTTCGATAATGTCTTTCATGTTGCGGCCTTTGCCCAACTCAACACCGACGTGTCGATTGCGGCTTTGCGGGCTGGTGCATGTGGCAATCATGTCGCCCATACCCGCCAACCCGGCAAACGTCTCTGCCTTGCCACCCATTGCCACTCCAAGACGGGTCACTTCCGCCAGGCCTCGGGTGATTAACGCCGAGCGTGTGTTGTCACCAGCGCCAAGACCGTCACCCATGCCCACTGCGATGGCAATAATATTTTTAAGTACTCCGCCCAGTTCACAGCCAATCACATCAGTATTGGTATACACCCGAAACAAGCCACTGCTAAACAAACTTTGCAGCTCTCGCACAATAATGTCGTCTTCCATCGCTATGACACTGGCGGCAGCCTGCCCCGCCATAATCTCCCTCGCCAAATTAGGGCCGGTCAATACACCCACCGGATGACCCGGCAATATCTCCTGCACAATTTCGGTCATGCGCATACGGGTATCCAGCTCCAATCCTTTGGTGAGACTGACCACCGGAACCCAGGCGCGTAAATGCGGCTTCACTTCTTCCAGAACTCCACGAAACCCCTGCGAGGGAATGCCCATGATGAGAGCATCTGCACTCTGCACTGCTTCGGCAAGGTCGGTAGTTGCACTCAACTTGTCCGGTAATTTCGCAGCGGGCAAGTACTTTTCATTAGTATGCTTATTGTTGATTTCATCAACCGTTGCGGCATCTCGCGCCCACAGGACGGTCGGCGCATTTCGGGCCACCAAAGCCGCCACTGTCGTGCCCCAGGACCCACCTCCTAACAAACCTACCCGCAAGTTCATTGCAACTCCTTACAATTCAAACTGAGTGACCCTTTGGGCCGTAGCTATCCCCTTTATTCGATCAAGACGCATTGCCAAACGTCGTAAATCCTGGGCCAGCTTCTTGCGTTCGACCACCAGCGATTCGCCACCTGGGTCTGTCAGTCCCAGGTTCTGCATAAGCTGATAGCCATTCTGGAACAGTATTTTTCCAATCGAAGACTCGCTGCTGATACGACGCTGCAAATAAGCCTGCCTACCATATTTGAGAGCCTGTGCGACGCAGGCTTTCTGATCCAGCTCCTCTCCCGGCTCTAGGCGGGCCAACAACTCTGCAACCACGCGATAAGCCTCGACATAAGTCAAGAGTGCCGTATGAGCCACGAGTGGCGTCAATGATTCAAGCATCAGCGCAAACTCCTGTGGGCCTCCAGTCAGTCGGCTTTGCCAGTCTGGGGCCACCCGGTCCAGTTCCTCGTGAATCTCCTGATGGAACTCTTCTGTCGGCGCATAAAAAAATTCAAACTTGAAGATATCCCTGAGGTAATCTACTTCATTCCAAAACAACTCAATAACATCTGAATCTTTGGATTCACTAACCCGCAGCAAAGCCAGCTCTATAATCGCCTTGTTAATAAAGTGATGGATCACTGAGTTGCGGTAGTAGCTGGCTACCGGATGTTGGTCCAGGCTAATGCCATAAACCACTTGCGGCCCCTCGTCGTAGCGAGTCAGTATTTTTTCGTCGATCATAATATCCAATAGATTGCGCGTACTTTCAGCATTTTCCGGATCAAAATCGTCCGATATACGAATATCTCTCGCACGCGCCCAGGCTAGCAATGCCTGGGTTTCGGCTATCAGCTCTTTTGTAGTGAGCGACTGTGGCGCAATACCGAGCAAACTCATAGTCAGCAGCGACGGTAAAGTTATCGGCGTCACCCTGTTAACTTCTACCGCAATCTGAAAAGCAATTTTTGACAGCGCCAGGCGATCACCAGGGTCGGGAGCCCGCGGCAATACCACTGGCTCTCCAATATCCATGTATATTTTTCCCATCGGCCGCATCAGGCTGCGTATATACCCAATAAACCAACTGAGAGATTCCGGCTGCTTAACCGCCCCTGTTTGCTCCGTAGCGTACTCCTCCACGTCGCGAATGAGGTCATAGTTTATTGACATGGGAATGATATAAATATCCTCCGCATCAGTGGCATAGCAGGCTTCCAGTACATACTTGAGCAAGCCATAACGCGGCGGCATCAACTTGCCCAGGCGCGAACGAGTCCCCTCCAGAGCCCAATGCATGGGAAAGCGCTTCTCCATCAGGTAGCCGATATAGTGCTTCAGAGTCAGTTTGTATAACTCGTTATCCTGAAAAGTTCGGCGAATAAAAATACCCCCAGAGCGCCTCAGCAAAAAGCCCATACCTGCAAAACTCATATTGGCACCGCCGAACATATGCGGCAGGGGAAAATCGTTGTCATAGAGAATTTTGGGCGCAACGCAACCATCCAGGTAAGTCTTGTGTGTCCACAACAACATGGAGGGATGATGGCGCACCCACTCTCGCATACGCTCCACGTCGGCCTTGTTGTAGACCAGTTCTCCCTCGTAGCTTAAACCCAGTACGAATTGATTAAAACGCGCCAATACATCGAGATAAAAACGCCTGGGCTCCGATATCATCTCTTTCATATAAACGCGCGCTTCGCGCCACACCTCAGCGACAGACTGCCCCTCGGCGTGCGCCAACGATTCCACCGCATCACGATAGGCAGGGCTTGCAGCAAGGCTTTGAAAAACAAAGCGCGGCACCTTATAGCGCCCACCTTGCAAATGTCTTTCGCTCATTTCCAGCGCCAGACCCGCCTGACGGGATACAAACCTGGCAAACTCTTCGCCACTCGAACTCTCAAGTCCAAGACGCCGTTCACAGCGTTCCGCCAATTCGGTAATAGTCGCCGAGGCGCCGGATATGCGCTGCATGCGTTGTGGTTGCTTTCGCAAAATGCGTCGACCTCGCAAACTACCGGGTCGGCGGGGGTCCCCCAACAGCAAATGACGCCATCGAGGGCCGTAATCTAAAAACTCCTCTGATGGCAGCCAGGCTACGCGCAGAGGTATAACAGAAGCTTCAGCGGCTCTATCCAAAGCCTGTTGTAAAGCACTCGAAGAAACACCCTTCTCACCAGCTCCCACGGGCAGCACAATTTGCTGGGCCTCACTCACATAGTCATCTGGTCTGTTCTCATCCAGCCATTGCTCCAGTAATTGCTGTTCGAACTTATTGCGAACATCCAGTAGAAACAAAATGGGCTGATCGACTAACGGGGGCCAGGGGCTGCTATCGTTTTGTTGCCGTTCTGCCATAAATCTGCCTGTATATTTTTATTGTTTGATTCAGACCCGGGAAGTGACCTACCCAGCCTTATACTACACCTACGCTTTCAATTTTGGCGTTGCTTTGCCTGCCTTTGATTGGGTTCCTGCTTTGCTGTTAGCTTTAGTCTTCGGCTTTGATTTAGCGGCCGACTTCCGCTTGCGCTTCGCCCCTGGCTTCTTTGGCCTGGGTTCTTCTGGTTTTGCTGCTACCTGCCCCAGTGCCCGCTGAAACATTGCTCTCACGTCGGCAACATGATCGTCGATGGTTGCCACTGACCAGTCAGTGGTATCTACCGGCGGTAAAACTTCAACATCCACTGTCGCTGAGCGAAACACAAAATCGCCTTTGGGTGCCACATCCAGGGCATTGCGAATCACAATAGGAACCATAGGAACCCCTGCCTGCATCGCCAAGTGAAACGGACCCTTCTTAAATGGCGCCAGCCTGGTCGTGACAGTGCGCGTTCCCTCTGGTGCCACAACCACAGACCTGCCCTCCTTTTGCAGAGCATCAACCAGAGGCCGCATGGCCTCTATGGCACTGCTGGCATTGGCACGATCAACAAATACCGTTCCGCCGAACTCCATCACTTGACCAATCACCGGCACATCACGAATTTCTTTCTTGCCAATACCCGCGACATCTCGGCGCAGCAATTTGGCCATAATGACAACGTCGGCCTTACTCTGATGATTAAATACAAACACACAGGGCCGCTGTGTCCACAAATGCGCCTCGCCTTTTATGTTTAGATCCATGCCAATCAAGGCGCTGGCAGTGTCTGCAAACAAAGAAAATGAAAAGTTCTGCGCCTGCCTCTTTGAGCCGGTCAACGCCCAGATAGGTAGTGCCGCAGCGAAGCTGGTCACCAGGCTGCTGGTGGCAGCGACTGAGCGTATAAATTCAGCAACCGTAGGCCTGCCGCGGCTGCTGAAACTGGCCGTCTTCCAATGACGTTTTTCAGCAGCCTGTTTGAGTTTTCTGCTCGGATTCAGCGGCTGAGGCCTGCCTACTCTATCCAGCAATTCAATGTCGTCCGTACTGTCTGAGTAGAAAAAACTCTGGTCGAGATCGGCACCAGTTGTTGCAGCCAGCTCTTCTGCTGCCCGAACCTTACCCTCTCCAAAACAGGTGGGGCGAACCACCCCGCCAGTAAATTCACCGTTTTCGACTTCGAGATAGGTGCATAAAATATGTTCGATATCCAAACCCTGCGCCGCTGGCTCAACTTGATAGGGGGTTGCGGATGAAATCACTGCAAGAGTATGTCCCTTGGCTTGATGGGCTTCCACCAGTGCGCGTGATTCCGGATAGATGAGTCGGGCAATCTGGCTTTCATAAAGCTCCTGGCCGATATCCCTGTATGACTGCTCGCTAATGCCACGCATAAACTGCGCGTTAACCAGCATCATTGCGGAAAAGCCCATATTACCCATGCCAAAATTTACCATGGCTCTCGTAAGCTTGAGGAAATCACTCACCGACAAATCGCCGCGCCTGATCTGTTCACGAATAAAAACGGTGACTGAGTAACCGGCAATCAGGGTGCCATCAAAATCAAAAATAGCGGCCACTTCCGGGCCGTCTGGACTTGCTTCGATATTTTTAAGGAGTTGCTTCAGGGTAGCCATGTAAAAAACTCAATACAGTCTGTAATGATTTAATATTGGTCTATAAGAGGCCATTATGCAAAGCGATTTTTAGTGTTCGTAGCCTGTAAACAATTACCGGAAAAGTCAGTGCTGCTATTCTGGCCGCATATGGGGGAACAGCAACACATCCCTGATTGAAGGCACATCCGCAAACAACATAACCAGGCGGTCGATACCAATGCCTTCACCTGCGGTTGGCGGCATGCCGTATTCCAGAGCAGTGATGTAATCCGCATCGTAATGCATGGCCTCTTCGTCACCAGCATCTTTCTCGGCAACCTGGGCACGGAAACGCTCGGCCTGATCTTCCGCGTCGTTAAGCTCGGAAAAACCATTGGCGAGCTCCCGTCCACCAACAAAGAATTCAAAGCGGTCTGTCACCAGGGGATTATGATCGTTGCGGCGGGCCAAAGGCGATACTTCAGTCGGGTAAGCGGTAATAAAAGTCGGCTGATCCAGGCGATGCTCAACGGTCTTCTCAAAAATCTCAATTTGAACTTTACCCAAACCCCAACTGTCTTTTACAGGGATATCAAGAGCTTTTGCAATATTCCGGGCCCCCGCTTCGTCTGCCAGCGCGTTTGCATCCATAGCCCCATTAAAATGCAGAATAGAATCAAACACACTCATCCGCTGAAACGGCCTGGAGAAGTCGTATTCACTGCCTTGATAGCTGATACTAGCGCTGCCCATCACCTCTTCCGATAGCTTGCGCAGCATATCCTCGGTCAAATCCATGGCATCTTCATAATCGGCGTAAGCCCAGTAGTATTCGAGCATGGTGAACTCTGGATTATGCCGCGTCGATAAGCCCTCATTGCGAAAGTTACGGTTTATTTCAAAAACTCTCTCAAAGCCGCCAACGGTTAAGCGTTTCAAATATAGCTCGGGCGCAATACGCAGATACATATCTATATCCAGCGCATTGTGATGGGTTACAAAGGGCTTTGCGGTCGCCCCGCCGGGAATAACCTGCATCATCGGCGTTTCGACTTCCATGAACTCCAGAGCCTGCATGTAGCGACGAATAAAATCGACAATTTGTGCGCGCAAACGAAATACCGTGCGCGACTCCCCATTGGCGATTAGATCAACATAGCGCTGGCGGTAACGCATTTCCTGATCAGCAAGACCGTGGAATTTGTCGGGCAAGGGGCGCAGGGATTTCGTTAACAGCCTGGCTTCATCCATATTGATATAGAGGTCGCCTTTACCCGATTTGTGCAGGGCTCCAGTGGCAGCCACAATGTCGCCCAGATCCCAGGACTTAATATCGGCAAGTGTCTCTTCAGACAAGCCCTTGCGGTTTACGTACAACTGAATCTCACCACTGGCATCCTGGATCAGCAGAAACGCACTGCGGTTTCTGATCAGGCGCCCACATACAGAAAACGCCCCGCCTTCCTGCTCCAGCGTTCGTTTGTCGCGCTCGCCAAAGTCAGCCTGTAAGTCAGCCGCATACGCTGTTCGACGAAAATCATTGGGGAAGGCATTGCCCTTCTCTCTCCGCTGATCGAGTTTGGCGCGCCGCTCAGCAATAAGTTTGTTTGCATCCTGCACGGTGGATTGATTGTGATCTGTCATGCTCGGTTCCTAAAGGCCGCTCTTCAGCGAGGCCTCGATAAATTGGTCGATATCACCATCCAGTACCGCCTGCGTGCTGGATGTTTCTACACCTGTGCGTAAATCTTTAATGCGCTGGTCATCCAGTACATAGGAGCGAATCTGACTGCCCCAGCCTATATCAGATTTTCCATCCTCCACCGCCTGGGCCTGCTCATTGCGCCGCTGAATTTCCTGTTCGTACAATCGCGCACGTAACATCTTCCAGGCTTTATCACGGTTTTGATGCTGCGAACGCTCGCTCTGACATTGCACCACAATACCGCTCGGCTCGTGCGTCAAACGCACTGCGGAATCGGTTTTGTTCACATGCTGTCCTCCAGCGCCACTGGCTCTATAAGTATCCGTGCGCACATCTGAAGGCTCGATCTCGATCTCGACATTATCGTCAATTTCTGGAGACACAAATACCGAGCTAAAAGACGTATGACGACGATTACCCGAGTCAAATGGCGATTTCCTGACCAGGCGGTGCACGCCGGTTTCGGTGCGTAGCCAACCAAAGGCATACTCACCTTCAAAGCGAATGGTGGCGCTTTTTATTCCTGCCACATCCCCGGAAGAGACCTCCTCCAACGTCGTTTTGAAATCTCTCGCTTCTCCCCAACGCAGATACATGCGCAATAACATTTCAGCCCAATCCTGCGCTTCAGTACCGCCCGATCCGGCCTGAATATCGAGATAGGCGTGACTGGCATCCATTGCGCCGGAAAACATGCGGCGAAACTCCAACTGCTCCAATAGTCCGAGCATACCTTGCAGGTCTTTCTCAATGTCTGCGGCGGCGGCCTTATCGTCTTCTGCCGCTGCCATTTCCAGCAAATCGGATGAATCTGCCCGTGCGCTGGTCAGGGAGTCGATGGTCGCAACGATAGTTTCAAGTGAGGAGCGCTCTCGGCCCAATTCCTGAGCGCGAGTCGGGTCATCCCACACGCTGGGTTCGGCTAGCTCCAGTTCAACTTCAGCCAAACGCTCTTTCCGCTCTTCATAGTCAAAGATACCCCCTTAGCACTTCTGTCCGTACTTCAATATCTTTGAGAGCCTGTAGCAGCGGGTTTATCTCTAACATTGCCTGTTTCCAGAGGGTAAAGGCGATACCTAATGCACCGCAAAAGCCGCGCATTTTAGCGCAGCTAGAGCAAAGATTGCACAACTTGCCCATAATGTTATCAGCCGCAGCCTTCAGTATCTTGACACTGTTAGATGCCAGCGGCTAGTCTTCGCATATGGCTTTAACCTCTGATCAGCCCATCACCGTGTGGGGCTCAAACATTTCCTATTTTACCGGCAAGCTGGAGAACTACCTGCGGCTGAAAGGTATCGACTATTCCCTTGAAAGAATGCATATGCCCAGCGTCGCGCTCGAGGTTGAGAAGCACACTGGCGTCATGCAAATGCCCGCCCTGACCCTCAGTGACGGACGCTGGCTCACTGACACCAGCAAAATTATTGAATACTTCGAACAGCAATCAAGCGGACCTTCCATTTACCCCCATGATCCACTGCAACGATTTATCGCTCTGCTGCTCGAAGACTATGCTGACGAGTGGTTGTGGCGCCCCGCCATGCACTTTCGCTGGTACTATCCCGAAGGCGCGCACTTCGCCAGTCGCCATTTGGTTGGGGAACTGGCCAGTCGTGTTCTTCGTCCCGGCTTTATCAAGCGGGCGGAAATACGGTTTCGTCAACGCTACAGCTATACCCGTGGCGACGGCATCACTAAAGACTGTGTGGCCGGCGTGGAGGCCATTTTCTTCCGCACCCTGGAACAACTGCAAGCAATCTTCGAAAAACGCCCGTTTATTTTCGGTGACCGGCCAAGCCTGGCTGATGTGGGTTTTTCGGGACCTTTTTTCCGGCATTTTGCTCTTGACCCGATACCCCTGGAAATTATTCGCCAGCGCGCACCAGCCGTACTGGAATGGGTTGCCAGACTCTGGAACACAACATTATCGAACGGTTCCGACAATTGGGTGGATGGCATTCCAGAGGATATTGGACCCTTGCTCAACGAGATAGGGAGCCACTATCTACCCTACCTGAATGCGAATGTAGCAGCCGTTCAAGCGGGGCGAAAAAGATTCAATGCAGATATTGGCGGCATTCCCTATCGCAGGGCCCGCTACTCAAAATACCGCGTATGGTGTTTGCAGGAACTACGCAAAAACTTCCTGGAACTGTCGCAAGATACCCAACGCGCCGCCCAACAACTACTCGAACTGCACTCTTGCTGGGAGCCTTTGTGGTTGCACGATACGCTGCCACTGGAACCCGGTCAGGAACAAGGCCTACCCTTTCACGCATCCACAAAAATGATCGGCGTTAACGAGTAGGGGAAACCCGTGAAAAAAGCTCGTATAGCCACTGCGATATTCATAGTAGCCGCAGTGCTGGTATACAGCCTCTGCGGCAATATTGCTCTGAAAGTTATGGAGCGCTGGCGCGAGACATTGTCGGCCTTATGGACAAGATCACCACAGAGGCAGGTATGACTTTGAGAGCCAAAATTACGGCAGATATTCTCGATTACCACGCCAGCCCGGTTGAAGCCGCAGAAACTGCGCGCGACGCCAGGGTAGGCCACTTGCTCTATTACCACATTGTGCCTGGGCTGATTCTACCGGGCATGGAAGCAGCCTGGTTGGATGGCGTTGACGATATCGTGGATAACTACACGCTAGGGCAGGACGGCACCGCATTCTCAATGCCGGCAGGCTCCAGCGATACTATGCAAACGGCAACCGGACTATAGGCACGCCTAAATTTACTGACAGCCCGGTTAACTCCCGATAATGATTGTTGAAACAGCTTAATCGGTCGTGCTCAACCGCTTTTCCTAAGCAACGAAACCAGCCAGTACCAGAACTTTTAATCATCCTGCCCGGTGGCTGAACTGTCGCGACTACTGCAAATACCGGCTCGTTAAACTGGTATAACTGCGATTAATAAACTGACTCGGATCACCCATCTTTTCATCCCAGGTAGCGGTAATTCCAGACCTCTGAATCTCGCCAAGGCTTTTGCCTTGCTTGATCAAACTGACCATCTCACCGCGAATTGTTTTCAACATGTGGATGTAATTCTGTAGGTCAGCATAGCCGGCAACTGGTCCGTGACCGGGTACAACCACCGTGTCATCATCAATTTCATTGAGCACGGCTTCACAAAAGGCGATAAGCCCATCGAGGCTGCCACCGTTGCCCGCATCTATAAAGGGGTACCCGGAGTTGTTATAGACATCGCCCAGATGTACAGCGTTGTTGCCCCGGAAGATAACTGCGGTGTCACCCGTGGTATGAGCAGGACCAGCATGCAGCAAGTCAACACGCTCACGGTTCAGGTGAAACTGCATGGTGGTATCAAAAGTAATATCAGGTAGCGCATATTCCGGATAGGCGGGTTGTGCGATGGACGCGCTGACCAAATTAACCACATGATCGTTGAGCATTAGTTGACGCGAGTTCGACTGGGATACAATCCAGGTGTTGTCATTCTTTCCCAGGACCTTATTGCCATCTGCGTGATCAAAGTGCCAGTGGGTATTGATGACAAAATCCACACTTCTGTCGCCTTGCTTACGCATCGCCTTCTTCAGGTTGGGCCACATTTCCGGGAACTGGTCGTCGACGATGAGAACACCATCCTCGCCCGACGACACCAGTATGTTGCCGCCAACCCCAAACAGTACATAGAATCCTTCTGCCAGCTCCTGAGTTTGAACAGGATCGTCAAAACTCCAGTTCACGCCGTCGAGCATAGCCTCAACCGGAACAACCTCAGGATCGTCAGGCACCGAATGTGCTTGCGCCGTATTAGCCGTCAGCGCCATGCAGCAAAAACCTATAACCGCGGCAAGTCCTTTGTTTGTCTTGTTAATCTTCATAGCTGTATCCTCTAATTTATTCTGAAGGTTCGAATACTGCATCTTCCAGTTCTTCAAAGGCCTCTTCGATATAGCGTGCCAAGTCTTCTAAATGCTCGATTTGTTCAGTAGCCACCAAGCCAAAATTCAAGGTGCCTGAATAGCTGTATAAAGTGATATTTAGCTGGTTACCGGGCGGCAACGTACTGACTGGCACCAACTGTTCCAGCTTGGCACCTTTCATATACATGGGTCTGCTGGGGCCGGGTACATTTGACACCAGGGTGTCAGCGACAGCGGGTAATAATTTATGCAACTTGAATAACTGCATCAATTCAATCAACACGACCAGTACCGCAGTATATTGCGCCACAGCGATAGACGGCACTCCGTCGATCTGATTGCGCACACTGCGCAAGGTAAAACCAATTTCTCGCAAGCGTGTATACGGGTCGGCATCATATGGCGCCAGCTCCACCAGAACAATACCAATCATGTTGCCGCTGACATGACTGTTTTCATCGCGCAGATTGACAGGCATCTGAATCGAAAGCGGTCGATCAAGTTCAATATTAAAGTCCTGCAAGTAGCGCCGAAGTGCGCCGTCAATACAGGTGAGCGCCACATGGTTGAGCGTGCAACGGGTCATATCCCGCAATCGCTGCACCTGGTTCATTGGCACATGCGCCGTGGCAATTTGCCTGCCAGCGGTAACATCGCCAGTGAGAGGTGTATCACCGGTTGCCTTAAATGGAATAGTCACCGCGTTTTTTGTAAGGCCAAATTGCTCCAGAGCCAGTTGCGTGGTGAGCTTGGTAATACCCCGAATTATCTGGCGCCACTGTTTCGAGCCGCGAATTAAACGATCAAACAATTGTTCCTGACTATCCGATACCGCTTCCTGCTGCTTGCTCGTCTCGCTCTCTGGCATCCACAGGGCACGCAGGGTTTTTGCCTTCGCTGTTTCATTCAGGGCACTCATAGTCCAGCGAGCCATAGTGACACCATCGGCATAGGCGTGGTGTATCTTGTTATAGATAGCAAAGCGTCCACCGCTGATCCGATCAATCACGTGTACTTCCCACATGGGTCTGTCTCGGTCCATGAGTGGCTCGTGCATTTCTGCGCAATAGGCAAACAAATCTCGTTCATTGAGAATCTCTTGCGGGCGGTGATAGAACAAATGTTCGTCAATGGAAAAATTGTCAGCGGTTCGCCAGCGTGGACCGCCCAAAGCCTTAAAATCGACCACCTGATTAAACGGTGCGGGCGGATCATCAAACTCTGCCAACTGCTGAGACAGATCTTGCACCCAATTGGCGGAGCTGCCACTGGGTTTTTTGAAAATCATCAGCCCGGCCACATGCTTGGGGCTGTTTTCTGATTCCGTGAGAAAAAAAGCTAAATCCAGCAGGGATAGTCTACTCATCGTGCTCCATCGATTATCAAATCTTTTTGTTAGTTTAGAGCAAGAGTGTAGCCCATGGAAACGCCTTAGAAAAAAGGCTATGCCCAACCCTTCACAAATTACCAGCCCTCAACCCGATGAATGCTCTTCCAGACAATGTTCGGCAAGAATCGGCGCATGCGCCACCCCAATTTGGCTTGTTTAGTAACAAAACACCAGAAATTGTTTTTCTCCAGAGCGTCTTCTACCGCAGCCAACACAATTTCAGGGCTAAGCTCCTCGCCTTCAGTCTGTTGCATAAGCTTGGGCCACTCGGTTTCCTTGCCTTGTTTCAACAAGGGTGTGGCAACAGCCGGTGGGCATACACAGCAAAACTGCACGCCGCTGTCGCGGTTTTCGTGCCACAACACTTCGGTATAAGTTGCCACTGCCGCTTTACTAGCGCTATAGCCCCCCATCATCAAGCTTGGAATGAGTCCTGACATAGAGGCAAAACTGATAAATTGACCAGCACCCCGCTCCACCATGCCTGGCACAGTCGCTTGCGCCACACACGCCAGACCACCGTAGTTGATCGACATCATCTTGTTAGTGACCGCTGGTGGCTGAGTCATCAGCCGACCGAAGGGCATGATAGCTGCACAGTTATAGACTCTATCCAGCGGGCCATGCTTGAACTCAAAATCTCTTACCGCTTCGCCTACGGTGTCAAAATCAGTGATATCCACCACACAGGGGTGAATCTTGTCACTGCCAGCGGCCGTTTCCTGCATACCTGCTTCATTCACATCGAAAATCGCTACATGGGCGCCCGCAGCTGCGAATTGTTTTGCTGCCAACTGCCCCATGCCACTGCCACCGCCTGTCACTAATGCTGATTTACCTTGATATGCCATGTATATCTCCTGTCGCCAGGCTATTTCCAGGCGCACAGGTTAGCCTAGTCTTATTCAGCTAGCGATATCCTATGGGGTCAGAAATCTGTACCCTGCGGCCACATTTGTGCAAGAATCCCACGCTTTGCAGCCTTCGGCCACGCTAGCATCACATGCCACTTCTGAAATTAAACCAGGCCAGTCTCAATTACGGCACCCATATTCTGCTGGATAAGGTGGATTTCACCTTGCGATCTGGCGACCGCGTCGGTCTGCTAGGTAGAAACGGGGCTGGCAAAACGACCCTGCTCAACCTGCTCAAGGGTGTTATTCCGCCAGAGAGCGGCCAATGCTGGCTGCGCGACGGCATCACGATTGCCAGCCTGGATCAGTTATTGCCCGACGCCGATGATCAGGATGTTTACGACGTAGTCGCTCACGGCCTGGCCGAGGTCGGTGACTTACTGGCCCGCTACCACCACTGCATACTCGATAACGACATGGACGGACTCGCCAGCGCACAAACCGAACTGGAAGCCAAAGACGGCTGGCGCCTGCAGCAGCGTGTGAAAACCGTCATCAGCCAGTTGCAGCTACCCGCCAACACCAAGATGGCGGATTTATCCGGTGGCTGGCGACGACGGGCTGCACTGGGAGCAGCACTGGTGAGCGAGCCCGATATACTATTGCTGGATGAACCCACCAACCATTTGGATTTACCGGCAATTCAGTGGCTGGAGGAACAACTGCAATTGTTCAACGGTGCGATTGTTTTCATCACACACGACCGCCTGTTCCTGCAAAATCTGGCCACTATTATTGCCGAACTGGACCGCGGCCAGCTACGTAACTGGCGCGGTAAATATCGAGACTTTCTGATATTTCGTGAGCAACAACTAGCCGCAGAGGAAAAAGAAAACGCCCTTTTCGACAGGCGACTTGCGGAAGAAGAGAAGTGGATTCGTCAAGGCATTAAAGCACGCCGTACCCGCAATGAGGGGCGCGTTCGCGCACTCAAGGCCATGCGCGATGAACGCAGCCAGCGACGAGATAAAATCGGCAAGGCAGATTTTGGTGTCGAGGACGGCCAGCGCTCTGGCAAGCGGGTGGCCGAGCTAAAAGCGGTCAGTCATAGTTACAAAGGCAAAGCTGTTATACGAAATTTCTCAACCCTGGTCAGTCGCGGTGACCGCATAGGCATTGTCGGAGCCAATGGCGCGGGCAAGTCAACCCTGCTTAAAATACTATTGGGAAAACTGGCTCCCAGCGAAGGTGAGGTAAAGCTCGGCACAAAATTGGAAATCGCCCACTTCGACCAATTGCGCGAGGCTCTGCAACCCGATAAAAACCTGATCGACAATATCTGCGGCGGTCAGGACTTCATCGAAATCAACGGCCAGCGTCGCCACGCCATTTCTTATCTGGGTGACTTTTTGTTTGCCCCGGATCGCGTGCGCACACCCGCCAAAGCCTTGTCTGGCGGCGAACAGAATCGCGCAATCCTAGCCAAGCTATTTAGCAAGCCAGCCAATCTGCTCGTTCTGGACGAACCGACTAACGATCTCGATATAGAAACCCTGGAATTGTTAGAGGAAATTCTGTTGCATTATGAGGGTACGGTTTTGCTGGTCAGCCACGACCGGGAATTTCTCGACAAGGTGGTTACCAGCATTATGGTATTCGAAGGCGATGGTCGCGTCGCTGAATACGTTGGTGGCTATGAACACTGGGCGAGTAAAGGCGGCAAACTAGTGACCTTTGAGGAAAAGGACAGGAGTGCTGAAACAACCAGAGCAGGGAAACAGGCAGCACCAGAAACCACTGAAACTGTTAAAAGAAAGCTGTCCTACAAAGATCAGCGTGAATTGGATGCCCTGCCTGCTCTCATTGAGGAACTGGAAACCAGGCAGGCGACACTGGAAGAACAAATTGGGGACTCCGGGTTTTACCAACAGGAACACACTGTAACGGAGCCGGTACTCAATGAACTATCAAGTATTCAGACACAGTTAGAACACGCTTTTGAGCGCTGGGAAGCACTGGACGGATAGATTAGCAGGCGGCACCTAATGCCTGTGCACGAAGCTGGCTAGACCTGGCGGCAGCGCCGGGCTCGTCAAGCCAGCCGTGTAAGTTGTCCTTGATTAGCGCCGCCAAGAACTCGATGTGACTACGCCCGGCGTTTAGTGCGGGTATGTATTCATAAATCTCACCGCCGACGCTGAGAAATTCTTCCCGATTGGCGATAGCGATTTCTTCTAAAGTCTCCAGGCAGTCGGCAGAAAAACCAGGGCAGATCGCCTGCACGTTTCGAACACCTGACTCGGCAAGCTCCCGCAATGTCACATCGGTATAGGGTTCCAGCCACTGGGCGGCACCAAATCGGGACTGATAACAAATGATATATTGATCATTATTCAACTCTAACTGCTCAGCTAACAAGCGGCCCGTTTTCTGACACTCGCAATAATAGGGGTCGCCCTGCTCTAAAAATCTGCGTGGCAAACCGTGAAAGGACATCACCAGCATCTCCGGCTCGCCGTGTTCCTTTTGAAAATTGCGCACGGAATTCGCCAGGGCCTCTATATAACCGGGCTCGTCGTGATAATGGGTGATCATGCGTAAATCTGGCAGCCAACGACGCTGCCTCAAGTTAGCCGCTATCGCATCATAGGTGGAAGCACCCGTAGACGCTGAATATTGGGGAAACAGTGGCAATACAAGTAGGCGGCGTGCACCGGCGTCTATCAAAGACTGTAAGCCACTGGCAATTGAAGGCTGGCCGTAGCGCATTGCGTATTCAACAACAACCATATCACCGCAGTTCCTGGTCATTTCCACGCGCAGAGCCTCAAGCTGATGCTGCGTGTGAACCAGCAGTGGTGAACCCTCTTCGGTCCATATTTTCGCATAGGCTTCAGCGGCGCGGCGCGGGCGCAACGGCAATACAAATAGATTCAAAATCAGGAACCAAATCAGACGAGGAATTTCCACCACCCGCTGGTCGGAGAGAAATTCACGCAAAAACGACCGCACTGCCTTGGCAGTCGGTGCGCTGGGCGTACCCAGATTGGTGATTAAAACACCAACCTTGCCAGCTTCGCTGTGATCGAAATCTGCCTGATTAATAAATGCCATGCTGTGCAGTACGAGACTGTTTAGATTTTGGATTGTAATAGTATCCCAGGCAGCTCTAATGTTAATGAATCTTTCGCTAATGATTATTGATGATTGCGGGGATTTTCCCGCAACATCGTGTGCTACCGCGAGTCAGAGCGACTCGCGAATACGTGTTACATAGTCCAACAAAATGGTGTTAAGTTGATCGGAAGCTTCGAGCTGAATCATATGTCCGGCGCGAGGAATCATCTGCACATCCATCAATTTCGGAAAAATGGCACGCATGAGTCCAATCGGATCATCACTGTGGAACCCTTTTAAATCGACATCAGCTTCACTGCCAATAAACCAGGCAGGCACTTCACTCTGCACGCCTTCGAAAGGTCGGCGTTGCTCCCATTTCATATCCATGGAGCGATACCAGTTCAGACCGCCAGTAAAGCCACACTGGCTGTATTCGTTCACAAAAACTTCCAGCTCCAGTTGGCTCAACCAGGGCCAGGGCAAAGGTGGCGGCTCAACCATCGCATCGATATAGCTGGTGCCAGCCGGGTGTTTGAACATGTCGAAATAATCCACTTCGCCGCTGAGCGTCCAATACACCTTGTGCAAAAAACGGCGCACATTATTGTTAAGGTCATCATCCGCTCGAGGCTGCTCAAGAAAATATGCGATATGAAGAAAGTGCTCCTGCCCCATACGGCGATATTCGGTTAATGGCGATTCTTCCGGGTTGTGAGGCGCTGCCGGATTCTCCAAACCAATCACTGCATGTGTGCGTTCCGGGTAGCGCAAGGCGAAGTCATAGTTGGCAAAGGCACCAAAGTCCAGACCCACAAAGATGGCTTTTTCTTCGCCGAGATAATCCAGCAAACCCAATAGATCGCCAGTAATGTGATTCACATCATAGGCCTGTGGATCATCGGGAGCTTCGGTTTGACCCATACCCCTCATATCCGGCGCGATCACCCGAAAGCCAGCCCCTGCCAAAACAGGAATTTGCCGATGCCAGCTAAACCACAGATGCGGAAAGCCGTGGCATAACACAACAGGAATACCCTCGCCCTGCTCCACATAGTGCGTATGGATACCGTTAATTACGGCGTAGTGATGTGTCCACTGTGCATTTAGTTTGTCCATACAATCAGGTTAACATGATTTGTTAATCCCTCAAAAACACACAGGAGACAGGCATGCAGATTGATGGTGGCTTTGGAGTGGCGCTGGCGTGTACACCCATGAACAGAACCAATATCGGCCACAACTTCAACGCCTACTCCAAAGGTCGCTTTACGCTTGGGCCGGGTTCTCGGATAAAACCCCACATCAACAAACGCTTTGGCATACCCTGGCACGGGCCAGCCAAGCAAATGCGCGAATACATGGAAGCCGTGCACGCGAATTGATCGCTGTGCGATTGAGGCCAGCTTTGGCCGGAAAGTACTGGAGCAACAAATGAACATATTGAGGTCCGCATGATTCCCACACCAGAAGCCACGCATTTTGGCGCAGACGATTTACCCTTCGTCGACATCGGCGATGGTAGCTTACTGAAAGTGCTCCACGTTCGCGTGGGCGAAGGCCTTTGGATTATTGAGAACATCTTTCAGGCCGGTTACGAAGTGCAAAAGCATCGTCACACCGGGCCGGTATTTGGCTATACTACCTCGGGCGCATGGAAGTACAAAGAGTACGACTACGTCAATCGGGCGGGCTCCTTCCTGTACGAACCAGCCGGTTCCGAACACACACTGCAGTGTGTTGAAAACAACACTCGAGTCTGGTTTCAAATGTATGGTGCCAATATCAACCTCAATGAAAACGACGAGATCGATATGATTGTCGATGGCAGTTTGACACTCAACTACTATCTGACCATCTGTGAGGAACAGGGCTTACCCCGACCCAACGTGCTGATCGAACCCTGATGCATACGGTTTTGGACTCGCTCCTGTTTCCTGAGTGTCCGCGCTGGCACAACGGCGAGTTGTGGTTCAGCGATATGCATGCCGGCCTTATTTATCACCTCGATAATTCTTTAGCGCTGGTTGAGACCATCGCGGTACCCGCTGGTCCGGCAGGCCTTGGTTGGTTACCCAATGGCGACTTGTTGGTGGTATCCATGAAAGGCAACCGTCTCTACCGCTGGGCCAACGGCGACCTGCACTGGTATGCCGACCTCGAAGCAGTACACGATGATCAAAGCAACGATATGGTCGTCACCGCAGATGGTACGGCGTATGTGGGAAATTTTGGGTTCGATATCCACGCTGGTGCCGCACCCCATACCACCAAACTTGCCCGCATCGATGCTAGCGGCGAAGTATCAGAGGCTGCAGACGAACTATTTTTCCCCAATGGCATGGTTGTTTCTCCCGACGGCAAGACGCTCATTGTCGCGGAGTCCTTTGCTGCCCAGCTCACCGCTTTTGACATTGCCGGGGATGGCAGGCTAAGCGGACGCCGCCTGTGGGCAAATTTGGGCGAGTATGTGCCAGACGGTATTTGTTTGGATGCCGAGGGCGCCGTGTGGGTGGCTGCTTGCGTTAATCACGCCTGTGTGCGCGTTGCAGAAGGTGGCGCAATCCTTGAAACCATAAGCACTGGCAAGTTGAACCCCTATGCCTGCACGCTGGGAGGTGACGACGGCAAGCGCTTGTTTATGTGCAACGCCAGGGATTCAGACCCCGCTGTAACTGCCAGCGCGAAAAATGGATGCGTTCAATACGTGGACGTGTCCACCCCTCACGCGGGAACGCCCTGAAGAATCAGGCCGGCTAGTCCACAGGTATCCAGAAAGGTATAACCACTTCCAGCGCACTCAGTAAGGCTCGCTCTGATTCAGCTTCGTCGGGCTGCCATAGCTGTGCGGGTTCAGTACCTGTGAGACAAATCAGGCCGCCTGCCTGTATGAGTGTCTGATAATAGCTTATTGGTGTTTCCAATCCTATACTCATCACAGATGAGGCGAATAGTCGTTCTATTGAACGAAATTGACCGTGAAAAATGGCTGATTGATGCTTTCCGCAGTAGAGCAGTTTCAAGTCCAGCAGCCTGCTAGGCAGTGTCTTTACCGCTCGCTAACAGATACAGCATCTCCAATACCAGAGTCGCTCCCACCAGCGAGGTGATATCGCCGTGGTCGTAAGCTGGAGCCACCTCCACTAAATCTGCGGCGACAATATTCAAGTCGCCTAATAAGCGAATAATCTGCATGGCTTTGTCACTGCTGATGCCACCACTGACCGGAGTGCCGGTACCTGGCGCATAGGCAGGGTCGAGACAGTCGATATCAAAGGTCAAGTAGGTCTTTTTGTCGCCCACCACCTGCCTAATCTCGGCTGCAATATCTTCGGCTGAGCGGGCATTGGCCTCAGGCCCGTGAATAACCTTGAACTTGTGATCTTTATAGGGATACTGGGTGCGAATACCAATTTGCACGGTTGAGTCAGGATCAATCAGACCTTCAAGAGGTGCGTGAAAGAACATGGAGCCATGATTGTATTTGCCATCGTCATCGGAATCGGCATGTGCGTCAAAATGCACCATGGCCAGTGCGCCATGTACCTGATGTGCGGCTCTCAGTAGGGGCAGAGTGACAAAATGATCGCCGCCTAAACTGACCAGGGTTTTCCCCGCCACCATAATTTGCCGGGCAGTTTTGGTGACCAGCTCCAACATGTCGTCACTGTTGCCGTCTTCAAAGCTGATGTCGCCATAGTCGACAATCTTTAGCCGGTCTTGCAATGTAAATTGCCAGGGCCAGCGTGCTTCCTCCCAGCGCAAAAATGACGCGGCCTGCCGAATGCCAGTTGGTCCAAAACGGGTGCCTGAACGACCGGTGGTCGCCAGGTCGTAGGGTATACCCATTATCACAGCATCGATGCCTTCCTCCAGCTCCCGCGTTAGCGGCAGATTCATATAGGAGAAGATGTTGGCGTAGGTGCTGGTCCAGTTATTGAATATAGATTTGTCTGTCATAGAGCGATGCTAACACGATGCGGGATAGAATTTGGAGTGCGTCAATGAGATCCAGAAAACTCGGTGAGTTGGTCATTTATGACATTGGCCTGGGCTGTGTGAGTGTGCTCGAAGGCTATGTCCAGGTTCAGATACCTATGAGACTTTTGGACGATTGTTATTGCGCCTGTGGAGTGGTGGGTAAGTCGTAGACTTATCCACCCAATCCACAGGTCGTGATCCCGGGATTTCTAAGAACCTGGTCGCTTGTGAGTTATTAAATCCACACGGGAGACGACCCGATGCAGAGCAAAAGCCTGCGCATCAAACCATACCGAAGCTGGCCTGATTTGTCTCACAGGTACTGAACCCGCACCATCGCTTGTATCACGTCGCAGACTGTATATAATCACAGCCACTGGGTAAATACACAGGAGCGCGTGATGGAAAAGTTAACGCAGCGACAACAACAGGTTTTAGAGCTGATTCGCAGTCACATTGACGAGACTGGCTACCCCCCCACCCGCGCAGATATCGCACGCGAACTGGGATTTCGCTCGGCCAACGCCGCCGAAGAGCACCTCAAGGCCCTGGCCCGCAAAGGTGCGATAGAGATGATTGCCGGAGCTTCACGCGGCATCCGCTTACCCCGCAGCAGCGGCATCCCGATTGTCGGCCGGGTCGCTGCTGGCAATCCAGTACTGGCGCAGGAGCACATTGAAGATTACTGCGACATGCCCACCTCCTTTTTCAAACCCGCAGCCGACTATTTTCTGCGAGTCTGCGGCGACAGCATGATGGATATCGGCATCTACGACGAAGACCTGCTGGCGGTTCATAAAACCACCGATGTCAAAAACGGCGATATTGTGGTTGCGCGTATTGACGATGAGGTCACTGTTAAACGCTTACAGACCAGCAAGGATCAATCAAGATTGACCCTGTTACCGGAAAATTCGGACTACAAACCGATAGAGGTGAATCTCAAACAATGTGAATTCGCCATAGAAGGCATTAGCGTTGGAATTTTGCGCCGGGGAAGCTGACGCACTTTTTACGGCTATTCACTTTTAGCAGGCAGCCTTTTAGCGAACAGCCTTTTAGCAGACAGTTGTAAGCCTTCGCAGTGGCAGCTAGTGCAAAATCCGGGGAGCCTCGTCTCCAAATTCACTCTCCAGATTCTCCGATAATTGAGCGACAACCTGGACACCCGCCTGAATCATGGCTCTCGCCACTTCCAGGGTCGCATCCATCATATACACCCGTGACTCATCGGAGAATTTAATAACCACCAGCGGCTCAGCGTCATCATCGGGCCGCTGCAATACAATATCGCCATTGGCAAGCTCTACAATCTCTAGAAAGGACGATGCCACACTCTACCCCGTTGCAAACAAACCTGGCGCTATTCTAACAAGCTGAGACCTTTGCACGGAAGATAATTTCGCTTTCATGCAAGGCAAAAACGCACGGCCCTCTGCCTACCGTTTTTCTGCGGCGACACTCATGGAGCAAAAGACTCCCGGGATGCCTGCTAGAGGACTTCCGGGGGTGCTTAGTAGAGGACTTCCGGGGTGCATTGAAGCGCATAAAGAGTGCGCTATGGCGGTGTTGGCGCATTTGATGTGTCGGTAAGCATGTTTGAGCCGCAGGCGAGTTTGTGAACCGATCAAATGCGATAACACCGACAGCACTCAGCGCGACAAGCAGCCCGGAAGTCCCATAACCATAAACTCAGGGCTTGCGGTTTTGAGCCACAGGCGAGTTTGCGAACCGATCAAATGCAGATACCAATGCAGATAATAACGCCAGCACTCAGCGCGAAGTGCAACCCGGAAGTCCCATAACCATAAACTTAGCCCGGATATTGCACGAAGGGGATAGAAAAACGGCGGAAAAGTCTTGAAAATAAAGGTATTGAATTCAGATTAACGAGATATTTCGCCGTGACAAAATGTGACCAGACTTCTCTCCAGTTTCCATCCGTTAGCCTTGTCCAGTATCTTTCCATTTAGTTCATACTGAATGCTCATAACTACTACCCCCTATTTTGATTCCAGGACTTTAGCCCCTTTTAGCTGCCCAACCGCTTTATGAAAGCTGTAGAATCCTTCCAACACTTCCCCTGCCTCACTAGCGACATAGTGAGCTTTGTGGGCAATCAAGCAATCTGCAAAGCCCAGTGCTTTACCCCGAACCGGCTTTGACTCCTGGTAATCCATTAGGGCCGACCACACTACCTGGGAGTTTTCAAACCGAAAAGCCCCGTCACCAATCAGACCGCGAACCACCTCACAGACACCCACTTTATCAATCCCGTAACGCTTGCCGGTCAATGTCCAAACCGCTTCAATCAGTACCACATCAATAATCACTACCGGACGCTGCGCCTCAATTAACGCTTTGGCCTTGCGGTGCTGGCTGGCATCGTCCGCCAACAAATAGCGCAGTAGTACATTGGTATCAACTGCAATCATTCAAAGTGACTCTGGCACGATTGTTCATCACTGACAGACTTATTCGCCCTGGTGCCTTTAAGCAAGCCCGCAGCAGCACCCGCTTTTTTTTTGATAATGTTGAATTGATTGCCATGACGTAAAATTTCCACCTCATCACCAGCATGAATACCTAACTCTTCACAACCCGACACCGGCAGGGTAATTTGTCTTTTTGCGCTAACTTTTGGCATGATTTCACCTCTTGAAACTTTACATTTAAACTAATGTAAAGATAGCAAAAACTTTACTAAGTGGCAAGAGTAAAGACGGCGATTGCTGAATTAAAAGAGCGCAGCCAAACTGAGTAGTGATAACGTCGCCCAGGTGGCAGCGGACAATGACACCCGTTTAAACGCTTATCCATCCAATAGGTTCTTCTTCACCCACTCGCTCTTCGAGACCGTTGCTGCTTATCCATTCGCACCAATAATGCGCTACCCCCATCAGCTATTAAGCACCCTAGCCCGGAAAATTCACGAAGGGGGTGTCATGGTTCAGATACCTATGAGACTTTTGGACGATTGTTATTGCGCCTGTGGAGTGGTGGGTAAGTCGTAGACTTATCCACCCAATCCACAGGTCGTGATCCCTGGATTTCTAAGAACCTGGTCGCTTGTGAAATATTGAGGTTAGGGCTTGCGGTTTTGGGCCGCAGGTGAGGTCGGTTGTGGCTGGGTGGGTAAGCCTTGCGGTTTGGGCACGCTTCAGCGGGTGTTTTTGACCGCTGCGGAACTCAACGATTTTTCCTAAAGGAAAAATTCGGATTCAAACAGTCCTCGCGGAAAGCCTCAAAAACACCCGCTTTCGCAAACGTGCCCTGATTAAACCTCAAGATTTACCCACCCGCCTACCGTTTTCTGCGGCGGCACTCATGGAGCAGAGGACTTCCGGGGTGCTTGGTAGAGGACTTCCGGGGTGCTTCGAAGCGCATAAAGAGTGCGCTATGGCGATGTTAGCGCATTTGATGTGTCGGTGAGCATGTTTGAGCCGCAGGCGAGTTTGTGAACCGATCAAATGCAGATAACAGCGACAGCACTCAGCGCTAAAAGTAGCCCGGAAGTCCCATAACCATAAACTCAGGGCGTGCGGTTTTGAGCCGCATTCATGGAGCAGAGGACTTCCGGGGTGCTTCGAAGCACGTAAAGAGTGCGCTGTGGCGATGTTATCGAATTTGATGTGTCGGTGAGCATGTCTGAGCCGTAGGCCAGTGTCCACGCGACATTGGCGAACCGATCAAATGCAGATAATAACGCCAGCACTCAGCGCGAAAAGCAGCCCGGAAGTCCCATACATAACCAGAAGCCCCATACATAAACAGCAGAACACACTGGACAATCGGGCGCGGCAGACGCACTATGATTTGCGCTACAGATCAACCTGACTATCAACCTGACAAGCACCCGGCAAAGGGATGTGGATGAGCAATAAAAATCCAGCGCAATTGGGCGGCCTGGCAGGCCGGTTAGTGGCCGACGGGCTCATTGGCGCCGAGATTGCCCAAGAGGCGCAGGAGGAGGCATCCAGAGAAAAAACCCCTTTTGTTAAGCATTTGGTCGCCAACGGTCTCATTGATGGGCAAAAACTTGCGGAAATGGCCTCGAAAGAGTTTGGCATACCGCTGTTTGACATCAGCGCTTTTAATAAAGAGGCGTTACCTGTTGAGATGGTCGCGCCAAAACTTGTTGTCCGGCATCACGCCCTCCCCTTGTTTCGTCGCGGCAACCGTTTGTTTATCGCGGTATCCGACCCCACCAATCTGTCCGCCCTCGACGAAATCAAGTTTCATACGGGTATTAATACCGATGCCATTCTGGTTGAGGAAAAGGCTCTGAATGAAGCCATTACCGAATGGGTTGAGGCTCAGGATTCACTGGGGCGCGGGCTCAGCGATGCGGCGCTGGAGGATCTCCATGTCGAAGCCGTCGCCGAGGGCGGCCAAAGCGACGCCGCCGCCGAAATGGACGAAACACCTGTCGTGCGTTTTGTTAACAAGGTGCTTATCGACGCTATCAAATCTGGCGCCTCGGATATTCACTTCGAGCCCTATGAGAAATCTTATCGCGTGCGATTTCGTACAGACGGTATTTTGCACGAGGTGGTGCGTCCGCCGGGCAATTTGGCAGGGCGCCTGGCAGCCCGACTAAAGGTGATGTCGCAAATGGACATATCAGAGCGTCGGGTTCCCCAGGACGGGCGCATTAAAATGCAGCTATCCAAAACCAGGGCTGTCGATTTTCGCGTGAACACCCTCCCACTGCTGTTTGGCGAGAAAATATGCCTGCGAATACTGGACCCATCGAGCGCGCAAATGGGCATTGATGCGCTGGGCTATGAGCCAGAGCAGCAAGAGATGTACATGCAGGCTCTGCATCAGCCACAGGGCATGATTCTGGTAACCGGGCCTACTGGCTCTGGCAAAACAGTCTCTCTGTACACCGGCCTCAACATTCTCAACACGCCAGAGCGGAATATCTCCACCGCCGAAGACCCGGTAGAAATTAATCTGGATGGGGTTAACCAATGCCATGTCAATCCCAGGGTGGGTTTGAATTTCGCCGAGGCGCTGCGCTCTTTTCTGCGACAGGACCCGGACATCATCATGGTGGGTGAAATTCGCGATCTGGAAACGGCAGAAATTTCCATCAAGGCGGCGCAAACAGGCCACATGGTGATGTCGACTCTGCACACAAACAGCGCTGCGGAAACCATCACGCGGATGCTCAACATGGGTGTTCCATCCTTCAACCTGGCAACTTCGGTCAACCTGATTATCGCGCAGCGGCTGGCGCGACGCCTGTGTAAAGCGTGTGCAGAACCCGCAGATATTCCCAGGGAAGCACTGCTGGAACTGGGGTTCACTGAGGAAATGCTGCAACTTGCTGCATTGAAAACGCCCGTCGGCTGCGCCAGGTGCTCGGCGGGTTACAGTGGCCGGGTTGGTATATACGAGGTGGTGCGTATTACGCCCCCGCTGGCACGCATTATTATGGAGGAGGGTAACTCCATTGAAATTTCAGAGGAAGCACGCAGACAGGGCTTTAACGATTTAAGGTCCTCCGCCCTGCTAAAGGCTGCCAAAGGCGAAACCAGCCTTGAAGAAGTCAACCGGGTCACAACGGACTAGCGATATGGCGACCAACGCGGCAAAGGGCCAGATGTTTACCTGGCAGGGTATCGACAGGCAAGGTCGCCCATCCAGGGGGGAGATCAAATCCATAAGCCTGGCGATGGCCAAAGCCCAACTGCGCCAGCAAGGCATAAAAGCCAAAAGCGTCAAGAGGAAGGCCAGGCCTCTATTTGGCGGTGGCGGCAAGAAAATTACACCTGGGGATATTTCCATCTTCACGCGCCAACTGGCGACCATGATGAAAGCTGGCGTGCCTTTGGTGCAGAGCTTTGATATTGTCGCGGAGGGGCTGGACAACCCCAATATGCGCGCTGTGGTCGTGTCGATAAAAAACGAGGTGGCCTCTGGCACCAGCCTGTCACTTTCGCTGGCAAGATACCCCCAATATTTTGATGAACTGTTTATTAGCCTGGTTGCCTCTGGAGAGACCTCCGGTACTTTGGAGGCCACGCTGGAGCGGGTTGCCACTTACAAGGAAAAGTCCGAGGCGCTGAAGAAAAAGATCAAGTCAGCCCTGACCTACCCGGTCGCCGTTGTCGTGGTTGCTCTGGTCGTAACCGGCATCTTGCTGGTAAAAGTAGTCCCTCAGTTTGCAGAGACTTTTTCCAGTTTCGGCGCAGAATTACCTGCCTTCACGCAGTTCGTAATGAGAACGTCAGATTTTGCAATCGGGTGGTGGCACATCATCATCTTTGCCGCCATCGCCGCAACAGCCGCATTTAAAGAAGCACTGAACCGCTCGGTCGCCTTTTCCGAGGCCGTGGATGCCCTGATGCTAAAGGCCCCTGTGGTCGGTGACATTATTTTCAACTCTGTTATGGCCCGCTTCTCCCGCACTCTCGCAACAACCTTCTCTGCCGGGGTGCCACTTGTAGAGGCGCTTGAGTCGGCCTCGGGGGCTGCCGGAAACAGCGTTTATGCCAAGGCTATCAGGCGAATCAAGGATGATGTGACCACCGGTTCACCCCTGTACAACTCGATCAGCGCAACCGGCCTGTTCCCCACGATGTTATTGCAAATGGTCTCTGTTGGTGAAGAATCCGGCGCGCTGGACGAGATGCTGGGAAAGGTAGCCGATCACTATGAAGACGCGGTAGATGCAGCCGTCGAAAGCCTCAGTTCGCTGCTGGAGCCCATCATCATGTCAGTTCTTGGCGTGCTTGTTGGCGGCCTGATGGTGGCGATGTACCTGCCTGTATTTATGCTGGGTGCCGTAGTCTGATAGAGGTATTGCATGGACGTTTTAACAGCAATCAACCAGACGCCCTGGTTGTTTTTTTCGACGCTTGCAGTGCTCGGCCTGTGTGTCGGCAGCTTTCTCAATGTTGTGATTTATCGCCTGCCAGTGATGATGGAACGCGAACAGCGCGACGACTGCGGCAGGTTTTTGAAGATTGAGCAAGTCCCTGCTGCACCTGCCCGCTTTGATTTGGCACGGCCCGGTTCACACTGTCCCCATTGCAGCTATCCGATCAAGCCCTGGGAAAATATCCCGCTTGTGAGCTACCTGCTGTTACGCGGTCGCTGTAGCCATTGCGATGCGTCGATTTCCCTGAGGTATCCAGCCATTGAACTGACAAGCGGTCTGCTCACCGCCGGGCTGGGCTTACACTTCAAGCTGGCGGAACCACAGTTGCTGGGGGCCATGCTGCTAACCTGGGCCCTGCTTGCCCTGGCAGTGATCGACATTGATGAGCAGTTGCTTCCCGACTCAATAACCCTGCCCCTGCTCTGGCTGGGCTTGCTGTTCAATGTGTTCGGCGTCTATACCCATCTCGCCGACGCAGTCCTCGGTGCCATGGCTGGCTACCTCTGTCTGTGGTCTGTCTACTGGCTGTTCAAATGGCTGAGCGGGAAAGAAGCCATGGGCTATGGCGACTTCAAACTGCTCGCCGCCCTCGGTGCCTGGCTGGGCTGGCAGTCGATACCCCTGGTGATTTTGCTCGCTTCCCTGGTTGGCGCAATACTCGGCATTGTGCTGATCATTCTGCAACAGCGCAGCAGAGACATTCCCATGCCCTTTGGCCCCTATCTCGCTATAGCCGGGTGGGTCGCTTTTTCCTGGGGAGAGGAGATTATGGCGTGGTACTGGAGTACAGCGGGATTGCAATGAGCCTCGTTATCGGTATCACTGGCGGCATTGGCAGCGGTAAATCAGCGGCGACACATCGCTTTGGGCAGCACGATATTGTCGTGGTTGATGCGGATGTGGCCGCGCGCGTTATTGTCGAACCAGGGTGCCCGGCACTCAATGCCATTGCCGATCACTTTGGCGGGGACATCCTGCTCGCCGATGGCAGCCTTGACAGGGCCGCTCTGCGCCAACGGGTCTTTGCCGATAGCGGACAAAGACAGTGGCTGGAACAGCTAACCCACCCCCTGATTGGTGAAGAAATCACGGCTCGGCTCAGCTTGTCCCAATCCCCTTACACGGTCTTGTCATCGCCACTTTTGTTTGAAACGACTCAACAAGACCTCTGTAGAGAAGCCGTACTTGTCGACCTGTCCGTGGAGCTGCAAATTCGCCGCACCATGAGCCGCGACGACAACAGCGGGGAACAGGTTCGCAGAATTATCGCTGCGCAAATGTCCCGCGAAGCCAAGCGCGCTCTGGCAGACCACATCATCGACAACAGTGGCACCGTCGAGCAGTTGCACGCACAGGTAGACGCCCTGCATCAACAGTTTCTACGCCAGGCAAAGGACGCTGGATAAGGCTGGCAACTACTGGTAGCTGTATGATATTTGGGTGCGCTCCAGTCAATATTTTGACCTTTCTTGCAGTTTCAGTCCCTGCTACAATCTGGTTTAATGCGTTCTAATTAATCGCTCTAATGAATCGAGACCTTTGCACGGAAGATGATTTCACTTTCAGGCAAGGCAAAAACGCACGGAATGAGGGAGTTTATGGGTATAAATGACCGATTGAGTACGATTTTAACGCAGCATGTAGGTGAAATGGCTTTCGTGCAAAGGTCTCGAATCATGTTTAACACGCAGGAAGGGGTTTATATCATGCCTTATCACGCTATCCCGTCGGCCAGGAAAACCCTGGCGGCGGCTATTTTGGCCCTGGGTACCGCCGGTACCGCAGCCGCACAATCGCCACTGGTGCTTGAAGAAGTCATCGTTACGGCGCAAAAACGGGCGCAGAGTCTCCAGGACATATCGGCAACCGTCAACGTGGTCAGCGGCGAGAATATCGACAAATTTGCCGCTTTTGAATTCAGGGATGTCGAGCAGCAGACTGCGGGTTTGACGCTGGATAGACCCAACGCCCGCAACTCCAATATCTCCATGCGCGGGGTTAGCACAGACCCTGAAGCCGGTACCATATCTGCGGTGGACGTATACTGGAATGACGTGAACGTGCGCTTCGACCTTGTGTTTGCCCCCCTGTATGACCTGGAGCGCCTGGAGATTCTGCGCGGCCCACAGGGAACCTTGCAGGGCCGCACATCACCTGCGGGGGCTATCAATATTCTCACCAGAGCACCCGACCTGCATACAACCGATGGCTATGTTCAGGTGAGCCTGTCAGACAATGACGGCGCGAACCTTCAGGCGGCCTGGGGTGGCCCAGTGGTCGAAGACAAATTCGCTGTGCGCGTTGCCGGCTTGTACGATCTGAACAACTCCAACAATGTCGAAAATTTGACCACTGGCCTGGATGAGCCAGAAAATGAAGCCTATTCAGCGCGTCTGACCGGTTTGTGGCAGGCCACTGACTCCCTCTCCGCGCAATTATCCTGGCAGTATTTTGACCGCGAGATTGAGGCGCCTCAATCGCTGGATGGCGTGGACGCCGACAACCTGCGCCCATCCATTCAGGCCGAAAACCGCCAGGCTCTGGGCAAGACAGACGATTTCGGCAATCTGGAATTTGATATTGTCAACCTGACCCTTAGCTGGCAATTAGGGGATAAGCTGGAACTGGTTTCTGTCACTGGCTATAGCGAATCTGAAAAACTGTCGCGCACCGAAAATGACCGCGCCCACTTTGTCACCAATCCTGAGGCTTTGACCTGGCAGAGCTCTTTTACCGAGGTTGACAGTATTTCTCAGGAAGTTCGCCTGGCATCAATGGACAACGATTTTTGGGACTACATGGCGGGTGTTTACTATCAGGATCAGGACACAACCACACGGTTTAACGCCAATCGTTCAATTTTTGCATTGGGCAGCGATGTGTCCTTTAGCACCACTGGCGCTATTCCCGTCAATGGCGAGGAGCTGGGCATATTCACTTTCAATACGTTCTATCTGTCCGCTGTGACTCAGTTGGAGATTGGTTTGCGCTGGGCGAAGTACGATTCTTTCCGCCGCGCCGACGTATTCTATGGCGGTATCAATCCCATCGCGGGTAGCGAGACTGCGGAGGGGTTGCTGGACCCGTTAATCGCGAGCACTCTGCCAATCTTTGGAATCAGCGACAACAACGAAGAGAGTGACGAGGACGCGCTGACCGGCTCTGTGAAATTTCGCTGGGAAGTCGCCGACGATGTCTCTCTCTACACCGCCTATAACCGGGGCTATCGCCGCAGTGGCATCTCGATTATCCCTAGCCCAAACGTAGCCTTTTTGCCCAATGGCGAAGACGACCTGCTGTATGACAAGGAAGAGAGCGATGCGGTTGAGCTGGGCTTTAAGAGCCGCCTGCTGGACGGGCGGGCCACTTTAAACGGCGCCATTTACTACCAGCAGTTTGCAGGCCACTTTGGTTTTGTGCGGGGCTTGCAACTGGTTGATGACGGCGGCGAACTTGTCGACCTGACCGGCGGTATCGTCTATAACGGCGATGCCAATATCCGGGGAGCCGAACTGGAGGCCCAGATTCTTCTCACCGAGACCTGGCAGGCTGCTGGCGCGGTCAGTTATGCCAAAGGCGAGTGGGATGGGGCCGAGGCGCCTTGCAATGACCGCGAGCCTGGGGAATCGCTGGGCTTGTGTGATATCGACGGCGAGGCGATCAGCGGCGAACCCGAGTTTTCCCTATCTCTGAACTCCGAGTACCACAGACCGCTGGAAAATACCGAGTGGTATATCCGCGGCCTTTATAAATATACAGACGAGCGCGATAACACCGATGCCTCTGCCGGTATTGGCGCGGTGACAGATACGTTTGATGAACAACATCAAATCAGCCTGTACACAGGCTTGCGTGCAGAGAGCTATCAATGGGATATCTCACTGTGGGTGAAAAACCTTCTCGACGAAGATTCAATAACCCTGCAAGAGGCCTCTGACCAATACGATATCGCGGCAACAGGCGGCGTGTATACCAAGGTGAATGTGCAATCAGAGCGCACTTTCGGGCTTACTGCACGCTACAATTTTTAGGTTCATGCGGGTTCCAGGGGTTCCAGGTTCATGCGGGAGTATTTTCCAATCCAGAAATGAGCCTGAAACGACGGTGTATTAAGCCCTTATCTTGAGTCGCTCATGGAGTTGTTTAAATAGGTGGTTTCGTGCTGAATTGAGTTGTTCAGCGGCTTCATTGTCGGTCATTTCTTTGGCGAATGCATCCAGATTTTTGAAGGTGATCCCCGGCTTCAAGTATTGGCTGGGTTTGGCCAGGGAGCGGAATTTCTCATAGGGCGTCATCATGTCCTGGTAGCGGTATTTCTTACGCTGTTTGCCCTTCTCATCAGTGATTGTGGTGGGGAAATAGCAGGGCCGATGGAAGTTAACGTATCGGTAGACCTGTTGCCTGTTCAGTTGGGCAAAGTCAGTGGCGTACTGCTGCGGGATGTGTGTGTACCCATAGAGTTTGCGAATGACCGAGCCATTTTTACTCTCAACCAAGCCATTGTCGTTACTGTGCCGAGGCCGTGATTTAGTAAATTCAATGCGTAGCTTGTCCAGAAGTTCAGCAACAGTGTAGTTGATGTATTCACCGCCATTGTCTGCGTGAAAGCCCCGTATTTTAAAGGGGAAGGCCGCCAATATCTGTTGGAGGGCTGGCCGCATAAACGCCTCGCTAATACGTTCCAGCGTGACGATAATCTGGAATTGCGTGACCTCATCCACGGCGTTGACGTGGTAGATTCCTTTGCGTTTGTCCTGATCACCTTGATGGACAGAGTCGATACGGATATAGCCCGGTTGATTATTGGGACAGGGTTTGCGCCGCTGACCGATAGAGGCGGCTTTAGGCCGTGTCCTGGTCAAGACACAGCGCTGCCTCTGATAAGCCTTGGAGGCCCGCAGGTTGTACAGGTGAGAAACCGAAATACCCGCCAGGCGCTGATACTCGGCTTGGCCAAAGCGCTGATAAGCCCGCTCACACAGCTTTTTCAATACAGGGCCACTAGGCTGACCATGCCGCTCATCCATACTCGCCAACAGACGACTATCGGTATCAGTGTAGGCGCGCTTGAAACCATTGCGGCGAGCGGGCTTTACTGAGATTGTGCCTGTTTTGACGTATTGCCGTATCAGGCGCTTGGTCTGGGCCCGAGAGTAGCCGGTGACCTTCATCAGGTAGCGGGTGACGGTTCCCCGGTCCGTTTTGCCAAGCAGCAAGTACCGGTGCTTCACCAGGGTCTTTTGTACCCATCGATAGCGCTCTGGCTTATCGGTGGCCACGTTGAAGGCTACGGCCTGGGTACCCTCGAGGAATTGCCTAATGGCGTCCAGGGTGTTCAGTTGCTCTAATCTCATGATCGTTTTCATCCGCTGATCATGAACGACAACAAGGACTATTTCAGGCTCATTTTATAGTGGAAACAGCTTGCCGTGCTTCCTTCCGTTTCAGGCTCATTTTATATTGGAAAAGACTGCGGGTATCCCCGGTTGCCTGTCTGTGAGATCATCGCTGCTAAGGGATAATCCTGCACCCCCTCTGTACCCCCTGAATGTGGTAGCAGCGTGCCTGACTTTCGCTCCAAAACCCTGGTGGCCGTATTCAGCCTGATCTTTATGTCTTTATGTCGCCGTCGGGCCTGGCTCAAAGTATCGCCAATCCAGAGGCATCCCCATGGCTGAATGCCGTGGGCCGTCTGACTGTGCCTGGCAAACAATGGCGCAACAATGAGTGGCAGCATCATATCGAAAACTGTAGCGCCAGCCTGTTGCGTATGCGGCGACAGACCGGTTCGCTGGTCAACCGCAGCAACCGCACTCTGCCTGCCAGGTATATTCTCAGCGCCTGGCACTGCCTCGAAAATTATTCAGATTTGAGCAAAGACATTGTGTTCGAGCTGCCCAATGGAACGGTACGCACAGCGAGGTCAGTCGTTAGCGGTGGCGGCATGAATGCCGACTGGGTGCTGCTCAAACTTGACTTGCCGATATCCGCCGGGGAGTCTTTTGCGCTCCATACCTCCGCGCTGCCGATCACTGAACCGCTACAGATCAGCATGGTGGGCTATTCAATCTCAGCAGAGGCGCAAGGCGCAGAATCCCCGCTCAGTTACGATGCGCGGTGCAAAGTCACCTCGGTATCACCGGGCCTGATTGCCACCAATTGCAGAGTCTCCAAAGGAGCCTCGGGCGGCGCCGTAGTGGTCAGGCGCAACAGCGACTATCTGTTAACGGGAGCTGTCTCAACCGGTGACAGCGAGGCGCAAAGTTTCTATGTGCCGATCAGTGCGTTTGCCAGCGCGCTGCGAAACTTTCTATAGCAGAGTGCTTCAACCCGTCTGAGACCTTGCAAAGATCCCGGTTTATGTATCTGCAACGGGCGGTCTGGCAGCCTTCTTGCCTTCAATCTTTCTTTCAATCTTTTCTTCGATCTTTCTTTCAACTTTCTGCTCCACGCGCTCTCCAATATCACGCAAAGTCTTGTCTACCGTGTAGTGCGAGGCCTGGCTATGCTCTTCAAATAAATTGATGATCTCATCGGAGCGCCGCCCCAATCGCATCAGCCGATTGAACAGGCCCCGGTCAGGCTCGGTCTGACGAACCGCATCAATCACAAACGCGGTGATGCTAACCGGACTCAACACAAAGTCACGCGCCGCATCCAGCACCAGTTTGATTTGAAAGGCCAGCAGGCGGCGCAAGCCGCTCCAGCCACGCCACCTGGTTGAGTCGTGCTCTGAGTCGCGCTCAGTCATGGGCAGGTGGCTTTAGTTGCCGCTCAGGTGGCGCAGAGCCAATGTGCTGCTGGCGTCGTTGTGCGGCCAGCTCTACCTGTTTTTGTCGCTCCGCGAAACGGGTTTTCTGGTCGACGGTTAACGTATCGTAACACCCCGGACAGCACGTTCCCTTTTCATACTGCGCAGACAATTTGTCCTGCTCTGTTATCGGGCGACGACAGCCGTGACACTGATCGTACTGCCCCTTCTCCAACTGATGGTTGACCGCTACCCGGTTGTCGAAGACGAAGCACTCTCCCTCCCATTCAGAATCTGCTTCCGGCACTTCCTCCAGGTATTTGAGAATGCCCCCGCGCAGGTGAAAGACCTCTGCAAAGCCCTCATTCAACATAAACGATGATGCCTTTTCACAGCGTATGCCGCCGGTACAAAACATGGCAATTTTTTTGTTTTTAGCCGGGTCGAGATGCTCGCGTACATAGGCCGGAAACTCGCGAAAAGTCACGGTATGCGGGTCTAAAGCACCCTTGAAGGTACCAATTCCCACTTCGTAATCATTGCGCGTGTCCAGCACAACCACCTCTGGATCATTGATAAGAGCGTTCCACTCGGAAGGCTCCAAATAGCTGCCGGGGTTCTCGTTTGGGTTGATGCCTGGTACTCCCATGGTAACAATCTCTCGCTTGAGTTTTACCTTCATCCGATAAAATGGAATATGATCACTACAGGATTCTTTGTGATCCAGATCAGCCATGCGGGGATCGGCCTTCAAATAGGCCAGAACCCGATCAATCGCCTGCCTGGAGCCTGCAATCGTGCCATTGATACCTTCGTTAGCCAGCAACAGGGTACCCCTGGTGCCCGCTTCGATACATTCGTCAAGCAGCGGTTCACGAAGTGCCTGGTAATTTGCCAGAGTGACAAATTTATACAGCGCGGCTATTACAATTTCTACAACTTCAGCCACGGGCACAACTTCAGCCGCTGGTACAATTTCAGTCACTGGTTTGTCTCCGCCTCACCGCCGCCGAGGCAAGCCGGCGATTGAGGCGCAGCGCGCTGATGCGCCCACTCCAGAGCTGTATAGGTGTGTAAGGCCAGCGCGTGTACCGGCCCTGCCAACTCCTCGGCAACCAGGCTGTAAACCATCTGGTGGCGTGCAACTTTGCGTTTCTCGGCGAACTGATCAGAAACCACGACCACTTTAAAATGGGTCTCTGAATTCGGCGGCACATTGTGCTGCCGGCTTTCGTTGACCACCTCCAGGTGCGAGGGTGACAGCTCAGCCAGTTTGGCTGTTATCGAGGCTTGTATAATCATTGCGGGCAATTATAACGGATCTTCGTCAATGTTCGTCCTGAAATAGTCCTGAAATAGTTGCGGCAAGCCATGGAAATTTGATCTACTCTGAATGCCTGGTGAGAGGAAAATATGAAAGCTGTCGTCGTTGATGCTCTAAACGAGTTCTCGGTTCAAGAGGTCAGCCTTGACCCGCCCAGGGTTGGGGAAGTCAAAGTAAAAATGGTTGCCACTGGCGTGTGTCGGTCGGACTGGTCAGTCATCAATGGCACCATTCCCTCTGAATTTCCGCTGGTGATTGGGCACGAAGGCGCGGGCATTATCTCCGAAGTGGGTGAGGGTGTAGACAATTTTTCGATTGGAGACCCTGTGGTGCTCTCGTTCATCCCGGAATGCGGCGAGTGCTTTTTCTGCGAGCGCGACCAGGCCTATCTCTGCGCCTCAAACAATGACAGCTTCGGCTACGCACTCGATGGCACTACGCGGGTACACCGGGGTGACGAGGATATACGGGTGATGACTCAGCTCGGCTGTATGGCTGAGGAGTGCGTTGCGCCAGCGATTAGCTGCGTCAAAATTGAAAAGGACATACCGCTGACCTCGGCCGCCCTGATCGGCTGCGGGGTTATGACCGGGGTTGGTGCCGCACTCAACGCAGCTAAAATCAAAGCCGGGTCAACAGCAGCTATATTCGGCTGCGGCGGGATTGGTCTCTCGGCTATACAGGGAGCGCGCATCGCGGAAGCTGCCACTATAGTCGCGGTTGACACGCTGCCTAACAAGCTGGAAATGGCCAGGCGTTTTGGCGCTACTCACGCCTGCAATCTGGAAGAGGCCCAGGGATTTATTGCAGAACTGACTGAAGACCGCGGTGCGGACTACTGTTTTGAGGCCGTGGGCAACAGTGAACTGATGCAATTGGCTGAGGCCTGCACCAGACCCGGCGGTATCTGTACCATAATAGGCGTTGGCAAACTGGATGAACAACTGGTATTGAATCCGTTTATGGTGCCGATTCAGGCCCGCACTGTGCAGGGCACCATGTATGGCAATTGCAACCCGTCGAAGGACTTCCCGAAATTGTTGCACTACTATCGCAACGGCACGCTGGACCTCGACGGAATGGTCAGTAAAACCTATTCCATCGACGCTGCGCCCCAGGCTTTTGAAGACCTTGTTCGTGGCGAAAATGCCCGCGGCGTTATTGTTTTTGGCTAGACCCTGAATACAGCCAAAAGCGGCCCCGCCGGAGAACCATTAAGGAGAACCATTAAAACGAGGGTGGAGCCAATACCCCGGTGGCACAGCATCAAGGCAGTGACACATATTAGCAGACATTGTTGCTGTGCGCGGCCCCGCCTGGCAGCAATGGAGCGGGATCTGGTGATAGAATCCCGCCCTGTACAACCACTACAGAAGCTATGAACAATCAAACAACCCCCGGTTTGCCGCGCCGTTTGGCAGCCATGGTATACGACATTTTTTTAATACTGCCGCTGATTATGCTGGTGGTTGCACTGACCATGGGCGCACGGACAGGCTTGCAAACCCTGGCTGGCGGCTCGGCGGATGGCGGGCAGTTACATCCCGCGCTGGTACAATTGCTGGCACTGATGACCACCGTGGCGTTCTATACCGTTTTTTGGCGAATCAAGGGACAAACGCTGGGTATGCAAGCCTGGAGAATACAACTTCAGAGCGTTGCCACGCCGCAGGTGAGCATTGTCCAGTGCCTGACGCGCTGCCTGAGCGCAGCCGTTTCTTTACTGCCGTTGGGGCTGGGCTTTTGGTGGTGCCTAATCGACAAACAGGGACGCTATTGGCACGATCGCTGGTCGCAGACGCAACTTGTCCTGATCGCAAAGAAATAGGGTACATTCCCGGCCTTATATCACAGCGCTGGGCAAATTCGACATAAACCGGCTTTTCTATTCAAGGAGTTTCCATGAAAATTACCGCAAAGAACATTGCAAAGATCGGCCTGCAAAAAACCGATTGCATGGTCGTCCCTATATTCAGCAAAAGAAAAATGAGTGCAGCCGCTAAACAGGTTGATAACAGTGTCGGTGGCCTGATCAAAAGCGCTCTCGCCAACGGCGAAATGCAGGGCAATACCGGACAAACCCTGATGCTGCACTGCCCGGCAACGTCTCCCAGCAAACGAATTCTACTGGTAGGTTGCGGCAATCAGAATAAACTGGACCAGGACTCGGCTCGAAAAATATTAAGCGGTCTCATTATCGCCCTGAAAAATGGCAAAGCCAAAAGCGTAACGGTCGCGCTGGATGAGCTCTCGGGTAAAAACTTCAATAGCGCCCGTCTCTGCACGCTTCTCTCCCAGCAGGCGACTGAGGCCCGCTATAGCTATTCGGAGACTGTTAGCAAACCCGCCAAAGCACTGGCATTGAAATCAATCACAGTGAGCACTGCGGATACGCTGGCGGCGAATGCGGCTATCAAGCGGGGTCTGTGTATCGGTGTCGGCATCATCACCGCCAAACAGCTAGGCAATCTGCCGGGCAATATATGCACGCCCAGCTATCTGGCAAGTGAGGCCCGCAAGCTGGGACGTCGCAGCAAGAAATTAACCACCCGCATTCTGGAGGAGGCCCAAATGGAGAAGCTGGGCATGGGCGCATTGCTTTCGGTCAGTGCGGGTAGCGCAGAGCCTGCCAAGCTGATAGTGATGAATTACCAGGGCGCTGCACGCGCTAAAAAACCCTATGTTCTGGTTGGTAAGGGGATCACCTTTGACAGCGGCGGCATCAGCCTCAAGCCGGGTGCGAAGATGGATGAAATGAAATACGATATGTGCGGCGCGGCGAGTGTTTTTGGGGTAATGCAATCGGTGGTGGCCATGCAACTGCCGCTCAACATCACCGGTATTGTGCCCGCCTCGGAAAACATGCCCAGCAGTAAAGCCACCAAACCTGGTGATGTTGTGACCAGCATGTCTGGTCAAACTATCGAAATACTCAACACAGATGCGGAGGGCCGATTGGTACTGTGTGATGCGCTCACCTATGCCGAGCAGTTTAAGCCAGCCGCCGTTGTCGATATCGCCACCCTGACTGGCGCCTGCGTCGTCGCTCTCGGCGCCCATGCAACCGCCCTGTACAGCAACGATGAAAAACTGGCCGAGCAGTTGTTGCAGGCCGGTACTACCAGCCATGACCGCGCCTGGCGCATGCCGCTGTGGGATGACTATCAGAGACAAATCGACACGCCCTTTGCCGATGTTGCCAATGTCGGTGGTCCCGGTGGCGGCAGTATTACCGCTGCCTGTTTTCTGGAAAGATTTGCCAGGCAGTATTCCTGGGCGCATTTGGATATCGCCGGAACAGCCTGGAGCAGCGCTCCGAAAGCCTCTACCGGACGCCCGGTAGCTATGCTGCTACAGTATTTACAGGATCGTGCTGCCTGATCGCAACGATAACCAGCAACTATGACCAAGGTTGATTTTTACATTCTCCGCGAACGCCAGACCGAACAGCGTTCGCTGTTTGCATGTCGCCTGGCCAATCAGCTATTTGGCCAGGGCCGCAGTCTTTACCTGCATACGGGCGACGAGGCGGCGGCGAGAGCTCTGGACGAAATCCTCTGGGGCTACCGGCCGCAAGCCTTTCTCCCCCACGGCATTCTCGGCGAAGGTGACGACAGCAGCGTTGCGATAGGCTGGGGGGAGAATCCGGGACACCACCAGGATGTTATGATCAATCTGGATTTGAAGGTTCCACCGTTCGCGGGACGCTTTCAGCGAATCGTTGAAGTGGTGGTTCAAGACCCCAGTGTCCGCGACCCGCTGAGAGAATCCTACAAATTCTATAAAGATCGGGGTTATCCGCTGAGCAGCAACGAGATTCAGCCGCAGTAACCCTGTATAATTTCGCGTTTTTTGCCGACCAGCCCAGTTCTATGGACAAGACTTACCAGCCTGCCAACATCGAAACCCGGTGGTACGAAGAGTGGGAGTCGCAGGGTTACTTCGCCCCGTCAGGCGAGGGTACGCCCTACTCAATCATGATTCCGCCACCGAATGTAACGGGCAGCCTGCACATGGGTCACGGTTTTCAGGAGGCCATCATGGATGGCCTGATTCGCTATCACCGCATGCAGGGCAATAACACCCTCTGGCAAGTGGGGACGGACCACGCCGGTATCGCCACTCAAATGGTGGTCGAACGCCAGCTAGAAGCCCAGGGCACCAGCAGGCAGGCGCTGGGCCGCGACAAATTTGTTGCAAAGGTCTGGGAGTGGAAGGAAGCATCAGGCGGTACTATTACCCGCCAGCTTCGTCGTCTGGGCTCCTCGCTGGACTGGTCCAGAGAGCGCTTTACCATGGACCCTGGCCTGTCTGCGGCTGTGCAAGACGTATTTATTCAGTTGTACCGGGAAGGCCTGATCTACCGAGGCCAGCGCCTGGTGAACTGGGACCCCCAACTGCACACTGCGATCTCCGACCTGGAAGTCGTTACCGAAGAAGAACAGGGCTCTCTGTGGCACTTCAAGTACCCGCTGTCCAGCGGTGAAGGCGAACTGGTTGTGGCCACCACGCGACCTGAAACCATGTTGGGAGATACGGCAGTCGCTGTGCATCCAGAGGACGAGCGCTACAACCACCTTATAGGCCAAACCATAGACCTGCCCTTAACGGGGCGGCAAATCCCCATCATTGGCGACGACTATGTCGACCGCGAATTCGGCACCGGGTGTGTAAAAATTACGCCGGCCCATGACTTTAACGACTATGAAATGGGCCAGCGCCATCACCTTGAGATGATTAACATTCTTACTGATGACGCCAACCTGAACGACACTGTTCCCGAACCGTATCGCGGTCTGGAGCGGTTTAAAGCCCGGGAGCAGATTGTTACAGACCTCAATGCTCTGGGCTTGCTGGATAAAATTGAAGATCACCGGTTGAAAGTGCCTCGCGGTGATCGCTCGGGTGTCATCATCGAGCCCTACCTGACCAACCAGTGGTATGTGGATGCAAAAACCCTCGCCAAACCTGCCATTGCGGCCGTGGAAAATGGTGACATCCAGTTTGTACCCAAACAGTGGGAGAATACATATTTCGCGTGGATGCGCGACATTCAGGACTGGTGCATTTCCCGTCAACTGTGGTGGGGCCATCGTATTCCGGCCTGGTATGACAGCCGGGGCAACATTTATGTAGGCCAGGACGAAGCCCGTGTACGCCGTGACAACAACCTGGCTGACGATGTAGAACTCACCCAGGACGAAGATGTACTCGATACCTGGTTTTCGTCGGCATTGTGGACATTCTCAACCCTGGGCTGGCCCGAAGAAACTGATTTGCTAAAAACCTTTCACCCCAGTTCAGTGCTCGTAACGGGGTTCGACATCATCTTCTTCTGGGTTGCAAGATTAATCATGCTGACCCTGCACGTCCGCCGGGAAGTTCCTTTTCATACTGTGTATGTTCACGGCCTGGTGCGAGACAGCCAGGGACAGAAGATGTCCAAGTCCAAGGGCAACGTGCTGGACCCAATCGACCTGATCGACGGCATCAACCTGGACTCGCTGCTGGCCAAGCGCACTGCGGGTATGATGCAGCCGCAGCTAGCAAGGAAGATCGAAAAACAAACCCGCAATGAGTTTCCAGAGGGTATCGCCGCCTACGGCACTGACGCCCTGCGCTTCACCTATTACTCGCTGGCATCCACTGGCCGCGATATCAAATTTGATATTGGACGCATTGAAGGCTTCCGAAATTTCTGTAACAAACTGTGGAACGCTGCGCGCTACGCGCTGATGAACTGCGACGGCAAAGATTGCGCCATCGGGCACGACAATTACCAATTGGGCCTGGCAGACCGCTGGATCATATCCAGGCTCCAGGAGACTGAAGCCGACGTGGCAAACGCAGTTGGCAACTACCGCTTCGACCTCGCCTCCCAGGCCATCTATGACTTTGTATGGAACGAGTACTGCGACTGGTACCTGGAGTTATCCAAGCCGGTGCTGTGGGACGACAAGGCCAGTGCTGCAACCCAAACCGGCACGCGCCGCACTCTCATCCGGGTTCTGGAAACCATCCTGCGATTAGCTCACCCCCTAATGCCTTTTATCACTGAGGAAATCTGGCAAAGAGTCGCTGCTTTGGCTGGTAAATCTGGCCCCACCATCATGTTGCAGCCCTTCCCGGTTGCCGACGAGAAAAGAATAGACACTTTTGCAAATGCAGATATAGAATGGCTGAAAGGTGTGATTGTGGGCATTCGCAGTATTCGGGGTGAAATGAATATTGCGCCGGGCAAGGCGCTCAACGTGCTACTGCGCAATGGCGATAATAATGATAAAAAAAGACTGGAAGAGAACGGGCAATACCTTAAAAAACTTGCCGGGCTGACCGATATCCGTTTTTTAGTTGACAGCGAAGCCCCCCCGGTAGCGTCTGCTGCCCTGTTTGGGTCTCTGGAAATATTAGTACCGATGGCGGGACTCATCGACAAAGATGCGGAATTAACCCGACTGGTCAGGGAAATAGACAGGCTGGAAAGCGGCCTGAAGCGGGTTGAAGGCAAGCTCAATAACCGTTCATTTATAGATCGCGCCCCGGCCGAAGTAGTTGCCAGGGAACGTGAAAAGCTGGTTAGCCAGCGGCAGGTGCTGGAGAAATTAAAACTACAACGCGCTGAACTCCAACAACTGTAATGACTGAAAAGCCAGCCGGAGTGACAGGCCCTCGGTGCCAATAGAATAATAGTGTTTCTACCTTTACCGGGGTGACGGTAGAAATATAAAAGTAGGACGCAGTAGGTGTAATGCCGAGGTAGGAGGTAGGAAGTATGAGTGATCGTGTAACTGGCACTGTGAAGTGGTTCAATAATGCCAAGGGCTTTGGCTTTATTACTCGCGGCGATGGGGGTGGTGATGAGGGTGGCGCTGATGTGTTTGTACATTTCCGCTCGATTCAGGGCGACGGCTATCGAACGCTAAACGAAGGCCAGGAAGTCGAATTTAAAGTTGTGGAGGGGCCCAAGGGCTTGCAGGCCGAAGAAGTCTCAAAAGTCTAAATACCCTGCCCCCATTAACTTGGGCCAGGCCCAAAGCCACCAGCCGGATTGAAAAACAGGCTCGCGGCATGTTCTAGCGAGCCGCTCGGTGCTATAGTCCACGCTGTCTATAGTCCACGCCGTTACTAACACGAGAGTATTCCATGAATTTTTTCTCCAAACTAGTGATCGGTCTGATCACTGCCGCCATTGCCACGGCCACAGTCACCCATCTGCATATTGACATTGAGAATGCGCTGCAACTTGGGTTGGCCTTTGCTGTCGCCACCACGTTGACTGCTGCCCTGTGCAGCCTCAACCTCAGTTTTTCTCGGTCAGCGCCAGGTGCTGCTGACAGAGAACAAGGCACGGTTAAATGGTTTAACGTCAGCAAGGGTTTTGGGTTTATCGTGCGAGGCAACGGCGAGGAAATTTTTGTCCACTTCCACTCCATCAAAGGCGAGGGACGCCGCTCACTGCGCGACGGGCAGGCGGTAACCTATGTGGTGCGCGACAGTAACAAGGGGCCCCAGGCGGAAGAGGTAGAACCCGCCTGAATTTGGGAGGGTCAACGCCAGATTCGAATTGCGGCCGGTACTGTTCAGCGCGATCAGATTGTGAACAACAGGATTTGTTCGAAGGCGTATCCAAAATGGCCGGGCATTGGCTGAACAAACCAAAATAGTCGATCACGCTCGACTTTCAGGGCCTTTTTATTAACCTTGCCGATCAACCGCAGATGAACATTGGGCTGGTCGATTACAGCCTCAGCCGGCGTTCATTTGCTGTCGCATTTCCATGTGCTGTTGTTTTAACAGTTCAAACTGCTCTTTCAGGTTTGATAAATCCTTCTGCTGCACTGCCAGTATTTCATTGAGCTGCGCAATCGTATCTTCCTGAAAAGCGACCTGGGTTTGCAACTCGATCAATTCGGAATCTGCCACTAATACGCCCCACATTCATGTGCGGGATCAGAATTGCACGCTGCACACTGAGCCCCACTTTCCTGACAAAAACGGATAGTATAATGGCGTGAGTAAAAGGAACAGAAATCAATCGGGTGGGTGGGTCTATTCCACAGAATCGGGCAGACTTTGCCCCCAGTGTCAGCGACCTGTGGCCAACTGCGTCTGCGGTAAAGACAGGCCCGCCTGCGTCGGTGATGGGGTTGTTCGCATACGCCGGGAAACGAAAGGCCGCGGCGGCAAGGCGGTCACCATCATCGACGGCCTCCCCTTGAGCAAACCCGCTTTGAAGACTTTGGCCAAAGAACTAAAGAAACACGCGGGTGTAGGCGGCAGCAGTAAAGAACACTGTATCGAAATTCAGGGCGACCAGCGCGAGCTACTCAAGTCTGAACTGGAAAAACGTGGCTACACTGTCAAACTCTCAGGTGGCTAGCTCGCGTTGCGTCTATACTTGCGCTTTAAACATTCGCTTAGACACTGAGTTGTGATAAGCCGCTGAGGGCTCTCTTTTACACGCTGAGGGCTCCACGTAAACTATCCGGTAAATGCTGGAGGTCTGCGGGCCGGTCTATATCAAACAGGGTGGGCAAAAGACTGACGTCTAAACCCAAATCTTCTGCAATGGTCAGGGTCTGGGCTAAAACCTGCTCAGTCCCCCAGGCAATGCCTTCAAATATTTCCGCAGCCATCACTCGCAGACCAAGCAAAACATACCCCCCATCTGCCGCAGGGCCCAATACCATGTCTGCCCTGGTCAATGCAGCAGCAGCCAGGCGCAAATACGCCCCATCAATGGCCGGTGCATCGCTGCCGACAATGATGACTCCCTGATATCGCTGCAACCCGAGCTGAAATACAGCCTTCATGCGCTCACCGAGGTCGCCGAAAGGCTGCTTTTGCAACGCCACATCTGCATAGCGCTGGCAAGCCTGAAAGACCGGATGCTTCAAATTCCCGGCCACCCACAATTGCACCGGGGCAAGCCTGGCCGAGTGCAAGGTATCGCAGGTATGCAAGAGCATAGCGGCGTGCAGGCTGGCGGCCTGGTCCGGGCTCAAGTGGGGTTGCATCCGGGTTTTGACCTTTCCGGCAACTGGCTCGCGGGCGAATTGAACCAGCAGCAAGGGTAGCTGCTCTGCATAAGCATCATATTGCCGAGCTAATTCCACTGGCGTGGCGCCGCAGAAAAAAGCGAGCCGCAATCGCCACATCTGAATGATCGTGCGCACTGTCCCCCTGCTCTGCCAGCGCCTGCTTGAGGTTTCTACCCTCAACCCAAGCGCGAGGGGTTTTTGCAGACGGCGCAGGCGCTTGCAAATATCCACGTCCTCCATCAATGGCATATCTGCAAATCCACCTACATGTTCGAAGAGGGCGCGGCTGATGAACAATAATTGATCGCCTGTGGCCACATGACTGAGCCGCGCTCGCAGATTCATCATCACGCCCACCCACTGCAACAGCGGCCCCGCAGGCACAGGCCAGGCATCGCAAAACCCCCAGCCCTCCGTAGTTCCTTCAGTGGTCAGCAGGGTGTTCAATTCAAATTGAGGGGCGCTGTCACAATGAAGAAAAAGCAGCCGGTCAGTGCTCGCCGCCGCCGCGCCGCGATTCATTTGTCGAGCCCGTCCGCGCGGCGCAAGCAACACTTTATCCGCATACTGCCTGGCAATTTTAGCGCTGCTATCACAGCTACCGCCATCGACCACAATCAGCTCCTGACCGCGGCACCAATGGCGAATCAGGCGCAGGTGTTGTTCCAGGATTGCTGCTTCATTCAATACCGGAACAACAATGGAACACTGGGGTTCAGCCCCCGCCGAATCAGCCCTCAAGCGCCCCACCGCAACTGCTACCCTGGCCCGCAGTACAGCCATAACAATGCTCGCCAGTGAGGATGGCGGCCGCTTCAATGGGTTCACCTGCCAACACATCGCAAATGTGCAGGCGTTCGCTACTGGCAATCAGCGGCATATCCAGCATTTGATTGAAATCGCAATCGTAGATAAAACCCTGCCAATCAATACTGATCAGTTCCCGGCACATCACGGTTTCGAGATTGTCTGCGCTGAAATTATCCCGCAGTAATTGCATATACGCGGTGTAATCCCCCGATGCCAGCAACACTGCGCCAAAACGACTGATTGGCATATTGGTGATGGTGAACAGTTGGTTAAATACAATACCAAAGCGCTCACTCAGCTCTCGTTTGTAATCGTTTTGCAAGGCTTCCTGGGGCGGCGGCAGTACTGCGCCCACCGGGTTGTACACGAGATTAAGCTGTAGCTCCGGGTGTGTGCCATAACCGAGCTGATTCAGTTTTTGCAAAGCTACAACACTGTCGTCATAAACACCTTTACCACGCTGCGCGGATACGTTCTCCTCCCGGTAACAGGGTAGCGATGCTGTGACAGTCACTCCCTCTGCGGCAAGAAACTCAGCCAGATCTTGCTGACCTTTTTCAAACAAAATAGTCAGGTTACAGCGATCAATAACCTCAATATTGCAACTGCGCGCAAAACGCACCAGGCTGCGAAAGTGAGGGTTGAGTTCAGGGGCACCGCCTGTCAGGTCCAAAACAGCGGGCTGTACTCGCTCAATCAGGGCTTGTACCTGCTCGATGGTTGCTGCGCTCATTGCTTCGGTTCGCGTTGGTCCGGCGTTAACATGGCAATGTACGCAACTGAGATTACAGCGATACCCCAGGTTCACCTGTAAGGTAGAAATGGTTTTTCGCGTCAGAGGCGGAAAATCAGTTTCAAGCAGCAGTGGGCGAGTATCTTGCATGTGCCTATAGTACTCCTATGAGCGCTGGCGCGTTTGGGGGCTTTTGTTGGTTTGTGTCATTGGGGTCTGGTGGATATTTAAGGCTGGTTTTCGGTTTAAGAATTGGTCTGAAACGACTGAAGTCCGCGTTATTTAAAGCCTGGCGATTGCCGGGCTTATTTGTATATGGATTAAGGCAAATCTTCTGGCGCAAAATCCCGCCGCTTGTGAATCACAGCCAGCACATAACATTGCTCGTTTTTAACTTCGTACATGATCCGGTAAGAATAAATGTGAAGCTCCTGAATCTCCGGCTTGCCCACTCCGGGCACCCTCTTTCCGACATTGGGCAGCTTGTTCAGAATGTCGGTCTTCTCTCAAATTTCTTGTGCTACTTTTTAGCGTAGTGTTTGGAGTCTTCGGCAATAGAATCATGGATATGTTTTAAGTCAGCTCTGGCAGGCTTCGTCCAAATCACCATGAATCAATGTCTCGCTTCAGTTCATCACTGATAAGGGTGTCTCCGCGCTCTACGGCTTCCTGGCCTTTACAGACTTTATCGAGCACATAAAGCCGATACATAATCTCTTCCATATCGGCACTCTCTGGAACTTGGTTGATTGTGTCTAAAGCGTCTTGTTTAGCGGCTTGCATAAGGTTGCCTCTCGAAGTTAAACGCTGGCGGCGTCATCAAAGGGTTGGAGCACAGATTGCATCTGTTGTTTGGCAATCATCGCATCAATGAGTTTAATTATGGCTTCCTGGTCATCATCGTCAAAATGCTCCACAGCGCGGAAACGTTTAAACAACCGGTTGTTGGCTAAGGGGTTATCTTCTACAGGATTACTGGTTAGCAGGTAGTCTATCGTGGTTGCCAAGGCGTTCGCGAGCTTAATTAAAATCTCAACAGGAGGCAAGTTAAGTCCGCTTTCGTACTTGTTGAGTAGCTGGAAACTTACCCCTGCCCTAGCCGCCATCTCTTTCTGAGACCAGCGCTTCTGCTTGCGTAGCTCCTTGAGCCGCACACCAAAGGCTTTACGAAACCCAGGGCTTGCGGTTTTGAGCCGCAGGCAAGCTCGGGTGTGGCGGGCGTGGTCGGGTGGGTAAACCTTATGGTTTGGGCACGCTTCAGCGTGTGTTTTTAACCGCTGTGGAACTCAACGATTTTTCCTAAAGGAAAAATTCGGATTCAAACAGTCCTCGCGGAAAGCCTCAAAAGCACCCGCTTTCGCAGACGTGCCCTGATTAAACCTCAAGATTTACCCACTCGCCTGCCCACATTGATGGAGCACCAGGAATCTGCGCTTGTCTATGGCTTCGCCTGATTAAACCTCAAGATTGACCCACCTGCCTACCGTTTATCTGCGGCTTGGCAGAGGACTTGCGGGGTGCTTTGAAGTGCATAAAGAGCGCGCTATGGCGGTGTTAGCGCATTTGATGTTTCGGTAAGCGTGTTTGAGCCGCAGGCGAGTTTGCGAGCCGATCAAATGCAGATAACACCATCAGCACTCAGCGCGAAAAGTAGCCCAGAAGTCCCATAACCATAAACTCAGGGCTTGCGGGGTGCTGTCCTACGGGGTCCTATGAAAACCGGACAGATCATGTGCTACAAGACCGGACAGTTTATGTGTTACTAACATGGGGAGATTCGGGTAGTTGACAAGGTTGCTATTACGTCTTAATCTGACTAATCTGTCAAACTTATGTGTCAATTAATTTTCGTCAGATATGCCATTTATTACACAAATCAGGAGAAGTATAGCTATGAATATCATCAACAGATTGCGTGGCTGCCTGAATTTTTCCGCTCGCTCGATACTCACCGCCCCGCTGTGGATCGGCGTGAGTTTCGTGTATCAACCGGCGGTGCTGGCTGCGTCCGCAGTACTCGAAGAAGTCATTGTGACCGCACGAAAACGAGAGGAGTCTATTCAGGATACACCCATCTCGATAACCGCATTTTCTGAGGAGGATATGGAACAGGCCAACATGATCGACCTGCGGGATATCGGCAAATATACGCCCGGCATGTCGTTTACTTCATACGGCATGGGCAGTTCCGAGTCTGGTGCGATTTTTATCCGTGGGGTCGGGCAGTCGGATCATATGGTGACCACCGACCCGGGTGTGGGGCTGTATATCGACGGGGTATACATGGGTCGCACTCAGGGTGCTGCTCTGGACCTGATTGACCTGGAGCGCACCGAAGTATTGCGGGGGCCGCAGGGCACACTGTTTGGCAAGAATACCATCGGCGGCGCAGTCAATGTTGTCAGCCGTAAGCCGACTGGGGAAAACGGCGGCCAGATAGGGCTGAGCATTGGTGACAAGGGCAGACTTAACGCCGCAGTAACCGCCGAGTTGGCGCTGGGCGAAGACTTTTCGGTGCGGGCCAGCCTGCAAGCAAAAAACCGCGATGGTGTGGGTAAACAGGTATTTACTGGTGACGAAACTGGCGATGAAAGCAGTATTGGCGGTCGTGGCCAATTGTATTGGCAGGGCGATGCAGCAGAAGTCTCCGTGGTGGTCGATTTTACCCGCGCCCGGCAGCAGACAATTCCCCATACCCTCTATGCACATGGAAGCTTCCTGGGCCTTTCCACCTGCTATACGGACACGGGTGACACGAGCATCGGCCTCGACAGATATATCCCCTGCCCGGCAGGTACCGATGTGGATGTGTTTGACAGCTATTCGCTGGACGATCTGGATAGCGAGCAAGACTTGTTTGGCGTGTCTGCCACCTGGTCATGGGATATCAATGATCTGCTGCAGGTGAAATCTGTTGTTTCGTATCGAGACATGGAATATCTCGGTAATCTCGAATTTGATGGTGCTCCGGTCCGCCTGTTGCACTATCTTGAAACTGGCGAATCTGACCAATTTTCCTGGGAGTTGCAACTGAGCGGACAAAACAGCGACCATACCGTAGATTGGATTGCGGGTGTCTACTATTTCACGGAAGAGGGCTACAACCTGCAAGATGACGATGTGTTCTCTAACCTCGATCAGCGCCGCTCCGACGTGGAGACGGACAGCTATGCGGCCTTTGGACAGGGCAGCTTTGCACTGGCGCCAGGCCTCAACCTCACAGCAGGTCTGCGTTACACCCGAGAGGACAAGGATTACAGTGTTGTTTACAGGCGTATCAGCGGGGAGGCTCTGGCAGACGGAACAGCGTTCTTAATCCCGCCCACCCGGCTCGATGACTCCTGGGGTGCCGTGTCGGGCACCGTCAGCCTGGATTACGATATCAATGAGGCTCTGATGTTGTATGCTACCTATTCCCGAGGCTTTCGTAGCGGCGGCTTCAATGCCAGGCCGGCAATGCCAGTTAACGTTAACCTGTATGACCCGGAATACCTGGATATGTACGAGCTTGGGCTGAAGCTGGAAACCGACCGTTTACGCGCTAATATTTCACTCTACAGCAGCAATTACGAAGACTATCAGACCCAGGTGAACGAGCTGGACGCTGTTAGTGCCACTTTTGTCACCCGCACCCTGAATGCGGCCGAGGCCGAAATCAACGGCGCAGAACTGGAGATCACGGCTTTGTGGTCAGACAACTTCCGGCTGGTAGGAAGCTACGCCTACACAGACGCCGAGATTAGCAAGATCGACTCATCGCTACAGGCCAGCTTCGCGGAGGGTGTTACCTTGCCCTATGTTAGCAAATATACCTGGAGCATCTCACCACAGCTTGATTTACAGATGTCGGGCGGCGGCAGTGTGCTGCTGCGAGCGGACTATTCCCACCGCAGCTCATTTTACGGCCAGATTGCCAATGCGCCAGAAGAGCGTGAAGATGGCTACGGCTTGTTTAATGCACGCGTCGAATACCGTCCGCCGGACGAAAAATGGAGCCTGGCTGTTTATGGCATCAACCTGGCCGACAAGGAATATGCGCGGGTGCGAAATTACTTTCCTGGTTTTATCGGCTTCGCCTTGTGGAATACAGACAGACGAGAAATTGGTTTGAAGGGAACCTATAACTTTTAGAGAGTCAGTGACATACCAAGGCAGCGGCCAGGCGTATTCGCATCCAGTTAGAGATGGGGGGCAAGAACTCCACCATCGTATTGGCTGGTGCGAAACTTAATAAAGGCTGTTGCCAATACAGTTAACGCCGCCATGTTCTCGACCGGGCAAACGTGTACGGTCACTGCTTGGGTGATTGCAGGATCCCACTGCCCTGGACTTCTATACAGACTACAAAACCATTTACCTCAGCTACTATTCACCTCAGCTACTAGGGACTACCAAACATGATTCCAGCAATTGGCAGCGGACGCAGGCAATTGGCTGCGGTAGTCATTACAGGCGCTACTGCCGCTATATTATTTAACATTCTGCCAGTGTTTCTTGGTCAGGCGGCGGAACACTACGCACTCAGTGACAGTGCCACTGGCTGGCTTGGAGCCATTTATTTTTCTGGCTTCGGTGTTTCGTCGGTTGGCGCGGCCTTTTGGCTGCACAGGGTTCACAGAAGGGTGCTTGCCGGGTGTACATACGGCGCTGCTGTGCTGCTGCTGTTATTTGGATCAACCCTGCAATCCTTTCCAGAATTTGCGCTGGTCATGTTTGCTGTGGGCTTTGTTCTTGGCGTGCTTTATACCCTTTCGTTTGTACTGGCGGGTGAATTTCAGGACAGCACCCGGGCGGTTGGCATTAAATTTGGTGGCGAAGTAGCTCTCGGTGCTGTGCTGTTGCTAATACTGCCGACATTTATTTATCCGCTGTTCGGCTTGCGCGGAGTTCTGGTTACCCTTGCCCTTGTCTTGCTGACTGCATCGCCTTGTGCGCGGTTTGTATCTAGTGCCCGCCCTGCTACGCAAAGGTCATCATCTGTTGCGTTTTTCAGGGGCGCCTGGATATCCAGGTCCGCGCTTATTGGCTTGGTGGCCTTGTTTGTGTTTACCGCAGGGCAAAGCGCTCTGTGGTCATTTGTAGAGCGGGGGGGAGTGCGGGCTGGTTACGATTCCGCTTTTATCGCTACAGTTTTGTCGGTTGCGAAGATTATGGGGGGGCTGGGGTCATTCGCCGCCGCTGCCATTTCGGCGCGTTTCGGTCTGTTAAAACCGCTCCTGTTCGCGGTGGCTGTCTACGCCCTGTCGATGCTTGCATTCATTTTTGGTCGAGGTTTTTCTTTTTATGCCATTGCAATTGTTTTGTTCTTCTTTGTCTGGCTGTTCGCCCTGCCGTATTTTGTCTCGGCAGTCGCCCGCTTTGATGCTGGCGGCCGCGCTATCTCACTAATCACCGCGTGTATTGTATTCGGCAGTATGCTCGGCTCGGCAACCGCCGGCCAGCTTGTGCGCGGCGCGGATTTTGGCAACCTGTACCTGGCCGCTATTGTCGCCACCTTAACCGCCTATGCGCTGATTGCCGGTCTGGCCTACATCAGTGAGGAAACACCAACCCCTATTGAATAGGTGAGAAGGAGACCGGTCGCAACAGCTTGATGTGCTGCTCAAGGATTGCATCCAGTTCCCATATTTCAGCGATGAATTTTCCCCAGGCGGGGTCCATCTCCATCCTGGCACGGCGAGTCTCGCGGTCTGCCATGCTTTCGTAGGCCCACATAAACACGATCTGGTGCAGGTTGCCAACTTCCGTGGTGAACAAGCCGAGAAACTTGCCGAGAAACTGCTGCTGAATCGGCAGGCCATCGGCCTCGTATTTGTCCAGCCACTTTTTTACCGTTCCCGGTCGGAATGTATAGGTTCGATGATCCACAATCATGTTTGCGTGCTCCCTGTAGAGGGTGGGTTGAGAATCAGACTGCTGGCTTTCTCGGCAATCATAATAACCGGTGCATTGGTGTTGCCACGGGTGATATGGGGCATGATAGACGCATCCGCAACGCGCAACCCGTCAATACCGTGTACCCGCAACTGGGCGTCGACCACGGCTTCCTCGTCAATGCCCATCTTGCAGGAACCCACTGGATGCAGGGTAGTCATGGCGGCATCGACCAACCATTTTGCTATACCGGCATCGGTCTTGTTATCCGGGCCGGGCTTTGTTTCGCGGCCGATAATACCGACGAACGCCTTGCTGGCCATTACCTCCCGTACCAGTTGTACCCCTGCTACAGTGGTATCAATGTCGTCCTGATGTTGCAGGTAGTTGGCATAGATAAGCGGCGCTTCATCTGGCTGCTTGGAACGCAGTGCAATACGGCCGCGGCTTTTTGGATTGATTGGCCCGACACGAATGGTCATGCCGTGGTTTTTGGAGATGTCTTTTCTATCGCTTGAGGAGAACAGCGACCAGTGCAAGTTGGCTGTAGCTTCCGTGGCTGGCATAAAATGCGTTTGGATGTCCGGGGTATTCAGAGTCGGGGATGATCGCATAAAAGAACCGGCTTCGTAGGGAAATGTACTGACAAAGCCGGTGCCAAACAAGCTGGCCTGCAACACGCCGAGGGCCACCTTGTCTATACGCAAATTCCGGTGCAGAGACACGGGTTGGCGGCACTTATATTCCAGACAACAGTCTACATGGTCCTGAAGGTTCTTGCCGACACCAGGCAAGTGGTGTACTACTGGAATTCCGTGTCGACCCAGTTCTTCGCTGTCGCCGATGCCTGATAGCATAAGCAATTGCGGGGAATTGACTACACCGGATGCCAGCACCACTTCTTTGGTTGCTCTGGCGCTTATCACGCGCTTGCCGACCCGGTATTCTACGCCTACCGCACGCCGACCCTCCAGGATGACCCTGTGCGCGAGGGCGCGGGGGAGCACCGTTAGATTAGGGCGCCTGGCGGCGGGTGAGAGAAAAGCTGAAGCCGTGCTGCAGCGCTTGCCGGCCCGGATGGTGAAGTCATAACGCCCGAATCCCGCCTGCTGCTCACCGTTAAAATCATCGGTAAAGGCATAGCCCGCCTGCTGGCCAGCTTCTATATAGGCATCAAACATGGCATTGGTACCCCGCGCCCTCTGCACGGTCAATTCGCCATCGCGCCCGTGGTATTGATCTTCTCTATCACTATGCGACTCCGAGCGCTTGAACAGAGGTAATACTTCTTCATAGGACCAGCCTGGCAGCCCTGATTGTTCCCAGCCATCGTAGTCCGACCGGTTGCCGCGGACATAGATCATGCCGTTGATGGTCGAGCTGCCACCGAGCACCTTCCCCCTGGGCCAGTACACCTGACGCCCTGCCAGATGTGCTTCTGGCTCTGTGTGATACTGCCAGTTGTAGATACCAGAGTGCATTAATTTGCCCATTAACATTGGCAGTCTGAACAGGTAGTTGGTGTCGCGGCCACCGGCTTCTAAAAGCAGTACGCGATGGTTCCGATTGGCCGAAATTCGATTGGCAAGCACACATCCTGCCGACCCTGCGCCCACCAGAATATAGTCGTATTCATTCTTCATAAATTCATGACCCTAGGGTTGCAAAAAACACTACATTTGCAGTGTATATGGTTGCTATTTATTGACATTTACGTTTAACATATATGTCAGGTTAAAGTTGAAGAGCAACCTTGTCAAGCCTGTTATGCAGTGATGCTTCCTGATGGGTGGATTCATTGGAAAGGAGAAATAGAAATGCGTGATTACCTGTTTTGCAAAACCGCTGATATGCGAATTCTGGCTACATTCACACTAGCCCTTGGCTATTGTTCTGCCGCTTTATGTGCGGAAGTCCGCTATTTGCTGCCATCTGATCCATCGGTTAGTCTCATATATCCAAACGCAACCTGGCTTCCCGGACCCTATCAGAAGTACTATGAAGGTCAGACTACGGAGGAGGTCATTGAACTGTTTACGAGAGACTCTCTAGAAAATGATGGTATCGACTACGACTCTGTTGAGGTCTCTTCAATCCCCTATCCCGTCCGACAATATTCTATCTCCATACAGTCTGACGACCCGAACGCCGCCTATTACCGAGAGGCCCACCCTGCCTTTGTCAGAAACAACCTACAGGCACTGACAGGCGTTAATAAGTGCAAGGCCACACCAGGTTGTTGGAACAAGAACAACCCTCACTCTGACAAGCCCTGGGCTATTTTCCCGCAATTTGGCCTGCCTATGGCGATGCAGAAGTCGGTATTAATGCTGAATTATCCGCCTACAACTGCGCTTACAGCGAAGAATTATCTGGACACATTTACCATGAAACGATGGTCTGGACTAATGACTACAGTTGGCATTGAGAACCCCGTCTTGTTTGAAACCATCGTTGATGTGCGTCCCATAGCAGCACCAGGCAGTGGCACCTCTGCGAATCTTCCAGATGCTCAAACGTATTTTAATGACCCCCTTAGAAAGAGCGGTGGCTACTATATCACGCCTCAGCTTGGAACAATGTTGAACCCGCCGTCGAATACAAACAATCAACGTACATTGCCCCTGGTGGTTTTAGGAGGGCCGGCCCGCTATGAGTGGCATAAAATCACTAATTTGAGCGATGCTGTGTTGACTACTGGCGTAGAAAGATTGGGCACTGAGTCAGGAAAAGAAACGCCTTTTATCCTTGGCAACCATCCGGATGTAACAACCTATCAATGTTGTCCAGGTGATACCAGCTCAGAGTGTACCTCAGACCACTTGATTGAGATGGAGGAAATTGACTTTCAGGTAGCGTGCTGGGCGCAAAGCATGTCTGATAGCCCGGATCAAGATCCGAGTGAAGCATTGGAGCATTGTAAAGAGAGCTGGGTAACTGACCGATCCGCAGATGACGATTTGAAGTTTTGTGCCCAGGCGCGAATCGACAGTAACGAGTGTTTCGGCAAGGATATAGACTGGCAGACAGCCATCAATTATTGCAAGGCGAATGACAATAATGCCTGTGCGACTTACACTTGTCCGTCAACATAAGCGCTGTTAGCCATGCTTGATGGACAAGCGCTCAGGCATGGACTCAATCGCTTAGACCGCAGCCCTTGAGAACGATATGGGTAACGGTTTTTATGCCGCTTTCAAAGTGAGCCCGCGTCAGTTTCTTCACGCCCAGAACAGTCCTGATTTGCTGCTCGAAGTCGGCGTAGTACTGGGTGGCGCCCCAGAGCAGAAAGAAGAAGTGGTGCGGGTCCATCTGATCCATCTTGCCAGCATCCATCCAGCCGCGAATTACTGCGTATTTTTCATCGGTCAGTGCCCTGGTCGCCTCGTTTTCTTCCTGAGTCATCATGTCGGAGCCGCGCATTACTTCCTTGGCGAATATCTTGGAGGCCGCCGGATGCCTCCTGGCATAATCTATTTTGGTGCGAATGTAGTCTCTGACAGCCTCCTTCGGCTCACGCTCTGGCACTATATGTTGCAAGGCCTTGATCCATTCGATGTGCAATTCGCTGATGATGCGCCGATATATCTGCTGCTTAGAAGAAAAATAGTAGTAGAGATTCGGCCGCGGCAATCTGGCCGCCTGGGCGATATGATCCATGCGGGTTCCGTGCAGCCCGCGCACTGCCAACAGATTCTCCGCCGCACGGAGAATCTGTGCTTCTTTCTGATCACGTCCTTTCAATTTTTCCTCCCGCTGTTTCCTGGGGCGCTTGCGTTTATCAGGACGCCGACCTGTGGGTTCAGTATACTGCTTGCGGGCCCCTTCGGATACCGTGAAAGGCAGTGCTGATGTCTTTGCAACAGGCTCTTCAAGAATTTCTAGCGGATTGGCAGGCGGATCTGTCCCCCGACTGGAGGCTTATCCTGCATGACATCGAACTCGCCTTCGATGCCGTGGACTGTGAACTGGAGCTGCATCCCTGGGAGCCGATCTTTCCATCACGGCGCGGTTTTTCATTGCCGGGAGAGCCTTCTGGTGCTCATCTGTTGCGAGCCTTCGACGACTTGCCTCCAGATGCAGTGCGTTGTGTTGTAATGGGCCAGGACCCTTACCCAGACATCTCATTTTCTACCGGACGAGCCTTCGAGGTGGGCAAGTATCAAAGCTGGAGCGGCTTGAGTGAAATGCCCTCAAGCAGTATGCGCAGTCTGATCCAGTGCATTTATGCGCTGCGTTCGGGGCAGCCTCATTATGCAGACGCCAGCACCGCCTGGCCTGAAACTTTGCAGGCCATCGAAGACCCTGGCAATGGCTTTCCAGCAACGGACACATTGGCCCAGGAGTGGGTTGAGCAAGGCGTACTGTTGCTCAATGCCAGCCTGACCATAAGCCGTTTTGCGGTGCTGGGCGACCCGCATCAGATACGCGGCCATCTGCCCCTGTGGCAGCCTGTCATGGCGCACCTGATCCGCTATTTCGCCAGTGAGTCCGAACAGCCGGTAGTTTTCCTCCTGTGTGGCGAGTCTGCCCGGCAAGCGGCCATTGCCAGCGGCATTGTCGAGCCGGGCAATATAGACCAGCACCCGTTGCTGGTTACGTCCCCACATCCGGCCGCAGGGGATGCTTTCCTGCGCCTAAACCCCTTTGACCAGTGCAACCAAAAGCTGCTGGCAGTGCAGTGCAGGCCTATCCGCTGGTGAGCCCGGCCTTGTTGGCATTGTGTTGCAGCCCTGTTCCAGTGAAATTAGCAGCCCCAACCCCCCGGATAGAAACCCCTAAAGCGCAGCAAGCCCTGGCTGTATACTGGTTAGCGGGAAAACCCTCCATCGCCCACTGGCCGCACAGCTCAAGGCGTATGACTATTCTATCCTACACACTCGATACAACGAACGATTGACTCACCTCTTTGGAGATTGGCTCAGGCGGGTGGAAGGCAATCTGACGTTTATCCAACAGTGTCGACAGTCGTTGTCGGAAAGTGAATCGTTAATAAAACGGTATACGCTCAACATCGTTCAATAGACGAGCCTGCCTGTTTGAAAATGCGTTATAGAGCACGTTATAGGCCAGCACAGCCTGCACGTATTCCCTGGTTTCCCGAAAAGGGATCGACGCCACCCAGCGATACACATCCATGCTGCGCTCCTTGCTCCGCCAGGACTTAACCCGCTGGGGGCCGGCATTGTAGGCGGCCAGGGTAAGCACTCGGTTGCCCTGGTATTGATCCAATAACTGCCGATAGTAAGCACTGCCAAGGCTGACATTACTGGCTACGTCGTATAGATTCCGGGTCAACTGCGGCTGGCCCAAACGACGAGCCACTGCTTTTGCTGTGTACGGCATTAGCTGCATCAGTCCTTTCGCGCCCACCGGGGAGCGCGCCGCTGGAAAGAAGGCGCTTTCCCGGCGGCTGATAGCCATCAGCTCGGTATCAGCGACCCCGCGCTGACTCGCGTAGTGGCTAAATACGTTTTGATAAGGGCGCGGGAAACGCAACTCCAAACGGTCCCAGGCTTCAGCGTGGTTGGCTGCGTCAATTCCCAGCCGATACCAACCAGAAGCAATGGCGTGTCGCGCTAAATGCTCTTTGCGGGTGATATCCAGTTGCGACAGCATGTAACTCCACTCCGATTGCGCGAGATGCAACTGCTTGTGATGGATAAGCTCAGTGGTACGCAATACACCTCCATGCCCCAATAATTCAGTGTTTGCCGAGGTTTGCAGAGGCCGGTGATTGAGCGCATAGGCCTGCCCTACTCGCTCGGCTGAGATAAAACCGTAATAGTCTCTTTCACTGGCAAGCGCCTGCCACAGGCGTACAGCCTCGTTTGTCTTTCCCATTTCCTGTAAGGCAAAGGCTTTCCAGTACCGCCAGGCCGCGCTCTGTTGCCGCTGCACGCTTAAGCCGGGCTGCAAATACAGGTAATCAGCCCAGTCTCCATCGGCAACGGCCCAGCGCAGGCGCCGCTCCAGCAATTTATCATCACTGCGGGTCACCAAATAATTATCAAGCCATTGCTTATGGGCGTTTTTTTTGCGCAATAGTATGTAGTAGGCCAGAGCATCCTGGATTTGCAGCAACTGCTCGGCGTTGAAGCTATAACGAGTCTGGTAACTTTTCCAGAGACGCATCGCGTAATCAATGTCTACTCTGCTTAAACGCGGGAAGCTGTGGCTCACAATATCCAGCGCATGGCGCTCGCCCACTGGTAACCGTTTAGACTGTGACAACCTCGCAGGATAGCGATACATCACCATCATGGTCTCCACCCAGGGTTGCAAGGCTCCACTGCCCAGGCGCCCGACATACTGGGCCAAACCGCCCTGGCGCTGGTCTACCGACTTCATCATTCTCGACCAGATCAATTCATCATCCAACTGGCCGTCCGCGATCCACGCTTTAAATAGCGGGTCACAGGCTTTGGGGCGAGATTCCCCGTGATTCCACAAATGGCGTGCGCCAGCCCAGGCAGCATCCTTATTGCCTTTTCCATACTGGGCGCGGTGGTAATAGCATTGCAACTCAACAGCCCTTGGCAAGCTGGCGGCAACCGCAAGAAAATCACTCCAGCGCCGGTCTCTGCCAGCGCGGCGCAGATATTTGTCCTTAAAACGCAACCGCAGAGGCGTGTGCTTACTCTCTGCCATAAACCGCAGGGCTTCGTCGCCATCGACCTGGCGCAGTCTGGACTCCAGCAAATAGTAATCCAGATAAATATCCAGGGGATAACCATCGAGCTGGTTGCGCAGTTGCTCAACATCCTGCAAACGATTGCGATCAAGCGCTTGCTTTGCCTGCGCATAGAGTTGGCGATTTTGCGGGGAAACATCGGCGCCAGCCATGACTGGCAGTATCAAAAGAATCAGAATCCAGCCAGATAATGTCACTGAGACCTCTGCATAACGTAGCGAGTGAAGCCAAGTCGAGGCAAAAAAAGGCGCAAAAGCGGAGTTTACTGGTGTAAATGAGCATTTTAAGCCTTTTTTTAACGATGGATTGGCAAGTGTAGTCGTTATGCTGAGGTCTCTCACTGTCGGTCCGCAGCTAATAAAGTTAAAGGCATAGACTGCAATGCTCACCAGCCGTTCACAAGAGATGCCATCTAAAGCAGGCTCTGCATCCCGTTTTGCCTCATCTATAAAGAATTCATCCGCCTGGTTATCGGCATCAGCGTTGTTTTTTTCTTTTGCACACTGCTCATTGCGGGCGTTTAACTGCAAAAACTGACTAATGTCTACCTCCCCTCGCTGCGAGCGGTTAAGCCCGACAGACGGCTAGTGTGGACGGTGCTCACCAGGCTCATAGTAACTTCCCCTAAAAGCCCCAAATATCGCCATCACCTGCGGATGCCTCACCGGTTTACCACTGTCGTCAAGCAACAGATTCTGCTCGGAGACATAGGCGGTATATGCGTGCTGTTCGTCCTCAGCCAGCAAGTGATAGAACGGCTGATCCTTATTGGGGCGTATTTCCTCAGGTATTGATAACCACCATTCCTCGGTGTTATCGAAGGTGGGGTCAACGTCATAGATCACCCCGCGAAACGAATAGAGGCGGTGATGCACTATTTGCCCTATAGAAAAACGGGCTTTGCGCTCAATCATTTAGGAAGCTCCAGGTTATCATCCGGTGAGCATACTGGCTGAAGCGCTGAATTTCACCCCTTGGTGTATTTGCCATAGGCCGGGTTGCGGGGAATAATCCTCCCTTTTGGAATTGCGCGAGGTCTTCCGGCCCCAACTCAGTCAATGTCCAACCCGCAGGGTGCCAACGAGGGTGCCGAAAGGCTTGCCAGAATCAACAACCGGCTATGAACGGGCCGAGTGCCACACCGTTATCCGCCCGAGTATTTGACCCCAAAAAATAACTGTTTTATGATTTTCCGGGTTTTGTGGCGCAAGCCCAACCACCAACCCAATTATGAGCGCGCATTTGGCTACTACCCCAACCCCAACCATCACCACGGGTACTCATAATGAAGGCTATTTCTACTCCGGTTATTTCTATTGGCAGGGCGTTTTGGGGGCTGGGTACGCCTTACTGCCGGGAGCGAAGGTATATGGTATCCTGCAACCCTATCGATAACCTGAGAGGTACGACCAATGTCGGGTGAAATACTGACCACCATCATAACGATTTTGAGCATTTTTGGTTTCATGTACAGACAAACAGCCCTGTTGTCAGCAGAGACAAAGGAAGTTCGTACAGAGATAAAGGAAGTTCGTGCAGAGATAAAGGAAGTTCGTGCGGAGTTCAAGGATGTACGCGCAGACATAGCGGCTGTCAATGAGCGGTTGTCAGCAGACATAGCGGCTGTCAATGAGCGGCTGTCGGCGGAGATAAAGGAAGTCCGTGCGGACATAGCGGCTGTCGATGAGCGGCTATCCGCGGAGATAAAGGAAGTCCGTGGGGACATAGCGGCTGTCAATGAGCGGTTGTCAGCGGAGATAGCGGCTGTCGATAAGCGGCAATCTGAGCGGCTGTCGGCAGAGATAAAGGAAGTCCGTGGGGATATAGCGGCTGTCAATGAGCGGTTGTCACACACTGATGGTCTGGTCGAAGGGCTTTCAAGGGCGCTGTTGAGCGCACAGGCGCCAGCGCAAACACTGCCACAAACTCAGGCGCAGGCATAACCCCAACCATCCACGGGTACTCATAATAAACGCATTTTCTACTCCGGTTATTTCTATTCCCAGGCGGCTTGGGGGGCTGGCGGGGCGGGGAGCGCGCAAGCGCGCATTTGGCTACTACCCCAACCCCAACCATCACCACGGGTACTCATAATGAAGGCTATTTCTACTCCGGTTATTTCTATTGGCAGGGCGTTTTGGGGGCTGGGTACGCCTTACTGCCGGGAGCGAAGGTATATGGTATCCTGCAACCCTATCGATAACCTGAGAGGTACAACCAATGTCGGGTGAAATACTGACCACCATCATAACGATTTTGAGCATTTTTGGTTTCATGTACAGACAAACAGCCCTGTTGTCAGCAGAGACAAAGGGAGTTCGTGCGGAGATGAAGGAATTTCGTGCGGAAGTTCATGGGGAGTTCAAGGAAGTACGCGCAGATATAGCGGCTGTCGATAAGCGGTTGTCAGCAGACATAGCGGCTGTCAATGAGCGGTTGTCAGCGGAGATAGCGGCTGTCGATAAGCGGCAATCTGAGCGGCTGTCGGCAGAGATAAAGGAAGTCCGTGGGGATATAGCGGCTGTCAATGAGCGGTTGTCGCACACTGATGGTCTGGTCGAAGGGCTTTCAAGGGCGCTGTTGAGCGCACAGGCGCCAGCGCAAACACTGCCACAAACTCAGGCGCAGGCATAACCCCAACCATCCACGGGTACTCATAATAAACGCATTTTCTACTCCGGTTATTTCTATTCCCAGGCGGCTTGGGGGGCTGGCGGGGCGGGGAGCGCGCAAGCGCGCATTTGGCTACTACCCCAACCCCAACCATCACCACGGGTACTCATAATGAAGGCTATTTCTACTCCGGTTATTTCTATTGGCAGGGCGTTTTGGGGGCTGGGTACGCCTTACTGCCGGGAGCGAAGGTATATGGTATCCTGCAACCCTATCGATAACCTGAGAGGTACGACCAATGTCGGGTGAAATACTGACCACCATCATAACGATTTTGAGCATTTTTGGTTTCATGTACAGACAAACAGCCCTGTTGTCAGCAGAGACAAAGGGAGTTCGTGCGGAGATGAAGGAATTTCGTGCGGAAGCTCATGGGGAGTTCAAGGAAGTTCGCGCAGAGATAGCGGCTGTCAATGAGCGGTTGTCAGCGGAGATAGCGGCTGTCGATAAGCGGCAATCTGAGCGGCTGTCGGCAGAGATAAAGGAAGTCCGTGGAGATATAGCGGCTGTCAATGAGCGGTTGTCACACACTGATGGTTTGGTCGAAGGGCTTTCAAGGGCGCTGTTGAGCGCGCAGGCGCTGCCACAAACCCAGGCGCAGGCATGACCACAAACACTAACCCAACCCCAACCATCTACGGGTACTGATATGAACGCATTTTCTACTTTGGTTTATCCGCCCGAGTATTGTCATGGTTCAGATACCTATGAGACTTTTGGACGATTGTTATTGCGCCTGTGGAGTGGTGGGTAAGTCGTAGACTTATCCACCCAATCCACAGGTCATGATCCCCGGATTTCTAAGAATCGGGTCGCTTGTGAGTGATTAAATCCACACAGAAGACGACCCGATGCAGGGCAGATGCAGAGCAAAAGCCTGCGCATCAAGCCATACCGAAGCTGGCCGATTTGTCTCACAGGTACTGAACCCGCACAAACCATTGACAAACAGTCATCCACTTAGTAGGTTTACCCAAATCCTGCAAAGCGGGTTCTCCTGCCCTTGGCCCTGACCCCTGATCCCTGACCCCTGACAAGAGCAAGAACAAGAACAAGAACAAAAACTAGAACAAGAACTAGAACAAGAACTAGAACAAGAACTAAAAAGCCGCAGCTTGAAACCCATAGGGAACAGCATGAATAAGCACATAGAGACCTTTGCACGGAAGATGATTTCACTTTCAGGCAAGGCAAAAACGCACGGAATGAGGGAGTTTATGGGTATAAATGACCGATTGAGTACGATTTTAACGCAGCATGCAGGTGAAATGGCTTTCGTGCAAAGGTCTCACATAACAAAACCCAAGCTGTCCATTACCCCAAACACCCCGGCAGCAGGCGCAGCCTCGTTGCTGCCCGTAGCCGGCCCCGCTGCCATTGCGCCCGTTGCCATTACGAGAGGTGGGGTGCTGTGGGTGAGGGGGGCACTAATGCGCTGCTTCACATCCGCGGCGGTTCTGCTGGTGCTGGCGTTCTCGGCAACCGGCGCCAGTGCGCAGACTGTTTCACTTTTTCCAAGTGGAAGCGGGGCCAACAGCAATGAGCATGCACTTAATGCGGGTCGGATGCTGGAGCTCAGGTCTACAGTCACCGGCCTTGGTAATAACCCACTATACCAATGGACGCCTATGCCCCCGATGGGGGCTACCTTTCCCGATTTAGGGATTAGTTTTACCGATTTTAACGAGGCAAATCTTACCATCACTGCGTCCCGTTCAGCGCGAAATGGCGCTACGTTTCAGGTTCAACTTGGTGTCAGAGCAGGGGCTGCTGAAGCGCCCACTATCATCTCCAGGATGATAACTATCAGCAACGTTTCGCCCACCGCTGACGCCGGGTCAGATCAGACTGTGAACGAGGGCACCACAGTCACCCTTGATGGCACTGGCAGTGACGATCCCGATGGCGCTAATTTCGGCCTGACATACCTCTGGACGCAGACTGCCGGCCCCGATGTGACTTTAAGCAATGCGACAGTAGCACAACCAACGTTCATCGTTCCGGACATACCTCCATCTGCATCTGCTCCGACCTCGTTCACTTTCAGCTTGCGCGTTAGTGACCCTAACTCCAACACGGCCACTGATACCGTCCACATCTTTATCAGACCGCTGTTTCAGGAAACCATTGATAATCCAGACAACTACAGCGCGGGCAACGAAATTATGGAACTGACTTTGCCCACGGCACTGTCGGTTACAGGGGGTACCAATACCTATACGCTCAGTCCTGTGCCTCCTGGACTGTCCTTTAATGGGTCTAACCGCAGATTGTCTGGTACGCCGACAGGAACCATGAGAACCCAGACGTTTAACCTGACCTACACCGCGACTGGGAGCGGAGGCACAGATACACTGAGCTTTAGCATTACCGTGACCAACGCGCCGCCAACCGGTGCCCCGACCATCTCCGGTGACCCGACCGAGGGTGAGGAACTGACGGTGACGGCGAACACCACTATTATTAACGATGCCAATGGGTTCGAGGTCGTCAGCGAAGGTGTCCCCCCCGAGTTCACCTACCAATGGAACAGGCGCAATGGAACCACGGACACACCGATCAGCGGCGAGATCGAGAGCACCTACACCCTGACTGCGGACGATATCGGCGAGCAGATCACCGTGACGGCCAGTTTCAACGATAGCGTTGGCAGGCAGGAAAGCCTGACCAGTGACCCCACGGCGGCGGTGGCACCTGCCAACACCACCCCCACCACAACCGGGCTGATGGTCAACGTCACCGAGGATGCCCCCCATGCCTTTGCCGCGGGCCAGTTTAACTTTGTCGATGCGGACGGCGATGCCCTGCACAGCCTGCGCATCGACACCCTGCCCGCCACCGGCAGCCTGGCCCTGAGCGGCACAGCGGTCACCGCCATGGACGTGATTGCCGTTGCTGACATCTCCAACCTGGTCTATACCCCGGCCCTCAATGCCACTGCCGATGACACCTTCACCTACAGCGTCTCTGACAGCCTTGCTTTCAGTACATCCGCCACGGCCACCATCACCATCACCGCGGTCGATGACCCACCCACCATCACGGGTACGCCCGCCACCAGCGTGGCCGAAGACAGCCCCTATAGCTTCACGCCGGAGGACGGGGATGTGGATGGCGATACGCTGGAATATGCGATCACCAATCGGCCGTCCTGGGCCACTTTCGACGAAACCAGCGGGGCCTTGACCGGCACGCCCACCAACGAGCATGTCGGCACCACCGCGGGCATTATCATCACCGTCACCGATGGCATCATCGCCACGCCGGTAGCCCTCCCCGCCTTCAGTATCGAAGTCACCAACACCAATGACGCGCCGACCGCAACCGAACTGATGGTCAGGGTCACCGAGAACACCGACCATACCTTTACGGCGAACACCTTCAGCGCTGTCTTCGTCGATGTGGATGTTGGTGATACCCTGCACAGCCTGCGCATCGACAGCCTGCCCACCACCGGCATCCTGGCCCTGAGCGGCACAGCGGTAACCCCCATGCAAGTGATTCCCGCCGCTGACATCCCCAACCTGGTCTATACCCCGGCCACCGATGTTATCGGCAATGACAGCTTCACCTACAGTCTCTCTGACGGCACTGTTTTCAGTGCATCCGCCACGGCCACCCTGACTATCACCTCGGCGTCTGTTCCTGCGCCTCCTCCTGTCCCGGTCGCCCCGGTTGCTAATGCCGGAGAGCCGCAGACCGTCACCGAGGGCGCAACCGTCACGCTGAATGGCAGCGCGACTGATTCAGACAGCGACGCGGCTGCCCTCAGCTACGCCTGGACGCAAACCAGCGGCCAGCAAGTCACGCTGAGCGGAGCCGACAGCGCCAGCCCCAGCTTTACCGCGCCAACGGGCCTGAGTGCCAATGCGGTGCTGGGCTTTAGCCTGACCGTGAGTGATGGCAGCCTCTCGGCCAGCGCCAGCGTGAGCGTTACCGTCACTGCCGTCAATGATGCCCCGAGTGTTGATGCCGGAGATACCGGAGAGCCGCGGACCGTCGCCGAGGGCGAGACCGTCACGCTGAGTGGCAGCGCGACTGATCCCGACACAGGCGATAGCCTCAGCTACGCCTGGACTCAAACCAGCGGCCCAGCGGTCACCTTGAGCGGAGCCGACAGCCCCAGCGCCAGCTTTACCGCGCCGACGGGCTTGAGTGCCGATGCGATGCTGAGTTTTCTCCTGACGGTGAGTGATGGCAGACTCTCGGCCAGCGCCAGAGTGCGTATCACCGTCACCTATGTGAATGATGCCCCCAGCGCCGATGCCGGCACAGACCAGAGCGTCGATGAAGGCGCAACCGTCACGCTAAGTGGCAGCGGCACGGACCCCGACACAGGCGATAGCCTCAGCTACGCCTGGACCCAGACCGGCGGCCCAACGGTTAGCTTGAACAGAGCCAACAGCGCCAGCCCCAGCTTTACCGCGCCGAACGTCTTGAGTACCGATGCGGTGTTGACGTTTAGGTTAACGGTTACCGACCCACGCGGCGCCAGCGACAGCGACAGCGTGCAAGTCACCATCGAGACCGCTGCCGGTGCACGCCAGCAGGCCTTGGACATCACTCTGGCGGCCTTTGGTCGCAGCGTGGCTGCCAGTGCCGTAGATGCGATTGGCGAGCGCTTTAAGCCGGCCTCAGCCGGGCCGCAGACAAGCACCGTCAGCGGCTTGTCACTGGCCGCCTGTCTGTCCAGCATCCCCAACCTGATCTCGGCCAATACCGTCACTGCCAACTCCGACAGCACCGCCAGTGTCCATACAGCCAGTGCCAACACCGTTAGTGCCAGCACGGCCACTGTCCACACGGCTGGGCTGGGTGATTTAGGCAGCTCAGGCGATTTAGGCAACTCAGGCGACAGCATGGGCGGACTGAACCGCGCCAGCGCTGACCGCCAGAGCGATAACCCGGTCGGCAATGCCTGCCAACTGCCGGACCGGGAGCAGTTGGCTCGCAGCGCCTTTGTGATCCCCCTCGGTTTGAACCAGAACTTGAGCCAGAACTTGAACGAGAACGACTCAACGGCTGAGCCGTCCGCCCAGTGGAGCCTGTGGGGACGGGGTGACTTCAGCCACTTTGAGGGCAGCCCCCAGTCTGAGTTTGACCTGGATGGCGAGGTGGTCTCAGGGTATCTGGGCCTCGACTACCGGCTTGAGACAGGCGCCCTGGTGGGCGTGGCACTGAGCCACAGCAGCGGCGAGACCGACTACCGCAGCGGCGAGACCGACGGCGAGCTTGAAACCGACCTGAGCAGCGTGTATCCCTATGGCTACTGGTCGCCCAGGGACGGGCTGGGCCTGTGGGGACTCCTCGGCATTGGCCAGGGGGATGCCACCCTGAGCCACGGCGCCACCACCTTTGAGACCGACCTGGATATGCGTCTGGGGGCCCTGGGCCTGCGCCAGGCCCTGCACTCAACCGGCGAGTTTGAGCTGGCCCTCAAGGCCGACGCCTTTATTGTCGAGCTGGAATCAGAAGACGTACCCGGACTGCCCGAGGTGACCGCACAGGCGCGGCGGGCGCGGTTGCTGCTGGAGGCCAGCCGCCACTGGCAGGTACAGCCAGAGGCCAGTTTAAGCACCAGCCTGGAGTTAGGCGTGCGGGTCGACGGGGGTGATGCCGAAGAAGGCGAAGGCGCCGAAGTGGGTGTCGGGCTGGAGTATGCCAATGGCCGCGGCCTGAGCACCGCGCTGCGCGCCCACGGACTGCTGGCTCACAAAGAGAGTGATTTTGAGGCCTGGGGAGCGAGCCTGACCGTGCAGTTAGACCCAGGGGTATCCGGTCAAGGTCTGGCGCTGACCCTGACCCCCGTGTGGGGACAGGACTCAGGCGGCGGAGCACAAGCCCTGTGGGAGAGCGAGCGGGCCCTGCAAGACAGCGGGCTGGCGCAGCGACCCACAGCGCGGCTGGAGCTGAACCTGAGCTACGGACTGGTTCAGTCAGACCGACTCACCCGGCTGCGACCCTTTGCCCAGTTGGACATGGCCGATGGGATAGCGCGACGGCTGCGGCTGGGAATGCAGCTAGAGCGCCCCGACGGGCTGGAGCTGGAAGTCTTCGCTGGCCGCAACGCCAGTGAACAGCGCGCCCCGGAACACCTGCTGGGCCTGAGCGGACGGCTGCATTTTTAAGCTCAGGCTGTTCGGTTAGGGCCAGGGCAGGTGGGTCAATCTTGAGGTTTAATCAGCCGAAGCCACAAACGAGCGCAGATTCAGCCTGTGGGCGGGTGGGTAAATCTTGAAGGTTTAATCAGGGCACGGTTGCGCAAGCGGGTGTTTTTGAGGCTTTCCGCGAGGACTGTTTGAATCCGAATTTTTCCTTTGGGAAAAATCGTTGAGTTCCGCAGCGGTCAAAAACACACGCTGAAGCGTGCCCAAACCGCAAGGTTTAACCAGCCGACCACCCGCGACACCCGGCCACAGCCAACCCCGCCTGCGGCTCAAAACCGCAAGCCCTGAGTTTATGGTTATAGGACTTTCGGGCTGCTTTTCGCGCTGAGTGCTGGCGTTGTTGTCTGCATTTGATCGGTTCACAAACTCGCCTGCGGCTCAAACATGCTCACCGAAACATCAAATGCGATAACACCGCCATAGCGCACTCTTTATGCGCTTCAAAGCACCCCGGAAGCCCTCTGCCCCATACTGTAGGCGGGTGGGTAAATCTTGAAGGTTTAATCAGGGCACGGTTGCGCAAGCGGGTGTTTTTGAGGCTTTCCGCGAGGACTGTTTGAATCCGAATTTTTCCTTTGGGAAAAATCGTTGAGTTCCGCAGCGGTCAAAAACACACGCTGAAGCGTGCCCAAACCGCAAGGTTTAACCAGCCGACCACCCGCGACACCCGGCCACAGCCAACCCCGCCTGCGGCTCAAAACCGCAAGCCCTGAGTTTATGGTTATGGGACTTCCGGGCTGCTCTTCGCGCTGAGTGCTGACGTTGTTATTTGTATTGGTATCTGCATTTGATCGGTTCGCCAATGCCCCGTGGACACTCGCCTGCGGCTCAAAACCGCAAGCCCTGAGTTTATGGTTATGGGACTTCCGGGCTGCTTTTCGCGCTGAGTGCTGTCGTTGTTATCGGCATTTGATCGGTTCACCAATGTCGCGTGGAAACTGGCCTGCGGCTCAAACATGCTCACCGACGCATCAAATGCGCTAACACCGCCATAGCGCACTCTTTATGCGCTTCAAAGCACCCCGGAAGCCCTCTGCCCCATACTGTAGGCGGGTGGGTAAATCTTGAAGGTTTAATCAGGGCACGGTTGCGCAAGCGGGTGTTTTTGAGGCTTTCCGCGAGGACTGTTTGAATCCGAATTTTTCCTTTGGGAAAAATCGTTGAGTTCCGCAGCGGTCAAAAACACACGCTGAAGCGTGCCCAAACCGCAAGGTTTAACCAGCCGACCACCCGCCACAACCAACCCAGCCAACCACAGCCGAACTCAACAGCACTTGGCGGGAGAACATGCTTACCGACACATCAAATGCGATAACACCGCCACAGCGCACTCTTTATGCGCTTCAAAGCACCCCGCAAGTCCTCTACCAGGCACCCCGCAAGTCCTCTGCTCCATAAGTGTCGCCGCAGAAAAACGGTGGGCAGGTGGGTCAATCTTGAGGTTTAATCAGGCGAAGCCACAGACGAGCGCAGATTCAGCCTGTGGGCGGGTGGGTCAATCTTGAGGTTTAATCAGGCGAAGCCATAGACGAGCGCAGATTCAGCCTGTGGGCGGGTGGATAAATCTTGAGGTTTAATCAGGGCACGGTTGCGCAAGCGGGTGTTTTTGAGGCTTTCCGCGAGGATTGTTTGAATCCGAATTTTTCCTTTGGGAAAAATCGTTGAGTTCCGCAGCGGTCAAAAACACACGCTGAAGCGTGCCCAAACCGCAAGGTTTACCCACCTGACCACACCCACCACACCCGCCACACCCACCATACCCGCCACAGCCGCCACAGCCGCCACACCCGCCACAGCCGGACTCTTGATGCGCGTCAAACCATACCGAGGCTGGCCGATTTGCCTCACAGGTACTAAACCCGCACGCACAGTGGTAATTATGGGTGGAGATGACTAAAATAGCGCCCGCTAAAACAGCACCCCCGTCAACCCTATGTGAGGACACAATCGAATTTCGGCCTGGGAGCCGAAAGGAGCAGCCGCAAGCCCGCAGGCTTGCCAGAATCAACAACCGGCTATGAACTGGCCGAGTATCACGCAGTGATCCGCCCGTAGCTCAGTGGATAGAGCAGCCGCCTCCTAAGCGGCAGGCCGGCCGTTCGAATCGGCCCGGGCGGGCCAATCCCTGGAATAATGGGCACCCACAGGTATGGAACAACTTAATAAAGACGTATCGAAACTGATTGCGTATCTGCGCAGTAGCCGCGCTCCGGCAGAAGCGGTCTCTCAGGCCAGCGAGCACATTAACAAAGCTCTGGAGACGCTGCAGCCCCATTTGATTGAGGGCGAGGGCTGGTCCGCCGTTTCTATTGCCGATGACAGGTCTGGCCTTGGCTGGTCTGACGAGGATATTACGGTCTGCATGCCCTACAGCCCCATTTCCGGAAGGCTCAACGCTATTGCCCTACCGCTTAGTTTACGCAAAGACGGCGATGTGGTTCGGGGGGAGGTCACATTTTCACCCACCTACGCTGGGCCTCCCAATAGTGTGCATGGCGGGATTATATCTGCCGTATTTGACGAACTGCTGGCCATGGCCAATGTGATCACCGGCAGAGCCGGGTTCACCGGTACCCTTACCATTCGCTATCACCGTAAAACTCCGCTAAATACAGCGGTCGAGCTGTGGGGAAAAAACGAACTAAATACAGGCAGAAAACAAATCAGCAAAGCTGAAATGCGCGTGGACGGAAAAGTCACGGCCAGCGCACAGGGCTTATTTATCTGTGCGGACGAAATCGGCCAAGCGCCACCACCGCAGTAGTTTCAGGCGTAATTGCGGCACTCAGCGACCCTGGCCATGCTCGTCTGCCAGGGCTTCTTACCGCGGCCACTTAGCAATCCAGTAGTTGATCGGGACTCATCCCGTCCACATAGCCCATAAATGCGCCATGTATCGAATAGCCAATGAGTTCACGAGAGCGCCTGGGTAGTTTCTCAACAATATTTCTGGGTGTGGCCAATACCATAGTCTCCAATTGCCTCGCCCACCCAGGGCAGTATTGCGGCGTCACAATAAGGCGAGATTGATCCGAAGTATTAGCACCGCCACGGTGCTTCAAGGTTCCTTTGGCAATCATTAATGATCCTGCAGGCATGATGACTTGTTCCACGTGCAGGTGCGGCGGCTCATCTTCCCGCTCTGCCGGTGCATCGAATATCTTGCTAATACTGAGCAGTGATTCACTCTGCTCTGCATCCCACAAATGACTCCCTGGGATAATTTCCGTAGCACCGTTGCAATCTGTCATATCGTCGATTGCCCAGAAGGTACTCACCCCATAGGCAGGATGCGGCATAGGTATCATTAAATGTGCGTCATCATGGTGCCAGGGCTGTACGGTTTCACCCGGATGGAGATTAATGGCCAGCAGAGCTGACAGCAAACAGGAACCACCCAACTCACGTTCGGCAAAAGCAAGCGCCAGCGGGTGTGTAATCATATCGGAGAAAATAGCTGGTGCCTTTGCCAATAGCGCATATACCCGGTTTGACTGATAGCCTTCAAAGTTGTTGCGGCCTGTTTTCTGTAGATATGGGTTCAGCGCGGAGCGAACTCGTTCGATGTCAGACAGCGGCATCACGTTCTCAAAAATAACATAGCCTTGCTCTTCATACTGTGCATAGCAGTCCTCAAAAGAGCGACCTTGCAGCCACTGTTCCATAGTGCTCTGCCTCTATTTGCTGTCCGCTATGGTGGTGCGATGCAGGAGACGCGCATAACCGTCATAGCCCCCGTTGGCCCTGTGCAGAACCGAACGGTTGTCCCACATCACCAGCATATTTTCTGACCATTGATGTCGATATTGAAATTCTTCACGGGTCTGCCAGGCATGCAAATCCAATAGTAATTCGAGCGCCTTGTCATCGGCCATGCCGTCAATACCAACGATGTAACCGACGCAGCCAAATACTCCCTCCTCGCCTGTTTCCGGGTGTTTGCGAATAATGGGGTGTAATTGAGTCTCCCTGGCTTCATCGGCGTAAAGAATGGTCATACTGCGATCCGAATCCTGATCTTTCTCGCCATACAGTCCATCGCGGGAATAGGCCCCAGTAGCTGAGTGCACCGCCATTTTCCCTTCCAGCCTGTCTCGCAAATCCGCTGGCATGTCCGCCAGGGCCTGGTGCTGGTTGATAAACCCTGTATCACCGCCCACCGGCGGTATAGTAATACCGTAAAGGCAGGTGCCCGCTGGCGGCACTTTCTGAAAACTCCAATCTGTGTGCCAGTTCTCAGCGAACACTGGCGCCTGTTCGTCAGCGCTGCGACACACCGCAATAATATGTTCGCGGCCAGCCAGGGGAGCGATAAACGGATCGTCGCCAAAGCCGCCAAAATAGCCGGTAAAGCGCTCCAAATCGTCCTCAGACATGAGCTGATCAGGAAATACCAGAACATGGTGTTGCAACCATGCCTGGCGGAGAGCATCGACAGTGGTTTCAGTCAATGACTCAGACAGGTTCACGCCTTCAACACGGGCGCCACAGGCACCATTTGTGGGGGTTACAGTTATACTCATCTCAATCCTCGCTCTTTGGCCTCGGTAAAATTTTAAACGCAGCAGCGCTCTTTGATAACCAGCAGCAGCGCTCTTTGGTAACCAGCAGCGGCGCTCTTTGGTAACCAGCAGCGGCGCTCTTTGGTAACCAGTTCAATCAGTCTACCCTTGTGCCATGCAAACCAGTAGCAAATAATAGGTCACGCCGAAAAGCAATAAGGAATGAGTGATGCAGCCTGAAAAAAATGCCCTTGCCGACCAGCCCATTGCCAATGACAGCGTCGGTCTGATCGAAGGTCTCTGCTCAACGCGAGCCATTCGACGCTACACGGATGATCCGATACCTGAACATGCCTTAAGAGACATGCTATTCGCCGCAACCAGGGGCCCAAGCGGCTCCAACCGCCAGCCATTTCGTTTTCTGGTGCTGACAGATAGCGAGCGAGCAAAGGCTGCCAGGCAGCTCATTGCGGGCGCGGCTCAAAACTTCTGGGCAGAGAAGCGCCAACGAGACCGCTATGACCGGGGTAGCGGCACTGACCCCAATTCACCCAAGTCCCGTATGGCGCGAACCATGCAGGAATATGTGGACAATTTTGCCAGCGCTCCCTGCCTGATATTACCCTGCCTGCATCGCTACCGTGAGTTTCAGAGTATGGAGGGCGCCTCAATATACCCGGCCGTGCAAAATTTGCTGCTGGCCGCTCGCGGCCTCGGCTATGGCGGTGTGATCACCAGCTTTCACAGCTTTGTAGAACAGGCGCTGAAAACACTACTCGAAATACCAGACGAGGTATTTATCAGCTGCACCCTGACTCTAGGCAAGCCCAGGGGTCAGCATGGGCCTGTAAGGCGCAGGCCACTATCAGAACTTGTGTATACCGATCACTGGGACAACACCCCCCATTGGGCGGTCGACCCACCGGGAACTCGCTTCACCGGGACAGGCCCCTCTAAAAGTGATACGGCCTGATTTAACGGAAACTGAACTATTCCCTCACTCTCCTGTTGGCTCAGTACCGGGTGGGAAACATTAAAGTCCATACTCCACTGGCATTGACGGCAACGGATAACCACAGCTAACGGCGCCCAGGCATTGGCCCGCAAAACGCATCGAAGTTGGCAGCACTCATAAGAGCGGAGTATGCTTGCCAATTCGAAAACAGTGGAACAATTCCATGAATGACCACACGGTAACATCTCCAATAATCAAGTGGTGCGGGCGTCTGGCCATTAGCTTTCTGGCCCTGATACCGCTGTTCGCGCTCAGCGTAAAATTTAACCTGCTGCATTTCAGCACCGGACTCGGGGGATTCGCGCTCAGTTGTCTGCTGTCGCTGGTTGTATTATTGATACTGGCCGTTGTCAGCCTGCTGCCACGCTACAAAACCCAAAGACAAGCAGCGCTGCTGCGCTCGCTGCCCGCCTTGCCTGGTGTTTTACTGGCAGGCGCGCTGGCAGGCTCTGCGGGGGACTACCCGCCCATTCACGACATCACCACTAACACGGAGAATCCACCCGTATTTATACAGGGCGCGACTGAGCGCAGCAGCAATTCCAATACTCTCGATATCAAACCTGACAGCCTAGCAGCACAATTGAGCGCCTACCCCAACCTGGCTACCATTGAGAGTGATATGGCAGCACCTGCCGCGATGGCTCAAGCCGCCGAAGTCGCGGCGAGCATGAACTGGCGAATTTACAATAATGACCCCGAGGCGATGATTCTTGAGGCAGCCTACACCTCATTTTGGTTCGGTTTTGTCGATGACATCGTGATTCGTTTTGAGCCCACGGCCACGGGCACCCATATCGACCTGCGCTCAGTGTCCCGTGTTGGTCGCAACGATCTGGGCGCCAATGCCAAACGCATTCGCGCGTTCACGCAGGCGTTTAGCGCGGGCCACTAGCATCCCGTCCGGTCAATTTATGATGTGTCGTTTATTCGCCGCTGCTTTCCTGCTGGCAGCAGGCGTAAGCTGGGCAGCTCCCGATTATCTCGGTTTTAAAACTGAAGACGAAAGCAACAGCATGGACATTTATCAACAGGCCAGCCCGGCTGTTGTTCACGTCACCAATACCGCGTTAATACGGCGCGGGGTTTTTTCGCGCAACGCGGAAGAAATACCCCGCGGTACTGGCACGGGTTTCATCTGGGATGAAAACGGCCTGGTGGTCACCAACTACCATGTTATCCAGGGCGCCAACCGCATAGTGATTGAGCTGCAAGACCGCAGCGAATGGGAGGCAGAAATCATTGGCGTCGCCCCGGAGAAAGATCTCGCAGTATTGCGTATTGAAGCCCCCAGGGAGCAATTAGTCACGCTGCCGATTGGCGACTCGTCTGAACTGGAAGTAGGCCGAAAAGTTCTCGCCATAGGCAATCCCTTTGGCCTGGATACAACACTGACAACGGGGGTGGTCAGTGCGGTGGGTAGAGAAATCGCCAGTACCAACAGCCGTAAAATCCGCAACGTCATCCAGACAGATGCTGCGATCAATCCTGGCAACTCTGGCGGCCCTCTACTCAACTCCATGGGACAGTTGGTCGGTGTCAACACCGCGATCTACAGTCCCAGTGGTGCCAGCGCGGGAATCGGCTTCGCCATTCCGGTAAACACTGTTCGTGAGGTCGTCCCTCAACTGATCAGCTACGGGCGTTTGTTGAGGCCCATTATTGGAATTGAACTGGCCAGTGATCGCTGGTCGCAACGCTACCGCATCGAAGGTGTTCCGATTGTCCGCGTGTTTCCCGGTTTACCTGCGGCCGCTGCGGGCATTAGCGGAGCTTATAGAAACTACCGCGGTGAAATTGTATTGGGCGATATCATCGTAGCCATTGATGGCAAGGATATCGCCAATAGCGACGATTACTTTAGCTACATGGAAAAGAAACAACCCGGCGACCAGATCAACCTAAAAACTTCGCGCAATCAGGAAGAGAGGACTTTTGTTTTGACGCTGGCCCCGCCCCAGTAATCAGGGATTTACAAGGTATGACCATGGATTCAATGAACCCGTTCCGTTCAGAAGTGCGCCAGTGGCTGGCCGACAACTGCCCGGAGTCTATGCGCCAACCGATCAAGGCTGGCGAGCAGTATTGGGGCGGACGCAATGCCACGTTTGCCAGTGAAGACACGCGCATCTGGTTTGAGCGTATGCGCGATAAGGGCTGGACCGCGCCGGAGTGGCCCAGCGAGTACGGCGGTGGCGGGCTCAGCGCCGAAGAGGCGAAAATTCTCAAAGATGAAATGAAGGCGATTAATGCACGCGCTCCTATTTTCAGCCTGGGTATCTGGATGCTCGGGCCCGCTGTACTGGAATACGGCACCGAGAAGCAAAAACAGAATTACATTACTTCAATTGTGCGCGGCGAAATCCGCTGGTGCCAGGGCTACAGCGAACCCGGCGCCGGCTCCGACCTCGCCAGCCTGCAATGCAAGGCGGAAGATAAAGGCGACCATTTTCTGATCAACGGCAGCAAAATCTGGACGACCAAAGCGGATGAGTGCGACTGGATATTCTGCCTGGTTCGCACAAACCCTGGCGCCATCAAGCAGGAGGGTATCAGCTTCCTGTTGATTGACATGGACACGGCGGGCATCAGCACTTCTCCCATCGGCTTGATCTCCGGCGAATCAGAATTTTGCCAGACCTTCTTCGACCAGGTAAAAGTGCCGAAAGAAAACCTCGTCGGTGAGTTGAACAAGGGCTGGTCGGTTGCCAAGTCATTGCTCAAACACGAGCGCAAGCTGATGTCGGAAATGGCGGCAGACATCCCCAGTGTTGACCCCAGGGCCGTGGCGCCAGGCCATGTTGACTATATCGACGGCAAAATCGCCGACCCGGAATTGCGCCGTATGCTGGTGGAGTACGACATGTTTATGCACGGCCTGGAGCTGACTCGCTTTCGAACTTTTGAGGAGCGCGTCAACAACATACCCGGCAACGTGCCACTCATCATGAAATATCTGGGCACAGAAGTCGAAAAGATCAAGGGCGAATTGCTCCTGGCGCTACTCGGCAGCGCCGGGCTGGGCTGGGAAGGTGACGAATTTTCCGACGAGCAGATTAAAGCGCTGCGCCAGTGGGCCATGTCTAAAACGCTGACCATTGCCGGCGGCACCAGCGAAATTCAGCTCAATATTATTGCCAGGCGCATCCTGGAATTACCGCAATAGCCGCAGGAGTAACGCAACACATGGCACTGGTACGCAACGAAGAACAGCGCCTGCTACAGGCCACAGGGCGGGAATTTCTACAGGATAACGCACCGGTCCGCGCTTTGCGTGAACTGCGTGATAGCAGAGATGAACTCGGCTACTCAAGGGAACTGTGGCAGAAGATGGCCGACCTGGGCTGGGCTGGCATTGTTTTGCCTGAACAGTATGGCGGTCTTGAGTTTGGCTTTGCCGGCATGGGCGCGCTGCTTGAGGAAACCGGTCGCACTTTAACGGCCTCGCCCCTGCTGGCATCAGCCATCATTGGCAACTACGCGCTGTTGTTGGGCGGCACACAGGCCCAAAAAGAGCAGCTTCTGCCCAGGATAGCAGCAGGGGAAATGAGCCTGGCGCTGGCGCTGGAGGAAAGCAATCACCACAATCCGTTGGGGGTTGAATTGCGTGCCACTAAATCTGCCAACGGCTATAGCCTCAAGGGTCACAAGCTGTTTGTCATGGATGGTCACAGTGCCGATCAACTGATTGTCGTCGCTCGCAGCAGTGGTGGCACAGGTGATGCTCAGGGAATATCTCTGTTTGTCGTGGATGCCAGCACCCAGGGCATACACCGCAAGCGCACGATCATGGTTGACAGCCGCAACGCTGCGAACATTGACTTTGACCATGTACAGGTCGATAACAGCGCCCTCATCGGGGGGTTAGATAAAGCCTGGCCAATTCTTGAGGGCATTTTGGACCGCGCCCGTATCGCACTGGCTGCCGAGATGCTGGGAAACTGTTGGGAAGCCTTTGATCGCACGGTGGCATACCTCAAAGAGCGTGACCAGTTCGATGTAAAAATTGGCAGCTTCCAGGCTCTGCAACACCGTGCCTCAATCATGTACACCGAGCTGGAAATGGCCCGCTCGATTGTTCTGCATGCCTGCTCGGCGGTTGATGAATCTCCCGATCAACTCGCGCTGCTGGCCAGCCTGGCCAAGGCCAAACTCAACGATGTCAGTAAACTGGTCACCAACGAAGCTGTGCAAATGCACGGGGGTATCGGTGTCACTGATGAACTGGAAATCGGCTTCTTTTTGAAGCGCGCCCGCGTGGCTATGCAATTGTTTGGCGATTCAGGGTTTCACAAAGATCGATACGCTACGCTCTCCGGCTACTAAAGCGCCAGGGACCTGTCGGATTTAGACCGATTGCTTTGGGTTTGCCCAGGCGGACCCATCGACATCGCATTCGCTGAATGCCTCAGGCTCAAGGCGAGGTCTCTGGCCTTTGAGCAACTGCCGGTCGTAATCTCTTACCAGTTTCAAGCCCGTTTTGTACATCATGGCTATGGCAATCAGGTTCACCAAACCCAGTAGGCCCATGGTGAAATCACCAAAGCTGAACACTGTACCCAAATCCTGAACCGCACCCCACATTACCAATAACAGCACCAGTGCCCTGAAGATATTAAACAGGGTCTGATTCTCCTCGCTAAAATAATTCAGGCTGTTTTCACCCAGGTAGTAGTTGTAGAGGATGGAGCTAAAACCAAACAGCAAGAGCAACAGACTGACAAATTCATCGCCCCAGTCGCCCACATGTTCAGCAAGGGCTGTCTGAGTCAGCACCAAACCATCGACACTCTCCAAACCAGGGGTATAGGCGGACGACAACAAGATGATAGTCGCGGTGCAGGTGCAGAGCAGCAAGGTGTCAATAAACACACTCAACGCCTGCACCAGGCCCTGTTCAACCGGGTGGTCAACCAGGGCGGTTGCAGCGACATTGGGGGCACTGCCCAGGCCGGCCTCATTGGAAAATAGTCCCCGCTTCACACCCAGCGCGATAGCCGCGCCGACCCCACCACCGAGGGCAGGCCCAAGACCAAAAGCAGAGCTAAATATCAATTTAAACACCGAGGGTAACTCGCTAATATTTATAATTATTACAAAAACAGAGATGCCCAGATAGGCAGCCGCCATAACCGGCACAACCACCTCAGCGACCTGCGCAATACGCCGCAAACCACCGAAAATGCTAAGCGCCAAAAGCACTGCCAAAGCCGCCCCGCTCGCCCATTGGGGAACGCCAAAACTGGCGTTTAGAGAACTGACAACCACATGGGCCTGCAAAGCGTTAAAAGCGAGACCAAAAGTGAGCAATAACAGGATAGAAAATACCGTTGCCAGCCACGGCCGCTTTAATCCCCGGCGCATGTAATAAGCTGGACCACCCCGAAAACTACCGTCCGGCTCACGCTGCTTATACAACTGGGCGAGCGAACACTCCAACAGGCTGATTGCCATGCCGATAAGCCCCACCACCCACATCCAGAACACCGCGCCGGGACCACCAAAGGTAATAGCAACCGCAACACCGGCAATATTGCCACTGCCAACGCGGCCGCCGACACTGACGACCAACGCCTGAAAAGAACTGATCTGACCCTCGTGATGGGCCATGCCCGAACGCAGCCTGGAAAACATGTGCCCGAAATAGCGGAATTGCACAAAACGAGTGCCCACGCTGAACCACAAGCCCACCCCAAGCAGGCCGGCGATCAGCAGTTTGCTCCAGAGAAAATCATTGACAAGGTTCAGCACGGACTAACCCGAGACCCCCATCACGAGAATGATAAGCACTGCGGGGGGCACGAGATAGCGAATCAGAAAATACCAAATGTCGAACCAGGTATCATTCCTGATCGCCAACTCTTCTCTGGTCGCGCTGCGCTGAATACTCCAGCCAGCAAAAACCGCGATCAGCAAACCGCCTAAAGGCAGCAGGATTTGATTGGAAAAAAAGTCCAGCAGCGCATTCAGGTTGCGACCCCACACTGTGTACTCTGCCAATATATTGTGAGACAGAACACTGAGAATGCTCATGAAGAAAACAACGGAAACAACCACCACCGCTACACGTTGACGCGGGAAGCCATGATGATCTTCCATCCAGGCAGTCACTGATTCAACCAGCCCCACCATCGACGTGATAGCGGCCACTGAGAGCAGCAGGAAGAACAGCACGGCAAAAATGGAACCGCCAGGCATTTGCGCAAAGGCTACGGGCAGCGTTTGAAATATGAGACCGGGCCCAACCGCAGGATCAAGGCCATTGCTAAACACTGCGGGAAAAATTACCAATCCCGCAATAATGGCAACCACGGTGTCTGCGCAGACGATAACCAGCACTGACTGTGAAATCGAAACGTCTTTCGGCAAATAGGCTCCAAATGTCATCATGCCGCCCATCGCCACGCCAATAGAAAAGAAGGCCTGCCCCAACGCCGCCAAAAACACGTCACCATTGATCTTGCTGAAATCAGGCGTGAATAACCACCTTAGCGCCTCACCCATACCACCGGCAAAAATGTTATAGGCGGCCAAAGCCAACAGCAAGCCAAATAACATTGGCATGAGTATAGTCACTGCTTTTTCAATACCGCCCTGAACACCGGAGTAAATAATATAGCCCGTAACCAGCAGCCCCAGGCCTGTCCAAAAAATCATGCCGAGAGGGTCCGCAAGCACAGCGCTAAACTGGGATTCTGCCAGGCTCGCGTCAACCCCGTCGAAGCTGGTGGTTATCGCTTTGAACAAATACCACAACACCCAGCCAGCAATAACGGCATAAACGATTTCAATGGTAAATGCCGCCAGCAGACCCATCGCCCCTACCCACTGCCAGTGTTTTGAACGACCACTCTGCTCAGCCACCAGGCGCATGGATTTCGGGGCGCTCAATTGACCCCGACGCCCGATCAACAGCTCCGCCATCAAAATAGGCACGCCAATGCCCAGAACGCAAGCCAGGTACACCAACACGAAAGCCGCACCACCATTCTCGCCCACCTGATAGGGAAAGCGCCAAATATTACCCAGGCCAACCGCGAAGCCGACCGAGGCCATTAAGAACACAAAACGGGAAGACCAGTGCTCGTGATTTACGCCTGCTACTGCCATTATTTTTTCCTTTTCCTTGTGGGGCTATCCTACCAGATGCCTAACAGATACCTAGAGACCTTTGCACGAAAGCCATTTCACCTGCATGCTTTGTTAAAATCGTACTCAATCGGTCATTTATAAGCATAAACTCCCTCATTCCGTGCGTTTTTGCCTTGCCTGAAAGCGAAATCATCTTCCGTGCAAAGGTCTCAACCTAATAACAGATGCGAGGCTTTCCGCAACATCCCGCAGACTACGATCATGCGAAACACAAGTTGTCTCATTTCTATCTGAATCCGGACACACAGATTCGGGATAGCGCCCCGATATAACAAGTCATAGTCGTTTATTGAATCGGACTTGTGGCCCGTTGAACCGGACTTGTGGCCCGCTCCAGCCAGTCGCGCTCTACGCCCTCTAACGATGGAGACAGCGCAGACCACACATTACTGTGATAGACATTGAGCCAGTGCAGCTCTGGGCCGGTTAGCCATTCTGGTTTGAGCATTCTGTTGTCAAAGGGGGCCATCGTCAGCGTTTCAAAACCCAACAGGGGCTTGTCGCTGTCGACCATCGCGCTCAATGCCACAACGACCAGCAAATTCTCACAGCGCATTCCATAGCAGCCATCTTTGTAATAACCTGGCTCATCACTCACGACCATGCCCGGCAGCAGCGCCACATCGCCCATAGCGGGCCCGATACGTTGCGGACCCTCGTGAACCGACAGACAACTGCCCACGCCGTGGCCAGTGCCATGGTTAAAATCCAGGCCTTGCTGCCAGAGAAACTGGCGGGCTAACACGTCCAGTTGCGCACCCGTCGTGCCCTTTGGAAACCGCGCCTGAGCTAGATTAATCATGCCTTTTAGAACCAGGGTGAACCGTTCTTTAACCTCATCGCCGGGGTCGCCAATGGCAACCGTGCGCGTTATGTCCGTGGTGCCATCGAGATACTGACCACCGCTGTCGACCAGATACACGCTGTCCATGGTCAACGCTGAGGCAGTGCTATCGAGATGGTTGTAATGTGCCATTGCCGCGTTGCTTGCAGCAGCCGAAATCGTATCGAAACTGGTTTCCTGAAATAGAGGCTGCTCCGCTCGATAGGCGCCGAGTCTATCTGCGAGTTGCGCTTCGTCATGCAGGCGCCCCGCCAGGACTTCTGCGTCCAGCCAGGCTAAAAATCTGCTCTCTGCCAGGCCGTCGCGGATATGTGCATTGCGCATGCCTTGCACTTCTGTATCACTCTTGCACGCCTTGGGTAAAATCACAGGGTCGTCTGTAGCAATCACTTTGGCGCCCGCCCGTTGCAACGCCAATTGACTCCAGGCATTGGCGGTTTTGGGATCACAAATCACCACTTTTCCTTTACATGTAGAGAAACAGGCTGCCAGTTCCTGCTCATGTTTTACCTCAACGCCAGCACCAACATGGGAGGCAAAGCCGGCAGGCAGTTTTTCAGGCGCAGTGAAAAAGGTCATTGTCCCATCGGCGTGGAGCAACGCGCTGCCCAAAACTATCGGCAAGTTCGGCACATCCCCACCGCGAATATTGAGCAACCAGTTGCAGGAATCAGGAGCAAAGATGTACGCCAGCTCTGCACCCTTGTCAGCAATCAAGTTACCAATTTCTTCGCGTTTAGACGCACTTGACTGGCCACTGTATTGCTCGGCAAGCAACAGAGCAGGTTTTGATTCTGGCTGCGGCCGGTCTGACCAGCACAGGTCAACAGGGTTTCGTTCCAGCTCGACCAACTCGACTGCCGCCTGGGCGAAGACCTTGCTGGCATTTTTCTGCCAGTTCAACGGGTGTAATCGCGGGTCGTAACCAACCCGGGCAGTGCCATCAAACTGATCAGCCAGCCATTGGGCATGCGGCTGCTCGGTGAGACTGAGTATTTCAAACAACGATTCATCAACCTGCTGGCGCACTTGAATGGTATAGCGGCCATCGACGAATATGGCGGCCCGCTCACGCAATACGATGACCACCCCTGCGGAACCGGTAAAGCCGCTGACCCAGAGCATACGCTCATTGCGTGGCGGCAAATATTCACCCAGATACTCGTCTGCCCTTGGTACTATCAAGGCATCCAGGTTTTGCTCGGTCAGTTGCGTGCGTAGCGCTTCGAGCCGCTTCGACATTGCCTGCACAGGTAACGGGCTATTCAAACTCGGCGGTCTCCGCTTTTTGCTGGTACCAATCGACACCATTTTCGTCGCGATTAACCACCGCCATCCGCCGACCCACCAAACAGTTTAGATGCGCCAATGTTTCTCCTGTGGCCATTTGGAATACGCCCTCGTCTATCTCACGTTTAAATAGCGGCGCAAAGCATTCAACGGCCCGGCGCGGTTCAATCAGGTGCTGATACAGTTTATCCAAATCTCGTTCGTGAAATTCAATGACCTGGGTAAGACGAACATGCAAACCATAAAAAGGCGCCTCGTGCGCGGGCAGAACCAAAACGTCGTCAGGCAGTTGTTCGCGCATGCGCGCATTCGAATTGAGCCAGTCTTTCAGGGTGTCACCCTTGGGTTCAGTGGGAAATACACTGATATTGGGTGTAATACGCGGCAGTACCTGATCGCCCGAAATCAACAATTTCAGAGCAGGGCAATAAAGACTCATATGCTCGGGAGAGTGGCCACTCCCAACAACGGGCTGCCAGTATCGATCATTGATGCGAATGGTTTCATTGTTCAGCAAACGCCGAAAGCTGTCAGGCAAGGGGGAGATCGCACGGCCAAAACCACCAAACCGCGCACGGTAGGCGTCGAGCTGGGCATCGTTGAAACCTGCGGCTTTATAGAATCGGATGGCCACATCGGGTGCTTCACGACCCGTATCGCTAGCGAGGGCGCGACACATCAGAAATTCTTCTCGGGACATCCATAACTCAGCATCAAAGCGGCGGGTAATCCAACCGGCCAGGCCCACATGATCGGGATGCAGATGGGTACATATCACCCGATTAACCGGCTTTCCTCCCATAAAATTTGCGAACAAATGTTGCCACTGTTCGCGGGCACTCGGTATATCAAGGCAGGTATCGATAATCGTCCAGCCGTCACCGTCTTCAAGCAGCCATAGGTTGATGTGGTCTAGCGACATTGGCATGGAAAAGCGAACCCAGTACACACCCTCGGCCACTGCGTGGGGCACACCGGGTTCCGGGTTGGCTTTCTGGCCGAAGGGATAGACCAGGCCGCAGTATTTTTCAGATTCGTTAGAGAGCATGTTTTACCTCAGATGGCCGCCTATAGTATCAGCCCACTCAAGATTCAGAAATACATGCTCTGCTAAAAGGAGGTTTTACAACACGGTTCACTATGACTGTGCCAAAATTTTCCGCATACTACACGTTTACCAGTCTGGAGAAGTGAACGATGGCGAAGCGAGTCTACCTGTTTAACGAAGGCAGCAAGGATGATCGTGAACTACTGGGCGGCAAAGGTGCCAATCTGTGTGAAATGACCAGCCTCAAGCTGCCGGTTCCCTTTGGCTTCATCATCACTACACCCACCTGCCGAGAGTTTTTCGAGGCGGGAAACAGGCTGCCCCGCCATCTACAGATGGAATATGACGTCGCCCTGAAACTGGTTGAGGAAAAAATGGGCGCACGCTTCGGCGACCCGGACAACCCCCTGCTATTCTCGGTGCGCAGTGGTGCGCCGGTATCCATGCCCGGCATGATGAATACCATACTGAACCTGGGCATGAACGACACCATTGTCGCTGGTCTGGCGAAGAAAACCAGCAACCCTCGCTTTGCCTACGATTCCTATCGACGCTTCATTCAAATGTACGCAGACGTTGTCCTGGGCGTGGAGGGAGATAAATTCGAAACCGAGCTCGAAGGCTACAAAAAGTCTAACGCCAAAAGTCTCGATGTCGATATGACCGCCGAAGACTGGCAGGCGATCATCGACATCTACAAAGGTATGGTGGATTTCCCGCAGGAGCCGGCGGTTCAACTGAAAAAAGCGATTGAAGCGGTTTTTTTATCCTGGAACACTCCCCGCGCAATTATCTATCGGGAGATGAACAATATTCCCGAAACACTCGGCACAGCGGTGTGTGTACAGGCTATGGTATTTGGAAACTTCGGCGAAAATTCCGGTTCGGGTGTCGCTTTTACCCGCAACCCGTCTACCGGTGAAAAAGTCTTCTTCGGCGAATACCTGGTGAACGCCGCTGGCGAAGACGTGGTGGCGGGTATCCGCACGCCGCAAACCATCGACACCCTGGCGCAACAGATGCCCGCCGTGTACGAGCAACTCGACCGCACCCAGGCCATGCTGGAAACACACTACAGAGACATGCAGGACCTGGAATTTACTATCCAGGAAGGCAAGTTATACATGCTACAGACACGCAGCGGTAAACGCACTGGCCGCGCCTCGGTAAAAATTGCGGTTGATATGGTGAAAGAAAAACTCATCGACGAAAAAGAAGCTCTGCTGCGGGTCTCGCCGGAACACGTAGAGGCATTCTTGCACCCCATGATAGACCCATCACAAAAAACCGATATTGTCGCCAGGGGATTACCCGCCAGCCCGGGTGGCGCCACCGGGCAAGTGGTGTTTTCTGCGGACGAGGCGGTAGCGGTATTCGGCCAGGGTCACCCGGTTATATTGTTGCGGCGGGAAACAACCCCGGAAGATATACACGGTATGAAAGTCGCCCAGGGCATTCTCACCGAGTTGGGCGGTATGACCTCTCACGCGGCCGTTGTCGCCAGAGGCATGGGGGTGTGCGCCATTACCGGTTGTGGCGACCTCAGCGTTGACTACACTGCCGGCACTGCGACTACTGGCGGCGGCGCTGTTATCAAACGCGGTGACACCATTACGCTGGACGGCTCAACCGGCGAAGTCATGCTTGGCGACATAGGAAAAACCGAAGCCAGTTCCAGCGATGATTTTCAAACCCTGCTCTCCTGGGCTGACCGCTACCGTCGCCTCAAAGTGCGAGCCAACGCAGAAACCCCCGAGGATGCCGCAAAAGCGCGTGAACTGGGTGCAGAAGGTATTGGCCTGTGCCGTACCGAGCATATGTTTTTTGACAGTGAGCGTATCGACTTAATGCGCGGCATGATTCTGTCTGAGTCCACCCAGGAACGGCTACAGTATCTCGACAAGCTAAAGGTTTTTCAGCATCAGGATATGCGCAATTTATTTGAAGTGATGCACGGGCTGCCAGTCACCGTGCGATTACTTGATCCGCCACTCCACGAATTTTTACCTCACTCGGAAGAAGAGCTCGCGGAACTGGCACAGCGCCTTGGCAAACCGGTGGAGAAAGTGCGTGAAGCAGCGCTCAATCTTGAAGAAGTGAACCCCATGCTCGGCTTTCGCGGCTGCCGGTTATCAGTTGTGTACCCGGAGATAACGGATATGCAGGTGCAGGCCATTATCGCGGCCGCAGTAGAGGCTCATCGGGCTGGTCACAATCCCCATCCCGAAATCATGATTCCCCTGGTGGTAAACGTGCGGGAGATACGCGCTATAACCGAGGTGATTGAAAACGGCATTCTACAGGTTATGGTGCGCGAGCAGGTCTCAATCCCCTACAAGGTCGGCACAATGATGGAAACGCCACGCGCCTGCCTGGGGGCGAAGCGACTGGCGTCGGCGGTCGAATTTATGAGCTTCGGCACCAATGACCTGACTCAGATGACCTACGGTTTTTCTCGCGACGATGTCGGCAAGTTTCTACCTGCCTACCTCGATAGAAAACTGGTTGAAGACGACCCTTTTGTAACACTGGATCAACGGGCGGTAGGACGACTCATGAGAACCGCCATGAAAGACAGCAAGTCGCGCAAGGAGGGCATTAAGTACGGCATCTGTGGCGAGCACGGCGGGGACCCCCGCTCTATCCAGTTTTGCCATGAGCTGGGGCTGGATTATGTCAGTTGCAGCCCCTATCGGGTACCGGTGGCAAGAATAGCCGCAGCACAGGCAAGCGTGAGAGATGAATCATAAAACACGGCCTGATTGATCGGTGCGGCAACGCCAGCGGCGGTGCTAACCGGAACCCTGAAAAACGCTGTACCAGCTCCGGTGAACAGGCCGATGAACAGGCAGGCTTGACGCCCGCTGCTTGCCGGTCGCTGACCTGGGGGCCAGCTACTCTTCAAGCAGATCAAAATCAGACTTGCTGATACCGCAATCCGGGCATTCCCACTCATCGGGGATATCTTCCCACCTGGTACCGGGAAGAATACCATCGTCGGGAAGCCCTTCGGCTTCATCGTAGATAAAACCGCAGATAACGCACTCGTATTTCTTAAAATCGCTCATTGTTTACTCTTGTGTATACGACACAGGCGCAGGCATCGAAACTCTTCGCGCAACGAACGCACAAACGGGTCGTTTCCGGAAGTATCCTATATAACCCATTAAGTTTCACCAATACATTGAGACCTTTGCACGAAAGCCATTTCGCCGGGTCGTCTAAAAGTGCCGCCTAAAAGCGCCTGCGGTTGGTAAAATCGTACTCAATCGGTCATTGATACGCATAAACTCCCTCGTTGCGTGGGTTTTTGCCTGGCCTGAAAGCGACATCATCTTCCGTGCCAGGGTCTCACATTGCCTCTCAAGCACTTACATCCTGGTAGCAAACTTCAGATGGTAGCCGTCTTCGCTGGGTGCAGCCATTAACTCCAGTGCAGATCGAAATTCACGGGAAAGTGCCACGTCGGAGCGCAGGTTTATATCGACAGAATAAGTATTGCCCACCATCTTCAGGCGACCCTCGACAAAAACCGGACCCGACAAGGTGCTCACTTTGCCATCCACCGAGTGATGACCGGTGATGTCAAATTCCAGCACATAGTCGCCGAGCTCTTGTCGGCTTCGGTTGCCTTGCCAATTCGCCGCCCTCCAAACCAACTGGCCTGTGCCGCCGATAAGCGCATTCTGCCTAACCCGTAAATCCTGAGCCAACACGGTCATGTCACCACTGAGTTTAACCGGGGCGATGAGTCGTGCCAGGCCAGCGTCTATTGCCAGCTCCAGTTCCTCTATCGCAACGCCCCCCCAGGGAGAAACTGACCCGCGCGCATCCAGCAACTGGCTACCCCAGACCGACGAAATAGTGAATGCTGGAGATAGCATGACCACGGATAGTGGTGACAAACGCCATTGTGTCGCGCCCATTTGAAGATATTGGCCGAGCACAGGTAGCGCCAAAGACCCGGCTCTGCCGTGCCATAGAGTGCCGCTATAGTCAGACGCGATCAGGCCGCTGCCGGTCATCACATAACCGAGCAAACGTGCGGGCAAAGTCACCAGCAGGGCAATAACAAAAACTGTCGCTGCGACCAGGGCGATCATTTTTTTGGGCACGGCTAACGGCCGAGACTGACGCGAATGCTGGCGTCTGCAAGACCACCCCGGTCACCCTGGTTGAACGAAGCATCCTGCACAATAAGACCTTCCTGACTCTCGATCTGGTGCAACCAGCGCATCAGCCCGGCGACACTCACTGCTTCGAAGCGAATGTGCGTAGAGCCACTGCCACTGGCCTGAATTCTGTTGGGGGTAATACCCTGAGCTGAGGTAGAAGCATTGATTAGCTGGCTCAGGTTGCGCCTGTTTTTTACCTGGCCGCCAGTTTGTAGTTGCCTGAGTTCGACAGCCATCAATTGCACCCGCGCCAGGCTCTCCTCTACCCGCAAATTGGTGTCGGCCATAGTGTCGCGCATGTCGGCCAGCGGCCTCCAGATCACTGCGAACAACAGGTAAAAGCCAATAACCACTGCCGCTGCCAGCAGAGACACTTGCTCTCTCTGAGTCAATTGCTGCACCCAGTCCTTCAAATCAATTCCCCCTGGTCTGTATCTGCATAGTTTCCTGCATGATTTTCTGCATCGCTCAGTTGGCCCGCACTTTCATTCGCGCCCGCACCGCATCACCCTGGGCATTACTGTTTTCCACAACGGCTTCAAGTCCGGCCTTATGCAGATGCGACCTGACCCTCTCTACCGCCTTGAAATCTGGTAGCAGAATGCCAAAACGAAGGTCGCCGCTGCGGCCACTGAAATTGATGCTACTGATCTGAGCGCCCTTTTCTGCCTGCACGACTTGACCGACAACTGCCAGCAGGCTGACAAGCGCATAGTGCGCGCCGCCGCGAAGTTCTTCCAGCTTGCGCTCTAGCTGACGCTCAGGGTCGGCAATGACCCCTTGCGGTACGACCTGGCGATAACTGGATTCCAGACTTTGTCGAAGCGCGAGGTTCTGTTGTTTGAGAGCGGCATAATCAGCATAGGTGAACAGCATCTGTAACAGAAAGGCAGTGGCCAGCCATGTCAGGGGCCAGCGCCAGTCGTTCAGCCAATGCTTCAGGGGCAGTTTCGGGCCGTACTCACCCTGTAATAAATTGAGTGCAGCGTCAGCATCTTCGGCGAGCAGCAGCGCCGCACTGAAACTGCCGTTGCGCCACTGCTGCCTGTCTTTAAAAGCGTTGGGAATCAGAGCTTCATCACCCGGCTGATCGAGACCATAGACAATCAGCCTGTCAACCTGCGCAGCATCCAGCGCGCCAAGCATAACCGGCAACAGTTCACGCTCCACCGCAAAACCCTCACAGTAGCCAGTTCGTACCAGGGCCTGCTGCGCTTCAAGTACCACGGTCACTTCACCCAACTGCCACGGCAACAACAACGGCTCGGGAGTCCACTGGCTGATACCCGGCAAATCCGCCAGGTGGTCGCGCCAATCCTGCATGCAGTCATGTTCGCAACAGGTCACTGCCAGCGTATTCGAAGAAATGGCTCTGGAGGCAATGTGTAGCTGTTCTATGTCAGAGGCAAACTCATCCTCCAGCAAATAGGGCAGAGAGCGGGCAATATGGCGTTTTTCGCTGGCGTTGAATTGCACCTGCTGTAGCCGCACCTCGGCACCGGGAGCTGCAAATATCACTGGCAATTTTCGCGCCTGCAAGATGTCCAGCAACTGTAGTTGCTGCTGCTCTTCGCGCAGTGAAACAGGCTCGTCACCTCGTCCTGGCGGATACCAGAACAACTCCTCGCCCATCAATCTGACTACTGCGCTAGCTGGCACTTAATTTCCTCAAAAATGGCTGTCTCAAAAGACTGCCTCACAAGCTGCCGCTGGCACGCACCAGCGCTACCACAGCTTGCTCATCCCGATGCAATACACTGTACAAGCGTGTTATACGCCCGGCAATATCAACATCGCCGGTAAACAAGAAGTAATCGCTGGTCAGACCAAGCCTGGCGGCAATATCCGCAGCCATCTCCTTGTCGGCAAACACATCGCTGGTTGTAAACGCCGCCACATCTTCATAACCGCCCTTTTCGCCGCGAAGCTGCAACAGGATATCTCCTTCCGACTCGCTCAATGGGCTGAGGTCTCCAGGACTGTTAAACGTGCGAAGTATCTCTACAGGGGCTGTATTAATATTCAGCGTATGGTCGGACCAAACCGTTAAAAATGGCTCGACTGCTTGATAAATCTCCGGTGTCACATAGGCAACGGCGCGCAGTTCGCTGACGCTGGAAAAGGGACGGTTGGCAGCCCGGTACGGCGGTACGACAGCATAGTAATAATCATCTTCCGCCCCAAAATCGCGTGGCTCGGAGTTTTCATCCATCCAGTCGAGAATCGACTCGGTAATCGACCGCGCCGCCTGCTGCGACACCTGCGGTTCCTCAAACACCTGTAATAGCCGCATAAACTGCTCTTGAGTCGAAGAAAAGCCCCGACCCGCAGCCAACTCGCCGCTGGACAGGCTATTTAGATCAAAGCGGCCCTGCAAGTCTTCCAGCTTACCCCGCAGCCAGCCACCCTCATCCAGGGGGTAGGTCTGCGTCTCCTGCGCCCAAATTTCGCTCAAATCATCGCGCCTATCATCCTCGTGCCTATCGGCCTCCCTGTCAGCCCGAAGCACCTGTGCCGCTAGCGACTCCCCACCCAGCAAATAAGCGTGGCTCTGTTCGGCTGCAAAGCTGTTGGCACTGCGCTGCAAAAACAAGGTGTACTCGCTATACATGGGAACCACCAGGGCGATACCCATTGCGAACACCAGCAGGGTCACTACCAGGGTACTGCCCTGCTGGGCACGGCTTGTTGTTCGAGGCAGCCGACTAGACACCCGGCACCTCGTAAAGGCGTCGAATGTCACCAAACCCGTCTATTTCGATAGTCACCGCCACAGCCAGGGGTGGCCCCACAAGGCCGCTTTCACGCGCATTAACGCCCCAGTCAAGCGGCCAGTCCTCAATATCCCAGGCGCCGGGCTGCAGCGGCGCATCGGTACCCAGAAACGACAACTCAAAACGCAGCACATCTTTCAATAACGCCACTCGCCGTGGTTCGTTGCGGTCGGTACGGTCTAAAACCGCGTAACTTTCCCGATACAATACTCCCTCTTCCAGCAGATAGCGCACACGCTGCATATTGCTGCGCAGATGCTGCTGCGGGTTGTGCCAGCCGGTGCGAGTCAGGTTCAGACTATCGTCCGCCTGGACACCGCCCCACAAGGCGGGCTCCTGCTCACCAAACTCATTGCGGACAGGGCGATTGACGAACTGGCGTATATCGCGGGACATAAAAGTCCACAGGCGATTAAGCGAATGGGTGTGATCTGAGGCACGGCGCAGCACTTCCAGACCAGAGACAAGATTATTGAAGGTTAAAAATGCACCGGCCAATATCAGCAGGGTAATAGCCATGGCAATGAGTACTTCGATCAGGGTGAAACCGCGAACCAGCGTCCGGGCCTTGAGTTTCCTGCTGCGAGTCCTAGCCATCATTGTTGTCCGGGGCGGGGCCGCTGACAAAGCCGGTTAGTGTATGCAGAGGCTGATCTCTGTGCGACGGCTCCAGCGCGACACTCACTGTAAGGCGGCGAAAATCATCCACGTCAGTTGCGCTGCTATTGATCCACCAGTACCAGTCGCGCCCGGTCATGGTACTGACCCCCTCCCGTTCGCCGCGAAAAACCAAACCGGTTTTGGCGACTTCAATGCGGGTTTGAGCCATCTGATTACTGGCGACCCACTGCGCAATCGACTTGTCGCGAATATAACCCACGCCATCGGCCTGATTGCCAAAGGCTATGAGTAAGGCGGGCAACAACAAACCGGCAATGACTAGCGCCACCATAGACTCAACCAGGGTGAAACCTGTTTGGCGTTCGCTAATTCTCGTCATTGGCGTCACCGCGGCGGCGCAAATCCATTTGCGCTATCAAATCCCACTCCAGTTGCCACAGGAGATCACCATTGTCACTGTCTAGCCAACGCAACAAGCCCGGGGTTGTTGCACCGCTGCTGTAAAAAATAACCTGTGGCAGCACACTGTTGTCTGCCGCCTGCTCCAACAGGTTCAGCGCAGAACCTTCAATCTCCAGTTCCAACACCAGCCCCGCTGGAAAATCACGGCGGGTAAATAATTCCTCAGCGCGCTGAGTGCGCACCCACTCAAGACCCTGGCGTTGCATCCAAACGTAACTATAGCGAACGTCACTGGCATCATTGCGAACTTCGAACAGCAGGCCCATATCAGCGCCAGAGAGCTGTGCCTCGTCCATTGCATATTCCGCAATACGGGAAAAACCGGTGACGGCAGCTTCAATGGCATAGGGGCGACTTCCAGAAGTCACGGAAAGACCAGCAACCGTAACAATCAGCCCAACCACAACCAAAACAAGTAATAGCTCCAGTAAACTCAGGCCGGCTTGGGTCTTATCGATTTTCATCCCAGTTACCAAGATCAGTATTCTGATCTTCACCGCCGGATATGCCATCTGCACCCAGCGAGTACAAATCAAATTCACCCTGTTCGCCAGGGCTAAGATAGAGGTATTTGTGCCCCCATGGGTCTCGCGGGACCCGGTCCAAATAACCACCGCGCTTAAAGTTTCGCGGCTCTGGATCAAGGCTGGATACAGTGACCAGGGCTTCCAGCCCCTGCTCGGAACTTGGGTAGACAAAGTTATCCAGCCGATACAATTTCAGCGCGGTTTGTATATTGGCAAAATCGGCATAGACCTTCTGCACCCGCGCATCGTCTGCCTGGTTGAGTACAGTCGGCGCGACGACACTCACCAGCAAACCCAGTATGACCAGCACAACCAAAATCTCAACCAGAGTGAAGCCCATCTGTTGTTTCATTGATCTCACCTATCTCACCATTGTATTCAATTCAAAAATGGGTAGTAGCACCGCCATAACCACCAACACCACCATCACCCCCATAAACACCACCATCGCCGGTTCCAGTATCGCCATGCTGGTACCCAGCGCAAGTTCCAACTCGCGTTCCTGATTTGCAGCCGAGCGAGCCAGCATCGTTTCCATCTCGCCGCTGGCTTCGCCACTGGCCACCATATGCACCATCATTGGAGGGAAATGACCGCTCTGTTGCAAGGCGCGATTGAGACTTGAACCCTCCTGCACACGCTCGGCAACCTGGCCGCTGCTCGCGCGCAGCACCCGGTTGGACAACACTTCTCCGGCTATTCGCAAAGACTCCAGCAGGGGCACGCCACTGACCATCAAAATACTCAGGGTGGAGGCAAAGCGCGCAGTATCCACGGCGATAATAAAACGCCCGACCACGGGGGTTCGCAGTAAGAAACCATGCCACTTATAGCGGCGCTGCTCATTTCTCAGAAACTGACGAAACCCCAGAAACAGCGCAATCAGGCTCAGCAACAGCAGCAGCCCCGATTCCTGCAAGAATTCACTACTGGCAATCATGGCCCGCGTGAGCACGGGTAACTCGCGATTGCTGTGGGCAAATATTCCGATCAATTCGGGAACCACGTAGACCATCAAGGCAACAATCACAGTAATGGCAACAACCAGGAGAATAATGGGATAGATCATCGCCATTTTCAGTTTTTGCCGGGTGTACTGGCTTTGTTCACCGTAGTCAGCCAACTGCTCCAATACTGGACCCAAAAAACCAGCGTGCTCACCCGCAGTGACCATGGCGCGGTACATTTCATTGAATACTTGAGGATACTCCCCCAGCGCGTAGGCCAGGCTGTGACCCTCTGCCACCCGGGAGCGCACTTGCAACAAAATTCCTTTGTGCCGTGTCTTCCGGGTTTGCTCCGCCACTGCCGATAAGCATTCATCCAGCGGCAGATTCGACTGCACCAATGTCGCGAGCTGTCTGGTAATCAAGGCCATATCTCGAGGGCTCATTCGCGGCCGAAAAAATTGCGATAACCGCTGCTCCGCCGACTGCTGATTGGCTTCACTGACTGCTACGGGCCGCAGTGACTGCCCTCGCAGGTTCACGCGAATCTGCCGTTCAGAGTCGCCCTCAAGTACACCTTTGACTACCTTGCCTTCGGTGTTGAGTGCCCTGTAGCGATACGCAGTCATAGTGATCAGGCCGCAGAGCTGACCCGCATGACCTCTTCCAGACTGGTTGCACCCGCCAACACCCGGCGGCGGCCGTCTTCGAGCATGGCGGGCGCTCGCTTGCGCGCCTCTGACAGCATGTCTTGTTCACTGGCACCTGCGTGAATCATCTGCCGCAGATCATCGCCAATTTCAACACATTCATAAACCCCGGTGCGGCCGCGATAGCCTTTGTAATTACAGTGTTCACAACCTTCCCCGCGATACACGGTCTGTTGGGCACCGCTATCAAGGCCCAACCACTGGGCTTCTATATCGGTCAATGGGTGGGCGCTGCGACACTCGACACACAGTAATCGCACCAGCCGCTGGGCCATTACCGCAATCAAACTGGAGGACAGCAGGAAGGGTTCGATTCCCATATCCTGCAACCGGGTTACCGCCCCGATAGCCGTGTTGGTGTGAAGGGTCGATAGCACCAGGTGGCCGGTCAGCGAGGCTTGTACGGCGATTTCCGCAGTCTCGAGATCCCGAACTTCCCCAACCATCACCACATCGGGGTCCTGCCGCAAAATTGCCCGCAAACCCCTGGCAAAGGTCATATCAACTTTTGTGTTGACCTGTGTCTGTCCAATGCCTGGCAACATGTATTCGATGGGGTCTTCTATGGTCAGAATATTGCGGGTACTTTCATTAATGTGGCTGAGTCCTGCATACAGGGTGGTGGTTTTACCCGAGCCGGTCGGCCCGGTCACCAAAATAATGCCGTGCGGGGCGTGCAGACCGCGCTGGTAGCCTTCCAGGACCTGTTCATTCATGCGCAACTGCGTTAACTCTAGCTGTCCTGCCTCTTTATCCAGCAGGCGCAATACCACTCGCTCACCATGGGCAGAAAGTATCGTGGACATACGAATATCGACCGCGTGTCCAGCTATTTTCACTGAGATACGACCATCCTGCGGAATACGCTTTTCCGCAATATCCAGCTTCGCCATCACCTTGAGCCGCGATACTAACAACGGCGCCAGCATACGCTTGGGAGACAGCACTTCGGTGAGTACTCCGTCAATGCGATAACGCACAGACAAGCGCGCCTCAAAAGTTTCGATATGAATGTCCGATGCTTTCTCACGCACTGCCTGGGAGAGAATCGCGTTAATTAAACGAATAATCGGCGCGTCATTTTCCGCGTCCATCAGATCGCCGGTTGCCGGTATTTCATCAGCCAAACGCGATAGATCAATATCCGAGCTCAGGTCTTCGGCCACCTGCGAGGCTTCGTTATTACCGCGCTGATAGGCCAAAGTCATACGTCGCTGAAACTCTGCTTCGGCCAATTCTTCCAGCGCAAAGGAGCGCCCTATAAAACGACGCAACTCGGTTAACACAGGTACTGGCAAGGCCGCCCGGTGCAACACAACGGGCGGCTCATCTTGCAGCAATAAGACGCCGTACTGCTGGGCAAAGGTAAACGGCAAGGTGCGGGCGCTGTCCATTTGCCTTAGGGACTGTCTGCCTGGTCCGCAGCTTCCTGTATCTCCTCGAGCTGGCGAATCTGTTCTCCCCACTCCGGTAAAACCGGCACATCCGATTCATCAAAATAGGGGCTACCGGCGTCCAGCCGCAGTTGCTGCTGGTTCCGAATATAGCGATACTTCTGCGCGGTGGCTCCATCCAGAGCCTCATCATCTCTAATAATCGTTGGCTTGATAAAGATCAGCAAATTGGAGCGGGTCACGCTGACGGAATCGCTGCGAAACAGTCGCCCCAGCCACGGGATATCACCCAGCAGCGGCACCTTCTGCTGGCCGTCCTGCACGTCATCTTTGATCAGGCCACCCAACACAACCGTGCGTCCGTCAGCCGCAAGTACTTTTGTGCGTATCTTGCGCTCATTGGTAATGATGTCGGCGGTCGCCAGGTTGAGTAGCCCACCGGTCAGGCTTGAAACTTCCTGTTCTATATCCAGCACCACCGAATCACCCTCGTTGACATGGGGAGTTACGGTTAAAGTGATCCCTACATTTTCCCGCTGAATCGTTTGAAACGGGTTATTCGGCGTTGTGGTACCACCTGTGCCGGTGTATGAACCCGTCACAAATGGCACTTCCTGACCCACTGTAATAAAGGCCTCCTGGTTATCCAGGGTTAACAGGCTCGGAGTGGAGAGAATATTCGCGTTAGTCTGCGATTCAAGAGCATTGAGCACAATGGCAATATCCAGAGTCTCATCTAGCTGACCCCAGCCCAGGCTGGTACCCGATGTACCCGCCAGGGCAGACAGTAAATCACCGCGATCAAAGTCTTCCAGGTCGCTGTTGGTGTTGCCATCCGGGTTCAGCGCCTCTGCCAGCCCGGCTAAATCATCGGAATTGGCGATGTTGGCACCAAACCCGCCGCTGTCATCCCGGAACAGCCATTGCACACCCAAGTCCTGACCATCGATAACTTCCAACTCGGCAATAATTGCCTCTACCAGAACCTGCGCTCTGCGGATATCCAGGCGTTGAATCACCGCTTGCAGAGCCTGCATTTCGTCGGTGTCGGCGGTGATGATCAATGCGTTGGTACCCTCATCTGCTTCAATGGTCGCCTCGGAGTTACTATGTTGCCTGGCGGCATTAGCAGCCTCCAGCTTACTCCGGTTTTGCATGACCCTGGTTAGCACTGCGGCGATATCGGCCGCCGTGGCATATTCCAGATACACCACTTTGACATTGCCGCTTTGCTCCAGCGGCGTATCCAGATGCGTAATCAGCTTGCGCATACGGCTGCGCTCAAGCTCATCACCACTCACCAACACGCTATTGGTTCGCTTGTCGGCGACCAGTAAAACTTCTGCTTCCGTGGCGCCGGACTTCTTCGCCTCGGTTTTATTCAGCTCATCAAGCATGCTCACCACATCTGCGGCCACCGCGTACTGGAGATTTATAATCTCGGTTTGCTGCACTGCGCCTTGATCCACCCGCAAAATGATTGCTCGAATACGCTCAATGTTCGCGGCCACATCGGAAATAATAATGGCGTTGGCGGGAGCGTATGCCGCCATGTGCGCTTGCTGTCGCACCAGCGGACGCAGCACCGGTATCAGTTTAGCCGCCGATACATTTTCCAACCGGATAACCTGAGTGACATATTCAGCGTTGGGGTTCAGCTTGCCGTCTTTGACCCGCACCGGCGCTGAACGGGCATCTTTTGAAGGGATAACACGAACCACATTGCCACTGCGCACGGCGGTATAACCGTGCACATCGAGAATCGACAAAAGCAGGTCGTATAATTCCGAACTGGAAACAGGCCTGGAGGAGATGACCTTGACCTTGCCCTTGACCTTTGGATCGACAACGATGGTGGTTTCGGTCGCCTCGGCAACAAACTTGATAAGCTCCTGAATATCCGTTTCTTTCAGGTTAATTGTCCAATCCTGGGCGATTGCTGAAGACATCGTCCACAGCAATACCAATAGCGCAATAATGGCGCTGAGCCTGATCCTAAAGCTGCCGCTTACTTGAGTGGCCAAGTGGTGCTCCTGTTTAAGTGGTGCTCCTGTTTACTGCACTATTTACTGCGCTATTTACTGCACTATTATGACAGCAGGGTGAATCACTGCGCGACCACTGTGTTGAAGCTCACAGAAATACTCACCAACTCGCCGCCGCGTTGCACCTCAAAGCTGGCATCTGTCGCGTGGCGCATCACCTGGTAGAGCTCCACGGCCTTGCCCGCATCAGTTAATTGAATACCGTTAACAGCAGTCACCACATCGCCAGCCTGAAAGCCAAGCTGCTCAAACTGGCTTTTGTCGGCACCGGGACCTACCCGATACCCCTGCAACTGACCCTCTGATCGCACAGCGGAAATCTTCACCACATCGGCCAGCGACTGCGGATTCTGGTACAAGCGCTGACGATAGGACTCAGCCAATTGCGCAATATCATTTTTTTCACGCCCATCCACAACCGTTTTTTGAGTTGGGGCTGCCGCGGCCAGCGGTCTGGCCGAGGCTGAATTTTTATCAAACAGTTTCAGAGACTCGTATTTGCCAGCGTTATTCAATATCACCCGATCTTGCAGGATTTTTGCCACACTGACACGGCCACTGACAGGCAACTTATCACCCGCGCTGTATTGTTTTTGTATATTTTTGTACTCAATGATCGCCAGCGCCAGCTCTGATTCGCTCGACGACACGACACCTTGCAGCTTCAGTGCCAGGCGAGTTGCAACGGCATTTTTCTCAACCCCATCGACGCTGACAGAATCGCTGGTCCGCCGCTGTACCGGAACAGGCGTCGCGGTGGCCGCCTGTGAAGGGTCGCCAAACAAATGCCAGGAAACCAGGCTATCAATATCAACCCGGGCTTTTTGCGAGATCACAGTACCCGCGATCAAAGGGTTGGCGGAATGGATTGACCCGACCGCAGATTCTGGCTGGGGTAACAACATCCAGACCATGCGGGCTGATGTTACCGCCACCCAGGCCACAGCCAACACAATCACGCCAAGACGCAGTCGCGCCGCCCGGCGCGGTTCGGCTAAACCCTGTAGATATCTGTTAAAGCCATTCCAGAAACGATTCAGATGGGCGCTGGTTGATTCCAGCAAATCGGTTTTCAATGGGCAACCCGGTTAATCAGCGGTCTAAACACGGATTATAGAGGCGGGCCAAAAAATAGAAAACCCGCCCAGGGTAAAGAGGTATAGGTTTCTATTGGGATGAAGTGCGGTTATTGCAGCCGCCAGCGAATGATTAGCGCGGCAGTTCCTACAGTTAAACTGCCTACCACCAGCATCGGCCACAGACTGAAAAGCAGCTCGGCTGGCGTCATCGCCTTTAGAAAACTGCCCTGAACAATGATCATAAAATGCTTAAGCGGATTTATCTCGGCCACATATTGCAGGGCCTCTGGCATGTTTTCTACCGGGCTCACAAAGCCCGAGGTAATCATCATCGGGCTTATCAAACTGAATACACCCATGAGCGCCTGTTGCTGCGTATTGCAGGCGGCCGATACCGCCAGCCCAATACCCGCTACCGCGAAAACAAATACGATCATAGAGAGAAACAACAGGCTGAGACTACCCGTGAAACCTACCTTATAGGCATAGATCGCGAGCAAAAAAACGAGAGTGCCGGACAGCATTCCGGCTAAAACGGCTGGCAGAATTTTGCCAAGGATAATTTCAAGTGTGCTCACTGGCGATACCACCAACTGATCGAAGGTGCCCAACTCCCGATCTCGCGCCACTCCGAGGGTTGCTATTAACAACGCGGGGATCAATGCCAGCGTTGCCACCAGCGCGGGCACAATGAACCATTTGTATTCCAGATTGGGGTTAAACCAATTGCGCACTATCGCTCCATCGAGTGGCGCGGCTGCACTGGACACCGCATCCAGGCGGATGTCGTTCACAATCGACTGAATGTAAGTCATGGCAATCTGACCAGCATTGGCGCGACGCCCATCGAAGATCGCCTGTACTACCGCCGGGCTGCCCTGTACGGCATTGCGGGAAAAATCAGCCGGAAAGTGTAGCGCCACCAAAGCCTGACGCTGCTCGATGCTTGCAACCAGAGCGTGAGTCGAAGGCAAATAGATTATTTCGTCGATGAAACTGGATGCGTCAATACGCATGATCAGCTCCCTCGACCAGCGACCCGCATCCTCATTGATAACGGCCACATTGACATTGCGCACTTCCAGCGTAGCCGCGAAAGAAAAAATCAGCACTTGTAGTATGGGCGCAGCCAATAACATCTGCCGCGCAGCCGGATCGCGCATAAGGGTAAGAAACTCTTTAGTTATCGTGTGTCGCAGCGGACCCAGCACTAATCCAGACCCCTGCGGGATTTAGCAATAGTAATACCAAACAACAGTGCGCCCAGCGCAAGTAACGACAGCAGGTTTGGCCAAATGTCGGACCACACATCACCCGCCAGAAAAACCGTCTGTAGTGCCGCAACAAAATAGCGTGCGGGAATCAGTTGCGTTATCCATTGAATAAATACCGGCATACTCTGGATTTCGAAAATAAACCCGGATAACAGCAACGCTGGCAGAAACCCGGTTATCAAGCCGGTTTCAGCGGCGTGAAACTGGCTACTTGCCAAGGTGGAAATCAACAAGCCCTGCCCCAGCGCAGGAATCAGGAATACGGCCCCAACCAACATGAGCATCCCCAACGAGCCGCGCAGCGGAACATCCAATACTGTGACCGCCAAAAAGGCGCAGCCCAATACTGCAAACATGCCGAGCAGAAAATAGGGTAGTAATTTACTGATCAAAATTTCTGCGATACCTGCCGATGTCGACATGAGCGCCTCCATCGTGCCGCGCTCCCACTCGCGCGCAATGACCATGGCGGTCAGCATAGTGCCGATAATAGTCATCACCAGAGCGATAGCTCCCGGTACGAGTACCTGGCGGCTCTCCAATTCCGGATTGAACCAGAAACGCTGCTCCAGTCGAATATCCGGGCCGGAGCCAGCCTCCCCGGAAACACCGGCTAACCAGGTACTGAAGACTCCACGGGCGTAGCCCGCAGTGAAATTTGCCGAACTCGGTTGCGACCCGTCCGCGATGATCTGAATCTGCGGCGCAAGGCGTGAGTCATTGACACGAGCATCAAAATCCTGGGGAATGACCACAAAAACGCTCAAATCACCTGTCACCAGGTCGCGGGCAAATTCGTTGCGATGGCGCGCTGTGGTGACCTGCATGTATGGCGTTGCCTGGTAAGCTGCGGCCAGGTCGCGAGCGTGTGGGCCATCGCTTTCCAACACGACCCCAACGCCCACATTTTTTACATCCAGCGAAACACCAAACGAAAAAAAGAGTAGCAGCACGGGTGGCAATACAAATGCAATCAACAAGGCAGAGGGGTCGCGCCGCACCTGTAGCACTTCCTTTTTTACCATCGCGCGCAGGCGACGCAGGTTCACGCGGCGTCATCCCGCTGTAGCCGGGCGTTTTGAGTTTCCACCAGACCGATAAATGCATCTTCCATCGTCGGGTCAGGCATGGCCTCGGTCGCAACTCTGGCTTTGAGCGCATCAGGCGTATCGAGAGCGATAAGCTCAGAGCGGTTGACCAGCGCTACACGGTCACAGTATTCCGCTTCATCCATGAAATGAGTGGTCACCATAACCGTGACGCCTTTACCCACCAGACCAGTGATGTGCGTCCAAAACTCGCGGCGGGTCAAAGGATCAACGCCAGAAGTAGGTTCATCAAGAAACAGGACCCTCGGTCGGTGCATTAAGGCGCAAGCCAGTGCGAGCCGCTGCTTGAAACCCAGCGGTAACAAATCGGGGGATTCGGCCAAATAGGGTTGGAGCTCGAATACCTCGATCATTTCGGCGATTCGACGCCGACGATGGTCGCCGCCAAGACCGTAAACCCCAGAGAAAAACTCCAGATTTTGTTTGACGCTCATCAAGCCAAACAGTGAAAACTTTTGCGCCATATAACCCAGTTGAACCCTGGCTGCTGAGCCGACACGGCGCAGGTCGAGCCCAGCCACCTCTGCGGTACCCGCTGTTGGTTTTAGTAAGCCACACAGCATTTTGAAAGTCGTCGATTTACCGGCCCCATTGGGTCCCAGCAAACCAAATATTTCTCCCTTCTTCACCGCAAAACTCACTGAGTCAGCGGCGGTAAACTGACCAAAACGCCTGCTTAAATCGCGGCACTCAACCATGATGTCGCGAGCCTCAATAATCGGTTCCATCCGTTCCGCAATGTCTGAGTGACCACCCGGTCCACCTCCAAGCAAGTCAATAAATGCATCTTCAAATCTGGGCGCAACCGGCATGATTTGAGCGTCATACTTTTCAGTCAATGCGTTCAAAACAGAAACTGATGCGCCCTCGGACAACACCACCCGCACTGCCGCACCCTGTATCACCCCATCCTGCACAACCGGCAAATCCAGGGCTTCTGTCAGCAGCAGGCGGCGATCACCCTGAATATCCGATAGCAGAAAGCTGCGCCCATTCAACCTGCGGGTTAACGCCTGCGGAGCACCGCTGTAGACCAGCTTGCCGTGATCCAGCAACAAAACATCTTTACAGCGCTCAGCTTCATCCAGATAGGCGCTTGACCACACTACTGCCATGCCTTCGCTGGTCAACTCTTGCACCATATGCCAAAGTTCCTGGCGCGATACCGGGTCAACGCCCACACTGGGCTCATCCAGCAGCAAGACTTTAGGCCTCGCCACGAGCGCACAGGCCAGGCCCAGCTTTTGCTTCATGCCGCCTGATAGCGCTGCGGCCAAACGGGTGCTAAATGCTGCCAAATTGGTGAATTTCAGCAATCGGGTAAAAACCGAATCCCGCTCACCGCCCGCCAGTCCGCGCAGGTCTGCATAGAGTTCGAGGTTTTCAATGACTGACAGATCTTCATACAAACCAAATCGCTGCGGCATGTAGCCGGTTAGTTCATGCACCAGCGCACTATCTGTGACAACGTCGGCACCAGCAACAAGTGCACAGCCTTCACTGGGCTGCATCAGCGAGGCCAAAATACGCATGAGTGTTGTTTTACCCGCGCCATCGGGGCCAACCAAACCGGTCAGTGTTCCCGCCATTATCTCTGCATTAATATCAATGAGCGCTGGCGTTCCCTGAAACTGCTTGCCAACACCCCTGAGCTCTACTGCGGTCTCCATGTCTACGCGCCGGCTAACACCACTGTCACTGGCATACCCTGGCGCAAATGCTCATCTGCATTGTTCACAACAATCCGTAAGCGATAGACCAGGTCGGTTCTCAGCGCAGCAGTTTCGACGCTCTTGGGGGTAAATTCCGCCCGGGGTGAGACAAAACCTACCTGTCCCTCGTAACTTCGATTTTCAGTATCAGTCATCACGGTCACCTTTGCTCCGGGCACAACCAAACCCAGGCTGGGCTCATCTACATAGGCGCGCACATAGGTGGTTGAGTTGAGAGACAAAACATAAACCGGGCTGCCTATAGCGACCATGGCTCCCGGTTCCATAACCCGCGTTGTGACAACACCGGGGCTTGGAGCCACCAGGCGGGCATCGGCAAGGTGTGTTTGCGCCTGATCGCGTTGGGCTTTGGCAGCCGCTAACACCGCTGTAGCCGCCGCGATTTCCTCGCTGCGAAAACCCTCTATCGCCAGAGCCAAGGCCTCCTGGCTGGAACTCAAACGAGCCGCCCATTGATCCCTTGCCGACCGCGCCTGATCCAATAGGCGGTCGCTGCTCAAATTTTTCTCAGTCAACTCCTGCTGCCTGACAAATTCCTGCTGAGCATTCGACAAACCGGCTTTGGATTCATCGACAGCCGCTCTGGCCTGTTGTATTTCCTGGGGGCGAACACCGCGACGCAATAGCTCCAAACGCGCTCGGGTTTCGTCAACGCGGGCTTGCGAAATCGCTAAAGCGTGCTGCTGTGGCTGCGCATCCAGCTCTGCCACTAAATCACCGGCCGCGACTGAATCACCTTCTTCAAAGTGCATACTTTGCAAGCGCCCGGCGACACGGAAGCCCAGCGACACTTCACGGATATCCACATTGCCGTACAACCGCAGTTCTGCTTCACTGTTACCGTTGAAAAAATGGCTGTAGGCAAAATAGCCACCGCCGCAAACCAATAGCGCCAACAACGCAATAACCCGCTTTTTCATCCCTCCTCCTCACTGAGTTGAGCGCGAACAACCTGCCGCAGTTGGCGGCGCACAGCATCGCGTTTTTCAACATCGAAAGAACCCCAACCGAAATAGCGCCCAGTCGCCGCAGGTGCATAGATAAAGACCAGAATCTGCCCAACCAGCAAGACAGCTCGCAGGCGCGCTTCATCTCCCCGCAAGCGACCTTCGGTTGAAGTCCGACCTACAGGCCCTGGCTCTACGCCGGAACCGGCTGACACGTTGCACCAAACCTCACGTTGCACCAAACCTGCAAACGGGTCAGGGCCCAACCAACGAAATCATCACCCCTGCCGCGACCGCAGAACCAATCACGCCTGCGACATTCGGCCCCATCGCGTGCATTAACAGAAAGTTGTGAGGGTTGGCTTCCAATCCGACTTTGTTGGACACCCTTGCAGCCATAGGCACCGCCGACACGCCCGCCGAACCAATCAGGGGATTGATCGGCGTGTCGGTGAACTTATTCATGGCTTTGGCAATTAGCACACCCGAAGCGGTACCGATGGCGAAGGCCACCACGCCCAAACCCAGAATCCCCAGAGTATTCACATCGAGAAATTTATCTGCAACCAGCTTTGAACCAACCGACAAACCGAGAAAGATGGTTGTAATATTAATCAGTGCATTGCGAGTCGTGTCGCTGAGGCGATCTACCACCCCGCACTCATGCATGAGGTTACCAAAACAAAACATGCCCAACAGGGGCGCTGCGTCGGGCAACAACAAGGCTACCAATACCAGGAGAACAAGAGGAAATACAATTTTCTCTCGACGGGATACAGGCCGTAATTGCACCATTTCGATCTTGCGCTCTTCTTCGGTTGTGAGCGCACGCATGATTGGCGGTTGAATCAACGGCACCAGGGCCATGTATGAATACGCCGCCACCGCAATCGCGCCTAGTAAATCTGGCGCGAGAATACTGGAGACGTAAATTGCGGTGGGGCCATCTGCACCCCCAATGATGCCAATTGCTGCGGCGTCGGCAATCGAAAAATCCATCCAGCCCCAGTGCGTCAAACTCACCGCCCCTAATACGGTGGCAAAAATTCCGAATTGGGCTGCCGCGCCGAGAAACAGGGTTTTCGGGTTGGCCAGCAGTGGGCCAAAGTCCGTCATTGCTCCCACACCCATAAAAATCACCAGGGGCGCCACGCCACTGGCGATAGCCACATTGTAAAAGTTATACAGCATGCCATTGCTAAAACCGAGGTCAGCGGCGACTTGCTGAGTTAAAAGATGAGTGTTTGCACTAGAGCCTTGATAGGCCAGCGCCAGATCCCTGGCACTTTCCCAGGAGCTGACCCCCAACACCTCCGCCTGTTGCATCAGGCTGTGTGCATCTCCGCTGGCCAGCGCGTTGTCGACGGCTGACAATGCCAGGCCAGCGCCGGGGATATTGGCAAGTATTCCACCAAACCCTATCGGCACCAGTAACAGAGGTTCGAAGTTCTTTACAATGGCCAGATAGAGCAGCGCAAAACCCACGGCAATCATAACCAGTTGACCACCGGAGATTTGTGACAGACCAGAGGACGCCCAAAGGCTCAGTAAGTTATCCATGTATCAGTCCGGTATCAGTGTAGCGTTAAGAGTGTGTCGCCAACGGCAACGGTGTCACCCTCTTGAACACTGACAGTTCCTACGGTACCTGCACGAGGCGCACAGACTTCAGTTTCCATCTTCATGGCTTCAAGAATCACAATCACGTCACCTTCCTGTACCACGTCACCGGGGTGGGCATGCACTTTAAATATATTTCCCGCCAGTGGCGCGGGTACCATTGCAGCATCACCGGCCGGCACCGCTGTTGAAACCGGGTTCGCGGCAACAGCGGTCACACTGGATAGATCACCCCCATCCTCTACCTGAACCACATAGGACTGGCCCGATACGGTAACGGTGTAGATAGAGGCATCGCCAGCAACCGCCGGCGCTGATACAGGCACAGATTCCCTGCCTGTCGGAGTTGGCTCAAAGGCCGACGCATCGCCGCGATGCTCCAGAAATTTTAGGCCGATCTGGGGAAACAAGGCGTAGGTGAGAACATCGTCGATGAGCCGATCAGCAGCTTCCAGAGCAATACCTTTTTCGGCGGCCAGGCTTTGGAGCTCTTGCGTAAGATCATCCAGTTCCGGCTGCAATAAATCTGCGGGGCGACAACTAATGGCATCGCCCCCCGCCAACACTTTAGCCTGTAGTTCTGCATTCATGGGTGCCGGCGTGGCACCGTACTCACCCTTGAGGACTCCGGCAGTCTCTCTGGAAATCGACTTGTAGCGCTCACCAGTCAAGACATTGAGCACCGACTGGGTACCCACAATCTGTGACGTTGGAGTCACCAGCGGAAGGTAGCCCAGGTCCTCGCGTACACGCGGAATCTCCGCCAACACTTCGTCCAACCGGTCAGCAGCCCCCTGCTCTTTCAACTGACTCTCCATATTGGTGAGCATGCCACCGGGCACCTGAGCAACTAAAATACGCGAATCTACACCGCGCAGTGCGCCTTCAAATTTGGCGTACTTCTTGCGAACCGTTCGAAAATAGCCAGCGATTTCCTCAAGCATTTCTATATCCAGCCCGGTATCTCTATCGGTTCCCTGCAACATGGCCACCACCGATTCGGTCGGCGAGTGTCCATAGGTCATAGACATGGAAGAAATAGAGGTATCCACATTGTCAATCCCGGCCTCCACGCATTTCAAAATAGTACTTGTCGACAACCCCGTGGTCGCGTGGCATTGCATGTGGACGGGAATATCGCAAGCTGCTTTCAAGCGGCTGACCAACTCATAGCCTTCATAGGGGCGTAACAACCCGGCCATATCCTTGATAGCAATGGAATCAGCGCCCATATCTTCAATGCGCTTACCCTGCTCAACCCACAGATCAAGCGTATGCACCGGGCTCACCGTGTAGGAAATAGTACCCTGGGCGTGCTTCGCAACGGCTTTAACTGCCTGTAGCGCGGTTTCGATATTGCGCATATCGTTCATGGCATCAAACACTCTAAATACATCCACCCCATTCAAGGCTGCGCGTTCGACAAACTTGCTCACCACATCATCGGCATAATGGCGATAACCTAAAATATTTTGACCCCGAAACAGCATTTGCTGTGGTGTATTGGGCATCGCCTTCTTGAGTTCACGGATGCGCTCCCAGGGGTCCTCGCCGAGATACCGGATACAGGCATCAAACGTCGCCCCACCCCAGGACTCCAATGACCAAAAACCGACTCGATCCAGCTTTTTTGCAATCGGCAGCATATCTTCAAGGCGCACTCTCGTTGCCAATAGCGACTGCGAGGCATCGCGCAGCACAACGTCAGTGATGCCCAGGGGAGATTTGATATCACTCATATTTATTTACCTGACCGATGCTTGTGAAGAGCGGCACTCATTACCGCCAGCAGGGTTGAATCACCCGTTTGTTCACCCGCAGCTCCTGCCGGACGCGCAGATGTTATTGCCGGGCCAGGTGTTTCAGGAAAAAAACGATTCACGAGAAAAGACATAAAACCGGTAGCCAATACCAACAGTGACAAAAATAGCACCACCGTACCCATACCAAACAGCATGAGCTCAATGCCCTGATCGATCAGATTCTCTTCCACCTGCTACTGCCCCGTTTTTAGTTGCCAATTATAGGACTATATTGCCAGCCCCCACGGTACCGCATTTTAAGTATAGTCAGCGGTCCAATAACCAGCATTTGTACATATTAAGGATAACAAGACAAGCGTAATGCTGGTAATGTCCCCAACAATAAATCTTCCTGAATCTGACTAAATATTAGGAGCAAAGAATGAGCGAGCGCGACTTCGACATAGTGTTGTTTGGAGCCAGTGGATTCACTGGCCGTCTGGTAGCGGAATACCTATTGAAAAAATACGGCGTAAACGATGGCCTGGCATGGGCTATGGCTGGTCGCAACCAAACCAAACTGGAACAGGTGCGCAGCGAACTCAGCGGTGGAAGCGCCATTCCCATACTTGTTGCAGATACCAGCGACGGCAAGGCCCTGCTCGACCTGGCCGGAAGAACCAGGGTTATTTGTACAACGGTTGGCCCTTACGCCCTCTATGGCAGTTCGGTCGTTGAAGCCTGCGCCACCCAGGGTACGCACTACTGTGATCTCACTGGGGAAGTGCAGTGGATGCGCAAAATGATCGACCAGCACCAGGCCAGCGCTAAAGCCAGCGGTGCTCGCATTGTTCATACCTGTGGTTTCGATAGCATTCCATCGGATCTCGGTGTGTTGTTTCTGCAACAAGAAATGCAGGCAGCACACGGTGCCGCTGCCAATCATATTAAATACCGCGCTGCCGATTTTGCCGGTGGATTCAGCGGCGGTACGGTATACAGCATGATCAATATGATGGAAGAGATGGCCGCAGATCCAGGCCTGCGCAAGCTGATGGCCGACCCCTATGCACTACTGCCCGAAGGCGCGCATCGCGGTAGCGATAAAAACGATCAGACCGGCGCCATATACGACGAGGACTTTCAGCGCTGGACCCTGCCTTTTATGATGGCAGCTATTAACACTCGAGTCGTTCGACGCAGTAACGCGCTGCTGAACTTCGCCTATGGCGAAGACTTCAGCTATGACGAAGCGGGGTTAGCACCAGAAGGACAAGGCCGCGCCAAAAGCAAAATGGCTGCGGCTGCAATGACCGGGAGCACTGCGGCACTGGCGATTCCACCGCTGCGGGCCATCGCCAAACGCTTCTTGCCCAAGCCTGGCGAAGGCCCCAGCAAAGAGCAGCGGGAAAAAGGCTACTACACTATTTTGCTACACGGCAAACACCCACAAGACAGTAACAAGAATATGCGTGCGCGCGTGACTGGCGACAAAGACCCCGGCTATGGTTCAACCTCAAAGATGCTGGCGGAAAGTGCCATTTGTTTAGCTAAAGATACCCTGCCAACAGAGGGCGGGTTTTCGACACCCGCCGCCGCAATGGGCAGAACGCTGATCAATCGACTGGTGCAAAGTGCAGGGCTGACTTTTGACATCGTACCGGTCGACTAAATATTTTAGCCAGTGACGTTTTAGCCAGTGAATGGTGCCGGAAATAGGAATCGAACCTACGGCCTTCTCATTACGAATGAGCTGCTCTACCAAACATACACCGAAAAGGGAACCGCTCCCCACCTTAAATAACATTGAAGAAACTATTTGTCAAAGCCTTGTGCGGGTTCAGTACCTGTGAGACAAATCGGCCAGCTTCGGATGATTTGATGCGCAGGCTTTTGATCTGCATCGGCCCAACACTTTCAAGTTTTGAGAGTAAGCATTGAGGACATATACGCGTGGCGGTCTTTCACCACTGTTTTAACGTAGATACGTGTCGTGCGGATATCGGTGTGTCCAAGTACATGCTGGGCAAAGAATATGTCCGGCTTATTCTTGACTGGGTCTTTTGGATTACAGAGCGCTGTCGCTGTGGTATGGCGAAGACGGTGAGCCCCAATCGTGATGCCTGTTCTTGCGGAAACCTTGCCCATAATCTTGGTAATATAGTCCGGTCGCATTCTTGTGGGATCTTTGGGGTCGGGCGTGCATCGCTTATTGAAATAGCAGATGTTGAATAAGCGTTCATTGGACCGGATGGGTCGTTTATGTACAGCTTCTATAGCAGCCACGAGCACCTCAAGATCTTTTAGGGCAATGTCTGTGAGAGGAACTTCCCAGGTTCGCAGTGTTTTCGAGCCGCGTGATGATAGCGTCAGTGTTTTTTCGTTCCAGTCGACATCTTCATAATTGACTTCTACCAGCTGGCGCCGACGTAATCCAACACTGTAAAAAAATCGAATGACTATGATCCAGAACCAGCTTGCAGGGACTACATCTGCTTTTTGCAAGCTGGCAAGCACCGCCTGAAGCTCGTCTCGTTTCATCGCTTTTGGTTTTAACTGAGGCTCTGGTGCTTTGCGAAGTTTCAAAATATAGTCCGCGTCAACAATTTCTTCCGCAGAACCCCACCGCGCGATGAGTTTCAAATAGCCTAAATACGCGTTAAAACTGCGTGCATTTGCTTTCTTTAGGGTCGCTTGTTTATATCTGTCGATATGGGCAGGCGTGATGGTTCGACAATCGGTCAACCCTGAACGCACATCAAACAATCCGCAGGCGGTTCGTATAGCGCGTGCTGTTTCAGCATTGTAGATATTCAGCGGGATGTATCGCTCTGCAACATCAAGTAATAGCATAAGGCAGATCTTCCATCGTGGATGATTCAAGGAAGATAGCCCCTCAAATCTGGGGTAACTGACAGGCTCCAGACATTGAGCCAGAAAAATAGATTGGCAGCTCACCCCGGGGGGCAAGCTGCAGGTTGTCGGCTAAGCGACATTGGATCTTAGCAGTGCCCTTGAGAGCCCCTCGACCAGGCCGTCGGTGTGTGACAGGTGCTCATTGACAGCCGCTATGTCTGCACGAACTTCCTTGAACTCCGTTGACAGGCGCTCATTGACAGCCGCTATATCACTGGACAGGCGCTCATTGACAGCCGCTATGTCTGCACGAACTTCCTTTAACTCCGTTGACAGGCGCTCATTGACAGCCGCTATGGTTGATAGGCGCTCATTGACAGCCGCCATGTCACTGGACAGTTGCTCTTGACCACGAGTCATCCGGCCTGTTTGTGCGTACATGAAGCCAAAAATGGTCAGAACCGCTACGATGGTTGTTATTATGTCACCAGACATCAGCTGTACCTCCCATGCTATTGATGTGGTTGCCGTATATCATACGTTTTCTCCTTTAATGTAACACAGGAGACACACCACGGCCCACAAGGGACAGTGAAATATCCCCGATGGGTTGGATTGTGAAGCGACCCCTAAAAGGGGTGCAAGATACCAGGCTTGCGCCTTGCCGAGTCTCGGGTATCACGCTCGGCTTTAAAAGTTCAACTGAGGATGCAGTTGACACATTTGCCCTTTTAATTCTCCTCTTGCACGGCCAAATGTCAAGCCGTTATTGGCATCAACCAATTTAAAGAACTGTTCCAGATTGGCCAAGGGGTTTCAAGGCACCCGGTTGACTGACAGGCCAGCCCCTCATTGTTGGCTATGAGGATGATGGCTCAACCGGGTCTGCTTTCATGGTGATGAATTTGTTGTGCTCTGGGGGTTTCAAATCACCAAACACATGCTCACGCGTAATGATCCAGCAATTAAGTTTTGATGTGCGGTTGTTGCCTGTTGCCCACAACGGCCAGACATTTTGCTCCGTGTGAGGGGTTTTGAGGTTCCACTTGCGCCGGGCAAAGCGCTGTTGCAGGCGGACGAAGTCATCTTCATCGAGGCCGTGGTCCGTGCAGAAGCGTTTGAAGGCGATAGGCGTGACTACAGCCACGTTGCCCTCGGGTAGAATGTGCAGTAGGGCACCCACGCTATTAAATGGCTGTTGCTTGTGGACAATGCTGTCGCGCACCCATTCCAGAAATTTTTCGGCGATGTCATACCTATTATCGTCAAAGGAATACGACATAGCGGTGGCGTCTGCAACGGCAGGTGACCTGAAAACAATGCTGTTTGAATCATCCGGTTGTGAGCCGGGTACCGGTTCGACGACGCGGTCATCGTGTACCTCAACGGATTGGGTGTCCGAGGCACTATCCTCTGCACAGGGCATTGACACACTCTCGCGCTCAATGGCCGGGTCTTTGCTGGATACAACCTCAAGGGTGCCAGGTAAATCCTCGGGCAGGCGTGTGGGTGCAAACACACGTCTTGACTCAAAGGCCAGCACAGTAAATGTTTGCTCAAAATCACTGCCATCAAGCGTCACTTTAATGCTCCAGATGGAGGCGGTCTCATCGGCTGGATGGGGCAAGGCGTAGCCATATTCAAGCAACAGGTCATAGTAGCGCGTGTACTCCTGTGGCACGCCGGTCAAACCCTGGTCAGTCAGGTACTGCATCACCTTCATAATGAGCGGACGGCAGATGAGATAGGTTCTTTCTTCGTGCGTCCAGACCATGGCCCCGGGCGTGTTTCGCTTTTCCGATTTCTCGGCCAAGATCTGCCGAATAGCCTGGATGACCCGGTCACCCAGACCGGTCACTCGGGTTGATTGATAACGCTGCGCATCCACTTTCAGGTCCCGGGCGGTGCTGCGCCGGTCGGCCGCCGTCACGATCTCACCAATGACCCCGCTTTCAAACACCTGGCCCGACAAATAGCTGCATAGCTCATGAAACAGCAGCGGGTTTTCAGCTAGCCACTGAATCCCGGGTTTGGGCAGCAAACCCAGACACGCCAGGCCCATCCGGGTGTGGTGGCGATAAGGGCTGTCACAAAATTCAATGCAGTAACGCGACTGTTCGCACAGCCTCATGGGGCCGTGCAGGGGCGTCCAAACAGACCGTTCGCCCAGCTCATCGGTCACGTTTAACCGGAAGCTTGTGAATAACTTACCGATATCGTGTAGCAGAGCACCGGCAAAGACCGCATAGGTCCAACGGTGGGCCTGTTGCGTTTGTTCCTCAGGTGTACTCCCCAGGGGCAGTTTGCGACCCTGACGGATGGTCAAGGCAATATGCACCATGTCCAGGGTGTGTTCGATCAGCCCCCCCGGTCGGGCGTGGTGGTGGCCTTCACTGGCGGGGGCCAATTGGGCCACTTCGGCAAAATCTGTAATCGCGTGATGGTACAACTGGTCTAAATAGGGTGCGTCGAGCCCGACGAGTTGATTCAACTGGGTTAATTTGGGATCAATATTGAGCGTGTCGAACAAGTCATGGGCGGTGAGGATGTCAAGCTCGTCAGAGAAATCAGCGTTCAAAAACAATCTCGGTGTTGCACCAGTGCCTGATGATGTCTTCGGCCGGGTAATCATCTGCGGACACACGGGTGAAGACACTGTGTGGGCCACTGTCGGATACAAACGACCGATGGGATTGATCCAATGGGTTCCAGAAGGTGATTTGTCCATCTTCTGTGCGCCTGGAGGCACGGATGCGCCAGGCCTCGAATCGTGGAATTTTGATACGCAGGCGCTGAACCAATTGGGCGGGTGGCGTCCCGCGGGCGTGCAATACCGCCAGATCACCCACAGCGATGGTCAGTTCTTCTTGAAAGCCAACCATGTCAGAATCCCAAGAGACCCCTTCAAAATGATCCAGCAGACGCTGAAGCGGTGCCTGAAGGTGTGTCAGTGCGAGGGTTTCCAGTACCTCATTGATCTCGAAGTCATTCGACGGTTGCAGCGCGCTTTGAGCCATGTCTGTCCCCCCTTTAATCGTTTTTAGCCATTGATTATTACCCCTTAAACCTTTCCCATTGGCCGTTTACGCCGCTGCTTGCCGGTCTTTAAGGCAAGCAGCGGCGGCCCTTTCAGGCAGGGCCCCTTGCCATTCCCGCCATTTTTACGCCCTTCGCAACCCAGGTACAGCAGAAACCTGTACGCGGGGAGTACAGGTTTTTCGTTGTTTCGCGGTGTGAAACGCCTACTCTGTCATCCATGCGACATAACTACCCTGTTGAACAACTGCTGCGCCCACCGGTCGAACTCTACGCCGCGGCAAGCTATCTCATTGCCGCAGTTCTGGTATACACCTTGCCGTCTGTGTTCCTGGTGCCCGATGAGTACGCAGTTTGGCTATCGGTGATAGCCTGTCTGCTCGGGGCATGGCGGCTGATTGAAGGCTTGCAGCTCAAGCGTTATCAATATCAGCTGTACCAACTGCCGGGCTACATCATTCCTGCCAGTCAGGTGCCCGCATCTGCCGAACACCAATTTTTTGGCCTGGGGTTTAGCTGGAAGCCGTATCACACCCAGCGCCGCGCTGACCTCGAGCGCTCTGAGTGGCGTTCTGTCACCGAACGCGACCGCGGTTTCCTCTATAGACTGGCGCGCACGCTCTCAAGAGCCCTTGGCACCGTTGTCCTGACCCGTGCTGTGGCTCGTCTTATGGACTGGCCGCACTATCTCAATCCTGTCGCCCCGCGTCAGAGCGTAGAAGGTGATCCCACTCTGCACGGGGTCGGGTTGATGGAAGCGGAACACCCGGTCACCTTGCCCCAGTCCGAGCGCAATGGCCATGTGTTTGTTGTGGGCACCACGCGGGTGGGTAAAACGCGGCTTGCCGAGGTCTTGATATCACAGGACATCCACAACAACGATGTGGTCATCGTCTTTGACCCCAAGGGCGATGCCGATTTGTTGATGCGTATGTACACTGAGGCGCAACGCGCTAATCGGCTGGATCACTTCTACGTCTTCCATCTTGGTTTTCCGGCACTGAGCGCTCGCTATAACCCGATTGGCGATTTTAGCCGAATCACCGAGGTCGCCTCGCGCATTGCCTCACAGCTACCCGGCGAAGGCCAGTCTGCCGCATTCCGGGAATTCACCTGGCGCTATGTCAACGTTATCACTAAAGCGCTGTTCACGCTCGGTGAGATTCCGTCCTACGAGGTGCTGCTGACATACGGTTCTGACATTGACCGGCTCCTGGTCAAGTATTTGCAACACCTGTTTAACGCACACGATGTGCCCAACTGGCAACAGCGCCTACAGGACATTGTCGGGGACAGCAATCAGAAAATGGAGCGCAATTCACAGGGGCGGGATCGCATCGCCTGGGCCGCAGCTAGACTGTTCAAACCACTCGCGATCAACGACAGCGTCGCGCACGCGCTGATCAAAACCTTCGAGTACGACAAAGCGTTTTATGACAAGTTGGTCGCCAGCCTTTTTCCACTGCTGGAAAAGCTTACCAGTGGCGAGGTTGGACAACTCCTCTCGCCGGACTACGCCGATACGGATGACCCTCGCCCCATCATCGATTGGCGCTCAGTGATTCGCCAGGGCGCGATTGTCTATGTGGGCCTGGATGCACTGACCGATGCGGAGGTCGCCGGCGCGGTGGGTGCCTCGATGTTTGCCGACCTCACCTCGACGGCCGGTGATATCTATAAAGAGCTGTCAGGTGGCGCAAGCCCCACCTATCTGCCCAGAGGCATTGCACCACCGCCACCACGCCGCAACGTGTGCCTTCACGCCGATGAATTCAACGAGCTGGTGGGTAAGGAATTTGTGCCGATGTGCAACAAAGCCGGTGGCGCGGGTTTCCAGATCACGGCTTACACACAAACCTTGTCAGACATTGAAGTGCGTTTTGGCGACAAGGCCAAGGCCGGTCAGGTCATCGGTAACCTGGGTACGGTGATCATGCTGCGAGTCAAAGAACGGGCAACCGCTGACCTGTTGACCGAGCAATTGCGCGAGGTCGACATCACCCACCTGGAATTGCAATCACTCACCACGGACTCATCCAACCCCGAATCGACCGTCGATTTCACCAGCCGGACCGGCCAGACCCTCCAGCGCCAGCGCGTACCCCTGATTCACCCCAATGACGTGTTGAATTTACCCAAAGGCCATGCCTTCGCACTGATCGGCGGTACTCTCTACAAGCTGCGATTACCCTTGTTTGAGTCCGAATCTGAGCTACCTGATGCCCTCAAAGTGATAACTACAGGGATGCGCCAAACCTATCGCCAGGCGCCATCAGATTGGCGTCAATTACCCGAGCGATATGCCACCTGATGGCTACCTCAAAACCCAATGCAGCATCGACCACGGTCAGCTTTCCGGTCTGGTTGCTTGGGCGATGTCTATCGCTGATGACAGCCATTGTGGGGTGGCTGATGTTGGCCTTTGTTTTGTCTGTGCTGCTCGAATGGGTGTTAGTGGCGACCGAGGTCTGGCCACCTGATCACTCGCGTTTCATGATCCAGCGCGAAGTCACCTATCTGGCGTTTTTACCCGACACCGTCTGGGGCGTGTCGGGCGCGGAGATGGCGCTAACCATGATTAGTCAACTGGAACAATGGGGGCTAGTGCGTGTGCCTCAGGCGGTGGCCAGTGGCACCCATACGTTACTGCAAGTGGCAAACCTTGCCCTGGCGATTGCCATCAATATTCTTATGCTGATGTCCGTGCGGCTTGTCGTGGTGCTCTGCGCACTGCCCGCTTTCGTGCTCATTGGTCTGGTTGCGTTTATCGACGGGTTTGTCGAGCGTGACATTCGTCGGCACTGCGGCGCACCAGAAAGTGCCTGGCTGTATCACCTGGCTAAACCCTGGTTGGTGCCGCTATTCATCGTCAGCGCTGTGATTTACCTCACCTTGCCCGTCAGCATCCACCCGGTACTGATTTTCACCCCGGCCATGGTGTGTGTGGCCATCGCTGTGTATGTCACCGCGTTCAGGTTCAAACTGTATGCTTAATCAGACACCACGCGACGTACCCGCTCAAACGGTGGTCGAGATGACACCGACCGCGAGCCTGCCCCCGCTGTCAGACACATCACCCGTGAATGCGGATACACCGCAATCGAACGATGCAGAGGTCGCTCAGCGACACCACCCGATGCCCAGGTCGATAAAAATCCTGCTGCTCACGATTACTGTGGTCGCAGCACTGGTCATCGCCTATCTGGTGCCCCCGGTGCGTGGGTTGTTTATCGACCGTGACGAGAGCACTGCACCGATTGTACTCACGCCATTAAATGGCGGCACCGAGCCGGTGACCGCGCCACCCAAACCGGATACGGCACAGGTTGTAACAGAGCGGACAAGCCGTTCAACGGAGTACCCCGTGGAGACCGCATCTGTGGAAAAAGCAACGCCAGCGGTATCTTCAGTCGATTCAGAAACAGCCAACGCGGTCGTGATGGTGGCAGGTGGAATGAAAGGAGCAGAGACTGCTCCAGTGACCCCCGTGCCTCAATCGGTCACCGAGACGGAGAGCCTCGCACCTGAGGAGCAATCATTCGTTCATGGTTATGCACAGCGACTGAGTGCACTTGAGGACGAAACGCAATCGCTACATGACCTGTTGCAGTCGTTGCAACAGGCCTACCAGGGCGTGTCCGAGGCCGTGTTTCGGGTACAGTCATCGGTGGATAATTTGGAAGCAGCGAAGCTATCGGAGCACACGGCGGTCGTCCGTGGCTCGGCTCACATTCAACCGGCCCGGCAGCCCGTGCTGCTAGCAATTAAATCTCTGGCCGGTCAGCGCGTCGCAACCTTGCAGAGTGGCTCGACGGAGGTCCGGTTGCGCGAGGGCCAGTCCGCTAACGGGTGGCGGGTCAAACACATTGATATGGCAGCGCGTTATGCCGTGGTGGTACACAACACACAGGAACAGGTGCTGTACTTATGATCAGACCTGACCACCTCACGCTGCTGTTTCTGACGATCATCCACACGGCTGTGGCTGTTGCCCAATCTGAATCTGCGCAAACCCGGTTGGTGGAGACACCCGTAACGCGGCTACAACCGCAAGCAATAAACAATGAACAGGGCTGGCAGGTGTGGGGGCTGACCGAATCCGACTGGACACGCTACAGGCAATTGAAATCCAGTCCTCGCGCCTATCTGACACCGCACCTCACACCACTGCAACTACTGGGCATCCAGGCCCAGTCTACATCGGAACAGGCGCGCTTGGCGCGACTTCATGCTGAAATGACCCTACGCCGTGATTATCAGGATTTATTGTGGCAGGCACGCGTGTCCCAGGAGCGGGAAAAACTCAAGAACCTGGAACAATCCCTCTGGGCATCCGTTCAGGAAATCGGCCAGACCCTGCCTGGCTCTAATACGTCGCAATATCTGGCAACACCGGATCGGGTGTTGGCTTTTGTGACACTGGACTGCTTCGCGCAATGCATTGAGCTGGTTGCCAAGGCCAACCAGCGCACGGCATCTACGTTGTTCTATATTGTCGGGGCTACCCAGGACGATCAACTGCGAGCCTGGGCTACGCGGCACGCCTTGCCATTCAACAGCTTCGAGACAGGCAAGTTTGCTCTCCATCATGCGGGCGACTTTCTCAAGCGTCACGGCCACACGGCTAACACGTTACCGCTGTTGTTACGTCAATCCGGGGATCACTATGTATCCATTACGCCTTAGCCTTTCTGTTTTCATAGCCGCTGTATATCTGGCGGTGAATACAACCCTGTCAGGATGTACGGCAACGGCCTCACAAGACGATGCAACCCTGTCAGAGCAGGCCCCGGCAGTGGTCTTTGTCGACCGGGCATCGTCAGATTCCAAGTACACACATGCGCCCGCATTGGCCCAGTCCTCCGTGCAGGCGCACACAGATACTGAATCAGACATCAATACTGAGTCAGACACCGATAAGTTGGCATTGATGCCAATCCAGTCGAGCGCTACACCAGGCATCGATACGTCTTTAAAGAAGAACCAGACAGCGGCTATTACTTGCGCGGTGGAGCCGGGCACCCTGCAAGACAATCTGGAGCGTCTGTCTAGCGACCACGCTGGCAAGCCCGTGGTCTGGAATGCCCGGTTCGATGTGCCGATTGATGTCCCTGCGACCATTGAGGCCGAGAGCCTGAGTGCCTGCATGGACCGCATCATTCGATCAGTCCAGGCCAGCCAGGTGGCCATTCGGGCCCACGAGATGGCTAACGCCATCGTGATTGAGGAGCGCTAGTCCATGTCGCGGCGCAGCATCAGACACTATGCCGCCCGCCAGCGGCGGGTTGCTCTGGCCAGCCTGGTTCTGCTCGGCGGCTGTGGCCATAGCCAACAGGTGCAGCAGCAACAGGCCACACTGAACGACGAACTCCAGGCCGCACGAACCATGTTGCCGGAAAGCGATGCGGGCCTGGTTCCCAACGCCCGGGTGTACCTGAGTAACGGCACGGTGACACGGCGTCAGCCGGGTGTGCTGCACCGCCACATCGGTGCCCCCGGCCTGCGGGTCGAAGAAAAAATGAGCGTGGTGAGTTTTGCCAGCCAGTTGAGCGAACACATCGGCTACCCGATTGATGTGGCTGGCGATGTCTACCAGCCGCGAGAGACCAGCGGCGCGCAGCAAAGTGGCGCGACCCAGGCGACCGCTGCAACCGACAGCAGTGAGGCTCTAAACCCTCTGGGCGAGCTCACTGTGCGTTATGAGCTACCCAGGATCACCTATCAGGCGGCACCCACCGAGCAGGTCGGAGATGTACTCTCGCGCATTATCAACGCCTATGGCTTGTCCTGGCGCCATGATGATGACGCTGGCCGCCTGGAGATTTATCGCTATGAGACGGGCGTGTTCCCACTCCCCATTTCCGCAAGCCTGCGTCAGAGCGCAATGGCATTGCAGGACGGCCGCGCAACCACCGCCCTGCAATCGCAGCAGGACCTGCGACAATCTATCCTCACCTCGGTCGAGTCCCTGTTGAGCGATGAGGGGCGCGCCCACATCAGCCAGGGTGGCGTGCTGGTGGTAAGCGATGCCGCCAGCAGCGTTGCAGCGATTGGTCGCTACCTGGATCAGGAACTGGCACAGCACACCCGCCAGGTGGTGATTTCTACCCGCTTGCTGGTCTTTACCGATTCGCGCGCGGAGGCCTATGGCCTGAACTGGGATGCCGCCTATAACGGCGGGCACCAGCGGGTATCACTGACCAGCACGCCCAGCGGCATTCTGGGCGGGGTCGGCGGCGATGTGTCTATCGTCTCGCCGGCCAGCAAGTTTTTGGACAGTGCCGTGAATCTGGATGCGCTGTCTGAGAGCAGCGGGGTGGCCGTAGCCTACCGGGGCGATATGGTGACACTGTCGGGGATGCCGGTGAGCACCAACGAGATCACCAGCACCGCCTACCTGGAGTCGGTGACGGGCAATGTGGCAACCAATTCCAATGTGGTGAGCGCCACCCTGGAACCCGGAGAAATCAAAACCGGACTCTCGTTGTGGTTCGACCCAAGGGTCTATGGCAATGATATTTTTCTCAGCATGGCTTTTTCCCTGACCTCACTGCTGGACCTGGACGAAGAGGTGTCCGGAGACAACCGCATCACCACACCCGAGTTCGCGGTCCGTGATGGAGCCCCGGTCGTCAAGCTGGCCAGCGGCGGCGCGATGGCGGTCAGCGGGTTTTATGCCACGATTGCCGAGAACGATGCCAAAGGCGTAGGCCACCCGGAATTTGTTCTGGCTGGCGGCTCCCGGCGCAGCGTCAGCGAGACCCGCCGAGCAGTGCTGGTGGTCTCGGCGAGAATCGTCGAATGAGCGCCGCCCTGATCGACATTGAGGGCACCCTGTTCGCGCTCGGCAGCCTCAATGCCTGGCGCGACCAGCCACGCCCCCCAGCAGTGGTGTCGCCACACTGGCTGGGCGTGGCCCACAGCGCCACGCGCAAGGGTTTCTATGCCATCAAATCCGAAGCCAAAAACCCCCGCGCCCTGGCCCCCGCACTCGCCCAACTGCACCCGCGTGCGGTCTATTGCGTCGATGACATCAGCGACCTGGCCGACGGAGCAGCCCAGGCCTGGCTGTGCCAGATCCTCGACGGCCGAGTGGCCACCGACACCGATACCCTCTACCCTCTGGACGATGAGCGCGCACAACAACGGCTGCAGGATGACCTGGCCGATGCCGCACAATTAACCGATACCGCGGTGTATCACCTGGGCAGTGGCCGTGAACTGGTCGCCACTCTGATCGCACCGCTGGCTGAGGTGGATCTCAGCATCTGTGGCATCCACCCACCGCGTCCGGCCCGGTGGCGCACGCTCAGCGCCGCCTTCGCCAGCCTGCTCGTCCTGGCCGGGCTCGCCTGGTGGCAAGGTCTGCGGCTGCCAGCCCCGGACACCGGCTCGCAGGACCTGTCCGGCAATACCACACAGGTCTTGCAGGCAACTTTCGCCGCCGAAATCGACCGCCTGGCCACGCAGATTCCCCTTATCCGCGCCCGTCCCTACCTCCAGCACGCCCTCGCGCTGCCCCATGAGATGCTGGGGTTTCGGGTCACCCGGGTGGACTGCGACACCCGCCGCTGCCTGACCACCTACACCCGCGCCAACGCCCGCCTGATCACCCCGGTACTGGCCTGGGCACACCGCCTCGATCCCGGCGCCACTTATAGCCCGGCCACTGACACACTGTTGCTCACCCGTACCCTGGCCCCGGCCAACGACGCCACCCCGAGCCGCGCATCCCGGACCGACGTGGCCCACCGCTGGGCCGATGCGCGGGCACTCACCAGCGACCTGGGCATCGCCCTCACAGTCACCGCACCCACACCCATCACCGGCGCTGAGGCGGCCGGTGTGGACGCCTGGCAAGGCACCTGGGACTGCGCCAACGTCGAACCCGGTGCCCTGCTGGCCCTGACCGAAACCCTGGGCGCCATAGCCGGGGTGCGCCTGGCACGGCTGAACTGGACCGACCACACCCTCACCCTGGGAGGCGCCTATGCCTTTGAACAGCTCTAACCGCCGGTTAATAACACTCGTCGTGCTGGTGTGCAGTGCCGCCAGCCAGGCCCAGACTCCGACGGCCCAGACCCCGATGGCCGATACAGGCGAACCGGACACAGCGGCCAGCACCTGGAACGTGCTGGTACCCGCTGCACAGCGGGTCTACTGGGACGCCACCCGCGACAGCGCCAAAGCCGAGACTGAGGCCCTGCAAGCCCTGCGTGCGCTCGCCGCAATCCGCAAAGAGGTGGACGCGCCGCCGAGTTCCCCCCGCGCCACGGCAGCAGCCCCTGCCACCCGTGCGCTGCCAACCTTCAACTGGACACGGGTTGCCGTCGGGCGCGGCGCCGATGGTCACGCCTATGCGGTTCTGAGCGACGGCGCGACCCGCAAGCGGGTGGCCCACCAGGCCCGGCTGGACGGCTGGGTCATCACAATCACGGCTACCGGCCAGGTCACAGCCCAACGCGAGGAGTTCAAGGTTGATGTCGAATAACGCCATGGCTGTGCCGACCCTGGTCACTGAACGGGCCCATCAGGGCGTGTACGAGCTGACTCAGGCGATTCAGCGGGTGCTCACCCGCGAACATCTCGCTGCACGGATCAATGATGGTCGGACGCCGCCGCCCACTGATGGGCTCATTGTTGTTACCACCCTCACCGACGAGCTGGTCATCTACGCGCACCTCGCCCGTGAAACAGACACCGCCTACATTGAGCAGTGCCGCACCCTGCGGGCGTACTTGCGCGGGGTCGGCCGCTGCACCAGCGTCTGGCTGGAGACCGCCGTTTTTGTCGCCCTGCAAAGCCACGCCGCGCGCCAGAGCGAGGACAGCGAGCGTGAATCCCACGCGGTCGAGACCCTGTATTTGAAGATCCTGCGGCGGGCACTGGCCCTGAACGCCTCCGATATCCACATCGTCCAGTCAGGGCAGTACGGGTTCCTCTCCTACCGGGTCTTTGGCGAGATCGTGTTCGAGCCCGACGGCACCCAGCTCACCGACGACTACAGCGCCCTGTGCAGCCACCTCTACAACTCGCGCATCGCCGCCCAGGGCGATGGCAACTGGCAGCCGAACAAGGCCTGCAACGGCGTCGATGAGGTCGAGATCGACGGCCTGAGCTCAAAGTGGCGGTTCCACAGCTACCCCAACCAGGACGCCGATCACGCCCATATCGTCGTGCGCCGCATCGACCGGGTCGATGACAACGACTTTGTCGATGTCTCGGCCTGGGACGACTACAGCGAGGCGCACCTCGCCCAACGCCTGCATGAACTGGGCTACACCCGCCAGCACCAACAACAATTGCTGCGCATGTTTACCTCGCCCTGCGGCGGGATATATGTCTGTGGCAAGGTCAATGCGGGCAAGACCACCCTGCTCAATGTGGCGCTCTCGGGAGCCGCCGCCCTGTCCCAGTTCAAGCGCCTGTTCATCTGCATCGAGGATGTCCCGGAACTCTCGGTGCCCCGCGCCATCTGTACTCCGGTGTCTCTCGACAGTAAAAGCGAGGCCGCCGCCCTGGGCTTTGTCGATGCCATCACCTCGGCCCTGCGCCGCGACGGCGATGTCATCGTCATCGGCGAGATCCGCGCCGCCGACTCCGGCGACGCCGTCAAACGCGCCATCGCCACCGGCCACCTGCTGGTCTCCACTATCCATGTCAATTCCCTGCTCGGTATCCCCGAACGCCTCGCCCAACTCGGCATCGAGCGCGGCTTCGTGGGCGGCGAGGGCAACACCGCCGGGTTTGTCTGGCAGCGCCTCATCCCGACCCTGTGCGACTGTAAACAACCCATCGACCCCGACAGCCCGGTCGCCCAGCGCCTGCAAGTGTTTCGGGACGACGTGGATCTCACCCGGGTCTACACCAAAAACCCGGCCGGCTGCGCCACCTGCAAGGGCCTCAATCCCGGCCGTATCGTCGCCGCCGAAGTGCTGGATTTTCCAACCCCCGACATGCAGGCCGCCATCAAGGCCGGTGATACCCGTACCCTGGAAAGCCTCTGGCGCCAGCGCAGCCACAGCCGCGGCTTTGACGAGGGTGTGCGCGCCATTGACCACGCGGTGGCCCATGTCCAGCGCGGCACCGTCTGCCCGGCTATGGCCGAACGCGAACTGGGCCGTTTTGAACGCGAGGCCGCACCATGTCTCTGACCCAACTGTCCCAGGCCTGGCAGCAGTGGCGGGCGCGCCGTGTCTTTACCCTGGCCAATCGCCTGCATTTTTACCGGCGCATGGAACTGGCCGTGCGCGATGGCCGCAGCCCCAAAGCCGCCATCCAGCGGATGCGGGCGCTCTACCACGCCAGCCAGGTCAACAACGCCCAGACCCGCCTGCTGGCCGTGCTCGATACCCGCTTTGCGGCCCAGGGCAGCATCGAATCAGCCCTGGCGGGCCTGATCCCCGCCAGCGAACACCTGCTCATCGCCACTGCGGTCAAGCGCAACCGCCTGACCGAAGGCTTTGCCAGCGCCCGCGACCTGGCCCAGCGCATCCGTGACATCAAAGCCCAGATTCTGCGTCAGTCCCTCATGCCCTGCGCGATGCTCATCATGTCCCTGGTGCTGCTGCTCGGCGGCCACGCCGTGCTCGCCCAGTTTGCCGCCATCCGCCCGCTGGAGAGCTGGCCCGCCTTCTCCCGCACCTTTTTCGAGATCGGCACCTTTGTCCTGGATCACTACGCCGGGTTGAGCCTGATGCTGGCAGCGGTGCTGATGGCCCTGTGGCAGTCCAGCGTGCGGGTGCCGCGTTCACTGACGCTGCGCCGCCACTACCGCACCCTGCGCCCCTGGCTGAACCGGTTCCCGCCGTTTTCCATCCACAACCTGCTGACGGCCTTTACTTTCCTGAGCGCCTTTGCCGGACTGCTGCGCGGTGGCCTCGCGCCCCAACCTGCGCTGACACTGATGCGCCGGGACGCCGCCCCCTATCTGGCCGATCACCTGGCCCGCATGGTGGCTGTTATGCCCAGCGGGGTCTCGCCTGGTGCGGCCATGACCAGCACCCGTCTGCTGGACATCGAGGACACCATGACCATCACCCTGCTCGCAGAGACCACTGGCTTTGACCAGGCCGTGTCCGAGGCAGCCAACGCCGTCATGGCCAGCGCCGAGGCCCGCATTAAGGCGATTGTCCGCTGGTTTGCCCTGGCCGCACAGGTGGCGGTCTACACCACAATCATCGGCTTTGCCGTGGCCCAAATCTCACTATCTGTAGCACCAGTCACATAAAAGGAGCACCACAATGAACATACAGAGACAGACCACACCCATCGTCGGCAACCCTGCCGTCGCCCAACGTACACCCCGCGTGGTGCGGAGCACCCAATACTCACGACTTGATCGCCAGCGTGGCTTTACCGTCATTGAGCTGGGCGTCGTCTTGCTGGTGATCGGCGTCTTGAGTGTCGCCGTCTTCCAGACCCTGTCGGGCATGGTGAGTGATGCTAAATTTAGCGCCATGGGGGATCAGCTCGTGGCCAGCACCCTGCGGCTCCAGCAACGCTATATCACAACGCCCGCGCACCAACGCTATAACGGTATGACGCTGGGCGATGAAGGCACGGCGCGGACACTGACCGAGGGATTACGAGAGGTTATATCCGATGATAAATCGCAGCTACATCTCAGCGACACGGGTACCGCCGCCCTGGGGTCGTCCAGCGCCAGCGGCGGGACAGGCGAGTCCAACCTGCGGTGGATCCTGGCCAGCCTGGAACGTGAGGAATGCAAAATCCTGATCCGCAAACTGGCCCCACCGGCTCGGGTGATTCTCAACAGTACCGGGATCATCCGGTCGCGCCCCGGCAACGATCTATTACTTGAGAGTGAGATAGACGACACCTGCGACGAAGATGAGCCCAACAACACCTTTCAGGCGGTGTTCTAGGCCATGTTCGCCCCCCAACTCGCCATCGCGGTGCTGCTTATGTCGCTGCTCATGTCACAGTTTTACGGGCTGCTGGCCACCGATCAGGAGCAGGATCGCACCGAGGTCGCAGCGGTTCACCTGGCCCAAGTGACCCAGGCGGTGGCGAGCCGGATGTTTGAGATGGGCAGTCGGTTTGTGAGCGATACGGACTATCTCGGCGGCGCCCCGCCCGGCCCGCCCGGATCACTGGCCTGGCTTAAAAACCCGGCCACCTGCTCCCTGCCCGGGCTGCCCGCCGTGCCCAACGACGAACGCGACCAGCCTGTTGAGCAGAGCTTCCTGCCCTGTGATTTTACCGACACCGACCTGTTCGGCAACGGCTACACCGTGCGTTGGGACCTGCGCTATCCCGGCACCCGCACCACCCTCGTGGTGGGTGATGTGCCGTTTGTGGTCGAGGGCGAGCGCCGCGACGACATCGGCGGCGCCATCGCTCTCAAGGCCGCCAGACACAGCCTGGCCGGGTTCGGTGAGAGCACCCTCGACGAGATTGTGCGCTATCACTTTGACCCGGACACCGCCACCCTGTCGGCCATCATCGACCGCATGGCCGGCTTTGCCGCCGATCCGCACCTGCGCATTGATGGTGGCAACCCGATGGATGCCGGGGCTGGCATTGTCTGGGGCAATGGCATGGCCATCACGCCCAACGGGGCTGCCATGGCGCTGGCCGCAGAGGGGGGGATTGAGCTGCTGAACAACACGTCCATCGCCGGGGAGCTGACGGTGGCCGGCACGGGCACCCTGCACAATGCGGTTATTACCGGGGTTCAGGTCGCCGGTGTCGCCCCGGCGCACGCCACCCATGCGGTCTACGACCAGCGCCTCAACCGCAGCGGCGATGTGGTCGACAAGCCCACCTGTCCGGCGGGCTCTGTGGCGCAAATCTTTGTCGCCGCTGCCTCGGTTCCAACCGGGGATGGCGTGGTGGTAACCAGCAGCGTCGGTGCCCACGTCTCTGGCGATATCAAGCGTTTCCGGACCACGGCCGATGATCTGGGCGCACAGTGGCAGGTCTGGGCCGAGGTGTTTATGAACGACGGCTGGATACCCCTGGCCGCTGCGGAAGGCGACTTGCGCTCTTCGATAAAATGCACATAGCAAAAAGAGGTGATACAATGAACAAGGTAATTATAGTTACACTGGCGTTGCTGACCTGGGCCGTCATGGCCCACAGGGTTCAGGCCACCCACGGAGGATTACATGGTATTCGGGATTCAACCGGCGTGACCAATGACGGTTCAGGGGTGTTGTCCTGGCAGGACAGCGGCCACTGGAGCCACTGCAATGCGGCCAGCCAGTCCTGCGGGAGTACGACCGGGTATCAAACCACAATCGTCAACTGCCGGGCCAACTGGCTCAATGGCACAGCCTCCACCGTTGAGGAGCACCTGTGCCTGAATGTGGTGGCCACGATTGGCCCCAAACCTGCCACCACTCGCGCCTGCACCCGCAACTGGGGGGCTTGTGCGCCGTTTTCCCTGGATCTGGATCTCAGCAACATCCCCGGGGTCTCTGGCGGTAAGCCCATTGGCTCGTGCGGCGCCTCTGTGGACATCTGCCAGGCCTACGAGGACACCTTTGGCCGCGCACCCGAGCCAGGCCCGGGCCCTATATACTGGCAAGACTATGTGGATGACACTGGCCATATACCCGGTTCAAAGCAGTTTCAGGAGGACTTTGTGAACGGCGCACGCAATGATGATTGCGGTGAGGTTCCGGGTAACGGCTCAAGCTTCTGTTGAAACCCACACACGACCAAGAGGATAACCCCATGGCAAACACTACTGTACAGGACATCTATATCGCCTATTACGGCCGCCCGGCCGACCCGGACGGGGAGGCGTACTGGCGTACCCAACTGGAGCAGGCCGACGGCAACCTTGATGCGGTCATCGATGCCTTTGGCACCAGCCCCGAGTTTACTGACCGCTTTGGCGATCTGGGCACAAGTGAACTGATTAACGCGATCTACCAGCGCTTGTTCAATCGCGATGCCGACGCCAGCGGGCTTGAGTTCTACAGTGACCTGCTCGACAGCAACCAGAGGAGCCTGGGCACCATTGCCCTGGATATCCTCAACGGCACCAGCGGGGAGGATCGGGTACTGCTGGATGAAAAGCTGGCGCGGGCGGCGGACTTTACCCACGTGGTAGCACTTTCCAACACGACCTATGCCGGCGAGCGCGGCATCGCCGTCGGCAGCAATCTGATCGCCACCATAGGCAGTGCCTGGACGGAATTCCACAGGGAGGAGGGCGCAGGTATAGCAGAAAGACTAGGTCAAGATCCCGCAAACTTTTACCAAGTCTCTAACGGAATAGTGCCCCAGTTTTTGGCGCAACTGCGCGACGACCCCCACTACCTGGACATCGACAAGTACAGTGAATTTGGTATCGCGCACGGCAATGCAGCGTATCTGATGTTCGATGAGAGACTGGTCATTGATGGGGTCTTTGTCAACCGCACGATCAATACCCATGACTACGAGAGCTACATCCTGGTTGACCTGGCCCCCGGCAACTACGATTTTGCCCTCTCTGGCGGCACGGATCCGTTCATAGGCCTGTTTGCCGATGACCGTAAAAATGGACTCGAAGCCAGGCGCATTATTGTGGATGATGAAAACCATGTGCAAATCCGCCTAAGAGAGACGGTGGACCTGACCGTGCGCGTGGGGGCTGAACAAGGTTCGGGGGAGTACCGGCTCACCATTACCGAGAGCGATGAGACCTACCCGGCCCATGATTTATACCAGAAACCAGACAACGACCCTAATCCCTATGCCGTCTTTTTTGATTACCTGTTTATCTAACCAAGAGCATATCCAATGACCATACAAGACGCCTATATCGCCTATTACGGCCGCCCGGCTGATCCGGGGGGATTGGCCAAGCCGGTGTTGACAGAAGACACTATGGTTGCGCGACGAGCGTTTAAACCGACCCTGGCCCGCCTGGTGCGGGAGGAACTGGACTATTTGCTGGACCCGGCCGATAGGGACAAGCAGCAGGCGTTGCTGGCGAGCATCGCCCGGCTCAACCAGGCATCCGACTTGCTGGGGGAGAGCCTGAGCTGGCTGGTGGCGCACGGTGTGCAGGCACACCTGGAGGCCGACCCGCAGGCCCGCCAAGGGGGGATTAGATGAGTGGGCGCATGAACCGACACACTCAGGCCGCCGCACGAGCAACAATGGCTTCCTTGAGCCCTTGCATCAGCCCTTCGAGGCCGGAGACGCGGGCGTTCAGTACATGCATGTCTTCGCGCAGACCGTGGATGTCGGTATGTACGACATCAAACCGCGCATCGACTTTTTTTTCAAAGGCTTCAAACCGCGCATCGACCTTATCTTCAAACCGATGCAGGTCGGTTCGCAAGGAGCGATTCATGCTCCACACCGCGACCAGGATGGTGGCGGTCATACCCAGGATGGCGAGGATTTCAGGGGACATGGTGATGCTCCGGCGGGTGAAAACGCCAGTGTACCGGAAGTTCAAGGGAATGGACACCGGCGCCAATGTGGGGCTGGTCAGTCACAGGGGTTATAGCCACTAAAGTTTCGCGCCACGAAGGCCGAGCTTATTAATCAGTGTGATAGTACCCGGTATCACATAGGGATCGCCGACCACACCCACGGGCTAACTCATAGCCGAATCGGCAGTGTCCTCACCCACGCTAATGATAGAGGCACCATTCAGGTATTTCTGATCCAGTTCAGCAATGGCGTCTTCCGGGCTTACATCCCCACCAAGAACAGCCTTGGCCCGAGTAACTTCCTCGGGCGTCACATGCAAACCCTCAAGCGCCTGTGATACGATGGCACATGTCCTGGGCGTATTTGATGAGCGCCGACGCCTGTCTTGATAGCTCAGGCGCCTGCTCTGGATACCTGTGTGTCTCTAATCGCATGGCGTGACCTAGCTGCTGGTAAAGCTGCCGATAGGATTCAACCGTCTCCCGGGCCGCTACTGCTCCGGCCATAGCCGTCGGTTCTCGCCCTGCCCTTGCACCCGCCCCGACAGCAGAACGCATTAACCCCTGGAAGGTTATACTAAGTATAATGTTTGCGTTATACTATGTATAACACTGTGCGGTAACGGCACTACGACAAAAGACAGGTGTTGGTATGGACCAGGTTCTGACAATTCGAAAAAGTGGGGGAGCATCAATTGTGAGCCTCCCAAAATCCGCACTGGAGATGCTGGGGCTTTCTGTGGGCCAAGCCGTTGAGTGGTCGGTAAAGGATCACGCCTTAATTCTGGTGCCCGTGCAGAAAGAAACGTTGGCTTCGCTGCTGGCTGGGGTCACCCGTGAGGTGATGAAGCCCACCCAGGACGAGCGCGAGTGGATGGGTGGTGAAAAGGGTAAGGAGATTCTTTAAGTGGCTTATGTTCCAGAAAGAGGGGATGTTGTACAAATCAATTTCAATCCCGGTGTGGGCAAGGAGATCATGAAGTTTCGCCCAGCCTTGGTGCTAAGCCCAAAACTTTTTAACGATAAAATAGGGATGGCCTATGTGGCGCCCATTACCCGCACTGTTCGTGGCATGGGCCTTGAAGTTGTCGTACCAGACTCCATGTCTACGGTTGGGGTTGTTCAGACTTGGCAAGTGCGCTCCTTTGACTGGGTAGAACGCCAGGCGGTGTTTGTTGAACAGGCTCCCCCTGTCTTTATCAATACCGTATCACAAAAACTTGGCATGATTTTGGGTGTGGGTCATACGTGATGCGAGAGATCGCGAAGCGTTCAGACCTGCATTTTAGAGCCCTACGGACACCGAGGAGGCAAATGATGAGCAGCCTTACTGTTAGCCCCGATTATAAATTGCACTGTTCTTCGACACGGCACAAGCAAGGGCTTTTTTCGACTGGGTGGGCGATGGCCATCCGAAAGTCGCCGGATAACGAGGCTTGTTGATCATCAATCAATGCCACCCGGACTCACCTGTGACCTTGCGAATACTGGACGGCCATGCGATTTTGTACAGCTTGGTGGAATTGGACACGGTCAGCGCAGCACCCTGGAGATTCAACTATCCTCGCAATGTGTTTCACTGGGCCAACACTGCGGCCCTTCCAATGCAACGATTAAAACATGTGGCCCAAATGTATCATGCAGCGTGTTTCAGAGCAGCGAACTGCACCTTGACGTTCAGTGCTTTGAGAATCTTCTGGATGGTGCACCACCGGGGCTGGGTATTACCGCTTAGGGTTTTATAAAGGCTGCTGCGACTCAATCCTAATTCTTCTGCCAACTGCTTCATACCTTCACATCACTGGCCTTGGTACACTTCATGAGACGTATCAATTCAGCGTCAGCCCCTGCCTGCCGCATGGCTCGCAGTAAAGCGGTACGCGCTTCACTAAAGCGGGTAAACGCTCTTTCCCAACCCAGCTCTTTTGCGACGAGAGCAAGCCCAAAATCCAGGTCACGCGCATTAACCCGGGCCGCCATCAGCTCGCCTCGTAGCGGCCCGGTGTCATCCCAACCATAGATTTTCATAGTTATCTCCTAGTGTCCGGGTTCAGTACCTGCGAGGCCAATCAAACCGCCTTCTTATTTCTTGGCCTTGCGGGCAATCTCGACCAGCTTATCTTGGAGTGACTTGTTGTCATCGCGGGCGGCCTTGAGTTCGGTTTTCAGGTCTCTGATTTGTTCGTCACGGTCATCTACGCGGGCCGTGAGGGCTGCGTTAGTGCTGACCAGCTTGGCACTTTGGCCGCGTTCTTTTTCTAGTTCTGCTTGTACTTTGTTAACAGCTTGTTGTTTGTCGGCCAGGGTTTCTTCTAGGCGAGTGATCTCGGCCAAGGCCTCGTCACGCTCGCTAGTGGCAGCCGCAATGGTGGCATCTGCTTCCTGTCTGATGGTTTCAACCGCAGCTGAGGCCAGCTGGCTCGCCGCAGTCCACACCTGCGCCAGGGAGGTTTCAATGACCCTTTTTAGATCGGCCGGAATTTCCAATCCGGCAGCCACTTCCGCCTTGCGGAATTCTCGCCACTCACGCATCACCGGTGATATGTGAGATAGCGATCCACCACCCATGCGCTCGCGCACCTGGTCGTTGGTTGGACTCTCGATACCTTCAGCGGCCAGGGCGTTGGCGGCGGCGATGATCTTCTCTTTGATTGCTGGCTTAACTTTCATGGTGGCAGCTCTTTGTATGTACTGTATGTAGTATCATACAGATAATACATACATAATACCAGCAACTTTTTTTAAACAACACGGTCAAAGACGTTCAGGCCTAGGGGAGCTCACGAGGATTGATGACGCCTACCAGCGAGCACCCTGAAACGCTATACCCCAAAGTGATTCACCGCTGGCCACACCGACCTTTGTTGTCCCTCAATCCCGGTTGATTGGGCCTGCTAAGGGGCGCACAATGAATCAAATCTCTAAGGATCTGATTCGAGCGTGTCCCCTCCTCCTCCCGCCCCTGAAATGCGTATCTTCTCTTCTACAGGGGAGCGCCTGTATCTCAACGCCCCGGAGCGCCAGGCCTTTCTGAGCGCCCTCGATGACGAAGATCCGGCAGACCGAATGTTTTGCCAGGTTCTGCATTACACCGGTTGCCGACCCAGTGAAGCCCTGGCGTTAGTGGTTCGCCGGGTGTTGCTTGACGAGCAATCGATTGTGTTGCGGTCACTCAAGAAGCGGAAGGTCGACGGCCGTGGCCGCACCAAACAACCGCACTATCGCACCGTTCCGGTCCCGCCAACGCTGATTGAGCGCCTGGACCTGGTGTTTGATGTGCGGGCCTGCCAGAAGCGTGGCCGGGGTCTCGATACGGTGCTGTGGTCCATGAGTCGACCCACTGCGTACCGCTTAGTGAAGCGTGTGATGGCGCGGGCCGGTATTGTGGGCCAGCAGGCGACCGGCAAGGGTCTGCGCCACGGCTTTGGTGTGGCCATGGTGACGGCCGCCAAACCGCTGCCGCTGCATATCTTGTCACAGCTCATGGGACATTCAGATACGAAGACCACCGAAATCTATCTACAGGTCGTGGGCGAAGAGAAACGGCAACTGGTCGCGGATGCCTGGGCGACGGACTAGCTCCATCTTAAGTTTTTGCGGACACCAATATCGGAGCATCCCTGGGACCTGCGAATCGACACGGCGATCTCTTCTCTGTAGTCGTGCTCATCAGATAGCTCCTCCACGATCTGACTTGCGATCTGAATGTCTCTCGGCTGCGCCAGCAAACTGTGATCGTTTTGTCTCCGGTCTTTGTACACGATTCGCCGTCCTTTTGGGTCGATGAACACTTGGTCAAAAATAGGTAGCGGCATATTCTTCCCCTGGTCTGATTGACACGTCCATTATACAAATGAGGGGGATACCAAATCGGAACCTCGGGAGCTTCGAGGCGATTTAAGCCTATAAAAATAGGGGTAAATGAAAAATATAGCGGGGGTTGACTCCTAAAAACATAGTGTCATCGAGCATCAAAATGCCCTCCATGGCTCTTGCAGACTAGAGAACATGCGAACAAAAAATATTTTCTCGTCCCTTGATACTAGTGGCGTCGTGCGACTGAACCGCATGATGACGCACGATGAATAAGACACCAGGCTTGCGCCTCGCCGGGTTTCAGGTATCTTGCCCGGCTTGTTACAGTTGAGGCTGCAACTGTCACAGTAGAATCGGGTTTCTCAAAAACGCTCTTTGTAAAAACGCTTTTGAGAAACCCTTGAACCAGTCAAGGGTTCTCGCATCGACAGGAGCTACTGGAGCGTCACTCTCTCATATTCACCGCCTGTCCACACCCGAGCGCAATTAACACTTGCGTAAAGGGGTACGATTATCACGCCATCGTAGGCTTGAGCCTGGAATCGGGGTTGTCTCCCGCTAAACCCTCTTACCCATAAACCACGTCACAGAAAAGGGCTTAGCGGGAGACAACTAAGGTATCGATCTGTCCGCAAAAGGGTCTGCGAACAGATCGGCACGAGCCTAGAAAGTGTGCAGGTCTCACGCTGCGGATAGATACGTTCATTCCGAGAGGTCCAAGGAATATCCGAACATATCGATAGACTGCGATCCGGCATGGCGTCCGTCAGGCAGGATTTCACGCAGATGTCTGCCGTAGCCCCATTGGGAGCAAGGGTGTCAGTCAACCGGACTGACAGCGGGAGTTCAGTGGATGCCAAAGCACAAAGCAATGACATGCAAAAATGGGTATCAGAGCACCTGTCGGTGCTCTGATACGTTAATGCCAGCATAAAAGCCAGCTCAGCTTGCCTGGGCAAGCACCGGGCGAACCCAGGCCATAAGACTCCGATCCCATTGGTAACCCTCTTGCTTGAGGGCTTCTTTCTGGGTCTGGAAGTCCGCTGCGTCCGGGTCCAGTTTCACCATTTCATTGGCAGGTGAATCGTCGACCGTGGGCGTTACCTCCTCAGACACCCCAGATTGCTCCTGAGCGTCTTCGGATACGCCATCCGCTGCGGATGTGTCATCCTCAGCAGGGCGTTGGTAAACCACCTCACCATTGACTTTCATCGTAGGCAAACCAATCAATACACCCTTGAGGGATGCACCTGGTTGCCCTTCATTCTTGCCTCTCTGGAAGATAAACGGTGTCACACGCAGTGAACCGATATCCATCGCGGCAAGCACCTTGACGTTGTCGTCATTGATGGCATCGAAATTCGCCGTGATAACCTCAATGGCGTTTTCACCCTTTACGGTCAGGTCCATGTATACATAGCGAGGGCTCTCGGAAGAACCTTCTAACAGGGAGACCCGAACCGCCAGGAATGAACGACCACCTTCCAGCTTCACTTGACGTGCGCTGTTGACGTAGCCGTAGCCTTTGGTTATGACATTGAAGTATTGCTGTTGTGTATTACTCATAGTGATTTCCTCATAGAAAGAAATCGGAGATACACCACAACCCCACAGGGGACAGTGATATATCCCCGATGGGTTGGATTACAGCTTAGTTTTTGAAGCAACCCCTAAAAGGGGTGCAAGATACCAGGCTTGCGCCTTGCCGAGTCTCGGGTATCACGCTCGGCTTTAAAAGTTCAACTGAGGATGCAGTTGACACATTTGCCCTTTTAATTCTCCTCTTGCACGGCCAAATGTCAAGCCGTTATTGGCATCAACCAATTTAAAGAACTGTTCCAGATTGGCCAAGGGGTTTCAAGGTACGCTGTCGACTGACAGGCTCCAGACATTGAGCCAGAAAAATAGATTGGCAGCTCACCCCGAGGGGCAAGCTGCAGGTTGTCGGCTAAGCGACATTGGATCTTAGCAGTGCCCTTGAGAGCCCCTCGACCAGGCCGTCGGTGTGTGACAGGTGCTCATTGACAGCCGCTATGTCTGCACGAACTTCCTTGAACTCCGCTGCTATGTCTGTACGAACTTCCTTTAACTCCGTTGACAGGCGCCCATTAACAGCCGCTATGTCACTGGATAGGCGCTCATTGACAGCCGCTATATCACTGGACAGGCGCTCATTGACAGCCGCTATGTCACTGGACAGGCGCTCATTGACAGCCGCTATGTCACTGGATAGGCGCTCACTGACAGCCGCTATGTCTGCACGAACTTCCTTGAACTCCGTTGACAGCCGCCCTTTGACAGCCGCCATGTCACTGGACAGTTGCTCTTGACCACGAGTCATCCGGCCTGTCTGTGCGTACATGAAGCCAAAAATGGTCAGAACCGCTACGATGGTTGTTATTATGTCACCAGACATCAGCTGTACCTCCCATGCTATTGATGTGGTTGCCGTATATCATACGTTTTCTCCTTTGATTGTAACACAGGAGACACACCACGGCCCACAAGGGACAGTGATATATCCCCAATGGGTTGGATTGTGAAGCAACCCCTAAAAGGGGTGCAAGATACCAAGCTTGCGCCTTGCCAGGTTTCAGGTATCACGCCCGGCTTTAAAAGTTCAACTGAGGATGCAGTTGTCACATTTGCAGGGCCAATTATCCTCTCACCCCGACACCTGTCAAGGGTTACTCGCACTCGTCTAAATGTCGAAAAAACCAGGCTTTTGTAGGGTATTTTCTGTTCACGACGCGCCCCTGCGTGCATGAAACCCGGTTGGGTGGGATCTGGATTCATGTGCCATCCTTTTGATGGTCAATGCGTAGTCCCGGCCAGTCATCTGGCGTGTACTATACTTCCAGGCAGTAAAGAACAAATTGATACAGGGAGGCATCCTATGAACAAGTCATTTTTTAATCGGTGTTAACATGCCTGGAAGTCCTGCGCCTTGACTGGCCAGACTCTTGGTATCTGCACCACTCGCGCTGGCAATATTGGACCCAACATTGTGTCCTGCAACCGCCATGAGTGTTGTGAACAATATCGGCAACAGTATATACAGCGCACCAATCAAAAAGTCGATAATCATAAAGTTTGTCGATAGAGAAAAGTCAGCTAGCGCACGTAAAGTTGATTGCGCATAATTGTTGTTTATAGCGCCTGCCCACAACGACGTATCAAGCCAGTGACAGAAGGCAAAGATGAAACTCCAGAACTGTATGGACCCGACCACAAAAAGCAGCGTGATGGCCGTGGATAAACTGTAGCCTGAGATCAGATGTAGCAACACCAGCACCGCAATCACGAAGCAAAGAATAGTGGCCTGAAACATCGGTGCAGCGAGTTTGAGCACATAAATGTGTGTGACTAGCTCCGGGGTCTTTAAGGCGAGCCAAGTGACTGCTGCCGTCGCTTTGATGTTGCCAGTGGCCAGTCCCAGACCCTCGTCACGGGGATACGCATTGGTCACTCGGTTAGAGCGTAGCTGTGCGTCCATTGTCAATACACCGTATAACAGTGCGTCCTGTGCTTCCCTGGTGCTTTCTGAGCCAAACACCCGGCGGGCCAGGTAGCGCCAGTTCGCTGTACTATCAAGCCCGGTATCGGCCAGTAGCCGGATGCGCAAGCCTTCGGTATCGCTGTCCCACCACTCGCGGCAAGAGGGCATACCACGGCCCTCAGCATGTTCCGGTTTGAGCCGCTCTTTGTCGCGCTCATGGTTGTATGTAAATGATCGCAGCGGCTCCTAAACATGACGGCCATCATAGTAGCCCGATGTCGTCAAAAAGAACTGGGAACCTGCCCACGCAATGTCTGACTCAATATCAGTGATTGATGCTGGAATGTCTGGTTTGGTGCGTAAGAACTTGTTGACCGCATAGCGCCAGCAGTCGCGTTCGAATATGGACAATTCATCGCGCAGCAGTGGATCGGAGATTTGGCTGTTCTGGGTCTGGGTTGCCAGCAGCCGTAAATCGGGATTACACGGTAGAAGCTGCTTGCCCGCCTCGGGGATCGCCCGTAGATAGTGCGAGACAAACCACCAGAGGATCGGTACTTTAGCTTGTTTTCCGTCCATGAGCGTGATGAGTGGCGCTCCTATGGCCTCGTCATAATTCGTGCGTGTGGCACCAAAGGCAGCCTGCTCGGTGGTCCGCTCTAATTCATTGCCCACGATCTCGCAGCTCGTGTGTGTGTATTCGACATTGTTAACACGCAGATTGATTGTGGGTGCTGTAAAGAACAGCAACACAAACAGCGCCATATAGAATTCAATTTCTGCGGTTCGCAGTGCGCGAATGCCCACATCGGTTGACGAGGCTTTCTTTCTGGCATCAAGCATATTGCGAACAAAGATGGCGATGAATGGGGCATAGATCAGTCCCGTTGAGGCCAGTAGATCCCAGAAGCCGGTGTAGACATGCCAGGCCAGGACGGTGGTGTAAATCTCAAGGGGGCTACCAACGGGCATTACATCCTCCAGAGTAGAGCGAGCACATTCTGATTGAGCAGGAGTTCCAGGATCAACAGATTGACAAACACGCGATTGCGAATGACGACCAATGCCTCCAGCTCTTCACCCCGATACGAGGTCAAGCGATAGAGGCCTTTGCGCCAGTAAGCGAACACAGCCAACCCGACTCCGACGCGCAGGGCTGTAAAATGCCAATGGTGGGCGCTGAAAAACGCGCTTGTTGACCGGCTCGTGTGCGCGAGACTTTCGACAGCAGCGTTCTCCAATATCACCAGACCCATACCTGCTAAAAACAGCAGGGCGACGACCACCAGCGCGGGTCGGACTGCGTGTTTAATCATTGGTCGGGATCGCTGTGTTCTTCAATTTTCAGGCTGTTTTTTTGGGGTACCTGGAACCGCGCACTGTGTTGTGCAGCGCGGGTCAGCAACAACTGTGGTGTTTCGGTGAGGCGCTGGCGGATTTGCTGCTCGAACAAGATGTCCTGAATTTCATCGTCCAGCAGCGCCTGTTTGCGACTCAAATCCGCCAGCGCCTCACCGTTGGCCAGGATGTTGGGATCTTGCTGACCAGAGCGCAACAGAGAGCGGGCCACAATCGCTTTTTCCAGAGTGCGGCCGAGAGCCAGTTCGGAGGCCAGGCGGTTGGCCAGCAGCTCGCGCTCGGCGGCGTCTTCATCGGCCAGTGCCTCAATGACCGCCGCGTTGACCACCATGCCCATACCTGGCACATTGAGTTCAGACGGCCGGGCCAGGTCAGTGTCTGGAGCCTCCAGTATTTGGGTGAGCGTATTGAAGGTGTGCTCACGGGCCTCGGCAAATTGCACACGCAGGCCCTGACCGACGCGAGTGCTGATTTTCGTGCAGTCGGTGCAGGTGCGGATGACTTTCTCGCCCACCACGTCAGTGATCCATTGCTGTGCTGCTTCGCTATTGGCAAAGGCACTGCGCAAGACACTGGACGGGTTGCCATCATCCCAGTGACGGTAGCCCACCGAGACCGTGTCAGAGATCAGTTCAATGGGGGGTTGTCCAACCCCACCAGCGGATTCACCGCCGACCCAGGTCAAGCCGCCATCACCGCCTGAGCGGAGAATGTCCTGGCGTACCCGGACCGGGCTAGCCCCATTGTTGGCCCCGTTTTTCCACTCGAAACGATTGGCAACTTTAATCCAGCCATCAATGGGGCTTTGTCCGGTCTCGACATCGGCATTGAGCTGCTCACACGATTTAATGCTGACGTTGATCTGCTCTTTGGCTTCCAGGATGCCCTTGGTGATGGTGTCGTACAGGCCCGGATTGATATTGCGCAACTCAGACAGTACCGCCGCACGGGCCAGGGGAATCGCCGATGTGAGAATATCCCGGCCCAGATTGTGCAGCGCATCCTCAGCCTCCTCAAACTGTTGCTTGAAAGCCACCTTCGGGTCAAACCCGCACACATTGCCAATGGACCAATCTGCGCCCGCTTCAATTGGAATGTGGGTGTTGTTGGATCGGGAGATGGACAGATACGGGTCCCGACCGCCCAACTGGTACAGCCAGTGGCCTGATCCCGTTGCTGGCAAGGTCTGGGTCTGGGCGCTGACAATCGGTGTAATGGTCAACAGCAGAGGCGCAACAGGGTAAAAACATCGTTGAAACCAAGGGGATAATGTCATGACTAAAACTCCATGCTATATAGAAACCGACCGCGTTTTTCGCAACAACTGTAGGGACGCCAGAGTGCCCAACTGTACTGTTGTTGTGTGTTGTACTGGCCCTGGTGCCCGTTGGGATCGATGCCCAAAGGCGCACTGGAAGATTCCAGGTGTGGGTGCAGTCGCTGAAACTGAGCGCTTGTCGTGTCATCCGGGTCATACGCACCGGGTGGCCAACAGCGATCACCGCACTCGCCACCGAGCGCGTTGTAGAGGTGGGGTTGACGTTCGCGGGTGACAATATGCGCTGCCCGTGCGGCGGTGAGTGCGGCGGCCTTGGGGTCGTTCGGCTCCACAGTCCAGCCCGTGCGCGGGTAGAGATCACCCAGATGTCCAACGGACTTAAACGGATGTATAAGACCGAGAGCCTGCTCGGCGATATTGCTGTTCCAGCTCACACCGGGGTAGGCCTCACTCCAGGCTGACAGGTAGACGGGCTCAAAGGGTTGCAGCTGTGAGGCACACCAGTTGCCAGTGGACTCCCACAAGCGTTGATACACGATGACAGCGGGGTTTCCGATGACTTGCAGGTTTTTGAAGTTGGTGACCGAGTGCGCATCGCCTGCGGCGGATAAGGTGCCGTCCGAGGCCTGGCCCAGGATGTCGAGGTCCTCCCAGGGTGCCTGGCCGTTGTAGGTCGAAATAATGACATCGGGGATGTTGTGGCTGACGCGGACCGATGTCTCAATATGACACTTGGCTGCGGTGCATCTGAGCCAATAGCAGACCCCGCTGACCCGCCAGTCCGTGCATTCCTGGCAGCCGACGGTATCGCGGACGATAGATGCGCTATCCAGTGCCAGCGCCGTTGGCGACAGGCCTCCCCAGATCATCGCACTGGCCAGCAGTGCCGGGTGCAAGCCACGACATAAACGGTTCAGCCACCGGCCAGACAGCCGCTGCCAGTGACCTGGTAGCGGCTCTGCATCAATAGGGCAGCGCATCGGATTGTTTTCGATTATCAACATGGCGTTCTCCTCATGTCAGCAACACACGCGCTGTATTGCTGGAGCGCGCGCGTAATATCGGTTGTGCCGTAGACCACATAGCGGCCGTTTTCAAAGGTGATGGCCGGTACCCGATCAATGCGGTATTCCATGACTTTCATCCAGCCCTGCGATGCGCGGCGCAGCGCTTGTGCATAGCGATCGCCGTATGCACGAATCCAGGCCTTGGCCTGGATGGTGGCCTGGTTGGGATCACGGGTGCGCAGGTCTGGCAACTGCGCTGCCAGTCGATCCGGTTCGTCCAGTGCGTAATAGCGCACCTGGTGACCACTGAGCATCCGCAGTGGTATCGCGGAGGCGGTAAATATCTCAATCTCCAGCGCGTGGGTTGCGAGCGCACACACCATCTGCATACTGACGATGATTAAATATTTCATGGTGTTCTGCGAGCCTCAGCGATCTGTTGGGCGATGCGCAATGCGGCGTCCAGTTCAGAACACTGGTGTGTGGCCATGATTTTTGCGCGTGCGGTCTTCTCTTCTTTTTCCGTCTGCGCCAGGGCCAGGCACAGCGCTGGTGGTACGTTGCGAAACAAGCCAACCACGTTGTCAGAGAGCAGACAGCCTTCGGTGTATTTACCCGATGATTTTCGGGCGCTGAGTACCATCTGACGTTCGTTGTCCGTCAGGCTCCGAAACCGCTCCAGATCCGCCAGCTCCTTCTTGCCGACAAATAGACACAACCACCACTCAAACATGGACAGCATCTTCTCGGCCTCAGCGGGGTAGTCGGCCATGTTCTGGGTGGCATCCCACAGCCAGAAACCCATGCGACGGCCGGAGAGTTTCGAGATCAATACCTTGTATTGCGCCGTGAGGGGGTTGGTGGTGATGACGTGTCCCTCATCGGTGAGCATGATGGTGGGGCGACCATCGTGTTGGTTGGCCTCGGCGGCTGCCATCGCCTCGTTGATGATGCCGATGTAGGCCAGCGCCAGGCGGTCGCCATAATTGGGGGCAACCAATGCACCCATGTCGATGCGAATGACATCTGATGCATCGTCCCAACTGGATTGGGTGCGGTTGAATATCTCGCCTTCGAATCCCTGAGTGAACAAATCCAGGGCCAGCGCCATTTCGTGCAGCCGGTCAGCATTTTGACCACTGTGTTCACTGGCCATAGTGCTCAAGGTGTCACGGACATCGCCGATAGTGACCGGCACACTGCGGCCCTGGTGGTGTTTGAAGACTTGCTGGGTGGCGCGGACAATAGCGGTACGCACTTGCGACTCATCGGCACGGCTAAAGCATTCCTCTTCCCGAGAGCGACCGCCAGTGATCATCAGCCGGGTTTTCAGCAGCATCTCGCCGAGATAGTCGCGCTGGCTTTGGGTTATCCCGCCAACGTTATCCTCTGCGGAGTTGAAGGTCTCAATGAGGTTGCCCGTGTCGTCCAGCAAATGCATCGCGTCCCGGTAGATGGGGATGGATGCACCGCAGCCAGGCTTCAGCATGATGTCAGTGACAGAAAAACCGTGGGCTTGCAGGTAGTTCATCATCAGCGAGAAAGAGTTGCCCGCCTCACAAATGATAATGCGTGGTCGGTAGATCGCCAGGTAGTGCATCATCAGATACACCAGTGATGCGGATTTGCCCGCCCCGGTAGGCCCGAACAGGAACAGGTGGGCATTTTTGGCCCGGTCTTTCAATGATAGTGGGTCCAGCAAAAAGGGTTCACCACCCCGATTGAAGAAGGCCATGCCTGGGCGGCCAGTGCCGGTGCCGCGTCCATAGACGGGCAGCAGGTTGGCCAGGTGCTGGGTGAAAATCCAGCGGGTGCGTGACTGTACCTGATCGAGCCGTGGGTCGTAACACAGGGGCAGGTGGCGCAGGTAGGCATCAAGTCGATAGTGATCGTAATCGGGATCCAGGATTTGCAAGTTGTTTGCCGTCAGTAGTGTATCGACATCAATGATCTGTCGCGCCAGGGTGGTCTCGTCGTCGCTGCGCAAAGCCACTGCCAGCGTATAGGACACCAGGTGGTTGCCATCGAGTATTTCGCGGCGGGCATGCGTGCTGGTTTCACGGGCTTTTTCGGCTTCGGCGGTCTCGGCACCGGCGGACTGGTCGATGCGATCCAGATGGCGTTGCACACGGCTCTGATCGGTGGGTGTGAAGGTCAGAATCAACGTCGCCCCTGCGGGTAACTGATCAAGTAGACACAGGGTGCGGGTGCGGGCTGCGTTGGACTCACCACCCAGGGTGCGCTCGGCAGTGAGCTGGCCGATGTCTGGAGCGGCGCGTAATCGTTCAATGCTCAGCAGGGTATGTGCCTGTTCATCGAACCACCAGATGCCCTGTTCGTGATCCGAGCGAACCTGGCGTGACATCACGTCATCGGTGAGGCACCAGTCTGCGGGTCTGTCTTCATCATTGAACGGCGGCAGTTGCTCGCAGAAGCGTTTTTGATCACCACCAGTGCTTTTAGGACTGGGGTTTAGCCAACAGGCCAGCCAGCGTCGAATGGCCTGGCCATCGAGTCGCTGCGCTGACAGATTTGCGGCGCGCAAGTTCCGTGTAATGCGCTGGCACACAATGGCCAGGGCATCTTCCGGGGTAGAGCGCTCTCGGCCAGACACACGACGAAACACCACCAGGTGAATGTCCCGGTGCTGGCCGCCCCAAACCTCGTCAGTGAGTTCATCGACAAACAAGCCCTCAGCCTGTGCCATGTCCTCAATATGGGGTGTGAAGATGTCCTCAATGTAATGGTGGGTGAACGGGTGCAGCGCATCTCCCTGCTGGGCACGGGCGTAGTCTTTCAGGGTATCGGGCAGTGAGCGGAACGGTACCGGGTCATTTTTAGCATACAGTGCCACAACCCACGGGCTTTTGCCTGCGGGCAAGATGTCGCAGGAGTCACGAATAAATTGCGTGAGTGCATCGCGGGTATGCCTCAAAAAATCAATTGAGCGGCCTTCACAGGCAATGGGATCCAGTCGGAAAACCGCCCCAACGCTACGGGCATCATCAAGTAGAATCGTCTGCTGGTTGTCGCCGATCAAATCTATCCAGGGCAACCGGTCGCTGATGGACGGGTCACTGCGATAGGCCTGGGCCAAATCCGCATCTGTGAGTGGTTTGGGTGAAGTCAGTCCATTGCCGTGTCGGAAAAAATCCGCCAGGGCTGTGCGCCAATCCCAATCAATGCTCATCGGTGCGTTCTCCAGGTAAGGCGTAGTGAACGCGATCAAACAGCGTAACCGGAATGGTATAGCCGGGCACTGGAAACCCCTCTCCACCGGCCAGGTGCGGTGAGACATAGAGAAACAGTGTGGGGTTGGGTAGTTTCGGAAACAGGGTATCGGTTTCATTGTGCACGCTGCGAGTGTAGTCAGACAGGTCCAGGGTGGATGCAGGCACCAGCGGTCGCTGCAAGGACGCACTGGCGCTGTGACCCGCCGTGGCATGATCATCATAGATACGGCGCAGGGTGTGTTCATCACCGGGTGGTGGGAGGGTGCCAGCGCAAGCGGTCAGTACGCTCATCAGGACGAGTCCTGCCAGGCGCGATCTCCTACGGAGCCTGTTAATCCAGTTCATGAGAGACATGCGCGGTGATCCCGGGATAATTGAGACGTCGATAGGTCGCATCGTGATCAATCGGCAAGGTCTGATCGACATGAACCACGATGGATTGTCCAGCTTCGATATAGATGGCATCAAAGCGATCCTGAAAACGGGCTTGCAGATCCTGCAGCGCGGCGTTCACTCCCTGTGAGGCGGTTGAGCCGATCAGAAAATCGGTGTTACTGCCAGTGACCGAACGGGTGATAGAGCTGCCACTGACCGACTGGGTGATCTGTTGCTCGGCATAGGCATCGGCCGCACCGGCCAGCCCACCTGCAAGTGTCAGGGTGGTGATGCGTTTGGGCGCATCGGTGATCAATTGGCCTGGGATGCAGGGATTGCCCTGCGGGTCGCTGATCCATCCCAGAGCTGCGCCATCAGTGGTTTGACGTCCAGCCGCACTGCCGTAGGCGCCGCTGCTGGAGCCACCTTGACCTTGACGGGCATCGACTGTGGCGATTGAGCCATCGTCAAAGACGAACGTAGCCGCGTTGAGGTTGGCCTTGACACACCGCAGTGTGGCATCCCCAATGGCACTGCCTGAGAACACCATGCCGCGCAGTCCGTAGATACGATGACCATTGGCCGCCAGGTTGTCGTGACCGATCAGCACTTTGATCGGCATAGGATCCACCACCTGGCCCCCCACCGGGATGCGTCCAATCAACGCCGTAAAGGCGGTGGCATCAAACAGGGTGCTACCGGCGGGCACGGTCGCCACAGGTGTGGTGTGCGGGGACACGGTAGACGTGTTGGACTGCAACGGGTTGACCGGCGCTAGGCGATTGTCCTGGCCGATGCCCTCACTGGCCTGTGTGGGGGCTTGATAGAGCGGGACAACCTGTAGATAGCGCGCATCCGGGTGGGCGATATAGCCTGGGGGTATCGTTTGACCCGATGGGGTTGCCCGCGAGGCGCTGGGCGCCAGAGTGCCGGGCTCAAACCCCAGGCTCTCGTCGCCAATAGGGTAGTGGGTGGGGAGCTGCGTTGTGGCGCGATTGCGCGGGTCGGGGCTGACAGGCTGGCGTTTCAGGGAGTCGAAGCCGTTCAGTGCTCGCTGCACCTCTTGATTCACATGTTCACGAATCTGCGTGACCAGATTTTGATCGTTGGGTTGGTTGGCTTTGTGCGACAGTGTTTCCAACTGGTTTTTCAGTTGAGCGACTGTTGCCTGGGTGTCGGTCAGGTCGCCTTCAAACTTCCGGGTGGCTTCGTTGAACTGTGCCGATATTGTATTCAGGGTTTCGGTGGTTGTGTCGCCGCTGGGGTCGGCTGTGTCGGGACGCTGTGGACCGGCGCCTGCGGGTATCCCGGCTGATTTTTTGGCGTCTTCGGTTTCAGGGCCACCGCGATTGAGGACGGTGATGAATCCGGCTGCACCGACGAACAGGGCAACCGCCAGCGGGATGAGTTTATTGGTGCCGCTCACGGGGTCAACACCGCCTGTGGATGTACCCGTGTAATCAGGTACATCACAGTTTCATCGCGTAAGTCACCTGCAGCGGCGAGCCAGGTATGCTGAAAACTCACCGCGTCCAGATGGGATAATACGACGTTGCGTGGGTCGAGGCGAATGCGCAAGGGCGATGCATTTTGAATGCGGATGGCGCTGATCCAGTGCTGATCACCCGACCAGGTAGCGAGCCAGGTATAGCGATAGTGTTCGCCGCGCTCACTGCGAATCAGGTTGGTGGCTAGAGCGTTCTGGCGGGTGGCGGTCCGCGTGATATGCGTTGAATCGGGTACCAGACGTCCGGGTGCGTACAGTGTTTGTGCGGCGTGACGCAGCAGGGACACATAGCTGGGTGCCTGTGCCTGCGGTGTATGATGGGTGTTGATTGGCCTGTTGAATCCATCGAGTACGGTCAGGGTATGACTGGGTGCGCCCGGCCGGGCGCGGAGCAACAATGGCATCACGGCACTGCCATCGGTGCGGGTGATTCTTAAGGTGGCCTCGGTGAAGGCCGTATTGGCCTTGAGCAAGACGTACCCTGGCCGGGTGATCTCCACGCTGAGTTGGTCGGCGACCTCGACCGGGACATCAACGCGCACCGGATCAGTGAATATCAGCAATCGGTAGTGCCCCGGTGCGATGGCGACCGATAGAGGGGTGCCGTGCCAGATCAGGGTTTGGGTGGATGGCTCGTTGGCCTGTGCGCTGCCCGGTTGATTTAAAAGACCAATCAACACGGTCATTATGGGCAGGGTCATAAAACGCAGTGTACTCATTCGATTCGCTCCGGTTGATAGCGGTAGCCATCGAGTGCCAGGCCCATCTGATTGCAGGTTCGCGCATCGCGGATAACCCGCACTGGGTAGCGAATAGTGGTGTGTTTAATGGTGGTGCCAGCGACGTATTCATGGATCTCCAAATCCAGCCAGACAATCCAGGTGTTGTTGCCGGCCTGGTTCACATGGTCTGCGGTGTAGGGCGACAACAGACGGACATTGCGACTGCGTGCCAGTTCACCATCGCGGGTTTTTTGTTCAATCACCGCCTGTAATTCTTCCCGAAAGGCCGCGCTCAAATAGCAGGCATGTGTTTTGATTTGTTGCGGGAAGTCGGTGCGCCCGTCCTGATCCCATTCATTGAGGACTGAGAGCATGTAGTGGGCAAAGGCGAACACATTCGCTTTGGGGATGTACCCCCCTGACATCGTGACCCCTTGCGACAAATCGGGCGGGATATGTACGGTGAAGTCTTTGGGACTGGTTCGGCTGGCGATGATTTCCAGGGCCAACAAAATGATGAGCGCGAGACCACCGAGACGCAGAGTCCAGATGTGTCGCGCCTGGGCGGTGAGCTTATTACGGGGTGCCATGAGAGGTGCCGTGAATGGAACGACCGCGTGACCAGCCCCCGCTGCGCTGGATCAATGGTGAACCACCCAGGCCAGTGGTGGCCCGCCAGCAGTGAATGCGCGCCTTGAGGTAATGGGTGGGCCGGTTCGTGGCGTAGAAGCGCACGCGGGCGGCGATGCTCAGGTAGGCCACGACGCAGCTGACTATGAATACCATGACGGCCACGACAATGTGGCCGGCTGCCAGGCCAGCGATCAAGGCCAGTAATACGCCAATGCTGGCAGCGGCAGCGCCGGTGGCCACCATCTCATTGGAGGTCAGCCCCATAAAGACCACTGGGGGCTGGTAGATGGCATCGGCCAGGATCGCGCGGGTATGTTCCACACTCGGCATGGGTTATTCAATCAGGCTCAAGGTGAACGTGGCGATCCAGGCCAGGATGAGTAGCACCACCAGCCCTCCCACGGCGGTGGTGCCGACCTTGCCCCATTTTCCGTCCTCGCGGGCCTCGGCAAAATTCTTGATCAGGTCTTTAATCCAGAGCACCAAAAAGAGGACGCCCAGTACGATCACTACAAAATTGACGACATAGGCCAACACGGTGAAGCCGAACGCCACCGGATCATTTTCCTCAAGGTCGACCCCGGCGGGTTCAATCGATAGCGCCCGTTGCGCAAGCGCACTGTGGGTGATCAGAAACAGGTACAGGCCGAGGCAAGCCTTGCGGTAGCTGCGGTTGATGTTTGTGAGTGCGTTCATGGCCATACCTTATGTGGTGTGAGAGTGGGGGTTCATGCGGCGACTAGCCAGGCCACAATCAGCAGGGTTGCGATGAGCCGTGCGATGACCAGGATGAAATCACTCTGATTAAAATCGCTACCGGGTTCAGTGGATTTTCGAAACGCCGCCACCACGGCGAGCCAGGCCAGCAGCAGCGTGGCCGCAGCCAGAAAGGTTGCCCAGAACATAAAGCTCCTGTCGGCACTGGTGTTGGCGATGTGCTCAAAGACCTCGATCATGGTCGGTATTCTCCGTCGATGGGCTCAATCGGGCGCGGGCTTCTAACCGGGGCGGACAGGTGGCGTTCCAGACCGTGAATGATAAGGCTAAGGTCTTGCGTCAGCGCCGTGTAATCCAGGGGAAAACGGGTGTGTGAGTTGCGTTGCTGTCTGGCCACATCAATCAGTGATTGCACGACAGTGAGATCACGTAGCACTTGTTCCAGAGCCAGTCGCTCGGGTTGTGACAGGTAATCGGCTGAGAACGCCCTGATCGAAGACAGGGCACTCATCGATAGCAGCAGACCCAGGATGAGGCGTTTCACTGCTGCGCCGCCTGTTGGGATATCAACACTGGATAGCGCGCCACGCCCAGGGTGTTTGCCAGCACATCGGCATCAAGCGCGGTAATAGCGAGCGCTGGGTATTGCTGCCGCAAGCGCGCCAGTGCCTCGGTGTCTTGCCAGCTCACTAACAACACTGGGATGCGCTGTTGGGCAAAGGTCGGGGCATGGCGCGCCAGCCAGGTCAGTGAGCGTGCGTCATCTCCGACCCAGGCCATCGCCTGTGGCACGGCGGTTTTCAGGGTTGCGGGCTGGCGTAGAAAGCCGGGTGAGAGCACCTGCGACTGGAACGGTGCTGCCGGGATATCGGGGCGGACCGGGGTGCGAGCGGGTGTGCGCTGCGGCTGTTGAACAGCGTTCAGGGCTGAGTTATAGGCCTTCATTACCGCGATGGGTTGTGTAGGTCCGATCTCGGCCAGAACCTGTGGCTGTGCCACGCTGGATGCGTGGGTAATCAGGGCGCTGATACAGGCCACGACCGGCGCGTACCGGTGGGCGCATCTAGTGTAGTGTATTGAACTGATTCATGTTATATAAAGTGCTTCATTCACTACCCATTTGAAGCCAATGCCCGCCCAAATAGACATCACTTTATCAGCGCAAGAGAAAAAGCAGTTGGAAAAACAGGTTAGGAGCAAAACGACACCGGTACGATTGGTAGAGCGCTCAAGGATCATTCTGCTCGCTGCAAAAAATATTCCCAACTACAAGATTGCTGAAGAGCTGGAAATTGATGCCAACAAAGTGGGCCGGTGGCGCAATCGTTTTTTCGAGAGAGGGCTTAAGGGGATAGAGAAAGATTTACCCAGAGGGGCTAATCACGGCGGCAAGAATTCTGCGGACCAGGCAAAGCTGCGTTCGAAAGTCATCAAGATAACCACGCAGGAAAAACCCAAGGATGGCACCCACTGGACGACCCGAGGTTTGGCAAAAGTGATGGGAATTAATCACTCCTTTATAAACAGAGTGTGGCGAGAAGTTGGTTTGAAGCCACACCTGGTTGCCCGATTCAAGGTGAGCAGCGACCCTGCCTTTGAAGACAAGCTACGCGATGTCGTTGGCTTGTATGTATCGCCGCCAGAGAATGCCGTTGTTTTCTGTGTTGACGAGAAGAGTTCCATTCAAGCGCTGGATAGGTCGCAGCCGGGATTGCCGATGAAGCCAGGACGCGCCGGAACCATGACTCACGACTATAAGCGTCATGGTACAAGCACCTTGTTTGCGGCACTGAACACCCTGACGGGTGATATTATCGGTGAGTGTAAGAAGCGTCACCGGCACCAGGAGTTTTTGGCGTTTCTGAAGACTGTGGAGAAACAAACACCCAAAGAGTTAGACCTTCACCTTATCGTTGACAACTATGCGACGCACAAACACGAAACAGTGAAGAACTGGATTAAGCGTCATAAGAGAGTTCACTTACACTTTATTCCAACGAGTTCTTCGTGGCTAAATCTGGTGGAGAGATTTTTTGGATTGTTGACAGAAAGGCGGCTGCGTCGTGGTGTATTCACATCAGTACAACAGTTGGAAGAGACTATCATGGATTTTATTGAGAGACACAATGAAGATAAAAAGCCATTTGTTTGGACAAAGTCTGCGGGAGAGATTCTGGAGAAAGTGGGCCGGGCAAGACATGCACTCTCAAATCAATAATTAGTTTAATACACTACACTAGGTCTTTCTTTATGTTTTTCCATGGTGGGCCTCCCAGCGTTGGCGCACACGCGCTTGATAGAGACGGGCTGCTGTCGGTTTGTTGGGCGCGTGGTAGCGACCGACGGCCTGCCACCAGTCCCCGGAGATGTCGTATTGGTGTCGCAGCCAGAATGCGGAGTAGGTTAAATTGGTAGCAATATCGATCAGGTGTTCGGGGTGTTCAAACTGTGGGTGATGCGCTGGCCAATAGATTTGGCCGGGGCCGATGGCCACAGCCTGGCCCTGCACAATGGCCCGGCGCAGGGCCGTGGTCATCTCTTCACGACGGTCGTAGTAGTGCCCCTGACCACCGATGTTGAGTGTCCAGGGCCAGGGCAGGCACTGTGACAGCCCGGGGTGCACCCTGCAACTTTCCTGCTGTAGCAGGGCAAACCAGATATCCACCGGGACGCGTTGTACCTGGGCAATGGCCTGATAGGCGCTTGGGATACGATAGGCGGGTGCGGCGCTACCAGGTTCGACACAGCCCAACCAGACTGCTAGAGCCGTCAGGGCCAGGGTACTTAGAGGGGTGTGACCGCGCAGCTTCATCAAGGCCGCCCCGTGACCACAATTTTGTTGGTGTTGCGGATGATCTGCGCGCTCACCGGGTAGGTCTGGAGCAGGTCATTGAGGGCGCTGTCGATAGTCTGATTGCGGATGGCAAAGCCGACCTCAATCGAGATGGGCTCGACGTGCCAACCGGCAATTTGGTAACCGTGCTCACCCACGACACGTTCAACCGCTGTACGCAGACTCCCCGCCTCGATTTGCAGGTACGCGAGTCGAGTGCGCGTCAAGCTGGAGGGCGTGGTCGGCTGTGCCTCAACCTGGGACATCACCGTGATGGTTGCCCCGGCGCGCGTCTTTGGACTGCGGTGCATCACATCCGTGTCCAGCACCATGCGGTTTTTGGGAATGCCTGCATCCATCAATTGCCTGCGAACGTATTCTGCGCGCCCGAGGGCCAGGGCTTGTGTGGCGGTGGTTCCCTGGCTGTGTGAAAGGCCGGTAATTGTGAGGCGTTGCGTGTTGGCAGGATCGCCTTTCAGGAACGCCTTGCCCACACGCAGCAGCAACCGTTGACCGGCTGGCACAGGCGCGTCTGTATTGCCCAGGGGAAACGCCACATAGTGGCTGGCCCCCTCGGTCACCAGCGGTCTGTGGGCCTGGTGTTCCAAGTCTGCGGCGCGTAAATGGTGTTGCGCGACCAGATAGGGCGACACCACCCGCAGGATCGGGTCCACATCAACCTGCCAGGCCGACCCAATGAGCACCTGCAACGCCTGGTGCACGGCGATGGGTCCTAAGTGTGTGTGAACGCCTGCCAGTGACTGCTGATAGAGCGTTGTGGTGACACCCTGAGTTTCGTTGAGGGTATAGCCGGTATCGGCCAGAACCTCCTTCAAGGCACCGCCGACGCTGTCTATCTCAGGTGAAAAGGCAATTTCGATCACCGCGTCGAGTGGGTTGCTCTGTGCCCGAGTGGGTGTGATAGCGGCCAGGGTATAGCGGTCCGTGCGGATAGCGGGTTCTGCCTCACGAGCCTGCGCAGCTGTCATCGGATCGAGCGCTGCAAATAACATCAGGGTTGCCCCGTGCGTTAGTGACACCATCGAAAGCTCCTGCAGTGTGGGAAACGAGTACACCCCAAGAAATGTTTACCGGTGTTTTTACCGTTCTCAATGCACTTCTTCCTGAGCGTACCCGCTTTGCACTCGGGGCATGAATCGCCCACTTTGTGGCGCGCCGCTGACTGGCTGGTGACACCCTTGCCAGCTCTGCGGCGTTGTGGAGCACCCGATAGACGGGCTGGCAGGGGGCCGATGGCTGCCATGATGCCGCTCACATCGCGTGCCCGAAATCCCTGCACTTGCTCTACCAACGTGTGATACATAGCGGCCACAACGTCCCGGTAGTCGGCTTTATCCTGGGCAATGTCATCAATGGCGGCTTCCATTGATGCGGTGAAGTCGATGGACATGAAATCAAACTGATCGTCGAGTACTTGATACACCAGAACACCCAGGGAGGTTGGGACAAACTGTTGTTTTTTGCGCACGAGGTATTGGCGGTACAGCAAGGTCTCTATGATGCTGGCATAGGTTGAGGGTCGACCAATGGCACGGGCCTCCATTTTCTTGACCAGTGTGGCCTCACTGTAACGACTCGGAGGCGTCGTCTGCCGGGTCACCAGTTTTGCGCTGGAAAGGTTGACGGCTGTTCCTGGGTCAATGGCAGGGATCGTGTCATTGGGTGTTTTAATCGGGATGTCCGTGTGCGTACCAATGGCTCGCCAGCCGGGCTCGGTGAGGGCAGTAAGTGTGCTGGTAAAGCGATCCGTGTTCTGGAGGTCTTGCTCGTCCATCTCGCCCGCCTCGCCCACAGGGTTAAAAAACACCAGGGTGGTGGTTTGGTCTGTGCCCGCAGCGAGCTGACTGGCCAGCGTGCGATACCAGACCAGGTGGTAGATTTTTGCGACCAGATCCGTGGGGTCATGCTGGTCACTGTGCCGGCGTTCGATGTCCGTCACGCGGATGCCTTCGTGGGCTTCCTGGGCATTTTTACCAGCCTGATGAGTCGGTGCTTGGTGTGGCAACGGCAGGCCGTGTTGTTGCGCGTAGGCGCGTATGGTTGCGACAAACTCGGGGTCAATGGTCGGTGAATCGGTGCGGTGATAGGTGATCAAGCCGGCTTCAAAAAGTGTTTGTGCCACGCGCATGATATCCCTGGCGGTTGTGCCAAATAACCTGGCAGCGCTCTGCAACAGATCCGAGGTGGTCAGCGGTCGGGGTGGTTTGATGGTTTTGTTTTCTACCTGGGGTGTTCCCGGAATGACCCTCTGGGTGTGTTTGGCGCGGTCACGGACTTGTTCTGCCAGGGTTCGGTCGAGCAACAAGGTTTGCTCATCTTGCAGGTATTGACGGAAGTCCCAGTCGGCGAATAAGGCCACCGCGCCAATGAGCAAGCCAATGCGGACCCCGTAGTGCTCAACCGGCACAAAGTCGGTGATTTCGGCATCACGCTGGCAGATGAGCTTGAGCGCCACACTCTGGACGCGCCCAGCGGAACAACCACGTCGCTGAATCAGATCACTGAGCGCTGGGGACACCGTGTAGCCGACCAGCCTGTCCAGCACCCGCCTGGCTTCCTGGGCGCGTACCAGAGCGATGTTGAGGTCATCGCGCGCCTCAATAGCCCGGGTGATCGCCGCTGGGGTGATTTCGCTGTAGCGAACCCGTGCGGATCGCCGCGTAGCGGCTTTGCCGATCACCTGCTGCACATGCCAGGCAATCGCCTCGCCTTCGCGGTCGAGGTCGGTAGCGATCAGAATCTCATCGGCCTTTTTGGCGGCGCTGCGCAGCTTGCCCACCACCGTGGATTTTTTGGAACTGATCTCGTATTCGGGAATGAACTTCGGGGGCGCAACGCCCATGGCGCTGGTTGGCAGGTCCCTGAAATGTCCCACCGTTGAGACCACAGTGAAGTCTGGAAACAGCTGGGCAATTTTACGGGCCTTGGTCGGTGACTCGACGATCATCAATGTGCTCATGCGCTGCCCCTGAGTCAGTGGATGCTCGTTGCAATGGGCCGACCCGCCCGGGTCGAGAGGGTCTCGGCGTTCCAATCACTCAGGCATGATCCGACACAGGCCAATGGCACGGACACCTGGTGGCCGTCACGGTGATTCTGATCGCCCTGTGACTGACTGGCGCCCGGTACGCGCAGCGTCAGATATATTATTTCGTTATTGAGCATCACGCTTTCGAGTGTGCCAGTCAGGCCGAAGTGCGGGTGGGTGTTGTCGTGAACAGAGAGCGTTTCGCCGACCAGTTGCTGTGCGGCATGATGCAAATGACGCATGGCATCCAGATACCGTGTTTCCATTGTAAGCAAAAGGTGTGCCAATTTTGCATCGACTGACCGCCCGACCCGGCTGGGATGATCACTCATGGCAGTCAACCACCGCTGGCTTGTGCATGGTTGTCAGATGCCTGCGCGTGAGTCTGATCCGGCGCCGCCTGGTCAGGTTGCGCGTCGCTGTGACCGGAGTTGCGATCAGAACCGATCTTGCGGGGTTTGAATGCGACGTCCTCCAGACCTCGCAAGGACAAAGAGACCTCGTCGGCGCGTACCTGGATTGTTGTTTGAGTCTGCCCCATCGTCTCGGGTTTGCTGGATTCGTATTCGTCCAGGCTCTGAATCCCGCTGACAATGACGCGGGCACCCACGCGCAGAAATTGATTGATGAGCTCGGCATCCCGACCCCAGACTGCCACGCTCACCCAGAATCCGTTGACATCTTCGACCTGGCGGTCTTCACCTTCGCCTGTTCCGCGCAGGCCCGGCACTCGCATCCGAAAATTAGTGACTGCTGTATCCTCGTACTTGCCCAGTGCCTGGATGGCACCGACATAGCCCTCAAATGACACCCGCTGCTGAAATTTTGACATGATCACCTCTGTGCATTGAAAGGTCTGCAAGGTGCATTGGACGCTCTTTTATCCGGCATTGCATCAAACAAGCTGTACAAGTGGTGTACATGAAAAAACGGGGCACGGGTCTTTTTATCTTTTCCGGGTGTCTCGCCAGTTCTGGAGAACCGCTATCGCGGATTCATTAATGGGTTGAAAGCCCGATGGTCCATGATTCCATTGCGCGCCACACTGACACATCAGGTTTCGATTCAGGCTCGCCTCTGGTCCAGCCGCGAATTGTGTCCCTTGGCAGGCCGGGCAAATGAGAAAGCCCTCTGTGTTGGTGTCGCTGGGTATATACACAGGCAAGGCGGTCTCATACGACACGATACTGCTCTGTGGCGATTGATTCGTGGCATAACACGTTCGCTCGCCAGCGTCCCACCGCCTCGATGTGGATTCATCACAGGCCGAGCAAACACCCAGGTGGAGTGACCGATCAATTCTGACCCAATGACACCCTTGTTCAGTGCCTGAATCAGAGCACGTATTTAAGTCGGTGCGGCCGCATTGTATGCAGGTGATATCGATGTGCTGTTTTGTCATGCCATGTGCCTCTCAATCCGAGAATTGTGTTGGATTTACAGCGGTAGCGCGGCCACAAAATCCAGACCATAGTGTTCACACAGTTTGCGTCCATCACGCGCTCGCATAGACACGTTGCCGAGCGACGCTCGTTGCGCGTGTTGCTCACAAAGTGCGTGCCAACGTGCGTAAAATTGTGTCAGTTCTTTGGCTCGCAACATGGCTGACAGGCGAACGCTTTCCCAGTGTGGTATCAGCGGCCAAACATTCGGCAGTTGCCGCACAAAGGTATTGCGCAGTGCGAACATGGGCTCACTATCGCCATAGAGATCAACCACTGATCGTTTGGGGACTGCAAAGTGACGCGCTATGCTGCCCCGCAGTCGCCAGTACAGTCCATCACAATGGATTGGATTATTGCGCAGACGCAGATCCAGGATCACCAGTGGGTTGGATGTAGCACCGTTACAGTCGTCGCGGATTTGGTTCATCAATCGTTGGTGCTGGCGGATCAGGTGGTGCACCTCATCACAGATCTGAGGCGGAGTGAGATACACCGCCCCCTTATCCTTTAAAAGGCCCTTTAAAGAGATTGCCGCGCTCGGTGCGGTGTAACGGGTTCCTCCGCACCTGGTGTAACCGGTTACACCGCTACTCATCCCCGTCACTGCCCCCCCGCCTCACCCGCTGTCTCGGGACTGTTAGCAGCGTCCACACCGGCACCTCCATCCGTCATTGGCGCATCCTCGGATGTGTCTGGCGCGATCATTTGATCGCGGGTGCGGATGGTGGGCGCATGCTTGGAGCGGCGGTCCCCGCGCAGAATATCTTCGGGAATCTCCATACCCAGGCTGGTTCCCTGGTACACGGCGATGGCACGCTGAGCCACCTGGTTGTTGGCAGCCATGTCATCGCGGGTGACCCCGGTTGAGCGCCAACTCATGGACACGAAATAGGTATTTCTCACCGCGCGAGTGGCCTGTCTGACACTGGCCTCCCAGTCATCACTGGTCATGAGCGCCACTTGCCGGGCCGTTAGTGCATTGCGCACCAATTGGTCCAACTTCGCCAGCAATATCACGCCTTGATAGGCGACCGGAGAATAAAAGCGCAGAGGTACGGTCACGGGCTTAGTGGATTGTGCGAGATCGAACTGGAGGTTGTCGAGACCCTCCAGCAAGCCCCTGAAATGCGCCAACCGCGTATGCAGCTGGTCATTGGTTGCCTCAAACTGTTCATCCAACAGGCATAACACCCAATCTGCGAAAGGATCATTGGCAACGGCTGCATTGTGCATATGCGCGACCTGGTCGGCAAAACGAGTGAGTCCGATGATGGGCTTGATACCAGCCGCGTTGTCAGACCGACGCCCATAGAACAGACGATGTGCCTGGCGCGTGTGCAGAATTACCTGCCCACCACCAACTATTCGTCCGGGGGTGGTTCGGGTCAGGGCTGGTGGGGTAAGAGGGTCAGCGTTGTCCCCATGCTGTTTGGTGGATTGTGTCATCACTGTCTCCTTATCGCACGTTTTGGCACTGATCCCGGGATTGGCCTGCGCCAGGCTCCAGGGGTGTATCAGTGATACACCCCTGGCACTGATCCTGGAATTGGCCTGCGCCAGGCTCAAAAGTGCAACCACTGGTTGCACTTTGGCACTGATCCCGGGATTGGCCTGCGCCAGGCTCCAGGGGTGTATCAGTGATACACCCCTGGCACTGATCCTGGAATTGGCCTGCGCCAGGCTCAAAAGTGCAACCACTGGTTGCACTTTGGCACTGATCCCGGGATTGGCCTGCGCCAGGCTCCAGGGGTGTATCAGTGATACACCCCTGGCACTGATCCTGGAATTGGCCTGCGCCAGGCTCAAAAGTGCAACCACTGGTTGCACTTTGGCACTGATCCTGGAATTGGCCTGCGCCAGGCTCAAAAGTGCAACCACTGGTTGCACTTTGGCACTGATCCCGGGATTGGCCTGCGCCAGGCTCAAAAGTGCAACCACTGGTTGCACTTTGGCACTGATCCCGGGATTGGCCTGCGCCAGGCTCCAGGGGTGTATCAGTGATACACCCCTGGCACTGATCCTGGAATTGGCCTGCGCCAGGCTCAAAAGTGGAAGCGCCGCTACCAGTCATTGCTGCACTGACCACAGCGGCATCTCACTCAACATGGGTGAGTGGTAGGTGCTGCCTGATTCAATCGCTGCCTGCACTTCGACCCCGTACTCGTCCGGGCAAAGGGTGCCTTTTTGGTAATTTGCCACCAGTGACTTCACATACGCAGGCAGGTTGCGCACCCGCTCGGCCTGTCCTGCCTGTGCCGCCGTTAACTTCCCAATGAGTTGACTGAGCACAATTTGGCTCAACTGCGTATCTTTCTCACTGTCCAAAATACGGTAAATAATCTGCAAATACGGCAGGTGGCCGAGAAAAACATCGGCAATGGCGCTGATAAACACATGGTCTCTCAACCAGGGAAAATACCGACCGATCAAGTGACAAATCTCTGTTTCATCCAGACCCCCCAGTTGATCCATCTGATCCAGGCCTGGCATTGGCTCAACTCCAGAGGTGCCATTCGCGCGCACGCGCGTAGTAGGTTTAGTTAATAAACTACTACTACAACTACTACTGTGGGAAAAATTCTTTCCCTGGTCCAGAGAAAAATTCTTTCCCTGGACCCCCAAAGCCGTAGTTTCCTCGCGGGAAGCGCCTAAAGCGGCGTTATTGCCCAGGGAAAGATTCTTTCTCTGGGTGGTTTTATGATCCAGGGAAAAATTCTTTCCCTGGATGGTTTGCGTGGCGATCACCCTGGTTTTCAGTTGACCCAGCAATGACGCCTGTACGGGCTCAAGCAGATTCTGAATCTCATCCAGCAAGCCCTGAGCCGTCTGGCGGGTATCTGTGGCAAATTGACGACTCTGGCGCACAATATCATCTAAAAACGCCGTATAACCGTTATCAAGTAGCAGGGTTTCCCATACGGGCAGGGGTTCTTGATGGAGCATGTAAATGTCACCGACCATGCGCCCCTTGTCGTCGCGGACACGACGGCAGAGGGTTAGCCAGCGGTGTAACCGGAGAATGCCCCGACTCTTGGTGATAGTCGGGGCCGAACAGGGTACCATCGCCGCCAGATCCTTGCGCCTGGGCTGTTCAGCCAGTGAATGCCCACTGCTGAACAACGCACGCATGATGCCCCACAAGGTTTTCTCCGTTGGGCCAATCGCCTGACTGAATAGCAATTCATGGGGGATGCTGTGATGGATGTTGCCGGTGAACAGCAGGGCTGTGCGCTCCGACCCCACCGCTGCCACCGGCTTTTGCTGCATCATCATCTCGGATGCCGCGTGATCAATTTGTGCCTTTAACGCCGCAATATCCAGGTTGTCAGGTGTGAACATCGTGCTCGGCCTCATCCCGGGATATCGTTACTATTGACCAGCGTGGTGTACACCTGGTCGAGCGAGATGCCGGTCTCGCGGCTGACGTTGACCAGATGCGTCAACGGGTTATCGACGGGGCTGTTCTTGAGTGGGTGATAACAGGTAACGACGGCAAACTCATCCGCCTCAGACAGCTTGCTGATGCGGCCCGTGGCTGGTGGAGGCAGCCCCATGGACCGCCGCCGCTGATCAAACTCGCGGCGGTTCATGCCGCACAGTTGCTGCAACATCGGCTGGCGGATACCCAGCGCAATGGACTCATTGAGCAACCGCTCCCAGGCAGACCGCTTCACGCCGTGTTGCAGCATCAGATTCAATGCGTTGTGGTTGAAGCGGACTTCCAGCACACTGATCGGCAGTTTGGCGCTCAGCACCACCGAGTGCAGATCCAGTTGTTGCAGTTGTGTGATGGTTGCGGTGTCAATCCCCATCAGGTCCAGTGCCTCAAACTCAAAATTATGCGCGGCCTCTAACGCCGCGAGGATTGCCGTTCTGTTAAGAACGTCGAACGTGGTTGAATGTGCCATGTTGCCTCTCGTTTCATATCCATTGTTCTTCTACGGGTGATATGTAGTCCTGTGTTGTTCCACTCAGTGATTTTTAGTGGCGTTTTTAGTGACATTGTGGTGGTTCAATTGATAGATCAGCAGTTCCAATGCTCGCAGGGCGGCAAAGGCAGTCCCTGCCGCATCAGCGCCGAGCATGTCTGGATTAAGTCTCGCCTGTAAAAGTGCAGACTGGGCCAACAGCATGTCACTTGCCCGGCCCGCATAGAGCTGATCACACAATTGGGAGGGCAGTTGATACAACTCTTCCGGGCTCAGCCGCGTTGCAGCTTCAAACTCAATCATCAGGTGCAGGGCGCCGCGTTGGAACAACTCGTGGTCGGCCTGGACAGCCGACAGGGGTTCAAAGTCCCGGTTCACGCTGTAGCCCGCGCCCGATCCAGAGAGCTGTATCCAGCGGTCGAGTTCAAACTGCGCCACAATTTCCTGAACCTGTGCATGAATGCGTTGGATCAGATACTCCTGGGTTGACGGTGCGCTTGCATCCGTCCCCGCGTCGTTGGTGGGTTCAACCCTGGGTGACTGGCTATCCCGCTGTATAAATGGTGGTGCAGCGGGTGGTGGTGTATGTTGTTGATGAGGTTGATGGGCGGCTACCGTGCCAGCCCCTGAAACAGGAAAACCCGCTGCCTGTGCAGGCTCTCCCCCAGTTGTCTCAGGCGGATGGATCGCTGGTGGCGTTGTCCCGGTCGTATGCAGGCCGACCCTCCGGTCAAATAAAATCGCGTCAATACTTCCGGCCACCATGCCTATGCCAGTCACACCCAACTGCGCCTCCAGTTTGGGGTACAGGTGGTCTTGCAGGTCCTCCAGGACAAAGGAATCGCTATCAGACTCGCGCAAGGCATCTTGCCACACGGCAGTAAACTGTTCGTTCGTCAGGGCGGGTTGTTCTGCCGCCTTCTGTTGCCAATAGTCTTGGGCGGCGGCGTGGAGCTTGCGGATTAATTTAACGGAGGGCCGCCCCAGCCCTGCCCAAAACACGCTCGGCAGGTAAGGAAACAACTCCTCCGCCGCATAGAGCATGTAGGATAGATGTTGATTATGCAGCGTCCAGCCGGTGCGGGTGATGGACTCGGCCAGTTCGCGCACCGAGTCTTTTTTGAGTATGCCTTCTTCGCGCAGGAAATCACGCATTCGCACAGCCGCCAGGGCTCGATCAATGAACAACATCTCACCCCGACTTTCGTTCTCGACCATGTGGCTGGCCAGCGTGTCGATGTCACTGATCCAGGGTTTGAAGCTGCATTCAAACTGATAGAATCGGCTATCTTGCGTTGCTGCCCACAGTTCATTGAGGATCTGCAAGCGGGTGTTACCACCATCGCGAACCATGTACCGGCTGCCGCCGGGGCGCACCGTAATATTGGGCGGGTGGTCCAGGCCTTTGGTAAGAATGGAGGCCTTGATGTCGTCGTACAATGGGTTCACGGACTGGCGTGGATTCAAGTCACACGGCTCCAGTTCGTCCAGTGTCACGGTGAGCGTGCAGGCCACTTTGGGCACGCGAAAGGTGCTGCCTGCATCAGCGCCAGGTTCCTTCGGGGCAAACAAGCGCGTCAGGTTATTGTCGCTGTTGCTCATCGCCGGGCCTCCCTGGCAACGCCCGGTGCAAGTGCAAGCTCAGGGAGTAATTCATCGACCACCGCATCCAGCATGGCTTTGGCATCCGTGCTGGCCGGTTTGTCGCTCAGATCAGAATGAAATGCGGGGAGGCCTTGTCCCAATGATTTGTTGAAGATGACACGTTGTCCCAGCGAAGCATTCAGAACCTCGACTGATAAACCGGGGAACTCTGCTAATTGTTTGCGAAAATCCTTACCTTTGGCCAGGAAATGCTCGGTTTTCTTTTGGTCGACTACATTGACCTGCACTCGATTAAACAGAATTTTGAGGGGTGGGAACGGCTTGCCAGTGATGGTGGGGAGCTCCGGTTTGATCGGTAACATGGCATGTAAGCGGGGAATCAAGCCCGCCATAAGCTCACGGACATCCATAAGATTTGGCAGTACCGGCGAAATTAGCAAGTCGGAAGCCAGTATCACCGATTCCTGGATTGATCCTTGTGCCCCCATCGTGTCAATCAGAATGTAATCAAACTGGTCGTCAATGGTTTCCAGCGCCAGGCTCAAAAAAGCGTGGTGGTTAGTCGCCTGTCTTAAAAAACTGCCTATGATGCCCGATTGTTCACCTTGTGGATCATCACTGCGTACCAGTGACAGATGGTCAAATGTTGTTTTGGAAAGACTGTTCTGTGCATCAGCCTGAATGAACATCTGCTGAAGACCGTATTTAGCGCGATTTTCCTGCGCGAACAGGAAAGTGAGTGATTGTTGTGGATCGCCGTCGATCAGGAGGGTTCTTAGCCCGCGTGCTGCGAGCAAGCCCCCGATGTTGTAGACAGCCGTTGTTTTTCCGGTTCCCCCCTTGTTGGAGATCACCCCAATAATTTTAGCCATGCGTACACCTCTCAGGTTGTAGTCATAGAGCGGTTCCCTTTTCGGTGCATGTTTGATTAAATGGTGCTGATGGTGCCCGCGAATGGTGCCGGAAATAGGAATCGAACCTACGGCCTTCTCATTACGAATGAGCTGCTCTACCGACTGAGCTATTCCGGCGTACTTAACGAGGGCGGCAAGTCTACCCGCACAATTATTCTGCGTGCAAGTGGGAGAGTAGAGGATTGCGAAAGATGGAATGCAATGTTGTGCGAAACATGCTGCGCATTTTTGAGCGGATTTTGAAAAATCAACAACGTGTTGACTATATCAACATGCGGGAGAGGTGGCCCCGGTTATTTGAACAGCAATCCCAATTCTATAAGTGTATGCCTGCACTGGGTTTAAGCTGCCATGGGTAGTGGCAGCGATTCATAGTAAAACTGATCCGGTGTTTGTCGGTCAAGACTGCTGTGAGGTCGCCGGTTGTTGTAGAACCGAAAGTAGCGATCCAGTCCTGCCTTGGCAGCCGAGACCGTGTCATACGCATGCAGGTAGACTTCCTCGTACTTCAGCGATCGCCATAGGCGTTCAATAAACACATTGTCCCGCCAGGCGCCTTTGCCATCCATGCTGATCTGGATACCATTTTCCTTCAGCAGACCGGTGAAGGCCTGGCTGGTGAACTGGCTGCCCTGGTCGGTATTCATAATCTCCGGCTTGCCATGGTGCTCCATGGCTTCCTCCACCGCCTCCAGACAGAAGTACACATCCATGGTGGTGGAGACCTTCCAGGATAAGACTCGCCGAGAATACCAATCCACGACGGCTGCCAGGTAGACAAATCCACGAGCCATCGGAATGTACGTGATGTCCATCGCCCACGCCTGGTTGGATCGAGTCACCGCCAGATTACGCAGCAGGTACGGATAGACTTTGTGCCCTGGGTGTCGCCGTGTGGTCTTGGGCCTGCGATACAGCGCTTCAATGCTCATGACCCTCATAAGCCTGGCGACTTTCGAGCGGCCCACCTTGTGGCCTTCTTGACGCAGTAGATCCCGTAGCATCCGGGCACCGGCGAACGGCAGCTCCAAGTGCAGACGGTCAATCCGATTCATCAACATCTGATTGCGAGGACTGACTGGTTTGGGCGGGTAGTACACAGTGCCTCGACTGATATCCAGCAGTTTGGCCTGCCGACTGATCGGCAGTGTGTGGTTGCGGTCGATCATCGTTTTTCGCTCAGCAATCCCGCCTTGTTGAGCGCGCCTTCTAAAAAATCATTTTCCAGCGTCAGCTCTCCAATTTTGGCATGGAGTGTCTTCACATCCACCCGAGGCTCCTTGGACTCCCCACCGCCAAATACATCGGCAGAGCGCTCCAACAACTGCGTCTTCCACTGGGTAATCTGGTTGGGGTGTACATCGAAGCGCTGGGACAGCTCCGCTGCCGTCTGTTCGCCTTTGACGGCATCCAGAGCCACTTTGGCCTTGAACTGGGGTGAGTGATTACGGCGAGGTCTTCTGGCCATGTCGATTCTCCTGAGTACGGGCAATACGATGCCCTAAGTCAGGCAGGAAATCCACTTACAGCGCTGTTCAGATTTCTGGGGCCAGCTCTGAGGTGTTGAGGGTCAACGACGAAAAGAATTAACTATGGAGGCTAAACACTCAACAGCCAGGGTACAGAAAAAACAGAACACACCAAAGAGCGCGATGGGCCAGATCAAGCCGTGCGCATCCAGCCACGAGACGGCCAGATGAGCGAGAAAAAATATTATTGCAACCACAATCAAACACACGCCATACGCCATGCAAAACTCACGAACCGGGTGTTTTAACTCCCACGTGGCACATGCCATAACGGGTAGCATCAGGGTAGCTAATATGCCGTATAAGACCAGCCAGTTAATATCATCACTCATGCGGCAACTATAACATGCCACAGGATTTACGTTTAGGGTTACGGCTAACGGCAGATGCCAAAGGCTTTGTGGGCGAAGTACGGGTCTCCAAAAAGGAACTGGACCGGCTGCGCGGCACCACGGGTAAAGCGACCGCTGCCAACCGCAAACTGGCCACGAGTGGCCGACAGGTGGCGTCCGCTACCCAAAGCACCAGCCGGGGCTTTCTGGCGGCGCACGGTTCCATGGTGCGCTTCGCCGCTGCTGCACTGTCCGCCAACAGCGCCATTAAACTCCTGCGCACGGCACTGGCGAACACGGCGCGTCAGGAACAGGCCCTGGCGCAAGTAGAAGCGCGCATCCGCTCCACCGGCGGCGCTGCTGGCCTGTCTACACAGCAGATTGCCGACATGGCGGCCCAGCTCCAAAACGCCACGACCTTTGGCGATGAGGAAATTTTAGAGGCGCAGTCCCTGTTGCTCAGTTGGCGCTACCGGCACTCTGACGCATCGGAAAACCCCCGCGCCAACCACCTCGCCTGGGACGGCCTGACCCTGTACGCCGACGACCCCTGGTGGCACAGCCACTACCCACCCAATGGCTGGGGCTGCCAGTGTTATGTGGAAACACTAAGCCAGCGCGACCTCGAACGGGGGGGCAAAAGCGCCCCCGACACCGCCCCCAGCCTTGAGCCACAACTGCGACAGGTCGGCCAGGGCGACGCCGCCGTGCACATCGAAGTCCCCAAGGGCATTGACCCTGGCTGGGCTTACGCCCCCGGCAAAACCAGCCAGCTCGGCACCGCCCAACAGCGGCGCCTGCTCGACAGCGACAAGCTGGCCAAAGGCATCGCCGACGCGGGTATACGCGAAACCCTCAACCTGCCCGCCAGCAGGGACAGGCTCACCACAAGCTGGCAAAGCTGGCACCGCGCCAGCCCGCCCGGCACCCGCGCCAACAACGACGTCATCGCCCTGGGCGCTATCGCGGCGGGGCTACAAAAGCAACTGGCAGACACACTGGGAAGGCCGCTGCAATCAAGCCTGATCACCCTGAGACGTAAAGAGCTTGAGCATTCCTTGCGGCCCACCAAACAAAACCGCAACCAGGCGCTCAGCAGCGCCGACCTGGACCGCCTGCCAGACATCCTTGCAGCGCCCGCCGCCCTCTACCGCGACACCCAGGACCAGGCACTGCTGTATATTTTTGAGACCGACAGGGCCGGAAAAGTGGGCAAGCTGGTAGTGCGGGCCAACTACAGGGACAGAATGAAGCCAGGACAAACCCCAGCCAAAACCAGAACCAGCAACGCCATACGGACGGCGGGGTATATCTCTCCCAGAAACCTGGCCGACCCGCGCTATGAGCTGCTGACAAAGGATGGGCAGTGATGGTCTGGAACAGGAAAGGAGAGAACAGGCGCCGGGCGGCCCCGCCCCGTTGGTACTGTGCATGATAAAAGTGCCGAGGAGACGAGACGCGACCCCCGATGCAGTACGCTGGCGAACCTTGCGGCTCGCGAACCATCTACCGGGACTGCGTTGTATTACCCGGCCTACTCCTCAGCCGTTTAATGATAGCATCTGCGGCCAATTAATGCCATGAAAATCAGCATCGTCCTCGACGACCAGGCCGTACAACGGCTGACCAGGGATGCCCAGTAATGGCCTGGAACAAGAAAGGAGGAAACAGGAGAGAACAGGTGCCGGGCGGCCCCGCCCCGTTGGTACTTGTGCATGATAAAGTGCCGAGGAGACGAGACGCCACCTCTCGATTCAGTGCGCTGGCGAACCTTGCGGCTCGCGAACCATCTACCGGGACTGCGACAAATTACCCGGCCTACTCCTCGACCGTTTAATGATAGCATCTGTGCCCAATTAATGCCATGAATCTTTTCCAATATAAAATGAGCCTGAAACGGAAGGAAGCACGGCAAGCTGTTTCCACTATAAAATGAGCCTGAAATAGTCCTTGTTGTCGTTCATGATCAGCGGATGAAAACGATCATGAGATTAGAGCAACTGAACACCCTGGACGCCATTAGGCAATTCCTCGAGGGTACCCAGGCCGTAGCCTTCAACGTGGCCACCGATAAGCCAGAGCGCTATCGATGGGTACAAAAGACCCTGGTGAAGCACCGGTACTTGCTGCTTGGCAAAACAGACCGGGGAACCGTCACCCGCTACTTGATGAAGGTCACCGGCTACTCTCGGGCCCAGACCAAGCGCCTGATACGGCAATACGTCAAAACAGGCACAATCTCAGTGAAGCCCGCTCGCCGCAATGGTTTCAAGCGCGCCTACACTGATACCGATAGTCGTCTGTTGGCGAGTATGGATGAGCGGCATGGTCAGCCTAGTGGCCCTGTATTGAAAAAGCTGTGTGAGCGGGCTTATCAGCGCTTTGGCCAAGCCGAGTATCAGCGCCTGGCGGGTATTTCGGTTTCTCACCTGTACAACCTGCGGGCCTCCAAGGCTTATCAGAGGCAGCGCTGTGTCTTGACCAGGACACGGCCTAAAGCCGCCTCTATCGGTCAGCGGCGCAAACCCTGTCCCAATAATCAACCGGGCTATATCCGTATCGACTCTGTCCATCAAGGTGATCAGGACAAACGCAAAGGAATCTACCACGTCAACGCCGTGGATGAGGTGACTCAATTCCAGATTATCGTCACGCTGGAACGTATTAGCGAGGCGTTTATGCGGCCAGCCCTCCAACAGATATTGGCGGCCTTCCCCTTTAAAATACGGGGCTTTCACGCAGACAATGGCGGTGAATACATCAACTACACTGTGGCTCAGCTACTGGACAAGCTACGCATTGAATTTACTAAATCACGGCCTCGGCACAGTAACGACAATGGCTTGGTTGAGAGTAAAAATGGCTCGGTCATTCGCAAACTCTATGGGTACACACACATCCCGCAGCAGTACGCCACTGACTTTGCCCAACTGAACAGGCAACAGGTCTACCGATACGTTAACTTCCATCGGCCCTGCTATTTCCCCACCACAATCACTGATGAGAAGGGCAAACAGCGTAAGAAATACCGCTACCAGGACATGATGACGCCCTATGAGAAATTCCGCTCCCTGGCCAAACCCAGCCAATACTTGAAGCCGGGGATCACCTTCAAAAATCTGGATGCATTCGCCAAAGAAATGACCGACAATGAAGCCGCTGAACAACTCAATTCAGCACGAAACCACCTATTTAAACAACTCCATGAGCGACTCAAGATAAGGGCTTAATACACCGTCGTTTCAGGCTCATTTCTGGATTGGAAAATACTTGAATTGTGCGGGTTCAGTGCCTGTGAGACAAATCGGCCAGCTTCGGTATGGCTTGATGCGCAGGCTTTTGCTCTGCATCGGGTCGTCTCCTGTGTGGATTTAATCACTCACAAGCGACCAGGTTCTTAGAAATCCGGGGATCACGACCTGTGGATTGGGTGGATAAGTCTACGACTTACCCACCACTCCACAGGCGCAATAGCAATCGTCCAAAAGTCTCATAGGTATCTGAACCATCACCCCCTTGATTCCGCATAGCATCGACAGCACACTATTGATGTCTCTACCTAGTACCTAGTGCGAAGGAGAGATCGACAATGAGACACGATTCAAGGTTGCACACATTTTCTTGTTTGAAGAGTCCAGAAAGATACTGCTGATAAGTTGCGGTGATAATTGGCGACGTCAGGCGTATAATTTGCACCGCCTGTCCACCCAAATCACTGATACGAAGGAACCCTGTGGCTTCAAAAACCTTTAAAGCGCTCATGCCGCTGCTCCTGATTGGGGCCTCTGTTGTAATCGCGACGATACTGATTATCAGCCGTCCCGACAATGTTCTGGCACCACCTGCTGAACGCTCCGCCCTGGTTGACGTTGCCGAGGTGGTACTACAGGACCTGCGTATTCCGGTGCAGGCCCAAGGGATGGTCAATCCACACCGGGAAACCTCGCTGGTCTCTGAAGTGTCCGGCAAGATTATGTCTGTATCGCCTTCTTTCAATGCTGGCGGCTATGTAAGCGAGAGTGAAGTACTGCTAAAAATTGATGACCGCGATTATCAGGCTAATTTGTTGCGCGCTCGCGCTGCGGTTGAATCTGCGGAGAGCGCCCTGGCGCAAGAGAGGGGCCGCGCTGAAGTCGCTCACAGCGAGTGGCAGAAACTACCCAGTAACTCGCAGCGCAACCGGGAAGCGACGGATTTGTATTTGCGCAAGCCTCAGCTAGACAGCGCGGAGGCGCAGCTACTTTCTGCGCAGGCAGATTTACAGAAGGCTGAGGACGACCTGGATCGCACTATCATTCGATCACCCTACGACGCCATAGTTCGCGCCAAGCGCAGTGATCTGGGCCAGTACATAACACCGGGAACACCCGTCGCCGAGGTGTTCGCCGTCGATTATGCAGAAGTCCGCCTGGCCATCTCGCAAAACAAACTTAACTACCTTGATTTGCCCAGACCTGACCAGGTTGTGGTTCGCAGTGAGGCCCCGCCGGTGGATCTGTATACAGATATTTCCGGTGAAGTCAGCCACTGGCTGGCCAGGCTAACTCGCACCGAAGCAGTATTTGATGAGCGCTCCCGGGTTCTGTTTGTCGTCGCTCAAGTAGACGATCCCTACGCATTACAAGTGGGCAACAACCAGCCACTGCGCATGGGCACCTTTGTCAAAGCCAATATAGTCGGTCGCGAAATGCACAATATAGCGGTATTACCCCGCCACGTTGTACGCGCCGGTAACAACGTCTGGGTTGTCGACCAGCAAATGACACTGCAAAATCGCCAGATTCAAACCTTGAGAACAGAGGGTCGGGAGGTATACGTTACCAGTGGCCTGCAAAATGGCGACTTGATAAGTTTGACCAGCATCACCGGTGCAATGCCGGGTTTGCGAGTACGCATTAATGAGCAAACAAGCACATTGCGGCAACGAGACTCGGCTTTAGAGGCTGTCGGCGCTATGGAAAAAAACCAGGACGCGGACACAGCACCCGAGCAAAGCCTGAATGAGGCAGCAACACCAGAGGCCAACGCTGTATGAGTGCCAAGCAGCACAAGGGTATCATCGCCTGGTTTGCCACCAACCCGGTTGCAGCTAATCTAATGATGCTGTTGATCCTTGGCATGGGTATCTATGCCGGCTTGACCATCAAGCGCAGCATGATGCCCGAGTTCGACATCGATATGGTGCTGGTCTCCATGGCCTACCCTGGCGCAGCGCCGGAAGAGGTCGAACAGGGTATTGTTCTGAAAATCGAAGAAGCATTGGCCGATCTGGACGGGATTAAACGCATTGAATCAGACGCTCTGGAGTCTTTCGCTCGGCTCTTCGTAGAACCGGAAAATGAAGACGACGTCATGGAGTTAATGAATGATGTTAAAACCAGGGTCGATGCGGTTCTACATTTTCCGGAGGGTGCTGAAAAACCGATTGTTGGCCGAATAGAACTGCCAATTCAGGCACTGATGATTCAGCTCAGCGGTGACCTCGACGAGCGCAGCATGAAGGAACTGGCAGAGCAAATAAAGCTGGATTTGATTGCCCACCCTGATATTTCATCGGTTGATATTTGGGGAGCCAGAGACTACGAAATCGCTGTAGAAATATCCGAAGATCGCCTGCGAGAATACCATCTCACGTTAGGCCAGGTGGCCAGCATTATCGCCGCCTCCTCCATCGACCTTCCCGGCGGTTCGGTACGCACAGAAAACGGCGATATTATGCTGCGAACCCAGGGGCAGGCCTATCGACAGGCAGATTTTGAAAACATTGCGTTAAAAACATTCGCTGACGGCACTCGCCTATTGCTCGGCGAAATTGCTGATATTGAAGATGGATTCGTCGACGAGACCAGCTTTGCAGCCTTCGACGGCAAGTTTTCTATCGGCCTGCCCATCATGGCGCTCGGCGAACAGGATATCTTGAAAGCCTCTCGCGCCGCAAAGGCCTATGTTGCAGAGCAAAACAAGGTGCTGCCTGCAAGTGTAGAGCTGGTGATTTGGTCCGATGCCAGTTACTACCTGGAAGATCGTCTCGCCATGATGGTGAAAAACCTTGCCATGGGTGCCCTCGTAGTATTTTTGGTGCTGGCGCTGTTTTTAGAAATTAAGCTGGCATTCTGGGTCATGGTGGGCATTCCGGTCTGCTTCTTTGGCGCAGTCGCAGTGTTTGCCTCGCCTTTAATTGGGGGCACCCTCAATATCATCAGCGTATTCGGATTCATTCTGGTGCTGGGCATTGTGGTAGATGATGCAATCATCATTGGCGAAAGTGCCTATACCGAGCAAGAGCGCCATGGCCACAGTTTAGACGCAGTGATACGCGGCGCCTATCGCGTGACCACTCCTGCTACATTTGGCGTACTCACGACTATTATGGCATTTACCCCACAGCTATTCCTCGACGGGATCTTCTCCGCCTTTGGCGAAGCCATGGGCTGGGTGGTCATTTTGTGCCTGGTTTTTTCACTGATCGAATCGAAATGGATACTGCCCGCTCACCTGGCACACAGCAAACCAGCCAAAGCGAAATGGCTAGTTGAAGTTGACCACTTGCAGGAAGGTGTCAACAAACACCTGCGTTATTTCGTCGAGAAGCGATATCGTCCGTTTGTAGAAAAATGTATCGACAATCGCTACCTCACCGTAGCGTGCTTTATCAGCATACTCATTTTAACAATAGGGCTGATTGCCGGAGGCCAGGTACGTCTGGTTATACAACCGGAAATGGAAGGTGAGTTCATCACTATGGACTTGCGCATGACCGAAGGCACCTCGCAGAAACGCACCCTGGAAGTTATGGCCTACATCGGTTCAAAAATCGAAGCTGTCGAAGCAGAATACCTCGCTGAAACCGGCAGGGATGAAAAGCTGCTGGCCCACACCTTTGCCTATGGCAGCGGGCTCACCAAAGGCACATTGATGGTCGAACTGACCCGCCCGGAAGCGCGCTCAATTGGCACCAAGGACATTATGCACCGCTGGCGCGAACAGGTTGGCGATGTAGTGGGTGCAGACGCTATCTCTTTTAATGCCACTGATGGACCAGGTTTTGGTGCAGATATCTCTTTTGATCTGAGCCATCCGGACTGGAACGTACTAAAAGCCGCCTCCCTGGAGCTGGAGAACAAACTAAAAAGTTATGATGGCCTGTACGACATCCAGAGCTCAGCCAGCGATTCAGCAGATGAGTTCCACATTGATATTCTTCCTGAAGCTGAATCGTTGGGGATTACCCGCTTCGATCTCGGCAACCAGGTTCGTCATGCCTTCTATGGTGCAGAGGCCCAACGCATTCAGCGGGGCATCCACGAAATTAAGGTGATGGTGCGCTACCCCAGAGCTGACAGGCGCAGCACCGGCAGTCTCGACAGCATGTACATACGAACGCCGCAAGGCGATGAGGTGCCTTTTGGATCGGTGGCCAGCATGAAAGTCACCCCGGGGCTAAGCAAAACCACCCACATCAATTTTCAGCGCGCGGTTGAAGTGAATGCCGAAGCGGAAGTAGAGCGAGTTGAACCGGGCGCCATAACCCGCGAAGTGTTTATGCAGTTTCTGCCCGAGTTGGCAGTCAGGTATCCTGGCCTCACATATCACCGCTCTGGCATGTCAGACGAACAAGAGAAAATGACCAAAAGCCTCTCCACCGGTTTCATTATTTCGCTATTTGGCATTTATGCACTACTGGCAATTCCAACCAAGTCCTACCTGCAACCACTGATCATCATGGGCGTCATCCCCTTTGGGGTGATTGGCGCTGTCATGGGCCACATGATTACCGGCTATGCCATTAGCATGATGTCTCTCATGGGCATTATTGCTCTGTCTGGCGTTGTGGTGAACGACAGTTTGATCATGGTGGACTTTGTGAACCGAGCCATACGAGAAGGCGCAGAAATCAAAGAGGCTGTAGCGAATGCGGGAACGCGCCGGTTTCGAGCGATTCTACTCACTTCTCTCACTACATTCTTCGGTCTGGTTCCAATATTGACTGAAAGCAGCACCCAGGCCCAGATGATTATTCCCATGGCTATCTCCCTGGCCTTCGGCATTGTGTTCGCAACGGTAATCACTCTGTTGCTGGTGCCTTCGCTCTATATGATTCTTGAGGACTTGAATGAATGGTGGGGAAAGGACAACCCCATCGCTCACCTCGCTGACCTGCGACCACGCATTCGCTAGAAGCCTGTCGGGCTTAACCTCGGCATAGTCCAGGTTCGGCGCGTCCTTTGGGGTATGAGTCCGATACATTGATGGCAAACGGATACCCGGAGGGCGCGCTGAACCCGAGCTACAAGCCGAGTAACAGCCTACGGAAAAATGTAGGGCATAAAGATTGAGACACCAATCAGAGCCGCCATCACAGCGCTTAGCAACACACCTCCTGCGGCCACATCTTTGGCCTTGGCAATCAGCGGATGCCGGACGGGCGTGACCGCATCACAGAGATACTCCAGGCTGCTGTTCAGAGACTCCGCCAGCCACACCAGGGCCATGCACAGTAGTAGCACCCACCACTCGGGGCGCGTGATCTCGCAATAGCTGCCCAGCGCCAGTACCGCGACCGTGGCCGCCAAATGTATACGGGCATTGTGCTGGTCTCCCAGCAGGGTCAACAAACCTCTCCCGGCGTCAACAAAGCTGCGCAGCCGCGCCGCCAGTGAGAATGGTTCACGCACGAGACATATACCTGCCTTCCTGCGTATTAATTTTGACGCGCTCCCCTCTCTCCAGGTATTCGGGAATCTGGATAACCAGACCGGTAGCGAAGGTTGCAGGCTTGGTGCGGGCGGACGCCGAGGCACCTTTAATACCCGGTGCTGTTTCAACGATTTCCATAACGACCGACTGGGGCAGTTCTACCCCAATAATCCTCCCTTCGACCAGCAGACCCATTAAACCCTCCAGGCCCTCGCTAACATAAAGCACTTGCTCACCCAGGCTTGCCCGTGACAGCGGGTACTGGCTGTAGTCCTCTTCATCCATGAACACATAGTTGTCGCCATCCATATACGAAAACTGCACTCGCCGACGCTCCAGATCAATATCTGCGAGCATATCCTCACCCTTGTATGTCTCATCCAGCTTTTGCCTGGTACGAGCATGATTGAAGCGAACTTTATACAGGGTATTCGCGCTGCGACTGGAGGGCGCCTTGATATCAAGCTGGCTCACAATATACGGCTCGCCGTTTATTGCGACGACACGACCCCTTTTTAAATCACTGGCCTTTGGCATATTACTGTCCTGTACAGGTTTCGCAGCGGGCATAGACACCCATTGGATCATTCATCTGCATAAAGAATTTCGCACTCTGATAAACAGGTGCCCAGGCGCGAAGCATCCACTCAGGCATCAGCGTAGGCAGGTTTACCCATGTCTGCGCCTCACCTGCCAACTGCAACCAAAATAGCTCCTGCGGGTCGAGAGCTCGTTCGATCAGCTCGACCTCATAATGTTCCAGCTCTGCCAGACGAGCGGCTGCGACAATGGCCTCGTCCAGACCACCCAACTCATCCACCAGACCTAGCTCGTGCGCATCTGCCCCGCTCCAGACTCTGCCCTCAGCCAGTTCAGCCACCTGCTCCACGGGCAGACCGCGGCCCTCTGCAACCAGGCTCAGAAACCTGGCATAAATATTATCAACACTCGCTTGCAGAATCTGTGCGACTCGCCGGTCCAGTGGGCGATCTGTTCTCAATTTGCCTGCCAGCTCTGTAGTGCCCACCCCATCAACAGCGATACCCATACGCTGTAGAGCTTCATCGACCGTGGGATAAACACCAAACACGCCAATTGAGCCGGTTAATGTGGCGGGACTAGCCCATACTTCATCAGCATCCGCCGCGATCCAGTAACCGCCCGAGGCGGCCAAACTGCCCATGGAAACCACGACCGGCTTACCCTTGTTCTTGGCGTAAAGTAATTTTTGGCGAATCACTTCAGACGCAAAAGCGCTGCCGCCACCGCTGTCTATACGCAGCACAATCGACTTAATTGTTTCATCGTCTGCCGCCCGCACAATCAGGCGACCCAATGAGTTGCCTCCAATATCCCCGGCGGGTTGATCGCCATCGTAAATGGTGCCACTGGCGACTATCAGCGCTACCGCCGAGTCATTGGTTTGGGGGTCAAAAATGGGTTTCTTTTGCGCCAAATAGCGCTCAAAGCTGATCGCCTCATAGTGGCCATCTTCATCAGCAGCCCCAACTTTATCGACGATATGCCGGTTTGCTGCACCGCGGTTTTCTAACCGGTCAACCAAACCGTATTCGAGCGCCACCTGCGCGGTATCACCAGCGTGGCGTTCGAGAATTTCAGCATAGTCATTGACGAAGCCGGACACTGCACCAGCTTCCAGCTCTCTGTTTTGCTCAAGGGCTCCGGTGTATAGCGCCCACAATTGAGCCAGCCAGCGCTGGCTGGCTCCGCGTTCCTCCAGAGACATATCGCTGCGCATGAAAGGCTCGACCGCAGACTTATATTTGCCTGTGCGAAACACATTGACCTTGATACTCAGCTTCTCCAGCGCTTCTTTGAAGTACCACTGATAGCGACCAAAGCCTTCGATTTGAATCGCACCCATTGGGTGCAAAATAATCTCGTCAGCATAAGAGGCCAGGTAATATTGACTTTGGGAAAAGTAATCTCCCCAGGCAATAATGGGCTTGCCACTGCTGCGAAAATCTTCCAGTGCTGCTGCAATATCTTCACTCTTGGCGATACCAATGCCATAGAGTTGTCCCAACTCCATAACCAACGCTGTAATCCCGGGATCATCCTTGGCGTACTCAATAGCCTCAAGCACATCGGCTAGCAAGACCTCGTGCTCGGAGGGCACTTCCTCGCTAAATAGTTGCGCCACTGGGTCGGCATAGGTTTTCTGTTCAACCACGGTACCTACAGGGTCTAGCAGCAGCGCAGCCTTGGCGGGCAAGGGCTGCGGCGCGCTATCGAAAAACACCGCAATCAGCACGACCAGAAAAAGCAAGAAAACAAGATTGGACAGGGCCACCCTCAGCCGGGTAATACCACGCCAGAGTCCGGCCAACATACGCCGCAAAAATCCTGGGACACTGCTCATGTGATTGCTTCCTCCCGTATTCTTCTCAGTTGCTGAGCGCGCCAGCGAACATACATCATCGCACTGCAAAACAAGGTGACAACGGCAACCAGCCCCACACTGTTAACCAGATCGGTGGGCTGTGAAAACAGTCGCAACACTGCCACAAGAAAGTACAGCAGCGTTACAAAACACAACCAGATATAGCTGCGAAGGCGATCAGCATACAGGCCGGGAACAAACAGCAACAAGGGCAGCAAACGCCACAGCCACACAGGCCATGGGGCCCCATCATGCAGCGAGGTCCAAATTTCGACCATCAACACCACCACCAGGCTGGCCACAGTGAGATAGCGGGTCCATTCGATGCCCCGATCAGTCATTGAGGCCCCGCTTGGCCCACAGGGCAACCCGCCGCCCCAGGGCTCGGCACAAGTTGAGTTCGGTATCATCTGGTGCTCGCTTGTTTTCAGGGCCGGCTACATGGGATGCACCGTAGGGGGTTCCACCAGAACGGGTCACCATCAGGCCCGATTCACTATAAGGCAAGCCAAGCATCACCATACCGTGATGCAACAACGGCAACATCATACTCAACAAGGTGCTTTCCTGGCCGCCGTGCAAGCTGCTACTGGCAGTAAACACTGCGGCAGGTTTATCGATCAGGGCACCAGACATCCACAAGCTGGATGTTTGATCGACAAAATATTTCATCGGTGCAGCCATATTGCCAAACCGCGTGGGGCTACCCAGAACCAGGCCGGCACAATGGCGCAAGTCATCCTCTTCACAGTACAAGGGGCCCTTTGCAGGAATATCTTCAGCACTGGCTTGCGTGTCTGTTGATACCGGGGGCACTGTACGCAAGCGTGCTTCAATACCAGCGACTTGCCCAACGCCTCGGGCAATATGCTGTGCCATGGCCGCAGTCGAGCCGTGCCGAGAATAATAGAGAACCAGAACATAGGGAGTAGCCATACTAAATGAGAGCCAGAACGCTCTCTGGCGGGCGCCCTAATACCGCTCGGCCTGCACTGACCACTATGGGACGCTCTATCAATATGGGGTTTTCGGACATGGCCTGCAATATCTGATCATCACCCACGCCTTCATCCTGCAAATTGTTGGCCTTGAACTCATCTTCGCCCTTGCGCAGCAACTGGCGTGGCGCAATCCCCAAGAGTGAGACCAACTCGGCCAACTGCGCCGCACTAGGGGGCGTTTCCAGATACAAAATAAGCTCTGGCTCAATACCGTTTTCCTCCAATAGCGCCAAAGTCTGGCGTGACTTGGAGCAGCGAGGATTGTGATAAATCTTGAAGTCAGACACTGGCTTTAACTCCCAGGTTTCAACGATTGAGTGAATCCGCAGGCCTTCAATCCATCGGTCAAACATTTCGGCCAAAGCACCAATGAATACAGCCACAAAAGTGCGCAGAATTATAGCAGACTGAGCCTGCCTGCCTGCGTTAAAACATGTAATAATTCTGCGCATGTCTTACGACCTTCCCTATTTTTTAGCCTGGTGTCGCTATTTGGCAAGGCGCTTTGCAGACGACCAGTGTATGCGCAGCGCCGCCGCCCTCACCTATATGAGTTTGTTCGCCCTGGTGCCATTGATGACCGTTATGTATGCCATGGTGGCGGCAGTACCCGCTTTTCAAGGGGCGGGCGAGGAAATTCAGAGCTTCCTGTTCGAAAACCTGGTTCCCGAGACCAGCGCAGAACTTGAAACCTATTTGGCAGACTTTTCCCGGCAGGCTAAAAACCTGACCGGGGTCGGCATTGGTTTTTTGGTGGTCACTGCGGTGCTCATGCTGCGCAATATTGAAAATGCCTTTAACATCATCTGGCGTACGCGCGCCAACCGCAGCCCTATTGCCAGTTTCCTGCTGTACTGGGCCGTGTTAAGTCTGGGGCCCATGTTTATCGGCCTGGCCCTGGGCATCAGCACCTATCTGGCTTCTGCGGCAGTCTTTATTGAAGACTACGATGTCATTGGGCTGCGTGCATTGATACTGGAGCTCGCCCCTGTGCTGCTCAGCTCAGCGGCCTTTACTCTGGTTTATGCGGCGGTGCCAAACTATCCGGTCTCCATAAAACACGCTGTTGTTGGGGGCATCGCCACCGCCATTATGTTCAATATTGCCCGCAGTCTGTTTACCAAATTGGTGGTGGGTTCCAGCTATACAGTCATCTATGGAGCCTTTGCCACATTCCCATTGTTTCTATTGTGGCTCTACGTTTCCTGGAACATCGTTTTAGGGGGAGGCATCCTCGTGCACTCTCTGTCTGCCTATCAATCAGAAGCGAGTAGCAGGCAACTCCTAGCAGTAAAAGCATTATCGGTGCTGCACATGTTTTGGAACAAGCAGAAATCAGGTGCCAGCGTCAGCGAAGCTCATATTCTGAAAGAAACCAACCGCGACACCGGCGGTCTCGACAGTGAAACATGGATACGCCTGCGGGATATTTTTCTAGACAGAAAACTTTTGCAAACCGACGAGAAAAGTCGCTACTTCCTCGCCCGGGATTTGCACGACATACAGGTGTGGCAAATCAAAGAGTGGGTCAACTCTGAAGTCACACTGGAAGAGCTGAACCCGGATGCGACTGCAAGCGACTGGCGCAGCACCGCAATGGCTATGTTTACCAGACAGTCGCAGTCGCAGCGCGACATCTTGCAGATGAACCTGGCAGAGCTGTTTCGCCAATGAGATGGCTGTCAATCGCCCTGTTAATCTCAGTCCTCCCGGGCTGTTCGCCTCCTTCAGACCCGGTCGGCATTCAGCGACTCAGCAACGATGGCAAGCCAGTGTTAATCAACTACTGGGCCATTTGGTGTAAGCCCTGTCGGGAGGAGATCCCGGAGCTCAACGAGTTTGCGCGGGAATACGCAGATAGAGCATCGGTTTACGCGGTAAATTTTGACGGCGTGAGCGGCGAGAAATTGCTTACCCAGACCCATGAGCTGGGCATAGAATTCGCGCTTTTAGAGGAGGACCCAGCCTATCAGTTGGGATACGCCCGACCCATGGTGCTACCAACTACAGTGATATTAAATGGCGAGGGCGTTCTGCTGGAACGGCTGTTGGGGCCACAGACTGGAACCAGCCTGGCACAAGCCCTCAATCAGATAAATGGGAGTTCGAGTCAATGAAACTGACATTTGAAGAGTATCCGCAACTGGAGATGCGAGCGCGAGCAGAGAGTTTCTATCGGCTCCTCAACAAGCGACGCACGGTAAGAGACTACTCGGGCCGACCCGTTCCACGAGAGATTATTGAGCAGTGTTTGCTCACTGCCGGTACCTCGCCCAGTGGCGCGCACCGGCAACCCTGGCATTTTGCCGCAGTTAGCGACCCCGCCATCAAACGGGAAATTCGCCTGGGCGCCGAGCAGGAGGAGCGAGAGTTCTATCAACGACGAGCCCCGCAGGACTGGCTGGATGCACTGGCCCCTCTGGGTACTAATGAGCACAAACCATTCCTGGAAATAGCGCCCTATCTGATCGTCATCTTTGGTCAGAAGTTTGAGCTGGATGCAGAGGGCAACAAACATAAGAACTACTACGTGCCTGAATCAGTTGGCATTGCCACCGGCCTGTTAATTACCGCATTGCACAATGCCGGCCTGGCCACCCTGACCCATACTCCCAGTCCCATGAAGTTTCTCAACACGATATTACAGCGACCGGATATCGAAAAGCCTGTCATGATCCTGGTGGCTGGCTATCCAACCGAAGACGCAGAAGTACCAGACCTCACCCGCAAACCACTTGCAGACATTGCCAGTTTCCACGAGTAGAACGCTGGGAGAACAGCCGATGAGTAACGCACCTGGTCACACAGTCAGCAGCGGAGAAACACGGGGCAAGTTCTGCGAAAGTCCCAGAGGGCTGGGCAGGCACACAGCCTGCGATGACTCACCAGCGCACTCAGCCGACCGCCACAATACCGATTTAAACCGGTTAAGCCGCGACCTGCACGGCACGGTAAAACTGTTTGCGAACTAGTCCGGACGATCACCCGGAACTGGAAACGCGGGCCGTTAAAACATCTGCGCTGTACAGACCTCGGTCTGGGCGTTGATCTGCATCGTACCGCCTGTCGATGAACCTGTGTAAGATTGCCGGTCTAATTCACTCGCGGAACATTCCTGTGCTGGTATTATTGGCAAAACAGGACGCCTAAACTCTATGCCTCACACAGCTATTCGCTACCTGAATCAGACCATGATCGACAACTTCGATCTGATCGACTTCCAGGAAAAACATCCTTTCCCGTGGGTAAACCCCCAGGGTTTTATCAGTCCGGAAACCTACCGGGAATTGCTCGACAACATGCCGCCGTTAGAACGCTTTACACCCTCTTTCGGCAAACAGCGAAAAAGTGGCCAGGCCTCCCATGATCGCTATATTCTCGACTATGAAGACGGTATTGAGCTGGCCGAACCCTGGGCCAGGTTCATGGAAGAACTGTTGAGCGATACCTATCGAAAATTTGTCTGCCGCCTGCTGAAAGTTTCCAATGTTCGACTACGCTTCCACTGGCACTACACACCTGCTGGCGCAGAGGTAGGCCCCCATTGTGACTCGAAGGGCAAAATAGGGTCGCAAATTTTTTACCTGAATACACCCGATGACTGGGACCCGGCCTGGGGTGGGGAAACCGTTGTTCTCGATGACAATGGCCGCTTCCCAACCTACAGCGCACCGCAGTTTGCAGAGTTCGATCAACAGTGGCCCGCAATCACCATGGAGAACCGCTCGATCATTTTCGGGCGCCGCGGCAACTCGTGGCATGGCGTAAAACCCATCACCTGTCCAGAGGGCAAACTCCGCAAGGTTTTTATTGTGGTATTTGAAGAGCACAAACCACTACAAGTATTCTTCAAAAAGCTGGGGCGCCTGCTTACCGGCAAACCAACGGTAAGCGAGAAAGAACGCTTAACCTTCTAAAGCACCCCCCGACTCATTCAGGGGCTGTAATTTAACCGGCAAGCTGGCGTAACCTTTAACGAAGTAAGAAGGTATTCGCTCGGGCTCTCCAACGACCTCTACAAAACTAAAACGCTGTTGAATCTCTTCCCATAAGGTACGCAATTGCAGCTCGGCCAAATGGCTGCCCATGCAGCGATGGATGCCATAGCCAAAAGACAAATGCTTGCGTACATTTTTCCGATCTATAATAAAGTCGTTGGCATTTTCAAAGACAGATTCATCCCGATTTCCCGAGACATACCACATCGCCACTTTGTCTCCACGCTTAATTTTATTTCCGTCAATCTCCGTATCCGCGAGTGCTGTTCTGCGCATGAAAGCCAGCGGAGTCTGCCAACGGATAATCTCAGAGACCATCGACGGTATCAGCCTGCTGTTCGCACGCAGCTTCTCGTACTCGGGCGGGAACTGATTGAGCGCCAACACGCCACCCGTCATCGAGTTTCTGGTTGTATCGTTGCCGCCGACAATCAGCAGGATCAAATTGCCCAAAAAGGTAAAGGGTTCCATATCCCTGGTCGCCTCGCCCTGTACCAGCATAGAAATTAAATCATTGCGCGGCTCGTCATTGGCCTCACGCTGCTTCCATAGCTCCTGAAAGTACTCAAGGCACTCAAGCATTTCCGCTCGACGCTGCTCCTCACTTTCAATAACGCCGTAGCCAGGCGTAGCAGTAGAAATATCAGACCAGCGGGTAAGTTTGCGTCGGTCCTCGAAGGGAAAATCAAACAGAGTGGCCAACATCATCGTAGTCAATTCGATAGAGACCTTATCGACCCAGTTAAATGTTTCTCCGACGGGCAAGCTATCCAAAACTTTCTGAGTCCGGCCTCGAATAAGTTCAGCGAAGTTAGGCAGGTTGCGCGAACCAACAGCGGGATTCACCGCACCCCTCTGTTGGCTGTGGTCAGGCTCATCCATGGCGATAAACATGGGCAGCACAAAATCTTCTTCCGGATCACGCAGGGTTATTCCAGGTTCAGATGAAAACAGCTCATGGTTGGTATCAACGTGCATGATGTCGTCGTAGCGGGTCACAGACCAAAAAGGACCGAACGGGCTAGTCGGCGTGTAATGTACCGGTGCCTCTTTACGCAGACGCTCAAACCAGGGCCACTGACCATCAGCCGCCCACAGTTCGGGATTAATCAGGCTGATCTGATCCAGCGGTGTGTTGGCCGGATCGGCGCTGAGCATATTTTCAATCATGTTCTGGTCTCCATGTGTACACTGCACACTATAAGCATGTGCCAGCATGATTCAACCCAATAAAGAGAACAATTGAGATGACGCAGAGGACCTAAAACAAGCTGGCTCAATCGCGCCCCGCCCGGTTCTTATTACTCGGCGTAAATGTCCTCGTAAACCCAGCCGCCTTTTTTCATCCGCAGGCGATGGCGCTGCCCGTCCGTATCTGCTTCACCCGACTCATAACCGGCATCACCTTCCCACATTGCCACCAGGTCATCGCCACTGGCGCCGATGCGAGTCACATAGTGCCTTGGCTCCATTGCGCTCAACGCTGTCAGTGCTTCCTCAACCGAATCAAATGTCGACAAATAGTGCAATGTGACGAAGGTCGGCGGAACAATTTCGATATCACCATTGCGGTGTTTGTCCAAGGCAGCCGCTGGAGATAACCACTGACTCTCTTTGATTTCTCCATCGTCGATGGTCACAGTACCCTCAGGCGCACGGGTGGCGAAAAACCAGGTAATAAAGCGGCGATTACCCAGTGCCGGTGGAGTCCAGTGAGAAAACCAGTGCATGTTTTCCAGCCCAACCTCCAGGCCGACTTCTTCCTGCGCTTCACGAGCCGCTGCAATTCGCGCCCGCTGCTCCATGGGATCATCCGGGCTGCCATCCGTATCATCAATACGCCCTCCGGCAAAGACCCACATACCACCAAAAGCGATTTTGGAATTTTTCCGCAGCATAAGGGTTTGCGGGCCGTTCTCGGAATTCCGCAATAGAATCACTGTCGCTGCATAAATGGTCTCTGTCTCATCGCCACCGGAGTCGCTGGAAAAGGAGGACAGGCGTTTGGAAAAAGCATCAATCTTGTCGTCAGACATGTACAGCTCCTGTTATTCAGGCGTGTACAATGCCAGCATGTCTGGCAAAACTCCACAGGCTCAGTACGACAAGGTTCTCAACACGGTCGCCGGCTGTTGCTTACCTTTCATAAATGTCGTATTCGACAGGCAGTTGCCTTTATCGGATTGCATGGCTCAGCGCCATTTGACGCAGGCAAACACCCGCTGCCAGATAGCACGCAGCAGCGATATAAAAGTTAACACCGATCGATAGGTAGATTGATATAAACACGGCCAGTGCCGAGAACAACACGCCGAATATGCCGTTCAAACCCCAGTACCAGGGGGCTGCATATTGACTGTCATCTCGCACCAGGCTCATGCCGGTTGGAAAGAAACAACCCAGACACAAGCCAATGGGCCCAATCAACATTACCGACCATAGAATTTTGACCGGCATGGCATAGGTGATCATCGTATTAAGGCCCATGTTCAGCAACTGTTGTATGGCGACGATTAAAACTGCCGTTATCAGGGCAAGCTTCATGCCTCGTTCTTTCGACCACAACTGCAAACGCTCACTGAAAAAACTACCCACCCCGGTACTGAGAATGATTGCGAACAGAAGTATTCCCAGCGCATAAACAGGATGCCCCAAAAACACCGACAGGCGCTGTAGCAGGCCGATTTCCAGACTCATAAATCCGGCGCCAATCAGCATAAAGAAAATCATCGCCGATGGTTCCAACCGCTCTTCTTCCGAGTATCGCCGTTTGTGAATCAGCAGCGGCACCACCACACCCAGCAGCGTTAAGAACAGCAAAATGCCAATAAGCGACGCCAGTGTTGAGGTGGCAATCAGGTTGCCATAAACCACGCCTTCGCCAAGCGCCTTCTTGTCGAACCGCTCAAACAGGCTGCTCAATTTGAGCATATTGAAAAAGTAAGGGCTGTTATCAGTAGGCGGGCTGATATTGAGTTTGTGGTCCGCCGAAATAGCCGTCAGCTCGTTTAGAGATCGAGACTCCAGCACCCGCCGCAATATTTTATTGGCAGCAGGCAGACGCGGACTAATGAGTATGTCGTGCTTGTATTGCCGAGCAACCTCTTCCAGGGTATTTAGGTCTGTAGCGGACAGCGGTTGGCGTGCCACCAGCAATGTGGCAATTTTCCCGTTTGCCATCAATGCGATGTGCGCCGATGGATTCTCTGCGCCCTGCTCGAGCAGCGCCGCTACTGCAAGGCTCAGCGCCCGACCAGTTTCACCGAGATTCTTGTCACTGTACCAGCGAGACACGGTAAAGATTCCCGTATCTGATAACCGTGACATGAACGTGCTCCACGCTTCAACGGTATACAGACCATTCTCGGAGAGGCTGTAAGCACCTGCGCCTGTAGATGCCCAGGTATCAATCAGCGACATCTGTAATACTTCGAATTTCCCGGTACTATGCGAAAAATAGCTGCGCGCTTCATCGACCACCAACTGCACTTTTTCATTGCCACCCAAACCGGCAAAGTCTCGATAGGGCCCTTGCAAGAGTTCGATGAAGATGGGATTTACCTCAACACCCAGCGCTTGCTGGTGGCCAAAAACCAACGCCGACTGCACGTCTTTGCCACCACCTACGCCGATGATTGCCGCGCCGCCAGTGGGCCTAATGAAGTAAGCCACATTGGTAATATCGTATTTCAGGTGTTCAATATCTGCTTCGGTTTCGTAGGCGCGCATTACCGTGCCCGCAAGACCATCAATATTCATCCAGCGCTGGCGAACCTGCATATCCTTGATCGCCTCGCGATCACCGCGCCATATGGGTGGCGCTGCGGTCATTTCCCTACCCATAACAACCCGGGAAAATGAGTTCCAGCGGTCAACCACCGGTTTGGAGTTGTCGGCATGCCCCTTCACCATTTGCGGCACGACACTTTGATTAATCGCGCTATAGCCAACGGCAACAACCGCAACAACCACAATGGTCAACCACTTTTTAAAATGCCTCTGACTCAGCCGCCAGGCTGCCAGTAAACCAAGCACTCCGCTCAGCATCGCCGCTGAGGGCGCGTTCATGAGATTCAGCGCCAGCAATACCAGCAGGCAACCACAGGCAGCGCCGATAAGGTCGGCTGCGTACAGGCGGTTAACAGGCAGTGGAAAACGACTCAGCAAGGCCGAAATTGCAACCCCGGAAAAGTAAAACGGTAGCGCTACAGCTACTGTTATTATGGTCATATTGATCAAACTGCGTATGGCTTTATCGCCAATGGCAGCAGCAGTTATGGGCACATAACACACGATCAAAACCGCCAGCGGCACGCTGACAGAAAAACAGCCGATCATCAGACCTGCGTTATTGAGCAAGCGTTCTGAAGAAAACGCCCGCGCCCTCACAAACACGGTAATCGCGCCTGCGGTCATACCCAGCATAGCCACCGATATGGCAAAAAAACTGAGGTGGTACCAGGTGACTACGCTCAACAGACGCGCCAGGGCGATTTCAAATATCAAGCTGGCCGTGGCAATTAGAAACATGGCCTGGTAAACCGGATGAGTCATTGCTGCGTGTTCTCAATAAGAGCGGGGCATGCCCAGTTTGTGTTCACCCAAATACGAAAGAATGAGATTGGTGGAAATCGGCGCGATCTGATACAGACGGGTCTCACGGAATTTCCGCTCCACATCGTATTCCTCTGCCAGGCCGAAACCACCGTGAGTCTGAATACAGGTATCGGCAGCGGCCCAGGAGGCTTCGGATGCCAACAGCTTGGCCATATTAGCCTCTGCTGCACAGGGTTTTCCGGCATCATAGAGTGCGGCGGCCTTACTGACCATCAGGTCGGCTGCCTCGGTCTGGGCGTAGGCGCGGGCAATAGGAAACTGTACACCCTGGTTTTGTCCAATGGGACGGCCGAACACTTCTCGCTCACAGGCATAATCCGTCGCGGTCTTAGTGAACCAGCGGGCATCACCGATACATTCCGAAGCAATCAGTATACGCTCCGCGTTCATCCCGGACAGAATGTAACGAAAGCCCTTACCCTCCTCACCCAGCAAATTTTCTGCGGGAACCTTCAGGTTGTCAAAAAACAGCTCTGTGGTCGCGTGATTCAACATTGTGCGGATGGGGTTGACGGTTAAGCCATTGCCCACTGCATCGCGCATATCCACAACGAACACGGAAAGCCCCTCTGTTTTTTTAGCCACCTGATCCAGCGGCGTGGTACGAGCCAGCAGGATCATTAAATCTGAATGCTCAGCGCGGGATATCCACACCTTCTGCCCATTGACAATATAATGGCCGCCCTTTTTACGCGCGTGCGTTGTAATACGGGTGGTATCGGTACCACTGGTCGGCTCGGTCACAGCGAAGGCTTGCAAGCGCAGACCACCACTGGCTATTTCTGGCAGATATCGCAACTTCTGCTTGTCACTACCGTGGCGAAGCAAAGTGCCCATGGTGTACATCTGCGCATGACACGCTGCTGCATTGGCGCCTTGCTCATGAACGGCTTTCATGATTTCCAGCGCCACACGCAGAGGCAAACCGCTGCCGCCGTATTCCTCTGGAATCAAACTCGCCAACAGGCCCGCCTCTGTCAGCGCCTGCACAAACTCTGTTGGGTATTCACGCTCACGGTCTTTGGCGCGCCAGTATGCAGCGGGGTAGTGCCCGCAAATCTGCGCAACCGTATCGCGAATCTGGCCAATCAGTTCACTCTGCTCACTCATACACCGGTACCTTTAACATATCCAAGCCATTACCTCCGTCCACAGACACATGGGTGCCGTTAATAATGCCAGGGCGATTTCTCTCGCCGCCCAATCTGCTTGGCAATCAGACATAGCTTGTGCTTATTCGGTGGCACGCTGACCAATATCACCAGGCGTACCACGCTGCTCAATGCCGCGCTGACCGCCGTCCAGATTGCTGTTCCGGTTTAGTGTCACTGGCAAACTCTCGAGTGCAAAACCGCCCCAGCGGTGCTGATACATGGGCCCGGTTAAATCGTCTACATCCACAACATCAATCACGCTGACCAGGGCCTGAATACCTCGCCCACCACCGGCATCCATATCAAAATCGATCAACTCGCTGTCGATTAAGCGATGAGATTTATCGAAGCTCAACAACAGATACTCTCCGCGAATTTGCGCATCGCCCCAGTCGATACTGAGAAAATCTGCCCCCGCTGCACGCAGGCTTAATCCCAATTTATCTTCATCAATTCGCCAATATTCGTAGGCCATCATGTAGCCGACGGTCGAAGCGCTCATGCGATGCGGCGGCCCTAACTGATCCAGGACAACAGCGAGCTCCGTACCCGCGACGCAGTGCTGCTCACCCAGGGGCTGACCGATGTAATAACGCGACTGGCTACAGCCGCATAACAACAGCAAAACCAGGATTAGAAAAGACTTAGTCGTTTTCATCGCCGATATAACTCGCGTATTCCGTCAAACGATCATCGCCATCAAAAAACAGTACTGCCCTGTCGTACCGGGTTTTCACGTCCAGGCGATTGTAGAGAAACAGTATGTATCCCTGACCCTCACTACGCTCGTAGAGATAATAGAGAACGGTTTCGTCGTCCAGCGTGATCACTTGCGAGGGCGGGCCCAGTGCCTTTAACACCTCACTGCGAGTGGTTGCACCGAGCTGAAACGAGCCCAGGACTTGCGGCTGCCAGGTCACTTCAACGCCACGCCTGTCTGTATAGTGTGCGCAGGACGCGAGCAATACCGACAAGAGAACGATACACAGCCCCTGCTTTAGCATATTTCTGTTTCCATCCAAACCAGGGTTTGGCCATTGATCGGTGGTTAACGGCAGCCGACAATAGCGGGATTTCTTGTGACGATTGCCGCCGCTAGCCGCAAAGCGTGCCTTTTCGAGAATGGTATCCGGAACTGAATTCGGCAATTCCTCACCACTGTATCCGTGCGCAGAAAAAGTCGGGCGCATGACTTCGTAAAGTTCCACAACATCACCTCAGTTAAGCCAAGAAGAGGTGTGAGTCTAGCAGAAAGATGCCCGCAGAACGGGCGTCGAGGTTTACCAATCCAGGCCGTCAATCCAGGCCGTCAATCCAGGCCGTGGTTAAGCCTAGAATGTGTACTTCAGTTCCATACCGTACATGCGTGGAGGCTCGCGGCGGTCATAGGACGGTGCTCCATCTGTGAACGACGACGAAATAGACGGGCCATTACCCCCTGGTTCAGCATCGCTCGGTGCCCAATCAGTCCAGTTGGTCACCCATGCGGCCACCTCCCAGGCACCATCAGCACTCAAATAGGCCAGGCGCGCATTCAACTGCTCTTTATCATCACGATCCGGACAACTGTCAAAGGGCGCCTCAGTCAGCGTACCCACGGCCGAATCTTTACTGATTACCAGCTCGCCATTCACCGTATCCAGCTCATAGTAGCCAGAGGGGCCACCAGGCAGATGCTGAATGTACTTACAGCTATCGCGGTTGGTGCCACCTTCTTCCCAGCCCCAGGACACAGAGCCGGTTAGAGAGCCTGAATGGTTCATGTCGTAGCTGTAACTCGCGCCAAGCGCATAGGATATCTCCGGTGCACCGCTAAACTTCTGACCCGTTTCATCCACCGGGTCGCAAACATCACCCACAGCACGCTGGCGCACACGGTCACTGTATTGCGCATCTACAGTTCCAAGATTACCCCAGAGCTCCAAACCATCAATGGGCGCCCAGTTAATCGCCAACTCAATACCGTCACCTTCAATATCTGAAGACTCAAACAAGTTGGTGGCAAAATCAGAGTTAGGTAGACAGGCTGCTGGTATCAGGTTGAGATCTTGCAGGTTCTCGTATGTGTAATCAAAGTAAGCGGCATTGATGCGCAGGGTGTCATCCAGCCAGCTCGACTTTATACCGAATTCCAGGTTTTCAACATTGGCGGGATCATAAGCTGGATCGTTATGGGTCAGGCTAGCACTGTTAAACCCCCCTGAGTTGTAACCCTCAGCCCAACTCATATACACCATCACATCATCGGTAACGGCCCAGTCGAAAACTACCCGAGGGGTAAATTCATTCCATTCATCATCCTGCCTGACCTTGCCAATGGAATCGACGCTACCCTCGGCAATCCACTGCCCATTCCTGTCCAGAAAAGTCGGCGTAAATGCGAACCAGAGAGCATGCTCGTTGAGCTGAACAAGGCGGCTAAAGTCCTTGCTATCTTCGGTATAGCGCCCCCCTGCAGTAAGCGCTAATGAGTCGGTAATATCGAAGGTGAAATCGGCAAATACAGCCCAGGACTCGTAGTCGCCCTGCACGTCAATAAATTCACCGTAGAAATCTGCCAGAAGTGCGTCTGCGCCAGTTTCAAACGCTCGCGGTAAACCGACGAAAGGTGGCACAGTCCAGGCAATATCGTAGCCTTGACCACGCTCCAGGGCAGTATCGTAAGGCAGACCAATATTGGCCTCTACAATCACCCGATCAACGGCGAGAGTGTTGAGTGTAATACCCGAAGTTTGCTTCGCTGTTTCTTTAAAGTAGTTGGCGCCGACAGTCCACAACAGGCGCTCATCCAATGCGCCGGAAAAACGGAACTCCTGGCTCCATTGCTCATTGTCCTCGGCGTTGAAGTCATTGAATTCAAAAGTTGGGTCGATCCAGCCATCCTGGTTTTCAGGGTTCTCTGTTTCGTAGGTACGATAAGACGATATAGAAGTGAAGGCTGCCCAGGGCAAGTCATACACCACATGCAACGACGTGCCAAACAATTCACGATTTTCCGTTAACCGACGGTTGGTGGTGGTATTTTCAAAATCGCCGCCATCGAAGCGATTAGGGCCATAAACCGCGCTGGTTACACCTTTCGAGTCTTGATCGATTTCGTCGTATTCTACCCGCCAAATAATGTCCAGTTCTTCGCCGGGCTGCCAGCGCAGAGAGCTGTTGAGCGACCCGTTCTTCTGATATTGATGATCATCACCCGTGAAATCATTGTCGATGTATCCCCCACGCTCGTTATAAAGCCCACCGAAACGCCAAAATACCTCGTCGGTGAGTGGCAGGTTATACACACCCTCAAGCTGATAGCGATGGTAATTGCCAGCGGTCGCTTTCACCCAGCCTTCCTGTTCCAGGCCAGGTTTATTAGTCACATATTGAATGGCACCGCTGGCAGCATTGCGACCAAACAAAGTGCCCTGAGGCCCGTTCAGGATTTCTATGCGTTCAATGTCGTTAAAGGCGACCTTAGAGCCACCCGAGCGAGCGATATACACACCGTCAAGGTACACACCCACTACCGGGTCGCCACCGACACCAAACTCACTGGTACCCAGGCCGCGAATTTTATAGTTGGGTTGGTTGGAGCCGCGTGGAATTGCAACATTGGGTGTAAAAAAGTTAAGGTCGCCAATGTCTTGCGCGGACAGTCTATCGAGCCCTTCCGTGGTGAATGCTTGCACCGCGATAGGCACATCCTGCAAGCCCTCCTCCCGCTTCTGAGCGGTTACGATCACTTCCTCAAGCTGAGCCAATGCAGCAGGTGCGGGCACAGCAATGGCAGCCGCGAGAACCGCTGATTTACCGGCATATTTCTTCATAATCCCCTCTGCGTGAAAAACGCGATTTTAAAGATTAAACATTACTATTCAAGACCTTTGCATGAGTAGCCAATCTGTATTTTCCTCGCACCCTCTCCGGGGCGACTTTCTGCCCTTATAAACATTCCCGATAAACACGCTGTGCCCGCTTTAGGTTGCAGAGGAAAAGCACCTTTGTAGTACAGGGCATATACACCTCCACCAGAAAAACGTTCTTCAGGTGGTACAGATACCATTGGCGTATTTATCATGGACTCAACAGCCTCATCAATTAGTGCGATAAGAGATGCAGACTGAAATATGTGTTCTTCTAATTTCATTTATTTCCTCAGTGTATCCATTTTGCAGTCCCTAACGGCAACCAAAAATAACGGAATTTTTAACATGAGATGACCTGTAAGCTCGTTTAAAAATTTCCCGTTGATTGTCTTTGTTAGACGGAGCGCGAAGCGTTGTATCTGGGTAGAGAACTGCGATGCACTAATAGTAGAACGCAGCAGCGACGAGCTGGAGTTAATGAAGTGCCCGGGATTTGAGTTCAGTACCCAGCCAGTATCGACCATCGACCCTGCCATGAATCAGGTTTGGATCAAGCGGGAGGCTAGTTGCTCCAGTTTGCGTTCCACCAATGGCAATCGGTCATTGCCAAAATACATATCATCACTGTTGATAAACATAGTGGGGGAACCAAACCCACCGCGCTCGATAAGTTCCTCGGTGTTTGCACGCAGTTGCTCTTTTATATCGGCATCAGCTATACGTTGCAGAAAACTCTCTGCATTCATACCAGCGGTGTCCGCAAGTTCACCCAGCACAGAATTGTCAGAAAGATCCCGCAAATCGCCCCAGTAGGCTTCAAAAGCAAGACGAGAAAAATCCACCAGGTATCCCTGCTCTGAGGCGGCCAGGCAGCCGCGCATGACTTTTACCGCGTTTACCGGGTGGAAGTCCGGCCAGCCAATTTTAATCTCGCGGTAGTTTGCCCAGTCAGTCAGGTCCTTGATGAATGCCGACATGCGTCGTTCATCGGCAAAAGCCTTTTCGCGATATTTGTACAGCTCTTGATTGACTGCATTAAACACCCCGCCCACCAAAACAGGGCGCCAGTTAATGCGCAGGTCGTAGCGCTGCGCAATCGGTTGAACTCCAGCAAAAGCCAGATAGGTCCAGGGCGAGGTTACATCGTAGAAGAATTCAAATTTAGCTGTCATGAGCTGGGCATCCCGGACTTTCGCATGCCGCTAAACCAGCCCCCATCGGCAACGAACTCACTGCCCGTGCTATAGCTGGCCTCATCGGTTGCAAGAAACAAGGTGACATAGGCCACCTCTTCCGGCTGCCCTACTCGCGGTATTGGAAATTCGGAGTACACGGATTTGTTAATATTTTCTTCGGAGATAGTGCCCTTGCCACCCATGGCTGTAAAAATACCACCGGGATGAACACTGTTTACCCTGATACCATATTGGCCCAACTCAATTGCCGCATTTTTGGTTAAGCCGCGCACCCCCCACTTACTTGAGGAATACGCGGACAGGCCAGCAGAAGAATGTAGCCCATCAACGGATGACACATTGATAATTGAACCGCCGCCCGCCGCCTTCAGGTGAGGGATAGAGTTGCGAATGCCCATAAAACTGCCAACCAAATTCACGTCCAGTACCTGGCGAAAGTCATCGGGGGTGGTGTCTGTAATCGATGCCATATGGAGAATGGCGCCGTTGTTTACCAACACGTTGTATGTGCCGAGTTGTTGGGCCGCATCAATTGCAGCATCCCAATCTGCCTCCTGACTAACATCCAGATGACAGAACTCAGCCGCCTCGCCAAGCTCCTCCGCCAGCGCCTGGCCTGCACCATCGGCCACATCGCCAATAATCACCCTGGCGCCATGCTCAACAAACAGGCGCACGGTGGCCTCTCCCATGCCCTTGGCGCCTCCCGTCACAATAGCGGTCTTACCTGCCAGTCGGCTCATTTTGTTTCTCCGGTTATGCTTTATTCAGAAAAGCTCAATAGCTCTACTATAGATTAGCAGATGACATACACAAATAATGTCACGGCAACCAGCAAGATTGCGCGGCCTGCTTTCGAGCTGGTTCGGAAAGTTAGCCAAATTCAGCCATAGAATCGGACTAGATGCCGGATTGACTTGCACATTGGGCTTGCTGGGTGCAGCTTACAGTTACCGGAAATCGCAATACGCACATATAGACACCTTGTGGCTCATAAGTGGTGCTTGCCCCACTGAATTCTGAGGTCTTTCATGTTTTTTGGTTGGTATGTAGTTGCGGGCACATTTACAGCCCAGTTATTGATCGTCGGGTTTTTCACCTATGGGGTCAGCTTGCTGGTCGGCCCAATACGTGAAGAGTTCGGTGTCAGCCTGGAACAAGTCATGTACAGCATGACCATTGGCACGTTTACCGGCCTGCTGGCCACTCCCATTTGTGGCGCATTGCTCGACCGCTATTCGGTACGCTGGATCATCTCCAGCGGCATTGTTCTATTCGCTGGCGGCATGTGGCTCACCGCGCAGAGCACCAATATCAATGAATACATCTGGCTGTTTGGCCTTACCTACTCGATAACCAACGCCCTGGCAGGAGCAATGGCGGCATCAACCACAGTGTCACGCTGGTTCACCAGTAGTCGCGGCAAAGCCCTGGGTATTGCAGCAATTGGCACCTCGGCAGGGGGCATTATAATTCCAGCGCTGACCGCTTACTGGATTGCTGCGACGGGCTGGCGCGGTGCGCTTGAAAATCTGGCTGCATTCGCCATTCTGATTGTTCTGCCTATTGTGATCATCAGCGTGCGCAGCAAACCTGAGGATATGGGCACTCAGGCTGAGGGGGTAGCTTCAGCGGACAACCCCGCTGCCATCACAGACCCTGGGCTTACTATAAAAGCCATTCTTGGCAAGAGCTCCTACTGGTATATCGGATTATCGCTAGGGGTATTATTTTGCATCTATGCATCTGTACTTGCCAATCTAAGCCCCTACGCGGTCGAAATGGGTCATAGCACGGGGGCAGCTTCACGTCTGATTATGATTCTGGCCGGCGCCAGCCTGGTTGGAAAACTGATTTTTGGCTTTATGGCAGACACACTAAATTTGAAACTGGGATTGTGGATAGCCATTACCCTGGTTGCTCTCGCCCTTGCGATTCTATCCACAGAGCCATCATATCTACTGTTGGCAGCCGCCTCGGTCTTTCTGGGGCTGGCAACTGGTGGCATGCTGCCCGTGTGGGGCGCCATGGTGGCGCGCGTATTTGGCCTGACCAGCTACGGCAAGGCAATGGGCCTGATGGGACCTGTCATTACCCTGTCCGTTATGCCCGGGTTCACCATTATGGGTCGACTCTACGACATGAGTGGCGGCTATCAACTAGGGATGATGGTCTTCGGGGGGCTGACTATTCTCTCGGCCACGTTACTCTTTCCGTTACAACTTGAGGATCAACGATGAGCAAATTGTTCCACCCAATTACCTTGGGCAGCCTGGCTCTGAACAACCGCGTGGTCATGGCTCGCAGCCGCTGCGCTATGGCCTCGCCAGAGACTGAGGCGGCCCTGCTACCAGGGCTATCTTGGTCGCGGCGCTCATTCCCTATCTCCTGCGCTGTCGGCAAATATTGGTTGGTACCCAGGAGTCTGTCGGACTTGGGACGGCTCTGACGAACGCCTGCATTCGACAGACTCTTGGCATAAAGTATCTCGAACTCCATGCATCGGTTAAAATCGGGCTTTTGGTCAGGGAAAAACTATGCGCTTGCCGATCATCGTGGGAATGGGTGGTGTTAATGCCGCTGGTCGAACATCCGGTTTCCAAAGTTTTCGCCGTATGGTGCTGGATATCCTCCCGGAGGATCAGCGGCAGCGGACTCTGATTGGCCTGGCTGTGATGATGGGCCTGGTGTCAGCGGAAAGCGAGCGCCACTATCGAGACGTTGAGGCTGGGGAGAGTGGCCAATTACTGACTGCTGCGGAGGTCGCAGCGCTATATGGTGAGCGTGTGCGTGAACAGACACTGGTTCGACGCATAGACCCAGGTTTTTTCGATGTCGACGCTCTGCACTGGCAGTCTAACGGCACCTTTAAGCCCGACCCGGAAAAACAAACTGGCGAAATTCAACTGGTAATGCCTGCCAGTCAGTTGCCCACACAACTACCGGACAACTGGCAAGTCGAACCCCGCGATGAAAAAGAAGTGCTGATTACCGTGGCTGGCGAGCTCAACGTGAAATTGGATAATTACCGCGATTTCGCAGTTAAAGCTGCCGGTCAACTCCCCACAGGTTTCGATATCGGCGAGTTGTACAACTCCCGTTTCCAACCGAGGGGTCTGCAAATGGCTCTGTTTGGCGCCACTGATGCACTGCGTTCTGTGGGTATAGAGTGGGACACCATTGTGCAACACATCAACCCGGATCAGGTCGGCGTATATTCCAGTAGCGGTTTCGGACAAATGGATCAAAATGGCTACGGTGGCATGCACCAGGCGCGGATGAAGGGCGACCGGGTAACCACAAAGGCACTGACTATGGGTATTAATTCTATGCCCACTGATTTCATTAACGCCTACGTGTTGGCCAATGTCGGTATCGCCAGTAGCTCTGTGGCCGCTTGCGCAACTTTTCTATCCAATTTGCGTCACGCCGTATCTGATATGCAAGCCGGAAAAATCCGCGTGGCGATGGTGGGTAACAGCGAAGCCCCCATTGGCCCGGAGCTCATTGACGGCTTTGGCACAATGGGCGCTTTGGCTACCGACGAAAACATGATCAGGGCTTACGGCGATGCAAACGTGGACCATCGCCGCGCCAGCCGTCCCTTCGGTGTCAACTGCGGCTTCACCATTGGCGAAGCCAGCCAGTACTTCATGCTTATGGATGACGCTTTAGCTGTAGAACTGGGCGCCCCATGCCTGGGCTCTATCACCGATGTATTCATTGATGCCGATGGGGTAAAAAAATCCATCACTGCTCCCGGCCCCGGCAACCACATCACTATGGCCAAGGCTGCCGCAGCCACAGTCGCAGTTGCCGGCGAAGAAACTCTACAGAAAAGGAGTTTTGTGCTCGCCCACGGCTCCAGTACACCGCAGAATCGAGTTACAGAGTCACAAATTTTTGACCAGGTCGCGGAGGCTTTCGACATACAAGACTGGCCAGTTGTTGCCGTAAAAGCTTATGTGGGGCACACCATTTCACCCGCCAGTGGCGACCAACTGGCAGTCGCGCTTGGCGCGTTTGCTCACGGTATTTTGCCCGGCATCCAAACTATTGATGAGGTAGCCGACGATGTACAGCAACAGCGCTTGAAGATCGGCCCCAACCACATTCAAGCCGACCCGGAAGAACTAGAGGTAGCCATCCTCAACTCCAAAGGCTTCGGCGGCAACAATGCTTCAGCGGTCGTGTTATCTCCCGGGCGAACCGAACACATGCTGGCTAAACGCTACGGCGAGGCCGCCATGACAGAGTATAGGAAAAAGCGCGAAATCAGCACCGCGAACGCCGAGGATTACTTTCACCGCGCCGACCGAGGCGACTATGCCCCCATCTATAGATTTGGCGAGAGCATGATTGCTGATGAAGATATCAGTATTGATCGCAGCACTGTGAAAATTAATGGTCTGGCCAACGAGATTCAGTTGCCGGGTTCAACACCCTATGAGGATATGAAAAATTAAAGAAAGCCCCTCCTGGAAAAAGCACAACCGGCTTGATTGCGGCGGCGTCACTCAGCATAAAGGTCAGCCACACCTGGATCCGTACTCATTATTCTTAGTCTCTCCAAACGCAACTTAGCCACTACGGATCCAAGAGTCCCAGAGATTAAATACAAATTGGCGGAAGAGGTAGGGGTCGAACCCAGATTTCAGCATTGTCAAATATTGCCAAAACCTTAACGGTTTGATTTTATAAGATTTAATTTGCTAGCGATACCTAACAAGACACCATGATACCGACAAACCGGGCATTTTGACCGGGCCTAATTTGATTGAATGCGCGCGATCACTGCGCGAACCCACTCCCGAAAAATCAATATGATTGTAACTGTTTTTAGTTACAGAACTCGGCGGTGTGACTATAATCAGTTACAACAGATCGGGAAACTGCGGCAATGGCTAAAAAAGAAAAACTGCTCACTAAACTGATAGACCGCCGCGAAATGAAGTATCGAGAACTTGAGGTCTTGATGCTGCAACTGGGCTTCACAAAAAAAGAGTTTGGCGGTTCGCGCGTTCGGTTCACTCGCGGCGAGATTTTGATTCGCTTCGACAAGCCCCACCCCCAGCCGACAGTTAAAAAATACGTGCTGGACAACATACGCAACGTGCTAAAAGCCGAAGGAGATATTTAAAATGAAATACAAGGGATACATCGGAACAGCAGAATTCAGCGAAGCGGACGGTTGTTTTCACGGCAAGCTGGCGCATATTCGCGATTTGGTTTCATACGAAGCCGAATCCGCAAAAGAACTGGCGGGCGCGTTTCACACTGCCGTCGACGAATATCTGGCCGACTGCGAAGAACTTGGCAAGAAGCCAGACACGCCGTTTAAAGGATCGCTAAACGTGCGCCTGGGTCCAGACCTGCATCGGGGCGCGGCGCAAGAAGCGAATAGAGCCGGGGTGAAATTGAACGAATTTGTTAAACAGGCGGTGCAAGAAAAGATCGAGGCTGATTCGATGGTTAGCGGCGTGAAGTAGCGGCGTGAAGTAACGTCCGTTTAAACGCCCCAATCAGTCGTGCGGGCCGCTTTGACTTCCGCGCTGGCCTGGGACTGTCCGCCGGACAAACACTCGCCCGGTTAGCCCGATAGCTAGGGCATGATCTGCGGACGTTTTTCGCGAAGTATGCCCGCTATATGGACGGAAACAACGACGCGGACGAAATGGCGAAACTCGACCAGGCTCCAGCGACTGGATCGGAGGTCATCGACATTAGCGGGGGTGGGAAATGAGCATCGAAGCGCGGGTTACTATGACCGACCCCCGTCCATATACCGGCGATATTTCCGCCCTGAAAGCAGCCGAGGTCCAGTTTGTTGCCGACAATGTTATCTATCGTCGGCCGGACATCTCAGGCCGCCAAAAAATCGCAAACCGAGTATTTTCACTCAAAAAAACTGGAAAATATAATAAATTTAATGTGTTAAGTGGCGGAAGAGGTAGGAGTCGAACCCACCAGGCACCTGTACAGCACCTCACTGGTTTTGAAGACCAGGTGCCCCACCGGGGGCATCGCTCTTCCCTGTCTGGAAATATGGCTTGCGTAGTCTATTCGCTAAATAACCTGCCTGGTAGCTCTGAATTGAGGACGGTTCGCATGTCCTCGTTGCGCTGCGTAAAACCAATTTTGTCAAAGTACTCCAGCACCTCAATGGCCACTTTACGTCCGGTTCCCATATGGCTTTTGAAGTTGATGACTGTAAGCGGCTCATTGTCCCTGTCCATACGCAGAACAATGGCAGCCAGCGCGGCCACTGTATGCCGTGTCGCATAGCGAGTGGACGTAATCGCGAAGGCCAGTCCTTCTCCCGCCGCTGTATGACAGGCAGATTCTATTTTCTTGGCGGAAAAACCGGTTGCTTCTACCAATTGGGAACGCAGCGGAATATCCAGGTTGCGCGCTTGCAGCGCCTCGGCAATTTTTTGCCAACGTAACTGGGCCTGGGTGGCAACCGCTGCATGACTCGCCAGAGCCACCAGGCCATCGCGCAACTTTAGCTGATCACTTTGCAACATTTCCAATAGCGCTGCTTGCAGCAGAGGTGAAGCCACATTTAAGTCAAATGCTGCGCGAATGTCCGTCGGTTTAAGCCCGGCAATTTGTGAGTGGTCGCCGTGCCAATGCGCAAAGGATTCAGACATCCTGTTCAAGAGCGCCTGCCATACTGACTCACTAACAAGATAGCTCGTGCCATTGTCTGAAAATTGACGCGCCTCACTGCCGATAAGCGCGCTTGCCTCACTTTCTGACAAATTCCAGCTTGAGGCAAAGTGGGAATAATCAACCAGTCCGCCGGAATCCAGCAGAGCTTGCAGGGATTCCGATGGATTCTGGTATTCCATCGCCGCCAGGTACTGCAAGCGCGCACCACTGGCCTTACCGGAGCGAGGGGCGTAGGGATCAAGTACAACACCGCCACCCAAAGTGACGCTTTCACTGTCGTCTCGCAACAGGAAACGCTCGCGGGTTATGCTGGAAACCGGTTGTTCAAGAATCAACTGAACCAGCGCGTTTGCAGAGGGCGATAATTTATTATTCTCTGCGCTGGCATCCAGCAGGTACAACTTGCCAGAAACCCGCTTGGCGCCGATGTGCAAACGCACTGGTGATAAATGGCGAACTGGAAATGACAGATCAGACAGCAATTCCAGGCGCGCATCGAGGCGTCGGCTGGTGGTGCCAGCCTCAGGACATACCAGCCAGTCACCTCGTTCAATATCCGCTTTTTCTACGTCGCCGCCAACATTCAAGGCACAGCGCTGACCAGCTTGCGCGCTATCGGCAGGCTTATTTTGTACGTGAATGCTGCGTACTTTCAGCGTTTGATTCTGCGGTAACAGCAACAACTGATCCCCCAGCGAAATCGAGCCAGAAGTTGCTGTGCCGGTAACCACCAAACCTGCCCCCTTCAGATTAAAACTGCGGTCAATGGATAAACGGAACTTCCCGCGAACATTCTGAACCGGCTGGGAGGTGGATTGATCAATGAGACATTCGCGGAGTCGAGCCACCCCCTCCCCGCTTTCATTGGATAGGGGGAAGCAATCCAGCGGCTCCAGGTTTCTCTGCGACAACAGTGCCGTTGCCAGCGAGCGAACCTCATCAACACGCGCAGTCTCTACCCGATCAATCTTGGTAACAACTAACAGGTAGCGTTGCACCCCCATCAATCGGAGCACATCGAGGTGCTCTACGGTTTGCGGCATTGGCCCGTCGTCAGCGGCAACAATCAGCATACCCAGGTCAATGCCACTCACCCCGGCAATCATGGTATTGATAAAGCGATGATGGCCGGGCACATCAATAAACCCGATGGGCGAACCGCCCTCTACTGGCTGGTAGGCATAGCCCAGGTTGATGGACAAACCGCGGCGCTTTTCCTCCTCCAAACGGTCGGTGTCGACCCCGGTAAGCTGTCTAACCAGCGATGTCTTACCATGATCCACATGGCCAGCAGTGGCTACAATCAAGGCTTAAGCTCAGCCAACTGCTGAAGAAACAGTCTCGGATCATCAAGACAACGACAATCGAGCCACACAGCAGATTGATGAACACGTCCAATAATAGGCATAGGCAGTCCGCGCAAAGTCTCTGCTAACCTGCGCACCCGTGCGTCATCACCAGAGCTGGAAACAATATGCAGTGCGGAACTGGGTAGGGTTTCAACTGGCAGTGAACCGCTGCCGATCTGACTGCGACAGGGCTGCACGCCGACCTCGAACTCTGCTCCCAGGCAAGTCGCTAACGGCTCGCGTAAACGGCTGGCCATCTCCTGTATGTGTTTGTTCGAGCGAGTGAGATGCCGCAGCACAGGCAACTCCTGCAACAGCTTCTCTGGGTGTCGATACAGCTTCAGCACTTCTGCCAGGGCCGCTAATGTCATCTTGTCGAGCCGTAAAGCCCGCTTCAACGGATTCTTTTTGATCTGCTCGATCAGATTTTTTCGACCGGCAATCACGCCAGCTTGAGGTCCCCCCAGCAATTTATCACCACTGAAGGTTATAACATCGGCACCTGTTTGAATCACCGCGCTGGCGGTAGGCTCCTCGGGAAGGCCCAAGTCGGCATAATCAATCAAATTGCCACTACCCAGGTCTATAACAAAAGGCAGCTTGTGCGCATGCGCCAGAGCCGCAAGTTCTGCTTCGGCCACCTCTTTGGTAAAGCCCTCAACGCGATAATTGCTGGCGTGAACCTTCATCAACAAGGCCGTGTTGGTATTAATGGCATTAACATAGTCTTTGAGGTGGGTACGATTTGTTGCGCCTATTTCAACCAGTGTGCAATTGGAACGCTGCATCACCTCAGGAATTCGAAACGAGCCACCTATCTCCACTAACTCACCCCGAGACACCGGTACCTCCTTATTCATCGCCAGGGTGTTGAGCACCAAAAGCACAGCGGCTGCATTATTGTTGACTGCGGTTGCAGCTTCAGCACCGGTCAGCTCGCAGATCAGGTTTTCGACATGGCTTTCACGATCACCGCGTACACCACTATCCAGATCAAACTCCAGATTAGTGGGCGCCCCCGCAACAGTCATCACCACATCTATAGCTGATTGCGGCAAGCTGGCACGGCCTAAATTAGTGTGCAACACCGTGCCAGTTAAATTAATCACCGGAATCAAAGATGGCTCGTTAGCATCGCGTAATCGCGCTCGCATATCAGAAAGGATGGCATTGCTGCCCACACTTTCGACTTCACCAAGACTAATACTCCGTCGCAACTGAGCAATAATCTCACGACATTGTTCAGTCACGCGCGAACGCCCCCAGGTCGCTATATCCTCAGGACACAACAACAAAAGTGCATCCACCGAAGGGATACTTCGATGTAAATTATGCGGCGTTTTCTCACTTTTTTTCATGCAGTGAATTCTAATACAAAAAAAGGAGCCACAAGGCCCCTTTCTTAATCAGTTGCAGTGTGAGGTTTAGCCTTCGGCTTCCTCAAGGTCTGCATCCTCCGCAGGTGCTTCTGCCGCGGCTGGCTTTTCGATCAGCTCTTTCAAGCTGAGCTTGATGCGACCACGCTGATCTACGTCGAGTACTTTCACCTGAACTTCTTCACCTTCGCTCAGATAATCAGTGACATTCTCAACCCGCTCGTGAGCGATTTGTGAGATGTGTACCAAGCCATCTTTTCCAGGCAGAATGTTAACGAAGGCACCAAAATCCACGATACGGGCAACCCTGCCCGTGTAAGTTGCGCCAACTTCAGCTTCAGCGGTGATTTCTTCAACCCTGGCAACTGCCGCGTCACGAGAAGCCTGATCCTGACCAAAGATGCGCACGGTTCCATCGTCGTCTATATCGACCGTGGCACCCGTTTCTTCGGTTATGCCGCGAATGGTTGCACCGCCTTTACCGATGATGTCGCGGATTTTGTCGGAATCAACTTTCAAAATAATCATGCTGGGCGCATTCGCATTCACTTCAGCGCGATGGCTGGCAATAACCTGATTCATTTGACCCAGGATATGCAAACGAGCCTGTAGGGCCTGCTCCAGTGCAACTTCCATAATCTGCTCATTGATACCTTCAATCTTGATATCCATTTGCAGGGCGGTAACACCTTCAGCAGTACCGGCTACTTTAAAGTCCATATCACCCAGGTGATCTTCATCACCCAGAATGTCGGTCAATACCGCAAACTGATTGCCTTCTTTCACCAGGCCCATTGCGATACCAGCAACGGGTGCTGACAGAGGTACACCTGCTGCCATCATAGCCAGACTGCCAACACAGACAGATGCCATTGAGCTGGAACCATTTGATTCGGTAATTTCAGACACAACGCGTGTTGTGTAAGGCCAGTCATCAGAATTTGGCAGAACAGCCGCCAGGCCGCGACGTGCCAATCGGCCGTGGCCAATTTCACGACGGTTGGTAAATCCAACACGGCCTGCTTCACCGACTGAATAGGGTGGGAAGTTATAGTGCAACATAAATGGATCACGGCGCTCACCATGCAGCGCATCAATGATCTGCGCATCGCGGGTAGAACCCAGTGTTACAGCACCAATCGCCTGAGTTTCACCACGGGTAAACAGTGCTGAGCCGTGTGCTTTGGCCAGAATATCGACTTCACAGGCAATCGCACGAACAGTGCGAGTGTCGCGACCATCAATCCGCGGTTCACCATTGAGGATGCGCTTGCGAACCAGTTCTTTCTCTACTTTCTTGAACAGGTTTGTAACGTCATCTTCAGAAGGCGCATCTTCAGCGTCTCCACACAGAGCTTCGATTGTTGCTGCTTTGGCTTCACCAACTTTGGCGTAACGCTCAGTTTTCTCAGTAATGCGATAAGCGTCACCCAGCGGACCTTTAGCCACCTCTTCAACAGCGGCCAGCAGGTCGGCATCAACCGCAGCGACTTCCCACTCCCAGACAGGCTTGCCAGCCTCAGCAGCCAGTTCGCGGACGGCCTGTATAACGGTTTGCATGCCCTGGTGAGCGAACAATACTGCGCCCAGCATTTGGTCTTCGCTGAGTTCCTGTGCTTCTGATTCAACCATCAAAACTGCGTCTTCAGTACCGGCAACTACCATGTTCAGCTTGCTGGTTTCCAACTGCTGGTAGGTCGGGTTGAGGATGTAGCCATCAGCTTCAGTGAATCCAACCCGGGCACCGCCGATAGGACCGCTAAACGGCACACCGGAAATCGCCAGTGCAGCTGAAGTACCAATCATCGCAGGAATATCGGGGTCGATATGTTTGTCAGCAGACATCACCGTACAGATCACTTGCACTTCGTTCATAAAGCCGTGCGGAAACAGCGGGCGAATAGGGCGGTCAATCAGACGCGATGTCAGTGTTTCTTTTTCGGAAGGGCGTGCTTCGCGCTTGAAGAAACCGCCGGGGATTTTGCCCACAGCATAGGTTTTTTCAATGTAGTGCACGCCCAGAGGGAAGAAGGGCTGGCCCGGCTTGGCTGTTTTTTCTGCAACCACGGTAACCAGTACCGAAGTATTCTCGGCTGTTACCAGTACAGAACCAGTCGCCTGCCGTGCTATACGCCCCGTTTCCAGAGTGACCGTTTGGTCACCATACTTAAAGGTTTTTGTTACGGGATTCACAATTTTCTCCAATAGATAAATAGAAACCGCAGGGCCAGCCTGCGGGTCTTGTTTTGATCATTATCGACGCAGACCTAATCGCTTAATCAGCTCTCCATAGCGAACAGCTTCTTTACGCTTCAGATAATCCAAGAGTTTGCGACGCTGGTTAACCATACGGATCAATCCGCGACGCGAGTGGTGGTCGTGCTTGTGAGACGAAAAATGTCCCTGTAGCGTGTTGATGTTAGCCGTCAACAAAGCTACCTGTACTTCTGGAGAACCCGTGTCTCCCTCAGCCAGTTGGTACTCTTTAACGATGTCAGATTTTTCACTTGCACTGAGTGCCATTACTATATTCCTCGTTCAATGTGCTAATCATTTAAATAAAGCCTGTCCGTGCACATTTACAGACAGGTTCGCGCCAGCCCTAGTGGCTGACTATCAGTCGACGCGGCGCCACGCGCCCATCGTCCAATATCTCTCCAACGCCCAGGAATTCCCCATTTTTCAGGCCGACCCGCACCATACCACTGCAAGGCGAATTGGCAACCAGTACGGGTTGTCCCTGGCGTATATAAAATCCGCCTGACTCTGTCAATTGCACTATAGGCATATCTCCCAGTGCTGCATCCAGAGGCAGTAACAGCGCATCCATAGCGGCATACGCCTCGCGCTCCCGGAGCGCTTCCAGAGTCGTCAGCGATATCGCATTCGTCTCCGTAAAAGGTCCGGCCATTGTGCGTCGCAGCACACTTACGTGCTCCCGGAGCGCTTCCAGAGTCGTCAGCGATATCGCATTCGTCTCCGTAAAAGGTCCGGCCATTGTGCGTCGCAGCACACTTACGTGGGCGCCACAGCCCAGGGCCTTGCCCAGGTCTTCAGCAAGAGTTCGCACATAAGTACCCTTGCTACAGACAATATTCACATCAACTTCCGGCCTCGCGCCTGCGCGAAAGGCTAACAATTCCAGCGCATAAATCTCAACAGCACGGGCTTTGCGTTCCACTTCTTTGCCAGCCCTGGCCAGCTTGTACAAAGGCTGACCATTCTGTTTCAACGCCGAGTACATGGGGGGTACTTGTTCAATGCAACCCCGAAACTGCACCAGGCCAGCCTCAACATCCTCATGCGTGATATGCCCGCCATCGGTCTCGGCAATCACTTCACCTTCACTGTCACCAGTTTCAGTCTGCGCGCCCAATACAAAGGTGCTGGCGTACCCCTTGTTCGCATCCAGCAAATACCGGGAGAACTTGGTGGCTTCACCAAAGCACAGGGGAAAAACCCCTGTGGCCAGCGGGTCCAGACTCCCTGTATGGCCGGCCTTTGCCGCAAAGAATAAGTGCTTTGCGGTTTGCAGGGCGCGGTTTGAACTCACACCCTGCGGTTTATCCAGTACCAGAATACCGTGCACGGGCCTTCCCTTGCTGCGTCTGGCCACGCCTTACTCGCCAGCCACGTCGGGACACTCTTTATCGGCCGCTACGGCTCGCTTGATCAAGTCTTCCATATAAACGCCTCGGCCAACGCTACTATCAAAGTAAAAGCGCAACTGCGGTACAGTGCGCATGGCACTGTCTTTCGACAACTGTGAGCGCATAAACCCCGCAGCCTTATTCAGAGCCTGCAAAGATTTCCTGGCCTGCTCCTCATCGTTTTTGCCCAACACTGTGCAATACACGCGCGCGCGTGACAAATCTTTGCTCACCTCAATGTCGGTAATGCTGGCCATACCAACGCGAGGGTCACGCACTTTAAATTGCAACAGCTCTGCCAACTCCCTTTTAAGGTGATCGGCAACCCGCTCTGTTCGGCCGTATTCCTTCGCCATGTCTCAAATGACCCTAAAGGGTCCGGGCCACTTCCTTAACGTCGAAGACTTCAATCAAGTCTCCAACTTTCACATCGGTGTAATTCCTTACGCCAACACCACACTCAGTGCCATTGCGCACTTCGTTGGCATCATCTTTAAAGCGGCGCAACGATTCCAGTTCACCCTCATAAATCACAACATTATCCCGCAAAACGCGAATTGGCTTGCTGCGGAACACGCTGCCTTCAGTCACCATGCAGCCGGCAATCTGACCAAACTTCGGTGAACTAAAGACATCGCGAACTTCTGCAATACCAACAATTTCTTCACGCACCTCGGGTGCCAGCATACCGCTGAGAGCCTGCTTAACATCATCAATCAAGTCATAGATCACGTTGTAATAACGCATATCTATAGCTTCATCTTCCACCAACTTGCGCGCTGCGTTATCTGCCCGTACATTGAAACCGAAGATAACCGCCTCAGCCGTAATCGCCAGAGTAACGTCGGTTTCAGCAATACCGCCGACGCCGCCAGACACAATATTCACGGTGACCTCTTCATTGCCCAGGTCTAACAGGGCTGATTGGATAGCCTCCAATGAACCTCGCACATCCGCTTTCACAACAACATTGAGCATTTTCTTCTCACCCGCAGTCATGCTCTCGAACATATTGTCGAGTTTGCTGGCCTGCTGGCGCTGTAACTTGGTGTCCCGGGTCTTTTCCTGACGGAACATGGCAATTTCGCGGGCTTTCTTCTCGCTCTCAACCACAGCGAATACATCACCCGCATCGGGGGTGCCATCCAGACCCAAAATTTCAACCGGAATAGAGGGGCCCGCTTCCCTGGTGGGCTGACTGTCCTCATCAAGCATGGCGCGTACACGCCCGGATTGCAGTCCCGCCAGCACAATGTCGCCCTGATGCAGAGTACCGCTTTGGACCAGCAAGGAAGCCACCGAACCACGGCCCTTATCAAGACGTGACTCAATAACGATGCCCTGTGCCGGTACATCTCTAGGTGCTTTCAATTCGAGAATTTCTGCTTGCAGCAAAACGGCGTCCAGCAGCTCGTCAATACCATCGCCGGTATGGGCTGAAACATTGATAAATTGGTGCTCACCACCCCAGGCTTCAGGAATAATCTCTTGCGCTGCCAGTTCATTGCGCACGCGGTCCGGGTCAGCTCCTTCCTTATCCATTTTGTTTACTGCCACAATCAAAGGCACTTCAGCAGCTTTTGCGTGCCGCACGGCCTCTTCAGTCTGCGGCATCACGCCGTCATCGGCAGCCACAACCAGAATGACAATATCGGTGCTCTTGGCGCCACGCGCCCGCATAGCAGTAAACGCCGCGTGCCCCGGTGTATCCAGGAACGAGATCATGCCGCCAGGAGTATTTACATGGTAGGCGCCAATGTGCTGAGTAATTCCGCCCGCTTCACCGTCGGCAACTTTCGCTTTGCGAATATAATCCAGCAGCGATGTCTTGCCGTGATCAACGTGACCCATAACCGTCACAACAGGCGCCCGAGGTTCATCGGTACCCTCGTGCAGAGCCAGCGTCTCTTCCAAAGCATCCTCAAGGGCGTACTCGCTGACGGTCTCGTATGCAAAGTCCATCTCTTCGACGATGAGAACTGCGGTGTCCTGGTCAATCATCTGGTTGATGGTTGCCATCACACCCAATTTCATCAGTTCCTTAATCACTTCGCCGGATTTAACTGACATCTGGCTGGCCAAATCACCTACGGAGATAGCCTCACCCAACTCTACAACTGCTTTCTTCTGCTCTGTGGGCATCTCAAAACCGTGCTTGCCATGCTCTTCGTGAGTCTTGGTAACCGGCTTTTTGCGACCGCGGCGGCGCGTGGTGCCTCGCTCGGCGGCATCAATGTCGCTGAGGCTCATATGGCCTCGTTTCTTGCCGCGAGACACGTCGCGGTCTAGGCGGCCGTGTTTTTTCTTGCGGTCTGGCTCTGGCCTGGAAGGTACTTCATGTAATCGCCTGGGCCCACGTTTTTGCGCTTCTTTTTCAGAATCGGCAGGTGCAGCAGCTAGTGTCGCCTCTTGTTTTTTGCGCTCTTCTTCAATTTTGCGTACTTCAGCGGCAGTTTTACGAGCTGCAGTCTCTTCAGCTTCGCGCTGCTTGCGCTTGGCAGCCGCCTGCTGGCGCAGTACTTCCGGGTCAATGTCTGCTTTGGAGAGTTCGTCCGAAACCTCTTCGACAAATTCATCCTCTGCGGAAACTTCAGGTTCAACTTCTATTGCACCTGCAACCGCTACTTCGGCTTCAGTTTCTACGACTGGCGTCTCGGTTGCGAAGGTTTCTGTTGCAAGGGAACCTTCCACATCCTCGGCAACAACTGGTGCCACTTTGTCCTCAAGTGGTGGCACTTCGTCTTCGGCACGCTTCACATATGTGCGTTTCTTGCGCACTTCAACATTAACTGCTTTCTTACCCGAAGACCCGGAAGTTTTCAATGTGCTCAGCGTTTTACGCTTGAGTGTAATGCGCCTGGGCGCTTCATTTGACTCACCGTGACTGCGCTTCAAATACGCCAGCAGCGTTTGCTTGTCTTCGTCTGAAACAGCTTCATCAGCGTCGGAATGCAGCAACCCCGCTTCTTGCATCTGCGTCAACAGACGTTCGGCCGATGCTCCCACTACTTCTGCTAACTGTTTAACTGTGACCTGCGCCATGCACTATTCTCCTGTTGACCCTGTTCCGAACTACTCAGCTTCTGCTGCTTGTGCTTCAGCCTCGGCAAACCAGGGTGCCCGGGCTGTCAAAATCAGCTCGCCCGCACGTTCTTCGGTCATATCTTCTATTTCCAGCAGGTCTTCTACTGCCTGCTCGGCCAGGTCTTCCATGGTGACAATCTTGCGGCTGGCCAAAATATAAGCCAGATAACGGTCCATACCATCCATTTCCAGCAAATCCTGGGCTGGCTCGTTAGCCCCCAACTGTTCTTCAGAGGCAATTGCCTGCGTCAACAAGGCGTCTTTCGCCCGAGCACGCAATTCCTCGGCAATTTCTTCATCAAAACCCTCAATGCCGGACAATTCATCCAGCGGCACATAGGCCACTTCCTCAAGACTGGTAAATCCTTCCTCTACCAAAATATCGGCAACTTCTTCGTCGATATCCAGGGCCTCGACAAACACGCTAATCACGGCACCCGTTTCCTGCTCGTGTTTCTCTGCAGCTTCTTCAAGGCTCATCACATTGATGGACCAAGCGGTAAGCTCGCCAGCTAAACGCACATTTTGACCGTTGCGACCAATGGCCTGAGCCAGATTGTCTTCATCCACAGCGACATCCATCACACCGCTGTCTTCATCAACAACAATGGACTCAACTTCTGCCGGAGCCATGGCGTTAATAACCAACTGGGCAGGGTTGTCATCCCACAACACGATATCCACGCGCTCATTGTCCAATTCGTTAGATACCGCTTGTACACGCGAACCACGCATACCCACACAGGCACCTACCGGGTCGATACGTCCGTCATTGGTTTTAACAGCAATTTTTGCGCGCGAACCTGGGTCCCGGGCGGCGGCGCGAATTTCAATGACCTCTTCGGAGATTTCCGGAACTTCTATCTTGAACAACTCGATCAGCATTTCTTTACAGGTGCGACTCAAAATTAACTGAGGGCCGCGATTTTCAGGGCTCACTTCGGTCAATATCGCACGAACACGATCATTGACGCGAAATGTTTCGCGGCCTACAAGCTGCTCGCGCGGCAACAGGCCTTCGGCATTGTTGCCCAGATCGACAATAACATTGTCACGAGTCACCTTCTTGACAGTGCCAGCGACCAGCTCACCAATTCGGCCCGCATATTCCTCGACGACTTGAGCGCGCTCGGCATCGCGGACGCGCTGCACAATAACCTGCTTGGCCGTTTGTGCCGCAATCCGACCGAATTCAACATTCTCTACCTGCTCTTCGTGAACATCACCAATCTGCAAATTTACATCGACCTCAGCGGCCTCCTCGGTAGTGAATTGAGTCCCTAACAGCGCCAACTCATCGTCGCTCACTACCAACCAGCGTCGTTTGGTGACATAGTCACCCGTTGCCCGATCAATAGTGACTTCGATGTCAGACTCTTCGCCGTAACGCTTTTTGGTCGCTGTGGCCAACGCCAGTTCAATCGCTTCAAAAATAATGCCTTCATCGACACCTTTCTCAGCGGACACCGCCTCAGCAACTAACAGTATTTCCTTGGTCATTCTGCTCTCGCTCGCTCTCGCAAATCTTGCTCACACTATGTGCGGAGTTTAACCTGCGCCCTGTCAATAGAACTCAAGGAAAGTAAAAATTCAGAATCTTCAATCTGAATGACTACATCCTCTCCCTCAATACCTTTCAGGGCGCCTTTAAACTTGCGCCGCCCATCAAAGGGCACGCGCAAGCGTATTTCTATCCACTCACCTACATATTGCAGGTAATGCTCTGGGTGGAACAACAATCGATCCAGCCCAGGTGAAGACACCTCCAGCGTGTACTCGCCGGTAATCGGGTCTTCAACATCCAAAATGCTGCTGGCCTGCCGACTGACCCTGGCACAATCATCAGCATTGATGCCGTTTTTGCCGTCTATATATAGCCGCAAGGTTGTATGGCGCCCTCGCGACAAATATTCCAGACCCCACAGCTCAAAGCCGAGAGCCTCAATGGCAGGCTCCAGCATCGTTTGAATCTGTTCATCCTTCGCTGCCAAAGCCGCTCCACTTACTTTCCTTACGCTTTTCTTACGCCTAGCAAAAAGCCCCTAAAAAGGGGCTTTTGACATAAGCGCCTTCAGACCAGCTAAAAGCGCTCGATTGGTAGCGGGGGCCGGATTTGAACCGACGACCTTCGGGTTATGAGCCCGACGAGCTACCAGGCTGCTCCACCCCGCATCAAACTGATCTCACAAAGCCCCTTGGTGCTTTGCTATTGGGCTGACTCGTCGATCAGCCCAAAATCAAGGTGGAGCATTATAGGTACCGCACCCCCTGTGGTCAACCGCTAAAAAGCCCCCTGAACACATTGATTTTTCGGCATTTTCCCGCTTTTAGAACGTGCTGAACGAAGTGTCGACTTCACCGGCAAAGCACTTAATCACCCCAGGGTAAGATTCAGTGACATAGTAGTTGTATTGGCCGTCAACCGTCATACTGTTGCACTCGTCCAGATTATCCCCATTGGTGAACTCGCAATCATCCACATAGGTGCCACTGCGGCTGAGCCTGAGCAGCGATGCTGCGAAGATCAGCGAAGACCGATAGTCCCGCGAGTACCATGGCGCAAGCTGCTGTTTCAGAGCTTCAAACAGGAAGCAACCTGAAGATTTGGTGCCGAAGGCGGGGCAATTTGCAGCGCAAATTGCGGCTGAGCCTGAGCAGCGATGCTGCGAAGATCAGCGAAGACCGATAGTCCCGCGAGTACCATGGCGCAAGCTGCTGTTTCAGAGCTTCAAACAGGAAGCAACCTGAAGATTTGGTGCCGAAGGCGGGGCAATTTGCAGCGCAAATTGCGGCTGAGCCTGAGCAGCGATGCTGCGAAGACCAGCGAAGACCGATAGTCCCGCGAGTACCATGGCGCAAGCTGCTGTTTCAGAGCTTCAAACAGGAAGCAACCTGAAGATTTGGTGCCGAAGGCGGGGCAATTTGCAGCGCAAATTGCGGCTGAGCCTGAGCAGCGATGCTGCGAAGATCAGCGAAGACCGATAGTCCCGCGAGTACCATGGCGCAAGCTGCTGTTTCAGAGCTTCAAACAGGAAGCAACCTGAAGATTTGGTGCCGAAGGCGGGACTTGAACCCGCACAAGCATAGCTCACTACCCCCTCAAGATAGCGTGTCTACCAATTCCACCACTTCGGCTAATTTGTTGTCCCGGTTACTCCACAGGCGCATCAGGTATATCGCTGTCGTCTGCGGATATACCAGCAGGGATATCTTCCTGTAACTCAGGCAGGTCGAGCACATCATCCTCAACGGCCTGTTCGATTGCGGGCGCCATTAATTCCAAGTCGTCGACTGGCTGAGTGCCATTTTTGGCGACGACAGCCAGCCCAAAACTAGTGGCAAAAAAAGTAACAGCCAAAAAGGCTGTAACCTTAGCCAGCACATTGCCACCACCATCTGCACCAAACAGGGTTTGCGAGGCACCTGCACCAAACGATGCGCCCATATCCGCGCCTTTGCCTTGCTGTAGCATAATCAAACCAATGATCGCCAACGCAATCAAAAGGTGTGCTATTAAAATTAACTGCTCCATAAGTGCTATCCGGCGGCCTTAACGATGGCCGCAAATTCTTGTGCATCAAGGGCTGCACCGCCCACTAGTCCACCGTCGATATCGTCCTGGCTGAATAATTCTACTGCATTGGCAGCCTTTACACTGCCGCCATACAGCAGTCGAATCTTGTCTGCCGCTTCACCCATTGTGTCTCGTAAAAACCCGCGGATAAAGGCGTGCATCTCCTGCGCTTGCTCCGGGGTTGCAGTGTGTCCAGTGCCGATTGCCCACACCGGTTCGTAGGCCACGACATCGTCAACACCCAGCAGCGCTGCTACCGCCTGCAATTGCTCTGCGACAACCGCTTGAGCCCGGCCTTGCTCACGCTGGTCAAGAGTTTCTCCCACGCACACGATGGGTATTAAACCTTCGCGCTGTGCTGCTTTACATTTCTCCGCCACCAATTCACTGCTCTCACCGTGATACTGGCGTCTCTCTGAGTGCCCGAGAATCACCCGGTCACAGCCCAATTCTTTGAGCATTGCCGCTGAATCGTCACCTGTATAGGCCCCGGATTCATGCTCGCTACAATTCTGGCCACCCACAGCAATCTTTGAATTTGCCACGAGCTGCACTACATGAGACACATACACTGAAGGTGGACACACAGCAACTTCAGCCTCTGCGCCTTCACAATTTGTGTCTTCACAAAGAGCCAGTAACTCCCGCAAAAGTGCTTCATTGCTGGTCAGGCTACCATTCATCTTCCAGTTGCCTGCAACCATGCCTCGTCTCAATGCAGATGGCATGACATCTCCCGATCACAAAACGGCGGCAATCTTACCCAAGTCGCTTTTAACATACAAGCCAACAGACTAGTCGCTTCACCGGGGCTTTCCCTGAAGTAGGGCCTCCACATGGCTCGCCAACATGCGGCACAACTCTTCAACCAGGGCGGCTTCCTCACCTTCTACCATCACCCGAATAACGGGTTCAGTTCCCGAAGAGCGCAGCAACACCCGGCCCCGCTCACCCAACTGACTTTCAACCCCAGCCACAATTGTCTGCAACTCAGTGTTATCCGAGAGCGAGACGCTACCTGTAGACTTCACATTGATCATATGTTGGGGAAATTTACTCATTCCGGATTTCAAATCTGCCAGGGAGGCATTCGCATTTCGCATGGCGAGCAACACCTGCAGTGCCGCTACAGTGCCATCACCGGTAGATGAGACTTCTGCACAAATAATATGCCCTGATGGCTCACCGCCTAACAACCAGGCATTTTGCCGCATCAGCTCATTCACATAGCGGTCGCCCACTTTGGCGCGCGCAAACGCAATGCCCCGCTCCTTCAGAGCCAACTCCATACCCAGGTTGCTCATCAGCGTACCAACAACCCCATCAACCTGTTTGTCGCAGGCAATGATGAACAACAGCTCATCACCGTCTACCGTTCCACCCAGATGGTCTACAAATAGTACGCGATCAGCGTCGCCATCCAGGGCAATACCCACATCGGCTTGCTCCTCGATCACTGTTTGGCGCAGCAATTCCAGAGAGGTTGAACCCACCTCTCGATTGATATTAAAACCGTCGGGGTCTGCACCAATGACAACAACCTCTGCACCCAACTCTCGCAATACACTGGGCGCCACTTGATAACCCGCTCCATGGGCGCAATCCACAACAAGTGTGCTGCCACGCAAAGAAAATTTGCGCGGCACGGTCGATTTGCAATACTCGATATAGCGACCACCTGCGTCATCCAGACGCCAAACTTTGCCTAGCTCCGCTGACTCAACCGTGCTAATCGGCAGATCCATCTCTGCCTTGATGGCCAGTTCTACTTCGTCGGCCAACTTGCAGCCGTCAATGTTAAAAAATTTGATGCCATTGTCGTAGTATGGATTGTGAGAGGCGCTGATAACAATGCCAGCTACGGCCCTCTGAGTGGTGGTAATAAGACTAATAGCCGGTGTCGGCATTGGACCCAATAAGCAGACATTGACCCCTGCGCTTACCAACCCGGCCTCCAGTGCAGACTCAAACATATAGCCGGAAATGCGAGTGTCTTTGCCAATCACCACGGTGCAATCGCTACCCGAGCCATTGCCCAGCCGCTTGAATACTCTGCCGCAAGCCCATCCCAATTTGAGCATAAAGTCCGGCGTAATCGGCGTTTCTCCCACTCGACCACGAATGCCGTCCGTTCCAAAATAACGCCTGCTCATTGTGTTTCTCTGTGTGTTTCCCTGAGTGTTTCTCTGTGTAAGGCAGAGACCATTGCCACTGCGTCGGCGGTTTCGGCAACATCGTGGGTTCTAATTATGCGTGCACCGCGCTCTGCTGCCAATACAGCCAGGCCGAGGCTAGCTGGCAGGCGCTGACCGACCGGGCGGCCAAGCATTTTATCGATCATTGATTTTCGGGACAGCCCCACCAATAGTGGATAACCCAATTCCGCCAGATGCGGCAAACCGGCCAGCAACTGTAGATTGTGATGCAGGCTTTTACCAAACCCAAAGCCGGGGTCCAGGTAGATATTCTGTGCCGCAATATCTGCCTCAATGCACGCCGAGGCTCGCTGCTTCAAGTATTCCACAACATCGCGCACCACATCTGCATAGTCGGGTTTTACCTGCATAGTTCCGGGATCACCCTGCATATGCATCAAGCAAATCTTTGCGCCAGACCCGGCTACTGCTTGCAAAGCGCCCTCACGGGTTAAAGCGCGCACATCATTGATCATCCATGCACCGGCTGCAACAGCTGTACTCATCAATTCGGGGGAACTGGTATCAACGGAAATGCACACATCCAGTTCACCGGCTATTTTCTCTACAACCGGCAATACTCGGTCCATTTCGATTTGCAGGGAAACTGGCGCGGCGCCAGGGCGCGTCGATTCACCGCCGATATCCAGAATACTGGCACCGGACTCAACCATCGCGCGAGCGCGTTGCATGCAGAGGTCTATATCGAGAGAGGCTCTCGTGCCACTGTACAGAGTGCCACCGTCGGAGAAGGAATCCGGGGTGGTGTTAATCACCCCCATAATCTGGATTGAAGAGCTCAGTGTGTTTGCTTCAAGGTTCTATGAGTACTTCAGAGTTCGATGAGTGCTTCGGCCTTGCATCAATGCTCTTGGGCCGGCCCACCTATAGGCCCTGCGGAATCTTTACTATCAACGATGTCGGCTTCGGCGTTGCCACCAGAATCATCGTCGGAATCGCTACCCCAGTCACTGGGCTCGCGGGGCTCGCGACCTTCCATAATCGCGTCAAGCTGCCCCGCGTCCAGTGTTTCATACTTCATCAGGGCATCGGCCATCGCGTGCAGCTTGTCGAAGTTGTCTTTCAGTAGCTGCTCGGCTATACCGTAGCATTCATCGATAATACGGCGCACTTCTTCATCTATTTCACGCGCGGTTTCACCGGACTGACTCTTGTTTTGCGAAGCTGCAGAGCGGCCCAGAAACACCTCTTCCTGGCCTTCGTCATACATCAATGGCCCCATTTTTGCCGATAGACCCCACTTGGTCACCATATTGCGCGCAATTTCCGTTGCCCGCTCAATATCATTGGAAGCGCCAGTGGTCACACCGTCTTTACCCAGAGTCATCTCTTCGGCAATACGACCACCAAACAAACTGCATATCTGACTGATAATATGACGACGGCTCAGGCTGTAGCGGTCTTCCTCGGGCAGGAACATGGTGACACCCAGCGCGCGACCACGGGGAATAATACTGACTTTATAGACCGGGTCATGCTCGGGCACTAAACGGCCAACAATCGCGTGACCTGCTTCGTGGTATGCGGTATTTCTTTTCTCAGCTTCCGACATCACCATTGATTTGCGTTCTGCACCCATCATGATTTTGTCTTTCGCCAACTCAAACTGCTCCATGCCTACCAGACGCACATTGGCTCGCGCCGCAACCAGCGCCGCTTCGTTGACCAGGTTCGCCAAATCAGCGCCGGAGAAGCCGGGTGTACCGCGGGCAATCAGGGATGCTTTCACATCGTCAGCCAGCGGCACCTGGCGCATATGCACTTTCAAAATTTGTTCGCGGCCACGAATATCGGGCAAGCCAACCACCACTTGGCGGTCGAATCGGCCCGGGCGCAAGAGAGCGGGGTCAAGCACGTCCGGGCGATTGGTAGCAGCAATAACGATGACGCCATCGTTCGCTTCAAAGCCGTCCATCTCAACCAGCAATTGGTTCAAGGTTTGCTCACGTTCATCGTGACCACCACCCAGACCAGCACCGCGGTGGCGACCTACCGCATCAATCTCATCGATGAAGATTATACAGGGCGCCTGCTTCTTGGCCTGGTCAAACATATCGCGTACCCGTGAGGCACCGACACCAACAAACATTTCGACAAAGTCAGAACCGGAAATTGAGAAGAAAGGTACTTTCGCCTCGCCAGCAATCGCTTTTGCCAACAGCGTCTTACCTGTGCCGGGCTGACCCACCATCAGCACACCGCGAGGAATACGACCACCCAACTGCTGAAACTTGCCAGGGTCACGCAGAAACTCCACCAGCTCCTGCACATCTTCCTTGGCCTCATCCACACCCGCCACATCGGCAAAAGTGGTATTGATCTGATCATCGCCCAGCAACCGCGCTTTGCTCTTGCCGAAGCTCATGGGGCCACCGCGACCGCCGCCACCGCCCTGCATCTGGCGCATGAAGAAAATGAACACAGCGATGATAATGAGAATGGGAAAGCTGGCGACCAGTAACTGAGTCCAGAGGCTTTGTTGCTCCGGCTTACGGCCTTCTACTGCAACCCGGTGCTCTAGCAGATCGTCGATCAACTTAGGGTCTTCCAGCATCGGGCGTACAGTTTCAAAGTGGGAGTTGTTGTAGCGCTCTCCGGTAATGGTGAGTCCGTCAATCACCACCTTTTTCACCTGATCCCGCTGAATTTCTTCGATGAACTGCGAATAACCCAACTGTTCTGTGGGCTGTTTTACATTGAAGTTCTGGAACACCGACAGCAGAACCACCGCAATCACCAACCACAACATTAAATTCTTTGCCATATCGTTCAAGGCTATAACCTCTTTTGCGCGACCACAATAGTAATACGCAGTTCTTAATCACTGGTATCAGAGCGAAGGCTAACTCTACTAAAAAAGACCGTTCATCTCCATGACCTGCTACATCTGCTTTATCTGACTTTATCTGACTTTATCTGACTTTTAGCATAGCAAATAGAATTAGCCAGCCTCACACTGACTACGATCTGCTGAGTCTGACTTTTAGCCCCGAAAATCCCTGGCGACAAGGTAAACCTCCCTTGAGCGCGGCCTGGAAGCGGCAGGCTTTCTGGTCAGAACTTTGCCAAAAACCTCACGTGTTTCACAAATAAACTCGTCAAACCCCTCTCCCTGGAACACCTTGACCACAAGGCCGCCACCCGGGCGCAGTACCTGACGCGCCATATCCAATGCCAGCTCCACCAAATACATAGACCTCGGTTGATCTACCGCGTTCACTCCACTCATATTGGGGGCCATATCAGAGATTACAAGGTCTACCGGGGCGCCATCAATCAGCCCGGTCAATGCATCAAACACCGATGCTTCAGTGAAGTCACCCTGCATGAACTCCACCCCGGCCAGGCTGCCCATGGGTAGAATATCGGATGCAACCACCCTGCCTTTATTGCCCACCAGAGATGCGGCAACCTGCGACCAGCCACCCGGCGCAGAACCGAGATCCAAAATCACCGCACCCGGGCGCATCAGTCGATCCTTTTCTTGCAATTCCAGTAGCTTATAGCAAGCGCGAGACCGGTAGCCCTCGCGCTGTGCCTGTTTCACATAGGGGTCATCCCGCTGCTCTTTGAGCCAGGCCTTACTGGATGATTTCTTGCGCGCCATAAGATTTCATTCATACCAGAGTCTCTGTAGAATACCGCGCCCTTGCCGTTGCCTGCCACCGAGTTAGACGATCATGTTGAAAAAAGACCAGAGACAGCTACGCGCCATTGGCCATACACTAAAACCAGTGGTTGCCGTGGCAGGCAAGGGGCTGAGCGAGAGCGTTTTACTAGAGCTGGAGCGCGCCTTGAGCGACCATGAGCTCATTAAGGTAAAACTGACCGTGGGCGGCAAAGCAGCAGGGGCAGATGTAGCGAAGGAAATATGCGAAAAAACGGGCGCTCGGCTGGTGCAGTCCATCGGGAATACCATTCTGATTTTGAGGAGCAGTCCGCAACCTGACCCCAGGCTCTCAAATTTAATCAGGGTTTAGATGTGTTGGACCTGACTAATCTCGTATTCCACATCACCACCCGGTGCACGCACTACGACAACATCACCCTCTTCTCTGCCAACCAGCGCACGGGCTATGGGTGAGGTCACCGAAATCTTATTGCTCTTCACCTCTGCTTCGTCTTCACCAACAATCTGGTAGCGCATTGCTGCATCAGTTTCTACATTGATCAAATCGACAGTGGTGCCAAAAATGACCTTGCCTGTCCTGCTGATCTTGGTGACATCGATCACCTGAGCCTCTGCCAGCTTGCTTTCAATTTCCATAATCCGGCCTTCAGCAAAGCTCTGCTGCTCGCGGGCTGCGTGATACTCGGCGTTTTCTTTCAGGTCGCCGTGCTCTCGTGCCTCCGCTATCGCCCTGGTAATCCGTGGGCGATCAACTTTTTTCAACTGCTCCAGCTCGGCGCGAAGTGCCGCTTCGCCTGCCACTGTCATTGGAACTGTACTCATACTCCGATACTCCCATGCAAATCCTGCAAGCGGCGTACTTTCTTGTCATCCCCAGAAGCCATGGCGCCGCAAATAGCCTCGCCCGCCGCCAAAGTGGTCGTGTAATAAACATGGTGCGATTCAGCACTGCTGCGAATAGACGCTGAATCGGCAATGGCACGACGCCCCTCGGTGGTATTAATAATCAAGTCAATTTCATCATTTTTAATCATATCAACAATGTGAGGACGGCCTTCCTGTACCTTGTTAACAGCGTGCACGGCTATTCCATGTTCTTCCAGAACCTGCGCAGTGCCGCGGGTAGCCACAAGGTCGAAACCGCGTGCTGCCAGGCTTTGTGCCACGCCCACAACACCTGCTTTATCTGCGTCGCGCACACTTAAAAAGGCAACACCGGATTCAGGCGCAATATTCCCGGCTGCCAACTGTGCTTTGGCAAAGGCACTCTCAAAGGTATCTGCGGTACCCATGACCTCACCGGTAGACTTCATTTCCGGGCCGAGTATGGGGTCTACGCCAGGAAACTTGTTAAAGGGCATAACGGCCTCTTTAACACTATAGTAAGGGGGTACAATTTCTTGGGTGAAGCCCTGCTCTTGCAGCGTCTTGCCCGCCATGCAGCGCGCAGCAATCTTGGCCAAAGATGTGCCAATACACTTGGAGACAAAGGGCACTGTGCGCGACGCGCGAGGATTGACCTCAATAACGTAGATTTCATTGTCTTGCCAGGCCAACTGCACATTCATCAAACCCTTCACTTTCAAAGCCCGCGCCATGGCTTTGACCTGCTCGCGCATTTCATTCTGCACATTTTCAGCCAGGCTATAGGGAGGCAGGGCGCAGGCGGAATCACCTGAATGCACCCCAGCCTGCTCAATGTGCTGCATGATGGCGCCAATCACGACTTCATCACCGTCACTCACGGCGTCGATGTCGACTTCAATGGCTGCATTAAGAAAGTGGTCTAACAGCACGGGTGAATCATCTGAGGCTCGCACTGCATCACGCATATAGCGCAATAGCTCCTCTTCCCGATACACAATTTCCATGGCGCGGCCACCCAAGACATAGGAGGGGCGAACCACCAGTGGATAGCCAATAGTTGCGGCGGCGGTAATGGCTTCTTCGGTGCTGCGCACCGTGGTGTTCACTGGCTGCTTAAGGCCCAGTTTCTGGATCATTTTTTGGAAGCGTTCACGATCTTCTGCCTCGTCAATGGCGTCTGGTATCGTGCCAATAATCGGCACGCCCTGTGCCTCCAGATCACGGGCTAACTTAAGCGGTGTTTGACCACCAAACTGAACGATCACGCCCCTGGGTTTTTCCAGCGCAACAATCTCCAGCACATCTTCCAGTGTTACCGGCTCAAAAAAGAGGCGATCAGAGGTATCGTAATCCGTCGATACGGTTTCAGGGTTACAGTTGACCATGATGGTTTCATAACCATCCTCCCGCATGGCCAGGGCCGCGTGGACGCAGCAGTAATCAAATTCAATACCCTGGCCAATGCGATTGGGGCCACCGCCCAATACGAGAATCTTTTCCCTGTCGCTTGGGTTGGCTTCACACTCTTCTTCATAGGTGGAGTACATGTAAGCGGTGGAGGAAGCAAATTCAGCAGCACAGGTATCGACTCGCTTATAGACCGGCCGGATATTCAGCGCGTGCCGGTGCTCACGCACGGCCCGCTCACTATGAGCCAATAACACCGCCAGGCGCTTGTCAGAAAAGCCCTTGCGCTTAAGGCGATACATCCCAGCGGCATCGATTTCAGATAACTGGACGGATTTAAGACTATTTTCAGTGTTGACTAAATCTTCGATCTGCACCAGAAACCAGGGATCAACACCTGAGAACTGATAAATCTCTTCAAGGGGAAAACCGGCGCGAAATGCATCGGCCAGGTACCAGATACGGTCGGGCCCCGGATTAGTCATTTCTGAGATTAACTCTTCACGCGCTTCCAGAGCATCTACATCGAGCCTATGCTCAAACCCGGATGAGCCCACTTCCAGTCCGCGCAACGCTTTTTGTAGTGACTCCTGAAATGTACGGCCAATGGCCATCACTTCGCCAACTGATTTCATCTGCGTTGTCAGACAGCTATCCGCCCCATCGAATTTCTCAAATGCAAAACGCGGTATCTTGGTGACGACATAATCAATACTGGGCTCGAAGGAGGCTGGGGTCATGCCACCGGTAATCTCATTTTGTAATTCATCCAGAGTGCGGCCAATAGCCAACTTGGCCGCAACTTTGGCAATGGGAAAGCCGGTCGCCTTTGAGGCCAGAGCTGAGGAACGCGACACCCGCGGATTCATTTCAATAATAACCATGCGGCCGGTTTTGGGGTCTTGACCAAACTGCACATTGGAGCCGCCTGTTTCGACGCCGATTTCCCGCAATACCGCGATTGATGCGTCTCGCATGATCTGGTATTCCTTGTCTGTCAGCGTTTGTGCAGGCGCAACCGTGATGGAGTCACCGGTGTGTACACCCATTGCATCAAAGTTCTCGATAGAACAAATAATGATGCAATTGTCATTTTTGTCGCGCACCACCTCCATCTCAAACTCTTTCCAACCAATCAGTGACTCGTCGATCAGCAATTCATTGGTTGGGGAAAGATCCAGCCCACGGCTGCAAATTTCTTCAAACTCGTCGCGGTTATAGGCAATACCGCCACCAGAGCCGCCCATAGTGAACGATGGTCGTACAATGCAGGGGAAGCCAATTTGGTCGAGTACCTGAAAGGCCTCTTCCAGGCTCTGAGCCAACGCAGCTCGAGGCGTCTCCAGGCCAATACGCTGCATGGCCTTGTCGAACAACTGGCGATCTTCGGCCATGTCGATGGCCTCTTTGCTGGCGCCGATCATTTCCACGCCGTATTTTTCCAACACGCCCTCGCGCGCCAGGTCGAGCGCACAGTTCAATGCAGTCTGGCCGCCCATAGTCGGCAACAGTGCATCCGGGCGTTCCTGCTCGATAATCTTTTCCAGAGTGCGCCAGTCAATGGGCTCAATATAAGTTGCATCGGCCATGGCCGGATCAGTCATGATAGTGGCTGGGTTAGAGTTCACCAGGATGACTCGAAAACCCTCTTCTCTCAGCGCCTTACAGGCTTGAGCACCGGAATAATCAAACTCACAGGCCTGGCCGATAACAATTGGACCAGCACCAAGAATAAGCACGCTGTGGATATCAGTGCGCTTTGGCATGTTCTATGAGCTCCAGAAAATGATCGAACAGGGGGGCTGCATCGTGCGGCCCCGGGCTGGCTTCAGGGTGACCCTGAAAACTAAAGGCTGGCTTATCAGTACGATGAATACCCTGCAATGTTCCGTCAAAGAGGGACTTATGCGTCACCCTTATGTTGTCAGGTAGCGATGATTCCTCGGCTGCAAAGCCATGATTCTGGCTGGTAATCAACACAGTGCCATCGTCAAGATTTTGAACCGGATGGTTGGCCCCGTGATGGCCAAATTTCATTTTCATGGTTTTCGCACCGCTGGCTAACGCCAGCAACTGGTGGCCCAAACAAATACCAAAAACTGGTATTTCTGTTGCCAGTATTCCCTTAATCGCGGCTATCGCATAGTCACAGGGTTCAGGGTCACCGGGTCCATTCGACAAAAAGACACCATCGGGATTCATGGCCAGAACCTCAGCCGCTGGCGTTTGCGCCGGTACAACGGTGAGGCGGCAACCGCGATCAACCAGCATACGCAAAATATGTCGCTTCACTCCGAAATCATAGGCTACAACATGATGGGGCAAATCAGATGTCCGGGCTTGTTGAAACCCCTCACCCGGCACCCAGGAGCCCTGGCTCCAGGGGTAGGCCTCGGTGACGGTCACATCTTTTGCCAAATCCATGCCTTTTAAGCCAGCGAAACCTTTAGCCTGATCGAGAGCCCTGCTCTCATCAATATCAGCACCAGCCATAATGCAGCCATTCTGGGCGCCCTTCTCACGCAGGATACGGGTCAAACGGCGCGTGTCGATATCAGCAATGGCCACCACACTGCGGCGCTGCAAGTAGTCTTGCAGACTTTCCTGATTGCGGTAGTTGCTGGCTAATAGCGGCAGGTCGCGAATCACCAGGCCCGACGCAAATACGCCTGTAGACTCTTCGTCTTCCCGATTTGTGCCAGTGTTGCCAATGTGCGGATAGGTAAGCGTGATAATCTGACGCGCGTAAGAGGGGTCTGTCAGAATTTCCTGATAACCAGTCATTGCGGTATTGAATACCACCTCGCCAACCGATGCACCTTCAGCACCAATTGCCAAACCTTTGAAAATACTGCCATCTTCAAGGGCCAATAGGGCTGGACTGAACACTACACCTCCCAATTTGCAGGCTATCTGAACCACTGATTTGCTATTTTCAGGCCGCAAAAAAAGCGAGATGAGTTGTATTCATCTCGCTTTTTCCATGACGGTATACACAATGAGCCAGAGCACCGAAGTCTGAGTAGCGGGCCTGCCCCGCTCTCTTATGATCTGGCGTGCGATTTTACGGCATCACCTCCTGGGTAGCAACAAAAAGCCATCTCAAGGCGACTTTGAAGGCGGCCAACATACTCAAAGTTTAAATTTTATTCTTAAAGGTGGATTGCTCACTGCATGCTGTGTTAACTTAGAGTTTGCATTGATTATATGACCCAATTCAGGAGGCTGTCTTGAGCCAGGAAACCGACACCAGCGGGCGCTTATTTGATTTAACGCTCACCGACGAACAGCGCATGACCCGAGAATCAGTCCAGCGCTTTGCCGAAACCGAGCTGGCAGCACTCGCCAGGGACGCTGACGACAATAACGCGACCCCTGCAGGTTTCTATGAGAAAACCCTGGAACTCGGACTGGGCCTGATGCCCATTCCCGAGGCCCTTGGTGGCGCTGGTGTCCCGCGGTCACCCATTTCCAACACGCTTAACACAGAAGACCTGGCCCAAGGCGATATGTCTCTGGCACTGGGCAGTCTCACACCACTGGCGTTCATTAACACCCTTATTGATCATGCTACGGCGGCACAGCAAGAAAAGTACTTACCGCGCTTCTGCGGTGAAACTTTCGAACAGGCCACCATCGCTTTTATGGAACCCCGCGCAACCTTCGAACCCACCGAGCTGCAAACCATCGCCAAACGCTCAGGCGACGGCTTCATCATTAACGGCTCTAAAACCATGGTACCCCTGGGCACAGATGCCGAACTCGTGCTGGTTATAGCCGAACTTGAAAACGAAGGTCCCGCTGCATTCATCGTTGAGGGAGCAGCCGCCAATCTGGAGCGAAGTAGCCAGGAAAACATGGGTTTGCGCGGCGTGCAGATGGCCGAATTACATTTCAATGATGTGGTCGTACCTGGCGACGCCTTACTGGGAGAAAGCGGCTTTGACCTGCAGCGGTTTATTGATCTCTCGCGCATCGGCATTTGCGCGCTGGCGATTGGCACATGCCAGGCTGTGCTGGACTACGTCATCGAATACTGTAACGAGCGAGTTGCCTTCGGCGAACCGATCACCAATCGCCAGTCAGTCGCCTTTATGATCGCCGATATTGCGATTGAACTGGACGCCATGCGTTTGATGACCTGGCGCGCAGCGGCAAGGGCGGAAAACGGTGAAGATTTCCATGAACACGCTTATCTGGCGAAGGCTTTTTGTGCTGAACACGCCATGGAGATTGGCACCAACGGTGTACAGCTTTTGGGCGGGCACGGCTTTACTAAGGAGCACCCGGTAGAACTGTGGTATCGAAATCTGCGAGCAATCGCCATCCTGGAAGGCGCAGTCAGCGTCTAATCAGTAACTCCAAGACAGGAATAGCATAATGATTAATCTCGAACTCAACGACAAAGCCCAGGAAACTTACAACAATTTGCTGATGATGGCAGAAACCATGATGCGCCCCTATTCGCGCAAATATGACAAGGAAGAACACACCTACCCCAAGGAAATGGAAGAGGTATCCAAACTCATTGGGCAAAGCAGGCCAGTGGCAGGTGCCAAAAGTGCAGCTAACGGCAGCGGCGTAAACAACGGTGCCAATTTGATGGCAGTGACCGCCCAGGAAGCCATATGCTGGGGTGATACTGGTTTGATGCTGGCGATGCCTGGGCGTGGTTTAGGCAACGCAGCCATTAGCGCTGTTGCCACCCCGGAGCAACTGAAAAAATTTGGTGGTCGCTATGCGGCAATGGCTATTACCGAGCCCGGCACTGGCTCTGACTCTGCGAATATTTCCACTACGGCTGTTCTCGACGGTGATGAATGGATTTTAAATGGGGAGAAAATATTCGTAACCGATGGCGACCGCTGTGACGTGATTGTTGTGTGGGCAACACTCGACAAATCTCTTGGCAAGGCTGCAATTAAGTCTTTCCTGGTAGAGAAAGGTACGCCCGGCTGCGAAGTGACTCGGCTGGAACACAAACTCGGCATTCGCGCCTCCGACACTGCTGCCATCAGCTTTAGCGACTGCCGCATCCCCAAAGACAATATTCTGGGTAGCCCCGAAGTTGCAAAAAATGCTGAAGAGCGCAAGAAAGCCTTTGGCGGCGTGATGCAAACTTTCGATAACACTCGACCTCCGGTTGCTGCAATGTCGATTGGCGTTGGACGCGCTGCACTAGACATGGCAAAAACACTGCTGGCGAAGGAAGGTGTTACACTCAAGTTCGACAAAAAACCGGGCAACCTCACTGCCGTGGAAGCCGAGCTCTACAAAATGGAAGCGGAGTGGAATGCTGCCAGGCTGCTGGTGCAACGCGCTGCCTGGATGGCCGACAACAAGGAGCCGAATTCCAAAGAGGCCTCAATGTGCAAAGCCAAAGCTGGCCGCATGGGCAACTATGTCACCCTGCGCTGTGTTGAACTGTGCTCAAGCCTGGGATACAGCGAAAACGAATTACTGGAAAAATTCGCGCGCGATTCGAAAATTCTGGATATTTTTGAAGGAACCCAGCAGATCCAGCAGCTAATCGTGGCACGCAGAGTACTGGGCAAATCCTCGTCAGAACTGAAATAGTTTAGTCGGGTCGTTCAAAGGCAAGCAGTACATTGCCCGGCATATGAAAGTAGATGCCGTAGCCGCTGTTAACGAATAATTTATTGTCGTATAACACCGGTCCACTCACTCCGCCGATTGAGCCACCCCTGGCTGAACCACCATTGACCGTTTGAAATTCGCGGGCCGTGTCATAATCCCAGATGATGTCTCCCGTATCACGCTGATAAGCCCGCAGATGTCCATCCATTGCACCCGCCAGCACACCACCAGGCAGTGCAGATGCCGCCGCAGACAATCCAGGTTGGCAGAACTCTCTTCCTTCGCAAGCATCCTGCGCTGGCTTGAACCATTGGGTGGCACCCGTTGACACGTCCAGCGCGAACATGCCCGGCTTCGCTACACCCGGCCAACGCGGGCCACCATCAAAATCAGACATCGGCACATAAAGGGTGTTTCCATCAACCGCCATACCAAAATGTACGCCACCCTGAATACCACCGCGTCCCAGTTTTCGGTGCCAAATAATCGTGCCCTGTTTATCGGGATCCAGTCCGTATACATCGCCCGATTTCTGCCCGGCAATCACAATAGCTTTGCCATTTTTGGCCTGGGCAACAATAACAGCAGCGCCAAAGTCGTAGTCTGGTCCGTTTTCCAGCGGGCAATTAATTTTTTCTGCTGTTTCACAGCCCATATTCCAGGCGTCTCCAGCGGTCATTTGCTGAGTCCATACGATATGACCATCTTTCAGGCTCAATGCCAGCACCGCGTCACTGGTCTCGTTGGCAGGGGATGAGTAGTTCTCTCCCGTGCCGACGTACATCACGCCTCGTGCGAGATCGAGGGCAGGCGTGTTCCAGATTGGAGCGCCACTCGGTGCCATGCGCGCCGTACCAACGGAATTGTGTCCAACCACGGTGGGTGCTTTATCGATGGTGTAGCCAGTCCATAATTTTTTACCGGTGCTTGCCTCATAGACTGCGACGCCACCGCGAAAGGTACAGCAAGCGTATTTCGGGTCAGCAGCGGCCGTGACTTCCAATGCCGACATCGGCACATAGAGCCGTCCAGCGTGATAAGCCGGAGCAGCGGTCAGCGTCAAACTCGGGTGCTCATCCGGTCGGTCGCGCCAAACCAGTTCTCCAGTAGCTGCGTTGAGCGCGTAGACATACCCAACAAGGTCGCCGAAAAATAGCAGGCTCTCCAGCTGTCTGGCGGAAACTGCTGGCGCCATCACAATACCTGTGCGCACCTCAGCCACTGTTGAAAACTCCCAGCGCAGGCAACCTTTGTCTGCATCAAGAGAAAAAACACTGCCGTTTTGCCCACCCACGAAAACTGCCCCGCCCGCCAAAAGTGGCTGCGACCTGGCGCGCACAGCGTCGGGATAAGCAAAGGCCCATTTTAGTTTGAGCTTCGGCATATCTGATATGGACAGAGATGTGATGGACGCATCAAATTTACGGTGGTTCTGCAAATCTACACCCGATTGCCAAGCGCCCGTAGCAGCGGTGACATCAATTTCCGCAGACTCACAACGCGCAGGCAAGGCTACCTGAGACGATGCAGGCAAACTTTGGCCGGTCAAAAACTCTGCCACCTTGTGTTTTTGCGACGCGGACAAACCTGCAGCCTGCTGCTTCATGGCACCTGATTCCATAGCTCGCAATACCGAACTGGTCGACATAATTTGCAATAAACTCAGCTGTGGTGCCATGGCAACATAACCGCCATGGCACTGCATACAATGCTGATTGAACAACTGCGCACCCGTGCCTTCGCCTGACTCTGCAGCCACATTGATAGAGAATTCAGATAAAGCCACTATCAGGCATAGAAACTTAGTGACACTGGATACAGATTGAGTCCAGGAAACTGCTTTAAATACAGGGATCATGGTGCGTACCAGATTGGCGAAGAGTACGCCCGGTCCTGCACCACGGCTGGAGCATCTGACGATTGTGGAGTATCGAAATGACGCTGATCGTAAATCGTCCAGCGGGGTCGTTCTATTTCAACCACGCGGGCGTAGTAAAAGGCATGTTGGTTAGCGTCAAATCCTGGGTCACGCCAATAGGCGGACAAATATGCTGCGCCGAACAGTTGTGCGCGTCCACCTTGCTGGCCCGCCACATCATAAATCTGTTCCTGTACCTGCCCAGAGGCGTCGAGCCAACCTTTAATAATCTGCAACCGGGAGAGATTGACGCCGTCGGGATCCTTGAGGGCCAGGACGATAAAAGACGGCGCACCCTCGGCATCCTCGGTACTGCGTTCCGGCAAATCGCCTCCCATAGGCACACCTTTTGCGTAGGCCACCTGAGGCAGATCCAGAGTTTGTAAATCCTGCTCAACAAAATCCCAGGAAGCAAAAAAGCGCAATTTAATTCGCGGCCCGGTTGTTGCATAAATCTCTTTGCGCTCAAGCGCATCAAACAATGCTTCGCGGGTATTTTCTCGCGCCCATATAGCAGCGAGACCGGATGCGCCCAGTTCCCAATCAGCGTTTTTCATACCAGCCATCATACTTTCCGGACTGCGAACACCTGGTTCCGAATTGGCGAATTTGCCAAAAAAGTTGTCTTCGTTCGCGGTAGACAAGGAGGTGTGGGAATCGGTGCTACCAATCATCCCAAATTGGTAGGGATTGATTCCCGTGCTATCGGCAAAAGCCAGTCCCCTCTTCAATGCAGAACGCGCATAGGAACCGGGCAGCATCTCTGGCTTAGTTTCCGCAGTATTCATAATGTTGTAGCGATCCCACCGCTCAAAGGCTGCAAACTCGTCGCTGGGCGATAACAAAGGATGAGTTTCACTATCACCTTTGACTTGAGTGACCTCGGCTACCGGTTCCCAGCGCATCCGCAGGCGCGCATACTCGGCATCAATTGCTTGACCTCCGAGTCGGTGTGTATCCCACATAATACCGTTACTGAGATTGCCATTATGTGGAATCGATATAACACGACCGCCTGTCTGCTCCTCGTAGCGATGCAGAGCAGCCCAGAGTTGCTCCGGGTCGCTACCCAGAAAAGATGAAAATGGCAGCACAGACGATGTTAGCTCACTGTTGTCGCGATAGATAACGCAGCGGTGCAGGTTATTGCCTTCACTATCAGCGGTCCACTCGTATGCTGAGAAGGTGGTAAACGCGCCTGGGCGATAATGTTCCTCTGCAACCGAGGTCAGTTGCCTCCAGATGCGCCATTCGAGATCGTCCGGTACATCGTCTCGAACAGGGTCTGGATTGGACAGGCTCTCAACAAACGATGTGAGAAATTCATCCGTCGAGGCGGCTCCCCATCGCTTACCGAGCGGAGAGCTCATTAATTCCGGATCTTTTTCAGTAAGCGCGTTGAGCACCCCCATAAACTCAGCGTGATCAGTAACCGCCAGAAAATCCAGTGGTCGCCTTAATTGGGCTGGTAAACCACTGCTGGCTTCAATTTCCTCGCCCGCTGCAAAACGATAAGCGTCGCGAGCAGTGAGTGAGCGATTGCCCATCGCGTAAGAGTCAGCCGAGGCGCGGGAGTGTAGGTGAAGATCGCCGAAGAACACCTCTCTTGGAATATCGCTTTGCACTCCAGGTGAATAGGCTTTCTCTCCGAGAGCCGATAGCGCCAGAAAAGACAGAAAAAAAGTAAGTACGCTAAGCCTGATTTTGTTCATAACAGTCATTGCCTCGGCCTGAACAAAAATGGGCCGACACAGTCGGCTCAATTCCCTTCACATGAGGTGATTTATTACCTCCTCAGTTTCAATCCACTAGAAATTGAGTTTAGTACCCATCTCAATGCCGTAGTACTCAGGTGGGGCATAGGCAGACATCACCCAGAAATTCGCGACTGACAGGGAGCCTGTGCGATAACGCTCGTCTGTGAAGTTTTTCGCAAAGCCACGCAGCCACCATTTTTCACTATTGTGAGTAAAGGTGACGCTGGCGTCCCACACGGTTCTTTCATTAAGCGTTGCGTCAAAGGCTTCATCAACATCTGAGTAACTCGCCACAGATTCGTCTTCGTATGATACGCGCAGGTTCAAATCAAGATCACCTGCATCAAATGCCAGCGTGTAAGTTCCATCCAGGGTGTACATAAACTCAGGTGCGCGAGTTGGTTCCTTGCCACTCAGGTCGATGTCATCAATTCCATCGAAATCTGTGTCGGCAACGAATTCATTGAACTGTGCATCCTGCCACATCGCATTACCGCGCAACAGAAAGTTCTCGGTAACAGCCCAAGTACCCTCAAGTTCGATACCCTGCACCTCGAGTTCCGCAGCATTAAAAAACAGAGTTTCCTGACCAGTTTCGAAACTCGCATTCAAAGTACGCTGAGCATCTGAATACTCGACATAAAATGCAGTGGCCTGAATATTGGCAGCGCCATCCGCCAGAGAAGACTTAATGCCAACCTCAAAGGAATCTGCAATTTCCGGATCAGTCGGTCGCGCAGCCTGCGCCGGTATCGGATCAAGGACTGTGCCTACCTGGTCGTTATAGCCGCCACTTTTGAAACCGCGAGAGTAGCCGGCCCAAGCAAACAAATCCTCAGAGAAGTCATAGGCAAAATGGATACGATAGGTGGGCTCCTGCCAATCCTCGCTATCCTCAACAACACCCGCAGGATACGCGCCAAAGTCTGCGCCATTGATCGGATTAGCAAGTTGCTGCCAGGTAAAGCCAGGGTCGAAGCCGCCATCAAGCAAGGCTTGAACAGGACGGCGAGGGCGACCCTGCCAATCTTTCTTCTCATCGGTGTAGCGGAAGCCGCCACTGATGTGGAAACGGTCGCTCACGTCATAGGTGCCATCAACGTATGCCGCCAGAGCCTCTGCCTGCTGGGTGTTACACAAAATAAGAGGGTTATTACTGAGGAAGTCTGGCTGGCCTTCGAGCAATAAATCGACAAAACCCACGACCTGCACGACACAGAAGTCTATGTCCTCTTCCTGGTAGTAAACACCGGTGACAAAGTTAAAAGGCCCATCAAGGTCAGACACCAGGCGGATCTCTTGTTGAAACGTCTCTCGTTCGTCATCGCGGGTGGCATCGAACAGCGTTTCAAACACTTTGCCCGTGTAGGTGCTGGGCAGGTGAGATTCCTGGTTGCGCCAACCGGTCACCGAGTACAAGGTGTAATCGCCCAGCGCCCAGTCCATGTTCAAGTAATAGCCTTCGATATCAATCAGGTGCCCTTGTGACATTTCCAGCAGGAAATCATCCTGATTGGTCACGCCCGCAGACTTCAGAGGGTCGCCGCCCTCGCTGGTGAAGCCCCAGGCATCAAATGTGTAACCTGCCGGAGTTTCATTGACGATGGGCGGGGAATCGCCCTCGTCCTCAATATATTCATATTGGAACAGCGCATTAAAGTTGTCCGTGGGCGACCAGAGTAATTTTGCGCGCAGAGACAATACGTCATCACCGCCCAGGTCGCTGCCATCACCCTGCCCCGTTTGACCATCAATTCCACCGCCGGGGTTGACCAGGCCTGGCGCAACAGTCACTGGGCCGTAACTGGCATGATTTTCATAATAACCGTCACTATCCAGTTTCACTCCCGCAAAGCGGAAAGCCAGGGTATCTTTAACAAGCGGTATATTCACCGCCGCAGTCGCCTTCTGAGTACCGAAATCACCGAACTCATAGCGCATATCTACGCTGCGCTCAGTGTGCAATGGGGGCCTGGTCTTGACGTTAATGGTGCCACCCGTCGTGTTCTTACCAAACAGTGTGCCCTGCGGACCACGCAGAACTTCTATCTGTTCAATATCAAAGGTTTCCAGATTCTGAGTCTGAACATGATTCACGACGAAATCATCAATGGTCACACCGACTGGAGATTCTTTGTACACAATAATGGTCGACTCGGAAACGCCGCGCATGGCGAATGAGGCTGACTTAAATGCAGAAACCGTTCCTGCTGACAGGCTAGGCACCATGACAGCAATATCATTCAGGTCGCGGGGTGAATAGGTTTCAATGTCGCTGGTTGTTATGGCCGTCATAGAAACCGGCGTTTTCATAATATTTGTATCGCCACGGCGTGTAGCCGTCACCAGCACTTCTTCAAGCGTGAGCCCCTGAGCCAGGCCCATTTGAGGGATCAAAACCAGTGCAGGCATTAAACCCGGTAATAGCGTTTTTCTAATGTTGAGCCAGTTGAGGTATTGCGGAATCTGCCTAATGGGCTTCATTTTTTATTCTCCTGTTATGGCTACAAGTTATAGGTATAAAATTTCTAACGTAATCCAGAGATTGGTTCGAGTGTGTGATTATTTTTTGAAACTTATTCAAGATTGAACACCTTACTTGTTTTTGTCAAGTAAATAGTTGTGGCTGTTAGTAACACATAAACTGTCCGGTCTTGTAGCACATGATCTGTCCGGTTCTCATAGGACCCCGAGGAGGGGCGCTTATGAGACGGACAGAGTGGCTACAGGAGACTCGACTAATGAGATTCGAGGAAGCTTATGGGGGTTGGACGGAGAGCCGTCTGACCCAGGAGGAGGCGGCGCGATTGTTAGGGGTTTGTGACCGGACATTTCGCCGCTACATTGATCGATATGAGGAAGAGGGCCTGGAGGGTCTCATCGACAAACGCTTATCACAGATATCGCACCGCCGCGCTCCAGTCGACGAGGTCATGCGTCTGGTGGATCGGTATCGTAATCGGCACAGGGGCTGGAATGTGAAGCACTACTATTCCTGGTACAAACGAGAGGGAGGCCAGCGCAGCTACTCGTGGGTGAAGAATACCTTGCAAGGGGCTGGCGCAGTGAAGAAGGCAGCTCAACGTGGCGTCCACCGTAAACAGCGTGACCGGTCACCCTGGCCGGGGATGATGTTGCATCAGGACGGCAGCCAGCATCAATGGGTACCTGGGCAGTACTGGGACCTGATCGTTACCATGGATGATGCCACTAATGAGCACTACTCGATGTTCTTTTGCGACGAAGAAGGGACACAGAGCAGCTTTCGGGGTGTTCGTGACGTCATTGAAGGGCGGGGTCTGTTTTGTTCTCTGTATACAGACCGAGGCAGCCATTACTGGATAACACCTGAGGCAGGTGGGAAGGTCGACAAAGTGACCCTGACGCAATTCGGGCGGGCGATGGGCCAGTTGGGTATTGAGATGATCCCGGCCTATTCACCAGAGGCCCGAGGCCGCTCTGAGCGTGTGTTTAGCACCCACCAGGACCGGTTGGTCAAGGAGTTGGCCCTGGCCGGTATCACGGACATGGACAGCGCCAATAAATATCTGACCGAGACCTACCTGACGGCTTATAACGCTGAGTTTACACAGCCACCGCCAGAAGAAGGCTCAGCCTTTGTTGGGTGCCGGGATAAATCGGTGCTGGATGACATCCTGTGTGAGCGCTTTGAGCGAACGGTGAGAAAGGACAATTGCGTACACTTTGAAGGCTTAGTGCTGCAGATACCTGCGGATCGCCACCGCTGCCATTATGTGAAGGCAAAGGTCAAAGTTCTACGTTACCCCGATGGCACTCTTTCGATTCAACACGGTCCACGAGAACTGGCGAGATATGACGCCTTGGGTCAGGCAATATCAGATGAACTACCGGTTGCAGCCTAATGTCCGCGGCTCAGCCAAGGTGGCAGGAAGACGCTTCATAGAGCCTTCCAGCAATCAAACAAAAAGCGGACAATCTATGTGCTACAGAACCGGACATTTCTATTTGTTGCTAACAGCATGGTTTTTAGTGTCAGCATGTTATAAAAATTTTTCGGAGAAACTCAAGTAAAAGATCGGCGCATATTCTTTAAGGCCTTTCCGCTGGCCCCATCTGCTTTGTCTCCCGCACGCTCGAAGAAATCCGGCTCTACAGTAAGCGTCATCGCTCCTTCGGGCCTTTTCTCGCTGTGGGCAAATGCTTTTGCTGATGACACCACACTCACCGCAGCCTTGCTAGACCGGCTAATACATCATGCACATATTGTGCAGATATCAGGAGAAAGCTATCGACTGAAAGACAAGAAAAATGCGGGCACCGTTCCGCCACAAGCAATCGTTACATCATCATGGGGTGGGTCAATGTTAAGTTGGCGTTTTTGAGCTAAAGTGGGTTAGTTTTAAACTGGCGTTGACAAATGTGGTTCTTCGACTTCGGAATCCCCATTAGTCTTTTCTTGGCGGGGGCACTTGGTGCTGGCCGCAGGATACTCCTCTCTCAAGCATTCTAAGTCATGCCATCCACGTAAAATGAAACCGTTGAGTCAGCACGATTAAAACATGTGGCCCAATGTATCATGCAGCGTGTTTCAGAGCAGCGAACTGCACCTTGACGTTCAGTGCTTTGAGAATCTTCTGGATGGTGCACCACCGGGGCTGGGTATTACCGCTTAGGGTTTTATAAAGGCTGCTGCGGCTCAATCCTAATTCTTCTGCAAGCCGCTTCATACCTTTAACCTGTGCCACATCTTTTAGCACAATTATGAACTCTTCTGAGCGACCAGAATCGTAAGCATCCTGTAGGCTGCTCAGGATCATCTTGTCATCTAGTAAAAAGTCGGCCGGATTAAAAGGTTTAGTTTGAAGTGTCATATCAGTCCTCCATTTGGCGTACCAGCGCCTTCGCTTGATCGATGTCTTTTTGCTGCGATCCTTTATCGCCACCACAAAGCAGCAAGACAACGGTCTGGTTTTTGATCGTGTAGTACAAGCGGTAGCCTGAACCTACGTTGATTTTAAATTCAGAGACTCGCCCCCCAACAGACCGCGACGATCCAAAGTTTCCTGCACGCACCTGACGCAACCGATTATAAATGGCGCTCAAGCCCTGCTTGTCTCGCAACTTTTCCCGCCACCGATCAAATAAGGCGGTTGTTGCTATTTCATAGTTCACGATGCACTGTCTCCTATGGGATACATTTTGTCAACCCAGTGTGCGGGTTCAGTGCCTGTGAGGCCAATCAAACCGCCTTCCTTATTTCTTGGCCTTGCTGGCAATCTCGACCAGATCCCCTTGTAGTGCCTTGTTGTCGTCGCGGGCGGCTTTGAGTTCGTTTTTCAGGTCTTTGACTTGTTCGTCCCGGTCATTTACGCGGGCCACTAAGGCTGCGTTAGCGCTTGTCATGGTTCAGATACCTATGAGACTTTTGGATGATTGTTATTGCGCCTGTGGAGTGGTGGGTAAATCGTAGACTTATCCATCCAATCCACAGGTCATGATCCCCGGATTTCTAAAAATCGGGTGGCCTGTGAGTGATTAAATCCACACAGAAGACGACCCGATGCAGAGCAAAAGCCTGCGCATCAAGCCATGCCGAAGCTGGCCGATTTGTCTCACAGGTACTGAACCCGCGCATGGGCTTGACGTTTTCTGGCGGTATGCCTAGAATGCGCGCCTCTCGATAGAGAGCTACACGTCCCCTTCGTCTAGTGGCCTAGGACACCGCCCTTTCACGGCGGTAACAGGGGTTCGAACCCCCTAGGGGACGCCATTTCTCTTTTTGGGTTGTGCGTGCAAAAGTATACGGGGGTAACTTGCTGGTACAGCGCAACCCTGGGCATGGTTACGCGAGGCGCTCCCAACCGTGGCGACGGATATACGCAATGCGGGAATAGCTCAGTTGGTAGAGCGCAACCTTGCCAAGGTTGAGGTCGCGAGTTCGAACCTCGTTTCCCGCTCCAAATTGCAAGAAGGGCTCCGCTATGGCCCCTTTTTTATCCCCCTGTTTGTACCCATTGTTCCCCATTCAGTTAATTCGGCGTCAGGAAATGCCTGAATACCCATGAAAAGCAATAGTTTTGACTAAAGAACTGCCCGCCTTTGCAGAGTGCATCCGGTTACCGGGTCTCGACAGGCAGGCAGCGACCGCCAAACTTAAGCCCCCAGGAGAAGATAAGTGAGTGAACTAATCATTGACGGCCATGCTATCTGTAAAAGCTACCGGGATACAGCGGCACTCACGGATGTTGACCTGCAGATCCACAGCGGCAGCGTACTCGGCCTGATTGGCCCAAATGGCGCAGGCAAAACCACTCTGCTTCGCTCTCTTCTCGGTATGTGTGACTTTGCGGGTGATCTACAGGTTTTCGGCAAGGACCCCCGCCGTCAACGAGCCGAGCTGCTGGAACAAGTCTGCACAATAGCGGATACCGCTGTGCTGCCGCGATGGATGTCGGTCAAACAACTTCTAAAATATGTCAGCGGTGTACACCCGCGTTTTAGTCTGGATAGAGCACAATCATTTCTCGGGGAAACAGACATCAGATCAGGGAAAAAAGTCGGCGAACTATCCAGGGGCATGGTTGTGCAACTGCATCTCGCCCTGGCCATGAGTATCGACGCCAGCTTGTTGATTCTTGATGAGCCAACGCTTGGACTGGACATCCTGTTTAGAAAACAATTTTTTGAACAGCTACTCAACGACTACTACGATGAAGATAAAACCATCATTATTTCCACACACCAGGTTGAAGAGGTCGAGCACATTCTGACTGAAATTATGTTCTTAAAATCTGGCAGCAAGTTGCTACACCAAACGACAGATGATTTATCCAAAAATTATCTGGAACTACAGGTCAGCGGCGACAATATTCCCAAAGCTGAATCGCTAAACTGGATGAGTCAGCGCTCAACACTGGGTGGCAAGGCCTTTATCTTTGAGAATGTTGCCTCGACGCAGTTAGCCGACCTGGGCGAAATAACCACGCCCTCACTGGCAGACCTGTTTGTTGCAAAAATTGCCCAGGGAGAACATCCATGAGTGATATTAACCCGCAAAAAACTTTTACCCTGCTGCAACGCGAGGTTCAGGAATACCGCAACCCCATTTTAATCACTCCAATTGTTATCAGCGGCATATTATTGCTGCTCATGCTACTCAGCATATTCCTTTCAGGCAGGATTGCCCTGGTCGGAGACAGCCAGGTCAACAGACTCATACAGGAGCATCGCAACGGCGACACTGGTTTCGGGGAGCGGACGAATGCGCCAGCCGATGACTCGGTGCGCGCCGATAACAATAGTGGCCAGAACTGGGATTTCAACAGAGGCCGCAACCCGCACAAGCAAATACCTGATGCTCTTGCAAATAATCTGCAACCAAAAAGTGCATCTCTTAATTCGGCACTGGACGCGGTAAACAGTCTCTTCCTTTTGGCGCTGCTGGTGATAAGCCTGCAATATCTCATCAGTTGTCTACACCGAGACCGACAGGACCGCAGTGTTCTGTTCTGGAAGTCCATGCCAGTGTCTGATTGGGAAGAAATACTGAGCAAGTTTGCAGTGGCCTGTTTGGTGGCACCCGCCATCTATCTGGCGGTCTCCATTATTTCCCAAATCGCTTACGCCCTGCTCTCCATGCTGCTTGTTTGGCGCCTGGACTTAAACCCATCAACAGTGATATTGAATCATATCGACGGGGTCAGCTTGCTTGTCGGTCAATTGGGTCGAATGCTGACCTGGATACTGTGGACTGCTCCACTCTACGCCTGGGTGCTACTATGCTCCGCTGCGGCAAGGCGTTCTCCGTTTATGCTCGCTGTCTGCGTGCCGATAGGCCTGGTGCTTATTGAAAGTGTCTTTTTTGGCAGTCGCTACGTCAGTCAGGCTATTTTTCACCATATCCCTTTTGGGGGGAGCGGCAGTAGAGGCCCGTATCAGGCCAGCCCTGACTGGGCCAAGCTGGACTATGTCGGCATGCTGATGGGCCTGGTATTTACAGTAGTGATGTTGGCGATTGCGCGTTGGTTCCGCCGCCACCGCTTCGATGCCTAGTCTGCTGAAGGTTCCAATTCGATAGACGCCGAATTAATGCAGTAACGCAAGCCCGTAGGCTGTGGCCCATCCTCAAACAAATGCCCCAGATGAGAGCCACAGTTGTCGCAGATGACTTCAACCCGGATCATCCCGTGGCTGGTATCGCGGGCCTCGCGTATCACCTGTGTGTCAGCCGGCTGAAAGAAGCTGGGCCAACCACAGCCAGAATCATATTTGCTATCCGAAGTAAACAACTGCTCGCCACAGCATTTACACTTGTAGGCGCCCTGCTTTTTGCAGTCCCAGTACTTTCCTGAAAAGGCGGGCTCGGTCCCCTTATTGCGGCAAACTGCAAATTCCTGTGGCGTTAGTTTGTCTCGCCACTGCTCGTCGTTTTCCAGATCACTCATAGCTTGCCTCATACAGATAGCGGGCGGTCTTTGCCCTACACTAGCCGCTAAATTGCAAGTTATCAATGGCCGGTGTGCTGGCAACGCAGCTATCAATCCAGCCGCAAATCCATTGCCGCACAGATAGCTACCGCGGTCGCATCCAGAGCAGCGGCATTCGCTACCGTGAAACTGCTTAACTCTCGTCTCTGAGGATACTGCGCGCGCAATCGGTCAAATCCCCGCTCCAACTCAAGCCTCATCCTCTGGTCGTCCTCCTGTACCCTATAGGTCTTTGCCTGCAACCAGCGGATAAGATCAGCACCTTGCAGGGAAGTGGGAACGGTCAGTCCCGGCGCGGCATCAGCGCCGTCGCCATCGGCGTGAGACATCTCAAAAAATTCGCATATGGCCCGCTTCAGCATTGCTGCTGCGCGCAACTTGCCATCGTAGCTGTAACCCGCAATATGCGGTGTGGCCCAGCGGCATTGGCGCATTAATTTGAGGTCTACCTGGGGCTCAAACTCCCAGACATCCAGGGCAATGTGCAGGTCGTCACGGCACTCAAGTAGCCTGCTCAGCGCTGAATTATCGACGATTGGCCCCCGGCCCGCGTTGATCAACAACGCGCCGGGACTTAATTGTCGCAAGTTGCTGGCATTGAGCAAATGCCGACTCGGCCATGGAGCCTGATCGGTCAGGGCTGCATGCACACAAACAACCGGGCAACCCAGCACCTCTGGCAAAGCCGCCAGGTCGGCATAGCGTCCTTGATCCAGCCAGGGATCACAGGCGCGACAATTGATTCCCAGTGCCTGCAATCGTGCGTGCAGTGCCTGCCCTACCTGTCCGTAGCCGATAATACCGACTGGCTGGCCCGCCAGTAGTTGCTCCAGTCGACTGGCATCAGAGCAAATAACACTCAGCACATACTCGACAACAGAGTTGGCATTTGAACCGGGTGCATGAGCAAATCCAATATCGCGGCTTTGCAGGTAACCGCGGTCTATATGATCGAACCCACTCGTTGCAGTGCCTACAAATTTTACCCCGCTACCCGCCAAGAGGTCGGCATCAACCCTGGTGACCGAGCGCACCAGCAACACATCAATATTCTCCAGGTCTGCCGGGCTGATAGTGCGTCCAGGCAGGGTAATGACTTCTCCCACTGAGGCAAAACACCGCTCCACCTGGGCCATATTAGCGTCCGCTAAAATCCTCACGGCTGCCGCTCTGCCGCAACCGCCATGTGTTCACAGCGCTGCAAAACTGGCCCTGTCAGCCCCAGTTCACGCATGTGTCTCTGCATTTCCCTTAAACACGCCGCGGTGGCCCGATACGGCTGTGGCAGCACAATACCATCGATACGGTCCGCAAGACGCGCGAGATTTCTGGACACGAGTGCATCACTCCAGTGTTCCTGTAAATTTTTTGCGATGCGAGTAGCGCCGCGAATGTCGGTTCCATTGAGTTGATCAAACTTGGAGGACAACTCCTCCAGGTCGCGGAATGCTCCCAAAATTGCAGCCGCAGATTTCGCGCCGATTCCCGGTACACCTGGAATGCCATCCACTGCATCTCCTACCAGGGCCTGATAGTCAGTGAATTGCTCAGGCGCCACGCCAAACTTTTCTGCAAACTCTGCCCTGCCAGTGAAAACATTGGCCGAAAAGTCCCACAGCCGGTCCTGTTCACGCAGCAGCAACTGTCCAAGGTCTTTATCCCGGGTGACAATGGTGACAGGCTGCGAACTCTCTCTCGCCTGGCGAGCGAGAGTGGCTATAAAGTCATCTGCTTCAAAACGCTCACCGGAATAACATGCAAGACCTAAAGATTCGCTGATGCCTCTGCACTGTTCCAACTGAAAAGCCAGTGCTGCGTCGGGATGCTCTCTGCTTGATTTATATGCGGGGAAAAAATCGTTGCGATAACAGCTACCGAGGCTTTCATCAAAGCATGCGGCCAAAACCGGCGAATCTCCCCGCTCTAGTCTGCGCAATAAATCCAGCAAAAAAGAGCAGTAACCGTATACCGCATTCAAAGGGTAGCCCTCAGGACTATGCCAGTTTTCCGGGAGGGAAAAGTACGCGCGGAAAATGTAGATAGAGGCATCCAGCAAGTACACGGGCGACTGGGCAGACATCAAAATCTCCTGCAACCGCGCCGGCTTTGCCGGAAAACCTTACTGCCATGAGCTGACACAAAACGCCGCCCTGTACAGACATGTTTAAACACCTGCAAACAACTCTCCTGACAGGAACAGGCTAAACTTTCCTGTGGTTGAATGCAGACTTGCATATCCGGTAATGATATTCATCATTGAGCTGCTCCGAACTCATCAGCACATGCCCCAGAAAGCCACAAAATTTGGGTATATCGCGCTGCGTCGATGGATCTGTCGCCAGCACCAGTACGGTATCTCCGGCGCCCATATCTTTGATCGCGCTATGCAAGAGCATGACTGGCTCCGGGCAGTACAAACCCCGCGCATCCAGCAAGCGGTCCGCGCTCTGGCTCACAAATCCAGTTCCTTTAAATCGTCGGCAACTAAAATATCCCACTGCTCGCTTGCGAGGTCGTACACAATGGCCAGCTCGCCAGCATTGACCTGGGTTCTCAAATTCTCGACTTTCTGCCAAAGCGTCAACTCCACCTCACCATAGTCAGTGCCGTCCCGGCTGACGTATTCTTCAAGCAGGCCAGTATAAACCTCCTCGCTCAGTTGCGCTGGCGGCACTTGAACAAAACCAGCCAATGTAGCCCTCTCTATCACATCTGCAATGTCGCGGGTAATATACGACCTGCCATTACAAAAGTGGAGCCTGTAAATGGATACTTGCTTTATTATCACCTTTATCAGCGATGACCGCCCCGGCCTGGTAGAGGATTTGTCCTCTGCCATATCTGAACAGGGAGGTAACTGGCTGGAAAGCCGCCTGTCCCAGCTGGCCGGAAAATTCGCCGGCCTTATCCGGGTTTCACTGCCTGCGAGCCAGGGCGATGCACTGGAGCTGGCGCTGAAAAATCTATCTGAAAAAGGTTTAAGTGTCCGGGTTACGGCGGCTGAACACACCCTCACAGTCGGCGGTGATTTGCATAAAATTAAATTGGCAATACTGGGCCCTGACCGTCCAGGTATTGTGCGCGAAATAGCCACCGCTCTCGCTGCCCACAACCTGAATGTTGTTGAGCTTGAAAGCGATGTTAGCAGTGCCCCGATGAGTGCCGAGCCACTGTTTAACGCACGAATAGAAGCGGATATCGCCGCCGAAAGTGATCTGGATGAGCTGCGCGAAACTCTCGACGAAATCGCCAATCAGATGCTTGTAGATATCTCCTTCGAGCAAGGACAATAAGCCTAATCGCCAGCGGCTTTATCGCCATGACGCAAACGACGTAATAACCACTTGAGAAGCTGCAAAGCAGCAACACTCAATGCTGCCAGAAAAATAATACTAAACACGCCCAGGGCGCTGTAAAGCGCCAACCAGAGCATGTCTTTCAGCGGAACATCAAAATGATAGACGGCCGACCACGCCAGCGTAAGGGTCGCCAACACCCCGAGCAACAGCGTTCTGCGGTTTCGATTCAGCATCGCGGGAGGCAGGCTACCCGGAGCCGGCGGGCAAAATCGGGGTCGCGCTGAGCACTCCGGCGTTCTGGCCACGGTGCCGCAAAAAGTGATCCATTAATACCAAGGCCAGCATCGCCTCTCCAATCGGAGTAGCTCGAATACCAACACAGGGGTCATGGCGTCCACGGGTTGCCACTTCAATGGCTTCGCCTTCGGCATTGATACTCGCGCCCGGCAAGCGCACGCTTGAGGTCGGCTTTAAGGCTATGCTCACGGTAATATCCTGCCCGCTGGAAATACCGCCGAGGACACCACCCGCCCTGTTGCCGATAAAGCCCTCGGGAGTTAGCAGGTCGCGGTGCTCACTGCCGTAGTGTTCAATCGCATCAAATCCGGCCCCAAGCTCAACACCTTTAACTGCATTGATACTCATCATCGCTTTGGCGATATCTGCGTCCAGGCGATCAAAAATTGGCTCGCCGAGTCCCACAGGCATGCCCTGGGCGACAATGTTAATGCGCGCGCCAACTGAGTCGCCCTTTTTGTTCAGCGCAGCCATGAAAGTTTCCATTTCTGCTATTTTGTCAGCATCTGGACAGAAAAATGGATTGGTCTCTACCACAGTCCAATCCAGCTTCTCGGCGCGGATGGGGCCGAGCTGCGAGAGGTAACCACGAATTTTCACACCCTGCATAGCCAGGTATTTTTTTGCTATGGCCCCGGCGGCAACACGCATGGCCGTTTCTCGGGCTGAAGCACGACCGCCTCCACGATAATCCCGAAAACCGTATTTCTGGGTGTAGGTGTAATCCGCATGGGCCGGCCTGAAGGTATCCTTGATATTGGAGTAATCTTTTGGGCGCTGGTCTGTATTCTCAATCAGCAGGCCAATGGGGGTGCCGGTGGTTTTGCCTTCAAAAACACCCGAGAGAATTTTAACCGCATCATCTTCACGACGCTGGGTCGTGTAACGAGAGGCGCCGGGCTTGCGCCGGTCGAGATCACGCTGTAAATCTGCCTCGCTGAGTTCCATGCCAGGGGGACAGCCATCAACCACGCAACCCAGTGCAGGCCCATGGCTTTCACCAAAGCTGGTTACCCTGAACAACTGGCCAAAACTATTCCCTGCCATACTGCAACCCACGCTCTCCAAGAGGGATGTATTATAGTGTTTTCAAGCGAAGCTTTCCCCGCAGTAAGCCAATTCCTGTGCAGTAAGCACAAAAACTCCATGCCCTCCCCGCTCCAGTTCGATCCAGGTAAACGGAACCCGCGGATATGCAGACTCCAAATTCTCCCAGCTATTGCCAACTTCGGCGACCAAAAGGCCGTCCGGGCTGAGAAAGTGAATAGCCTGGGAGAGAATTAATTTGATAGCACTCAATCCGTCCGGGCCCGAGCCCAGTGCCAACTCAGGTTCATGCCAGTATTCAGGCGGCATCATCTGTAGGTCTTTCGAGCCCACATAGGGCGGATTAGTGAGAATCAAATCGTACTGACTGCCACGCACGCCCTCATAAAAATCGGATTGCAGTACTCTCACTCGCCCTTCAAGATTGAGCAGCGCCGCATTTTCCCGAGCCAGCTCAAGCGCTGCGGTATCAATATCCAGCAGATCGACTTTCGTATCCGGCAGCCACTTGGCGACAGCCAAACCCATGCAGCCACTACCACAGCACAAGTCCAGTACTCGCCGAATACGCTGACCTGCGTACCAGGGACTAAACTCGCGCTCTATGAGTTCAGCTATGGGTGAGCGGGGAATGATTGCCCGCCGGTCAATAACAAACTCAAGGCCAGCAAACCAGGCGCGTCCGGTTAAATAAGGCACCGGGACGCGGTCGTCCAGCCGCCGCTGCACTTGCTCTATGAGGTGTTGCTTTTCAGAGTCTCTCAACAGGCAATCAAGCACACTCGGGTCTGACCCCAGCGACAGTTGCAAACTCCCGAAAACCAGGTGCAGTGCTTCATCCCAGGGGTTGTCGGTACCGTGACCATAGTGAATTTGCGTTTGCTCAAAACAGGTTTGAGCCCAGCGCACATAGTCACCGACTGTCGCTAGCTCCTGCTTTAATTGTTTGACTGTGTCCATCATTTGAGTGTAACCCCAAAATTGCCTTGAACACACAGGGTTGCTAACATCGCCTCTCATTTTGGCCCGTGCCGGTACACATTGGGAGCCCCGTGGAAAAAGCGTTTGCAAAGATCATTGAATGCTGTGGAGAAGACCGCAACCGCCCTGGGCTCGTGGACACACCACGGCGTGCAGCCAGGGCTTTTGAGTTTCTGACTCGCGGCTATCAACAGAATGTTGATGAGGTTGTGAACGGCGCGCTGTTCCCTTCGGACTCCAACGAAATGGTTGTTGTTCAGGATATCGAGCTGTATTCACTGTGCGAGCATCATTTATTGCCATTTATCGGCAAGTGCCACGTCGCCTACATACCCAACGGTCAAGTTATCGGACTGTCAAAAGTTGCGCGAATTGTTGACTTATACGCCCGTCGCATGCAGATACAGGAACAGCTCACAACACAAATTGCCCGCACAATTTCTGAGGTGACTGGCTCTGAGGGCTGCGGTGTTATTATCGAGGCGCAGCATATGTGCATGATGATGCGCGGCGTTGAAAAACAAAACTCACTTATGAAAACTTCTGCGATGCTGGGAAGTTTTCGGGAAAATCAGTCTACCCGCAACGAATTTCTGTCACTACTGAAGTTCAGACGCTAGCCACTACCGCGCCGAATGTAACAGTACATCCAAATGCACATAGTGCCGTCGATTGGCTCTGTCCACTGCATATAACACCACGGTCGTCACTGGCGAACCCGCATTTTCAATGCGCCAGGCACTGTAGCGTTGGCGCTCGTCATGCCCATATAAAACGCCCTGGGAGAAGACGCGGTTCGCCCATTGAGCACTGCTGCCACAACTGCGACCATCGCACTGGTACAGCGGCGTTGCGATAGCAAGCAACTGACGCTCATACCAGGCGTAGGCCTCCGCAGCCGTATAAGGGTCCGAGACTTGCCAGGTACGACGCTCCAGGTCTGCCTGAACCCGCTCACTGCGTTTATGGCGCCAGCGACCAGCAACCTTTTGCAGTGCGCCCAGTCCCAACTCGTAGTCTATATCTCTGGCAGAGTCGCTTGCATAGGGCACAGCATGAAGGTATTCAGCGAGTTCAAGCCCTGCCGAGGGGGCCTGAGCAGTTGCCCAGGAGGTGGATAGAAAAAAGAAAAGGGTAGCCGTTATTTTCAAGCACATAGAACATCTTTTTCCTGTCGATACTCTGGGCCGAAGACAACAAAGGCCAGGCGCCCACAGCCGCGCTCCAGATATTCGCATTCAATGGCCACGACCCCCGCAGGAGAAAACGTGGCAAACCTGGAAACGTCTTTATCAGCGTCGGTTAGCCAACCAGCCAAACGCGCCACCAGAGGCAAGTGGCTCACAAGTAGCATTGAGTTTGCGGAGTAATCGGCCAAACTGCTCACAAGCTCGGCGGGCTCACTATCAGGTAGCAAGGTGCTTGCAACAATGACTTCGGGCATATCAATATGGGTTTGGAGTTGCTCAACTGTTTGTCTCGCCCGCAATTTCGGTGAATGCAAGATTAAATCCAGGCGCTCATGCTGCAATATCCGGGCAACCGTATCAATCTGCTGGAGTCCTTGATGCGTCAGCTCTGGTTCGAAAGACCCGGCTCCCAGCTCTGCCTCACCGTGGCGCATAATATAGATATTCACGGCTTCAATCCGATACTGAATTCAACATCGTTTGACTGGTCAGCGAGCATCATAGAACCAATCACCTCGTTGAGGATACCACGTTCATAAAGAATCGCGTATAAACCCGACACCAGCGGCCTATAAATTTTTCGTGCATCCGCCGCAGTCTAATGACTTTACCCACCATGATGGCGTAAACATTTTTCAACGCTCCAGCCCAAGGGAGGCCTAGTGTAGCAGTTTCGCTGCGGCTAGTTGCTCAACTCCAACAATAGTTTATTGAGCCGGGCAACATAAGCGGCTGGGTCTTCCAACTGTCCCCCCTCTGCGAGCTGGGCCTGGTCAAATATAATCGACGCCAAATCTGCAAATCGGTCTTCGTCTGCCTCTGCATCCAGCTTTTCAAGCAGAGGATGGGCCGGGTTAATTTCCAAAATGGGCCTGGAATCCGGAACCTGCTGGCCGGCAGCCTCCATGATACGGCGCATTTGAGAACCCATATCATGCTCGCCAACCACCAGACAGGCAGGCGAGTCAGTCAGGCGCGACGTCGCACGCACTTGCTCCACACGCTCTGCCAGCGATGTTTTTAGTCGCTCTATCAATGCTTCACTGGCTTTTTCCAGCTCTTCCTGCTTTTTCTTGTCTTCCTCAGACAGTTCGCCGAGATCCAGTTCACCGCGGGCAACATCCTGGAATTGTTTGCCCTCAAACTCCTGCAGGTGATTCATCAGCCAGTCATCAACACGGTCGGAGAGCAGTAGTACCTCGATGCCTTTCTTGCGAAACACCTCCAGATGAGGGCTGTCTTTCGCTGTATTAAAATTTTCAGCAACGATGTAGAAGATCTTTTCCTGGCTCTCCTGCATGCGCCCGACATAGTCTTCAAGGGCTTGACCCTGCTCGGACTGGTCCGTATGGGTGCTTGCAAAGCGCAGTAGCTTCGCGATTTTCTCCTTATTGGAAAAATCTTCTGCAGGCCCTTCTTTTAGTACCTGTCCAAACTCTTTCCAGAAACTCGCGTAGTTCTCACCATTCTTAGCCTTCGCCATTTTGCTCAACATATCCAGTACGCGCTTGGTCAGGGCTGAGCGCATAGTCTCCACTGCCGGGTCCTGCTGTAGAATTTCCCTCGACACATTTAATGACAGATCATTGGAGTCAACGACACCCTTCACAAAGCGAAGATACATTGGCAAAAATTGTTCGGCTTCATCCATGATATAAGTGCGCTGCACATACAACTTGAGCCCGCGATTCATCTCCCTGTTCCACAGATCAAAGGGCGCTCGCTTCGGTAAGTACAACAGGCTCGTGTATTCCAGCTTGCCCTCTACCCGGTTGTGGCTCCAACTCATCGGCTCTTCAAAGTCGTGAGATATATGCCTGTAGAACTCTTTATACTCATCTTCCGAGATATCACTGCGGCTGCGGGTCCAAAGCGCCGTAGCTTCGTTAACAGCCTCAAACACTGGTGCAGCATTACTTACCGCTGCTTCCTCACCCTCCTCTGAAGCTGGCGCCGCCGGTTTCTCCATCATTACAGGCACGGAGATATGATCAGAGTATTTTTTGATAACGCTGCGCACGCGCCAATCGTCGGCAAACTCGCTGCAATCAGATTTCAGATGCAGAATAATGGTTGTGCCGCGCTCTGCTTTTTCGGCAGTTTCTACGGAGAACTCCGCTTCTCCGGCAGATTCCCAATGCACCGCCTCGCTTGCATCTGCACCGGCGCGCAAGGTCAGCACTTCAACCCGCTCGGCAACGATGAATGCGGAGTAAAAGCCGACTCCGAATTGACCAATCAACTGGGAATCTTTTTGTTGATCTCCAGTGAGCGACTCCAAAAATTGAGCTGTCCCTGATTTTGCAATGGTACCGAGATTTTCAACCACCTCATCCCGACTCATCCCGCTGCCGTTGTCATGCAAGGTGATTGTATTGGCCTTTTTGTCGACCTCTACACGAATCTGTAAATCCGGTGAATCCCCAAACAAACTTGAATCAGAGAGAGCCTCAAACCGGAGTTTATCAATCGCGTCGGAGGCGTTGGAGATCAATTCACGAAGAAAAATTTCACGGTTGCTATAGAGCGAGTGAATCATCAGGTGAAGCAGTTGTTTTGCTTCAGTTTGAAATCCCAGGGTTTCCTTGCCAGCATCAACAGTCATCCAGGTATTCTCCTGTTAGTATGGATATTTTAGATAGCTCTTCTATGGGGTTCAGTCGGCATTTTTCAAGGGTATAATACCGGGTTGATTCCAGGGGAGTTTAGCCATGCAGCAGTTATCCGGTATGGACGCAATGTTCGTGCATCAGGAAAGCACGCGCACGCCAATGCACATCACTTCGGTACTCATTTACGATCCAGCGACAGCTCCTCAAAAACCAATACGATTTAAAGAAATATTGCAGGCGTTTGAATATAACCTGCACAAAACACCTGTATTTCGTAGAAAACTGGTTGCTGTCCCCTGGAACCTGGACAATCCTTACTGGATTGAAGATTCTACTTTTGACCTGGAGTACCATGTCCGCCATGTAGCACTGCCGAAGCCTGGCGATTGGCGACAGTTCTGTATTTTGATGGCGCGATTACACGCTCGCGGTCTGGATATGAGCCGCCCGCTCTGGGAAGCCTACGTTATAGAGGGGCTGGGGAGTATTCCCAATCTACCCGACGGCGCTTTTGCCATCATGTTAAAAATACACCACAGCGCCATCGACGGCGTATCGGGCGCGGAAATCATCAATGTTATCCATACATCAGAACCTGTCATGCCCTCTCCACCTGAGAGCGATAACTGGCAGGGGGAACCTGAACCCAGCGGATTCAATCTGGCGCGGGTAGGCTACCTCGGTAATATGATGAGGCCAGTAAAACTGGCCACCCTGCTCACCAGGTTGGTTCGCCAGCAACTCAGTGAACGCGATACCGGGCCAGGTGCCCATCTAAACAGCCGCGCCCGCACTCGTTTTAACGGCAAGGTGGGAGCACACCGGGTCTGTGACGGTGTTCGCCTCGACCTCGCCGAGGTCAAAGCCATCAAAAATGCCATAGGCGGCGTTACTCTCAACGACGTTGTAGTGGCAATCATTGGTGGGGCGCTACGTGAATATCTGCTGGAGAAAGAGGAATTGCCATTGGAATCACTAGGTGCTGCGGCGCCCATCAGTGTGCGCGGCAAAGATGAAATGGAAAGCGGTGGCAACCTCATCAGCGCAATGACTCTAAGTTTACGTACCGATATTGCAGACCCGATTGAGCGCGTACAGGCTGTCAATGAAGCCGCAATCAAAGCAAAAGCCTACTCCAATGCCCTGGGCGCACGCACTATTTCAAATCTGGTCAATAATCTGTCCACGCCCATCGGCGCGCTGGGTGCCCGCGCGATCAGCGCTGCTACGATGCTCGAAGAACTGCCTGTCTCTGCCCATACCGTGGTCTCTAACGTGCCGGGACCACAGCAAGACTTGTTCATGTGTGGCGCAAGGCTGCACTCGTTTCAGGGAATCGGCCCTTTACTGGACAATATGGGCCTGTTTCATGTGGTATTCAGTATCTCTGGCGGCCTCAGCATCACTTTTGTGAGCTGCCGCGATATGTTGCTGGACCCGCAGCGCTATCGAGAGTGTTTGCAAAACTCCTTCGATCAGCTCAAGGCTGCGGCGCTGAAACCGGCCAGGAGGAAAACAACGAAAAGGAAAAAACAGCCTGAGAAGAATCACGGCGAGCGGCGTAGTTCGACTCGGCAGGCACCATAAAGCTGTCCCTGGGGCTCGTTGCGGTATTCGTGCCGCATCATAGTACGCGCTACGGTTCTGAACCTGACTCCGCCACTCGTTTTAAACCATTCGGCTTAAACCACTCGTCTTAAACCACTCGGCTCACCAGCCCGTTATCTCTGCCAGCCCGGAACCAATCTCGGCCAGTGAACGAACGGTTTTAACACCGGCGGCTTCCAGGGCTGCAAATTTTTCGTCTGCCGTACCCTTACCCCCGGAGATAATCGCTCCAGCGTGGCCCATGCGCTTACCTTTAGGGGCAGTCACACCGGCAATGTAAGACACCACAGGCTTGGTGACATTATCCTTGATGTAAGCTGCGGCCTCTTCTTCGGCTGTACCGCCGATCTCTCCGATCATCACGATTGCCTCAGTCGCGGGATCCTTTTGAAACATCTCGAGCACATCGATAAAGTTAGACCCAGGAATCGGGTCGCCACCAATGCCAACGCAGGTAGACTGACCGTAACCTGCATCTGTGGTCTGCTTGACCGCCTCGTAGGTCAACGTTCCTGAGCGGGAGACAACACCCACTTTACCAGGCAGGTGAATACTGCCGGGCATGATTCCGATCTTGCACTCTCCCGGAGTAATAACGCCTGGGCAGTTTGGCCCAATAAGGCGCACGCCCAATTCGTCACACTTAACTTTTGCTTCCAGCATGTCCAGGGTGGGGATACCTTCGGTAATGCAGACAATCAGCTTGATGCTGCCATTGGCTGCTTCGAGAATGGAATCCTTACAAAATGCTGCGGGCACATAGATGACAGAGGCATCCGCGCCAGTGGCTGCAACCGCTTCGGCAACCGTATTGAATACCGGCAAACCCAGGTGCTCCTGGCCACCTTTGCCCGGCGTAACGCCACCGACCATTTGTGTGCCGTACTCAGTTGCCTGCTCGGAGTGGAAGGTGCCCTGTGAGCCCGTAAAACCCTGGCAAATAACTTTGGTGCTTTTGTCTATCAAAATGCTCATTACGCGCCCTCCGCTGCTTTAACTGCTTGTTGTGCAGCATCGGCAAGACTTTCTGCAGCAATAATATTCAATCCGCTATTGGCCATGAGCTTGCGGCCCAGTTCAGCATTGTTACCTTCGAGGCGGACAACGACGGGGACAACAACACCAACTTCTTCTACCGCTCCAATAATGCCTTCTGCAATCAAATCGCAGCGCACGATACCGCCGAAGATGTTTACCAATACCGCTTTTACGTTGTCGTCCGACAAGATGATTTTGAATGCTTCAGTGACACGTTCTTTGGTTGCGCCACCACCAACATCCAGAAAATTAGCGGGGAAACCACCGTGCAGAGCGACAATATCCATTGTACCCATGGCCAGGCCTGCACCGTTCACCATGCAGCCAATGCTGCCGTCGAGTGCCACGTAGTTTAATTCCCACTGCGCAGCGTGTGCTTCGCGTTCATCTTCCTGACTGGGATCGTGCATTTCATTCAAACCGGCCTGGCGATACAGGGCATTGCCGTCTACGCCAATCTTTGCGTCCAGACAATGCATATTCCCTTCTTCGGTAATAACCAGGGGGTTAATTTCGATCAGCGCCAGATCCTTGTCTTGAAACATCTGCGCAAGACCCATAAAAATTTTCACGAACTGTTTGATTTGCTCACCTTTCAGGCCGAGCTGAAAAGCCAGCTCACGGCCCTGATAAGGTTGAGGACCTGTCAACGGGTCAATACTGGCCCGTAAAATTTTCTCAGGCGTCTCTTCTGCGACCTTCTCGATCTCCACACCGCCTTCAGTAGAGGCCATAAAAACGACACGACGGCTGGAGCGGTCAACAACCGCACCCAGGTAAAGTTCTTCGGCAATATCAGTGCAGGATTCGACCAGAATTTTACTCACTGGCTGACCATTCTCGTCCGTCTGATAGGTTACCAGATTCTTGCCGAGCCACTGCTCCGCAAACGCTTTAATCTCATCTCTGGTTTTTACGAGTTTGACACCACCGGCTTTGCCGCGTCCGCCCGCATGTACCTGGGCTTTAACCACCCACATATCTCCGCCAATTTTGTCCGCTGCGTCTACTGCGTCTTGTGGGGTGTCTACTGCATACCCCGTTGATACAGGCAATCCATACTCGGCAAAGAGCAACTTGCCCTGATATTCATGGAGATTCATGTATTCCTACCGTAAGCTAGTATTAATCCGTGTGGCGCAGGTTGCTGCCTCACCCCAAATATTATTATGCCGGAATGCTGAAAAAGCGGTGCCATTCTGTATGAAATGGCACTGCATCGCAAATCTATTTGCGGCGCCGGTTGGCGATATGAATGGCGTGATCGTCGACCGCCAACGCCGCTTCGTGCACAGCCTCTGACAGTGTGGGATGGCCAAATACCGTCAGAGCAATATCTTCCGCTGAGGCACCAAACTCCATGGCTATTACGATCTGTTGCACCAAATCGGCGGCGCTGGGGCCAACAATATGACAGCCGAGAATTCGATCAGATTCTGCGTCAGCCAGCATCTTTACCACGCCTTCTGATTCATTTGCTGCCAGGGCCCTGCCACTGGCCACGAACGGGAATATACCGCTTTTGTAGACGACCCCTTCAGCTTTGAGCTCTTGTTCTGTTTTGCCGACCCCGGCAATTTCGGGGTGAGTGTAAACCACCGAAGGAATGGTCTCGTAATTCATTTGCGAGTGCTTGCCTGAAATCCGTTCGGCAACCATAACACCTTCTTCTGAACCTTTGTGAGCCAGCATGGGGCCACGCACAACATCGCCGACAGCGTAAACATTGGGGGCTTCGGTCTCACAGGCATCGTTCACATAAATAAAGCCACGCTCATCCAAACTGACTCCACAGCCGGCAGAGAGCAGGTTTTCACTGTGAGGTTTTCTGCCTACGGCAACGATCAACTTGTCGAATATTTCCGTGTGCTCACCATCGCTATCGCTATAGACCAGCGACACTTTTCCGTCCTTGACTTCAGCGCCAGTAACACGCGCACCCGTGCGTATATCGAGGCCTTGCTTACCAAGAATCTTTTTTGATTCCCTGGCAATCAATACATCCATGGCTGGCAGAAACTCCTCAAGAGCCTCTAGTACAACCACATCTGAACCGCAGCGATTCCAGACACTGCCCAATTCCAGACCGATAACTCCTGCACCAATCACACCCAAACGCCCAGGTATCGACTGGAACTCCAGGGCACCGGTGGAATCAACAATGTATTCACCATCGACTGGCGCTGGAGGAATATCGATAGGCACTGAACCGGTCGCAATAATGACATTCTTTGTATCGATCACTGATACGTCGCCATTGGCCGCCGTTAATTCAACCCTGGGGCCCGACAAGATTTTACCCGCACCCGCAAGAGGGGTCACGCCGTTGGCCTTGAACAAGCCAGCGATACCGCTGGTCAACTGCCCCACAATGGTATCTTTGCGAGCCATCATGGTCGCTACATCGAGGCCTGCACCCTCTATGTTAATGCCGTGGATGCCCAGCGACTGCGCCGCTTCATGGAACTTGTAGCTGCTATCAAGCAGCGCTTTAGAGGGTATGCAGCCTACATTCAGGCAGGTACCACCCAGCTTTGTTTTGCCCTCTGCATCCACCCATTTCTCTACGCAGGCGGCATTTAAACCTAACTGTGCCGCTCGAATTGCAGCAACATAGCCAGCCGGGCCGGAGCCAATAACAACAACATCATACTGTTCAGACATAAAACTCTCTCGTCAGTGCCAGAATTTACTACTTATAGCTGTAGCAATATGCGGGCGGGGTCTTCAATCAGGTCTTTTACGGCTACCAAAAACTGTACGGCGTCCTTTCCGTCTATCAGGCGGTGATCATATGACAGCGCCAGATACATCATAGGCAGGATTACAACTTTGCCCTCCACGGCCATCGGGCGATCCTGAATTTTGTGCATGCCGAGAATGCCTGTTTGCGGTGGATTCAGGATGGGCGTAGACATGAGGGAACCAAACACACCCCCATTGGTGACTGTAAAGGTACCTCCAGTCATCTCTTCAATACCCAATTTACCATCGCGAGCCCGAATACCGAGGTCGCGCACTGCCGCTTCCACATCAGCGACACTCATAAAATCAGCATCTCTGAGCACTGGCACCACAAGCCCATTGGCCGTGGATACGGCCACGCCAATATCCTGATAACCGTGGTACACAACATCGTCACCATCTATAGAGGCATTGACTGAGGGAAAGCGTTTGAGAGCTTCACAGACAGCTTTAACAAAGAAGCCCATAAATCCCAGGCGGGTGCCGTTGTGAGTTTTCTCAAACTGATCTTTGTACTTATTGCGCAATGCCATCACTGGCACCAAATTCACCTCGTTAAAGGTGGTGAGCATGGCTGTATCCTGAGATACATTGACCAGGCGCTCGGCAATACGCTTGCGCATCCGAGTCATGGGCACTCGCTTCTCGACACGTTCGCCGGAGTGACCTTCTGCGGTGGGTAAACTCGCCGCAGCAGGTGCCAGTGCAGGCGTCGCTGTAGTTGCCAGCGCAGGCGTTACTGTAGTTGCCACGGGAGCATTCTGCCCCTGGCGCAAATGTTTGAGCAGATCATCTTTGGTGATACGGCCGTCTTTACCACTCCCTGCGATCTGGGAAATATCAATATTCTCCTCTTCCGCCAGGCGTCGTGCAGCAGGGCCTAACTGCAAATATCCGGCTTCGTCCTCATCGCCGGCTGCGTCCTTTGCAACCACTGCCTCAGTAACTGGCGCGGCAGTGGGGGAATCAACTGAGGCGGCACCTTCTTCGATGGTGCCAATAAGTTCCTCGCTCAAGATCACATCGCCGGTATTTTTTTCGACTGAGGCGAGCACACCGTCCACCGGAGATACCACTTCCATAACGACTTTGTCAGTTTCAATTTCAACCAGCAATTCATCGCGGCTGACAGCATCGCCAGGTGCTTTGTGCCACGCGGCAATTTCACCGTCTGCAATCGATTCCGGGAACGCGGGTGCCTTAATTTCGATAGCCATGATGTCCTTACTCCACTGCCAAGGCCTGGTTGATAAATTGTTCTTGCTGCTCAAGGTGCAGGGCCATGTACCCGGCTGCAGGGGCCGCCGAGGGGTCCCTGCCGACATAGCGTAGATAGATATCGTCCCGGTGACGCTGAATCACCCGGCGCATGTGGTGCTGGCTGGCATACCAGGCGCCCTGATTCATGGGTTCTTCCTGACACCAAACCGCATCAGACAAATTCGGATACTGTTGCAGAACTCCATAGAGCTCCTGCTCGGGAAACGGATAAAGTTGCTCCAACCGGATGATGGCTATAGTGTCTGTTTCCCGCTCGCGCCGGGCGTCGCGTAAATCGTAGAATAACTTGCCGGAGCACATAATGACCCGGTTAACTTTGTTTGGCTCCAGACCATCCGTCTCGCCAATCACGTTTTGAAATTCACCGTCTGCCAGCTCCTCAATACTCGAGACAGCTTCCTTGTGCCGCAATAAGCTTTTCGGCGACATTACAATCAAAGGGCGGCGCAACGGGCGAATCGCTTGCCTGCGCAGCATATGATAGACCTGCGCTGGTGTTGTCGGCATGCACACCTGCACGTTGTGCTCGGCACACAACTGCAGGTAGCGTTCCAACCTCGCCGAAGAGTGCTCCGGACCCTGTCCTTCGTAACCGTGAGGCAATAGTAAGGTGAGCCCGCACACGCGGCTCCATTTATGCTCACCGCTGGTAATGAACTGGTCGATCACTACCTGGGCGCCGTTGGCAAAGTCGCCGAATTGCGCCTCCCAGATAACAAGTCCTTGCGGCGATGTCGTCGCATAGCCATATTCAAAAGCCAACACGGCTTCCTCGGACAGCAGAGAATCGTAGATCTCAAACTCTGGCTGCTCAGGGTGGATTCGCTGTAGAGGAATATGGATACTGCCATCTTTCTGGTTGTGCAAAACAGCGTGGCGATGAGAGAAGGTGCCGCGTCCCACATCCTGCCCGGTCAGCCGAATCGGATAACCTTCATGTAGTAAACTGGCATATGCCATGGTTTCGGCGAACCCCCAGTTGACCTCCAGAGCTCCAGCACCCATTTTTCGCCTGTCTTCCAGAATACGATTGACTTGTCGTTGCAGAGGCAAGCCTTCCGGTGGTTGATTAATCTTGCTGGCAAGTTGTTGCAGGTCGACCAATTTAATCGAGGTATCACAGAGCAGGTCCCAGTCATGTCCCAGGTACGGCGCCCAATCGACGAACATCTCTTTATTGGGCTCCGAAACCAGGCTGCTAATCAGCGACTCATCCCGGTCCAGAGAATCACGAAAACCATCGACCAAAAAGGTATCCTGCTCTTTTGATATAACCCCGATGGAAATCAATTTTTCAGCGTATAAATCGCGAGTTGTTGGATGACTTTTGATTTTCTGGTACATGAGCGGCTGGGTCACCGACGGCTCGTCAGCTTCGTTGTGGCCACGACGGCGATAACACACCAAATCTATAACCACGTCTTTGGCAAATTCGTTGCGGTAGTCAACAGCCAGTTGAGTAACAAATAACACCGCTTCCGGATCATCCGCATTGACGTGAAAAATAGGGGCCTGCACCATCTTGGCAATATCCGTGCAGTATTCTGTAGAGCGGGCATCGGCGCGGCGACTGGTGGTAAAACCAACCTGATTGTTCAACACAATATGCACCGTGCCGCCTGTGCGATAACCGCGGGTTTGTGACATCTGGAAGGTTTCCATCACCACCCCCTGTCCAGCGAAGGCGGCATCTCCATGTACGACAATGGGTACAACCGTGTTGCCGAGAGAATCTAGTCGGCGGTCCTGTCGCGCGCGCACTGAACCTTCAACTACCGGCAAAACAATTTCCAAATGAGAGGGGTTAAACGCCAGTGCCAGGTGACACTCACCACCCGGCGTCATCACATTTGATGAGAAACCCTGGTGGTATTTAACATCTCCAGAGCTCTCGTAAGTCGCTTTACCTTCAAATTCATTGAATAGCTCAGACGGCTTTTTACCAAATACATTGACCAGAACATTGAGGCGACCGCGGTGAGCCATGCCGATCACCACTTCTTTTGCCCCGTAGCTGCCAAAGCGTTGAACCATCTCGTTAAGCATGGGAATCATGGATTCACCACCCTCAAGTCCAAAGCGCTTGGTGCCCGGATATTTGGAACCCAGGGACTTTTCCAGCCCCTCGGCCTTTATCAGTCGTTTGAGGAGTGCTTCGCAAACTTCAGGGCCAAAATCAGGTGCCGAGCGCACGCTTTCCATGCGCTGCATGATCCAGTGTCGCTCTTCGGTTGCAGTGATGTGCATGAATTCCGCACCCACGGTATTACAGTAGGTGCGCTCCAAAGCATCCACAATTTCGCCCAGTGTGGCATCTGCCTTCCCTATATGCAGGCTGCCGGTTTGAAAAACAGTGTCAGAATCTGCGGTGGAGAGCTCGTGAAAATTCAAATCCAGGTCGGGGACACGCTGACGCTCCGCCAGACCTAAGGGGTCTAGCCTGGCTTTCTGATGGCCCCGCTGGCGGTAGGCCGATATCAACTGCACGACACGCACCTGTTTGCGTTCGTATTCGGTCGCGTTTGAATCCGCCTGTACCGTCGCTTCGGTACGTACTCGCATCTTACTGATTTGGGCGAAGCGTTCGCGTACCGTTGAATGTGGTACATCTTGCAGGCTATTGCCGTCTACTCTGGGCAAACTATCGAAATAGCCGCGCCATTCTTCAGGCACGGCATTAGGGTCCATCAAATAAGCCTCGTAGAGGCCTTCAACGTAGGTGGCATTACCACCGGAGATATGCGAGCTGCGCCATAGCAGCTCCATTGTATTTTCTTGCATTCGCCGCCCGTGTTAACTCAAGTCACAATACAACAACAGTACCCATAGTGTGGCACAAAGTCAGGTCGCCCGGGTCAACAGCATATTGCGGATATGGCCAATCGCTTTTGTCGGGTTTAGGCCTTTGGGGCACACGGATACACAGTTTTGAATGCCATGACAGCGAAATACGCTAAATGGGTCATCCAGTTTGGCCAAACGATGCTCGGTAGCCGTATCTCTGCTATCGGCAAGGAAGCGATAAGACTGTAACAATCCCGCCGGGCCAATGAATCGGTCCGGATTCCACCAGAAAGACGGGCAACTGGTTGAGCAACAGGCACAGAGTATGCATTCGTATAAGCCGTCCAGTTTTTCGCGCTCTGCGGGACTCTGCAAGCGCTCGATAGCAGGGGCAGGCGTGTTGTTTTGCAGGTAGGGCTCAATTTTCTCGTACTGCTGGTAAAACAAGCTCATGTCTACAATCAGATCACGAATAACGGGCAGGCCGGGCAACGGGCGCACGACCAGCTTATTATTTTTAACAGTTTCCGACAGCGCGGTAATACACGCCAAACCGTTCTTGCCATTCATATTGAGACCGTCTGAGCCACAAACACCTTCCCGGCAGGAGCGCCGATAAGTGACTGAGGGATCCTCGGCTTTGATCAACTCCAGTACGTCCAGTACCATCAAATCCTTGCCGCCGGTATCTACTTCGAGATCCTGCATATAAGGTTCGCTGTCCGTCTCCGGGTTATAGCGATAAAGACTGACTTGCAACATATGACCGATTCCCCTTAGTAGGTTCGAATTTTGGGCTGGAAGGTGTCGACAGTTTTAGGCTCAAGATTCACATCGCGCTTGCCAACCCGTTTGTCACCGGGAAAATACATTGAATGGCAGAGCCAGTTCTCATCATCCCGATCCTGGAAATCTTCACGGGCATGCGCACCACGGCTTTCTTTGCGTTCTTCTGCGGCAATCGCTGTTGCCTCGGCTACTTCAAACAGATTGTGTAATTCCAGGGCTTCAAGGCGTGCTGTGTTGTATGCCTGGCTCTTGTCCTGCAAATGAATATTCTCAATTCGCTCGCGCAGATCAGACAGCTTCTTAATACCGTCCTGCATAAACTCGCCTTTGCGGAACACGCCGAAATGGTTTTGCATAATACTCTGCAACTCTTTGCGCAGTTCAGCGACGCCTTCACCTGAGCTCGATTGGTTGAGCCTGTTAAGACGTGACAGTGACATCTCAATGTCTGACTCACTGGCAGCGCGAAGCTCAATGCCATCGCGCAGAGAGTTTTCAATATGCAGCCCGGATGCACGACCAAATACCACCAGGTCCAACAGCGAATTACCACCTAGTCGATTAGCCCCGTGGACAGAGACACAGGCAACTTCGCCACACGCGTACAGGCCTGGAATAATGACGTCATTGCCCGCCGCATCTACAGTCAGTGCCTGGCCGTGAACATTTGTGGGAATGCCGCCCATCATGTAATGGCACGTCGGCACCACAGGTACTGGCTCCTTAACCGGGTCGGCTGCCGCAAATGTACGCGACAGCTCGCAAATACCCGGTAGGCGACTTTCCAGCACCTCTTCACCCAGGTGATCGAGTTTGAGATAGACGTGGTCGCCATCAGGCCCACAACCGCGGCCTTCAAGAATTTCCTGCACCATTGAGCGCGCAACAACATCGCGGCCGGCGAGGTCTTTGGCATTCGGTGCGTAACGCTCCATAAAACGCTCACCGTCCTTATTAATCAGGTAGCCGCCTTCTCCGCGACAACCTTCTGTGACCAGAACACCAGCGCCCGCTATACCCGTGGGGTGGAACTGCCACATTTCGATATCCTGAACCGGAATATCGACACGCAGCGCCATACCAATACCATCCCCTGTATTAATGTGTGCATTGGTAGTAGACGCATAAATCCTCCCGGCCCCACCCGTCGCAAATACGGTCGCTTTAGACTTCACATACACTGTCTCACCGGTTTCCGTACAAATTGCAATAACACCCGTCACTGCACCGTCCTGATTTTTCACCAGGTCTACTGCAAACCATTCGTTAAAGAAAACAGTCTGGTTCTTCATGTTGCCCTGGTACAGCGTATGTAACAGGGCATGCCCGGTGCGGTCAGCCGCTGCACAAGTGCGCGCAGCCTGGCCGCCCTCACCAAAATTCTTGGATTGTCCGCCAAAAGGGCGCTGGTAGATGCGGCCTTCTTCTGTACGTGAGAACGGCAGGCCCATGTGTTCCAACTCATACACCGCTTCAGGACCGACCGAGCACATATACTCAATGGCGTCCTGGTCACCGATATAGTCTGACCCTTTCACCGTGTCATACATGTGCCAACGCCAATCGTCGTTGGGATCATCTGACGCAATGGCACAGGTAATGCCGCCCTGGGCGGATACTGTATGAGAGCGTGTGGGAAATACTTTGGTAATTACGGCTGTTTTATAACCCGATTGGGCTAATTGCAAGGCAGCGCGCATGCCTGCGCCACCGCCACCGACGATAACACCGTCAAAAGAAATGGTTCTAATACCAGCCATGTTTCAACTTCCCCAGATTATTAGAATACCCCACACCACATAGGTGAAAAGAGCAGCGATACAGAGCAGCACCAATACGCCGCGTAGCCTATTGGCATTGGGGCCCATCATTCGAGTGGTGATGTAATCAGTCAGCGTGCACCAGAGCCCTATCCAGGCGTGAGCGGCCAGAGAGAGTAGCGCAGCAACACTGAAAATGCGTACCCAGGTCGCTTCGAAAACAGCTTTCCACTCCGTGTAGGTTATATCGGGATTACCAATCAAAAGCGCGCCGAGAAAGCAAAAGTACCCCAGCAGAATGACGCCACCAACGCGCTGCACCAACCAGTCGGATACGCCAGAGCGCCCGAAATTTGTGACCGCAGTTACCATATCCACAACCCCGCCAGAACAATAAGAAAAATCGATACGGCAACGGTGGCTTTTGCACCTAATATGCCGCCTTCCAGACTCTCGCCAATGCCCAAATCAGCAATCAGGTGTTTGACGCCTGCCGCAACGTGGTAGAGCAGCAAACTAACCACGCCCCAAACCATGAACTTAACAAAGGGGTTGGTGAGTGTCGATTTCAAATCTGCAAAGCTGGCCTCGCTGGCAAGACTCGCATCGAGTAAGTAAAGAAAGAGGGCCATGCCTGCAAACAGGCCAATGCCGCTAATCCTGGTTAATATCGAAACAATGGCTGGCAAGGGCATTTTGATAGTGCCGATTTCCAGATTTACAGGTCGATTATCATTCACGGTTATATCGCCAATTGAGGCCGGGAATACTCGGCCAGATTCAAATAGTGGGCGCGGTCAACGTATAGACAAATAAAGCTCGTCGGACGCCACCATATCCCTTGGTTCGTCCCTCAGACCGTCCCTTAAGACCGTCCCCTAAACCGCCAGTAATTATAGGCAGTTCGCCGGGTAAATTCAATTGACATCGGCGTCTGAAACTCTATAGTTGACCACCCCAAAAGCAGCGCAACGCAGGAACCCCAATGAGTGATAAAAAAGCGTCCCTGAGCATTGATGGCATGGATGAGACCATCGAACTGCCCATCTATAGTGGCAGTATCGGCCCCGACGTCCTGGACGTAGGCGAATTGACAGACAAAGGCATGTTTACCTATGACCCAGGGTTTGTGTCGACAGCGGCTTGCGAGTCACAAATCACCTACATTGACGGCGGAAAAGGCGTATTACTACATCGGGGCTATCCGATTGAGCAACTGGCAGAACATTCGGACTACCTGGAAACCTGCTATCTTCTTTTATATGGCGAGCTTCCAACGGCCGGGCAAAAATCAGAATTTGAAAATACCGTTCGTTACCACACTATGGTGCACGATCAGCTCACCTCGTTTTTTCATGGTTTTCGCCGCGACGCGCACCCCATGGCGATTTTGTGCGGTGTCGTTGGGGCTCTATCGGCCTTTTATCACGATTCTCTGGACATTGCAGACGAACAACACCGTGAAATCGCGGCCTTTCGGCTAATCGCTAAAATGCCCACACTGGCGGCAATGAGCTATAAATTTTCTGTCGGCCAACCTTTCATGTATCCAGACAACAAGCTGGGTTATGCGGAGAACTTTCTGCACATGATGTTTGGTACACCCTGTGCAGACAGCAACATCAGTCCGGTGCTGGCGAAAGCCATGGATCGCGTTTTTCTGCTACACGCCGACCATGAACAAAACGCATCCACTTCCACGGTTCGACTGACCGGTTCTTCCGGGGCCAATCCCTTCGCCTGTATAGCTGCCGGCATCGCCGCGCTGTGGGGCCCTTCTCATGGCGGTGCGAACGAAGCAGTGCTGAATATGCTGGAAGAGATTGGCGACGTAAGTCGGATTGATGAATTCGTCGCTCGCGCCAAGGACAAAGCAGACCCCTTCCGTCTGATGGGCTTTGGCCACAGGGTTTACAAAAACTTTGACCCGCGCGCCAAAGTGATGAAGGAGGCCGCAGACGAAGTGCTTGCAGAACTGGGGCTGGAAGACGACCCCCTATTGGCCATCGCCAAGCGCCTTGAGAAAATTGCACTGGAAGATGAATATTTTATTGAGAAAAAACTTTATCCGAACGTGGATTTTTACTCTGGCATTATTCTCAAGGCCATTGGCATTCCGACCAGTATGTTCACCGTGATCTTCGCAGTAGGCCGCACCGTCGGCTGGATTGCCCACTGGCATGAAATGATCAGTGGCAGCTATCGAATCGGCCGCCCGCGTCAGCTTTACACCGGCCATACTCAGCGAGACTACGTTTCTGTCGATCAGCGCTAGTCACCACCCATGACAGATACCGTTATTAGCGGCAGCGGATTGTTCACACCTGAGCAGTCCATCAGTAATGCGGAGCTCGTGGAGTCCTTCAACACCTGGGCAGAGCAGTACAACATTGAGAATGCTGAGGCTATAGCTGCGGGCGAAATAACCGCCCAGGCGCTCTCTTCTGTGGAGTTTATTGAGAATGCATCGGGAATAAAAAACCGCTACGTCATCACTAAAGATGGCATTCTCGATCCCGAGCGAATGGTGCCAAGTATCCCCGAGCGCAGCAATGAAGAACCATCTGTGCAGTGTGAAATTGGCCTTATAGCAGCCAAACAAGCCATGCAAATGGCTTGTAAGAGTGCCGACGATATCGATGCGGTACTTGTCGCCTGCTCCAATCTTCAACGCGCTTACCCGGCCATGGCAGTCGAGTTACAGGCAGCGCTGGGCATCCGGGGCTTCGGTTATGATATGAATGTCGCATGCTCCTCCGCCACTTTCGGCATTCAGGCGGCTCGCGACAGTATCGCCAACGGCAGCGCCCGCGCAGTGCTGGTGGTCAATCCGGAAATTTGCAGTGGCCATCTGAACTTTCGCGACCGGGACACGCACTTTATTTTTGGCGATGTCTGCACCGCAGTGGTGGTTGAGCGGGAAGACACAGCGACCTCAAGCGAACCCTACAAAATTCTCGGCAGCCGCCTCCAAACCGCTTTCTCGAATAATATTCGCAATAACTTCGGTTTTCTCAATAGGGGCGACGAGAGCGGTATGGGTCAAACTGACAAACTATTTGTTCAAAATGGCCGCAAAGTCTTTAAGGAAGTTTGCCCCATGGTTGCAGAGCAAATTGTAGACCATCTTGGCAGCCTGAATATGACCGGCGAAGACCTTAAACGACTGTGGCTGCATCAGGCCAATCTCAGCATGAATCAACTGATCAGCAAACGTGTTCTGGGGCGTGTGGCTACCGAAAAAGAAGCGCCTACAATTCTGGATGAATACGCCAATACCAGTTCTGCCGGTTCGATTATCGCGTTTCATAAACATCGCGACGACTTCGCGGCTGGTGATATCGGCGTATTGTGTTCCTTCGGTGCGGGTTACAGTATTGGCTCAGTGATTCTGCGGCGGCTGTAGGTCGGAGTCAGCGCGCTGTTTCGGTATTTTTCCGACAGCATGTCGGTCTTAAGCCTCGCCCAAACCAAGAATATCCCGCAATTGACCCAGCAGTGCTGAACACTCCTGTTCTGTTCCTACCGTAATCCTCAGATAGTTGCTGGTTCGATCACGGCTAAAGTAGCGAACCAGTATCTTGCGTTCGCGCAAAGCGGCAAATAGTTCAACCGCTGTGCGAGACTCATGGCGAACCATAACAAAATTGGCTGCGGAGGGCAGGCAGCTAAAGCCCAGCGCCTGCAAACCCCCTAACAGACCGTTACGACACGCTTTCATCCTCGCACAACTACTGTCGAACCAGTCTTTATCTTGCACAGCAGCCACTGCCACAGCTTCAGCAATACGATCGACGGGATAGGAGTTAAAGCTGTTCTTAACACGTTTGAGAGCTTCGATCAGCTCTGTGTTACCGAAAGCGGCGCCAACGCGCAAGCCAGCCAGGCCCCGCGACTTGGACAATGTTTGAATCACCAGTAAGTTGTCGTATGTATCAATCAGAGCAACTGCGGATTCAGCGCCAAAATCAACATAGGCCTCATCGACCACCACGACGGAATCTGTATTGACTTGCAACAGGGTTTCAAGCTGCGCAAGTGGCAATGCAATGCCGGTAGGCGCGTTGGGGTTCGGAAACAGAATTCCCCCATTTTCCCGCCGATAGTCCTCTAGGCGGATATTGAAATGGGAATCAACCGGTATGGCCCCATAGGGCAGCCGGTACAAACCGCAATAGACCGGATAAAAACTGTAACTGATATCTGGAAACAGCACCGGTCTGGCCGGGTTAAATAGTGCCTGGCAGGTGTGCGCCAGCACTTCATCTGAACCATTGCCAATAAATACCTGTTCGGGCGCAATACCGAGTTGTCGTGCCCAGGCCCCGCACAGGGCGATACTCTCCGGGTCGGGATAACAGCGCAGAGTCTCCACATTGATTGCCGCAATCACCTCTGCCACCTTCGGCGATGGTGACCACGGCAACTCATTGGTATTGAGTTTTAGGTACTGGTCAGCCTTGGGCTGTTCTCCCGGCGTATAGGGTGACAGTTCCGCAACCAACGGACTCCAGAAACGGGTCATCGCTTTTTCCCTGTTCAGCAAGTCGGCGATTATAGCAATGACGGCCCTTTCTATCGCCCCGCAGTGTCAATATACTGAGGCAAACCCGTTCGAGACAAACCGATGGCCGTTAAAAATCCCTTTAGTAACTTGTTCGTCAAATCGCCCATGGGTCCCTTGCAAGACCACATGAAGAAGGTGCATGCGACTACCGAAGCCCTACTGCCCTTTTTAAGTGCCGCGCAACACGGCAAATGGGACAGAGCCAAAGAGTTACAAAAAGGCATCGTCAAGCTCGAGGGCGACGCAGATAAGCAGAAGCGCTCGTTGCGGCAACATCTGCCTAAAAGCCTGTTCATGCCGGTATCTCGCTCGGATTTGCTTGAACTTGTCGCCATGCAGGATCAAATCGCTAACCGCGCCAAAGACATCGCCGGATTAATGCTGGGGCGCGAAATGGCCTTCCCGGAAAAACTAGAGGAGTATGTACTTGAATTTGCGCAGGCCTCAATCGATGCTTCGGGCAAGGCAGTAGCGGCGGTTCAGAGTATTGACGATTTGTTAGAAGCCGGCTTCGGCAGCCGTCAGGTAAGATCGGTCGAGCAGATGATCAATGAAATTGAAAAATTTGAGCACAAAACGGATAAGCTGCAGGTCAAACTGCGCAGTCGTCTGTACAAGATTGAGAAGGAACTTTCCCCGGTCGATGTCATGTTCTTATACCGGGTTATAGACTGGATTGGAGATATTGCAGACTATGCCGAAAAGGTCGGCAACCGTCTGCAAATCCTTATTGTGCTTTAAACCAGTCAATCAGTATTTGAACCTGGTATCGAGCATGATGCGCTCATAATCGTGCTTATTACCGCTATTCCCATCTACTTCATTGCTAAAGTAGGTAATGCCGAGGCTCCATCTTTTACTCACTCCATAGCCGCCTTTCAACACGTGGCCCTTGCCGTCTGTACCACCGCCTCCGAAGTCTGAATCAGTCAACAATCCGAGTGTAGAATCGGCTTCAATGTCCTGCCACACATAGCTGAGATCCCAGGTGCCGGCAGCACTGGTTTTACCCAGCTTTAAACCGACCGCATAGCCTGTATTGAAATCATCGGCTTCTGTGTTTTGCACGTAGTCGACAAACAGGTTAACCGGCATTTCAGCAATCATCATGCCGAGGTCGGCAAAGCCGTGGACTGTGTGGAAATCGTTGCCGTACTCACAGCCAATGCCGGCCACCGGATCACTACAGACAAACGAATTGCCAAAAAAGTCGTCAGCCTCTCCATAAAACGGTGACTTGCCAGCGGTATCGATGGCTTGATAAGCGAGTCCGGCAGTGACTTTAGCGTCGCCCAAAGTTCCTTTGAATCCCGCCTGAGTCGCATAAGCAAATGTATTGTTGGCTTTTTTGTTGTCACTCTCAAGCCAGGTTCCGCTCGCATTTACAAACAGGGAACCCGGTGTCCAGGTAAGCGCAAAGCCTTCTGGATTGTAGTCGCCATCCCAGATCAGGGCATGTTTCTGGGGGCGGTAATAGATATTCTTGTACTTGCCGGCAATGATGTTCAAATTATCAGTGACAGCCCAGTTGAAGTAGGCCAGATCCAGGCGCATATCTTTGCTGGAGCCACCTTCCCCCAGCGTCTGGTTGGTTGATACAGGGTCATCGCCACCACTGGCAAAACCGAGACCCACTGCAACATCTTCGTCGACCTGGGCCAAAATTGCGGCACGAGCGCGCACCCGGTTCCGCTCACGTCTGCTCTTGTTTTCCTCGTCTATGGACTCGTAGCGATAGCGGAAATCACCTTTTATGTGGATTGAATCAGCCCGGGAAGCCACTTGCCTGACCGAACCCGCAGTTGCAACTTGCCGTCGATTCACTTCAATTTCCTGCACAGTGTGCCGGTTCTGCGTTCGCAGCTCCCTGTTTTCCGCCTCCAGGGCATTTAGACGTTCGGCAAGGGCACTAAGTTGTGCCCGCATTGCGGCAAAATCTTCGTCACTGACTGCCGCCGACAGATGTGGCGCCAGAGTTGTGAGAAGCACGATCACCAGTGAGTAATAAGATTTCATGTTTTTGCTCCCGTGGATTTTGCAGTTATGGCGCTAGACCGCCCGTGTTGAATACGACAAACACGGGACAATGTTATGACTATTTTATAACGAGACCTTTGCACGAAAGCCATTTCACCTGCATGCTGCGTTAAAATCGTACTCAATCGGTCATTTATACCCATAAACTCCCTCATTCCGTGCGTTTTTGCCTTGCCTGAAAGTGAAATCATCTTCCGTGCAAAGGTCTCATAACAGTAATATTACGCAATCGCAGCGGGTTGACACCGAGCCGGAATACATGGGCATTCATCGTCAATGGCAACTTCCATAGAGTTGGACTCCTGATCCCGGGCAACTACAGGCTCGGCTTTGTCAGTTGCGCCATCGACAGGCTCGGCTGTGCCAGTTGCGCCATCGACAGGTTACTTCAAAGCCGTAGCAGCGCTCTGACTTGAGCAACAAGCTCGCGTGGTGCAAATGGCCTGGTCGTGTTCATTTTGTCATCATCTGTTACCGTACTCTACTTGAACAGCCCGGTACCAGAAGCCCGTCTGACTTAGGACAAATATCCCTGTCTGGCTACGCCTATCGCAGCGAAGCGTTAATATTCTCCAGCACTTTACTGCCTGGGCATAACTCCTCAGGCCCCAACTGATTCAAGGGTCTGGGCACCGTATCCAGCGCTTCGTGCAAATCCTCCGAATCCTTATCCATGTAAATCAGACCGGTAAGAATCTGCCCGGCGCTGCGATGTTTTTCAATGGTTGTCAGGGCGGAGGTTTTATCAAAGGGGTTGAGTCCGTCGGTGAGCTTGTGCAAGTGGATAACAGAGCCATCGTGCATAGTGACTTCGTTTGAAGTGCCAGGCTGGTACTGTGCTGTAATTTCCTGGCGCATGGGCACAAAGTCTATGATGCCTGTAGCGGCGGCATGTTCGCGAACAAATTCATAGGTCTTGGTTGATCCGGTATTGTTGTTAAAGGTCACGCAGGGTGAAATTACGTCAATCAGGGCAAATCCCTGGTGAGTAATAGCCGCTTTTATAAGCGGCACCAGTTGCTCCTTGTCTCCAGAGAAGCTGCGAGCAACAAAGGTTGCGCCCAGGGTCAGCGCTATCGCACATAGATCAATCGCCGCAAAGGGATTAGGGTCTCCCTTCTTGCTGGCAGAGCCTTCATCTGTCGTTGCTGAATCCTGCCCTTTGGTCAAGCCATAGCAGCCGTTATTCATAACGATGTACACGATATTGAGGTTGCGGCGTATGGCATGCACGAACTGTCCCAAGCCGATTGAAGCCGTGTCTCCATCCCCGGAAACTGCCATATAAGTCAGTTCACGATTCGCCATATTCGCCCCGGTGGCGACGGAGGGCATGCGCCCATGCACCGAGTTAAAGCCGTGAGACTTCCCTAAAAAATAGGTCGGTGTCTTCGAAGAACAGCCAATGCCGGAAATCTTGGCAATTTTGTGTGGTTCAATCGACAGCTCGTGCACGGCCTTGACTATGGCACCGCTAATGGAGTCGTGCCCACAGCCAGCACAGAGCGTCGAAATCGACCCTTCATAGTCTGCCTTGGTATAGCCGAGCTCGTTAATTGGCAAATCCGGGTGGCGAAATTTTGGCGTTATATAGCTCATGATGCCTTTCCTGAACCGAGTCGGGCAGTTTCTGTACGCAGCGGCGTCACGTTAGTGCCGGGAATTTGTTGTAAAATCTGCTTGCGAATATTGCGAGCGCTGATTGGCGTACCATCAAAACACAACACCGATTTTAATTTATCAGGGCCAAATTCAAATTCGGCCATCAGCAAAGTACGCAACTGCGCGTCGCGGTTTTGCTCGATCACAAAGGTACGTTCGTGATCATCAATAAACTGTTCCACCTCATCATTGAATGGGAATGCCCGAACGCGCATGGCGTCGATGTAAACCCCTTCTGCGGACAAATAATCCAGCGCCTCCAGCGAAGATGCCTCACTGGTTCCAAAAAAAATCACGCCGTAGCGGGTGTCTCGCGTAGCGGGTCTGTGAACCGGTGCCGGCATGTAACTCTTGGCAGTTTCCCACTTGGCCATCAGACGGTGCATATTGCGCTCATAGGTCTCGCCACTTTCTGTGTATACCGCATATTCGTCACGAGACGTGCCGCGGGTAAAGAACGCGCCTTTAGTGGGATGAGTCCCCGGGTAGGTTCTGTAGCAAATCGCATCGAGATCAACATCCTGGTAACGACCATACTTATCCATCGTGTCTAAATCTTCCGCTGACAGAACCTTGCCGCGATCATACTCGCGCTCATCGTCCCACTTGAGGGGTTCCGACATATTGTCATTCATACCCAGGTCCAGGTCAGACATAATAATAATGGGTGTCTGCAAACGCTCTGCCAGATCAAACGCATCGGCGGTCATATCGAAGCATTCACGCGGCGTAGACGGAAATAACAATACCTGCTTCGTATCGCCGTGAGAGGCGTAGGCAGAAGACAAAACATCAGACTGCTGGGTGCGAGTTGGCATCCCGGTAGACGGCCCGGCCCGCTGCACATCAATCAAAACGGTTGGAATCTCTGCAAAATAAGCCAGGCCCAGAAACTCCGACATCAGCGAAATTCCCGGTCCGCTGGTCGCGGTGAACGCTCTGGCGCCATTCCAGCTTGCGCCGATTACCATACCAATAGCCGCCAGCTCGTCCTCCGCTTGCACAATCGCATAGCTGCGCTGTCCACTACCCGGGTCGATACGCATGCGCTTGCAGTATTTCTCAAAGGCCTCAACAATAGAGGTCGATGGGGTAATGGGGTACCAGGCGGCCATGGTTGCGCCACCATAGATAGCTCCCAGTCCCATAGCGCTATTGCCGTCAATCAAAATACTATCGCCGACCAGGTCACGCTTTTCGACACGAACAGATAAAGGGCAAGCAAAATTTTCCCTGGCGTACTGATGTCCCAGTTCCAGTGCGTGAATGTTTGGCGCAACCAGTTTTTCCTTACCCTTAAACTGGTCACCCATCAGCCGGGTAATAACCGCAAAATCAATATCTAGCAAAGCCGCCAGCACCCCGACATAAATAACATTTTTAAACAACTGGCGCTGGCGCGGGTCGGTGTACTCGCGATTGCATATCTTGGTCAGTGGTAAACCAATAATATGCACATCATTGCGAATCAAACGCAAATCCAAAGGCTTGGTGTTATCATAAATAAAGTAGCCGCCGCTCTCCACCTCCTGAATATCCTGGGCCATACTCTGTGGATTAACGCTGAGCATAATATCCACGCCACCGCGACGCCCCAGATAACCCTTTTCACTCACCCGCACTTCATACCACGTCGGCAGCCCCTGAATATTCGAAGGAAAAATATTTTTCGGGCAGACTGGCAAACCCATACGAAACAAGGATTTGGCAAACAAATTATTGGCACTGGCCGACCCGGTACCATTGACGTTAGCAAACTTAATAACGAAATCGTTAACTGCGTGTATTGTCTTCATGCAGGTTGCCCCGCCCTGGTCACTGTGTAGAGGAATTTTTGCATATCCCAGGCGGTTGTCGGGCAGCGCTCCGCGCACAGACCACAGTGCAGACAAACATTTTCATCTTTCACCATCACTCGTGCGGTCGGCAGCACTTCAGACACATACAGGTCCTGGGCCAAATTTCCAGAAGGTGCGGATAGCTGGCCCCTCAATTTCTGCTCTTCGTTGTTGCTGGTGAAACTGATGCAATCCGTCGGACAAATATCAACACAGGCATCACACTCAATGCACCGTATTTCTTGAAAAACCGTTTGTACATCACAATTGAGACAGCGCTGTGCCTCTTTAAAGCCGGTGCTCTCATCAAAGCCCAGTTCAACTTCCACTTTGCGATCCCGCAGGGTCTTGCCCTTGTCTGCCTGGGGAACCACATAGCGCAAATCGGACTCGACGGCATTGTCGTAACTCCACTCGTGAATACCCATTTTTGTACTCACCAGGTTAATGCCAGGTGCCGGCCGATCTCTAACATCTTCACCGCGGCAAAAAAGGTCGATGGACACCGCCGCCTGATGACCTTGAGCAACAGCAGTAATCACATTCTCGGGGCCGAAGGCTGCATCACCACCAAAAAACACCTTGGCCAGAGTCGATTGAAGCGTGAGTTCGTCAACCACTGGCATATCCCATTGACCAAATTCCAGACCTACATCTCTCTCGATCCAGGGGAAGCTATTTTCCTGGCCAATCGCCATCAACACAGCGTCCGCTTCCATAAACACCAGGTCTTCTCTGGTGGGTACAAGCGAGCGGTTGCCCTCTTCGTCATACACCGCTTCTACCTTCTCAAACTTAACTCCCCGAAGCGTGCCGTCTTCCACAACAAATTCTTTCGGTACATGGTTATCGTAGATTGGAATATCTTCGTGCATTGCATCTTTTTTTTCCCAGGGAGACGCCTTCATATCGACAAAGGGGCTACGCACAACCACTCTGACATCCTCGCCGCCCAGACGCCGTGCTGTGCGACAGCAATCCATAGCGGTGTTGCCGCCACCGAGTACCAAAACCTTCTTGCCAATTGCCTCAATGTGTTCAAAGGCCACACTTGCCAGCCAATCAATTCCAATATGAATACTGGCTGAGGCTGCCTCGCGACCTTCAAGGTTCTCCAGGTCTTTGCCGCGTGGAGCGCCAGTACCTACAAACACAGCGTCGTAGCCTTGATCGAGCACCCCTTTGAGTGAATCAACATAATGATCAAAGATCGTCACAACTCCCATGTCCAAAATGTAGTTCACTTCCTGCTGCAACACCTCAATAGGCAAGCGAAATGCGGGTATCTGACTAAGCATCATGCCACCACCTTCGGTCTGATTGTCGTAGATATCAACGCTGTAGCCCAACGGCATTAAATCCCTCGCGACGGTCAGTGACGCCGGACCCGCACCAATCAATGCGATGCGTTTGCCATTTTTCTTTTTCGGAATCTCCGGCATACGTGCAGCAACATTGCTGTCATTCTTGTTGTCCGCTGCGACGCGCTTCAAGCGGCAAATTGCTACCGGCTCTTCGTCCACCCGGTCGCGGCGGCAGGCGGGTTCGCAGGGCCGGTCGCAAGTGCGCCCCAGCACTCCCGGAAATACGTTAGATTCCCAATTGACCATATAGGCATCGTCATAGCGCTGCGCGGCGATCAGCCGAATATATTCCGGCACAGGTGTGTGCGCGGGACAGGCGTACTGGCAATCCACAACTTTGTGGAAGTACTCGGGGTCTTGAATATTGGTTGCTTTCACAGAATACAGCCCTATTAATGTGTGCTCGCCTTGAGTGGAGATCCTTGAGAAACTTGACTAATTATTTCATAAATGTTCAGTATTTACACCGGAAATACCCAATAAAAGTCTTGGTTTCCAAATACTTGCAGACGAATTAGCGCCGGGCCACTCTGCCATTCCACTGAGACAGGTGCGCCCAGTTAGAAGAATCCAAAAAAACCGCCGCTCTGTTACAGCAGGAGGCCTGTGCACGGAAGACGATGTCGCTTTCGGACAAGGCAAAAACCCACGCAATGAGGGAGTTTATGCGTATAAATAACCGATTGAGTACGATTTTACCAACCGTAGGCGCTTTTAGGCGGCACTTTTAGGCGACGGCAGCATAGGTGAAATGGCTTGCGTGCAAAGGCCTGTGCAGATTATTTCAACGCTCGGGGAGTACTTCCCAATCCGGAGCGTCGAACTCGCCGATAAATTCAAACTCGATGTGCGGTACCTGGCTCTCGATAATAGTCCGAACACGGTCAGGTAGCTCTCTTTCCATAGCATCCCGCCGGGCCTTGGATTCCCAGGTAGCGATAGCCAGTAAGGTGCCCTCTTCACCGATCTGTCGATGTAGACGGGTGCCCCTGGCGCCCGGTGCCTGCTGAATGATGGCACTCGCCCGCACCCAGCCATCCGCATATTCTTCAGCGGAATAACCCGGTTTGAGGTGAACCTTGAAGATGTAGTGCACTCGCCGCTCCTTTTGCTACCAACGAGACCGAGTGACAAGGATAAGTTAAAGCGTTCCTCCGGCGCTACCGGGGCATCCTGCCAACCAGTTCCGCCCTGGTATCTGCAACGTCGACAAGTACAGTCCCTCTGGCTTCCCTGACTTCAGCTTCGGAATAAAATTTGAAGTCGGCAGTGAGCTCGCCCGCGCTCATGGTGGTGAGTATCCAGTTTAGCAATTCCGCAAGATCTGCGTCACTCAACGGGGAATTGGAGGAGCCGGGCACTTGTATCAGGAATTTCCTGCCCCCTGGAACTGCCAGAAACCGGCCAACAAAGTCTTGCATGCCGGGCACACTGCCCGGCAGGCCAGAGCCGTCTGCCTTATGACATCCCTGACAATTGAGCATGTAGTTGGTTTGGGCGCGGTCTTCGTTGATATGGCTTTCAGGCGAGGCCATCACAAGCTGAGAAAAAAGTATAAAGAGCAGAATCACTGATCGCATCGCCTGTCTCCTCATTGCAGGCTCCTCATAGCAGACTCCTCATTGCAGGTCTGGATATTTCGATATCAGTTGTTGCCGCAGCCTCGCATTATCCATGCCGGAACTGGTCGGCTGTGCACTGATCCGGGCGCCAACCTCCTCATCGGAGAAGGGCTGCCATCCTGGGGCCACGTTGTCTGCATCAATCACCTGCACTGAATAATTAAGAACATCTCGCAGGCTTTGCTCATCGTAACTGGTACCCTGACCAGGCATCACCCCCATATACGGAACCCCATCTATGCTGATGTTGCCCATCAGTCCAGTGTTCACTACTGCAATTAAATACGCTCTGCCCTCTGGATTGGAGGCAAGTTTGGCAATACGGCCCTTGAGTGGCGGGAACGCACCCGGCACTCCTTCACCACTGGCCAAATGACAGGCGGCGCACCGTTGGAAACCATCCGCACCGGCAGACTGTTCTTCTGCGGCAAAAGCTGCGTGACCGATTAGTAAACCAAAAAGGCCAGCCAGCACTCGATAGTTCATCAGGCTCCCTGCTGATCCAATGCCACACCCAATATCACCGCAGTTGAACAGGTGTACACCGTACTCTGCGTCCCCAGGCACCAGTTGGTGTCGTTATTGGTTTGCGCCCGATAGACAGGCGTATCGTTTTCATTGCGGTTACACAGGCAGCGCCCGCAACTGGTTTTGCCGCAGCAGTCGTTGTAGGAAATTATGTAGTGTACGCCGTCTGCCGGATTCCGGCAGGTCCCTATCCAGGTGAGCGGCGACATTTCCGTGCCGGGCGGACAACTGTTCTGGGTACCTCCACAGCAGCTACACAGAAAACCATCGATGGCACAGTAGCGCCAGTAGTCACAACTTGCAGGGTCGCCCGGATCCCCCTGATTGCCTGTACTTTGTGGGGCCACTCCCGGATACATATTCTCTCCGCCCGCGCCTCCGGCTGCCCGCGCGACAGGCAACAAAGGCAGGCCAGCGGTGCCAACAGCCAGGGCCCCCAGCCGGGTTAACAAACTGCGCCGGGAGGTACGCTGGGCAAGGGTGCGCGAAGACTGTGAGGTTATATCATCTAGCCACTTCATTACTCTCCCCTATGCCTGCCCTGTGGGCAGGGCGCCAGTGTTTGTATCCGACTGCAAATAAGCCTGAATGGAGGGAACGCCGCGCTCCATGGATTCAAACAGGCTCTCGAAATGTTCTCGGGAATTGACCAGGCCCAGTGAGGCGACCACACCATCGGGGTCGATCAGCACTGCGAAGGGAAGCTTGGATATTCCGTATTGCTTGCCTAAGACTTCTGAAGAAACATAGACATCACTGCCCAACCCCTGCTGCGCGATGAAATCCCGGTGGGCCTGCAATTCGCCGTCGCTGGCGAAAACAATATCCAGCCATTTCGCCTCAGCCGTTTTGACAGATTTCAGCATGGGTAGCAGCGTCTTGCACACCGGGCAGCCTGGAGAAAGGAAAAACAACAATTGCGAGCGCTCCCGCTTCCCCCCGATACTAACGCTGCCACTGGTGTTGATATTCTGTGCCTGTACTTTGGGCGCGACCGCACCCGTTTCAAGTTTTTTGTTGATCATCAGAGCACCGGCCGGCGCGACCCGCTCGTAGAGCACCCCTATTTGTCGGGTTAAAGCCAAAACCAGAAAGCTCAGTCCTATCACGAAGACCCAGAGAACCAGATTGGAGACGAGCAGGACATTATCCATTTTAAGCAATCCTCCGCAGGAGATTGTGGTTTGCGATCAATTGATTTATGGCGTGATAGATGAGTGACGCCAGCACTGCACCGAAAAGCGCCAGAGACCAGCCGAGAAAATCCAATGACTCTGACTGTGGCGCGAAAACTGAGAACAAGATCATTGCCAGCAGGGCGGCGTTTCGGACTACTAGCCAGCCACTGACGGCCTGCACCTGACCGGGGCCAGCACAACCGCAGTCCAGATCCGCCCTCCCCCGGTAGATATTCAGTGCCATCGCCGCGGTGTAAATTAGCATTAGAAAGGCGATCACTAGCAGCCCGGCCTCTCGCATGCTGGAAACCGGCACAACCAGTCCCGCTCCCAATTCAAGCAGTGGCACAAGCCGCGCCAACGGCCCGGACCAGGACTCGGGCACCACTTCGTAATCCCGCAGAACCAGGTGAAAATAATGGGGATTCGCCAACTTTTGATAGCCCCCGACGACAAACAGGCAACTCATCATCAGTGCGGCGATAGTGGCAGTCAGTGTAATAGCCATTACGTCCTACCTGAGTGCGTGAAGGTTGAAAGGCATGGCAGCAGTGCCGCCGATCATTTTTAGCCAGGTGCCACTACTCGCATCGTAGATATCCAACTGCATTTCGCCATTGGTGACGACCAGAAACGGAGTTTTCCCGCGAGTCACTTCAATGGATACCCCCCAGGTTTTGAGTTCGTGACGCGCTATTCTTTTCCGGGTGGCGGGGTCGAAGACCCAGACCTCAGAACCGCCACCTTTATGGCTACCGTTTTCGCCGTCACGATGCATCAGCACATAGATAAACCCGGCATCGCTAACACTGATAATCTGCCATCCACCGGGGCGCCAATTCTCTCGCTGCTCACGTTCACTAAGGAGAGACCAGGAATCCCCTAATCGCGGGCTGTCCTCTGCCAGGTCTATCGCCTGAATCTGCCCCAGAAAGGTAGCGAAATAGGCGGTCTGGCCAATGTAGACAGGCTTGTCAAACAGCGGGTCCTCATCGACGTTAAAAAAGGCAGGCAATTTTTCTTGCCTGGAAATTGTTCCGTGTTCATCAAACTGGGCACTGAACATGGAGCCATTGCTGCACAGCGAGGAGAATCCGCGGTTGCCAGTCGGGTAGATGAGGCTACACCCTGGAATTTGAGTTTCGCTGAGGACCTTCCTCGTCTGCACATCAATCAGCTGCACCGAAGCGGCCGGGGTAAAATTAAACAGCATCAAAAAGCGATCCTGATCGACTAACTGCAGGGTATAGCGATTTGAAACCATCTGACCACGCTTACCGCCGGGCAACAAAATTTCTCCGCTTTGGGCCAGGGTTTCCCGGTCGTATATAGAAATGACATCAGTGCGCTCTCCACGAGTACCCCGCGAATAGTGCGTCTCCGAGACATAGAGTTCACCACGGATACTGGACTCTGTGAAACTGGCGAACTGAGCTGCATCCAGGGCGCCCTTATAGTTACGGCTGGTCGGCGCCACATCGACCAGGGCAATTTTGCCGGCGATCAACGCATCAAAGTTTGCGTCGTGCACAAACACCAGACTGTCGGGGTAGTCACCCTGTAGGGTTTCGACGTTCGGTATCCGCTCCGCAGGTAACTCCGCCTGCGCGAGGCCCGTGTGTAATAGCGCCGCGCAGCAGATGGCCGCCAACTGTAGCTGTTTACTGGTATGTCGTTTCATCTGAAGTTCTCCCTGCTCTACGCGTTCCTATCAAGTCGTAGGAATAGGTCAAGTGATCACTATAGACTTTATTTATTATATGTCAATAGACCTAAAATAAAATATTCCTATCCCCACACGACTGGGCAGCAAAAAGCCTAGTCGGGAATATCGCCGGATTGAATAAGCCAAAGAAAAGACTGGGTGGCCATGCTGATCACATTGTCCGTTTCGCCCTGCCAGGGTTTTTTGTGACCAATGAACATGGTATGACCTTCTACAGAGGAAGAAATAAAGATTGCCAGGCGCCGGAGTTGGTTACTGGATAGAGCCGGGTTAATCTGGGACATAACCTCAATCAGCACCACCCTATAGCGGTCGTACATGGCGTCCATGAATTCGGTAGCGTGGTCATCGTGGTTTGCCAGCGACCAAACCTCAGGGAAGAAAACAGTAGTGGTCTTTGAATTTAGATCGCGCAATATCTCCTCAATAATAGCCTTAAACTGTTGCTCTGGATCGACGCCAGCAGCGGCGCGAATATCCTCAAACATGTCCAGATAGCGCTGAATGCAGTTGTTCAGCATTGCTTTTATCAATGCATCCTTGGTGGGGTAATAGTACTGCAGGTTGCCCAGAGTCAACTCAGCCGTAGCTGCCACCTTGCGCAGTGAGAAATTATGGTAGCCCTCGTGAATAAGGAGTTTCTCAGCCGCCAAAACGATAGCCAAAGCGGTGTGCTGACCCTTGCCGGAACGACCCCGGCTCAGTGACCTGGTAACTTGACTCCCAGGTGATTTATTTTTGGTAGACCCCAAACTTGCTCTCTCCTTAATTGGAAACGACGGTTAATGGACGATTTTGGATACCTGTCACTACATTGTACCAGCACCTCAACGACAGCAAAGTATATGCAGCAGAATAATACAGTTGACATATACAATACGATTGACCTAAACTCACAAACTACCTACCAATCCAGGTAATTATTGAGGTACTGTCGTCATGGCTAATAAATTTCGTCACCACATCCTGGCGCTGAGCTGCGCACCACTATTTGTTGTAGCAAGTATTTCTTCCACCGCCACCGTTCTGGAAGAGGTAGTCATCACCGCGCAGAAGCGGACTCAGAGTTTGCAGGATGTCGGTATCGCGGTTACTGCATACACGGGCGACCAGCTCAGGCAACTCGGATACAACAATGCACAACAGGTAACGGCCCAATCGCCTGGGGTCACTACCATTCAGCCCAATGGGCCCTCCTCCTACTTTATGAGTATTCGTGGCGTCGGCCAAAACGACTTCTCTGGAGACCATCAAGAGTCGCCGGTAGCAATCTATATTGACGAGGCCTATATCACCGCCGCTTCCGGCGCGGGCTTTCAGCTCTTTGATATGGAGCGCGTCGAGGTGTTGCGCGGCCCTCAAGGAACTCTGTTTGGTCGCAATGCCACTGGCGGACTGGCCCACTACATTACTACCAAGCCCGGAGATGAGTCCGATGGTTATGTGGAGGCCACAGTCGGTGACTACAACCAGGTCAAGCTAGAAGGTGGTATTGGCGGCCCTGTTAATGACTCGGTTGCGGGCCGTTTATCGTTTTCCCGCAACCAGCACGATGGTTACATCGACAATCGTATTGGCAAAGATCTGAACAACGGTGACGACTGGGCTCTACGTGGTCACCTGCGCATTGATTTAAGCGATGATGTGAGCTGGTTGCTCAGTGCTCGCGCCGCAGAACAGAATATCGACAGTGGTTTTTTCAAACATAGCTCCGCTCGTCAAAATCCCCTTACTGGTCTTGGTGAACACTTCAATGGCACAGACCTGCAGGGAGACAGCGATTCGCTGGCAGCCAACTACCAGGACACCGATAGTGATGTTCACTCCGGCGAGTACAACCTGATAGGGCATAACGACCTGGAAACATCTGGCATCACCAGTAATTTGAACTGGAACATTTCAGGCGTGGAGCTGGTGGCTATCACAGATTTCTGGACCCTCGAGAAAGATTATATCGAGGATTCGGATGCCTCTCCGAATGACTTTTTTGCGTTCTACCTCAAGAGTGACCTGAACCAGTTTTCTCAGGAATTTCGTCTCAGCGGAGAAACGGACAACATGCGCTGGGTCGGTGGTCTGTACTATTTGACAGTAGACGGTGATTTCGAAAACGGCGGTGCAGCAGGCAACTTCTTTGGCGCGGCCTTTCCCGGCTTCGACCTCGGTGGAACCAATATTGGCCTGTACAGCCCCTTTGCAACCGAAACCGATTCCACCTCGGTGTTTGGTCAGGTGGAACTCGATTTCAGCGACAGCGTGACCTTCATTGCGGGTATGCGCTGGACTCGAGAGGAAAAAGAAACAGATTACGTCCAGTACGCGGCCGAATTCTTCAGCCCACAATCAAATGATATCGTAAACAACGACTTCCTCGGCATAGGCGGTGCGCTATTCACCTACAACACTCGCACCGTGACCAATGAACCAGGTGGCACCGCCTTCGGCTTCCCGCTGGTAGAAGGCGACCCCGGCGAGGCAAGCATGGAAGACGACCTCATCACCGCCAAGCTGGAATTGGATTGGAGTGTCAACGATGACACCCTGATTTATGTTAGCTACAACCGCGGCATCAAAGGCGGTGGTTACAATGCGCCGTTGGATGCAACCAATTTCTATGATGGCGACCCCGCCACTGGTAGCCCGGAGGATATGGATTTCGATGAAGAAGTTCTGAATGCTTACGAACTGGGCTTCAAGTTGACCTTGGCCGGGGGTCTGGCCCGTCTCAATGGCGCTGTCTACTACTACGACTATAACGACTATCAGGCCTTTAGCCTGGAGGGCCTTACCACCTTTGTGTTCAACACCGATGCCGAAGTTAAGGGCGGCGAAATCGAACTACAGGCTTCACCACTAACCGGCCTTGACCTGGTACTCGGTGCTGCCTATATCAACAATACAGTAGAGGATGCCTATCGGCTGCCCTCAGGGCAAACCGTCGACCGCAATGCTGTGATGACCCCCGAGTGGACTTTTAATGGCCTGGCTCGCTACGAGTGGTCCGCCTTTGCTGGCACCGTGGCCGTACAGGCCGATTTTAATTACATGGACGACCACTTCTTTCAGTTAAAAAATTCGCCGGTGGGTAGGGAAAACTCTTATATCCTGACCAACGCGAGGGTGTCTTACCTGAGCGGCAGCGGTAGCTGGAGCGCGGCTGCTTTTGTCGACAATGTTGCTGACGAGGAGTACCGTACCATGGTATTCGACCTGGCAGCACCAGCCTCTGCCGGTGGTTTCGGATTAGCGGAGAACTATTACGGCATGCCTCGCTGGTGGGGTGTTACCGTTGGCTACAACTGGTAGCGGTGGCTTTTCTTATGGATGAGTACGATTTCGCTTGCGCCAATTTCGTTGTAGAGCGTCCCGATAAATTTAATTTTTCCAGGGATGTAATTGATCGCTGGGCCAGCACGCCGGAAAAACTCGCCATTCGCTGGCTGGATGACGACGGCGCAGACATTGAGTACACGTTTGCACAGTTGAGCGAAAACTCGCGCCGTGTCTGCAATATGCTGAGCGCCGCTGGCATCAAGCGAGGCGATACCATCCTGCTGGTACTCGGTCGGCAATTGGCGTGGTGGGAAGTACTGACTGCTGGTATTCGAATGGGCTTGGTAGTCTCACCCGGCACCACTCAACTGTCCTCCAGGGACCTGGCCTATCGCATCAATGCAGCCGAAGCTGTGGCGGTGGTAGCAGACCCGACAGCCGCCAGCCGGGTGGACGAGGTACTCGACGAATGCGCTACGTTGCACACTCGCATCATTGTTGGCGAAGCTCGCGGAGATTGGATAGCATATGAACCGGCCCTGCAAGCGGCTTCGGCCGAATTCGATAGTGCCGATACCAACAGCAATGAGGCCGCACTGTGCTACTTCACTTCCGGAACCACGGGCTATCCGAAGATGGTAGTGCACAGCCATGACTACGCACTGGGACACAAAACCACCGGCCAGTACTGGCTGAATCTCAAAGCCGACGATCTACATTGGAATATCAGTGATACAGGCTGGGCCAAAGCCGCCTGGAGCAGTTACTTCGGCCCATGGCTATGTGGGGCCGCATTGTTTGTCGATCATAGTAACGGCTTCGACCCGAAAAGGGTGCTGCAGTTATTGTCACAATATCCCGTTACTACAATGTGCGGGGCACCCACCCTCTATCGAATGTTGGTTTTGCACAATCCGGAGAACTATAACTATCCCAACCTGCGCCACTGTGTCGGTGCAGGGGAGCCGCTCAACCCTGAAATCATTGCAGTGTGGCGCAAGGCAACAGGACTCGTCATTCGAGATGGCTTCGGCCAAACGGAAACCACCATTCTATGCGGCAATTTCGAGGGCTTCGAACCACGGTTCGGGTCGATGGGAAAACCCGCCCCAGGCATTGACCTTGCCGTCATCGACCAGGAAGGCAACCCCCTTGGCCCCGATACCGAGGGCGACATTGCAGTGCGAGTTGCACCGAATCGGCCCATGGGTCTATTTCGGGAATACAAGGGCGAACCCGAAAAAACAGCGAAGAGTTTTCGCGGTGACTGGTATCTAACAGGAGACCGGGCCAAGGTCGATAAGGACGGCTATTTCTGGTTTGTCAGCCGCGCTGATGATGTGATCCTGTCAGCGGGCTATCGTATTGGCCCCTTTGAAGTAGAGAGCGCCCTTATTGAACACGCCGCAGTAGCAGAATCCGCCGTGGTATCCAGCCCCGACGAAGAGCGCGGTGAAGTCGTCAAGGCGTTTGTCGTACTCACCCCCGAGTACAGTGCCAGCGAAGCCTTGGGTCGTGAACTACAGCAGCACGTCAAAGCCGTCACAGCCCCTTACAAATACCCGAGGAAAGTTGAATTTGTCGATCAATTGCCCAAGACTGTCAGCGGAAAAATCCGCAGGATTGAACTTCGCGAGAGCGAGTGGGGGCAAGTATGACGAGTTCTCAAAAATTGGCACTGAGCGCAGGGGCGGGAGCCACTGACAGGCCACTTCTCGAGGACACAATCGGGCAGGCACTAGAACGTACTGCGCAGCAATATCCAGCACGCACTGCCCTCGTAGTCAGGCATCAAAACATTGATTGGACATACGCGCAGTACGTCCAGGAAATTGACTGTCTGGCTACCGGCCTACTGGCTCTGGGCGTTGCCAAAGGCGACCGGGTAGGCATCTGGTCGCCGAACCGGGTCGAGTGGTGCCTCACCCAATTCGCCACTGCGCGCATCGGCGCAATTATGGTGTGCATCAATCCAGCCTACCGCCTGCACGAATTAGAGTATGCACTGAATAAAGTACAGTGCCGGGTGGTGATTGCCGCCGAGTCATTCAAGAGCAGCCAGTACCTGGAGATGTTGACAGAACTGGCCCCGGAACTTGGCAGCGTCGCCGCCAAAGAACGGTTGCAGGCGGTAAAGCTGCCCTGGCTGGAAATGATAATTCGCATGGGGGGCGACAAAACAGCGGGGATGTTGAATTTCTCCGATGTCTGCGAGTTGGGCGGCGCAGCAGAGCAACGACGCCTGTCCGAGATTGGCGGTGAGTTGGATGCCGACGACGCCATCAATATTCAGTTCACCAGCGGCACCACTGGCAACCCAAAAGGCGCAACGCTGACTCATCGCAATATTCTCAATAACGGAAAAATTGTTGGCGACGGTATGTTACTTGGTGCAACCGACCGACTTTGCATTCCGGTGCCGCTGTACCATTGTTTCGGCATGGTCATGGGTAACCTCGCCTGTATCACCCATGCCAGTGCCGCGATTTTTCCCGGTGAAGCCTTCGACCCGCACGCAACTCTGGCAACCGTAGAGCAAGAGTGCTGCACGGGTTTACACGGGGTGCCCACAATGTTTATCGCCCAACTGGATCATCCGGAATTTTCCAGCTTCGATCTCAGCTCGCTGCGCACTGGCATTATGGCAGGGGCCTCCTGCCCCACCGAGGTGATGAACCGGGTCATCGACAACATGCATATGCAAGACATCTTGATCGCCTATGGCCAAACCGAATTGAGCCCGGTCAACCACATGACCACAGTCGATGATCCGGTAGAGAAACGGGTGGCGACCGTGGGCAGGCCAGGGCCGCATCTGGAAGTACGAATTACCAACGAAGACAACCAAATAGTACTGCCAGGCGAACGCGGAGAGATATGTACCCGCGGCTACTCAGTGATGAAAGGGTATTGGGATGACGAGGAACAAACCGCTGAGACTATCGACAGCGAGGGCTGGCTGCACTCCGGCGACCTGGGTGTCATGGACGAGGACGGCTTCGTCGACGTGGTGGGACGGATCAAAGACATGATCATCAGAGGCGGGGAAAATATTTATCCGCGAGAGATCGAAGAGTTTCTATACACCCACGCAGCCATCCAGGAAGTCCAGGTATTTGGCATTCCTCACGAGAAATATGGCGAGCAAGTTTGCGCCTGGGTCAAATTACATGATGATGCAGTACTGAGCGCAGATGAACTAAAGGCTTTTTGTACCGATAAAATTGCACACTACAAAGTACCGTCTTTGATCACCTTCGTGAAGGAATTCCCCATGACTGTGACTGGTAAAATTCAAAAATTCAAAATGCGTGATCAGATGATTTCTGAGCCGAGATAAACCACACACAAAAATACTATGAGAGTTACCATGAATGAATTCAAAATGCTGATTGGCGGTGACCTGGTCGCCGCTGCCACCACCATCGACGTGATTAATCCGGCCACAGAGGAAGTCATTGCGCAGTGCCCGGTGGCGAGCGAAGATCAATTGAATCAAGCGGTCGAGCAAGCCAACCGCGCTCGGCAGGAATGGCGAGAAACACCGCTGGCAGAGAGGGCCGGGATGCTCATCCAACTGGTGGAAGCTGTAGAATCCCACGCCGAGGAATTTGCCGATCTGTTAACCCAGGAGCAAGGCAAGCCGCTGAGCCAGGCTCGGGATGAAGTGATGTTTGGCCAGATCTTCGCGCGTCACTTCGCTGAAAACGGTGAAACCCCGGTCAAGGTTCTGCTCGAAGATGACAACCAGAGAGTGGAGGTACACAGAAAACCACTGGGTGTGGTCGCAGGTATCTGTCCCTGGAACTTCCCCCTGCTGATTACCATGTACAAGCTGGCACCGGCCCTTATTACGGGTAACACCATTATTATCAAGCCGGCGCCTACCACGCCTTTGAGCTCCCTCAAACTGGGAGAGCTAGCCAGGGATATTTTCCCTGCGGGAGTACTCAATATCCTGACTGACAATAACAACCTGGGGCCAGCCATAACCTCCCATCCCGGTATCGCTAAGGTCTCCTTTACCGGCTCCACACCCACGGGTAAGCGAATCATGGCCAGCGCTGCGGGTACCCTGAAGCGCCTTACACTCGAACTGGGTGGCAACGATGCCGCCATCGTTCTCGATGACGTCGACCCCAAAGCGGCGGCGGACAGTATTTTCGGGGCAGCCTTTCTCAACAGCGGCCAGGTCTGCATTGCTCTGAAGCGCCTGTACGTCCACGACAGCATCTACGATGAAATGTGCTCTGAGATTGCCCAGCTAGCCCGCAATGCAGTGGTTGGGAATGGGGCCGATGGTTCTACACAGTACGGCCCGGTGCAGAATCGGCAGCAATATGAAAAGGTCTGCGACTACATCGCTGATGCCAGAGACAATGGGACGATTATTGCCGGCGGCGACATTCCCGAAGGACCCGGTTTCTTTGTGCCACTGACGGTTGTCAGAGATGTCACCGATGGCGTCAGAGTCGTGGATGAGGAGCCCTTTGGTCCGGTGCTACCCATCATAAAATTCAGTGACATTGCCGACGTGATCGAACGCGCGAATGCCTCACCCTATGGCCTGGGGGGTTCTGTCTGGTCCAGCGATGTAGTTCGGGCCCAAACCATAGCAACACAAATAGACAGCGGCACGGTATGGATTAACCAGCACTGCGCCTTCGGGCCTCACATTCCCCTTCCCCCCGCCAAGGAGTCCGGCATTGGCGTCGAGTGGTCGATGGAGGGCTTGCTGGAGTTCACCGCGATGCAGGTAATCAACATTAATAAAACCTACCAAATGCCGGCTCACTAGCGAAGGACTCGTAAAACCCTGGTATGAACTTCTATATCCGGCAGATATTGAATTCAAAGGCCCCTGGAGCGAGTGACTTGAGTTTCTCGTAGGGCGTCTTGAGTGAAGAGTGTGGATAGCGCTTGCGCTCCCTGTTTGTGTTGTCAGTGATGGTTTCCGGGAACAGGTAGGGCCGGTGATCGTTGATGTATGGATTGAGGTGTTGCTGACTGACGTTATTGATCAGCGATGCCCAGCGTTGCGGGATATGTCCGTGGCCGAATAGCTTGCGCACCACATGGGCATTCTCGCCTTCCGCCAAGGCGTTATCGTTGCTCTTTCAAGAGCGTGATTGGGTGAACTCAATGCGCAGTTTATCCAGTAGTTTGGCCACCGGTTTGTTGACGTACTCCGAACCATTGTCCAAGTGGGAGCCCTGGACAACGAAGGGGAGGGCCTGCAACCGTTGTTCGAGTGCCGGGATGAGGTAGCGTTCGCTGGTTTTCTCAATCGCCTTATGCGGAAATCCGCCCCACAGCATTACCTGGATGTTGGTAGCTCGTCAGGATGTGAGTTTCGGTTAGTTGTCATCCCAGCCATTGATCAATCTGGCAGACCGGAAAACACTATCGGCTGATTGCAAGACTTTAAGCCGCAAACGAGGCGATAGCTCGGGGGTTCCATTGAGAAAAGCACTCACGGCCTCGGCTGCCTCAGTAGACCCATGCCCGCCCAAGGTGGAGTCTAGCCAGCGACCCGGAAAGAAAATATCGCCGGTTTGTTGTATCTCTTCAATCATATTCAAAGCGGGACCAATAAATTCAACAGAATCTGCGGCACGCAGAGGGTGGTGGATATTGTTCAACCCGGCTACTACCCAGGCTTCATGATGGCGGTTTGATTCAATCTTTAGTGATTCGAAGAATTTGGCTCTTCTCCCTGGGTCGGTCGAGACTGAATCCCGTAGAAATTCAAAACGCGCGAGCCGATCAGGATTTTTTATTCTGGCTGCCTGCTGTGAAAGAATAATTTCAGCATTTTCCACAGCCCTGATAGCCAGACCATGCGCCAACGCAATTTGATCGGTCTCGGACAAAGGCAGCCCCGCAACTTCCTCCTCGCCCTGCCAGAGCCGTTGCAACCGGGCTACTCCTGCTGTCGTCGTTGCAATGTTACGGTAAGTTGAGTAGAAAGAGGCGCGTGCAGAGCGAGAGCGATTACTTAGTACTTGCGACCACAGCCTGTTTTCTATGTCAGTAATCCAGCGAGCGCGGTCATCTTCGTTCAAGAAATGCCAGTACACAGAGCTTATATAAGCAAGAACCCGCGCGAGAACCAACTCGTCCGGTTCAACTGCCAGCGTATTTAGAGCGGTCTCCAGGAACAAGGATGGCCCAAGTCGTCCTTCCAATAACTGATCCCATAAAGTAACCCAGCTAGCTCCCCGTAGCAGGGCGGTCTGCAATCCAGTTACATTCGAGATCAAGTATTCCTGGCTGCTTGCATCCAGAACAAAACCACCGTACTCAACACCACTGCCATTGGGCAGAATAAAAAGGGCGTGAGCCATACCCATTATTCGCTGAGGTTCTGCGCCCAGTTCAATAGTGACTGGTTCTGAGGACTCTATTGAGCCGATTTGTAGCTTCAGAGTCTGTGGCCAAACTCGGCCAAGGCCTCCAGGGTCCTGTTGCTGCACTACTATGTCACCCTCTTCCCGCGAGATGCTGATAATGGGTCTGCCGGGCTCTTCCACCCATACTCGACTCCAGGCGGAAAGATCTTGAACAGAGCGTTTATCAAGTATTGCTATTAAATCCGGCCAGGTGGCGTTTCCGTAAGAGTAGGTAGCAAGATATTCGCGCATTCCTTCACGAAACAATTCCTCGCCTACCCGATTCTCAAGATGTCGCATCACGATGGGTGCCTTTTGATAAATTATCGCGCCATATAAGGTTCCAGCGAAACGCAGGTTTTCCAAGGGTTGTCGAATTTGATTGGCACCAGCAGTTCGATCTACTGAATAGGCCGTGGGGTGATGTGCAGTGAGGAAGCGTAACTCGTGGTCTACCTCTGGAAAGGAAGGGTTCACGATTTTTGCCGCCATAAAGTTGGCAAATACTTCTTTAGTCCATACATCGTCGAACCAGTTCATTGTCACCAGATCACCAAACCACATGTGCGCTGTTTCGTGAGCAATGAGAGCGGCGCGGCCCAGTATTTGATTCTGAGTTGCAGTGTCGTCCAGCAATATGCTCGCCTGACGATAGAGTATTCCCCCCGGGTGCTCCATGCCGCCGTATTGAAACGAGGGAATCAAGACGAAGTCAAATTTTTGGAATGGATAGTCGATCTGTGTGTAGTCTTCTAGCCAATCCAGAGTCGCCCCATGTAAGCGAAAGATTTCATCGAGATTGCGGGAAACTTTCCCGGCATCGGTTTCGCGATGATACATGTTAAAGACACGGCCATTTATTTCAGCCGTTTCTTCCTCGAAAATTCCGGCCGCTACCGCGAACAAATAACTGGGCATTGGTCGGGTTTCCAGAAAGACATGATTGGTGTAGCCATTCCCAACACTGACAGCTATGGATTTCGGGCCGTTCGCGATCACTTTCCAGGTTTCGGGCGCGGACACTTCCCATGTCACTCTGCCTTTTAAATTGGGTTGATCAAACAGTGGCAGTGAATAGTGTGCCCGGTCAGGCACAAATAGCGAGTACATAAAATCTTCACGGCGATTAAAAGCCTCGTCTCCCGCAGTAAAGTCCAGCTCGATTTCATTCTCTCCCTGTCGCATTGCGCTGCCTGGAATAAGAATGTGATCGTTTAAGGGCCGCCAGTTTGTCGCTGTTCCATTAACTGAAACCCGATGAAGTCGTTGTTCGGGTGAAAGAAAGTCCACAACTAATGCTTGCTGGCCAGGGTCATTCCAATCAAGTTGGAACCTCGCTTGGCCAGTGATGGGTTCAGCAGGAGTATCAGGAATACCGAGTGCAAAGTGATAGCGTAAATTAGAAATTGTGTCGCTACGGTGTTGAGCAAGCTGCCAGGAAATACCTTGCTCGGTAGGAATAACTTTTGCGGTGCAGGCTGTGAAAAGAAGCGCAGAAATTAACGGCACCGAGAGAAGGGTTCTGGATGGGGATTGGCCTCGTTTCATCTGGTCAACTTTTTAGTGCAGCGAGAATCAGGCTGATAGTATCAAAGATTGCCTGGCCTGACGCCTAATGTTCACGGTCATCTAAATTCCTGGTCCGTGCCGCTGATTAGGTTTTCTATCAGGCCAGTTTGGCCAGCCTGGTTGTCGGTTCGGCAATGCGTTTTCTCTTTGCGTGGGTTTCCTCGCTATAAAATGAAAGAAGTATAAACACGATGGTGCCTGGATGATGCAGGCCTATGCCCTGAGTCTGGGGCAGCGACTCAGGCCCTCATCAAACTCCCACTGTCTGTCCTTGAGGCCAGCGGTCCAGTGGCCGCAGGCTGGGGGAAGAGGATAATTCGCAATAAGGCAGTAGTTGTAACATAGGCAAATTGAGTCATGTCTGGGTTCAGATAGCTATGAGACTTCTTAAAGTGTAAAAATCGGGTCGCCTGTGAGTTGTTAAATCCACACAGGAGACGACCCGATGCAGATCAAAAGCCTGCGCATCAAATCATACAAAAGTTGGGCCATTAACGATACCGCCGGTGCCGATGCGATAGCGCGGATGAAGACGCTGAAGCTTTACCGCACACTAAAAGCCGAAGGGTGTAGTAGTCCCACTTGCCTTGAGGCTATCGGTTGGTCTAAAGCCACCTATTACCGTTGGCGATCACGCTATCAACAGCAAGGTCTTACTGGATTGGAGGCGTTGAGTTGTCGTCCACAACGCGTCCGTGAGCCCTCATGGTCAAAACAGCAGGAGCAACAAGTTCAACACCTCAGGTTACGCTTTCCCTTGTGGGCTAAGCGCAAAATCTGGAAAGTGCTGAGCCGTGATCAGGGTTTTACGCTGAGCATTAGCACTGTAGGTCGCCTATTGAAGAAGCTGCTCCGACTGAACCGCATTAAGCCCGTCGCCTTCTACTTTGGACAGGCAAAGCCAAAGCGTCGTCGTCCGTTTAAGCACCACGCCAGGCGCTGGCGCTATGGCATGAAGGCCAGGCAGCCCGGAGAGCTGATGCAGGTTGACCCCATAAGTGTCAGCTTTACCGAAGGCTTTACTCTCAAACAGTTTAAAGCCACCTGCCCGGTCACCGGCACCACCATCAGGTACTGAACCCGGACAAACGGATGGAAACTGGAGAGAAGTCTGGTAACATTTTGTCACGGCGAAATGTCTCGTTAGTCTGGATTCGGTACCTTTATTTTCAAGACTTTTCCGCCGTTTTTCTATCCCCTTCGTGAAATATCCGGGCTAGAGCATGTATGTCTGAATTTTGCCAAAGGGTGAGAACCCGGCAGTTGGGCGCAAAACTCTCTATTCATTCACGACGATACCTTCCTGTTCCGCTTTCTCCAGAAGACCAACCAGAATCATGCTTTGCTTCTCAGAAGGAAACTTCCCTGGAATCTGCGCCGCTATCTGCAGGATTCCGGTTTCCTTTGCCGTCAGGAGCCCTTTTTCCTGCGCTCTCTGCAATAAGTTCCGCCATTTCGGCCCGGATATTTCCAGTACCTTTCTCTGAGCCTCGATGCCGTTATCAATTTTCTGTGTCTTTCGGGCTGACTTCTTTTCTTTAACGATTTCGCTTTTTGATATCATCTCTGACTCAAATTCTGCTGGCAAAATACGCTCAAGTTCGACACGTTTTTTCTGCAATCGAAGCCAGCACAGTTCCTTTTTACACCACTCGGTTACGTTGGATATTCCAGCCTCTGGATTGGTTATATCGTCGTTGACCAAGTGAGCAGTCACTTCGATAGCCTTCTGAAGGATTTCACTGACGAACTGCGACTCCCAGAGCTTCATAAAGTCGATGGAACAGCCTTTCTTTTCGCAATAGAAGCCTAAAAGAGCCAGCGTATATGCAACAATATTCGCTCTGTATCCTCCGTTGTACCAAGGCTGGGCAGACACCAGCTTTTCTGTTTTGCGGAACAAAATAGCGCGGGCTATTGCACGCCGGAAGTAGAACTCGTTAAAAGAATCGGGGTTCTTATCCCACTCCTGACCAATTCTCTTCGCGTACTGAGCAAAGTTCTTCTGAGCACCCAAGTTGACAAAAGTCGGCTTCTCATCCCAGACATTTTCAAATTTGGCAAGATCGGTTTTAGTAAACATTTGAGGCTTGGGGTATTCCGCCTGAAATCGTTTCTTCTCTCCGGGTGTGAGCTTGCTTTGTGCATCTGCATACTGGCCACGCGCTCTTTCGTAGAACCATTTCGTCTCTCTTAGCGCTCCTGCCTGAGTTGGCGCCCATATTCGTCTTGAAAACTCTTCAATCCGGATATGAAAAGGATGATTCGAAAAGAAGTCTGCTGCATTTACACGGTTCTGCGTGTTGGCATACTCGGATATTCTGGGGACAACGCTCTCGCTTTCTACCTCCGAAATAACAGACAGCTTCATCTGAATGAATATCTTTTCGAGAGAGGTTTTGTCTTTTCTATGCGTGTGAAACAGCGACGCTGTTGTTTGACCGCCATTGACAATCTGAAGATCCTTAATGCTTACAATCTCAAGCCCATTTTCTCCCTTTTGAATATCGACTTCTTGGGCCGTTGCAGTAATTCCGTTGTTATAAGCAAAAAACATTTCCGGCTCATTAAGAATGGTTGTTCTGATACCTTTGTTGACCTTTCCTCTTGCCTGGAGAAAGCAACGGACATTCTGCTCTAGAAGTCTTGATCCATATTTCTCATAGAGATCTGAAAGCACACTGGCAGGCATGACAACCAGGTAAGCCTGGTAAGCTCCTGAACCAAGATGTGCGGGGAGACAGGAAACGCCGGACCCGGTCAGTTTGGAAAAGTCGATGTTCAGAACTTCCTTGTGTCCTTTTGAACTCCGTTGACGCTGCAGTCTTGCTATATCCCAGACATGAAACGCCGTATTGATTCCGTTCAGGGAACTATTTTCTATTGACTGGATGCGGTCGCTCAGAACCCGCTCTGAAATAAGAAAAAAATTCACTCTTCTGATCTGCTCGCCCCTGTCACTTATTTCTCGTGCGAGACCATATTCCGGTGATGTTTCTTCCAGATCCTTGTACAGAACTTTATGGCGGCACGTCTCGTAGAATTTTGTCAAACGTCGAAAGGCAACATCAACATCAGTTTTTGTCAGAGAAAGAAGTTCATTCCTGCATTCAAAGTCTGCAATAAAAAGATCGAGTGAGCCATCATCGTCAAACCAGTAACCATCAACTCGGATACCTCTCTGTGCTCGGAAGTGGCAGAACTCATAACCATCAACAAACCCAACGTCAATCAGCTCGTTTGTCACGACATCCATAAACTCAGACAATTGAAAGCTCAGGTTTGCCTCCGCCCCGGCCAAGAGGTCTTGGCGAAAATCATGAAAAAATTCCAACGTTGTCTGGTTCAAGTTACTTCTCCCACAGAACGTCGTTTCTGGTTAAGAATTTCTTTATTCGTTCAATATCTATACCGTAGCGAACATTCGACACACCGTCAGGAATTTTCGAACGAATGAGTTTGGGGAACTCTTCTTTTACACAATAAAGTTGTTCTTCCGAGACAACGAATTTGGGATTGTCATATTCCTGCAGCTCCGCATAACCGGCCATGGCAAGTTTGTCGTAGTACAGTTCGAGCGCTGAATGGTCTGAAAGTGTATCTGCGATCTGCATAACGAGTTCGTTAAGAGAAACGGCTCTATCTGATTCCGGCATTTCAGAAAGCCGGAACACTTTTAGAAAAAGCCTGTCATTGAGACTGTCGAGTTGATCTTCCGATGATATGCGGATTGAATTTCTTTCTCTGCCTGACAGAGTTTTGACTTCAATAGCGGTGTTGCCAAGGATAAAATCCTGCTGAACGGACTCCGGCCCTTCCCATGCCGCCAATGCTTCCTGTTCACTGGTGCGCACTATCACCTGGTGCAGAAACGTAAGCTCTCCAAAAAGTCCTCTGACTTCCTCAGGGGAAAGCACTCCCTTTTTCTTACCGGCCATGAACACTTTCCAGCGTTTTACCTGAGCCAGCGCAACTGACAGACCTGTTGCAGAATCTGTAACCTCCTTTAGAGCAGCAATGAGCGTCTGACACATCGCCGAGAAAAGGTCTTGATCGACGTGTTTCTCCAGAGTGATTACCAGCCCCTGAGAATTGTTCGTATCGATAAATCGCAGTTCAGACTTTATCCCCTGGACACGCACATGCTGTCGCTTGAACAGGTCGGTCTGATCACCGGACAACTCGATGATAAACAGACAGTGACCAACCGAATCTCTACCCCAGTAGAGCGGAATTCCCTTTGTCTCCGGTATTTTCCGAACGTTGTAATCCTGACCGGGCGTCTCGATATCGGCCCAGGGCGAGGTCTTACTCATCGTAATCATCCTCCTCGTCCGGCGTGTCAAATGTTCCACCATGAATCTGCTCAACCCAGACCTTGTTCGCCACGACATCAATGCTCTCTGAGTAATTACCCGGCGGGAAGCTGATTCCGTAGGCCGGCACGCGAAGCTGTCTGTTTTCTCCTTCTCCCAGGTTAAGAAGGTGAATCATAAGCAGAGGCTTTTCCCTGACTGTTCTATAGTGAAAGTCTGAGGGCTGCTTGTTGTCGTCTTCTGCCAGTTGCCGCGCCTGTGTCTGCTGTTCTTCGCTAAGACCCAGCTTTTCATCCCCTCTGCTCGCAACGCGGTCTTTCTTAACCCGCCACCGGCCAGCCTCTAATCCAGCGCTTTTTCTATCCTGTGCGCCCAGATCAAATGTATCGGCGTTTTCGCCATCGCTGAGGGAAATCAACAGCACGTCACATTTTGGGTGTCTTTCAAAAATGGTGGCGAGATACTTCGCATGAGCATTCCTCTGATCGATAAAATCAGCGTGTACGCGGAATGAGTGAAGAAACTCTTCAACGGTATCGGAGCCTGTATCTTCTATCCACCAGCCCTTGGATGTTTCCTTCAGACAATCAATTCCAAGACCAAAACCCGATTTCCAGTATTCACGAATCAACAAGCGGTTTTCGTCGTTAAGGCTCTCATCCGCAGTTAGTATGTAGCTTTCACGAACTCTTCCACTAAAGTTCTGCCTGACAGTAAAAGTCTCTCCGGTTCGCATTTTATTTGTCGCAGTTACAAGAAGCCTGTCCGGGTGGTCCTTTACATATAAACCAAAGTCTTTTGGACTGAGGTCGTCCTTCCTCATCTGTTTGATCTGCTGCCTCAGCTCCTCAGAAGCATCGGAAATGTGGGCATACCAGTTAATAGAATCCTCTGATAAATGTACCCGACAAAGATCCTCGAAGCCGGGACGGTAGCCAAACCATCTGCCCATCTGCATTAACGTGTCATACATCCTTGTATTCCTGTACATATAGCTTACTGACAGCCCCTCGATCGTCAGTCCACGAGAAAGACTCAACCCTCCTATTGCAATGGCTGTAAGACCCACACCATCTTTTTCATACTTCCTAAAATCAAGCGCTTCGTCTGACTTGCTGTTCACAAGAAATAACCGCAGGTGATCAAAGGTAGTAAACAATGATGCTTTTACGGTCGTCCAGACGGACTCACAGTCACCAAACTGTCGGTGAAACATACATTCTATTCTGGCCATGTATTCATTGTTACGGGACACTTCATCAGGCATTGCATAGTTTGCCTTAATTGCTTCTTTCAGTGTTTTGACGAAGGCACTGATAAAGTCCCTTACTGTTCCCTGTATCGCCACGAAACGGGAAACGTTAACCATCATTGAACAATGTTTGTTCTGATGGCCACGGAGATTTCTTATAGTGCGGACAAGGACAAACTGAATAATCGAGTCATAGAGTGACGGCGGCAGATCAACAATTTCAAAATCCTTCTTGTGAGAAAACGGTAGGTAATCTTCGGCATCCTGAATTGTTTCAAGAATGGTCCCACTGCTGCCATCCTCCAGGAAAACTTTCTCCGGCCCGAAATAGGTCGTTGGCGCATCAAGGCAGTAGATAAAGTCCCTTGGAAACAGCTCTTCTCTGGCTTCATCATCATAGGCTTCAGGATTGATAAATATATTGGCGAACGGTGTGGCTGTGTATCCCACATAGCAGGATTTATCAAACATACCCAGTATTTTTCTGAGCATGGAGTTTGTACGTGTTGGGTCCAGGTCTTCTTTGTTCGTATTGATAGAAGCATTGTCTGCCTCATCGTCAATCATGAGCATGGGCACGTCTGATATCTTTCCATCACCTTTGGTATTCAACTCTTTCAACCACCGCTGGAGGGACGTAAGCGTCGACACGTTTTTCTTGATAACCAGGACGATGGGTTTACTGAAGTCATCGATACTCCAGCCGCTTTGATCTGCCGTCTGCTTATTGAAGTCTTTGTATATATTGGTGAGCGTCGCAGGATACGGATAGTCAGCGTCTGTAAAACCAACTCCGATGATCTCTCTTGCCTCCGGGTCGCTTGACCTTCCGACAAATCCCTCGTCAATACGCTCCTGAGTCTGTTTTCGAAGATTGTTGTGAATACCGGCAATGACAATAATGAATTTGTATCCGGCATCGGCAGCCCTTGTGACAAGACCAATATAGTTGGCCGTCTTACCAGACTGCACGTGGCCGATCACCAGTCCACGTCTATTCCAGATTCCTTCTGACAGAGGGTCCTGTAAATGACCCAGAATTTTTGTATTGACATCACTGAGTGATTGAACAACCGTAGGATGCCATTTCTCTGATTTGAGATATTTCTCGTAGCCTTCCGAGTATCTCCATGCGATTTCACGTTTGAACACCCATTCCTCGTCATGTTCAGCTTCTATATCGACAAGAGAAATCCCTGCACCCATACGGGTGTCTATGGCGACAAGTGCTTCCTCAATGGGCGCATCGAGTGAACCTTCATAGCCAAAGACCTTACTGAGTTGCCGGGCCTTTTCCTCAACGTTCTCGCGTGTGGGTACATCATCCAGCAGTGAAAGTGCTGTGATCAGCGAACTTGTGAAATTCTTTTCACTATCATTTCGACTCATCAAATTCCTCATCTATAAATTTATCAACGATTTCCTGAAGATTGATAAACAAGCGTGTTGAGTCAACGATTTCGCGAAAACTGGCCTCTTCGGTCCCAGTAACCTCACTAACTGCTGATTTCAGCTCTCTAAGTCGCTCCAGCGCACGTTCCGCGTCTTTTTCTGACTGATCAACTTCGAGCGGGTAAAGGGAATAGTCTGAATAAATCATTTCTACGGGAAGGGACGAAACTACGGATTTGATATACACTTTGAATCTGCCTTTCTGGCCTTCGGTCAGGCTCTGCTCGAAAGCAGCCAGCAGCGGGTGATCGACGTTTAGGTCATAGCGAACGCTTCCCTTATTAGCATACCTCTCCCAGACTGGTGCCCTGGATTCTTCAAAGAGTTTTCGGCCACGGCCACGGTGAATCTGCGCACTACCTTCCGTGATCTTTGAAACAATCTGTCTTATCCTCTGGCGTACTTCATGCGGTGGTTTGGCTTTGGATTTCTTGATGTCAATTGTCCATTTTTCATCTAATGCATTGGGAAAATCGATGCAGATTCTTGCGAGCTTTGTTGCCTCACCTTTTGGCACAAGACGAAACCAATCTCCCCACGCCATCAGTCTTCCGTTTCGGTAGATGTAAGCCCCCTGATTTGAGAGAAAATTGCTTCTGTCCTGGTAGTAGTCATATTCCACTGTGGTCAGGCGGCTATGGTGGGGAAGAATGTACGGTTGAATTCGGATTTCCTCTCCATCAACTCTTACAATGTCTTCAGGTAGCACTCTGGTTGCCTTGTTTCTTCTGCAGAAAGGATCGAAGGGTTCAACACTGTGTCCATTGATCGTTATCGATATCCTGGCTCTGTTTTTAACTTCACCAGCAAGGAATCGGTGAAATACAAGCGCAAGGTGTTTTTCGACCAAATCCAGTTTTTCATTCACAATCTTGTCGCGCCTGACCCCGAATTGATCCTCAAAAAGCCGATCCAGTTTCTGCCATATCACCGCTGTTCCTGTTTCTGGTAGGTGTTCAACATATGGAAGCTCTTCTATTTCGCTCCCATCCAGAATAGAAATAATCCAGTCATCCCTTTCTCCTATAAGATCAAGATCCCAATCCGCAGCAACACGCCTGGATTTTTGAGAACTGACTACGGACAGATGGCGACACTGTGAAAAAGATGCCGTTTTGAGTCCCAGCCCAAATCTGCCCAGATCCATCGGATTTCTCTCTTCCTTTGGACTGACAGCCCCATGCTTCATAGCCAGAAGAAGCTGATCTGCAGACATCCCTTCACCATTATCGATAATGACAAGGGTGGGAAGATCGCGTGCAAGATCACAGAAGATATTTATCTCGGTTGCCTTGGCCGCAATGCTGTTGTCAACAATATCGGCAATTGCAGTGGCCAACGTATAGCCCAGATTTCTCATAGACTCTGAAAGTGAGGCAGCGCTGGGAGGCAGTATTTGTCTAGTTGCCATGCCAATGCTTCAGCAGTCTCGACGAAATATCTGATATAAAAGGTGAACTGTCGCCTTTCAGTTCACATTCCCAGACAACCAGAACCTGCAAGCCCAGGTCGGCGAGTATTTTCTGTTTTTTTTGGTCGCGCTGAACTGTCTCTTCAAATTTTTTCAGCCAGAATTCCTGCCTGGACTTAGGTGTGTACGCATATCTGCAGTTGCTGTGCCGATGCCAGTAACAGCCATTTACGAAGATGACTGTGCGGTACTTGGACAGCACGATGTCCGGCTTCCCAGGAAGCCGCTTATCGTGCAGCCGAAACCGAAACCCTTCCCGGTGAAGCAGAGAACGCAACAGAATTTCGGGCTTTGTGTTCTTCCCCGTTATCCTGGACATATTCCAGCTTCTTTTTTCCTTCGAAAGCGTATCTACCATCAGTCCTCCGACATCCCATCCAGAATTTCTCTAACGACTTCAGCAATCTGAACTCCAAGATACGGTGGAATAGCATTTCCGACCTGGTGATACTGAGAGGTTCTATTGCTCTCAAAATGATAATTATCGGGAAACGTCTGCAGCCTCGCTGCTTCTCTTACTGTCAAACTGCGACATTGAGATGGATCGTAGTGAATAAAATAGTGACCGTCTTTTGATATATGGGAAGTAACTGTTGTACTGACTCTGGATTTAATCTGGACCCTGAATCGATCCGAAAACATCTTTCCTTTACACCCGTCTTTCACGTTCTTGTGGGCGGGAAGAAGATCACTCGGAAAATCGGCAAGCTTTGGAGATACGCCAAGAGCCAGACCATGCGAAGATACAAACAGATATCGATGCAAGTCTGATTCCATATGCGACTTGGCCTCATGTGATGTCATCGCTGTCAGGCGTTCATCGTAGTACCAGGACCGCATTGCACGCGGCGCTCTGTAAAGACTTGATGATCTTTGCAGATCTGAAGAACGCACCTCCCTTATCGCCGATAAAATCGTTTTCTTGATTAGTTCTTCGCTTCCATTTGCGACCGGAAGCCAGTGTGCATGACTTGCAGAAGTAATGATTTCTTTCCACAAATCGTCAGAATCTCTCTGAAGAGAAACTCCGCTCCGTATTTTCGGCATGCTACTGAGTATCTGCTCGACCGTTGGTGGCTTTTTTTTCTGCAGGATGGAAGGCACAACATCTACATCGTCTCGAACACCTAATATGAACATCCTGTGACGCGCCTGCGGCACGCCAAACTCTTCAGCTTTTACCACAAAGGATTTTGGGTCTATATCTCCTTTAATTTCCCCTGACTGGGAAAAGGAATACAGCCGATATTTCAATCCATTCTGATTGTGCCGAATTGCCTTGATAGGATTGGCAAGATCCTTGACGATTTTATCGATGACCCGCTCCCCGTTTACACGAGCCGACAATAACCCTTTGACATTCTCCATCACGAAAACAGGTGGGCAATGATCGATGATGATGCGAAGATACTCCCTATAAAGAAAGTGTCTTGTGTCCTCTTCGAAATCCGGATTTCCCATCATCCGGGATCGGCCAGCAAGTGAATAGGCCTGACAGGGCGGGCCACCAATCAAAGCCCACTTCATGGCGTTTTTGAGGCGCTGCCTGATGAGTTTCTTAACCTCATCATGGCTGTCCTCGCCCAGTGATATTTTCAACGCAGTGTTTTCAGCATGTTCCCAATGAAGACTGTACTTTTTTTGCAGCTCTTCTTTGTTAATATCGCCTGCCAGATAAGAGTAATACTCATCCGGAACGCTTTCCTTTTCGAAAGACCTGAAAAAATGACGGAGCGTCAGGGTTTGCCTGGCAGATTCATCCCGCTCAATGGCAGCCACCACCTTAAAACTGGGGTTTCCGCTACCGTTGCAGAATTCTGCGAACCCTTCTCCGAGGCCACCTGGCCCGGCAAACAAATCAACCACCGGATACTGCGCATCACTTAGCCTCATTTTTCCCCGATCTCTTCCGTATCTCTTTCGATATCCACTGGTCGATATCCCTCCTTTTAAAGCGCCAGCTTCCACCGACTTTGAACCCCGGCAACTTCCCCTCGGCAGCCAACCTGTAAGCTGTTTTCTCAGCCAGCTTCAGGTATTCAGCGACCTCTTTTTGAGGAATCGACAACAGAAAACTTGTAATTTGAACCTCCCACCATTCTTCTGTCGGTTGCCCTGCACAAGCCGTGTTTTTTAGATGTGCCTTATTCATACCAGAAAAACTCTATGTCCGGGTTCAGATAGAAGTGAGACTTTTTAAAGTGTAAAAATCGGCTAGCCTGTAAGTTGTTAAATCCACACAGGAGACGACCCGATGCAGAGCAAAAGCCTGCGCATCAAATCATACCGAAGCTGGCCAATTAACGAAACCTCTAGCACAGAGGCTATCAAGCGTTTAAAGAAGCTGGAACTCTATGAGCAGCTCAAGACCGAAGGCTGTTCAAGTGCGACCTGCCTACTCGTCATAGACTGGTCTAAGGCCACCTATTACCGTTGGCGATCACGCTATCAACAGCAAGGTCTTACTGGATTGGAGGCGTTGAGTTGCCGTCCACAACGCGTCCGTGAGCCCTCATGGTCAAAACAGCAGGAGCAACAAGTTCAACACCTCAGGTTACGCTTTCCCTTGTGGGGTAAGCGCAAAATCTGGAAAGTGCTGAGCCGTGATCACGGTTTTACGCTGAGCATCAGCACTGTAGGTCGCATATTGAAGAAGCTGCTCCGACTGAACCGCATTGTGCCCATCGCCTTCTACTTTGGACAAATAAAGCCAAAACTTCGTCGTCCGTTTAAGCACCACGCCAGGCGCTGGGGCAATACGGCATGAAGGCCAAGCAGCCCGGAGAGCTAATGCAGGTTGACCCTATGAGTGTTGGTTTCAGCGAAGGCTTTCAGTTGAAGGAGTTTAAGGCCACTTGCCCTGTCACCGGCACCACCATCATGCGCACCTACAGTAGCGCCAGCAGTCGCAATGCCAGGTGTTTCCTTGACGATCTGATCGCACAGCGACCTGACGCCCTGGTCTCTGTTCAGGTGGATGGCGGCAGCGAGTTCAGGGATGAATTTGAGCAGGCCTGTAAGCTGTTGAAAATACCTCTATTTGTATTGCCACCCAGAAAGCCCAAATGGAACGGCTGTGTTGAGCGAGCCAACGGCACAACGCGTTATGAGTTCTATCCGTTTTACGAGGGTGTTTTGACGGTTGCTGCGGTGAATAAAGCCCTGGCGGACTATCAACAATACTACAATCATTATCGACCCCATGATGGGGTAGGTTTAGAAACACCAATAAGCTATTATCAGAAACTCGTACAGGCGGCCTGATTTGTCTCACAGGTACTGAACCCGGACAATCATTTTCGGCATCCATGTAAATTGTACTAAAATCAGGATAAACCTATGCGTACCACAATAGCCTCCCTATTTGTAACGGCCTTTCTTGTCGCTTGCGATCAACTATCAGTTCCAGCGGTTGATCAGACTTCAACAGCAGAGCCAGGCTCAGCGACTACTGAAATCAACGAGAGCGAGCGACTCAATCAATGGTTTGATGCACGAAATGAAGAAGCTCTGGCCATGTCGCCGATGACGCTAACAGAGCTGGGGCGCAAAGAACTGTATGACCAGATTGATGACTTTAGTGAAGCGGCAGAAGAGGAGCAACTGGCCTGGCAAGCACAAACTGTTGAGGAAATGAGAGCGAGCTTCGATTACAACGCCTTATCTGCTGTGGCGAAAGCCTCTTACGATCTGTGGGTTTATCAATATGAATCCAATCTCGCTGTTGCACCATTTAGAAGACATGGCTATATATTCGAACAAATGTCTGGTTCACATGCGGGGATGCCTAACTTCCTGATTAATATGCACAGTGTGGACAGCGAAGCTGAGATGCAAGCCTATATCTCCCGCATTGCAGGCATAGCGCGCAGTATGGATCAATTAGTTGTGCGCGCACAGGTCGGCGCAGAAGAGGGGGTACGTCCGCCTCGGTTTGCCTACCAAATAGTCATTCGCGAAACGATGTCAATTATCAGCGGCGCACCCTTTGATGCCGACAGCGATGTAGATTCACCTTTGTGGTTCGATGCAAAAAAGAAAATAGAAGGCTTGCTGGCTGACGATGAGATAGATGAAGCGAGGGCCAGACAACTGCTGTCTGAAGTCGAGCAGGCTTTGTTGGATAGTTTCGGGCCTTCCTATCAGGCGGTAGCAGATTGGTTGCAGACCGACATAGTCAATAGTGATCAACAGCCTCGCGGCGCATCGGCATTAAATAATGGCGCTGCCTACTATCAGGCTATGTTGTCGCGCATGACCACAACAGACCTTACCGCAGATGAAATCCACAGTATTGGCCTGAATGAAGTTGCCCGCATAAAGCAAGAGATGGAGACCTTGAAAGAGCAGGTGGGGTTCACTGGCACGCTACAGGAATTTTTTACTTTTATAAGAACCGATAGTCGTTTTCTGTATCCCAATGATGATGAGGGCCGTCAGGGTTATATTGACGATTCTACTGCTTTTATTGACGCAATGAGAGAAAAACTGCCGGACTATTTTGGCTTGCTGCCCCAGGCGGAGCTTGAAGTAAGGCGAGTCGAGGCCTTTAGAGAACAAGATGGCGCTCCGCAGCACTATCAGGCTGGCACGCCCGATGGCTCCAGGCCCGGGGTCTACTATGCGCACCTGTCGGATATGAATGCCATGCCCGAATACGACATGGAATCCGTGGCTTATCACGAGGGTGTTCCGGGCCATCACTTACAGATTTCTATCGCCCGAGAGCTTACCGGTGTGCCGGAATTCCAGAAGAGGTTCCGTGCAACAGCGTTCAGTGAGGGCTGGGGCTTGTACTCAGAACTCCTGGCAAAAGAAATGGGTGGCTTTGAAGACCCGTATAAAGACTTCGGTCGACTAAATGCCGAGATATGGCGAGCTATTCGATTAGTGGTTGATACGGGTCTTCATGCCAAAGGCTGGAGTCAGCAGCAAGCTGTAGATTACTTCAAGCAAAACTCATCGATTGCCGACGCGGCAATAGCTGCTGAAGTGCGTCGCTATCTGGTTATTCCGGGACAGGCCACTGCTTACAAGATCGGTATGCTAAAAATATTGGAGCTGCGGCAAAAGGCAAGAGCAGAGCTTGGCGAGCGATTCGATATTCGCGCATTTCATGACACGGTTCTAGGTGGTGGAGCATTGCCTCTTTCTGTTTTGGAACGAGTTGTTGATAATTGGATAGAAGAGATTAAGGTTGGCTAAAATTAGACGGCAGATAATCTGTTTTCTCCCTTGTTGCGGCAATACTTTTGGCTTATTTTGCAGTCGACTTGGTCTTTTGGTTTCGTTCAAGAAGCAAATAGAGAATAAATAAAACAATGATGATGCTGTCGACAATTACTGGCACAGCTAGCGTATCGAGAAACAATGCGCCCTGACTCAGCACTAGTCCAACGAAGACAACTTTGCTGATTTGATCCTGCCCACTAATGATGGACACCCTAATGGTTTGGCGTGCTTTAATGCCGATGCAGGGTGTTTACACGCCAGGATTGTATGCGGCGGCGGGAGAGCCTCTGTTGAAAAGCCTGCGTTCTATTGGGTCAATACCATTCTCGGTCATTTAAAGAGCTCCTTACTCAGCACCCAGCACCCAGCACGGAGTTCGACCTCAATATTCATAATGCTGGGTCGGTGGTTCAAGTCTACCCGTAGCTATCAACTCAAATACCCAATAAAAGCCTTGGCTTCCAAATACTTGCAGGCAAATTAGCACCGGGCCACTCTGCCATTCCACTGAGACAGATGCGCCCAATTAGAAGAGTCCAAAAAACCCGCCGCTCTTTTTGAATGTCTTCTCACAGCCCTGCAACTGAGTGGTGTATTTTGAGGATTGACGGGACACCTTCTTTGACACATTGATGAGCCATTTTTTGTTCTTGTAGCTACGCCTGTTAAAACCACCTTGTCCCTCGTGATAGGCAAGGTAAAGATGGTAGGGGTCATTCTTTTTTATCCCGCTGCGCTTGTAGGATTGATGGTTGTACCAACCAATGAAATCAATCGAGTCACCAAAGTCATCTCGGTCTGCACCATAGTTTCCGCCATTGCGAATATACATATCCCAGGTTTCATCAAGCGCCTGGGTATAACCATAAGAGGACGATGGACGCGGTCCGGGTATAACCCATAAAATTTTCTTGCGTGGCGGCTTGGCTTTTGCCCTGAAGCGAGACTCCTGATGCATCATCGCCATCATCACCGAAATGGGACTTCCCCAGTGGTCGCGGGCCTTGTCTGCATCCCTATACCAACCTTTTTTCTCTGCAAATATGCGACAGATATTATTGACATCTGACGGCGGTGAAGTTGTGCAAGCAGTGGTCAAAAATATTATAAGCATCAATGAGATATAGCGCATTACCCAACTACTCCATGAGATTCAAGAAGCGCCAGTAAAGCCGCTTCGTCAACAACTTCCACAGCCAAATCCTGCGCTTTGTCCAATTTAGAGCCAGCGCCAGAACCCGCAACGACGCAACTGGTTTTGGCAGACACACTTGCCGCTACTTTTGCACCCAGACCTTGCAATGTTGCCTTGACCTCGGCGCGGCTCATACTGTCCAGAGTACCTGTAACCACCCAGGTTTGACCATTCAATGGTTGTTCATCAGCTTGCTTTACCTGTATATCGGGCCAGCAAACACCGGCTTCGCGCATTGCCTCGACCAGGTCCATATTGCTTTTTGAATCGAAGAATTGGCGCAGATGATCCGCAACCACGGGGCCGACATCTGCCACCGTCAGAAGCGCGGCTTCATCCGCAGCAACCAACGTGTCCCAATTGCCAAAATGCTGCGCTAAATTGCGCGCTGTCGCCTCCCCAACTTCCCGAATACCGAGACTAAAAATAAAGCGGGGTAGTGTGGTATTGCGGCTGGCTGCTATCGCCTCCACCAAATTCGCTGCTGACTTGGCACCCAGACGTTCCAATTCTGCCAGCGCCGCCACTTCGAGATGATACAGGTCAGCCACAGACTGAACCTCGCCCTCATCAACTAGCTGCTCAACCAGCTTGTCACCCAAACCATCAATATCCATCGCCTTGCGCGATGCGAAGTGTTTAATCGCCTGCTTTTGCTGGGCGGCACAAATCAAACCGCCACGACAACGAATAGCAGCCTCGTCTGGCTCCTGAATTAAAGCCGTACCACAGACGGGACATTGTTCCGGGAACACCACTTCCCGGCTATCTTGGGGCCGTCGTTCGGCAATGACTGACACCACTTGCGGAATAACATCACCCGCCCGCCGCACCACAACTGTATCGCCAACCTGCACACCGAGACGGCTAATTTCGTCGCGATTGTGCAGCGTTGCGTTACTGACAGTGACGCCACCTACAAACACGGGCTGTAAACGTGCAACGGGGGTAATCGCACCCGTGCGCCCAACCTGAAATTCCACGTCCAGTAATTTTGTCATTTCCTCCTGAGCGGGAAATTTACGTGACACTGCCCAGCGCGGGGCACGCGATATAAAACCGAGCCGACCCTGCATAGCCAGCGAATTAACTTTAAAAACAATACCGTCGATGTCATAGGGCAAACCATCACGCCGTTTTGCGATTGCCCGATAGTAACCGTCGCAGGCATTAATACCTCTGGCGATACCAGAGTCTGCATTGATACGCAAACCCCATTGCTGTAGACACTGCAAAACATCGGAGTGCCGCTCGGGCAGCTCACCAGCTTCAACTAAGCCAACACTGTAACAGCACATCTCCAGCGGACGTGTTGCAGTGATTCGCGCATCCAGTTGCCGCAAGCTACCTGCGGCCGCATTGCGTGGATTGACAAAAACCTTGTCACCACGCTCGCGAGCCTGGGCATTCATCGCTGCAAATCCTGGCCGGGGCATATAGATTTCACCGCGAACTTCCAGTACCCGAGGATATCCCCCTCCTATTAGACGCAAAGGAATAGAGCTTATCGTTCTCACGTTATGGGTGATGTCTTCACCGGTAGCGCCATCGCCGCGTGTAGCACCACGCTCCAAAATGCCATCGCGGTACAACAAACTAACAGCCACTCCGTCCAGTTTCGGTTCACAGGCATACTCTATCTCCAGCTCCTCGGAAACCGCCAAACGTTCGCGCACCCGCCGGTCAAAGTCGCGCAGCTCATCCAGGTCAAAGGCATTGTCCAGAGACAGCATCGGCATTTCATGGCGAATTTGCTGAAATTGATCAAGGGGGGCACCACCCACTCTTTGAGTGGGTGAATCGGCGCTTACCAAATGAGGATGAGCTGCTTCAAGTTCCTGCAAGCGCCGCAGTAATCGGTCGTACTCAATATCGGGAACGGCAGGTTCGTCGAGTACATAGTATCGATAATTATGCCGATTAATCTGCTCGCGCAACCCGGTGATTGCCTGCTTCGCTGACTCACTCACAATCTAGCGACTACTATTATGAGCCAGCAGTCTTCGCTCCAGTTCGCGAATTCTCTGACGTATATGCTCCTGAGTCTGCCGGGTAGCAACACTGCGGGACTCATCCAGCAAGTCTCCATCCAGATTCTTGGCGATATACTCCGCTGTTTCCAGCATCGACTCAAAGGCGGCCATCGTGTTCTTTGGGCCAGGCAAGGTGAAGAAAAATATTAAACCCATGGTTGAGAACCCGGACATAGCATCTATATCAAACACGCCGGGCTGCATCATATTGGCAACGCTAAATTGAACTCTGCCCCTACCCGCAGCATCTTCATGGCGGTGGAAAAAATTCATCTCTCCGAAACGCATATCGCAGGCTAATAAAAGATGCAAAATATCTTCGCCGGAAAATCCATTTTCACTGCGGGCGGCGACATACATCATCACCACTTCTTGCTCAACGCCTGCCGGTAACTGCTCGGCCGAGCTATGCTCCTGATCTTTTCCAGACACACCACTGATTAAATCGAGATTATCTTCACCTGGCGTATCGACAGCAGAAAACTCCTGCGAAAAAGGCTGATCTTCAGCCGAATCAAGAATCGGTGGCTCCGCTGTCTGAGATGCTGTCTGAGATGCAAGGTCGTCGCGCTCGACAACACGAGCGCCGCCGTTAGGAAATTCATGGCGATTGAACAGCCCCTCTTCGCTATCAGCAGCGGGGGGAACTTTGGTCAAGGCAACCCGAATCTTGTCAGAGTTGCCGCGCATTCTGCGATAACCATCAAGCAGCACGGCTAGTGTGAGCAACACACCAATAATCACCATCCAGTCGCGAATATTGACATCCATCAGGGTTTGCCACCAGTAGCAGGATGCCGGGAGCAACTATGCAGCGTCACAGTAATGCACTCCTTGTTTTTTTGTTGCTCGGAAAGGAAGCGATATCCATCACCGAACAATCAATCAATATTTACCGGCCCTGGCTCACCGCCAGTTCTGCAGCCTCTTCCACATCTACTGTGACCAGACGCGACACTCCAGGTTCCTGCATGGTCACGCCCAGCAACTGATCGGCCATTTCCATGGTGATCTTGTTGTGAGTAATAAATATAAACTGCACCTGCTCCGACATCTCCTTAACCATCCGCGTGTAGCGACCCGTGTTGGCGTCGTCCAGCGGAGCATCTACCTCATCGAGCATACAGAATGGCGCAGGGTTGAGTCGAAAAATAGAGAAAACCAGAGCAATCGCAATAAGCGCTTTCTCGCCACCTGAAAGCAAATGAATGGTGCTATTCTTCTTGCCAGGAGGCCTCGCCATGATAGTAATTCCGGTATTGAGCAAGTCTTCACCCGTCATTTCCAGGTAGGCCGAACCCCCACCAAAGACGCGCGGAAACAGCTCCTGCAAGCTGCTATTAACTTGATCAAAGGTTTCCCGGAAGCGATTACGAGTTTCCTTGTCTATCTTGCGAATGGCAGACTTAAGTGTCTCCAGGGCGCTTTCCAGGTCTTTATTCTGGGCGTCCAGATAATTCTTGCGCTCCGACTGCTGCGTATATTCATCAATCGCAGCAAGGTTGATGGGGCCCAGGCGCGCAATGCGTTTGTCAACCTGCTCCAGTGATCGCTGCCATTCTCCCTCGTTGGCATGTTCCGGCATATCCTGTAGCACCGCCTCGACGTCATGTGCCGATTCTTGCAGTTGGCTCTGCACGGTCTCACGCTGCACCTGCAAGGTTTGATGGCTTAGTTTCTTTTGCTCAAGCGCCATGCGCACAGTCTGGGAGCGCTGCTCAATACTCGCGCGCTGCAACTCAGCTTCACGCATTTGGTTGTCCAGCCCGGCCACTTTCTGCCTGGCTTCGCTCAACTCTCCCTCAACCTCAAGGCGCTGCTGCAATTGCTCCTCTAGCTGCTCCTGCATACCCGCCAGGGGAGAGTCATTGCTATCCAGGCTCTCGCGCAGCGTCTCCTTGCGAACCGTCAGTTGCTCTACCTGTGCAACTGTACGCTCAATCGACTGAGCCATACTATCCAGTTGGGCCTGTAGCGACTGGTGCCGCATGGCACTTTGATGGGCTGCGTCTTTATCCTGTCGTGCTTGTTGCCGGGCACGCTCCAGGCCAGTACGAGCCTCGTCTCTCTGTCTCAGCAACTGCTCGCGCTGACGCGAATCGGTTTCCATGGACTCTATAGCGCTTGCGAGCAACTGCCGGGCTTCAGCCATGGATTGTTGTTCGCTACGAAGCTGTTGTCGAGACTCCCCCACCTCGCGGTCGATTCCCTCACGGCGTTTGCTGATTTGTTCTATCCTGGCCTGCTCTGCACTGAGCGTAGCGTTCATATCCGACCGTTCGCGCGTTGCGGCCTGCAACCGGGTTTGCGTCTCGTGCCGCTGGCTCTCCAGTGTTTTCAAAGCAGCGACCCGTTCACTGAGTGCAGTGTCCAGGTCAATACAGCAACTTTCCTGGTCAGCCATGGCTGCACGCAAGTCATCCAGCGCTTGCCGGCGGGCGATAACACCGCCCTCTTCTTCGGCAACCCTGGCTACTCGCAGCCAATTATTACCCAGCCAAATACCATCGCGGGTAATAATAGACTGATGCGGTTGCAAGCTGCTGCGTCGACCCAGGGCCTCCTGCAAGGTCTCGGCAGTCAGCACAGAACCAAGCAGCCCGGAACAATCTTGCGCACCGCCCACCTTGCTCGCCAAACTGTCGCCGGCATTGGCTGTTCCAGCACTCGGTTGCGCATCGAGCAATAGCAAAGAACCCTCGGGGGGTTCTACCAAAGCGGCCTGCAACGCATCAATACGCTCGACGCATACGGCCTGCAAATAATCTCCCAATACGGTCTCGGTCGCCAATTGCCAATCCGGCTCAACCTGTAACTGATCCAATAGCCGCGGACAATCAGACAACTGCTGCTGTTGCAACCACTGCTGCACGCCACCGCGTTCGGTTGCAGCGTGCTGCAATGCTTCAAGAGACGCATAGCGTCCGCGCATCCGTTGCAATTCTGTGCGAGCCTCGTCCAGTTGCGCTGATAAGTCTGAGCGTTGATCGCGCACATCGTTTACCTGCGCCAGTAAAGCCTCGCCTTGAGCCTCGCGTTCGGCAATCCTCAACTCCTGCTCTGCAATCTGCTCTCCGAGTAGCTGGCACTCCCCATCGGCAGAACCTGCAAAGAGACTCTGTTTCTCCTGTTCCAGAGTAGATATACGCTGCTGAATACGCTGCAATGCTTGTTCAAGGTGCCGAATACGCGACTGCTGTACTTCCGCTTGCTGGCGCGGCTCTGCAGCGCGCTGGTTAAACTCATCCCAATCTTGCTGCCAACTCTGCATGGCTTCTTCGGCCGAGTGCAGTACCTCTGAGGAGGCTTGTTCCGCTCCCTGTAAACGCGCCATCTCAGGGCCAACCTGAACAATTTCACCCGCCCGCTGTTGTTGCTGTTCCCGATCACTTTGTAAATGCTGTTGTGCCTCGGCAAAGTTGCTTTCTGTCTGGTTCAGATCCTCAGCCAACTGCTGCGCTCGCTCTTGCTGATGCCTGATACTTTGCTCAATACGCGCCACTTCGAAACCTAAACGGTAATAACGCGCCTGCACCGCGTTAAATTGATCTGTCGCTTGCGCGTGTCCGGCACGGTACTGCTCTAACTCGGCATCGACCTGGCGGTGTTCGGCAATCACGCTTTCAAGGTTAACTTCAAGCTCACCGGTCTGATGTTTGCACTCGTTGATCTGACCATCCAGCTCCTGCCACCGCAGCGCATGCAACTGGGCCTTAAGAGTGCGCTCTTCGGCTTTGTAATCGGCGTACTGCTCGGCCGCTTGAGCCTGGCGCTGAAGATGTTGTAACTGACGTTCAAGCTCATCGCGCAAATCGGTGAGGCGCTCCAGGTTTTCCAGAGTTCGACGCATGCGACTCTCTGTTTCCTTGCGCCGCTCCTTGTATTTGGAAATACCTGCGGCCTCCTCAATAAAGACTCGCAGTTCCTCGGGTTTGGATTCAATTAACCGGGAAATCATGCCCTGCTCAATAATCGCGTAACTGCGTGGGCCTAAACCGGTACCCAGGAAAATATCGGTAATATCGCGGCGGCGACATTTACCCCCGTTGAGAAAGTACTCAGATTGACCCTCTCGAGTGACCTGGCGTTTGATTGAAATCTCCGCATAGCTAGCGTACTCAGCGCCAATACTGCCGTCCTGGTTATCAAACATGAGCTCAATGGAGGCCTGATTCACTGGCTGGCGATTGCCCGAGCCGTTGAAGATCACGTCAGTCATGGATTCGCCGCGAAGATTCCTGGCCGAGCTCTCGCCCATCACCCAGCGAACGGCGTCGATAACATTGGATTTTCCACAGCCGTTGGGTCCCACTACTGCGCACATATTACCTGGGAACTGAACGCTGGTTGGGTCGACAAACGACTTGAAGCCAGCCAGTTTAATGCTCTTTAGTCTCATAAGACCTTAAGTTCATTCTTTAACTACTTAAATTTATTATCTTTATACTGGCCAACCCCTGCTTGAGCCAATATTCAAGACCACTATATAGTGTGCTAGTTTACCCTGACAACACAACTTATGGGAGTAGCTGGATAGATTTTTTTTAGATTTCTTTCGCTCTCAGGGGCAGCTTGTGAATCACATTTTCTGTGCTTGGCACTAACGGGCCCAGTTGACCCTGCCACAGCGCATGCTCCTCGCCCGGCTGCCCATTGGCGGATATGCGCGCCACCACCATCACCCTTTCGAGCTCAGATATCTTTTGCCCCGCCATGGAGTCGCTGTCATCCAAACGCACCACGAGTGGAAACTCGCTCGCAGGCAGGCGCTGGACAGCGACAGGCATACGCGAATTGGCCTCGGGGTTACGGGCCAACACAAACAGCACAGCATTCGGCCCGGTTTCAAGATCACTGGGTGCCTCCACCTGAACGGTAAGACCGAGACCCGTAGGCGTGATTGGCACAGCTTCACCAGGCTCTCCGAGCGCCAATTGGGCGCGCCCAATCACATCCTGAATCAATTGCGAACCTGAAGAACCGGGCTGCTCCAACGCCTGTAGCCGCTGCCAATAGTTTATAGCGGCTCGAAACTGCTGCCTCTCAAACGCAACCATAGCCAGCAGACCCAGCGCAGTGCGCTCGCCGGGGTTGGTATTGAGTGCGCGCTCGGCCAACAACTGGGCGGCCTCGTTCAGTTTCCGCCCGTCGGCAAGATATGAGGCTTGTGCAGCCAGCGCCAACGCGCTGGCGTCTGTGGGTGACTGCTCAACCAGTCCCAGGTAGACCTCCCTTGCCTGAGAATAACTCGCAACGCTCATGTAATAGCGGCCCAGCATTGCCTGATAGTGCAAATTCTCGGGTCTCTGTGCGGCGCGCGCAGCGACATCTGCCATCAGCGCGTGCACATCGGTATCTGCGGTCTGCTCATCGAAAGACTGGATAGCGCGAGTTAAACGCAAATCCTCCAAACCACCCAATTGCGAATACACCCCCAGCGAGCCCACCGCTACTGGCAGTATCAGCCATCCACCCCACCGACCAAAACGATAGCCAGCGGTATCCGGTATGGCATCCACACGGTCTTCCAGTAGACGCAAACTGGCCTCTTCCAACAGCTCTTTATCGCCCCGCTCTCGCTGAATTTCAGCATTGCGCAAGGTGAACCAATCAAGGTTGTCCTGCCTGACGCTCTTGCGATGACCACTGCGCATGAACCAGGAGGGGAACACAACAAATATTGTCGCGAGCAGCAGCAGCCCTGCAACACCCGCCCAAAACTCAATCATTCGGGCGAGCCTTGTCGAGCCGGTTGTTGTGTAGGCTGTTGTATAGATTGCTGGCCGGACTGTTGCGCGGACTCCTGCGCAGATTGAGTAGACTCCTCCCTCTCCAGTAGCGCCCGCAGGCGTTCTTTTTCCGAGTCGCTCAATATTGCTTCAGTCACCTTGCGCCCCGAGTGTCGCAGTATCAGTACGATTGCGACCACAGCAAGGAGCAGCAATCCGGCAGGTGCCAGCCACAGGGCCGCAGTATGCACGCTCCAGCGCGGGCGATAGAGTACAAACTTACCATAGCGCTGCACCATATAATCCGCTATTTCCTGATCGCTGCGTTCCGCGTGGAGTTGCTCATGCAACTGGGCTCGCAGGTCTGCCGCAATCGGCGCATTCGAATCTGCAATATTTTGATTTTGGCACTTGGGACAACGCAATTCTTCGCTCAAGGCAAGATAGCGCTGGCGCAATAGCTCGGACTCAAATTCATAGGTCTCAATAACCGCCAGTGATACCGCAGGCCATAGCGCCAGAACAAATGCTGCGGGCCGTATCGGCAGGCGCGCAACAACTCTCATTGCAGAGGCTCATTCATTTGAGTTGTCTAAACACTGGTTCGAGCGTTTCGCCCCAGATGCGCTCATTGATCACACCGACGTGCCGATAGCGAATAAGACCCGCACTATCGACCAAATAGGTTTCAGGTGCGCCGTAAACACCAAGGTCCAGGCCCAGGCTACCCTGGGCATCAACAATATTCAGGCGATATGGGTCGCCTAGCTCTTTGAGCCAGGCCCGTGCCGACGCGCTATCATCTTTGTAATTCACACCGATAATCGGGACACCCTGTTCCGCCAATCGCAAAAGCCAGGGGTGCTCAACACGGCAAGAGATACACCAGGTCGCCCAGACATTAAACAGCGTCGGTTCACCCGTCACATCTTTCAAACCGAGCTCAGGTTTATCCTTATCGCTGCTGTTCAGCGCTGGCAACGCAAATGCAGGAAACGGCTTATCAATTAACGCCGATGGCAAAGCCTTGGGGTCAAGCTGTAAACCTCGAGCTAAAAACAAAGCCAGCACCGCAAAGACTATGAGCGGCAGAAACAGTTTAAGCCGACCCATAGGCCTCTGTTCCCTGCTCACTGGCTGCTAAATCCACCCGCGCTGGCAAGCGTTTTCGATAGCGCCGGTCGCACACCGTGAGTAAACCGCCAAAGCCTATCAGAATTGCGCCACCCCAAATCCAGCGCACAAATGGCTTGTAGTGCAAGCGAATAGCCCAGCCATCTTCAGCGACCGGCTCACCCATCGCCACAAACACATCCCTGAATAATCCAGCGTCTATCGCTGCTTCTGTCATCACCTGTCCCGAGGCTATATAACGACGTTTTTGAGGCGCCAGTTTCAAATAGGGCCGCGCATCGCCAAACACAGTGAAGCGCGCCTCTTCAGCTATATAGTTCGGGCCTTGCACTACTGCCAGCTCATCAAACTGAAAGCTGAGACCAGCCAGTTCCTGGGTGTCGCCAGGGCTCATCTTCAGGTCTTTTTCCACCGCGTATTGAGAGGTCAAAATAACACCCAGCACAGCACAGGCAAAACCCAAATGCGCACTGAACATCCCCCAGTAACTGGGACTTAAGCGTCGCAACCCAACAAGCAGGCCAGGGGCATTGCGGGTGCGCAGCAACAGGTCACGAAGCATTCCCAACACCAGCCAGGTCGCCAACACAACCGCCAGTGCTACCCACATATTGAAGGCACCGCCGTATACCCAGGGAAACAGTATTCCAATTAGCAGCGCGCTAATCAGCGGTGCAAGTAGCTCCACTTGCCAGCGTGCAACACTGTCGCGTTTCCAGCGCGCAATAGGTCCTACGCCCATAAACGGAATCAGCGCCGCCATTAAAGGCAGAAATACAGTATTGAAATAAGGTGGCCCCACCGAGTACTTGCCCTGGCCCAGCGCGTCCATGAGCAACGGAAATAACGTGCCAAACAACACTGTCAATGTCGCCACGAAAAAAACTGCATTATTGAGCAGTAGCAGGCTTTCCCGGGACAGCACATTGAAACTGATGCGACTTTGCACTGCTGGTGCCCGCAGTGCATAAAGGGTCAGTGAGCCGCCAACTACAACTGCAAGAAACACTAAAATAAAGAGTCCCCTGGCCGGGTCGGCGGCAAACGCATGTACCGAAGTAAGCACACCTGAGCGAACTAAAAACGTCCCCAGGAGACTCAATGAAAAGGCAAATATCGCCAGCAGAACAGTCCAGCTTTTAAATAGACCGCGCTTTTCTGTTACCGCCAGGCTATGCAACAGGGCGGTACCTGCCAGCCAGGGCATAAACGAGGCGTTTTCCACTGGATCCCAGAACCACCAGCCACCCCAGCCCAATTCATAATAAGCCCACCAGCTCCCCAACATGATACCGAGGGTCAGAAAAGCCCAGGCAGCATTCGTCCAGGGACGCGACCAACGTGCCCAGGAAGCGTCCAGACGCCCGGCTAGCAACGCTGCGATGGCAAAAGAGAAAGCTACCGAGAATCCCACATAGCCCATATACAAAAGCGGCGGGTGAACAATGAGGCCGATGTCCTGCAACAGCGGGTTGAGATCACTGCCATCGGCGGGCACGCCTGGCAAAGTATGCGCAAACGGATTGGACGTGAGCAGGGAAAACAATAGAAAACCCACAGCCACGAATCCCATCACCGACAACACTCGGGCCAACACCGGCAGTGGCAACTGACGACTGAATATTGCCACCGCAGCCGTCCATAGTGACAACACTAACGACCACAGTAGCAGTGAGCCTTCATGGTTGCCCCACACGGCCGAGAACTTAAAAGCTGGAGGTAGCAGACTATTCGAATGTGAAGCGACCAGTGCAACGGAAAAATCATCGGTGAGAAAGGAGTAGCTCAAAGCCGCAAAGCTAATCGAAACGAAGACACAAACCCCCACTGCCAGTGACGGCGCCAGAGCCATAGCCGTGCCGTTGTCTCGCCATGCACCCCACAGGGGCAACAGCGTCAGGCAAACAGCAAGCCCGAGTGCAATTGTGAGCGCAAAATGACCCAGTTCAGGTATCAAGAATCGACTCCGGTATGCCCTGTATCTGAACAATTGTCTGGCGCCGCCAGGGCTTTGCTTTTTAACAGTGCATCTGCAACCTCTGGCGGCATATAGTTTTCATCGTGCTTGGCTAACACTTCAGTGGCCTGAAATACACCGTTTTCATCGAGGCTGCCTGCCGCGACAACCCCTTCACCCTCGGCAAACAGGTCGGGCAAAATACCTGTATAGGCAGCCGTCACCGTAGCCTGATAGTCGGTGACCTGAAATTGCACCCGCAGACTGTCGCTGGCGCGCACCACACTGCCGGGGACAACCATGCCACCCATACGAATCTGCTGTCCCGCCGGTACCTTGCCGGCAGCGATCTCGGCCGGCGGGAAAAACAAATTGATGTTTCCGCGCAGGCCATACACCACGAGGCCCACCGCCAAACTCGAAAAGCCGACAATAAACAAAACCACCAGCAAGCGCTGTTTACGCTGTGGGTGCATCATCGCCTCCACGTTTTTGAAATTCGGCTTGAAACTCTGTCGAGTACTCTGAATCTACAGAGAGAGATACAATGCGCTTAAGCATACCGCGCTGCTGTTGCACGATTTGACGCGCACGCCACAAGGGCAACAGTATCAAACCTGCCGTCAGCACCATAGCGGCCAGGTAGACAAACCAGACATGCGCACCATGCCCATCCATTTGCAGCGCTGCGTGTATCGACTCAAATTGCATTGTTGCGAACCTCAGTTGCGAACCTCAGGCATCAGCATTTTTTTGACCCAGTTGGCATTTCCCTCTCGCCGCAATATTTCGGCGCGCATATTCAGCAACAGGCTACAGGCGAACAGGCAGTAAAACGCCACAATCATCAACCAAAGCGGTTGCAGCATATCAGTATGCATAGTGGATTCTTCGGTGAACCTGATTGTGGCCGGCTGATGCAGGCTGTACCACCAATCGACAGACTTGTAAATAATGGGGATGTTGACGGTTCCGACCAGGCTTAGCAGTGCTGCCGCCCTGGCTCCGAGCGCCTCATCCTCCCAGGCGTCATAGAGAGCAATAACACCCATATAAAGGAAAAACAGCACTAACATGGAAGTTACTCGCGCATCCCAGACCCACCAGGTTCCCCAGGTCGGCTTACCCCAAACTGCACCTGATAGCAGCCCGAGGAAGGTGAAAGCCGCACCAAGCGGTGCCACACTTCTCATGGCGATATCCGCCATCTTCATTTTCCATATCAGGCTGATACCACCCGCTGCTGCCATGAGGTAGTAACCGGCCAAAGACACCACGGAAGCAGGGACATGCACATAAATAATTCGAAAGCTGTTGCCCTGGCGAAAATCGGCTGGCGCGTACAGCAAACCCCAGACAGTACCCCACACCAGCAAAAGTAGAGTCAGCGGCAATAGCCAGCGCAAAATCGCCCCGGAGATGCGATACATCCAGGGTGGGGAGCCGAGTTTATGAAAAAAGGGCCACATGATTTTCAACAACTGAACAGAAGCACCAGATTATACAGGGGTTGCAGCGACAAAACCTGCCCTGTCGCAAGTGACCGTCACCAGAATCCCGAAGCGCCACTACCCAGCCTCCACGGAAAGCCGAACCCCGGCGGCACAGGCAAATGGAGCCAGCGCAACTGCCAGTGAAAGCATACCTGCGAGTATGAGCAATTGGGGCTGCGCCGACTGTGCCAGTGCAGCGGCACGAACAGCGCTGCTGCCAAATATCAGCACTGGCAGGTACAGCGGCAACAGCAACAGAGACAGCAACATTCCGCCACGTCTGACACCAACCGTTAACGCAGCGCCTATGCTGGCCAGCAAGCTTAACACCGCAGTTCCCAACAGCAGGCTCAACATTAACACCGGCCACGCCTCCCCTGGCAACTGCAACATCAGCGCAAACAGAGGTGCCAAAATAACCAGCGGCAGGCCGGCCACCAACCAGTGTCCAGCCGCGTAGACAAGGCAGCCAACAAACAAAGGTTGCGGCGCCAGTACCAGTTGTTCAAGAGAACCGTCTTCGTAATCACCGCGAAACAAACTTTCCGCAGCCATCAGAGTCGCCAACAGGGCCACGATCCAAAATATGCCCGGAGCAAAACGGGCCAGGATAGCGGGGTCTGGGCCAATACCGACAGGAAACAGCATCACCACCATAGCGAAAAACAGTAGCGGATTGAGCACCTCAGCAGGACGACGCACTGCCAGCAACAACTGCCTGCGCAACAGGGCCCACCCATAGCGACCGCTCACGAGTAAGCCCCCAATAGAACACGCCTGAGCGGGTATGAGACCGCTACCGGCTGGTGAGAAGTCACCACGACCGCCCCCCCTCGCGCTGCGTGCGTTGCCAAATGCGCTGACAGGGCCTTAACACCAGCCTTGTCAATTAATGTGAACGGTTCATCCAGCAACCACAGCGGTGGCCGCTCTGAACGATCACTGCTATCCGAATCAATGACCGGGCCGAGAAACAGCCGAGCCAGATTTACCCGCCGCAACTGCCCTGCGGACAACGCCTGGCAGGGCACGTCCTCATAGCCGCAGAGGCCAACGCTGCGCAATGCCTCGTCGGCTCGCGCAACCTGCCAGTTATTCGCCTTGCAATACCACTGCAAGTTTTCCCTGGGAGTCAGCAAGGCTTTAATTGCTGGCTTATGCCCCAGATATAAGAGTGGCCCGTGATGACGTTGTATAGCAGCCTCTGCGCTGTAGTTCGCCAGGCCGGCCATATACCGCAGTAAGCTGGTTTTGCCGGCACCGTTGTCACCTTCTATCTGGATAAAATCCCCCGCAGCCACCGACAGGTTAAAGCTGCTAAGCAGGCTCCGGCCGCCTCGCCGCAGCGTCAAATCGTCAATAGAGAGCAGCTTGCCTGCCACGTTCCGGGACCCGTCGCTCTAGAGATTAACGACGTTTATGCCGGGCAGATGAATATCTTCATCAATTGCTACCCGCAGAGACCGAAAATCAAACAAATCAATGTCTCCCAACTGGGACGGCGCCACATTGCAGATGCTGCGAAAAATTGTATTTGTACGGCCGGGGTACTCTCGCTCCCAGCTCAACAACATTTTCTTGATCTGCACCCGTTGCAGATTGTTCTGCGAGCCGCACAGGTTACACGGAATAATCGGGAAGGCCTTATAGTCGGCAAATTCAGCGAGATCCTTCTCCTTGCAATAGGCCAGCGGACGAATAACAACATGACGACCATCGTCACTGAGCAGCTTGGGTGGCATAGCTTTCAAAATCCCGCCGAAGAACATATTGAGAAAGAGGGTCTCGACGATGTCGTCCCGGTGATGGCCCAGGGCAATACGTGTCGCACCAATACTCTGCGCGAAGCCATACAAACTCCCACGGCGCAATCTTGAGCACAGGCCGCAGGTCGTCTTACCCTCAGGCACTCGTTGCTTCACTATGCTGTAGGTGTCTTTCTCGAGAATGTAGTAAGAGATGCTGAGCTCTGCCAGATACTGCGGCAACACATGCTCGGGGAAACCCGGTTGTTTTTGGTCTAGATTAACCGCAATCAGTTCAAAATTAACCGGTGCGCTACGCTGCAAACTAATTAAAACATCCAGCATCCCATAGGAATCCTTGCCGCCAGACAGGCAGACCATGATCCGATCACCCTCTTCGATCATGTTGTAATCTGCTATAGCCTTGCCCACATTGCGCCGCAAACGCTTCTGCAACTTATTGAACCCGGTTTTTTCCTTTTTTGACAGTGCCCGCACGCTTTCTGTTTCCGCCCTCTTGCTGGCTGCGGATTTTACGTGTTTTAGCGACAAATCCCAATGCAGGGAGGAAGTATATTCCAATAGAGAAATGATACTAACCAGGACTGCGTCCGACGGTACATATTTTATTGGGGTTATTGGGGTCTCCCATGATATGACTCCTATCGGTTTCTTCACAGATGACTAAATACCCGCCGGGGCGAAGGCAGCGGAGAATTTCCTGGGCTACACTTTTTACGGTGGGGCTGGCAAGATGTTGCAAGAACGTGAATGTGGTAATGAGATCAAAACGGTCACTCGGTAACCCTGTAGAGGACAAATCATTAACATTGATAAACTCTATTTCCGGGATAAATTGTCTCGCCTCATTCACCAGTTGTGGCTCCCTTTCAACACCGAATACATCAGATGTGAATTCAGTGAGAACCTGGGTCATACGCCCAAAACCGCAGCCAAATTCAACAGCCGATGAAATATGCTTTTGGTTGCGCACAATATTTAGACAGCTTCTTAGATCACAGTGCTCTTTGTAGGTTCTGACCATCATTTTTGTATCGTTAACGTCAACTACGTGCTTCCTCTTGTATATTTCTCGTTCTCCAGTGGCATGAGATTTCATAGGGTTATAACCTCGGCGTGGCGGTAATTCAGGCGCTCCAGGGCGGGCTTTGTCATGTTACTACTATTCTCAAGGCAGAGGCAGGCCCAGTCTTTTCCAATATAAAATGAGCCTGAAACGGAAGGAAGCACGGCAAGCTGTTTCCACTATAAAATGAGCCTGAAATAGTCCTTGTTGTCGTTCATGATCAGCGGATGAAAACGATCATGAGATTAGAGCAACTGAACACCCTGGACGCCATTAGGCAATTCCTCGAGGGTACCCAGGCCGTAGCCTTCAACGTGGCCACCGATAAGCCAGAGCGCTATCGATGGGTACAAAAGACCCTGGTGAAGCACCGGTACTTGCTGCTTGGCAAAACGGACCGGGGAACCGTCACCCGCTACCTGATGAAGGTCACCGGCTACTCTCGGGCCCAGACCAAGCGCCTGATACGGCAATACGTCAAAACAGGCACAATCTCAGTAAAGCCCGCTCGCCGCAATGGTTTCAAGCGCGCCTACACTGATACCGATAGTCGTCTGTTGGCGAGTATGGATGAGCGGCATGGCCAGCCTAGTGGCCCTGTATTGAAAAAGCTGTGTGAGCGGGCTTATCAGCGCTTTGGCCAAGCCGAGTATCAGCGCCTGGCGGGTATTTCGGTTTCTCACCTGTACAACCTGCGGGCCTCCAAGGCTTATCAGAGGCAGCGCTGTGTCTTGACCAGGACACGGCCTAAAGCCGCCTCTATCGGTCAGCGGCGCAAACCCTGTCCCAATAATCAACCGGGCTATATCCGTATCGACTCTGTCCATCAAGGTGATCAGGACAAACGCAAAGGAATCTACCCCATCAACGCCGTGGATGAGGTCACGCAATTCCAGATTATCGTCACGCTGGAACGTATTAGCGAGGCGTTTATGGGGCCAGCCCTCCAACAGATATTGGCGGCCTTCCCCTTTAAAATACGGGGCTTTCACGCAGACAATGGCGGTGAATACATCAACTACACTGTGGCTCAGCTACTGGACAAGCTACGCATTGAATTTACTAAATCACGGCCTCGGCACAGTAACGACAATGGCTTGATTGAGAGTAAAAATGGCTCGGTCATTCGCAAACTCTATGGGTACACACACATCCCGCAGCAGTACGCCACTGACTTTGCCCAACTGAACAGGCAACAGGTCTACCGATACGTTAACTTCCATCGGCCCTGCTATTTCCCCACCACAATCACTGATGAGAAGGGCAAACAGCGTAAGAAATACCGCTACCAGGACATGATGACACCCTATGAGAAATTCCGCTCCCTGGCCAAACCCAGCCAATACTTGAAGCCGGGGATCACCTTCAAAAATCTGGATGCATTCGCCAAAGAAATGACCGACAATGAAGCCGCTGAACAACTCAATTCAGCACGAAACCACCTATTTAAACAACTCCATGAGCGACTCAAGATAAGGGCTTAATACACCGTCGTTTCAGGCTCATTTCTGGATTGGAAAATACTGGCCCACATCAGCCACCCCGCTGCGCACGGTTTTTTGCTTTTGCTGTTTTTATGCTCATGGCTGTTTTTATGCTTTTGCTCTGACTGATAGAAAGGCTGATAGAAAATATCGACGGAATGCCGGTTATTGCTATACTGAGACCTTTGCACGGAAGATGATTTCACTTTCAGGCAAGGCAAAAACGCACGGAATGAGGGAGTTTATGGGTATAAATGACCGATTGAGTACGATTTTAACGCAGCATGCAGGTGAAATGGCTTTCGTGCAAAGGTCTCATACTGACAAATGACAAGACCCACCCGTAGCAAAGGCATAAACACAGGCGCAGACATGAGCGTAAACAAGGGCACGGGCATCAATAAGCCTGTTAAAACCCGCACATCAGCCCCCCCCCCCCCCCCCCCCGATTTTCAGGTAGCGCTCAGGTAGCGCCATGCTGAGCAGCATGTTGAGACGCACGGGCCAGTTCTTCGTCGCAACATTGTTGGCCCTGCTGTTTACGGCGCAACCGGCTAGTGCCCAAACTGATACTGACAGTTTCGTCACCACCTGGCGCGTACCGGCGGGCGACACCATCACCTTCCCCGGTGAAGGCACCTATACCATTGACTGGGGAGACGGCACCACCGAAACCGTGACTGGCGCGCGTGACCACACCTACCCCAACGCCACGGACAGAAACTACGACATCGCCGTCAGCAATGGCATTACCCGCTTTAAGCTGAACGATCATCCGGATGCCCCCAAACTCACCGACATCAAACGCTGGGGCACAGCCAACTGGACCAGCATGGCAAGCGCCTTTCATGGCGCCACGAATATGAGAATGAGCGCCACGGACACACCTGTTCTTTCCGGGGTAGCCAGTATGGACGGCATGTTCGAGAATGCCAGCGCCTTTAACGGTGCCATCGGCGGCTGGAATGTTTCAAACGTGACGAGTATGGAGGGCATGTTCGCGGGTGCCAGGGCCTTTAACGGTGCCATCGGCGGCTGGAATGTTTCAAACGTGACGACTATGCTCGCCATGTTCAATAGCGCCAGCAAATTTAATCAAGACATCAGCGGCTGGGATGCTTCGCAAGTGGCGGATATGGACAGCATGTTCCATGGCGCCGTCGCCTTTAACCAAAATCTGGGTCGCTGGTATATCGTGCCTGATAGAGAGGACTTAACTTCCAACCAAATTGATCTAGCCTACGCTGCTGGCAGCACTGCCCCCGGCTCACACACCATTGTCTCGCAGAATGGCTTTCTGGATGGGCAAGGCCCCGTCTATACGCTGAGTGGTGGTACTGACGATGATAAATTCACCATCACCAATGGTGGGCAATTAACCATTAAACCCGAGTTTTCCCAGGAAGGCGATTACAGCGTGCGCATCGTCGCCAGCAGCCCCGCTAACGGCGCGACCTTTGGCACAGACAACGTCCGCGTCCTGGAAGTGAACGTGGCGGCATCCCCTGTGGCCACCCTGAGTGCCCTGGCATTGTCCGGCGGCACCACCCCGGTCCCATTGACCCCGGACTTCCTCAGCGCCACAACAGACTACACCGCCACTGTTGCCAACGGTGTCACCAGCCTGACAGTCACAGCAACCCCAACCGACGCTGACGTCCAAAGCGTAGCCCTCAGCGGCACTGCGGCGGATGGCAGCACCGAGTTGGTGGTCAGCGTGGTTGCCGACGAGATAACAGTCACCGGCTTGACCCGGGGCATTAACAACCTCACCATCCTCGTCACCGCCGAAAATGGCACCTCGATGCAAACCTATACTGTGGCGCTCACCAGGTTAAATGAAGCCCCCACCACAACCGGGCTGACGGTCACGCTCAATGAGAATACCCCCCATACCTTTGCCGCGGGCCAGTTTAACTTTGCCGATGAAGACGGCGATGCCCTGCACAGCCTGCGCATCGACACCCTGCCTGCCACCGGCAGCCTGACCCTGAGCGGCGCAACGGTAACCGCCATGCAAGTGATTCCCGTTGCGGATATTCCGACTCTGGTCTATACCCCGGCCACCGATGCCACCGGCACGGTGACCTTCACTTACAGCCTCTCCGACGGCACTGACTTTAGTGACCCCACCGCTACCCTGACCATCACCTCGGCGTCTGTTCCTGCGCCTCCTCCTGTCCCGGTCGCCCCGGTTGCTAATGCCGGAGAGCCGCAGACCGTCGCCGAGGGCGCAACCGTCACGCTGAATGGCAGCGCGACTGACCCGGACAGCGACGCGGCTGCCCTCAGCTACGCCTGGACGCAAACCAGCGGCCAGCAAGTCACGCTGAGCGGAGCCGACAGCGCCAGCCCCAGCTTTACCGCGCCAACGGGCCTGAGTGCCAATGCGGTGCTGGGCTTTAGCCTGACCGTGAGTGATGGCAGCCTCTCGGCCAGCGCCAGCGTGAGCGTTACCGTCACTGCCGTCAATGATGCCCCGAGTGTTGATGCCGGAGATACCGGAGAGCCGCGAACCGTCGTCGAGGGCGAGACCGTCACGCTGAGTGGCAGCGCGACTGATCCCGACACAGGCGATAGCCTCAGCTACGCCTGGACTCAAACCAGCGGCCCAGCGGTCACCTTGAGCGGAGCCGACAGCCCCAGCGCCAGCTTTACCGCGCCGACAGGCTTGAGTGCCGATGCGATGCTGAGTTTTCTCCTGACGGTGAGCGATGGCAGACTCTCGGCCAGCGCCAGAGTGCGTATCACCGTCACCTATGTGAATGATGCCCCCAGCGCCGATGCCGGCGCAGACCAGAGCGTCGCCGAGGGCGCAACCGTCACGCTGAATGGCAGCGGCACGGACCCCGACACAGGCGATAGCCTCAGCTACGCCTGGACTCAGACCGGCGGCCCAACGGTTAGCTTGAGCAGAGCCAACAGCGCCAGCCCCAGCTTTACCGCGCCGAACGTCTTGAGTACCGATGCGGTGTTGACGTTTAGGTTAACGGTCACCGACCCACGCGGCGCCAGCGACAGCGACAGCGTGCAAGTCACCATCGAGACCGCTGCCGGTGCACGCCAGCAGGCCTTGGACATCACTCTGGCGGCCTTTGGTCGCAGCGTGGCTGCCAGTGCCGTAGATGCGATTGGCGAGCGCTTTAAGCCGGCCTCAGCCGGGCCGCAGACAAGCACCGTCAGCGGCTTGTCACTGGCCGCCTGTCTGTCCAGCATCACCAACCTGATCTCGGCTGATACCGGCACTGCCAACTCCGACAGCACCGCCGACAGTGCCGACAGCACAGTCAGTACCAACACAGCCAGTGCCTATACAGCCAGTGCCAATACCGTTAGTGCCAACACCGCCACTGTCCACACGGCTGGGCTGGGTGATTTAGGCAGCTCAGGCGATTTAGGCAACTCAGGCGACAGCATGGGCGGACTAAACCGCGCCAGCGCTGACCGCCAGAGCGATAACCCGGTCGGCAGTGCCTGCCAACTGCCGGACCGCGAGCAGTTGGCTCGCAGCGCCTTTGTGATCCCCCTCGGCCTGAGCCAGAACTTGAGCCAGAACTTGAACGAAGGCGAAAACCACTCAACGGCTGAGCCGTCCGCCCAGTGGAGCCTGTGGGGACGGGGTGACTTCAGCCACTTTGAGGGCAGCCCCCAGTCTGACTTTGACCTGGATGGCGAGGTAGTCTCAGGTTATCTGGGCCTCGACTACCGGCTTGAGACAGGCGCCCTGGTGGGCGTGGCACTGAGCCACAGCAGCGGCGAGACCGACTACCGCAGCGGCGAGACCGACGGCGAGCTTGAAACCGACCTGAGCAGCGTGTATCCCTATGGCTACTGGTCGCCCAGGGACGGGCTGGGCCTGTGGGGACTCCTCGGCATTGGCCAGGGGGATGCCACCCTGAGCCACGGCGCCACCACCTTTGAGACCGACCTGGATATGCGCCTGGGGGCCCTGGGCCTGCGCCAGGCCCTGCACTCAACCGGCGAGTTTGAGCTGGCACTGAAGGCCGACGCCTTTATTGTCGAGCTGGAATCAGAAGACGTACCCGGACTGCCCGAGGTGACCGCGCAGGCGCGGCGGGCGCGGTTGCTGCTGGAGGCCAGCCGCCACTGGCAGGTACAGCCAGAGGCCCGTTTAAGCACCCGCCTGGAGTTAGGCGTGCGGGTCGACGGGGGTGATGCCGAAGAAGGCGAAGGCGCCGAAGTGGGTGTCGGGCTGGAGTATGCCAATGGCCGCGGCCTGAGCACCGCGCTGCGCGCCCACGGACTGCTGGCCCACAAAGAGAGTGATTTTGAAGCCTGGGGAGCGAGCCTGACCGTGCAGTTAGACCCAGGGGTATCCGGTCAAGGTCTGGCGCTGACCCTGACCCCCGTGTGGGGACAGGACTCAGGCGGCGGAGCACAAGCCCTGTGGGAGAGCGAGCGGGCCCTGCAAGACAGCGGGCTGGCGCAGCGACCCACCGCGCGGCTGGAGCTGAACCTGAGCTACGGACTGGTTCAGTCAGACCGACTCACCCGGCTGCGACCCTTTGCCCAGTTGGAGATGGCCGATGGGTTGGCAAGAAAACTGCGGCTGGGGATGCAGTTAGAGCGCCCCGACGGGCTGGAGCTGGAAGTCTTCGCCGGCCGCAACGCCAGTGAACAGCGCGCCCCGGAACACCTGCTGGGCCTGAGCGGGCGGCTGCATTTTTAGGCTCAGGCTGTTCGGTTAGGGCCAGGGCAGGTGGGTCAATCTTGAAGGTTTAATCGAGCGAAGCCACAGACGAGCGCAGATTCAGCCTGTGGGCGGGTGGGTAAACCTTGAAGGTTTAATCAGGGCACGGTTGCGCAAGCGGGTGTTTTTGAGGCTTTCCGCGAGGACTGTTTGAATCCGAATTTTTCCTTCAGGAAAAATCGTTGAGTTCCGCAGCGGTCAAAAACACACGCTGAAGCGTGCCCAAACCGCAAGGTTTACCCAGCCGACCAGCCGACCACCTGACCAAACCCGCCACACCCGCCAAAGCCGGACTCTTGATGCGCATCAAATCATACCGAGGCTGGCCGATTTGTCTCACAGGTACTAAACCCGCACACACAGTGGTAATTATAAGTGGAGATGACTAAAATAGCGCCCGCTAAAACAGCACCCCCGTCAACCCTATGTGAGGACACAATCGAATGAAAGCACCTGCTCGAGTCGCCGTAACTGGCGCTGCCGGCCAAATTGGCTATGCCCTGCTTTTCCGTATCGCTTCTGGTGCCATGCTTGGAGACGACCAGCCAGTTATTCTACAATTACTGGACATCACCCCGGCCATGGAAGCCCTCGAAGGGGTTCGCATGGAGCTGGACGACTGCGCCTTTCCGCTGCTGAGCGGTATCGTTTGTACTGACGACCCCAATGTCGCTTTTAAGGATACTGACTACGCTCTGCTAGTCGGTGCCCGCCCGCGCGGCCCAGGCATGGAGCGCAAAGATTTGCTGGAGGCCAACGCGGCAATCTTCTCGGTGCAAGGCAAAGCGATTAATGACAACGCCAACCAGCACATCAAGGTTCTGGTTGTCGGCAACCCCGCCAACACCAATGCCCTGATTACTCAGCGCAACGCCCCGGATATTGACCCACGCAACTTCACAGCGATGATGCGCCTGGATCACAATCGGGCAAAAACCCAGCTAGCGCAGAAAAGCGGCAAGCCTGTGACTGCCGTTTCCAATATGACGGTTTGGGGCAACCACTCGGCCACGCAGTATCCCGATTTGTTTAACACCAAAGTGAACGGCGGCAATGCCATGAAGCTGGTTGATCAGGACTGGTATGAAAGCGAGTTTATCCCTACTGTACAGCAGCGCGGCGCGGCGATTATTGCGGCTCGCGGCGCCTCATCCGCAGCCTCTGCGGCGAACGCAGCGATTGACCATATGCGCAACTGGGTGCTGGGCACCGAGGGCGACGACTGGGTTTCCATGGGCATTTACTCGGATGGCTCTTATGGCATCACCGAGGGCTTGATCTACTCATTCCCCTGCCGTTGCAACAATGGCGACTGGGAAATTGTGCAGGGACTGGAAATCAGCGATTTCAGCCGCGGCAAAATGGAAGCCACTGAGCGGGAACTGGCCGAAGAACGCGACGCTGTTTCACACCTGCTACAGTAAGCTGGTATCGTCATTTCAGCGATAAAAAAACAGTGGCTCGGCCCTGGAGCCTGTCGGCCAGATTCGACAGGCTCCCGGCCGTTTACAACTCCCTCAATACCGCTATTGGCGGCGTAGAAACCACCTGACGACAATTCCAGACACCCAGTGAACCGATTGAGACAACACCCGTAACCGGGCCCAAAAACCACAATAGCGGGTGAGCCACATAGTTCATATCCAGCACCTGGGTTTGCACTATAAATACAGATATTTCAGCAGCGACCGTTGCCAGCAAACCTGCGAATAAACCGAGCGCAGAAAACTCAATAACCAGTGAGCCCAATAACAATGAACGCCGTCCGCCTATGGCTCTGAGCACGGCGCTCTCAAACAACCGCGAGTCGACACTGGCCTGTACACCCGCAATTAACACCAATGCCCCAGCAACCAGAATTACAGCTAACACCAACTCAATCGCCGCTGAAACCTGTTCAATAATGCTGCGAATTTGCTTGATCACTACATCCATTTCTACAACTGTAATTGTGGGAAACTGCCGGATAAAGCTGTTCAGAAAGCTCTTATTGTCAGCCTCAAGATGGAAACTGGTGATAAATGTTGCCGGGTATGCCTGCAAAATCGCGGGGGGAAACACCATCCAGAAATTGGGCCGCATACTCTGCCAATTGAGTTTGCGAATGCTGCTAACTGTGGCCTCGAGAGGCTGGGACCCGATCAGGTAACTCAGCTTGTCGCCGATATTAACCTGTAGGCGCTCGGCCATTTCCTCTTCTATAGACACCAGAGCAGCTTGAGTATCCGGCTGCCACCATTCGCCTTCGACGAGTGAATTGTCCTCTGGCAACTGCGCTGCCCAGGACAAATTGGCTTCTCGCTCGCGCCGCCCCACCGAAGGGTCATCACTTCGCCCCAGAGCCTCCCCATTGATATGGGTCAGTCGTCCGCGAATCATTGGGTACAGGGGCTGCGACACAATTTTATTGTGCCTGAGAACCTGGCGCACCTCTTCAAATTCATGGGGCGCAATATTGACCAAAAAATGATTGGGAGTGCCTTCAGGCACCTGCATTTGCCACTCGTCAATCAAACTGGTACGAACCAGAACCAAAATAAGTAACAACATGATGGCCATTGAAAAAATGACCACTTGCAGTGTATTGGCTCCACCGCGTCGCTGCAATCCCGCCAGGGCTAAACGCCAGATACTGCCAGCCCGCATGCCTGCCAAACGCCCGCCACGCAGCAGTAGCAAGGCTGCGCAGGCTGCCAGGCCTGCTGATGTCGCCAGGCCGACCAATACCGCTGCACTTAACTTCACATCACCGCTATACCAAAGCATTAGCAAGACGATTGCAAGCAAACCCAGCAGGTAATCGACAATCGTTTGGCGGGTTTCACTGGGCATGTCCCGGCGCAGAACTCTCAGCGGCGAGGCCTGGCTCAATCGATACAAGGGTGGCCAGGCAAAGCTCGCCAGACAAACCAGCGCGGTAGCACCACCGATGGCGTAAGGCCGCATACCACTCGCCGCAGGAGCTACCGGCAGGGTCTCAGAAAAAAGCCGCAGGAAGCTCTCCTGTATAGCCCAGCCCAAAAGGCAGCCCAATGCAGTCGCTAAAATACCGAGTAGTAGCAGGCTACTGCTGTAAAGTTGTTTGATGTTGCCAGAGGTACTGCCCAAACTTTTCATAATCGCCACGTAATCATAGTGGCGCTCGCTAAAACGCCTGGCAGCCAGAGCAATAGCGATACCGGCCAGCACGACTCCAAGACTCCCAGCCAGCAGTAAAAATTGCTCCGCGCGGCGCAAAGCGCTGCCAATACCTTGCTGACTATTGTTGACATCTAACAGCCGCTCCCCCGCTATCAATTGAGATTCCAACTGTTCAGTGAACGTCTCCAAAGTCTGCTCGTCTCCGGCGAACAGCAATCGATACTCGACGCGGCTGCCAGGCTGAACCACGCCTGTTGAGGGAATGTCCCGATAATGCATCATTACCCTGGGGCCATAACCAAACACACTCGCACCCTGATCAGGCTCAGAGCGCACAGCAGCAGCAATCTCAAAACGGGTCTCACCAATGGTGAGCTGCTCCCCAATCTCCACATTTAACAAAGGGAACAACCTGGAATCGAGCCAAACACTGCCAGGCTGTGGACCGGAGGCAGCATTGGAAAGCTCACCAAAAGCTCGCTCGCTAACAACCATCTCGCCGCGCAACGGGTAGTTATCACTAACGGCCTTTACCGAAGCAAGATACATGTCCTCGTCGCCAGCATAGACCATAGAGGGGAAACTGAGCGTGCGCGCAGTGTGCAAACCTCTGCCTGAAGCTTCCTCTAACCAGCGCTCACCAGGGTCATGTGAGCTGGACAAAACTTGATCGGCAGCCAGAAAACGATGGCTTTCCTGCTCAAGCGCATTTTGCAATCGGGCGGCAAAAGCACTGATGCCAGACACTATTGCCACGGCGATCACCAGGGACGCCAGCAGGACTCCCAGCTCGCCCCCTCGCCAATCTCTTGCCAGCATTCGCAATGCAATAAAGCGCATCAGTCTTGTCCCACCAACTCTCCACTGTGTAACCGCAAGCGTCGATCACACAGCCCTGCCAAACGCTGTTCATGGGTTACCAACACTAACGTGGTAGCCTGCTCGCGATTCACCTCGAACAGCAGGTCGATAATGTGTGAGCCCGTTTCAGTATCCAGATTTCCGGTGGGTTCATCCGCAAACAGGACGACGGGCTGAGACGCAAACGCACGAGCTATCGCTACTCGCTGCTGCTCGCCGCCAGATAGCTGTCGTGGGTAATGGCCGGCTCTGTACTCCAGCTCGACGCGCTGTAAAAATTGTTGCGCCATTCGCCGGGGCTGTTCTGCACCGCTTAATTCCAAAGGCAACATGACATTTTCAAGTGCGGTCAAACTGGGCAACAGTTGAAAGGATTGAAAGACAAAACCAATTTTTTGCGCGCGCAACTGTGCGCGTTCATCTTCATTGAGCGCGCCGAGTTCAACACCTGCCAACCAAACCCGACCGCCGCTGGCCTGATCGAGCCCCGCCAGCAATCCCAATAGCGTTGATTTACCTGAGCCGGAGGCCCCTATCACTGCCACCGACTCAGCGGCCTTGATTTCGAGGTCAATCCCTTTCAGTATTTCCAGTTCGCCGCCCGCCATGGGCACACGCTTTTGGAGTTGTTCAGTCTTGATCATAAATTTTCTTACCACTCGTCGCCACAACACCGGGCAGTTGCTACTGTCTATTATTCTCTGCTTGTTCGCCGGTGGATCACTAGCCCAGCAACAAAGAACTCTGTTGCTCATGGGGGATAGTATCAGTGCCGCCTATGGCATGTCTCTAAACGAGGGCTGGGCTCGGCTGCTACAGGACCGCCTAAACCAGCAGGAACAGGACTGGCTCGTGGTTAACGCCAGTATTAGTGGTGAAACCAGTGCAGGGGCGCTGGCACGCCTGCCCTCGCTTCTGGCTGAGCACCAGCCAGAGGTGGTTATCATCGAACTGGGTGGTAATGACGGCCTGCGGGGCTACCCCATCAGGCATCTCCGCAAAAATCTGCGCGAAATAATCGAACAAACACAGCAAATGGGAGCCAGTGTTATGCTGCTGGGCATGGAAATCCCCCCGAACTATGGCACTCGCTACACGCAGATGTTTCGCGATACCTACACACTCTTGGCACAAAATAGCGCCGTGGAACTGGTGCCCTTTTTTCTCGACGGAATCGCCACTAAGCCTGAGCTTATGCAGGCTAACGGCATACATCCAAAACCAGATGCTCAAGTTTTATTACTGGAGAATGTATGGCCTCAATTGAAATTCATGTTGAACGGCGAGAACTAGGAAAACCCTGGTGATAAACGAAGACCTGATGATAAACGAAAAATAGTGGCTTGAGCTCAATCGCAGGCATGTCTGGCATCAATACGCTTTAGCTCTGACTGCGGCACCAATGTTTCCAGTGGTTTTCTGCGAGCGGTGTGCGTCTGACAATTCACGCTGCTTAGATATCAATGGTGATCGTACCGCGCAGAAATGTTCGCGCTCGCCCCCGCAACAGCACTCGAGGTTCGACCAGTTCACAATCCAAATACCCCTCGCGCGCAGACACCTGACACGCCGTTAGAGTATTTTTACCCAAGCGCTCAGCCCACAGCGGCACCAAAGCACAGTGAGCAGAACCCGTCACCGGGTCTTCATTAATACCCACCTGGGGGCCGAAAAAACGTGACACAAAATCTACCTGATCGCCCGCTGCGGTAACAATGGTGGTCGTGTTGGTCGCAGCTAATAACTGACCCATGCCGGGTTGCAAAGCCCTGACCTCTGCCTCACTGGCATACATGTAGATATTACTGGGCGAACTATAGGCGCCAATAGGCTTGCCTCCCAGAGCGCTGGCCACGGCAGGGCTAATATCTGCGCCCGCAAATTCTTGTGCCGGAAAGTCCAGTTGTATTGTCTGACCCACGCAGGTCACCAAAAGTTCTCCACTGCGAGTATGAAAACGCAATGTCAACTCTTCGCAATTTAATTCACTGAACAGCACATGGGCAGAAGCCAGCGTAGCATGTCCGCACAAATCCACCTCAACTTCCGGGGTAAACCAACGCAGGCCGAAGCCATCTTGCTGACGCACAAAAAAAGCAGTTTCAGACAAGTTATTCTCGGCGGCAATAGCTTGCATAATGTGCTCAGGCAGCCATGACTCCAGCGGTACAACCGCTGCCGGATTGCCGCCGAACTGGTGCGGGCTGAAGCTGTTGACCTGAAATTGCTGAAAATCCACGGGAATATTCTCTGCCAGCGATTGCAAGCAGACATTGTGACGGTGATACTTGGGGCCGCCAAGCAACCAAACCGTGAATAATATGGAAAGGGAACAAAGCGTCGCCCAACAGCGCGCCTACGATGTCATTTTCGGTACCGAATCTGACTGGGGACAACGCTTCGATATTATTTTAATCGCCACTATTTTGTTCAGTGTGGGCGTTATTCTGCTCGATTCCATTCCGCGCTTCCACGATGCCTACGGCGCCCTGTTCTACACCATTGAATGGGGCTTCACGGGTCTGTTCACCGTCGAGTATCTGCTGCGACTCTGGTGCTCCCCTAATCGCAAGCGCTACGCTTTCAGCGCGTTTGGCATCGTCGACTTGATGGCAGTGATTCCCAGCTATTTGACTCTGATCATCCCTCACGCGAACTCTCTGCAAATCGTGCGCCTGCTGCGGATTTTGCGAATTTTCCGCGTGCTAAGGTTATTTCGCTTTATCAGTGAGGCCAACGTACTGGCGCGTTCACTCAACAATGCCCGCCGCAAGGTACTTGTCTTTTTTACCTTGATGCTTGTACTAATGACTATTTTTGGATGTTTGATGTACGTCATTGAAGGACCTGCCAATGGCTTTAGCACAATACCCAAAAGCATCTACTGGGCCATCGTCACCATTTCCACCGTTGGCTATGGTGATGTCGTGCCTTACACACCTTTAGGACAAGCTGTAGCGTCCATCGGCATGCTGATCGGCTATGCCATCATTGCCGTGCCCACCGGCATCATAACCGCCGAGATCGCCAGCGAAATCAATCGAGAGCGCAGTTTTAGCAACTGCTCTAACTGCGAACGCACCGGACACGAAAGAGATGCAAAACACTGTAAATACTGCGGCAGCGAACTTTAAAAGAAATGGATGCCCTGGGCTGGGATAGTATCGCTGCGGGCAATATGGACTCGATGATCAATCGCTATACCGCCGACCGAAAGCGACGCAATGACGACGCCTACACCTCTACGCTACCACGATCCCGACAACTGGCCGATACTGCGCAAAGCACTCTTAAAACTCGAGCATCACGACCTTATCGGCAATGGCAAACACCAATTAATACCCCCTCAACAGCCGCGTGGACAATCCGCTTCGCAGCCTGCTCGTCTGTTTATGACGCAGCATAACGGCCTGCCTGAAACACCGGCCAATAAACGCAAACCCCATCGCAAATAAATTAGTTCCAGGGCACTTGAAAACTCTGGAACAAGCTCCATTGATAGTGCGTGGGCGCTCATAGGAGGCCCGCATCGTGTATCGCTTCTTCAGGAGGATTAACCAATGCGTACATCAATTGATTTATCACCACTTTACCGCTCAGCCATTGGCTTTGACCGCATGGTGGGACTACTAGACACCACTGAAAACAAACCCAGCTACCCGCCCTACAATGTGGAACTGGTGGAGGAAAATCGCTACAGAATTACCATGGCTGTGGCAGGATTTACCGAGGCAGAACTGGACATTACCAGCGAACAGAACACACTCACTATTGCTGGCAAGCAGGCCACTGATGCTGAAAAACAGTATCTGTATCACGGCATCGCGGCACGCAATTTTGAGCGTAAATTCCAGTTGGCGGAACATGTCACTGTGACGGCGGCCGAACTTAAAAACGGGCTACTGCACGTTGAACTGGAACGCGAAATTCCTGAGGCTATGAAGCCCCACAAAATTGCCATCGGCAAAAGTGGTGAGTTATTGAATCAGGAAGCCGCCTAAAACAGGCACACCCAGGGAGGTGCGGTACTTATCCCCGCACCTCGGCATCAAGCGCAGTGTTTGATTCAGTTTCAGATTCGGGATTTTCTTCTGACTCAGGTTCAGTGCCTGCCTCTAACTCTTGTAGTGGTGGCGATGATGATGGTGGTGGCGTTGGTGGTGATGGCGTTGACTCCGGCTCAGACCGGCTATCCTGGAGGAGAGAACGGCAGATCCAGTCGTCATCGGACTCCTGGGAGCAATCCCAATGGCTTGAGACAACAACGGCTTCGGCGTCTCTGGTCACTGGGGCTTCGGCGTCTCTGGTCACTGGTGCAACAAGCTCATCTTGCCAGGAGCATCCGCCAACTATTGGCGCGAGTAACAGTACAATGTTTAAGCGCACAGCCTTTACCTCATCGGTGAATGAGGGGATTCTATCAAAGCAGGTTCAAGAAGGTCTCTAAATCTTCGAGTTCACTTGAGCCACTGCTCAAACGCACGCCACCGCCATGTGCCAAACCGCCACGGGCTTTAGCGACAATAGTGCTCAGCCCAACACTGGCCACCAGGTTTTCATATTGAGTGACATTCAAGCTCAAATGACGACGGTTACCAGTACTCACAAGAACATGTCGTGTCGAGCCTGCAACCCCACCAGAAACATGGCACTGAATGCAGTTGCCCTGAGCGATATCCGGCGAGATTCTCTCACGAAACATAGCCTCCGCCGCCCCCGCTGGTCCTTGCAGGCTGACCAAATCAGTTGCGATCACTCGCTTGGCAGAGTCAGCTCCACCAGCGGCGAGGGTATCTTTCAAATCGTCGAGTCGCTCGCTGGAGCCAGTGAACTGGTTGCCGTGTATTAGCGGGTTAAACGTCAACAGATCCCTGTAATTGTGTTGATTGTCGTTTTCTCGTACATCACCAACCAGGGCCAGCGCATATTCGTCCAGTGCGCCTTCCAGTTCGGAATCTGTCATGTATTCGATAAAAGGCCTTACCCACTGGTAGGCCGCCTCTGACAATGGGCCAATGACATGACCGCCGTCATCCAAAAGTGCCCCTGTCATCAATGCGTTTATAGTGCCAAAAATCTGGGCCGGGGCGGAATTCAGCGCCAGGTCTGATTCGGCGTCATAGTCAAATCCGCCCTCTGTGGTAACTAAATACCAGCTAGCTGCATCGACGTTGAGCACATTCAACCGAGTTTGGCCCAGCAGTATAATTTTTCTGAGATCGTTGTATTCGGCAAACTTTTCAGGGTTCAAGGCCTCAACATCGTCGATATTTGCCGTTGTAATACTACTCTGGGAAATAACATTGCCACTGCGGAGTTCTTGCACGGTTACTGCGGCATCTCCCACTGGGCCATGAACAAATGTCTGTTCACAAGCCGCCGTCAGCACGACCAGCCCCAAAAACAAAAATCGGTATCGCCGACACACGCTACTCACCCGCAGTTATTCCCTATACTTTGAACCAGCTCCTCAGAGTGGTTCACTGTGATTTGGTTTCAAAAAAGTTCAGATAGTTCCCGGTATTTATCGGCATCTGTAAAGTAGTGCTATGTTGCTCAATACCCGCCGCCACTCGCATTGCCCGCAGCGCATCAGCAGGATAGATGTGACAGTGGTTGAGTGAGCCAAAATCGGGGCTGATCAGCACCGTGATTCGAATGAATATCGAAGCCACTCACATATAAGTCAACCGCCATACTGACACCAGCCTGGAAGCCTGGTAGCGCAACCTGCGCCTGAACTCGTTTTTTACTAATTATGGACGCTGATAAACAGTGGCTCCAGCGACGATTGTCTCCACCACTTCCAGCTCGCGAATGTTTTCGACATCATTGAGCGGATCTCCAGACAAGATAACAAGATCCGCCAACTTGCCAGGTTCTAAAGAGCCAATCCGGTCTTCCTGAAAAACCTGCCAGGCTGCATCGATAGTCATTGCACGCAGAGCATTCATTGGACTCACCCGCTGCTGGGGCCCAATCACCTCACCGCTGGTAGAAATTCGATTCACGGTGCTCCACAACAACTGCAGTGGCTGCATCGGCACCACCGGGGTATCCAGGTGTACGCTGTAGCGCAGCCCTATATCCTCTGCTGACTTAGTAGGGCTCATGCGTGCAGCCCGCTCTGGCCCCATGAAGATATCTCTGTGGCGGTCTCCCCAGTAATAGGTGTGGGCGGAGAAAAAACTCGGTGTGATGCCGAGTTGTTGCATGCGCACCAACTGATCGTCCCGGGCCATTTGGGCATGAATCAATATCAGGCGCGGGTCTGCTACCGGGTTTTCGCCCTGGGCTGCTTCGAAGGCATCCAGAATATCATCAATGGAGGCATCGCCATTGCCATGAATGGCCATTTGAATACCCGCTGCATGAAACCGCGCAACCTCTCTGAACAAATCTTCACGAGGCACCGCTGCATACCCGCGGTAGCTGGTGTCACCCTTAAAAGGCACGTGATAAGGGCGGCTGAGATAGCCGGTGTAGCCCTGAATGCTGCCGTCAGCCACTATTTTGACCGCTGGCACAGCGACTTTCTCCGAGCTGATGCGGGTCGGGTCAAACTCGCCACTCAGCCATTGGTCGCCCGTTATGTGATAAGAACCAAAAATCACCAGACGTGGCGCTATCAGATTCAGCCCAGACATCCGGGACAGAGCACTTGCAAGGCCGGGGTCAGCACCACCACTTTGCGCTGTCGTCACGCCCATGGCGGCATACTCGCTGCTGGCCGCCCGAATCATTTTTATACTGTCAAGCATGGAGAAATCCATCACCAAAACTGCCAGGGGCATGTGCGCAGATTCTTCAAGCAAGCCTGCTGGTTCGCGGCTACCGGGCTTGCGGACAATAACTCCCCCCACTGGGTCTTCGCTGTTGTCGTCGATACCCGCTACTGCCAATCCGGCGCTATTGGCTACACCCATATGCCCTGACACATGAATAATGTAAACCGGGTGCTCAGTAGACACAGCATCCAGGTCTTCTTTCGAGGGGTGGCGTTTTTCTGCCAGCAAGGTGTCGTCGTAACCGACGCCAACCACCCAGTCCCCGGCTGACTTGCCCACCAACTTCTCGCGCAATGCCTCCTGTAACTGAGCAATACTGGTGATACCACCAATGGGTGGGCTGTTTAAATCCGCTGCCACCACAGTCATACCCGAACCGGGAAAATGACCGTGAGCATCGACAAAGCCGGGCAGCAGAGTTTGACCCGCCAAATCTGTAACAATCGTATCTTCAGACACCAGTGCTTTGATGTCAGCACTGGACCCCAAACGCTCGATTGTATTGTTACGTATGGATATCGCTGCGAATATCCGGTTGTCCCCATCCAAAGACAAGACCTGACCATTTACGAACACCCTGTGTTCAGGCGGCGACTCAGGCTGTAGCGCGAACCAAACGCCTCCTGCGAGCACGACTATCAAACCCATAAATACCAGAATTAGTTTCTTCATCGGCTATTTCCCTCAGGCCGCTATCGGGCCCATAACAAGCTCGGCTACCCTGGCGCGATGATAGGCCCCATCTCCCCACAGAGCCTGGTTGTGCATCTGCCGTTTAAAGTAGATATGAATAAAACACTCCCAGGTGAAACCAATGCCGCCATGAAACTGCACAGAGCGGCTAGAGGCGAAACCAGCCATATCCGAAGCAGAAGCCTTCGCCATATGGGCAAAACGAGCGGCTTCTTCAGGCTCATGGTCAATCGCACAAGCTGCATTGTAGACCAGCGATTTGCTCTGGTCGATATCGATCATCACATTGACCAGGGGGTGTTTTACGGCCTGAAAAAAGCCAAGCTCTCGCTCAAATTGTTTTCGGGTTTTGGCGTATTCGACAGTGGTTTGCAACTGCCATTCAGCGGCACCGACCATATCGGCTGCAACCATAGTCCAGACCGCAGGCATTGCCTGCTGCAAAACCGCAACTGCCTCACTGGATAGCAGCTCCGCAGATACGCCGTCAAAACTAATCCGAGCCTGATCACGGCTTAAATCGACAATCGCATCAGGCGAAATTGCCACGCCCTCTGTGTCTGTCGATACCCAGTACAAACCGACGCTGCTGCCGTCCAGGGCTTTGACAATAAAATTGTCCGCTTTCTGCGCATCCTGAACAAAGCTGGCACAGCCTTGCAGCAAGCCCCCCTCCACTCTCACATCTGTATCAGCATACTCCCAGGAACCTCCAGAGTTGATACCCGCATAACCTACCGCCGAACCACCCACGATGGATTCCAAGGCCGCGTTGGCAGTACTGCTGGCACAGGCAGCTAAAATATAAGTGGCATTTATTGTCGCCAGTAAGGGGGACGGAAACGCTGCTTTGCCAGCCTCTTCACAGAGTCCTGCGACAGCGACAGCATTCATCCCCATACCGCCAGCACGTTCCGGCACTGCCAGCATGGTCCAACCCAGGCCAACCATTTGCTGCCAGAGAGATGGGCTCCATTTCGCTTCCAATCCTTTATCTGGATTTGAGTCATCAGCGATCAAGGCATGCAAGCGTTCGATGGGCATATGGTCCGCGAAAAATTTGCGCACTGAATCGCGCAACATAACTTCTTCTTCTGCAAAGCCAAAATTCGTAGGTTGTGTCACTGTCACTCCCCCTCTACTTGGACTTCGGCAGGCCAAGAACCCGCTCGCCAAGAATATTTCGTTGAACTTCATTCGCGCCGGCTGCAATAGTAAAGCCGAAGGAGTTCATGTAAGCCAGGGGCCAATGTCCGGCATCCGGTGCGTTCGGATCAGACATGTATAGAGACCCCTGTGCGCCCTCTATCTCAGTTGCCACGCCGGCAACATCCTGCATGATTTCAGAACTCATCAATTTGCTCTGCAATGGTATGCGGGCAGGATGATCAATCAAACCCTGTACTCGCGAGCGACGACCACTTTGTTTAAAACCCTCTTCCCGAATCATCAGTTGCACGATGCGGTCTCGAATAATCGGATCGTCAGCAGCAGTTTTGCCAGCTCGAGTGGCATTTTTGGCGATGTCTGCCAAACGCCCTGAACCCAATGCAGAAGCGGTTTTTGTATCGCTTTTACCGCTGCCGCCTGAGCTTGGTGTGACCATCTCTCCAGCGCCGCGTTCGTGTGCAAGCGTCGTCATGGCAACCTGCCAGCCCTTGCCCACTTCGCCGAGTCGATAGCTGTCATCCGCCACCAGGTTGTCAAAAATAACTTCATTGAAACCCGTTTCACCTGTCATCTTGATCAACGGCCTGACCGTGACGCTTTTACCCAGCTCGGAACGAATGGGGACAACGAAATAGGAAAGACCATCGTATTTGCTCGATTTGTCAGTGCGCAACAGCAAAATCATCCACTCGGCAAAGTGAGCCAGCGAAGTCCACACCTTGTGACCATTGATAACCCAGTTGTCCCCGTCGCGCTCGGCAAAGGTTTGCACGCCAGCCAAATCAGACCCGGCGCCGGGCTCACTGAAACCCTGGCACCAAATATCTTCTCCAGAGAATAAGCGGGGTAGTAGCTGCTGTTTGCGCGCTTCCTGAGCGTGAAACAAAACCGTTGGAGCCGCCATGCCCAAACCAATAACATTAGGCATAAACGGCGTTTTCACCGATTTCATCTCTGCATTGGCGATACGCTGACAATCCTTGCGACCTCCACCGCCACACTCAACCGGATAATCACAACCAACCAGCCCGGCATCGTAGGCTGCCTTTTGCCAATCCTGTAGATAGTGTAACTGTTGCTCAGTCATAATCTCCAATGGCGATACCGGCAGGCGCACCGGCGGCTCTGGTGGCAGATTGTGTTGTAGCCAATCCCGGCAATGGTGGCGAAACTCAGCCTGCTCAGGGGTATCTTTACGGTCACTCTCAGACATGCGCTATTCCCTCTAATTCTGTCATTAATCCAGTGGGAATGATTCTAACCAGCCTGGCTAGCCAGAGGAAGCCTGTACAAATAAAACTGGAACTGCTAAGCAGGTGGCTGTTCTGCTCGCGCCTGCATACGCTATGAGAGAGAAGCACAATATTTTCATTGGGGTGGTCATGCTGCTCGCGCCTGCACACCGCAGGCAGGCAAACCCAGATTAGGCTCCCTGGGTGAACACCGGCCACTGCCCGGTAATTTCACCGCCTTCGTAAACAGCAATATCACCAAACTGCAGGAAAACATGCTCGCTCTGAGTGGGCCGCAGAAACACCCAGTCATCCTGTTCTAGTTTCACACTGCGAGAACCATTGAGCATTTCCTGATTCGTCGAGCGTCCAAATAATCCATTCACGGCCAGTCCGGGGGGCGATTCAGGCTGCGCCTTCCAGTAGCCGCCGTATAGAAAGAAAGCCTTCTGACAATTGGGGTTGAACCAGCTCTGTAGTCTCGCCACCCGCTCAATACCTGGAACCTCGGCCACTGGCAGAGCTTTAAGCACCGGGGTTGCGATGAAGGATGCTGGAACATGATCCGCTAGCGAATCCAGATCAAAATCGGCGGGTTTAACCAGAGCCGAGCCCACTGAAAGCTCATTGGCAACCTGCTGGCCATTGTAACGCTGGTAGGTCGGACTACCCCCTGCGTTTAAGGTAAGTTCTGCCAACGGTCCACCGAGTTCAGCTTGCGCGACCTCAATAAATTTGTTGTAGCGCTGCTGCGCCGCAGCAAAAGCCTTGTCGGGGCCGCCCAACAGCGCCGGCATCTTTGCGACATGGGGTTCATAACCCATAAACCCACTGAAATTCAAGAGGGCTTGACCATCCATCATGCGCAGGGCAGAGACCAATTCTTCCGCCGTTTTGAACCCTCCTCGGTGCAAGCCCACATCTAACTCAAAATTTACCTGCATGGGCTGGTTAATCGCACGTGCCAATTGCAGGTACTGCTGCAATCTCTGCGGCGAATCGATCAACCATTGCAATTGCCGCCCTGGCGAGAATTGACCACTCTTGTGCTGTTTGTAAAAACTGGCGGCGGCGACAACGGGCATGGGCTTGCCTAATAATACATCTGTGTTGGGCAAGGCTGCTGCAATCAAGTTCAAGAAGGGCTGGTGAAACACCATTAATCGCCGCGTTTTTGCGCGATTCATGACAGTCCGCAGCAGGTTCAGCGATGGCAAGGATTTCGCAACAACCCGATAGTCATACTTGCCCTGCAGATGGGAAACCAGCGTATCGACATTAGCCTCAAGTCGGGCTTTGTCGACGATCAATGTTGGCCTGGCCAGACCTGCTCTATCCAAAGCTGCACTGAGGTTTAGATAATATTCAGAATGAGCGCCGCCACGATCCTGCGATAACATACCACTACCCCCGAGGGCCACTCCCGCCCCACCGACTGCTGCGGCGGCAAGCAACTGGCGTCGTTTCACGCAGACGCACCAAAGAGAGAGGCCAAATACGGGTTTAGGAACTTGCCGCCCGGGTCCACCTCACGGCGAACTTCGGCAAAGTTATTCCAGCGAGGGTATATTTTGGCGAAATCCACAGCCGTCAGATTATTGAGTTTGCCCCAATGAGGGCGCCCATCGTATTTTAGAAAAATCTGCTCGGCCGCAGTAAAAAAAGCCTGATAGTCTTCTTCGAAATAGCGATGAATCGCAATCGACATCGAGTCTCTCCCACTGAAGGGGCTCAACCAGATGTCATCTTTACCCACATAGCGCACTTCCACGGGAAAGAAAACTTCTTTGTGATTGCTTTCCAGCAAATCTTTAATGTCCTTCAATGCCTTCAACCCGGCTTCACGAGGCAGATGAAACTCCATTTCATTGAAGCGCACGCTGCGCTCGCTGGCATAGTTAAGCCACGAAGCCTCCACACTCACCTGTCGCTCCATAGTATCTGCAATCAACTGCAACGACAGGCCACGCAAAGTATCTGACCAACCGATATAATCTCGCAGCGTCTTCAAATCCATAGTTGATTCATTTTCATCCTGCTGAGGCGTGGAGAATTTTTCCTCGGTAATTTCGTCGTGGGTATGTAACAGGCAACGGCTGGAAAACGGAATATAGTAAAATTCAAAATTGCGATGCTTCTCAGCGAGGTCGTTCGCCTGAGCGACCGTGTCTTCCCAGTTCATAATCCAGGACTCACGCCGGGAAACGTAAGAGCGGCGGTTTTGCACACGTATTTTACTGATAATTCCCAGTACACCTAGCGAGACCTTGCCAGCCGCAAAAAGATCGGCATTGCTATCTGCATCGCACCAGAGCACATCACCGGTAGCAGTAATCAGTTCAAAGCCGCTAACAAAGCTGGACATAGAGCCAATATGAGCACCGGTTCCATGGGTACCGGTAGCGATAGCACCCGCCAAAATCTGCTCGTCAATATCAGGCATATTGATCAGAGCCTGGCCAATATCCTGCAATGGCCCACCCATGGCCGACAATTGTGTGCCCGCGTAAAAACTGGCCTGCAATGTGTCTGCATCGTAATTGATCAGGCCGCTGATACGGGCCAAAGACACTATTTCGCCAGCCGTCGGAACCAATGCAGTAAAGGAATGCCCGGCGCCAACTGGCCGCAGGCCCGGCTTGGCAAGCGCCACAATTTCTCGCAATTCCTCCAGATTTTTGGGGGCCAGTATGGCGCTGGGGACACAGGACTGCGAACCGCTCCAGTTACGCCAGGCGATGGGCCTGGATAGCGCCGTCGGCGCAACGCGCACGGCACTGGCAAGCGCCAGGTAAGACAGTATTTGCCGTCGGCCAAGGTTCAAGGCTTAAAATACCTCATCAACCCTCACCAGTAGACATAAACGTAATCAGCGCCGCAAAGTCCGATTCGCTACAATCGAAACACATGCCCATGGGCGGCATACCCTGGTATCCTTCAACGGTATGCTTCAATAGCGTATCCATGCCTTGATCCAGACGGTCTGCCCAAGCCGCCAAGTCTCCGGTACGAGGTGCAGAGGCTGCACCTTGCGCATGGCAGCTTCGACAAGATCTATTATAGATATCTGCAAGCTCGGCCGAGGCCGGGTTCGACGGGCCAGGTTGAATAGCAGGCGCGCTGGTACCCGCGCCGACCTGATCGTCTGCACATGCCAGCAACATTAACAGGCTCGCAATAAGAACACTGCGCGCCAACCTATCAGCTTTGATAAAGCGCCACCCCCAAACTCTTGTTGAGCGTCTCAAGGTAAAGTTGAATCGCTTGAGCACCCTCGCGCCCAGACCTACACTCAGCCGACCCATAAATCAATCGTCCCACGTTCGCTTGCCCAGAGTCGCCGAGCGGTTTTTTGTCCTGGGAGCCTGCCGGACTTAACCGTTCGTCGCGAGGGAAAACAGCTATTTAGTGGTAAGTTCGACAGGCTCCTGGAGGATCAAATGCACTAAAGACCACAGGCTGCGTTAAACGTATCTGCACTCGCAGAACCAAGCCCAAGGATCAGCCCATGTTCAGCAAACGCCTGCAACCTACCGCCCTCTTTACCGGGCCTAGTATACGCATCTATAGGCCTGGCGGCACCCTTTGAACGGATCCAACAGCATACGCCTTGCAGCCCCCAATAATGGTGCCCGTGTTGACCCAGAGTCCTGCGCCCCGGTGGGCGCTGGTTACGACAATCTGTGCGCAGTCTGGCGCGGCCCTGACTTCAAGCCGAATCAGGGTGCCATCGGCGACGTGGGGGGAAATGTTGTATAGACGCAGCGCAGGAACCCTTTTATTCTCCACTCATCCAGGAACGCGCCTGGACATCACCCATTTGAATTAACGGGAAGAGCTAACGCCTCCCACGCAGGGAGACTTTGCCTTGGCCAAGCCAAACGCAGCACAAAAGAAGAAAGTCCGAACAGAATATTGCTTTCATGGGGTGACCATGCTCACCACTTCACACCCTGCCATTCGCAAACTAAAACGCCAGCACGAGCAGCCTTCTATTCACGGCAATAAGCTGTGGCGCTCCAGCTTCCTGTTGATCGATTATTTGAAAAAAAAACCACCAGAACGCTGCCGCTCAGTGCTGGACGCCGGTTGTGGCTGGGGCATGTCGGGCATCTACTGTGCCAAAACCCACAATGCCAAAGTCATCTCGGTGGATGCCGATGCCGATGTTTTTCCGTATCTTTTGGCAAATGCTGAAGCCAACGAGGTGACTGTAGAACCACTGGCATCACGCTTTGAAAAAATTACCACAAAACAACTGGAAAACATTGATCTGTTAGTTGCTGCCGACATCTGTTTCTGGGACGAACTCGTCAACCCGGTGTTCAACTTGGTTAACCGGGCGGTTAAGGCAGGCGTAAAGAAAATAATCATCGCAGATCCCGAACGCTCTCCTTTCTTTGAAGTTGCCGAGCGCTGTGCAGACAGGTTCTGTGCGGAATTACTGGACTGGCGAACCACCAAACCACTCAACGCGAGTGGCTCGCTGCTCATCATAGAAAACGCCTAAAGAAAACACCTAAAGAAAACGCCTAAAGAAAACACCTAAGTCGCACTAACTCCATTTGGGATAGGCTCACTGAGCCCATGATTGAGTCGTGGCGGCTCATCGCAACATCACTGGCCGAACCTTTTGATAACACCTCGCTCAGTGCTGGTGAATATGGATCACCTGGCCACTCCAGCTCCTGTATTTTATTATTCCAGGACTCGGTAGCGGGCGCGCTGCGAGGGAGCTGTGGAGACAACGCGCCTCAACCTCGCCTGCGTAATAGCATTCCAAACCAAATCGAACTCACCTTTTATGATTAGGAACGCGCCTTTTTGCAGCGGAAACAGTATAGAATCCAGAGTGAGCCGCCTGCAAATTAGGCCTCAAGTACCGCTGGTTATGTTGGGTCTATCCGGTTCCGGGATTTTTCGCAAAATCCAGAACGGCTTCAGCAGATGCAGACAACTGATCGACCAATTGTCGATGCCTGGTCTCGCTAAAACCCTCTCGCTGCACAGCCCTGGCATAGCCTGCAAGGGCAGCAAAAATCATCAGTACGGCAAACTCCATGCGCAGGCTGCTAACATCTTCAGGTACCCTGGCAAGCGCCTGCCGAAACAACTGATGCTGCCGTTCCAAAACATTTGAACTGCGTTTGTCCAACTGACTCCTGGGCATCTTTGGATTGACGTTCACCTGGCCTAGAAATTGTAGATAATCAGCACCGCCATCCTCATCTCGCACCTGCTCTGCCAGTGGTTCAATCAGCACTCGCAGCACTGGGTTCAGCAAAGGCGCTGAGGTCAGGGCATCAAGCATTTCTTCCCTCAGTTGATTTACCCGCGGAGTATGCTTATCAAAAATTGCCTGCACCAAGCCATCTTTGCCACCGAAATGGTAGTGTAGCGCGGTAGCGTTGCGCTGCCCTGCGGCTCGATTAATCTCAGCGAGAGATACTGCATCCAGGCCTTTCTTCGCAAACAAACTGACCGCCGTAGACAGAATAATCTGCCGGGTTTGCTCGGAATTTGTTCTGCGTAATGGTCGCGCCATTTCAGCCATCTATTGATCCCTGAGTAATCGCAATCTGGCTCTCAAGCCACATCACCTCATAAGTATTGTTCAAGACTTTGGCTTGCTCCAGCATCAGGCCCAGGCAGAGTAGCTGCTCATTTAGCGCCCCCTGATGTCCCGGTTCAGCCGCAAGCGCCATTTCCAGCAGGTGCAAGGCCTGCACGCATTCTGCTTGCTTGCGATGAGCCGCAGCTTTTGTGGTTAAAGCTCCCGCTCCAGCCAGCGCGCCCACCTCGGCATACACGTCTCGCACGGGAACACCATATAGCTCTGTTGTAGATTCAAAGTGGAACCAGGTTGCGTAGTACTCCCAAATACTCTTCACTGCCCAACTCACTTTGCCATGCCCCTGGGTTAGCTTGAGTTCAGCGGGCAATGTGATTTCATTCATCAGTTGATACATGGTTTTGCCGCCATTCATTCCAGCCACGACCGCATCGTGGACATACTGCAAGGCATCGTGCATTTGTTGCATGCCTCCCACCGTGTTTTCAATACCGACAACAGGCGAGAAATGGCCGGGCACAATAATTTCCGGTTGCAGGGCAATCATCAAACCAAGGCTGCGCATATACTCCACGGGTTTGCGAACTTTCTCGCCTCGCAGGGTGAACACATTGGGGAACTGGGGAAACAATGGGCCGAAAGTATCGCCCGAGAACAAAATTTTCTCCTGGGGCAACCACAAAACAACATTATCTGCTCCCTCTGCACCCGGCGTGCCGTAGACTTCAAACTCCACGCCGCCCTGCTCAAATTTATACACATCCCAGTCAGACACAGTGACTGTGGGCTCGATGCCGCCATAGGCAAGCACCCCGCCAGCCGGTGTTTCTGGCATAAACGGAAACAACAGCCTGTTGCGATTCCAGAAGTAGGGTTCCAATTCTGTCAGATAGCGCTGTTCTTCGGCGAAATCATCGTGAGCGACAATCTCAGTCTGTGGCTGCTGCCAAAACCTGACGCCCCCACTATGATCTGCGTGAGAATGACTGACAATAATATGGCTGATATCGCCTTCCGGCAGCACTTCCTGTAATGCTTTGAGCTGATCGGCTGCCTGGATGCTAATTCCGCTATCGAACATCACATGGCCTTCAGAGGTGGCAATAACATGAGCGTTGCCAATGCCTCTGGCCTGATAAATGTAGTCATTTATTTTTTCAATGCTGATTGGCACACTATGTAGCTGATTGGCTCTCTCACTATCAGCTCGGCCCATAACTGCCTCATCAGCTCGGCCCATAACTGCCTCATCAGCTCGGCCCATAGCTGCCTCAGCCACATCGCCTGCCATGCTAGCCACTTCAATCATAGCAGCTTGCTTCAGGTTCTGATTGGGCATCTGTGACCAGATGCCTGCTGCCACCAAAAGAACAACAACCGCTAGCGTTAATTTCTTCATAATGCCTTACTCCGGTACTCAATATAAATAGGAGAAGACCAGGCTCGCTCCTCATTGGGGCTCTGACAATCATCTGTCGGGTCTGTCCGATAATCTCCAAAGCACGGATTGACCGCGATGCAACGGCCATTCTCGTCATAGTCGCAGCGCAGGCCGCCGGCATTCACGGCCGGCGTCGGCTCCTGAATAGCGCGAACGTAATAAATAAGTTCTCGCTGCTCAGTCAAAAAATCCGGGTCTTCAAACTCTGCTGTGCAGGTGCCATCAAACGCCCTGCAAGGGATCACTAACCAGGGGTCCTCAATAAGCTCACTCGGCTCTTCTGTCTCGCTGATCTGGGGCCGGATACGGACCACCTCCAGGCGCGTTATCGTCTTGCGTACATCGGCAGGGTTATAACACTCGTTCGCGCACAGGGATGCTTGCCGGTCAGCACCCAGACTGTTCGCTACATAATCCGGGCAGCCTGGAAGCTGTTTGAAAGCACCTGCTGCCGACACCTGAAACCTGGGTATAGTGCCTCTGACTACTTCACTACCCATCGGAATTTTTTCTCCGCTATCACCCAGTAAATCGAACCACAGCAAAATGCGCTCTCCAGAGGTCGCGTAAACCTGCTTGTTATTCAAAGCACTCCAGATCGAGTCGCGGTCTCGCCCCACGCTATGAACAGCGACCAAACCGCCAGTCAGATAAAAAGACTGCTGCCGCTCCTGATTGCGCGCCTCGTTGAGGCCAATGGGCCCCATGTCTGCGACCCGACGCGATTCTTTCACCGACGGGTCTCCAGTATGAGTTTTGCGCCCAGACCGTCCCTCGGTCTTTACACCCATAGTCTCCGTATTACCAAGGCGGCGACCCATATCCTTGAAACCATTGCCAGGCCTTGCCCGATGATTGTCACTGGAACCTATAAAACCAAAGCGGAACGTCTGTTTGCCCGCCTGATTCTCAGGTTTATTCAGTGTTAACGCATACTGAACAGACACTTTTGGCCGCAGTTTGAAGGGCGGATTAAAACAGTCTTCACACTGCCCACAATTCAGCCAGTCCTCTACTTTCGCGCCAGGTACTGTTAAATGTCCGCTGATGCCGTTATCGAGGTAATCCTTGCGCGCCTTGGCAACTCGCTCTGAGCAGGCTGCGGATACCGGATCTTCACAGCGCTCCTCAATGAGCTGACCCGCACGCCAACAGCAGGGTAAAAAGTCCTCACTGGGTAGAGGGCAGATAGCGTTGCCCTCGCCGTCGAATTGCACCGAATTCCAGTCCCTGTATTCTTCTGAGTTGCCATGCCCAGAATATATTTCAATCAGTTTCTGGTATTTGGGATCCTGATTTTTGTCTGTAAGTTGTTTATCCCAACTGGTATTCAGCGGCGTACTTAAACCCCATGCATTACCATGCGGAATAACCAGTGCATCGTGGCCCCAATCATCCAGCTTTGAAAACAACTCCTCTGGATTATGGGCGAGCTCCAGACAGTTGGCCGGCAGCTCCGTGGAGTCCACGCCACTTGCGCAAACGGGTGTTTCAGCGATCTCGTCGTAATACGACTGCAAGTTCAGATAAAAATCACGATTGTCCCAATCCGTTGCCGCCAGAACCACCTGTGCTGCACGCCCCACAGGTGCTTGCGCCAGTTGTTTACGCGGCGCAGCTATTGCCCGTAATGGCACCTTGTCATCTGCGGTATCAAGGAAAAACACATTCTTGTGCCCGTAATGAGCTTCTGGCGTCAATGCGACATGACTCCATTCGTATCCCAGAAAAGACACTAAATCTGGATTGTCGGGGTCGTCGGCAACTGCATTGCAGTCTCGAATCGACTGCCTGGTCTCAGACCAAAGCCGGGGTGTGATGCCCTCTGCATGGTCACTGATTCCCCAAAAATCAATTGCAGAGCAATAGCGTGCATAGTCACAGGCATCCGACGGCGGCCTGACGCCCTCACCTCCCATTAGAGGCATACCCAGGATAAGGCCATCTGGGGAAAATGAGGTATGAGTATGGAGGTCTCCGAATAGAACCTGGGTTTCCCCGGATACTCCAATCGCTGTCCGTGTCGCTGTCTGGGACTGCTGTTTTAACAGGGCAAGGGCTGCCGGACTCGGCGTTTTCACGACGTTCCCATCGGCGAGTCTATCAGTACAGGCTATCAATAACACCATTACAGGCAGAAGCATTGTACACAACGCCAGCGCTCGGAATTTCTTTGACATAGCCATCAACCCAGTATTAATTAAGTCTAATTAATTAGATGCCATTAAAATTACTCTGACAAGTGCCGCCAGTAGAAAATGCTAAACCAACCGTACCGGCATCCTTTTCGCCTCTATTAAACCAGACTGTATCTTGAGAAAAAGACATCTTTATGGTAAAAAGCGCGCCCTGTCGAACAGGTCCATTTTTAACACACTCAGGTTTTGTATATCGACCTAATAACCCGGTTAGATCGAACCGCTCGCTCTGCGTGCGGGTGTTCTGGTCTAACGGCAGCCGACAATGAGTACTGCCCTGGTGAGACTACAACATTTCGCGCTCCGCCTGGCAAAGACAGGCAGCGGGAAATTTTTAAATGAGCTTACCGGTCAGCTCATGCTAAAAAATCCCGTTATTGTCGGCGGCCGTTGTAACCACTGGTGGGCAAAGTGGTGCTGTAGAAACTTTAAACAATGTGAGCACAGAGGCTTGGCAAAACTATGAAACAGCTTGGAATTTTGGATTCGGCATTTATTAACCTCGAACAGGGCAATACCCCACAACACGTCGGTGGTCTGGGTATTTACGATCCATCCACGGCGGAAGGCGGATTTGTTCGCTTCAAACAGGTTATCGCCAATTTCGAACAACGTCTGCGGCGTATGCCCCTGTTTCGTACACGCCTTGTTGAAGTACCCGGCGGTATTGATCGCCCCTATTGGCTGAAGGATGCAAACTTTGATATTGAGTTTCATCTGCGGCATATCGCCCTGCCCGAGCCAGGCGACTGGCGCCAGCTTTGCATACAAGTGGCACGCCTGCATGCCCACCCCCTGGATATGTCTCGCCCGCTGTGGGAGGCCTATATCATTGAAGGCCTGGACAGCATGACTGATCTTCCTGCTGGCAGCTTTGCGATTTACACCAAAATGCACCACTCCCTGGTCGACGGTGCCGGCGGTGCCTCCTTTATGTCTGCGCTGCACGACCTGTCTCCAAACCCCGAAGTTTTGGAACAGGAGGTAGAAGAGCCGCTACTGGTTGACCGCAATCCATCCAGCGCTACACTGCTCAGCCGAGCCGTGGTCAATCGGGTGAAAAATGGGGTGTCCATTGCACGCGGTACAGCAGAGCTCGTTAAAGACCTCGGTAAATTTGCCCTGGAGGTCGCTCGCGATGAGGTCACCATGCCCGATGTTCAGTCCCCCAGGACTCGATTTAACAACCCGGTGGGGCCTCACCGGGTTTTCGATGCGGTGGACTTTCCAATCGCTGAACTCAAGGAGATTAAAGACACCGCAGGCGTCAAGCTCAACGATGTCGCTCTCGCCGTAGTAGGCGCTGCGATGCAACGCTACCTGGTTGCCAAAGGAGAGGCACCAGAATTACCACTTGCCGCAAGTCTGCCGGTAAACATGCGAACGCGCAGAGGCGAAACCGACGAAAACAATCAGGTTGGCGCTATTTTCTCTTCGCTACACACTGACATTGTGGACCCGATAGAACGGCTTAGGGCAATCAATAGCAGCACGACTGAGGCCAAGGAATTCGGTGAGTCGAGCCCACTGGTAGACACCCTCAAGATCGCTGGCGTATTCTCACCCCTACTCAGTAAAACAGTGGCAAGTATGTGGACCGAGGGGCACTGGTCTCGCATGATTCCACTCAACACGTCTACGGTGATTACCAATGTGCCCGGGCCAAACTTCGACTTGTTCTGCGCGGGTGCCCGCCTGGTTAAATATCACGGTATGGGCGTACTCACACCCGGCGTGGGCTTGTTTCACACTGTGTTTTCACAATCGGATCGCGTCAACCTTTCAGTCCTTGGCGACCGAGAGTGTCTACCCGATCCATCTTTTTATATAGAGTGTCTGAGAGAATCTTACGCAGAGCTACTGGCCGCCACTCGCGGTGAAAAAACAAAGCCAAAGCGCAAAAAAGCGGCAGGCAAAAAGTCATCCGCAGACAAAAAGGCCGCCAAAAAAGCACCGACAAAAAGGAAAGCGGCCAGCAAGAGTTCCGCCAGGGCTCGTCCAAAAGCCAGGCGCAAGCAAGGCCGCGCTGCACCCAAACTAAACGTAGTGAACTGATACGACCCAGGGATTGGTGGTGGCCAGCACCGCTCTGGGCAACCGGTCTCAGCGAAGCCCTTAGCTCAAGAGGTGCCGCCAGCTCAAGCGAAGCCCTTAGCTCAAGCGAAGCCCGCCAGCTCAAGAGAAGCCCTTAGCTCAAGAGGTGCCGCTAGCTCAAGAGGTGCCGCCAGCTCAAGAGGTACCGCTAGCTCAAGAGGTGCCGTCAGCTCAAGAGGTGCCGCCAGCTTTAAAATGGCCGCCCATAAAAAAGCCCACAAATGTGGGCTTTAAAGCAAATATGGACCTGAACGGCTTGAATTTATGTCACCGGGATCAAGAATTTGACTCCTTGTATGCTTCCCAGGCGATTAGGCCGATCAGTACGAAATACAGCCAAAACAAAGTGTTAATGAACATCTCAGCACCTCCTTCCATCACAGGCAGTGTCAATGCAACAAACCATATAGGCTCTTGTGGTATACATCCAATGTATTATTATTATCCAACTAATTACTTGAAGTTATATCACGGATATATACCGCCATGGACACCCGAGACCTCGCACGAATAGACCTCAACCTATTGATTTCATTGCAGGTTATGTTGGAAGAACAGAATGTCTCAAGAGCCGCCAGGCGCCTGTTTATTTCCCAGCCAGCGATGAGTAAAACGCTGATACGACTGCGCAATGTGTTCCATGACCCCCTGTTTACTCGCTCCTCGCATGGTATGCAGCCTACTCCCCGCGCTCTGGAGCTAGAGCTGGAGCTGGAGCCTGTACTTCGTGGCATTAATCGAATGATCAGCGACCAGAATTTTGATCCTTCAAGCTACGAGGGAGAAATCACTATTGCGCTATCTGAATACATCGGCATTGCTATTCTGCCCCTGCTGATGTCCCGGCTTCAGTTCGTGGCACCACACTTAAGAGTAAAGTCCATCACCCGTGTCGAGCACCAACTTGACCAACTCGCCAATGGCTCATTGGACTTTGCTATCCACATCAGGCACCGGGGATACAAACAGGACTTCATACATACCAGTGTTGGCAGCAGTCCACCTGTCATTTTGGCTCGGGAGGGGCACCCCCTGCTCGTAGAGGGAGTCACCTGGGAGAGTATTGGGCGCTATCCTTTTATCAGTTTGTATATTTCCGACCTGGAAGAACTGGAAATATTTCATTCTGAAAAGGCTTTTGGGCGTGTTCGGCAACACGCATCTGGCAGCTTTGAGACCTCCCATTTGCTAACAGCGCTGGAGGTGTTACGCCATACCGACTTCCTCATGCCAGGCCCGCCATTTGTTCTACAAAATCCAACCGTCGGCTACAAAATTCAAGCCTTGCCATTCCCCGAGGAGGTCAGCTATGAGGTCGAATACAGGCTGGTGAGGCATCGACGCACGGAAAAGTCTGCACTACACAACTGGCTGTGGCAGGAAATTTTGGATGTGATAGAGGCTTCACGCACACGGGCCAGAGCAGAGGTGGCATAATGCGTTTATTTTACGGAGCAAGTCATGCCGCTATGGGTGGATACCGACGCCTGCCCCAGAGTCATCAAGGACGTTCTGTTGCGCGGCGCGCAAAGGGCTGAGATCATGCTATATCTGGTGGCGAATCAGCAAGCCCTCTTCGTGCCCCCTGCGCTGTACATTAAATCCACTCGGGTATCCGGCGGCTGCCTGCGAGGTCAGTGTGAGCAGTAAAAAGAAACGCCGTGATATACCCCGCTTCGATACCCCGATTATTGAAACCCATTGCCATCTGGACTACCTGGATGAGTCGGCATTGCAGGAGACACTGAACAAGTCTGTCGAAGTCGGCATTGAGCGTATCGTAACCATCGCAGTGGCGCCAGATAATCTCGATGCCGTACTGGCACTGGCCAACACGGGGGCATTCATTTGGGGCACTCAGGGAATACACCCTCACGAAGCAGAAAGCTTTTCCCCTGAAATTGCAGCAACTATCGCTGAGCGCATGGACCAAAAACGAATTGTGGCTGTTGGTGAGATAGGTCTGGATTACTACTACGATCACGCTGATCGCAATAGGCAGCGCAACGTTTTTGAACAGCAATTACAGATCGCGGCTGACTGCGACATGCCAGTGGTTATTCATACTCGCGACGCGGATGACGACACCCGCTGCATTCTTGAGAACTTCAGCGGGCAGCTAAACCGCAAGGGAGTTATACACAGTTTCACCTCTGGTTTGGATCTGGCCGAGTATTGCCTGGCCGAAAACTTCTACCTCGGCTTTAACGGTATTGCCACCTTTGCCAGTGCAGAGAATGTTCGGCAAGTGGTCGCTGCTACACCACTGGCTCAACTGCTATTAGAGACCGACGCACCCTACCTAACCCCAGTACCTTACCGTGGCAAAGCCAATGCACCTTTTTACCTGCCGTTTATCGCCGAACATCTCGCTCTTGTGAAAGCGTGCCCGACGGAGACACTATTGGAGCAGGCTTACCAGAATAGTATCCGCTTATTTTTCCCTGACGAATTGGAGAGCAACCGATGAGCAACACGGCTTACGCCTTCGAGATACCCGGCAGATTTGCTCGCGGCTGGCATGTTGTGGCTTTTTCCCAAGAGCTTAAAAAGGGTGCTATCAAGAACCTGAAATACTTCAATCAGGACATTGTTTTGTTCAGAGGAGAAAATGGAGAAGCCGTGGTGGTCGATGCCTATTGCCCACATCTGGGCGCCAACCTCGGTGGTATTGGCAGCGAAGTCATTGGCAATACGATCCGTTGTCCATTTCATGGCTGGCAGTTCGACAAACAAGGCGACTGTACGCTTATTCCCTACTCGGACACGATACCTGAACGCGCCAAAGGTGCGCTGCACAATTGGCACTTGTGTGAAAAGAATGGATTCATAGCAATCTGGCATGACCACGAGCCAGGCGCGCCCGAATACGAACTACCCGCTATTCCCGAATGGGGCCCCAATAGCTGGGGAGACTGGCGCTTCCGGCGTTCAACTGTCAAAAGCCAAGGCCGCGAAATTATCGAAAACATTGTCGACAAAGGTCATTTCTACTCTGTCCACGGCGGGCGACCGGAAGTTTTCGAAAATTACTTCGCAGGGCACACGGTAACCCAATATTCAAAAATCAGGCAGTCACTTGACGACCCCAATGTGCGCATGATCGTGCCGCCAGGGCTTAATTTTGACCTCGAAGAAGCGCGAGAAAACTTTCGCCCCATCGAAGAAAACCTGGAGCCTGGAGACAACTGGGCAACCTATCACGGCCCCGCTATCATGTACTTTTACACTGAAAACCCAACTGCGCCTTTCCCCTACAAAAGCTGGTGGTTGAACTACTACACTCCGATAGATGACGACACGCTGGATCTCGGCTCGTCAGTCATCGTTGCCCCATACGGAGATAACGAACTGCCACAAGAATTTTTAGACGTGTACCCGGAAACCGCTCACGCAGCTTTCTCGCAGGATGTTGTGATATGGGAAACCAAAACTTATCAGCGCGACCCAATATTGTGTGCGGGTGATGGCCCTGTTAACAAGCTGCGCAAATGGTATGAGCAGTTCTATCTTCCAAGAACCTCGTGATAGAATTCGCGCCCCCTTGGGTGCCTTGATTGCTCTACATGGAATATAGTATTGGTCAGCGTTGGGTAAGCCACGCTGATACCCGGCTCGGTCTGGGTGTAATTGCGGAGCTTGATGGTCGCAGAGTCACTGTCAGTTTTCCCGCTGTTGGCGAAGAGAGAACCTACGCAATTGACAACGCGCCTCTAACCCGGCTCCGCTTTAAGGCAGGAGATCACATCACCACCCTGGATGCTGTCGAATTACTGGTTACTGACGTCGAAGAAATTCAGAGCATTCTGTTTTATCGCGGCATAGACCACCACGAACACGAAGTCACTATCACCGAACTGGAGCTCGACTGCTTCATCCAGCTCACAACACCTCAACAACGATTACTCAATGGCCAGTTTGACAAACTGACAGACTTTGCATTGCGGGTTGCCACCTTCGAACACCAAAACCGCTTGCAGCAATCCGCTGCACAAGGGCTGGTTGGCTCTCGCACCAGCATCCTGCCTCATCAAATTTATATCGCTGGCGAAGTTGGTGCCCGACACGCACCGCGTGTATTACTTGCGGACGAAGTGGGCCTGGGCAAAACCATTGAAGCTGGCATGATTATCCATAAACAGCACTTGAGTGGCCGTGCCGAGCGGGTCTTAATCATCGTGCCAGACAGCTTGCTACACCAATGGCTGGTTGAAATGCTACGCCGATTCAATTTGCACTTCTCGCTATTTGACGCAGAGCGCATTGATGCCATGGATCTAAAAAACCCTTTCGAGTCAGAGCAACTGGTCCTGTGCGGATTAAACCTTTTTCAGAAACGTCCCGAGTTACAAGCCTTAGCCCTGGCCTGTGATTGGCATTTGTGCGTTGTCGATGAAGCCCATCACCTCCGCTGGTCACCTGAACAAACCAGTGAAGATTATCAATTTGTGGAGGCACTGGCACAAAAAAGCCGTGGACTCTTGCTGCTAACTGCCACACCCGAGCAAATTGGCCAGGCGAGCCATTTTGCGCGCTTACGCTTACTGGACCCCGCCCGTTTTCACAGCCTTGATACATTCATCGACGAGGAATCGAACTTCCAACACCTTAACGAACGCCTTGAGGCTCTGGAAAATGTTCCGGGTAGCGACCATGAAATTGCAGATCTTTTAGATCGGCACGGTACCGGTCGGGTTCTATTTCGCAACACGCGCACGAGTGTAAAAGGCTTTCCCAAGCGTCTCTTACACACCTACTCCCTACCCTCTTTGGCAGGCTATATTTGCGGCGACAGTGTGGAAAGCAGGCTCTATCCAGAACTCAATCACGCAGAGGAAATTTGGCTGGAGCAAGACCCGCGGGTCAGCTGGCTAGAGCAGTTTCTCAAACAACTCAGGCCAGAGAAGGCATTGGTTATTTGCTCTCAAGCCTCAACTGCGGTGGCATTGGAGCACTTTCTGCACATGCGTGCAGGTATTCGCAGCACTGCATTCTACGAGGGCTTGAGCATCCTTGAGCGAGACCGCGCAGCGGCTTATTTTGCCGACGAAGAGTCGGGCGCTCAAGCGCTGGTTTGCTCCGAGATAGGCAGCGAGGGACGCAACTTCCAATTTGCTCAACACCTTATCCTGTTCGACTTGCCTTTAAATCCAGACTTGCTTGAACAGAGAATTGGCAGGCTCGACCGGATCGGCCAGCTAAAAGAGGTACAGATACATGTACCCTTTTTAGAAGACTCTGCACAGCAGACACTGCTGGACTGGTACAACCAGGGCATGAATTTATTTCAGGAAAGCTGTTCAGCAGGCTTTACCATTCTGGATAATTTTCGCACGCAATTAAATCAGCAATTACTCAATGCAGACTCTCAGCTTGAAACATTAATCAGGGAAACGGCTGATTTGACCCTGGCGACTCGCGCAGAATTACGCGAGGGCAGAGATAAACTGCTGGAAAGAAATTCCTGCAAGCCCGAACGCGCAGCAGAACTCATTGAGGACATTTCCAGTGCCGAGCAAGTTCCAGCCCTACAGGATTATCTGGACAAACTCTGCGAAGCTTTTGGAGTAGATCAGGACTACCATTCAGAACATGCTTTGATTCTGCGTTATGGTGAGCACATGCAGACAGGATATTTCCCTGTCGTCAGAGAGGAAGGCACAACCATTACCTTTAGCCGCGATCAGGCCCTCGCCCGCGAAGATATGGAATTTCTGACCTGGGAACACCCCATGATCACCGAGTCTATGGGAATGGTAACCAGCACTGAATTGGGTAATGCGGCTATTGCTACAATCAAGCTCAAGGGTATTCCCGCCGGCACCTTGCTACTTGAAACCCTCTATACCTTGAACTGTATCGCCCCGCGCGGTCTGCAAGTGGAACGCTTTCTGCCGATCACTCCCATCCGGCTATTGGTCGATAGCCGTGGCAAAAACCTCGCAAGCATTGTGCCGCACGGTCGATTGAATGAACTCTGCGAAAAAATCAAAAAACCGACCGCACTGGCAATTATCAACCAGGTCAGGCAACAGGTTGAAGATAAAATGCAACACGCCTCACAATTGGCCACTGAGCAGAAAGCGATCATCGTGAAAGCAGCCATAGAGCGCATGCGCGAAGAGCTGGAATCGGAGCATGTGCGCCTCAAACGCCTGCGGCAGGTCAATCCCAGCATCAGACAGGAAGAACTCGACCATGTTGCTTATCTCATGGCGGAGTGTGCGCTGCATATTGAGCATGCCAGCCTGCAACTGGAAGGCCTTCGGCTGATCGTTACGACCTGACGGCAGCCGACAATAACGGGAGTTTTTAACATGAGATGACCTGTAAGGTCATTTAAAAATTTCCCGTTGATTGTCTTTGTTAGACGGAGCGCGAAGCGTCGTAGTCTCACAAAGGCAATACGCATTGCCTTGCTATGCCATTTTGAGACCTTTGCACGGAAGATGATTTCACTTTCAGGCAAGGCAAAAACGCACGGAATGAGGGAGAGAGGTGGCCCCAGAAATCTGAACAGCGCTGTAAGTGGATTCCCTGCCTGACTTAGGGCATCGTATTGCCCGTACTCAGGAGAATCGACATGACCAGAAGACCTCGCCGTAATCACTCACCCCAGTTCAAGGCCAAAGTGGCTCTGGATGCCGTCAAAGGCGAACAGACGGCAGCGGAGCTGTCCCAGCGCTTCGATGTACACCCCAACCAGATTACCCAGTGGAAGACGCAGTTGTTGGAGCGCTCTGCCGATGTATTTGGCGGTGGGGAATCCAAGGAGCCTCTGGTGGATGTGAAGACACTCCATGCCAAAATTGGAGAGCTGACGCTGGAAAATGATTTTTTAGAAGGTGCGCTCAACAAGGCGGGATTGCTGAGCGAAAAACGATGATCGACCGCAACCACACACTGCCGATCAGTCGGCAGGCCAAACTGCTGGATATCAGTCGAGGCACTGTGTACTACCCGCCCAAATCAGTCAGTCCTCGCAATCAGATGTTGATGAATCGGATTGACCGTCTGCACTTGGAGCTGCCGTTCGCCGGTGCCCGGATGCTACGGGGTCTACTGCGCCAAGAAGGCCACAAGGTGGGCCGCTCGAAAGTCGCCAGGCTTATGAGGGTCATGAGCATTGAAGCGCTGTATCGCAGGCCCAAGACCACACGGCGACACCCAGGGCACAAAGTCTATCCGTACCTGCTGCGTAATCTGGCGGTGACTCGATCCAACCAGGCGTGGGCGATGGACATCACGTACATTCCGATGGCTCGTGGATTTGTCTACCTGGCAGCCGTCGTGGATTGGTATTCTCGGCGAGTCTTATCCTGGAAGGTCTCCACCACCATGGATGTGTACTTCTGTCTGGAGGCGGTGGAGGAAGCCATGGAGCACCATGGCAAGCCGGAGATTATGAATACCGACCAGGGCAGCCAGTTCACCAGCCAGGCCTTCACCGGACTGCTGAAGGAAAATGGTATCCAGATCAGCATGGATGGCAAAGGCGCCTGGCGGGACAATGTGTTTGTTGAACGCCTATGGCGATCGCTGAAGTACGAGGAAGTCTACCTGCATGCGTATGACACGGTCTCGGCTGCCAAGGCAGGACTGGATCGCTACTTTCGGTTCTACAACAACCGGCGACCTCACAGCAGTCTTGACCGACAAACACCGGATCAGTTTTACTATGAATCGCTGCCACTACCCATGGCAGCTTAAACCCAGTGCAGGCATACACTTATAGAATTGGGATTGCTGTTCAAATAACCGGGGCCACCTCTGTTAGACGGAGCGCGAAGCGTCGTAGTCTCACAAAGGCAATACGCATTGTCGGCTGCCGTTAGCCATTTTAAACTATATATTTAAATTCTCATCCCATAAGAAGTAAGCTCCAAATCGTCCTTTTTTACTTTCACCACCAGCTTTCTTGCCTACCTCTGTTAGTTCTTCTTTTTCATCTTTTATTTCTAAATAACCTTTAGATACCAATTTTTCAGTAAGCTGGTCTGTGGTTGTGCCGAGTTTTTTTGCTAACTTCGAAGTCGTTAGTTTACTATAGTTGTCCTTTGACTCTGGAGCTTTCTTCTCATTCTTTTTTGGTTCAGAAGTAACTTTTTCCAAAGAAATTCTTACTTCGTCACTAATTCGGATAATTCTTTGAGCTTCATCGTAAGCATCTTTGTATAATTCTTGATCTTTTGCACGAGAAACAGCAACACCCATTTCATTATTATTTACTTGGCTAAATTCGTATAAATTTAGGCTTGTAATAATACAACTCTCTTCATTCAAATAACATTTTGCATGAAGGTTTTTGCAAAAGCTTGTTCTGATAAATGTTAGTTCACTTAGCCATGAAATTTCATCATTTTGAAGTTCATTTTTGCCATAGATAATTCTGACATCAATTTTTAACCGATTTTTATCCTCTAGTAATTCTTTGATTCGGTCGTTTAATTTTAGGAATGGACTAATTAGTGCCTATCCATAAACTTTCAATCCATTGAAATATAAGGAATATTTTTCGCAAGGTATTAAAAAATCCTCTTGAATTTGTTAAGTTTAAGGTACGAACAAAAAACAAAAAAACCAAGAGGATTCCGCATGCGAGAGACCCGCATTGCTCAGGCAAGTATATTTGAAAACTACTCAAAACACGAATTTGGAACTCAGCTTCGGGCGTTATCAAATCGACTGGATCAACATCCAGAAATACTACTCCTGGTCGCCGATGATCTCATTGATGCGTCAGTAGCCAAGGTAGGTCGAACAGGTTTAACCGTTGAAAATGTTTTTCGATGCTTGCTCCTGAAGCAGCAGTTGCGCGTCAACTACGAGCAATTGGCGTTTCATTTGTCAGACTCGATGACCTACCGTACGTTTGCCCGGCTGTCTGCCACAACAATGCCCAGTCGATCTGGGCTACAGTCAACTATACGGAGTATCAGGCCAGAAACGCTGGAAAAAGTGCATGAGACCCTCTCTGTCAGTTGGCTTAAAGCAGGCATACTATCAATGGAAAAATTACGCATCGATAGCACGGTTGTCGCCAGTAATATTGCGCCACCCAGTGACAGTCAACTCCTGAATGATGGTGTTCGAGTGCTCAGCCGCCTGTTGATGAAAAGCAAAAATATCACAGGGGTAAAAATTTGCTTTACGGACCAGCGCAAAGCCTCGAAGTCGCTGGCATTTCAGATTTTTAATGCGAAAAAGGCTAGAAAAAAAGCACTTTATCCAAGGTTGTTGCAGATTCTAAGAATTGTCCTGAAGCAAGTTGACCGGGGATTGGAAGCCGTAGAAGTGGGTGCCTGTGACTCTGATAAAAAGAAGCAATGGGTAAGTCAGGTAGAGCAGTACAGGGATTTGGCACTGAGGGTCATCAATCAAACAGAGCGCCGCGTCATCCAGGGGCAGAGCATCCATTCCTCAAAAAAAATCGTGAGCTTATTCGAGTCACACACCGATATTATCGTCAAAGGATTTCGTGACGTTCAATATGGCCATAAGATAAATCTGAGCAGTGAGAGAAGCGGATTCATCACGTACCTCTGCATTGAAAAAGGGAACCCGGCGGACTCCAGCTTGTTCATGCCGACGCTGGATTTTCACCAGTCGAAGCTGGACTGTCTGCCGCACTCAGTGGTGGCTGACGGTGGCTATGCCAGCCAGGAGAATGTGGTAAAAGGAAGGGGGCTGGGTGTTAAGCGTGTGGCCTTTCATAAGCCGGTCGGTTTATCACTTCACGCCATGGGCGTTAAATCGAAAACGTTTACTCGATTGCGCCATTTCCGGGCGGGCATCGAAGGGAATATTTCAGAACTAAAAAGAGCATTTGGTGCAAAAAAAGCCAATTGGAAAGGACTTGCCGGCTTTAAAGCTTATGTCTGGTCGTCGGTTCTGAGCTACAACCTGATGCGCTTGGCGAGGATCGACTCCGGCTAAGCTAAGCGGTAGTACCGGCTGAGAAATATCTGTACGCTTACGGGCAGTGCAGGGGAGACCTGCGACAAAAATTCAGGATAAAAGGCCACCTAATTACCATTATGGCTAAGCTCTGCTATACTGTACATAAACACAGTTTCGGTATTTGATTCACAAGGGGATCAGTCATGGCGCGTAATAAAGTGCAATTCCAGAAAGGCATCAGCTTGAACGAATTCATCAATCAGTACGGTACCGAAGAGCAGTGCTTCGATGCACTTTATGCGTGGCGCTGGCCCGAAGGATTCCAATGCCCGAATTGCAACCACGATAAATGCTGTCAGTTAACCAGTCGCAAACTACAGCAGTGCAATCGCTGTCACCACCAAACGTCACTGACCGCTGGAACGATCTTTGAATCCACCAAACTACCATTAACACTATGGTTTCAGGGTATCTATCTGGTCACTCAGGATAAGAAAGGTATCTCGGCAATGAAACTACATCGTCATCTAGGCATTTCCTACAATGCGGCCTGGAGAATGAAGCACAAACTCATGCAGGTGATGATGGAGCGGGATCACCCGAAGAAACTATCGGGCTTTATTGAATTGGATGATGCCTATCTGGGAGGCGAGCGTACGGGGTGTAAACCGGGGCGCGGTGCTGCTGGTAAGACCCCTTTTGTGGCGGCGGTCGAGACCACTAGCGACCATTGCCCCGTTCGGGTTAAGTTGTCGGTCGTAAAGGGTTTCCGAACCGAAGAGATCAAGTCATGGACTCAGCAACATCTGACCGAGGGCAGTACCGTCATCTCCGATGGTTTGGCGTGTTTTAATGCCGTCGCTGATGCAGGGTGTTTACACGACAAGATTGTATGCGGCGGCGGGAGAGCCTCTGTTGAAGAGCCTGAGTTCTATTGGGTCAATACTATTCTCGGTCATTTAAAGAGTTCCTTACGCAGTACCTATCATGGGATTCGACCGCAATACGCACAGCGTTACTTGTCAGAATTTCAGTATCGTTTCAATCGTCGCTTTGATTTGTGCGGGCTAATACCGAGGCTTGCTCGTGCCGCGCTCAGGACACCGCCAATGCCGGACAATATCTTGAAGATTGGCTTAGGTTAAGTGGTAATTAGGAAAGGCCATGAAGTGACAATTCACCTCAGTTCATGACCGCTACGAAGCCCGGAGAAGTATGAACCGGACCGGAAAGATTAAAACAGGGTGTTTTGTCAAAAAACACCCATTTATGGATAGGCACTAATTAATATGAGCCTATCCTGTGCTGTTTTTATGAGTTCTTCCAGAAAATAATTGGTTGCACTCGTATTTAAAAATTTTGCCACTTAGTTTTTTTCCTTACTTAAACGGTTCTAAATTTTTGTGATGGCTAACGGCAGCCGACAATAATGGGAGTTTTTAGCATGAGATTACCTGTAAGGTCATTTAAAAATTTTCCGTTGATTGTCTTTGTTAGACGGAGCGCGAAGCGTCGTAGTCTCACAAAGGCAATACGCATTGTCGGTTGCCGTTATTAACGGGAACAGATTTTCCCTGTAATCCATAGACATAGATGAACCATAATTCCTTGTATCTTGATAATCAATCTAAAATGGAGAATAATCGCCGTATGTCCTCTTACATTTACAAACTCGATAAAAAGCCTTTTTTAAGCCTCAATCCAAACGTCGAATGACGACTTACAAACCTGTAGAGAGCATCTTGCAATGAATGACAAGCGACGGAAACTTAACAAAGCCGAAATGGGTATCAGCGACGGCCTTCCTTTGAAGGTTAGCAACGCAGGCATCGACGAGCTTCGCGCTGACATCCAGCGCCTCATGGATATGGAAGCAATTCGACAATTGAAGCACGCTTATTTCCGCTGTATCGACACAGCCAACCTTGAAGAACTGGAGGAATTATTCCATGAGGATGTTTTAGTTCACTTCAAAGGTGGCAGCTATGAATGGAAACTTGAAGGCAGAGAGGAGTACTTAAGTTCAATCGGTGTTGCCTTCAGCAATAAATCAATAGGCCAACACAATGGCCATCACCCTGAAATACAAATACTAAGCGCAACTGAAGCGACTGGTATATGGTATCTGGCAGACAATATGTGGGTACTCAATCACAATGCATTTACTACTGGTACCGCAATTTACTGGGACCGCTACGTTAAAGAGGGTGATCGCTGGCTTATTCGGGAAACCAGGTATGAGCGTCTCTATGAAATAAACACCAGGCTCGAAGAAAATCCCAAGCTAAGCTCACACTATCTTGAGACCTACGGCGCTGAACCCCAGTTCTAAAATTGTAAAATGTCCATCGCCGCCCTTCAGAAGCTGAGGCAACCCGGTGTAAGTCTGTTCGTGAACGATATCGCGCAATACTATTTTCTGCGCAGCAACGGCACCCAGGTTGTGCAAGGTTATTTGTTTAGCCAACCCCTGCCCGCTGGCGACTTGGCGCTTCAGATAAGCAATATGAATACTGTCGCCTGAATCACCTGAAAATATTCATTTCGCCGGATGAGATTTGTCGCGCTATACTGCTCTTATGAGTGAAGACAAATACAGTTCACTATTTGAGCAATTCAGCAAATTGACCGGGCAGGTCGCCGGACAAACCATGGACGCCGCACGAACCACCGCCGCCCTGGCCAGCATGTTGGGCGAGTCCAGAATTGGCTCCGCAGTCATGAAAACACTAGAGCCAGAGCGCCTCGATGCTATGGCCGATGCGGGTCGTTTTTTGCGCGATGCGCGTGAAACCGCAGGATTTAGCCTAAAAGAGCTGTCAGATTCTCTGGGTCTCAAGGACGACAGCCTTCTGGAAGACGTTGAAAGTGGGAGTCGTATCATTCCCATTGAAGTACTTTTTAGAATGGCCTCGCTGATCGCTCGCCATGATCCTATTCCCTTCCTCATACGCTTCATGCGAACCTACAACCCCGCCTGGGGAGCCACCATGGAACAGTGGGGCATACTCGCGGTGCCCATTCAATTCGAGCGCGAGCGCCGCTGGATTAACCTCTACCGACAGCACGATAGCTTGCGCGAGCTCAGCGACGATGAGTATGAACGACTACTCAATTATGTGGACGCTGCCACTGACATGGTGCTCAACGTCATGGAGACTGAAAAGCAGGCGAACCGGCAGACGGTTCTGAAACCCGATGCGAGCAAACTTAATAAAACCAAACGTCAATCGCCGAAGGTAGCCATTGAGGCTGTCAGCAAGAAGGCGCCACCCAAAAAACGAACCGCCAAAAAGCCACCGGCCAATAAACCGAAAAACGCGAAAAAGTCGTAAGCTCTTCCGAGCAACCAACTGTGGCGCTATACTCAACTGGTTATGGTGAAGAAACTGCCCAATAAATCTGACCTTCGCGCGGAACTGGAGCAACAGACCCGTTCTTTTCTCAAACGAGGTGGCGAGGTCAACGAAATTCCCCAGGGCATCAGCGGTAAAAACCCTCTGGACTCTCCTGCCTACCTTGGCAAACGGCTATTCAGTGAGCCGCGCAGCAGCCGCACTTTCTTGCCTGAAGTTGTAGCAGCCATTGAGCAGCGCAAAAAACAGCGCACCAGGCACAGCCCGAAGCGACCTCGCTTGCATAAGCCTCAGCGCAAAACCGTATACGATGATTTTGGTGAGCCCGTGCGGCGAATTTGGGTTGACGAGTAATTCCGCAAGAACACAATTCTGTCAGTGATTGACCCAATCTTGACTCAGCAACAGGCCTAGAAAATGACTCGACTATAAAACTCCCAATGAAGTGTACGGTGCTGAGACCTTTACACGGAAGATGATGTCGCTTTCAGGCCAGGCAAAAACGCACGGAATAAGGGAGTTTATCCGTATCAATGACCGATTGAGTACGATTTTACCAACCGTAGGCGCTTTTAGGCGACAACAGCATGCAGGTGAAATGGCTTTCGTGCAACGGTCTCATGCTGTGTGTTTAGCGGCCTAATCATGGCGTGTCGCACTGGCGACTGAAGTCCGCGAGTTTATTTAAGCGTGTTATCCGACCTTTACCGGGGCTTGGGCCCGCCTTCTTGTTGGCCCTGGCCCAACCGGAAAAAGGCATACTGGAACAAGAGCCAAATCATGTGGTTCTCCCACGCCCGAAGGTCTGGTACCTTATTGCCCTTGATCGACCTCCAACCAGGGAGCCATTGTGGACATTAGACCCTTTAGAGTAGACATCGCCCAGTCACAATTGAACGAACTGGCATCACGGCTGAAAAACACTCGCTGGCCAGAAAAAGAAGCGGTAGATGATTGGAGCCAGGGTATACCGCTGGCCTACACGCAAGAGCTGGTCGAGTACTGGCAAAACCAGTACAACTGGAGACGCTGGGAGGCCAAACTCAACGGCTGGGATCAATACCTTATCGAGATTCAAGGCATCGACATTCATTTTTTGCATGTGCGCAGCCCTCACGTGGAGGCCCTTCCTCTCGTGATGACCCATGGCTGGCCTGGCTCTATCGTTGAGTTCCACAAAATTATTGAGCCTTTAACCAACCCAACTGATTACGGTGGCGCTGCTGAGGATGCCTTTCATCTGGTCATTCCCTCCCTGCCTGGCTATGGTTTTTCCGGCAAGCCTGAAAATAGTGGTACCAGTGTGGACCGAATAGGCGAAATGTGGGGTGAATTAATGGCGGCGCTCGGTTACCAGAAATACGTTGCCCAGGGCGGCGACTGGGGCGCCATGGTGACCCAGGCAATCGGTCAAAGCCAGACAGAACACTGCGCTGGCATTCATATCAACATGCCGATTGTCGCACCCGACAGTGAAACCATGAATGACCTGACAGAACAGGAGACTTCTGCATTGGAAGGCATGGCACACTACGATAAATGGGACTCCGGCTACTCAAAGCAGCAAGGCACGCGGCCACAGACCCTTGGCTATGGTCTCGCAGACTCGCCGGTTGGACAAATGGCCTGGATAGTAGAAAAATTCTGGTCGTGGATGGACTGCGGCGATGCTGACGCACAGCATCCAGAAAATGTTCTCAGTAAAGATGAACTGTTAGACAACGTTATGATGTATTGGCTAACCAATTCAGCCACATCCTCTGCTCGCCTCTACTGGGAGAGCTTTGCGAATGTCAATATGGCTCCCATCCATATGCCTGTTGGCTGCTCTATATTTCCCAGGGAGATATTCCGCACCAGCCGCCGCTGGGCAGAAAAGCGCTTCTCCAATATTATCTACTGGAACAATCTTGACGCTGGTGGGCACTTTGCTGCTTTTGAAAAACCAGAGATTTTTATTGGGGAAGTCAGGCAGTGCTTGCGACAATTGCGTTAAGTGATGATCCTGCCCGCGAACAGCGAGCATCTCGCTAGGCGACTTCAGCTTCAACAGCGTTATGCTTGCTCATGGTGGCGTCTCTCTGTGCTGGCTTTATTGTGTGGTCACAACCAATTAACCCGATACGCCGCTTTTTTCAAATACTCAAACACCAGATTCGGTTATGGCTCAGCCCAGAGTCAACTCTACTTGAACTACAAGGGTGGCCTCAGTACGACGAGATGGTCAAAGCCCACTACCTGGGTCTTGACCATAACCGCACACGCTTTGAGTTGATGTGCGTTGCACACACTATCAAACGGGGTGTATCGATTCAGCAGGCAAGTTGCGCCTAGAAAAATAAAACAGGGGTGGAAAGATGGACTCATCGTCCAACAATTACGGCTAAGGCATGCTGTCGAAGATATGGTGTGTATCGCAGGCGCTGATGCGTTTGGCAATCTGCTGACGGATAAGTTCGATCTTGAATCCAGGGTTGCGCTTTCTCCGGTTGTAAACAGAGCGCTCAATTTTAGCGGTGAGCGTCACGGGTAGGCATTTGAACAAGTGGCGTTCAGAAGTCAACCCCCAGGCTCTCGGCGGCAAGATTTAGGGCGATCAGCTCCTTGTCTGAGAATTTTAGAATACGAATTGGGTTGAGAAAATTATGGTTGGGCTCTATTTCGTGCAAGAATGATAGAATTTTGCTATAACTGGCTTGTAAGTTGCTCATATCATTATCTTTTTTGGTGAAAACATAATGATACTCTGTGAGTAAAAATGAACAGCTTACTTCTTCACTATTTCCTAAATGCACCACGGGTTTGTTGTTAGTTTGTTTGTGATAAATTACACAATTAACCAATTTGCTAAATCTACAAAAGATAAAATGGCTACTATTAAACCGGTAAAGAAGAGTAAAAAAATAGCTAAAACGTCTGCCAAATTAGGCATGATGGAGTCTGGAAGGCGTGTTACTTCGTACGATGTTGCCAGCGTTGCAGGCGTGTCTCAGTCCGCTGTTTCTCGCTGTTTTAAGCCTAATGCCAGCATGTCCAAAAAAATGCGCGAAAAGGTCATGCGGGTGGCAAAAGAGTTGGGTTATCAGCCGAACGCCATTGCCCGCAGTCTGATTACCAGGCGTTCTAATATGGTTGCCGTTATTATTAACAACGCGACTAACCTGACATACCCCGAACTTTTAGTGCAGCTTAGTCGCCGGTTTGATGCGCGCAAAATTCATGTGCTTTTGTTTACAGTAGAAACCGAAAGTGAAGCGGAAAAAACACTTGAGCATGTTTGGCAGTATCAGATTGACGGAGTTATATCTGCTGCAAATCTGTCTTCTGAGCAGATTACCTTTTTTGATGAACGTGGAATTCCTTTGGTCTTTTACAATCGTCACTTTCAAGATATGCCAGTCAATGCCATTTGCTGTAATCACGAAGAGGGCGAGCGTGTACTTGTTAACAAGCTTTATGCGGCAGGTCATAGAACCTTTGGCGTTATCAGTGGCCCTTCGGATTCTGTTGTAAGTCAGCATCGTACTCAAGGCGTGCTTAATCGTTTAAAACAACTGAATGTTGAAAACATTCATCTGGTTGAAGGTGATTTTAGCTATGACAGTGGGCGGGATGCCTTTCACCATCTTGCAGAGGTAAAAGGCGACAAGGTTGATGCGGTTATCTGTGCTAACGATATTATAGCAATTGGCTGCATGGACGCCGCAAGAATGGATTATAACCTGAAAGTTCCAGAGCAACTGTCAGTCGTTGGTTTTGATGGTACTTCTCCTGGTGCCTGGTTAAGCTACAGACTTACGACGATTAATCAGCCTGTTGAGATTATGGTTGAAGCAGCTGTTGATATGCTGATGGAAAGGGTCGAAAATCCTGAGCTTCCCCCAGAAAAACGTTCGTTTAGTGGCGTTTTTATGGAGGGTGAATCGGCTCGTTTGGGCTAGCCTGTTCACTATTAACTGGCCGGTAAGTCATAAGTCATCCTGATAATATTTAATTCCCACTCCAAAGAAATTGACGCACTTGTGTAGAAACATATACATTTTAAAAGTCTTATACTGGCTCTGTTTGCGGCAGTACATCTGGCGTTACTCGATTAAACTTAACCTGTTTTTATTGCCAGATTAATAATTAAGGTTACGGGCTGGTGTGCTCTCATAAGTTTTGGGGCTACCAGAGTTGGATACCGTTTGCCTTGATGTCGAGCGCCCATCTTAAACTACTGTTGTAATAACAAAGTTAAGTTTCTAATTGTGCAATAACGAGACGCTAACAGATCCTGCCCGTATGAAGATAATCTCCATAATAAATGCATTCGAAATCAACGTTGATATGACTCTGATCATTGCAAATTTTAAATTATCAAGTGTCATAGCATACAAACGTGCCTAGGGGTTAAATTATGCCCTCCGAAGGTATTGCTTTTTACTTTCATGAACAGTGGTTTAAGCCACTACTGTTCAGACTATTAATTATTTTTTTTCGCAAAATTCATGGAAAATTTGCGATGAATCGTCGTAACCTAACAAGGTGGCTTTTGAGTCGAAATTTTGTGTACCCCAAACCAAAAAAAGGCCAAGGTAATCATATGGCTGAATCACATCGTTTTTTTGATACGTATATGGCGTTAAGAGGGCGAATTGAGCGATTGGTAATGACGATTGTGCCTGCAAGAGATGTTGAGGATATTGTTCAGGAAACCTATGTACGGGTGTGTCAAATCAAGAATAAAGACGCAGTTCGGGAGCCCCGCTCGTTTCTATTTCGTACTGCGCAGAACCTGGCACTGGATCATGTGAAACGTGCAGAATCACGCTTTACTACCGGTGTCGATTCGATCGATGAGATACCAGGAAGTGATTTGGCCTTGGCTGCAGGGTGGGGAGAGGCTAACGCAACCTATAACCAGGCCGCAACGGATGAAGAGTTTGTGATACTTTGTGAGGCTGTGCGTGAACTTCCAAAACAATGTCGGCGTGCTTTTATTTTAAAGAAAGTTTATGGCTATACGCTAAAAGAAATTATGGCAGAAATGGATATAGGTCAACCGACTGTTGAAACACACATCGTTAACGGCACCAAAAAGTGTGTGCAATATATGCGGGAAAGACAGAAGCAGGGAAGGTCGCCGACACTGGAGCGATCTCAAGAACGCCAATCTAAAATTCTCACGGGAGGTGACAAATGAAAAAGACAGTAGTGTCCATCTCTCAAGATGATGAGAGGCTTGAAGCGGCGAGTCGTTGGGTTTTAAAAATGGACCAAGGCAAGTTAAACGCTAGTGATAAACAGGCTCTAGGTGTCTGGCTTGATGAAAATAGCAAACATCGTGAAGTGTTGTTGGAGGTAGCAGCTGCCTGGGATAAAACCGATTCACTAGCCATGTTGGCAGACTTTTTTCCACATGAAGCCGATGCAGGGCAAGAAACAACCGTTCCCTGGTACCAGTTTTGGAAGCAGGGCTTTGCGCCGGCAGCCAGTATGGCACTGCTGGCGTCTGTGTTGATCATCTCTGGTTTGGGTATATTCAATCTCGGCTTTGATCAAGATACTCACCTGGTGCAGTATGCGACATATGAGACGGCAATCGGCGAACAAAAAACGGTATTGCTGCCAGATGGTAGTGAGGTGGTGTTGAATACGAATAGCCACTTGTCACTTGCCTTCACGGCTTCGGCGCGTGTACTGCGGCTCAGTCGTGGGGAAGTTCATGTACAGGTTGCGAAAGATAAAACCAGACCAATGTCTGTAGTTGCAGGTGACCAAATCGTCCAGGCTGTAGGCACTGAGTTTACAGTTGAAATCAATAAAGATAAGCATGTGGAAGTCATGGTGACCGAAGGCAAAGTCGTCGTCGGAATTCAGCCGGTCTCTTTGGTAGCCTCCAACACTGTTAATTCTGGTCGGGAGAAAGTTGTTATACCGCCTGTGCTTGCTCAGCGTGAAGACAACACACTTTCGGCAGGAGAAGAGGTTATTCTGGGTTCTTCTGACCCTGTTAAACATGAGATTACGGCAGACGATATTAAAGTTAAGCTTTCATGGAAGGAGGGCAGTCTGGTCTTCCGTTCAGAGCCACTGGAAAAAGCGCTACAAGAAGTTGGGCGTTATACAACGGTAGAATTTGTACTTTTGGATGAAGGACTTAAGTCAAAGGCTGTTACAGGGCGTTTCCGTGCTGGTGATGTAGAAGGATTGCTGGAGTCTTTGCGAGTCTATTTTGATATTACACATGAAATTGATGAAGAAAATCGTGTGTTATTAAGTAATTTCTAAAGTCACCATGAATTTTTTCCGCCTCTTATTCATGGAAAATTTACTTTGGGTCGTCGTTTATGCGAGCGCGTAATAACCGCTTTGCTGACATCTTACATGGCCTGTTTCTGTCGCTGATATTTTTGAGCTTGGGCTCGACCGTGTTAGCGGCAGAAGAGGTGGAGGTGGAAGTCGAACAGGAGTTCGAGTTTTTTATTCCTCGGCAGGCGGCAGATGTGGCGCTCACAGAGTTTGCTGAGCAGGCCGATTTAACGTTGATTTTCCCGGATGATTTGGTTCGTGGTAAATCTGCAAACGCTTTGATTGGTCGGTACACGCGTCAGGAAGGTATTGATACCTTGCTCGCAGGTACAGGACTAATTCCCAGGTTCAGCAATAAACTTATGCTAAGTATTTCGACCGGCGAACAGTCGGCGAAAGAGGGGAATAATATGAATCTGAAGAAAAAAACCGGACTTTTAATGGCATTAGCCAGTCTGTTTGCAGGAAATGCCAACACGCAAGAACCGGAAGCTAATAGAAGCGAAAGCGCTAGAGGCGGGCTGGAAGAGATAGTCGTTACCGCAACAAAGCGTGAGGAAGTGGCTCAGGATGTTGGTAAGGCAATCAATGTATTTGATAGTGAAGCCCTGGATAAAGGGGGTATTCAAGACATCTCCAGGCTGGAGCTAATCACCCCGGGATTGGCGTTTGCTCAGCGTGGTAATGATTTTAAGCTGACACTGCGAGGCGCTAATGCAGAGAATACTGACCGTGCTGAGCCTGTACCCATTGGTGTATTTGTCGATGGTTTGTATAGAGTGCGATCTGCTCAAGCAGGTAATGCCTTTTTGGACGTGGCATCGGTCGAAGTTCTAAAAGGTCCTCAGGGTACTCTTTTTGGTCGTAATACCTTAGGCGGGGCGGTATTGATTAAAACCAACCGTCCGGATAACAATGAAAATAATTATTCCTTGAACTTTTCAACTGGTAATTACAGTCTGAAAAAAGTTGAAGGTATTGCTAATCTCGCCCTTTCAGATAATTTTGCGATTCGTATTGCTGCGTCAATACATGAGGCAGATGGCTGGATTGAAAACCTTGGTAGCAGTAATGACCTTGGTGAGGTCGATGATAAAACCATACGTATTTCAGCGCTCTGGGATGTGAATGAAAATATGACAGCACTGCTGTCTCACTTTAGTTACGATTCAGGTGGTAGTGCGTTGGGCGCTTATGGGTATCAGTCAAGGGGTACATTGCGTGATCCTAATTCAGATCTTTCACCTATTCAAGATCGACAAACTCACGCAAATGGTATTCATGACCCCGTAAATTCACGAGGTGGTTCTCTGGGTACCCGTGGTGATTTGGGACCCTGGCAAGTATTTCGCGATAGTCCTTTTATTCGTGATGTAACAGAGGATACTACATCTCTTGAGCTAATCTGGGATCTGGGTGGTATCAATATTAAATCTCTGACCTCGTATACAGACTATTACAATCTGGCCGAAGTAGATGGCGACTATAGTGAAGGCAGATTGCTGGAAGAAAGCCGTCTTGATGATATGCAGGCATTTAGCCAGGAATTATTGGTTAGCGGTAATACCGACAACACTGAGTGGGTAACAGGTTTGTACTACTCAGGTGAAGATTTTACCCAGGCATTTTTTAGAAACTGGTTGGGCTTCGCGTCTGCAACTGTAGATGGTGCGCCTGATCCTGATAATTGTGGTGGAGCCTTGGCTTTTGCTGTTCAGGCAACGGCTGCAGTCTCTGACCCCAATAATCCAGATGCTGTTTGCCCAGGGCAATTTGCAGGTAACCCGTCCGATTTGGAAAACAGGACATTAGGTCTCTTTGTTCACGGTAGTTTTAATATTTCAGAGAGGACTCGAGTCTCTACCGGCATTCGTTACAGCAAAGACAAAATGGACTATCTTGGCAGTATTACTCATCTCAGTACAGATACGCTAGGTGAGACGACTATGTCTGATCGTTCTGCCAGCAGTAACGAATCCTGGAGCCAGGTAACCTGGGAGTTAGGTTATGAAATGGATATATTCGAGGATAGCCTTTTTTATGCCAGTGTTTCGACAGGTTTCCTCGCTGGCAGCTACAACCCTAATGGCTCAACCTTTGACCAGCAGGAAGTGATTGCGTATGAGCTGGGTTTGAAAAACCGACTCATGGATAACCGCATTGAATTAAACCTTTCTGCGTACAGAAATGAGTTTACAGACATGCTTGCAGGCATACTGGATGCAAACTCTCTCACACAAAAAGTTAATGGTGGTTCTATCAACGCTAATGGCCTCGAAGTAGATCTTAAAGCGTTGGTTGGTGATAACCTGACAGTTGTAGCTAATTTGGCGCTACAGGATTCAAAGTATGATGAATTTGGTGCAGCTAACCGTTTCCAGTTAGGTAGTACTGGCCCGGTTGGGTTCTATGATCTTTCAGGTCTAGATACACCGTGGGCGCCCAGTGTCTCAGGGAATCTTAGTCTCAGCTATGACATGAATACCGAGGCAGGCTTGTTTACTCCTCACGTTCAGGTTTCATATTCAGGTAGCCACTGGACGACGGGTTTGCAACAGTTTGCATTGGCTGAACAAGATGCTTACGCAAAACTTGATCTGCGCTTGTACTGGAAGTCAGCCGGTGACCACTGGACTGCACAAGCTTACGTAGAAAACGCCACTGAAGAAGAAGTGCTTCAGCACACAATTGTTGGTGGTAGTGACATCGTCCAAGTCTCCTGGGGCAAGCCCAGAATGTATGGTGTTAAAGTTGGCTATAACTTTTAATTAATTCTCCCGCCCCCTAGGTGAGTTCCGCCCTGGCATTCTTTGAGTGCCAGGATGGTTTTAAGTTATAGCCTGGCAGGCTTGTATGAATAGACTATTCAATTTCTTTATTTCTATTATGCTTGTCGGGGCCTTGGCCGTCGGCTGTATTTACTTAAGCAGATCCTATTCTGGCCGTGATAGTGTTATCCGTTTTGCCCATGACAGTAAGGAGTCTTCGCCTCTTCATCAGGCCTTACTGTTTTTTGAAGAGCAGGTAGAGACGGACTCAAACGGAAAAACCCAGGTCGAAATATACCCAGCCAGGCAGCTCGGTAGTGTACGTGAAACAACCGAACTGGTTCGTCAAGGAAACCTGCAAATGACGGTTGGAGCCTCAGTACTTTTAACGTCTATCGTGCCCGAGTTCAATGTACTCGACATGTTTTACCTGTTTGCTAATACAGAGCATGCGCACAAAGCTCTGGATACTGATGAAATAGGAGGCGTTTTGCTGGAATCTATGTTTAGCAAGGGCTTTCACGGTTTGGGCTTTATGGAAGTTGGGTTCAGAAGCGTGACCAGCAATAAGCGGCCTATAGAAGTAATCGATGACTTTGCCGGATTGAAAATAAGGGCAGCAACAAACCCGGTTCAGATTGAAGCATGGAAATCTTTGGGCACAGCTCCCACCCCCTTATCCTGGGGAGAAGTTTTTACGTCGCTTCAACAAGGTCTGATTAATACTCAGGAAAGTGCTGTGTATTCAATTTATGCAGAACGGTTCTATGAAGCGCAACAATATTTATCTCTCACTGAGCATATTTATACCAATTATGTCTGGTTTGCCAATGATGCATTTTGGAGTGATCTTGAGGCTGAACAGAAGGTCATAATTGAACGGGCGGTCCAAGGCAGCATCGATATTCAGAGGAAGCTCTCGGCGCAACAGAATAAGAAAATTATTACTGAGCTTGAAGCCTATGGTATGCAGGTGAACAGAGTGGATGATGAGGTTCGCACCAGTATGAAGATGAGTATGAACAGAGCGGTCAGAGAAACTTTGCGTACCAAAACGGGTGAGCCATTGTTTGATCGGATGATGGCAGAAATAGAGGCTCTTAATGATTAGTGCTATGTCCCTGAAAAAATCATTCGTTACATTTGAGCGTTGGTTTGAGCCAGTGTGTATCGTCGTTTTAATCACGCTAATGACATTCATTATCTGCCTGCAAATTATTATGAGGTTGTTTGATGCCTCGATGCCTGAGGCAGAGGAAATTGCTCGATTTCTGTTTGTCTGGGCCATGTATCTCAGTATCAGCTATGCGATCCGCGATGACAGGCATATACGCATATCAGTCATCATAGATAAGTTTTCTGGCAACGCACGGATGATTATTGATAACTGTATCGATCTGATTTTCGTAATTTATTCTGTGGTGATTTTTGTCTTTGGTTGGCGGGTGATTAAGCAGAGTCTGGAGCTGGGGCAAATTGCTCCAGCGACCGAGCTTCCTATCGCTGTTATTTATGGCTCTGTATTCATTGGTGCGGTGCTTAATGTATTTCGCTTATCGCTAAGGCTCTACAGCCGGGCTCTTGGCAAAGAGTGCTCTAGGTCTGCGGGTGCAAATTTATGATTGTGGCCATTCTGTTTGGTAGCTTTATTCTGTTGTTATTGTTGGGAGTACCCGTTGGTGTCTCCTTGGGAGTGGCCAGTATGCTGGCGATTACAGCGCTACCTTTTATCAATATGGACTTTTTTGTTCAGGGGTTGGTCTCGGGCCTGAATTCATTTCCGCTATTGGCCGTTGTTTTGTTTACTCTGGTCGGAAATTTGATGAGCCATGGTGGTTTGTCAAAGAGACTTCTTCACCTTGCCGAAGTCTTTTTTGGCCGGTCGACAGGCGGCTTGGGTATCGTGACTATCGTTGCCTGTATATTTTTTGCATCTATTTCCGGAACCGGGTCAGCGACGGTTGCGGCCATTGGGCTCATCATGATCCCTAATATGGTCAAACGTGGCTATGACCCTGCTTTTGCTGCTGCCACAGTCGCGACCTCAGGTGGTATTGGTGTCATTATTCCACCCAGTGTAGTGATGATTGTCTATGCCGTCACAGCTGAAGTATCTGTAACTGATATGTTTCTGGCGGGAATTATTCCGGGGTTTTTTGTTGGCTGTGTCCTCATCGCTTACTGTGTGCTGCAATCTCATCGTTATGGTTACCAGGGCACTGATCATACCTATAGCTGGAATGAGAAATGGGGGGCTGTTCAAGATGCTGGCTGGGCGCTTCTTATCCCGGTTATTATTTTAGGCGGCATATATTCGGGGATTTTTACCCCGACTGAATCCGCAGCAGTTGGTGTCATCTATGGCCTGTTTTTTGGATTGTTTGTGTATAAGGAGATCAACTTCAACCAATTGTTCGATATCATACTGGAGTCTTCCTTGTTGGTTGGCGCTGTGTTGGTCATTGTGGGAACCTCCGTCGCTTTTGGGCGTATTTTGACGCTGGAAAGAATTCCTAACGAGATAGCTGCCTTTATTTTGTCGTTAACGGACAATGAGATTTTGATCTTTTTGGCGATTAATGCACTGCTACTGATTGTAGGAACCTTTTTGGAAACCTTGGCAGCCATAGTTATCCTGACGCCTATTCTGTTGCCTATAGTTACTGCTTTGGGCATGAGCCCGATCCACTTCGGTATTGTCATGGTGGTTAATCTGGCTATTGGCTTCGTCACTCCGCCACTGGGGGCTAATTTATTCATGGCCTCTCAGGTAAGTGGTGTCAGTCTTGAACGTTTAAGTAAGGCAATTACTGGTTGGATTATGGCGATGATAAGTGCGCTGTTGGTTATTACTTTTGTGCCTGAAATATCTTTGTCGCTGCTGAACGACTAGATGGCTAAAGAACTTAATAACAAGGCCATTAGCAAATCAAAAAAGGATGCGTTTGGAGGTCGAGTAACGTCCTATGATGTTGCGCGTCATGCCAATGTTTCCCAGTCTGCTGTATCACGCTGTTTTCAACCAGGTGGTCACGTGTCCAAAGCGATGCGTGATCGTATTAATAAAGCCATTAAAGAGCTGGGTTACCAGCCCAATGCGTTTGCCCGAAGCCTGATTACCCGGCGCTCAAATTTGATTGCAGTGATTGTGGCGAACTTGACAGCTTACCCAGAATTACTGGTCAATCTCAGCAAAAGTCTCTCTGAAAAAGGCTTAAACATGCTCTTGTTTAGTCTCGATGACAACAGGAACCTGGATCATATTTTCGAACAAGTCAGGCAATATCGTGTTGATGGTGTCATTTCTGCTGCTGATTTGCCGTCAGAGCAGATCACAGTGCTGACCGATGCGAGTATCCCGGTTGTTTTTATTAATCACAGGTATTCGGGGTTACCGGTTAATTCTGTTTATTGTGATCAGGTGGCTGGTGAGCGTACTTTGGTTGATCAACTGGTTACTGCAGGTTACAAGAGCTTCGGAATTATTGCGGGTCCACAGAGATCGGTGGTAAGTGCTCAGCGAACAACAGGGGCAATTGACCGGCTCAATGAGTTGGGCTATACCGATTTTGTGGTTGTTAGTGGTAACTACGACTATGAAAGTGGCAGTGATGCCTTGCCGAAATTGGTGGAAGAAATGGGTAATAAAATGCCAGAAGCCATACTCTGTGCAAATGATTTTATGGCATTTGGCTGTATCGATAGAGCCCGTAATGATTACAAACTAAATGTTCCTGATGATTTGGCAGTTGTGGGTTATGACGGAGCCAGTCAAGCGTACTGGGATAATTACCGTCTTGTGACGATCCATCAGCCCATTGAAGATATGGCAGAAGCCGCCATAGCGATTATCTTAGAACGCATTAAAGAGCCTGAGATGCCTGTTGAGACAAGGATGTTTAAGGGCGCTTTACAGAAAGGGCAATCGGCCAAAGTAGTTAACACTTAACTCTTTTTGGCAAACCTGCGCCAGACATCCTGGCGGTAATAGGTTGGGCTTAGTCCCGTCTGCTGCTGAAACAGTTTGCTGAAATGGGGTTGGTCGTGAAAGCCCAGCATGGTGGAGATCTTGGTCACCGGATGCTCGGTATGTGACAGCAGCGACATGGCCTTTTCTATGCGTCTTTTGAGAATATGCTGGTGAGGAGGTTCCCCCATGATTTCTTTAAATACAACACTGAATCTGTGGCCAGACAAACCGCAAATATCCCCCAAGGTATCAATGCTTACCTTTTGTTCCAGGTTTGCTTCAATATGTTCAAGGGCGGGCTGAAGCCTCTGCAAGAGCAGTAGGCGTTTTTCGCCATGGGGTTTAAGCTCTGACAGACTTTGCACTTTTGCCAGCAATTCAAAGGCAATCTGCCGTTCTTTGACAATCACTGACAAGTCAAGCTCGTCATTGTACCCCAATCCCCAGATAGGATACCGATCGCATACCGAAGCCATCTAATGGCCACTTCGTAGGCCAGTTGATGATCGTTCAGGCAAACATGGGAGAGGATTTGGACAACAAACGCTCCCTAACATGTGATCCCTATCCAAATAGCCCTTTTGGGACGGATCTATCCTGTCAGTCGATCAATTTTAATGCCTATATCGTCAGATTGGTGGCGGTTCAAACTCCTTCAGTGCCATGAGCACTTGTTCCAATAAGTTTCGGTGCTGTTCTTTCAATTTCACAAACAGTTGCCGACCCGTTTTAACAATCTTTGCCGCTGCCGCATATAGCCGCCATCGTATGGTTGTCGCCCTGGGGTGTGCCATATCTTCAGGCAACAACTGGCGCATGAGTGCAAACAGGTTGTAAGACAAAGCAGAGATTAATAAATACAAGCCATTGGCATTAAAATCTGAACACGGCAGCGTATCACCACCAAAGTCCAGCTTGAGTTCCTTAATACGATTCTCGCTGTCCTCGGCACGTTGGTTGTACCAATGCACTATTTCACTATCACTCAGGCCATCACGATTGGTGGCTATTGCGCGATAGACATAGGTGCCCTGTATCATTTCATCTGCGCTGTCCGCTGAATCCAGAACCAGTTCCACCTGGCCAGCAACCGCTTTCCTCTGGATGACAAGTGTGAAAGCGCGCTCATAGTCACCCATGCAGAAGCTTGTTCGGCAAACCGCTTCACCACGAACAACCTCTCCCTGCCTGTCGAGCATGGGTTGCCATTCACTTTCACTGATCCCTTCAATCTGCGACCGCAGAGCGGCACTTGTTTTGGCTCGAATGGCATACTCGATCCCTTCATCATCGCAGTGTTGAATGATTGTCGTTTGGTAACCTGCTGCATCAATGCGCAGGGCTTTTAATGTACAGCCTGCCGGTAAGGACCGCTTGCATTGCTGGATAAATTCGAAGTTTGCCTGTGCCGGTGGTGTGTTGCCCTTGCGAAAGTCTATCGCCACAATCTGTCCGGTTTCGGCAAGATGTCCAACCATGGGCATAAAACCCTTGTTTTTATTGTAGGTCCACTCTGCATCCGCTTTACCAGCGATAATTTCTGTCGCATCGATATCGAGCGTCACCTTGTGACAGTGATGCAACGCTGATTGCAGTATCGGCCTGTTAACCTTCACCCAGGCATCCTGGATTTGCGGTTGGGAGCCAACTCGTCTCAGCCAGTCTCCAAGGGTGGTGGCACAGGGCAGTTTGTCCAGAGCAAGAACCGTGCGCAGGGCATCATCATCACGAATATTTCGAATGTCATCCAGATGAAAACTGCCTTCGTGCTGCATCAGGATGAGTGTCTTGATGAACTCGGAGGGTTGATAGCCCCGGTTGCTACTGGGTAGCGGAAAGTGTTGGTCGATGCGCTCAGCCAGGTTCAGGGTGTCCATTAACTCAGCGATGCTTAATAAACCGGCCCGCGACGTCAATAAATCGTTCGTTGTATCAAGTTTGTAGGATAGAATACTCATAAGTCTTGTTTTGTAGCACCCTTTGGGTGATGGAGGGTTTAATTGCTAACCATTATACAGCCAGGGCTTCCTGCGTTTTAGGGGTTTCTATCTGGGGATTGGGGTTGTAGGAATTGGCAGAGCCTGCATACCAACTGGGCTTACCGATTAAGTCGACCATTGCATCGATGGATTCTACCAGTCCATTGGCCTGAGCCTGTGGCACCTGGTGTGGAATCTGATAGAAAGAGAGTATGTCGATACCTTCGAATAGGGTGTATTGGATATTAACGCCAATGATTTCTGAGGCAGGACACTCGAATTTATGCTGTACACCAGCGGGAATAACCAACGCTTCGCCATGACTGCATTCAAACTCACTGGTTTTAGTACCGTTGCGAACCAGTAACCTGTGAGACCCACTGGACGGATAGATGACAATAACCAGACAAGGGTCTATTCGCCATTCGCAGAAATAGGGTTCAGCAAACTGATGCTCACACCAGGTCAATTGATAGTCTAAAGAATTGCCGACAATGCTATGTAATTTGGACATAATTCAATGTTGCCGCTTTAGAGCCAGGCGCAGAGTGTTATGAGACAGCTAGTGTCCTGTCCGGTTAATTAATTGAATTATTTTCAGTAAAAATTGTCGTATGTTTATCTCACTAATGAGGATCATACGATGGCGCGACCAGGTGCTGAGATTGTACTGAATGAAGAGGAAGAAGCCGAGCTCAAACGATGGCGTCGCCGGCGCAACACAACCGCTGGATTGCATTTTCGAGCAGGTATCGTACTGGATTGTGCCGCGGGATATTCGGGTGAAGAAATCGCCGAACGACACCATACGTCCAAGCAAACAATATCCAAGTGGCGCGGTCGATTTGCGCGAGATCGACTCGCAGGTTTATCGGATGCCCCGCGCAGTGGTCAACCCCGAAAGCACGACGATGAACAGGTTCAGGCTGTGCTGGAAGCGACACTAAACAGTAAACCCAAGAAGGCGACGCATTGGAGCGTTCGCAGTTTGTCCAAAGATCTTGGGGTGCCACGCGATTTTGTTCACCGAATCTGGCGGGCATTCGGCCTCAAACCCCATCTATCGCACAGCTTCAAGCTATCTACTGACCCCCACTTTATTGAAAAAGTGAGGGACATTGTTGGGCTGTACCTCGATCCACCCGATAAAGCCCTGGTTTTATGTGTAGACGAGAAAAGCCAAATACAGGCGCTGGATCGCACACAACCTTCTTTGCCTATGAATTACGGCTCGCCAGAAAGCCATACCCACGACTATCGGCGGTACGGCACCACTACGCTATTTGCGGCCTTGGATATTGCCACGGGCAAAGTGATTGGTAAGCTCAAACGTCGCCACAGAAGCATCGAATTTATTAGTTTTTTGCGACACATTGATTGCCAGGTACCGGCCAACCTGGATGTCCATCTAATCCTGGATAACTACGGCACCCATAAGACTGCGAAGGTAAAGAATTGGCTATTACGTCACCCGAGATTTCATTGCCATTTCACGCCAACGTACAGCTCGTGGATGAATCTGGTGGAGCGTTTTTTTGCGACACTCACAGAGCATCAGTTACGACGGGGGACGCACCGTTCGGTGCCTGCTCTTGAAAAAGCGATACGTGAATATCTCGATCTTCATAATGAAGAACCGAAGCCATTTCGATGGACAAAATCAGCTGATGAGATTATTGAATCAGTGAATAGCGTACTTAAACGAATTAATCGGACAGGACACTAGTAACTTGCCATAAAAGTATAATGAACGTTTTGATTTTATGTCAGTAAACCAGGGCTGGCAAACAGGCTTTAAATCGCTGTCACTTGACCGGGATACGTACAGGCTTACTTCGCAGAAGTACTGAAAGTACCGCTGATTAAGGAATTTGAGTGTTTAGAGAAAGAGCCCCTCCGCGAATTTTGGAGAGGCTATTATTCACCGCCAGTATAGGGGTTAAGCGGCTGTTTTTACGTCTTTTAGTGACTCGACGCCAAGCTGATTCAGCACCCCCAGGTCATCGATCATCACCCAGTTTTCAGCCAGTTTTCCGTCTTTGATTAGCCAAAAGTCTGAATAGAGCATACGTACAGGGCGACCTGTGGCGGGAATGCCCATAAACTCACCCTTGTGAGTGCCTGTAAGGTAACCGGTTGCCGCGACCCAGCTTTCATTGGCAACCTGGATGTCGTCTTTCACATGGTAATCTGGGAAAGCTGTCCAAAAGGGCAGCAATACTTTGTACTTAAAGTTATCGCGACCATGAATATCACCAAACCCAGGAGAACCATGCCAAATCATGTCCTCATGCCAAAACTCATCCTGTAATTCCGGGTCCATGGCATTGAGCCCCTCGTACATTCTCAATACCAAATCAATATTTTGTTCTGCAGACATCTCAATTGTTCCTCTTTTCATTAAATCGTTGCGTTAGCCGTGGTGGATCAAACTCACACCACATTTCAGCGAAATGTAAAAAAGCCTTTTCAGGCTCCAAATGCCTAATTTACGGTCTCTTAAACTGGCTGACTGGAAACATACGCTCTAGATTTCGGGGTGACAACTGGCCGTCTTGATTTATGTAAAAAGTGGGCGCTGACAAGTATAAATAGTACGTTTGAGCCATCTTAACCGGGATGATTTTGGCGAGTTGTGTAGTGTGCCAAATGGCTTGAAAAAACTGGGATTTTGGTTACAGGCTACCTTCTTTTTTGGCAAAGCGGCGGACAATATCCTTGCGATAGAACGTGGGGCTTAGCCCTGTTGTGGTTTTAAACAGTTTGGTGAAATGGGGCTGATCATGAAACCCCAGGTTTCTCGCAATATCGGCAACTGAATCATCCGTATATGACAAGAGAGACATGGCCTTTTCCATGCGTCTCTTCAGAATATACTGGTGGGGTGGGTCCCCCATAATATCTCTAAACAGCGTACTGAATCTGTGACCAGATAATTTGCAGGTTTCCGCGAGGGCGTCAATGCTGACTTTTTGTTCAAGATTGTCTTCAATGCGTTCAAGAGCGGGTTGAAGCTTTTGCAGCAATAGCAGACGCTTCTCGCCCTGTGGCCGTATTTCCGACAGTTCCAGGATTTTTCCCAATAATTCAAAGGCAAATTGCCGTTCATGAACAATCACCGACATATCGAGTTTATCTGCGCCATCCATTGTTTCAACGTCATAGAGGCTGGAGCGGCGACCAATAACCTTTACCAGTGATTCAATCGAACATCTGAGACCCTCTGCCTGTAAAGACTTCACATGGTGCGGTACCCGGTAGAAGGATAGAACATCTATTCCGCCAAAAAGAGTGTACTGAATATTCACACCCCGAACGACACAGGCTGGGCCTTCAAACCGATGGGTAACACCGGCTGGAATCAGTAATGCTTCACCATTGCCGGCTTCAAACAGTCTCGTATCAGTGCCGGATTTTACAAATAGCCGATAGCGTTCTTTTGGGGTGTAGACGATGACCAGGCAGGGGTCTACACGCCAGTCGCAAAACCAGGGTTCTGCATAATGGTGTTCACACCAGGTCAGGTTGTAGTCTAATGAGTTGGCGACAATACTCTGTAGCTCTGACATAAGTTTTCATCATAGCCGGACACAGATCCACATGTAAACGCGCTGGCTGTGAACAGCGAAATTGCAAAATACCTTTGCGTTTAAATGGCCGTCTCGATCAACCAGAGTGCAGCGACACAGAACACAAAGTAGACAAGCAGCATATAGGTTGCTTTTTCTATTTTGCCAGGAACCAGATACCAGCCTTGCTGCATTTCTGCACGGTTTTCATTTTTGTACAGGCGTTGTTGACCATAAACGGTGTAGAGGTGGTATTCCGATTTAAAACCATCGAGCAGAATACTGGCAATCCAGCCGACAGAGATGCTGACAGCACCACCTAGAACACAATACCAGGGCCAGGCAATATCGGTATAGGTCCCCACGTACCAAAGGCTTAAAAAGCCGACGACAACACCAATCAGTAGACCTTTTTCGGTTGTATGCCTGGAGAAAAGGCCCAGGCCATAGCAGCTCAATTTTGAGCCGACCAGAAATGATCCGATTTTGCTGAGTACTTCAAGTACAGAGCCATCGCTTTTTGTAAAGGCAATCGCCGGAATGACAATAATTACCGCCCATACGACAGTCATGACACGGGAGACCTTCAGATAGTGCTCAGGTGAACCCTGCTTGTTAAACTTCTGATAAAAATCGACTGTGGTAACTGTGGCCATGGAGTTTAAACTTGAGTCAAGGCTCGACATAGCTGCAGCGACAATCGCAGCTGTCACAATGCCCATTAATCCTGGAACGCCCATTTTTGAAATAAATTCGAGAACGATCAAATTTTCGTTATCAAATACGCGGCCTTCGTAGTAGCTGTAAAACAGTATTCCAGCCAGAAAGAACAGGACAAAGATTAAAAAGGCACAATAGCCCATAGTAATATAGGCTTTCTTGGCATCGCCCAGGGTTTTCGCAGTCAGGGTGCGCTGAACCATCATCTGGTTAACGCCATACACGGTAATGTGGTAAACCGACATAGCCACAATACCTGTCCAAACAGTGGCAACCAGGCTGGGGTCAGTCGACAGGTTAAAAGGATTTGTTTTGCCGGCGGCCTTCAAATCGGTCAGAGTCCCTAGAAAGCCATTTGGCAGCTCAATCAGCAGGCCCGCTAAAATAATCATGACCCCGATAAACAAAACTGTCGATTGGATAACATCCGTCCAAATCACAGCAGAAATGCCGCCGAGCACGGTATAGCTTAGAGCGATAACGGCGACAACAAGAATGGCGTGTACTACATCCATACCAGTAATAAACTGCAGTACCAGGGCAACGGTATAGAGCATGATGCCGGAATACATGAGGGCTCCAAACAGGAATATCACCGCCATGGTACTGCGCGTTGCGACCCCAAATCGCTTTTCCAGATATTCGTAAATAGACGCGATGCCACTGTTGTAAAAGAACGGCAGCAGGAAACAAATAACAAAGAAAATGGCAATGGGGTAATTGATGTGGATAAAAATAACGGAAAATCCGTCGTTGTAGGCCCAGGCTGGCCCACCTAAAAAAGTCATGGCGCCAAAGTAGGTGGCAACAACCGAGATACCAATGGCCCACCAGGGTATGGATCTGTCGCCCAGATAGTAATTTTCCGCAGTCTTTATGCGTTTGCTAAGGAACATACCCAGCAGCATTGTGCCAAGCACATAAATCCCGACAATAGACCAGTTGAGAACCCCAAATTCAGACATGTGCAACTCCAGATTTTTTATTGTGTTTTAGTCGACGGCCTTATTATGTTGAAAGAGAGTCATGCTAAAGGAGCGCCATGTTGAAGGAGCACTGATCAGTTTAACAGGCTAAGACTATCGAACATGCATTAGCCCGGATATGTCACGACATATCCGGGCTGGCTCCAAAACCAGCAATGAGGCATTGCTGATGTTGAAAACTGTTTCTGATTAGAAACGATAGCCCATTCGCAAGCCATAGGTACGCGGTGCAGCAAAGTCTGTCACCGCTAGGCTACCACCATAAACGGTAGCATCTATCAAGACAGCTTCATCTTCAAGGTTGCGCACAAACGCCTGTAGATTCCAGTCGCCATCCAACGATGTCCAACCCAGAGTAAGATCGGTTTTGGTGTAACTGTCCTGGGCGGTAAAGGTATAGGGGCGGTCAAAGGCGCGGTAATCATCTGAGTAGTAAAGAGTAATGCCCGGTGTCAGAGTGCCTAAATCGCCGAGATCAAAGTCATAGCTGCCCAGTAGTGTCAACGTAAGCTCTGGCGAGTTTCGCACCTGTGCGCCATCACGTCTGATCAGACCGGCAATGCCATCAATCGTTTGGCCACCCTCTGCAAACTGATAACCGGTAACAAATTCATCGTATTCAGCTTGCGAAAATGCAGCACGCAACCCCAGGCTCAGGCGCTCGACCGGTACCCAGTCTATCTCAACTTCAAGCCCAAGTGCATTGGATGAACCGGCATTGTCAGACTGCGCCAGTACTGTATTACCCGCCTGTACAAACGTAGTGGCGAGCAGATCGTCATAGGCATTGTAATAAATGGCGGCATTAAATCGCATTCTGTTGTCGAGAAGGATGCTTTTCAAACCAATTTCATAGGCATCGACCAGTCTCTCATCGTAGGTGTCGGAGCCGGTAAACGCCCCCCGGGAATTACCTGAAAGAAAACCTGTCGAGGCGGTTAAATAAGCCATCACATCATCTTTAACATCCCATTCAATACCCGCTTTCCAGGTGACTTTACTCCAGGTTGCGTTGGCATCCTGCGTTGCCAGTGGTGTCGTAAATTGAATAACCGAGTTGTCACCCGCGAAGGCGCCATTGACGCCATTGACAATATCCTGAGGGCCAAAGACACTCCAATCGCGTTCATCGTCGGTATAGCGTACGCCCGCAATCAGTCGGGTGTTGTCCGTTATGGCATAGGTGCCCTGCGCATAAATGGCCTGAGAGGTAGTGTCGATACGTATATCCTCCATCCAGGGTGCCCAGGTGTAGGTCGGAGCAACATTGGGGTCAGGCGCATTGTCCACAACATTGCCACTAAAGAGTCCGTTGACGTCCATCCATAAAAACGCGTTGGTGAGGTCCTCTTGCATAAAATACAAACCAGCGACCCATTCCAGGGGTCCATCATTTTTGGAGCTAAACTGAATTTCCTGACTGCTGGTTTCTGACGTGATTTGATTGCCGCCAATGACTGAAGAGAAAGCCGAAAAATCAAAGTCGTCCATTCTCAGTTCTTCATAATCCATATAGCCCAGAGTGACCTTCACATCAGTAAAATCCCAACCGCTATACTTAAGCTCACCGGCTATGGTGGTTTCTTCAATATCTCGAAAGGGTGGGAAATCACTTGAAATCTTATAGATGTCGCTAAGAGCCGATTCCGCTGTTGCGTCTAAACCTGCGCCAAAGCGACCACAACCACCGCAATTGGTTCTTTGCCCGATAAATCCGTTCAAAGTACCCGACAGACCATTGGTCAAGCCGGAAGTTGAATTTACCGGTACGCCCAATGCCTTATAGCCAAAGCTGCCGTTGCCGTTGGAGTTGTCTTCCCAGCGTTCGAGACGCAATAACAGGCTGGTGTCATCGTTTGGCTCAAATGCAAACTGGCCACGCAGATACCAGTTGTCCGCATCTTTCAGGCCACCGTCGTCGCCGATGGTGATGTTCTCGACATAGGGGTCACGAGTTTCCCGAACAGCGGTGAGACGAAAAGCCGCTCTTTCCCCAAGTGGTACATTGGCAAAGCCTTCGGTTCGTAGATGACTGTAGTCACCAACAGTTAGAGACACACCATAGTCGTACTCTTCAAAGGAAGGCTTGTTGCTGATGACATTAATGGCACCACCATATGAATTTCGCCCAAACAGAGTGCCTTGAGGACCACGCAGAACCTCGACACGCTCAATATCAACGAAGCCAGATAATGCCTGACCATGTCTGGGCCGATAAAGCCCATCCGTATAAAACGCAACGGATACATCATTGGCTTCTACCTGTGCCGTGACTGCGCCGCGCATTGAAAAGCCGACATCATTACCTGCCTGTTGAAAGACCAACCCTGGCACTAGTACATCGAGCCGACTGACATCTGCAATGCCATTTTGAATAAGCATGTCGCCTCCTACAGCCGTCACAGAGACAGAGACATCTTGTAGGCTCTGTTCACGCCTCTGCGCGGTGACAACAATTTCTTCAAGTGTTGCTTGAGCCGCATTGGCTCCCGGATCCTGCGCTATGGCACTGCTGCCTGCCAACAGGCCGACCAACACCATTAGAAAGCCGATTTTTTTCTTTGCTGAGGTTGAGCTCAGCAAGATAATTTGCTTGATTAAAGATTTCTTTAAGACCATCTTTTAAATCCTCATTTTATCAATCTATTCTTTGTTATCGATTGGCAAGATAGGTAAAATTTTCTTCCCCTGCCTGCCCCCCTATGCCGTATTAACCTGGTCTGCAAGTCATACTGATTTTCAATCTACGCCCGCAGAAAATAGGTTTCAATATGAGGGATTAATTTGTGTATAAAACTGTTGCAAGTAGGTATAAAGCCGCCAACTTGCAGGTGTATTTTTACCTGAGTAAGGCGCATGTTACTTGACGGGGAAGGGCCGGCTAGCTTAACAGAACCCCTGTTTTTCTATTGCCCATGTCGCGTAAAAAACGCCAGTGTTTCAGTGTGATAGAGGGTTGAATTAGGGTCAGAGTGTCCGGCTCAGAGAGTGGATAGGGCGCTAAATTGTACCTACTTGCGCCAGTTTTTTACATATGTCGGCTTTTGCAATTGAAGCTAAAAATAAATCGAATTATATATTGTCTGCCGGAAGCAGAAAGAGGTTGTTTCAACACCCTGAAATCTGATTCGGTGGGCAAAAAAATTGCAGTGTTTAACCATTGCAGAATTATTTTTACCCTGTGTATTCCTGGCGGATATCGGTGCTGATTGAGCAGGATTAATACCGACCTCGAATTCTGCCATTGGATATAGTACAGCAGCCCGTTGCTCTAAGTGGTCAGGCTATGTTCGGTCCAGTCTAATTCACAGGGTCATTCAACCGAAATGAAGAGGAAAAGAATGTCAGACTTTCAAAATAATAAATCGCTTGTACTCGATTTCTATAAAGAACTGGATGCAGCATCCGGAGACGAGATTAATCAGGTGGTCAACCGTTATACAGCAGACGACTATCACTGGCGCGGAATGCACCCTTTTTATGAGCAGAACAGTGCGGATGCCGTTGCAGATGTCTTCTGGAAACCCTTTCGACATTCATTCACATCAATCCAGCGTCGTATGGATGTGTTTATGTCAGGCAAGAACGATGTTGACAACTTTGCAACTGAATGGGTCTGTTGCATGGGGCATTTGATGGGCCTTTTTGATCACAACTGGCTCGGTATTCCATCCACTGGAAAAATGGGCTTTTTACGTTATGTCGAATTTCACCGGGTCAGTGAAGGCAAGATACAGGAAACAGCCCTGTTTTGTGATGTGATCAGTGTCATGCAGCAAGCGGGGCAGAGCCCACTGCCACTGCAAACGGGTGCGGCCATTATTACCCCGGGGCCGCGGACACATAACGGTTTGATGTTCGAGCAGCAGGCCCCGGAAGAGGGCACCAGGACACTGGCGTTGATCAACCAGATGATACATGAGCTGACAACGGCTGGACTCCACTCTGATGCAGATGAGCTGACCAATACCTGGCACGATGACATGATCTGGTTTGGCCCCGCGGGTATTGGTGCCACCTACACACTTGATCGTTACGAAGAGCAGCATCAGGGGCCCTTTGGTGACGGCCTGGACGACATCGAATACCACGGACATATTTGTCGACTGGCAGAAGGTCATTTTGGCGGCTTTTTTGGTTGGGCAAATCTCACTATGAAGCCCGGCGGCGGCTTTATGGGGCTACCCGCGTCCGATAAGCGTGTCGAAATGCGGGTTGTCGATATCTACCGCAGAGACGGTGACAAGCTTGCCGAAAACTGGATTTTTATCGATTTGCTTCATTTCCTGTCCATGCAGGGGCTGGACGTCCTTGGCAGGATGAAACGAATCAATCAGGGCTATGCCTGAGGTCTTATAGACAGGGCGCGCAATCAAACAGGAGAACCGAACATGGTTGATATACAGAATAAAATAAAGATTGAATCGGCTGACTCTAAAGAAGGGCCGAAAGAGGAGGATAAATCCGGGAGGCAAACCTCTCAAAAGCAGGCAACTCAAGAAAAAGTCGTGATCGACGAAGCTGTGAAAAAAAAAGCGGGCAAGGCAAATTCAGCGCCTGTTATTCAGCCTCTAAAAGACGAGCATATGCCAAAGGATTACTCGATCTCCCTCGCTAACTATAAACTGGGAGGCACAGATCGGTTTCTGGCGGACAGCGGCGAAGCACCTGAGCACAGTATGCGCGGCTTTGAGCCCAGGTTCAGAAACTGGATTGATTACATTGTCAGAATCACCCATAAAATCTGGGAAGAAAAAGATATTGGCTATATTTATGACACCTACAGCCACGATTGCAGTGTCTATGATGACTACGGCCTGAAATACGGCAGAGATCAAATTGTTGCGGACACTCTGCACACCACCAACGCCTTTCCCGACATAAGGCTGGTTGCCGATGAGATTGTTTGGGCGGGCAATGATGAAGTCGGGTTTCGCTCTTCTCATCGCGTTATGATTTTAGGCCACAACACCGGTTACAGTAATTACGGCCCCCCCACCGGAAAAAAGATTAAAGTTTGGTGTACGGCTAATTGTGTGGCGCTGGATAATGAGATCTTTCTGGAACACGTTCTGTATAACAACTCCAGTATGGTCTCCCAGTTAGGTTTTAACCTAAAAGAAACAGCCATCAGGATGGCGGAGCAGAAAGTAGGCATGTCACCAGCTGACTACATGGCGAGTGAGCCAAGCCGGTTAAAAGGGCAGGCAAAACCAACGTTGCTGACTATGCCAAACACCGACGGTGATCTGGATATTAACGACTTTATTAACGCCACTTACCACAATCTGTGGAACCGTCGAATGCTCAGTACCATAGATCAGGCTTACAACAAAAACTTTAGCTTTAACGGGCCGACTGATCGGGCGTTTGTGGGCACAGGCCGCTACCAGGCATTTGTGCTTTCTATGCTGGCGATGTTTCCTGACCTGGCAATGGATATTGACGAAGTCTATTGGATGGGCAATGCCGAAGAGGGCTACCTGACGTCCGTCAGATGGAGTGCAAGTGGCACCCATAGAGGCAATGGGGTCTATGGTGAGCCGACCAACCGGGAAGTAAAAATATGGGGCATTACCCAACACAAGATTTTCGACGGACGCATTGTTGAAGAGTGGATGCTGTTCAATGAACTGGATCTGTTAATGCAGCTGTTCGGTTCAGGGAAAACGTACTGAGCTTGTACGGATCACCTGGATAGATTTGGCTTTTAGTTAAGTGTTAAGTCAATGACAAAGGTTCTTGGTCAAAACGAGGCAGGCAATCTGAACAAGCCCAAAAGGGATGCGTTTGGAGGCCGGGTGATATTCTACGATATTGCTCGTCATGCCAATGTTTCTCAGTCGGCTGTTTCACGCTGTTTTAAACCTAATGGGCATGTGTCCGAGGCAATGCGTGAGCGTATTAATAAAGCTATTAAAGAGCTGGGTTACCAGCCCAATGCGTTTGCCCGAAGCTTGATTACCCGGCGCTCAAATTTGATCGCAGTGATTGTGGGTACCCTGACAGCTTATCCCGAGCTGTTAGTAGACATAAGTAAAAGCCTCTCTGAAAAGGGGTTAAATATGCTACTGTTTAATCTAGACGACTACAGGAACCTGGATCATATCTTCGAGCAGGTCAGGCAATACCGTGTCGATGGTGTTATTGCGGCAGATGATTTGCCGCCAGAGCAAATCACAGTGCTGACCGACGCGAGCATCCCTGTTGTTTTTATTAATCACAGATACTCGGGATTGCCTGTTAATTCTGCTTACTGTGATCAGGTAGCAGGCGAGCGAACTTTAGTTGATAAGCTGGTTTATGCAGGTTACAAAAGCTTCGGTATTATCACGGGTCCACAAGGGTTAGTGTCCAACACACAACAGGAGCTGTCGACCGGCTTAATGAGTTAGGTTATACAGACTATGCGGTTATCAGTGGTAACTACGATTACGAAAGTGGTAGTGATGCTCTACCGCAGTTGGTAGCTGCAATGGACAATAAAATGCCAGAAGCTATACTTTGCGCAAACGATTTTATGGCTTTCGGTTGTATAGATAGAGTTCGCAATTATTACAATCTAAATGTTCCAGATGACTTGACTGTTGTGGGTTATGACGGAGCCAGTCAAACGTACTGGGATAACTACAGACTGGTTACGATCCATCAGCCTACTGGAGCTATGGCGGAAGTAGCCATAGCCATTATTTTGGCCAGGATTGAAGAGCCTGGAATGCCTGTTGAGACAAGAATGTTTAAAGGAAAGCTACAGGAAGGAAGCTCGGGCAGGATAAATTAAAAAATTTAACCTGCAAAAAGGTGTCGATATTGGTGCTGGGTAGATCGTTGCACGGTTCAGTTAGGATGAATTTTTATTTCTTTTCAGTGATGAGCATATCCGCGATGGTTCCAAAATAATCTTGACAAGGAAAGTTTTCACAATAAAAATGCATTCGAATGCAGAATTAATCATATAAAATACTTTTTAATGTTTTATTTGGAATAACAACTCTCAAAAAACCTAATATTTCCAGCTAATAAAGCTATTTTTTTGAAGGGTTTGTTGTTCTTATAAAATGATTTCGAAGTCAAAATCAATGGGGTTTTTAGTTTAAAATAACCAAATATCAACCTCGGGTTGGGAGAAATAATAGATGGTCAAAATACTAAAAGAAGGTATTTCGGAAGCGCAGGCTCTCGAAACGAGTAATCAGGTACGCGAAGTTGTAGAAGACATCCTCAAAGGAATCACTGATAAAGGTGATGCGCATGTGCGTGAGCTTTCGGAAAAATTTGATACATGGTCGCCAGCCAGTTTCCGTTTGTCTGAAGACGAGATTCAGGCATGTACCGATAGCCTTGCAGAAGAAACGCTGAATGACATTAAGTTTGCCCAGGAGCAGGTTAAAAACTTTGCGCGTATTCAGCTCGACTCCATGAAAAATGTGGAGGTTGAAACGCGCCCTGGTGTGGTGTTAGGTCACAAACATATTCCGGTAAACAGCGTGGGTTGTTATATTCCGGGTGGAAAGTATCCACTGGTTGCCTCTGCGCATATGAGTGTTGCCACGGCCAGGGTAGCGGGAGTAAAACGTGTGATTGCCTGTGCCCCTCCCTTTAATGGCAAGCCTATGCCAGCCATTGTTGCGACCATGGCTTTGGCCGGTGCCGATGAAATATATTGCTTTGGTGGCGTTCAGGCGGTGGGCGCCATGGCGTTGGGTACTGAGACCATCGACCCGGTTGATGTAATTGTTGGCCCGGGCAACGCCTTTGTTGCCGAAGCCAAGCGTCAGCTTTTTGGCCGTGTGGGCATTGATTTGTTGGCTGGTCCAACAGAAACATTGATTATTGCTGACGAAATCGGTTGTGATGCAGAAATGGCTGCCACTGATATTTTGGGTCAGGCTGAGCATGGGCCCAATTCGCCAGCGATTTTATTAACCAACAGCGAACGGTTGGCCAAAGACACTATGGTGGAAGTAGATCGTCAACTGGAAACACTGGAAACAGCAGAAATCGCAGGACAAGCATGGCGTGACTATGGTCAGGTGATTGTTTGCGATTCCTATGAAGAGATGGTTCAGGTGGCCGATGAGCTGGCGTTTGAGCATGTTCAGGTTATGACCAAAGAGCCAAATTATTTTCTGGAGAATATGACTAATTTCGGTGCGCTGTTCCTTGGCCCGGAAACCAATGTCTCCTATGGCGACAAAGTCATTGGCACTAACCACACACTGCCAACAAACCAGGCCGCCAGATACACGGGTGGCCTTTGGGTCGGTAAATTTATTAAAACCTGCACCTATCAACGGGTAACGCCTGAGGCGACGGTCGAGATTGGCGAATACTGCTCACGGCTTTGTGCCCTTGAGGGTTTCGCAGGACATAAGGCCCAGGCTGATTTGCGTGTGAGAAGATACAAAAAAGTATAGCTGTTTACTACGATCAAAGAATCTCTTAGAGAACGAAGATGATGAAAGACCTGGCTGGAAAAGTTGTTCTGATCACGGGTGCCGCTGGAGGTATTGGTTCAGCAATTTCCCTGGCCTACGCAGCGGCCGGGGCGAAAGTCATTGTCGGATACAACAGCAGCACCGAAAAAGCAGAGTCTCTTTGTGCAACCTTATCAGGTTATCCAGAAAGGGGGCATGTTGTTAAGCATGTTCCCGTTCTGGATAGTGAAACCCTGAGTTTATTGGCCAACGAAATTGCCTCAGAAACAGGCCGACTGGATATCCTTGTCAACAATGCTGGTGTGACTAAATCTGTGCCGCATGATGATCTTGATAGCCTTGAAGATGAGGATATAGACAGGATTTTTGCCGCCAACTTTCGCGGCTCTTTTGCCTGTATTCGGGCTTTTCAATCATTGCTGGCTGTCAACGGGGAAGGCCTGGTTATCAATATCTCATCGATTGCCGGAACCACTGCGGTTGGTAGCAATGTCGCCTACTGTGCATCCAAAGCGGCTATCAATTCTATGACTATGTCATTGGGGCGTGCGCTGGCACCCAGTATTCGTGTTGTGGCTGTTGCTCCAGGTTGGGTAGCCGGGGAGTATGCCAGTCGTGTAGACCCCGCTTATCTGCAAGAGCAGATGGATAAAACACCTTTGGGGCGTATTGCCAATGCGTCTGATGTTGCTGATACGGTTGTGGCCTTGTCTACAACTGTACGGTTTAACACCGGCTGTGTTATTCCTGTGGATGGTGGCCGCCCACTCACCTAACTAGTGCCCATCCATAAACTTTCAATCCATTGAAATATAAGGAATATTTTTCGCAAGGTATTAAAAAATCCTCTTGAATTTGTTAAGTTTAAGGTACGAACAAAAAACAAAAAAACCAAGAGGATTCCGCATGCGAGAGACCCGCATTGCTCAGGCAAGTATATTTGAAAACTACTCAAAACACGAATTTGGAACTCAGCTTCGGGCGTTATCAAATCGACTGGATCAACATCCAGAAATACTACTCCTGGTCGCCGATGATCTCATTGATGCGTCAGTAGCCAAGGTAGGTCGAACAGGTTTAACCGTTGAAAATGTTTTTCGATGCTTGCTCCTGAAGCAGCAGTTGCGCGTCAACTACGAGCAATTGGCGTTTCATTTGTCAGACTCGATGACCTACCGTACGTTTGCCCGGCTGTCTGCCACAACAATGCCCAGTCGATCTGGGCTACAGTCAACTATACGGAGTATCAGGCCAGAAACGCTGGAAAAAGTGCATGAGACCCTCTCTGTCAGTTGGCTTAAAGCAGGCATACTATCAATGGAAAAATTACGCATCGATAGCACGGTTGTCGCCAGTAATATTGCGCCACCCAGTGACAGTCAACTCCTGAATGATGGTGTTCGAGTGCTCAGCCGCCTGTTGATGAAAAGCAAAAATATCACAGGGGTAAAAATTTGCTTTACGGACCAGCGCAAAGCCTCGAAGTCGCTGGCATTTCAGATTTTTAATGCGAAAAAGGCTAGAAAAAAAGCACTTTATCCAAGGTTGTTGCAGATTCTAAGAATTGTCCTGAAGCAAGTTGACCGGGGATTGGAAGCCGTAGAAGTGGGTGCCTGTGACTCTGATAAAAAGAAGCAATGGGTAAGTCAGGTAGAGCAGTACAGGGATTTGGCACTGAGGGTCATCAATCAAACAGAGCACCGCGTCATCCAGGGGCAGAGCATCCATTCCTCAAAAAAAATCGTGAGCTTATTCGAGTCACACACCGATATTATCGTCAAAGGATTTCGTGACGTTCAATATGGCCATAAGATAAATCTGAGCAGTGAGAGAAGCGGATTCATCACGTACCTCTGCATTGAAAAAGGGAACCCGGCGGACTCCAGCTTGTTCATGCCGACGCTGGATTTTCACCAGTCGAAGCTGGACTGTCTGCCACACTCAGTGGTGGCTGACGGTGGCTATGCCAGCCAGGAGAATGTGGTAAAAGGAAGGGGGCTGGGTGTTAAGCGTGTGGCCTTTCATAAGCCGGTCGGTTTATCACTTCACGCCATGGGCGTTAAATCGAAAACGTTTACTCGATTGCGCCATTTCCGGGCGGGCATCGAAGGGAATATTTCAGAACTAAAAAGAGCATTTGGTGCAAAAAAAGCCAATTGGAAAGGACTTGCTGGCTTTAAAGCTTATGTCTGGTCGTCGGTTCTGAGCTACAACCTGATGCGCTTGGCGAGGATCGACTCCGGCTAAGCTAAGCGGTAGTACCGGCTGAGAAATATCTGTACGCTTACGGGCAGTGCAGGGGAGACCTGCGACAAAAATTCAGGATAAAAGGCCATGAAGTGACAATTCACCTCAGTTCATGACCGCTACGAAGCCCGGAGAAGTATGAACCGGATCGGAAAGATTAAAACAGGGTGTTTTGTCAAAAAACACCCATTTATGGATGGGCACTAACTATGCCAGACCAATTAATTATCCAATTTCTGGGAATACTCAATATTTTGGGACTCATCGTTTTTGCTATTTCCGGCGCTCTTTTCGCAGCTGAAAAGAACATGGATATTTTGGGCTTGATGCTGATTGGCACAGTGACCGGTATAGGCGGCGGAACTCTGCGGGATTTGCTATTAGGTATTTCTCCGGTGTCCTGGATTCAGGAGCCTCTCGCAATCTACATTTGTCTTGTTGCTTCTGCCTTTGTGTATTTTACTGCGGACCTGCACACAAAAAGGTTGAAATTGATTCTGTGGATGGACGCAATTGGCTTGTCAGCATTTGCAGTTTTAGGGACTGACATAGCTTTGTTGCATCAGGATAATGCCTTAATCGCTATTGTTATGGGTGTTATGAGCGCCACCTTTGGCGGTGTTTTACGAGATGTACTTTGCGCCAAAATACTGACCTTGATGCGCCCCGAGCTCTATATAACCTGCGCGTTATTTGCATCGCTTGTCTATGTTGTGCTGACAGGTTTTGGTCTCAATCAAAGCGTTGCCCAGGCCAGCGCATTTTTTGCTGGCTTTGGCTTGCGTGCAGCCGCTATTTTGTTTCGTTTGGAAATACCAAGGTTTGGCTATGACAAAACCTGAAAAATAAATCGAGTCTGAAAATAGAGTCGAGCCTGAAAACTCCTCGGCCATATTAATCGACATACCTGGGCGCCTGTCGGACGCAACCGTTTGTAGCGGTAGAACACTGTTAGGTCTGACAGGCTCCTGTACCCACCACAGATGAGGCAAATAGTCGTTCTGCTTAACGAAATTGACCGTGAAAGTGACTGATTGATGCTTTTCCGTAGTAGAACAGCGTTAAATCCGACAGACTCCTGGTTCGGTTAAGAGCACAATCGGTGTGATGCCGCCAGGATGTCGACTTGGGTGAGCTTCTGGATGAGAATGATTGCAGTTCATTAGCGGGAACGCTGGTGCTATAGATACGCAACTAGTGTAGTGTATTGAACTGATTCATGTTATATAAAGTGCTTCATTCACTACCCATTTGAAGCCAATGCCCGCCCAAATAGACATCACTTTATCAGCGCAAGAGAAAAAGCAGTTGGAAAAACAGGTTAGGAGCAAAACGACACCGGTACGATTGGTAGAGCGCTCAAGGATCATTCTGCTCGCTGCAAAAAATATTCCCAACTACAAGATTGCTGAAGAGCTGGAAATTGATGCCAACAAAGTGGGCCGGTGGCGCAATCGTTTTTTCGAGAGAGGGCTTAAGGGGATAGAGAAAGATTTACCCAGAGGGGCTAATCACGGCGGCAAGAATTCTGCGGACCAGGCAAAGCTGCGTTCGAAAGTCATCAAGATAACCACGCAGGAAAAACCCAAGGATGGCACCCACTGGACGACCCGAGGTTTGGCAAAAGTGATGGGAATTAATCACTCCTTTATAAACAGAGTGTGGCGAGAAGTTGGTTTGAAGCCACACCTGGTTGCCCGATTCAAGGTGAGCAGCGACCCTGCCTTTGAAGACAAGCTACGCGATGTCGTTGGCTTGTATGTATCGCCGCCAGAGAATGCCGTTGTTTTCTGTGTTGACGAGAAGAGTTCCATTCAAGCGCTGGATAGGTCGCAGCCGGGATTGCCGATGAAGCCAGGACGCGCCGGAACCATGACTCACGACTATAAGCGTCATGGTACAAGCACCTTGTTTGCGGCACTGAACACCCTGACGGGTGATATTATCGGTGAGTGTAAGAAGCGTCACCGGCACCAGGAGTTTTTGGCGTTTCTGAAGACTGTGGAGAAACAAACACCCAAAGAGTTAGACCTTCACCTTATCGTTGACAACTATGCGACGCACAAACACGAAACAGTGAAGAACTGGATTAAGCGTCATAAGAGAGTTCACTTACACTTTATTCCAACGAGTTCTTCGTGGCTAAATCTGGTGGAGAGATTTTTTGGATTGTTGACAGAAAGGCGGCTGCGTCGTGGTGTATTCACATCAGTACAACAGTTGGAAGAGACTATCATGGATTTTATTGAGAGACACAATGAAGATAAAAAGCCATTTGTTTGGACAAAGTCTGCGGGAGAGATTCTGGAGAAAGTGGGCCGGGCAAGACATGCACTCTCAAATCAATAATTAGTTTAATACACTACACTAGCTTTACAGCAAAAACTTACCTAATTACCATTATGGCTAAGCTCTGCTATACTGTACATAAACACAGTTTCGGTATTTGATTCACAAGGAGATCAGTCATGGCGCGTAATAAAGTGCAATTCCAGAAAGGTATCAGTTTGAACGAATTCATCAATCAGTACGGTACCGAAGAGCAGTGCTTCGATGCACTTTATGCGTGGCGCTGGCCCGAAGGATTCCAATGCCCGAATTGCAACCACGATAAATGCTGTCAGTTAACCAGTCGCAAACTACAGCAGTGCAATCGCTGTCACCACCAAACGTCACTGACCGCTGGAACGATCTTTGAATCCACCAAACTACCATTAACACTATGGTTTCAGGGTATCTATCTGGTCACTCAGGATAAGAAAGGTATCTCGGCAATGAAACTACATCGTCATCTAGGCATTTCCTACAATGCGGCCTGGAGAATGAAGCACAAACTCATGCAGGTGATGATGGAGCGGGATCACCCGAAGAAACTATCGGGCTTTATTGAATTGGATGATGCCTATCTGGGAGGCGAGCGTACGGGGTGTAAACCGGGGCGCGGTGCTGCTGGTAAGACCCCTTTTGTGGCGGCGGTCGAGACCACTAGCGACCATTGCCCCGTTCGGGTTAAGTTGTCGGTCGTAAAGGGTTTCCGAACCGAAGAGATCAAGTCATGGACTCAGCAACATCTGACCGAGGGCAGTACCGTCATCTCCGATGGTTTGGCGTGTTTTAATGCCGTCGCTGATGCAGGGTGTTTACACGACAAGATTGTATGCGGCGGCGGGAGAGCCTCTGTTGAAGAGCCTGAGTTCTATTGGGTCAATACTATTCTCGGTCATTTAAAGAGTTCCTTACGCAGTACCTATCATGGGATTCGACCGCAATACGCACAGCGTTACTTGTCAGAATTTCAGTATCGTTTCAATCGTCGCTTTGATTTGTGCGGGCTAATACCGAGGCTTGCTCGTGCCGCGCTCAGGACACCGCCAATGCCGGACAATATCTTGAAGATTGGCTTAGGTTAAGTGGTAATTAGGAAAACTTATAGATTCACGAACATGCAGAGCAGACAGTATGAGAGCACTGGTAAAAAAAGAAGCAACTCAGGGGCTATGGCTGGAAGACGTCCCGGTTCCTGAAATTGACATTAACGATGTGCTGATAAAAGTCATGCGCACGGCCATTTGCGGTACGGACATGCATATTTACAACTGGGATGATTGGGCTCAGCAAACGATCCCGGTACCCATGGTTGTAGGCCATGAATTTGTTGGTGAAATTGTCGAAACAGGCAGCAATGTAAATGACTTCAAGCCGGGTCAAATTGTCTCTGGAGAAGGCCATGTAGTCTGTGGTCGCTGCCGTAATTGTATGGCGGGAAGGCGGCACCTTTGCGCTCATACCAGCGGTATTGGTGTCGACCGTCCCGGTGCCTTTGCCGAGTATGTGGCACTGCCCATGTCCAATATTTGGGAGCACCAGAAAAATATTGATCTGGATATTGCCTCTTTATTTGACCCCCTCGGCAACGCTGTGCATACGGCTTTGCAATACGACCTGTTGTGCGAAGACGTCCTGATTACGGGCGCTGGCCCTATCGGTTGTATGGCCGCCGCAGTTTGCCAGCATGCGGGGGCGCGGCATATCGTCATCACAGATATAAACCCGAGCCGTTTAGAGCTGGCTCACAGCATGGGTGCAACACGCACTGTCGATGTCCGCTCTGAAAATCTTCAGCAGGTTCAAAAGTCACTCGGCATGACCGAAGGTTTTGATGTGGGGCTGGAAATGTCCGGTAACGCCATGGCGCTGAGGGATATACTGGCCAATATGTGTCATGGCGGCAAAGTGTCTATGTTGGGCATCCCGGCGGATGAAACGACAGTCGACTGGAAAACAGTCATTTTTAATATGCTGACGTTGAAAGGTGTCTATGGCCGTGAAATGTACGAAACCTGGTACAAGATGTCCGTGATGATTGAGAATGGGCTCGATATATCGCCGGTTATTACGCACCGACTGCCCTCTACTGATTTCCAGCTTGGTTTTGAAGCCATGAATTCAGGTAGCGCCGGCAAGGTGATATTAGATTGGCAATAAGCGTAAAAAGGTATTGATAATGTACGGAAAATTTCAGGAACATCTCAACGAAGAGATTAAAAGCATTCGTGACGATGGGCTGTTCAAGAACGAGCGGCAGATTGGTTCGCCACAGGGTTCTGAAATTAAGGTTGGTGACAAGCCGATACTAAACCTTTGTGCCAACAATTACCTGGGTTTGGCACAGCACCCGCAAGTCAATGCTGCCGCCAAAAAGGGGTTGGATGACTGGGGGTATGGAATGGCCTCGGTACGGTTTATTTGCGGCACACAAACCCTGCATAAACAGCTTGAAGATGCGCTCAGTACCTTTTTGGGTATGGAGAGCACCATCCTGTATCCATCCTGCTTTGATGCGAACGGTGGTCTGTTTGAGACCCTGTTGAGTGAAAAAGATGCGGTTATCTCAGATAGCCTGAATCACGCCAGCATTATTGATGGCATCCGATTGTGTAAGGCCAGCCGCTACCGCTATAACAATAACGATATGACTGATCTGGAAGACCAGTTGAAAAAGGCCCACGGCGCCCGTTTTAAGCTGATTACTACTGATGGTGTCTTCTCAATGGATGGGAGTATCGCCAAACTGGGCGAAATCTGTGATCTGGCTGATCAATATGAAGCCATGGTTCATTTTGATGACTGCCATGCCACCGGTTTTATCGGTGAGACCGGCCGGGGAACCCATGAATATCGCGGATGCATGAACCGGGTTGATATCATTACGGGAACCCTTGGCAAGGCGCTGGGTGGTGGAAGTGGCGGCTTTACCAGTGCACGAAAAGAAATTGTCGAGCTATTGAGGCAGCGCTCCCGCCCATATTTGTTTTCGAATACAGTGGCGCCACCGATAGCAGCGGGAGCGCTTAAAGCGATAGAGATTGCCAGAGAATCCAGTGAATTGCGCAAGTCTTTGCGTGTGAATACAGCGCTTCTTCGTGAAGGATTGGAAAAGCTGAGGTTCACTTTATTACCAGGCGGGCACCCGATTGTTCCCGTTATGTTTGAGAGCGAGTTAATGGCATCGAAATTTGCCGATGCCTTGTTTGAAGAAGGCATCTATGCCGTGGCTTTTTCTTACCCGGTCGTCCCGCATGGAAAAGCCCGAATTCGCATTCAGGTTAATGCAGCACTAACCGTTGAAGACATCCAACATGTCGTTAAAACCTTCGGCCGCGTAAAGGTGCGGCTGGATTTGTAAGATTTTTTGGAGACTTTGAATGGCACATACTGAATCATCTGCTGAGCTTAAAGCACTTTTATCGCCTTTGCGGGCGGCTGCGGCTGATTTTGACACCGAGACCGTGCGCTCTGCGCTATCAGCATCCTTTGCTCGTGGTGCAGAGCTGAAACTCTGCCATCCTTTTGGTGTGCTCAACGGCCCTGATGCCTATTTTGAAACCTGTTTGGCACCACTCTACGAGGCCCTGCCAGACCTGGAACGAAGAGACATGATTTTGCTGGCAGGAACAACGCCAGAAGGTCGGGATTGGGCAGGCACCATGGGAAATTATATGGGCACTTTCCTCGCCCCCTTTCTTGGTATTCCGCCAACCGGCCATCTGGCCCATATGCGGTATCACGAATTCTTCCGTATAGAAAATGGCAAGGTTGTTGAAATGCAGGCCATTTGGGATTTGCCAGAACTGATGATGCAGGCCCGGGCGTGGCCTATGTCGCCACAGCTTGGCGCCTATCTTTGCACACCAGCGCCTATGAGTGGTGATGGACTCACGGCAACGGGTGATGGTCAGGCAACCCATGACCATGTGATCGCTATGGTGACAGAACTGTGCAAGCACCCGGCTGACCCTGATCCAAACGTGATGCAGATGGAAAAATACTGGCACCCGCGTTTTAACTGGTATGGGCCTGCTGGCATAGGCACAGGCAGGGGAATCTCGGGTTTTCGGAATTGGCATCAAATTCCGTTTTTGAATGCCATGCCCGACCGCAAGCTGGATGATTCAGGTGGTTTGAGATCCAACTGGTTCGCCGAAGGTGAATATGTGTGTGAGACAGGATGGCCGAATATGCGTCTCACTCTTGCTAATGATGGCTGGATGGGCATTGCGCCAGCCGGGAAAGAAGTCCTTTTACGCAGTCTGGATTTCTGGCGAATGGAAACTGGGCTAATCCGTGAAAATTGGGTGTTGGTCGACCTTCTCGACCTCTATAGCCAGATAGATGTGGATGTTCTTGGACGTGTGAGAGAATTCAACAAGGCACGGAATATCGGCTCAATCAAATTACCGGGTGGGTTGGCGCCATGATGCTATGCCCTTGCGAGCCTCCTGATGTGTTCTCTGTTTTCATCCAATAATCAGTCATATGAATGAGCCTCTTGTACTACTGCCTGGCATGATGTGTGACGCTCGATTGTTCGAGCCGCAGCTCGCCACTTTTTCTGTGTCTCGTCCCGTCATGGTGATGCCACTTATCGGACAAACTTCTTTTACAGAACTGGCGGCTGAAATTCTATTACAGGCTCCACCCCGCTTTGCATTGGCCGGATTATCCATGGGCGGTATTGCTGCCATGGAAATAATCCGGCAAGCACCGGCCCGAGTTACAAGGGTGGCTTTAATGGATACCAATCCACTTGCTGAACCAATTGAACGCGTAACAGCGCGAGATTCTCAAATTGAGCGGGTGCGAACTAATGGTTTGCGTTCTGTAATGCGCGACGAGATGACGCCTCATTACCTGACGGATGGCCCCAATAAAAAAGCCGTTTTGGATCTCTGCATGGCCATGGCTGAAGACCTGGGAGAAAAAGTTTTTGAAGAGCAGTCCCGCGCGCTTCAACAGCGCCCGGATCAATGCGATACATTGCGTGGCATCAAGGTTCCTGCACTAATTCTCTGCGGTGAAGAAGATCAACTTTGTCCCGTCGAGCGACACGAAATGATGCGCGACCTGATCCCGGATGCACGACTGGCTGTCATTCCTGATGCCGGCCACCTGCCAACACTGGAACAACCCGAACACACTAACAGAGTATTGGGCAAATGGCTGAGTCTGTTATAGCAGACGACCTGTTGACGCTCCTGCAAGAAGTTGTATAGCCTGCATGAACCTCATGTCTATTACATGAGCAAAGGCAAAGCACACAAGCGTTATGAATTTGGCACCCAGGTTTCTATCACGACGACACGAGATTCCAAAATCATGGTCGGCGCCATGGCCTTTGATAGCAACACATTCGATGGTCATACTTTGCCGGAAGTGCTGCTGCAATTAAAGCGTCTCAATGCGCTGAACCCAGCGGTTGGTTTATGTGACCGAGGTTACAAAGGAAGGAACACGATCAATGACACACGCATCCTGCGACCTGGCACAACCACTCGGGATACCGACAGTGCGTATCAGGCGCTCATGCGAAAACGCTTTCGAAAGCGAGCGGTCGCGTGCCGTCGAGCGCAGTGGCACCTAGTCACGGGGCAGCGCTCGGCGAAGTCGGCTTCCTGGGCTGGCTCGGCCATCAGGGCCTGGGGAGGCTCATCAAAAGTGAGCGCACCGACTATGCAGGGCGTGATTAGGTTTAGTAGAGGGACCGGAGGATGGTTTCAGCGGAAGAGTTCATCATGCCCCCTTGGCGGTCATCTCAAGTCCCAATGCCTGCATGACGGCTAGCGTGGTTTTAAGGGTTGGATTGCCTTGAGCGCTGAATGAGCGGTATAGCTGCTCTCGTGATAAGCCGGTATCTTTTGCAATCTGGCTCATGCCTTTGGCTCGGGCAACCACACCCAGCGCGTGAGCAATATAACCTGTGTCACCGGATGCAAACGCATCAGTCATAAATGCCTCAATCGCTTCGTCACTCTCTAAATACTCTGCTGTATCATATGACAAAAGTTGCTCTGCCATCCTATCACCTCAATGCTTTAAGGATTCGCTTCGCCTGTTCAATATCGCGCTGTTGCGCGGACTTATTGCCTCCACACAACAACACGATTATCTCGTTTCCTTGACGGGTGAAATACACGCGATACCCAGGCCCATAATGTATCCGTAATTCGCTCACACCTTGCCGACAGATGACACATCACCTGCAAGACCATAGACTAACCGCTCAATACGATTCGCAATCAGCATACTCGCCTTTCTGTCTTTTAGCTTGCGATACCATCTCTGGTAGGTTGCTGTTTGCTTGATCTCAATCATCGCCTTATTGTAGTTTATACACTACACACCTGCAAGTATTTATTCACAATATTGTTAGTAACACATAAACTGTCCGGTCTTGTAGCACATGATCTGTCCGGTTCTCATAGGATCCCGAGGAGGGACGCTTATGAGACGGACAGAGTGGCTACAGGAGACTCGACTAATGAGATTCGAGGACGCTTATGAGGGGTGTGTCTGTCATGGTTCAGATACCTATGAGACTTCTTAAAGTGTAAAAATCGGGTCGCCTGTGAGTTGTTAAATCCACACGGGAGACGACCCGATGCAGAGCAAAAGCCTGCGCATCAAGCCATACCGAAGCTGGCCGATTTGTCTCACAGGTACTGAACCCGCACACAAGCAGTATTTTCCAATCCAGAAATGAGCCTGAAACGACGGTGTATTAAGCCCTTATCTTGAGTCGCTCATGGAGTTGTTTAAATAGGTGGTTTCGTGCTGAATTGAGTTGTTCAGCGGCTTCATTGTCGGTCATTTCTTTGGCGAATGCATCCAGATTTTTGAAGGTGATCCCCGGCTTCAAGTATTGGCTGGGTTTGGCCAGGGAGCGGAATTTCTCATAGGGCGTCATCATGTCCTGGTAGCGGTATTTCTTACGCTGTTTGCCCTTCTCATCAGTGATTGTGGTGGGGAAATAGCAGGGCCGATGGAAGTTAACGTATCGGTAGACCTGTTGCCTGTTCAGTTGGGCAAAGTCAGTGGCGTACTGCTGCGGGATGTGTGTGTACCCATAGAGTTTGCGAATGACCGAGCCATTTTTACTCTCAACCAAGCCATTGTCGTTACTGTGCCGAGGCCGTGATTTAGTAAATTCAATGCGTAGCTTGTCCAGTAGCTGAGCCACAGTGTAGTTGATGTATTCACCGCCATTGTCTGCGTGAAAGCCCCGTATTTTAAAGGGGAAGGCCGCCAATATCTGTTGGAGGGCTGGCCGCATAAACGCCTCGCTAATACGTTCCAGCGTGACGATAATCTGGAATTGCGTGACCTCATCCACGGCGTTGACGTGGTAGATTCCTTTGCGTTTGTCCTGATCACCTTGATGGACAGAGTCGATACGGATATAGCCCGGTTGATTATTGGGACAGGGTTTGCGCCGCTGACCGATAGAGGCGGCTTTAGGCCGTGTCCTGGTCAAGACACAGCGCTGCCTCTGATAAGCCTTGGAGGCCCGCAGGTTGTACAGGTGAGAAACCGAAATACCCGCCAGGCGCTGATACTCGGCTTGGCCAAAGCGCTGATAAGCCCGCTCACACAGCTTTTTCAATACAGGGCCACTAGGCTGACCATGCCGCTCATCCATACTCGCCAACAGACGACTATCGGTATCAGTGTAGGCGCGCTTGAAACCATTGCGGCGAGCGGGCTTTACTGAGATTGTGCCTGTTTTGACGTATTGCCGTATCAGGCGCTTGGTCTGGGCCCGAGAGTAGCCGGTGACCTTCATCAGGTAGCGGGTGACGGTTCCCCGGTCCGTTTTGCCAAGCAGCAAGTACCGGTGCTTCACCAGGGTCTTTTGTACCCATCGATAGCGCTCTGGCTTATCGGTGGCCACGTTGAAGGCTACGGCCTGGGTACCCTCGAGGAATTGCCTAATGGCGTCCAGGGTGTTCAGTTGCTCTAATCTCATGATCGTTTTCATCCGCTGATCATGAACGACAACAAGGACTATTTCAGGCTCATTTTATAGTGGAAACAGCTTGCCGTGCTTCCTTCCGTTTCAGGCTCATTTTATATTGGAAAAGACTCAAGCTGTTAGCAACAAATAGAAATGTCCGGTTCTGTAGCACATAGATTGTCCGCTTTTTGTTTGATTGCTGGAAGGCTCTATGAAGCGTCTTCCTGCCACCTTGGCTGAGCCGCGGACATTAGGCTGCAACCGGTAGTTCATCTGATATTGCCTGACCCAAGGCGTCATATCTCGCCAGTTCTCGTGGACCGTGTTGAATCGAAAGAGTGCCATCGGGGTAACGTAGAACTTTGACCTTTGCCTTCACATAATGGCAGCGGTGGCGATCCGCAGGTATCTGCAGCACTAAGCCTTCAAAGTGTACGCAATTGTCCTTTCTCACCGTTCGCTCAAAGCGCTCACACAGGATGTCATCCAGCACCGATTTATCCCGGCACCCAACAAAGGCTGAGCCTTCTTCTGGCGGTGGCTGTGTAAACTCAGCGTTATAAGCCGTCAGGTAGGTCTCGGTCAGATATTTATTGGCGCTGTCCATGTCCGTGATACCGGCCAGGGCCAACTCCTTGACCAACCGGTCCTGGTGGGTGCTAAACACACGCTCAGAGCGGCCTCGGGCCTCTGGTGAATAGGCCGGGATCATCTCAATACCCAACTGGCCCATCGCCCGCCCGAATTGCGTCAGGGTCACTTTGTCGACCTTCCCGCCTGCCTCAGGTGTTATCCAGTAATGGCTGCCTCGATCTGTATACAGAGAACAAAACAGACCGCGCCCTTCAATGACGTCACGAACACCCCGAAAGCTGCTCTGTGTCCCTTCTTCGTCGCAAAAGAACATCGAGTAGTGCTCATTAGTGGCATCATCCATGGTAACGATCAGGTCCCAGTACTGCCCAGGTACCCATTGATGCTGGCTGCCGTCCTGATGCAACATCATCCCCGGCCAGGGTGACCGGTCACGCTGTTTACGGTGGACGCCACGTTGAGATGCCTTCTTCACTGCGCCAGCCCCTTGCAAGGTATTCTTCACCCACGAGTAGCTGCGCTGGCCTCCCTCTCGTTTGTACCAGGAATAGTAGTGCTTCACATTCCAGCCCCTGTGCCGATTACGATACCGATCCACCAGACGCATGACCTCGTCGACTGGAGCGCGGCGGTGCGATATCTGTGATAACCGTTTGTCGATGAGACCCTCCAGGCCCTCTTCCTCATATCGATCAATGTAGCGGCGAAATGTCCGGTCACAAACCCCTAACAATCGCGCCGCCTCCTCCTGGGTCAGACGGCTCTCCGTCCAACCCCCATAAGCTTCCTCGAATCTCATTAGTCGAGTCTCCTGTAGCCACTCTGTCCGTCTCATAAGCGCCCCTCCTCGGGGTCCTATGAGAACCGGACAGATCATGTGCTACAAGACCGGACAGTTTATGTGTTACTAACATGGAAAAGACTCAAGCTGGCAGAAGTAGGGTACAGGGTGTAGAATAACCCCCGCGATTGTTAATTCAACCACAACCAACAGAGAGTGCAAATCATGATCAAACATTTTATTTTTTTAATATTCACTTTAACTTTTATAGCAGCCTGCGACCAGCGCGATGGCGCATCGGAGCAAACCGGTGAAGATGTCACGGAAGCAGTGGAAGCGGCAGACGATGATGTTATGGCCGATGATGTTATGGCCGATGATGTTATGGATAGCGCCGAAGGCGATGCGGCAGAAATGAGTGAAGGTATGGACGATATGCAAGATGGCGCTGAAGATGCTATGCAGGCAGTGGAAGCGGCAGTCGGTGATGTTATGGCCGATGATGTTATGGATAGCGCCGAAGGCGATGCCACAGAAATGGGCGAAGGTATGGACGATATGCAAGATGGCGCTGAAGATGCTGTGCAGGCAGTGGAAGCGGCAGCCGGTGATGTTATGGATAGTGCCGAAGGCAAATAGCATAAAAGACTAACTACCAAAGGGGCCAACCGGGAAATCCCAGGCCCCTTCGGTTCAATACAGCAGTTCGATACAGCCTCGAAATTAATCAATAAACCGGAGGGGTCGAAGTCCATTGTGATTGACCTCGACCCTATAGGTTTACTTGATCACTTATCCGGGTCTAAAAACGATCCAGCGTCATAACTTTGACCCAGGCATCAACAAAGTCATTGACAAACTTGTCTCGAGCGTCGTTTGCTGCATAGACCTCTGCAACCGCACGTAGTTCAGAATGTGACCCGAACACCAGGTCAACGGGTGTAGCTGTCCATTTAAGGCTGCCTGTGCCGCGGTCGCGGCCTTCGTACACGTCATCTTCAGAGGATGATTTTTGCCACGCGGTCGACATATCAAGCAGGTTGATGAAGTAATCGTTGCTGAGGGTGCCGGGTTGATCGGTGAATACACCATGCCCGGCATCACCCGTATTGGCATTGAGCGCACGCAGGCCACCGACGAGGACTGTCATTTCAGGAACAGTCAGGGTGAGCATGTTGGCGCGGTCAACGAGCATTTCTGCGGGTGATCTGTAGTTGTCGCTACCAAAGTAGTTGCGAAATCCGTCTGCAGTTGGTTCAAGCACAGCGAACGAATTTACATCTGTTTGCTCTTGCGTTGCGTCGGTGCGCCCTGCCGTGAAGGGAACTTCCACCCCCTGCCCAGCTTGCTTTGCGGCCTGTTCAATAGCAGCGGAACCGCCCAGAACGATAAGGTCAGCCAGGGAAACCTGTCTTTTAGATGACTTGCCGTTGAACTCTTGCTGGATGCTTGCCAGGGTGTTCAATACCCTCGCCAGTTCTACCGGATTGTTTACTTGCCAATCTTTCTGGGGGGCCAGACGAATGCGCGCACCATTTGCACCACCGCGCATATCCGTGCCACGGAAACTGGCAGCGGATGCCCAGGCAGTTCTCACAAGTTCTGATATGCTCAAGCCCGAATCCAGTATCTTCGCTTTCAGTTTTTTGATGTCCAGACTGTTGACTGGAGCATAATCAGCAACAGGGACGGGGTCTTGCCAAAGCATCTCCTCGGTTGGAGCGTCTGCGCCAAGATAGCGTGCCCGTGGGCCCATATCGCGATGCGTTAGCTTGAACCAGGCCCTGGAGAAGGCGAGTTCGAATTCTTTTGGGTCTCCGTGGAAGCGCTTTGCAATCTCCCGGTAGTTTGGGTCAAACTTCAGAGCAAGGTCGGATGTCAGCATGATAGGGGCATGTCGTTTCGACGGATCATGTGCGTCTGGCACCAGGTTTGCTGCCTGACCATCAGCGGGAATCCACTGCGTGGCACCAGCCGGGCTTTTTGTTTGTACCCAGTCGTAGGCAAACAGGTTGTCAAAGAAGTTGGTAGTCCAGGCTGTTGGGTTGAATGTCCAGGCACCTTCTAAACCACTGCCAATAGTGTCGCCACCTCTACCGCTGCCACATTTGTTTTTCCAGCCCAGGCCCTGTTCTTCAAGAGCAGCGGCCGCAGGTTCGGCCCCGACACAGCCGCCAGGGCCACGGGCACCGTGCGCCTTGCCGAAGGTGTGCCCACCGGCGATGAGTGCGACGGTTTCTTCGTCGTTCATGGCCATGCGGCCAAAGGTATCGCGAATATCATGGGCTGACAGGAGCGGGTCGGGATTGCCGTTTGGCCCTTCAGGATTAACGTAGATTAACCCCATTTGAACAGCGGCAAGCGGCTCTTGGAGCTTTCTGTCGCCACTCTTTTTATCGCGAGAGTAACGCTCGTCTGCCAGGAATTCGTGCTCTGGCCCCCAAAAAACCAGGTCGGCCTCCCAGTCGTCTTCGCGGCCACCAGCAAAACCAAAGGTTTTGAAGCCCATGGATTCCAGCGCAATATTGCCTGTCAGCACCATCAAATCGGCCCATGAAATCTTGCGTCCATGTTTTTGCTTGATGGGCCAAAGTAACCGTCGGGCCTTGTCGAGGTTAACATTGTCAGGCCAACTGTTGAGCGGTTCGAATCGTTGTTGGCCGCCGCCAGCACCACCGCGGCCATCGGCTACACGGTATACACCGGCGCTGTGCCATGCCATGCGAATAAAAAACGGCCCGTAGTGGCCGTAATCTGATGGCCACCAGTCTTGAGAGTCGGTCATTAGTGTCTCGATGTCTTGCTTTAGCGCATCGAGGTCGAGACTTTGAAATTCTTCAGCGTAGTTGAAGTCTTCTCCCATGGGGTTGGACTCGATACCGTGCTGACGAAGCGGGCTGAGATCAAGTGTCTCAGGCCACCAGAATTGGTTTGATTTAGCCTTGCCTTCAGCGATAGACAAGTTAAGGGGCGCGAGTGACGCGAGTGTTATCGCCATGACAGCGACCAGGAATTTCGTTTGTCTGAGCATTGAATTCTTACCTCCAGGAATTCTTACCTCCAGGGTTTGGGTTTGGATTATAACTCCCAAAGCACTTAGATGACAGTTCGTGCAAAGGTCTCAGAATAAGATTGAGCCATTGGGGGGTGTTAAAAATTTTGTGCCCATTCTTTAACTTGCAGCATATACCAAGCCACCACCAGACCACCACAGTCCAGTGCATGGTGCACCAAATAAAAAAACCCCAACCAGTCTCCTGATTGGGGTTTCGATTTAGAAGCCTGGCGATGACCTACTCTCACATGGAGAAACTCCACACTACCATCGGCGATGCACCGTTTCACTACTGAGTTCGGAATGGGGTCAGGTGGTTCCAGTACTCTATGGTCGCCAGGCAAAACTGTTTGCCCGATACCTATTCATAGATCATAGATACTCATAGATACTCATAGATATCCAGGCTGATTCGGTATGTCCAAACCCCTCTCTTAAAAGGACAAGGACTGATTAAGCTGGAGTTCAATCTTACTTCTAGTCTTACTGCAACTTGCGCACATCCATAGTATTTGTCTTTCCAACAAATTACTTAGATTATATGGTCAAGCCTCACGGGCAATTAGTACTGGTTAGCTCAACGCCTCACAGCGCTTACACACCCAGCCTATCAACGTCGTCGTCTTCGACGGCCCTTCAGGGAACTTAAAGTCCCGGGGAGATCTTATCTTGGGAGGGGCTTCCCGCTTAGATGCTTTCAGCGGTTATCCTGTCCGAACGTAGCTACCCGGCAATGCGTCTGGCGACACAACCGGAACACCAGAGGTTCGTCCACCCCGGTCCTCTCGTACTAGGAGCAGCTTCCCTCAAATCTCCAACGCCCACGGCAGATAGGGACCGAACTGTCTCACGACGTTCTAAACCCAGCTCGCGTACCACTTTAAATGGCGAACAGCCATACCCTTGGGACCGGCTTCAGCCCCAGGATGTGATGAGCCGACATCGAGGTGCCAAACACCGCCGTCGATGTGAACTCTTGGGCGGTATCAGCCTGTTATCCCCGGAGTACCTTTTATCCGTTGAGCGATGGCCCTTCCATACAGAACCACCGGATCACTAAGACCTACTTTCGTACCTGCTCGACTTGTCAGTCTCGCAGTCAAGCGCGCTTGTGCCTTTACACTAACCTCATGATTTCCGACCATGATTAGCGCACCTTCGTGCTCCTCCGTTACTCTTTGGGAGGAGACCGCCCCAGTCAAACTACCCACCACACACTGTCCTCGATCCAGATAATGGACCTGAGTTAGAACCTCAATATTATCAGGCTGGTATTTCAAGGTTGACTCCACGCGCCCTAGCGAGCGCGCTTCAAAGTCTCCCAGCTATCCTACACAAATAAGATCAAAGTCCCATGTGAAGCTGTAGTAAAGGTTCACGGGGTCTTTCCGTCTAGCCGCGGGTATACGGCATCTTAACCGCAATTTCAATTTCACTGAGTCTCGGGTGGAGACAGCGTGGCCATCGTTACGCCATTCGTGCAGGTCGGAACTTACCCGACAAGGAATTTCGCTACCTTAGGACCGTTATAGTTACGGCCGCCGTTTACCGGGGCTTCGATCAAGAGCTTCGCTTCTTCCGAAGAAGAGGCTAACCCCATCAATTAACCTTCCGGCACCGGGCAGGCGTCACACCCTATACGTCCACTTACGTGTTTGCAGAGTGCTATGTTTTTAATAAACAGTCGCAGCCACCTGGTCACTTCGACCGGCATCAGCTTACAGAGCAAGTCTGATCACCAAAACCGGCGTACCTTCTCCCGAAGTTACGGTACCATTTTGCCTAGTTCCTTCACCCGAGTTCTCTCAAGCGCCTTGGTATTCTCTACCTGATCACCTGTGTCGGTTTACAGTACGGTTACTTCTTACCTGAAGCTTAGAGGATTTTCCTGGAAGCATGGCATCAACGACTTCACATGAGCTTGCGCAAATGCTCGTCATCAGCTCTCGGCCTTAACAGAAACCCGGATTTTCCTAAGTCTCCAGCCTACAACCTTAAACGCGGACAACCAACGCCGCGCTCGCCTAGCCTTCTCCGTCCCCCCATCGCAGTAAAAAGCAGCGCAGGAATATTAACCTGCTTCCCATCGACTACGCATGTCTGCCTCGCCTTAGGGGCCGCCTCACCCTGTCCCGATTAGCGTTGGACAGGAAACCTTGATCTTCCGGCGGGGAGGTTTTTCACCCCCCTTATCGTTACTCATGTCAGCATTCGCACTTCTGATACGTCCAGCATGCCTTACAGCACACCTTCAACCGCTTACAGAACGCTCCTCTACCATGCCTATAACCCAAAGGTCATAGGCATCCGCAGCTTCGGTTACCAATTTAGCCCCGTTACATCTTCCGCGCAGGCCGACTCGACTAGTGAGCTATTACGCTTTCTTTAAAGGATGGCTGCTTCTAAGCCAACCTCCTAGCTGTCTTTGCCTTCCCACATCGTTTCCCACTTAACTGGTATTAGGGACCTTAGCTGGCGGTCTGGGTTGTTGCCCTCTCGACGACGGACGTTAGCACCCGCCGTCTGTCTCCCGCGATTGTACTCCTGGGTATTCGGA
>OZ242189.1:1727500-3327282 GCA_965205725.1 Halieaceae bacterium
ATTGATATACTGCTCATAAAAAGTACTGTGCGCGCGTGAAGCGCGAACCATACCGAAACCCAGATCAAATGCAAGCAAAGTGGACAGGTGCTGCCCCCTCGCAATGGTATTTTGCTATACTGGCGCGCAAACAAGAAACAAGTAGTTAAAACGACCGATGATCGGAGTACCTCGCATTGCTGGCGCAACTAGCCTGGCGAATAAAACTAACTTTCCCAAACAACATTTGTTGCTTATAGTTGCTCTCGCTTTGGTACTTGGGGCGCTTGGGGCGCTTTTGGGTCTTACTCCAGGTTCTGTGGAAGCGAACAAGGCACCCGACAAGACAATCATCCCGATTGCAATAGCAGCTACACCAGCACCTACCATTGAACCCGAACCAACGCTAGTTCCAGAGCCTGTGATCACCTGGTCTGACTTCAAAGTGAAATCTGGCGACAACTTATCCAGGGTATTTCAACGTGCTGGCCTTAACGACGCCGCTGTATTTCATATCGTCAAGAAAGCCGATAACGGTTCAGCGCTCACTAAAATCTTTCCGGGCCAAAGACTGGGCTTCCAGTTGGATGCACAGGGTGGGCTCGTTGCATTGCGCTACCAGAAATCGGCGCTTGAAACAGTGATTTACGAGCGTACTGAGAATGGCTATAACGTGGAAACAGTGATTCTTGACCCCGAGCGACGACGCACCTTCGCCTCTGCAACCATTGACAACTCGTTGTTTCTAGCAGGTGAAGCCGCTGGAATGTCCGAAAACACTATTATGGAGCTAGCTAATATATTTGGTGGCGTTATTGATTTTGTACTGGACCCTCGCAAGGGCGATAAATTTTACGTACTTTATGAAGAGCTATATTTAGACGGCAAAAAAATCGACAACGGAGACATTCTGGCAGCAGAGTTCATCAACCAAGGCCAGTCGCACTCGGCCTATATCTATGCCGACGAAGATGGCAATGAGAGCTACTTTTCAAGGGATGGTATCAGTATGCGCAAAGCCTTCATGCTCGCACCTCTGGACTTCACCAGAGTAAGCTCAAACTTTAATATGCGTCGGCTACATCCAATCTACAAAACAACAAGACCTCACCGAGGTACCGATTACGCTGCACCCAGGGGCACGCCGGTATTTGCCGCTGGCGACGGCCGTGTTATTCAGGCGGGTTATACCAAAGCTAACGGAAACTACGTGGTCATCCAGCACGGTGATCAATTCACCACCAAATACCTGCACTTGCACAAACGTAAAATCAGGAGAGGTGCTCGGGTGAAGCAGCATCAAGTTATTGGCACCGTTGGCGCGACCGGGGCAGCAACAGGATCACACCTACACTACGAATTCCTGGTTAACGGGGTGCATCGAAACCCGCGTACGATACACAAGAAATTACCAAAGGCTAAAAGCCTGAAAGCCGAAGAACTCGCCAATTTTCAAGAGCAGATTCAACCCCTGCTTTCACAATTCGCATTTCTTCGGCAGGCAAAAACTGCTATGACAGAGCCAATCAACAGCTCAATCAATAACTCAGCCTCGATGCTCTAACTATCAAGCTCTAGCTATCAATGATAGACCTATACATTGGCCTTATTTCAGGCACCAGTATCGATGCGATAGACGCAGCGATACTTGGCATTAACCAGGGCCGATTCGAGCTGCTACATCATCACAGCCATCCTTTGCCCATAGAAACGCGCAGAGATATCAAAAAACTAAGCCATAGCGGCAATGATGAAATAGAGCTTCTGGGCATACTGGATCGGCGTCTTGGCAAACTATTTGCCGAGGCAGCAGCCGAATTGCTGAAAATCTCCGCCATAGACCCCAGAGAAATATCAGCAATAGGCAGCCACGGTCAGACCATACGTCACCGTCCACCAACAGTCACACGGCAGCAAGAATCGTTTTCCCTGCAAATCGGCGACCCAAACACGATTGCCGAGCTAACCGGTTTAACAACAGTTGCGGATTTCCGACGGCGGGACATAGCCGCTGGTGGCGAAGGCGCACCACTCGCACCTGCGTTTCACAATGCAGTATTTCGCTCCGCTAATTATCAACGGGCGGTAGTAAACATCGGCGGCATCGCGAACATTACACTGCTGAATAATAAACCGGTTCTTGGCTTTGACACCGGTCCGGGCAACACGCTGATGGATGCCTGGATTGAAAAGCACAAGGGCCAATCCTACGATGTAGGCGGGAGTTGGGCGGCCACTGGCAAGGTGCAAATACAAATACTGAATCAGTTGCTACAGCACAGCTATCTGGCAAGGCCCGTTCCAAAAAGCACTGGCAAAGAAGAATTCAATCTCGCCATGCTCGACCACTACCTGCAGGAAGGTATCCATCCCGCAGATGTACAGGCGACACTGGCAGAATTTACAGCTGAGAGCATCGCCTGCGCAATAACTTCAGATATAGACGAAATCTATTTGTGTGGCGGCGGAGCAGCGAATCTTCATTTAGTCTCATTGCTGGAGAGTAAATTACCGGGCAGAAAATTGGGGAATACAAGCGAACTTGGTATACACTCGGACTGGGTAGAAGCTGCCGCATTCGCCTGGCTTGCCTCGCAAACACTTGCAAATCATACAGGCAGCCTTTCCTCAGTTACCGGAGCCACTGGAGAGAGGGTACTAGGGGGTATCTATCCCGGCGGCGCCTAATCCTCACGGTATCAGAACTTACCAGCTATTATTACCAATCAACCACAAGAGTTTTCCTTCAATGAGCATTTTCGATCAAGACAACCTTCCCTACGACGAAGACGGCCTAGACCGCCACATAAGAATGGCGCTTGAGGTGGAGAAACCGGCAGGTTCAGCAGTGGATATTGCCTATTCAATTATAAAACGCATCTTTATCCCTGAAATCGTTAATCCGGAAGCCTTGCCAGATGAACCTTGCCTGTTTGTAAGCAACCATTCTCTGTTCGCCGCAGACGGCTACATTTTGGCGCCACTCATGTATAGCGAAGAGGGTCGATTTCTACGAGGTTTGGGTGATCGCTTCCTGTGGAACAAAAAAACTGAGTCCATGCTGCTCAACCAAGGCGGCGTCATTGGTGACCCAAAGGTTTGTAGCGCCCTCATGGAAAATGGAAGCGATCTCTTGGTTTACCCAGGTGGTGCGCATGAAGCAACCAAGACCGCTGCGCAACGCTATCGACTGCAATGGAAAGATCGTTATGGCTTTGTTCGTCTCGCGGCTCAACACGGCTACACCATCCTGCCAATTGCAATGGTAGGGCCTGATGAGTTCTACACGCACTTTATGGAAGGAGAAGATATACCCGACTCCGCATTGGGCAAAATTTTAGAGCGATTTGGCATCATCAACGAAAACACGCGCCTGGACATGCTACCGCCTATTCCTTTAGGTCTCTTGGGTTCGCTAATTCCCAAGCCCAAGCGATGCTATGTGAAATTTGGCAAACCTGTCCGACTGGCAGAAATGAAAGGGAAGAAACAAACAAAGAAAAAACTCATGTTGGTGAGGGAGGGAGTCGCCGACCAAATTGAGTCCATGATCGCGGACTTGCTTTTAATGCGTGAACAGCGCAGGGGGGAAGAAAGTTTTTTCCGGCGACTGTTAACGGTCTAACGCTAACTCTTGGCCTAAAAGTAAACGTACCCTTCTTTTTGCAATCGTCGAGTTTCCGCTGGCCCGTAAGGTACGGTGGTGACAAAAGAAGGCAGATCCTCGCGGCGAACTCTATTGCCACCCATCCAGGTTTCGCAAACCTTAAGATCAATAATACCGAATGCAGATAGCTTCGCCGCCAAATCTACCAATGCCTGGTTGTCTAAGTAGTTCTTTTTCAACAGGACATGCACTTCCGGGCCATGCAAAACAAAATTTACTGGAGAACTACTGCCTGCGAAAACCACTCCATCCTGAAACAAACGGTTCGAGCGCTCTAAAGCATTAAGTAATTCCGCCTCGGTGTTCAATTCAATCAATGAGATATATCGGGGCTGCTCCGACATAAGAGGTGCTGACAGCGCAAGAATTAGTGCGCCTAAAAAGGACAAGAAATATTTTTTATATGGAGAAAGAGCTACCACAACCACAGGTCGTCGTCGCATTAGGGTTGACAACGACAAAGCGTGACCCTTCAAGGCCTTCGGTATAGTCAACTTCAGAGCCCGCGAGGTACTGAAAGCTCATGGGATCAACCAAGACTGTAATACCGTCTTTTTCAACGAGCGTATCGTCTTCTGCAGTCAATTCGTCGAAAGTGAAGCCGTATTGAAATCCAGAGCAACCGCCGCCGGTTACAAAAACTCGCAGCTTCAGCTCATCATTACCCTCTTCAGAAATAAGCGAGCGCACCTTGCTCACCGCCGACTCCGACAGGTTCAAACTGGTTGGTGTAAAAGTTTCTGCTACAGGCATAGTGTTGCTCAATAATGAGGGAAAATTATCTATTACCTCAGTGAGTTAGTCAACTTCTCGCGGTGGCGGCTGAGTTCGGCATCGAGGAATCTACTGCTTCCGACGCCTCTTTGGGCGGCGGTTTTCGGCGATCAACTGCAGCAGGTTCAACGCTGTGCTTAAAGTTTCCATTTATCTCTGCGCCTATAGCCATTTCCACCAGGGTATAGTGCACATTGCCTTGCACTCGAGCCTTCGACGCCAGTTCCAGACGTTTCGTCGAAAAAACATCGCCCACGATTTCACCATTAATAATAACCGAGGGAACCCGGATTTGGCCTTCGACGCGACCCTTGTCGACGACCCGTACAACCGCTTCCTTGTTGGATACCGAAATAATATTCCCGCGAACAACGCCCTCGACATCCAAATTCCCGCTGAATTTAATGTCACCGACAATTTCCGTGTCTCTGGAAATTAATGTAGTGCTGCCCGAGCCGCCAAAGCTGCCTTTTTCTTTACTTCCCAACATGGGTAATCCTCTCTTGTACTGCCCAGGGAAAATCCCTGCTTACCTCTACCTGCCTTGGCTTAACCGCCTTGGCGTAGGCTACCATCTTGCTGGGAACAAACCCTCGAGGCAACGTGAATTCTCCATCTATAGCCTGAAAATACTTGAAACGCAATTTTATATCTTCTGAGGGCAACTCAGAAGACATGCTTGCCAATGAATGTAGCGAGGGTTCCCCATTTTCTGTACCAATGACGTCGACCCGTAATACCCCGCTTAACAATTCATGTTTGCGGGCATTTTGCTGCACCAATATTCGAAACAGATAAGTGTCATCTCTTAAGGCCCGAGCAAGGTTTATACTGCGCACACTCAAACCCTCAGGTTGATCACCAGGAGCCATCAAACTCCTGTAAAAATGCACGCCCTGCTCCAGCTCAGCAATCAGTTCCTGTTGTTGCGCCATCTCTCGGCGCACCATTTCCAGTGAATGGCCGGATACTTCTTCCCTGGTTTGCTGATTGGTTTTCCATTGCCTCAACTCATTGAGCTCAGCTTGCCAGAGAGCATTTTGCTGGCGCAGAGCCTCATTCTCAGCCATGAGCGATTGGAAAAGCCCAATGCTGCCATAGCGCCCCATTTGTGTGCCGAAAATTGCGGCAACAATCACACCGAGCACCGCTGCAAAAACCAACCAACGGCGCATGTGGGGATGCCGTTGAACTACAACCGAACGCCACATCAGGGCAACAACGCAACCGTGTCCAGGCCAATTCGTTCATCTAAATCAAACATAATATTCATTGCCTGAATGGCCTGCCCAGATGCACCTTTTACCAGATTGTCCTCGACGACCATCACCACAGCAGTATCACGGCCTTGAGGTTGCTCCACAGCAATACGGCAAAAATTTGAACCCCGAACCGAGCGGGTTTGTGGATACTGACCAGATGGCAGAACATCAACAAAGGGTTCATTGCGGTAAGCATCTTCGAATAGTTGCTGCAAGTTAGTGGCGGCGGTCAGCTTCGCATAGACCGTGGCATGGATACCGCGAATCATCGGCAACAGGTGAGGCACAAAGGTAAGCTGAATGGGCTCACCTGCAACATCACTTAAACCCTGCTCAATTTCCGGTAAATGTCTGTGACCAGCAACTGAATATGCTTTGAAGTTATCCGAAGTTTCCGACACCAGATTATCAATCTTGGCCTGTCTGCCAGCTCCACTTACACCCGAGGCGGCATTTGCAATTAACGAACGTCGATCAACAACACCGGCACTCAACAAAGGAATTAAACCCAACTGCACCGAGGTAGGATAACAGCCGGGGCAAGCGACCAACTGAGCGCCAGCAATTTTTGCCCGATTAACTTCAGGAAAACCATAGACCGCACGCTCAAGCAAGTCAGGGCAGGCATGTTCTTCACCATACCACTGCGACCAAACCTCTGCATCACGTAGACGAAAATCCGCAGACAGGTCGATAACACGCACTCCCGCCGCTAGCAATCTCGGCACACCGTGCATTGCAACATTATGAGGAGTGGCATAAAACACCACATCGCATTTGGACAATGTCCGTAAGTCAGGCTCGGTGAAATTTAGATCGTAGTAACCGCGAAGATTGGGAAATAAATCGTCGACCCGGCGTCCGGATTCGGTACGCGAAGTAATAACTGCTAAGCTTACTTCTGCATGGTCAGCCAACAGGCGCAGCAATTCAACGCCCGTATAACCGGTACCTCCGACAATCCCAACCTTAACCACAACATTCTCCAAGAACACCACGCCGTGCAGCGCAAAACCGTATAGTATAAAGTTTTTGACCCCGGCGTATCTGGTAATTTTGCCGAGAGCCGCTTGCAGCAAGCTGACTAAAGCCTATGAGCAACCACAATTTTCGTCACTATTTCACCGACTACCGTGCGCTACTGCCCTATTCAGCGCTTGGTATTGTAGCCGGTATTCTCGCCGCTCTGGTTATCTTGTTGTTTGATCAACTTATTGAGCTGATTAGTCATCTTTGGCTACAAAAAGAACAAGGCTTTGCATCACTGCCTCCATGGCAACGCTTTGCTCTACCATCTGGCGGTGCTTTTTTGCTCGGCGTCCTGTTTCTGCGACTTGCACCAGAGGACAGAGAAGTAGGCATTGTTCATGTGCTCAGCCGCATGCACAGTCACTACGGACATCTGCCAATGCGGAACCTATTAGTACAACTCGGCGGTGGCGCAATAGCTCTGGCGACAGGGCAATCCGGGGGTAGAGAAGGCCCTGGCGTTCACCTGGGTGCGGCCATTAGCAGCAGCTTGGCCCACCGCTTCGGCCTGCCTGACAACAGCCAGCGTATCCTTATCGCCTGTGGCACCGCTGGCGCCATCAGTGTAGCCTTCAATACACCGCTAGCAGGCGTTATCTTCGCCATGGAAGTTATCATCGCAGAGTACACGGTGGTGGGTTTCACGCCGGTGATCCTTGCCGCCGTTAGCGCCAACACGATCTACCATATTGTCGGCGGAGAACCGATCATCCAAGTTCCAACCGTGGCATTCAGTTCGCTGTGGGAACTGCCTTTTATAGTTCTCCTTGGCCTCTTGGCAGGCGTGGCAGCTTCTTTGTTTATTTTGCTGCTTAAGCAGACTCTAAAACTCGGACATCTACCTCTGCTGGTACGCTTTACACTAGCGGGTGCAGTCGTCGGCGGCCTGGCAATCGCAGTGCCTCCAGTGTTGGGCATTGGCTACGATAGTCTGGCACAGGTTCTGGCCAACCAGCTGACTACAACTCTGTTGATTTCATTGCTAATCGCTAAAATTATCGCAACGGCCTGCAGTGTTGGCTTAGGCCTGCCCATTGGACTGATTGGCCCCAACTTGATTGTAGGAGCCTGCCTCGGTGCGCTGGTGGGTCATTGGGGAGCCGAGTTCATGCCGGCGCTGAGTTCAGACCCGGTTCTGTACGCGCTCATTGGCATGGGCGCCTGCATGGCGGCGGTTCTGAATGCACCGCTGGCAGCGTTGCTTGCTTTGGTAGAGCTCACCCAAAATGTCGGCATTGTCTTGCCTGTACTACTTGCGGTTGTTGCGGCAAACATCACTCGAGGTAGCCTGTTCCGTCAGCAATCCGCCCATCAAACTGTGTTGCGGCACCTAAAACGCGAGGTCTCGGAAGATCCGGTTGGGCAACTACTACAACAAACAAATATACAGTCAGCGATGAGTACTCGCTATCTGCGCACCCCGGAAACGGCCTCGCACAAGCAAACTGTCATGCTGATCGAAGATAGCTCCGATTGGGTATTGGTGGAGCGGGAAGGGAAAATCCTCTACATCCTCCAAGGAGCAGAGTTACGCCAGTCACTGGCGCAGTCAAACACCGGGCAAGAACTCAACATAGGAGACCTGGATTTACGCCGCTGGGCCAGTACCAGCATTCGCTCCGGTGCAACCTTGCGTGAGGCTATGGATACCATTCGCAACAAGGCCATTGAAGCAGTTTTGGTGACTGATTTTTACCAGGATGAAGGACGAACAGTGCGCGGCGTAGTCACTCGCGATATCATTGAGCGCTTTTATCTAAACAAGCTTTGAATAAAACGAACGCTGGGGAGTATCGGTTCATATGTTGTGGGTCAAAGCCGCACATATTATTGCAGTGATCTGTTGGTTTGCTGGCATATTCTATCTGCCGCGCATATTGGTCTATTTTGCTGCCAGCGATGATGCCAGAACAAGGGACAAGCTAGCCTCAATGGCGTCCAATCTCTATCGGTTTATAACACCTATTGCCGCTATCGCAGTGGTTCTGGGGCTAGTGCTGGTAACTTTCAACCACGAATATTACATCTCAGCAAAATGGTTCTGGCTCAAACTCGTCACCGTTGGCGGCCTCCTCGCCTACCACTGGGTTTGTGGCCGCTATGTTGCAGCAGTACGCGCAAATACCGACGAGCACAGCCATGTGTTTTTCCGGCTGTTCAACGAAATTCCTGTGATCTTCCTGTTGATTATTGTGATACTGGCGGTGGTCAAACCACTTTAGCGAAGGATATCCATGAGTCATAGCTGCCCTGTTGTCATGTGCGTTGCCGAGCTAGACCCCACTGGTGGGGGAGGCATTGCTGCTGACATCGAAACCCTGGGCGCACTGGGTTGCCACTGCACTCCGATCATGAGCGCAATTAGCATCCAGGACACTCAAGACCTTAAAGATTCTGCCGTGGTAGACAGTTTGTTACTTGTTGAGCAAATGCGTGCGGTACTTGAAGATATCGATGTGGCCGCCATTAAGCTGCACCAACTGGCCAGCACCAGTCATATTGAAAGTATTCACACTGTGCTGACAGACTACCCTCACTTGCCTGTAATCATAGACCCTGCATTGTGGTCTCTACCTGTCGAGGACGATTTCTGCGATGCGCTTTGCACGCTACTCATTCCGCAGACAAGTTTGCTTCTATTGACCGCGGATGAAGCCTTCGCACTCAGTCGCGGGGCCGACAGCCTGACCGCGTGTGCCCATGAACTGTTGGAAAATGGCTGCGAGCATGTCTTGATTTCGAATGAACCTGACGCAAGTCGCCACTACTCTAGCCACCTCTATACAGATACCGGGCTCATACGGAGTTTTGAGTGGCAGAACCTGCCAAATAATTTTCTAGGAGCCGGCAGCACATTTGCGTCAGCCATTAGTGCGCATATTGCACAAGGCTGTGAGTTGCAAGCGGCCATTCTCCAGGCACAGGAATTCACTTGGCAGGCATTAGCAAACGCAAAGCGCCTTGGAATGGGGCGATTAGTCCCAAATCGCCTGGACCAAAAATAATAGAGAACTGGATATTCACAACTGGAGTCGCAATAATTCCGCTCCATAAACTCTTGAACGACAAAAATGCGTACCTATGAGCACTTCCCAAGAACTATTTAGCAAAGCGCAGTCCTGTATTCCCGGCGGAGTAAATTCACCGGTACGCGCATTCAAAGCAGTTGGAGGCACACCCGTTTTTGTGGAGCGCGCGGACGGCGCCTACATGTACGATGCAGAGGGAAAACGGTACATTGACTATGTGCTTTCCTGGGGCCCAATGCTGATGGGCCACAACCATACGCACGTTCTCGAAGCAGTGACTCAACAGGCAACTAAGGGCCTTAGCTTTGGTACACCCACGGAGCTGGAAACCACAATGGCGCAACGCCTTTGCGGAATCCTACCCAGCCTGGATCTCGTGCGGATGGTCAATTCGGGTACCGAAGCCACCATGAGTGCGATTCGATTGGCCCGCGGCTTCACGGGCCGGGATAAAATTATCAAATTTGAAGGGTGCTATCACGGTCACTCAGATTCACTGCTGATTAAGGCAGGCTCTGGCGCTTTGACACTGGGAATTCCAAGCTCGCCCGGCGTTCCTGCTGCGCTAGCCGAACACACGATTACGCTGACTTATAACAATCCAGAAGGCATCAAAGCAGCGTTTGCCGAATTCAGCGAAGACATTGCCTGCGTTATTGTCGAACCGATTGCAGGCAACATGAACTGCATTCCGCCATTGCCAGGATTTCTGGAAACTATTCGTGAGCACTGCACATCCTGTGGCAGCGTTTTGATTTTCGACGAAGTCATGACTGGATTTCGCTTCGGCCTGGAAGGCGCACAAGGCTATTTGGGCGTGAATCCCGACTTGACGACTCTGGGCAAGGTCATCGGTGGCGGCATGCCGGTCGGCGCTTTTGGTGGCCGCAAAGACATCATGGAACACATTGCACCACTTGGACCCGTCTACCAGGCGGGCACGCTGTCAGGCAACCCAGTTGCTATGGCAGCCGGGCTTGCTACGCTGGATGTTATTTCAGTGGACGGGTTTTATGAGCCAATGTTTCAACACACTGCAGCACTTTGTAAGGGTTTGGAACACGTTGCAGCGTCTGCGGGCGTTCCTTTTACAACCAACCACATCGGTACCATGTTTGGCGGTTTCTTTACCGAAGCCAGCTCTGTTCATAATTATGAACAAGTTATGGCCTGTGACACCGACCGCTTTAATCGCTTTTTCCATCTAATGCTGGACGCTGGAGTCTATCTTGCGCCGGCGCCCTATGAAGCCGGTTTCATGTCTGCAGCTCACAGTGACAATGATATTCAAGCTACTATAGATGCTGCGGCCTCAGCCTTCGCCGCGCTCTGATTGAGGACCTATATACATGCCAACCAATCTGCATAGAGCACCATACCCGCAGACTCGCATGCGCCGCTTGCGCAGCCGTGAAAGCACTCGCAGACTGGTAAGAGAAAGCACTCTGTCTGTGGATGATTTTATCTATCCCATGTTTGTGCTCGACGGCAATAACGAACGAGAAAGCGTGCCCTCTATGCCGAAAATTGAGCGCTTGAGTATCGATTTATTGGTAGCAGAAGCAAAAGTGTTGAGGGATCTTGGCATTCCTTCTATCGCGCTGTTTCCTGTGGTCGAATCACACAAGAAGTCCGAGCATGCTGAAGAAGCATATAACCCCAACGGCCTGGTGCCGAATGCCGTCAAAGCTCTTAAAGACTCCGTGCCTGAAATAGCTGTAATGACTGACATCGCGCTAGACCCCTACACCAGTCACGGCCAGGATGGACTGATCGACCAGGATGGCTACGTGCTCAATGACGAGACGATTGAAGTGCTCGTGCAACAGGCACTTTGTCACGCCGCCGCAGGCGTCGACATCGTCGCGCCCTCGGATATGATGGATGGTCGGGTTGGTGCGCTGCGCTGCGCGCTGGAAACAGGCCAGCATAGAAACACGTTAATCATGGCGTATTCCGCGAAGTATGCCTCCTCGTACTATGGACCATTTCGCGATGCAGTAGGCTCGGCCGAAAATATCAAGGGTGGCAACAAACAAAGCTATCAAATGGACCCTGCCAATCTGGAAGAGGCGATCCACGAATGCGCTCTCGACCTGCAGGAAGGCGCAGATATGATTATGGTTAAGCCCGGAATGCCATATCTGGATGTAGTCCGCCGAGTTAAAGACGCTCTGGGCGCTCCCACCTTCGCCTATCAAGTCAGCGGTGAATATGCCATGCACCAGGCAGCCTTTCAGAACGGCTGGCTGGAGCCTGAACCAGTGATACTTGAATCGCTACTCGCTTTCAAACGCGCTGGCTGCAACGGCATTCTCACCTATTTCGCCAAACAGGCAGCTCTGCTATTAAAGTAAATAAAACTATGCGTGCACTAACCTGTTTGTTATTGCTCTGTCTCAGCAACACTGGCAGTGCAATGTGCAACTGCATTTGGAAAGGTTCGTTTACACAGGTGCAAACGGATGCCGATTTGGTTATTTCCGGAACCGTCCTCAGCAGTAAGGGAAACTCTGTGGATATAAAAATAGAACAGATACTGCGCGGTAAAGAGTTTCAGGAAGAAATCAGAGTTTGGATGAACCCCGGAGAACTCTGTCGCCCGGAAGTTGACGAGTTTTCCGATAGCAGCCAATGGGTCATGGCGCTTCATCAAATAAATGAGCACAACTCTGGTGACTTCAACCCCAACACGCCCAACATCAGCACAGGTCGAATTGGCGACTATAGCCTGTCAATTTGCGGCGGCTACTGGTTAAGCAGGAAAGACAATCTGGTTACCGGCAATCTTGCCGCTGGCACTCGTTGGGATCGAGACCCAAAAATGTCACCGGTAATCCTCGGTCTGGTAGCAGCCTTCGTCCGCGGAGATATCGATGAAAAAAACCTCAGGGAAGCCGCTATCGCAGACCCCGCATTGCAGGAACTGCAATTGGAAACACGTCTTTTTCTGCGACGAGAAAATAGAAAGTCAGGCTTTGAGTAACCCCAAAAACTCGTCCAGCATCATCAGCGACAAACCCCAAATTTGGCGCCCCTCATACCTGTAGCAGGGTAAAGGTATCTCCATACCATTGCGATTCCAGGTCATTTTCTCTCGGTTTTTTCGCTCTAGCAAATACGCCAGAGGCACCCATACAACTTCGGCAACTTCGTAATTCAGGGTAAAATTGACCTCCCTATCCAATCGAAATATATAAGGGCTTACTATCATTGGGCGCTTTTTAATTTGGGGATGAGTCATAATTTCTGACAGTCTGCCAATACAGGGGTCAGCCGCTCCCAGGCTGAGACCTATCTCTTCCTCAGTCTCGCGTACCGCGACATCAAACCCATGCCGGTCTACTGAGTCCATCTGTCCGCCGGGGAATGCCATATGCCCCGACCAGGGATCACCATCGCATTCTGCACGCTTTATCATTAGAATGCGCATTTCCGCCTGCATCTCCTGCAATATGATGGCTACCGCTGACCGCTTTAACAGGGGTCGGATGAGCTTCTTGCGGGGTTTATAACGTGACAGGACACGCTCTACGTGCTGCAACTGGGTTTTAGACACTGGGTAACTCGGCTCTCTTTATTGATAAGGCTGGGCAACTCAATTAAGCCATCTAGCCTGATGGGACACAAGCTCGCCCTTTGCGTCAAAGGGCTGGCATTGTGCTTGATAAGCTCTAATGTGTTGGCGGAAGAGTCTTTTTTTGAAAAACAACTTGCGCTTAGCGCGCTGGAACAGTTGCGCGAACGCGGCATCCACAACGACCTGCTTACCTCTTACCTCTACGACTTCAGCCAGGATAAGGCCATAAGCATTGAGGAAATGCCGATCAATCTACCCTTCAACGGACAAGGTCAAGGCTACATCAACACAAATTTCCTGATCAAAGAACTCATTGTCGAGGACATTACATTACGCGGCCCCTACTATGCCGGACACGGAGATTTCACGGGTGCCGGCTCACTAGAGCTTTTTTATCGCCAACGGCCGGGCAGCCACCAGCTCACGATGGGTCTCGGCGCAGACGCCTTCCATCATCTGATCGCCAATGGCGCGTTTGAAGCGGGCGAGACCAACGTCGTTTACGGCATCGAAACAATTGGACAGGATATCGATGCAGATTTACGCAACTCCTCCGCCGCCAACGGCAGCGACAACGCTGCAATAAAGATCTACGGCGGTAGCGAACTCAGAGGCTATCAAGTGAACTTTATGGCTCACGAAGCCGACTGGGAATCGGAAAGCCCGCAGACCATTGACAGAGACAACCTAAACAATGACGGCCAGGAGAATTTACTGGACGCTTTCGCCCAAGAAGACTCCCACCGCTACAGCATTTCTGGCAACGGCTGGAGCGGAGACTCGAAACATCGCTGGAATTACAGCGCCTACGCCATCGACTACAGCTCCATTCTCGATCTGGAATTCGTTACTGTCGACAGCCGCAGTCTGCGTATCGAGCCAATCCAGCGGCGAGATGAACGACTTGTGCTAGGTGGCAGCTTAAGTCACGATTGGTTTTTCACCCGTTGGGGGCATCATCAACTCGGTATCGAAGCTCGCGCTGACGCACTGGAAGATGTGGGCCTCGGCGACGTAAATATCCAGTCAACCAACCTTAACAATGGCGACGCTGACCTTTATACCAGCGCCCTGTTTTACAGCAATCAGTACCAGTGGAACGATTGGCTCCGACATGAGCTAGGCCTGAGAATCGACACGCTGGATATCGACGCAGATGAGGGACTGGAGCTCGACTATGATCGAAACTCGGACCAGCGTTTTAGTCCTAAACTGTCGATAATTGCCAATCCCAATGAAAACCTTGAACTGTTCTTCCATGCGGGCAAAGGCATAAGCAGCAATGATGGGCGTTACTCGTTTCGCGGTATCAACACAAGCCGCAGCAAGAGCAACCCGCCAGAACAAGTAAGGCCTCTCGGGTCGGTAAAAGCCATTGACCTTGGCTTCACTACGCGCCTGCTGAATGAGCGTGCAATATTCAGCGGCAGCCTTTGGCACCGCGAAGCAGAATATGAACTCGCCGCCCGTAATGCGCAGGTTGAATTGAGGCCTAGCGAGAGAGACGGTTTTGAATTTCGCTTTCTTTACCAGCCAAATGAGCGAATTTACCTGGATTTAGCCGCAGCTTTCAGCGAAGCCAGATTTACAGACGAGGACCCACGCGGTGATCATATTCCAGGGAGTACGGAGCAATTAGCTACTTTAGCCCTCGGTTATCTGGGAGATCGCTTCTATGTCAACATCGATGCGCTCTACTTGGGGCCCAGCCCCTTCCTGGAGGACAACACTGCAGAGACCGAGGCAGTAACTTCGGTTGATGTATATGTTGGCGGTAATCTCAGTAAAAGCCTCACGATTGAACTGCAAATACTCAATATTGCTGACAATGACCGAAGCAATTCGGATGTCTCTTTCATTGACCGCGTCGCTGCTGCCGAGGCATTTGTTGATGAACTGTACTACAGCCCGGTTCCCGCCCGAACTCTGCGAGTCTACCTCAGATATTATTTGTAAATAATGCGTCAACCCCAAGAACGCCAGTGCGTTATAGGCTCAGTAAGGGACGCCTGCGTCACTGTGATAGTATGCTTGCGCTAAGCAAAGGTCAGCCGGTAGTGTACTGGCGACTGCAAACATCAGATGACAGTGGAGACAAGGTTCTGGATAAGCAGAGCGCCATGAACCGATTTCTGCGCGATGTCGAACGCCGTGGCTTGAGAATGGCGGAGATGTCCACTGGAAATCGGGACGATGCGCTGGAAATTGTGCAGGACACAATGATGGGACTGGTCAGACGCTACATTGACCGCCCAGAAGACGAATGGACCCCCCTTTTTTATCGCATTCTGCAGAGTCGGATAACCGATTTTCACCGACGCCGCATGGTGCGTAGACGAGTGATGACAATGATGCCCTGGAACTCATCAGAGGATTCTGATGATTATCCAGACCTAATCGACAGCGCGACCGTCGGCGAAACGGAAAACCCGGTACAAGAGATACAAAGGGACGCAGCAACACAGGAAATGATTGCAGCAATAAAACGCTTGCCCACACGGCAGCAGCAGGCGTTTATGCTGAGAGCATGGGAAGGTATGTCGGTTGAGGAAACCGCCAATGTCATGTCCTGTAGCCAGGGTAGCGTAAAAACGCATTACTCAAGGGCTCTAAAAAGTCTGCAAAAGCAGTTAGAGGGTGTGAGGCCATGAATGAAGCCAATTATAAAGTCGGCCCAATGACAGAAGGGGATATCGAGCAATTGGCTCGGCGTGCCCTCGATGAAAGCGTCGCTGCTGTGGATGCCAATACATTGTCGCGCCTGAATCAGGCTCGTCACCTCGCTTTCGAAGACAGTGCAAAACCGGCTTTCTGGCGCGGATGGATTCCAGCCACAGCCTCAGCCTGCGCTGCTATAGCGCTGGCACTGGCTATTGCGTTACCTGCGACTATGCACCAGGTTGCGCAGCCCACGGATAAATCTCTGATCATGCCCGCGCTAACCGAAGAAGTCAGTTTGGCTGCGTTGGAAGACAAGGAAATGCTGGAAGACCTCGACATGATGTTGTGGTTGATTGAAGTGGAGAACCATGCGAGCTAGAGAGTTAACGCTTGCCCTGTGTCTGTTTTTAACCACGTCAACAATCACCGCCAAAGAGGAAGAAATACCGCCACTGGAGTTGCTTGGATTTATTGCGGACTTTAGTGATGAGGAAGATGGTTGGGTGGATCCAGGGGAGATAGAGGGCCTATTTAACTTAGAAAGTACCGACGAAAACAGCACCGACGAAAACAGTACCGACGAAAACGGTGCAAACAAAGGGAAAGGGACGGCAATCGAGAGCAGTGATTTCGATACGCCTCAAAATGATGAAAGCAGGGAATAGACAAATAGGATTCAGCATTATCGCTACTGCGCTAGCGGTGTTGTTGTCTGTCCCACTTTCTACTCTGGCCAACGACTTCCGCTGGGAGCGACTCAATAGTGGTCAACAAGAAGCCCTGGCCCCTTATAAACAGCGCTGGAATCAACTAACGCCGAATCGCCAGAAACGGCTTGCTCGCGGCGCCGACCAGTGGTCACGCATGACTCCACAGCAACGCAGCACCGTCCGCCAAAGCTTTAAACGCTGGAAACAACTGCCTGTAGAGAAGCAACGCCAGCTATCTACCAACTATGATCGCTTACGTTCCCTACCGACTCACTTACAGAAACAAGTAAAGACCAAGCATCAGTGGTTTCAAAAATTACCTGACTCAGAGAAAACACAAGTTCGAGAACGCTGGCAATCACTTAGCCCCGCACAACGCGATGCCCTGCGTGAGCGCCTGTCAAGCATGACCCCGCAGCAGCGACGCCAGATCATGAACCAAACCCTGGGTAACGCCAGCAAAAACACCCCCTAAAGCTTTTATGCAAGATGCACAGCCTGTGAACTCCATGCCCACCGCGCTTTGCCTGTTTTGCACAATGTTGACTGATGCTGGCAACATAGCGAGTAATAGGTATTCTTCGATTTAAAAGGCGCTGGAAAAACTATCCTTGCGAAAATCTTCAGCAAGCAAACACCCTGTAACAGAGGCGAACTGAGCTTCGGCGCAACTATTTTATGACAAGACTCTTTGACCGAGACTCTAATAGGAGTGGGAAGAGCGACAATACATTATGGCGACAAAGCCATTGGTTGGGAAAATGAACGCAACCAGGCTAATCCGGACTCTTTGCCGAATCGTTGATGCAATACGGCAATTTTTGCAGCGGCCAACGACCGCCGACGGCGGGACTGTGCCGAATGGCAAGGAACAGGCCCTTTCGAATGAGGTGCCAAAAACAGCGGTTTTATCCGAGACAGCCGCGCCGCCAGCTGTCGAAGTTCCATCGGAAGTCGCATCTGGTCAAGAAACAGCGATCAAACCTGAGGTGGTGCATCCTGTTGCCGAGCCGGTGTCCACCCCGGAATCGACCATCACACCGGAACTTGATACCGCCCTGAAAGCGGTGACAGACAGTGCTGAAGACAGCACCGAAGGCAGTACCGAGGACAGTGCTGAAGACCCTGAGGACGAAAGCGAGCATCCGAGTCCACCCCCTCCGCAGGCGTCGCCTGAAAAAAATAACGCGCCGCCAAAACAGCCACAGGCCAGGAGCGGGAGACGCGGAAAATCCAGATCCGTAAAGTCGTCCAGCCAGGAAAGGGCAGCGCCGGAAACCAGGCCGAAAATAATTTGCCGGGAGCTGCGCGGCCTCAACCAATGGTGCATTTTTCTCGATATTCAAAACCTTCAAAGCGTTGATGTGTCCCAAGGGGAAACCAAATTGTCGTCTGGCAGTCACGGCGAATATCAACTGCCAAATTTCACCGAAGATGTGAATTGGGTAAGTGACGACAAAGACGGAATAATCAAACTGTTTGATGACGCCGACCCGTTAATTTTTAAACTGCGAAAAAACTGGCAAGGCGTTGGCCATCAAGTAAGGCATCTGTCCAGGGGTTGCTATGTAGTTTTTGCGCCGCGCGAATGGTCGAGAAAACAGTCGCCACCGGTTGAAGCGTCGACATGCGCTGACGATAAGTTCATGGCGCACTATTTTTTCTGTGACGGCGCTTCGGAAGCGGACGGTTTTGATGAATGCCCTCCCTTTTTCGAACAAACGCGTTTTTCGTTGGCAGGAGAGGAAATTGCCGACGATTCTGATCAAGACGATTTGTTCATTGGAACAGCGCCGGAATTAAACGATAGTGATAATTGGTCAGGTATTTCATGGATTAGGGTGGGCGAAGAGGGAGGAGGGAAATGGAGCGAAAATTTCAAACCGACTGAAAAAAATTTAGCGACAGTTTTGGAAAATCGAGAGGGGTGGTTTTACGTCCGGGTTTATGACGAAGATGTCAAAATGATCGACGGATTTGATTTTCGCAGGTTGGTGAAATTAACAGGAATTTTGATTGACGGAAAAGCGCATTCTGCCAACGATGTTATCGCGCCTGCCGCTGGTGGACATAAGGAATCCAGGATTCAATTCACGGGTGAAATTCAAGCGAAAGGCGATGTCGCCGTGGATGATAATAACGTGGCGATGATCGCCGCGAATGCGGATGCCGACCAGACGCAATGGAGCATTATTGGCGACAACGGGCAAGCGCAAGTCAGCATTCATCTGCAACGCATTTGGTGGCGAATGAACAACACCGACGACAAGGGCGATGACAAGGCCGACGAGTGGAAAGATAGGGCTTTTCGACTGTCCCGCGACGATTTTTATGTTGCCAGAAACGCTGAAATGACGGTTCGCTTGCCCGTTTCCGCGCGGCCCATTTGGGTGGGGTTTGGTGCTTTCGACCCAGCCAACGGTGCGCGTCAATATCAAACCAAGATCGACCGCGCCGGCAATGTCGCTCAGACAACATTCAAGTTGCGTGATTTTTCCGACCACCCAGAAATATCAAAACCGTCGATCACCGGATCGGCTTTGCGGTTGCAGTGCGACGAAGCGGAATGCACGCTAATTCGCGTTCTTGCCGATCCAGAACCCAGGCAGGTTGCAGTGATACAGTCACCGCTGGATACCAGCCATCCTCCGCAGCAAGGCGTTTTTCGCCCCAACACCAAAAACAAAAGATTTAGTTATGCTGAAATAGACGCTGTTGGACTCACTCCCGCCGAGGCAAAAAAAAGGAAAATCGCCGTCGACCATCGCCGAAAAACCACCCGCCGTGCCAATATAGAAACATTGCAAACACGACTGGGGACAAGCCATGCCGACTGAACAAGAAATCGAAGGTTGGAAAAATGCGATTCACACCCGATACCTGAACTATTTAACAACATCTTTTTATTTTAAGGATGCCGATTTACGCGAATCTTTCAAGCGTGCATTGAATGAATGCGAATTAATGAAAGGGCCATTCCCGGAATCAGCGCATGATTTTGAAAAGGGCATTAATGCCCGTGATTTAGCAAAAAAATGCTTCGATGCGCCCGACGACATGTTGCCGGCGTTGCGCGACGATCCCTTGTATGCCCATCAGGAACAAGCCGTTCGCAAGGTGCACAAAACCCAACAGAATGTTGTTGTCGCCACTGGCACCGCCAGCGGTAAAACAGAAAGCTTTTTGTATCCAATTTTGTTTGATTTATACCAACAGCATTTAGACGGGAAACTATCTGAGCCCGGCGTGCGCGCTTTGATTTTGTATCCGATGAACGCGCTTGCCAATGACCAGCGACGGCGGCTGGGCGAAATCTGCCAGGCCCTGGAAGATGCTAATTCCAACTTTAAGCCGACCTTTGGCCAATACATCGGCGCAACACCGGAAGATGAAAGAGATAGATGGCGTCATGCCACAACCCATAAGGAAAACCGTCTCGCTGGTGAACTGGTCTTTCGCAAGGAAATGCGCAACACACCACCGCACATCCTGCTGACCAATTATTCCATGCTGGAGTATTTGCTCATTCGGCCTGATGATAGCGAGCTGTTTGACGACGATCGCGGGCAACATTGGCAGTTTATTGTGTTGGATGAAGCGCATCAATACCGCGGCGCCAAGGGCATGGAAATGGGCATGCTGGTGCGGCGACTTAAACAACGCCTGCAAGCCGGCGGCCGCGAGCATCCGTTTCGTTGTATTGCCACTAGCGCGACCCTTTCATCCGGCGAAGGACTGGAGGATAGAGAATCCGTTGCCCGGTTTTCCTCTACATTGTTTGGCGAAGTTTTTGATAATCATTCGGTTATTTTTGGCCAAAAAGAAAAATCCAACGACACAGAACCGCAACGGTTTCATCTGTTTATGAGCGCGCTGGAAGGGGCGTTTTTATCTTACCAAAACAGTGAAAATATTATTATCCTGAATCGTGAGACAGAAACAGACGATAATGAAAAAGTTGCAGCGCTGGAAATTGCGCTGTGCCGAGAGTGCGGACAGCATTATTATGTCGGGCGCGAAAATGATGGCTGTCTGGTTGAGGCGATACGCGATCCCAGTCACCATGATTTTGGGGTAGATTTTTATCTGCCATTGGACGACGAAACCGAGGAGAAACTTACTCACTGTTTGTGTCGTCGATGCGGAAAATTATCCAAAGGAGCCCACGACCCTGCTTGCGAATGCGGTGCGACTATTTCGGTCAAGAGGTGTGATAATCATCCAGATCATCCCGATCAGTTGAAAACATGCGAAACCTGCGGCTATAGCCGCGGTAACATCGGTGACCCGGTGCAAGAGATTGTGCATGGTTCCGATGCACCAAACTCGGTGATTGCCACCGCCTTGCACGGTTTATTGCCGAAGGGGGATCGGCGAAAAATATTATGCTTTGCCGACAGTCGGCAGGAAGCGGCGTTTTTTGCCTGGTATGCCCAGGATTCCTATGACAAAGTGCGCGACCGAAATTTTATTTTGCGCGCGTTACGGCAAAACACCATTGCCGAGGGTAGCTTTTCGATCGATGATTTACAAAATCGTCTGCAAAAAATTTGCGACGATAACGCTGTATTCAAAGAATCTGATACGACTGACGGACGGAAGAGAGAGGCATTGGGCATGATTTTCCGTGAACTGTTAACCAGCGAAAAACGCCTCGCGCTGGAGGGTGTGGGTTTGGCAAAATGGTCGGTGAAGATTCCGGATCGGTTGCAATTACCAAACAGTATGTTCAAGCCGCCGTGGAACTTTACGCAGGATGAAGGCTTGAACTTGTTGCGTTTTCTTTTGGATGGGTTACGCCAAAAACGGGCAGTCAAACTACCGCTGGATGCGCCGATTTTCAAGGAAATATCTCAGTGGCCGCAACAGGCGGTTAGACTCGGCGCAGGTGATCCTTTAAATAAAATAGTATCGTGGGGTAGTGCGAAAACCAGCATTGTTACACATTTTCTCTGCCGCTTGCTTTCAGATACGGGTAGCGGGTTGACCGACAAAGAAAAATACAACAACGGTGAAACATTGATGAACGCTCTGTGGGACGCCATTCAGGATTGCGGTCATCACATTTCCGATGACGATAAACTCTTGGTGGAGGCGCGAACCAACGGCACTTTTCACCTGAATTCCGCTTGGTTGCGCATTGAACAGCCATCACCACAGGAATGTTTTGAATGCGATACCTGCGCGAGGTTAAGTTTTTACAACATTCGCAATGTTTGCCCGCGCAACGGCTGTCCGGGCAAACTGGTCAACGCAGATCAGGGTCGGGTGGAGCAAAATCATTACCGTACCTTGTATATAGACGACCAGATGCCAGCCCGGTTGCACGCCGAGGAACATAGCGCGCAACTATCAAGCGAAAAGGCACAAAAGCGACAAGACGAATTCATCGCGGGTGAACTTGATTTGCTCAGTTCATCGACAACTTTTGAAGTCGGTGTCGATTTGGGTGATCTGGAAGTGGTTTTTTTGCGCAATGTGCCGCCAGAGCCATTTAACTATACCCAGCGCGTCGGGCGCGCCGGAAGACGTAGCGACATGCCTGGCCTGGCGCTGACTTATTGTCGCCGCAACCCCCACGACCTGTATCATTACGCCGACCCGAAAACGCATATTCTGGAGGGGAAGGTTCACCCTCCGCAACTGCGGTTGCAAAACGAAAAAATTATTCTTCGACACATCACCGCGGTGGCCTTATCGGCATTTTTCAGAGTTCCCGTGAACTGTGAGCGATTCGAAAATGTCAAACAGTTGATCGGTGGCGACTGGGAAAAACCACGCGCGGTCGTCGATTTTCGGGATTTTTGCGCGAACAACCAACCCCTGATGGATTCTCTGCGAGCGGTTGTACCGCCAGCAATGCACAAAAAAACCGGGCTGATCGATGACAGTTGGGCAGATAACATTGCCGGCGAGAATAGCCGGTTTGCCGATGCTGAACGGGAAGTTCGCAATGACTATCTGCAAATAAGGGAACTAGAAGAGAAATGCAGCCAAGAAAAAAACTATAAATTAGCCGAACGAATGAGAAAGCGCAAGAACACCATTGCCGTCGAAAAATCACTGAACTTTCTTTCACGCAAGGCGATTATTCCAAAATACGGCTTTCCGGTAGATGTGGTAGAACTGGATACCCGCCCGAGCATCGCTCAAGATACGCACAAGGTTTCTCTGCAACGCGATTTATCCCAAGCCATCGCCGAGTATGCGCCGGCCAGCAAGATAGTCGCCAACAAGCAGGAGTGGGAATCCTGCGGGGTGAAAATCGTTCAAGGCAAAGCGCTTGCGGTCAAACACTACCATTACGACCAGGCGCGCGATTTTAAGCAATGGGATGAGGGTGCTCAACCATCGGATGGCATACCAAAAAAAGGTAGTTATTTGTCGCCACAATTTGGCTTTGTTACCGAGTTGAACAAGAAGCCCAAAGAGCCGCAGGGACGCGCGCGCCGCTTGTATACCACGCGCCCGTTTTTTGAGGGCTTTGTGGGGAAGCAGCAACCATCAAAAAAATTACTTGGCGCTAAAATCACTCCCGCGCCGGGGCGCATGGTAGTGCTGTGTGAAGGTAAAAACGGCGCCGGTTTTTATATTTGTCGCGGGTGCGGCGCGGGCTTTGCCGAAAGAAAATATCCGCATAAAACACCCGAAAACAATCAATGCAGCGGCACGCTGGAACAACTGGCGCTCGGCCATGAATTCGTGACCGATGCCATACGCTTGCAGTTTCCCGAACTTCGCGACCAATGGCAGGCATATTCGCTCGCTTACGCCGTGCTGCTGGGCGCCGCGCAACGGCTGGATGTGCCGGCCACTGACCTGAACGCCACTATTACAGCAGGCGAAACCACTGACGAAACGGCCATTGTGCTGTATGACAATGTGCCCGGCGGCGCCGGTCTGGTTGCCAGCCTGGAGCAAGGCGAGGTCTTTTTCGATGTTCTTGGGGAAGCAAAAAACCGCGTGAGTGGCCAGTGCGGTTGCACTGAAAGCTGTTACGGTTGCATCCGCAGTTACCGCAACCAATTCGCCCACCCGCACTTGCAACGTGCGGACGCCTTGGATTATTTACAATCCGCCCTGGCGGAGCGTTCTCACTAATCGCCTCGCGCATCCACCGTTTGCGCCGTTTTTCGCGGGCGGCATTGGAATGCAACCCCCAACGCCACAGCCGAAGAAAAGGGTTGAATTGTGAATTCATCCTATTAAAGCGGAAGTGCTGCTGCAATTAAGGGACTGAAGCCGGCGGTTGGCTTATGTGACCGAGGCGACAAAGGGAACAGCAAGATCGATGATACAGGGATCATCAGGCCTGGCAGCACGACACGGGATACCGGCAGCGGGCACCAGACACTCATGCGAAAACGCTTTCGAAAGCGAGCGGGAATTGAGCCAGTGGTGGGTCACCTGACGTCAGATCATATATTGAACAGAAATTACCTCAAATGCTGGCTGAATTGGCATTTCCTGTGTAAATTCCAAAGCTGACCACCGAATAATTAGACATGAGGCTCGCTGTCAGTGCCGGTACACGAAACCAGAAATCTGCGCAATCTCGCTGCCGGGCTTACACTGCTGGCAGGCACAACTCACGTTGCGCAGCTCTGGTTTGTAGAACTCGATGCCCCCACTCTGTTTGCGGCACTGTTCGGTATTTTCTATTTTCTGCTTGGATTGGGCTTAGCAGGACAGTCGCGTTTTAGTCTCTTGCTGGGGCTGATGGTTCCCAGCATCGGCGCTGCGGCTGCGCTGTGGCGGATCACTGTAAATTTAAGCTCAGGTTTAACCTATTTCCACCTATTGGCGGGTATAGTAATCGCTTCACTGTGCACTTACATCTTATTTAGAACCCGCCATGCCGACATGGATTAGCCCGTTACTCATTGCGCTGCTGTTCACCGGCTCGAGTTACGCGCAGCAGGAACTCACTTATCGGGTAGTCGCTGAGTTCCCGCACGACAAGCAGGCATTTACTCAGGGACTGCTATTTCACAATGGCATGCTTTATGAAAGCACCGGGCTCTATGGTCGTTCCGAGGTTAGAGAAGTTGAACTGGTTTCGGGGCGCAGTCTGCGAAAACAGCGCTTGAGCGCCAGAGAGTTTGGCGAAGGTCTTGCACTTGTTGAGGATCAGCTCATACAGCTCACATGGAAAAAAGGCCATGCCCGGCGCTGGCAACTTTCCGACTTTTCCCCACTTGCCAGCAGTCCGTATCGCTTCGCTGAAAACCGGGACGGCTGGGGATTGTGTTTTGATGGACAATATCTGGCGTTCAGCGATGGTACAGATCAACTGCACTTTTTGACGCCAGATAACTTACAGCCGATTCGCTCTATCTCGGTTTATGACCAGAGAGGCCTGGTAAGCCATCTGAATGAACTTGAATGTATTAATAACAGGATATATGCCAATATCTGGCTTACAGACCGGATTGTTATCATCAATCCAATGTCAGGTGAAATTGAAGCGCGTGTGGATCTTGACAACCTCTACCCGCATGAGCTGCGCAAACACAGCACCAATGTACTCAATGGCATAGCCTGGGACGCCGCAGGCGAGCGCCTCTTCATTACTGGCAAGCGCTGGCCCAAATTGTTCCAAATCGATCTCGAGCCGCCTGGCAACACGCAATAAACGAATATGCAGCCTGGCCAGTTTAGGCTAAGCTTTCTCCCATGATGAATCGTCGACGGTTTATAGAGGCTTCCAGCGCCTTGCTGCTATCGCGCTCGCTGCCCGCTTCGGCGTCTGCTTCGGCACACCAGCGACAAGTCATCAAACGCGAAATACCGTCTTCTGGCGAACTTATTCCAGCACTCGGAATGGGCTCGGCCCACACTTTTGATGTGTCGCCCAACTCACAAAATCTAGAGCAACTGTTTGAGGTTATGCAGATTTTCTTCGATCAGCAGGGCCGCTTGATCGACACCTCACCCATGTATGGCAATGCCGAAATAGTGCTCGGCCGGGTTATGTCCAGGTTTGCCCCCAAACCAGTGGTCTTCAACGCCAACAAGGTGTGGACCTGGGGCCAGGAGGAAGGTATTAAGCAAATGCTGGACTCCAGCAAAAAGATGGATGTTCCAGTATTTGATTTAATGCAGATCCACAATTTACGCGACTGGAAAGCCCACCTCGAAACACTGAAACGCTGGAAAGATGAAGGCAAAGTGCGCTATATCGGCATAACCACCTCGCACCAGCGCAACCATCGTGAGCTGGATCAAATTATGCGCAGAGAACCATTGGATTTTGTGCAGTTCAGTTACAACATAGAAAACCGAATTGCTGAGGAACGTCTGTTACCCACTGCTGCTGATCGCGGTATTGCCACCGTGATCAATCGGCCCTTTCAACGTGGCAAGCTATTTGAAAAAAGCAAAGGAAAGCCGCTACCAGGAATAGCCAAAGAGTTGGAATGTGCGTCCTGGGGTCAGTTCTACCTGAAATTCCTATTACACAACCCCGCCATCACCTGCCTGATTCCAGCGACAAGCAAGGTAGAACACATGCGCGACAATATGCAGGCCAACTTCGGTCCAATACCTGACGCCAATCAAAGGATGGCAATGATATCGGCCTACGACGCCTTGTAGGATGGCATTTTCTGGCTTCTTCGGAGCTAAAATATGGCGCGCCCGGCACGATTCGAACGTGCGACCGCCTGGTTCGTAGCCAGGTACTCTATCCAGCTGAGCTACGGGCGCTTAAACTTAGGAATGCATGCACTTAAGAGCGGCGTACTATAGGGATCTGCCCCCTGCTAGTCAAGCCGATTATCGGGTATGATGTTGCCCTTTGACACGCTATTCAATGAACTAAGCATGAGTCTTGCGGATAAATCAGTCGTCGTGACAGGGGCCAACGGAAACCTCGGTTTAACGGTCGCAAAAACAGCGCTCAATCAGGGGGCCAAAGTCACAATGTTAGACATTGTCTTTAGCGGCGAAGCACTCAAATTAGACGCCCAGCGCCATGCAATCAATTTGCTGGACACTGAGGCGACTACAGCGTGCATCCACTCCCTCGGACAGATTGATGCGCTGTGTAATATCACCGGCGGTTTCGATATGGGGGCAGCGGTTCACGAGGCCAGTGACGAGCAGTGGGACACAATGTTCGCCCTTAATGTGAAAACTCTACTCAACACAGTTCGCGCCACAGTACCGGGGATGCAGGCGCAAAAATCCGGCGCCATTATCAACATAGGTGCAGCAGCCGCAGTTAAAGGTGAGGCATTAATGAGCCCTTATCTGGTATCCAAAAGCGCGGTTATTCGCATCACAGAGTCCATGGCCGATGAGCTTAAAGGTGACGGTATCAGGGTCAATTGCGTACTCCCCGCCGTGTTTGACACGCCGCAGAACCGGGCGGCAATGCCCGATGCAGACTTTTCAGAATGGGTAACATCACAACACTTGGCAGATACCGTCTGTTTTCTTGCCTCAAACGCAGCCAGTGGTATTGTCGGCGCCAGTGTGCCGGTCAAGAATTTAATGTAGGAATTCCCATAAGTACCGCACCACCTGTGACTTTCACGGGATAGCGCGTATACTGCGCCGCCATGCGCAAAACCAAAATTATCTGCACCATCGGCCCCGCCACATCAAGCTATGACATTCTGGAAAAGCTCGCGCACGCGGGCATGAATGTTGTGCGCCTGAATATGTCTCACGGCGATTACGATTTCTGTGCTGAAATCATTAAACGAATTCAGACCCTCAATACCAAGCTGCCTTATCCTGTTGCCATATTGCTGGACACACAGGGGCCAGAGATTCGTACCGGCGAGATGGATGCCGCACTCGACCTGAAAGAAGGCGATATTATTTCCGTAGTTGCACGCGGCGCGGAAGATGTCGAAGAGAACTCGCTGATGGTCAATTATGGTGATCTCATGAAAGACATGAGCGTCGGTGATCGCCTCACTGTAGACAACGGCCTGATCAATTTAGAAATTCTGGCAGTGGAAGAGCGAGTAATGCAATGCAAAGTTATTGACGGCGGCCTACTCAAGAGCAAGCGTCACGTTAATCTACCCGGCATTCGCGTGAATCTCCCAGCAATCACCGAGAAAGATAAAAAGGATATACAGTTCGGCTTGGACATGGATGTGGATTTTATCGCGCTTTCCTTTGTACGCGAGGCCGCAGATGTTCAGCAACTGAACAATCTAATGGGGAGAAAACGCGGCAAAGTTAAAGTGATCGCTAAAATTGAAGACCAGGAAGGCGTAAAAAACATCAATGAGATCATTGAGGCGGCTGACGGCATAATGGTTGCTCGCGGAGACCTGGGCTGTGAAATGGATTTCTGGGAATTACCCCACGCCCAGCGTCGAATGGTTCGCTCCTGCGCTCAACAGGGCAAGCGCGTTATTGTCGCCACTCACCTGATGGAGTCGATGATTGAAAACCCGATGCCGACACGCGCCGAAGTAACTGACGTTGCCAATGCGGTATACGAAGAGGCTGACGCAATCATGTTGTCCGGCGAGACCACCGTGGGCAAGTATCCGATTAAGTGTGTAGAGGCGATGGTCAAAATTGCCGAAACGGTCGAAAAGTATCGCGGCCTTGCCTTTACTGAAGACCTCATTAAGAGTCATCACAAACAAAATATCGCTGCAAGCGCTGTTCACCTTGCTGAATCTTTACCGGCCAAGGCCATCGTCGTTATCACTCGTCGTGGAAGGATGGCAAACTATGTAACCAACTGTCACCCGCAGCAGTCGGTCATTCACGCATTTAGCAACGATGGTCGCACTCGTCGCCAATTAGCACTGAACCGCAATGTGTATTCCCACAAATTGATGTTTAGCAGTGATCCCGAAAAAACCCTAAAAAAAGCGTTCAATACACTGTTGAGCCTGGATGGTTTTAGTGCGAGTGATCACGTCGTTGTTATTTCAGATACCCTTAGCGGCTCCGGTATTGATGCCGTGCAGGTGCGAACCCTGGAAGAATAAGCAAACTCCCGACCTGGAAGCCTGTCCGACTTAGGACTGTGCTACTGCGGAAAAGCCGGATTAACCGCCTTAATTGTCTTAACCACATCCAAAAAAAGATTGTTCACTTCTTTGAGTTTAAAGCCAGCCGCGCGCACATTGGCGACGGTGGTACGATTCATATCTGGCCCCAATTTGCGACTCAGCTGCGTCATCACATCCATCATGATTTTAAACGGGTAGTATTGCGAACCTGTATGCTCGAACATAAACAGCTCACCGCCAGGCTTTAACACCCGCCGCAGTGATTTCAAGCCTTCGACCGGGTTTGGTACCGAGCAGAAGGTACACGAGGTAAAAACCTGATCGAAGCTACTGTCTGCATAGCTCATATCATGCACGTCCATCACTTCCGCACTGATATCGCCCTCGTATGCACCCATTCTTGGTTTGGCCACCTCAAGCATCTTTGGACTAATATCAATTGCAGTAATATCTTTGCCTTCGGGAAAAGTCGCAATATCAAGGCCAGTTCCCAATGCCAAAAACAGAACCTTGCCATTCATATTGGAAAACAATTCTTCTTTGAAAGGCTTCCACCGCTTCTCGGCACCTCTGCCCGCCATCAGATCAAAATTTGGCGCAGCTTTATCCCATTTACGCTGTGTGTACTCATCCATAATGCTTGACTCCACGCAATGAGTTATTAACCACCCAGATAAAGACCAAACTAACCAGGCCACACACCGCACCGACTCGCAGCGCCTCCAGCGACTCAAAGGTTTCCATTGCGGCCCACATACCCACGGCCATACCGCTCACCATCCCGGTCATCATGGCCGGCAGCATGATTTCCATCGCACCAAAGAAGATCGCAAACGGGAAAAACAAAATTGTGGCCACCACCATACCGACAACCATTGCCAATATCATAGCCACAAACATATTCCATCCCACTCCGATCAGCATGGCGCACAACCAACCAGCTACAGCACCCACAACAATATTTGCCGCCAAGTCTCCCAATACGAAATACAATCGGTGATCCACACTAATATCCTGTCACAGTTGCGCTTTCACAAAATTCTACACATTTTGCACTTATAGTCCAAAATAGTTGCCGTGGTCATCTGGCAGCGTGTAGCCGCCGGGAATGTCACCGCTACTCTTTATGACTCGCCCTATCGCGCACTCTGAAACCAACACGGTGACGGCTCGATAAATACGGTTGTCCGTGTCATTGAACAGGCTCACCCGAGTCAAGGCATAACCTTCCGCAGTCGCGTCAATGTCAGGGCCAAACAGACTTAGGGAAAGGAGCATTCGGTACAGCGGGCTGACATTCATTGTCATTCGAAGATCGCACCAGGTCGCAGCCGGGCGGCAGTGTCTCGCGGCGGCACCCTGTGCACAATAAACGGGCAGGAGTCCGCAATGACTAACCCGGAAGCCTTACCGCTACTTGCTGGCAGTCTGGCTCTGAGCCATATAGCTTTGAATATATCGAGTAAACTCAGGTTCGCTGGCCAGCCGATCCTGTTCAATTGTACGTGCAATATCCGAGTTTCTCATGCTTCTGTTCCAGTCCTTCATGCCAGGGATTTCGGCGAGGATATCCCAGTCCAATTGCCTGGATCCAATAGTCCCTACCACTGCATTTACATAATGTACATATACATCAGCCATGGTCATTTCATCACCGGAAATAAAGGGAGAAAACTGACACAAGCGCTGCATCGCACCAATACCTCGATGGGTCACATGGCGTACTTCTGTTTTAACGGCTTCGGGTGCAACCCTTTCCGAGAAGGCATACGCGATTAAGCGACGGCTTGGGAGCTCTAGATACAGTTCTGAGACTTTCATGATTTGTCGGACTGCTGCTCGCAAGCCAGGGTCGGTTGGATACAGGGGCTTATCAGGATAAGTCTCTTCCAGATAATCGCAAATTACCATAGATTCTGAAATATGCTGGCCGTCTTCGGTCGTTATTGCAGGAATTTTTCCCACTGGACTAATTGCCAGCCACTCCTCATCGACGCTGTAGATCAGATGCTCTGAAAAAGGAATTTCCTTGTACAGCAGTACGTATTTCGCAATATTGTAATAGTTGCTAGCTGCAAATCCGTGCAAAGTTATCATGAGGTATGTGCTCTCTATTGATCATAGTGAAAATACAAATGCGGGCACTAAAGCACAGGCCACAGAGCATGAACAAGCACTCAAACAGACCTGGTCAGGTTTTGCCGGTCAACCTGTTTGGTAGTCGACTTTCTCTTGGGTGTAGCTTTCTTCGCCGTCACTTTCTTTTTAGCTGCAGGCTTCTTCCTGACAACGGGTTTCTTCCTCGGAGTTACTGTCGTTTCAAAACTTGTGGTAGCAATACCTGCTGCATTCTCCAGGTCGACAAGTGCTTGTTCTATATAATCAATAAGACGCTGTATGTGCGGCAGCGACCGGCGACAGGCCATAATCCCAAAATCAACATTCTTGTCGTAAGTTACCATCGTAATGTTCAGCGCGACTCCGTCGGTCACAATTGACGCTGGATAGGAACCATCCATGCGCGCCCCATTCCAATACATAGGCTCTAAAATACCGGGCACGTTGGAAATAACCGTGTTATAAGGCGGGAATTTGCTAGCCAAACCTAAGGGCACTAGCAACATGCCAGGGACTTGCAGCAACACGCTGAACAACTGCGCTTCGTTTGACGACATTTGGAAGAAAAATTCCTTACCGGCTCTGGCCGAGTTGCGAATAATTTCAAATCGCCTGGCTGGGTCAGCTTCTGTCGTAGCTAAATCCACACCAATGCTACCCACTGCATTTGTAGAGTCCATGTCACCGGGACGTCGCAGAGATACCGGCACCATGGCCTTGAGGGATTGCTCGGGCAGTTCTGCGTAGTTTTGCATGTACAGACGCAACCCGCCTGCGCACATGGCCATAACAGCATCGTTAAAAGTGCCGTCAAAGACCTTACCCACTGCGCGAATACGCGCAAATGGCCAGGTTTGCGCGACAAATCGCCTGGCCCCTGCAATAGATGTATTGATGGAACTGCGTGGCACCTTCAAAAACGGCAGCATCAAGCCTTCTTCTTTGCCACGCCAAGCATTCACGGTGCGCCGCAAAGCGCCTGCTATCTCAGTTCCACTGTCGAAGGTGGCTTTTACTACATCTGCTACATTGCGGATTTCCTGACCAGTGAACGAATCGGGAAACTGACGCCGCATCGCTGCACGATAGCGCTCACCTGCGGCCAAGGATAGCGGCGAATCTATAATGCGCTCGTCAGGGTTACTGGACAGCATACTGCGCGTTAAATGTATTGATGTTGCTCCATCGACTGCCGCATGATGGGTTTTTGTGTACACCGCGAACTGCCTGTTTTGCAACCCTTCAATCAGGTGCATTTCCCACAGAGGACGACTTCGGTCTAGCAGGGTGCTATGCAAACGTGAGACCAGGCGGAACAGCTCTCTGTACCGCCCAGGTTTCGGTAGTGCCGAATGACGAATATGATAGTCGATATCTACCGCCTTATCTTTCTCCCAATACATTGGGCCAACAACACCGAGTACACCCGTTTTCAATTTTTCACCATACGGTGGCTGAAAGCTATCAACGGTGCGCAGCATTTCGGCAAGGCCGTGCAAAAACTCCTGTTCGTTAACCCCTTCGGGCAAGGTGTACAAGCTAACACCACCAACATGCATCGGAGATTCGCGGTTTTCGCTAATCAGAAAACCCGCATCTAAATAATTTAGCTTCTTCATACACTTTCCTTAACGGTTGTCTAAATAAACTATAGCAATGTTTGGCGCTTTCTACCGCTGAAAAGAAAATTAGAACAATCCGGGTCAGCCGACCCAGGGAAGTTTGCGCCAGACCCCAGCGAACCGCCTAAGCTCAAAAATAAAAAAGCCTGGCAAAACCGAGTACTTTCATATGTGGCGGAGAGCGAGGGATTCGAACCCTCGATAGGGATTAACCTATACACCCTTAGCAGGGGCGCGCCTTCAGCCGCTCGGCCAGCTCTCCGTAAGGCGCGGCATAATACCAACACCGTAGAGGAAATCAAAGACCGAACAGCCCCTTATTCTGCGCGATTTAAGGACTCGTTTTCGCCCTGAATACGGTTGTAAATTTCTTCACGATGTACTGCGACATGCCTGGGTGCGTTTACTCCCAAACGTACCTGATTACCCTTGACCCCAAGGACAGTAACCGTGACTTCATCGCCAATTATTAAGGTTTCGCCAATGCGTCGCGGAAGAATTAACATAGCATTGTCCCTGTTTGAATGACCGGCGCGCAGCTCTGCCAATGCACGTCAGAATTGATGCACTGACCAGCACACTCCCTTTTTCATGTAGCGTTTAAGTCTCTCTTAGCTGGCGTTAATGACAACAGTTAACGACTTACTCAACAAGTTCCTCATCTAAACCAAAAGCTGAATGCAGAGAACGCACTGCCAATTCGAGGAATTTTTCGTCAATCACTACAGATATCTTAATTTCAGATGTAGTAATCATCTGAATGTTAATACCAACCTCCGCCAGGGTGGCAAACATTTGACTGGCAACACCCGCATGAGAACGCATTCCCACACCCACCAGCGAGACTTTTCCAATTTTGTCGTCGGTGCGCACTTCCCGGGCATTTAACTCGTCAGCAACTTCATTCACGATTGACGAAGCCCGGCCCATATCATTCCGGTGCACGGTGAAAGTGAAGTCAGTACTCTTATCCTCAGCCACATTCTGCACGATCACATCGACTTCAATATTGGCCGCGCCAATTGGGCCGAGAATTTTGTGCGCCACACCCGGGGTGTCCGGAACACCCAAAACAGTAATTTTTGCTTCATCACGAGTGAAGGCAATACCTGCAATTGTCGGTGCTTCCATATCGCTTTCTTCCTCAATTCTAATCAGCGTGCCTGGGCCATCCTGAAAACTGTGTAATACCCGCAGCGGCACATTGTATTTACCTGCAAATTCAACGGCTCGAATCTGCAGCACCTTCGAGCCCATACTGGCCATTTCCAGCATTTCCTCGAAGGTAATCGAATCCAAACGGCGGGCGCCATCGACCATACGTGGATCAGTGGTATAAACACCATCTACATCAGTATAGATCTGACACTCGTCGGCTTTTAGGGCAACGGCGAGAGCGACAGCCGTAGTATCTGAACCACCGCGTCCAAGGGTAGTAATATTGCCCCCCTCGTCCACACCCTGAAACCCCGCGACTACGATAATGTGACCCGCCTTCAGGTCTTCATGTATACGTTGATCATCAATTTCTTTAATTCTCGCTTTGGTGTGAACATCATCAGTGAGAATACGCACCTGGCCGCCGTTATAGGACTTGGCGGGAACACCGCGCCTGGTCAGCGCCATACTCAGCAGAGCAGTCGTTACCTGCTCGCCAGTGCTGACCAGCACGTCCATCTCGCGAGGTGCTGGCAGATCCTGAATTTCATGGGCCAGTGCAATCAAACGATTGGTTTCGCCGCTCATCGCAGAGACCACAACCACCAGGTCGTGCCCTCGTTCTCGAAACGACACCAATTTATCCGCAACAGCTTCGATTTTCTCGACACTGCCGACGGAAGTGCCGCCAAATTTTTGAACAATTAAACTCATAGACTCACGGTGGCGCATCTAACGCCTAAAAGCAGGCTTTTCGGCCCCCAAAAAGGCGCGCTATTAAACACCAAATAGCCAGAAAATTAAATACTTTGTGCGGGTTCAATACCTGTGAGACAAATCAGGCCAGCTTCGGTATGGTTTGATGCGCAGGCTTTTGCTCTGCATCGGGTCGTCTCCCGTGTGGATTTAATCACTCACAAGCGACCAGGTTCTTGGAAATACGGGGATCACGACCTGTGGATTGGATGGATAAGTCTACGACTTACCCACCACTCCACAGGCGCAATAACAATCGTCCAAAAGTCTCATAGGTATCTGAACCATGACATACTTAGGGGATTATTGTCGATCTTATGCCGCACAGCAGAACAGCCACCAGAGAACCCCTGCTCAGCGTTCGCGGATTTTACGAACTTCATTCACGACAACTCGGCAACAATTACTTCAACTGGCTTTCAACCCACTCTGGAACGACCTCCAGCACTGCCGACAAGGACGAAGCATCAGTACCACCGCCCTGTGCCATATCGGGACGGCCGCCACCTTTGCCGCCCAGGCGGCCCGCGAATTCCTTCATCAGGTCACCCGCTTCGACTTTGTTAGTCAGGTCCTTGGTTACACCCGCCGCCAAGGCTACTTTGTCACCATCTGGCGCGGCCAGCAAAATAACTGCACTGCTTAGCCTGTTTTTAAGCTGATCGACTGTATCGCGCAAAGATTTTGGATCCGCGCCATCCAAAGAAGCAGCCAAAACCTTAAATCCGCCGACCTCAACTGCCTGGGAAGCCAGATCACCACCTGCGGCACTGACGAGCTTTTGTTTCAACTGGGCTAACTGCTTTTCCAACTCCCGATTCTCTGCATGCAAACTTGCAACCTTATCGGTGACGCTACTCGGGTTGGCTTTAACCACTTCGCAAATTGCCGCAATTTGATCTTCTTTCTCATCGAACAGGGCCAGCGCGGTTGCGCCAGTCACCGCCTCCAGACGTCGTACACCTGCAGAAATACCAGATTCCGAAATAATTCGCATTAGCCCAATGTCGCCAGTGCGCTCAACATGAGTACCCCCGCAAAGCTCAACTGAGAAGCCATCGCCCATAGAGAGTACTCGCACTTCGTCACCGTATTTTTCACCAAACAGCGCCATGGCGCCTGCTTCAACGGCACTATCCATATCGGTGATCTGAGTCTCAACAGCACTGTTGCCGCGAATCTGCTCGTTGACCAAACTCTCAATCGTTTTCAGATCATCCGAGCTAACGGCTTCGCCGTGAGAGAAGTCAAAACGCAGATGCCGGGAATCCACCAGGCTGCCTTTTTGCACCACATGATCACCGAGAGTTTTACGCAGTGCGGCGTGTAATAAATGGGTTGCAGAGTGGTTCAATGCCGTGGCTTGACGCACCGCGCCATCTACCTGGGCCTGTAATGAATCGCCCAATTTAATCTCGCCCGCTAACACCACCCCATGATGGACATGGTGCTCGCCACCCCTGGTGGTATCGCGCACTTCAAAAGCACCTGCGCCACGCAAATAGCCCGTGTCACCCGCCTGACCACCAGATTCTCCGTAGAACGGCGTGTTATCGAGAATAATCGCCCCCGCTTCACCCGCAGACAGGTTTTCTACCATAGCGCCGCCGCGCAACAAACCGGTGACGGTTGCCTCAGCGTCGAGATGTTGATAGCCGATGAACGCTGTACTACCGTCCAGCTTCAATACACTGTTGTAATCCGCAGAGAAAGGTCCTGCCTCTTGTGAACGCTGACGTTGCCTGGCCATCGCCGCCTCATAACCCGCCATATCCAAAGTGAGCTCGCGCTCGCGGGCAATATCGTTGGTAAGATCAACAGGGAAGCCATAGGTATCGTAAAGCTTAAACACCAGCGCGCCGGGAATTTCTGTGCCTTCCAGACCGCTGAGCGCCTCCTCGATAATACCCATACCGTTATCAAGCGTTTTGGCAAACTGTTCCTCTTCCCCCAACAGCACTGCAGCAATACGATTCTGCTCCTTCGCCAAATCCGGATAAGCATCGCCCATTTCCTCGGCCAAAGGTGCGACAAGTTTGCTAAAGAACGGAGCGGTAGCGCCCAGTTTATTGCCGTGGCGAATAGCGCGGCGAACAATACGTCGCAGCACATAGCCGCGACCTTCGTTACTGGGTAACACGCCATCCAGTACCAAAAACGCACAGGAACGAATATGGTCGGCGATGACATTCAAGGAGTTATTATCGACATCTTTGAGCCCCAATACATCAGCAGCGGCTCTGAGCAAATTTTGAAACAGATCTATTGCGTAGTTGCTGTGAACCCCCTGCAGCACTGCGGCCAGGCGCTCAAGTCCCATACCTGTATCCACCGACGGGGCGGGCAGCGGCTCCATAGTGCCTCTGCTATCCCGGTTGTATTGCATGAAAACCAGGTTCCAAATCTCGATATAGCGGTCGAGATCATCATTTTCGCTACCAGGGGGACCGCCGGGAACATCTTCGCCGTGGTCATAAAACACTTCTGAACAAGGACCGCAAGGGCCAGTGTCGCCCATCTGCCAAAAATTGTCTTCATCAAGACGTGAAAAATTATCGGGGCTAATTCCCACTTCGTTAATCCAAATATCGGCGGCTTCGTCATCGCTGACATGAACCGTTACCCAAAGTTTTGCTTCTGGCAGGCCCAATTTTTCAGTCAGAAATTCCCAGCAAAAATTGATGGCTTCACGCTTGAAGTAATCCCCGAAGCTGAAGTTGCCCAGCATCTCGAAAAAGGTGTGATGGCGTGCGGTATAGCCGACGTTTTCCAGGTCGTTGTGCTTACCGCCAGCACGCACACACCGTTGGCTAGACGTCGCGCGCACGTAGTCGCGTTTGTTCGCGTCCAGAAAAACGTCTTTGAATTGATTCATACCCGCGTTGGTAAACAACAGAGTCGGGTCGTTGTCGGGAACCAGCGAGCTGCTCGCCACACGCAAGTGTTGCTGGTCTTCAAAATAGGCGAGAAAGGCCTCGCGGATTTCGGCACTCTTCATAGGGTTACTTCAAATTCTCTGTCATTTGATCCTCATAGAGACTGCGACCCGCAAGGATATGCAGGTGCAGGTGAAAGACCGTTTGGCCCGCTTCTTCACCGTTATTAATAATCACATTGAACGCCTCGGAAACGCCCAACTGCTGCGCAATTTTTTTTACCGCAAGCAACAGATGTCCGAGCAACATTTGATCCTCAGCGTCTGACTCGGAAAGCTGCGTAATTGGCTTGCGCGGAATCACCAAAACATGAACAGGTGCCCGCGGATTAATATCATTGATGGCTACGCAGTGCTCGTCTTCGTATACAAACTCTGAGGAAATTTCTCCGCTGATAATTTTTCCGAATATGGTATCAGACATGGTCTATCCCAGCTTTTCGTCAGTTGAGAGCTGACGCGCTTCGCTCTCAAGCATTACTGGAATGTCATCGCGCACCGGGTAGGCCAGGCCGCTGGCTTTACAAACCAGCTCTTGCTTGTCTTCATCATATTCCAACGGCGCTTTACTAACGGGGCAAACCAATATGCTCAGCAGTTTTTTGTCCAGCATGAAAATACTCTTTAAGCAGGGCAGTTAAGGGCGCGTATTATAAGCACTTTCAGGGCATAGGCGATACCAGCAGTTGGGGGTCGACCCAGTGCTTACGCCATTTGATACGCCAATCCAGATGAGGGCCTGTAGCACGCCCTGTCGCACCAATTTTGCCGATGAGCTCGCCCGCAACTACCGTATCGCCCACTTTTGCGTGAACCTCACTCATGTGCAGGAAGCTCGAAAAAACCTGCATCCCATGATCGATAATCACGGTTCCCCCTGAATAAAACAGATCGGCCTCAGCCAGTACTATTTTACCACTGGCGGGCGCAGTTACCGGCGTACCTGTGGGAGACGCCACATCAACCCCATAATGGGGCCGTCCAGGCGTCCCGTTGTATACCCGCTGGCTACCGTAAACACCGGAAATGGGACCCGTCGCTGGCCAGCGAAAGCCCTGCGCAAAATAGGGTGTCGGTGTATTCGACGATCTGGCTCTATTGATCAACGCCTGCTCCCGCTTGATCCGCTGTTGGTACTCTGGCCCAGGGGTGACTGTTTTTTGCGGCACGCCTTCTATGTGCTGAACTCGATAATCACGCTGTTTAATATCCAGCGTTTTCCAGCAGGAATCTTCGCCCTCCACTCGCAGCACACGCTGGCCGCTGGCGTTGCGGCTTAAAGCAAACACGAAGACACCCTCAACTGACAATGGCAGGGCCTGATCATCCAGAAAGACCTCACTGGCAGAATTAACCTGCCCCCATAGCAGGGCACCCTGGCGAGGCTCTCCATTTAACTCCAGGCAGGCCGAGCCTGTGACTGCGCTCGGCAACCACACTGCAAAAACCAGAAAAGCCTTTGGCACTGGGAAAAAGAAATTAAGGAACCGGTACAATGTACCACCGCCATGATGGAAAAATGACTAACATAACCCGATGGGACGCTACCGACCACCCCGCCAGCGCGGATCAACTTACATCACTCCGGAAGGGGAGCAAATACTGCGCGATGAATTGCATCAGTTATGGAAGGTAGAGCGGCCGCAGATGACTGCAACCGTGCGCGAGGCTGCCAAGAATGGGGACCGCTCAGAAAACGGCGATTATACCTATGGCAAACGACGATTGCGCGAAATCGATAACAGAGTGCGTTTTCTCGGCAAGCGGCTGGACGAACTACAGGTCGTTGACAAAACTCCTGACAATACGGACAAGGTTTATTTTGGTGCCTGGGTCACGCTGGAAGATCAAGACGGTACCGAGACACGCTATCGCATCGTCGGGCCCGACGAATTTGACCTCAAACAAAACAAGCTCAGCATGGATTCGCCCCTGGCTCACTCACTGCTCGGCAAGTCACTGGGTGATGAGGTGCTGGTGCGCAGCCCGGGTGGCGAACAACGCTATTATATTGCCGATATCCGGTACCCGGTCTAGGCGAGATACTCTGCCGCCAGTTGCAAAGACTTTTCCCACAATTCTTCTGCCAGCAATTCATTGCGGCCTAAGGCGGTACTCCTGGCAATTTTACAATCGGCAAAATATTCCCCGCTAACAGCCTGCACATCAGGGTTTACCGCGACGTAGCACTGGGTCGCCGCGCCCTGCTCCACGGTTTTCTCGATGGGTTTGGCAAATAGCCCCATCAAAGACATAAACAAACCGCCCGCATCTCTAGCCAGGTTGGTCTGAATGACCCCCGGATGCAAGGCGTTTACAGTAACAGAGGTACCCCGAAGCAGTTTCGCCAGATGGCGGGCGGTCAAAAGATTGGCCAACTTTGATTGTCCGTAAAAAGCCCAGGGCTTGTAGCCGTTGCTCGCATCCAGATTTAAGAAGTCGATGCCCCCTTTTACAGGCATGATATGGGCAGCACTGGATAGAATAACCACGCGGCCTGCTGCCGCTTGTTTTATCTGATCCAATAAGTGCTGGATCAGCACAAAATGACCGAGGTGGTTGGTGGCAAACTGCATTTCAAGTCCGTGGGCACGGCTGAGTTTATTGGGTGCCATAATTCCAGCGTTGGTGATTAAGACATCGATGGGCATGTCCATGGCCTTAATGGTTTCACCTGCGGCTTTCACCGACCCAAGCTCACTGAGTTCGCAGGCCACTGGCGTTGTATGGCCATCCACACTGGCGCAGGCGTTCTGAGCCTTGGCAAGGCTGCGGGCAAGACCTATGACATGGGCGCCACGCTTGCAAAACACGCGCATGCTTTCATAGCCCAGGCCCGAATTAACACCGGTCATCACGATAGTTTTGCCAGTCAAATCCAGGCCGGCGGTAACCTGCTCCGCGGTCGATTTTCTATTGAAAGACATAGTGTTCTCCAACGGGGAAAATTAGTGATCCAAAAGAGCCGAATAAATTATAGATTGCAACTGCCCGCGGAAGTTAAATGTTCCAGAAGGTATCAATTGCGTCATAAATATTACGTTTAAATCTTCAACTGGATCATTCCAGAAAATAGTGCTGGCCATACCGCCCCAGAAGTACTCACCCAGCGAGCCCATACTGCCGCCCTTCACTGCATCAACACGTTGGGCAAACCCCAGGCCAAAACCTATGCCATCGTAAGTCGTTTCGCTAAAGCTGCCACGAGCAAACTCGGACATATCGACCCCCCCGGGAAGGTGATTTTGGGTCATAAATTCGACAGTACGCGAACCCAGGATACGGTGGCCATTCAATTCACCCCCGTTGAGCAACATCTGACAAAAACGGTAGTAGTCAGAAATCGTTGCAATGAGGCCACCGCCTCCAGAGTAAAAACTGCGGTGCTGATAGGCGCTATTGTGGGGGTCATCCTCAAGTAGTAGCTCTTTGCTGAAACCGCGCTGATAGCAGGCGGTAAATCTGTCAACTTTCTCCGGCGCTATCTCAAACGCCGTATCCAGCATACCCAGTGGGGTAAAAATATGCTCCTGGAAAAATTCTGCCAGGCTCTGCCCGGACAGCAATTCAATTAAATACCCCAGTACATCGGTGGCTACCGAATAGTTCCATTCTTCGCCGGGATTGAACTCCAGCGGCAGGTCGGCCAACTCGTCGATCATATCTTTTAGCACATAATCAGGGCGGATGTGTTGCACCTGTATTTTGCGGTAGGCGTGATCGACGTTACTCGCGTGCAAAAAACCGTAGGTCAGCCCGGAGGTATGCATCATTAAGTCGCGCACCGTCATGGTGGTGGTAGCCGGTACGCTCTCCATCATGGGCCAACTGCCACCCTTATACACGCGCAGCTTTTTCCACTCGGGAATGTAACGCTGCACAGAGTCTGTCAAAGAGAACAGGCCTTTTTCGTGCAGCATCATCAGTGCCACCGTGGTGATCGGCTTGGTCATGGAGTAGATGCGAAAGATCGCGTCATCGCACATGGGTTTCTGCCGTTCGAGATCCATCATGCCCTCACCCTGCAGATAGCAAATCTCACCAGCGCGAGCTACCAGGGTCAGGCTGCCGGGTATCTTGCCTGGCTCCACGTAGCGAGATCGCAGGTGCTCACCGATTCGCGCCAATCGTTGGCTGGACATAGCCACCGACTCAGGTTCAATAATATTCACTCAAAACTCCTTAAAAAAACCGCCCACAAGATACCATTTTAGAGCCTGAGTTGTGCAAGCGATTCTCTGAGTGCGCTCACCACATCTTCCTCAAACCAGGGATTTCTCTTCAGCCACAGCTGATTGCGCGGCGAAGGGTGCGGCATAGGCCAGAGTGTGGGTGCGAATTCCTGCCAGCGCTGTACGCGCTGAGCCAGGGTTTCTTTCGACTTGCCCAGATAACGATTTTGGGCATAGCTACCAACCAGTAATGTCATTTCAATATTGGGCATGAGTTGCAGTAATTTCTCGTGCCAGCGCTCTGAACAGATGGGTGGCGGTGGCAAATCACCAGACTTGCCTCTACCGGGATAGCAAAATGCCATGGGCACGATAGCTATTTTACGTTCATCATAAAAGTCTGCTTTGTCCAGTTGCAGCCAGTCGCGCAGGCGATCACCACTGGGATCATCCCAGGGAATGCCCGACTGATGAACCCTGGTGCCCGGTGCCTGCCCAATGATCAATAAGCGGGCTTCTCCATGAGCGCGCACGACAGGATTGGGCCCCAGCGGCAACTCGCAATGGCTACAACTGCGAATTTCCGTTAACAAATCAGTCAGGGGTATCATAGGTTTCTCATGCTACGCGGAAGATATGTCAGTGCAACTTAACTATTTGGTTCGCGGCGAAGGGTCGCCAGTGATTCTCATTCACGGCTTATTCGGTTCTGCGTCCAATCTGGGCATGGTCGCCCGCAGTCTGGCAGAAAATTTTACCTGCTACTCGCTGGATGTTCGCAATCACGGTGACTCACCTCACGCCGACAGCATGAGCTATGAGGAAATGGCCGCCGATGTATTAGAATTTATGGAGCGCCACAACCTCGCAATGTGCCCAATGCTGGGACATTCCATGGGCGGCAAGATCGCCATGCAGGTGGCGATGGACAATTCGCACCGCGTAAGCGGCCTGATTGTTGCCGATGTAGCGCCGGTGACCTACCCGCCCCACCATCAAGGTATGCTTATCGGTTTGGCAGCTCTGGAGAACGCGACAATCACCAACCGCTCCCAAGCCGACGAAGTGCTCGCTCGAAGCGTACCAGAACCCGGTGTCAGAGCATTTTTATTGAAGAGCTTCAAAAAACGAGAGGACGGCCTATTCCACTGGCAACTCAATCGCCCTGCGATACAAGCCAATTACAAAATGCTGGGCAGCGCCAATCGTGGCGCGCCCTACCCTGGATCGGTTCTGTTTATCAAAGGTGGCAACTCGGACTATATTCTTCCTGAGCATCACGAGAGAATATCTGCGCTATTTCCTGCGGCACGAATCAAAATAATTGAAGGCACCGGCCACTGGCTTCACGCAGAAAAGCCGATGGTTTTTAACAAGCTGGTACGCAGGTTTTTGAGCGGCCTTCAATCGGACTAGCACAGCCATTCTCCAACTCACGCTAACGAGCGGTGCTGTGCTAGAAACCCTGCTTGCCTATCTGCTTGCCTTATTTGCTGCCCTATTGTGTATCCACCTACTCCGCTGTCAAAGCCATTCAAGTCGCAGTGGTGTTGCCTGTGCACCTTCGGTAAAATCACGCCCTTGTTAAAACCTTCAGGTAACCACCCAACAATGAGCCGGGCAACGCTGACTGAGCTGGAAAACGCCGCCGATTTCGTCCAACGCCATATTGGCCCGTCTCCCGAACAGCAGACTTCTATGGCGAACGCTATCGGCTATGACTCACTGGGCGCGTTGATTGCAGATACAGTGCCCGAAAATATTCGGCTCAAACAACCCATGGATTTGGGCATTGCACAAAGCGAACAGGCCGTGCTCAAGCGCCTGCGAGACATTGCAGACAAAAATCAGGTGTTCAAAAGCTATATCGGCTGTGGTTACCATGACACCTATACACCGCCGGTCATTTTGCGCAATGTTCTGGAAAATCCCGGCTGGTACACCGCCTACACCCCTTACCAGCCGGAAATCTCCCAGGGCCGTCTGGAAGCATTGCTGAATTTCCAGCAGGTCATTATTGATCTGACCGGGATGGAACTGGCCAACGCATCTATGCTGGATGAAGGCACCGCAGCCGCTGAAGCCATGACGCTTTGCCAGCGAGTCAACAAGAAGAACCGCAGCAACACCTTTATCATTGCCGAAGACTGCCACCCCCAGACAATTGCAGTGGTGAAAACCCGTGCCCAGGAGTTGAACATCGCACTCGCGATTGGCGATCCGGCAAACTTGCTGGGCAGTAGCGATGCCTTCGGCGCACTTTTACAATACCCTGGCAGCTACGGCCATGTGCGCGACATCGGCCCCCTCATTGAACAAGCGCACCAGGCCAGCACACTGGTCACCGTAGCCGCCGATATTATGTCGCTGCTATTACTAAAAGCGCCTGGGCAACTCGGCGCCGATGTTGTAGTGGGTAATAGCCAGCGTTTCGGCGTCCCGATGGGCTTTGGCGGCCCCCATGCCGCTTTTTTCGCCACGCGGGATTCCTATAAGCGTTCAGCCCCGGGCCGCATTATTGGTGTGTCCGTTGATCGTCGCGGCAATCAGGCTTTGCGTATGGCCATGCAGACCCGTGAGCAACACATCCGCAGGGAAAAGGCGACCAGCAACATCTGCACGGCCCAGGCCTTGCTCGCCGTTATGGTGGCGTTTTATGCCATGTATCACGGACCCGAGGGCATGAGACGCATCGCAGAACGCATCCACCGCATGACTGGCATTCTCGCCAGTGCATTATCGGCAGCCGGATTTGAACCTGAGAACAGCCACTACTTTGACACATTGACCTTTGCAGTGGACGACCAGCAAAGCGCCATTGTCGAGCGAGCACAGGCTGCGCGGCTTAATCTACGCGTGATTGGCAATGACAAGCTCGGGGTTAGTCTGGATGAAACCACCACCCGCCAGGACCTAACCGTCCTGTGCCGTGTGTTCGGCGTCTCCGACGCAGATGACGAAGAGCTTGAAGCACTTGATACCAGGCTCACATCGACCATTCCTGAATCACTGGTACGCGGTGTCGATTATCTACAACACCCCATCTTCAGCCAGTACCATTCGGAAACAGAAATGCTGCGATATATGCGCCGTCTTGAAGACAAGGACATCACCTTAAACCGTGCCATGATTCCGCTGGGTTCCTGCACGATGAAGCTTAATGCCACCGTGGAAATGATCGCGGTGACCTGGCCTGAATTTGCCGACATGCACCCCTTTGCTCCCATGGATCAGGCACAGGGTTATGCGCAATTATTGGAAGAACTGGAGCACATGCTCAGAGAGTGCACCGGTTACGACGCAATTTCCATGCAGCCGAACGCTGGTTCGCAGGGTGAATATGCAGGGCTACTAGTGATTAAGCGTTACCACGAAAGTCGCGGTGACCGGCAAAGGGATGTCTGTCTGATTCCCAGCTCGGCCCACGGCACTAATCCCGCCTCCGCCGCACTGGCCGGCATGAAAGTTGTTATCGTCGCCTGCGATAGCAATGGCAATGTGGATATGGCCGACCTGAAAGAAAAGGCTGAGCGCCACACAGAAGACCTCGCCTGCATCATGGTCACCTATCCCTCCACGCACGGTGTATTTGAAGACACCATTGTCGAGCTCTGCGAGCTAGTCCACGCGCACAGTGGCCAAGTCTATTTGGATGGTGCCAACCTGAACGCCCTGGTGGGCCTCGCTGGTCCGGGCAAATTCGGGGCAGATGTATCGCACCTGAATTTACATAAAACCTTTTGTATCCCCCATGGCGGTGGCGGTCCGGGTATGGGCCCAATTGGGGTCGGAGCACACCTGGCTCCATTCCTCCCCAATCATCCACTGCGACAAATTGGCGATTTGTCAGCAGAGAATGGTGTAGTTTCCAGCGCACCTTTTGGCAGTGCTTCCATCCTGCCTATTTCCTGGGCCTATATCGCATTAATGGGAGTTGACGGCCTGAAGCTGGCCACCGAGACTGCCATTCTCAATGCAAATTACGCTGCCCACCGACTGAAAGATCACTTCCCCATCCTCTACACAGGAAGTTCTGGTCGCGTTGCCCATGAGTGTATTGTGGACATTCGCCCGATCAAAGAAGCCAGCGGCATTACTGAGGAAGATGTCGCCAAGCGCCTGATCGATTTCGGCTTTCATGCCCCCACCATGTCTTTCCCGGTTGCTGGCACTTTAATGGTTGAGCCTACGGAGAGCGAATCGAAGTGGGAATTGGATCGTCTCTGCGACGCACTGATCGCTATTCGCGAAGAGATTACCGCCGTCCAGGAGGGCAGCTTCGACGCAGTCGATAACCCGCTGCGCAACGCGCCGCATCTGCTGGAGGATATTGTCGAGGACAACTGGTCTCATCCGTATTCCCGTGAGGCCGCGGCCTATCCAGTGGCGAGCTTGCGCCGGTCCAAATATTGGGCGCCAGTGAGCCGTATCGACAATGTGTATGGTGACAGAAATCTGTTTTGTGCCTGCCCGCCGATTGAGAGCTACCAGGACTAGCCGCCTGTAGGTCGGACTTTAGTCCGAAACCGCATCAGGTTGCATTTTTTCCTCTGAACTTTAGCTGAGGCTCATTGTCAGTGTATCGAGTGCGCAGGTCACCCGTGCCGGGTATGCTTAAACCCAGCCTTAGATTAGAAAAGCGAGCGGGGAAGTGATGAAGAAATTTTTGCAGGCCCTTGGAGTCCTGGTTGTGGTCGCTGGAGTGAGCCTCTATTTCACACGCGCCACTTTGTGGGACATGGCCAAAGATCAAATCACGGCCGATATGTTTGTATCTGCCGATACTGATGCTTTTGACCCCGGCCTGAACATCGGCGAAAAATTTCCCATGCTTAAAGCGCAATATCAAGGCGAAACCGTCAACAGTATGGGGCAATTCCTGGCGGACAAAGGCATGATTTTCATCGCCAACCGCTCGGTGGATTGGTGACCCTTTTGCATGAAGCAACTGGTTCAGTTGCAAGAGAAACTAGCAGACTTCGAAGCAGCGAATATCGCAGTCGTGGCGCTCACCTACGATGCTCCGGATTTACAGCAGGCATTTGCTGAGCAGAATGGCATCAGCTATCCATTGCTTTCCGATATCGACGCAAGCAGCGTACAGGCCCTGGAAATTCTAAATACCGAGTATCAAGTCGGCGATGACAGCTACGGCATCCCCTACCCCGGTATCTATGTTGTAAACACCGACCTGGAAATCGTGGGGAAAATTTTTGTGGAAGCCTATAGCGTCAGAGTGGATGCACAGGGAGTCTTTGATTACGCAATGCAGGTGTTGGACTAGCTCAGACGTTACACCTGCAAGCTCCCAAATCTTAATGCTGTAGCACAGGCCAAGGCCAAAAAACACGCCAGCTCAAATTCTGCGTAAATTTGGCATGTTTCCTGCATTTTTTCTGCATTTGTTTTATCAATAGTCGCCATAAGCACTTGATTCGGAGATGGTTTTCCATACAATGCTGCCTCCTGCAACAGACTGGTGCAAAAGTCTGGCCCATTGGGTCCAATTTGGTGCGTTTTTTTTAACCTTTTAAGGAGAAATATTCATGGCAACTCAGGCAAACAACATTCGAGGTCGTGCTGGACGTGCTCTTGACGATATCGTTATTGCAGAGTTGTTCCTTGTACAAGCCACCATCGAAAGTGCCTCTATTCTCAGTGATGGAATTAACAACTTGCGCGAACAACTCAGCAAGGACGGCGCTGACAAGACAGAGGATTTTCGCGGCTTCCTGAAGAAGACTGGCGAGCAGTTGGTAGAACCCTATTCAACTCGCTTTAAGTACTTCAAAGAAATCGTTAACGACGATATTACTGCCTGATTACCTTATACTTCCCCGCTAATGATTGGAGGGGTGTATGTCCATAGGTAGTTGGAGTCCGAACAGGACAACCACCGACATAACACGCAGTATGCTAGAGCGACTTATTGCCACGGCAATGAGCAACGGTTTGGATGATTTGGACAGCGCGCTCTCGGCGGAAGACCGCGGCGCTCTGCCCGCTCTTATGCACCAGGAATCTTCGGATTGGCAAGAGGCTGCGACAGATCTTGAAAACAGCGATGTTCTCGCTCTGATTCGCTTGTTTACTGTTGCTGAGAATTTGGCCGGATGTGAAGCTGGCGAGAAATCACCTGTTATTCCGCTCGCGAAGTTGTTACGTCAGCGAGGCGAGAAGATTGATCGAGAATTGCTCCTCTGGATAAGAGAGGTCAGCAAAAATCGCTACCTCCCTTACGGGCCATTGGTTTAAATCCAAAATGTGTAACTCCAGGTGGCTTCAATTTGAAGGCCCTGCCAGAATTGCCAACACACGATTGTCCTTGCGCAGTTGTAGAGTGCTTGTTCGTTTACTACTAGACAGAGACACCCTATTCAAACGAGTGCCAAACCAACGACACCGACAATACGAGACCTCTGCATAACGTAGCGAGTGAAGCCATAGACGAGCGCAGATTCCTGGTGCTCCGTGCAGATTCCTGGTGCTCCATGCAGATTCCTGGTGCTCCATAATGCGGGCAGGCGGGTGGGTAAATCTTGAGGTTTAATCAGGCGAAGCTATAGACGAGCGCAGATTCCTGGTGCTCCATAATGCGGGCAGGCGGGTGGGTAAACCTTGAAGGTTTAATCAGGGCACGGTTGCGCAAGCGGGTGTTTTTGAGGCCTTCCGCGAGGACTGTTTGAATCCGAATTTTTCCTTTAGGAAAAATCGTTGAGTTCCGCAGCGGTCAAAAACACCCGCGAGAGCGTGCCCAAACCGCAAGGCTTACCCACCCGACCACCTGCCACAGCCAACCACCCGCCACAGCCGACCACACCCGACCACACCCGCCACAGCCAACCTCGCCTGCGGCTCAAAACCGCAAGCCCTGAGTGTATGGTTATGAGACTTCCGGGCTGCTTTTTCGCGCTGAGTGTTGTGCAAAGCTAACCAGACGGCTATATTACGCTGAGCCGAGTGCCAAGTGCCAAGTGCCAAGTGCCAAGTGCCAAGTGCCAAGTGCCAAGTGCCAAGTGCCAAGTGCCAAGTGCTGAAACTCCCAGTATAAAATATATCGAAACCTGGTAAGGAGCACGATAAAAATGGAAGACGCTTTAACCCTGACCCAAAAAATATACATCGCCTACTATGGCCGCCCGGCTGACCCCGCTGGATTAAGCTACTGGGCCAATCGCATCGACAGTGAAGGCCTGGAAGCCGTCATTGAGGCCTTCGCCAGCTCCCCGGAGTCGGTTGCCCTCTATGGCGCAGAGACAGGCGAGGCGGAGACAGCAGAGCTGGTCACTGCGGTCTACCAGCAACTCTTCAGCCGTGAACCGGACGCCGCAGGGCTCGCTTTTTACACTGATCGTATTACCAGCGGTGAATTCACCGCAGCCACCGCGATGCTGGACATCCTCAACGGCGCCCGCGACACAGACCTTCAGGTCGCCGACAACAAGCTGACCGTCGCCCAGGACTTTACCGATCAGGTGACCGACCAGGACCTGGCCTACAGCGGCGAAGCCGCAGCGGGAGTGGGCCGACTGTTGCTGGACCAAGTCAGCGCCAGCCCCGTACAAGAACTGGAAACAGTGACCCAACTCGCCGTCGAAGTGGCCGACCTGGCCTCCACCCAGACCGAGCTGGTCGCCGAGTTAATCCCCACCGGCGGCGAAGTCGGTGATCTGCTGGAGAGCCTGCCCCCAGAGGCCGACGCCGAAGACTTGCTGACCCTCATTGAGGCGGTGGTCACCTCCGCCCTGGATGACCCGAGCGTGTTGAGTTCCCTGATTGAGGCAGGCGGTGGCAGTTTTGCCAGCACCCTGGAGGCGCTGGATGATGCCGGCAGCCTGACAGAGATTCTAAACGAAGCAGACGCAGGCGGCGCCACAGCGCTGGAAGCGCTGCTGAACGACAGCACTGGCGGCGGTACCTTTCCCACACCCCCGCCCACCCCACCAGACACCACCGCGCCCACCATTGACAGCGTGAACGTGACCGACGGCACCCACAAGATTGGCGATACCGTAGTGGTGACTGTTACAGCGGGCCCTGATACTGAAAGCAACCCAGAGACCGGCCTGACCCTCTCGGGCAGCTTTAATGGTCGGGAACTGAGTGCTATCACCGACAACGACGACGGCACGTATACCGGCACCTATACGGTAACCGCAGGCGACGCGGATGTGGCCGATAGCGGTATGGTTGTCACAGACATTGTGCTGACCGATGCAGCGGGCAATGCCAGTGACCCCTTTGACGAAGTCACCCTCAGCGGTGAAAGCATTGACGCCAACGCGCCCAGTATCGAGAGCGTGAGCGTGGCCAACGGTACTCACGGGATTGGCGATACCGTAGCGGTAACTGTTACAGCGGGCAGCACTGCGGGAAGTGCAGAGACCGGCCTGACCCTCTCGGGTACCTTTAACGGCCGGGAACTGAGTGCTATGACCGACAACGGCGACGGCACGTATACCGGCACCTATACGGTGACCGCAGGCGATGCGGATGTGGCCGATAGCGGTATGGTTGTCACAGACATTGTGCTGACCGATGCGGCGGGTAATGCCAGTCCCGCTCATACCGAAGTCACCCTCGCCGGTGAGAGCATTGACGCCACCGCGCCCACCATTGACAGCGTGAGCGTGGCCAGCGGCACCCACAAGATTGGCGATACCGTGCGGGTAACTGTTACTGCGGGGGGGGGGGGGACTTCCACCGGGGGTGGCACTGGGGGCGGCACTGTGGGAAGTGCAGAGACCGACCTGACCCTCACGGGCACCTTTAACGGTCAGGCTCTGAGTGCTATCGCCGACAACGGCGACGGCACTTATACCGGCACCTATACGGTGACCGCAGGCGATGCGGATGTGGCCGATAGCGGTATGGTTGTCACAGACATTGTGCTGACCGATGCGGCGGGCAATGCCAGTCCCGCTCATACCGCAGTCACCCTCGCCGGTGAGAGCATTGACGCCAACGCGCCCAGTATCGAGAGCGTGAGCGTGGCCAGCGGCACCCACAAGATTGGCGATACCGTAGCGGTGACTGTTACAGCGGGCAGCACTGCGGGAAGTGCAGAGACCGACCTGACCCTCTCGGGTACCTTTAATGGTCAAGAACTGAGTGCTATCACCGACAACGGCGACGGCACGTATACCGGCACCTATACGGTAACCGCAGGCGATGACGATGTAGCCGATGCCGGTACGGTTGTCACAGACATTGTGCTGACCGATGCAGCGGGCAATGCCAGTGACCCCTTTGCCGAAGTCACCCTCGCCGCCGGTGAGAGCATTGATGCCACCGCGCCAATCCTGAGCAGCAGCAGCCCCGCCGACGACGCGGTTGATGTGGCACCTAACAGTACTATCAGCCTGACCTTTGACAGCGCGATTAAACTGGGCAGCAGCGGCAGCATCACCCTGGTCAATGCCGCTGACTCTGGCGATAACCGAACCATTAATGTCGGCACTGACAATGGCCAGCAGTTGTCCATTAACACGGACGGGGACAGCACCGTGCTGACCATTAACCCCACCAACGACCTGGCCAGTAACAACGCCTACCACCTGGAGATCGAAGCCACCGCCATCACCGACCTGGCGGGTAACGCCTATGCGGGTATCAGCACGCCCACCGTGCTCAACTTTGGTACTGGCGTCCCCGATACCACCCCGCCCAGCATCGAGAGCGTGAGCGTGGCCAACGGCGCCTACCAGCTTGGCGATACAGTAGCGGTGACTGTTACCGCAGGCAATGACACTGCGGGAAACCCCGAGACCGGCCTGACCCTCTCGGGCACCTTTAATGGCCGGGAACTGAGCGCTATCACCGACAACGGCAACGGCACGTATACCGGCACCTATACGGTGAGCGCAGGCGACGACGATGTGGCCGATACTGAAACCGTCACCACCGCTCTGGTGCTGACCGATGCGGCGGGCAATGCCAGTCCCGCTCATACCGCAGTCACCCTTGCCGGTGAGAGCATTACGGCCACCACCAGCACGGTTGTGTTTGATTTAATAGCGGGTTTATCGTCAAACCACAGCGACCGGGCCTTTGTTGACGATGTCACCTATTCCATCTATATCCGGGTGGATTCAAACTCTCAAACGATCACGCTGGCGGATGACGAAGACTGGGCGGATGCCGATAACCTGGGCACGGATGACCAGGTTATCCTGGTCGGCAATGGCAGCATCCCTCGCTTTGCTGTAAACAACCCGCTTGATCAGACTGACGATACAAGAGTTCGATGGATTACCCAAAACGGAAATCCCATCGTTAGTTTGAGGAGTCATGGCGACTTGATTCGGAATTACATTCCTTCTGGGTCGACCGTAGATTTGTGGGGCGGCACTTATACAGCAAACCCTATGGCACTCGCGCCGCTTGCTGACCTGCCGAGCGGGGTGAGCCTGCCAGACAGGGTGGCACCGACCCTGAGCAGCAGCAGCCCCGCCGACAACGCGACTGATGTGGCGCTTAACAATAATCTCAGCCTGACCTTTGACAGCGCGATTAAACTGGGCAGCGGCATCATTACCCTGGCCAATGACGATAACGCCAGCGATAGCCGGGTTATTAATGTCCGCGCTCACAATGGCCAGTTGTCCATTAACACGGACGGGGACAGCACCGTGCTGACCATTAACCCCACCGACAACCTGGCCAGTAACAACGCCTACCACCTGGAGATCGCAGCCACCGCCATCACCGACCTGGCGGGTAACGCCTATGCGGGTATCAGCGATGGGGAGACGCTCAACTTTGACACGGGCGCCGAAGCGGATACCACCGCGCCCAGCATCGAGAGCGTGAGCGTGGCCGACGGCAGCTACCAGCTTGGCGATACAGTGCAGGTGACTGTTACCGCAGACAATGACACTGCGGGAAACCCCGAGACCGGCCTGACCCTCTCGGGCACCTTTAACGGTCAGGCTCTGAGTGATACCACCGACAACCGCAACGGCACTTATACCGGCACCTATACGGTGAGCGCAGGCGACGACGATGTGGCCGATACTGAAACCGTCACCACCGCTCTGGTGCTGACCGATGCGGCGGGCAATGCCAGTCCCGCTCATACCGCAGTCACCCTTGCCGGTGAGAGCATTACGGCCAGCGCCAGCACGGTTGTGTTTGATTTAATAGCGGGTTTATCGTCAAACCACAGCGACCGGGCCTTTGTTGACGATGTCACCTATTCCATCTATATCCGGGTGGATTCAAACTCTCACACGATCACTCTGGCCGATGACGAAGGCTGGGCGGATGCCAATAACCTGGGCACGGATGACCAGGTTATTCTGGTCGGCAATGGCAGCATCCCTCGCTATGATGTAGACGAAGCGTATAATTACACTTTGGATAGAAACAATAGACTTCTATGGGTTAGCATCTCCGAAAATCTCATCGCTCGTCTGGCGGATGGTGGTGTGTTCACTCGGGGTTATGATGCTCGACTTTCGGACGTAGACTTGTGGGCCGGTTCTCTTACAATAGACTTGATGGTACCCACCCCGCTTGCTGACCTGCCGAGCGGGGTGGACTTGCCTATGCTGCCTTGAGTTTATGGGACACCGCAAGCCCTGAGTTTATGGTTATGGGACTTGCGGGCTGCTTTTCGCGCTGAGTGCTGGCGGTGTTACAAGCCCTGAATGTATGGGACTTCCGGGCTGCTTTTCGCGCTGATTCCCGACGCTCATAATGTGGGCGGGTGGGTAAACCTTGAAGGTTTAATCAGGGCACGTTTGCGAAAGCGGGTGTTTTTGAGGCTTTCCGCGAGGACTGTTTGAATCCGAATTTTTCCTTCAGGAAAAATCGTTGAGTTCCGCAGCGGTCAAAAACACACGCTGAAGCGTGCCCAAACCACAAGGCTTACCCACCCGGCCACAGCCGCCACGCCCGGCCACAGCCGCCCCCACCTGCGGCTCAAAACCGCAAGCCCTGAGTTTATGGTTATGGGACTTGCGGGCTGCTTGTCGCGCTGAGTGCTGGCGGTGTTGCAAGCCCTGAGTTTATGGTTATGGGACTTCCGGGCTGCTTTTCGCGCTGAGTGCTGGCGGTGTTATCTGCATTTGATCGGTTCACCAATGTCGCGTGGACACTGGCCTGCGGCTCAAACATGCTCACCGACACATCAAATGCGCCAACACCGCCACAGCGCACTCTTTATGCGCTTCAAAGCACCCCGCAAGTCCTCTGCCAGGCACCCCGCAAGCCCTCTGCTGCATACTGTGGGCGGGTGGGTAAATCTTGGGGTTTAATCAGGCGAAGCCATAGACGAGCGCAGATTCCTGGTGCTCCATAATGCGGGCAGGCGGGTGGGTAAACCTTGAAGGTTTAATCAGGGCACGGTTGCGAAAGCGGGTGTTTTTGAGGCTTTCCGCGAGGACTGTTTGAATCCGAATTTTTCCTTTGGGAAAAATCGTTGAGTTCCGCAGCGGTCAAAAACACACGCTAGAGCGTGCCCAAACCGCAAGGCTTACCCACCCGGCCACAGCCAACCATACCCGCCACGCCCGGCCACAGCCGCCACGCCCGGCCACAGCCGACCCCACCTGCGGCTCAAAACCGCAAGCCCTGAGTTTATGGTTATGGGACTTGCGGGCTGCTTTTCGCGCTGAGTGCTGGCGGTGTTGCAAGCCCTGAGTTTATGGTTATGGGACTTGCGGGCTGCTTTTCGCGCTGAGTGCTGGCGGTGTTACAAGCCCTGAATGTATGGGACTTCCGGGCTGCTTTTCGCGCTGATTCCCGACGCTCATAATGTGGGCGGGTGGGTAAACCTTGAAGGTTTAATCAGGGCACGTTTGCGAAAGCGGGTGTTTTTGAGGCTTTCCGCGAGGACTGTTTGAATCCGAATTTTTCCTTTGGGAAAAATCGTTGAGTTCCACAGCGGTCAAAAACACACGCTGAAGCGTGCCCAAACCGCAAGGCTTACCCACCCGGCCACAGCCGCCAAAGCCGCCACACCCGACCCCACCTGCGGCTCAAAACCGCAAGCCCTGAGTTTATGGTTATGGGACTTGCGGGCTGCTTTTCGCGCTGAGTGCTGGCGGTGTTGCAAGCCCTGAGTTTATGGTTATGGGACTTCCGGGCTGCTCTTCGCGCTGAGTGCTGACGGTGTTGTTTGCATTTGATCGGTTCACAAACTCGCCTGCGGCTCAAACATGCTCACCGAAACATCAAATGCGCTAACACCGCCACAGCGCACTCTTTATGCGCTTCAAAGCACCCCGGAAGTCCTCTGCCAGGCACCCCGCAAGCCCTCTGCTGCATACTGTGGGCGGGTGGATAAATCTTGAGGTTTAATCAGGCGAAGCCATAGACGAGCGCAGATTCCTGGTGCTCCATAATGCGGGCAGGCGGGTGGGTAAACCTTGAAGGTTTAATCAGGGCACGGTTGCGAAAGCGGGTGTTTTTGAGGCTTTCCGCGAGGACTGTTTGAATCCGAATTTTTCCTTTGGGAAAAATCGTTGAGTTCCACAGCGGTCAAAAACACACGCTAGAGCGTGCCCAAACCGCAAGGCTTACCCACCCGACCACACCCGCCAAAGCCGCCACACCCGACCCCACCTGCGGCTCAAAACCGCAAGCCCTGAGTTTATGGTTATGGGACTTGCGGGCTGCTTTTCGCGCTGAGTGCTGGCGGTGTTGCAAGCCCTGAGTTTATGGTTATGGGACTTCCGGGCTGCTTTTCGCGCTGAGTGCTGGCGGTGTTATCTGCATTTGATCGGTTCTCAAACTCGCCTGTGGCTCAGACATGCTCACCGAAACATCAAATGCGCCAACACCGCCACAGCGCACTCTTTATGCGCTTCAAAGCACCCCGCAAGTCCTCTGCCAGGCATCCCGCAAGTCCTCTGCTGCATAATGTGGGCGGGTGGATAAATCTTGAGGTTTAATCAGCGAAGCCATAGACGAGCGCAGATTCCTGGTGCTCCATAATGCGGGCAGGCGGGTGGGTAAACCTTGAAGGTTTAATCAGGGCACGGTTGCGAAAGCGGGTGTTTTTGAGGCTTTCCGCGAGGACTGTTTGAATCCGAATTTTTCCTTTGGGAAAAATCGTTGAGTTCCGCAGCGGTCAAAAACACACGCTAGAGCGTGCCCAAACCACAAGGCTTACCCACCCGACCACAACCAACCATACCCGCCACGCCCGGCCACAGCCGCCACGCCCGGCCACAGCCGAACTCAACAGCACTTGGCGGGAGAACATCATCAAATGCGCCAGCACTGCCATAGCGCACTCTTGATGCGCATCAAACCATACCGAAGCTGGCCGATTTGTCTCACAGGTACTGAACCCGCACGCCGGTTTGACATAAAAACACCCAGACACTAAAGTTCACCCCGCTGTACCAGGTGCCTGCCGTTTCCGAATTATGGAAATTGGGTGGGTTAAATGGGAAGTGTGGTAATCAATCCACCGCTGCCCCCGCAACGGTATGCAGTCCTAGACTGTCAGCCCGACACCTGCCTGCACAGTTGCATCGATGGAGCGGAGGGCTTCATCGTCGGCTGACTACCCTGGCTTTTCTTTGGTATTTCCGCCTCGACCCCCTTCTCTCAGTCGCCACTACTATTGGCTGTTGAGGATTCAAAATGGAAAAGCTAGCGACCACCGTAGTGCTGGCATCCGCCTGTACACTTTCGCCATTTTTGTCTGCAAACGAAAAAATGGAAGAAACTATCGTCACTTCATCGCGCGTTGAAATGCCATTGCGGCAAGTTGCAACGGCTGTGTCCATCGTCACAAATGATGACATCAAAAATCTCGGCCTCATTGATCTCGCCGGTGTACTGCGAACTCAGCCTTCTATTGCAATTAGCAATACCGGAGGTGTCGGTGCAACGACTACCTTGAAAATTCGCGGGGAGGAAGGTTTCCGCACGCTGGTACTCATTGACGGGATAGACATCTCGGATACTTCGGGCACCCAGACCGGGCCGAATTTGGAAAACCTTTTGAGTCACGGCGTGAGTCGAGTAGAGATTTTGCGAGGTGCTCAGGGCATGATGTACGGGGCCGACGCAGGCGGCATCATCAACATCACCAGCTATATTCCGGAAGATGACTTTGGTGGTGAAATCAGCGTCGAAGGTGGTCGTTACGATGCCCAGTCGTTCAATGCGAGTATTGGTGGCAAGAACGAGATTGGTAATTTCAGCTTAACCGGCTCAGATTATAAAACCGATGGTTTTAACTCGCGCACTACAGATAGCGTGTTACAAGACGATGACGGCTACAAAAACACCACATTGCATGCACGCGGTGGCTGGAACGCCTCAGATAAATTGCAACTGCAATTGACGGTGCGCAACATCGAGGCAGACAACGATTACGACACTTGCCTCAATACTAATTTTGCAGAAATTGACCCGTGCAATAACACCTTTGAACAGACCGGCGCGCGCCTTTCCGCCAAATATAGCGGTGACCGGTTCAGCCATTTGCTGGCTGCCAGCAGCACCGAAATCGACAGAGAATTTTTCAGCGACGGACTAAGCTCATTCGCCGCCAACGGTCAATCGGAAAAATACGAATATCTCGGGAGCTTTAAGGTCAACGGCTACAACACCATGGTCTACGGGGCGGACCTGAAAAAGGCAAGCATGGAGGATGGCGGTTCCACGTTTGAACGCGATCAAACCGGTATCTATACCGAATATCAGGGAAACTTTGATGAGAATCTCTACATCACTGCCGGTGTTCGCTATGACGACAACGACGACTTTGGCGACTTCACCTCTTACCGATTTAGCAGCGCCTATCTGTTAGCAACCACTAGCGCAACCGTTAAGCTAAAAACCAGCTTCGGCACTGGCTTTCGCGCTCCAAGCCTGTTTGAAATCCGCTACAACAACGGCCCGTTTGGCCTCCCTCCCGCCTCAGTCGAGTCACTGAAAGACGAAGAATCACAAGGTTTTGATCTCGGCATCGAATACTTCGCTGGCAACGGCCTGCACCTTGAGCTTGTGTATTTCGATCAGCGTGTCAAAGACGAGATTTTCTTCGACCTGGCGCATTTCTCTGGCTACCTGCAGGGCAATGGCAAGACAGAGTCGACCGGTGTTGAGCTAATAGCGGACGCACCGCTAGCCAAAAACTGGCACTTCAACGGCAACTACACTTACAACGATACCGAAAACTCCAGCGGTGGCGACCGTATTCAGCGGCCAAAGCACTTGCTGAACATTGGCATACTGTATGCGGGCGAGAGCGGCCGCTTCATTGCGAATCTTTATATTCGCGGCAGTTATGAGGCTATTGATAGTGATGGAAGTGACCTCGACGACTACCAGGTGGTTAATCTCAGCGCCAGCTTTAACATCACAGATACCCTGGAAATCTACGGCCGGATAGAAAACTTGCTGGACGAGGACTACCAGGAAGTACCTACTTATAATACCTCCGGGATTGCGGGCTACGCCGGCCTGCGCTATTCCTTCTAAGGGAGAAACACCGTGAGTGAACAGGATAGAAAAGACGCAAAACACAAAAAGGCTATGGAAAAGCAAAAGGCCAACGTCGACGCCGGCATAGAAGCCGCTGACACAGAACGCGGCGTGGCTATTCTGCTCACCGGTAATGGCAAAGGCAAGTCTAGCTCGGCCTTCGGCATGGTTCTGCGCGCCTCAGGCTACGGCCATAAAGTAGGCGTTGTTCAGTTCATAAAGGGGGCTCAACTTTCCGGCGAAGAAATCTACCTCAAGGAAAAATGTCCCGAGGTAGATTTCTATCAAATGGGCACCGGGTTTACCTGGAATACCCAGGATCGCAGCGGCGACATTGCCGCTGCCAGGCAAACCTGGGCAGTGGCCAGGCCCATGCTCGAAGACGACAGCTATAACCTCGTTATCCTTGATGAGCTCACCTATATGATTGCCTATGACTACCTGCCCCAGGCAGAAATCATCGCGGCATTGCGCAATCGGCCACGCGAACAAAGTGTTGTGGTTACCGGCCGTGGCGGCGGCACGGAACTCCAGGAAATCATGGACACTGTCTCGGAAATCAAAGACATCAAACACGCCTACACAGCGGGCATAAGAGCCCGTGAAGGTGTCGACTACTAGTGGCAGCGAGGCTCATGGTTCAAGGCGCGGCCTCAGATGCCGGTGAGCGTATTCTGGCAACCGATCTACGCCGTGTGCTGCGGCGCAAAGGCGTAAAAGTTGTTCCATTTAAGCCGCAGAATATAGCTCTCAACCGTATTGTCGGTACCTGCATTCACGGCTTATTCGACAGTGCCAACGCCCGTAATGCGCTGCCTGGCTGGATCAGCCTGACAAACGCTAGTAGCGACGATATGCTCGCCGTTAGAGAGGCAGACGTTGATCGACTGGCAGACAGCAGCCAGCAACATCTCGACCTGGCAGAACAATTCACGCAATGGATAGTATTATGAGTCGACGTCGGCTGATAATTAGCATGCTGGCGCTATTTCCCGCCGCCTGCGTGCTGGCGCTATCCAGCGGGTCGGTGCCAATTAGCCTGGCTGAACTATTTGATGGCATCTTCGCAAGCTACTTAAACGGTGAGTTAAACGGTGAGTTAAACGGTGAGTTAAACAACCATGGAGAGTCGCGCGCGAATCTAGTTATCTCACAAATTCGCCTGCCTCGCGTCGGCCTGGCTGCCATTGTCGGTGCAGTGCTGGCCTGTAGTGGCGCTGCCATGCAAGGACTGTTTCGCAACCCGTTGGCAGACCCTTCACTGATAGGCGTAACCGCCGGGGCATCGCTGGGCGCCGGTATTGCGATCACCCTTGGCGACGGTCTCAGCCAGGGCTTTATTGGTTTAAGCATGACATTTTTTGGCGCCTTTATCGGCGGTGTAGCAGCCGTTTATGTCGTCTACAGATTAGCCACCTCAGACACTGGAACCTCGGTGGCGACTATGCTTCTGGCAGGAATCGCGATTACTGCGCTGGCTGGCAGCCTTACCAGCCTGCTGGAATTTTATGCCGACAACCACACACTAAGACGCATCAGTCTGTGGCGAATGGGTGGGCTGGATGGTGCCAACTATCAACGTTTGCGGTTGGCGCTAATTGTAGGGGCGGCTGTATTATTTGCCCTGCCCCGTTTTAGTGATTCACTCAACGCCTTACTGTTGGGCGAATCGGAAGCCAGGCACCTTGGTATCGACGTCGATAAAACCAAGCGCTGGCTGGTTGTGTGGACGGCACTGGCCGTTGGGGTTTCGGTTGCACTGGCGGGTTCCATCGCCTTTGTCGGCCTGATTGTCCCACACATCATTCGCATGTTGTCGGGCCCAGATCATCGCTACCTGCTGCCTTTGTCGGCACTCGCCGGGGCGATTTTACTAGTTCTTGCAGACACTCTTTCGCGCACGCTCATCGCCCCCGTCGAACTGCCGATTGGAATTGTCACTGCATTGATCGGTATTCCATTTTTTGTCTCCCTGCTGCGGCAGCGGAGACAGTACGGAATGCAATAGTGTCATTGTTAAGGCTCAGCAAGCTGGCCTGTGCACCCTGGGGTAGCCCACTACTCCAGGACATAGACCTGGAGCTTCAGTCAGGAGAAATTCATGGTCTTATAGGCAGTAATGGGGCAGGAAAATCTACTTTGCTGCGCTGTATAAGTGGTGAAGTACCGACTGCGGCAGGACAGCTCCAGCTCCTGGGCAGGCCGCTGTCTGACTGGCAAGCGCTGGAGAAAGCTCGCCATCTGGCCCTGCTACCGCAGCAGTCGCCGTTAAATTTTCCTTTCTGCGTTTCAGAAGTTGTCGCTTTAGGACGCACACCTCACGCCAGCGGCAAACAGCGTGATAAAAAGATTGCACTGGAAGCAATGGATGCTCTCGATATCAATCATATGAGCCAGCGGCTCTACACGCAGTTATCCGGGGGCGAAAAGCAGCGCGTACAGATTGCCCGGATTGTTGCTCAAGTTTGGCAGGCGTCGGAACATCAAGAGCGCTTGCTACTGCTTGATGAGCCGACAACAGCTCTTGATTTAAGCCACCAACAATTGTTTGTAGAGCTTTTGCGAAACATGCGAGAACGAAGCTGCGGCGTTGTTTTGGTACTGCACGATTTCAATTTACTTGCCAGCGTAGCTGACCGCATCACCGCCTTGCACAATGGCAGGATACTGATTCAGGACGAACCTGGACGGGTCTTTACACCGGAGGTATTTCGCCAGGCCTTTGGCTGCGAAGTACACATCATGGATCACCCTGCACATCACTACCCCATGGTCATTCAACCATGAAAGTGCTCGTTCCGGGGGTGCTCGCCGTGGCAACAGCGGCTTCGCAGAATCGCTGGCTCTATCCAGCGGCAAACGCCTGCCTGACACCGCCACTGCGGAGGCGGCTGACGCAGACGCTGAGCATTTAACATGAGAATAGCGCTGCTTGGTTTAATCCTGATCTGCACACCCGCCTTGGCCGAGGTGCGCGTTGTGGATTTTATCGGCAGAGAAGTTGCCCTTGAAAAGCCCGCCCAACGTATTATTGCCCTTGCTCCGCATACGGTAGAGAATGTGTTCAGCGCTGGAGCGGGAGAAAAAATTGTCGGTGTGGTGAGCTATAGCAATTTCCCCGCCGAGGCCAGGGCAATCACCCGGGTAGGTGGCTATAAGTCCTTCAGCCTTGAAACAATTCTCTCGCTGAACCCAGATCTAATTATTATGTGGCTCTCAGGCAATGGACTGAGTCGACTCCAGGATTTGGCGATCCTGGGTATACCGATCTATGTGTCGGAGCCCCGCCAACTATCCGATATCAGCCGTTCGATCAGAGACTATGAGGTACTCACCGGGCGAGCCAAAAATACCGTCAGCGTGGCTGATCGTATTGACAGTGCCATCGCCGACCTAAGCCGCCGCTACGCCAGCAAAGAAAAAGTTGGTGTGTTTTATCAGGTTTGGAACGAACCTCTGCAAACCCTTAGTGGTGAGCATCTGATTAGCAAAGTGATTGAACTTTGTGGCGGCTACAATGTATTTGCCGAGGCCACATCGCTAGCTCCCAAAATAAGCCTGGAGGCAGTTCTGGAAACAGACCCGGACACCATTATCGCCAGCGGCATGGCAGCAGCGCGACCTGACTGGCTGGACGAGTGGAAAGCCTACCCGTTCCTGCGGGCCGTGAAATCAGATGCTTTATTTTTTCTTGATCCGAACCATATTCAGCGCCCTACCGCCCGCGTACTACTGGGCGCTGAGCGACTTTGCCAACAGCTCGATTCGCGCCGCTAACTGTGCCGCTATTTTTCCCGACTTCGAAGGCAGCCAATTGCTCAGGCGTAGCCTCTGCCTGATACTTGTCTTTCCACTCAGTGTAGGGCATACCGTAAACCATCTCGCGAGCAGCCTCCAAATCAAGAGTCTCTCCTGCCTCTGCCGCCGCAGCGACATACCATTTAGAGAGACAGTTGCGACAAAAACCCGCCAGGGTCATCAGCTCAATATTTTGGACATCTTTACGACTGTCCAGATGTTCTAGCAGATGGCGAAATACCGCTGCTTCCAATTCTATATTCGGTTCTGGTTTAGACATTTTATACCTCGGCCCAGCGGGGCAACACTGCGTAAAATGAATTGTAGCAACTGCTCTGACGCGCAACACCAGTTTTGGAGAAAACCGAACTCAAATGCGACTTGGCCATGTTGCGCGACACCTTAAATTTTCCGCAGCTTCATCCAGAGTCACACCGTTTGCAAGCTGCAAAGCCAGCCGCGCTTCAGCCTTAGTAAAGCTGAACAGTTTCATCAATATGTCTCGCGGTGGCTCCCGCTAACCCGAACGCCTCGGCGACCAACTCGAAGGAGAGAATGCGATCTTCTTTGTAAAAGCAACGCCAAAACCCTCATCGGCTCTGACAAAACTCTGATCCAATACCGAAATGCGAAGATTCTCCGGTTCAAGCACGTTAACCACTCCTTGTCATTGACCTCCGGGCTGCCTTTTTTGAAACCCGACAAGGCCTGATTTGTTATTATATCGTGACTGTTTGTCGGTAGTCTGCCTCTGCCAAAATCCATAGACTGGGTTCAAAACACCTGTGAACAAAATACATTTTAAAGACCGACACGCCCTTCAATCCCTGGTTTCAAACGAATATGGCGAGTGGAGTAACTCTGTCAAAATCGACCAAAAAATGATTAATGACTTCGCCGACCTCACTGGTGACCAACAATGGATCCACGTCGATGTGGAGCGCTGCAAAAAAGAAAGTCCCTTTGGCGGGCCGGTTGCCCACGGCTTTCTGACACTGTCACTACAAGCCGCCATGACCGGCGGCACCCGCTTTCTCGATAAAATTGACGGTTGGAGCAACATCATCAACTACGGCTCCAACAAACTACGCTTCACAGGTGCCGTTCCTGTAGACAGCAAAATTCACCAACGCGGTATGCTGAAATCTATAGAAGTACATGAGCACAAAACCGTAATAACCGTTGCAACCAATATCCACGTGGTCGGCCAGGATGAACACCCCGCCTGCGTGTACGAGATGATGATTGTATTGATGTGAGGAGAGCCCCATGGCTGAAGCAGTAATCGTAGACGTAGTGCGTACACCCATCGGTCGCGGCAAACCCGGCATCGGTGATCTCAGTGGTCTGCATGCGGTAAAACTGCTGGCAGAGTCTTACAAAGCTGTATTGGAGCGCAACCATCTCGATGCAGCCGATGTCGAGCAGGTATACGCCGGCTGCGTGACTCAAGCTGGCGAGCAAGCCTGCAACCTGGGCAAGAATGCCTGGCTGCAACTGGGCCAGGCCTATACCGCTGGCTGCTCAACCATTGACACGCAATGCGGCTCGGCTCAAGCAGCCAACCACCTGACGTCCGCATTGATCTCTGCCGGACAAGCCAATATTGGTATTGCCGCTGGCGTTGAAGCGATGAGTCGAGTCGGGCTGGGAGCAAACGTCGTGAATGGTCCCGGCTATTTTGTGACCGATGACTGGCCTCACCCCGATGGCGCTCAATCTCAATTTGAAGCTGCCGAGCGCATCGCAAAAAATCGCGGCCTGACTCGGGAAGACGTAGACCAACTGGCGGTTCGCTCTCACACCAGGGCCATTGAAGCCTGGAAAAATGGTCACTTTGAACAGGTTGTACCTGTTGAAGCTCCGGTTATTGACGATCAAAACAATCCAACAGGTGAAACCAAACTGGTTACACGCGATCAGGGCATGCGCGAAACCACCATGGAAGGTCTGGCTAACCTGAAGACTATAGTCGAAGGTGGCATCATTACCGCTGGCAGCTCCTCTCAAGTGTCTGACGGCTCTGCAGCCGTATTGTGGATGAGTGCCGAGGAAGCCAGGGCACGCGGTCTCAAGCCGCGTGCACGCATCATTCAGGGAGTTGTTGCCGGATGCGACCCCTATTACTTGTTGGATGGCCCTGTGGACGCCACACACCTGTTGTTTAAGAAAACCGGCATGAACATGGGTGATATCGACCTGGTGGAAATCAACGAGGCCTTTGCCTCGGTGGTACTGTCCTGGCAGCGTGTGTTCGATGCAGACATGAACAAGGTCAACACCAAAGGCGGTGCAATTGCCCTGGGGCATCCTGTAGGGTCAACTGGCGCACGCCTGATTGGGGAAGCCGTGTGCGAGCTGGAACGGCAAGACAAGAATATCGCCTTAATCACCATGTGCTGTGGCGCCTCCAACGGCACCGGCACCATTATAGAAAGACTTTGATACAGCTTGAGCGGGGACAGAACAAGGTTCTGAACCCTGCAATGGCTGCCACACATTGATTGACGAAGTAAGGAATTAGCTATCATGGGAGATCTTCAAGGCAAAATTGCCATCATTACCGGTGCCGGCCGCGGCCTGGGCCGCGAAGAAGCACTACAGCTCGCAAGCCAGGGTGCCAACGTTGTCATCAGCGACATCGACCTGCCGGACGCCAAGGCTGCCGCCGAGGAAACAGTTGAGGACATCAAAGCTGCTGGCAACGAGGCCACTCTGGTACTCGGCGACTGCGCAAATACCGAAGACTCAGCCGAGCTTTTTAAAACTGCGCTGGACACCTACGGCGACGTTAATATCCTGGTGAATAACGCTGGATTCTGCCGCGACCAGACCATTTTTGGTATGGACGACGACCAATTCGATTCAGTGGTGCGGGTACACTTGCGCGGCCATTTCGTAAACATGCGAAATGCTACCAGGTACTGGCGTGGTAAAGCTAAATCGGGCGAAGAAGTTTACGGCCGTTTGATCAGCACCGCCTCAGAGGCTGCCATTTTTGGCTCTGCTGGCCAGGCTAACTACGGCCCTGCCAAGTCAGGCATTGTTGCCATGACCATGGGTGCCGCCCAGTTGATGATTAAATACGGCATCACCTGCAATGTTATTATGCCCCGCGCGCGCACGGACATGACCAATACGGGCATGACAGCTGAGTTATTCGCGGCGCCAGACACAGGTTTTGATGCCTTCAACCCGGAAAATGTGGCACCGCTGGTCGGCTATTTAAGCTCACCTGAGGCAGGTCATATTTCCGGTGAGGTTATGGTGGTGTGGGGCAATCAGGTAGCCGTTATTCAACGGCCGAGCTTTGGGCCCAGGTTTGTAAACCCGCAAGGCCTGCAAAAATGGGAGGTCAACAACCTGCACGACTCCCTCTCGGAGTACTTCAATGCAGAGCACACGCCGGTATTGGACGGATTCTCCGTAGCTCCACAATAGCTGACGATGAGGCCTGAAGGCTACGCTGAGCCCAAAATCAGGGCACCCGTGGGAACACCGACCCCGCTGCTCACCAACACATGCTCCAGGTTTTTATCCGGCTGACTGGTGGACTCACCGCGAATCAATGGGGCGCGGCGGGTGCCGCAGTGTTTGGCAGCCTTTGCACTTTTGGATACCGAGCTTGTCTTCGGCGGCCACCTCCCACCACCAGGCATTGTCGTGCCCCATAGGTGGCTTCATTCTCATAGACTGAGCCACGATAGTTAAACCTCCAGCGGGCGAAAGCCCAGGGAATCATCTTCGGCGAGCAATTTACCCAGTTTTTCCAACTGCGTGGTGGCATTGCCCAAGGAATAGCTGATTTGCTTGGCCCACAGGAAAAAGCGGTGGATAGGATACTCAATGTCAGCGCCAATGCCGCCGTGCATGTGCTGAGAAGAACACACCACCCGGTGTGCTGCATCGCAGGCCCACCACTTCGCGGCCCTCACTTCAGCCCGCGCATCCAGCCCCTCACTCAAACGCCACAGGGCCAACCAATAGACAGAACGCATGGCCTCAACATCTATATAACTATCTGCCATGCGCATTGCCAGCGCCTGGAATGTGCCCAGGGGGACACCGAATTGTTCGCGTTCGGTAAGGTAAGTCGCCGTGCGTTTGGTAGCTTCTTCGGCAACGCCCACCTGTAGCGCACAGTGAGCCACATTAGCATGTTGCTCTAACCATTCCAGAATCTCGTCACCCTGACCTTCAGTGCCGAGTAAAGCACTTGCGGGTAAAGACTCATTCTCAAGGCTGAGATGCGCTGCGCGTTCCCCCGATATGCCTATCTGCTCAGCGCGTATCGAGACACCGGCTGAGGATGTATCAACGATAAACACGCTCAACTTTCCCTCACAGCTTGCCGGCACCAAAATATAGGTAGCACCAACCGCGTCAGGCACCACACCTCGCTCACCATTCAGCACCCAGCTATCTCCCTTATTGACAGCACTTACGCCATCAGTGAACGCAGCTTTCATACCCAATTCAGCGATAGCGGCGGTCATCTTCGCCTCGCCAACAACCACAGGAGCCAAATAAGTCTGATGCTGCTCCGCTGTTCCAAACTGTTGAACAGGCAGCGCGCCCAATACCAGCGTCGCGTACAAAGGCACTGGCGCCACGCGACGACCCTGTTCTTCGAGAACCAGACACAGCTCGGTAAATCCCAGGCCACTGCCGCCAACACTCTCAGGTGCTGTCAGGCCCAGTAAACCCTGTTCGGCCAGGGTGACCCATAATTGAGCGTCATAGGTTTTCTTGGCGCGAGAGAACTCGAGCAGAAACTCATCGGTCGCCCGGTCTGTAAATATCTGATAGGCAAGTTCCCGGATGGCGAGTTGGTCTTCATCAAAGTCAAAATTCATAATTTCTGTCTCAGTCGGTTTTGACCATATAGATCAGGTTCTCGGTGTAATTCAGCTTGTCAGTGGGTGGATTTTTCAGAAACAGCGCCCGATAAAAAATGCTTGTCAGCAACTCAGTGAGCTCTTCCACATTGAGGTCTGCGGCGCGCAGCGTTGCGCTATTGTTCACAAAATATTCACGCAGCAGGCTTTCACCCAATCCCGCCAATGAAAAAACAACCATCAGCGCCTGGTGCTTTTTGAAGTTCACCTGAGGAAACATTTTCGGCATGACATCGACCAACCACAGCAACTGTTGGCGATAAGATTCACGCATAGATATGGAAAACTGCTCATCTTCATCAGCCATTTGCAACAGACAACGCATCACTCCAGGGCGCTTCGCGTAACTGCTAACCACGAGCAAATTATGGGCGTAGATACGCCCGTACCAATCCCCCCGTGCAACATCCTTTTCTATGGCATCCACATCGACAGCGGGACTGGAAAAATCTTCGAGCACTTCAATAGTCAGTGACTTTAAATCTTTGAAATAATGATAAAACAGACCTTGCGCCACACCAGCTTCCACGGTCACATCGGCAATCCGCATTCTGTGATAGCCAACCCGCTCCATGACCACCAGAGCCGCCCTTTTTAACTTGGCACGGGCCTGCGCGCCACGTGCGCTGCGCGTGTTCTTGGCATCAATTTCGGCGACTACTTCAGCCTTTTCAGCCTTTGTCCTGGTCGTCATCGGGGGAGCTCTAGGCAGCTATTTTACAAATCACAGGTGATAAAAATAGTTGAATTTGAATTCAAAATCAATATTATATACACAAACTTTTTAATGATGCTATTAGAGAGCAGTTCATGTTTGTCGATTACACCGAAGAACAAAAAGCCCTGCGTAAAGAATTGCGCAACTACTTCTCCAATCTGATCACCCCTGAATATCGCGAAGACCTTCGCAGCGCGGAAAGCAGCGATTTGTATAAGCAATTGATTCGCCAGCAGGGCAAAGACGGCATGTTGGCAGTGGGTTGGCCGGAAGAATACGGTGGCCGTGGTCTGACTCAGAGCGAGCAATTGATCCGTTTTGAGGAAGCGCTACTGGCAGGCGCTCCCACCCCTTTTGTAACGCTCAATACTGTTGGCCCAACCATTATGAGCCATGGTACCGAGGAGCAAAAAAGGCGTTTCCTTCCAGGCATCGCGGCCGGCGAGATGCACTTCTGTATCGGGTATACTGAACCTTCTGCCGGTACCGACCTCGCCGCCTTGAAGACCTCCGCAGTTAAAAACGGCGATCACTATCTGGTCAACGGCAACAAGATATTTACCAGCGGTGCAGAGGGTGCAGACTACGCCTGGCTGGCGGCCCGCACCGACCCCAACGCTCCCAAACACAAAGGCATCTCAATTCTTGTTGCAGAAACCGCCGACCCGGGCTTTTCCGTGAGCCCCGTTCACACCGTTGGCAGCTTGCGCACCAATATCACCTACTACACTGACGTAAAGGTGCCCACCGATATGATTATCGGACAGGAGAATGGCGGCTGGAAACTTATTACTTCCCAGCTTAATCACGAGCGGGTTGGCCTGGCCGCATGGGGTGTGCAGGCATGGAAAATATTCGATTTCGCTATGAAATGGACCCGAGAGACCAGGATGCCCACTGGCCAGCGCGTTATTGATGACCCACAGGTGCAGCGTAACCTGGCCGAAGTCTATTCGCACCTGGAAGCAGTTCGCGTAATGAACGCCCGTATGGGCGCCATGCTTGACAAGGGCGACCCCAACCCGGTATTCCCCTCCGCCATCAAGGTCTACTCCACGGAAATCATTATCGAGATATGCCGCTTACTGATGGACGTGGTCGGCCCCAACTCCCTCGTTGCCAGTAGCAGTGAAGGCGCTGTTTTGCTCGGCGACCTGGAACATGAACATCGCCGATCACTGATTAATACCTTTGGCGGTGGAGTCGCTGAAGTACTGCGTGGTCTTGTCGCAACGCATGGACTGGGTATGCCGCAACACCGCTAATAGTGCGCATCTGTCAGGCTCCTGGAACTCGATGATAGTCTCGGGCGACGCCCGCAAACTGCAAACGACTGCGCTCTGGATGGCCGGAAATCGACCAGGTGCTGCTGGTTTAATCGACCTTACCCAACAGCGCTCCACCCGTGGGAATACCAACCCCTGAAGTCACAAGGGCATGATTCACAGCCTTGTCGGGTTGATTCACGGCAGTGCCGCGTACCAGCTTCACTGCCTCCACAATACCGTTGACGCCATGAATATAGGCCTCTGACAACTGGCCGCCGTGAGTATTGGTCGGCAATCGCCCGCCTGGTTTGAGTGCACCGTCTTTTACGAAATCACCTGATTCGCCAAAGCCACAGAAACCCCAGGCTTCTAACTGCCACAACACTATCGGACTAAACGCATCGTAAATAACCGCCGCGTCAATATCATCGGGAGTAAGGTCTGACATGGCGTAAGTGTCCCGCGCCGCACGTTCCATCTCGGGGATGCCGGCAAATTCTTCCCGGTAGAAAGACGTCATCTGCTCCTGGTCTTTCGCTGCGCACTGCGCCACGCCGCGAATCGACACGCCGGCTTGTCTGAGGTCACGGGCACGCTCAGGCGTGGTAACAATCACCGCAGAACCACCATCGCTTTCCTGACAGCAGTCAAACAACTGCAAGGGCGTTGAGATCATTCTCTGTGCATCGTACTCAGCTCGGTCGAACGTCTGCCCGCTAAAAAAGGCGGCAGGATTATTGGCACCATAATCACGGCTCGCTTTTGCGACTTCATACAAGGCGTCTTTGGTGACACCTGTCAAGTGCATCCAGCGCTGAGTAAACATACCGACCCAACTGGCAGGTGTCAGCAATCCATAGGGCATGTACCAGCCCCAGTGAATCGCATCGGCGGTGGTGATCTGACCAGAAACACCGCCGGAGAAACGGTGACCAGAGCGGCCGTTTAAGGCGCGGTAGCACACTACAGTTTCTGCCATTCCAGTGGATACTGCCATCGCAGCTTGATGCAGGGTTGCGGTCGCCGCGCCACCGCCGTAGTGAGCGCGCCCATAGAAAGTCATATCACCTACACCCAGAGCGCGAGCAACTTCAATTTCATCAGAGGTATCCATGGTAAATGTGACCATGCCGTCTACATCTAATGGGGAAAGTCCCGCATCATCCAAAGCGGCTTTACAGGCTTTAATCGCCAGGTGCAGTTCTGACACACCAGAATTTTTGCTGAACTCGGTATTGCCGATACCGACAATTACAGCCTTGTCTTTTATATCCGCCACCATTGTTACACCTCCTCCGTCCCGGACACAGGCAATTGCAGTTGAACTGTGCCCTGCATATGCATGCCCCAGATGTTGTTTTCACCCAGCACTGCCACATCAACAACACGGCTCCGATCATCTTTCCCTGTTACTTCGCCGGTCACAGTCATCACCATGCCCGGCACATTAGGCGCGCCAAGGCGGATATCCAGGGATTTCACCACGGCTTCCGGGCCGCTCCAATCGGTAGCAAAGCGGGTCATAAAACTCTGACTGGTGAGGATATTCATAAATACATCCGGCAGACCGGCAGCTTGCGCGACCGATTTGTCATGGTGCACAGGTTCATAATCGCGGGTTGCTAAAGCGGTGCTCACAATCAAGCCCGTGGAGATATCAATTTTATGTGATGGCAATTTGTCACCCACGGAGACTTCGTTGTAATTTATTGTCTTGTAATCAGTCATGCTTTATCTCCCGCTGGATAGAACTGAGGCAGCATGGTTTTTTCATCAACCTGCTCAACCTTGCCCTGTACGCTCATACCAATTGAGACTGCCTGCGGGTCAATGCCCACAATATTTGCCACCAGGTTAGTGCCCTCAGCCAATTTGACGACAGCGCAAATCAGCGGGTACTGGTAGCCAGGGATTTTGGGGTGGTGCAATTCAGTAAAACTCAACACCTCACCTGCCAAACCAGACTCAACTGAATCCCATTGCTCTGACTGACATTCTCCACACATCGGCCGGGGTGGATGCCGCAGAGTCTGGCAGTTTTTGCAGCGTTGAATTAATACCTTGCCGTCATCACAGGCTTCCCACCACCATTTATTGTCGTGACCGCGGGGGGATGCAATACGTGTGGGCACTTCCAGTGCCGCATCACTGCCGCCACTGCCAGTTGTCGCAACGGCCTGCGCGGGCGGAATAAACTTCAGTACTCGAAAGCGCTGGGTACCAATTTTTTCGCCGTTCTGGTCACTAAATGTCGCAAGGGTTTCAAAGAAATAGCCAATACCTCGGCCGGTAGCTTTTTGTTCAGAAATACTATCGATCACCATTTCCATATAAACAGTGTCGCCAATACCAATTTCTTTGAAGTATTCCTGCTTGACGTTAGTACCCAAAACGCCGGTATAACCAAACTCATTGAACAAATCGACCATGTCGGTTTGAGCATCAGGCACTCGCCCCTGGGCGACCACAGGGAAGCCTTCCTGGTTCCAGCTATACATCATGGCCGGCGGTGCAATCCTGCGCCCGCGATTGCTTTGCTCCGCCCAGGATTCATCGGTGTAGGCCGGATTGCTGTCACCCATTGCTTCCGCCCAATGGCGAATCATGGCGGCATTCACTGCGTCCATGGCCGGTGTACGCTGGCAAACCTGCCTGCCCACGAAAGCGTATATCAGCTTCTCGAAGGCTTGTCGTTCTTCGGTACTCATAGATGGATTCTCACTGTATTAACGCGCAATAAAAAGGCTGAAAAGCGTATCTGTTTGCTCAGAAAAATACTATTAAAAGACAGACTTAAAGGGGGCTGGTTGAATATGCCAACCGCAAAGCAGACCCTGGAGGCTTTAATCGACCCTATGACTTCCGGGGTTGGTTGAATATGCCAACCGCAAAGCAGACCGATTGAAGGTGTTTACAACCTGCTCAGCATGCAAATTAAAGCGAGCGGCGACCAGCACTGTGCTGCTGGTCATCACTACATACACTTACGGCGCTATTGGCTATCGAGCAACTGATAGTAATCGCCGAGAATTTTTGCGACTTCCGGACGCGAAAACTCTGGTGGTGGCGCGATGCCTTTTCCCAGCATTTCACGGACTGCCGTACCCGACAGAAGTACAAAGTCCTGCTTATCGTGGTCCGGGGCATCCTTCATCATCACAACCTTGTTGAGCTTCTTGCTGTACGCAGTGTGGTCAGCGTTATAGATTTCCAGCTCCAATGCACCAGCAGGCACTTCTTCTTCGAAAATAGTCTGAGCATCAAAGCCCCCGTAGTAGTCACCAACGCCCGCGTGATCGCGCCCTACAATCAAATGAGTACAACCGCAGTTTTGGCGGAACACTGCGTGCAATACCGCCTCACGCGGACCTGCGTAGAGCATGTCAAAGCCGTAACCGGTGATCATCACAGTGTTGGGGGGGAAATACAGCTCTACCATCTTGCGAATTGACGCATCGCGTACTTCTGCGGGGATATCTCCCGGCTTGAGCTTACCCAACAGCATATGAATCAGAATGCCGTCGGTGGGAATGTCGTCCATTGCCATACGACATAATTCTTCGTGTGCCCGGTGCATTGGATTGCGCGTCTGAAAAGCGACGACTTTATCCCAGCCGTGCTCTGCAATTTCATTGCGAATCTCCACCGCTGTACGGAAGGTGTCAGGAAAATCAGCCTGGAAATAGGAAAAGTTAAGCACCTGAATCGGACCTGACAACAGGGTGCGGCCCAAGCCTGTGAAAGTCGCTACACCAGGGTGGTTTTCATCCAGGGTGCGGAAAATGTTGTCTGCCATAAAGTTGATTTGTTGTTCACTAACCGCCTCTACAGCTTCCACATCCATAACCGCCAGAACAGGGTTGCCGTCGGCATTGGGATCTCGCAGCGCAACCCGGCTACCGGCCTCAACACCAGTTTCATCGGTCAGGTTGACGACCGGCACCGGGAAAAACAGGCCATCAGCGGTGTGCATATTGTCAGCTACGCTCAAAGCATCAGCCAGATTCATATAACCGGTGAGTGGATTAAAGTAGCCACCACCCAGCATTACCGCATTAGCGGCGGCGGCAGAGTTCACCGCAATTGAAGGCAGACTCTCGGCCTCTTCGACCAGTGCATGACGTTTTTCAGTGTCGTAAACAAATAGTGGGTTCAGCTCATCTGAACCATGGGGTTTAATCATGTCATTCTCCTGCCTTAGCTAATAACACCGCGCTCTTTCAGCACAGCGAGAATAATCTGAACTTCTTCTTGCAAACTTTGCTGGTCGGAATGCAGGTGTATCTCAGGGTTTGAAGGCACTTCATACGGGTCGTCAATACCGGTGAAGTTTTTAATCTCCCCGGCGCGAGCTTTTTTGTACAAGCCCTTGGGGTCGCGTTCTTCTGCAGCTTCCAGGGAGCAGTCTACAAATATCTCGATAAAATCCATACCCGCTTCTTCATGCAGGGCGCGTACTTGATCTCGATCAGCGAGGTAGGGACTGATAAAGCTACTCAGCGCAATAACACCGCTGTCTACAAATAACTTGGCCACTTCACCGATTCGACGAATGTTTTCTGTGCGATCTTCTGCGCTGAAACCCAGGTTTTTATTAATACCCATACGCACATTGTCCCCATCGAGCCGATAGGACAGCACGCCCATTTCATGCAGGGTTCCTTCCAGCTCGACGGCAACGGTACTCTTACCACTGCCGGACAAACCGGTAAACCAGAGGGTAGCACCCTTGTGGCCCAGTATCTTGCCGCGGTGCTCGCGGGTAATATCGCCTTCGTGCCAATGCACGTTCGTGGCTTTTTGTTCTGCCATTCTTATGCTCCTGTTTTAAATGGATGATTCGATATATTCCCCCCGATAACGGGCAAACTGTTCTTTCAATCCCGCCTCAGTGAAGCCAAATTGTTGCAGCGTGTATTCATGGGCTGGTCGTAATTCGCGCTTGTTAAAATCCTGCCACTGTCTCATTTCCGCCTGCGCTTCGTCGGTCAATTCCATGCCGATAAAGTCGTATATTTTCTGTATTTCTCGAAGCGGCTGACTAACGGTATCTTTAAACCACAAATCGAGAAAACGCTCTTCGCCAACTGCGGCGCGCACATCCATGGTGTGATTCATCCCTCTGGCAAATTTGCGCGCCCAGGTACGACCAACTTCTGTGGCATCTGCACAGTCAGAGTAAATCACCCAAATCGCCGCAGCCATGCTAGACAGCGAGGGAATGGTCTCCAGCGGGTCGCGGTGAGTCAGCACCACCTTCGCGTCTGGAAACACCTTGAATACCAGGTCCATGTAATGCAAATGATGGGGCGCTTTTAATGTCCAGCGCTCAGCGCTCTGGCCGATTTGCTTTTTCTGCCACTGCAAAAACTGCAACAGTAGTTTTAGGTACTCATAGCCTACGGTATGATCCTGCTCCTCTATCCACGCATCGAATGTGGGAAGGTGCGCATAGGCCTGAATATTGAAGCTGTAGAAACTCTGTTCCAACAGCATAATATCTTCATCGGGACCCATCGCATCCATCGGATGTACTGACAGCAGGTCCGGATTGGCATCCACCATCGCCTTCATTTCAGCTTTGGCATCCACGATACGCTGATCCAGACCCTGCGCATTCCAGTCGAGCGCCGGACAGGGGTAGCGCACCTCGTACCACAGCGGTGCAAACATGCGATTGTCGGCGGCAATGGTGCGGTGCAACATCGTAGTCCCGGTACGCGGCAAGCCCACAACCAGCAGGGGCTCCACTATTTCTTCTTCGAGAATTTCCGGGTGCTGTTGCAGGTATTCCTGTATCCGTAGCTGATTGGCCAAAATATCCACGACGCGCTGGCGCAATACCGCTACGCCGACAGCGTTTAGATTGGCCTCGTGTTCCAGCGAATACACTAACTTCTCGAGGGGTTGGCGATAGTGATCAGTGCCAAAATCAGTCAGGCCGTCTACTGCCCTGGCCTCAGCAATCAACGTTTGCGGGCGCCAATCAGTCATTATTGAGCTCGGCAAATTTGACCACGCAAGTGTCTATAGGCGGAAAACTACTTGCCTCGACATACCGAAACAACATTGAACCCAAATTGTGGCCGACGGTAGCTATCCAGTTGGGATATTCCGAACCTGGGTTCTGGTGAGACACTACGATACGCACGCTGCTATCGGCTTCATATTTGGCCGTATGCTTGTTCACCGAAATGGTGTAATAACGATAGTCCAGCGACTCCAACCAAAAATTGGAAAGTTGGAAATTCCAGGTGCGACACTCGGGTAACGGGTTCACCTCTATCACCAGCGCCTCATCGTCGGCCAACTGCCAGTAGCTGTTGTGGTAGTGAATTGATGGGTCGCCCCCCGCTTGCAGACACATAGCCTGATCGTTGGCGGGTAATTGATTGACGTGCTGACTGAAGGTATTCATCCAATCAATAAACAGGTTTACGGTACCATTGATAAACTGTGGTACGTTTTGCAGTTGCTCGGAGAACTTCGCGGGATTCAACATGTTCTCTGCGTCGGGGTTCAAGCATTCTATTGCCAGACTTGCCGGTATCTCCTGAGGGCGGTTATAAAACGTCTGCCGTATCAGCAAATTGTCAGTTTCAGGCGTCATTGGCAGCCAGTTTCCCGGCTGTCTTTTGGCACTCACAATTATCTCAAAGGTTCCGTCACTCAGAACATCCAGTTCCTCCAGCCCAATATGGCCTGTGGGCGCCATGGCGCCAGTGCTGCCATAGGAGCCCGCTTTTGTTTCAATACTAAGATACGGGATGGTGCCTCTGTGTCCCTTGATTCGATATTCATACTGACCACTTACTGCGCAGTTCTGATAAAAATTATCGGGGTTATCATTACCTATTTTGGCTGTGCTATGAGACAGCGAGTAAAACTGGGGAAAGCGCGGGTCGGCATACTCAATATTTTTTTCCAGACCAAGACGCAATAATCGAGTCAGGTAACGGTAGCCTTCCGCTCGATCAAATACATTATCAGGCGCTTCAGGGCGCAACACTTGCTCACCGGTTTGCTTTAGCGCATCACAAAAATCTGCCCAGAGAGAGCCATCCATTAGATCCAGTAGTTGCGTGTCCTGTGGCACTGATCGGCCCATAACTATGTCCAGGCAAAATGAGGGTTCGTATAATGGCAGAAATACAGACCCGGAGCACCACCTCAACGGATAAATCAGCCCAGCCAGTAGCGAAACATTTGAATGACTATGCTTACTCCGACTAGCGGCAGTATCCAGCGTGTTATTTTATGGAGTTTTTCAGGCTCCATGGGTTTGGCAAATTTCTCTCCCAGCACGACCATCAGAGCGACGCCGCCAAAGATAAACAAAAGTAGTACAACCAGCGTATTCACTTAACCTCCTCCTGTTCCAGCGGCTGTCGAATCCGAGCATACCAGATAGCGGGTTCGCCGGTCTCACCCACTTCCAATGAGAGCGGGCTAATCCGGGCCCCGTTCCATACGCGCTGCGGCAAGTTGCTCGCTCGGCGCTGCAATCACACCCGTTGCATCACCAGCCGCAAAACAGCATAGGCCAATCAAACCGTCCCTGCTGTTGCTGCGCGCCTTCAATGGGCTGCTCACGCACCCGGCTCTCCAGGCTGCCACCGGACTCATCGCCCCTCTCATTGACAGGGGGAGACAGGAGATTCAAAGATGATGCAGCCGTGACCTGCATGTCATTCCACTCATTCCGCTCATTCCACTGCGTCAACGCCACTGGGTCAAACCCCCGTCTGCCTGGCGCGAGGGATCATCTAACTCAGCCGGCGCGGCGCGGCCGGCAAACACTATTTTTGCCAGTGCATCGCCGACATCAATCATCAATGTTGAACTCTGCGTGAATACCGACTTGGAGATTTTCCATTCACCCTCATCACAACGATATTCGTCGTAATAGGCCCCTCCTAATTGAGTCGCGACATTCTGATTGGTATCAATCACAAAATAATAAAGACCCCAGGTGGCGCTCGCTTCAATAGCTGATAGAACGGAAATCTGCGGGTTTTGGGCATGGTGCATTTCAACAATATGCTCGGCACAAGCCAGCTTGCTATACACCACAAGCATAGCATCGGCGGAGGTAAAATTGCCGATCCGCCCATACTGCAGGTCGACCTCTCCATCGGCAAAGCAAGACCGTACCTGAGCAGGGTCTTTACCATCACAGGCAGCAAAGTATCTCGCCTTGAGGGATTTAATCGCTTCTATTGCCTCAAGCCGCGCTATACGGGCCTCCAAATCAGACATTAGGATGCCTCCTTTATCAATTCTGGCGCCATGTGCTCCACCAAACTGCGCACACCGCACTTCCAGTTCACCGAAGTCTCTCCGATCAATTCATGCATATAAGTAGTATCGATGCACAGGCTACCGAAAGCCTGAGGATTTTCCTGGTAGTTCGGCTTAAACCCGGTGAGCTCCTGCAAATATTCGCACCACTCCTCTATGCTGGTGCGATCACTACCGCCAAAATTTACGGTTGTTACATCGGTAGATGCCGCGGCCAACAAGCGCGGAATCTTTCCGATATAGTCATCCACATGCAACAGGTTGTAGTAATTCGGACCCTCCGGATGCACATCAATAGAGATGCCCTCTTTCATCATTAACAAATGATAGAAAGGCCAACCACCATTATCACCGTAAGGCACACTTAAACGTGCAATCGTGGTAGGTATTGCGTACTGCCGCCCGACAAATCGGCACACCGTTTCAGCGGCAATCTTGCTGATACTATAAGTGGGAAACATAAGCCGGTGATTATCGCCTAGAGGTGCGTCTTCCTTGCGCGGCTGGTGGCCTGCGTACTCATAGACTGCGGTGGACGAAAAATGCAGAAACGCTTTCGCACTGCGACAGTGCAGCATGAGCCGACCGACCCCTTCGCCGTTGGCGGCCAGATCGTAGTCAAAACTATCCGTCTTCGCCACTGCAAAGTTCAATACGTAGTCGAAATCTCCCGGAAGCTCTTGCAGGCCATTTGGGTCTGCGAGATCCGCAGCAATACATGTTGCGCCTAGCGCAGTCATACGGTCCCGGTCTTGCTGGCGCGAAAATCTTGCCAACGCATAGACTTTGGCTACCTTGGCAAGCGCTGCAACCACGGGTTCTGCGACCTGGCCACTCGGCCCAGTGACGAGTATTTTACAACCGGCAACGGCTACAGGCTCCAGAGCCATGATTGACCCTCAGTGATTAGAAAGTCAGTTATTCTACTCCCTTTGGGCACCAGTGAGGTCAATCGCTGTGCAAGTGTTTAACTGGAACCGCGCCCCTCATCAATTTCCATGAATTCAGTGTCGCTACCCGGACACTGGGCTATTGGCCTCTGGCTTCACCGCCAGCGGCAACGAAACGCCAAACCGACCTACGCCAATTCGGGTCAGATTATCTATGCTACGCACTATCCCGGTATACTTTGTCGCCAGAATCAGACACCCCATTACAGGTCTGTATCACATGCTCGATGTCTTAATCCTATTGGAATTTTTTTGGCAGACCAGTGACGAGTAACATGCTTTCTGACACCGCGCAAATCAACATTCAGCAGGCTTTAGACTTGTATCGACATTGGCAAACCCCGACTGCGCTGAACAGCAAGCCTGTCTTCGAAAAATACCTGAGCGGAGGCCGCAGCAATATTTCTGCACTCGTGGCCGCGCCAACAGGCAAGTTTGTAGTACGTCTGGATAACATCAACCCACGACGCCTGGGCTTAAATCGCCCGGCTGAGTGGCATATACAAAAAAAAGCGGCAGAACGAGACCTTGCCCCCTGCCCCGTTTATTGCAACCTGGGCCTTGGCATTCTGGTGAGCGAGTACATCCAGGCCAAACCTGCTGTAGCCGATGACACTGGAGAGCTGGAACAAATCGCCAATTTACTGCGCGGCATACATGCCTTACCTACCGTCAAGTACCGCCTGCTGCCGCTGGATCGGGCATACCTTTACCAGAGCCTGTTGCATCAGCCCACGCTGCCCGAGGATTTTATTGCGCTGAGCCAGCAGCTTGCAGATACCAGCGAACCCTGTCTATGCCACAACGATTTACTTCGCAGTAACCGTATTCCTGGGCAATCACACCTGCTCGCCATAGATTGGGAGTATGCCGCGACTGGAGACCCGTGGTTTGATCTTGCCGTCGTCTGTGATGGAGACGCTCTGGAAGACGCTCAGCGCCAGCTTTTTCTGTTTCACTATCTGGGTCATTCCCCAACCCATGAGCAGAATCAACGGCTGGACAATTACCGCAGGGTCTACAGAGTCCTCAGCGAGATGTGGGAGCGCGTTACAGTACCTTAGCCACAGCATCTGCCAGATAGTCGACATTCATTGCGTTGACTCCTGCCACATTGATGCGCGAAGAGCCGACCATGTAAACACTATGTTCATCGCGCAATCGTGCAACCTGCTCCTGAGTCAACCCAAGAAAAGAAAACATGCCCTTCTCGCGCTGAATGAAACCAAAATCTTCACCAGTGGCACGGCCCAGCTTATCCACGAGCAGCAGGCGCAAATCATTGATACGGTGACACATATCCGCCAGCTCTTGGCGCCACAGGGTGTTCAAATCATCACTGGCGAAAACTTTTCCCGCCAAAATAGAACCATGCGCTGGAGGCATCGAATAGATGCGCCGCGCTGCAACCGTTCCCTGACTCTGAATAGCCTGCGCTCGGTCTGCATCGGCGGCGACAATCACAGAGGCACCCACACGCTCTCGATAGAGCCCCATGTTTTTGGAACAGGATGCAGCGACGATTACTTCGGGCGCCGCGTCTACCAGTTGCCTTAATCCGTAGGCATCTTCCTCCAAACCATCGCCCAGGCCCTGGTATGCAAAATCGACAAATGGGGTAAACCCGGTCTCCTGCGCCAGCGCGGCGATAGTGCGCCACTGCTCTCGATTGAGATCGGCGCCACACGGGTTGTGACAGCAACCGTGCAGCAGAACAACATCGCCGCGCTGTGCCATTTTCAAGTCAGCCATCATCCCATCGAAATCAACAGAGTGAGTGTCCGCTGCATAATAGCGATACTCCGAAAACTCCAGGCCAACGCCGCCTAGCAGAGGGACGTGGTTTGGCCAGGTGGGGCTGCTGACCCACACTTTAGCGTCCGGGCGAGCTGCTTTTACCAACTCGGCGCCCAGCCGCAATGCGCCGCAACCACCAGGAGTCTGAATGCTCATCACCCGCTCATTGTGTAGTGCAGCGTTATCCGCTCCCAGCAATAGCTGCTTAATGCCGGTATTGAAATCCGCGTCGCCAACGGGTGCTATATAAACCTTGCTGGTTTCCTCGGCCACCAGTCGCTGCTGCGCATAGCGAATAGCCTCAAAGACCGGCGTAACTCCCTGGTCATCCATGTAAACACCCACAGTCAGGTCGACTTTATCGGGGCTGGGGTCGTCTTTACAGAGGGCTGAAAGGCCCAGAATGGGGTCGGCAGGTAACTGCTCAAGCTGTTCAAACATAGTGAACTCCGATGTCGATAGAACTAGGGGTGGGGATTGTCTAACAGTCTCAGGCCACGCTCAATAAGCTGGGCCTGTACAGCGCCTTCTTTTGCCAAAATTGCCAAACTCATTCGCAGTTGCGTCGCCAACGGTGAATCTGATTCCACTAGCTCCAGCATGTCCAACTGCAGAAGCCAGCTTGCGGGTGCCTGTGACTGAATATGCGCATACAAACGCTGCAACTGCTGCGCATCCCTCACACCCGACTCGCGTAAATCTGCTAACTGTCGATAGAGCTCAAATTCAAGCTGATCATGGTCGTCGGCGGGTGCAGGAGGGACACTGCCTGTGGGCCGCTGTGGATACACTTCAAATCGGGAGGGGTCAGCCGCACCAGGATAGACCGAGACAATCCTCTCACCAATTGCCATATCGTAGTTACCCCAGGCAGGCTCAAATAATAACTCTCCTGCCGGCCCAGTTACGGTGCACTCGCTAAAACTCATCAGTACGTTTAAATGCTGGTGTTTATAGATGTGCTTGAGATGGCCGCAAACAGTAACCCCCGAAACAAATTCCATAAGGACTTCTGTGTCCCGCTTGATGCCAAGCATTTGCAAGTCGTACTCGCTGGCCAACTCCAGTGGTTGCATCAGATTGCACAATCGCCCTACGGGAGAACCAAAACCTTCGATGTGCTCAGCAACACCCTGGCCGTCGATTTCAACACCCTCACAGGCCAGTTGGGTGGGGCCTTGGGTGCCAATATAAATCTCGCGACCAATAGCATTGGTTTGCAGGCGCGCCAGCAAGCCGCTGACCTGCAAGCCTGAAGTGTACTCCAGCGTGGTCACCACCTCGCTGTCAATTGCACACTGCAAGGACTCCGCACCCCCCCGCCGAAAGCACATGGTATCGGCAAACTCCTCCAATATCTGTGTCAAATGCCGGCAGCTCTTGGTAACGAAAAGCTGTGGTTGTTCGCGGGTAATATCGTAACTGGTAAGAATAGCGTCAGCAGTGAGCGGGAGCTTGTTCACTTCAGCCTTTAAACAGGTATTGCTCTCTCCCAGTGAAGAAAGCAGACCGGCGCCAAATAGCCTGAATTCTGCAGACGTTCCCACCAGCCCATACTCCACAGTCCACCAGTGCAGCCGGCCCAATAGCGCCAATTCAGATGGCGGACCTTCAAATTGCCCCAACTCTTCCAGCGCCGCTTCTGCCTTTCGAATATCAGCATCGCTCGAACACGGGTTTTGCTTGGCGATTGAAAGCTGCCGTATCGCCTCATAGGTTGCCAAATCATGCGCGGTGTACATCGCCTTAACGCCAATTTCACCAAACCGCTGCAGGTATTCGGAATACTCGGGGTCGGCGATTATCGGCGCGTGTCCAGCCGCCTCGTGGATAATATCTGGCGCCGGTGTATACAGAATTTGATCAACACTGCGCATATCCATCGCAATTGCCAGAATTCTGTTTTTTTGCAGTTCCATAAATGCCTGGGGTGGAATAAAGCCATCCACCGCGATTGCGCGCCACCCCAGCCGCGCCAGGCATTTATTCATTTCCTCAATGGAGGGAATGCGCTCCGCCGAGATACCCGTCTCGGCCAAGCCATCAAAGTAAACAGCGTGAGCAGAGCCCCGCAACTGATACATCAACTGTCGCATCACATAACGCCAGACCGCCTGGTCGCGAGGACTGTAGCGCTGCTGGTAGGACTGTTCGGCGACAAACTGCCGCAGATGAGTTGGAATATCTTCAAACATAAACACAGTCTAGCGGTTTTGCGTGGCAAGATGCTTGCCAAAAAGTTGTACTTGGAAGGATATACATGAGTAATCTTGCGCGGGAGCAATCAATCTGAGGATTTTCGCCCTTCCTGATTGCCATTGTGAACAGTCTGAGACCTTTGCACGAAAGCCATTTCACCGGCACGCTGTCGTCCGCCTGCTGTTGGTAAAATCGTCCTCAATCGGTCATTGATACCCATAAACTCCCCCATTGCGTGCGTTTTACCTGGCCTGCAAGCGACATCATCTTCCGTGCAAAAGCCTCAATGAGTATGCCCGCAGCTATTGGTTGAGGCTTGTAACGAAGATCAGGCAAATAGCGGCGGGAGCAATGTAGCGTATCGCAAACCGCCAGTAATCGTAGATCCAGTTGGCTTGCAGCCCCAACTCATCACGGGTTGATTCCTTTGACATCACCCAACCGGCAAACAATGCTATCAGCAACCCGTTGAGGGGCAGCATGATATTGGAAATCAGGAAGTCCATCAGGTCAAAGATGGTTTTATCCCGCAGTAATGCCAGCAGGGAAAAGGGTTTGAAATCCTGCCAAAGATTAAACGACAGGGCCGCGAAAATACCGACCAGCCAGGCGGTGGCACCTGACCAGAATGCCATGACTGAACGCTTCATTCCCGCATCGTTAAACCAGGAGACAACCGGTTCCAGCATCCCTATTGCGGTGGTAAAAGCGGCAAAAAACAACAGGATAAAAAATAACAGGCCGAGTAAATGACCGCCGGGCATCTGGCCGAAGGCGATAGGCAGGGTGACAAAGATTAACCCGGGCCCTTCCGCAGGGTCCAGGCCATACTGGAACACCACAGGAAAGATGGCAATACCGGCCAGTAACGCGACCAGGGTGTCGGCTATGGCAATCGTGGCGGCTGAAACAGGCAGCGAGTAGTGTTTGGGCATGTAGGAGCCGTAGGTCATCAAAACCCCAACCCCAATAGCGACCGAGAAAAAGGCCTGCCCCAATGCGATTGCAACAGTCGCAGGGGTTAGTTTGGAAAAATCAGGCGTGAACAGAAATTGCAGGCCGCCTTTAATATCAGCGTTAAAAACTGAATTGATCACCATGACGACCAGCAGCAGAAATAGTATCGGCATCATGAATTTTGCCAGTTTTTCAATGCCGCCCTGCACCCCGCGACTGACGACAAAGACTACCGTACCCATAAACAGGGTATGCATGATGAGGAGTTGAACAGGAGAGCTCAGCAGTTGGTCAAAGGCTGTGTTGGAATCGGCCCCGGTGAACCCGTTAAAACTGTTTAGTGCTGCTTTGCCAATATAATCAATAGACCATCCAGCCACAACGCTGTAGTAGCTGAGGCCAAGCAGCGGAATCAGAATGCTGAACCAGCCCACCAGTTGCCAGTGTGGGCTGGCTTTTTCAGCGGTACTTAAAGCGCGTATGGTGGACACGGGGCTCTGCTGACCACGCCTTCCGATACTGAGTTCAGCCATGATGATGGGGATGCCCAGTAGCAGCACGAAACCCAGATAAACAATAACGAACGCGCCTCCGCCATTTTCGCCGGCGATAAAAGGAAACCGCCAAAGATTTCCCAGCCCAATAGCCGCGCCGACCGTGGCCAGCAAAAAGGCTGCACGGGAAGACCATTGCTCTTGTTTATGGGCCGCAGCCATTGATGTTACCCCCCGCTGGTTCAGTTATTGTTATCTTCCGGTAAAGAAAGTTTCGAGCCGGTCCATCGCCTCGTTGATTCTTGCATAAGGCTCAGCACCAAAACAAACACGCAGGTGGCCTTCACCGGCAGCTCCGTAAAAGCTACCCGCCTCAACCACAACGTGAGTTTGGTTCAAAATTTCTTCGGCCAGTTCTGCTGAAGTTTGTTCGAATGCGCTGATATCCGGAAAAGCATAGATGGTGCCCTCCGGGCGAGGGCAAATTATTCCGGGTATTGTATTAAGCCGGTTGCAGACTAATTCCATACGGCGCCGGTCTTCTTCGACCATGCTCTCCACACACTGCTGCGGCCCGGTAATCGCTGCCAGTCCACCGGCCTGAATAAAGACATTCAAGTGCGTAACGTCGTTTGTAGTTATCTTGAGAAGAGCACTCAACAGTTGCTGATCGGCAACCGCATAACCCATGCGCCAGCCGTCCATTGCGTAACCTTTGGTGAAAGCAAAGAGGGTGATGGTGCGCTGTTTCATGCCGGGCAATGAAGCAATGCTGATATGTTGCTGACCCTGGTAGGTAATTTGTTCGTACACCTCGTCGGACATAACGAGTAGATCGTGCTGAATCGCTAAATCGGCGATGCGTTGCAGCTCTTCCTGACTGAATACCCGGCCGGTAGGGTTAGCGGGGTTAACAAGGGTTATCATTCGAGTGTTTGGAGTGATCTGGTTTTCAATAGCGTCGGTATCAATCCTGAAGCCGGATTTTTTATCAAGTGGCACAAGTACTACTTTCCCACCGGCCAGCTCAATTTTGTTGATGTGCTGCGGATAATAAGGCTCAAGTACAATCACTTCATCGCCGGGGTCCAGCGCTGCCATGCAGGTGGCGTAGGAACCGTGGGTCAGGCCGTTGACGACCAGTATTTCATCGGCTGTCGCGCTGATACCGTTGACTCGGGCGAGCTTGCTGGACAGGGCTTCCCTGAAATGTAGTTCGCCGCGAAAATCACCGTAATGAACAACGCCGTCATCCAGGGCCTGTTTGGTAGCGGCTTTAATGTGCTCTGGCGTGTCAAAACTGGGACGCCCTACTTCCAGGTGAATCAGGTCGATGCCCTGGGCCATCAATGGGGCTGCTTTTTCATACATACCAAAGCTTTTGGGAGAAGTTTCGGTGATTCGTGTTGCTGGCCATTTCATCAGTTGCGCACCTTTTCATCTGTTGCCGTCAGGCGGCGGTTGTTTAGCGAGGGAACCCTTTGCGCCAGAGTGTAGCGGACAAATCCGGGTTAAATGCCATCTAATAGAGGTCAATCACCCCAGTATTCTACAGTTCTGTTGTAGCTTTCAGCCTGCACAAAACGCAGGGGTGGCTAGCAGAGAGTCTTTGAGTGTTTAGTCTCAAACGCCATTACGTCCTTTTGCTGCTTTTTATCCAGCAATGCCTGCTGCTGATGTTTTGCTTTTTCGGTGAAATAGGGTTGCAGTACCTGCAAAATAAGCTGGTAACCCTCACCGATGCTTGGTTCGTCAACAGTGCGATCATGCATGTCCAGGTGTGGTATCCACTGATCGGTAATAAGCCAGGTTATTTGTGAGATAGATTCAAGAGAAACCAGAGGCCGGGGATTGACTATGAGCCCGGCTTTGGCCAGCTCTTCGAAAAACAGCGCGACTTCTTTAAACCGCCTGCGTCTGTTATCCATAAACAATACTTTAAGTCGCGCATCATTTTGTAACAGGGAGTTAAGCTCCCGATAGAAAAATCGAAACTGCCACATTGTTTTGATTTGGCGAGCAAACATGAAATGCATATATTTCATAGTCGGGTGCAGGTGGTCTTCATACCAGCTTTCTGACATTTCCTTGTCGATACATTGAAAAATGGTTTGGATTACCTCTTCCTTGGTACGAAAGTGATAGTGCAAATTTCCCCGGCTCAGATGACATTCATCAGCAATGCGGTTGGTTGAAATGGCTTTAGTACCATGTTCGTTAAACAGACTGATGGCGGTTTGAATAATCAGATCTTGAGTTTCTCTTGTCGACATAAGCTATAGCTATTTCTTAATTGAGGCTGTGGACAAATTTGCTGATTACTTCGTTAAATTTTTCAGGTTCTTCAATGTGCGGCATGTGGTTGCTATTTTCAAAAAGCACAAACTCTGCACGCTTTGCCTGCCGAGCCAGTTTGCGGCCAGACTCAATCGACAGCATGGACTCATCGGCACCCCAGCAGATTATTGTGGGGACGGGAAAGTCCATTACGACATCGCGAAAATCTCGAAGTGCCTGATCAAAAAATATGGCGCTTGCGATGGATTCAGGAGCCTGCGTCAATTCTGCAATCATCCAGTCAAAATCCTGGGGTTGAGGCTGCTGGTGTAACATCATTCCAATCAGGGTCTCGGATACGCTGTTGCGATCAGTTTGGATGAGCTGCATCCATTCACGCAACACCTCCAGACTAATAGGGCCCTCCGGATGATCATCGTACCTGAAATCACAAGCGCCTTGCTCTACTATAGCGGCGCCCTTGATATTCCGGTCACCGAATTGTTTTACATATTCCCACACCACCATCGCACCCATCGACCAACCCACCAGGACAGGGTCTTTTAGCCCAAGCTGGTGGATAAAATCATGTAAATCGAGAGCATAGTGGTGAACAGTGTGGCCAGAGGGCGTCATGGCCGAACGCCCGTGACCGCGAAAGTCCATTGCGATGGCGCGACACTGGCCATGCAACCCTTCAAGTTGTGGTCGAAAAAAACGCGAGCTGCACCACACCCCGTGCAAAAAGATAACCGGCTGGCCAGCTCCCTGCTCCTCATAGTAAATTGTACCGCTGGGCAGCTCTATATAATGGTGCTCAGTTGTCATTGATAACCCCGGCAGGTTGGTCATTTCGTTCTATCAGGCTGGCGTAAACAATAGCCAGCAACTGGGGAGCCTTTATAAGATTGTTACCCCATTTTTCGTCCAGATCCTTGAGTGGCTCTCGGGCTATTAAGTCGTCTAATGTCACTCCCCTGGTAAGAGCGCTTAACACGCGCGCGCGGACGCTAGTGAGCATTTGAAGGTAAGCGATAACCTGCTCTCTGTTCGATAGACCTCCGTGACCGGGTATGATCCTGGTTTTTGATCCGGACATAGTGATGAGCTTTTCAGCAAAAGCAATCATGCCGTCGACGGACCCCCCGTTTTCGATATCAATGTAGGGATAGAATCCATTGAAGTAGCCATCACCTGTATGAATCACATCAGCTTCCAGGAAATGGATCAGCAGGTCGCCATCAGTATGGGCATTTGGAACATGGATGGCTTGTACCGTGTGACCGTTCAGATGCAGCGTCATGGTCTTGTTGAAGGTTATAACAGGTAAATGATTGCTTGATGACAATCGGTTTGCCCTTATACCTTTGACCCTTATGCCTTTGAGTAGGTGTTTGCGCGTATTGTCGTGGGCAATAATGGTGGCATTAGCCTGTGCCAGGTTGGCGTTGCCGCCGCTGTGGTCGCCATGAAAGTGTGAGTTTACTACGAAACTGATTGGCCGTCTGGTTAAACGCATTATGGCCGCGCGTATTTTATCGGTGAGCTGTGCGTATTGATCGTCAATAATAAATACACCATCGTCGCCAATTGAAACGCCGATGTTGCCGCCGAATCCCTGGAGCATATACACATTATTGTTTAGATGCGTTGTGGTTACCGAGATTGTGTCAAAATCCGGAGCATCCACCTGTACTGATAAATCGGGAATACTCCCCGCCATAACCTGTGTCCGAAGGAGACAAAGAAGTATCAATGACAGTGGCTTCATTGAGGTATCACCCCATTCGTTAAAGTTGGTGTCGGCAGATTTTCAGTATCCGATTTCATGCTGGCACCGGTCAATAATACTAGCAGTTTGTTGGATGCTGATAATTTTTACCCATAATTGTTAGGGCTGTAGACCTAATTTATGAGTTGCTTTTGCCTTTGGAAACGCAGTTAAATTCTGCATGAATGGTTGTCAGCGAGCGCGAGTAAGCTTGATGATCAGGGGTTTACGGGAGGAAGATAATGCAAAAAAGAAGGATTAAAAACGCGTTCATATTTTCGTTAAACACATGCGTCGCACTGGCAATGTGCCCGGCTGAAGTTGCGGTTGCACAAAATTCTTTAACGTTGGAGGAAATAGTCGTTACTGCACGTAAAAGAGTCGAGAGTACGCTCGATATTCCCATTAACATCACGGCTTTTAGTGGCGAAGGTCTGGAGCGACTGAAAGCACGCGATTTTGTAGATTTTGCCGGTCAGGTGCCAGGGCTGCAATTTCAGGATCTTGGTCCGGGTGACAAGGAATACATTATTCGAGGCATCAATGCCAAGGGGCCTTCGACCGTTGGCGTTTATTATGATGAGGGGGTGATTGCCGGCAGTAATCAGGAAGACGGTGGTGGCCGGAACATCGATATTAAGTTAATTGATATCGAGCGTATCGAAGTACTTAACGGCCCGCAGGGCACACTCTATGGTGCCAATTCAATGGCGGGCACTATCAAATTTATCCCCAACAAACCTAGCGCGGAAAAACTGGAAGGTTTTATAGAGTTAGATATTTCCGACACCAGCGAGGGAAGCGATAACTACACAGCCAACGGCATGGTTAATATTCCTCTGGGCGAGACCGCCGCAGCGCGTGTTGTTGGCTGGAAGGCAGATAATAGTGGCTATATCGATCAACCGAGAATTGCTGCCGGACCCCGTTCAGATATTAATGCAGAGGAAACGGATGGTGGCAGAGTGATGCTCCGGTTTCAGCCGAATGACAGAATGACCGTCGATGCCTCTTATCTGGTACAGAATACCGAAGTTGACGGCAGCTCACGCTATACTCCGGTAGGCATCACCTCCTTCAACACAGATACTCTCTTGCCTATGGGTACTATACCCGAATTTATTGATGGCACGGCTTTAGGAGCCCCCGTCCCCCAGGCTCAGGCTATACCGCCGTTTACTGTCACCGATGAGCTGACTAACACTGACATTACCTCTAACCGGTGGAGCGATGAATTTTATATTGCGAGTCTGACGCTAAACTATGAGTTTGAACGAGGCAGTTTGCTGGCAACCACTAATCTATTTGATCGGGAACTGGATTTTGCGTTTGACTCGACACCTATTTTACTAGCATTTTCGGTTCCCGTTCCGGGTATCACTCTGCAACCGCAGAGCCGTGAAGTCTGGTCAACGGAGTTGCGCTATTCCTCAAATTTTGAGGGGCCTTTTAACTTTGTTACCGGGCTATTTGTGCAGCGCGAGGAGTTTGATTTTGATGTGGAAGTACTGACCATTCTTGCCAACGGCGAAGCCAACGGTATTTTTATGCCAGGGTCTGTTGCTGGCGGCGATGCCACCTTTGATACCGGCAATACTTTTTTCGGGGTCAGTGATACATTGGACACAGATTATGAAGCCGTTTTCGGCGAGTTCTATTTTGATGTCTCCGACCGGCTGGAACTGACCGCCGGTTTGCGGCTTTTCCAGGCCGAGGTCAGCGGGACAGCGGAAACCACACACGAATTCGGCAGTGGCACCTCGCCGCAAGTAGCGACAACCGTGTATGACGATACGGTGACCTACAAACTCAGCTTGTCCTACGACATAAGAGAAAATCAAATGCTGTATGGTACGGTCTCGACCGGATTTCGCCCCGGTGGACTAAACCGTTCCAACCTGCCGTTCGCACCAGGTATACCTGAATCCTTCGAGCACGATGAACTGATCAACTATGAACTGGGCTACAAGGCAAGTTGGCGAGATAACACCGTTCAGTTCACTGGCGCAGTCTATTTTATCGACTGGTCCGACATGGCCTTGCAACAGGTGGATGCTAGCGGCTCTATTCCCTTTATTGCCAACGTCGGTGACGCAGAAGTGACCGGACTGGAGTTTAATCTCAATGCAATCTTGTCAGAAAACTGGGAAATTGCATTCGGCGGTTCCATTATTAACGCAGAGCTAGCCCAAGATCAACCTGCTGATGCGTTCGGTAACAATGGTATGGACGGCGACGATATACCCAATACACCAGGAGAACAGGGCTATCTTGCGGTCAGCTATCATTATCCCATGTCATCTGGCGCAGAATTTTCTGCTCGGCTAGATGTAAATTATCGCGCTGACGTAAATACTCAGTTCAATGATTTAAGTCAATTTAATGTCAACCTGGACTCCTACACCATCAGTAATCTTGGTCTGTTCCTTGACTATGAATCCTGGTTGTTCTCGGTTTATGTAAAGAATCTTGATGACGAGCGCGCACAGTTTGACGCGATAAGCTCAACTCAGGACCCATTGGGTATTATCGGTAATCGGCCGAGAACTATAGGCGCCAGTGCCAAATTTCTGTTTTAGCGCATAGCCGGATTTGTGTGGCAACGCAATATAGAATTTTTCTCCCTAACCGGGGCTATCGCGACTCTGGTTAGGGAACTTTGAAATATCAATTTTCAATTTGCCCGCTAATCCAGGATTACAAAACCAGCAAGCCTTGTTTATCGACCTGCCCCAGGCCCCAACAAGATTCCGGTCAGAGTTTATTAAATACCCTGGATGCAAAAAATCTATAACACAGATAAAGCAGGAATGATCTATGGCCGAAGATAAAACAGGCTTGCCTTATGTCGCACGCTATAAACCCTACTATGTTGAGCTGAGCAAGGGTCGAACGTATCGCTGGTGTAGTTGCGGTTTGAGCAAGCGACAACCTTTTTGCGATGAGTCGCATCGGGGAACCGGATTTGAGCCGGTGCGGTACGTTGCCAAAGAGGAGGGTGAAGAAGTCCTGTTTTGCGGCTGCAAGCACACCTGCCAACAACCTTTTTGTGACGGCGCGCATAACAATTTACTGGATGTCTATGAGGAAGATGACCCACTGAATGAGGAAAACCGAACAATACCTGTGGTTAGCAAGAGTGAAACGGGGCTGACCGTTTTGGACGGGCAGTGCTATGTGGCGGATGTCACGCAGGTTCCGACTCAGCAAAAAGGTAATCTGCATTGGAGTCGGCTAATTGGTAAAGCCACCGGCGCACAGTATCAGTCCCAGTTCTATATAGTGGTTGAAGAGGGAGAATCTCCGGTTGTTTCCTTTGCTGAGCGCGATGTGGTTATGCTCGTGGCAGCCGGCTCGGGAAGCATCACTATATCGGGAAGTACCTTCAAGGTGAGCCCACAAATGGGGATATATGTAAGACCCGGCGAGAGCTTTCGTATTGACAACAGGCAGACGGATTCCATCAAGCTTTATGTGTCCGTCTGTCCACTGGCTGATGAACCGCTATTCCTGCAAGGCATGTTAGACAATTTTGATAAGGCGTTTGCCGAGAGAACTATTGGCATTGATCCCGATAACCGGCAAATGATGGCAGACAGGTTCTTTCAGTTGCTGGTCGACAAAAGGATTGGGTCAAGCGCAGTCGCACAGTTTATTGGAGAAATCCCAAAATCCAAGGCCGCCATGCACCGGCACCTCTATGAAGAGGCTATTGTCATTCTAAAAGGCCAGGGGTTTATGTGGACCGAAGACAGGAAAGCTGCCGTAAGAGCGGGGGATGTAATTTTCCTTCCGCGCAAGCAGATTCATTCGCTGGAGTGTACCGGGCTGGAGGGCATGATGCTGGCCGGGGTTATCTATCCAGGGGACAACCCGACTATTAATTATTAGTGCGACCCTGGCACTATCCTATGTATAGACCACTGGCCCCATGTACAGACCACTGGCCCCATGTATAAACCACTGGCCCCATGTATAAACCACTGGTAGAGCCGCCGTTGAATTCAGAAAACCTTGTTGTTGCCCATGAGTGCACGCTGTTAAAACCTGAATCCTGTTGCTTTGTCTGCCCTGTACACGGTGAACAATGCAAGCCCACGGCTATTTTCCCGGAGCGGCTGCTTGCAGAGCGAGTTTTTTTAAAAAGAAATGGCAACACGACCCTGGATTTCCAATAAGCTAATGAGCCGTCTGACCTCTTGCAAAATCTGCCAGTTCGCTGGAGAACTTATCAGGCTCCTCTACCATCAGGGCATGGCCACTTTTTTCAAACCACAGCAGGCGGGCATTAACAAGACGCGAAACCATGTACTCGGACCACCCCGGATGACAAACCTGATCGTGACGGCCATGACAAATAAGCGTGGGTAACACAACCTGGCCGAGCTTGTTTCTAAGATCCTCATCCAAAAGAGACTTAAAACATTGATAGCCGACATAAGCTGGCATTTTTAACCATAGAGACAAGAACCAGTCGGCTGTTTCTTGCAGGTCATTGCGATGAAAATTAATCCTGGAAAAAGCTGCCATTGATTCAGGCAAGGCAATTCGCATGCCTTCCAGTGCATCCTTTGCTGAATCTCCGCCCATACCGAAGGGTTCTTCTGGAGTAGCCTGAAAACGCGGAGTAGCTGGCCCTGCCATAACAAGCCTTGTTACCCGATTATCACTATTGAAGTCAGCGACATAATTAAGACCAATACCCGCGCCCATAGACCAGCCAACCACAGTGACATTTTTCAAATCGAGCGCGATAAGAAAACTCTGGAGGTCTCGACACATAGCGTCATAGGTATAGCCTGAGTATGGCTTATCCGTATCTCCATGGCCGCGCATGTCTACACAGATACAACGGAAGCTGTCCTGAAGACTTAGAACCTGATAGTTCCAGGTATCAACCGTTGCCGCTAAACCGGGTATAAATAGAAGAGGTTTACCATGCCCCCCATCACGGTAGTGCATGCGGATTCCGCTATCCAGGTCTATAAGCGGCATATTGGCTGCCCCTGTAACAGGAACAGGTTAGCGATCATTGTAACCTCACCAGATCTGACACTGAAAGCGACTACTGGAGCCAACTTTCGACTTGAGCCATGGGTGCCTTTTCCCATATCAATTCAAGATGATTGATATCATTTAACGACACATTTCCCACTACATTTCCAATACCGCCGACATCCTTGCAACTGGCTACCAATACAGTGCCATCGCTTGGGCCAGTATGCTCGTTGTGCCAATTGGGAATATCGGCCGCACTGCCGCATAGCAGATGCACAGGAAGCGATTTCGGCGTGCCAGCCGCGCGAATAACATCGATAAATGGGGCTTTGTTGGTCGCAGCATCAATACCCTTACTGTAGCTAAAGAAGCCCCAGCCACCGTAATAGGTACTCTCGTAGTCCGGGTCAAAAACCGGGAGATCATACACGCTATCCCAACGCCGCAACATTTGCCTGAGGCCGGGATAAAAATCACCAGTTGAAGTTTTGTAGATCAATAGCTCCGGATGACTGTAAAGAAGCCCTTCACAATTCAGGCTCACGTGCGCCGACCCGGCGCCTGTTCCACCGCATTCCGGGTATATAGCCCAGCTCGGGTAAACTCCGTGTCGAAACGGGTAGTCCCAACCCTTGTTAAGGCCTCCAAGCAGGATGAGTCGGCGAACGGAGTTCGCATAGGGCGTCCCCCAGTCCTTCCGCACACTGGAGACGAACATGCGACTGGCAATGGTGCCCTGGCTCCAGGCCACCACATCTACCTGGGTGGCGCCAGTCTTGGTTTTGATGATTTCGATAGCGTCGTTGATTTGTTCCGCCCAATAGTAGTTGTTTCCAGTAGCATGTGGATAGGAAACCGCGAAGACTTTTCGATCAAGAGCAGCCAGGTGTTGCATCAGCCCGGTGGTCGGGCAAGAAGTTGCACCGCATCCCAACCCGCTATCAGCCGGGTTCGCCCATGCCCAGTCCGCATTCTCAAAAGCGCCGTGAACTAACAATACGGGTGTCGGCTCGGCATTCGTATCCCAACCTGGTGCGTGATAAAGCAGGAACTGACCTGAAGCTGGCTGGCCGGCACCGAAAAATGTCAAGCGCTGCCCCGACTGATCCATGCGCCCATCCGCAGGATAATCTTCCGCCTGGAAGCCTGCATCGGTATCGTGCCAACGCTCGACACTCTGCCAGCCATTTTCGACACGGGTGAATGTTGCCTCCAGGGTGACATTATCGGTTGCCTGCGCCGGTGCAAATTGCATTCCTAACAACAAGCTTAGCAACAGAGCGGGTACTATTGTGTACGTCTTCTCAAAGGTCATCTGATTTCTCCGTACACCCCTATTACCGACATTTTCTAGAAATTGTAACCGATCTGAATCCCGTAGGTTCTCGGCGGCGCAAACACCGCTATCTGTCCAATCAAACCCTGAACTGTGATGATGTATTGCGCGTAATCCTCATCACTCAAATTCTTGCCGTAGAGCGCCGCATTCCAGTGACCGTCGGCGCTGGCAAAAGCAAGCCGCGCATTGGTAATATTGATGGCCTCTACGCTGACGCGGTCATCTTCATAGGGCGTAAAGAACATCTGGTCGCGATAAAAATATTCACCGCGCAGGGTCAAGTCACCAGCACGTCCGATTGGTACGGCATACTCGGCGGCAATGCTGGCGGTAAAATCCGGTGCCCGTGGCAGTGCATTACCGGCGCGGTCGAGGATGCCTTCTTCCGTGCGATCCGGGTCCAGAGAGATAAAATCGTCGAACTCGGCATCCAGCCAGGCTATGCCCACTTCTACCTGGAGATTTTTGGACGGTGTCGCCAGCAGCTCCAGCTCAGCACCATTGACTGCCGCTTCACCCGCGTTCTCTACTAATCCAAAACCATTAACGCGGTCTTCAGTAATTCTCCATTGGTTAATTTGCAAATCTTTGTAGTCGTAGTGAAAGACCGTTAGATTGGCTCGCAGCCGTTGCTCCAGCAGGGTAGACCTGAGCCCCGCCTCGTAGCTCCACAGGGTTTCCTGGTCAAAAGAGTCCTGGATTTCAAAGGTATTAAATCCGCCGCTCTTGAATCCCCGGGTGGCCGAGACATAGGCCATAATATCCTCAGTGGGCGAGTACTGGATAACGATTTTCGGCGTCGATACAGTCCATGAGTCCTTGTCGTCAGCCGAATCCACTGGGAGTCCGTTGGAGGTTGAGGAATTCTCGAATGATTTTTCCTCGTGGCTGACGCGGATACCTCCGGTCAGGCTGAGCTGGTCGGTGAGCGCATAGCTTAGCTGCCCGGCGGCGGCGGCCGCCTCGGTCTCTGCGTCTGCAAAGCTGCGCGTAATCAGCCCAAACAGGGGCAAATCATTGCGGCCAAACAGGCTGGCGTCTTCGCGCATATAATACAGAAGAGCGGTCCACTCCAGGCGGCCCTGATTTTGTGAGGTCAATACAAATTCCTGGGAGAAAAAGTCGGACTTTTCGCTATACGGTTCATCGCTGAACGAAGGGCTACCGCAGGTGAACAGTGATACCTCGGTTCCGTCAAGGTCGCATATCAGCTTGTAATCGCTGTTATTGAAGGCGGTAATGGAGGTCATGATAAACTCGCTCAGGTCCCAATTGAGCCTGGCGCTGAGCCCCCATTCCTCAGTCTGCTGCTGATTCGGATGGTCGTTTAGCACTTTTCTGGGATCACCCGTCATGGTTGCACCATTGAGGGTGAACAGCGGGTTGGTGTCCGGATTGATGGGCGTATAGGCAAAGGCCGATTCTGTATTTGACCAGGATGCGTTGATGCGGGCCTCCAGCTTGTCGGTCAGGCTGAACGCCAGTGAACCCCGCAGGCCGGTTGTATCTGTGAATTGATAACGGTCGCCGCTTAACAAGTCTTTGGTATAACCGTCGTTATCGGTGTTTGAAAAGCTCAGGCGGCCGAGCAATTTTTTATCGATCAACGGGCCGCTGACCGAGCCGCGTATTCCAGCCTGATTAAAATTGCCCAGATCAATGCCGATGTTACCAGTGAACTCGTCACTCGGCGCCTTTGATATAATATTAATGGCGCCACCAATCGCGTTGCGTCCATACAGGATTCCCTGAGGTCCTTTCAGCACTTCAACGCGCTCTACATCGAGCAATTGCTGTACCTTTCCTGCATTCCTGGCCTGGTAGACACCATCGACGTATATTGCGACACCGCTGTCGACACCTGGGCCGATAATGTCTGTGCCCACACCACGCAGATAAGGCAGCCCCCAACCTCCATTAGAGCTCATGACAAGCCCCGGCGTGTGGAGCTGAAGATCCATCGTGTTGGCAACACCTGATTTGGCCAGATCATCGCCTGAAAACGCTGTTATGGTCAGCGCGGTATCTTGCAAGCTGGTTGCCCGTTTTTGTGCCGTTACGATAACTTCTTCAATGCCTGCTCGATGACTTCTTTGACCATCGCGCCCATTCGCCGACCCGGCATTGCTAATCGCTCGTTTGCTGCTCGTTGTCGGCGTCGTCGATTGGGCGATCAAAGTCTGTCTCGACACCGGCTGCCCTTTTCCCAACAAATTTGTTGCTCCTTTAAGGCGAATACCAACTGCGCCGTCTTCTCCAACATCCACGGGCTCAAGGCCACTGCCAGCGAGCATTGTCTCCAATGCTTCATCCTGAGAATAACGGCCTGCCACTGCAGCTGAGCGGACACCATCGGCAACCTCGCTAAAGAATAAAACCTCAAGTCCTGTCTCGTCAGATAACAATCTCAGTGCAGGCAATAATGGCTGCGATTCTATATTCAACTGGTATCTTTGATTTTCTGATTCTGCTGCACTTGCAGCTATTGGCGCTATACAGCAAAGCGACAATACAGCTATATACAAATATTTTTTTGGCATAGGTTTCCCCTCAGTAAACAAGTCTCATGCTGTTATCTATAGGTATAGGCGGGTAAATCTGTCGTTCTGGACCCCTTTGTTTTGGCATTCGCAGATCCCTTTAGTGTTTTTTAAGCGGGTCATTCATCCGTTGCAGGGCGGCTTGCATAAAGAATCCAGCCATTTCCTGTTGTGTCCGTTTCAACAGTCAGTCCGCCAATTTCGGAGAGAAACGCTATCAGCGCCGCCGGGTCATTAGCATTAAAGATACCGCTGATGGTCTTCCTGGAAACCCGACGATCAGAAATTGTTAGCTGCCTGGTGTTATAGCGGTTTAATTCACTGACAACCGTATCCAGCGTGTCTCCATTAAAAACAAGCCTGCGGTTCGTCCAGGCCGTAGCGTCTCTGACAGAAATGGTTTCCGCAGCAGCAATGACACCCACTTTGGATACCCTCACCTGCTTTCCTTCTGCCAGCAGCAGAGTATCCTTTTCTGAAGGCGTTATGGGGTCGGTACTGCTGATCTCATAGTCATGATCGCTCGACACTGAAATTTGGCCCTCAACAACCGTTACAATAGTCTGTTCACTTTGGCGATAAATATTGAATTGTGTGCCTATCGCTTCGACCAGCGCCGACCCTGCGCGTACACGAAATGGCCTGTCGGCGTCTTTTGCAACATCAAATATTGCCTCTCCATAGGCAAGGCTGACCATGCGGATAGAATCCGAGTATCTGATCTCGACCTGAGACTCTGTATTAAGGTTGACAACAGAGCCATCGGCAAGGGCGACCGACCTCTGCTCGCCAAGACGGGTCGAAATCACTTTGCTTTCGTTAAAACCACTACTCAAAGACCAGAGTACTGACATAATTACCAGCACCGTTGATGCAACCATAGCGCCAAAAAAAGCGCCAAAGAATTTTCTGTGTGAAGCAGAATTTGTCGGCACGAAAATGACGCTTTCTCGGCCTTCTATTTCCTGGTTACTGATTTTGACGACATTGGACAGAGCCTCATCAATCAATGTCTGTGCGTCGGGCAAATCAGCCTGCTGTAGTTTGGAAAACTGTCTTTGCATAGAACCCACGCGCATAAATTCATCAATGTTGGCTGGCGAGCGCTGAAGCCATTCAACAAAGTCTCTGCGCTGCTGTTCAGTGATAGCATCCTCTTCTTCGAAAATGGCATACCAGGTAGCCGCTGCCTCGGCAGCAGCAAATAAGCCTTCATTGCCTTGTTCAATCATGAGTGAAACCCCATGCAGATCCCAAACGACACCTCAGTGCTGCATATCCTTTCACGACATAGCGTTTAACCTGACGCTCTGATACCTGTAAATGGTCTGCAATCTCTGAATAGGTCATGCCATGATGCCAATGCATAATCAATGTTGCGGAGTGAATCGCCGGTAATTGCGACAGGGCATTTCGAATATCAACTTTCAAATCACTCAAGCTGGACCCGCTATAAGCATCCGCCGGATCAATAAGTTCTTCCAGCCCGTCTGAACTATGCAGTTTTGTGCGCCGCTCCCTGGTACGCCACTCATCCAGTACATGAATAGCTACCCGGTATAGATAGGCAGGTGGTGATTCTATTAACTCGGGATTTTTGACACGCAACATACGCAGGTAGATTTCCTGGGCAAGATCTTGTGCATCGGCTCGAATTCTTACTCCGCGATACAGAAAGTCGACCAATCGGACATTGAACTGGCGATACCAGTCATCGAGCAGAGATTGCCGTTCAGCTTCGTCCATGGATATCTGCACCCTTGCCTCTTACCCATTTAGGCGGACGTACAGACATTTCTGGACCCCCTCGTCAGGTAAAATCGAGTTTACCCATGACTCTTCTCCCGAATCGCCGGTCGATATTTGAATACACGAAAGCGCATACTACCGACCTCCTGCTCGTTCTGGTTTTAGAAGGTCGATAGCTCCGTGCAGAAATAGCCAGTGCCCAGGGCTGTAGTTTTCTGCTCAGAGACCGTCTCCAGCTCCGCGTAGTAGTGGATGCGGTCACCTTCAGTTAGATACTGGCTATTACACCCACTTATACATCAACGCCCGAACAATCCAATTTCAAGCTCGCGAGCAGCACCGTCAGGCTTTCCCAGCGTAGCCACATGATGAATTCCACTCGTTTCATCAAGGTATTTACCGGCATTGGCGCGCGTATCATAGAATTGTGCATACCACTGACGCACCAAATTGAATGGCCCATCGTTTTTCATTTGCATAATTCGAACTGCCGGACGCTTATGCCGCCAAATGTCAAAGTCTGCCCCAAAAGCATCCAGTGCGCCCGCCTGTATTCCCTTTGCAGTAGCCACGTCCTCTGCGGAATGTGGCACTGTCTGCGCCTGCGCCAAGGCCCCGTGCCACACTTTCGAAATACCATCTTCAACCGGGGTATTCGCGATTAGCTCAAAGGTCAGCACATCGCCAAACTCTTGCTTGGAAAGCAGTATACCGGGGCCGGTATACCAGGTTGTGGTGGTTAGCATAGCGTCATATTTTTGGTGAAAGCCGCCCTGCCGTTGAATGCACAAGTGCTCTTCAATTTCATTTTCAAAATACTCGCAGGGTGCGCCGTGGGTGGGGCCCAAATGTTGGGCATCGGCCATATTGTCTAAAATTTCCTGGCCGTGAAGTGCGATCTCTCCGAGATGATCCAGCTCCCAGTGAACCCAACCGGGGTTATCCCATTCTTGCAGGAACGGTGCCTCGTAATCTGGCTCTCCCGCTTCCGGGTCGTGCCACATCATGACGCAACCCATGACATCCTTAACAGGATAGGAGGCAATAGCCGCAGATTTTGGCAGGGGGCCTTCGTGGTAGGGTATATCATCAAGCTGGCCGTCGGCATCGTAACGCCATCCGTGATAAGGGCAGCGAATACTATCTCCCTCCACTTGCTCACCGTTTTGAACAATCATTGCGCTTTTGCTGGCGGTGATATGAGTACCCATATGCGCACAATAGGCGTCCAGCATAATCGGCTTGCCGCTTTCACCTCGGTATAAGGCGAAGTCTTTGCCAAAGAATCGAACGGCAAGAGGTCCGGCATCCAGCTCTGTGCTCTCTGCGACAATAAACCAACCTCGAGGAAAGGCTGCCGGACCCAGTGAATAATCAGCTGACTTAGCCATGTTAGGTTCTCCTGTATATTTATATTTCGTGAGGTGCAGATTATCACCAATTTAGCTGCTCGCGTCATACTGCGAGCAAACGAGATGTCTATCGGTTCTTTTTACTAAACCACCGCTGAAGGCGTGCCAGACGACTGATAAATGCCTCTGTGGGCAAACGTGGGTGACCGAACAATCGGTATTGACCTATTTCGAGCCAAAGCCTCAACTCTTCCCGTGTATCGAAGCAGGCGAAATACATACCGAATGACTCTCCCTTCCAGATTTTGCATTGCCCAGGCCGACTCAAACCGAAATGATCGAGACAATTGGCCGCAATGAGCTGGCCCAGATTACGTCCGCCAAGGCCCACGACCATACTGGAAACCGGGGTAGTCAATCGCGGAAGTTAGTGAACTGCAAAGGCATGTCCAGGCCAGCCTCTTGCAACAGTGCCATGACTTGCTGCAAATCATCGCGTTTTTTTCCCGTCACTCGCACCTGCTCATCCTGTATCTGCGACTGAACCTTGATCTTGCTGCCCTTGATCAGCTTCACTATTTTCTTACACAGCATAGAATCCAGGCCGTGCCGCAGGGTCACACCTTGTGTTACTTGCTTACCCAAAGGTTGGGGTTCACCTACATCCATCGACTTTGGGTCGATTTCACATTTCACTAAAGTACCGCGCAGCATGTCCAACATCTGTTCAGTCTGGAAGTCGGCATCTGCGGTTAACACCAGCGTTCGCTGGTCACGTTCGAATGAGGCATTCACACCCTTAAAATCAAATCGGTTGGCAACAATACGCCCTGCTTGATCAACTGCGTTGGTCAACTGGTGCAGATCAACTTCAGATACAATGTCAAAAGACGGCATAACTCTCTCCTGATACAAGGGCGTGAATGATAGCATCGAAAAGTCTTCACTGGCATATTCTGGGCGCTGGCGCGATTGGCAGCCTGCTTGCTGCGCGTCTGCATCAATCAGGCACCCAGGTAAGCCTCGTGGCCAGAAATGCAAGCAAAGCTCGCGCTCGTGACGGAACCTTACAACTGCGTAGCGGCGACCAAACAACACACCATTCGATATCCTGTGTATGCGAAGAACATACGGGTCTTATTGACGCGCTTGTCATCACTACCAAGGCGCAGGATGCGACCACTGCATTTGCCGCAATCAAACCATGCCTCGCACAGAGCGCACCGGTGATCCTGCTGGTCAACGGTATGGGAGTCTACGAACAAATCCTGACGCTACACCCGTCGGAACATGTGTTTTGCGGCAGCACCACCGATGGTGCCTACTTCGACAAAGACAGTGTTCTAATTCACGCAGGCTGCGGCGACACACTGATTGGAAATCCAGCCAACCCGCAGGTGCCCTCCTGGTTCCCTGCGTTTGCCGAGGCGGCAGGCCGCACGGCTTGGGAAACTGACATCAATGAGTGCTTGTGGCGTAAATTGATCATCAATGCCGCAATCAATCCTTTAACTGCGCTGCATCGATGTTGTAACGGCGAACTCTTTAGCAATAGCGAATATCGCGCTCAAGCGCAATTGCTATGTCGGGAACTGGCAGAAATCTCGCGCGCCCGCGGTTACAGTGATTTGGCTGAAAATATCTGGCAAATCGCGTTGGAGGTCATGCAAAACACGGCTGACAATCGTTCTTCCATGCTACAGGATGTGCTGGCACAACGGCCAACAGAAATTGAATTCATTACTGGCTTTTTGTGTCAATACGCGCTGCAAAAAAACCTGGACTGCCCGCGCAATCTAGCGCTATTCCAGGCCGTCAAGGCCATCGGGGTACAGCCGTGAATAGCGTTCATTTGATTCGGGTATTGGCCGGTGCGAACCGGGTTGTCATGGGTTCTCCACAACCGTCCAATCTGGTTCGGCGTAATGCTTTAGTAAAGCAAACTGGCGCCGCCATCCAATAGCAAATGCTCGCCAGTGACATTTGAGGCACCTGCCATAAAAAACCAAATGCTGTCAGCCACTGTGGAAGCAGTCATAATATTGCCCGTCGATGCCTTATCCCTGTAGTGACTCTCTGCTACTGGATAGATGTCTTCGCCCAGGCCCTCGCGCAGCCAGTCTCCCTCGACCATGCCAGGACAAACAGCGTTTACAGTAATCTCCGGCCCCAACTCGCGTGCCATTGATGTATTAATTGCCAGCATTGCAGCCTTGGAGCAAGCATAGGCGAGACTGCTGCCCACCCCCAGAAGTCCAGCAACCGAGGCGACATTCACAATCGTTCCACCCGTTTTTCTCATGGTCGGAACAACTGCGCGAATCATCTGAAAAGCACCGATGGTATTTACCTGGTATAAGTGGTGGAAATCTTCAGCCGTCAATCCGTCCAGATTGGCGTGCGCGCAAAACTTTGTGGTTCCTGCGTTATTGACCAGAGAGTCGATGCGACCCCAGGACTCAATAGCAGCATCGGCCAGCTTGTGACAATCTTCGTCGCTGCCAACATCCGCACCGACAGCCAGAGCATCAACCCCAAGATCGAGACATTCCTGAACCACCTGGTCGGCGCCGGCTTGATTACTGTTGAAATTTATTAAGACATTGTACTTCTCCAATGCCGCACGTCGCGCCACCTCGGCACCAATCCCTGAGGACGAACCTGTCACAATGACAACTTTATTGTCTGCTATCGACATTTTCATGTACTCCAAACTAAGAAAAAACAACCAACAGTGAAATAACAACCACCCAGGCGACCGCGCTGCGATTTAGCAAACTCTGTAGCTGACCAACTTCCCACTCGCTAATCTGCGTGAAGGCTTCTGGATCACCATTGCCAGCGAACACCGTAGACTTAAATGCCAGCGCTGCGTGCGCCGCATCTGAAATAACCTGATCGCTCGGAGAATCGGTATCCAGCAGGCTCGACTTCATCTGCTCTCGACTACCGACATAGTCGCCTGTCAGCGTAAACGTGAATATCAACAGGCGGGCGGGCAACCAATCGAGTAGGTATTGAACTTTTTCCTGCAATGTTTTCAACTCGCCTGCTTCCAATCGATCACCAAAAAGCTGGCTAATGCGATAGATCAATGCTGCTGCTGCGCCAAATAGAGCAAAGTAAAAAATAACGGCGAACCAGTGCTCGAAGCGCATGTAGACAAGCCGCTGCTTCATCCATCGATGCAAACGCTCAGGGTTTTCTGCGGTAGCCTCTATATCGCGAGTAGGAAACTGCTGCCGGGCCTCCAGATAGGCGGCCTCAAAATCACCACTGCAACAGTAGTTTCTATAAGAACTTGCAGCACTCTGAAAATCTCCACGGCCGAAGCTGTAGAGCAGTACCACCACTGTCAGCGCCAGTACTGGCACACCGTAGATCCATGCTTCAGTAGCGCTGAGAATCCAGCACAATAGCAACGGAAAAAGTAGCAGGGCCAGTCCCAGCTCGCCGCCGGGAGGCAGGTTTGCACTGCGCAGTTTGTCAAAATATGCGCCTAACAAGTCGTCGCGGTGCAAAAACTGCGCCGACCCCAAATACTGCACAACAAGCAGTGCAATAATCAGTGCTAAAAAAGTCATGCCTGCACCTCCCTATCTCCCAACGCATTCCGGTAACGTGTCCAGTCAAAAGCGGGACCCGGATCAGTCTTGCGCCCAGGCGCAATATCGCAATGGCCGACAATTCGCTCAACTGTTAGCAAAGGGTATTGTCTCTGCAATGCGTGAGTTACCTGCACAAGCCTCGCATACTGACAATCAGTATAGGGCTGATCATCGACCCCCTCCAGCTCTATACCGATACTAAAATCATTGCAGGCCTGGCGTCCTGAAAAACTGGATACCCCCGCATGCCACGCACGCCTATTAAACGGCACAAACTGAGTCACAGTAGCATCGCGTTCGATCAACAAATGAGCTGACACCTTCAAATCGCGCAGAGACTCAAAACAGGGATGAATTGAGCAATCCAATCGATTACAGAAAAAGTCGACAACCAGGCCACCGCCAAACTCGCCGGGCGGCAAACTAATATTGTGAATCACCAGCAAGCTCACCTGCTCACCCGCTGGGCGCTGATTGTAATTTGGCGAAGGCTGATGGGAAACCTTTTCCAACCAGCCATCCACAACTGTATCCATGACAAAGCCCTCTGCAACGCGCACATAATAGCGCAAGCTGCTACAATCGCCGCCGGATTTTGATAGGCCCTGCGGGTTTTAATGAGCCCTGCGGGTTTTAATGAGATAGACATGCAAGCTTTATCACAACAGATATACGCCGACGTAAAGAGCGCTCTGGCCGAAGATATTGGTGAGGGCGACATCAGCGCGGCTCTAATACCCGCAAGCAGCACAGCTCAAGCTGCAGTGACAAGTCGCCAGGCGGGCGTCATCTGCGGTACGGCCTGGGTTGACGAAGTTTTTGCACAGATGAATGCTCCGGTTTGTCTCAACTGGTTGGTGCACGATGGTGATCAAGTCAGTCCGGATAGTCTATTGCTGCAACTCACGGGTTCCAGCCGAGCGCTTCTGACTGGAGAGAGAACTGCGCTCAACTTTTTACAATTACTGTCTGGAACAGCCACTCGGTGCGCCTATTACGCCAGCATTGTTGAAGGCACTGGTGCCCGGTTGCTGGATACGCGAAAGACCATACCGGGGCTGCGTCGCGCCCAAAAGTATGCGGTGACTTGCGGCGGCTGCTACAACCACCGCATTGGGCTCTACGACGCCTTCCTGATTAAAGAAAACCACATTGAGTCATGTGGTTCGATCACCGCAGCTATTGAGACTGCACGCCGTAACGAACCCGATAAGCCGGTAGCCGTTGAAGTGGAATCGTTTGCCGAAATGGAGGAGGCTCTGGCAGCGGCCGCAGACCGAATAATGCTCGACAATTTTGACCTGGATGGCCTGCGACAGGCAGTTGCTGCCAATCAGGGACGTGCTGAACTCGAAGCCTCGGGGGGCATTACCGATGAAACCTTACGGGCTGTGGCAGAAACTGGAATAGATTTTATCTCTATTGGCACTTTGACCAAGGATATTGACGCGCTGGATCTTTCTATGCGCCTCAGTGCAAGCTAGAACCCTAGTGTAAAGACCTGGTAGCCACCAGCACGCCGTTGTTATCGGCATAAATAAAATTACCGGTGCGAACCATAGCCCCGCCGATATGTAGAGCTATTGCCCTGCTGCCCCACGCCTAACTTGTCAGTTTTAAATGGTGTCGCGCCCAGCGCTTGGACACCCAGGGCTGTCACGCCAATTTGGTCAACATCGCGAATTACGCCGTTTATAACCAAACCGGCCCAGCCGTTCTCGGCTGCCTTCTCTGCCAACATATCTCCCAGCAGCGCGCGTCTTCTGGAGCCGCCGCCATCCACAACAATCACCCGCCCGTCACCTGGAGATTGCACCAGCTCCCTGATCAAGGAGTTGTCCTCGTGGCATTTCACTGTCACCGCCTCACCAAAAAACTCGGTTACGCCACCGAAATTTCGCAAATCCAGCTCCAGCACGCGAACCTCTTGTGGAAAATCGTCGGAAATATCTGGTGTGGATATGCCCATGGGTTTACAACCAGTCTTCAGCATAAGCCTGCAAGGCAACGCTGCTATTCAATACCACCTGACCATGACTTTGCGCCCGCGGTAAAATCTGCTCAGCGTAATAGCGGGTGGTCTGAATTTTCTGCGCGTAAAACGGATTCCCGTCATTTAGCCTGGCTTCTGCCAGCAGCGCCGACCGTGTTAAATGCCAGCCACCCATAAGATAGCCAATCTGCATCAAGTAGTCGTATGCTCCGGCCATCGCAGCTTCACTGTTCTCGCTGTACTGCTCCAGTATCCTGGCCGTGCAAGCCTGAGCGTGGGCAACAGCACCTCCCAGCGCAGCAGCACTTACCTGAACATCCAGATTATCGGAGTGAGTTGCGTCCGTAACGGTAGCACTGACCTCGGCCAGCAAACTCTCCATGGCGGCACCGCCATCTCTCGCCACTTTGCGTGAGACCAAATCCGCAGCCTGAATGCCATTGGTGCCTTCATAGATTGACGTGATACGCACATCGCGCAGATATTGCGCCGCGCCGGTTTCTTCAATATAGCCCATGCCACCATGCACCTGAACTCCCAGGGAAGCCAACTCTTCGCCCAACTCGGTAAGCCAGCCCTTAACCACTGGAATCATCATATCAATGCGCGCCTGCTGCGCCGCATCTTTATAATGATGCGCCTTATCCATGATAACGGCTTCTGAATATGCGAATGCGCGCATCGCTTCAGTGATTGATTTCATGCTCAGGAGCATGCGTTTCACATCGGCATGCTGAATAATCGGCACACCGCCCTGCACTCTTTCGCGGGCATAGGACACGGCTTTCTGATAGGCGCCGTCGGCGGCACCAAGACCCTGTAAGCCAACCTTTAGGCGGGCCTCATTCATCATAGTAAACATGCAGCGCAGGCCGTTGTTTTCTCCTCCCAGCAGATAACCGGTTGCGCCGTCATTATCACCAAACGCCATCACGCAGGTGGGACTGCCATGGATACCGAGCTTATGTTCTGCTGAAACAGGATAGACATCGTTGCGCTCACCCAAACTGCCATCTTCGTTTATCAAAAATTTGGGAACAATAAACAGGGATATCCCCCGGCTACCCTCGGGCGCATCAGGCAACTTGGCCAGCACCAGGTGAACGATGTTATCGGTCGCCTGGTGATCGCCCCAGGTGATGAAAATCTTTTGTCCATAAATACGGTAGTGGTTGCCCTCCGGAGCTGCGCGAGCTTTCATGACGCCTAGATCAGACCCCGCGCCCGACTCCGTCAGATTCATGGTGCCCGTCCATTCCCCGGAGTACATTTTCTCCAGATAGGTCGTTTTTTGCTCCTCGCTACCGTGGGTGTATATCGCCAGGGCTGCGCCAATGCTTAAAAACGGCGCCAGCGCAAGCGCCATATTCGAACCGTTCCACATTTCGCAGACAGCCGTTGTATAAATTTCGGGGAGGCCCTGGCCGCCGAATTCTGGCGGTGCCGATATCCCGGTCCAGCCGCCTGCACCCAACTGGCGAAAAGCGTCGTCAAAACCAGGAGACGCTGTGACCTTGCCATCGGCACAGGTAGCCGGTTGTTCATCTCCCACCCTGCGCAGTGGCGCCAGAACCTCGCTGCATAGTTTTGCGGACTCATCCAGCAGGGCTGCGGTAAGCTCACTGCCAACTCCCATGTCAGCGAACTGTTCGACACCACCCAGTGTTCGCTCTACCTGACACAGCTCATCAATGACAAAAGTCATGTCTTCAACCGGTGCGTGATATGTGCTCATCTGTACATTTCCTCTGGAAATTCTGGCTCAACGCCAATCTTACAATCATCATACAGGTATTGTAGCCCACGAAAACTGGCGATTTTAGGCAGGGCATGATAATTTATCCAACTAATAGAACTCATTTTCGACATTCACTCTATGAATATTAATCGCGTAGATTTAAACCTGCTGGTGTACCTGGATGCCCTGCTCCGCGAGCGTAACGTAACGCAAGCAGCTCACCAGCTTAATCTGAGCCAACCCGCCATGAGCAATGGCCTTCGCCGTCTCAGAGACCTTTTTGGCGACCCCTTGCTGGTGCGTACCAGCGATGGCATGACACCTACAGAACGCGCGCTCGAGCTCGAACCACTGGTGCGAGACATCCTCAGCAAAGTAGATCAGGCCATTCAGCCAGGCGCTGATTTTGATCCCGTCAGCGCCGCGAGAACGTTCCGAATTATGGCCAGCGATTACGCAGAGTCTACGCTTCTGCCCGCCGTTCTGGGGCGTCTGCGCAATGAAGCACCGGGTATCAGTTTAGACATCATGACACCGAGCGATGTTTCTTTTCTCGACGTTGAGCGCGGCAAAGTCGATATGGTTATCAATCGATTCGACTCAATGCCGCAGTCTTTCCACCAGATTACAGTTTGGCACGATACCTTCTCCTGTTTATTGAGTCCCAGTAACGCGCTACTGGACGACTTTACTCTGGAAAATTACTTGAAAGCACAGCATGTGTGGGTGAGTAAAACCGGCATGGGTGTGGGCGTCGGCGTAAACCCGGCTGATGTGCAGCGCCTCGGCTGGGTTGACGTGGCCCTGGACAAACTAGGCAAAAAACGGCACATCAGCGTCTTTACGCGACACTATCAGGCCGCAATGATACTAGCGGAACAGAACGACCTGGTGGTCACACTGCCTACACTGGCTGCACAATTACAGGTCAACAACCCGCGCCTGGTTATCAAAACTCCCCCCATTGAAATACCGCTGCTAGATTTAAAAATGGCCTGGAGTCCGCTGTTACAGCACAATCCAGCCAACCGCTGGCTGCGACAGCTCATCGTTGAAACAGGCCGTGAAATTTCCCGGGAAGACTAAGCTCTCTACGACACATGGCATTCACAAAAAGAATAGCCATGATAAAAACGATTGATTAGCTAAATTTTACTACGCTACCTATAGTGCCGCTTTGACACGGCTGGAAGGTTTTGCGGCTATGAGCGAACGTACTAAACAAGGCAATCTACTGGTTGCCTCTGAGCTTCATCAACTGCTGGAACGCGATATTTTGCCCGGTACCGGCTTGTCAGCCGGGTCTTTCTGGAACGGGCTGGAGTCTATTATTAGTGAATTGAGTCCTCGCAACCAAGCGCTGTTAAAGCGCAGGGATGACCTGCAAGCGCAAATTGATGACTGGCACGGCAATCATCCGGGTAGTGACTACGATAAATCCGCGTATCAGCAATTTTTGCGGGACATTGGCTACCTGCTACCCGAGGGGGAGGATTTTTCAGTCACCACCGACAATGTCGACCAGGAAGTTGCTCAGATTGCCGGCCCACAATTAGTCGTACCCGTTATGAATGCCCGCTACGCCCTCAACGCCGCTAACGCACGCTGGGGAAGCTTGTACGATGCACTCTATGGCACTGACGTCATTTCCGAGGTCAAGGGTGCCGACAGAGCGGGTGACTACAATCCAGTTCGCGGGGACAAAGTGATTGCCTATGCCCGCAGCTTTCTGGATCAGGCCGTACCACTGGAGTCTGGCGGTCACAGCCAGGTTACCGCCTATAGCATTGTCGACCAGCGGCTGCTGGTGACACTGAGTGACGGCAGTATTGCCACGCTGGCCGATAACGATCAGCTAAGAGGATATCTTGGCGACTCGAAATCACCGAGCTCAATACTGCTACGCAATAATGGCCTGCATATTGAGATACAAATTGACCACTACAGCCCCATTGGACAAACCGATAAGGCAGGCGTCAAAGACGTTGTACTGGAAGCGGCGATCACAACGATTCAAGACTGCGAAGACTCTGTTGCGGCGGTTGATGCGCAAGATAAGTCGCTGGTCTATCGAAATTGGCTGGGCCTGATGAAAGGCGACTTAATCGACAGCTTCGAAAAGAGCGGCAAAACCCTGCAACGCCGACTCAATCCAGACCGCAGCTATACCGGACTCGACGGTACAGAGATACGCCTGCATGGTCGCAGCCTCTTGTTTGTGCGCAACGTCGGCCACTTAATGACCACCGATGCTATTCTGGATAAAGACGGTAACGAAGTTCCAGAGGGCATACTGGACGGCGTTTTTACCAGCACCATTGCATTGCACGATTTGCAGGTCGGCAAGGAACTTAGCAACTCCCACACTGGCAGCGTCTACATCGTAAAGCCGAAGATGCACGGCCCTGAAGAAGTGGCATTTACCTGCGAACTTTTCTCTCGTATTGAGGACATGCTCGGCATGAACCGCAACACATTGAAACTGGGCATTATGGATGAAGAGCGCCGCACCACAATCAACCTCAAGGAATGTATACGGGTTGCTGCCGACCGGGTTGTATTCATCAATACAGGCTTCCTGGACCGAACGGGAGATGAACTACACACCAGCATGGAAGCTGGCCCCATGACGCCTAAAGGCGACATGAAAAAAGAAGCCTGGATTCAGGCTTACGAGAACTGGAATGTCGATACAGGCCTTCGCTGCGGACTTCAGGGTAAAGCACAAATCGGCAAAGGTATGTGGGCCATGCCCGACCTGATGGAGGCAATGATGGCTCAAAAAAAAGCCCATCCAGAAGCGGGAGCCAATACCGCGTGGGTTCCATCTCCAACTGCGGCCACGCTTCATGTGATGCACTACCACCAGGTGAATGTTCACCAGCAGCAAGAAGCCATCAAACAGCGAGATCGCGCTTTGCTGGAAGACATCCTCCATATCCCTCTCTACACAGGTGCTGAACTAACGGCTGAGGAAATTCAGCGTGAGCTGGACAACAATGCACAGAGCATTCTCGGATACGTGGTTCGCTGGATCGACCAGGGAGTCGGCTGCTCAAAGGTTCCCGACATAAACAATGTTGGCCTGATGGAAGATCGAGCTACCCTGCGAATTTCCAGCCAGCATATCGCCAACTGGCTTCATCATGGTGTCTGCGGCAAAGCAGAGGTACGCGAAACTCTGGAACGCATGGCAGCTATCGTCGACAGGCAAAATTCCGACGATCCACTGTATCAACCAATGGCTCCAAATTTTGACACCAGTATCGCGTTCCAGGCGGCTTGCGAATTGGTCTTCGATGGCTGCGCCCAACCCAATGGCTATACCGAGCCGGTGCTACACGCACGCCGCAGAGAAGAAAAGGCCCGCGCAGCGAGCACCTAAACTGCATCGCCATCTTTTTCTCTCATATCAGCCAGCGCCTGCTCCCACTCCTGAGCCATCGACGCACTATTCTGCAAAATAACCGGATTATAGAACAAGGGTAATTGCCCGACATGATCAACACCCGTAAGGGGTGATCATTGCGCTGATCGGTAAACGCATGCAAGGTGCGAACCAGCGCCAGGATCACCGCGACGACAGCGAGGGTATTACAACGCTAATACTAACCATCTTAAAGAAGCCCCCAGGGTTCAGTAGCGGATTCATCACCACTAAACAAAGCCAAATTATAGCTCTGCTGCTGGTTTAACAAGCCTTGCAATTCCAGGCCCTGTAGCTGATGCAAAACCTCCCGGTGTGGTTCGTCCATACCCAATTGCGCCGTGAAATAGAGTTTCATCATCATACCTCGAATACTTTCCGGAGAGCGCATGAGCAACCTGTCGATATAGGCCAGAGCTTGCGCATAACGCCCAATATGGTTTTCCAAAATTGCCAGGCTCACAAACATCTTGGGGTAGATATCAGTATTCGGAACAAGCACGCTCAGGCCTTGCAGACGATCGGCAAGAGTTTCAATGTCGGTACCCGGACACGAATCTGCAATCAATCGCTTGACCAATAAATACATCATATCGCTCACGCGGCGGTCGTAAAAATCAGCGGGGACGGCCGCAATACGTGCAAGAACATCCGTCGATATGGCATCGCTGGCCTGACACCGCAAATTGAGGTCGATCAGTTGTTCAATTAAGCCCCTCTGGTTCTGGCTCTGGCTCTGGCCCTGCAACGGGTAAGCCCGGTCGGCGTATTGCAAAGCCGTATCTAACTCGCCCATTGAGGCCAACAACCGGGCGAATTCGAGGTTGGCCCGGGGGGAGTCTGGAAAGCGATTAATTGCATTCAAATGGAAGAGCATATTATTGCTCCATATTTGAGACTCAGTCGCCAATACAGCGACTGAGCGTCCAACCACCAGCAGGTAAAGCAAAACCAGCCAGTTACCAAGCCAGGGCCTGCGCCGCCAGAGCGCAACACCAACAGCAACAACTGCAATACACAAACCCATTGCCGACAAGTAGTTGCGGTGCTCGAAATACAATTCCAACGGCAAGACTGTCGATTCAACGACATGTGCAAGCAAAAAGAAAATCACGCCGTAAACCAGCAGCGGCCAGCGCCAGCGCTGCAACCAGCACAATGTCAGCAATCCCACAAAAGCGACAGCAGCAACGCCCGTAGTCGTGGGCACCATCAGGCTGCGTGATACTGCCACGCTGTCGTGATAAATGCCTAGACGGTCTGGCACCACCCAAAGCAACTGGGCGAGATATATCCACACAATCCGCAACTCGGTAAACAGTCGCTCAATGAGGGTGAACTCTCTGTATGCGTATCCACCAAAGATGGCAGCAGGCTGCCACACACATAAAATGATGAAGCCCACCAGCGCTACAAAGACACCTCTGCTAACCCAGATAGTAAAGTGCTGCTGCACATCACTCGGCAAGCCCTTGCACCGGAGCACCAGCCACTCCAACAACACTAACATTGGCAGGGCGATGACTCCGTTTTCCTTACTTAGAGGGGCCGCTATTAACGCCAGTACACAGATAAGTGCCCAGCAAATTCGTGAGGCGGCGCCCTGCGACAATCTCGCACGCAGGTATGCCCATTGAGCGAGCAGCACAAACAGCGCAACAAACTGCGCCATTCGCTGTATCGTGTACAACACCGTGCTTAACAGCAGTGGCGCAAATAACCAGAACGCAGCAGCGAACAGAGCCATGCGGCTGGCTACAGGAAAATCCATGTGTCGAAACAGATCCCTGGCAAATAGAAAAAACAGAGTCGCTGTGAACAAATGCAAAAACAGATTGGATGTTTTGTGTCCTTCAAACCCCGCATCGAAATACAGTTTTTCCAGGGTAAAACTGAGCATAGACAGCGGCCGCCCCAAGGGGCCGGAAAGATTGCCAAATACCACATCGCTTGCCAGGTCGGGGTTATCTTCCAACAGGGAAAGAGGCTGCAAATTGACACCATCATCTAGTAACGCAGGGCCTTTCAGACCCGGCTCGTAAACGGCAAATGCCAGCAGGAGCAGCGCAACCCAGAGCGCTGCAATCAACCCGTTAGCTGCTCTGCTTTCAGGTTTCACGGGGCTGCCTCTACCGCTTGCTCCGACCCGAGTTTAACCAGGGTCTTTAGGGTTCGGTGCCGCTTGAACATATCCCGCAGTGCCAGCAGTGCCTGTCCAGCTTCTCCCTGTGCCACGTACCCGCTATACAGCCCAAAATATCCATCGCGAAATTGTGGGTGCGCCTCTACCAACGCCTTGCTAGCCAACACAGCGGCTTCATAATTTTGCTCTACACCGCCCAAATAGGCAGCGAGCTGGTGGCGGTATATGGGCTGTTGTGGGTATCTCTCCACCAACCTGCCAGCCAGTTTAGGGAAATCGGTAATTTCCTGGTCACAGTATGCAAGCTGAATGCACTGCAACAAGGCATCCATCGCACCGGGGTCGCTCGCGTCCAGATTGCGAATGGATACTGCCTGATGTAGTTGGGACAGCCATCTGTCACTCTCATAGAACGAAAAATAGCGTCCGTCCAGATAAAGCAGAGTGACCAGCGATACAAGACTATCGGGCTCAATAGCCAGCGAGTCGATATAGGCCTGGCGTGCTGACTCAAGTCGTAAGGCTTGCTCCGTGGAGTCACTCGTGGCTTCGCCCAGACGCAGCAGTGCATTGGCATAATGGTAATTTGATCGATATGACTGCTGGTGATGATGGCGCTGATAACTTGCAAACTGCATCTCCTCTTGCCACAGAGTTGTACGCGATAACAGTTGAATTGCCAAAGCGACAACCGTCGTCGCAGCCAACGCATGTCTAAGTCGCGGGTTTTCAATTTGCCAAAACAAATAGGCAACGCCCAATGCCGGGCCTAACAGCGCAAGATAGTTTCGATGCTCGTAGACCAACTCCAACGGCAACAGGGTCGATTCAAGTATGTGGCAAATAACAAACCAGGCCATGGAAAAACTGGCAGCGGCTCGATGACTGCGAAGCAAATAGATCAGCACCGGCAAGAGCAGCCAACCAATAGCAGCGACCAGCGTTGACACAGGATTAAGCCAGGAAGTACTCAGAGAAATATCGTCGTGGTGTATACCCAGTTGTCGAATATCCGGAACAAAAAACCAGGATAGGTACTGCCATACAACACGTAACTGAGTCCAGCCTCGCTCTTCAATACTGAAAGCGCGAGGGTCGTACATGTCCAGCAACCATGTTGGAGGCACCACTGCCAGAATCAGCAACATGGCAAATGGTACCGCTAGCGCACACCATAGAATTGCAGGCGAAATGACACGGCTATGGGCATTGTATCTGCCCTTAAAGAATACACACTCCACCAGCACCAGCAACGGCAGCAGCAGTATGCCGCTCTCCTTCGAATAAACTGCAAAGACCAGTGCGAGAAATAAAGCAAAACAGCCATTGGATAATTCCTTAACAGTGGCGCGTCGCTCCAGCCACTGCCCACGATAGTGAACGAATATCCACAATCCGATCAGGGTAAATAACGCAGACAACTGCGCCATACGCTGTATCGTATAGAGCACCGTTGAAACTTGCAGCGGATGCAATAGCCAAATCGCCACGGCACAGACGATCATACCTCGGCTGACCAGGCCAGCTAACAATGCAGTCAAAAAGCCATAGGCCACCAGGGCAATCAGCAAGTGCAGCGATATATTGGTGTACTTGAACCCCGCAGCCCAGACCTCACTGTAAATCCAGCTCTCAACTGCAAATGTGAACATGGCCACCAGTCTGCCAGTGGGGCCGCTATTGGAACTATCAATGGCCAGCAACCAGTTGGCAAACGAGCCCTCCGCAGCCAGCGCCTGTAAATAAGCGTTTTCTCCGAGGCCGTGAAGACTGTCAAAAAGCAGAAAATCTCCCACTCCCAGGCCATAGCAGACAGCGCCAACAAGGAGCGTCAGCAACAGATAGAAATGGGCATTGCGGATCATACCGGGCAATTCTCAGGCATAAAAAAACCCGGGGTTAACCCGGGCTTCCTCAATAGACTGCTATTAACCGCGGCAGTTAGCCGGCAGGTACTTGGCGTCGATAGTGCCCGGCCTGCAAACCCACTGTGGCGTACCACCAGAAGTGCTGGAAAAAGACAGCAGGATAGTGTCGCCAGCAGCCGTGTCACCACCAACAGCAGTCTGAATGGTCAGGCTGATATTACCACTACTGTCGTAGCCCACAGTATCGACAACCGCAGTATCAATCGCAGTACGGATACCCGCACTGGTCGCATCATCAGGCAAAGTACCGTTGATAATAAAGTACTCAGACACGCTGATCTTTGCTTCGCCAAGAACTGCGATTGCTTCTGCCAATTTCGCGCGAGTTGTATAATCCTGATACGCGGGCAATGCAACAGCCGCCAGAATGCCTACAATCGCAATGACAATCATCAGTTCGATCAGGGTAAAACCCTTTTGAACGCGCTTCTTCATTTTCTGTCTCCCAATATGGATACTTTGTGTAGTGAACCGGCAGTCATGTCGAACCTGCATGGTGCTAAAACCACATACCGGCCGGTTAATCATTAAGGCACTGTCAGTAAAAGCACTGTCCGTGAAGGCACTTCCCGTGCCAAACTTCCCGTGCCGTGCCAAACTTCCCGTGCCAATGAGTAGAATTTACAGAGAACTCCATTTTTCTCTTTATTGTGCATGGAGATACAACCTAAACAAGTAATTCCAGGACATCGCGACTCTCGCTACCAACAAACCCCACGCCTCTGTAATATAACCCGAGACTGCCAGGTACAGCAACAGTGTGTGCGGGTTCAGTACCTGTGAGACAAATGCGGCGCTGCTACCTACTTGATGCCGGCCTTCAAATCGGCTCGCAGCGAGCGGTTCATCGTCCAGTTTGCAACGAGAATCGTGACAGCCATGCCCAGCATGGTAAGCATCTCAGGTGTCATTGTGTTGCTCCTTAAAGGCTAGGAGTCTGTCGGATTTCTGAACCCGGATACCTATGGGCAACAGAACTGCTGCGAGTGTCATCAGCAGCAATTTTCTCATCGGACGCATCCTCCCAGGTTATTCCCGAACAGGTCGTTGCGTATGGCTAAAAAAGCGTGCGGCCCTTGTTCGCAGCGATACGCATACGCAGTGCGTTCAACTTAATAAAGCCCTCGGCATCAGCCTGGTTGTACGCGCCAGCATCATCCTCGAAGGTCGCAATACTTTCATCGAACAAGCTATCGTCTGATTTTCGGCCAACAACCGATACAGTGCCTTTATAGAGCTTCACACGCACAAACCCATTGACGTTAGCCTGGGATTCATCAATAGCCGTTTGCAACATTCTGCGCTCTGGCGCCCACCAGTAGCCGTTATAAATCAGTTTACTGTAGCGCGGCATCAGTTCGTCTTTCAGGTGAGCCACTTCACGATCAAGGGTCAGCGACTCGATTGCACGGTGTGCTGGCAGCATAATGGTACCGCCGGGAGTTTCGTAACAGCCACGCGACTTCATGCCCACATAACGATTTTCCACAATATCCAGGCGGCCAATGCCATTGGCGCCACCCCGTTGATTCAGCGTGGTGAGGACTTCCGCAGGCGTCATTGTCTGGCCGTCAATAGCTACAATATCGCCGCGTTGATATTCAAGTTCAAGATAAGTTGGGCTATCCGGCGCCGCTTCAGGGCTCACACTCCAGCGCCACATATCTGCTTCCGGTTCAGCCCAGGGGTCTTCGAGAATGCCACCTTCGTAAGATATATGTAGCAGGTTGGCATCCATAGAATAAGGCGACTTCTTGCTGGCAGCAGCAAAATCAACCGCAATATCGTGTTGCTCACAGTAGGCCAGCAGAGACCCTCGGGAACTCAGGTTCCATTCACGCCAGGGTGCGATCACTTGAATACCAGGCTTGAGAGCATAGGCACCCAGTTCAAAGCGCACTTGGTCATTGCCCTTACCCGTCGCGCCATGAGAAATTGCATCGGCTCCAGTTTCATTGGCAATCTCAACCAGGCGCTTGGCAATCAAAGGGCGTGCAATGGATGTGCCCAGTAAATACTCGCCCTCGTATATGGCGTTGGCGCGAAACATCGGATAGACAAAATCGCGGACATACTCTTCGCGCAAGTCATCAATATAGATTTCCCTGACGCCCATGGCCTCAGCTTTAGCGCGGGCGGGTGCAACCTCTTCACCCTGACCGATGTCAGCGGTAAAGGTCACAACTTCACAAGCGTAGGTCTCTTGCAACCAGCGCACAATCACCGATGTGTCCAATCCGCCGGAATAGGCAAGTACCACTTTATTCACGTCTGCCATGTCTGTCTCCAGGTAGTACAAAAAATAAGCGGCGCATTCTACAGGGGCGTTGTAGCCGCTTCAATCAAACTGCCTTCAATCGGCTCGTCTATTCCGGTAGGATTTGCCTTTCACTTCGCACCCTGCGATTAAGGCTTTATATGAGCGAGCTTAAAATTACCCGTCCCGATGACTGGCATGTCCACCTTCGCGATGGCGCGGCCCTGCCCCATACCTGCGCTGACATGGCTCGCTATTTTGGTCGAATGATTGTGATGCCAAATTTGCTGCCACCGGTCACCAGCGTGGCTGCTGCGAGCGCCTATCGAAAGCGCATACAGGCTGCCATGGCGGGTTTAGAACGCACTGCAGAACCCTTAATGGTGTTGTACCTTACCGATCAAACCCCTGCGGAAGAAATTCAACGCGCCGCAGACAGCGACTTTGTCTACGCAGTAAAACTGTACCCTGCCGGCGCGACCACAAACTCTGATGCCGGAGTTGCAGAACTCGATGCACTCTATCCGACTCTGGCAGAGATGGAGAAATGTGGGCTGCCGCTATTGATTCACGGTGAAGTCACTGACAGCGATATCGACATCTTCGACCGGGAGAAGGTGTTTATAGATCGACACCTGGCACCCATCGTCAAAAATTTCCCACGGCTGAAAGTGGTTTTTGAACACATCACAACCTCAGATGCCGCGGCCTTCGTTAGAGAGGCACCCGCCAATGTAGGCGCGACTATTACTGCCCACCATTTGCTCTACAACCGCAACCATATGCTGGCCGGTGGCATTCGCCCACACTATTACTGCCTGCCGATTCTCAAGCGCAGCACTCACCAGCAAGCCCTGATCGACGCGGCAACCAGTGGAAATCCAAAGTTTTTTCTCGGCACTGATTCTGCTCCCCATGCCACCGATGCCAAAGAAACCGCCTGTGGCTGCGCCGGCTGCTATACGGCTCATGCGGCCATTGAGCTTTATGCAGAGGCGTTTGATGAGGCCGGGGCACTGGACAAACTGGAGGGGTTCGCCTCCTTTCACGGACCCGACTTCTATGGCCTGGCGAGAAACACAGACTCCATATTGCTGAGGAGAGAACCCTGGCAAGTGCCGGATCACTCAGATTTGGGCGACAACCCGCTCACACCACTACGTGCTGGCGAGCTTATTCATTGGCAGGTGGCCCCGTGAGGACCTATACATGAACCGAATCTGTGACCGTTTCCGGGGCTTTTTGCCGGTGGTGATCGATGTTGAAACCGGCGGCTTCGTTGCCAGCACCGATGCTGTATTGGAGATCGCCGCCAGTATTGTGCGTATGGACAGCAGTGGTCACCTGCAAGTACACGCGACCCATCAGTACCATGTGGAGCCGTTTGAGGGTGCGAATATTGAACAATCGGCCCTCGATTTCACCGGTATTGACCCGTACCACCCGTTTCGTGAAGCGATGCAGGAGAAGGATGTCTTCACCGACCTGTTTGGCATCGTTCGCAAAGAGCTTAAAGAACAGGATTGCAGCAGAGCGATTCTGGTTGGGCACAATGCCCATTTTGACGCTGGCTTCGTCAATGCGGTGGTCGAGCGCTGCGGCATCAAACGCAACCCCTTCCACCCCTTCTCTCATTTCGATACCGCCACGCTGTCGGGCCTGGCCTTCGGTCAGACTGTTTTGGCCAGAGCCTGCGAACAAGCGAACATAGCGTTCGACAATGATGAAGCACACTCTGCCAACTACGACGCGCAGAAGACGGCAGAGCTATTTTGCGACATTGTTAACCGCTGGCAGGATGCCAGTGGATGGCAGCCACAGAGGCCTGCAAGCTAGCCCTCTACTCCACCAAGCGCATTGAGTAACTGATCCAGGCGTTCCATAAACGGGTGGATGTCCTCAGTTTGCAATAATTCATATTTGAGGGTCTCTTCTACCGGCAGCAGTTGCGCCAGGGTACGCCCAACTTGCCAGGCATCGCTGCGGTCAATTTGCATACCTAGCCGCTGCACATGGGAGTGCTGTTGAAGGCTGTTCAACACCTCCAGCATGGACTCCCATTGCTCCAGGATCGGCTCCGCCTCTGTAGGCGTCGGCAGCATTTCGACACGGCCAACGACCAACTCGTTGGCCTGTGCATGGCAATCGAGAATACGCAACATGCCCTGCCCTTCAATGGTAATACCCAGCAGACCATTGGCCAGCGAATTCCAGTCGACAATGCGAGCATAGGTGCCTGTATCGCCGACATCGGGCAATCCTGTACCGGGTTCCAGCGATTCCTGTCCTCGTACAATCCAGGCCATACCGAAGCCGGTGTCATGCTTCAGACAGTCGCGCACCAGATCAATGTAGCGGCGCTCAAATATCTGTAGCGGCAAACGCCCGCCGGGGAATAGCACCGACCCCAAAGGAAAAAGCGGCATCTCCGTCATTGTTCACCCTCAACCTGTTCACCTGTAACAGGGGTGCTTTCACTTCCCAGCGGCTTAAAGGTGATGATCAGATGCGGCAGCAACATCAGGGAAGCAATCACTGAGACAAACATGGCCAGGCTCGTTAACAGGCCAAAGTAAATACTGGGGGTAAAGTTTGACAGCGCCAGGATCGAGAAGCCGACAATAACCGTAATTGATGTGTAATACATGGCCTTGCCGATACTCCCGTGGCAGCGAAACATAGTCGCGGTGTAGTTTCGGTCTTTGGGAAATTCACGCTTGAATCGATGCACATAGTGAATCGCGTGATCCACACCGATACCCACCACGATGGCGGCAATGGTAATCGTCATAATATCCAGAGGAATGCCGACCAGCCCCATTCCACCGAGCACAATAGCTGCCGCTAACAAATTGGGTGCAATCGCCAGCAGAGCCAGCGTCAGCGAGCGAAACAAGACCAGGAACATGACTGTGATAGCAATGAATACCGCACCCAGCGTTAAAATCTGCGAGGTAAACAGACTTTGTAAAACATTGTTATACAACACCAACATGCCGGTGAAATGTAGTTTGTCCTCGGCGATACCCAGTTCATTGACCAGGTGCGAATGCACCTGTTGTAAAAACTCATTGCGCCGCAGGGTTGCACTGGTTTCCATCACCCGCAAGGAAATTCGCGCCTGATCTTTCTCCGCAGAATAATAGGGTGATACCACAATATCCCTGATCGCCGGAGGCAGGCTTTTCTGCACCAGCGCCAGTTCAACATCGCCCACATCGTCACCCAGGAGTTGTTTGACTACAGCGTAAGTGGTCGCCAGTGACAAAACCTTGCCAGTCTCTGGCAGAGAGTCCATGTAGTTGTGCACCGCTGCCAGTTTGTCCATACCGCGCACGGTGAACCAGTCACTCTGCTGAAACGACTCTGCTCCCTCTGCGGCAAAATCGTCTCCAAAGTCGTCATCTGCAAATTCATCATCCGCATACCTATCATTGAAGAGCTCATCATCGAAGAGCTCATCGCCGAAGAGCTCATCACCCCAGGGCTCGGCGGCAACCGCTGGGCTGTCTCCACGCTCATTGCCGACTGTTGCCGGCTCTATCGCGGGCATGAAAGGCAAGGCGGCTTCATCCTCCAGGTCGATAATAATATCCAGGGGGATAGTGCCGCCCAGTTCGGCATCCAGCAATTCCATGCCGCGGTAGATTTCTGTGCTTTCATGGAAGTAATCAATAAAGCGGTTTTCAACCTGCAAGCGACTGATCCCAAAGACACTAACGCAGAGCAGCAACAGCGCCACGACCGTCACCCGGCTACCGTAATTGCTGGTCGCCTCGGCAAAACGCAGGGTGAGACCCGCGTGGCGCTGACCAGGGTCGGCGCTTTTACCCCTGGGCAATAGCACCAACAAACCGGGGAGGATCACAAAACTGAGCAGTAGTGCAACAATAAGCCCTACTGTCATCATCCAGCCAAAATCAATCACTGGACGAATGCCACTGACCACCAATGACACAAAGGCCACCGCTGTGGTCAACGACGTGTATGCGCACGGTACCGCCATCAATCTTACCGTTGCAGACACCAACTCAAACTGGTCCGCCTCTGGCATATCCAACTGTAACTCGCGATAGCGCACGACCAGATGGATCGTTACCGCCAGCGTAGTAATCAGCAAAAGAGCAACAAAATTGGAGGAAATAACAGTCATACGCCAATCCAGCCAGGCCAACAGGCCCAGCATGAAAGTCGCCGTCGCCACGCAGGTCACCAGAGGCAACATCACCCACCGCAACTGGCGAAATATAGTGGTCAACACAACGATCACGAACACTAAAATACCACTGCCGAATGTGACCAGATCACTTTGCACAAAGCTCACCATATCGGCGGCAATCATCGGCACCCCACCCAGGAACAGATTGGCTCCCGAGCGATAGCTGTCAACGATCTGGCGTACCTCATTGACCAGCGCACTCTGCCGCTCGCTGAACTCACTGCTATAGGTCTTAAAGGCTTTCTCGGTCAGGCTCAGCTCAACCCGCTCTAACTGTTCCAGGCCTCGCTCAGCCTGCATAGCGCGCAGCGACTCTCGCTGCTCTAACAGGTCGTAGTAGTGTTCGTCGCGCTCAAGATTTATTTGAATAGCCGCTGTTTTGCCATCGGAACTCACCAGTAACTTGTGATAGATGGGGCTACTTGCAAACTCTTCTCTAACCAGTTCGCGGTCGATGTTGGGGTCACTCAGGGTTGGCAGCCCTTCCGCAGCAGTGACCTCTGACAATTGCACTGGGGGGCTTTGCAGTAGAGGCACATCCAGTATAGTAAGCACCGACGCAACGCCTGCCACCTGCTCAAGCTCGTCACGCAGAACGCGCATCAATCGCAGTGATTCATCCCCGAGTAAATCGCCCTCGGGCTGGTAAGTGACTACCAAAAAATCTTCCGCCCCATAGAGCCTGGCTGTCTCGCGGAAATAGGCGAGAGCCTCATCGCCCTCCAGCACCAGAGAATCGCTGGAAGCGTCGAGTTTGAGATTGCCAAGCTGGCTGGCGAGCGCCACAACCAGCGTCAGACAGGTCAGCAAGCTAAGCAGCGGGTGCTGCAATACCAGCCGGTTGTACAATTTTGAAAACCCGTTAGCGTCGGTAGCCGCTGACATCTGTCTGTATTTCCTTTTCCACGCAAGTCAGATCAGTGCAGGAGCCTGATATTTTGTCGGCCTGACATCCGACCCGCAGTTCAAGCTAGAATTTGTGCTGCTTGGACACATATTTTTTAGCGAGTTCCTCAATCAAGTGTTGCTGAATGCCGTTGAATCCACCATTACTCATGATAACGACCTGATCACCAGCCTGGCTGGTGGCAACGATGTGCGCAACCATGCTCTCTGTAGCGTCGTACAGTTGCGCTGGCACAGGGCTGTTTGCTACTACTGAGAGTAAATCCCAGTCCATACCCGCAGGCTGATACCAGAGTACTTCATCCGCTGCGGCGGTACAGCTTGCCAGCCTATCCCGATGCTGCCCCAGGCGCATGGTATTGGAACGCGGCTCAAGCAATACACGAATACGCGCAGCCGTGTTTTTAGCCCTCAAACCATTCAGAGTGGCGGCTATGGCTGTGGGATGATGCGCAAAATCATCGAATACTGCAATGCCGTCGATCTCGACCAATAACTCCATGCGCCGTTTGACGCCCGCGAAGCTCGCCAATCCCTGAGCCGCAGTATCCAGCGGCACACCCACATGGTGTGCCGCCGCGGTGGCCGCAAGGGCGTTTTCGATATTGTGCAATCCTGTGTGCGACCACGCCACGGTTGCCGGCCCACCAGGACCCGACAATGCAAAGACAGAACCGTCCGCCTCGCTTAAACTGGCCGACCAGTCTGCCTCTTCGGCAGCAGAAAAACTGGCGCTGTTTGACCAACAACCGCGCTCCATTACACTCTCAAGTGCAGCATCATCGCGACGATAAATGATCAAGCCATTGCCCGGCACAGTGCGAACCAGATGATGAAACTGCGTTTGAATGGCGGCGAGGTCTGCAAAGATATCCGCGTGGTCGAATTCCAGATTGTTAAGACACAGCGTGCGTGGGTGATAGTGAACAAACTTGGAACGCTTGTCGAAGAAAGCCGTATCGTACTCGTCAGCTTCAACGACGAAAAAATCCGACTCTCCGAGGCGTGCGGAAATACCGAAATTGCCTGGAACGCCGCCGATCAGAAAGCCGGGCGACATGGCAGCTTGTTCAAGCAACCACGCCAGCAAACTACTGGTGGTGGTTTTTCCATGGGTACCAGCAACCGCCAGAACCCAGCGCTGCCGCAACACGTTTTCTGCCAGCCATTGAGGCCCTGAAATGTAGGGCAAACCGGCGTTGAGCATGTATTCAATTGCGGGGTTACCGCGAGACAGGGCATTGCCTACCACAACCACGTCTGGTGCCGGTTGCAGATGCGCTGCCGCATAGCCTTCCGCAACGGTAATCCCGGCCGCCTCAAGTTGAGTACTCATGGGCGGATATACATTCATATCCGAGCCGCTCACCTGCAATCCAAGCTCGCGCGCTAACAGGGCAATCCCGCCCATAAAGCTTCCGCATATCCCCAACAGATGAATATGTTTACTCAATGAATTCCCCTACTCCCAGGGCGGGCATAGTACCACGATGAACAGCTTTAAAAGCTGCGTCCCAACCACGATTACCGTATCATGTCGCGTTTATTTTCCCGGCGAAACTGTATCGATGGCTCCGAAAAATATTCTCTACGCCCAGTCTGGCGGCGTCACCTCTGTTATTAATGCCAGTGCCTGCGGCGTGATTGAGACGGCGCGCAATAACCGGGCTATCGGCAAAGTTTACGCTGCGCGCAATGGCATCATTGGCGCACTGCGTGAAGACCTGATCGACACCAGTAAAGAATCTGCCAGCAATATCGCAGCACTTAAACACACGCCCTCTGGTGCCTTTGGCTCGTGCCGACACAAGCTCAAATGTATCGAAGAAGACCGCGCCGAGTACGAACGCCTTATCAAAGTCTTCCAAGCCCATAATATTGGCTACTTTTTCTACAACGGCGGCAGCGACTCTGCGGATACCTGCCTGAAAGTCTCGCAACTCAGCGCCACCCTGGGGTATTCGGTTCAGGCCATTCACATACCGAAAACCATCGACAACGATTTACCCCTGACGGACAACTGTCCCGGCTTTGGCTCGGCTGCAAAATACATTGCCATCTCAACCCGCGAAGCGGCGCTGGATGTCGCCTCCATGTGCGAGACCTCCACCAAAGTTTTCATTTTGGAGACCATGGGCCGCCACGCAGGATGGGTCGCAGCGGCTGGTGGCCTGGCCGCAGAGCAGGACGGCGATGCGCCACATATTATTCTGTTCCCCGAAATTGCCTTCAATAAGCACAAGTTTTTACGCAAAGTAAAAAGTAGTGTGAACAGGCACGGCTATTGCGTGATCGTCGCCTCAGAGGGTACACAATACGCCGACGGCAGCTTCCTGGCCGGCTCTGGCACCCGCGATGCCTTTGGCCATGCTCAATTGGGTGGGGTTGCCCCTACTCTGGCTGACATGATCGAGGCGGAACTGAGCTATAAATATCATTGGGCTGTAGCGGACTACCTGCAACGTTCCGCCAGGCACATTGCCTCTGGCACTGACGTGGAGCAGGCCTACGCGAGCGGTGCTGCCGCTATAGAAATGGCGCTGGCTGGAAAAAATGCAGTGATGGCAACGATTGAACGCGGCAAGGGTAAAAAGTACCGTTGGAAAATTGGCGAAGCCGACCTCAACAAAGTGGCGAATGTTGAGAAAATGATGCCGCGCAATTATATCACCCGCGATGGATTTGGTATTACCGAGGCAGCAAAAGACTATCTATCCCCGCTAATTGCCGGCGAAGATTATCCACCCTATCGCAATGGTATACCGCAGTATGCGCGGCTGAAGAATGTTGCGGTGCCCCGCAAGTTGAAAAAGAACTTCAAGCTATAAGGGCTGCTTCATGTCGCGTCAAAACATTGTGCGGGTTCAGTACCTGTGAGACAAATCGGCCAGCTTCGGTATGGTTTGATGCGCATCAAGAGTCCGGCTGTGGCCGGGTGGGTAAGCCTTGCGGTTTTGAGCCGCAGGGCAGGCAGGTTCGGCTGTGGCGGGTATGGTTGGTTGTAGCCGGGTGGGTAAGCCTTGTGGTTTGGGCACGCTCTAGCGTGTGTTTTTGACCGCTGCGGAACTCAACGATTTTTCCTGAAGGAAAAATTCGGATTCAAACAGTCCTCGCGGAAAGCCTCAAAAACACCCGCTTGCGCAACCGTGCCCCGATTAAACCTTCAAGGTTTACCCACCCGCCCACATATGCAGCAGAGGATTTGCGGGGTGCCTGGCAGAGGACTTGCGGAGTGCTTTGAAGCGCATAAAGAGTGCGCTGTGGCGGTGTTGGCGCATTTGATGTTTCGGTGAGCATGTTTGAGCCGCAGGCGAGTTTGTGAACCGATCAAATGCAGATACCACCGTCAGCACTCAGCGCGAAAAGCAGCCCGCAAGTCCCATAACCATAAACTCAGGGCTTGCGGTTTTGAGCCGCAGGTGGGGTCGGCTGTGGCCGGGCGTGGCGGCTGTGGCCGGGCGTGGCGGGTATGGTTGGCTGTGGCCGGGTGGGTAAGCCTTGTGGTTTGGGCACGCTTCAGCGTGTGTTTTTGACCGCTGCGGAACTCAACGATTTTTCCCAAAGGAAAAATTCGGATTCAAACAGTCCTCGCGGAAAGCCTCAAAAACACCCGCTTGCGCAACCGTGCCCTGATTAAACCTTCAAGGTTTACCCACCCGTCCACAGGCTGAATCTGCGCTCGTCTATGGCTTCGCCTGATTAAACCTCAAGATTTATCCACCCGCCCACAGGCTGAATCTGCGCTCGTCTATGGCTTCGCCTGATTAAACCTCAAGATTTATCCACCTGCCCACCGTTTTTCTGCGGCGACACTCATGGAGCAGAGGACTTGCGGGGTGCTTTGAGGCGGACTTCCGGGATGCCTGGCAGAGGACTTGCGGGGTGCTTTGAAGCGCATAAAGAGTGCGCTGTGGCGGTGTTAGCGCATTTGATGTGTCGGTGAGCATGTCTGAGCCGCAGGCGAGTTTGAGAACCGATCAAATGCAGATAACACCGCCAGCACTCAGCGCGAAAAGTAGTCCGGAAGTCCCATAACCATAAACTCAGGGCTTGCGGTGTCCCATACACTCAAGGCAGCATAGGCAAGTCCACCCCGCTCGGCAGGTTAGCAAGCGGCGCGGGTGCCATAGGGTTTGCTGTATAAGTGCCGCCCCACAAATCTACGGTCGACCCTGTTGGGCCCCCGTTGCTAAGTAATTCCGAACCAAGCTGCCAGCATTACTCAAGCTAACGAGGGGAATTCCGCGGTGTTCGCCGGTAAGCCATCGTATATTGTCCCCTACATGTGCAACGCGATCATACGGGTTGTTTGGACTCCAGCGAGGGATGCTGCCATTGCCGACCAGAATAACCTGGTCATCCGTGCCCAGGTTATTGGCATCCGCCCAGTCTTCGTCATCCGCCAGCGTGATCGTGTGAGAGTTTGAATCCACCCGGATATAGATGGAATAGGTGACATCGTCAACAAAGGCCCGGTCGCTGTGGTTTGACGATAAACCCGCTATTAAATCAAACACAACCGTGCTGGTGGTGGCCGTAATGCTCTCACCGGCAAGGGTGACTGCGGTATGAGCGGGACTGGCATTGCCCGCCGCATCGGTCAGCACCAGGGCGGTGGTGACGGTTTCAGTATCGGCCACATCGTCGTCGCCTGCGGCCACCGTATAGGTGCCGGTATAAGTGCCGTTGCCGTTGTCGGTGATAGCGCTCAGTTCCCGGCCATTAAAGGTGCCCGAGAGGGTCAGGCCGGTCTCGGGGTTTCCCGCAGTGTCATTGCCCGCAGTAACGGTTACCGCTACTGTATCGCCAAACTGGTAGGCGCCGTTGGCCACGCTCACGCTGCTGATGGTGGGCGCGGTGGTATCGGGGACGCCCGTGCCAAAGTTGAGCGTCTCCCCATCGCTGATACCCGCATAGGCGTTACCCGCCAGGTCGGTGATGGCGGTGGCTGCGATCTCCAGGTAGTAGGCGCTGTTACTGGCCAGGTCGTTGGTGGGGTTAATGGTCAGCACTGTGCTGTCCCCGTCCGTGTTAATGGACAACTGCTGGCCATTGTCAGTGCCGACATTAATGGTTCGGTTATCGCCAGAGTCAGCGGCATTGACCAGGGTGATGCTGCCGCTGCTGCCCAGTTTAATCGCGCTGTCAAAGGTCAGGCTGATAGTACTGTTAGGTGCCACATCAACCGCGTCGTCGGCGGGGCTGCTGTTGCCCAGGGTCGGCGCGGTGGCGTCAATGCTCTCACCGGCGAGGGTGACTTCGGTATGAGCGGGACTGGCATTACCCGCCGCATCGGTCAGCACAATGTCTGTGACAACCATACCAGTATCGGCTACATCCGCGTCGCCTGCGGTCACCGTATAGGTGCCGGTATACGTGCCGTCGCCGTTGTCGGTCATAGCACTCAGTTCCCGGCCGTTAAAGGTACCCGAGAGGGTCAGGCCGGTCTCTGCACTTCCCGCAGTGCTGCCCGCTGTAACAGTCACCGCTACGGTATCGCCAATCTTGTGGGTGCCGTTGGCCACGCTCACGCTCTCGATACTGGGCGCGTTGGCGTCAATGCTTTCACCGGCGAGGGTGACTGCGGTATGAGCGGGACTGGCATTGCCCGCCGCATCGGTCAGCACCAGGGCGGTGGTGACGGTGCCAGTATCGGCCACATCCGCGTCGCCTGCGGTCACCGTATAGGTGCCGGTATAAGTGCCGTCGCCGTTGTCGGTGATAGCACTCAGTTCCCGGCCATTAAAGGTGCCCGAGAGGGTCAGGTCGGTCTCTGCACTTCCCACAGGGCCGCCCCCAGTGCCACCCCCGGTGGAAGTGCCCCCCCCCCCCCCCGACAGTAACGGTTACCCGCACGGTATCGCCAATCTTGTGGGTGCCGTCGGCCACGCTCACGCTCTCGATACTGGGCGCGGTGGCGTCAATGCTCTCACCGGCGAGGGTGACTGCGGTATGAGCGGGACTGGCATTGCCCGCCGCATCGGTCAGCACCAGAGCGGTGGTGACGGTTTCAGTATCGGCCACATCCGCGTCGCCTGCGCTCACCGTATAGGTGCCGGTATACGTGCCGTCGCCGTTGTCGGTCATAGCACTCAGTTCCCGGCCGTTAAAGGTACCCGAGAGGGTCAGGCCGGTCTCTGCACTTCCCGCAGTGCTGCCCGCTGTAACAGTCACCGCTACGGTGTCGCCAATCCCGTGAGTACCGTTGGCCACGCTCACGCTCTCGATGCTGGGCGCGTTGGCGTCAATGCCCCCACTGCTGAGGGTGACTTGGTCAAAGGGGTCACTGGCATTGCCCGCCGCATCGGTCAGCACAATGTCTGTGACAACCATACCGCTATCGGCCACATCGGCGTCGCCTGCGGTCACCGTATAGGTGCCGGTATACGTGCCGTCGTCGTTGTCGGTGATAGCACTCAGTTCCCGACCATTAAAGCTGCCCGAGAGGGTCAGGCCGGTCTCTGCGTCAGTCTCTATGACGGTTACCGCTACGGTATCGCCAATCTTGTAGGTGCCGTCGGTCACGTTCACGCTGTCAATGGTGGGCGCGGTGGTGTCTGGTGGGGTGGGCGGGGGTGTGGGAAAGGTACCGCCGCCAGTGCTGTCGTTCAGCAGGTCTTCCAGCGCTGTGGCGCCGCCTGCGTCTGCTTCGTTTAGAATCTCTGTCAGGCTGCCGGCATCATCCAGCGCCTCCAGGGTGCTGGCAAAACTGCCGCCGCCTGCCTCAATCAGGGAACTCAACACGCTCGGGTCATCCAGGGCGGAGGTGACTACAGCCTCAATGAGGGTCAGCAAGTCTTCGGCGTCGGCCTCTGGGGGCAGGCTGTCCAGCAGATCACCCACTTCGCCGTCGGTGGGGATTAACTCGGCGACCAACTCGGTCTGGGTGGAGGCCAGGTCGGCCACTTCGACGGCGAGTTGGGTCACTGTTTCCAGCTCTTGTACGGGGCTGGCGCTGACTTGATCCAACAACAGTCGGCCCACTCCCGCTGCGGCCTCGCCGCTGTAGGCCAGGTCCTGATCGGTCACCTGATCGGTAAAGTCCTGGGCGACGGCCAGCTTGTTGTCGGCGACCTGAAGGTCTGCATTGCGGGCGCCGTTGAGGATGTCCAGCATCGCGGTGGCTGCGGTGAATTCACCGCTGGTGATACGCTCGCTATAAAAGGCGAGCCCTGCGGCGTCCGGTTCACGGCTGAAGAGTTGCTGGTAGACCGCAGTGACCAGCTCTGTTGTTTCCGCCTCGCCTGTCTCTGCGCCATAGAGGGCAACCGACTCCGGGGAGCTGGCGAAGGCCTCAATGACGGCTTCCAGGCCTTCACTGTCGATGCGATTGGCCCAGTAGCTTAATCCAGCGGGGTCAGCCGGGCGGCCATAGTAGGCGATGTATATTTTTTGGGTCAGGGTTAAAGCGTCTTCCATTTTTATCGTGCTCCTTACCAGGTTTCGATATATTTTATACTGGGAGTTTCAGCACTTGGCACTTGGCACTTGGCACTTGGCACTTGGCACTTGGCACTTGGCACTTGGCACTTGGCACTTGGCACTTGGCACTTGGCACTTGGCACTTGGCACTTGGCACTTGGCACTTGGCACTTGGCACTTGGCACTTGGCACTTGGCACTTGGCACTTGGCACTTGGCACTTGGCACTTGGCACTTGGCACTTGGCACTTGGCACTTGGCACTTGGCACTTGGCACTTGGCACTTGGCACTTGGCACTTGGCACTTGGCACTCGGCTCAGCGTAATATAGCCGTCTGGTTAGCTTTGCACAACACTCAAAGGGCTCGCTCGCCGGAAACTTTTCCACGGGATGCCTGGCAGAGGACTTGCGGGCTGCTTTGAAGCGCATAAAGAGTGCGCTATGGCGGTGTTGGCGCATTTGATGTGTCGGTGAGCATGTTTGAGCCGCAGGCGAGTTTGAGAACCGATCAAATGCGATAACAGCGACAGCACTCAGCGCGAAAAGCAGCCCGTAAGTCCCATACATTCAGGGCTTGTAACAACGACAGCACTCAACGCGAAAAGCAGCCCGCAAGTCCCATACATTCAGGGCTTGTAACACCGTCAGCACTCAGCGCGAAGAGCAGCCCGGAAGTCCCATACATTCAGGGCTTGTAACACCGACAGCACTCAGCGCGAAAACCAGCCCCGCAATGAGTTTGAACCAGAGCTGATTATTACCTTGTGCAGCGCCGCTGCGCGAGCAACCTGTCCGGCCTGGTTCGGTATCGCATCTGATTAACGTCCTTTTTACAATAGCGGCGCAATGACCAGGCTAACAATCGCCATAACATTGATCAAAATATTCATTGCGGGGCCGGAAGTATCTTTGAAGGGGTCGCCAACGGTATCGCCGACAACCGCCGCAGCATGTGTTTCTGAACCCTTGCCACCCAGGTTGCCCTTTTCAACATACTTTTTGGCATTGTCCCAGGCACCACCCGCATTCGCCATCATCAGGGCCATGAGTACACAACCCAGTAATGCGCCACCCAGCATGCCACCCAGTGATTCGGCACCCAGACCAAAGCCTACCAACACTGGCGCCGCGACTGCAATTGCACCGGGCAGGATCATACGTTTGAGCGCCGCTGTGGTTGCAATATCAACACAGCGAGCAGTATCGGGCTCTCCGGTACCTTCCAGTAAACCTGGAATCTCCCGGAACTGACGACGGATCTCGTTAATCATGTCGAACGCCGCATCACCCACCGCTGTCATCGTGATGGACGCAATCAGGAACGGAATGGTACCGCCGATAAACAGCCCTACCAGTACAGCCGGGTCCGCAATACTCAGGCTAAATACCCCGGCATGGTTGGCTTCAATGGTTTCTACGAAAGCGGCGATAATTGCGAGCGCCGCTAAGGCCGCAGCGCCGATAGCAAACCCCTTGCCAATTGCGGCAGTCGTGTTGCCGACTTCATCAAGGCCGTCGGTAATCGCACGAGTTTCCTCTCCCATAGCGGCCATTTCTGCGATACCACCCGCGTTATCGGCAACCGGGCCGTAGGCGTCAATTGCCATGGTAATGCCGACAGTCGCCAGCATACCCACTGCTGCGATACCCACTCCATATAAACCAGCCAACTCGGTCGACACATAGATAATGCCAGCCAGGAAAAAGATCGGTGCAACGACTGACTCCATACCAACCGCCAACCCTGTAATCATGACCGTAGCAGGACCTGTTTCACCAGACTGGGCTATTTTGCGAACAGGAGCGCCACCGGTGTAATACTCAGTGATCAATCCAATCGCAACCCCGCCAACAGCGCCAGAGACCACGGCCCACCATATATTCGACTCCAGACCCATGCTTTCGATCAGCAGCCAGGCCATGCCCGCAAAGATCACGGGGGCCAGCAATGTACCCGAGCGCAGCGCAGCTTCCGGAGCTGCCGCCGAACGGATACGCACAATACCGATACCCAACACCGACGATATCAGGCCAATACTGGCTAACATTAATGGCAGGGACATCATTGAGGCTTTTGCATCTGCGGCAATAGCCATAGTGGAAGCAATGGCAATACAGGCAATCATTGAACCGCAGTAGGATTCGAAAATATCGGAGCCCATACCTGCGATATCACCGACATTGTCACCAACATTGTCGGCAATAACCCCCGGATTGCGGGGGTCGTCCTCAGGAATACCCGCTTCGACCTTGCCCACCAGGTCAGCACCAACATCGGCACTCTTGGTAAAAATGCCCCCACCCACGCGTGAGAACAGAGCGACAACCGATGCGCCCATGCCAAAGCCGTGAATCGCATGGGCGGTATGGGGATCACCGCCAAAGTAGTAATACAAACCACCCAGGCCAATCAAACCCAGAGAGGCCACGCACAAACCCATCACCGAACCACCGTAAAACGCAATGGACAGAGCCTGTGGTGCACCGTGGTTATTGGCCGCAACAGCCGTCCGCACATTCGCCTTGGTAGCCGCGAACATACCCAGATAACCGGCGGTCGCAGAGGACACAGCACCAGCAACAAAAGCAATGGCCGTGTTTACACCCAGCGGTGATAGCAGAATGCCGACAACCAGTACCGAGGCGAAAATGCCCAGCATTTTGTATTCGCGATGCATAAACACCATCGCGCCCAGATGAATTTGATCAGATATTTTTTTGACTGCGTCTTCACCGTGATCATGGCGAGACATGATGTGATAAATGACAAACGCAATAGTCAGACCTGCCACACCGAGGATCGGGGGCAGCATTAACTGCTCAGACATAAGACTCCCAACTAGTTATTTGTTGTATTAAGGGGGATACATACTAACCAACCTGTGGCTGGAATCAAAGCCGTACTCAGCTTGTTAATACATAGCGCTGATAGATCTCTGACAACTGTACACATACCTGGTCTTTCAAGAGCATATCCGATTGCCTGACCAGGCTCTCAAGCACAGCCAGGGACAACTGCGCTTCGCACCCTGCGGCGACTGGTCGATAGCTCACATGCCAGCGTTCCGGCGCAACACCTCCTCGATCACAGGCGTAAGGGCGAAAAAAACCACAGCTTTGATCTTCGGCGATTAACTGGTCCAACCACTCATGCATGGGCGCAAACACGCCGCCCCGGGACACTTCGGCCAAAGTCAGTTGTACCTGATAGTCATCCGCCACCGCCGCTGCATCATAGATATCCATATCCGTGCCCCAGTGATGGCGGGACGCGCCGGGTAACATGGAAAACCGCAAAATAGCGTGTACTAACTGACTCTCTGACACAGAGTCAATATCCAGCACCTGGTCATTGTCATCCCGTATTGCGCGCTCACCGGCTGCCTTGGCATTCCAGATCATCAACTGGCGCTCATAATTGCGAAAGCCGCTGAATATCCGCATATCAAATCCGGCCTGCCTGCCCTTGCCCTGTAACTCGACCCAGGCCGTGTGACAATCCGCGTGCAAACCAGAGCGGCTGTTATCCGGGCTGCCATAACTGTCATCAAACACAATATGGCTCTCATCCAGGCCGCAGAGTTGGCGCTCGCTCAACATGTCTCGACCTCGGCAACGGGCAGCTCTGAGGCCAATGTAATACCAGTGTTCGGGTTGATGTTTACACCCCAGGCCATTGCCTCTACACCAGCGGCAACTGCTTCGCGCAATGCCAGCGCATACCTGGGGTCAATGTCCGCCGCCGCCGCGACAGACCGCACGCCCGTATGCAAGGCACAAAAGAAAATAACCGCACGCTGCCCTGCCTCCACGACAGCCAGCAATTCACGCAGGTGTTTAGTTGCGCGAGCGCTGACAGTATCAGGAAACACGCCCAGCCCATAGTCGCGGTACCAAGTGACCGACTTCACCTCGACATAACACTCTCGCTCGCCAGCACTCAACAGCAAATCGGCGCGACTACTGTCGCCGTATTTCACCTCTGCACGCAACTCGGGATAACCGGCCAGAGCAGGTATCTGGCTGGCGGCAACTGCCTCCCATACAACTTTATTCGCTTTGGCAGAATGCACACAAGCCATTCCCGCAGCGGTTTCCACTAACTCCCAGGTATGCGGGTATTTGCGTATTTTTGCATCGCTATGGGAAAGCCAAACGCGGCTACCGGGCTCAGCACAACCGGTCATAGCGCCCGTGTTTGGACAATGAGCAGTGATCGATTCACCTGTATCCAGCGTCACATCGGCGAGAAATCGCTTGTAGCGTTTCTCCAAAATGCCAGCAATCAATCCAGAGTTGAACTCCATCAGCCAAGCACCTTGTCCAGGCGTCGCACCGCTTCCTCAATTCGCTCCAGGCCTGTTGTATAGGAAAAGCGCACAAATTCATTGGCCCGGTGATTGCCAAAATCAGCGCCGGGAGTCAGCGCTACTCCGTGTTGTTCCAGCATATCCAGGCAGAATTTTTGGCTATCTTGCGAGAACTGGCCGATACCTGCGTAGATATAGAACGCGCCATCGGGCTGCACTGGAACCTCAAAACCCATGCGTACCAACTCGGGTAACAGAAAATCACGGCGCTGGGCAAAAATATCGCGGCGCTCATCGAGAATCGCGCGCGTTTCAGGTTCAAAGCCAGCCAGCGCAGCATGTTGGGCTATAGTCGACATGGAAATAAAGAGATTTTGAGCCAGTTTCTCCAGCTCAGGTACGGTGTTTTCAGGAGCAACCAGCCAGCCGAGACGCCAGCCCGTCATACCAAAGTACTTGGAGAAGCTGTTGATGACGAATGCATCATTGTCGATTTCCAGTACAGAGGGCGTTTTCACCCCATAGCCCAGCCCATGATAAATCTCATCGACGATTAAATAACCCGAGCCTTGTTGAGTTGCTTCACTCAAAGACTGTAGTTCGGCCCTGCCTAATACTCCACCCGTGGGATTGGAGGGCGAGGCCACCATCGCACCAACAGTATCTTGCCCCCAGTGCTTGACAAGCAACTCGCCAGTCAACTGAAAACCGTGCTCGGGGCCGACCGGAATCAATTTTCCGCAGCCTTCCAGCAAACGCAAAAAGTGTCGATTACAGGGGTAGCCAGGGTCGGGCAGTAACATGTGCTCGCCGGGGTCCAGCAATAGCGCTGCCAGCAATAGCAGCGCGCCGGACGCGCCGGGAGTAATCATGATTCGAGCGGGGTCGATATGCAGGCCATATTCGCGCTGATACCAGGCAGATAGCGCCTCACGCAACTGAGGAATACCCCCGGCTCCAGAATAATATGTATGTCCGTCGCCCAGCGCCCGTTGGCCTGCGCGAATAATTGGCAGAGCGGTGGAGAAATCGGGCTCTCCTGCTGCGAGGTGCACAATATCCCGTCCGGCCGCTTCGAGTTCGGTGGCGCGGGACAACACTTCGACCACGCGAAAGGGCTCTATATCTTGCAATCTCTGGGCAAAGTCAGGCCGTTGGGGCATTGCATGTATCCACTTAATAAGCAGCCGACATTCTAGCAATCAGCGGTGGCGCTGTGACCCAATCACGACGAGATAATTTTTCGGTGGCACAGCGGCAGGATATCTGGTAGATTTCTGCGCCCTCAGCGAGACGGATACCCCTTATCACTGAGATTTTTAGTCGAAAACATTGATTACTACGGGAATTTGCCATGCCCCGCAAAGCTGCCAAACCTGCTCCTTCTCACGAATTCCAGAACTTTGTACCGTACAAGCCAAAGCGCGGCGAAAAGTACATGAATGAAAAGCAGCGCGAACACTTTAAACATATTTTGTTGCACTGGAAATCAGAGTTGATGGAAGAGGTGGACCGCACTGTTACCCACATGAAAGACGAAGCTGCTAACTTCCCCGACCCTGCGGACCGTGCAACCCAGGAAGAAGAGTTCAGCCTGGAATTGCGCACCCGTGATCGCGAGCGCAAGCTGATCAGAAAAATAGATAAGACTATCGATAATATTGACACAGACGACTACGGCTACTGCAATGCCTGTGGCGTGAATATTGGCATTAAACGCCTGGAAGCGCGCCCCACTGCAACCCTGTGTATTGACTGCAAGACTCTCGATGAAATCAAGGAAAAGCAAGAGCAGGGCTAAAAAACATACCCGAGCTCATGCCCGAACTAAAGTGCTGGCCTTGACAGGTCTTTTTCCCGATATCGCTGCACAGTGTCTGGCTACATAGGGCGCTTCGCGCCATCACCGACCGGCCCGTTGCATATGGGCTCACTGATCTGCGCCCTCGCCAGCTACCTGGATGCCCGCGCAAACAGGGGCCGTTGGTTGCTGCGCATGGAGGACATCGACCCGCCCCGCGAGCTCGCTGGCGCCAGCCATGCGATTCTGAACAGCTTGCAGGCGCACAACCTGAGCTGGGATGGTTCGGTGTTTTGGCAGAGCAAGCAGACACACCGCTATCAAACCACCATTGATCAGCTACTGAGCGAAAACCTGGCCTTTCGCTGCAATTGCTCGCGCCGGGAACTTGCTGCAAGTGGCGGCGTTTATCCCGGCACCTGTCGTCAGCGTTATCCTGATCTCAATAGCGAACACGCTGTGCGCATCAAGGTGCGAGCAGGCTCCAGTTTTGAGGTGCGCGACTCAATACAATCGCGGTTTCAGCAAAAGCTCGACGCCGAGGTCGGAGATTTCATCATTCAACGCCGGGATGAGTTATTCGCCTATCAACTGGCTGTTGTACTCGACGATGCCGAACAAGGCGTGACTCACGTTGTACGCGGCGCAGATTTATACGACTCGACCCCACGGCAGATGTATTTGCAGCAGGTATTGGAACTGCCCACGCCCGACTACAGCCACATTCCCCTGCTGACAAACTCTGCGGGACAAAAATTGAGCAAGCAAACACATGCTCTGGCGCTGGATGATTCCAGGCCAACTGAGAATTTGCGCACTGCCCTGAAGTTTTTAAACCAGGACACTGCAATAACGGGCAGCCTGCCGAGCCTGCTGGAAAATGCCATTGAAAACTGGCAACCCGGCGCAATTAAGCCCAGCCCATGGATATCCGAGTCAGTATTGTCCTGATATTATCTGTCGGGTGTACATCAATCGCACACTGTTAATTTTGCTGGTCACTACCATTGTTTTCCTGCCCTCGGCGCAAGAGTGGGTAACCCGTGGCGGCAGCGCCTGGTACCGCCCGTTTGTCATCTGGGGGCTGGTTCTATTGGTCACCTACTGGAATCAGCAGCGGAACTATCGGGATGACCTTTAGCCTGACCCAGTTAAGCCTGCTGATTGTCGGTTACTTATCAGTTCTGTTCGGCGTGGGATTTGCCGCAGATCGAGGCATAATTCCCGCTAAAATTCTGCAACACCCCGCCGTATATATTTTGTCTCTGGGCGTGCTGGCAGGTGCCATGGGTCTCTATGGCATGACCGAGCTGGCCTACTACTTCGGCAACAATTTTCTGCTGTATCACATCGGTGTTGTATTGATGTTCATACTCTCGCCATTGATTCTGTACCCATTACTGCGAGTTTGCCACACTTACCAACTGGGTTCCCTGGCCGACCTGTTCGCCTTTCGCTTTCAAAGTCCCCGAGTAGGCACACTGGTGACATTAGCCCTGCTATTTGCGGTATTGCCACTGCTGGCACTACAAATTAAGGCCGTGTCAGACTCTGTACACATACTTTACGACGATAGTATTTTTCCTGCGACAAATGCCGGTCAGCAGGCCGGGCCGATAGTGCTGTTCTGCATTTGCATGGCCCTGCTCGCCATGGTGTTTGGCACCCGCAACCCCGTCGGCAAGCCGCGACAGCAGGGGTTGGTAGCCACTATTGCGTTTGCATCGCTAGTCAAGCTGGTGGCTATGCTAGGCCTGGGCTTAGCCTCAATATACAGTGTATTTGGCGGCTTCTCTGAGTTGCAGAGTTGGCTACAGAACTCACCACAGGTTGTCGCTCTACTACACTCACCTCTGCGGCAGGATTCTGCAAGGGCCCTGCTGCTGATTTTTTTTGCTGGCGCGGTCACCATGCCACACCTGTTTCATATGATGCTTACAGAAAATCCGGATCGAGGTTTTCTCCGTACAGCCAGTTGGGGATTGCCACTTTATTTACTACTACTCGCGCTGCCTGTTCTCCCGCTTAGCTGGATCAGCTTCAAACTGGATACCGGCCTGCCCGCAGCGCACAACCTGATTACTTTGGGGATTGCCCGGCAATCACCCCTGCTGAGTGCAACTGGATTTATCGCGGGTCTATCCGCCGCAAGCGCAGTTGTCATTGTCAGCGTTCTGGCTCTGGCCAATATGTGTCTTAATCATCTGGTTCTACCGGCCCGGCTACACACAGGGAACAGGCATCGGGCCCAGCACACCAATGTGTATGAACGGCTGACCTGGCTGCGCCGCGCCCTCGCCGCCGCAATCATTGTGTTGGGGGTTTTGTTCTACCATCTCATGCAAGCACAGCAATCCCTCACCGACTTGGGCCTGGTTGCCTTTATTGGCACCTTGCAGTTTTTGCCGGGAATACTCGCCACACTGTTTTGGCCGAAGGCTAATCGACAGGGTTTGATTGCAGGCCTGGCCGCCGGTTTCAGCGTCTGGTTTTTTGCACTGCTGCTACCGCTTATCAGTGACTACGAACCCGGATTCCTCAGTCAGTGGTCTCTGTACTGGTTTGCAGAGAGCGAAAACACCTGGAGCGCTGCGGCGGTTATATCTCAGACAATCAACATTGCACTGTTTATTAGCGTATCCGTGCTGACTCCTACTCGTGCGGCAGAGCACCGCACTGCGGCAATTATTCAGCGCGCTATACCTCAGTACATGGAGAGTGACTCAGAACCGGAAGATACCAGCCACATTGAAAGTAACCTGCACATTGAAAGTAACCTGAACCAAAACCAATCGCAATTTACGGGCCTGGCAGCAGACCTGAACAACCTGCGCCGACATCATAGAGAGACCCTTCAGGAATTGCCCATCGGCGTATTTTCCCTTGGCGCCGATGGGGAAGTATTGCTTTGGAACCGATTTATGGAGGAGCTTACCGGGGTGCACGCATCTGTCGTTGTAGGCTCTCTGCTTGAATCCCTACCCAACAAATGGGCTGACCTGCTGGTGGGATTTGCAAATGCTGATGCACCAAATACTCACCGACTACAGTTGCCGACTCATCCCGACGCTGAAACCCATAGCGGACACTGGATCAGCTTACACAAATCTATTCTGGAATCTTCTGCCCGCGGCTCCATTGATCGGCTCATAGTCGTCGAGGACGTTACCGACAACCGTATGCTGGAGCAGGAATTACTACACAGTGAACGGCTGGCATCTATTGGCCGCCTGGCCGCCGGGATTGCCCACGAAATTGGCAACCCTATAACCGGCATAGCCTGCCTGGCACAGAATCTCGAATACGAGGTGGGCGCTGATGAAATCAGAGAAACAGCATTAGAAATTCTCACGCAAACTGACCGCGTCACCCGTATTGTTGAATCTCTGGTCAATTTCTCTCATACCGGTAAGAACCGCACCGAGCACGCGGAGCTGGCCCCGATAAATTTAGCAGACTGTGTCGACGAAGCGGTGCATCTACTACAGTTAGACCACCGTGCACGACCCGTCAGGTTCGACAATCGCTGCGACCGCGAGCATCTGGTGTTGGCTGAAAGTCAAAAATTGTTGCAGGTTTTTATCAATCTGCTCAGCAATGCCAGAGATGCCAGCGAAGATGGCCAATCTGTTGTGGTCGAAAGCTCGGTCAAAGATACGGATGTTTGTATTGCAGTGACCGACGCAGGCACTGGCATTGATCAACACGTCAGGGAGCAAATCTTCGAGCCCTTTTTTACAACTAAAGGTCCAGGACTTGGCACGGGGCTGGGACTGGCTTTGGTCTACAGTATCCTGGAAGACATGGGCGGCCGAGTTCAGGTGGACAGCCCGGTGACCAATGGCAGAGGCAGCCGGTTTGAGCTCACTCTCAGAACCGCTGAATACGCCGAAGAATACCTCTGAATCCGCGGACAAAGCCGTAACAACGTGGCTCCTAAGCTGGCAAAAAGGAAACAGAAGCGCTATTTTGGGTTACATCTACACAGTGAGTAACAAATTTTGCTCCAGGACCCTCTATGCAACACATACTAGTTGTTGAAGACGAGTCAGTTATCCGCTCAGCACTTCGCCGCTTGCTCGAACGCAGCGAATACATAGTCAGCGAGGCGGCCTCGGTACAGGAGGCAGAGAACCAGCATGAATTATCCGGCTTCGACCTTATTATCAGCGACCTGCGTCTGCCGGGTGCTCCTGGAACGGATCTCATAAAACGGGCCGGGGCAGTACCCGTACTGATCATGACCAGCTATGCCAGTCTGCGCTCAGCAGTAGATTCAATGCGCATGGGCGCTGTCGACTACATTGCCAAACCATTCGATCACGATGACATGCTTGCCGCTGTTCAACGCATCATCAAGGATCACCTCCGGCGTCGCCCGCCATTTGACAAAAGCAAACCCGGCAAGGTCGACAGGCGAGCCAGACAAAGCCGCAAGGGGTTAGTCGGTAACTGCCCCGATATGCAATTGCTGTATAGCCACATCGGCAAGGTGGCTCCAACAGATTCGACTGTGCTGGTGCTGGGAGAAACCGGCACGGGTAAGGAGCTGGTCGCCAGAACCGTTCACGAACAAAGTGCGCGAGAACACCAGGCACTCATATCGGTAAACTGCGCAGCCATTCCCGAAACCCTGATCGAGTCCGAGCTGTTTGGATACGAAAAAGGCGCGTTCACGGGCGCGCACACTAGCCGCACTGGACTCATAGAGGCGGCCGACGGCGGCACTTTATTCCTCGATGAAATCGGCGAGTTGCCAGTGGAGGCCCAGGCTCGCCTGCTACGCTTTATACAGGAAGGCGAAATTCGCAGGATTGGCTCGGTAGAATCACGCAAGGTCGATGTCCGTCTGATCTGTGCCACCCACCGTGATCTCAAACAGTTATCGGCAGAAGGCCAGTTTCGACAGGATCTTTATTACCGCATCAATGTGATGCGTCTTCACTTGCCGCCCCTGCGTGAACGCGGCAAGGACATCCTGGAACTGGCCGAGTATTTGCTTGAGCAACGAGTTAGCGCCCTCAGCAGCAAGCCGAGAGTTTTTTCTCCCAAAGCCATTCAAGCTATCACCACCTACCCCTGGCCAGGCAATGTGAGGGAAATGGAAAATGCGGTTGAGCGCGCGGTCATACTCAGTGAGGAGAAAGCGATTGACAACGAACTGCTCGGTATAGATCTGGAACTGGCGAAGGCGACTCAGATACGCGGACGCAGTGCCATTGGCAGTATTTCGGCTAGCGGCAAAGCCAGCAATTTCGGCCCGCCTGAGGATCTTTCTCTGGAGGATTATTTTCAGCGCTTTGTGCTCGAACATCAGGACTCTATGAGTGAGACTGAGCTAGCCCAAAAGCTCGGCGTCAGCCGCAAGTGCCTGTGGGAACGGCGACAGCGCTTTGGTATTCCCAGACAGCGCAGGAGTAAACCGGACACCAGAAAGCCCGATCAAGGCAATGTAAATAATGCAGATTCCGGGTAGTTTTTTTCGTTACTGCGGGCAAATCTAGTGACACATTTTGGTGTATAAAGGTAACGAAAGCACGGATAAGGTTCCGTAGCCGAAAACCCGTTTAGCCGTAACTTGTTATATTTACTGCAAAATAACAGACTTGGCACAGCATGTGCAGAACCCCGAGCGGCTACAAAAATAAAAATTAAAATCTGCCTCAATAACAATAATATTGCAAGCTATGGACCTGGATGGGGAAGACACCGTTTTCCCCTTCGTTCGTTTGGCTATACCACTTTTTCCAGTAAAAGCAGCCGTTTACTCACTCAGAAACAGGGTGCATTGCAGAGTAGCTGAGCAGGAAGTGTTACCCGTCACGGCAATTTCGGAATGTGGTATTCAGGTAACAATTTTTGCAACAACAGGGGCATTTAATGCTGAGATACTTGACGACTCTTGGCCTGACTCCCTCGTATAAAAAGAGACCTTTGCATGGAAGATGATGTCGCTTTCAAGCCAGGCAAAAACCCACGCAATAAGAGAGTTTATGCGTATCAATGACCGATTGAGTACGATTTTACCAACCGTAGGCGCTTTTAGGTGACGCAGCAGGCAGGTGAAATGGCTTTCGTGCAAAGGTCTCAAAAAGAATTTCATCGCCCGCGCAGACAATGCGTGGTCATATAACGGATAATAATAAGACTACTCTATGAGAGACCTGGATGGGGAAAACGCAGTTTTCCCCGTCATCCTTAACCCTATGATAGACTGCGCACCACTCCGCAGGAGCCGACACACCGACATATGACATCCGCAATTGAGGCCGCAACCCGAATCCCTCGGGATCACCATTGTGTTTCTCGAAAAAACATCAGTGAAAGCGCACTTAAGGTGATGTCCAGGCTACGCAGCCAGGGCTACCAGGCCTATCTGGTAGGTGGCGCTGTGCGAGACTTGCTATTGGACGGACAGCCAAAAGATTTCGATGTTGCTACCAATGCAATGCCGGAGCAGGTGCACGGCCTTTTCCGCAACTCGAGAATCATTGGCCGCCGTTTTCGCATTGTACATGTACGCTTTGGCAGAGAAATTATCGAAGTAACAACCTTCCGCGGGCACCATGATGACGACGCAACGGATAGTGGCTCCCAGCGTCAGGCCAGGAAATCAGAAGCAGGCGTTTTACTGCGCGACAACGTCTATGGCAGCCTGGAAGATGATGCCGTGCGGCGTGATTTCACCGTCAATGCCCTCTACTACAGCAGTGATGACTTCGTTGTTTTTGATTACGTCAACGGTTTAGAGGACTTGGAAGCACGGCAAATCAGGGTTATTGGTGATGCCGAGAAGCGCTACCGCGAAGACCCCGTGCGCATGCTGCGCGCAACCCGCTTTGCTGCCAAACTCGATTTCGAAATTGCCGAAGAGACCGCCCGGCCCATTCCCGAATTGGCCTATATGCTCGAGGCAATTCCCGCAGCGCGCCTGTTCGACGAAATCATCAAATTGTTCATGTCTGGCTCTGCGCTCAGAATATTTCAATTGCTGTGTGAGTACGAGTTGCTGGAGTATCTATTCCCCGCCACCTATACAGCGATGGAGGAGATGCCTTACGCCCGCGCGCTGATAGAGGCCGCAATGAAAAGCACAGACCATCGCATCGCTCTGAATAAACCAGTCACCCCGGCGTTTGTTTTGGCCGCCCTGCTCTGGCCACCTACCGTACAACTGAGTCATCAAATTGAAGCGAGGGGAGCTGCGCCTATGGCCGCAATGGCCGAAGCGGCTCAAACCATCATCGGTGAACAAGTTCATCATATAGCCATTCCGCGCCGCTTCACCGCCCTCATGCGCGAGATATGGGAGTTCCAGTTGCGCCTGTTAAAGCGCAAGGGCAAACAAACGCACAATTTGGTCGCCCACCGGCGGTTCCGCGCTGCTTATGACTTTCTGCTCCTGCGCGAGCAATCCGGGGAAGATTTGGACGGCCTGGGAAAATTCTGGACTGAATTGCAGGAATCGCTGCCCCCTGCGGTAGAAGTTCCACTGGAAGAGACCGATAGCAAGTCGCTTCCTCGCCGCAAACGTCGCCCGCGCAGACATCCTCGCAGACCCGCTCAATGACGCGTGCTTTTATCGCGCTGGGGAGCAACTTGCATGAACCTCTGGCGCAAGTCACCCACGCGGTGGAAGAAATCAATGCGCTGGGGCACACCCAGGTGATCGCAAGTTCTCCGTGGTATCAAAGCGAACCGACAGGCCCGGGTGACCAGGCCAACTACATCAACGGTGTTGTTGAAATAGAAACCGCGCTGGAAGCCCGTGCGCTGCTGGTCGAACTACAGTCAATAGAACATCTGCATCATCGGCAGCGCCAGGAGCGCTGGGGGCCCCGCACCCTAGACCTGGACATCGTTCTATTTGGTGAAGCGATAATAAAAACCGCAGCATTATCAATTCCCCACCCCCGCCTGCATGAACGCGATTTTGTACTGCAACCACTACACGACCTGGCGGCAGATTTGATCCTTCCCAGCGGCACCCCTCTTGCGTCATTATTGGCCTGTTGCCCGCGAGGAGGGTTGCAAAAACTTGATGGCAAGCAGACAAAGGCCGCAGGAGGCAGCAGTGAGCCAGGCTGACAGTGACAACCCCCCGGGCATTGATTTACGGGGCAGAACAGCGCCCGGATTTATTGCTGTCGAGGGCCCAATCGGCGTGGGTAAAACCATACTCGCCAAACGCCTGGCGGAAAGCTTTAACTATCAGGCGCTGTTAGAGAAGGCCGAAGAAAACCCGTTTCTCGAACGCTTTTATCAAAACCGCAAACAGGCGGCGCTGGCGACACAATTGTTCTTCCTGTTTCAGCGAGCCCAGCAAATTCAGGATATGCGGCAAAACGATATCTTTGAGCCAGTGCGCGTCTCAGACTTTCTGATCGAGAAGGATCCGTTGTTTGCACGCATAAACCTGGATACCGATGAGTTTCAGTTGTATGAAAAGGTCTTTCAGCAACTTACCATTGACTCGCCACGTCCCAGCCTGGTGATCTACCTGCAAGCATCAACCGACGTATTGCTGTCGCGTATCGAAAATCGTGGCACAGAGTTTGAACAGCATATTTCGCGCGACTATCTGGAGAGTTTGAACGAAGTGTACAGTGAATTTTTTCTGTATTACGATGGCGCCCCTTTGTTGATCGTCAATGCCAGCGAGATTGACCTGGTCAACAGTGACGTCGATTATCACAACCTGGTGGATTACCTGCTGGACATACGTAAGGGTCGTCATTATTTCAATCCGACTTTTTTTGGTTGAGAGTTCGCTATGGGCAATATCACTGTAACCACGCTTCAAGACCTAAAAGAAAGAGGTGAGAAGTTCTGCTGCATCACAGCTTATGACGCCACTTTTGCACGTCTGATTTCGGAAGCTGGAGCAGAAACCATGCTGGTGGGTGATTCTCTTGGCATGGTGTTACAAGGCCACGACAGTACTGTACCGGTCACTTTGGACGACATGGCCTATCACACCAAATCTGTTGTGCGCGGGAACCGTGGCGCCATGGTTATTGCGGATATGCCGTTTATGGCTTACGCAACACCCAAACAAGCACTGGCCAGTGCCACAGCACTCATGCAAGCTGGCGCTCAAGTGATAAAAATGGAGGGCGGCACCTGGCTCAGCGAAACCATTTATATGCTGGTAGAACGGGGGATTCCCGTGTGCGCCCACCTTGGGCTGACACCCCAGTCTGTCAATGTATTTGGCGGGTTTCGAGTACAGGGAAGAACGCCAAAATGTGCTAAAAGCATCCTCGCAGACGCGGTGGAAATTCAAGACGCAGGCGCCTCGCTGCTGGTACTTGAATGTGTACCCACTGGGCTGGCCACGGATATCAGTGAGAAGTTGAGAATTCCGGTCATTGGTATTGGCGCAGGAGCCGATACCGACGCCCAGGTGCTGGTTTTATACGATTTGCTGGGGCTCAGTGAGCATCAACCCCGCTTCGTGGAGAACTTTATGGCCGGACGAGACAGTATTCCAGCCGCGCTGAAAGCTTTTGTCGATGCAGTAAAATCAGGCGACTACCCTCGTCCCGAAAACAGCTACGAGTAAGCCAGCACTAAACTCACAGTGAGCCGATAGCGATTGATGATTATTGGGGTATAAAGAGCGCTCTCATCGGTAACAAAAAAGCCTGAAAATTTGACTTTTGCGCGTTGAACCGCCCTATCAGTTGATGCATACTTCCGCGCCAGTTTTGGTAATATTACCAGAACTGACAAGCTGTAAACTGCTTTGCAAATGACCCAATGGGGGTGAACATGCGGACTTATTCCACCAACGCAGCACTTCACAAAGCGATTTCTGACGCGCGTCGGCGAGGTGACAGCATCGCGTTTGTGCCCACTATGGGCAACCTTCACGAAGGCCACCTGCGGCTGGTACGCAAAGCCAGAGAACTGACTGACACAGTCGTCGTCAGCATTTTTGTAAACCCCATGCAGTTCGGGCCCAACGAAGACCTGGATGCCTATCCTCGCACCCTGATGGCCGACAAAGAAAAACTATTCGCCGAAGGTGTGCAGCTACTGTATACCCCTGAAGCAAACGAAATTTATCCAGAGGGCCTGGACACGCAAACCCAGGTGCAAGTCCCCAACCTGGCCGACACGCTTTGTGGCAAAGATCGTCCGGGACACTTTACAGGCGTTGCCACAGTGGTCAGCAAGCTGTTTAATATCGTGCGTCCCGATGTCGCTGTATTTGGTGAAAAAGACTTCCAGCAACTCTCCATTATTCGCAAGATGGTCAACGACCTGTGTCTGCCGATAGCCATCGTCGGCGTCGCCACAGTTCGCGCTGACGATGGCCTGGCATTGAGTTCACGCAATGGATACCTCACCGCTGGCGAGCGCAAAATTGCTCCAACTCTGAACAAAATTCTCATGGAAACCCGCGAGGCGATCGCCTGCGGTTTCGACAACTTTCGAGAACTTGAAATTCATGGTCAGCTCAAACTGATTCAGGCTGGATTTGAACCAGATTATTTTCAGATTCGCGACGCTCGCACATTGCGAGACATCACTGCAAGCACAGAAGAGGTTGCTATTCTGGCGGCAGCTACCCTGGGTAAGCCCAGGCTGATCGACAACGTGCGGCTCTCACTCAATCCCGTTTCAGACTGGGGTATGCTCTCCTCCTGCTAGCAGCCTGCCGGATTTAGGCGTTCGTCACCAGGGAAAGACCGGGTTGAGCGATTTTTGGGGTCATTTTGCGGCGCATAGTCGCTCTGTTTAACAACATTGAGCGTGAACAATGACTGATTGAGACCTTTGCACGAAAGCCATTTTACCGGGTCGCCTAAAAGCGCCTACGGTTGGTAAAATCGTACTCAATCGGTCATTGATACGCATAAACTCCCTCATTGCGTGCGTGTTTGCCTGGCCTGAAAGCAACATCATCTTCCGTGCAAAGGTCTCTGATGAATGCTTTTCCGCAGTAGGGCGTCCCAAGTCCGACAGGCTCCTGGATTCAACAGGGCCAGAGTTTTGACTCTGACACCATCATCGAAACTCGTGTAATATTGACCGGCTTTATAAACTCGGAGCCGCATATTCCATGTCCCAGCCAACGCTATACCCGGTGCCTGCCAGCGTTAAGGCCAGCACTCTTTGCGACAATGACGCCTATCTATCCATGTATCAGCGCTCGGTCGAAGACCCTGCCGGCTTCTGGGGAGACATGGCCGCACAATACCTGGACTGGGACTCGCCGTGGCAGAGCGTCTGCGACTGGGATTTCAGTAACGGCGATGCCACATGGTTTGAGGGTGGCAGGCTCAATGTCAGTGTCAACTGCATTGATCGTCATCTGCCTGCACGTGCAGACCAAACAGCCCTGTTATGGGAGGGCGACAACCCCGCAGAGTCCAAACACATTAGTTACGCAGAGCTACACCGCCAGGTCTGCCAACTGGCAAATGCGCTGCGCAGTCGCGGCATCAATAAAGGCGACCGCGTCTGTATCTATATGCCAATGATTCCAGAGTCAGCCTACGCAATGCTCGCGTGCACGCGCATTGGGGCTATTCATTCGGTGGTGTTTGGTGGATTTTCACCAGAAGCCTTAAAAGACCGTATTCTGGATTCCGACTGCCAAACTGTTATTACCGCTGATGAAGGCGTGCGTGGCGGCAAAGCAATTCCCCTCAAGAACAATGTTGATAAAGCCCTCGCAGATTGTCCCAATGTACATTCCTGCCTTGTAGTAAAGCGCACAGGCGGCGACATCAATTGGCAAGATAATCGCGACATCTGGTATCACGATCTGGTTGGAAAACAGCCGCAAGAATGCGCACCAGAATCCATGGATGCTGAAGATCCCCTGTTTATTCTCTACACCTCAGGCTCAACTGGCAAACCCAAGGGCGTTCTACACACAACCGGCGGCTACCTGTTACACGCCGCCATGAGTTTTAAATACATCTTTGATTACAAAGATGGGGAAGTGTTCTGGTGCACTGCCGATGTGGGCTGGATAACCGGCCATAGCTATATTGTCTACGGTCCCCTGGCCAACGGAGCAACCAGCCTGATGTTCGAGGGCGTGCCCACCTACCCTGATGCCTCACGCTGCTGGGAGGTATGCGACAAACATCAGGTTAATATTTTCTACACCGCACCTACGGCTATTCGCGCGCTACACGCAGCCGGCGATGATTACGTCACCCAAACTTCACGAAAAAGCATTCGACTGTTGGGAACCGTTGGCGAACCCATAAACCCCGAAGCCTGGGAGTGGTATTACCATACCGTGGGCGACTCGCGTTGCCAAATTGTCGATACATGGTGGCAGACCGAAACCGGAGCACTGATGATTGCACCGCTGCCAGGAGCCACCGATTTGAAACCAGGCTCTGCAACACGTCCATTCTTTGGCGTACAACTGGCGTTACTGGACGAGGGTGGTGCAGAAATTTCGGGATCTGGTGCTGGATATCTGGTGATCAAGGCCTCTTGGCCCGGACAGATTCGCAGTGTTTACGGCGATCATCAGCGCATGATTGATACCTATTTTTCTTTGTACGATGGCTATTACTTCACTGGCGACGGCGCTACCCGTGATGAAGACGGCTACTACTGGATTACCGGGCGGGTTGACGATGTGCTCAATGTTTCGGGCCATCGCATGGGTACAGCAGAAGTGGAGAGCGCCCTGGTATTGCACCAGGACATTGCCGAGGCGGCAGTGGTCGGTTTTCCACACGACATCAAGGGCCAGGGCATCTACTGTTATGTGACCCCCATGGTGGGTGTAGAACAGTCTGAGCAATTATTACAAGAACTAGTGGCCCTCTGTGTGCAGGAGATCGGCCCTATCGCCAGGCCCGATGTCATCCAGTGGGCGCCAGCGCTGCCAAAGACTCGCTCGGGAAAAATCATGCGCCGTATTCTGCGCAAGATCGCCGAGAATGAACTCGACGCGCTAGGTGACACTTCAACCCTGGCCGATCCTTCTGTGGTCGCGCAACTGACAGCGAATAGACATCATTCGTGAAGGCCATCAGAGTTATCAATGGTAAACCCTGCTCTGTCGAAGAAGATATTCCGTGCGGTGATGGCGTTCGAGTAAAAATAGCTGCTTCTGCTATCTGCGGATCAGATTTACATATGCTGGCCAACAACTGGGTAGAGGGCCGTATTCTCGGACACGAGTTCGCCGGCACCACAGACGATGGAACACCGGTTGCGGTACAGCCCAATCCCGGCTGCGGCCACTGCGACTACTGCGATGATGGATACCCCTCCCACTGCACTGCGGGTGCGCGCTATATTGGCATCGTTGAAGACGGCGGCATGGCTGAATATGTCCGTGTCCCGGAGCACACGTTGTTTAAATTACCCAGCGGGATTGAACTGTCCAACGCCAGCCTGATAGAGCCATTGGCCGTAGCAGCCCACGGATTAAATCGCGCGCGTGTTACAGAGAAAGATAGAGTGCTGGTTACTGGCGCTGGGCCCATTGGCCTGGCCACTGGTGCGGTTCTGCAAAGTCGCGGCATGAATTACGACATCGCCGCTCGCTACGAACACCAACTGAGTGCCGCCCACATGTTGAGTGGTAACACAGACCCGGGAGATGGCTACGACGTGGTTGTTGACGCCGTTGGTACGACCCAGTCAATCACTGAGTCCATCAATCGCTGTAAACCCCTGGGACGCATCGCCTGTGTCGGCTCGCTATGGGAATCCGCAACTCTGAATATGGCATTTTGCGCAAAAGAAGTTGCAATCATCGCCGCTGCCACTTACCGGGTTAATCATTCGCTAGGCGAATTTCACGAAGCGGGAAAAGTGCTGAGTGAGCACCCGGTTGTAGCAGAGGCGCTCATCAGTCACCGCTTTCCGCTAGAAGCCGCTACCGAGGCATTCGCCACCGCTGGCAATCGTGCCAGCGGAGCTATTAAGGTCACTTTCAATATATAGAGACCTTTGCACGAAAGCCATTTCACCTGCATGCTACGTTAAAAACGTACTCAATCGGTCATTTATAAGCATAAACTCCCTCATTCCGTGCGTTCTTGCCTCGCCTGAAAGCGAAATCATCTTCCGTGCAAAGGTCTCATATAAGCCATATGAAAAAACGCGCCCGGTAAAAGAGCTTCTCGCCTGATTGCCAGTTCCTGGAACCTGCCGGTGTCAAGAATGTAGCTGTGCTGAGAGATTATCTTCCGCTCGATAAGGATTTGCCCAACTTTGTTGGACTGCAACCCAGGGTTGAGGCTCTCTACCGATAACAACACAGGTGACCCGGTAATCCCCCCGGAATTAGCTGACGTCAAAAGTAGAATTTTCTCGTAATATGAACGCAGGAGATTCTGCATAAAAAGCCAGCCGCTTTCTGGATATGCACGCGCAGGAAGGTTGCTTTCTGATGCCCAACGCAATGCGATGCACTGAACACAGGATGCTCTGGGGATATAGCTGCTAAGACGTATTAATCCTCTGGTGCAAGAACGGTGAAGGCCCAGCCGGCTTTGGTGTAAGGCGCGAGAAAGTCAGTGATCGCACCGATTGCCCTGGGGAAATTTTTAGGCCGACGATAGCGCTTGTCTGGCAGCATCACAAAGGCCTTGGCATGATGTGGTTTACCCCCGAGAAAGTAACGCACCCGCGGTTGCTTTTGCAGGTTCTTCACCCACTGTGAGCGCTCCCCCCGAAACGTACTGATAAAGACATGGCCCTGCAAACGGGTGGCCACCAGCGGCGTGCGGCGGCTTGCACCAGACTTGTGGCCGACTGTTTCCAGCACAATCAGCCCGCCTGGTACAAATCGAGGCGAGCCAATGCCTTTGCGCACTGCGGGTTCCACCACCGCATTGAGCATACGAAAGAATTCGCGTTCAAGTTTTTGTTTTTGCAAGGCCATTGTTTTACAGCGCCAGTAGTGAACGGGCAGTCATTACCATCAGTACAATTGAAGATAGTACAAAGACCGGGAAGCGCAGCATAACTTTGTTTGAGGTGCACTGAATCAGAGAGTGCACAACACGCAGTGCCACATAAGCCCAGGCCAGGTTGACCGTCAGGCTATCGCCGCCACCAGAGAGTTGGATATAAAACGCCAGCGCGTAAAACACTGTGGGTTGCTCATGCAAATGATTGTAGTTATCAGCGATAGAGCGCACATTGCTGGGTAATACATTCAGTGAGCCTGGGTGCCTGGCATCGTCTGCGGCAATTTGGGCTTTACCCATGGCGGGAATGCGGGTGGCATACATAGCCGCCCAAATAACCAGTGTCCAGGTGATCAGACCAATAACGGGCGTGAGAATTACGGTGCTTTGCAACATAGGATATTCCTTCTTGTTGTTTATTTTTGCTGAGCTACACTCGTAATGTAGAAAGTGACACAATGTTCAATACACAAGAGAGCACTAACATGAGCACCTTCCATACTATCACGATGGCATCTATTACGGGTGAGCCGGTGAATTTTGACCTATATCGCGGCCAGGTATGCCTGGTGGTAAACGTCGCCAGCCAGTGAGGCCTTACCCCCCAGTACGCAGGTCTGCGTGCCTTGCATGAAGAAAATGACGGTCTCACCGTTATGGGGTTCCCCTGTAATCAGTTTGGTGCGCAAGAGCCTGGCAGTGATGCCGAAATTCTTGAATTTGCCAGCAGCAACTACGCTGTGAACTTCCCGCTGTTTTCAAAAATCGAAGTGAATGGCGAGGGTGCCTGTGAGTTATACCAATGGCTGACTGCTGCCCAGGCTGACGAAGAGGGCAATTCTGATATCGCCTGGAACTTCACCAAGTTTTTGGTCGACCGCGACGGCAACGCGGTTGCACGGTTCTCGCCTATAGTTACCCCGGAAGAAATCTGCGAGCAGCTCGGCCAGTGGTCTTAGCCTGTTGCCTGAACCGCAAACCGTTAGAGCGGCTGTCCGATATAGAGAATAGAATAGGAGCAGGCGACGCACGATTTGGTTATTCGCGGCGGCAAGGTTTATGACAGTGTGGTTGCGCGCCGTTTTATGCTGATGCGGCGTGAGGTCATTGAGGCGGGACACAGTGAAATCGACGCCGCAGCGCCCACTTACACTTAAGGAGATAAAAAGTGGCAAAGAAAATTGAGTGGTACTACCACCGCCCTGGCTGAACCAGCTGTACCAGAGCCGCCAAGTTCTTGGGGGACAATAGTATTGATATTGCTGAGCAAGTACCTGCCAGTAAGAAGTTGGGTGAAGCAGATGCGGCGGGCTTGCTGAAAGCTGCCAGTAAACTCTATGTTGCCAAAGGCAAGAAGCTCAGCGAATTTACAGGTGGCAGGGCCGATGCTGATGCGGTTGCAGCGATGTTGGGGCCAACCGGCAATTTGCGCGCGCCCACTCTTGTGACAGGCAAAACCTTGATTGTCGGGTTTAATGAGGAGCTGTTTCGGGAGCAACTGGGATAGATCTATCGGTGAAGGGGTTTGCAGCCAGTCTGGGAACTTTTTATACCGAATTGGCATTGCCGGAGCGGTTTGCCGCTGCTCGTGATGCAGAGTTCAGCGCTGTTGAACTGACTATGAGTCCGTTAAGCTATTGGTTTTACTGGAGAAATTGGTGGAGCTATGCGGGATCGAACCGCAGACCTCAACACTGCCAGTGTTGCGCTCTCCCAGCTGAGCTATAGCCCCAAAAAAGAGGGCGCATTTTAGTGAGACGCCCCGGCCGTGTCAAATCGCTAGCGGCCCAGTTGCTGGTACTTTTTCTCCAGTTTTTTCAGACCTTTCTTGGATACACCACCCAGTACCTCAATAGCGTGACGCAAACGGGCACGGCTCATATCCGGGCCAAGCAAACCCATTGCGTCAAACACTGAAAATGAGGCTGTGGAGCCGGTGATGGCAATAAAGAATGGCGCCAAAAAATCCATCATCTTCACTTCGAGTGCGTCAGCCACCGCCTTAACTGCGGCGAAGATGGTGTCACGCTCCCAGGTGCTCAATGCCTCTAAGCGCCACAACACAAACTGCAAGGCTTTCACAATATCGTCCCTGTCACCTTTACAGTCTTCAAAGTCAGCCTCACTCAGTGGCAGCGTGCCAGACGCCAGAAAGCCTACCAGCGGCGCAAAGTCACTCAGGGTTTCCATGCGCTGGCGAGCGTGCGGCAAAACTTTCAGCAGATTTTCTTTGTTTAGGGCCCACTGCACCAATCGCTTTGCCAACTCTTCATCCGTGTGACCTTCACGAATCCACAAACCGTTTAACCAGCTCAGCTTCTCCACATCGAAAATCGGCCCGCCTAAAGACACGCGCTGAATATCAAAGTTCGCCAGCATGTCGTCCAGTGAGAACTGTTCACGCTCATCGGGCATGGACCAACCCATGCGCCCCAAATAGTTGAGCAACGCCTCAGGCAGATAGCCCATGCGCTGATAGTAAAGAATGCTGGTTGGATTCTTGCGCTTACTCAATTTGCTTTTGTCGGGATTACGCAGCAATGGCAGATGGCAGAGCTGCGGCATATCCCAAACAAAATATTCGTAGAGCAACTTGTGCTTGGGCGCCGAGTTAATCCACTCTTCACCACGCAGTATGTGAGTAATGCCCATCAGGTGATCATCCACCACATTGGCCAGATGATAGGTCGGCATGCCGTCAGACTTCAGTAGAATCTGTGCATCTACCATGGACCAATCCAGTTCGATGGTGCCACGCAACATATCGTCTACCGAGCAGCTACCCTCTTCTTCGGGCACGGTCATACGAATTACAGCAGGCGCACCAGCCGCTTTACGTTTCGCTTGTTCCTGTGCATCAAGTCTCAAATCGGAGGCTTTCAGCGCAGTGCTATTACCCGCTTTGCGGCGTGATTCACGCAACTGGTTCAATTCATCCGGGGTGCGATAGCAATAAAAGGCCTTATCTTCTGCCACCAGTTGCTCGGCGTACTTGGCGTAAATATTCATGCGCTCGCTCTGCCGATAGGGGCCAAAATCACCGCCAACATCAGGGCCTTCATCCCACTCCAGGCCCAGCCAACGCAGACTGTCGAGAATGGCTTGCTCGGATTCTGGTGTACTGCGCGCCTGATCTGTATCTTCTATACGCAGCAGAAACTGACCACCGTGAGCACGGGCAAAGCACAGATTGAACAGTGCTATATAGGCAGTGCCTAGGTGCGGACCGCCAGTAGGCGATGGCGCGACGCGGGTGCGAACTGTCATGGTATGGCCTTACAGATATACAGGGCGGTATTATATGGGATTTAGACTCCTGCGGCAGTAGCGCACCCTGCTCTTCTGCCAAAATATGTGGCATCGCCTATCGACATACCGCTGGCTTTACCCTGATGTGCTTTACCTTGATGTAGGCCACTACAGTGGCCTGAGCGAATTTATAAGCGGCTTTAAATTCCCGATGGGGTCTGATCGGAACTCACGGATAGATGAGTGAGTGGTGGTGGCTCCCACCTGTGACGCCATTGATGTCGGCACCCATAAGGTCAAATTGCCTGCCGACATGCACGCAGGCGATAAGGTCTTTATTCCCTGCACAGGAGCATACACCAACACTTGTGCCACTCGATTCAATGGCTTTGATGCCCCGGAAGTGGTTTTCATCAATTAATACCCTGTAAACTGCCGCTCCCTGATAGTTCGGAGCGGCGGTGCCAACACCTCTCTCACATCGATTTTGCATCGCACCAATGATGGATTGGTCGGATCGCCACTGCCGTTATTTTTGGCGGCTACTCAGCAAAAATACTTTGTTGTACACAGAAATGGTTACCACTGGCGCGCTGATTCACGGCGACCGCGAGAGATTCCTCACCTTTAACTCCGAAGAACACCCAATTGCACTGCAACTCGGTGGCAGCAAACCGGAAGAACTGGCCCAATGCAGTCGCTGGGCTGAAGCATGGGGCTACGATGAGGTCAACCTGAACTGCGGCTGTCCCTCGGACCAGGTTCAATCAGGAATGTTTGGAGCCTGCCTGATGGCCGAACCGGAACAGGTCAAAGATTGTATGTCGGCGATGTCGGAATCTGTGAACATTCCCGCCACAATAAAGCATCGCATCGGTATTGATGGCATGGAGTCCTATCAGCAGATGCTGGACTTTGTATCAACGGTCGCCCAATCCGGTATTTCCACGTTTATAGTGCATGCCCGCAAAGCCTGGCTGCATGGTTTAAGCCCAAAGCAGAATCGGGAGATTCCTCCATTACACTACAACTGGGTTTATCAATTGAAGCGCGATGCTCCCGACCTGGAGGTGGTCATTAATGGCGGCATCAACAGCGTCGAAGAATCTTTGCAGCATCTCAATTTTACTGACGGTGTGATGATTGGACGGGAGGCTTACCAAAACCCCTTTATGTTAACTAATATAGACTCCGCTCTCTTTGAAGATCATGCGACATTGGCAAGTCGAGAGGGGATACTGCTAGAGTTGTTACCCTACATAGAAGAGCAAATGGCTGCGGGTGCACCGCTACATCATATTACCCGCCATATTCTTGGACTGTTTCAAAATGTGCCGGGCGCTCGCAAATTTAGACGCCACTTGAGCGAGAATGCCTACAAACCCGGCGCAAAAATTGAAGTACTTTTGCAGGCACTCAGCATCGTCGAAGAAGAAAAACAGCGCATTGCGGAACGCAATAAAAATACGGAGAGAGACACAACATGAACAGCAAGTTGGATCAACTAAAAGGTATGACACTTGTGGTCGCTGATACCGGCGACATTGAAGCCATACGCAAATTTGAGCCTGAAGATGCAACCACCAATCCCTCCCTTCTCTTAAAAGCGGCACAGCTTCCCCATTATCAGCATTTGCTGAAAGACGCTCGAGCTGCCAGCTCATCTGGCGATCTGAGCAGCTCAGAACAGCTAGCTCATTGTTGCGATACGCTCGCAGTGAGTATCGGTTGTGAAATTCTCAACATAGTACCGGGCCGAGTATCAACAGAAGTTGATGCGAGATTGTCGTTCGACAGGCAAGCCACCGTAGAACGCGGCAAGCACTTAATTGGTTTATACGAATCGGCCGGTATCGGCCGCGAGCGTATTCTGATAAAAACTGCCTCGACCTGGGAAGGTATTCAGGCTGCGAAGCAACTTGAGAAAGACGGCATTAATTGCAACCTGACCCTGCTATTTGGTTTTTCTCAGGCCGCAGCATGTGCAGATGCCGGTGTATTTCTGATCTCCCCGTTTGTCGGCCGCATTCTCGACTGGTATAAGGCCAACACCGACCTGGTTGTAAATACTGCCGATGACGATCCTGGGGTTCAGTCGGTCAGCCAGATCTATAACTACTACAAGAGTCATAATTACCGCACCATCGTGATGGGAGCCAGCTTCAGAAACAGTGGTGAAATTGAAGCCCTCGCTGGCTGCGACAGGCTCACCATCAGTCCGCAACTTCTGGATGAACTCAGCAGCGACTCTGGCGCGCTCAAGCAACGTCTAAATCGCGATCTGGCCACCTCCAGCCTCGATAGACTACACTTGATTGAGAGTGATTTTCGCTTCGACCTCAATAGTGATGCTATGGTCACAGAGAAACTGGCCGAAGGAATTCGCAGTTTTGTCGCCGATCAAGTCAGACTGGAAGATCTGTTGCGAGGAGTGAATGCTTAAGTCATTAGCCGTTTTATTTGGAAAGTCTGAAGAAGAGAATTCAGCCGATCTTGAACATCGCCTGCGCCTGGCCGCGGCGGCTCTTTTGATTGAAATGTCGCGAGCCGATTATGTTGTGGAACCTGAAGAGCAGCGTACACTGGAGATCGTACTCCATGCAGCTTTGAACATTTCCGCAAGCGAGACAGCCGAGCTGGTTGAGTTGGCGGGAGCCGTAGCTGACCAGGCTACATCCCTCTACGAATTCACCCGATTGATTAACGACCACTACGACAAAAGCCAGAAATTACTGCTCATTCAGTCGCTGTGGCGAGTGGCTTATGCCGACGGTGATCTGGATAAATATGAAGAGCGGCTCATTCGCCAGGTGTCAGATTTAATACATGTTTCGCATAAAGACTTCATGCGTTTGAAACTTAAAGTTGCGGATATCTAAAAGAGCTGTTTATCCGGCTCAGGGCTGTTTATTTGGCTCAGGGCTGTTCCAGTACCGCCATAAGATCTTTGAACCGCTCACGGTTTTCTTCACTTAAGTCCATCAATACCCGATGAGCCTCTATGACTTTGCACCTGACGCTTTCTGCGTCATCGGAGACCGCCGGCACATCTGCAATGGAATCGAGACCACCACAGGCCTCCTCAAGAATTTCGAAAATGCGGCTGAACGCCATACTCTGTAGCAGACGATTGATCCCCGCATCGTTGGAATAAATCACCGGTTTAAATCCGTGTTGCTTTTCGGTGCGCAAAGCCAACCTCGCCAAAATGCCCAGGGTTGTGCTATCGATACCCTCTGCTTCGCACAGGTCTACAACCACGCTTTCAAAACCAATATCATCAAGCATATGACTCAGATAATCTTCGATAGATGCACACAAATTAACCCGCACATCGCCAATCATCTTCAAGGCATAGGCGCCGTCATGCTCCGCAGCCAGTATCCGCCCTTCCACTATCAGGCACCCTTTCCAATAAACATGGCAGCTATATCATCGGGAGCGGCGCTAACCTTATCCAGGCCCAACTGCACAACCACCTGCTCAGGTGAATCGGCGGCGGCTGCAAATACCTCAAGGAAGTATTTTTCCTTTTCCACCAGATTGGCTGGTGGCAATATTTCCAAAATACCGTCAGAAAACATGGCCAACATAAATTGATCAGGCAATTGAATGTTGCATTCAGTGTAGCATGCGTCTTCCATAATGCCCACCGCGGTGCCCTCACCTTCCAGATAAATGGCACCACCATTGGCTACCAAAACAGGCAGCGGTAAATGTCCAGCCACGCTATAGCGCAGGGTATTGGTTTGAAAATCAATCACCCCCACCACCAAGGTGGCAAACTTGCCAATGGCGAGTTCCAACAGGTCATGATTCGCCTGTTCCATCATCGCAATAGGATTGAGGATGCTATTGTCGCTACGGTGTATATAGTCGGAACGTTTGCGGGCAAACAAATTTTTAAGCAGCACAGTGACAAAGGCAGATGAGGAGCCATGACCAGACACATCTGCAATGACAAAGGTCGCGTGACTATCGCCAACCAAAAAGTAATCAGTGAAATCGCCGCTCAAGTACAGGGAAGGAATCACTGAGTGGTTGAATACATAGCCACCTAAAACCAGGGGTGATTTTGGCAGCATCCGCATCTGTACAACACGTCCCGCTTGTTGGTCTTGCTCCAGCATTCGAACATTGCCCTGCAATTCGGCGTTGGTTTGTTCCAACTCTCGACGATATGTCTGATTTTCACGCTGTAGCGCGCGTTGCGACATACAGCGCTCCACCGATGTATACAGTGCTTCCCAATCATCCAGTGGCAACGTGAAAAAATCATTAAAGCCAAGTCGCAACGCCGTCATTACCTGCATTTCATCAGGCTTGGAGGACAGCATTATTGCAGTAACATCTAGCTGACGTTCATTCAGCACTTCCATCACACTATCCCAGGAGATGCCCTGCATACCAATATCACACAGCACCACATCGACATCTTCGTCGATATCTGCTTCCAGGGAGGGGTCAACTTCATTAACAATTTCTACATAATAGCCGCGCAGGGCTAAACGATCCGCAATGGGCTCAGCGAGCGCGGAATCGTGTTCTAGAAGTAAAATATGTCCCTTGCGTTCACTCATCAGGGCACACTTTGACCATACCTCGCGGAACCCTACTCCCATCAGGGGGGGTACTGCAAGCAGGAGAGGCTGGAACTGCCAAGGATTTCACAATCTGGAATGTTACTCGTCCCAATCGAACTCATCTTCAAAATCTGAAAACGAATCCTGCACCACACCATCATTAACAAGAACTTCGCGCTGCTGCAAATAAACATCCCGAATAAAGATGTAACGGTCCCCGGAAATCAGTTCTTCTGCATCTGCCAGCGCGGCACGTGTATGAATCACCTCGAGACCCAATAAGCCGCTCCTCCCGGCAAAGCTCTCGACCTGCCACTGCTGGACCGAAGCAAACGCATCAAACAAATAGCCGGTGCCACTGCGCAGGGTTCGAGGGCCAAAGAAGGGGATCATCAAGTAGGGGCCAGAGTCAGCGCCCCAAACTGCCAGGGTATGACCAAAATCGGTGCGATAAGGCGGTATGCCCATTTCAGAGGCAACGTCAATCAGGCCAAGCATGCCCACCGTAGAATTAACCACGAAACGACTACTGTCCTGCGCCACGCCAAGCAAACGCCCTTGTAATACTGCGTTTATAGCGCCGTTAAAGTCGTAGAGATTAGCAAAGAAGTTACTCACTCCGCGCTCTACGAAATCTGGCATTACTGCGCTATAGCCACGCGATACCGGCGCCAGAACTTTCCGGTCCAACCCATCGTTAAACGCAAATACTTTGCGATTGAAGCTCTCATAGGGGTCGACCACTCGGGCTTCCTGGTTGACTACTTCCTTGGCAGCGCAGGCCTGCAAGCCAATTACGATGAACATCAAAAAAAACGGGCGCAACATTCTAGTGTAGTGTATTAAACTAATTATTGATTTGAGAGTGCATGTCTTGCCCGGCCCACTTTCTCCAGAATCTCTCCCGCAGACTTTGTCCAAACAAATGGCTTTTTATCTTCATTGTGTCTCTCAATAAAATCCATGATAGTCTCTTCCAACTGTTGTACTGATGTGAATACACCACGACGCAGCCGCCTTTCTGTCAACCATCCAAAAAATCTCTCCACCAGATTTAGCCACGAAGAACTCGTTGGAATAAAGTGTAAGTGAACTCTCTTATGACGCTTAATCCAGTTCTTCACTGTTTCGTGTTTGTGCGTCGCATAGTTGTCAACGATAAGGTGAAGGTCTAACTCTTTGGGTGTTTGTTTCTCCACAGTCTTCAGAAACGCCAAAAACTCCTGGTGCCGGTGACGCTTCTTACACTCACCGATCACATCACCCGTCAGGGTGTTCAGTGCCGCAAACAAGGTGCTTGTACCATGACGCTTATAGTCGTGAGTCATGGTTCCGGCGCGTCCTGGCTTCATCGGCAATCCCGGCTGCGACCTATCCAGCGCTTGAATGGAACTCTTCTCGTCAACACAGAAAACAACGGCATTCTCTGGCGGCGATACATACAAGCCAACGACATCGCGTAGCTTGTCTTCAAAGGCAGGGTCGCTGCTCACCTTGAATCGGGCAACCAGGTGTGGCTTCAAACCAACTTCTCGCCACACTCTGTTTATAAAGGAGTGATTAATTCCCATCACTTTTGCCAAACCTCGGGTCGTCCAGTGGGTGCCATCCTTGGGTTTTTCCTGCGTGGTTATCTTGATGACTTTCGAACGCAGCTTTGCCTGGTCCGCAGAATTCTTGCCGCCGTGATTAGCCCCTCTGGGTAAATCTTTCTCTATCCCCTTAAGCCCTCTCTCGAAAAAACGATTGCGCCACCGGCCCACTTTGTTGGCATCAATTTCCAGCTCTTCAGCAATCTTGTAGTTGGGAATATTTTTTGCAGCGAGCAGAATGATCCTTGAGCGCTCTACCAATCGTACCGGTGTCGTTTTGCTCCTAACCTGTTTTTCCAACTGCTTTTTCTCTTGCGCTGATAAAGTGATGTCTATTTGGGCGGGCATTGGCTTCAAATGGGTAGTGAATGAAGCACTTTATATAACATGAATCAGTTCAATACACTACACTAGTGTCAGAGCATGGGACAGTGAAGGACGATTTTAGCTAGGGTCCGGTTTAGTCGCAAGCGAGCCTTCAAGCTCTTTGGCGGGAACCTGAGAGAATATCCTTGTCTATAAATTGGCGTAGCATCTTTGCGCCAAAATCAACCACTGAGGTGATCGAATCAGCATTCATTTCCTGCGCGAGCTCCTCCAGCAGGGCTTGACCGGTTTTACTTTCATTGTCGCGAACCAACTCAAGCAAGCGCGCTGTCGCAGCATTGGATTCAAGAAAGCCGACTTTGTCGAGGCGGTCTCTATATACAACCAGAAATGTCGGCTCCGCTGGCGGCTCATCCAGCTCATAGCCGGGGCCGATATTGTGCACCGGATATTGATAGTTCAAACTCCAGGCCAAAGGGGATAGCACGGGTATACCGGTGACAGGGTCTCCGCTCGCAACACAGTTGGGCTGATCAACCTCCTCTTCAGCTACATCCAGAGCGAGTTCTACCCATTCGTAGTGGGCGAGCTCAAGCAAAAAAGGTGGATCAACCGGGCTGAAAGTGTATTGCTGCATTATGAACTGAATAAACTCCTGACTAATCTCTACAAAATAGGGAGAGCGACAGCGATAGTCGCGCAGGAAGCTGCGTACCAGGCTGTGCCAGTCTTCATCCCGGTACAAGCTGCGCGTAACCGGAAAGCCCCCACTCAAAAAACTGTCCACATTGTTGTATATGAGATCATTATATATTTTAAGACGGCGACCCTCGATGCCTGCTGGCGCAGCAACTTGAGAAGGGTCGCGTAGATGCGCTGTTAACTCAAACTGCGCGTCCTTTAGAGAAAGAGCATTAGGCATACCTGGAGCTCTCCGATATCCCGGATTGTGCCTGCACTGCTCGAACCTGATCCACCTCCGTCAGCAAATCCTCCAGCGGAGGGATATTAAAATCCCGCTCTAGCAAGGTTGGCAATACACCACACATTTCATAGGCTAATTCCAATAGCGACCACACTGGGTCGATCACATCTGAGCCATGCGTATCAACCTTGAGATCCTCAGCTTCATCAAAATGGCCGGCAACATGAGCATATCGGGCCCGATCCAGGGGTAGAGTGCGCAGAAAATCTTCAGCGTCATAGCCATGATTAATGCTATTCACGTAGATATTGTTTACATCAAGCAGTAAATCGCAATCGCCCTCTTCCAGCACTGCCCGAATAAAATCACTTTCACTCATCGCCTGATGTGGCGCCGCATAATAAGACGCATTTTCCAGAGCAATACGCTGACCCAGAATATCTTGCACCTCTTTTACACGAGCGGTGACGTGCTTCACAGCTTCTTCAGTAAAAGGAATGGGCAATAAATCGTAAAGATGCCCATCGTCACCACAGTAGGTGAGATGTTCACTATAAATCGGGCAATTGTAGGTTTGAATAAAATCGCGAATGGATTCAACCAGCTCACGGTCTATGGGCTCGCTCCCTCCGACATTGAGAGAAAGGCCGTGCAGGGCAACGGGATAGCGTTCCGCCATCTCATTGAACTGGCGGCCAAAACGACCACCGAGGCCTATCCAGTTTTCCGGAGCAACCTCCATAAAATCAATGCGTTCTTGCTCCATATGAGCAAGCGGGCCCAAAAGGGCCCGCCTAAGTCCGAGTCCAGCTCCCTGGAAGCTCGTCTGTGTTGCAGACAAATTAGGCTCCGCCGCACTTACCTTCGCCGCACTTACCCTCAGCATCTTTGGATTCGCCGCATTTACCTTCGCCGCATTTACCCTCAGCATCTTTGGATTCGCCGCATTTACCTTCGCCGCATTTACCCTCAGCATCTTTGGATTCGCCGCACTTGCCTTCGCCGCATTTACCCTCAGCATCTTTGGATTCGCCGCACTTGCCTTCGCCGCATTTACCCTCAGCATCTTTGGATTCGCCGCACTTGCCTTCGCCGCATTTACCCTCAGCGTCTTTGGATTCGCCGCATTTACCTTCGGCGAAATTCACCAGGTCATAACCGCCGCTAAGTTGCGTAGCAGAAAAGGGATTGACTTCCGCAGAGGCGACAGGCGCCATTGCTGTTGCCAGAAAAGCCGCCCCGAGTGCTGCGGCAAGAGGTTTTTTTGTATAGGCCATATTATGACTCCTGTTAGTTTCAGTTTTATCGACTACTAGTATTGCGAAGAGTGAATGCTGCTGTTACTCATCGTGCTAACTATGACACAAGTATAGACAACAAGTTTCATACCGCACGAAGAAAAACAAAGAAAGCTCCAATTTCTTCGGAAGCCCTGTATATACGGGGCCTCCAAGAGATTAAAGCGGGTTGTCCAGTTGCCATTTTTCGACCTTTTCCCACTGCTCTTGCAGTCGTTTTGCCGATACTGGCACTGCGGTACCCAGAGATTGCGCAAACAGAGAAACCCTGAACTCCTCAAGCATCCAGCGATAGCGCCGCGCTTCGGGATTTATCGACAAGCCATAGGGCTGCCTGGAAATTAGGTCGCCGAGTGGTGCTGACATCTCTTGCAGCATGCCTGTATAGCCAAAATCTTTTTGCAGTTGCCCGCTCATCCGCTCCAATCGATTCAGTAGCGCTTTGCAGTAACGAGGGTACTGACGCAGCCATTCAGAAGGCGTATCGCGCATGAATCCTGGAGCAAATAAGCGGGTGATTTGTTTCTCTACATCCTCAATCACCTTAGTTGCTTCAGCCTTTTTTAGTTGCAATGCCACTTTGGGTACTACGCGATTCACCTCGGTCAAGACTTGCAGGCTTAACCTGATGATGTGCTCACAATCATTGGCGCAATTGACCAGTTCCCCACGCCCGCTGATCAGAACATTTTCGAACTCCGACTGCGAGCGTGGCAAGCCAACATCTTCAAGCATCGCTTGTACAAAGCAGGCGTCCAGCATGTCTTCAATGAGTGCGCTCCGATCCAATCGAGAGCCGGCGATAATTAGGGCGAAGTCGTTGCCACGCAAGTATTGCTTGCGCACAAATCGTACCTGGTCGGCACAACTCAAACGCAACAGGCGCAGCACGCCATACTTGTGACTAAGCTGCGCCTCATGCAGATAATCGAAAAGCCGCAATGAAACACTCTCACCCTCGTCGCACAATGCCGGATAGGACTCGATATCAATCCCTGCTTGACGGCTGCGCCAAATTTCGGGAACACCTTCTTCTGGCCACGCAAGCAGCCCAGCTTTAGCCGGGCCGACCTCAACTTCACCCTGCAGACTGGAGCGCCCCAGTTCACGGTATTCACCAATCAATCGCTCTAGGTCTCGCCCCTCAGCCACGATGCTTTCTTCCGCATCAACAACAATAATATTCATAAGATAGTAACTATCGAGTGCTTGCGTGGCCCACTCGCCAACATCCACCACTACTGCACTGGTCTGCCTTAGGGTCTCGCTCAACACATGGACGAGAGGCCTGTCCTCCACGGTCATGTGCGCCAGCACGCGATCGACAAAATCAGGTACGGGTACCAACTGTTTTCGCAAGTGCTTGGGCAAGCTCTTGAACAATTGAATACATTTTTCTCGCAGCAAACCCGGTACTAACCATTCAAAGCGATAGCGCGGTATTCGATTGAGCAACCCCATTGGCACAGTCACCGAGACGCCGTCACGAGAATGGCCCGGCTCGAAGTGGTAGCTTAGTTTTAGCTTAAAATCCTGCCACTCCAACGAGTTCGGAAACTGATTACCGAGTTCCTCGTCAACAGACCGAACAGATAACTGCTGGCTAGACATACGCATCAGTGAGTCCGCAGACTTATCACGCTTTAACCAGGATTTAAGGTGATTCATTGTAGTGACATTGCCCGGCAGTCGAGCGAGATAAAACGCCGCCTGAACCTGGTCGTCCACAACGATATCGCGGCGGCGAATCTTTGACTCCAGAGCCTCCAACTCTTCGATCAGGCGTCGGTTGTGCCGCAAGAAGGCCGGCGCCTGGCGCACTCGGCCCGGCACCAATCCATCCCGAACTAAAATTTCTCTGGAAATTACCCTATCAATCGGTCCGTAGTGCACCGGCTGCTTATCCCGCAATACCAGGCCGTAAAGGCTACTGCGGCAGTAGGCCATAACCCGACCGGTGCGCATGTGCCAGCGCGGCTCAAAATAATGGCTTTTTACAAGTGAGGGGTTTATCTCTAGCGCCCATTCCGGCTCTATAGAGGCCACCTGCCTTGCATAAACTTGGGAGGTCTCTACGATTTCCGCAGCCAGCAGCCACTTGGGCCTAACTTTAAACAAGGAAGAACCAGGGAAAATCTTCAGCCGTATATTTCGGCTGCCCCTATAGATATGCCCTTCATCCAACTGTCCCAGATTACTCAATAATCCTGCCAGAAGAGAGCGGTGAACTGATTCGTAATTTGCAGACTCTTTGTTCAAAACCAAGCCGCCCTGGCGGCAGCTAAGAGTGAGCTGGAAATGGATATCGCGCCACTCAAGCAAGCGGGCATAAGACAGATAGTCGCGCCTGCATTGCTTGCGCCATTGATTGCGGCTCAGGCTCTGGCGCTGTTCCTCACAATAATCCCATAGCGCCAGCCATGCCATGAAGTCCGAATGTTTATGCCAAAAACGACGGTGCTTTTCATCAGCCGCTTGTTGCTTATCCGCTGGTCGCTCTCTCGGATCCTGCACACTCAAGCCACTAACAATTACCAGCAGCTCGCGCAGGCAATCCGCATCTGCGGCTGCGAGAAGCATTCGAGAAAACCTGGGATCGACGGGAAAATCCGACATACGGCGCCCAACCGACATCAGCTTGCGCTGTTCATTCACCGCACCGAGCTCCTGCAGCAAATTCACCCCATCCTTTATCTGGCGACCGTCGGGCGGTTCAAGAAAAGGAAAATTTTCTATAGCCCCCAAATTAAGGCGCAACATTTGCAGGATGACTGCTGCAAGATTGGTCCGACGAATCTCAGGTTCGGTGAATTGGGGGCGCGCGAGAAAGTCGTCTTCACCATAGAGTCGAATACAAACACCCTCTGCGACTCTTCCGCACCGGCCTTTGCGCTGGTCCGCGCTGGCCTGGGATATCGCCTCTATCGGTAGGCGCTGCATCTTGCTGCGATAACTATAGCGGCTAATGCGCGCATAACCGGGGTCAATGACAAAGCGAATACCCGGCACAGTTAGTGAAGTTTCTGCCACGTTAGTCGCCAGAACCACGCACGCACCCCTGCGGCGTCTCTCCTCAAAAACTCTCGATTGCTCTGCCGCTGACAGTCGTGCGTAGAGAGGCAAAACCTCCAGTTGGGCCTGATCCAGCTTACGCAGTTGCTGAGCAGCCTCGCGGATCTCTCGCTCACCGCTGAGAAAGACCAGGATATCACCCGGCTCACCGTAACGCCGATTCAAAACATCGCTCACGACCTGTGCGATATGCTCATTGGTATCGAGCTCGCTCTCGGCAAGATCTTCATAATGTACGGTGACCGGCCAGGTACGCCCGGAGATCTCTATTATGGGTGCGTTGTCAAAGTGCTTGGAAAAACGATCCAGATCGATGGTCGCCGAGGTAATGATTAACTTAAGATCAGGCCTTTTGGGCAACAGTTGCTTGAGATAGCCCAACAAAAAATCGATATTCAAGCTGCGTTCGTGGGCTTCATCAATAATAATGGTGTCGTAGCGCTTGAGTAAGCGGTCACGCTGTATTTCCGCAAGCAAAATACCATCGGTCATCAATTTGATAGCCGTTTTATCTGAAAACTGATCAGTAAATCGCACCTGATAACCAACCGTTTCCCCCAGCGTTTCTCCGAGCTCATAAGCAATACGCTGAGCCACGGTACGCGCTGCCAGACGCCGTGGTTGCGTGTGACCAATCATGGCGTCAAGACCACGTCCAAGCTCAAGACAAATTTTCGGCAACTGTGTCGTTTTTCCTGAGCCGGTCTCTCCGGCCAAAACCACAACCTGATGACGCGCAATCATCTCAGCCACCTCTGCGCGCCGCTCGGCAACAGGCAATTCTTTCGGATATGAAATTCTTTGTTCAGCCACCGGTAATATCTTTCCTGGCAGTCTTTCTGTATCGACCCATAATTGGTTTACAATCTCGACTTTTGCACATAGCCTGGGAGAAAAACAACGTGAGCGCGCTCAGCAACTTTACCTTTGATGAAATTGAAATTGGCCAGACTGCAAACTATACCAAGCAGATCACTCAACAGGATATTGAAATGTTTGCCGCAATATCAGGCGATGTCAATCCTGTACATCTCAATGCTGACTTTGCCGCTGGCACTCAATTTAAACAGCCCATTGCACACGGCATGTTCACCGGTGCCATAGTATCAGCAGCGATTGCCATGGAGCTGCCAGGCCCCGGCACTATATACTTGGGGCAATCCCTGCGTTTCAAATTGCCTGTATTGATTGGCGACACTATTAGGATTGAGCTAGAGGTCACGGAAAAACGCGACGGCAGACAATTTGTCACCCTGGACTGCAAAGCAATAAACCAGAACGGCAAAATCGTTGCTACTGGGATCGCAGAGGTGATGGCGCCGCCGGAAAAACTTGAAATCGAACGGCCACAACTGCCGACATATTCAGCGACAGTGTAGTCAAGCAGGGGATTTTGCAGTTTCCAAAAACTGATTGGGCTCCATATACTGCAATTTCAAATGTGCAACAGCCGCTGCGGTGTCGCTGGCGAGCATCATGACATTGATCTCGCCACCGGCTCGGGTCATCCCCGGCACGCCAAACAATACCTGCCCTGAACTTTCCTCGGCAAAAGTTGTAATTTCTTTATTCGCCTCTAACTGTCCGGCAATTGACCCAATTAGAGCCTGAACGCTGGTGCGAAAAGCCCCAAAATTGATCTTGCCACGAAACTCACTGGCATCCAGAGACAAGTCAAAACGCAGCTCTGTGTCGTCCTCCATCTTCAGTTTAATCAGGGCAACACGCTTACCCTCCTCCAAGGTTTTATAGACGTTCTTCGCGGCGGTTCGTGAAGATTCTACTAAAGACTTATGCAAGATATTGCAGGCGACGGTTAAAAATTTCTCGGTGGAAAATTCATGGGTTTCATATGTACTCATGGCGGCAAGTCTAACGGCTGTTCCATATAATGACCAGCCGGGCAAATCAAATGCAGCATACCTTTAGGCTCTGTTATGCTGTACTCATGCACCCTTGAGGAAACACCACCATTCTCCTTTTTGCTCAATCTGACTGCGAGCAGGAAGAAGCTGATGAGGTAGCCAGACTTAAGACAATTTTGAAGAACTACTACGCTGAAGAGGAACGATTGAACGCAGAGGCGAATACGGATGCCGCAGCCATACATTCATCTATAGAGTGCTCGGCTGAGCACTGCGAATTTTCCAGTGTTGCACTAATCGGCACAGAGGACATATGTTGCAGCGGCTTTGACGCGCTGCCAGCACGGTCGTGACGGACGGTAGCTCGCGGTGGCAGGCGATGCCAACGGCAGATATTGACTGGCGGAACCAAACTCCAATATCCCGTCAGTTCGGCGATGTTTACTATTCCCGGCATGCAGGTCTAAGCGAGAGCAGGCACGTATTTCTCGATGGCAGCGGCCTGCCACAAGCCTGGCTGGATAAGGGCTTGAGGGAAGCAAAAATGTGTACCATTGCTGAAACGGGCTTCGGCAGTGGATTGAACTTCCTGGTGACCTGGCAAGCGTGGCAGCGTTCACGCGCAGAGCAGCACTGCCCCAACTTGTATTTCATATCGATTGAAAAACACCCTCTGCGACTCGCTGACCTGGTAGCTGCCTTAAGTCCATGGCAGGAACTCAGCCAACTGACAGAAGCGCTAGTACAAAACTACCCTCCTCCCACGCCCGGTAGGCATCGACTGCTATTCGAAGAGGGGGCTGTTATCTTGGATCTCATCTATGCCGATGTCATACCAGCGCTACAAGAACTGGAACGCAGCCCCAGTCTGACGATAGATCATTGGTACCTCGACGGTTTCTCTCCGAGCAAGAATCCGGCTATGTGGAACGAGCAACTCTATCAATCCATGGCACAACTCGGCCGCAATGGAACCAGTTTTACCACATTTACCGCCGCTGGACGTGTTCGCCGAGGCCTGCGAGCAGTCGGCTTTGAGGTCGAAAAGCGGCCGGGGTTTGGTCAAAAACGAGAGATGTTGAGAGGGACACTAATACAGCGCCAAAAATTAACGCCTGCTAAGGCACCACAATGGCATCTGTCGAGCAACAAGTCTGCACCCAGCGAACAGTATGCCGTTGTCATTGGCGCTGGTCTTGCTGGTGCAAGCATTGCCAATGCACTGGCCCGACGTCACTGGAACGTTGAAGTTCTGGATCAAGCGCAAATCGCCAGCGCTGGTTCAGGCAATCAGCAAGGTATTCTTTTCACGCGGCTGTCTCATCGCACGTCGGCACTCAATAGTTTCTCAATCGAGAGTTATTGTTTTGCCCTGCGTCACTACCGCGACCTGTTTAACCGAAAGTTGCTCACTCCTGGTATAGATGGAGAGTTCTGTGGCGCACTACATCTCCTGGATGATTTCCAGGCAGACAATGATTTTGCCGCCACTCTGAGCAGTCTTCCAGAGCTCGCAACCTATCTCGACACTCAAAAGGCTACAGCCGTTAGTGGTATTGAACACTGTCCGCCGGGGCTATTTTTTGACCAGGCCGGCTGGCTCAACCCGCCGTCGGTTTGTCGCGCTCTGTTGAGCAGCGATAATATTGATGTGCGAGAAAATATGGGACCTCTAAAAATCTCCCAGCAGGGAAATCTCTGGTCGATCCTGGACTCGTCTGAACGCATCATAGCCAGTGCCGAGACGCTAATTATTGCCGGCGGTACTGACAGCGCATTGCACTCCCCGCTGAGTTGGCTGCCGCTCCAAGCAGTCAGGGGTCAGGTAACGCACCTCCCCAGTCGAGGAAATTTGCAAAAGCTGCAAACCGTTATCTGCCACGAGGGTTATGTGGCCCCGCCCGTGCAGGAATATCATTGTATCGGCGCGACCTTCGATGTGGGCGACCTGGAAACACAGGAGAAAACCAGCTCACATCTGGAGAACATACAGCGTCTGGAGTCAGCACTCGGAATTGATCTACAAACAAGCACCGACCTGGAACAAGTGGAGGGGCGTGTTGGTTTCCGCTGCGCCAGTCCAGATTACTTACCAATCGTGGGGCCAGTGCCGGAATACAGCGCTTTTGTGGAGCACTTGGGTGGCCTTAGAAATAGCGCCAAGCAACATCGAAGTGAACCCGGCTGCTACCTGAAGGGCCTCTTCGTCACCACAGCCCACGGGTCCAGGGGTCTGACCTCAACGCCACTGACTGCTGAGCTACTCGCTGCACAAATCTGCGCGGAGCCATTCCCTTTTGACACCCCACTATTACAGGCTGTTTCACCTGCCCGATTCATCATCCGCGACCTGATTCGCAATCGGGTTTAGGCTAGAATGGCCGCCTTCTAACATGAAGTGGACATCTGGATGACACAGGCTCAACAGCCACACCCCGCTTTCGAATCAATTCGCAGCGAGCACATAGACTCATTGAACCTGCAAGTCGAGCAGTTTAAACACAGTCGCACGGGCGCCATGCATTATCATCTGGCTTCGGAAAATAACGAGAACGTTTTTCTGGTTGCATTGCGAACAGTGCCCCACGATTCAACAGGTGTTGCACACATTCTGGAGCACACCGCCCTCTGCGGTAGCGAACGCTTTCCCGTACGCGACCCATTTTTTATGATGCTGCGACGATCACTCAACACCTTCATGAACGCATTTACTAGCAGCGACTGGACTGCCTATCCGTTCGCCAGCCAGAACCGGAAAGATTTCGGCAATCTACTGGATGTGTACCTGGACGCTGTATTCTTTTCTCGACTAGACCCAATGGATTTCGCTCAGGAAGGTCATCGCCTGGAATTTGCCGACCCGAAAGACCCGAATTCAGAACTGGTGTTTAAAGGGGTTGTGTTCAATGAAATGAAAGGAGCGATGAGTTCAATTGCCAGTACACTCTGGCAAACACTCTGCAGCCACTTATTCCCCAGCACTACTTACCACTACAATAGCGGTGGCGACCCCGAGGCAATACCAGATCTGGACTATCAACAACTACAAAATTTCTACCGTAGTCATTATCACCCCAGCAACGCCATATTCATGACCTTTGGCGATATTCCCGCTACAGAACATCATAGTGTTTTTGAAGAGAGGGCATTGCATCGTTTCGAGTCGCTCGACGAAATCATTGCCGTCCCCCTGGAAAAGCGCCTCAACACACCCTTAAAGGTTACTGAGTCCTATGCTTTTGATGATGCGGGCGGTACCGACAACAAGACGCATATCGTTCTGGCCTGGTTGCTGGGTGAAAGCACAGACCTCGAACAACTCCTGGAGGCGCAATTGTTGTCGAGTGTCTTGCTGGATAATAGTGCCTCACCACTACAGCAGTTATTGGAAACAAGCGATTTGGGACAGGCTCCCTCACCTCTTTGCGGCCTTGAGGATTCGATGCGCGAGCTGGTTTTCGTCTGTGGACTGGAAGGCAGCGAGGCCGAGCACGCTGATCTGCTGGAGCAGCAAATTCTCAGCGTCGTTGAAGAAACCGCTAACAATGGAGTTGAATTCGAGCGCCTCGACGCTGTACTGCATCAACTAGAACTGGCCCAGAGGGAAGTTAGCGGCGACAGCTACCCCTATGGTCTGCAACTTATACTGACAGCGCTGGGGTGTGCGACACACTATAGCGACCCAATAGCTGTACTGAATCTGGACCCAGTTCTTGAGACACTGCGGGATAGAATACAAAATCCCGACTACATAAAAGGTCTGGCGCAATCACTGCTGCTCGATAACAAACATCGCGTGCGTCTTGTAATGACACCAGACCAGCAACTCTCGTCCCAACGGCAGCAAGCAGAGGCATCGAGATTAGCAAATATCAAAGCAGACCTCAGCGACGACGACAAGCAAGGTATTGTTGTTCTTGCCAGGAAACTCGCTGACCGTCAGGAACAAACGGACGACGAAAGCATATTGCCGAAAGTAGGCCTGGAGGATGTTCCAGCGCAAATTCCCGACTTGTCGCCCACCTTACTCAGCAAAGGCTCCGCAACATTGACAACCTACAAACAGGGCACCAATGGCATTGTGTATCAACAGGCCCTGGCACCGCTGCCGGACATGGACGCCAAGCTACAAGCGCTGTTGCCCTACTACAGCAATGCACTGACCGAGTTGGGGCTGGGAGAGCAGGACTATTTAACTGTACAGGACCGCCAGTCTGCGACCTGTGGCAGTATCAACGCTTTCACCAACATGCGCAGCAGCTCCAATGATGTTCAGAAGGTATCTGCTTACCTGGTAATGTCCTCTAAAGCCCTGCGGCGTAACCAGCAGGCACAAACTCAATTGATGCGCGACACACTTGAGAGAGTCAGGTTTGACGAATTGGACCGATTGCGAGAGTTGGTATCTCAGCAGCGTGCACGCAGAGAGCAATCAGTCACTGGCAACGGTCACGGCCTGGCAATAGCGGCAGCGTGTGCCGGCATGAGTCCATCCGCCCTGCTTGGTCACCAGCTTTCTGGGCTCGAGGGTATTAGAACCTGCAAAAGCCTGGACGAATCACTCAAAGATAGCTCTAAACTCGAACAATTTGCTGCAAACCTGGCTGAACTTCACGAACGAGTACTTAACTCATCTTTTCAATTTCTGACTATTGCCGACGGCGACGAGGCAGATCCCTTCGCGCAGCAAACGCTGAACTTGTGGCAGGGATTTGCTGGCACAATGGCTGACCATGCAAGCTTCAGCCCGGCACCTATCAGGGAATCACGCAGGGAAATCTGGGTCACTAACACTCAGGTGAATTTTTGCGCGCAAGCCTTTCCCACAGTGGCAATGGACCACCCTGATGCAGCAGCGCTGACCATTTTGGGTGGTTTTCTTCGCAATGGATTTTTACACCGAGCCATCCGCGAACAGGGTGGTGCATACGGTGGTGGAGCCTCGCAAGACTCCAACACAGGTTCCTTTCGCTTCTTCTCCTATCGCGACCCTCGCATGCAGGAAACCATTTCCGATTTCGGCGCCTCGGTAGAGTGGATGCTAAACGAGGTCCACAGCAGTGACTTGCTTGAGCAGGCCATACTTGGAGTTATCAGTACCCTCGACAAACCCAGCTCTCCTGCTGGCGAAGCAAAACAGCATTTTCACAACAGCCTGTTTGGTCACGATCACCTTAAGCGAACTGAATTCAGGCAGAGAATTCTGGATCAAAAAATCGGAGATTTATACAGGGTGACAAAAACCTATTTAGTACCTGAATCAGCGAGCACTGCTATCGTTACAAGTCAGTCAGGTTTGGATCAGACACACAACCTGGTGGAAGAGTTGGGACTCACGAGCATTCAGTTGTAAAGTTCAAAGGACAGTACCTGCACTCAGTCTGCGGGAAGACTGGCGGGAATCCCTGCATTCGCTCTCACTGCGAAAGCCAGAATCAGGGAAACTGGTGACCAGGGGCTGGAACTGTCGGCTGCCAGGCAAGCCGTAAAGAAACACTGCGGAGAAATAGGCGCACAAAGCTGTACCACTGGACTCTGTATCGGGATTAGCCTGCCTCGGGCCTGGGCAGCACAGGTCGATACCTCGGTGAAGACCCAGGAGATTACTCGATAGCTAGCGCATAACTTGAGAAATCACCAGAAAAACCCCGGTATTGTAAAAAGCGTAATTGTTTGCTTTTTTCTTTAAAGTCTTCTGGTATTGCCGGACCAAATTTCTTTAGCCGAGTGTCTCGGGCCAGCTCGTACCAGTCTGTATCACAGGTCTCAAATGCAAGTTGAATGCGGTCGTTATCAGCCCCCTTCTGCCGCAACTCCAGGCGTATTCTCTCCGGCCCATAGCCGCGCCCACTACGCATGCGAACATAGCTGTCACAGTAGCGTTGATCAGATAGTAGCTTTTCCTCGATTAACTCATTCAGGGTCTGTGCGATGAGTGCCGGGTCATCAAATCGACGAGCGAGTTTCTGATTCAACTCTTGCCGCAGATGCTCTCTGCGAGAGAGCAGAGCCATTGCCATACAGCGAATATCATTGGGGTTAACGGGAGGAGTCATACTTCGGTATCCGTGACGGCCATATTAAAACGCAAAAAAAAGCGTGCCAAATGCGGGGGGAAATGGCACGCAAATGCGCTAACGCCTGGATAGGGTACACCGGAACTCGTGGGATGAAAGACCGGCACAGCGCAAACAACGATAATCAGAGGCCATCGAGCGAGTTTTATGACTCAGCCCTGTTTCGGGCCTACGCTTCAGCCCTACCCTTCAGCTCTCCTCTCCGACGGGGCTCGCATCAGCGAGGGTCGCTGCTTGCGCAGGATTCTCTTCCGACTTGGGCACTACGGTATTGAGCAACTGGGCTCGTATCTGGTCTTCAATTTCCTTGGCAATAGCGGGGTTCTCTTCCAGAAACTTTGCCGAATTGGCCTTACCCTGACCAATCTTATCTCCCTTATAGGCATACCAGGCGCCAGATTTATCGACCAAACCCTGCTTAACGCCCAGGTCGATAACTTCTCCCATATGATAAATGCCCTTGCCGTACATAATCTGAAATTCAGCCTGTCTGAAAGGCGGTGAAACCTTGTTTTTCACTACCTTTACACGGGTTTCATTGCCAACAGCTTCGTCGCCATCCTTGACCGCACCTATACGACGTATATCCAAACGAACCGAGGAATAGAACTTCAGTGCATTACCGCCAGTCGTCGTTTCCGGGCTGCCAAACATCACGCCAATCTTCATACGAATCTGGTTGATAAAAATCACCGTGCTATTGGTTTGTTTAATAGTTGCAGTCAGCTTGCGCATCGCCTGGCTCAACAGACGCGCCTGCAAACCGACATGAGAATCACCCATCTCCCCTTCTATTTCTGCTTTGGGTGTCAGTGCCGCGACTGAGTCAATAACCAGCACATCAACAGCGCCCGACCGAACCAGCATTTCAGTGACTTCTAGCGCCTGCTCTCCAGTATCCGGCTGGGAAACGATCAAATCGTCAATCTGCACGCCGAGCTTTTCAGCATATAGAGGGTCCAGCGCGTGCTCAGCATCAATAAATGCGGCCGTACCGCCCACTTTTTGGGCCTCGGCGATAACCTGCAGAGTCAGCGTAGTTTTACCAGAAGATTCGGGGCCGTAGATCTCAACAATTCTGCCCCGCGGCAAACCACCGATACCAAGCGCGATATCCAGGCCCAGAGAGCCTGTAGATATCGAAGGGATGGCTACCTGTTCGGTATCTCCCAGGCGCATCACCGTACCTTTGCCGAATTGGCGTTCTATTTGCCCCAAAGCTACATCGAGTGCTTTTCCTTTATTGGTATCCATAACTCACTCCTTTTGTGTGGTCGACATCACCGCCGTGAGTGACCAGAACTCGCTACAGGTGGTTGGCCTGGTGGCCGCAGGAAATCATCTGCGCGAAGTACTGTATATGTAACCAGTATTCAGCTTGAGACGCAACCCCCTTATTAGATTTTTTTTAATCTTTTTCGATCACTAGTGAGACCTTTGCACGGAAGATGATGTCGCTTTCAGGCCAAGCAAACCCACGCAATGAGGGAGTTTATGGGTATCAATGACCGATTGAGTACGATTTTACCAACCGTAGGCGCTTTTAGGCGATGCTTTTAGGCAACGACAGCGGGCAGGTGAAATGGCTTTCGTGCAAAGGTCTCACTAGAAATTTACAGCCGCGCTTAGGGCAGCAGGAGCTACATTCTGGTAAGTAAAACTACGATCCTCCTTGCCGCGCCAGCGTTTCCCATTCACTTCGATGTGTGGATAGATAAAGTAATTCAGGGGCTGATCCTGATGACCATCGCCCAATTGCAGGTCGCGCCCCGTAGAAAAATGAATGCGGTCGAGAGGGTGACTACCATAAAAATAGTCGCGCTTTTCCGGATGCTTGAAAGCCTCGCTGGCATCGATTGGGAACCAACCCAGTCCTGGCAAATAATATTGTGCCCAGCAGTGATAGCCGTTAATTTTGCCGGAGCTTCGATCACCCGGAACGGTAAAGCCAATCTCGAAGCGCGCTGGAATATTGACCGTTCGCCCCAGGGAAATAAGCAGCGCGTGAAAATCTGTGCAGTTACCATAGCGCTCGTTACACGCCCAGTAGGTATCTCCATTGCCCCATCCAGTGCCAACCTTTTTATACTCTACGTTGTCCACAACCCAGTCATAGATTGTTCTCGCCATGACGCTTGAGTCCTCATTCTGCGCCTGATCGCGCACTTCCTTCAAAATCGGCTGCAGTATTGGATGATCAACCAAAACCCGAGAGTTGCTGCCCAAAAACAGGGCCAACCGCTCCCGCTCATTTGCGCTCAGCGCCGGTACGGGCGCATCGACAACCATGCGAGCACCGCGCCTCTCAACCGTTGTTTCAATTGAAACTTCAAGGAGCTGGCCGTCACCATCTGGCAAGCTGCCATGCCAGTAGCGATTGCCATAGACAGGTTCAACTTCAACCTGCCCTGGGATAGAGGCATTTATAACCTCAGTCAGCACAACTTGCTGCTCGGTTTGGGTCGCAAGCGGAATAAACACATGCACAGGGCCTGAGCCAGATTTCGGTAACTCGGCACTGACCTGGTATTCAAAACTAAACAGTCGTGAAGCTGCCTGCTCCGCAACGCTCACCGGAGAACAGACAACCAGGGTAAAGAACAAACGGCTAAAGACAAACTGACGAGACATACAATAAAGATCCAATGACCGATAAATACAGCCCCAAATAATACCGGCACTGGCGGCATATACCACTACAATAAGCCTACTTTTTGTTAGCGTGAGAACACCCTGTGGCCGATGTAATGTTCCGTTTCGATATGCGCCAGCCTGCAATGTGCAGCGCTTCTAAAGCAGACATGTACCACGCAGCTATCGACATGGCCGCCTGGGGCGAAAATAACGGCTTCGCCAGTGCCCATTTGTCCGAGCACCATGGCTCAGAAGACAACTATTGCCCTTCTCCGCTGGTACTGGCCGGGGCAATCGCCAGCCGCACCAGCCAGCTTCGGCTATTCATATCCGCACTCATTGCACCGCTACACGATCCTGTGCAACTGGCAGAGGACCTGTCGGTACTCGACATCATCAGCCGCGGCCGGGTCATTCCAATTCTCAGCGGCGGATATCGCGCTGAAGAATTTGCAGCGGTTGGCAAGACGCTAAAGGATCGCAAACAATACATGGACGAAATTGGCCCGTTCCTGAAAAGAGCCTGGCGCGGTGAAACCTTTGAGCACCAGGGGCGCACCATCACCATCAAGCCAACCCCGCACACCGAGCCACGACCGATGATACTCATGGGCGGCAGCTCCAAACCGGCTGCCCGCCGCGCCGCCGAGCACGCGGATTTCTTTATTCCTTCGGGGCCAGAGATTTTTGAGTACTACCGGGAAGAACTGAAAAAGCACGGCAAACCAGATCCGGGGCCGATGCCTAACGCTCCGTCTACCTGCACCTACGTTGCTGAAAATCCGGACGAGTACTGGGATAAAATCGCAGTGCATGTACAGCACGAAACCAATATCTACGCACGTTGGGCGGAACAAGCCGAAGTATTCAGCCCCTATAAGCACTACGACAATACTGACGATTTAAGGGCTTCTGGCGCCTACAAAGTACTAACGCCGCAACAGGTTATTGACGATGTCCGCGAGATGATGGCTGCACAACCTTTGATGTTTCACCCCTTGTGCGGCGGCATACACCCAAACCTGGGCTGGCAGAGCCTGCACCTATTTGCTGAACAAGTACTGCCCACTCTACAGGCTGAAAATTTAGTCTAGGTGCCTGTCGGAGTTAACCGTTCCCAGCGAGGGGAAGCATTAATCCATCCACCGGTACCGCGTCGAGCAGAGACAACATCTCAGGCTCTCCGAGTCAGTGTTGATTGGCGCTATTGAGCATGGCGGCTTTTCCCCGTCAGTCTGCACATTAAAAACCCGGCTGGCACCAGTCAGTTGTTGAGTTGCATAATCGCCCAACAGTGCCAACAGATTTGGAGCCACAGGACTCGCGGCCATTCCTGGCATTGCTGCGCGACGCATTCGCGCGCCACTGTCAGCGGTCAATCACTGTGCCTCGCGGTAGGCCTCAGCGTAACGAATACTGTCCAACTGATCTATTAGGGTGCCATTGGGCAACTCGTCGACACGCGCACCAATTTCCAGCATGGCATTGCCCAGATCAACCGAGGGGATTACCAGGTGGCCAGGTTTTAACAACAACTCACCAAAATATACCAGGGCATTGGCCTGTTCCGATGTGGGTCGAATCCACGCCGAGCGATAACTAAACGTGCGCAAACCAGTTCCGTTTGCCATCTCCGCCATTTTGCTTTCGGTGTAGGCCTTGTCCTTCGCCCACTGCGCACTCTCATCAGGCCCGGTACCCATGCCGGTAATAAAATGAAAAGACATCGGTTTAGCCGATGCTTGCGAACCCTTCGCCGCGAGCCAGGCTTTGATGAAGGACAGCGGGAAATCCACATGGATCAGCCGGTAGGTTTGTTCGTCCACTTGCAGGGAGGATGTTCCCAGGCCCCAGAGGACGCTATCAATCTCTGCCAGAATATCGCTCAGTCCCGAATAATCGGTAAAGTCTTTGTGCATTAACACTTCGACCCGCCCAGACGCCTGCCCCGCTTCAAGTCGCGGTGACATACGGCGCGTCAGGGCATAGATTTTTTTGACCTCGGGAGCCTCCATCGCGGACTTAAGCAGACCGTCACCTGCAGAGCCCGTGCCACCCAACACCATAACGGTGTGATTGACATTAGGGTTGCGCAGTGCATTTTCGGCGGGAACGATGGTTCCCAGTGTCGCGTATCCCCAAACATTGAAAACCACCAGTAAAACAAAAAGGAGGGTGATAACCAGCAGGAGTATTTTTATTAAAATTTTCATAGTCGTAAGAGTAACCAATACCGCCCGTCAGGGCCAATCGTGTTACGCTTCCAGTTTCGAAAAACAATGGAAAAATATCCGCTTGTGAGCGAAAAAAAAACGACTAACAGCGACAAGAAAAACCAGCACACTCCTATGATGGTCCAATACCTGGCGATCAAAAAGGAGCACCCCAACGACCTGGTGTTCTATCGTATGGGAGATTTCTACGAGCTGTTTTTCGATGATGCCAAACGCGCCGCCGACCTGCTTGATATCACCCTCACCGCTCGCGGAAAATCCAACGACGGCCCTATTCCTATGTGCGGAGTACCCTACCACGCGGTCGAATCCTATCTAGGCAGGCTGGTAAAATTTGGCGTCTCTGTAGCCATTTGTGAGCAAATTGGTGATCCCGCCACCAGCAAAGGGCCCGTCGAGCGTAAAGTAGTGCGCGTTGTTACCCCCGGAACCGTCAGTGATGAGGCCCTGCTGGAAGAATCCCGCGACAATCTACTGATGGCCCTGTGTCGAAAGGAGGGCCAAAGAAATGACCGTTTCGGTATTGCCAGCCTCGATGTCAGTGCAGGCCGCTTTAAAGTCATGGAAGTCACTGGTGAGGAAGCTCTGTTCAGCGAACTGGAAAGGTTGAACCCCGCCGAATTGCTATACCAGGAAACCATCCTGCATTCAGAAGTTACCAGTCGGCGCGGAGCCCGCAGCCAGCCCGCCTGGGAGTTTGATACCGACAGCGCAGAAAAGGCCCTCAACAATCAGTTTCAAACCCATGATTTACAGGGGTTTGGCTGCATCGGCCTGCATCTCGCCGTTTCTGCGGCTGGCTGTCTTCTTCAATACGTGAAAGACACACAGCGTACCGCCTTGCCACACATCACGGGGCTGGCTCTTGAGCGCCGCGAAGACAGCGTCATTCTAGATGCAGCCACACGGCGCAACCTGGAAATCGATGTGAATTTGATGGGCGGCGAAGACAATACGCTATTCTCTGTGATGAACCGCTGTGTCACCGCGATGGGCGGCCGCAATATGCGGCGCTGGCTGCATCGGCCTCTGACCAACACCGCACAACTACAGGAACGCCACGATGCGGTCGAGGCGCTGTGCAACAACTATCACCATGAGTCAGTGCACAACTGCCTCAAACCAATTGGCGATATTGAGCGTATTCTCGCACGGGTAGCCTTGCGCTCGGCGCGCCCACGCGACTTATCTCGTTTAAGCCAATCACTCACTGCCCTGCCAGCTTTGCGTAAAGAGCTCGATAAAAGCGAAGCCACACTGCTCACACAACTGCAAGAGCAGTGCGGCGAATATCCCAAAACCGTTGAACTATTACAGCGGGCTATTATTGAAAACCCCCCAGTGGTTTTACGCGATGGCGGGGTTATCGCCGACGGCTATGACAGCGATCTGGATGAATTGCGCCAAATCAGCAGTCACGCTGGCGAGTACCTGCTGGAGATTGAGCGCAGAGAAAAAGAGAAGACCGGACTGAGCACCCTAAAAGTCGGCTACAACCGCGTGCACGGCTACTACATTGAAGTCAGCAAATCTCAATCCGGGCAAACACCTGTGGAATATGTGCGCCGACAAACTCTAAAAAATGCCGAGCGCTATATCACTCCCGAACTCAAAGAATTTGAAGACAAGGCCTTGAGCAGCAAAAGTCGCGCTTTGGCCCGCGAGAAGCATCTCTACGGGCAGCTACTGGATACTCTCAACGCGGAGCTGAGTGCACTGCAGCAAACCAGCCAGGCCATCTGCGATATTGATGTACTGACCTGCCTCGCGGAACGGGCCGAAAGCTTGCGCTTGTGTCGGCCAAAATTCTCCGATGAGCAGTGCCTGGATATCCAAGCCGGACGACATCTGGTGGTCGAACAAGTGTTGGCAGAGCCATTTATCGCCAACGACTGCCTGCTGAACGACCAGCGCCGCATGTTGTTGATTACCGGCCCCAATATGGGCGGTAAATCAACCTATATGCGCCAGACCGCAGTGATCGCTCTACTCGCCCATGTGGGTAGTTTTGTGCCAGCAGAAAAAGTATCGCTTTCCGCCGTCGATCGGATTTTTACCCGCATCGGATCGTCGGATGATCTCGCCGGTGGCCGCTCCACCTTTATGGTGGAAATGACAGAAACCGCCAATATTCTGCACAACGCCACACTGGCAAGCCTGGTTCTGATGGACGAAGTCGGCCGGGGCACCAGCACATTTGATGGCTTATCCCTGGCTTGGGCGGCAGCGGTTTCACTGGCGCAACAGGTCAAATCTTTCACTCTGTTTGCCACTCACTACTTCGAACTCACAGCACTGCCAGAACAATGCTCGACGATGGCCAATATTCATTTGGACGCCACTGAACATCAGGATCATGTGGTGTTCCTGCACAATATTCAGGAAGGACCAGCGAACCGCAGCTACGGCCTGCAGGTGGCAAAACTGGCGGGCATTCCCGCCCCTGTCCTGGCGGCGGCACAAAGCAAACTGCAAGAACTGGAAAGCGGTGACCACGGCCAGCAGGCTGCGCCGATTAGCCTGGCAGTTTCTTCGCAACCCGATATGTTCAGTGCGCCAGCAGCCCACCCGATCATCGATGAGCTGGAAGCGCTGCAGGTAGATGATCTGAGCCCCCGCGAGGCTCTTGATTTGCTCTATAACCTGAAGAGGAAGCTATAGGCCCCGCCTTGCAGCTCAGGTTTAACCCCGATGTTTTTTTGTCGAAAAGAGCTCCCGTATACACCGAACTGCCGCATTATCAATACGCAAACCCCGCCAAGAAAATGAGTTCACTAACACAACTTGAACCGGTAAACTGGCGTCCGTTAGTGATAGACCACAGAAGATTGAAGCAGAGGTTTTAAAGAAATGACATTTGTTGTTGCCGAACAGTGCATCAAGTGCAAGCACACAGACTGCGTTGAAGTGTGCCCCGTGGACTGTTTTTACGAAGGCCCAAATATGCTGGTTATCCACCCGGACGAGTGTATTGACTGCGCTCTGTGCGAGCCCGAGTGTCCAGTAGATGCAATTTTCTCTGAAGACGAGTTGCCAGAAAGCGAGCAGGTGTTCCTGGAACTGAATGCTGAATTGGCTGAGATCTGGCCAAATATCACTGAAATGAAAGAATCTCCAGCTGATGCTGAAGAGTGGGAACACAAACCCGATAAGCTGGAGAAGCTGGAGCGTTAAGTAGCTGAGAAAGTGGCTGAAAACTTTTCAGCCCAACTTTTTAACTGAGACCTTTGCACGGAAGATGATTTCACTTTCAGGCAAGGCAAAAGCGCACGGAATGAGGGAGTTTATGCTTATAAATGACCGATTGAGTACGGTTTTAACACAGCATGCAGGTGAAATGGCTTTCGTGCAAAGGTCTCTAACTCAGTATGGAGTCACTGGAAAGGCCTTGTGTCTCCATGATCACTCGCAAGCGCTTCAGCGCTTCAACCTGAATTTGGCGCACACGCTCCCGGGTAAGGCCAATTTCTCGGCCAACTTCTTCCAGGGTGCTGATTTCGTATCCGCGTAAGCCAAAGCGGCGCGACACAACTTCTCTTTGCTTTTCTGACAATTCGCTCAACCAGTACCCCAAGCTGTCCTTGATGTCACTGTCTTGCAACAACTGTGCGGGATCAGACACGTGCCCATCCGGAATGGTATCCAACAGCGATTTATCCGACTCAGGTCCCAGTGGTGTATCCACCGAAGCGACCCGCTCGTTTAAACCAAGCATGCGCTTCACATCGCTGACGGGCTTATCCAGCATTATCGCAATTTCATCGGCTGACGGCTCATGATCAAGACGCTGCGTTAGTTCTCGAGCCGCTCGCAAATAAACATTGAGCTCTTTCACAACATGAATAGGTAAGCGTATCGTGCGAGTTTGATTCATAATCGCCCGCTCAATAGTCTGTCGAATCCACCAGGTGGCATAAGTCGAGAAACGAAAGCCACGCTCGGGATCAAACTTTTCTACGGCCCGTATCAATCCAAGGTTGCCTTCCTCAATCAAGTCGAGCAATGTCAGGCCGCGATTGATGTAGCGGCGGGCAATTTTAACCACTAAGCGCAGGTTGCTTTCTATCATGCGTTTTCTACCAGCCTCCTCTCCTCGAATTGCCATGCGTGCGAAGTGTTTTTCTTCATCAGCGGTCAGCAAAGGCGAGTAGCCAATTTCACTCAGGTACAACTGCGTAGCATCCAGCGACTTATTGGATGATTTATCAACTGCATCAGTGGGCTTAACAGCGGATTTTGCTTTTTCAGTTGTCGCAGCTCTTTTCGATTTGCCCGCAGCCTTAACAACTGCTTCCTTCAAAGGGGGGGATTTTTTAGCAGATGCAGACGGCCTTTTTACTGCTGCCTTTTTCCTGGCTACGGGTTTATCTACCACGGGGCTTTTACTCGCGGAACCCTTGGGCTTTGCCGCACCATTTTTTGTAGCGACCTGTTTTGTAACGGCCTGGCCAACAATCTTTGCGGTGGTTTTACCAGCCACATTGGAACTTGTCGCCTTTTTGGTCTTGCTTTCCAGTGCGCCAGTCTGAGCTTCCATGGCAATACCTCTTTATTGTTGTGTTTTCGAGCGTATCGAACAGTCGGCTGATCAGGTTAACGCATAATGATCGACAACTACAAGCGACTGTGCGGGTTCAGTACCTGTGAGACAAATCAGGCCAGCTTCGGTATGGTTTGATGCGCAGGCTTTTGCTCTGCATCGGGTCGTCTCCCGTGTGGATTTAATCACTCACAAGCTACCCGATTCTTAAAAATCCGGGGATCACGACCTGTGGATTGGGTGGATAAGTCTACGACTTACCCACCACTCCACAGGCGCAATAACAATCGTCCAAAAGTCTCATAGCTATCTGAACCATGACAGCGACTGAAATCCGCGAGATCTATTTACGCCCGGGCAACAATTTTAGCGGATCAACGGGCTTACCTTCTCGCCGTATCTCAAAATGCAATTTAACGGAATTGGTGGCGCTACTACCTTTCTCCGCTATCTTCTGACCCTGCTCGACCGTGTTGCCCTCAGCAACCAACAGTCGTCTGTTGTGCCCATAGGCGCTCAAATACTGGTCGTTGTGCTTCACTATCAGCAGATTGCCATAGCCCACTATGCCGCTACCCGCATAGACAACCTTGCCTGTTGCAACAGCGCTGACTCTATCACCTGCCTTGCCTGCTACGTCGATACCCTTGTGAACATCACCAGAAAAACTGCGAACAATTTTTCCATCAGTCGGCCACCTCCAACTGATCGGGCCACTCACAACTGCTGCTGTTGCTACCTTAGATACGCTGGATGACGGTTTGGCGACCGTTTGCTGAACCTGGTTAGAACCCCTTGGGGTGGTTTTTGCAGAGGTGGTTTTTGAAAAGGTGGTTTTTGCAGAAGATGCTCGCCTGGTTGCACTACTCGTCATCGCACCCAACGCCTTGGCTGACACCGCCTCGGTCAGTACCAGTTTTTGTCCGGGATAAATTGTGTAGGGAGCAGAAATAGTGTTGGCAAGCGCCAGCTTGCGATAGTCGTAACCAAAGCGCCAGGCTATAGTGTACAGAGTATCTCCCTTCGAAACAGTATAGCGACTAACCGAAGATTGTTTGCTAACAACACCCTTGCCGCGCTCCTCTATCGGCGCTCGAGAAGGTTCACCTGCACAGGCAGCCAACCACAACGGTAACAACACAGCAAGGCAGAAACGCAACTTCAATCACTCCATCCCCGCCCGCACTTTTCCCCATTTGCGATCAATCATCAGAACCAGTGCGGCAGCGGCCAAAGCCAGCAACACGCAGTATAAAAACATAGGATCCTGCCCGGTGCGGGCCAAATATTCAGAGGGCATTACTGGAAATTGCTGCGCGGGCCTGAGGGTGCCAGAACTACTCACAACCCAATCCACCACTCTCTTCCAGGGCCAAATTGTTGCCAGCGAGCCGAACATAAATCCGGTTAGCAACGCCAGAGTCATTGAGCGCCTGTATTCCAGCAGCCAATGTAGCAAGCGAGAGAACACCATCAAGCCGGAAACAGCACCAGTAGCGAGCACGAGTAAAAATACCACGTCAATGTCTTTCACCGCACCTAACACCAGACTGTACATACCCAGCAGCACAAGAATGAAGCTGCCTGATATTCCCGGTAGGATTGTTGCGCAGATTGCTATAAAACCGGCCAAAAATACGCCCGGCATTCCAGGCAAGAATTCAGTGCGCGGCGCCACAGCAATGAGCAACGCAATACCGACACCCATGAGCAACAAGAGCCTTTCAACTGAGCGCCAGCGATCAACCTGACCGAGTAAAACACAGGCAGAGGCGAGAATTAAACCAAAGAAAAAACCCCACAGGGGCTCCGGGTAATACGTCAATACCCAGCTCAACAAGCGAGCCAGAGAAAATATACTGGTGGCAATACCTAGCAAAAGTGCCAATAGAAAGCCGCCGTTCACATGTCGGCAAAGCTCTGGCAGTTCTCCTCTGCACAACATTTTCAATGCGGATAAATCAAAGCTCTTGATACTGGCCAGGAGTGTTGGGTAAATGCCGCTGATGAAAGCGATTGTGCCACCAGATACGCCCGGCACAATGTCTGCGGCACCCATCGCCAGGCCACGCAAAAATATGGCAGAAGGTTTCATAGAATTCTTAGCGTACCAAGCCAGAGCGCAAAGGCACGAAGCGCACCTGATCGATTCTCTCGGATTCGAAACCGGTCGTGGTCCGCACGACCACCTGTAAGTGTTGGGTATCGCTCCCAACCGGTATAACAAGCCGACCGCCAGTCGCCAACTGCAACTTAAGTTTCTCTGGAATTGCTTCGGGCGCAGCGGTACAGAGAATCCCGTCATAGGGCGCATGGGTGTCCCAGCCCATGCCGCCGTCGCTGTGGCTGAACTGGACATTGTTGATTCGCATTGAGCGCAGTCTCTGTCTGGCTCTAGCCTGCAACGGCTTAATGCGCTCGGTGGTATACACCCGCCCCACCAACTGCGAGAGCACTGCGGTCTGGTAACCGGAACCGGTACCGACCTCCAGCACGTCCTTACAGGGTCCGTCTGCCAGTAACAACTCAGTCATACGCGCTACAATATAGGGCTGAGACAGAGTCTGGGAATAGCCAATTGGCAGTGCGCTATCTTCGTACGCGCGCTGAGCCAGCGCTTCATCCAAAAACAGATGGCGGGGAATAGTGCACATAACACCGAGCACTGCATTGCTACTAATGCCCTGCTCCCGCAACCGCTTTGCCATACGCTCGCGGGTACGCTGAGAGGTCATCCCAATGCCCTTATGATCCAGGCCGTCAGCCAACTGTGTTACCCCTGTTTACACTCATATCCCGATAATCAAGTAACTCTCGCAATACCGTAGTGGCAAAGCTGCCAGCAGGAAGTGAAAAGCTTATCGTTAGCTGGTCATCATCACAAAACTGCCAACAAAAGTCATCCGCTATCACCCGCGCCGGACGGTAATCTCGCCGCAATCCCTGGTGGCACAGAAACTCGCAGGCTTGCTGATAGGCTGCCAGAACCTGGCTTTGCTCGTTAGCACACCGCGGCGACTCGTGCGCCTCTCCGTCTCCCCAAAGCGGCAAGGCCAGATGCAAATCCCGTTCGCTTGCCCGCTCGGCAATCGTCGGGTCACTGCCGTCGTTGACAAAAATGCTGCCACTGCCATTCAGGGCACACATGTCGCCGCACGCTGGCACCTCCCAGCTATCTGACCTGACCCGCGCGGCCAGCAATTCATTGAACAGCAACGCGCGCAGACTGGACAGAATTAATCCACGCTGGTGACGTTTAGGCGCTCGTATTTCCCCGGCAATCCATGCAAAACCTTTTCTGATATTCCCCGCTTGGTAGCCAAAGCGCTGCTCGCCAAAATAGTTGGGTACTCCGCGCTGGCGAATACGCTGTAGATGTTCAAGTAATTCGTCGCGATCACCCCGCAGATTACGCAGTTGCAGGGAAAACAGATTGGCCTTATGAATTCCGCGCCTGATTTTTCGCAGGTGCCTATTCACGCTTAGAATACGCAACTGTTCGTTCTCCAGGCTCGCCCAATTGGGTTCAGCCTTTTCCACCTTCCCCACCTTCCCCGCCATGCCAACGCTGAACCACTGTCGGGTCTGAGCATGCTTGTCCTTTAAACCACTGTAGCCAATATCGCGCTCTGAAACACCCGCCAAACGCGCCAGGCTAGAGGCAACCTCTTTGCTATTCAAACCGCGCTTTTCAATAAACAGGAAGACGTGCTCACCCTCCTCGGCAAGCGTAAAACCGAGAACCTCTTCAACTTGAAAGTCAGCGTGATGGTGTCTTATCTCTGCACTGGCGCGACCCGCCGTCTGAGTTCGCGGCCACTGCAATAGGTCTACAGGTACACTCAACTCAATGACAGCCGCTACAACTGGCATCAGCGCCACAGCGCCGCCAGATGTTGCTCAACACAACAGGACAATCGCATGGGCCGCAATGCCTTCGCTGCGCCCACAAAAACCAAGCCCTTCGGTGGTGGTGGCCTTGACGTTGACCTGAGTAACTGACGCGCACAGATCGTCAGCAATGTTCGCCGCCATCTGGTCGATATAGGGCGCCATTGTCGGATTCTGCGCAACAATTGTCATGTCGGCGTTGGCCAGTGCCAAGCCTTCGGCCGCGACCAGCTCAAACACGCTCCGCAATAGATTGCGACTATCGGCATTAGCATAAGCCGGATCAGTATCCGGAAAGTGCCGACCAATATCTCCTGCGCCAATTGCCCCAAGCAGAGCATCGCACAGCGCATGTATCAGTACGTCACCATCCGAGTGAGCCAACAGACCTTGATCGTGAGGAATACGAACACCACCCAACACAACATGATCGGTCCTGGGGTCGCTCTCACCAAGGCGGTGAACGTCATACCCATGCCCAACTCTCATAGCAAACCCTCCACGGTAAGCCACATGCGCGCCAATACCAGGTCCTGTGGATGAGTAATTTTTATGTTGCTGCTATGGCCAGGCACCAACTTGACTTCACCGCCCGTCTGTTCCACTGCTGCCGCTTCGTCGGTAACGGGTAACCGCTGCTCCAGCGTCAGCTCAAGCGCGCGTTTAAGCATGCCGTAACGAAACAACTGCGGTGTCTGGGCTAACCATAAATTCCCGCGGTCCACTGTCGCAGAGACCCGATCTGAATTATCCGCACGTTTCACCGTGTCAGCTACCGGCAAAGCCAGCAAGCCACCTACGTCGCCCTCTGCCAACTCACGGTATAGAGATTCCACCTCAGTTCTGCGGATACAGGGCCTGGCGGCATCGTGAACCATGACCCAGTCTGACTCCTGAGCGCAATCTGCCAGGGCGTTCATAGCTGCCAACACGGAGTCGCTGCGCTCAACGCCTCCCGAGCAGCGGCGAACACGCGCATGCCGGGAAATCGACAAGTGCTCAAAACGACTGTCATCGCTGCGCAGCGCTACCATGACGCCGTGCACAAACTCCCAGGAGAGCACTTTGTCCAGCGTGTATTCGAGAATCGTTTTACTGGCAATAGACAAATATTGCTTTGGCTCGTCGGCGGCCATGCGCGTCCCGGTGCCCGCAGCGGGTATAACCGCCCAGACTTTTGCAGCATCGGTCATTGATCGGAACCTTGTTGCTCAACAATCTGATAATAGGTTTCACCCTCTTTAATCAAACCCAGGGTTTCGCGGGCGCGCGCTTCCAAACCCTCCAGCCCCGCTTGCAATTCGAGCACTTCCAGCTCCAGTTCACGATTGCGTACATTGAGTTCAGCATTGCGCCGTTGCTGCAATACAACTTCGTGATGCAAGCGCGCCAATTCAGCCTTACTGCCTTCAGGAAACCAGAGTCGATACTGTAAAAACAGCAGCAACAGACACAGCACCAGCGCCAGCCACTTCATACAGGCAGTGCGCCCACAATAGCAGACGAATCAACGGGCGGCAGGAAACTCGGCAAGACCACGGTAGGGAGCCCGCCCCTGTAGCTGCGCCTCAATACGCAACAGCCGGTTATATTTGGCAACCCGGTCGGAGCGACACAGGGATCCGGTTTTGATTTGTCCGGCAGCGGTTGCCACTGCCAGGTCAGCAATAGTGGCATCTTCAGTTTCACCTGAACGATGAGAGATCACAGCGGTATATCCCGCAGCTTTAGCCATCGCGATGGCAGCCAGCGTCTCACTGAGACTGCCAATCTGATTAAATTTGATCAGTATGGAATTGCCGACACCTTTCTCAATGCCCTCTGCAAGAATTTTGGTATTGGTGACGAACAAATCATCCCCGACCAATTGCACCCGTTGGCCAATTTTATCGGTCAGAATTTTCCAGCTATCCCAGTCCGATTCATCCATACCATCTTCGATGGAGATGATCGGATAACGGGCTGAGAGGTCTGCCAGGTAATCGGCAAATTCTGTGCCATTGTATTTCGCTCCCTCGCCGCTGAGGTCATACACACCGTCACGATAAAATTCAGAAGCAGCGCAGTCCAGCGCCAGAGTAACGTCTTTGTTTAGTGCATACCCGGCATTAGAAACCGCTTCGGAAATAACCGCCAGGGCGGCTTCATTCGACGGTAAATCAGGCGCAAATCCGCCTTCATCCCCAACCGCAGTGCTCAGACCCTGCGCGGAAAGAACCGTCTTCAGATGGTGGAAAATTTCTGCACCAGCTCGCAATGCCTCGGCGAAACTGGGTGCCGATACCGGTTGAATCATAAACTCCTGAATATCGACGTTGTTATCAGCGTGCTCACCACCATTAACAATATTCATCATCGGTACCGGCATACTGTATTCGCTGCTGCCGTTAATCTCTGCGATATGCTGATACAGAGGAATTCCCTGACTCTGGGCAGCGGCTTTAGCAGCGGCCAGTGACACCGCAAGAATAGCGTTTGCACCCAGTTCCGCTTTATTGTCGGTGCCATCGGCATCGATCATGGCCTGGTCCAGGTTCCGCTGCTGGCTCGCATCGCGGCCCTTCAACACATCTTTGATTGATGTGTTCACATTGCCAACAGCTTTGAGCACACCTTTTCCCATGTAGCGCTGGCTGTCACCGTCACGCAGTTCCAGGGCTTCTCTGGAGCCAGTGGAGGCGCCTGAGGGCGCGCAGGCACTGCCAACGCTACCGTCACTGAGTATCACATCCGCTTGAACGGTCGGATTTCCGCGAGAGTCCAAAACTTCGTAGCCCTGTACATCGGCAATGGTGCTCATTGGTGGTTACTCCATATCTACAAAGCAATGAAAAGAAATTAACTGATTTCCAACGCTGGCAAGGATTTTACCAGATCATCCACAGCTTTCATCTGCTGTAAAAATAACTCAAGTTGATCGAGCGGCAAAGCACTGGGGCCGTCGCATTTGGCCTCAGGGGGATTGGGATGTGCCTCGAGAAACAGGCCGGCAATGCCCACTGCCAGGCCTGCCCGACCCAGCTCGGCTACTTGTGCACGGCGACCACCTGAGGCCGCACCCAGAGGGTCCCGGCATTGCAATGCGTGAGTCACATCAAAAATCAACGGCGCCCCGTGGCTGACATCAATCATGGTTCTAAAGCCCAGCATATCGACAACCAGGTTGTCATAGCCCAATTGCGTACCACGCTCGCATACAATAATTTTGTCGTTGCCACATTCACGAAATTTTTCGACGATATTGCCCACCTGACCAGGGCTGAGAAACTGAGGCTTCTTAACATTAATGACTGCCTCGGTTGCCGCCATCGCCCGCACTAAATCAGTTTGACGGGCGAGAAATGCCGGCAGTTGAATCACCGCGCACACTTCCGCCGCAGGCGCGGCTTGCTCGGGCTCGTGAACATCCGTAATAACCGGTACCCCGAACTCTGATTTCACAGCGGCCAGTATAGACAGGCCTTCCTCCAGACCAGGGCCACGAAAAGAGTGGATTGAAGAGCGATTGGCCTTATCGAAAGACCCTTTAAACACATACGGAATACCCAAACGCTGACAAATCTCAACATACTCCTGCGCCACTTGCAGGGTAAAATCCCGAGACTCCAACACATTGACACCGCCAAACAACACCATGGGTCGATCATTGGCTATGGAGAAATCCGCAACTTCAATTACTTGCTGAACCATATTCAGTTGGCCTTCTCTTTATGTGCCAGCGCTGCTTTGACAAAACCAGTAAACAGCGGGTGTCCACCGCGGGGGCGCGATGTGAACTCCGGGTGAAACTGACAGGCGACAAACCAGGGGTGATCAGGTAGTTCGACCACTTCGACCAAAGAATTATCCGCCGACCAACCGGCGATCTTCATGCCGACTTCCTGCAACTGCTCGGCATAGTTGTTATTGAACTCCCAGCGATGGCGATGCCGCTCGACAATAGTTTCCTTCCCGTAAAGCTCCCGGATGCGTGACGGCTCCACCAGGTGGCATTCTTGTGCTCCCAGACGCATCGTGCCACCCAGGTCGGAATCAGCACTGCGAATCTCGGCTGTGCCATCAGCATTCTGCCACTCGGTAATCAAGCCGATAACAGGGTCGGTCGCTTCCAGGTTAAATTCTGTGCTATCGGCACCTTGGAGGCCCAGCACGTTGCGGGCATATTCGATAATCGCCACCTGCATACCCAGGCAAATACCGAGATAGGGAATCTGATTTTCACGCGCATATTGCACTGCTTTGATCTTTCCTTCCACGCCGCGCTCGCCAAAACCACCGGGCACCAAAATGGCGTCTGCATCTCTTATGAGACCCAGACCCTCGTCAATAATCCGCTCCGAGTCGATATGTTTAATATTGACCCGAGACAGGCTGTGGATTCCCGCATGCTTGAGAGCTTCGTTGAGAGACTTATAGGCGTCGAGCAGGCCCACGTACTTGCCAACCATGGCAACCGTGACCTCTTTATCGGCATCGCGCTCGCCTCTTAAAACCTCCTCCCATTCACTGAGGTCGGGTTGGGGACAATCCAGGCCGAAACGATCTACAACCATATCGTCCAGACCGTAAGAATTGAGCATGGCGGGGATTTCGTAAATAGATTTTGCATCGAGCACTGGAATAACGCCGCGCTCTTCAACATTGGTAAACAACGCAATTTTTTTGCGTGCACTCTCTTCGATGGCCACCTCGCAGCGACACAGCAGAACGTCAGGCTGTAAACCGATTGAACGCAGTTCTTTAACGGAGTGCTGGGTCGGCTTAGTTTTGATCTCACCGGCTGCGGCAATATAGGGAACCAGGGTCAGGTGCATTAGCAACGCGCGACTGTGCCCCAGCTCTACCTTCATCTGACGGGCTGCCTCCAGAAACGGCAAACCCTCAATATCACCGACGGTACCACCGATCTCAACCACAGCGATATCAGCCCCTTTGGCGCCCTCTTCCACACGGCGCTTTATCTCATCGGTAATATGCGGAATAACCTGGATGGTCGCACCGAGATAGTCACCTTTGCGTTCGCGGCGCAGAACTTCGTTGTAAACCCGACCCGTAGTGAAGTTATTGCCCTGCTTCATGGTGGCGTGGGTAAAACGTTCGTAGTGACCCAAATCCAAATCGGTCTCTGCACCATCTTCTGTTACAAACACCTCTCCATGCTGGGAAGGTGCCATGGTGCCAGGGTCGACATTGATATAGGGGTCGAGCTTTAAAAGAGTAACCTTTAGGCTCCGGTCTTCAAGAATTGCGGCCAGGGAAGCGGCGGCTATGCCTTTTCCCAATGAGGAAACTACACCACCTGTGACGAAGACATAACGTGTCATGAAAAGCCTTTTCAGCTTGTATTATTGACCACTTGTTTGCTGTGCTCTCCAGCTAAAATGCCACTGGAGTCTGTGCAGCAATATCGACAGCAAGCTAGCAATCAGAGCTGACACTACCTCGCCAAAGATGGGACGCCAGCCTACCAGATGTCTCCCCGGCCCTCAACGTCAAAACGACTGGAAGCCAAAGCCCCTAAAGACCAAACCAACTCCCAACCAGGCTCATCGGGACCGGCCTGAAATCCCTCGCAGACCCATAGATCAGCCACCGCTACCAACTCATTGTGCTCGTTAAACACCAGTGGCAGCCCATCCCTGAGCCAGGGCGGCACGCGATATTCCTGCAGTAGCTTTTTCAAACTCTGACTCCTGCAACGACCCGCTGGTCGGCACCGCTCCCCGCCCTGGCGGGAGGCGATACGAAGTACACCCGCGCGAGCTTTAGAAATGCCTCGTCCTGCTACAGTGCGTAATTGCGGATCAGGCAATGGATCGCTGGCAACAGCAGACGCATTGATCGACAGATACAACTGATCGTCGAAAAAGCGTACCGTATACTGGCTGGTTTGCATTTGCGGCTGAGACCCAGTGCCGCCGTCCGCCAACTGTCGCAAGAACTCAATTAACAAACTTCTATCGGGCATGGCGCAGCCTTGACAATTCAGCCAGGCCCTCACCGAGCGACGCTGCTGCGCATGATCCAAACTCCCGTAACGGTCCCAGCGTAAGGTCTGCTCCCCATATTGCTCCCCCACGGCATTGCGCAGATTTTGTCGGTCAATTTCTGACAACTGTATCTGTGCCTCGCTGATGCTGTCTATGCTGGTTTGTATTCGGCCTCGATAGGTGGGCCAGCGGGCCTCTAGCAGGGGCATCACTTGATGGCGCAGGTAATTTCGATCAAGGCTCACGTCGGCATTGCTGTCATCCTCAATCCACTCTAGCCCCTGTAGTTCTGCGTAGCTTTGCAAGTCCCGCCTGGGACAGTCCAGCAAGGGGCGCAGCAGAACACCTCCAGACAAAGCTCGCTGCCTTGGAATTCCTTCGAGGCCCGCCAGGCCTGTTCCGCGCATCAGACGCAGAAAAAACGTCTCTACCTGATCATCCAGATGGTGGCCCTGAAACAGCGCGCCCGCTTCCTGCAAATAACGGGCAAAGGCTCGGTAGCGCGCCTTGCGAGCTGCTGCCTCCAGGCCGGTACCGGTATCCGGCAGCACCACCTTTTCTGCATGAAACTCAATATCGAGACCAGCGCAAAACCTGGCACAGTGTAACTGCCAACTCTCGGCGTAATCACTGATCTGGTGGTTGATGTGGAGGGCTGCTAGCGGAGGCAGCGAATGTTGTTTTACAGTTTCGCTTAGCAGGTGCAGTAAAACAGTTGAATCGAGGCCGCCGCTATAGGCCACCAACCAATGAGGCTGGTGTGCATAGCGTAAAAGTTCTTCTTGAATTGCCTCAATGGGCAGGGACATGGCGCCCCCCGGCTGTTAGTTTCCGTAGGACATCAGGCGCTCATAGCGCTGCTCGAGCATCTGCTCCAGGGGCATGGCTTGCAGACGCGCCAGCTCGGCTATCAAATGCTGCTGGATGCGGTCAGCCATTTCGTCGATATTCCGGTGGGCACCGCCCAGCGGCTCTTCGATACTGGCGTCGACAATACCCAGGTCCTGCAGCACGCTAGAGGTGACTCCCATGGCCTCTGCAGCATCCGGGGCTTTTTCGGAAGTCTTCCAAATAATGTTGGCGCAACCTTCAGGTGAAATCACAAAATAGGTAGCGTATTGCAGCATCGCCAAATGGTCGCCGACACCAATACCCAGCGCACCACCAGAGCTACCCTCACCAATCACGAGGCAGATAATGGGTGTCTTCAAGCGCGACATCACAGCCAGATTCCGGGCAATGGCCTCAGAAATTCCGCGCTCTTCAGAATCAATACCGGGATAAGCTCCGGGCGTGTCAATCAGGGTAATAACCGGAATCTGAAAACGCTCAGCCAGTTCCATTAAACGCAAAGCCTTGCGGTAGCCCTCTGGCTTTGGCATACCAAAATTGCGAGCCACCTTATCCTGAAGACTGCGGCCTTTTTCCTGACCAATCACCATCACCGGCTCACCGTCAAGACGGGCAATACCACCAACAATGGCTTTATCATCACTGAAGTGACGATCACCATGCAATTCATCAAAATCAGTGAAAATTCGCGGAATATAATCCAGCGTGTAAGGCCGCTGAGGGTGACGGGCAACTTTAACGATGTCCCAGGAAGTCAAACTGGAATATATTTTCTCGGTGAGCTTGGTGCTTTTGTCACGCAGCGTTGCGATTTCATCACCAATATTGATGTCGTTGTCCGAACCCACCAACTGCAGCTCTTCAATCTTCACTTCCAGCTCCGCAATGGGCTGTTCAAAGTCTAGAAAGTTCGGATTCATGGCAGTTTTGTTCTCACCCGGGTTGTGGTGGCTCGAAGGCGCAGATTGTACACGCTGCGCCCATCAGGGCCAAATGGAAGCATCTGCGGTTATCAATCCGTATAGTCAGTGTAGATAGATAGCCGACGCGATGAGCCTGTCGAACCCCTAGCTGGCGAGCTTCAAGGAGGGATCATAATTTATTGAGACACTGTGGGTACCACAAAGATCCCGCAACTGTTGAATCAGTTCATCGCTGGGCGACACCTGCCAGCGCTCGCCCAAACTGATACGCGCTCGATTGTCTGGCTGGCTATACCAAAACGCAACTCTGCACTCCCCCTGAGAGTGTTGCAGCAGCGCCTCCAGTTGCTGAGTCAGCTTTTCATCGACCATGTCTTCACGCAGTTCAATAGTGAGTTCAGACGCACGGCTTTGTCGAGCTTGCAAGAGGCTATTTACATCGCTGGCACGGATCGACAAACCGCCGGAGTAATCGTCGTGCGCGACGCTTCCCTCAACTATGACAATGTTGTCTTTTACCAATAGCTCACAGCTTTCGCTGTACACATCGGAGAAAATAGTCACCTCAATGCGCGCACTGCGATCATCCAGAGTCAAGATCGCCATGGTATCACCGCGTTTGGTTTTCATGGCGCGCATGGATACAATCAAACCAGCAACTACTTGGGTCTTATTGCCATCGGCCCGCAAGTTGGCAATCCTGCAGGGCACGAACCTTCGCAATTCTTGCTCATACTCATCAATAGGATGCCCGGTCACATAAAGGCCAAGTGTATCTTTTTCGCCATTGAGTCGCTCTCGCAAAGTTTGTGGGCGAACATTGCGGTGAGCGCTGTAGACATTGCCCCCGGCTGCCACTGCCACGACATCTCCAAACATGTCTTCAATTCCCGCGTCTCGGCCTTTGGCGCTCTGCTCCGCTGCCTGTAGGGCCTCTTCCAGCGCCGAGGCAAGTACTGAGCGATCTTCACCCAGCGAGTCAAAAGCGCCTGACTTAATAAGGGCCTCTATGGCGCGGCGGTTAACCCGACGCGGGTCGGTTCGCGCGCAAAAATCAAATAAGCTGGAAAACGCTCCACCCGCCTCACGCGCCGCAAGAATATTCTCGATGGGCCCTTCACCCAAACCCTTAATGGCACCCAAGCCGTAGACAATTTTTCCCGCATCGTTGACGGTGAACATATATTTGCCTGCGTTAATGTCTGGCAAGCACAGGGGTAGCTTCAGGGCCCTGCACTCCTCCACGAAAATCACTATCTTATCGGTGTTCTGCAATTCAGAGCTCATCACTGCTGCCATAAAGGGCGCCGGAAAGTGCGCTTTCAACCAGGCAGTTTGGTAGGACACCAGGGCATAGGCGACAGAGTGAGATTTGTTGAAACCATAACCGGCGAATTTTTCCACCAAATCGAAGATTTTCATCGCCAGATTCGAGTTTACGCCCTTGGCAACAGCGCCAGATTCAAATATCTCACGCTGCCTGGCCATTTCCTCATGTTTCTTCTTGCCCATGACGCGCCGCAGCACGTCGGCACCGCCGAGGGTATAACCGGCCAGCTCCTGAGCGATCTGCATCACCTGTTCCTGATACAAAATGATGCCGTAGGTGGGCTCCAAAATGGGTTTAAGCCACTCGTGTTGGTACTGTGCATCGGGGTAAGACAAAGCCTCACGGCCATGTTTGCGATCGATGAAGTTGTCCACCATGCCCGACTGCAGAGGGCCGGGACGAAACAGCGCCACCAGTGCCACAATGTCTTCAAAACGGTCGGGGCGCAGACGCTTGATCAAATCTTTCATGCCACGGGATTCCAACTGAAATACAGCGGTCGTTTCTGCACTTTGCAGCAAATCAAAACTGGCGCTGTCATCCAGCGGGATACCGGTAATATCCAGGGGCTTTTCGCCCGTACCGGCGCTGCGCTCGTTTATAATTTTCACCGCCCAATCAATGATGGTCAGAGTGCGCAGGCCGAGAAAGTCAAACTTGACCAGGCCCACATCTTCTACATCATCTTTGTCGTACTGCGTTACCAGCCCTTCACCAGACTCATCGCAAAACAGCGGCGAGAAATCGGTGAGCTGCGAGGGCGCAATAACCACGCCACCCGCGTGTTTACCCACGTTGCGAGTGATGCCTTCCAACTGCTCTGCCATATCCCAGATTTCCTGGGCCTCATCGTCCTCGGCGAGAAAGTCACGCAGCGGCTTCTCGTCTTCCAGCGCCCTGGCCAGCGTCATACCCACTTCAAAGGGAATCATTTTTGACAACTTGTCCGCGAGACCGTAGGACTTACCCTGCACCCGCGCTACATCACGCACCACCGCCTTGGCAGCCATGGTGCCAAAAGTGATGATTTGTGACACCGCATCGCGGCCATATTGTTGTGCCACATAGTTGATTACCTGATCGCGGTTCTCCATGCAGAAATCCACGTCGAAGTCAGGCATAGATACCCGTTCAGGATTGAGGAAACGCTCAAACAGCAAACCGTATTCCAGTGGATCCAGATCGGTGATCTCAAGGGCGTAGGCCACCAGAGACCCCGCACCCGAACCGCGCCCAGGGCCCACAGGAATACCGTGATTTTTCGACCAGCGGATGAAATCCATCACAATCAGGAAATAACCGGGAAAGCCCATCTGATTGATCACATTTAGTTCAAAATCCAGACGCTCACGATACATCCTCTGCTGCTCTGGGAAATTCGGCGCAGAAGAATCGAATAGCTTTTGCAGACGACGCTCCAGGCCATCGTGAGACAGTTGAGCAAAGTAAGCTTCCATGGTGATACCAGCGGGCACTGGATAGTCTGGCAAGCACGGCTTACCCAGCTCCAGGGCCACGCTGCAGCGACGTGCAATTTCAACCGTATTTTCCAACGCTTCTGGTAGATCGCTGAACAGTTCACACATCTCCTGCGGGCTGCGCAGATACTGCTGCTCGGAATAGGCGCGCGCACGCCGAGGGTCATCGAGAGTACGACCCTCATGGATACAAACACGCGCCTCGTGAGCCTCAAATTCAGATGCATCTAAAAAGCGCACATCATTAGTGGCAACCGCGGGACAATCAGCTTTTACCGCTAGCGCTACCGCTGCCTGAATATACGCCTCTTCGTTTTCGCGCCCGGTTCGCTGCAATTCCAGATAAAAGCGATCAGGAAACATATCCATCCAAAAGCGCAAACGCTCTTCTGCCAGATCGGCCTTATTGGAGACCAACGCTTGACCCACATCGCCGACACGGGCGCCAGAAAGGGCTATAACTCCTTCAGAATATTCGGCGATCCAGTCTCGACTTACTTGAGCCACCCCCAGGTACTGGCCGTGGGTATAGGCCCGTGAAATCAGTTTAGTGAGGTTGCGATAGCCCCGCTCGGTCGCCGCCAACAAGCAGAGCAGGCTAACATTCTCTCGATCATCACCTTCGCAAACCAATAGATCGGTGGCAAAAATGGGCTTGATGCCCTCGGCTTGCGCCGCCTTGTAAAACTTAACAAGACCGTAGAAATTGGTTTGATCGCTTACCGCCACGGCTGGCATCTCCAGCTCGGCAACCCGTTTGACCAGCGGTTTAATTCTGACCAGGCCATCGACCAGGGAATACTCGGTATGGAGACGCAAATGGATAAAGTCAGGCATAAGCTATGGTAACAAATCTCTGACCGGGGCAAAGGAACGGCGGTGAATTTCTGTCACGCCCAGCTCTTTCAGTGCAGTCAAATGCGCTTTTGTGGGATAACCCTTGTGTTGCGCCAGACCATAGCCGGGGTAGCGCTGATCCATCGCCACCATTTCGCTATCGCGCTGGACTTTCGCCAAAATCGAGGCTGCGGCAATAGCAGGGACCCTGTCATCGCCCCTAACCACCGCAGCGGCTAAATAGTCCCATTTGGGCAAACGGTTGCCGTCAACCAACACGTACTCCGGCTGTACCTGCAGGCCTTCTATCGCTCGGCGCATCGCCAGCATACTGGCGTGAAGAATATTGAGTTCGTCGATTTCCGCGACGCTGGCTCTGGCAATACACCAGGCAGATGCATCAGACTTTATGACTTTGGTCAGAGATTCCCGACGCTTTTCAGATAATTTCTTTGAATCGCGCAAACCTTCAATGGGCCGGGCAGGATCGAGAATCACCGCCGCGGCAACGACATCACCAGCCAGCGGACCGCGGCCCACTTCGTCGACCCCGGCTAGCAGGTCGCCCTCATACCTGTGGGAAAACAAATCATTCGCGGCGATCATGCCACTGCGGCGGCTAACCGAAAATCAGACTCGATCAGGCTAACAGTCTGCACAGAGAAGAGCCTTCAGCCTTGTGGCGCTCAACGACTGGCACAGAGAAGAGCCTTTAGCCTTGACGCTCAACGGTCGGCACAAAGAATAGTCGCAGAGGCGCACATCTCGCCGTCCACATCCGCACTAACGTCAAACTTCCAGATGCCGCGACGGTCGGAGATAACCTGAGACCGCAGCATTAACTGATCTCCAGGCACCACTGGCCGCTTAAAGCGCAGTTTGTCGGCGCCAACAAAGTAATAGATTGAGCCATCGGCCGGTTTCTTGTCCATCGTCTTAAAGCCGAGAATGCCAGAAACCTGGGCCATGGCTTCAACCAGCAACACTCCGGGAAATACCGGAGTGTCGGGGAAATGCCCGTCAAAGAAAGGTTCGTTCACCGTCACATTTTTCATACCGACAACAGACTCGCCCAAATTGAGCTCAACGACTCTATCCACCAGCAAAAACGGGTAGCGATGTGGCAGGTACTCGCGTATTTCTACAACGTCCATCAACACAGCGTTTTACTGGGCTGCGGACAACTGATTGAGTTTGTCAGTCACCTTGGCGGTGATGCTATAGGTGGTGTCTGCGTGGATGACGATACCCTGCTGCTCGTTGCGCTGTAGCAATAAGCCAATACCTTCACTCTGGATCAGATCGCGCAATACTGCCTGCACTAGCGGTGTCATCTCCTGCAGCAAAGCCTGCCCCACTTCCTGCTCAGACTTTTGCAACTTACCCATAACGTGCTCAAGATCAGAATTCATATTAGCGATACGCTTACCGGCAGTTTGTCTCTGTTCTTCATTCATCACTGGTAGCTCTTTTCGCGCCTCTTCCACCATTTTGTCTCGCTCTTCCGCCAGCTTATCCAGCTCAGCCTTATCAGATGCGTAGTCCGCCTGCTCGCGCAGCGCGGCAATTCGTCGCTGGGCTTCGTCAGTCTGCAACATGGCTTGCTCCAAGTTGACGACAGCAATTTTACCTTGGGCGGATGCCAGACCTGGCAGCACACACAATGCCAGTAACACAAAAAGAACACTTACATACTTGGACACAGCTTTCTCCATAATTATCAAAAAAATCTTAGAAACCACGACCCAGAGTGAACTGGAAGGGCTCGTCTTCATCAAATTCACCTTTGTTCAGCGGCTTGGCCAGGCTGAACGTCATCGGCCCGAAACCAGTTATCCAGGTAACACCAACACCCACTGAATACCTGATTTCATCAACACCGATGTCAAAGCAATTAATTTGCACCGAACTACAATTCGTATTAAATACATTACCGGCATCAATAAAGAAGGCCGACCGGATTGAACGCTGATCTTTAATAAACGGTAACGGGAATATTAACTCAACGCCACCTTCAACCAGAACATTACCACCAAAAGGATCAGGATCATCCAGCACCGGATCAACAATTAGCTCGCCATTGCTATCAACATAACCAAACAGAGAACCACCCGGCCCACCAAGTTCAAGCGGGTTGCCATTTTCATCGATTTCGGTAACCGGTTGAGCGATACGATACTCCTGAGCAGGTGTACTGCGCGGACCCAGAGTATTGCTCTCATAACCTCGCACCGAGCCAAAGCCACCGGCGAAGAAATGCTCGTAGAAAGGCAAACTTGTAGTATCACCATAGCCATCGCCGTAGCCCAGCTCAGTTCTAAAGCGCAGCGTAAAGTTCTTGAAGAGCGGGTAGTAATACTCGCCGCGGTAGGTCAGCTTGTAAAATTCAAGATCACTGGCGGGCATGGACACTTCTAGTGCAACAGACTGAGATGCCCCTCGAGTCGCATTAATTCCTCTGTTCAAAGTGGACTGCGTCCAACTGGAGGTAACGGCCCAGTTAAGGAACTCATCTCCGTTGTTATCCAGGAAACCCAGATCAGAAGAGGGAAACTGATCCAGTTCCAGTGTACTAACAGGTTGAAGGACCTCTATACCGGAGTAGGTACCATCGTCAAGTTGGGTAGACTCGTACCAGCTATCCACGCCCTGCTGCAAACGCGGACTGGATTTAATTTCCTGTACCGCAAAGCGACCGGCTGTGATCTCAGTATTAGAGATGCCAAAGCTGAACCCCAGACGCTCTGTCTCTTTAATGGGATAGCCGAAGTTAATTGCACCCCCTAGTGTATCGGTGGTATAGCTGGCCACGTTGACCTCTTCCAGGTCTGTCGTGCGATAAAAGACATTAAAACCCCGGCTCACTCCATCTTCAGTGTAATAAGGATTGGTGTAGCTGAAATTATAGAAATCCTGATAGTTGCTGGAATTAAGACTAAGGCCCACACGCTTGCCAGAACCCAGGAAGTTATCCTGCTGAACATTCACCCCCAGAATCAGACCTGTGCCCTGGGCGAATCCAAAGCTCGCGCCAATGCTGCCTGAGGACTGCTCCTCTACTTCAAACTCAACATCAATCAAATCGTCGTGACCGGGCACTTCAGGAGTTTCCAGCACTGCCTGCTTAAAAAAGCCAAGCCGCTCAAGGCGTATTCGAGAAGTCTCAATCGCCGCTGAGGAAGCGGGAGCTCCTTCCATCTGGCGCATTTCCCGTCGCAGCACTTCGTCTTTGGTGCGCGTATTGCCGTGGAAGCTGATACGACGCACATAGGTGCGCTTGCCCGGGTCCACAAAGAACTTCATTTCGACGGTATTGTCCTCGTCGTCGATCTCCGGGATACCAGTCACCTTGGCAAAGTTATAACCTTCATTACCCAGCCGCTGAGTGAGGTACTCCTCAGTGCTCGTCACCATCTGCTGGGAAAAAATTTGCCCCTCGCGAACGATCAAGAACCTGCGTAAATCGTCTTCCGGCAGAACCAGGTCGCCGGAAAGCTCAACTGCGTCAACCGTATACTCCTCTCCCTCGGTAATATTGGCGGTGATATAAACGGCGTCTTTTTCGGGAGTGACTGAGACCTGGGTAGAATCAATACTGAACTTCAAATAGCCCCTATCCATGTAATAGGAGGTCAGAGTTTCCAAATCTCCACTGAGTTTTTCTTTGGAATACTTGTCGTCACTGGTAATCCAGGACAACCAGCCGGTCGCATGGAGTTCCAATAGGTCGTCCAGTTCCTCGTCATCGAAGACCTCATTGCCGACGATGTTAATATGCTTAATGGTGGCGACTGAGCCCTCATTGACATCGATATTCACAGACACCCGATTGCGCGGCTCCGGGATTACGTCGGTGTCGATGCTGGCGTCGTAGCGACCCTGCTGAACGTACTGACGCACCAACTCCATTTGCATGCCTTCAAGGGTAGAGCGCTGAAACACCTTACCCTCGGATAAGCCAGCGCCCTTCAGACCATCTAACAAAGCCTCAGTTTCAATGGCCTTATTACCCTCAATTACAATCTCGGAAATACTGGGGCGCTCGGTCACCAGAATGACCAATACGTTACCGTCCCGACCCATTTGAATATCGTCGAAATTACCGGTGGCAAATAGTGAACGTACCGAGCTGCGAATCAGTTGCTCGTCGACTAAATCACCCACGGCGAGTGGCACTACCGCAAACACGGAACCCGCAGAGATACGCTGCAGACCCTCTACACGAATGTCCGACACAATAAACGTCTCAGCCCGCGCAGGCAGCGACAAAAATACAAACATACCCAGCAGTATAAAAAAGGCCGATCTGGAAAAGCGATTCATTAGCTTGTCTTTATTATCCCGTTTATAAGCGAGCAAAGTCGTTGTAAAGAGCCAACATCATCACGCCGACGATGATCAACAAGCCCACCTGGTAGCCGAGCATTTGTACCTTTTCCGGCACGGGTCGCCCGACCAGCATTTCAATCGTGTAGTACATCAGGTGTCCGCCATCCAAAACTGGCACGGGCAACAGGTTCAAAACCCCCAAACTTACACTCAGCAACGCAATAAAGGCCATGTAGGCCTCCAGCCCCGACTGGGCAGAAGCGCTGGCAACTTTAGCAATCGTAATCGGGCCGCTCAAGTTTTTATGGGAAATAAGTCCGGTCAACATCTTTTTAATGGATTTCAGTGTAAAAACGACCAAATCCCCAGTTCTTTGGGTGGCCTTTGCCAGGGCCTCCAACGGACCGTAGTGAAACTGGCGAATCAGATGTTCAGGATACTCAGGTGGCTTGACACTCAATCCAACCTGTCCAAACGCCTCGCCGTCGGCTGTGAGCTTGCGCGCTGGCGTCAACACCGTATCAAACTGCTCGCCGCCACGCTGTACAACGATCTCTATAGAGACGCCGGGAAGGGCGCGCACATAATCCACCCATTCATTCCAATCGTTCAGAATCTCGCCATCGGCGCTGAGAATTTCATCGCCTGGCTGCAAGTTGGCTGCGGCAGCCGGGCTGGCTGCAATCACTTCATCAAGAACAACGGGAATATGCGGCCGGAACACCTTGATGCCCAACCCGCCTATAAGATCAGGCTGCTCGGTATTTACCTGCCAGTCACGCAGCATGCCTTCAGACTCGTAGACCATATCCGAACCGGGATAACGCACCGAAAACGCAAGCGGGCCGGTATCGCCAATGCGGTCGAGCAGGCGGAAGTGAACGGCTTGCCAGGTTGGTGTTGGGTGGCCGTCAATCGCCACGATCTCCTGCCCGGACTCCAACCCGGCTATTTCCGCGACCGAGCCTTCCTCGACAGACTGAATCAGCGGAGCGACACCAGTTTCACCGGCCATAAATACAAACCAATAGGCCAATACAGCCAATAATAAATTCGCCAGGGGTCCGGCGGAGACAATAGCAATCCTCGCCAGTACAGGCTTGCGATTAAAAGCCAGGTGCTCCATTCCCGGAGTGATTTCATCAACCCGCTCATCGAGCATTTTCACATAGCCACCCAGGGGAATCGCTGCGATCACATATTCCGTGTCCAGCTTGTCGCGCCAGCGCAACAGAGGCATGCCAAAACCAATTGAAAAGCGTTCAACCCGAACGCCACAGCGCCGCGCCACCCAAAAGTGGCCAAATTCGTGGATGGCAATCAATACGCCGAGCGAGAACAGTGTAATTGCTATAGTGTATAAAAGATCCAAACCGCTACCTATGTCTATTTTTCAAATATTTCGAGACCTTTGCACGAAAACCATTTCACCTGCCTGCTGTCGTCGCCTAAAAGCAAAGCCTCTACGCCTGGTAAAATCGTACTCAATCGGTCATTTATACGCATAAACTCCCTCATTGCGTGCGGGTTTGCCTGGCCTGAAAGCGACATCATCTTCCGTGCAAAGGTCTCATTTCACTGATCACAACCCAGGCCCGCCGACGAGCATCGGCATCTGCCTTTTTGACCACAGTCAAAGAGTCCGGTTCATCGATATTTGCAGAATCGAGGACTGCTTCAATCACTCCTGCAATATCAGTAAAACCAATACGACCCTGCAAAAATGCCTCCACTGCTACTTCATTGCTGGCGTTGAGCACTACAGCGGCAGTTCCACCCATATCTGCCGCTCCTCTGGCCAACGCCAGACAAGGGAATCGCTGATCGTCCGGCGCCTCAAAATCCAGCCGCCCGGTACCGATGATATCAAGATTAGGTACGGCCGAGCCAATCCGCTCGGGCCACGCCAGACCGTAAGCGATGGGTGTGCGCATGTCCGGATTTCCCAGCTCGGCAAGTACCGAGCCGTCAGCATACTGAACCATTGAGTGAATGACACTCTGTGGATGCACCACGACCTCTATATCCTGCGAAGCCACATCGAACAACCAGCAAGCCTCAATCAATTCCAGACCCTTGTTCATCAGGGTCGCTGAATCGACTGAAATTTTTCTCCCCATACTCCAATTGGGATGGACGCAAGCCTGGTCGGGAGTCGCAGCCCGCATTTGCTCGAAGCTCCATTCGCGAAAAGGTCCGCCTGACGCTGTTAACAGAATTTTGCTGACACCGCTCTTAACAGGTTGTGCTCGCTCGGTAGCAGGCAGACACTGGAAGATAGCATTGTGTTCGCTATCAATCGGTAGCAACACGCAATGGCTGTCACGCACAGCGTTCATAAACAGTTGGCCCGTCATCACCAGGGATTCTTTATTGGCCAGCAATACTTTCTTGCCCGCCTCAACCGCTGCCCAGGTCGGCTCAAGTCCAGCGGCGCCCACGATAGCGGCCATAACAATATCCACGACATCTGCGGCGGCAACTTGGCACAGAGACTCCAGGCCGGAAAGCACTTGCGTGGCACTAGTGCTTGCGCCCAGTTGATCTTGCAATTGCACCGCCGAAGCTTCGTCCAGCATCACCGCATAGCGAGGCTCGAAAGACACGCAATGCCGATACATGGTATCCACTGAGGAATTCGCGGTCAGCGCGTAGACGCGATAGCGCTCGGGATGCTGAGCCAACACGTCCAGTGTCGACTCGCCGATCGAGCCAGTACTTCCCAACACCGTGACCCACTGCACGGGGTGTGTCAAAGTCGTGTTCACCGAGCTACCAGCCGACCAAAATCAACCCGAGTGCGAACACCGGGGCGGCGGCGGTATGACCGTCTATTCGATCCAGCAGGCCACCATGCCCAGGCAATAAGGTGCCACTGTCTTTTACTCCGCGCTGCCGTTTCACCATACTTTCAAGCAAATCACCCAGTACCGAGGCGAGTGCTGTGATCACTACCACGGCCACCAAACCGAGCACACCAAGCTGTTCAGGGCGCAAGGCCAACCAGGTTATTCCGCCAAGCAGTGCACATAAAATTTCGCCCCCCAAAAAACCTTCCCAGGACTTGCCCGGACTAACCTCGACCGCCAACTTGCGTTTACCGAACGCCTTACCGGCAAAATAAGCCCCTATATCGGCGGCGGCAACGACAACGAACATGTACAAGAATAACCAGCTCCCCTGCGGATAGTGCAACAAAAACACGACTGCCAGCCATGCTGGCACCAGTACTAACAATCCCATTACAGCCATCACAGGCCGAGTGCTCCAAAGGCCGACACTGGCTGGAAACGACATCACCCACAGCAAGGCAATAGACCACCACAAGCAAGCCAATCCGAGAATAGACTGCACCCGTTCAATACTCGGCTCAAATGGCAGACCGTTATAGTTGTAGGCCGCGACTAAAATCAAGCCGACGGCGAAGGCGTAGCAAACCCGCGCCCAGAGCTGTGAATATCCGGCCAGGTTCGACCACTCCCAGGCACCAATCATAATAGCTATACCCAAAATGGCAGACAGTACAGGCAAGGGCAAATACAACACCGCAGCCACCAGTGTAATAGCCAGACTCAACCCAGTAATAATTCGCTGCTTAAGCATTGCTCTCTCCGCGCAGGCCAAAGCGGCGTTCGCGGCCGCTGAAGTCTTCTATCGCTTTATTTAAATCTGTCTGCCCAAAGTCAGGCCACAGCGTCTCAGTAAAGTAGAGTTCACTGTATGCAAACTGCCACAGCATAAAATTGCTAATGCGGTGATCTCCGCCGGTGCGAATGCATAAATCCGGCCTGGGCAGATCCGCCAGAGTCACTTCTGCATCAATTGATTCCGGCGTGATGTCATCGCAGCCCAACTCGCCCCGCTCAACTTTCCTGGCCAGCGAGCGCGCAGCATTCGCCACATCCCACTGACCACCGTAGTCCGCTGCAATAATCAGTGTGGTTTCTACGTTGCTCGCAGTAATAATCTCGGCCTGATCAATCAGCGCTTGAATTCGCTTGGGAAAGCGGTCACGCCGACCAATGAAACGCATACGCACACCATCTTTGTGCAGTTCTCGGGTTTCATTGCGTAAATAGCGGGCTAAAAGCGCCATCAGGTAACGCACTTCCGAACGCGGCCTGCCCCAGTTTTCACTGCTGAAGGCAAACAGCGTCAGCGCTTTAATGTCCTGGTCACGACAACCGCGTAATACATTGCGAATTGCCTCAACACCAGCGCGATGACCCGCTGCACCAGGCAAACTTCGCGCCTTGGCCCAACGGTTGTTGCCATCCATGATGATCGCAATGTGTTGAGGGACCATGAGATTAGTGTCGCGAGTCAGGTATTAGCATACATTCAGCGCAGCGCCGTCAGGTGTGCTTATGGGTGCGCCCGCAGGGAAAGCCTTGAGAGCGCGACTACAGGGTTGCGGCTCTTTAACAGGGGCCCACTCTTTAACAGTGGCCCCGCAGGTCGCGCCTTGTTGTAGCGCCCTGGAGGTTTTCTGAAAAAATGCGAATACCTGATTCACGTCATTAGATTTCCAGCAAGTCTGTTTCTTTCTCCGCGAGCCGTTTTTCTACATCGGCGATAAACCCGTCAGTAAGTTTCTGAATATCGTCTTCGGCGCGGCGCTCTTCATCCTCAGAGATATCTTTTTCCTTCAGCAACTCTTTAAGCATTGCAATGGCATCGCGGCGGGCGTTGCGTACTGAAACCCGAGCCGACTCAGCCTCCTGCTTGGCCCGTTTGATATAGCCTTTGCGAGTTTCCTCAGTTAAAGACGGCATAGGAATACGAATGACTTCGCCCGCCGTAGACGGATTAAGGCCGAGGTCAGACTTCATAATGGCCTTCTCAATCTCCGGCACCATCGATTTATCCCAGGCAGTCAGGGTCAAAGTACGAGCATCTTCCACCGAGATGTTTGCCATTTGATTGAGCGGCGTATCAGCGCCGTAATAGTCGAGCCGAATCGTATCCAGAATGCTCGGGTGAGCGCGTCCAGTACGGATTTTGTTGAAATTATGGCCCAGCGCCTTGATGCTTTTACCCATGCGCTCTTTGGCTTCCTGCTTGATGTCATCAATCATGTTTTGCTCCCCTCAGGAATGTATCAAGGTGCCTTCGCCACAGCCGCGTACAATATTCAGCAGGGCTCCCGGCTTTTCCATCTCAAATACCCGAACTGGCAGTTCGTGGTCACGACACAGCAAAATAGCAGTTAAATCCATAACGCCGAGCTGCTGATTAAGTACGTCGTCAAAACTTAACTCGTCATATCTTCTCGCATCAGTCACTTTCATGGGGTCATCTGAATAGACGCCATCAACCTTGGTGGCCTTTAGCATCAGCTCTGCTTCCACTTCAATAGCGCGAAGGCAAGCCGAAGAGTCAGTAGTAAAGAATGGATTACCCGTTCCAGCGGCGAAAATAACAACATCGCCATTGTTGAGTGCGCGCATGGCTTTGCGTCGGTCATAATGATCAATGACGCCACTCATGGGAATAGCAGACATCACTTGAGTAGCAATATTGGAACGCTCGAGCGCATCACGCATGGCCAGAGCATTCATCACTGTCGCCAACATACCCATGTGATCACCAGTAACACGGTCGAGCCCGGCCTCCTGCAGCGCCGCACCACGAAACAAATTGCCTCCGCCAATGACTAAGCCAACTTGTACCCCGATGCCAATCAATTGGCCTATTTCCAGTGCCATCTGGTCGAGAATTTTGGGATCAATGCCGAAATCCTGTGCGCCAGTCAGAGCTTCTCCGCTCAATTTCAGGAGTATGCGTTTATATTTCTTTTCACCACCGCTATTCGGCATACCCACTCACCTCTATGACACTGGTCGATATGTTAACCGCCACCAGTCGATCAGTCCAAAACCTGAACTAGAAGGTCTGACCTGATTCCGACAAACCTCAGCTTAAATACCCAGAGAGCACGCTAAACCCGACCTATATATCTCAGCACACAAAAAAGCGGGGCGACCGTCTCCAGCAACAACCCCGCTTTCTATATCGATTTGCCTTAGCTCTGCATCTGTACAGCAACCTATGCAGCAAAATCTACTTATCCCTGCTGATGCCCTCACCCACTTCGTAGCGAGTAAATGCCACCACCTCAGCTCCAGCAACTGACACCAGCTTGCCAACTGTTTGGTCAAGGTCCTTCACAAACGGCTGTTCGAGCAAGCTATTTTCAGACAGAAACTTCTTGATACGTCCGCCAATCATTCTTTCGATAATTTCCGCTGGCTTGCCACTCTCGGCTGCCTGCGCAGTGAAAATTTCCTTTTCCCTGGCGACGACTTCTTCAGGCATGTCGTCGGGCGACACGACCTGCGGGTTTGCCGCAGCCACATGCATGGCAACATCTTTCGCCAACTCGGCATCTCCGCCTTTCAACTGAACCAGTACCGCGATACGACTATTGCTGTGTACATAACTACCGACCACGCCCTCTTCAGCACTTAGATCAGCAATACGACGCACGCCGATATTCTCGCCAAATTTTTGCACCAAAGCTTCGCGGGCAGATTCAAGCTCGCCAGCCATCACCGTTGCGACATCGGTTTGCTTTGCACTAGATGCCGCTTCAGCTACGCTGGCAACAAAACCCAAAAAGTCGTCGTCGCGAGCGGCAAAATCAGTTTCGCTGTTAACTTCCAGCATACAGCCGTAACAACCGTCATCGCTAATGCGAACAGCAATAACACCATCAGCAGCGGTGCGGTCGGCTTTCTTGGCAGCTTTAATGCCACTGGACTTGCGCAGTTCTTCAATCGCCTTTTCCACGTCGTTATCGGTAACTTGAAGTGCTTTTTTACACGCCATCATGCCCAAACCCGTGCGATCACGCAGTTCTTTAACCAGTGCTACAGACATTAGAATTCCTCCGTTTATCCCTTCGTAAACAGGGATGGATAAAACCGTATTTTGTTGAAGGGGAGCAACACTCCCCTCAGATTCTAAAACCGAAAACTTACTGTGGCCTGGCTTGTTCGGTTTCCGCAGCAGCATCTTCTACTGCTGCTTCTACTGCTGCTTCTACTACTGCCTCTTCTGTAGCAGCTTCTGGAACAGGCGCTTCAACGGCTGTCTCTTCGGCAGCCGCCTCAACAAGTGCCGACTCTTCCGCAGCAACTTCTACTTCAACAAACTCGTCGCGGGCTGCAATCATCTCACCACCATCAGCACGACCTTGAATGCAGGCATCAGCCACACTCTTGACGTACAGTTTGATTGCACGAATGGCATCATCATTCCCTGGAATAATGTAGTCAATGCCATCGGGGTTGCTGTTAGTATCAACGATACCAATCACCGGGATACCCAGCTTGTTCGCTTCCGTAACAGCAATACGCTCGTAATCAACGTCGATTACAAACAATGCATCGGGCAAACCAGCCATATCTTTGATACCGCCGATTGAGCGCTCCAGCTTCTCCATGTCGCGGCTGCGCATCAGGGCCTCTTTCTTGGTCAACTTATCGAAAGTGCCATCGGCTTGCTGTACTTCCAGCTCGCGCAAACGCTTGATGGAGGCGCGAATCGTTTTGTAGTTGGTCAACATGCCGCCCAGCCAACGATGACTAACGTAAGGCATACCGGCGCGTTGAGCTTCCTCTCTAATCAACTTGCTGGCAGCACGCTTGGTACCCACAAACAAGATTTTGTTCTTGTTTGAAGCCAGATTTTTGATCATCCCGAGAGCTTCATTAAAAGCTGGAACCGTGTGTTCCAAATTGATGATATGGATTTTGTTGCGTGCGCCAAAGATGTACTGATCCATTTTCGGGTTCCAGTAGCGAGTCTGGTGCCCGAAGTGCGCGCCTGCCTGCAACAGGTCGCGCATACTTACCTGCATCATATTAAATACCTTGTAATGGGTTAATCCTCCACATGTCCCATAATTCAACTCATTGTTTTCAATAGAAAATTTGAGCACCCTGAACGATGTGACGACATGTGTGTGTCGTTTTTCTCCCGGCTACATACCCGGAGAGGCGCGCTTTATAACACAGAGCGCACACCAAATAAACCTGTTTTGAACGCTAAGCTGCTGTTTTTCCCAGAGAATATGCGTAAAATAGCCGCCTTTTTTAGCCGTGCAGGTCGGATTTCAACCCGACAGATGTCAGGTCAATTTCTGATCGACAAATCCTGGGCACTGACAGAGACATAAGTGAACTCAAGTATGGCAGCTTCCATCAAAACTGCAGAAGAACTGGACAAAATGCGCGTTGCTGGACGCCTGGCCGCACAAGTACTCGAAATGATCGCTGCACATGTGCAGCCCGGCATCACAACAGGAGAGCTGGACAGCATTTGTCACAGCTACATCACAGGCGAGCTGGATGCAATTCCGGCCCCACTCAACTACAACGGATTTCCAAAGTCGATCTGCACCTCCGTCAACCATGTGGTCTGCCACGGCATTCCCTCTGACAAAAAAGTGCTGAAAGCGGGCGACATCGTCAACATCGACATCACCGTTATTAAAGACGGCTTCCATGGCGATACCAGCGAGATGTTTTGTATAGGCAAAGTTCCCTCCCATGCCGAACGCTTGATTAAGGTCACCCAGGAATGCCTGTACCGGGGCATCGAAATAGTGAAACCGGGTGCTACACTGGGCGACATCGGCCATGTGATCCAAACCCATGCGGAAAATAACTACTACTCGGTCGTTCGCGAGTATTGCGGGCACGGTATCGGCGCCATATTCCATGAAGAGCCACAGGTTCTTCACTACGGCCGCCAAGGCAGTGGGCTGGAACTCAAATCCGGTATGACCTTCACGATTGAGCCGATGATTAATGCGGGAAAACGCCATGTAAAACTCAACCAGAAAGATGGCTGGACAGTGACAACTCGCGACGGTCGCTTGTCTGCACAGTGGGAGCACACCCTGGCGGTCACCGACACGGGCGTTGAAGTTTTCACCGCCCGCAGCAACGAGAACTTCTAACGCCCCGTGAATGCTCCAGCCACTCTGCCTCCAGAGTTAATCGAACCGCAGTCCCTGTTAAAGGCCTGTGAAGACCCGACACAGCGCATCAACACCCTGCGTGAAAAATACGACAAAGCGCGCGAATATCTCGATGCTCAATTTGATACCGAGACCGATGCTGCGCCGCTCATACACCTGCGAGCACGCTATTTTGACTGCTTTCTGAATTGCCTATGGCAACTGTTTGAGCTTGAGAGTAACGACATTGCCCTGATAGCCGTAGGAGGCTACGGACGCGGCGAACTACACCCCTACTCCGATATTGATCTGCTGATATTGCAGGGCGAGGATTGTGCCGATTGTGATACTCAGGTCGAGCAATTCTTAACCCTGCTCTGGGACATTAAACTCACAGTCGGCCACAGTGTGCGCAATATCGAGCAGTGCGTTGAACATGCCAACGCCGATATCACAGTGGCCACTACCTTAATGGAATCGCGCCTGATAGCGGGCACAGAAAATCTGCTCCATGCCATGCACGATGCCACCAGCCCAGACAAACTTTGGCCGAGCGACGAATTTTTCCGCGCTAAATGGCTGGAACAAAAAAGTCGCCACACCAAGTACGCTGACACCGAATACAACCTCGAACCCAATGTAAAAGCCTCACCCGGCGGCCTGCGCGACATTCAAATGATTGGCTGGATCGCCATGCGTCACTTCGGCGAGCGCGATCCGCAAATGCTGGCCCACCTGGGATTTCTGACCGAAGATGAAGTCAATATTTTGCTGAATGGTCGGGATTTTCTATGGCGAGTGCGTTACGCCTTGCACAGGCTCGCTGGCAAGGAAGAGGATCGCCTGCTGTTTGATCACCAGCATGAGCTGGCAAAACTGTTTGGCTATAAAGACAGCGACCGGCGTCTGGCGATTGAGCAGTTCATGCAGCGCTACTATCGATGCGCTCTCGCTTTAGGGCAACTCAACGAGGTGCTGATGCAGCACTTCGACCAGGTTATTTTGAGATCACATGGCGCTGGTGATATTTCCCTGGTCAACTCCCGCTTTCAGATTCGCAACGCCTATATCGAAGCGCGCAATGAAGACGTGTTTGGCAAAACACCGTCAGCCCTGCTGGAGATTTTCGTGATCTGCGGCAACAATCCGGACATTGAAGGCATTCACGTTTCGACGATTCGTCAGATTCGCGACAATCGCGAACTTATTGATGACGCCTTCAGAAAAGACCCGCGCAACCAGCGTCTTTTTATGCAGTTAATCAAGTCGCCGCACAAGCTGGCGCGTCAACTCCGCCGCATGAATCGCTATGGAATTTTAGGGCAGTATCTACCTGAGTTCGGCAAAATAGTTGGCCAGATGCAGCACGACCTGTTTCATATCTACACTGTCGATGCACATACCCTGGAAGTGGTCAAAAATATGCGCCGCTTTCAATATCCGGAGTTTCGTGAACGTTTCCCGGTAACCAGCCGCGTGGCCTCCCGCTTGCCAAAACCGGAACTGCTCTATATTGCTGGCCTTTATCACGATATAGCCAAGGGCCGTGGCGGCGATCACTCCGAACTCGGAGCGGTTGATGCGGCACTATTCTGCAAAAACCACGGCATCAGCGAAAGCGATACGCAGTTGGTGTGCTGGCTGATCCAACACCATCTCTATATGTCTGGTGTTGCGCAGCGTAAGGATATTTCCGACCCCCAGGTCATCCAGGAGTTTGCAGAAACGGTGAGAGACCAGGTACATCTGGACTATCTGTTTACCTTGACTGTTGCGGACATCAACGCCACCAATCCAACCTTGTGGAATGCTTGGCGCGGTTCACTCTTGCGCCAGTTGTACACCGAAACAAAACACGCGCTGACACGGGGCCTGGACAAACAGGTCGACAAACAGCAATGGATTGAAAAAACCCAGCATCAAGCCCTGGAGGAACTCGAGGATCGGGGCTTTATCGCTGAAGAGGTTGAGGCATTGTGGGAAGAAAGCGGTGAAGACTATTTTCTGCGCGAAAAACCTGAAGATATTGTCTGGCAGACCGAGGCCATTGCTGACCACTACGATAAAGACTCGCCACTGGTACTGATTAAACACGCCACTACAGACAACAATGTCGAACTGGCAACACAAATTTTTATTCACGTGCGCAGCCAGGATTACTTGTTCGCTGTGGTTGCAGCGGCCCTGGAGCAACTAGACCTAAGTGTGCAGGATGCGCGGGTTTACAACTCGGTAGACGGCATGGCGATGGACACCTTTTATGTGTTGGACGCCAACGGTGAGTCAATCGCCCAAGATCCAGCCAGGATTGACCACATCAGAAAAACGCTGAGTACACTGCTATCGGACCGGGATCAGTATCCAGAAATTGTACAGCGCAGAACCCCCCGGCAGATTAAATTCTTCTCGGTGCCTACGGAAACCTCCATGACAGTCGATTCAGCCAGGGGGGTCAATGTGTTGGCGGTGAACACGCCAGACCGACCCGGACTGCTGGCGCGTATCGGGCGCATCTTTTTCGACTTTGGTATAGAGCTGCAAGCAGCAAAAATTGCTACTCTGGGCGAACGTGTAGAAGACGTGTTTTTTATTACAGACCGCGATCATCAACCGATTGAAGATGAGCAACTGCGCACTGAAATTCAGTCTGCGGTTTGCAAAGAACTGGACGAGCAAGCTGCCGCCTGATGAACACCGATCTGGACAGGCTACAACCCTACCCTTTTGAAAAGCTCAGATTATTGTTTGAGGGTATTACGCCCAACCCCGAACTGATGTCGGTAACACTCGGCATTGGCGAGCCTCAACACCCGGCTCCAGAATTTGTGCTCCAATGTCTGCGCGACAATCTAAATCTGTTATCGAAATACCCTGCCACAAAAGGTATGCCCGAACTAAGACAGTCTGCTGCCACCTGGCTACAGCGACGATTCGGACTCGCCGGCATCGACCCAGACCACCAACTACTTCCGGTTACCGGCACCCGCGAGGCTCTGTTTGCAATCGCCCAAACAGTTGTAAATCGCAACTGTGAGAAGCCATTGGTCATTGCACCCAATCCCTTCTATCAAATCTATGAGGGGGCAACCCTACTGGCGGGTGCCGCTATGGAGCTGCTGAACTGCACACCCGGCAACTCCTTTATTCCGGACTTTGACACCGTTAGCAGCGACATCTGGCAACACTGCCAATTGCTGTTCTTGTGCAACCCCGGAAATCCGACTGGGGCAGTGATCCCCGAACACGTTCTGACCAAACTCATAGAACTGGCGAGAGAGCACAATTTCGTCATTGCCAGCGATGAGTGCTATTCAGAAATTTACGACGACGAAAACACACCGCCAGCAGGCCTGCTGGAAGTATCCGCCAAGCTCGGTTATCACGATTTCAACAATTGCCTGGTATTCCACAGTCTTTCAAAGCGCTCGAACTTACCCGGCTTGCGCTCGGGTTTCGTGGCTGGCGATGCCGATATCCTGAAAAAGTTTATGCTGTATCGCACCTACCAGGGTTGCGCGATGCCACCCCATCATCAACTGGCCAGCGCTGCCGCCTGGAGCGACGAGAAACACGTTAAGGCCAATCGTGTTCAGTACCGAAACAAGTTCGATAGCGTCATGGACATTCTGGGCGACAAATTAGCAATGCGGAGGCCCGCTGCGAGCTTTTACCTGTGGCCGCAAACACCCATCGCGGATACTGAATTCGCCGCAAAACTGTATGAACAGCAAAACCTGATCGTGTTGCCGGGACGCTTTCTGGGCAGAAATAAAAAGGGGGTCAACCCGGGTGAGGGGCATCTGCGCCTGGCGCTGGTTGCAAGTGTCGAGCAATGCACGGAAGCGGCACAGCGCATTAGCCGCTATCTGGACACTCTCTGACTGGATACCCTGCAAGCATGTTGAAACAAGAACGGGTCGCTTACATCTTGTGCAAATTGCAAGCACTGTACCCTGAAGCCCCCATACCGCTGGATCACAAAGACCCCTATACATTGCTGGTCGCAGTGTTACTGAGTGCTCAGTGTACTGACGAGCGCGTCAATACCGTGACACCTGCCTTGTTTGATCGCGCCGATAATCCCTTTGCTATGGCGGACGTACCAGTCGATGACATTCGCGCCATTATTCGCGCCTGCGGATTGTCGCCACAAAAGTCGCAAGCCATTTCCAGGCTCAGTCAGATGCTGGTTGAAGACCACAATGGCGAAGTACCTCAAGACATGGCCCTTCTGGAAACTCTGCCCGGCGTTGGCCACAAAACCGCCAGCGTGGTTATGAGCCAGGCTTTTGGCATTCCCACCTTCCCGGTAGACACCCATATCCACAGGCTCGCGCAGCGCTGGGGGCTCACCAGCGGCAAAAATGTGGCGCAGACAGAGCAAGACCTAAAGCGTCTGTTTCCCAAAGCGTGTTGGAACGACCTGCACCTGCAAATCATTTACTACGGCCGCGAATACTGCACTGCGCGCGGTTGCGATGGCACCGTCTGCGAAATTTGCAGCACCTGTTACCCCAACCGCAAGCATCCGAAGAAAACCAAAAAGGCATAGGCAAAAGCACCAGGCACTTCTGGGAACCTTCCAGCAATCAAACCAAAAGCGGACAATCTCTGCGCTACAGAGCTGGTCATTTCTATTTGTTGCCAACAGGTTAAAATCTGAACCCGTGAACAAGTAGCGCAATTAGAATGGATGTGATCACACACATGCACCTCGGTATAACTCCCTGGCAAATCAATAGTGACATAGATAGCGAGCATCTCTGCCAACAGGCAGAGCTGGCGGAAACATGGGGCTATGATTCTTTCTTTCTTCCCGAGAGCCATTTCGCAGGAAGCACTGCGTTGCCAGAGCCTATGATGCTGCTATCTGCAATTGCTGCTCGTACTCAGCACATAAAACTTGGGACTACCTCATACCTGCTGCCCATAAGACATGCCCTTCTAGCCGCTGAACAAGTGGCCACCCTGGATCAACTGAGCCGCGGCCGCCTTATACTCGGACTAGGGCGCGGCTATCAGGCGACGATGCTGGAAGCCTTCGGTGTTAACTTGCGCGAAAAACGTGCGCGCTTCGAAGATATTCTAAGTGCCATGCAAGCAGCCTGGCGTGGCGACTATATTGGAGACCCGGAAAAACGACTACAGCTCGCACCGCGGCCTCTGCAACAGCCACACCCGCCGCTCTGGGTGGCCGGCTTTGGCTCCAAGGCAATCAAACAAATCGGCTCACTGGGTCTACCCTACCTGGCCTCACCGATTGAGACACTGCAAGAACTGGAAAACAACCACGCAAAGTTGTACGAGGCGATGGCGCTCGCCGGCCACGCAAAACCCCCGGCAGTCATTGCGATGAGAACCATACTGATATCCAGCGACGCCAAACTGTGTTCGCGGATTAACGACCGTCTGCGAGACACCCCAAGACCGCCCAATATGGGGCCTGTTAGCACCGCAGCGGATTGGGCCATTGTCGGTTCTTCGGATTACGTCTCAGATCAGCTTGCGCGCTATCGGGAGCGGCTGGGTTTGACTCATTTGATTGCGGTACGGCCTCGAGTCAGCGGTATCGAAGAATCGGCGAACCGACAATCTCTAGAAGCTCTGAGAAAAATATGCCGTTAAACCAACCGGGCATTTTCGGCCAGCATTGACCGCACTCCATTGGCCTGGCTCCAGGGTTGGACCACATAAAATGTGCAGCGCATTAAATGGCTTTTTGCACCATTCAGAAAAAGTTACTAAATAGAGACCTTTGCACGGAAGATGATTTCACTTTCAGGCAAGGCAAAAACGCACGGAATGAGGGAGTTTATGCTTATAAATGACCGATTGAGTACGATTTTAACGCAGCATGCAGGTGAAATGGCTTTCGTGCAAAGGTCTCTAAATACTATAAAACCAGTAGCTTACAGTAATTGCAGCAGTGATTCCGGCAGCATCTGCCGCTAAACCACAGCCTATGGCATGGCGGGTATGGCGTATACCAACAGCACCAAAGTACACAGCAAGTACATAGAAGGTAGTTTCTGTTGAACCCTGAATCGTCGCCGCTAATAAACCCTGAAAAGAATCAACGCCGTGCTGATTGATCGTTTCAATCATCATCGCCCTGGAACCGGAGCCACTCAATGGCTTCATCACGGCAGTGGGCATCGCATCTACCCAGGCAGTATCCCAACCACCTGCAAGCACCACCAGGCGAACGGCGTCCAAGATCGCTTCCAGCGCCCCGCTCGCCCGGAACACACCGATGGCTACAAGCATAGCCAACAGAAAAGGAATGAGTTCTATCGCGGTTTGAAAACCTTGCTTTGCCCCGCCAATGAACGTGTCGTAAACGTTAACTCTGCGGCGATGAGCAACCAGCAAGAAGCACATAATCAAGGTGAGTATGAGCATATTGCTGAGCAGACTTGATTGGCGCATCAACTCATCAACACTCAAAGTTGCGAACCATGCAAGCAAGCTCAGCAAAGCCGCCATAGCCAACGCAAACCAGGACAAAATAACAGTATCTTTCAAATTTAGTCGCTGCACCCAGGCAGTCACCAACAATCCGGCCAGGGTCGAACAACTGGTAGCCAAAAGAATAGGCATAAAGACGCTGGCTGGATCGGCCGCCCCCAATTGCGCACGAAAGAGCAAAACAGTGACAGGAAATAATGTGACCGAGGAGGTGTTCAGCACTAGAAATAGTATTTGTGCGTTGCTCGCTGTATCTGGTGTCGGATTTAGCGTCTGCAAATCTTGCATGGCTCGAATACCCAGCGGGGTCGCTGCGTTGTCCAGCCCCATTACATTGGCTGAGAGATTGAGAGTTATGGAAGATATCGCTGGATGCCCTGCCGGTACTCCCGGCATCAAACGCGTAAACAGTGGCGACATAAGACCCGCCAGCTTCTGAATGAGGCCGCTGGCCTCTCCCAGAGCCACTATGCCCAGCCAGAAGCTCATCAGGCCGATCAAACCAATGGCCAGCTCCACCGACAAACCCGCCATATCAAAAATAGCTCGCACCATACGCTGGAACACCGCGCTGTCGCCGAGCGCCAACCATTGGTAGCTCCCGGAGACCGCGGCGATCAAGAAAAAACCCAGCCATATTCTATGCAGCATCAAAGCCCACTCCCGACAGCTCCCTGGCAAAAACCATTTGCTGGCCAGGAGTATGCTGCAGATTTCAGTCGCCAGTGCGACACGTCATGATTATGCAGCTAAACGCATAGCATCGTACACTTCTTCACGATGTGCGCGCTTTTCTGCTACGCCCTCATAAATCTGGTATCGTTCGCCTCCGGTCAGTCGAGTATAGGTCTTTGACAAAGAATAAGGGCAGGTTGCGTGTTACTGGACAATGGAAATAACGGCTATGTTGGCGACGAGCTGAAAAAGCACTCATTCGAGAACTCGAAGCTGACCGTTTTTTCTAGTCTGTTTACCATTTATGGATTTGCATCACTTCGCAAAGAGCTTTCCAGGCTCTCTGATAGCCGTTTGCTTCTGACCGATTGGCAGGGCAAGGGCCTGCAAACGCTGGTTGGTACAGAAGCCGAAGTTCGGCTGATAAACCAGCTAAACCAACGGCTTATTGCCAGAGAATGCGGAAAATGGCTACGAGGCAAAGTCGCAGTAAAAGCTAACCGCCAGTCAAATCACTCAAACCAGAATCTTATTCACTTGGCGGCTAATGGTGGCGAAGAACAATTCGCCGTTCATGGCAGCGCAACATTGACCCCGACAGGTCTAGGAGTAGTCAGGCCAGATAGACTGCAAATGAATACGGGTATCTCCGATGCTGAAACGACCCGGCAGTTATTGGCGTGGTTCGATGACCTTTGGTCTGACGGAACAGCGACAAAAGATATCAGCAAAGAATTGCTGGATAGGCTGGATTTTATTGCGGCGGATCAGCCTGCCAATTTCATCTATTTTCTGACACTCTACAACGTCTTCAAGAATATTCTTGAAGACATAGACGAAGAAAACATTATCCGCAGCAAGACGGGCTTCAAAGACACCATTGTCTGGAACAAGCTCTACAAGTTTCAGAAAGACGGTGTGCTCGGCGCAATTGACAAACTTGAGAAACACAACGGTTGCATCATCGCCGATAGTGTTGGTCTGGGTAAGACATTTGAAGCGCTTGCAGTTATTAAATACTACGAACTCCGCAATGACCGTGTTCTCGTTCTGTGTCCCAAAAAGCTCCGTGACAACTGGACGGTATACACGATTAACGACAAGCGAAATCTACTTTCCAGTGATCGCTTTAACTACGATGTTCTCAATCACACTGATCTGAGCCGCACCAAAGGACTCTCTGGTGAGATCAATCTTGAAACACTTAATTGGAGTAACTATGACCTGATCGTGATTGATGAGTCGCATAACTTCCGCAACAACCCGAACCGTGCGGAAGGTATAACACGCTATGAACGCCTCTTGAACGATATCATTCGTTCAGGTGTCAGAACCAAGGCGTTGATGCTTTCGGCAACCCCCGTCAATAACCGAATGAACGACCTCAAGAACCAGGTCGCGTTCATCACCGAAGGTCGCGATGATGCGTTCAAGGATGTGGGCATCAGGAATATCGACAGCACACTTCGATTAGCACAAAAACAGTTTAATCAGTGGGTAAAACTGCCTGCTGATAGCCGAACAACGACAGCCTTGCTCGATAGTATGAGCTTCGACTATTTCAAGCTTCTCGATATTGTCACAATTGCACGCTCAAGAAAGCACATAGAAAAATACTACGGCACAGCCGACATAGGCGAGTTTCCGACACGGTTGCCACCAATAAACATCTACGCGGGCATTGACCTATCTGACGAGTTCCCGCCCCTTAAAGAAGTCAACAAGACCATTCACAGGTTATCGCTGGCTGGCTACTCGCCGCTTAAATTCGTTCGCAATGACAAAAAAGACGAGTATGCCCGCCGATACGACAAAGCCATCGGTGATGGTAAAAACGTGTTTAAGCAGATAGACCGCGAAGAAAGCCTGGTTCACCTAATACGAGTCAATCTGCTGAAACGAATGGAAAGCTCTATCCGGTCATTCCGTCTGACGGTTGCTAAGCTCGCCATGCAAATCGACACCTTATTGTCCAAGATCGAGGTGCTTGAGTCGGGCCAGGTCAGCCAGGAAGAGCTTGATGCCTTGAGTATTGAAGACATTCACGACTTCGAAATGGACTCGCCGGAACTTGAACCTTTCATGATCGGTAACAAAACCAAAGTGTTGCTTCAAGACATAGACTTAATTCACTTCAAGCAAGAGCTGGAGGCAGATCGTATCTTGCTGGCGAGCATTGCCGAAGCGGCGGAAAAAGTTACCGCAGACCGAGATGCCAAACTCGAACTACTAAAGAACACCATCTCGCAAAAAATTAGTAATCCGCTGAACCCAGATAACAAGAAAGTCATCGTGTTCACGGCTTTTGCCGATACCGCGCAGTATCTGTATACCCAACTTGCGCAATGGGCACAAACTGAAATGGGGATAGCGAGCGCACTGGTCACAGGTGGAGGTACAAACAAGACAACCCTGTCTGGTATTGGCTCCGAGCTAAACAACATTCTGACGGCTTTTTCTCCGGTATCGAAGGAGCGAGACAAAATCGACCCCGATGCCAGGGCAGAGATCGACCTTCTTATTGCTACCGACTGTATCAGCGAAGGTCAGAACCTTCAGGATTGCGACACGCTGATCAACTATGACATTCACTGGAATCCGGTCAGAATTATTCAGCGCTTCGGGCGCGTGGACCGTCTCGGTTCCAGGAATACGCAAATCCAGCTCGTCAACTTCTGGCCGAACATGGAGCTGGATGAATACATCAATCTGGAGGCCAGGGTCTCAGGCCGTATGGTGTTGCTGGATATTTCTGCGACAGGCGAAGAAAACCTGATTGAAGATAGGGAGGGCGGTGCAAACAGCCATGAAATGAACGATCTTGAGTACCGGCGTAGACAGCTTCAACAATTAAAAGATGCAGTGGTCGATATGGAAGATATGGCAGGCGGCGCCTCGATTACCGACCTGACACTTAACGACTTGCGCATGGACTTGTCCGATTATATGAATCGAAATCGCCCAGCAGATCATGGGAAGAGCAAGAACCTGCACACGCTTGAGCAAGCGCCACTTGGGCTGTATGCGGCAGTCATGCTTGACGATGATCTCGCGGATGAAGGTCTCAAGGCGGGTGTGATTTTCTGCCTGAAGAATATTCGCGAAGGTGAGCAGGCGGTGCAGGTCGATGCGAATTATCCGCTGGCCCCACACTTTCTTGTCTATGTGTCCGATGAAGCCATCATAGAACTCACCTTTACCCAGAGCAAGAAAGTACTCGATCTATTGAAGCGGCAGGCGTTCGCACAGTCGGAAATAGACGCGAACGCAACCAACCACGTCAATGTCGCAACAAAGCATGGTCGCGACATGGAACACTACCAACACTTGTTGGCGGTAGCGATTGATAGCATTGCCGGTAAGAGCGAAGAAAAAGGCGTCGAAAGCCTGTTTGCCAAAGGCGGCACGGTACTCACCGCTACCAGCAGCCAGGGAATTGAGGACTTTGCAGTTGTTTCCTATCTGATATTGGTTGATGCCAAGCAGGCCAAACTCTCAGGCAAGGATGGCGCGGGGTGACAATCAACTCATTCGAATCCTTTCTCCAGCATCTCGATATGCCAAAGGCGTGCGAGTTAAACAAACCTGTGTTCAAGAAGCTGTTCCTGGACGCTTCCGACGGAAAAAGGCCCGTGCTGGACACAACGGATAAAAAATGTCTAGCGGATGATGTTAATAAAGTGCGCTGGCTTTATACCCTGAAACCCAGCACAATCAACATCGCGCCCTACCGCGACCAAGCGAGAGAATACCCTGAAGTCGCCGTCTTGCAGGTGGCGCTGTCCAGCGCCAATCGAGTTGGCCGAGTTGCTCGAATTGCCAATTTTATCAATCGCTCGATTCCCTATCCGCTGGTCTTGATATTCACAGTGGATGCAGAAGCTAAGACAAGTGTGGCGATCAGTCTTGCCGATAAACGAATCAATCAGGCCGACAAGGAAAAATGGGTGCTTGAAGACAGTATCCATACAGGCTGGATAGAGCTAAGTGATAGCAATCTGGGCGACCAGGAGAGTTCTCAAGCCGAGTTTCTGGCCAGCCTCAAGATCAGCGAGTTGCCGTTCAAGGACTTTTGGGCTTTCTATCAAGCCTTGATGGCTCGCGTGATTGCAATCAACTGCGCAGTTCACAGTGGTACTTTCTTACTGGAAAGCGAACAGAAAGAAACAGATAACAACAGACTCGACAAGCTTCACGAGTTAGAAAAGCTCGACATTCAGAGGTCAAAAATTGCAAATAAGCTCAAGCAAGAAAAGCAGATGGGCAAGCAGGTTGAGCTGAATACAAAGGTAAAAAAAATCAACGATAGGATTGCCGAAATCAAGGCCAGCCTGTAAACCCTATTTATTAAGAAACATGCGAACGCAAACATGGAAAGCAATATGCCTCCAGAAATAAAGCCAGTGGAAATAGAAAAGCTACAACCAGAAGAAGGCGCAAGCGCCGACATCGTTTCTGATAACATCGAACGTCTGAAAGAACTGTTTCCCGATGCGTTTACGGAAGGTGCTAAAGAAAATAAAACCATAAATTTTGACGTGCTTCGTCAACTGCTTGGTGATGTTAGCGTATTGGATGAAGGCGAAGAGAAGTACGGCCTAAATTGGCATGGCAAGAAGAAAGCACGGCAAATTGCGCTGACTCCATCCACGGGCACCTTACTGCCTTGCCCAGAGGAAAGCGTGGATTGGGATACCACTAAAAACCTGTTTATCGAAGGTGACAACCTTGAAGTGCTCAAGCTGCTACAGAAGAGCTATGCCAACAAGGTCAAGATGATCTATATCGACCCGCCGTATAACACTGGTAAGGAATTTATCTATCCCGACAAGTTTCAGGAAAACCTTGATACCTATCTGAAATACACAGGGCAGGTTGATGATGAAGGCATAAAATTTTCTTCCAATACGGAAACCACTGGCCGAAGGCATACAAACTGGCTAAATATGATGTATCCGAGGCTGAAGCTTGCTCGTAATTTATTGGCTTCGGATGGGCTTATATTCATTTCCATTGACGACAATGAACAAGCCAATCTCAAGAAGTTGTGCGATGAGATATTCGGTGAAGAAAATTTCTTAGGTTGTGCCGCTAGAGTTTCGAAAAAGGCAAACAACCAAGGGGATTACTGGTCTCCAAATTTTGACTACATAATAACGTACGCAAAAAACAGACAGGAGTGTATGCCATTTATCGGTGGCATTAACTTTGATGCCTATAATCAGATTGAGGAAAGCGGAGAGCGAAACGGCGAGAAATACCAAGAGATAAGGCTGTATATGACAAGTCTTGATCCCATGCGGGGATGTACAAATCAAAGATATTGGATTGAGTGTCCTGATGGCACTTTCGTTATTCCGCCAGGGGACAATTTTCCGGACGATATTGCTGATGGCAAGGAAATACCTCCACAGTCTGGCAATGACAAGATATGGCGATGGACGAAGAAAAAATACTTGGACGAAAAAAACAACTTGGTAATAAAGAAAGTACGTTCGTCCAATCTTGTCGATCAAGATGGTAACCCTGCGAAGTGGAATGTCTATACGAAGACTTTCTTACAGGACGTGATCGACAAGGCATCAGCCAAACCAAACAGCTTGGTTGAAGATCATATTAACCAAAACAGCTCTCATGAACTAAAGAAGCTATCTATACCGTTTGATCATGCTAAACCGTTCGGTTTGATCAAATACCTTTGTGAAATATCACGGCTCGATGGTGAAGACATAGTTATGGATTTCTTTGCTGGTTCCGGTTCGACTGCGCATGGAGTAATTTATTTAAATCAGGAAACTTCACAATCTCTGCGTTTCATTTTGGTTCAATTGCCAGAAAAATGTGATGAAAAAACCGATGAATTCAAAGCTGGATACAAGACGATTGCGAATATTGCCAAAGAACGTATTAGACGAGTCATTACGTCCACTGAAGCTCAAGACAGCGAAAATGTCGGTCGTTGTGGCTTTAAGTGTTTCTCATTAGGCGCTTCTAGCCTAAAGGTCTGGAACCCCGACCGCACAGACCTTGAGGAAACTCTACTTTCGCACCAAGAGCACCTAATCGAAGGCCGCACCGAACAAGATGTCCTCTACGAACTACTCCTCAAGCGCGGCGTTGACCTCGCAGTCCCCATAGAAGAGCGAGAAGTTTCCGGCAAAACCATCTACAGCATTGGCTACGGTGTTCTGTTTGCCTGCTTGGATGAGTCCATCACCAAAAAGCAGGTCGAGGCTATCGGCCAGGGCATAGTCGAATGGTTTAGAGAGCTTGCGCCGCAAAATAATGGACTGGCGGATACCCATGTCTTCTTCCGTGACAGTGCCTTCAGGGATGATATTTCAAAAACCAACATGGCCACGATTCTTGAACAGAATGGCATCACCCATGTGCGCAGCTTGTAGGGGGTATGCCAGATGAAACCCTATATTCCTGACACATTGCCACTGAAAAACCTTGACTATAAATTACTATTGCCGCTAGTAGGTCAGGCTAATTCATCGCTGGCACGTTACGACGGGTTATTGCAGGGAATACCTGACCCCGCGGTAATGCTCTCTCCTTTAACCACGCAAGAGGCAGTGTTGTCGTCAAAAATCGAAGGTACTCAGGCTACTGTCGATGAAGTGTTGGAACAAGAAGCCGGGCTACTAAAAGAAGGTGAAAAATACAAGGATATTCAGGAAATATCGAATTACAGGGCGGCTCTGTACCAGGCCAGTGAACATCTGAAAACCTATCCAATACGGCTTGGCTTTATCTGCGAGTTACACAAAATTCTACTGAATAGTGTGCGTGGCAAGGACAAAACTCCCGGTGAGTTTCGCAAAGATCAAAACTGGATTGGCCGAGCCAACTGCACAATAGAGCAGGCCACTTTCGTGCCGCCAAGCCCATTGCAGTTGCTGGATGACTTACAGGCATGGGAGACCTATATCGATTCAGACGATATCGACTTTCTGTTACAAACAGCGGTGGTGCATGCCCAGTTTGAATTGATTCATCCTTTTAAGGATGGCAACGGGCGCATTGGGCGTATACTGATTCCATTATTCCTGTTCCAAAAGAAAGCATTATCCCAACCGATGTTCTATTTGAGTGAGTATTTGGAATCCCACAGGGATGAATACTATGCACGCCTCAGAGCGATTTCGACCAATGACGACTGGAACGGCTGGATAGCTTTCTTTCTGCAAGCTACTGTCGAACAGTCATTGAAAAATGCAGGGCGTGTGCAGCAAATAATGGATTTGTACGATGAGATGAAGATGCGTATCCAGGAAATTACGCACTCGCAATATACCGCGCTTCTATTGGATGCGCTTTTCCGTCGTCCTGTCTTTAAAACATCTGACCTCGCTCAACTATTGGAGCGAGAACATGGCATTCATAAGAAAACCGCTCGCGGACTGCTAAGGCAACTGCAAAATGCCAATGTTTTGACTGAACTGCGACCTGGCAGCGGTAGGCGAGCAGCGGTCTTGTGCTTCCCTCGCTTGATTAACCTGGCGGAGGGTCGAGATGTCTTGTAGTGAGTTTGTGGAGCCTGGAGTTGCCGCAAACGCAGTTATGGAGCGCAAAGTAAGAATTAGACTCCGCTACAGGTTTTGTTGCTATTCTGTGCTCCTCAAAGCTATATGTCTATAAGCTATTGAATATAAATGTTAATTTTACCCTCAAGTGCTTTGATTGAGAGATATGCCAAATGAAGCTCCACTTCGAAGACGACCTGGGCTACCAAAAAGCCGCCATAGACTCGGTGGTCAGCCTGTTCAAGGGGCAGGAAATATCCGGTTCCGAATTCACCGTGAGGTTTCGGCCCGAGTCTACGCCGAACCTGTCATTAGGCATGAAAGAGAGTCAGCTCGGAATTGGTAACAGATTGTTACTGGCCGATGAAGAGATTGCAGACAATCTTCGCAGGGTTCAGCGCCAGAATGGTCTTCGTCCCACTAAGCAACTGGTCAGCGGTGATTTCACCGTGGAGATGGAAACAGGCACGGGCAAAACCTATGTCTATTTGCGCACGATCTTCGAGCTGAACAAGAACTACGGTTTTACCAAGTTTGTCGTCGTGGTGCCTTCTGTGGCGATCAAGGAAGGCACTTACAAAACGCTGCAAATCACGCAGGAACACTTCCAAGGGCTGTACCCTAAAGCCAAAGGCTACGAATATTTTCTGTACAATTCATCCAAACTTGGGCAGGTACGCAATTTTGCCACCAGCTCCAATATCCAGATCATGGTGACAACCGTCGGCGCGATCAACAAGAAGGACATCAACAACCTGTATAAAGAAAATGAAAATACGGGCGGCGAAAAGCCGATAGACCTTGTTCGTGCGACCAATCCGATCCTTATCGTTGATGAGCCGCAGAGCGTTGATGGGGGTTTAACGGGTAAAGGTAAAGAAGCACTCACGGCAATGAATCCACTCTGCACTTTGCGTTACTCCGCCACTCACATCGAAAAACACCACATGACATTTCGCCTGGATGCAGTTGACGCCTATGAGCGAGGTCTGGTGAAGCAGATTGAGGTTGCTTCACTGCAAATAGACAATGGCCATAATAAGCCCTATATACGGCTGGAATCCACTCACAACAGGAAAGGTTCAATCGCGGCCAAAGTTGAGCTGGATGTGCAGCGGGGCAGGAATATCCGGCGTGAGATTCTAACCGTTGAAGACGGCGATGACCTGGAGCAAATATCCAATCGAGCCATCTACGAAAACATGCAAATTGGCACCATTACTTGCGGCAAAGATAAGGAAACTATCGAGGTAAAATTCTCTCGTAACAAAGAGGGATTCGATCGAGTGCTTCTCCCCGGCGAAGCTATAGGCGGTGTCGATCCCGATCAGATTAAACGTCTGATGATCCGGCGCACCATCAAGGAACACCTCGACAAAGAATTGACGTTTGCTGCCAACAAGCAACCTATCAAGGTGCTGAGCCTGTTCTTCATAGATAGCGTCGAGCATTATCGCCAATACGATGAAGATGGAAATTCGGTCAAAGGCAAGTATGCGGTGATGTTCGAAGAAGAATACCGCAAGCTGGCCAAATCAGCCGATTACCAGAGTCTTTTTAAGGAAATTGACTTAGACACTGATGCGGCAGAAGTACACAACGGTTACTTCTCGATTGATAAAAAGGGGCAATCTGTTGAGACGGCAGAAAACAACCAGTCGAACCGTGATAATGCGGAGCGCGCTTACAACCTGATCATGAAGGAGAAAGAGAAGTTACTTGGTTTCGAAACAAAACTAAAGTTTATCTTCTCTCACTCGGCATTGAAGGAAGGCTGGGACAATCCGAATGTCTTTCAGATATGTACGCTTCGTGATATGGGCAGTGAACGAGAACGCCGTCAAACACTGGGACGCGGCTTGCGTTTGTGTGTTGATCAAAGCGGCTCGCGGCTGCGTGGAAACGAAATAAACACGCTGACTGTTATTGCGACCGAGAACTACGAGCAATTTGCCGAGAACCTGCAAAGAGAGATCGAACAGGATACGGGTATCCGCTTCGGCATCGTCGAAGAACACCAATTTGCAGATATTCGAATCACGTCTAAATCTGGCGAACCTGCTGCACTGGGTTTTGATCAGTCCAAGAGGATTTGGCAATTCCTGAAAGATCAGGACTATGTCGATGTCAAGGGAAAGGTGCAAGACAGTCTCCGCGCTGTGCTCAAAGACGGCAATTTCGAACTATCCGAAGAAATCAAACAAGAGCTTGTTCAGGAACATGGTGATGCACAGGCGGAGCTTGTTGCTTCCGATATTCAGGCAGTTCTCCGAAAATTCGCAGGTAAGATCGATATCAAGAATGCCGATGATCGGCAAACTATTCGAACCCACGAGGCAGTTCTGGAATCTGACGAATTCCGGTCTCTCTGGGAACGTATAAAATACAAATCAACTTATCGCGTCGAGTTCGACAACCTCAAGCTACTGGACGATTGCGCGGAGGCAATAAGAAAGTGTCCGCCAATCACCAAGACACGCGCTCAGTTTCGTAAGGCGGATATCGCTATAGGAAAAGGCGGCGTGGGTGTTAAGGAAACAAGTACGTCCGGCTATACAACGATTCATGAAAATGATATCGAACTGCCGGATATTATCACTGACCTGCAAGACAAAACCCAGCTCACCCGGAAGAGCATCGTCCAGATACTCAGGGACAGCCGACGGCTGCAAGACTTGCTTCGTAACCCCCAACAATTCATGGATTACTGTTCCGAGGCAATTAATCGCACCAAGCGGCTGGCACTGATCGATGGCATCAAATACACCAGGATCGGTGACGAGCACTTTTATGCTCAGGAACTCTTTCAGCAAGAAGAGCTGAAAGGCTATTTAAAGAATACGCTGGAAACACAAAAATCGGTGTACACGCATGTCGTGTATGACTCTGGTGGCGTCGAGAAGTCGTTTGCTGAGGATTTGGAAAAGAACGAAAACGTGAAGGTCTACGCCAAGCTTCCAGCGTGGTTCAAAGTGCCGACGCCATTAGGAACGTATAACCCAGACTGGGCTGTCGTGGTTGAAGATGATGGCGAAGAAAAACTTTATTTTGTTGTAGAAACGAAAGGCAGCATATGGTGGGACGACCTGCGCCACCTTGAAGGCGCCAAGATCAAGTGCGGAAAAAGACATTTCGAAGAAATAGCGAAAGATACTGAAAACCCTGCCCAATACATCAAGGCAACGGATGTCGAGGGGATGATAGGGTATGTGGAATAGAGAGGGTCTAAACGAGTGAGCAACGTCAATAGTCAATAAAAGAAATGATCTTGACCGATGGTACATTGGCGCTCTCCAGCGCGGGACGGGATTATGGGTTTACGGTGCAGCTATTTAAGTTCTATTCACCAAAAAATCAGCGCAGCAAAATTAGCCTAATTGCGCATCGCGCCGCCTCCTCCTGGGTCAGACGGCTCTCCGTCCAACCCCTCATAAGCGTCCTCGAATCTCATTAGTCGAGTCTCCTGTAGCCACTCTGTCCGTCTCATAAGCGCCCCTCCTCGGGGTCCTATGAGAACCGGACAGATCATGTGCTACAAGACCGGACAGTTTATGTGTTACTAACAGTATGCCAATAAATGCTTGGCCTGACTGCATATTTACCGTAAACTGTATCTATATACAGTCTTTTTAGCAAAGGCTAAAACCAACCCGCCACTAATCACGGCTGCAAAGGCAATTCGTCCATGAGTTTAAAAGGCAGGGGTACCAGCAGCAGGATTAACAGTCGCTACGCGCCCCTTAAAACTGAACGCGAGTTTAACCCTCTGGAACCGCTGAAAAACCCTGAAACAGAATGCCGCAGGGAGACTGCGAAAAATATTATTTCAAGTAATCAGTCTCCGGATATCCCTTTCGAGCAGTCGATAAACCCCTACCGTGGTTGTGAACACGGCTGTATCTATTGTTATGCGCGCCCAACACACGCCTGGCTCGATTTATCACCCGGTTTGGATTTTGAGACTAAACTTAGCTACAAGCACAATGCCGCACAAAAGCTCGAGGAAAGTTTTAGAAAACCCGGCTATCAGTGCAAAGCCATCACTATTGGCGCCAATACAGATCCCTATCAGCCCATCGAACAGACGTATCAAATTACCCGCCATATTTTGGAGGTCATGCAACGCTTTCGTCATCCTTGCTCCATCATCACCAAGGGCAGCTTGATTGAAAGAGATATAGACCTGCTGGCGGAGATGGCTCAGGACAGCCTGATATCTGTAGCCATTAGCGTGACCACCCTGGACAAGCTATTGAAAACCAAGATGGAGCCCAGAGCAGCTTCCGCAGAGGCCCGCATACGCATCATCGAGAAGTTGAGCCGTGCTGGCATACCTGTTTCCTTGTTATTCGCTCCGGTTATTCCCGCGCTGAATGACAAAGACCTGGAAAGCATTGTGGCACTTGCGGCGGACAATGGTGCTCGCGCTGCCAGCTATATTTTATTGCGCCTGCCACTTGAAATCAGGACATTGTTTTACGATTGGCTCCGTGAACACTATCCCTTGCGCGCCGAGCATGTCATAAGTTTGATCAGACAGTGTCGGGGTGGCAATGACTACAACTGTGAGTATGGAGAACGCATGCGTGGCACTGGAACTTTTGCGGATCTGCTCTCACAGCGTTTTGCTATAGCGTGTAAACGCAATGGCCTAAACCAAACCGAGATAAAGGCCGATAACTGCGAACTGTTTCATCTGCCAGCAGTCGCTGGCCAGCAATGCAGTCTTTTTTGAATGATGCCTTGGAAAAGTGTTGCAGGAGGCCACCCATGACCCGCCGATTAATGACAATCGCCTGCTGCCGACAGCCGCTCTGGCTGACGAGATGTACACCGGCCCACCCAACTCTCAGGGTGTTGCACCCCTCACCTGCTCCCGCATAACATTCACTTCCAGGTTTGATCCTCCATGTTGCTTGGCGATAGCGCTAATACGCTCGATACCCACGGCAAGCAAGCGACAAAGAGGAAATTGATCGCCGTGTTGCGCTAGCAGCCTGGAACCATGCAAGTGTTAAACTTTTCAGCTTTCGCTACTGACCAACCTTAAGGACAAAGAATGAAAACTCGAGCCGCAGTCGCCTTTGGGGCGGGCAAGTCACTGGAGGTCGCTGATGTGGATCTCAATGGGCCTCAGCACGCAGAGGTATTGGTAGAAATTATGGCTACCGGCATTTGTCATACCGATGCTTTTACGCTGTCAGGGGATGACCCGGAGGGAGCTTTCCCGGCGATTCTTGGGCATGAGGGTGCCGGTATCGTGCGCGAAATCGGTTCGGGGGTCACTTCGGTTAAACCTGGTGATCATGTGATACCGTTATACACACCGGAATGCAGAGAATGCCATTTCTGCCTGCATCCTAAAACCAATCTTTGCCAGTCGATTCGAGAAACCCAGGGGCAAGGTGTCATGCCAGATGGCAGTAGCCGCTTCTCTCTGGATGGCGAGCAAATTCTGCACTATATGGGCTGTTCAACTTTTTCTAACTTCACCGTGTTACCGGAAATCGCGGTTGCCAAAGTTCGCGAGGACGCTCCTTTTGACAAGATCTGCTACATCGGCTGTGGTGTCACTACCGGCGTAGGTGCCGTGGTTTATCGCGCCAAAGTCGAAGCGGGCTCAACCGTGGTGGTATTCGGCCTGGGTGGTATCGGTCTCAATGTTATTCAGGGTGCCCGTCTGGTCGGCGCCAGCAAAATTATCGGTGTCGATTTGAATCCAGGCAAAGTCGAGCTGGCCAACAAATTCGGTATGACCGATTTCATTAACTCCAAAGAAGTAGACAGCGTTGTCGAAGCGATACAGGACCTTACCAACGGTGGTGCGGACTATAGTTTCGAATGCATTGGCAATGTAGAAGTCATGCGACAAGCGCTCGAATGCTGCCACAAGGGTTGGGGGGAATCATACATTATTGGCGTAGCGGGTGCCGCCCAGGAAATTGCTACCCGCCCCTTCCAGTTAGTGACTGGCCGCAGTTGGCACGGTGTAGCTTTTGGCGGCGCTCGCGGTCGCACCGATGTTCCCACCATTGTTGATTGGTACATGGACGGCAAGATCAATATCGACGATCTGATCACCCACACAATGCCCCTTGACGACATCAATAACGCCTTTGACCTGATGCATGCGGGCCAGAGTATTCGCTCTGTAGTTGTTTATTAAACAGAAAACAGGCGATGTCGTTGCCAAGGTCTCTGAATACTAGTGCTTCCGGGGTTTGCAACAGCGCTATCTGCACGCCTCGTGAGCAGGCATTGGGAAATTACAATTGCATGTAGGCCTGATAACTGATCAGTCCTTAGCGCCGCCAGCTTCCATCCAGGCCTTAACCATCCGACCCATATTGGCGGGGTTATAGGCATCTTCCTCGTAACTGAATAGCCCCTTGCCCGCATAGTGCAGGATTGTGATATTCGGCTCCTCGTGAATCTTGCCGTCATGGATTTCTTCCATACGGTTCATCACCTCACAAACAACCCATCCTTTCTCCACATCAATTGAATACCAGGAAATCGGGAATGCTGTCATTTTATTCCCAGGGAAGGAGGACATGGTTTCGGTTATCCAGTCGAATATTTTTCCCCGTCCCCAAAAACGACCAAAATGGTGTTCGAAATAAGTCGCGTCTTCGGTGAAGCAGTTAGCCCAATCACGCCAGTTACCTGTTTGCCCACCCTTAAGTGCTGCGGTTTGAAATTTATCAAACGCCTCTTCAATGTCCTCTCTGCTCCAACGGGCCATTATTTGCCTCCTTAGTCTGTAAGTCTGTAACACCTAAATCCGACAGACTTCTAGGACGAATGCGGGTAGAACAACTTCCGCCAATTGCGACGCTCAAAAGGCTGCCACTGCTTTTCCGCCTGCACAAGGCGCTCTGCCAGCAAAAACCAAACGGTAGGATTAAGCGTTAGCCCGCAGTGGCTGCCCCATACCTCAATATTCTGAGCCTGCTTATGCACGCCCTGCTGCACCGCTGTTTGCCAATTCACAATACCGTCGCCTTTTGAGTAGACGGCAGTCGTCGGCACCGCTGGTGGCTCGCTCAAGCTGTGTTGATCGACGGTAATTTCTTCATCGGGATTCAATAGCGAGAACAAACGCCGCGGATAAGAGCCGGTATCACGGCCTTCCCCGAAAGGGCTTCCCAGGGAAATAACCTGGCGCACAACCTCGGGAGCCTGTTTGGCAAGCTCACGGGCGTAAATACCACCAAGGCTGTGGCCAATCAGAGATATCTTACCGCTGGTTTCATCGGCAATTTCTCTCATTCGGTCGACCGTGCGGTCTAAAAGATCGCCTCTTGGCCCAAGATTACGGCCCTGCCCCCAGCCGTAGCTAGTGTAATTGAGTGTATGCAGATAGCGGCGCAATGGCGCGTTATAGCCATCGTCACCCATGAATCCAGGCAGGATCATAACGCCATGACCATCGCCCTTCGGCATCTTGCGCAGCCAACGGCGACTCAGTGCAAGTGCGACACACTCCCCGGCAGTGCGATACGCCTCTGTGAGTGCCAGCGCGATATGTGGTGGTGGGGTAAGCGGTGCATCAAGAGCGGCTTCCATGGGGAATCCTCATAATGGTCACGGGGACTTGTAATTATGTTTACGATGCTAACAAGAAAAAAGGCCGAGTGAAAACCCGGCCGTGGAAGGGTCTGGATGGTTAAAGCCGGGAAAATTCCCGGTTGAGGTTGTACTGCCTGGAAGTCACATAGGATTCCATGTCTTCGACTCTGCGTAAGGCTGCGTCGAGCCGCTCTTTGGCTCGCTGTAACCGAACCCCCGCGCTCTCCCCGTAGCGAAACATTTTGCGCGGCCGATAACCGTGATAGCGCTCATCGTACTCCATCTCCACTGGCTCTTCGTCAACACTCGGGTCACAATCAAAATCATGCTTCTCTGCATGACCGCGACGTGGACGTGGCTTTAGCAAAACCCAGCCGATAATGTATGCCCAAAAAGCCAACGAGCCAGTAAACAGCAACAAAATGACCGCTGCCAGGCGGATAATCCAGTGCTCGACTTCCCAGTGATCGGCCAGGCCGGCGCAAACGCCAGCAATTTTGCCGTCTCGCGTATTGCGATAAAGATTCATACCCCAACCATTGCGCCTACGATCCTTCACTCCGCTGTGCTGAGAACGATTGCGTCTGCTTTTTCTGCGCATTATCTACTCCTTTTCTCTCGGTTCGCGGGAGACATCTCCCTGCTGACGCTGCTGTTGTCTACGCCAATCCGGGTGGTCAGCGTCCAAAATAGCTTCCAGCGACTGGATCCGATCAATGAGTTTGTCGACAGTCATCAACAGATGTTCAACCGCTTCGCGGTCCTCAACATTTAGACTGCGCGAGGAGCGTTTAACACTGCGATAGTGCATGCTCAACCAGATCGGCATCACCACCGTTAGAAACAGGATGGTTGGCACGAACATAAATTCGAAAAATTTCATCCATAAATCCTTAGGCAGCGTCGCCCGTCATTGCCTGCTTCAGTCGATTGAGCTCATCAGTGATTTGTTCGTCTTCTTGTAGCGCCTCAATCTCTGTCACCAGGTCCGGCGAAACTTCTCTACCCAAATCCATGGATTCCACCTGGCTTTCGAGATTATCCATGCGTCGCTCAAATCGGTCAAAGCGACTAAACGCATCATCCAAAGCCTCTCTGTGTATCTGTCGCTTTACCTTAATTCGAGATTCGACTGTTTTACTACGTATAATCAACGATTTCTGCTTGGCCTTCGCGTCACTTAACTTCTGCTGCAATTGCCCAATTTCATTGTTGAGCTGCTCTATATGGGTGTCGGTCGCTTGAACCTCACCTTCCACGGCTGCCAACTCCTCTTCGATGGCACGTTTTTCCTGTAGGGCAGCCCGCGCCAGGTCTTCACGATTCTTACTCAGAGCCAGCTTGGCTTTCGCCTCCCAACTCGCCACTTCTACTTCAACCTGGGCGCGCCGTCGGTCAGTCATTTTGCGCTCCGCCAGCACTTTGGCTGAGGAGCTACGCACCTCTACCAAAGTGTCTTCCATTTCTTGAATAATCAGGCGGATCATCCTTTGCGGATCTTCCGCCTGATCGAGCAGCGAGTTGATATTGGAATTAATAATATCCGTCATTCGGGAAAAGATACCCATTTTGAATCCCCCTAGTTAAACAAAATTCGGTGTTGGCGGTGGCAATAAGTACCCGGCTTGGGAAGACCAAACCAATAGAGCGCTTCAACAGCCGCAGCTATTTGCATAAAGGTAGTCGCGCCAGCCCACAAGCCGATAAAAACGCTGGCAAAGGTACACACAACTGCCAGTGCGGTATAGATCAATATCCGTTCTTCCATTTTGCTCATCGTGTTCTCCCAGCAGAAAAATTGGAATGTGTTATGTCAGTAAGGTAATACAGATACCGTGCCAACTTTTTAACACTTTGTTTTTATTGAATTTATTAATATAGTGGGGTAAAACATTGAACAAGTGTAGGCATTTTTAACCTGGATAAGGTATATATAACCTTAATAATAGGTATATTTAGCTTATGATGCGAAATAACGAACAAATCATCGGCAATTCCTCTGCACTGTCAGAGGCGCTTGAACACGCATCGCGGTTGGCGCAAATTAACCGCCCCATTCTGGTCGTGGGCGAGCGAGGTACGGGTAAAGAGCTGGTTAGCGAACGGATTCATTTCTTGTCGCAGCGCTGGGATGGCCCCCTCGTAAAAGTAAACTGCGCTGCAATTTCTGAGCAACTACTTGAATCAGAACTGTTTGGCCACGAGCCAGGCGCATTTACCGGAGCCAACCGCATTCACCAGGGCCGCTTTGAACGCGCTGACGGCGGCACACTGTTCCTGGATGAGTTGGGCGCGATGAGCCCTGGCCTCCAGGAAAAACTGCTGCGGGCAATAGAATATGGAGAGTTCGAGCGATTGGGAGGCCAAACCACGCTGCGAGTCAATGTCAGAGTGGTCGCTGCAACCAATGCTGATCTAAAATCAATGGCAGGGGAGGGTCACTTCCGCGAAGACCTGCTGGACCGCCTGAGTTTTGATATCGTACACATCCCTTCCCTGAGACATCGGCTCAGTGACATTCCCGAACTTGCCTTTCACTTCGCCGTGCAACTGTGCAGTGAGCTGGGCTGGGAGGCATTTCCAGGGTTTAGTGAGCGCGCTGCCCTGCAATTATTGCAACACCCGTGGCCAGGTAACGTGCGCGAGCTCAAAAACGCAGTAGAGCGGTCCCTTTATCGCTGGGGGGATGAAACTCAAAGAGTCGATGAGATTATCATCGACCCTTTTGCCTCTCCCTTCCCTGATTTTGCGGAACCGTTCAACAGCTCACATGCAGACGAGGCTACAGAGGTAACGGCCAGCGAAACGGGTGCCGAACACAAGGCGCCCAAGCGAACGCAAAACTTCACTGCAAGCGTTGCTCTGTTCGAAAAGCAATTACTGCAAGAGGCTCTGGCCCAGCACAACCAGCACCAGGGTCATACCGCCAGAACTCTTGGGCTTAGCTACAATCAAATGCGCGGTCTGGTCAGGAAATACAAACTCAACAATACTGGCAAGAATCCAGGCGCAGCGTGATAGACTTGCCAGCCATGTCGAACGTCCTGAATTCAGAACAAACCGTACTCTTGTCGAGCGTCATAAGCGCACTGGGTCAAGAAGATTTTTGCGACAGGTTAATGGCCTTCCTGCACTGCTGTGTCGAATTTGACGGCGCGGTGATTCTGGCTTATCCAGAGGATGCCCTGCAAGTGTTAAAAGATGAGCTTCACAACAGTGATCGAGCGGGATTTGACGGCCCTTATCGCAATGGCATGTATTTGCTCAGCCCGCTTTATACGGAATCCCGCACCGGTATGCGCGGCTGCTTCCATATCAGCGACATCGCTCCAGAAGGATTTATAGAATCAGAATTCTATGAAATCTACTACAGCAAAAACGACACCATTGACCAGATGGCCTTCTTGCTGGAAACCGACAGCGGCACACCCATCGCCATCTCGATAGAACGCACATCGTCCTTAAAGCGGTTTAGCAAAAAAGAGCGCCTGGCGCTCAAGCAAATTGAACATCTGATCGACGCTCTCGTCAAAAAGAACAACTGGCCACAGGAAACCGGCCTGTCCTGCTCCACAGCGCACGATATGCATACTCACTTGCAACAAGTGCTGAATCTTTTTGGCAGTAGCGTGCTAACCCCCCGAGAGCGTGACGTAGTTCGCCTGATACTAAGAGGCTATCCGTCCAAGTCTGTCGCTCACGAATTGAACATCAGCATTCAAACAGAGCAGGTACATCGAAAAAACATCTATCAAAAGTTGAATATTTCATCGCACTCCGAACTATTCGCCCTCTTTTTCGACGCGATTACTTTGCCACCAGACCCAGACAACGACCCACTGTTGGCGCTCCGCGCCCAGCAGCCTGTCTCACTAATTCGCATCACCCATTGAAGGTATGATTGATGGTCAATTCTGCATTAATAATGCTACAAGCACTCTGACACTGATACTTCATCTTGGCCACTAATGGATCACACCATGACACTAAAGCTGCAAGATATCTCGTTACTGAAACATCAAGCCTATATTAACGGGCAATGGGTGGATGCAGATGACGGCACCACGCTACCCGTCAAGAACCCAGCCACGGGTGAGGTCATTATCAACATCGCAAAGGTCGGCACCGCCGAGACTCGCCGCGCCATTGAAGCGGCGGATATTGCCATGCAGTCGTGGAAGGCCAAACCTGCAAAAGAGCGGTCGCGAGTTCTGCGTCAATGGTTTGACTTAATGATGATGCACCAGGAAGACCTGGCAACCATTATGACCGCAGAACAAGGTAAAGTTTTGGCGGAATCGCGTGGCGAGATTGCCTACGGCGCAGCCTTTGTTGAATGGTTTGGCGAGGAGGCCAAACGAGTCGATGGCGATGTCATCCAGGCACCCTCCTCAGACAAGCGAATTGTTTGCATCAAGCAACCTGTTGGGGTGGTCGCGGCAATTACTCCATGGAACTTTCCCAATGCCATGATTGCCCGAAAGGCAGCCCCCGCACTTGCGGCAGGTTGCTCCATTGTCATTAAACCAGCCACTGAAACCCCGCTGTCGGCTTTTGCCATGGCAGAGCTGGCAGAACGCGCCGGCGTACCTGCCGGGGTTATCAATGTGCTGGCTGGCAGCAGCGCTGCCATCGGCGCTGAGCTAACTGGTAACGCCATCGTTCGCAAGCTCACTTTTACTGGGTCGACCCCGGTTGGAAAAATGTTGGAGGCTCAGTGTGCGAGCACGATGAAAAAAACCTCCATGGAGCTAGGCGGCAATGCACCTTTTATCGTGTTTGATGATGCCGACATTGATGCGGCTATCACTGGAGCTATGATTTCCAAGTATCGGAACTCCGGACAAACCTGCGTCTGCTCCAACCGATTGTTTGTACAAGATGGCGTCTATGACGAGTTCGTGGAAAAACTGGTAAAAGCAACTCGGGCACTGGTTGTCGGCAATGGCATGGAAGACGGCGTTACTACCGGGCCACTCGTGAATACATCTGCCGTTAACGATGTAGATCAATTGGTGCAGACATCTATTAAGCAAGGAGCCAGGCTTGCACTGGGTGGCGCCCCACATGAACTGGGTGAGTGCTACTATCAACCTACGGTATTAACCGGTGTAACTTCGGAGATGGCGGTATTTCGTAACGAAATCTTCGGACCAGTTGCCCCGGTGGTACGCTTCTCAAATGAGCAGGAAGTTATCGCCATGGCCAACGATACAGAATTTGGCCTGGCCTCCTATTTTTACACCCGGGATATTGGCCGGGTATGGCGTGTCGCTGAAGCCCTGGACTATGGCATCGTCGGCATAAACGAAGGCATTATTTCTAATGAAATGGCCCCCTTCGGTGGCGTCAAAGAGTCCGGTTCGGGGCGCGAAGGTTCCAAATACGGCATGGATGATTATCTTGAGATTAAATACATCTTAATGGGTGGCATCCAGGGTGCGAGCACACAAGGCTAGTCTTAGTAGAGCTCGTCCCGGTATTTAGACTCATGCAACCAGAGCTTCATCGAGATTCACGCCTTCGGCCATCTGCTTTTGCATGGGGTTGTCACGCTGTTTAACCCATTGCTCAGGCTTCCACATTTTGGATCGAATCATTGCTTTGCCGCAATGGAAAAAGCACTCTGAGACCTTTGCACGGGAGGTGATGTCGCTTTCAGGCCAGGCAAAACCCACGCAATGAGGGAGTTTATGCGTATAAATGACCGATTGAGTCCGATTTTACCAACCGTAGGCGCTTTTAGGCGACGCAGCATGCCGATGAAATGGCTTTCGTGCAAAGGTCTCCAAGCACTATTCAAGAACTATTCAAGCACTTCTCAAGCACTTCTCAAGAACTACGCGAACGCCTAACTGCACTATGCCAGGCAGTGCGCCGCACATCTCGCGCCCTGGCGCCCATCATCACCTCAAACTCGCGTTCTGCCTGCCACACTGCGCTGACATCCTTCTGGCCCGACCAAAGCCCCACACCTATGCCGGCCAGATAGGCAGCACCTGCCACAGTGGTCTCTATCAATTGCGGACGGATAATTTTCCTGCCCAGAACATCGGCCTGGATTTGCATCAATAGATTGTTGACACAGGCACCGCCATCAACCCGCAAAGGCTTCATGCGCTTTGTCAGATCTTTTTCCATCGCAGTTAGAATATCGACATTTTGCAGTGCCATTGCATCGAGCGTAGCGCGAGCAATATGACCGCGACCCGCACCGCGAGTCAGACCGGTGATAGTTCCTCGGGCTTCCGGATCCCACCAGGGAGCACCAAGTCCAGTCAGCGCCGGCACAAACTCTACACCTGCATTATCAACCACCGACTCCGCCAGCGTTTCAATATCCGATGCCTTTTTGATGAGTTGCAATTCATCTCTTAACCATTGCACTGCAGCGCCACAGACAAAGGCACCTCCTTCCAACGCATAGGTCAGCTTTTTCTCACCAGGCAACTGCCAGGCAACCGTTGTCAGCACGCCAGCCTTTGACTGTAGCCGCTTTTCACCGGTGTTCATTAAAATGAAAGAGCCTGTTCCGAAGGTGCATTTGGCATCTCCAGGAGAAAAACACGCCTGACCAAACAGTGCCGCCTGCTGATCGCCAGCCATCCCTGCAATGGGAATACCGTCTGGCAAGCCAGGCACATTTGCGGTGACTCCCATCACACCACTGGAGGGGACGATTTGAGGAAGGATGCCAACGGGAACAGAAAAGATATCCAGCAGCTCTTTGTCCCACTTCCCGGTTCCTATATTCATCAAAGAAGTGCGCGAGGCGTTGGACACATCAGTAACATGGCTGGCGCCAGCGGTGAGCTGCCATACCAGATAGCTATCGATGGTTCCACCCAGCACTTTGCCGGATTTCAGATGCTTGCGAATACCCGGAGTGTTATTCAATAACCAGCGATATTTGCTGGCGGAGAAATAGGGATCCAGAACCAGCCCTGTTTTGCGTCGGATTTTTTCTTCGTAGCCATGTTTTTGCAGCGACTGGCAGAAGTCAGTGGTACGTCGACATTGCCAGACTATCGCGTTATTGAGTGCTTCACCGGTCTCACGGTGCCACAGAGCAGCGGTTTCGCGCTGATTGGTGATGCCGATGGTAGCAATCTCGGCAGGGCTGCACAGCTTCCTGCGCATCAGCGCACGAATGCCTTTTAGAGTCGAGCTACAAATATCTGCCGGTCTGTGCTCAACCCAACCCGGTCTGGGAAATATCTGCGGGAATTCATAATTGACCTTGCCACGCAGCCTACCCTGTCGATCAACCAGGGCTACCGTCGTACCGGTAGTACCCTGGTCGATTGCAAGAATATACGCTGTCATCTCAGGGTTTCACCACAGCGTACTAACTTCCGTAACCGGATACCGCCTTGATTTCCAGGTAATCGGTAAAGCCATGGGCGCCCCATTCGCGGCCATTACCCGATTGCTTGTAGCCACCAAAGGGCACATCCATACCGGCGTTGGCTCCGTTGAGATGCACATTGCCCGCTCGAATACGAGAAGCCACTTTGCGTGCGTGGTCCAGATCACTGCCCTGTACATAGCCTGCTAAACCATAGGGCGTGTCATTGGCAATCTGAATCGCTTCCTCTTCAGTGTCGTAGGGAATCATGGTCAACACGGGGCCAAAGATTTCTTCGCGCGCGATAGTCATGTCATTGTTCGCCTCAGAAAACACGGTAGGCTTGACGAAATAACCTTTGTCGATTCCAGCAGGACGCCCCGGCCCACCGCAAACCACCTTGGCGCCCTCTCCAATGCCTTTTTCGATCAGGCCTTGAATTTTGTTGAACTGTACCTCAGAGACCACGGGGCCCATGGTCGTCCCCTCTGCCTTGGGGTCACCCACCACAACTTTCTCGGACACTTTGGCGGCAATCGCCTCGGCCTCGGCCAACCTGGCTTTGGGCACCAGCATACGGCTGGGCGCATTACAGCTCTGCCCGGTATTGGTATACATGTGCGTAACACCGCGAGCCACGGCCGCCTCAAGGTCAGCATCTTCGAGAATGATATTCGGTGACTTGCCACCCAACTCCTGAGCAACCCGCTTTACTGTCGGTGCTGCGTTCTGGGCAACAAGAGAGCCGGCACGGGTTGAACCGGTAAAGGACATCATGTCCACATCCGGGTGTCTGGACAGCGCCGTACCCACACCAAGGCCATCGCCATTGACCATGTTATAGATACCGGCGGGAACGCCAGCTTCATGCATAACCCTGGAAAAAAGGTAACCTGATAACGGTGCAACCTCGCTGGGCTTGAGTACCATCGTGCAACCTACGGCCAGGGCTGGCGCAACCTTGCAGGTAATCTGGTTAATCGGCCAATTCCAGGGCGTAATCATACCAACCACGCCAATAGGTTCCTTAAAGACCCGGTGGGGGCCAAGGCCTTCTTCAAATTCAAAAGACTTGAGCACTTCCAGTGCCTGCGCCAAATGGCCGAGACCGGTTGCCGCCTGTGCATCTGTAGAAAGTTTGGCAGGCGCGCCCATTTCCTCCGATATAGCCTCGGCAATATCGGCATAATTGGCTTGATACGCCGCAATGATTGCTTCCAGAATGGAAATTCGCTCGTCGCGTGAACTCTGACCAAATGTAGTAAACGCTGCTTTCGCAGCCGCAACCGCAGCATCCACATCTGCTTCATTGCCCAGCGCGATATGCGCGCATACTTCTTCATTGGCAGGATTTAGAACATCAAAACTATTCGGAGAATTGGGCTCAACCCATTCACCATTGATATAAAACTGAGTGTATTCGCGCATGTTACTTCTCCACAGTTGCAGTTGTATGTGTAAGGCAAATCAACATACCAGAGTCATCGCTGGAAACAAGCCCTTTTAGGAGACTATTCACCCACTAAATAGTCATTGTGGCTACGGTTGTGGTCGCTGATCAAAGCGGCGAAAATAGCCTCCCGCTTTCAGCACTACCTCAGGACTAACAGAGCCATGCAAAATGAAGACCTAACTCTTTTCAGAGATATGGCCCGCAGGGCATTTGAACAGGAGATTGTGCCCAACCTTGAACAATGGGAAGCCAACCAGATTGTGTCTCGCGAGCTGTGGACAACCCTTGGTGCGGCGGGGCTTCTGTGCCCGGACATGCCCGAAGAATTTGGGGGTGCCGGAACCAGCCCGCATGTCACATTGGCCATCGTTGAAGAGCTGGCGCGCATGGGCATCGGCGGCTTCTGCTCAGGCTATGGTATGCACTCCAATATTGTCGCGCCGTACATCAACAGTTTTGGAACCGATGAGCAAAAACAGTACTGGCTACCCAGGATGATTAGCGGCGAAGCCGTTGGCGGCCTGGCTATGACCGAGCCGGGCGCGGGCTCGGATGTTCAAGCTATTCGCACCAATGCCGTCCGCGATGGCGATGGCTGGATACTGAACGGGTCCAAGATATTTATTACCAATGGCATTCACGCGGGAGTCGTTATTGTCGCTGCGATTACCGACCCTGGGAAAGGAGCAAAAGGCACCTCTCTGTTCCTGGTAGATACCAGCCTGCCAGGTTTTGAAAAAGGCAAGAAAATTGAAAAAATCGGCCAGCATACCTCCGACACGGCGGAACTGTTTTTCTCTGATGTACGCCTGCCCGCCGACGCCCTGCTGGGCGAGGTAAACAAAGGCTTCGTCATCATGATGACAGAACTGCCCCGCGAGAGGTTGGGTATTGCGGCAGAGTCCATTGGTGCAGCCGAGGGGGCACTGGAACTGGCGGTGGCTTACGTTAAAGAACGCAAGGCCTTCGGCACCCGCATCGGCGGCTTTCAAAACACCCGTTTTAAACTGGCTGATGTCAAAACTGATATCACTGTCAATAGAGCATTCTATGAGCAGTGTGCAAACAAATACTCCCACGGCGAGATGACGTCCGCTGATGCAGCCGTACTCAAGCTGGCGTCTACTGAAATGTGTAGCCGCACAGTGGATGAATGCCTGCAACTATTCGGTGGCTACGGTTACACTGTGGAATACCCAATCTCGCGTTTTTATACCGATTCCAGAATCCGCCGCATCTACGGCGGCAGCTCTGAAATCATGCGGGATCTGGTGGCGCGCACGATGCTCGGAAAAGCCGAATACTAAAGGAGCCTTTCAATTCCCAGGCGCTAGGAGTCTGCTGCAAGCTCTGCAATCTCTGTATCACCGAGCCCCAGCAAACCACCCAGAATCTCCTGATTGTGCTCTCCAACTGGCCCTCCCGGCCAGTCTGTGCGCCCAGGCGTGCCCTGCAAAATAGGCGTAATAGCCGGAATATCCAGTTTTTTGCCGTTGATATCCACCTCTTCAAACATACCCCTGGCCTGGTAGTGAGGGTCATTGAGTTGATCCTCCACGTTGTATATCAAGCCAACGGGTACACGCTCCTCCTCAAGCGTATCAATGATGTGCTGCGCGGTATGTGCAGCACACCAGTCTGATAGCGCTTGGTCGATGGTCGGCTCGTGCTTTACACGCCCCTCGTTATTGGCCATGTCAGGATGTTCAGCCATTTCGGGATGCCCTGCTGCACGCATAAGCCTTTTATAGATGGCATCGCCATTGCCCCCAATCACAACGTACTTGCCGTCGCTACAGGTGTAAGTGTTAGTGGGGACAATGCCGGTAATGGTCGTTCCAGACGCGCCACGAATGGCGCCAGCTCCAGAAAACTCAGGAACAACTCCTTCCATCAAATTAAACATTGACTCATAGAGTGCAATGTCGACAACTTGCCCTTGTTGATGTTCCGATTTGTTACGCTGCAAAAGCGCGAGACACACTCCCAGCGCCGCGTGAATGCCGGACAGCGTATCCCCGGTACTTAAATTTGGACGCACCGGCGGTTCTCCTGGAAATCCATTGAGGTAGCGGAAACCCGAAAAGCCCTCTGTTACAGAGGCATATCCAGGTTTATGGCTATAGGGCCCAGTCTGACCATACCCTGAAATACGCGCATAAATCAGACCTGGGTTCAACGCTTTCATATCCTCGGGTCCCAGCCCCCATTTTTCAATGACACCCGGTCGAAAGTTTTCCACAACCACATCAGCAGTCTTAAGCAGCTCTTTCACTAGCTCACGTCCGCGTTCAGTTTTAAGATCCAGGGTCACGCTTTTCTTATTGCGACCCAGGCTTCTATACCAGTGGGCCGTGCCATCTTCGACAATACGCCAGCCACGAATGGGATCACCTTTGCCCGGCGGTTCGATCTTGATGACCTCGGCGCCAAAATAGGCCAATATAGTGCCGGCAAAGGGACCGGCCAGTAGCTGTCCCAGTTCAATGACCCGAACACCGTCGAGGGGGCGGGCCGCCTGCTCTGCGGGCATCATGCTTCCTCACAAATTGTCTAACTGTGAATTTAGATTAAAGTTATATCGTTATATTTTACTGAGAATACCACCGCCATGACAGAATCCTCACTTTTTACCACTACGTCTGTGGTTCAGCCCAACTGGATAGACTACAACGGCCACATGAACATGGGCTACTATCTAGTCGCATTCGACGAAATCGCTACCGATAATTATTTTAATTATCTGGGAATAGGATTAGAGCACAAGCAATCCTGTAACAAATCAACCTTTACGCTGGCCAGCAACATTGATTATTTGCAGGAAGTCTTTGCGGGCGACCCACTCCGGTTCACGACCCGCTTGCTGGACTACGACCATAAACGCCTCCATTACTTACACTGCCTGTACAATGTCGACAAAGACTACCTGGCTGCAACCAACGAATGCCTCACCCTGTACATAGACATGGGAACCCGGCGCAGCACTGACTTCAGCCATGAACTACAACGCCACTTTCAACTGGAGCTGGAACGAGCGCAACAGGCCGTTCATGTCGAGCAAATTGGACGCACGCTGGGCATACGCCGACCGACACAATGAGTAGCCGCCTTCGCAAAAGCAACCTCGATAAATTAACAGACAACTGCTTTGATGTGCTCATTGTAGGTGGCGGAATTAGTGGTGCGGTATCTGCTGCATCTCTGTCTGCACGAGGGCTACAAGTCGCGCTGATAGACCGGAATGACTTTGCCAGCGGCGCCAGTTCGCAATCTTCCAACCTGGCCTGGGGTGGTATCAAATACCTTGAAAACTACGAATTCCTGCTGGTTAACAAGCTCTGCAAATCACGCAATCTACTCATGGACAGCTACCCGTCCACTGTCAAGGAAATTCGTTTTTTTACCACTATTGAGCGCGGTTTCCGTATGTGGTCTTTCTTTGTTTATCTCGGCAGCGTGCTGTATTGGATAATGGGTCGCTGCAAGACCAGGCCACCACGCTATATCACTTCGCGCGGGCTGGAACGGAAGGAGCCCGCCATAAATACCAGCAACACCGCTGGCGGGCTGGAATACTCGGACTGCTATCTTTACGACAATGACGCCCGCTTTGTATTCAATTTTGTGCGCAAAAGCCTCAACTATGGTTGCATTGCTGCAAATTATGTTGAGTGTCTCCAGGCGAAACGTCAATCGCAGCATTGGCAGATCAGGGCATGCGACACCATCAGTAATAGCGAATTCAATATTCGCGCAAAGGTCCTCATCAATTCCAGTGGGGCGTGGGTTGATGAGTTAAACCTAAGAAACAAACAGACCACAAAACACCATCACGTCTTTTCCAAAGGCATTCACCTGATTGTACCCAGAGTGACCGACAACAAGCGCGTGCTGACCTTTTTTGCATCGGATGGCCGCCTGTTCTTCCTGGTTCCGATGGGGCCAAAAACCTGCATTGGCACCACGGATAACCAGGTCCACAACCCTGATGTCACTGTGAGCGAGGCCGACAGAGAATTCGTGCTCGGCAACGCCAATGCCCTGCTGGACCTGGACCCACCTCTGCAAAAGACAGACATCATCGCCGAACGAGTTGGGGTAAGGCCGCTGGTGGTAAGTGACGCTGGCGCCGATGCAGACTGGGTACAGCTATCGCGCAAACACGAAATTGACGTGAATCTGCAACAGCATTATCTGAGTATATTTGGTGGCAAACTGACCGACTGCATTAACGTCGGCAACGAAATAGCTGACGTGATTGCAACCATGGGCATCCCTATACCCCACCCCGACAAAACATGGTACGGAGAACCCGGCCAGGTTGTGCGGGACGACTTCATGCACCAGGCTGCACTGATGAACCTCGACGAGCTGACCGACCCAAGTTCCTCTGAGCCGCTCTCTGAGCGATTCTGGCGGCGCTACGGCGAAACGGCCTACGGCCTGCTAGAGCGAATCCGGGAAGACAAGACTCAGGCGCAACTGCTGATTGAAAATGCCGAGTACACTCGCTGCGAAATTGAACTGGCGGCACGACGGGAGATGATCGTCAAACTCGAAGACTTCATGCGCCGGCGCTCAAAGATTGAATTGGTTGTACGCAAGGCAGATATTGCAAATGCTCCGGGTTTACAAGAGGCCTGCGATATCCTGTTTGGCGATGAATCAGAACAAAAGCTGAAGGAATACCTGCACAGGCTAAACCGGGCCGAGGGCACTTAGCGCGACCAGGCCTGGCGTTGTGCTCACCAGCGAAAACAAAACCGAGCCAGCCACCAGGCTGGCCGCCGAAGATCCGTTACCTCCAGCCGCAACGACCCTCATAAAACTGGCAGCAGCGACAGGCGCATCCATGTCGCGATAGTGGGCGTGCCTGCTTTTACACCGATGCCGCCTAACGGCCCAGGCTACGGGCTGTACACCCTACCGGTACGCCAGTACGCAGTTACCCTATGTATTGTCAGTCGGCTATCTTCTCTGGTCGCGCTATTTGTTCTTTCTCTCAGCCTTTTTTGTCTTATCAGCCTTTTTTATTATTTGCTCGGGAGACTTCGCATCAAAACCGCATTTCCTTTGAACTGTATTCGTTCGCAATGCCTCAAACTCGCCCTTTAGTTGTGCATATTCCGCAGCTTCTGGGCCATCACCACCTTCGAGAAAGAAAAGGCTTGGCCAAAAAAGAACCAATCCGACCCCCATTTGCCAATTATCTTTATTTCTTTCGGTTTTTAGCCTTTGATATAGTTTAATGGTTCTTTGTCCGATGTAGTCCATTTCCAGTGCTAATTGATCGCAGTCGAAGTTTTTGTACTTCAATGGTGAGACATAAGCAGCATCGATATTGTTTGGGTTTGAGGCACAAGCGGCCAAGAAAAATTCAAAGGTAAAAACCAGTAATATTATTTTCATGTTTCCCCATGTTTGTTTGATTGCCCGCAATTGATGTCGGGCGTTTAATCATGTGTCAACATAGGAAACACACCCCGCTTATTTCCCGAGGGTATTATATTCGCAGGACACCCGACATAACGGGTTCCTATGTTGACGGTTATATATTGCCGAATCTGATTAAGGATTTAGGCAACAAAACGGAGTATAGGCGGTGATTGTGCGAAGTTAAATATATATTATTCCTTTTTTTAAGGGCCCACGCCGGCTGGAGTGCCGGTAAATATTAAATCGCCAGCTTCGGGACAGAACAACAGCGCAGCCTGTCGGAGTTACCACTGTTTTGCGAACGGTTAAACCCGACAGGCTCTAAAACAAGCTATTGCTATTTTTAGAAAAACGAGGGGAGGGCTGCACAATCTTCCACTGCTCTAAAATTTGTCTGTCGCGCACACGGAACAAGTCCGCCGATGCCAACTCTGGCACATCAATAGCGCGCACTTCCGGGATTCGCGTGAGCACCCACACCAGGTCATTTTGTGCCAGAACCATTTCAATCTTCGGCGGCGCCGGTCTTTGTTGTGCATTCTCTAACACACCCAGCCATGCCTCCCGGCCTGCTTCGACCCCGGCCAGATGAATAACAAAACCTTTATCCAGGTACTCTGCCAATCTCGACAGGTTAGTACCAGGTTGGTAAAGAACTTGTAGATACGCCTCGACCACCGCCCGATTATCATTGGAGTCCTGCTGAGATAAGTCTATTTGCTCCCCTGACCGGGATAGCACCGACCGGGTCAGTTCTGCTTCCTGCCGCTCGCCGGTCGGAATTAGATCCAGTGGTCGGGGTACGACAAAGCTGAACAGAACATTATCGACAAAGCCGGCTTCGACGGGTTGCAGGAAAGCCCAATGCTCACTGAGCTGCCCAGTCTCATTAAACCGCAGCACATCGAAACCCACCGACTCCAGCGGGCCCAGTTTGCCTCGGCGATGTAATAATACAGTCCCCTTATCAACCAGCATTCGACGGGTTCCAAGCAACAGATTATCTCCGCCTCCGCGGGGCCGCGCACCCTCCAGAGCGAGGGTTAGCAACGCCTTCTTCCCGTCCTCAAGCATTGGATTATGTTGCACAAAATCCTCGGCAACCAGCGCGCTGAGGGCTTCTCCGTCCAGATCACGCAACGCTGAAAGTACGGGAACGATGTTCTCCATCGCAGTCTGGTTGTGGGGTGTCGATAGCGGTGTCTGAACATGTTCATACCAGCTCAAAAATTCCTGAGAAACGGCTGGGGGTGGCGTTTCTTCAGTGCTGTCTGCACAGCCCGCTAAACCCGGCAGCGCACAGAAAAACAGTATTGTTGTGAATAGTCGCAACAGCTATAGCTCCTTTAATTCCAGATTGCGAAACCGAACCCGGCCATACTCCCAGCGCTGTAGTGCTATAAAGCCACTGGCATATTCCGCATCCTCAAGTACTGCCGTCAACTGGTTATTCAACCTTATCTCTACTCTGCCGCCCACGGCTCGCACCTGAAATGTATTCCAGCGACCGAGCGTATTCACATCCACCAGAGGCGGCATAACGTGGAACACAATGGCTCCAGTTCGAGCTTCGCGCACGGGATGCCGGTCCCAGATATTGAGTTCGTAGCAGGTGTTCGGATGAATATTGTCACGCTGCTGGCATCGGATAAAAACACCGGAGTTGGTATCATCATCAACATAAAAATCCAGGCTCAATTCGAAATCAGAAAAGTCAGCCAGAGTTGCAATAAAGCCATTTCCCTCACCGCTGCCGATAATTTCACCGGCTTCTACCAACCAGGTTGCAGCTCCGCTGGTTTGCCAACCGGCCAGGCTCGCACCGTCGAAAAACGCAGGTGTACTTGCACAGGCACTGAGAAAAATTGCCAAAACTGCCGCTCGCTTCATCCCGTAACTCCCCAGGCTCGCGTGTATAATGGCACATTTTTTGAAACAATTAGAGTCAGAATCAGAGTCAAAGCCACAGATATGAGTGACAATACAATCAAGCGTGCCACCGATGACGTCCGCATCAGCGAGATAAAAGAATTGCTCTCGCCCAATCAACTTATCAATGATGTACCGGTCAGCGATACCGCAGCGACGACAGTAACCGCAGCACGCCGCGACATTCATCAAATACTGGTCGGTGCAGATAATCGTCTGCTCGCTATTGTGGGCCCTTGCTCCATACATGACCCCGATGCCGCTAGAGAATACGCACAAAAACTCAGGAAAATTTCCGCTGAAATTTCCAGTGACGTACTACTGATTATGCGCGTGTACTTTGAGAAGCCTCGCACTACAGTGGGCTGGAAAGGCCTGATAAATGATCCGGACCTGAACGACACGTTTCAGATTAACAAGGGGCTGAAAATTGCCCGGCAACTACTGCTGGATCTCGCCGATATGGGCCTGCCAACAGGCACTGAATACCTCGATTTAATTAGCCCGCAATACATTGCCGACTTGATTTCATGGGGGGCAATTGGAGCGCGCACCACGGAGAGTCAAACTCACCGCGAGCTATCTTCAGGCCTGTCTTGTCCTGTCGGCTTCAAGAACGCGACTGATGGCGACATCCAGATTGCCATAGACGCAATTCAATCAGCGTCCAATCCACACCACTTCCTCTCTGTAACCAAAGAGGGTCGCTCTGCCATTTTTCAAACATCAGGCAACGCAGACTGTCACATTATTTTGCGTGGTGGCAAGCAACCGAACTACGACATGTTCTCTGTGGAAGACGCCTCCGTTATGCTGGCTAGCGCCGGGCTGGCAGCCCGCATCATGATCGACGCCAGCCATGCTAATTCGCGCAAATTACCCGCTCGCCAAATTGATGTTTGTCGCGATATTGGCACACAGATCGCACGCGGCAGTGGCAATATCTTTGGCATCATGCTGGAAAGCAACCTTGTTGAAGGCCGTCAAAACGTTGTGGAAGGCCAAACCCTGACCTACGGGCAAAGCATTACTGACGCCTGTATCAGTTGGCAGGACACAGAAGTGGTATTGCACGAGCTGGCCAACGCCGTACAGCAACGCCGCAACAACGCCTAGAATATGCGCAGCGCTCTCGCGAGCTACACCAGGTATTGGCCGCTGGCAAAGCAACACGCTCAATGAACCAGCTTGTCTACGATTTCGCAGTGTGGCTTGATGACACTCAATGGAGCACTATGCTCCACGAATCTTTTTATCTGTATAACTGGGTGGAAACCACCCATGTGCTGGCTCTTACGGTGAGCCTGGGGCTATTGTTTCTGACCGATCTGCGTATGCTTGGCTACGCCCTGCCGAACATGCCCGCAACACAGGTGGCCAGGCGACTACAGTGGCCAATGCTATTTGGGTTCTCCGTGATGGTGATAACTGGCCTGCTACTGTTCTACGCCATTCCGGTACGCAGCGCGCAAAGCCTGTGGTTTCGCATCAAACTTGTACTATTAATCTGTGCTGCTATTAATGCCCTGCTATTCCACTGCAAACTTACTGCCGCTGGCGAGGACTGGAATACTCTACCGAAGGCACCAAAGAATTTGCGCACAGGTGCTGCACTTTCCATTGTGTTCTGGGTCTTGATCGTTATTTGTGGCCGACTCATAGCCTACGACTGGTTTGACTGCGCCAAAGACCCCGCTACAGTGATCTCTGTTTTGGCGGGCTGCCTCGACGGTCAGGAGCGGTTCTGATGTCGGCAACCTATACACGCACGGCCACCACCCTGCTTGTCATTGCCACCTGCGGCGGCGTGGCAGCGTCAGATCTTAGACTGGAGGCATGGGACGGTCTGCATGGCTTTTTTCAGTGGATGGAAACCACGCTGTTCGGACGCATTGGCAAAACCTGGGGCGCCGCATTTGCGGTCGTTGAGGCCTGCCACCTGGTGGGTCTCGCTTTGCTCGGTGGCGCGGTACTTATGGGTGATGGTCGGCTATTGAACCTTTGGTTCAGCGATCAACCCTGTGAAGACATTCACAGGCAAACTCATAGGGTATTTTCAGTCGGCCTGTTCATCCTGCTCGCAACCGGTCTATTTATGGCCTGCGGCGTGGCCATGAAACTATATTACCTGCCTGTTTTTTGGTACAAGATGCTGGCGCTAAGTGTCGGCCTTGGCTTCACTTACGGCGTGCGTAATCCGCTTCTCAATACTGACCTGGCCGCTTGCAATCCGTGGATTCTGCGCATCGTTGCCATATCTTCGATGATGGTTTGGTTTACTGTCGCGGCCACGGGGCGCTGGATAGGGTTTTCAGGATGAGAGACCTTTGCACGGAAGATGATTTCACTTTCAGGCAAGGCAAAAACGCACGGAATGAGGGAGTTTATGGGTATAAATGACCGATTGAGTACGATTTTACCAACAGTAGGCGCTTTTAGGCGACGCAGCATGCAGGTGAAATGGCTTTCGTGCAAAGGTCTCGATGAGTAAGAACAATCACCACGATAGACAAATATCTGCACTGGCGGCCTCAGCCACCATCATTGCCGGATTCTTGATCTATTGGTTTATACAAATCCAGGGTGTGCGCGACATGCTGGCGCTCGCCTACGGTTAGTGCAAACCGCTATCTTCCAGGCTCTGTTGCAGCGCGCTGCAACCGCCTCACACTGGACACTCTCGAAAGAGCAGCAGGAGCTCTCACACGCACTCTTACAAGCACTCTTACAAGCACTCTCACAAGCAGTGCAGGCTCCGCAAACAGGGCACATTATCCGCTGACAAAGCATGGGGGTTAGCACAAGGTACAAACAGCCGTAATATCGGGCTCAGTAGTCACAATACCGAACCTATTCCTCACTAGCGCGACCTTCGTTGACCCAGTACTGATTGTGGCAGGCCTTGCAGACCTGGTAGATACGGCCGCCTGCATCAAACAAAGCATCGGGGTTTTGATCAAGTGCTGCTTTCATCGCAACCGCGCCTGCCTCGGTGAGGTCACGGGCATATTCCTCCCAATCCGGGCCTGCATTGCGGCCAGGCATCAGTAGCAAATTCCCGGTCTCTGCCACCATTGCTGCGGCACTCTCCACCGCATGCCAGCCTTCGTCTGTGGTCGGCGCCAGCTCGGTGCGTCCCTCTACGGTGATGATGGTGCCTGCTGAACTCCAAATGACATCAGCCGCAGGGTTCAGAATCAACTCCATGGTGTGATGGATGTCAGTAACAGGCTTGTAGTTGGTATCTGATATTGGCGCCGGTACATCTTCTGCACAGGCCGACAGCGTTACTATAAACATTATGGAAAGTGTACGAGCTGACATAACACAACCCTGTTCAAAAATGGGGGCGGTAGTCTCAGTGTCTGACATTTGTGCCTGCTGTTATTGGCGTTCACGCTCGGGGAAATTCACAATACAACCCGGCGCATCAACCTGGCTCACAGCAACCTCTTCGCCCGCCAGCACTGCATCCAGCGCATCGGCCAGGTAAGTGTGTTTGGCATCAGCTCTCTGCACTTGATAGGTCAAACGATCATCGACCGGGCCATGATAAACGACGCGCCTGGTCTTCGGGTTAATGACATAAATTTCTGCTGTACGGCTGACTTTCAGCGACTCGCCTATACGCTGGTGTGCGTCTATCAGAACCGGCATATCGAAACCGAACTCCTCGGCTTCTGCGGCGATGCCAGGGCGATCATCCTGGATGTTTGAGTTCAGCAAGAAGAACTGCACATCCTGAGCTGCATACTGGTCGCGCACCTGTCGCAACAGGGGCATAGCATTACGCACAATAGGGCAGCCATTGCCTTGGGTCATAAGCACGATGGCTGGTGCATCGGGATAATCGTAGAGTTGGTGGGTCACACCTTTATCATCGGGCAACTGAAAATCGTCCACCTGCATGCCCACTATCTCGCCACCAGGCTCACCACCGGGACTGGCCAGCGATTGGGCTGCCAGAACGCCAGCCAGGCCAAGGCCAAACAAAGTGTTGAGAGCAAAGTTTTTCATGTGCGCATCCTCCGGGGCACGCAACTATATCTGTATTGCCATCTGTATTGCCAGGGTAAGCCTATTAAACACAAGGTTACTACAAGCCAGCTCAGACTATGTAGTACACCTGCAACGGGTGTGAACGGCGCCGTGGATTATAGAAGCATGGGTAGTCGCTGCTTTACCTGAGCCAAACCAGAACTGCCCCGGTTTAGGGCGCAGAAAATAATCCTCGTAGTTCTATAGCCGATCAACAGCCGCCTGAGCGGCGGTTAAAGTGCTATCTATGCGCTGACGCAAGCCCTCCATATCCACACCTTTAGTACTCTTTTTTCCAGCCATATAGCGGGCGTATACACCGTGAATGATGCAGGCAGATTTCCAGCAGTTAAAGCCAATATAGTAATCGAGCATATCCAGGTTTCGACCTGTGCGCTCGGCATAGCGCTGCGCCAAAGCACTTTGCGGCGGAAAGCCTGTAACGCTGGTAGCCACATCTGGATTGGCCGCGATGTCTTGTTCAGTCTCTGGCCAGGGGTTGAGCGCGTAGGCCAAATCTGCCAGTGGGTCACCGAGGGTCGATATTTCCCAATCCACCACCGCTACAACAGTCGAATCTGCACCAATCAAACAATTATGCAGACCGTAGTCACCGTGCACCACGCGGGCAGGCTCCTGCTCAGGCATGTTCTCCAGGAAGAACTGCTGCAAACTATGCGCCCGCTCTGCATCGTACTGCGCTGGCTCCATTGATGAGGTCCAGGAGCGGTACCAGGTCTTCAGTTGGCGTCCCACATAGAACTCTTTTTTGCCAAGCTCTCCAAGCCCTATTGCATCGGGGTCGAGTGCATGCAAATCCGCCAGCGTGTCGAAAAATGAGTAGGCCAGGGTTGTTCGTTTGTCTTCGGGTATCCACTCGTGAGTTTGCCTGGCATTGTAGAGTGGGCGACCGTCGATCAAGCCCATTACATAAAACCAGGCACCGGTAACATCAGGGCTTTCGCAAAAGCCAAGGGCTGTCGGCACGGGCACTGGCGTTGCACCCAGGGCAGATATCAAAGACCATTCGCGGCTCATATCGTGCGCTTTGGGCAATAATTCTCCCTGCGGAGGCCGACGTATGACCGCCCGCTCACCATTAATATCATCCAGTTGGTAGGTGAGATTAGAATGTCCCCCCTCTAGTCGGGTCCACCGACAAGGTGGCCGTAGTTGAGGAATATTTTTGGCGATCCACGCCTCTACTACAGGAATGTCATAGCCCTCCGCACTCTGCTCTGGCAAGTGATCAGTCATGGCCTACCAGAGCCCATATTTTTGTACTTCATTGCGGCCTATCACCATGTGATGGACCTCATCGGGGCCATCTGCAAAGCGCAGGGTCCGCTGATCTGCGTACATTCTGGCCAGGGGCGTCCACTGGGACATGCCGGTTGCACCGTGCATTTGTATAGCCCAATCAATGATCTGGCACACTTTCTCTGGCACCATGGCTTTTACCGCACTGACGTAGATACGCGCTTCTTTATTTCCCAAAATATCCATCGCTCTGGCGGCCTGCAATACCATCAGGCGGCAGGCATCAATTTCTATGCGCGCACGCGACACCAACTCCAAATTTTTACCCAGCTTAATAATCGGCTTGCCAAACGCTTCGCGGGTACTGGCACGCTTTACCATCAGTTCCAGGGCCTTCTCTGCCTGGCCAATTGAGCGCATACAGTGATGGATACGACCAGGGCCCAAACGCACCTGAGAAATCTCAAAGCCCCTGCCTTCACCCCAGAGAACATTTGCTTTAGGAACACGCACATTATTAAACCGCAGGTGCATATGGCCGTGGGGTGCATGATCTTCTCCAAACACCTCCATGGCGCCCAATATCTCCAGTCCTTCGCTCGGTAGCGGCACCAGAATTTGCGATTGCTGGCGGAAGGCCTCTGCCTCCGGGCTGGTTTTCACCATAGTGATCAAAACTTTGCAGCGGGGATCGCCTGCGCCGGATATATAGTACTTCTCACCGTTGATAACCCATTCGTCACCATCGAGGACAGCCGTGGTGCTAATGTTCTTGGCATCCGAGGACGCCACGCCGGGTTCAGTCATCGCGTAGGCCGAGCGGATTTCACCATTCAATAAAGGTTCGAGCCACTGCTGCTTCTGCGCCTCAGTACCCACCCGTTCGAGGACTTCCATATTACCCGTGTCTGGCGCACTGCAATTCATAGATTGGGAAGCGAGAGGGCTTTTACCTAGCTCAGTTGCGATATAGGCGTAGTCGAGGTTGCTCAGGCCGTCACCCGTTTCCGCATCGGGCAAAAAGAAATTCCACAACCCCGCTGCCCGCGCTTTGTTTTTGGTTTCCTCCATAATCTCAAGCTGTCTTGGGTGGAAAGACCAACGGTCCTCTTTTTGCTTATCCAGACCAAAGTATTCCTCGGTAAGTGGATCGACGTTCTCTGCCACGTGCTGTTTCACTTTGTGAAACAGCGGTTGCACCTCTTCAGACATAGTGAGCTTGTATAGATCAGCAGTAGAATCTGCCATAGTCATTCTCCAGTTTTTTATAAAAAGTCTTTTAACAATCCGAGGAATACAGCCAACTGATCGTGGTGTACCCAGTGTCCGGCACTGGCAATATTTTCCACTCTCACATTTTGAAAAGTTTCGGCGCGCCCATCTTCTGCAGGATTAGAAGCATCGCTCTCTTGCCCGTACACCAGCATTGTAGGACAACTAATCATGCGGTGAATATTATTCGTGTCCTCCCAGGACATACCAACGGATGGAAAGGCATAGGTATAGTTGTCAAACTTCCAGCTATAACTGCCGTCTTCATTCTGATTCACACCGTGAACTGTTAAGTGAAAGGCCTGCTCTTCAGATAGATGGGGGTTAGCATTGCGCATACGCGTGGCCGCCTCTTCAATGCTTGCATAGCGTTTGATCTGACGCCCGGAAATTTTTCGCAACTGCGATATCCAACCGCGCATTCCCTCGTCGATCGGAGTTTTCTTCCAGTCTTCAATCATTTTTGGAGAAGGCCCCAGTCCCTCTATCGCCACAAGTTTTTCAACATTATCTGGATATAGTCCAGTATAGCGCAGTGAGATATTACCACCCATTGAATGGGCAACAATTCGCAGAGGGGCAAGGTCAAGTTGATGGATTAACTGGGCGATGTCGTAGACATAATCTGTAGTGGTGTAGGTGCCGCCGGTAATCCACTGGCTATCGCCGTGCCCGCGCAGGTCGAGCGCTATAACGTGATAATCCTTGCGCAATTCCTGAGCCGACCAATCCCAGTTGCGACAGTGGTCACGACCACCGTGTACCAACAGCAGCGGCGGCGCCTCAGGATTGCCCCAGTCTACATAATGCAGCCGCAGACGCTGTGAATAATAGTTGTGCGATGTCGGGCCACCGAAGTTATTCATATCATTCGTACGCAATATTTTGGAGAGGCCGAAGAATAAACCGTCGAAACATTGATTTCTACGCTTTACACTCAACAAATAGATTCAATCAGAACGAGCTCCGAGATGAATAAAGCGTTTCCAAGTCGCCTTGACGCCATAAGTGCTCTATCCCTGGCAGGAGAGCACCATGCTTTCGAGCATCATGTTATCAACGGCAATCCCTGTCGGGTCATGGCCAATGCCCCGAAGACCCTGCGCGACCTGTTAGAGCACTCACAGCAGTATACGACCCTGAACTATCTGGTCTATCAGGGCGAGCAACTAAGCTACGCCGATGCCTACAGGCAAGTCGCCAAATTGGCCAACACGCTGAGGCAAGACTATCAGGTGAAAAAAGGTGATCGTGTGGCGATAGGCATGCGCAACTACCCAGAATGGCCTATCGCATTTTGGGCGATCACATCAATTGGTGGAATAGCGGTGGCACTCAATGCGCTGTGGACATCTGAAGAATTAGCCTATGCCCTGAAATTAACCGATACGCATCTCGTGGTTGCTGATCGCGAGAGGGTCGAGCGACTGTTGCCAGTAGCGAGTAAATTACACTGCCAAATTCTCTCAGTGCGTTGCGACGATATGAGCAGTGACAATCTCAAACCACTCTATCAGGCGATGGACGCTAAATCCGAGACGCTGCCGCCGATAGATATAGCACCCGATGATGACGCTCTGATTTTTTTCACCTCCGGTTCAACCGGCTACCCCAAGGGCGCAGTGTCCAGCCATCGAGCGGCCATTCACGCCACCATGTCCTGGGATATGGACCTATCAATTATGTGCTACCGCTTTAACATTGAGCGTCCCGACGAGCCCTGGGGTACGCGCTTTAAATTTCTGGTTGCGGTACCGCTGTTTCACGTTTCCGGCAGTCATGTGGCGATGATATCGACACTGTACAGAGGCAGAGAAAACCATCTCATGTACAAGTGGGATGTTATGGAGGCGCTCGACACTATCGAAGCTGAACAGATCACACACTTCCTCGCAGTGCCTTCCATGACAGGCGACCTGGTCAAAGCCGCAGACAAGCACAGTCGTTCACTTGCCTCTCTCATGCAGGTGGGCGGAGGCGGCTCAGCGCGCTCCTCCAGGCAGGTCAGGGATATTGATCGGGTATTCAAAAACGCCTCTCCCGGCACAGGCTGGGGCATGACCGAGACCAATGCCATAGGTACCAGCATCGTCGGTCACGACTACCTCCGTTACCCGCTGAGTTCGGGCCAGTGCTCTGCTTTCCTGGACATGCAAGTATTGAATGACGAGGATGAGGTTCTGGCCGCTGGCGAAACCGGCCACCTGGTTATTCGTGGCACATCCATGTTCAGAGAATACTGGAATCGGCCTGACGCCAACGCCGAAGCATTTGTCGACGGCTGGTTCCGCACCGGAGACATTGCCTACATCAATGAAGAAGGCTTCCTCTTCATTGTTGATCGCGCCAAGGACATCGTAATTCGAGGTGGCGAGAATATTGGCTGCGGAGAAGTTGAAGATGCCATCTACACACACCCCTTGGTGAACGAGGTGATTGTATTCGGCCTGCCCCACGAGCGCCTCGGCGAGGAAGTTGCCTGCATGGTATACAGCGGCAGCTCATTGACTGATATCGAATTGACACAGTATCTGAGTGTTCACCTGGCGAAGTTCCAAATACCGTCGCGCATGTTTTTTACCAGCGAAGCCTTGCCAAGAATTGCCTCGGGTAAATTCAACAAGCGTGGTGTGCGTCAACAGATGTTGGCGCGATTAGGGCTCAGCGACGATTAGGCTCATAACAAGTGACTTATCTATGCCCCATGACCGGCAAAGCGTAAGCGAGAATATGATCCCCCGCCGGGCTACCGCCGCCCCAATGTCCGCCCGCTGCAATAACGACATACTGGCGGCCATCGACCTGATAGGTCATCGCCAGCGCATTGGCTGCGGTGGGCATCTCGGTCTCCCACAATAGCTTCCCGGTTTTCAAATCAAAAGCGCGAAAGTAGTGGTTATTGGAAATGCCGGAGAAAATCAGGCCGCTGTCAGTCATCATTGGCGCCGCTATCCCGGGCAGCCCTTTAATCCACCAGACCGGGAATGGGGCCATATTGCGGGTCGTGCCAAGCGGCACGCTCCACAGCACTTTTCCTGCCACTAAATCAATTGCGTCCAGTGTTCCCCAGGGCGGTTTGGTGCAGGGCACGCCAAGCGGCGAAAGCACCCATCCCGTTTGCACACAGTATGGTGTGCCTGCCTGCTGCTGAGCCACGCCCTCACATTGCTGCCGGGGGACCAGGCGGGTAGTACCGGGCACCCGATTGGTATAGACAACCATAACGCCGCTGTTCGGATGTACCGCAGGTGAACCCCAGTTGTTACCGCCACCGTTACCGGGCTGATTGAGAGTGCCTTGCAAAGAGGGTGGCGTATACCAGCCCTGATTGTTCATTGCGGCGATTTTTTTAGCGCATTGCCATTTGTCAAAAAGCATCAAACCCCAGGCATCATCTTTCGTCAACGCCGACTCAAGCAAATGCGGAACGTGTGTCGGGAAGGGCTGAGTGGGCGACAAGTACTCTTCTGGCACGGCACCAGATTGCGGCACATCCCTTTCCTCTACTGGCCAGACAGGTTCACCCGTGTCCCGATGCAACACGAAGGTCATGCCCATTTTCGTAACCTGCACCACGACTGGCACCAGCTCCCCATCGATATTCAAATCAACCAAAGTCGGCTGGGCTGGAACATCATAATCCCAAATATCATGGTGCACAGTCTGAAAGTGCCAGGCGATTTCGCCAGTTTTACCGTGCAATGCAACCACAGAGCTGGAATATATATCGCTGCCCTGACGATGACCGCCAAAGTAATCAGGGGTCGTATTACCCGTCGGCAAGAACACCAGATCACGCTCTTCATCGGCTGCTGCAATGGACCAGACATTCGTGGTTCCACTGCGATAATTGCCATCGGGCTCGAACTTTCGATCTGTCGGCGCCAGCGGATGCCAGGCCCACAATTGCTCGCCGCTGCGAACATCATAAGCGCGCACGACTCCTCCAGGAGAATCAGTGCGCACATTATCCAGCACCAGTGCCCCGGTAATCACGCGATCACCCAATATGGTTGGCGCCGAGGTAATGGAATACTCGGTTGGCCTATGCTCAACCATGCCGTGACTGGTATCTACCACGCCCTCCTCGCCGAAATCTTTACAGAGCGTACCGGATTCAGCATCCAGGGCAATGAGTCGTGCGTCCAGAGTGCCCAACAAAATACGATGCTCACAATAGCCCTGCTCCCCCGACTGCCAACTGCTCACTCCGCGGCAATTAGTCATTAAATCTGCGTCGCGGTCCACACCGGGATCATAGGTCCAAACTTCGGCACCGCTTGCTGCATCGAGAGCAAATACACGATTAAAGGGTGTGCAGTAATACATGCGACTACCGATTACGATAGGCGTTACCTGTAGCGAACTCTGGGTGCCAACCCCCTCTCCAGCTTTGCGAATGTCACCTGAGCGGTGCTCCCAGGCCAGTTCCAGGTGGGCAACATTGGCTGGAGTAATTTGCCTGGCTGGAGAAAAATGTGAGCCTCCAGGCTGCGCACCATACACGGGCCAATCGGCCTCTATCCCGGCCGGAATCTCGTCCAGAGGGAGCGGAATAGGCGTGCAACTACACAGTGCCAACAGCAATGCCAATAAAAGCAGCGGGCTCATGGACACTGACTCACAGCCAGGGCGCGCTGGGTTGAAGGCTTATACGTCGTATCAAAACAATCCACCAGCGTCGTCAAAATACATGCGGCGCGGCCCGCTTAGTGCCTGTATTGCTCACATAGTACTTGCCATCCAAACCCATTGCCAGCGAGTGCGGCCCGCGATGCGCCATTTTTTGTCGATCGGACAGTTCTTCAGGTTCAGCGCCAACCACAAGAGTGGGAAGCCTGCTGTCAGCCCAGGATGCTACAGGGTCATAGCGCCTCACAGGATGCGTAGTCATGGAGCTGGAGGACAGAATAAAGTCCCGTATGGGATTATTTTTTACAACAAAGACCCTTAATATCCCTATTCGTCCCGCTCGGTTCTTTTTTGGGCAAAATCAGGGAACCGGTGCTATAGTCATCCCGAAAGGGACGATTATGGGTACAGTTAAAGACAGCAACACACTCGGCAACCTGATCCGCAAAGAGCGGAAAAATCAGCCGACGAATTAATAGAGAGAACTCATCGCATGACAGGAACTGTCGATGTCTCTGATGGCGAAGACGCAATCCCGGAAACAGGTGAGGGCGAAGAAGTAGCGCCGAGAATTGAAATAAGCGCTGAGACCGCCCGGCGCATTACGTTCGCGACCCACCAGTGTGATGTGGCGGTCATCGCAGATCTGGTTATCTCCAACCCGCTTGAAGAAGATCTGGAAGGTCTGGAACTTCATGTATCCGCCGAGCCCAACGTGATTGGCAAGCGGGTATGGACCATTGATCGTATTGCTGCTGGCGCAGAGTTTCGCCTCAGCGATAGGCGGGTTTCAATAGCTGGTGGGATGCTCAACGCGCTAACTGAGCGAATGCGTGCAGAAATGAAATTTGAGCTTCGCCAGGGCGAGACGGTATTGGCCGCGAGCTCCTATCCGATAGTTGCCCTTGCGCGAAACGAGTGGGGCGGCGCGGATTTTATGCCGGAGTTGCTTGCGGCATTTGTCACGCCGAATGATCCGGCCGTCCAACGCCTTTTGAAAGAAGCATCAGATATTCTGAAGACGTCCGGCAAAAATGGTTCGCTTGAAGGCTACCAGACGCAATCGCGCAAACGCTGCTGGGAGATTGCTGCTGGAATTTGGGCGGCTGTTTCTTGTCGTGGATTAACCTATGCGGAGCCCCCCGCAAGTTTCGGACGGCAGGGGCAAAAAATCCGGCTTCCGTCAATGATTGAGGAGCAAGGATTAGCAACCTGTCTCGACACAGCTCTCCTTTTCGCAGCTGCAATTGAGCAGGCGGGTTTGTATCCGGTGATTGTGTTCACGGGGGCACATGCGTTGGCAGGGGTATGGCTACAACCTCAGTCGTTGCCCACGTTAACCGTTGATGACTCGATGGAAGTGCGAAAGGCTATTGCCCAGAAAGAGCTTGTACTCTTCGAGACAACAATGGCGACGAGCGGGCATGCCCTTCCTTTTTCACGCGCTATAGCGGAGGGGGTGCGTCAGGTAGCGGAGGAACATGAAGACGCTTTTATCTATGCAATAGACATCAAGCAAGCACGCGGACGGGATATACAGCCGCTATCCAGTCTAGCCGCAGATGGAGCGATACAATTTTCAGGCGGAGCGGAGCAATTCCATGTAGCTCCTCCGCTGGACGAAGCGCCCGATTTGCCTCCATTTGACGTTCCAGTGGTTGAGGATGACGAAGTTCAACAGTCGCCCGAAGAGCGCTTAGACCGGTGGAAGCGTAGCCTTCTCGATCTATCGAAACGCAATCGCCTTCTTAACCTTCGTTCGTCCTCGACGGCCATACCGATATTTTGCCCAGACCCAGCCCGCCTTGAAGACATAATAGCCGGGGGCAAGCGCATTAAGCTTATCACGCCACCAGAGCGCGAAAACGCCGCTGGTGAACCAGACACGGCACTCTATCATCTGCGGACCGGGGAAGACTTCGCAGAGAGGTTCGCTACCGAGGCACTGGAGCGGAATGAGATAGTTGCCAATGTGGAGCCAAAATCCCTGAAAAAAGGGGCAATCGAACTTTACCGGAAGGCCAAAGCGGATTTTGAAGAGGGAGGGACAAATACACTTTTTCTGGCACTGGGGATGTTGCGTTGGCGTGCCACCGACGATATAACGCGAAGCTATCGAGCGCCCCTTATTATGTTGCCGGTTCGACTTGATCGCCGTAGCGCCAAATCCACCCCCTATCTGCGAAACCACGAAGACGATCCGGTGTTTAATCTCACCTTGCTACAGATGCTCCGGCAGGATTTTCAGATTTACCTGCCAGGACTAGAAGGCGAATTACCGCAAGACGACCACGGGATTAATGTGCCCCGCATATGGGAAATTGTTCGGTCCCGGATCAGAGACGTCGAAGGATTTGAGGTTGTTGAAGATGTTGTGTTGAGTACCTTTTCCTTCGCCAAATACTTGATGTGGAAAGATCTTGCGGACCGAACAGAGAAGCTCAAGATTAGTCCATTCGTACATCACATTATCGATACGCCTCGCGAGCCTTATGTCGGGGGCGCTAGTTTCATTGATCCTTGCACTACCGACCAAAAAATAGAGCCTTCGGCAATCATGGCGCCGCTCAACGCCGACAGCTCCCAAATTGTCGCGATACATGCTTCAGGGAAGAACGGAGATTTCGTTCTTGAGGGCCCTCCAGGAACTGGAAAATCTGAGACAATCGGCAACATCATTGCTCACAATCTGGGGCTTGGTCATCGAGTGCTTTTTGTTTCTGAAAAGATGGCTGCGCTAGATGTCGTCTATCGCCGTTTAAATGCTTGTGGTCTCGGCGATTTTTGCCTGGAGCTCCATTCTGCGAAGGCAAATAAGCGGGCTGTTCTTGACCAGTTGGGCGCGGCATGGGAGAAACGAGAGGCAAATTCGGTAGAAGAGTGGCAGCAAAAGGCTGAACAGCTTGGCAAAATTCGCAACCAACTTAACGGCCTCGTAGCAGCGCTTCATACCCAGGGACCTGGTGGGTTAAGCCCACGCGACGCAATAGGCCGCAGCCTGAGATATGGGGACGTACATCCGCTAAAGCTAGATTGGGAACGCGACCCTACAGGCGCGGGTCAAGCGCCTACTCCCCAGGCACTCACGGATCTTAAAGATGTTGCCAAGCGGTTAGGTCAACAGTTCAGCCGACTCCAACCTGAAGACTTGACAGCCTTTAAGGAAATTGCCCAAACCGATTGGTCATATGCTTGGCAGTCGGGCATTGTGGAAGCAGCGCGTGCCTTGGTTCTTTCCTTAGAAGAACTAAAAATTCGCCGCTGTAGATTTTCTGAGAGGCTCAACATCGTAGATGCAGGAACAGATCTTGGCGAAACGGCCGCTATGGCAGAGCTTGCGAAGCTCATTCCAGAGTGCGTTGAGAACAATCTTCGATTTGCATTAGAGCCGGAGGGACGAGATACCCTGGACATCCTAGAGAATTTAATCCTGCAGCTAGAACAATACTGTGATCGGCGACAGGAGCTTATCGCTGAATATCCCGATGACCGCATTTCAATTGCCTCAATAAAGGACTGGTTGTCCGAATGGAAAAGCGCTGAAACCAAATTTTGGCCACTGAATAAATTTGCGCGCCGCACCCTCCGAAAAACGATGTGGGTTGGTTTAGATACCCCTAAAGCGCGAGCGCCCGCGCCAGAACAAGATTTGGAAACCTTGCTGCTGCTTGCCGAGCAGAAAGATGAGCTTGTTAAGCTTGAGAAAACGCTGCCGCAGGGTACTGGATGGCGCGGATTAGATACCGATGCAGCACAAATCTCCCAGTCATTGCAGGCCGGGCGCAAATTGCGCGAGGCGGTCACCCGATTATCAAATTTTGATCGCGATTATGTCGAGACCCGATCCCACTTCGCGAAAGTACTCTGCGATGGCCGTGATCGGCTAGAAGCCGGGATGCCAATTGCGGCTGCGGCCCTGGACTTCGATCAATCTCTGCAAACATTCAACGAGCGTAGGAGCCGGTTTCTCTCTGCATCCCGCGATACGGATCAGGAGCACGATATTGGAACTGATCTCGACGAGCTTGGCCGCGCTGCGGGAGCGGTTGTCGAGCGAAAGTCTCGCTTGAATACTTGGTGCGCTTGGGTTGCAGTTTGCCGTGATGCGCGTGCGTCTGGTCTGGGGGTAATGGTGCTGGCCTTAGAGATGGGCGCAGTGACACACGATCAGACGGTAGAGGTTTTTCTTACCGCTTACGCGAAATGGCTCGCTCCAATCTTGATCGATATACATCCTGAGCTCACACGCTTTTCCTCGGTACAGCACGAGGATTTAATTCAGACTTTTCGCAAAATAGATAAGGAGTTTGCCGAATTTACTTCGGATTATATTCGCGCAGAGCTATCGGGAGAAGTTCCAGCACGAGATCAAGGCGGCACAGGCCCAGGATATGGAGTACTTTCCAGGGAGCTTCATAAGAAGATACGTCATAAGCCGGTACGTCAGTTGGTGACCGAAATGGGCGACGCGCTGACCACGCTCACTCCCTGCCTGATGATGAGCCCGTTATCTGTTGCGCAGTTCCTGCCCGCAGAAATTGAAGCATTTGATCTGGTCGTATTCGATGAAGCCAGTCAGATTACCGTTCCCGATGCAGTCGGCGCCATAGCACGAGGCAAGAGGTGCATTGTTGTGGGTGATCCCAAGCAGATGCCGCCCACAAGATTTTTCGAACGAGGTGCCGAAGATGATGAAAATGAGGAAGCACGTGATCTTGAGAGCATACTTGACGAAGCTCTTGCTGCCCGCGTCCCACTGCATAGGCTGACAGGACACTACCGCAGTCGCCACGAGAGCCTGATCTGTTTTTCCAATCACGCCTATTATGAGGGCGCTCTAGTTACTTTTCCGTCAGCCGACACCCGCGACACTGCGGTTTCCTTTCAACGTGTCGACGGCATTTATGCTAGAGGGCGGTCGCGTACGAACGAAATTGAGGCAAAGGCAGTTGTCGCGGAGGTCGTGCGCCACCTTAATGACCCTACAAAGAACCGCCTTTCAATTGGTATTGTTACGCTCAACTCAGAGCAACAAAGGCTAATTGAAGATTTGCTTGATCAGAAACGACACGCAGATCCAGAGCTAGAAAAATTTTTCATGAGTTCGACCGGAGATACGAATAACAAATTCCGAGAACCGGTTTTCGTAAAAAACTTGGAGACCGTTCAGGGAGATCAACGGGATGTCATACTGCTTTCAGTTGGGTATGGGCCGACAGAGCCCGGCGCGAAAACCATGGCTATGAATTTTGGCCCGCTCAATCGGCAAGGTGGCGAGCGTCGACTAAATGTTGCTATCACCCGTGCAACGACCGAGGTGGTCGTTTTTGCCAGCTTTGATGCGTCAATGATCGACTTGACTCGCACCTCAGCCGAAGCCGTCAAGGATCTAAAGCACTACATAGATTTTGCGGCTAGAGGCCCGGTCGCATTGGGCGAAGCCATTCGGGTGGTTAGCTCCAACAATTATGATAGCGATTTTGAGATGGCCGTGGCGGAAGCACTGCGAAAATTGGGTTGGACAGTGCGTACCCAGATTGGGGTATCTAAATTTCGCATCGATTTGGGCATCGTGCATCCAGATGCACCCGGTGGTTTTCTTGCCGGTATTGAATGCGATGGCGCAACTTATCATAGCTCACCGTCTGCGAGAGACCGCGATAGGGTGCGCCACATAATTCTCGAACAATTAGGTTGGAATCTCTTCCGCGTTTGGTCGACGGATTTCTTTCTCGACCCCAAAGCATCAATCACGGCTCTTGATGAGAAACTCAAAGCATTGCTCGACGAAGAACGTCGTGCAGCAAAAGAAAATGTCGATGAACTAGTCAGTGCTGAGATCCCAATTTGTGAAACCTCCGATGACGGAGTCGAAGAGCCGCCAAGTGGCATTGATCTATTGAATTCCTCTGACTCGCCAGGCGATGAAGTAGAGATTGTAGAACGAGACCTTCGCGATCCCAACCAAGCGTACTCCGAAGATGGGGCGGTTTCGGAACGTGAAGAGGGCTCCCAACAGAATTTGATTGCCCGCACTTCCCGTATATCCACTATCGATGATCAATTTACTAGTTTGCTGAACCGCGACCGTTTCCACCATGCCGACTACAGTCCGCAACTAAAGTCGATGGCTGCCAAGATAATTGATCGAGAAGGGCCAATTACTTTTAAGCGACTTAGTGATTGCCTGGCGCGTTTACATGGATTGCAGCGCACTGGCCGTCAGATTTCGAACACTGTGTGGGCTGTTTGCAAACGACTACGCCAATATGCTTCGTCGCCGGATGGACATAAGATATTTTGGCCGGAGGGTAGTGAGCCGAAGCCCGAAGTAAAGTTTCGTGGCCCTTCGGTCGGCGACGGGCGCCGTAAGTGGCGGGAAGTGCCCCACCCAGAAAAACTCTGGTTAGTGCGAAAAATTATTAGTGAGCGTAATGATGATCCTGCGCGCGCAATAGCTGAGAGAATTGGCCACGCTCGTGTCACAAAGCAGTTTCGGAAGGAGATTGAAGAGCTAATAGGGTTCTCGGAAGATGATCAAGGTGCCGAATAAGAAATCAAATTTTGGATAGTCCCATAGGGACTCGTTCTTTTCGGTTGTCGCCAGATTTAGGAAAGCGTTGCAGCCCTCCAGCTCGCGCCATGTCTCCCCGACCAACCGCCAATTCACAGCGGCAACCCAGCGTTGGACATAGTCGATCATGCGGACTAGGGGTTCGGGCGGGTTCCTGTCCCAAAACCGATGGGGTTGTGCGCTGGCGGCGCATTGATCTTAAACGCAAGATCGAAGAGCGCTTCGGCGTCACCATGCATGAGCGGACTGTCGGCAAACAATTGGCAAGCCTGGGCTTTCGGCGTCTGTCGGTGCGCCCTCAGCATCGGAAATCCGACCCGGATGCACAGGAGGCTTTTAAAAAACTTCGCCGCAGCAGTAGAGGCAGCCTTGTCAGAAACAGCCCACAGCAAGCCCCTGGAAATATGGTTTCAGGATGAAGAACGGGTTGACCTGGCGCTTCCAGGTGCTGGCGGGCAAAATTTAGCCTTGGCAAAGGTGGCCTTGGTAAAGTCGATACCGGGCCAGACTCCATCATCCGAGCAGATGTAAAAACACATTTTTGAGCCCTGCATCGGTAAAACATTCAATCTATCCTGTTTTTTTGATATCCTGCCTGCCACACCTGATAATGGAGAACTGCCGATGACCACAGAGGCCCCGACTGACACACGCCGCCTGGCTGACATGCCACTGATGAGCCCGGATATTCTCAAATGTCCCTATCACTTTGATAAAACATTAAGAGCCGAGGCACCGGTTTACCAGGACCCTGCAACAGGCGTATACATTGTCTCGACCTATAACCTGGTGCGAGAAGCCCACAAGGCCAAAGAGGTATTTTCCAACGAATTCACCCTGGCCCTGGGATCGGCCAGACAAATTGACCCTGAAGTCGCCGATGAAATGCAGAACACCTACGACCTTGGCAAGGGCACGCTGCTAACCGTTGACGACCCGGAACACAAACACTTCAGAGATGCGGTAAAAGACTTTTTTCTGGCGGACAACGTTGCCAACTATGCGCCCTGGGCCACAGAGTTGGCTAATAGCCTGGCAGACAAGCTGGCCGCCAAGAACTCCTGTGACTTCATTGCAGAGTTTGCGCGCCCCCTGCCCCTGTCGGTGATCATGCATGTACTGGGCATACCACTGGAGAACTTCGACAAGGCATTTCAGTGGACCCTGGACAATGTTGCGGTTCTCTCTCAAGTCGCTGACAAGGATGCTTTGATTTCAGCCCAGCGCGGCATTAAGCAGGAGTACGAGTGGTTTGTAGAAGCGCTCAATGAGCGCCGCGGAAATGCCAGGGGTGACCTTCTTTCGCTGGTCGCAAACGCTAAGTATCTGGACCGCGATTTAACCATTGAGGAACAAATTTCATATTGCACGCAATTTCTGGTGGCTGGCAACGAAACCACGACCGCCACTCTTGCGGAAGGTATGCGCCAGCTCTGCCTATATCCTGAACAGGCAGCAAAGGTTCGCGCGGACCGTTCGCTGATTCCTAATCTGGTTGAAGAATCTCTGCGCCTGGCATCGCCCACCTCTAATATGTGGCGGCTAACCAGGGAAGATTATGAGCTTGGGGGCACGATGATCCCTGCGGGTAGCATGGTGCTCTTGAAATACTTTTCCTCCAACCACGATGAAAGTATGTTCGCTGATCCCATGGAATTTAATGTCACCCGTGACAATGTGAAACGGCACATTGCATTTGGCTTTGGCATTCATGTGTGTATCGGGCAGCACCTGTCAAAACTGGAGATGATTGCAGCCTGGCAGGTTCTATTTAATCGTCTGGACAACTTTGAACTTGCAGTGCCCGCAGATGAACTTGAGTATATGCCAAATATTCTCTTGCGCGGGCTGGAAGAGATTCCCATTACCTATACGGCTGCCTAGATTACTGTGGGCTGCATGTTATGACGCAGCCCAGTTCTCCCCTGCCGGCTAGGAGCCTCTCGGGTTTAGGCGTTTGTTCTGTCTTCGATAAACCCGGCACCACTGGACAAAACCCCAGACGGAAAGCACTGCGTACACACCGATTAGCATTGCGTAAATATCCAGCTCGCGGTCCTGATAGAGCCAGATCGAAACAAAGTTCAATACGACCCAATAGAGCCAGGCCTCCAACACTTTTCTAACTTCCATAAGGGTTGCTGCAAAACTAAAGCTGGTAGTGAAGGCGTCAATATAAGGCCGCTGTGCATCGGTCTGACTGGCAAAGAAATAACCCAGCGCAACCGCGAAAGCGCTGGCCACGCATAGAGTGATACAGTGACTGGGCAGACTAAAACGCACGACCGGGTTATTGCTATCGGCATCGCGCTGGTGCCAGCGAATCCACCCCCAGAAGCCTGTGAACACATAAAAACTGTAGAGCAGGGCTTCCGAATAGAGTCTGCTGTCAAGAAACAGATAAATACTCAACAGCGAACCGACGATACTGAACGGCCAGCAGGCAATTTTTTCGTGAATCAGTAAAACGATGTAGATAAACCCAAACAGGGTGGCGAAAATTTCGATCAGTGTTGCGGCTGACATCTGTGTCTAATTCTGCCTGTTATTGAATGTTGTGACTGCCGTTCACCCATGTCCTGCTCTCTCGAACAGCGCCTGATCATCACCGACATGAAGGCTGCTACATGAAGGCTACTATAGGGGACACCTCAATCAGTGGGGTGCAGACTGATTAAAGACCCCAGGATATATTCACTCCGTAAGTACGCGGCGCAGCGAACTGATAATAGCTTTGATTGCTCCAGGCACCGAAATCATCACGCGGGTCGGCCCCGAAATACAAACCGTGGGTGGCGTAGTCTTCATCCGCCAAATTGCGGCCCCAGACATTAATCGTCAGCGCCTCCCCCACCCAGGTGAAATTGCCATTGACCAGCTCGTAGCTGTCCAGTTTGCCATCGTGGTAGTAGCCATAAAAACTCTCAGCGCGGCCCTCGACTTCCAGCGTCGCCGCCAACTGCTCGCTCAATGCTGCTCGAATACCGGCATTGAACTGGTACTGGGGAGATTTGGTTTGCTCACGATCAGTCTTGGTGACGAAATCAAAGACATCCAGATCAAAGGTGGAAATTGCATTCACCTCCGTCTCCAGCAAACCGATACTGGCGAACAACTGCACCGAGTCACTCACAGCAAAGCTGCTCTCCAACTCAAGGCCATAACTGTCCACATCACCTGTGCTGTCGAGGTAGCCTACCCACAAGCCTGCGCCGTTATCCCACATCCAGTTTTCCAGTTGCGCATTCTCTCGCGTGGCATAAAACAAAGCGCTCCGCAGAACAAGTCGGCCATCCATCTGCGTGGTCTTCAAGCCGAGCTCGCGATTAAGCAGCGTCTCTTTAGCAAAACCCAGTTTCTCAAGCATGAAGCCCTGAAATTCCGGGCTCATAAAATCGAACTGCGAGCTCGCGGACACATTGACGCCGCCTGGCTTGTTAGCCACAGACACGGTGGCGTAACCATAGCTATTAGCGGAGAACTGGTATTCTGCGCTGATTTCCCAGTTCCACAGGTTGTCGTCATTGTCATGGGCAACGCCATGACTGTCGGTGTAGTCGTCTCCAAACCGCTCAACCCGCATCCCGGCTGAAACTGTCAGCACATCGTTTACCCCGTATTCGGTTTCACCATAGGCAGCATAACGGTCGGTGTTATAGCTGCTGGCATTTTCATACAGGCCATACCAAAAGCTAGGGTAGGCGTAACCCAGATCCTCAGCACTGCGGTTACCATACAGCCCGGCCACATACCGAATATCACCCGCGCCAGCAATTTCGTTGCCACCTAATAAGCGCAACTCAAAAGTGGCCCGGTCCCGCTCACGATCAAAAATTTCCATCGCGGTATCGTGACCGCTGGAGCAAGTGTAGCGCTGGCAAAACTCTGCAGAGACCCAATCCACATCGTAGCTGTAAAGCAAGTCGCCCACTGTATAGGTAGCGATTGCCTGTAAGGTCGTTTGCTCTCCCAGAGACCAACTGCCTTTACCGGTTATCGCCACTGAGTCCTGCTGGTCAACGCCGGGCTGGTCCGACCAGGTGTCGCGGGTGTTGTCCAGGGAATAGGTGTCGTAACCGTTCTGACTGGCAAACGCATACACGCCTATATCGTAGCGGGAGGTCTGGCTTGCGTCCCACTGCAACAATACACGGCCAGTCGTTTCCTCAAAGCCGTTGAGATCATTGCGATCCAGGAATTGATTGTCGATATAGCTATCACTCTCATGGCGCTGCGCAACAACGCGCGCTTTCACAGATTCTGTCAAAGCGCCGCTAACCACAGCTCCCAGGTTGACACTACCATAATTGCCCACGCCGCCGCTGAGCATAACTTCAACTTCCTCGCCGGGAGCGTTGCTGCTGAGTTTAACCATACCCGCATGAGCGCTGGCGCCAAACCGGGTCCCCTGCGGGCCGCGCAATACCTCGACCTGGGCGATATCAAAGGTCATGGCGCTGCTCGCGGCGCTGCCCAGTTCAAGTTCATCAATCACCAGCCCAACCGATGGGTAGTATTTGGGTTCGGCATACTGTTCCAGATCACCCACACCGCGCACTTGAATAAAACGGCTGCGCGATGCTCCCGTAGACCAGCTAACATTGGGTGCGGCACTCAACACCTCTTCCAGGTGCTGGGCAGCACGTTCTTCCAACACCTGGGCGCCGAGCACAGTGATGCTGCCGATGCTGCTCAGCAACCGGGAATCACGAAAATCTGCCGTTACAACAACTTCTTCCAGTGCCTCATCCGCGCTGGCCGAGGCCGCCGCCAAAAGCACAGCACTGATCAGGGTTGTACGAGTCAATATCATCTTGGTCTCCTGCTCACCATTGAGCGTTAAATCAGAGACCCGGATAGCAGTAGAAAATGAGACTGACAGCGGGACGCTGTCTGCAACCTATCCCTACGCCGGTGTTATCCGGATCAGGTTCAAAGGGTCTGTCGCTAGCGACATCTCAGGCTGGGGCCACCCCTTAGGACGTAGAGAATTCTAGACCAGTTGCTCAGCTCGGGGCAACAAATTTTCCTGGCATTTCGCCAGTGTTTTTACCGTCGACAAATGTTGTTACGCCATTGACGATTCTATGTCCTTTAACACGGCAACATATCCATACCAATTTTGTTATTCACGGCTCAGTCCTGTAGCTCCGACAAGTTGCGATATAAATCAAGTACCTCTGGATTAGCCAGGGCATCTGTGTTTTTCACGGGCCGATCATGCACAGCGTTGCGAACCGCCAGCTCAACAATTTTCCCGCTCAAGGTGCGCGGAATATCTGCCATCTGAATGATTTTGGCGGGCACATGTCGGGGCGTCGTGTGTTTGCGAATCGATGCTCTAATACGCTCCCGCAGCGCGTCGTCCAAGTCTACACCCGGCTGCAGCACAACAAACAAAACCACTCGCACATCGTCTTGCCAGTCCTGGCCAATCACAATACTCTCTGCAATCTCCTCCAGCTTTTCCACCTGACGATAGATCTCGGCAGTACCGATACGAACTCCCCCCGGGTTGAGTACCGCATCGGAGCGACCATGGATAATGACGCCGCCGCATTCTGTCAGTTCACCGTAGTCGCCGTGACACCAGATATTGTCGTACTGGGCAAAATAGGCGCTGTGATATTTTTTTCCATCTGTATCATTCCAGAACCCCAGCGGCATACAGGGAAACGGTTTCACGCAAACCAACTCTCCTTTGCCACTGGCGAGCGGCTTGCCCTCGTCATCCCAAAATTCCACCGCCATGCCCAAACCGCGATATTGAATCTCGCCGGTGTACACGGGCAGTACCGGGCTACCCCCTACGAAGCAGGAAACAATATCAGTGCCGCCAGCAATTGATGAAAGACACACATCACTCTTGAAATCACGGTAGACATACTCGAAGCTCTCCTGGGACAGAGGCGAGCCAGTGGAAAGAATTGATTTCAGGCTGGAAAGATTGTGGCTCTGACGCGGCTTTACGTTCGCTTTTTCTAATGTGGCAATAAATTTGGCACTGGTGCCAAAGACAGAGATGCCTTCACGGTCGATGGCATCCAGCAACAACCTGCCCTCCTCGGCAAATGGCGAACCGTCAAACAACACCAGTGTCGCGCCTGACGCCAGCCCGCTCACCAACCAGTTCCACATCATCCAGCCACAGGTGGTGAAATAGAAAAACACATCCTCCTCACTGATGTCACAACACAGTTGATGCTCCTTCAGGTGTTGCAGCAGTGTGCCGCCCGCTCCGTGCACGATGCACTTGGGCACGCCAGTCGTACCAGACGAATACATAATGTACAGGGGGTGGTCGAACGGCAGTTGAACAAATTCCAGAGTGTCTGTTTTGGCCAGGAAGTCTTCAAACAACACAGCATTGCGCACGCCCGACAGCTCGGGCGATGCCCGCGTCAAGGGTACAACCACAACATGATCAATCGAGTCTATGCGCTTGGCAATATCACTAACCCGCTGTAGCGAACTATGACTTTTCCCCTGGTAAAAGTACCCGTCAGCACAAAATAGAATCCTGGGTTCGATCTGGCCAAACCGGTCCATCACGCCCTGCGTCCCAAAATCCGGAGAGCACGACGACCATATAGCACCCAGGCTGGAAGTGGCGAGCATGGCCATCACCGTCTCGGCAATATTGGGCATAAAACCCACCACTCGATCACCTGGCCCCACACCTTTCGCCTTTAGGGCCTCGGCCAGGCCTGCAACCTGCTCATAAAGTTCTCTATAGGTGAATGTGCGTCGCTCACCATTTTCAAGCAATGACACAATTGCCAGGGATTCATCGCGTTTTCGCAGCAGGTTTTCGGCAAAATTAAGGCGCGCCTGCGGAAACCATCTGGCTCCCGGCATCTTATGGCCATCTTGCACAACAACATCACCTTTGTGAGACGCCCGTACTTCACAAAAATCCCATACTGCACTCCAGAATTCCTCCGGCTGCTGGATCGACCAGCGATAAAGCGACTCATAATCCGCCTGACCAGCCCAGTTTCGAAAACGGGTAACGCTGGCATTGGATATCCTGGATTCGGAGGGACGCCAAAGAGGTGTCTGCATAGTCTTTTCCGGGGCGTTGCGGGTGCTGCCAATGATACCTGCAAATTAGCTTAAAGTACTGATTGCCGCTGGTCAGACGACCCAGCCGCAACCAGGATGAAGTCACAGGGATTACAGCGCGACTGGCGCACCTGGGCCAAGCGGCCAACCCAATACTACCCAGACGGCCAGCAACAACGACCAACCCAACAGGAAGGCAATCGAGTAAGGCAACATCGTAGCAACGATGGTTCCGATACCAGCGTCTTTGTCATAGCGCTGCACAAACGCGATCACCACGCCGAAGTAAGGCATCAGTGGCGTTATGATATTGGTACTGCTATCACCCACGCGATAGGCAACCTGAGCGGCTTCCGGGCTAATACCGTTGAGTAGTAACATGGGTATAAAAACCGGCGCAATCAGTGCCCACTTCGCAGAGGCACTACCGATCAACAGGTTTAAAAAAGCCGCCAGCAATATAAAACTGACTAACAGCGTGGCTGCGCTGAGTTGCAGCGTTTGCAAGACAGCAGCCCCCTTTATCGCGGCGATCACCCCCAGCTGACTCCAGCCAAAGTAGTTGACAAACTGGGCAGCGAAAAACATCAACACCAGATATCCTGCCATGGTGCCCATGCTTTGCTCCATACCTTCTATATACTCCCCACGCCCTGCATACGTCCCGCTGAGTTTGCCAAAAATGAGACCAGCCACACCCGCGTAGAGTGAGATCAGGGTGACAATACCTTGAATAAACGGCGAGCGAAGAATCGAGCCAGTAGCGGCATCGCGCAGCAGCCCGTTCTCTGGTAGCAAACCCCAAACTAACAAGCCGATAAACAATAATGTAAACACCGCGACACCGCGTAAGCCTCGACGTTCGCTGCCGGTTATCGCTGTCAACACTTGCGTGCTTGCCGGTACCGCTGGCAGACGCGGTGCCACAATCTTTTCGGTCACGAAGGTGCCCACCAGGGCAATGAAAAACGTGGAGATAAAAATGAAATAGTAATTGCCGGCGGCATTGACTTCGTAGTCGGGTCTAATCAATTGCGCAGCCTCGGTGGAGATACCCGCAAGCACCGCATCGAGCGGACCTATCAACAAATTTGCACTGTAACCACCTGATACACCGGCGAAGGCAGCAGCGATTCCCGCGATGGGGTTACGCCCACTGGCCGCGAACAAAATACCGGCCAAAGGAATCAGCACCACATAACCAGCATCTGCCGCCAGGCTCGATAGCACTCCCACCAACACCACCATAAAACTCAGCAAGGACTGTGGCGCTTTGCTTACCGCACTGCGCAAGGCGACGCTTAGCAAACCGGAATGCTCGGCAATACCCAGGCCGAGAATCGCCACCAGCACCGTGCCTACCGGAGCAAAACTGGTAAAGTTCTTTACGGTATTTGCCAGTATCCAGTGCAAGCCATCGCGGCTCACCAGGTTTTCCGCAGAGACAACTGCGCCTGTCACCGGATGCACCGCCTGCAAGCCCACCGCAGAAAAAAACGCTGACAGAACCACCATCAAAAAACACAGGTAAACAAAGAGCACGGTCGGGTGCGGCAACGTGTTACCCACTGTTTCAATGGACTGAAGAAAGCGAGTGAAAGCGCCCTGCATATTTTAATCCTTTTTGGCTCCACCCATTATTTAACAGAAAACTAGCGTGGGCAAAGTCCGATCATTTACCGTACCATTAAAGCCATGGCTCAACTCGTACAAATGCTCAGCCGCCTCCTGCCGGTCAGGCAGCAGCGCAAGGAACTTCGCAATCGTTTGCTCAAATCTCGAGAGCGCCGCAAAACCTTGCTGGAGCTGGGTTGTGAGCTCAATGGCAACACGGGCATCGCCCCCAGCGGCATTCGTTTCGATATTTCCGATCACGCTAAAATCGCCTCACATATTGGCGAGGTGCTGGTGGACGAAGTGTACAATTTCGCGTGCCCCGACAATACGGTTATTGTCGATATCGGTATGAATCGCGGCCTGGCTTCACTGTACTTCGCCAGTAAGGCAACGGTAGAACGAGTCTATGCGTTCGAGCCTTTTGGTCCCACCCTGGCACTGGCGAAGCAAAACCTGTCACTTAACCCTGAGCTTGAGAAAAAAATTGCAGCCTTCAAGTTTGGGCTGGGTAAAGAGAACACAACACTGAACATTCCCTATTCCGAAAATGTTTCCGACTTAATGAGCACAACGCATGCTCCACCTGACAAAGATAATTTGCGCGAAGTTGAAGTTGAGGTGCGGGATGCGGCCGCGGTATTGAGCCCCATATTTGAGCGGCATAAGTCTGCTCGCATGATTATCAAGTGTGACTGCGAAGGTGCCGAGTTCGACATCATGGAGCGCTTGCATGCGGAAAACCTGGTGACCGAGATTGACGGGATACTGATGGAGTACCACTTTGAAGAACCCCACCGCCTGGTTGAAATCCTCACCACGGCGGGCTTCGCCGTGCACTATCGACAAGACAAATCCAAGAAGAACATTGTCGGGCTACTCTACGCCATAAAAGTAGCCTGATGATCTAATAAAGACCTTTGCACGAAAGCCATTTCACCTGCATGCTTTGTTAAAATCGTACTCAATCGGTCATTTATACCCCATTTATACCCATAAACTCCCTCACTCCGTGCGTTTTTGCCTTGCCTGAAAGCGAAATCATCTTCCGTGCAAAGGTCTCTAATAATCGTTATTTTTTTAGTTATTATTTCGCAAAAACTGTGATTTTTTTGGAATTTTAGCGATCATTCTCTAGCCCTGCTCCCCTATACTTGCCGTTTAATCAACCCGCTACAGGACGGCAAGGCATGAGCAACTTCGACTACCGTAAGTACCCGGCATTTGAGCCGCTGAAAATGACTTCCCGCCGCTGGCCAGACGCTGTTATTGATAAAGCGCCGGTGTGGTGTAGCGTGGACTTGCGCGATGGCAACCAGGCCTTAATAGAACCCATGACCACCGCGCAAAAGTCTCGGCTCTACGATCAATTGGTAGCCATCGGCTTTAAGGAAATCGAAGTTGGCTTCCCCTCCGCCTCAAGCCACGACTACGCATTCGTTCGCGACCTGATCGACAACAATCGCGTACCCGATGACGTTACGCTGCAAGTTCTTACCCAGGCTCGCCCGGAACTGATCGAAAAAACGTTTGCAGCGCTTAAAGGTGTACGCCGAGCGATTCTGCATGTATACAACTCCACCTCTACCGTACAGCGGGAAAAAGTATTTCAGCTAGACCGCGAGGGCATCACCAAAATCGCCCTGGAGGGCGCGAAGGTGGTGCAGGAATTTGCCGACAAACATCCGGAAACTGAATGGGTGTTTGAGTACTCACCTGAAAGTTTTACCGGCACCGAAATCGATTACGCCATTGAAGTCTGCAATGCGGTTATAGATGTTTGGCAGCCAACGCCTGAGAACAAGGCTATTTTCAACTTGCCCGCCACAGTAGAAATGAGCACCCCCAATGTTTATGCAGACCAGATTGAATACTTCTGTGACCGCATTGACAAGCGAGATAGCATTTTGGTGTCTACCCACACTCACAATGATCGCGGCTGCGCAGTAGCCGCCGCTGAATTGGGTGTTATGGCTGGTGCCGACCGGGTTGAAGGCACGTTAATGGGCAATGGTGAGCGCACCGGCAATATGGACATACTCACCATGGCAATGAACCTCTACAGTCAGGGCGTCGACCCGACCCTGAACTTTGCTGCCATGGATCAAATTATTCAGACCTACAAAGACTGCACCCAGATGCCATTGCACCCGCGGCACCCCTACGCGGGGGAGCTGGTATTCACGGCATTTTCCGGCAGCCATCAAGACGCCATCAAAAAGTGCCTCGACAAGCGCGATAATGCCCAGCCCTGGGAGGTCGCTTACCTGCCTATCGACCCTGCGGATATCGGCCGCTCCTATCAGGAGGTCGTGCGTATAAACAGCCAATCCGGCAAGGGCGGCATCGCCTATGTGCTGGCAAGAGATTACGACCTGCAATTGCCACGCTGGTTGCAGATTGATTTTAGCGGTGCCGTGCAGCGACATGCCGAAAAAACTGAAGCAGAAGTCGCACCGGATGCTATCTGGGATTTGTTTCAGGCCACTTATTTCTCTGGGGCCGGGCCCTGGACGCTGGGCAACTATCAGGTCAATCGCGACAATGGCACCGACAAATTGCAAGCAGACCTTATCAAAGGCGGCTTGACCCATACGCTGAGCGGCAGTGGTGCAGGTGTGGTTGAATCATTTGTGAATGCGATGGAACTGTTTATCGGCAAGAAAATTGTGTTGGTGGAATACAGCGAGCACGCTTTAAGTCAAAGCGCCGACGCTGAAGCTATTTGTTATATCCAGCTCAATATAGAAGGCCAGCGAGTCTGTGGCGTGGGCCGCAGCGCCGATATTATTCAAGCCTCACTGGACGGCATTCTGGGTGCCATCAATATAGCCGCCCGTGAAGAAGCAGGAGCGCAAGCCGCTTGATATAGGCGGTAAACCCATTGGCCAAGGGGCCTACAGGCCCCTGTTTTCCTGGGTTTGTGCCAATTATTCACCTTTAATGGCAGCACTATTTACACGTTTTTTGTGAGGATATTACCTAGACTGCAAACTTGAGATCAGAATTCCTGCTCGGGTTAACCAGATGACTGATAAAAGCAGTGAAGTCAGAAAAAGCAAAGCGCAACAAAAAGCGCAGCAAACGCAACAGAGGATCAAGACAATGAACACACGCCCTAATGGCAAGGCAACTTTTGCCGAAGTGTTCGGCAGCATAAAATTTTCCGGGAAACACGAGAGCACTCCTGTACGCCCTTGGCCGGCAACAGGGTTCGCTGTGAACAAGTCTACGCACCTGGGCGAGGCCTTGAACGAGGAAGCCAAGCTGATTCGAAGTTGCAACTGATTTCAAGCGCAAAAATAAAAACACAAGCGCAAAAGCACAAGCAAAAACGCAAGCACAAAAAAAGGCCCCACTTGAAGAAGGCCCCACTTGAAGAAGGCGCCGCTTTTTTACGGAGTCCTTATTCTGTAAAGCGTTTACCGCTAAGCAGCCCTTTAATTTTGTCCATTAAGGTCTCATATTTGAGATCGGAAAACTCACCAGCATCCAGGAAAATCTTGCTGCATCTGGGACACTGCTCCATCCAGATATGAGTCTGAATTTCATCAACGATCTTATTCATGGGTACACCGCAGACGGGGCAATCTATGTCGTCGATCTTGTCGTATTCGCGTCCCACCCTGGGATGACCAATATCCAGAAAGGCTTCGGCCATTGCCTCCTCCCGCATTTCCACTAATGAGTCGGGCGACACAAACAGTCCAAAGCAGGTATTACAGCGGTCGACATGAATACTACTGCCTAGGCTCTTTTCTACCAACGAGCCACTACATTTCGGGCAATCCACGAACTCCCCCAGCAAAACATGGAAAACAAGATTATTGGCGGAAGCAGCCTAAATAGCCAGCACATTGACACCCCGAGTGTGCTAGCATTGACGCTTCAACTGCTGGTTTCACCTGTATTTACCTGTCTTCACCGCCAAAAAAATCTGCACTTTGAAGAATCTCCGCGACACAATCTACGCCCAGACACTGGCTGAGCCAGCCGCTTTCGCATTTGATACTGATGTCGTAAACGTGTTTCCAGATATGATTCAGCGTTCGGTGCCCGGCTACACCACAATGATTGCCATGACCGGCTTATTGGCCGGACGGTACGCGACCGACAACAGCAATCTATACGATCTAGGCTGTTCGCTGGGTGCCTCCACGCTGTCTATGCGCCAGCACCTGCAAGATATCAATTGCAAACTTGTCAGCGTTGACAATTCACCCGCCATGATTGAGCGCTGTAAGACAGTCATCGATAGGGACCCTGGTAACACAACCGTTGATCTCCTATGCGCCAATATCCAGGACTGCGATATTGAGAACGCTGCCATGGCTGTACTGAACTTTACTTTGCAGTTTATTGAACCTGGGCAGCGCAGAGAACTGCTGCAAAAAATTTATTCCGGCATGAACCCCGGTGGCATTTTAATACTGTCCGAGAAAGTTGTTTTTGAGAACCGGGAACTAAACCGGCTCAATATTGAATTACACCACGAATTCAAGCGAGCCAACGGCTACAGCGATCTGGAAATTGCCCAGAAACGCAACGCTCTCGATAACGTGCTGGTACCGGAAACACTCATGCAGCATAAAGAACGCCTGCGGTCAGTGGGCTTTTCCAGCGCCGATGTTTGGTTCCAGTGTTTTAACTTCGCCTCACTGATTGCTCTAAAATGATCGATTACCAGCCCCTGGTTGACCGCTGGCTGACGGACAAAAAGCTCTCTGCGTGGGCGAGAAGTCTGCCTGATCAAATAGCCGAGGACTTTCACGAGCGCCGCTACGGGGATATGCCAAAGTGGCTGGCAGCACTCGAACAGTTGCCCGACCTGCAAACCTCATCAATCAACCTGACGCTGCCAAGTCTTCAAATTGGTAGCGCAGAGGACGCATCGGCCAGCGCCAAAGCACAGCTTGAGCAAGCGCTTAGACAGATGCATCCATGGCGCAAAGGGCCATTTGATTTTTTTGGGCTCAGAGTCGATACCGAGTGGCGCTCAGACCTCAAGTGGTTGCGACTGGAAAAAGCCATTGAACCCGTGTCGGGCAAGCGTATTCTCGATGTTGGCTGCGGCAGTGGCTACCACTGTTGGCGTATGCGTGGCGCAGGTGCCAGCGAGGTCATCGGTATAGACCCCAGCCCTTTATTTGTGTTGCAGTTTTGGGCTGCCCAGAAGTACATTCAAGACCCCAATGTTTGGGTGCTGCCACTGGGCATTCAGCATGTGCCGGAGAACCTGGAGGCTTTCGACTCGGTGTTTTCCATGGGGGTTCTCTACCACCGGCGCTCCCCGCTCGATCACCTGCAAGAACTAAAAGGCGCACTGACAGCGGGCGGCGAACTCATACTTGAAACACTGGTAATAGACGCTGCCAAAAACAATTGCCTGGTTCCCAGGGGGCGCTATGCGCGCATGGGCAATGTTTGGTTTATACCGAGCTGTGACATGCTGGCACTGTGGTTGGAAAAACTGGGATATCGCGACATTCAACTCGTCGACGTTACCGCAACAACCAGCGAAGAACAGCGCTCAACCGACTGGATGCGCTTCCAGTCCCTGGCGGACTTCCTCCACCCGGAGGACACCAGTCAATCCATTGAAGGCTACCCGGCGCCCGTGCGAGCAATTTTTACCGCCAGGAAATAGTCTCTAGCCATTATGTCGTGACCTGCCCACCCTCAACGCCGTGAATTAAGCTGAAGATGGAACACCTTCGGCCCAGAGCCACCATTGAGGAGAGTAGGCCATGGATCAGTTTATAAAGTATGCCTCACTTCTATCTGAATCCTGACAGAGACACATTGCAACTGTCTCCTGCCATAAAATTCGCAACTCATCGCCGTTTTGCAGCAGAGAAGTACACCTTCGGCCCAGAGCCGCCATTGAGGAGAAGGCGAGCCTATTCGCCCGTGTATTTAACCGATATGTAATAACGGCGAGGTTCGGTATAACTAACATCTGTTGAGCCAAACGAATCGACCACAAAACCACCGTTGACTTCGCGCTCATCACTCAGATTGCGTGCAAACAGGCCAAACTCCCAATCTTGCCCGGCAGTCACAAGGGTGACACCGGCATTATAGGTTGTAAAACCACCAGGGTTGAGGCGATCAAAGGTTGAGGCGGCTTCATCATTGGTATAAAAAACTTCGCTCTTGTAGGCCAAATCTCCGCGCCAGCGAAGGCGACTGCCATTGTCAAAATCAAAGTCGTATTGCGCCATCAGATTGGCGTTCCACTCAGCCGTATTAGCAAATTCACGATTGCTCAGGTCTTCAACCAGACCCGTTGCCGGATTCAGTGAGTCGAATTCTTCATAGTCAGGATCAAGCCACGACACCCCGCCCATAATGGTCAATTTCGCTGTAGGCACAGCGGTGAATTCCAGCTCTGCGCCCCACAGCGTGGAATCGGCAGCATTATCCACAATCAGGGCCAGGCCTCCCGCCAAGGCCGCTGAAGAGCGATTAATTAAAAGCTGCTGGTCTTCGTAGTCGTTGTAAAAAATGGCGCCATTCAACTGCACGGTGTTACTGGCGAGCTGAGATTTGAAACCCACTTCATAGCTGGTCAGAATTTCCGGGTCAGCCACGCTGATCTCACCGTTTGAGGTGGGCCGACCATTAAACACGCCGCTACGGAAACCCCGTGAAACATGTGCATAGCCCATTACATCGTCACCAAAATCGTGATCAATGCCCAGCTTGGGGGAAAACTCGTCCCAGTCGTCTGCGCAGCTAAAGCGCGAGCCATTACCCTCGGCAACCACATCGCCGCAAGCTACAGGGTCAGTCACGCCAGGCACCACAATGGGTGTCTGACTTGCGCGCTTGAGCGTATAGGTGTCCAACTCCTTTTCGTCATTGGTATAACGAGCCGCCAGGTTCAGCCGAGTAGCCTGGCTCATATGCCAGGTGACATTAAAAAATGCAGCGTAACTGGTGGTTTTCTGATTGCGCTCATAGTGCAAGGTCAGGTCGAGCGGCACTGCCAAAAAGGCAAGGGGCACGCCTTCTGGAGTCGTCACACTTAAGGGCAAATCACTCAAAGCCTGGTAGAGACCCTCCGCCACTGTGACATCAGTGAGGTGATCGCCGTCCTCTTCAAAGTAGTAAGCGCCAACCAGCCAATCGACATCACCAGCGCCACCGCCAGCGCCGACATTGCTGAGTAAAAATTCCTGACTCAATTGATGGGTGTCCCATTCCGTACCCACCGAGAAAAAATCATTCCTGGCATTATCTGAATCCCGATAAACCTCAGCTTCCAGCTCGCGATAGCCGGTAATCGACTTCACAGTCAGCTCACCCAAAGTCCAGGTATTGGTCCAACTCACACCCGACACTGTACTGTCGTCACGGTCGAGTTCGTTCAGCACATGGCTGGTATCAATATCATCGATATTGGTTGCACAGCAAAAACCCTCAATAGGTGCCACAAAAGCGTTATAAAGGCCGGGGAAAAATTGAGTGCCGTCAAAATCAGACAGAACACGGGGATAGACGTTTTGTGCAAAGTCGGAATAATCCACGACCAGGTGAGACGACCAGGTCTCGGCAAAAGCCCCATTTAAATGCGCTCGAATACCCCACATATCGTGGTTGCCCGCATCGTCCCCCCGGTCTCGCTGTTGATAGCCGTCGGACTGCCTGGTAATGAGTGATACGCTACCTGCAAGATTGTCTCCCAGGGCGGTTTCTGCATAGCCGTCAAAAGCTGCGTATCCATCCTCGCCACTGGTGAGCTGCGCAGAAAAGTTGGTATCACCCGTGGGAACTTTTGTCACCACGTTAATGGCGCCGCCAATGGTGTTTTTGCCAAACAACGTTCCCTGAGGACCGCGCAATACCTCGACACGCTCTATATCAGAAAACTCAAAATTAGCCCCGGCCGTTCGCGCTATATACACGCCATCCAGATAGAGGCCGACGCCAGGGTCAGTCGTAATAGCAAAATCTACCTGACCGACGCCGCGCAAAAATGCCTGCAGGGAACTGCTGCTACCATCATTAGCGACAGTAAAACCCAGGTTAGGGGTAATTTGTTCAATATCCCTGATATTAAAGAGTTTTGCCTCTTCAATCATCGTGCCGCTAATAGCTGTGATGGCAATCGGTGTGTCCTGTAGATTTTCGTCACGCTTGCGAGCACTGACAATCACCTCTTCCAATACTCCAACAGCGGCCTGCTGAGCCTGAATGACCTGTGGAATCGTGAGAGAAACAAGGGGAACGAGTAAAGATAAGGTGCGAAAAGAAAGCATATTTGCCTCCGATACTAAACGCTATTATGTCTATTGTGTAGAGCCGTAATTGGCATTGTATTACTCTGTGCGTAGATAGATCGCAACACGGATTTCAGCCGCCAGTGCGACACATTGAATATCGACGGCCAGTGGGCGAAACTCACGGTCGGCCAAAACCCACTGTGAGATCACAATGCCAAAAACCTGTACCCGACTGACCGAAGCTAAACGATACCAGATTTATGAGGGCGTAGCAGAGAAACGCTCACCTCGTGAAATAACCAGCCTGATTAACACACATCACAGTATTGCATCCAGTACCAGAGGCCCGATTATCGGGCGGGCGGGTAAAGAGCCCCTCATTGCACATATTCCAGGCAAGCAGGCAGAGGTTGGTAAGGATGCCATCAGCAAGCTGCTGGAGCCTGAGAAAGCGCATTTTCAGAGCCTTGGGTTTGATCGTGGCAGAGAGTTTGCTTATCACGCTCAAATTAAGGAAGCGCCTGGAGTCTGTCGGGCACAACCGTTCGTAGCAGTAAAAAAGTGTTAAGCCCGAGCTCCCGTATGTTTCATTCGACAGCCGACCACTGTTATATCGCTGGCGACTGGGGAACCAGCCATCTGCGCCTCTTCCTGATCAATGCTGCCACGGGGGAGCCCATTGCCGAAAAACAGGGGCCAGGCATAGGGGTTATCCATAGCACTATTGACAGCACTGTTGATAGCACTATTGATAGCACTATTGATAGCACTATGGATAACACAATGAATCAAACGATGGCTAAACAGGATATCCCCGGACTGCTGGCTAATTTAACTGCTGACTGGCGTGAGCAGTATGCCCCCCGGTCTGCGTTTCTGTGTGGCATGGTGGGCTCAAATATAGGTTGGGTTGACACCGGGTATGTTGAATGCCCGCTATCTCCCAATGTGTTAAGCCGTCATCTGGTCCACCTGTCCGCAGACTGCTACCCGGTCGTATTGATACCGGGCATCAAGTGCCAAAGCCCGACCGGTGCCCCTGACGTCATGCGCGGTGAAGAGACGCAAATCCTGGGGGCACTGGCCTCTGACCCAGAGCTGGGCGAGGGCAGCCGGTTAATCTGTTTGCCGGGCACTCACAGCAAATGGGTACTGCTTGAACAGGGTTCGATCAGGCACTTTATCACCAGCCTGGCCGGCGAACTTTTTTCGTTGTTAAACCAACACAGTGTGCTCACTACAGGAGACGAATCCGAAGCCTTTAGCCAGGGGCCTGCCGTTAGCCAGGGGCCTGCCTTTAGCGAAGGGGTGAAACGCAGCCTCACCTGCCCGACCACCGACCTGCTGCATTTGCTCTTCGAAACCCGCAGCCGTCAACTGGAAGCCGGGTTATCGTCAAGCGATGCCGCTTCTTTTCTCTCCGGTTTAATCATCGGGCGGGATATCAACTCCGCTTTGTCGCTCTTTGGAGACACTGATCTGGCTGTTACTTTTATCGGTCAGCAGGTGTTGACAGGCCTGTATCTGACGGCTGCAGAGATATTGGGAGCAGGCAGTTCAGCCCTGGATGGTGACACGCTGTCCCGGGCGGGAATACACACACTCTATTTAACGAAACATTGAAAGAACCGAGAACTAAAATGCCAATCGATATCGACACATTATTGAGACAGATGCCGGTTATTGCCATTCTCAGGGGCATTACACCCCATGAAATTATCGACGCGGGCACCATCTTGAGCGCCAATAACATCAATATTATTGAGGTGCCGCTGAACTCGCCACACCCTTACGAGAGTATTGAGCGGTTGGCTGAGCATTTCAGCGACCGCTGTGTCTGTGGTGCCGGAACGGTGCTGACGGTAGAGCAGGTAGAGCGGGTTTTCCAGGCAGGTGGAAGGTTGATTGTGTCACCCAATACGAACCCTCGCGTCATTCGCCGAACGCTGGAGTTGGGTATGATTCCTGTGCCTGGCTTTGCCACTCCAACTGAAGCGTTTAGCGCCAGTGACGCCGGCGCAACCTTGCTCAAACTTTTTCCCGCTTCACTGATGGGTGTCGACTATCTCCAGGCCCTTGCGACAGTGCTGCCTGCCACTGTTCGTATCGTCGCCACGGGAGGAATCAATGCCGGCAATATGTCTGACTGGTTAGCGGCAGGGGCGACAGGCCTGGGTATTGGCGGCGATCTTTATCGCCCCGGCCTCGCTCAGCAGAAGCTGGAAGAACGCGCTATTCAATTGGTTAATAGCTATGCCGCTTTCAAGAAAAATAACCCGGAGCCTGTCGGGGCTGACCGCTGAAATCCGCGCTCCCTGTCTTAGCTTGATTATCAAATTACAGGGAACTACAGTCCGTCTATGTCTATGGCACAGGGAAAATCTATTCCTGTTAATAGCGCGTTAGGCATTTATAGGAGAAAAACGTGCCATCATTATCAACATTTTATGGAATTATCGTTTACATGTATTTCATGGATAATAAGCAACATAGCCTTCCGCATATTCATGTCAAATATCAAGAACATGAGGTGGTTGTATCTATACCTGATGGTGATATTCTCGAAGGAAGTATACCATCGTCAAAAATGAAACTGCTTCAAGCCTGGGTTGAAATACATAAAGATGAATTGGTGGCTGATTGGGCATTAGCAGTGTCTGGGGAGCAGCCATATAAAATAGAACCGTTGAGGTAAGGCAATGAACCCAAGAATAAAAGAAGTTTCAACCACTGATGGTTATCAGCTAAACCTCTTGTTTACTAATGGTGAAAGAGGGATTTATGATTGCTCCAATATTCTTGATTTTGGAGTATTCAAGGAGCTAAAAAACAAACATTATTTTATTCAAGCTAGCGTAATTGATGGCACAGTTGTGTGGCCTCATGAACAAGATATTTGTCCCGATACGTTATACTTAGATTCAATAAAAGAAAATGCCTAACAAGGCACTCCAGCGGACGGTGAACTTCACCCGTTAGAACGGACACCTCAACCTAACGAGGAGTCCACCGATGCCGAGGTACAATCAACCAAGGAAAACCTGGCAGTACAGTAACGAGTTCAAAGCAAAAGCCGTAGAGCTTACGCATTTGGATGATATTAAAATCAAGGATGTCGCAAAGACCTTAGACATTCACCCTTTCATGCTATCGCGGTGGCGAAAGGAGTACCGAGAAGGAAAGATCGTGGCTAGCAAGAAAAAAGTCACAAGTCTGAGCAAGGAAAAGAAAGAATTGGATCGCCTTAAGAAGCTGGAAAAGGAAAATGCTCGACTTCGGCAGGAGAACGACCTGCTAAAAAAGTGGCAACGGTATCTGGCGGAACAACATCAGAAAGATTTGGATTTATCCAAAGATATGGGCGAGAGCTAGGCGTCAGATACCTTTGCAACTGGCTAGGCGTTTCACGTAGTGGTTACTACGACTGGATGAAGCGAAAGCCGAGCAACAGAGCCAGGGAAGATATTGAATTGATAGAGCAGATTCGCACTGTGCATTCAAAAAGCCGCGAGACCTATGGCAGCCCCCGTGTGCACCGTAGCCTTCAGCAAGCTGGTGTGCGTGTAGGAGAGAAGCGGGTAGCGCGACTCATGCGTGAATCGGGAATCAAGGGTCGGGTGGTTACAGTGACTCGGAGAACACCCAGGCTCAGACAGTTTCAGCAGAGTGGTAATAACCTTCGTCACAATGCACCGCCACCGGTGGCGTGTGATGAGCAATGGGTTGCTGATCTGACATACATCAAAGTCGGCAATAACTATCAGTATCTGATTACAATCATGGATGTCTATTCACGCCGGATCCTGGGCTGGTCGCTCTCTGATAGCCGAACAGCTGACGATGTGCTGCCCCTGCTTAGGCGCGTCATTCGAAGGCGCCAACCATCGCCAGGATTGATATTTCATACTGACCGGGGAATTGAGTTTATGGCTTATGCAATTCAGGATGAGCTGGAAAAGTATGGTTTAAGACGCAGCTACAATCGTCTTGGCCATTGCACAGATAATGCGCATATGGAATCGTTTTACCACAGCCTGAAAGGGGAGCAGATCAGAGGCCGAAAATACGAGAACACAGATGTTCTGCGAGTAGCATTGTCTTCCTATATCGATGGGTTTTACAATCGAGCCAGATTACATTCAGGGATTGGATACACTAGCCCTATTAACTATGAAAAGCGAGCGGCGTAAACGTGTCCGTTTTATCGGGTGATGATCACCGGCTACGCCGTCGGCTGAATTCAAACGTTATGCGCAATTGAGCCATGTCGATTAGCACAGATGAGGAGAAGTTATTTTTAGCCTGGCAGGAATGCCGCAATGGATTTGTACGGGATGGTGTCGTCTCTGAGGAAAGTTTCTTAAAATCAAAACACCGTATTGTATTCATTCTTAAAGAAGTGAATGACGTAGGTGGCGGTGGATGGGATCTCCGAGAATTTGTGCGGGAAGGTGGTCGGCGACAAACCTGGAACAATATAGCTAGATGGGTTCACGGTATAAATCATTTACCTGAAGTCTACAATTGGGATCAGTACTCAGATATATCTGAAGACTTTCGGAGAGAAAATCTTCAAGAGATATGTGTGATGAATCTCAAAAAATCTCCGGGGACCCACACAACAGAATATGCGGCACTAAAGACGGTAGCCCATGAGGATAGTGACAATCTTAGAGCACAGTATTCCTTGTACAATCCAAAGTTAACGATTTGTTGTGGAACTGCCGATTTGTTTAAAGAAGTCATTGGTCATAACGACCTGCAATGGTATAGAACGTCTAAAGGAATTTGGTGGTACAAAGGAAAGCCAGGCAGTAACGTGGTTTCTTTTGCTCATCCCGAAGCGAGAGTCCAAAGTTCACTTTTACTTTATGGGCTACTAGATGCGGTTAGTGAAATTTGCGCATAACAATCGCATGCAGCCGGACAAATTTGCTGCGCTTCGCTTGCAAATTTGCCGCTGATGCGGGGCGTTAGACCATCAAAAATTAAATTTGGGAGCCACTAAATGATTAAAAAAGGAGTAGCTACATTACTATTGGCTTTTGGTATTTCACACTTCGCATATGCTCAAAGTGATATATCAGATTTGCATCAGAAAACAGCCGTTCCTAATAACGCTAGGTACGACATTGTTCAGTCAGAATTGGCAGCCAAATGGACGTTTCGTGTAGATCGTTATTATGGAAAAGTTTCACAACTCGTTAGAACATCTGATGATGGCAATGCTTGGGAAAATATGCCAGTTAAGGGCTTACCAAAAATATCAATTGCCACAAAACCAAAATTTTTAATTTTTACATCTGGTCTTGCTGCACGTCATACATATTTACTTGATACGGTATCAGGAAAAACGTGGACGCTCACAACGGCAACCGTTCTTGTGGAGAAAGGGGAGCCTGTAAAGGTTACTTATTGGGAACCATTTGAAAATTAACACTGGTCTAACAAGGCAAATGCACTCAGACAGTAAAAAGCGCCGCTCCTTCGTCGCTCTGCTTTCTACTGCCGGTGATTTGCGGCGTTAGAACTCATAAGAATAATGATGAAGAAACTACATATTGCAATTTCTGCAAATAGGATAAACGAGACAATAAACGATTACACTATTCGCCTAGGTGTCGAACAGAGGTGGCCCCAGAAATCTGAACAGCGCTGTAAGTGGATTCCCTGCCTGACTTAGGGCATCGTATTGCCCGTACTCAGGAGAATCGACATGGCCAGAAGACCTCGCCGTAATCACTCACCCCAGTTCAAGGCCAAAGTGGCTCTGGATGCCGTCAAAGGCGAACAGACGGCAGCGGAGCTGTCCCAGCGCTTCGATGTACACCCCAACCAGATTACCCAGTGGAAGACGCAGTTGTTGGAGCGCTCTGCCGATGTATTTGGCGGTGGGGAGTCCAAGGAGCCTCGGGTGGATGTGAAGACACTCCATGCCAAAATTGGAGAGCTGACGCTGGAAAATGATTTTTTAGAAGGTGCGCTCAACAAGGCGGGATTGCTGAGCGAAAAACGATGATCGACCGCAACCACAAACTGCCGATCAGTCGGCAGGCCAAACTACTGGATATCAGTCGAGGCACTGTGTACTACCCGCCCAAACCAGTCAGTCCTCGCAATCAGATGTTGATGAATCGGATTGACCGTCTGCACTTGGAGCTGCCGTTCGCCGGTGCCCGGATGCTACGGGATCTACTGCGCCAAGAAGGCCACAAGGTGGGCCGCTCGAAAGTCGCCAGGCTTATGAGGGTCATGAGCATTGAAGCGCTGTATCGCAAGCCCAAGACCACACGGCGACACCCAGGGCACAAAGTCTATCCGTACCTGCTGCGTAATCTGGCGGTGACTCGATCCAACCAGGCGTGGGCGATGGACATCACGTACATTCCGATGGCTCGTGGATTTGTCTACCTGGCAGCCGTCGTGGATTGGTATTCTCGGCGAGTCTTATCCTGGAAGGTCTCCACCACCATGGATGTGTACTTCTGTCTGGAGGCGGTGGAGGAAGCCATGGAGCACCATGGCAAGCCGGAGATTATGAATACCGACCAGGGCAGCCAGTTCACCAGCCAGGCCTTCACCGGTCTGCTGAAGGAAAATGGTATCCAGATCAGCATGGATGGCAAAGGCGCCTGGCGGGACAATGTGTTTGTTGAACGCCTATGGCGATCGCTGAAGTACGAGGAAGTCTACCTGCATGCGTATGACACGGTCTCGGCTGCCAAGGCAGGACTGGATCGCTACTTTCGGTTCTACAACAACCGGCGACCTCACAGCAGTCTTGACCGACAAACACCGGATCAGTTTTACTATGAATCGCTGCCACTACCCACGGCAGCTTAAACCCAGTGCAGGCATACACTTATAGAATTGGGATTGCTGTTCAAATAACCGGGGCCACCTCTGTGCAGATATTCATGACTTCTACAAATATATTCTATTTCGAGCCAATCAACACCAAACTACAACAATCTTTACTCAAGACAAATAAAACACCGTTTTTACTTTTTGGCGATGATTTCTAATTCCACCTTGGCTTTTGGTGGTGGCAATTGACAAATAACAGTAGTGTTTGCCGGTAAAATGTCTGCAAACTTTTCACTCAGCAACTCTGCCAAAGGTTTAACATATTCTCTATCGGTTAAATAGGCTCGGCAAATGAGTACGTTGGATAGCGAAGCACCTGCTTGTTGAAGCGCATTTTCAACTGTCGAAAATGCAAAGTTTAACTGCTCCTCTATTGAATCGGAAAACGTTCCCGTTTCAGGGTTCATACCCGTCGTCCCAGAAACCACAACAAAATCATCATCAACCACGGCACGTGAATAACTTGCCATTTCTTCGGATTTTGTTCCAGAACTAATAGTTTTTCGTGACACATCAATCTCCTGTTTCTAGGGTTAATACTGAAAGCTGTCTTTTATACGAGCATACAAAGGATACAATCTTGTACCTAGCATTGCAGGCCATCGTCTCAATAATGGTTTCGGATTTGTGACCTCAAGGATAGGGTCATTGAAAGTTTCATTCATCATCGCATACGCTGTTCTCTCGGCCCAGAGAGTTGACATAGCCAGACCTCGGCCATTACACGCTGTAACAGCATAGGCATGAGGCCCTATAGTATAAACACGCGGGAAAAAATCTGACGTAACCGACGCCCGGCCCAGCCAGCCAAATTCAAGATCAAGAGAACAATCCAGCTCCAGTACTTCACCCAAACGACGCACTATTTGATTTGCAACATAACGCCCACCTTCAAGATTTAGAATCGGCAATCCTCCTGAGATTAATCTAAACTCACTATCAAAACGATAAGAAAATAAATTGGCTTGAGTATCTGTCATAGCCTGACCAAATTTGAGCAACCCTGCTCGTTGGTTCTCTGGTATAGGTTTGGTTGCCACATGACAAATGGTCATTGGGATAATGCTTTTGTACAGTTTAGGGGTTAGCTCTCTGGACTGGGCATTAGTACAAATCAACAGCTTTTCAGCAAAAAGGCTTCCCTTATCAGTAGCAAGCTCCCATTTGCCACCAGTATACGAATAATCATTTACCGATGTATTAACAAAACAACTCAATCCTTTTTTTAGTGCTGCAGAAACCAGCCCCTGCACAAACTTCACCGGATGCAATGCTCCTCCTGTTTCAGCCATCCAGGCACCAGCATATCCATTTACGCCCGTATATTTATAAGTTTGCCCGCTATCAAGCATTGATGACTTCGCGCCAAAAGCATTCCATACAGTTGCATCCTGCTCCAGTTGTTCCAAAGACTTAGTTGATTTAATTGGCTGAAACCAGCCTTTTTGTCCGCTATCACACTCGATCTGGTACTTGTCAATCAGGTCAAAAACCCTGCCCGCAGATTTCGACACTGCATGCACCAGGGCTTCTCCCCGCTCTCCAAACCTTTCGATCACATCGCCTGGCCTTGCCGAGGTAAAAGTCGGAGTAATATGACCTCCATTACGCCCAGTTGCTCCACTTCCCAATTCACCAGCTTCCAACAATGCAACACGGCAGCCTTGCTCAACCAGTGACATTGCTGCGACTGAGCCAGCAATACCACCACCAATAATCGCCACATCAAATTGCTGCCCACATTGGAAATCAACACCTGCTGGCGCATCTCCCGCTGTTGCAGACCAAAGCGACCTTTCGAAAGAATAAAAAGACGATTTAGCAGCCATTTTTAATTTAAGCCTAATTCACAGCTTCGGAAGTTTTTTTTCTTCTGAGAAACAGCACAAAGGATACACAGACAAACATTCCTACTGGTGTATTCAAAATCATAGGAATGGCCATTTCATGGCTATTAAGCAAAGTAATAGCAATAAAAATAGCGGTTCCTTCTTGACGGATACTGTGCTCAACACATACAGCAATCGTTTCTTCTTTTGATAATCTACCAATCCTGGAAATGCTATAAGCGACACCGACAGCAAGAGCGTTCATAATCACTACGATCATAACAAGCCGATTAATATTTTTAGCGACCACATCCCACTGACTGGCTACGATAAATATAAACGCAATAACCAAAAACAAGGTCGCTACTTTTTTAATAATCGGCCTAGCCTTAATTGCAAATTCGAGGAATTTTCTACGCGTTAACATACCTAACAATACTGGCAGCAGCGTAATAAGCGCTATCTTTAAAAATACTGGCAGAACCTCTAACTCAATAACATGAGTATCTCCCACAAAATAATTAACCGCTCCATTAGCTACGAAAGGTATAAGGAATACATAAACAATACTCACCATAACCGTCATAGAAACTGATAACGCTAAATCTCCTCCAGCTAAATCAGTCATCAAGTTAGAGAGCATACCTCCCGGGCACGTTGCCAAGAGCACTATACCAACAGCAAGCAAGGGGCTCGGAGAAAAGTAAATGGCCATCAATACGCCAAGTAAAGGTGTAATTAGCATCATGCTAATTACACCCATGGTTATGGGGTAACGGCGTATCAGTACGCGTTGAAAATCTTCAAGCTTTAATGACAACCCTATACCGTACATAATAAATGTGAGGGATACGGGTAAAACAACATCACCAATAATAGACATCATAATAGATACGCTTTTTTCTTTTTCTTAAGTGTAAAAACAGCCTTTACATTGAGCAATTTTGACTTATAACTGCTTGCTTTGACGACACCTGGGGTATGCAACCATGCAAGAGCCTAGAGTCAGTGCTAAGCACTTCTGATTGATATAACTTGCCACCAATACTTTGAACCCAGCCAACAATATCTCGATGCCTTTTTTATTCCCAAGCCCTATGTACTTCATATTTATTACCCTCTAGACATCAGCGGCTTAAACACAACCTTTAGTTTGCGGAGTTCTAGTGTAGTGTATTAAACTAATTATTGATTTGAGAGTGCATGTCTTGCCCGGCCCACTTTCTCCAGAATCTCTCCCGCAGACTTTGTCCAAACAAATGGCTTTTTATCTTCATTGTGTCTCTCAATAAAATCCATGATAGTCTCTTCCAACTGTTGTACTGATGTGAATACACCACGACGCAGCCGCCTTTCTGTCAACAATCCAAAAAATCTCTCCACCAGATTTAGCCACGAAGAACTCGTTGGAATAAAGTGTAAGTGAACTCTCTTATGACGCTTAATCCAGTTCTTCACTGTTTCGTGTTTGTGCGTCGCATAGTTGTCAACGATAAGGTGAAGGTCTAACTCTTTGGGTGTTTGTTTCTCCACAGTCTTCAGAAACGCCAAAAACTCCTGGTGCCGGTGACGCTTCTTACACTCACCGATAATATCACCCGTCAGGGTGTTCAGTGCCGCAAACAAGGTGCTTGTACCATGACGCTTATAGTCGTGAGTCATGGTTCCGGCGCGTCCTGGCTTCATCGGCAATCCCGGCTGCGACCTATCCAGCGCTTGAATGGAACTCTTCTCGTCAACACAGAAAACAACGGCATTCTCTGGCGGCGATACATACAAGCCAACGACATCGCGTAGCTTGTCTTCAAAGGCAGGGTCGCTGCTCACCTTGAATCGGGCAACCAGGTGTGGCTTCAAACCAACTTCTCGCCACACTCTGTTTATAAAGGAGTGATTAATTCCCATCACTTTTGCCAAACCTCGGGTCGTCCAGTGGGTGCCATCCTTGGGTTTTTCCTGCGTGGTTATCTTGATGACTTTCGAACGCAGCTTTGCCTGGTCCGCAGAATTCTTGCCGCCGTGATTAGCCCCTCTGGGTAAATCTTTCTCTATCCCCTTAAGCCCTCTCTCGAAAAAACGATTGCGCCACCGGCCCACTTTGTTGGCATCAATTTCCAGCTCTTCAGCAATCTTGTAGTTGGGAATATTTTTTGCAGCGAGCAGAATGATCCTTGAGCGCTCTACCAATCGTACCGGTGTCGTTTTGCTCCTAACCTGTTTTTCCAACTGCTTTTTCTCTTGCGCTGATAAAGTGATGTCTATTTGGGCGGGCATTGGCTTCAAATGGGTAGTGAATGAAGCACTTTATATAACATGAATCAGTTCAATACACTACACTAGTAACTGGCACTCCTCCAAACTTTTTTCCATCAAAGAAAAAAACCTCTCAAGTCCTGAAGTTGAACTTGTTATTCCTGGTGACAACCTAAGAATAGATGAGCGGTTATCAACAAATACATTGCACTCTTTAAGTCGATTAACAAGTGCAGAAAGGTCGATGGCATCTGACATACGTACCATTACACTGCCCCCTCTGTTGTCCGAAGCCAAAGGTGTAACAATTTCCAGACCATGCTGCTCAAACCAATCAATCATCTGACCTGATATCAAACGATTATGACCATAGATATTTTCCATACCGGTCTCTTTATGCCAACGCAAGCCAGGCAACGCAGCTGCATAAGGCCAATAAGACGGTGTACCATTTAAGAAACGCCTACCACCATTTGCCACATCAAAAGTATTTAGGTCCCAATCAAATGGGTTTTCCTGACCATACCAACCACGAAATTCCGGGTAGCATTTTTCTATATAGTTTGATGACGTATAAATAATACCCGCACCAGGACCGCCACATACCCACTTGAGAGATGTAGACAAGGCAAAATCCACCCCGGATTTTTGAGCATCAAAAGGAATGATACCCACGCCCTGAGTAATATCAGCACAAACAACTGTCGACATCTCTTGAGCATGAGCAACCATCTTTTCCAGGTTTTGGCGCGCCGATGTCGTTGAACTAACCCATGTGAGCAATGCAAACCCTACATCTTCTGTCCAGGCTGACAATATTTCATCCTCACTCACCGGATAGCGCGTACCTTTTTCACCCACACATAACAACTCATACCCATAGCGGTCTTTTAAACCATCCAGTAGAAAGTAAAGACTAGGGAAACAATCAGCTGCGATTAATAACTTTTTATTTTTCAAAACAGAGTCAGGCAATGAACTAATAACGCTCATTAATCCCGAGGTGACGTTTTCTGATGGTGCAAGATTTGATGCTGATGCGTTAAGTAAATGCGCCCAATGCTCCAAATACTCCTGATATATCTTCTCAGCATAAGCCCACTGCCCACTTACCGGATCAACCCACGCTTGCCCAAACGCTGCCATTTCACTGGTCAACAGCTCTTTTTGCCCGGGGTATATGCCCACAGCGTGGTTATAAAAATAGCCATCAAGATTGGAATTATTATCTTTCATTAACATCTAGCCCTGTCTATGTTTTTCATATTTTTCGTTTAAAATCATCTATCTTTAAATTGGATACAATAATATTTTCAATGTTGAAAATTCATTGCCTCAGGCCAAGTTCACCATCAAAATCAGTCATGATTAACTCCAATAGTCATTGAAATTTATAAACAAGATTGCACATAAGCACAGAGTCCATTTACTTCATATTTTGTAGACCGGCACAAATTGGAGAATGCCTTCACGCCCAAAACCTGGAATATCCGTAGATATACTCACGATTAAATTCAACAAGGCAAATCTCATAATTATTGTTGTGCGAGCAAGGACTTCGCACAACATATAAGTTTTAGTTGCCGCTTGAAGAATACAAGCTCAGTAGACAGTCGATCAAATAGCAGCGCACTGCCCTTGTTTGGACAGTGCGCCATGAAAGAAACAACCTTACCCTGTTGGGGTAACAGAACAGAAACCCCAACGAATGTTATAATTAACGGTTGTATCCTATACTAATGCCAAATAAGCGTGGCGCTCCATAGTGTATTCTTCCGGGCAGAAAACTTGAGCCTGGTCCAAATACTTCTGAGCGATACAATTTATCACCCGCATTTTGAATCCAGCCGGCTATTTCCCAACGATCATCTTGAGATTTAACGCCAAAACGTAAATTGACTAACGTGTAAGCATCTGATGCTGCTCCAGGGTGGTTAGGCAATATAAATTGAGTGTCGTCAGTATAGTTCACGTCGATTTGCGCAAAGGGACGAAAATCGGAAAAAACCGTTGCACTCGAATCATATCTCGCTATTCCATTAAAGGATATTTCAGGGCTATGGGCTGGGGTTAGGCCTTCGTGGATACCGGATACGATTTCTGCATCCATCCAGTTAAAGCCAAGCATAAAAGACAGCTCATCGGTAGGCACCCAGGCAATTTCAGATTCTAATCCTGTAATTTCAGCATCGCCTGAATTACTTAGCACAATAACGCGGATACCAGCTCGATCAATCGCTGTGCTCGCCTGAAAGTCCTGCCAGTCATAATGATAAAGGGCTGAATTAAACCGCAAGCGACCATCAGCAAGTGTCGATTTAAAGCCTGCTTCATAGGCCCACAATGTTTCTGGCTCGTACGGTGCCAGGTCAGCTGGATTAAATGAAATCTCTGCAGGGAAACCGCCTCCTTTAAAGCCACGGTTAACACTGGCATAAAACAACACATCATCAGATACGATATAGTCGATTCCCAACTTTCCACTGACTTCTGAGGTACTTATTGCTCCATTAAATGCAGGCACTGGAGTAGGACCGCCCCCAGCAAGCGTACCGCCATAATTTAACTCTCTATCTTCTTTGGTATAACGGAGACCACTGATCAAACGCCAATCATCACCAAGACTCCATTCAGCCTGAGCAAACAGCGCCTTATTTTCAGTATCCTGTGTAAAACTTGAATTAAACAAACCTGAAAATGATGCATGATCACGGAAATTAAAATCAACAGAGTCAAAATTTTCGTCCTTACCGTAGTAAGCACCTACCATCCATTTTAAGTCTCCCCATGATTCGTCAGAAGCTAAACGCAATTCCTGAGAAACACTTTCGATTTGCATGATTCTGAAGTTATCGCTAATAACAAAAGGAGAGCCACCCTGATCTGTACCCATTTCTCGATCAAAATCACGATAACCTGTTACCGATGTTAATGTCATTCTGTCAAAGTGGAAATTTAATGTCGCAGCAACACCCAAAGAATCAGCATCAATCTCATTACCATAACTAAAGCTGGCACCGACTGTTCTCGGGCCGTCCTGGTCCTGAACAGCCTGCACTTCACCAATGGCATTACCACCCACAGCGTCGCGCTGTTGTGCAAATGAAGCACATTCAAACTCATTCCGGATACCCGCACTACTATCCCCAAATGAGCAAAGCCCAGGACTACCATCTGCGAATAAATTTCCTGCATGCTCGAAAGCCAACACTTCTGAGTTATCCTCTCCATACTCAACCAAAAAAAGCCCATCAAATTGTTCATTTGGCTCCCATAACAACGAAGCGCGAAGTGACTTTCTGTCTACCTCACCATTATCTTCGTCCACACCAGCACCACTAGTAGGGCCCAACCTTAAAGTTTGCCAGCCATCACGCTGATTGATACTGACAGCAAGGCGACCCGCCAGGGTATCTGTCAAGCCACCGCCTATAGCGCCTTCAAACTCCATTCTACTCAGCTCTCCAAGACCAAGCTGCCCTTGCAAATCAAATTCGTGGCTGGGCTTATTTGCAATGAATTTAATAGCTCCACCTGTCGTATTCCGACCATAGAGTGTTCCCTGCGGTCCTTTCAGAACCTCCACTCGCTCTATATCAAAAATCTGAAAACCCAACATGATGTGCGAGGCTAACGCAACACCGTCAAGATAAGGCGTTACCGAGGGATTCTGGTTACTAACCACATCATTCATCCCTATGCCACGTAGTGTGAAAATGGGATCAGATTCCACGACTGAACTCGCATTCATTTGCAAGCCCGGCGTAAAAGCAGCAATATCTCGAGGCCGCCTGATACCCAAATCTTTTATTAACTCACCACTATATGCTGTGATTGACACAGACACATCTTGAGCGCTTTGCTCTCGCTTTTGCGCTGTAACCAAAATTTCTTCAAGCAGTGAAGATTGCGCCATCACTGGAACTACCGAAATAAACAGCAGAGCACACAAGGAACTTACGACAATACGTTGATAATCTTTCATCTCTAATTACACTCCCCTCTAAATAACGAGTTTATTTCTATTTTATTACAAATATTTATCATGCCGATTTGGCAGATACCGCAAATATTGGATAGAAGGATATATGAAATTAGTACTTTGTGCTAATTTTTTCCCAAAAAAATCACGCTTAATTAGCCCGCTAAAAAATCTTATCGGTAGATTTGATCAATTTAGAGAAGTATTCGATGATCCAGAAAATCAAAGATTATGTGCTTTCAAGTAATAAGTGCAATTCAGTTATGCAACTTGTAAATCCACTCGCTACCCCTTAAACAATTCATTGGGGGATTTGCAGCCCCGTGTTTTCCTGGATCGGTTGTTTAGTCGATCCATTACCCATTGAACTTGTGCATCATTTTTTTTCAAAATGAGAAGCGCTGATTTCCCTCATGGTTCTTCAAAAGAAGGAGTATTTCTTACTCCTCGACAGCAGCAGCACGGGCCGCTGTAATACGTTCGAACTCTGCAACTTCTGCTATCACGTATGCCAAGTGATGATTCGTGTCAATTGCAATCCATTGACCGGCGTTACCTTTAAACTCCTTGTTGCTGCAACGAAGAATCTCACTATCACCCCAGCTGAACTTAGCACCTAGGTAGTGCCCGGAATTTATGATTTTCTGCGCGAGCTCCCACATCTGCTCACCCTTCGGAGGCTTGCTAATAGACTGTCCCCGCGCAATAAAATATTCTTTATCAATCGTGTGCCGAATCTTTCTGTTTATGTGTTTACTCTGTACACCTTCATTTGTGTTAGGGCCACGGACACCGTAGTCACCAAAGCAAATTGAAAACCGAGTAAAACTATTAAAAACAAATAGTTATCCATTGATTCAATACCGGCCCCGCCATCTACACGAAGGTATTGATCCTGGAATAGCTAGTCTGTCAACATTTCGCTCAGCAGAAACACGGCCATCGCGTATTTAGTGCGAGGATTGTAGCGACTAATCACGTAGAAATTGTTTAAGCACAACCACAACTTGTCGCCGTCTTCATCGTTGAAGCGCACAATACGCGCAGGGGTATCGGCGTCGGCTTCATACTCAAATTTGAAGCCTGCGGCGCGCACCGCCGCGATGCTGGAAGTGGGTTTAATGCCGTTGTCAACCAGGGAAAAATCTGCCTGATTGTCGGCTGTGGCGGGGAACGCAACTGCCTCTCCGGGAGCCCAGCCATGACTCTGGAAATAATTGGCGACACTCGCTATCGCATCTTCTACCGCGAACAGATCAACCGTTCCGTTTTGATCATAATCGACTGCCAATTTTCGATAGTTGGAAGGCATAAACTGGGACATTCCCAACGCACCCGCGTAGGAACCGAGCATATCCTGAGCCGCCCAGCCCTGCTCACGGCACAACACCAGGTACTCGATCAGCTCGGAGGTAAAAAACTTCGACCGGGAGGGGTGTTCAAACGCCAGTGTGGCGAGGGCATTTAGCACATTTGCCTTTCCGGTATAGCTGCCGTAATTTGTCTCGACGCCAATTATTGCGGTAACAATTTCTTTCGGCACGCCATAGATTTGTTCCACACGTTGAAGAACTTCAGCGTGCTCTTTCAGAAACGCACGGCCTGCTTTAATTCTCCAGTCAGAAAGAAAACCGTCTCGATATGCAGTCCATGTTCTGGTTTTCTCTGCAGCATTGGCCATGCTATCCAGGATTTTTTGTTCGGTGCTGGCGTGCGATAACAATTCATTTGCTTGCTCAGGGGAGAATCCGTGTTCTTCCACAAGTGTAGCAACAACCGCTGGAGCTTGCGGATGCTGGCTATAGTCGGCGAGCGTTAGCGCAGAATGACTAACGAGCAGCGCGAAGAAAATCGATAGAAAGCGCGTTGGTGGCATGTGTATCCTCGGGGTAAAAAGAACTACTGCATTGGACAGTGGTATGTGCTTTTGGTGCCGAGATTAAACCGTCTCATCGTCAGATGCTATCAAACTAAATCGCGGTGTCTCTTCGCCCGCAAAAACTACGGTCTCCAAAAACATCGACAAGGGCCTGGCCCACAGGCGCCCTTCCCCGTAGAGCGGTCGGTAAATCACCAATTGCTCCTCAGTCTCACTGTGAATAGCGGTATCAATAACCTGATACTCACCGCCTTTATAGTGCCGATACTGACCGGGTGTAACCTGGTTCTCTGTCATTTATTCTCTTCTTTGTTTATCGACGGCTGCAACTGCACTCAGGGCAACGGGGTTCTGGGCACAGATTTGCAGCCACCACCATAATGGCAGCTCTAACAAGATCACTGGGAATGTTTCAAGCCTGTATCCGTATTGTTGGCGAGTCGCTGCCTCTGGATTTAACGCGCCCAATAGCAGTGGCTTGCGGATAAGCGGCAGACCGCAAGGCGAACAGCACAGAGTTCACTGCGCTTTCTGGAACTGCCAATAACAAACCTCCGCTGGTCTGCGGATCAAATAGCGGTTGCAGCTCACTCGCGGATACATCGAGACCTTCCGCCAGACAATGGCGTACATGTGCAATGTTCCCTGCCTGCAAGGTACTCTCGATGGCACGGTGATAGCAAGCGGTCACGCCGTCCAGCAGGGGTACCTCGCTCAGCCACAGCTCCGCTTGCAAAGTGCCGTCTAAAAGCATTTCCCCTAAATGCCCTAACAAACCAAATCCAGTGATATCAGTCGCGGCAACCAGGTTGTGCTGCAAGGCAATCGCAGAGGCATATTGATTACTCAGCAGCATGCTCTCTAACGCTGCAGTAATCCAGGAACCCTCAGCCAAGCCCTGCTGCTGGGCTGCAAATAAAACCCCTGTGCCCAGAGGTTTGCACAGGATTAGCTGATCTCCCTCTGCTAACTGATTTTTCGAAAAAGCTGTGGCCTGGACAAGCCCGTTAACGGTGAAACCCACCGACAACTCTGGACCTTCCAATGTATGTCCGCCAATCAGTCGAGTACTTTCCTGCGCAAGCTCGTGCAATGCTCCATCCATGATCTGCAATAGGTCCCGAGCCTGTATTTCAGGCGAGCTATAGGGCAATGTGATGTGTGCCAACAGTGAATGAGGCATTGCTCCCATCGCGTACAAATCACTCAGTGCATGTAAGGCGGTAATCCGTCCCATTAGCCAGGGGTCGTCGACAAACTGTCTCAACACATCGACGCTCTGCCACAAGGTACTTTCAGCGGGAAGCCGAATCGCCGCTGCATCGTCCGCTAATTCTTCAATATTGATGATGAATGGATAACGCTGACCGAGCTCAACCAATACTGTTCGGAGAATCCCCCCGGGAACCTTCGCGCCACAACCACCGCAGTGCATCGGTGCTGTTGCCGTATTTGCCTGCGGCATTTGGGCGGGCAATTCGTTGAACTGCAACATAAATTTACAGTCGATATAATTTTTGAGGCCCCATACCCAACTGCCATGAACTTTGAGCCAGCTTTTTTCAGCAACCGCAGTTTTATCTCCAACAGACAACAGTGAGAGAAAGTTATCTTGTGGTGTGTAACAGCGCATATCACTGCCCGCAAAAAAGGCCGACAAGTTGTGTGCCAAATACGGTGCCTGACGCACTGCATACACACCAGCCTTGGGGCTGGGACTTGAAACCTGAGTCGCAATATCTCCAGCGGCAAAAATATTGTCGTGATCGAGCAACTGCAAAGTATCTCGAACCTGCAAAAAACCTTGCGTGTCACACTGCAATTCACTCTCAGCCAACCAGGTTTCAGCGACCGCCGAGGTGCACCAAAACAATTGATCAAATTCGATGTCTACACCTGTACCCGTAGTCAGCGTCCCGTCACTGACACGGACCACAGGGTCCGCTTCCGACACCGTAATAGATGCCTGCCGACAATACTGAAGGACTCGTGCGCGGGTAGATTCGGCATACCCATCCAGCAGTCGCCTGCCACAAATCAAGGTAATACCTATTTCACGGCCAGCCAGTTTATACGCCATTGCCAGTGCCAGTTCGACACTGCTGGCACCGCCACCAACAAGTACAATTTTGTCGCTCCCTTTGAGATTCTCCCTCACGTTCTGCCAGCGCTGATAAAAATCATGCACCGGCTTCACCGGCACGGCATACTCCCTGGCGCCTGGTATTTGCTCCAAATCTGGCTGAGAGCCAATTGCAAAAGATACCGCGTCAAAGGCGAGCGCTGGCCGCCCGGACAAGCTGATTTCCTGACGTGGAAGATCAATGCCATTGACTCGCCCGGTTATAAAACGCACCCCTAATCCAGCGCAAAGGCGCCGCAAATCAATATGGACTTGTGAATAGTTGTAGTGTCCCGCAACAAGCCCGGGTAGCATCCCCGAATAGGGCGTATTGTCAGCCAGGCTAACCAGGGTTGTTCTTACACCCGGTCGCGGCCTCATGGCCATCATTTTCAGGATGAGAGCATGCGCGTGACCGCCACCTACCAGCACCAGGTCGCGCTGCCAATTAGCCGTGTTCAACATCGCCCCTGCAACAGTTGCTGTGCCCGCTCAGTCACTTCCGCTCGCGACCCGGCTGCAAGTACTTTGCCATCACGCTTTGACAACTGATACTCGTACATGGGGTCATAGTATTTGACCAAGAGAGCTTCTATCCAGGCCCGGTGAAGCTCAAGGCTGGCAGTGCGCCGCTGCTGTGAAAATGCATCCACTAGCAGTTGATCAATCTCCTGGTATAAAACGCCCCCCAGGCGTTTGCGAATTCTCTCAAGGCTGGCGCGGAGATTGTGTTCATGGCGAGCTAAACCCTCCTCACCATAAGAGCTCTGGTAGCGGCGGCCCAGGTCCATCACATAGTCTTCAATTACGACGTTAACCCGGCTGGCGACGGTTTCCTCCACAACCATCATGGGCGCTTGCTGCATGCGCTCTAGCAACATGGCCGGCAAAGAGAGACGACCGATCAGCCGGCCTTCATCTTCGAGAAATACCGTCGAAAAGCTTAGTAAACGCTGCTGAAATTCAATGGAAATAACATTTTCAAAATCTATTTGCGACGGCTGCTGTTCAGGCAATTGTCCAAAACTGGAACCGCGATGCCTGGCCTGACCTTCAAGATCAATCGACGCCTCCAGGGCTTGAATCACTCGGGTTTTACCAGTCCCTGTTTTACCGGAGATCAAGACCAATTCCGCCCTGGACAGACTAGTGGACAGCTCCTCAATCAGGAAGCGGCGCAACGCCTTATAGCCACCCTTTACCAGTGGGTAGTTTAGCCCTGCTTCCTGCAACCAGCCCTGCACAATTTGTGACCGCAACCCGCCTCGAAAACAATACAGATATCCATGCGGGTTTTCAGCGGCAAACGCTTTCCACGCATTGATACGTTGTTGTTTCAGCTCACCACACACCAGGCTATGACCCAATTCAATCGCCGAGGCTTGGCCAGACTCCTTGTAGCGAATACCTACCAGGTGTCGCTCTTCATCATTCATCAACGGCAGATTTACCGCTGTAGGAAAAGCGCCCTGGAAAAATTCTATTGGCGCACGGGTATCCAGAAGAGGCACTTGATCAAGAAAAATTTGCCGATAGTCTTCGGTATCCTCTCGCGGAGTCATGACGACCGATTAATCTTTGTGATCGTGTCCACAGGAGCGATTGGAGGCACCCGCTTGTTGCCAATCGATACGCCGCCTTTTTTCAAATGTTCAAACACCATATTCAGTTATAACTCCGCCTAACGGCAGCCGACAATAACGGGATTTTTTAACATGAGATCACCTGTAAGGTCATTTAAAAATTTTCCGCTGATTGTCTTTGCTAGACGGAGCGCGAAGCGTCGTAGCCTCACAAAGACAATACTCATTGTCGGTTATCAAAGCGCAGTGCAGGCAGTCCAGTGGAGGTGCAGCTTTTTTACCCCGGGGCGATGTTGAGCAACTTGTTATATTTTTATTTGGCCTATTGCTCAATGTATTTCTTACGCGGATTCGGATAATAAGTGCAATGCCTTGAAGCAGTGGCCGGCTGATATAGTTCGTCACTTGCCTCGCCAGAGGACAATGCCCTGGTGAGCGACCGTCAACCGGCCGAAAATGAACAATACCAGATTTATGCGATGAAGAAAGTAGGTCATCTTCAGTGTTACTAACAGGAAAAGACTTTGGCTTCAAATGGGAGAGAATTGGTGATATGGTACTTAAAGGTACTACTTGGTAATGATGAGAATTCCAGTATGGCAACATCAGTCAAACTTGATGACGAGTTGAAAAGTCGTATTCAACACTTGGCGGGCATGAGACATCGTTCGGCACATTGGATCATGCGCGAAGCAATACGCGACTATGTTGAACGCGAAGAGGCACGAGAGAGCTTCAAGCAAGAGGCCTTGGCGTCCTGGACAGCTTATCAGGAAACCGGGCGACACCTGTCTGCCCAGGAAGTACGCCACTGGTTAAATAACTGGGGTATGGACAAAGAAACAGAGATACCTCAGTGCCACGAGTAATTGTCACCGAAGGGGCGGCGCGAGGACTAGAGCGCTGTCGCCAGTTTTTAATAGGAAAAAATCCTCAAGCGACAGTGCGCGCCGGTCAAACTATCAGTCACCAATTCGCACTGCTGGAAACGGAGCCTGATATCGGCAGGCCGTTTGATGATGCACCAGAACTTCGTGAGTTAATCATTCCCTTCGGCGCTTCTGGTTACGCGGCACTTTATCATTTTGATGTCAAATCCGATTCGGTCTATGTGCTTGCCTTCCGGCACCAAAAAGAAGCGGGCTACTAACTCTGGAATCGTATAACAGTAAAACGCAGTGTGCTGGATATGCGCTTTCCAGCCGACCAACACAGAATCAGTCATCACGGTCCAGCCAGTCCGCCCCGTATTTCTCATCGGCAAGGGACGTGTCAAAACCCCGCTCGCGTATATATCCGGCACCTCTCCGGTCTTTCGCCGCCTTCAACATACGGGCTGGCAGCGGCCCGATCAGTGGCCAGAGCTTAGCCTGGGCCTCATCATCACCAGTGCCGATGGCGATTCTTAGTTTCTTGGCCAGTTTCCAATACTCCTCTTCTTTCTGAAACTCCTCCCAACTGGCCGCCTGGTCGTCGTCAATGGTTATCGTCTTGCTCATAACATCCTCCGGTTCAACCCTCTTTTGGGTTGTGTGATCTTACTACAAATGCTCCGGTTCGCGAGTCCGGTCGGAAATGGCTGGTGCCGCGATCCTTGAGCGCTGCTGAAAGGTCGGATCCTTGAAGTAAAGAATCTGGCGGCCGTATATCGGCAGATAGCCTGCCACGAAAATCAAATTGCCCCGCGCAGGCCAGAGAGTACGCGGAGCAAAAAAATATTTTCTCGTCCGTTAGGTGAACGCCAGTGCGGATGCGAAAAAGTGTCAAAGCGGCCTGCCTTGATCTGACAGCCATTCGATTTCCAGTGCCAACACCATAGGGAACTCAGGCCAAGATATTTTTCAGATTTGTCCAGTTCCGGGCATAAAAAGCGCTAGTATTGAGGACGGAGTGTTTTGCCCATAGCGGAACGGAAAATTTAGCTATGCTCGTGGTCGCTTGGTCCGCGGTCGCGACCGTAGGTGATGCCGAGCGCCTTTTTCTGGCGACTTACATAGAAGTTTTCCGCTGCTTTCAGGGCGCTGTTGCGGAGATTCTGAATCTCCCGCTCGTCAATTCCCGCAGGAGCTGTTTGTCGATTTTTGCTGCGCATGGCATGTGCTTTGAAGAATTGCCTAGCCTCATCACGCGGCACACCACCAATGGTATTTTTGGGCGTCGTGTACCCGTCGGCGAGGATTTTGTACCGTTCAGAATCGCAAGCGATCTTTGCTACGGCAATAGCCGCTTCTATCTGCATGATTGCGCTGTCGAGGGAGGATTTCATTTCGGCCACGTTGGCGAGAATTGTTCGCTCCGTCTGCAAATGAAATTTCTCGGCGGTTAGAATGCCATCGAGATCGCCTTTGCGGATCAGTGCCACAATGTATTTTTTCACCGCCGCTGAGGTGTCTTTGATCTCTGGCGAGACGCGCCCCTGCTCAGCTTTTACTTCGGCACATCGAGAAACAACTGCCTTCTTGTACCGGCCGAAAGAGCCCGAGGATTTACCCATGTGTGCAATCACCTGTCTCGAATAAGCCAGCCCCACTCGGCCCGATCAAGCCAGTCCCAATCTTCACGATCAAGCCAGTCCGAACCGTAAGCGCGATCAGCCAGTGTCGTGTTGTATCCGAATTGTCGGATGTAATCAGCCCCATCGTTATACTTTAACAAGACCAGAATCTCAGGATCGATGCGTATTTTCTTAAAAAATTCGTCGGCCAATTCATAATCATCTTTTAGTTCTGCCTTGCAGTATTTTCGAATATTGGCGAGGTCTTCTTTTGCCTCTTCTTGGGTTCTCAACCCTTTTTCAATAGTAGACATACTCATCTCTTACCCCGCTGGATAGCCCGTCTTTTATAGTGGGGAGGAATGCGAGAGCGGCCTTTACCCGCCTGGTCGTCGTCAATGGTTATCGTCTTGCTCATAACATCCTCCGGTTCAACCTTCTTTCGGGTTGTGTGATCTTACTACAAATGCGCCGGCTCGCAAGTCCGGTCGGACATGGTGTTAGTAACACATAAACTGTCCGGTCTTGTAGCACATGATCTGTCCGGTTCTCATAGGACCCCGAGGAGGGGCGCTTATGAGACGGACAGAGTGGCTACAGGAGACTCGACTAATGAGATTCGAGGAAGCTTATGGGGGTTGGACGGAGAGCCGTCTGACCCAGGAGGAGGCGGCGCGATTGTTAGGGGTTTGTGACCGGACATTTCGCCGCTACATTGATCGATATGAGGAAGAGGGCCTGGAGGGTCTCATCGACAAACGCTTATCACAGATATCGCACCGCCGCGCTCCAGTCGACGAGGTCATGCGTCTGGTGGATCGGTATCGTAATCGGCACAGGGGCTGGAATGTGAAGCACTACTATTCCTGGTACAAACGAGAGGGAGGCCAGCGCAGCTACTCGTGGGTGAAGAATACCTTGCAAGGGGCTGGCGCAGTGAAGAAGGCAGCTCAACGTGGCGTCCACCGTAAACAGCGTGACCGGTCACCCTGGCCGGGGATGATGTTGCATCAGGACGGCAGCCAGCATCAATGGGTACCTGGGCAGTACTGGGACCTGATCGTTACCATGGATGATGCCACTAATGAGCACTACTCGATGTTCTTTTGCGACGAAGAAGGGACACAGAGCAGCTTTCGGGGTGTTCGTGACGTCATTGAAGGGCGCGGTCTGTTTTGTTCTCTGTATACAGATCGAGGCAGCCATTACTGGATAACACCTGAGGCAGGCGGGAAGGTCGACAAAGTGACCCTGACGCAATTCGGGCGGGCGATGGGCCAGTTGGGTATTGAGATGATCCCGGCCTATTCACCAGAGGCCCGAGGCCGCTCTGAGCGTGTGTTTAGCACCCACCAGGACCGGTTGGTCAAGGAGTTGGCCCTGGCCGGTATCACGGACATGGACAGCGCCAATAAATATCTGACCGAGACCTACCTGACGGCTTATAACGCTGAGTTTACACAGCCACCGCCAGAAGAAGGCTCAGCCTTTGTTGGGTGCCGGGATAAATCGGTGCTGGATGACATCCTGTGTGAGCGCTTTGAGCGAACGGTGAGAAAGGACAATTGCGTACACTTTGAAGGCTTAGTGCTGCAGATACCTGCGGATCGCCACCGCTGCCATTATGTGAAGGCAAAGGTCAAAGTTCTACGTTACCCCGATGGCACTCTTTCGATTCAACACGGTCCACGAGAACTGGCGAGATATGACGCCTTGGGTCAGGCAATATCAGATGAACTACCGGTTGCAGCCTAATGTCCGCGGCTCAGCCAAGGTGGCAGGAAGACGCTTCATAGAGCCTTCCAGCAATCAAACAAAAAGCGGACAATCTATGTGCTACAGAACCGGACATTTCTATTTGTTGCTAACAGTCCGGTCGGACATGGCCGGTGCCGCGATCCTTGAGCGCTGCTGAAATGTCGGATCCTTGAAGTAAAGAATCTGGCGGCCGTATATAGGCAGATAGCCTGCCACGAAAATCAAATTGTCCCGCGCAGGCCAGAGAGTACGCGGAGCAAAAAAATATTTTCTCGTCCGTTAGGTGAACGCCAGTGCGGATGCGAAAAAGTGTCAAAGCGGCCTGCCTTGATACTAGCGGCCTTGGCTCTGCCCTTTGCCTTTCTCTTGCTGTGGCGGCGGCCTTTTGTCCAGCGCCACATATTGCTGATGCTTATACAGCTTCTCCGCCAAGCGGGTATTTTCAAGACGGGTAGTAATGAGCTTTCCTTCCACCTTGCCCAGATCCCCCTTCTTCAGATTGATTAATCTGGTTTTGTGCCCGCTGAAAAATATCCTGGCCTCATCCCGCGGCAGCTCCCCTATCAGCATTTGAGGAAGTGTGAAGCTGCTGGCGACGATGGTCTGGTACAGGATCGGTTCGCGCACTTGAGCAACAACTCTGACTGCGGCATCCAGTGCCTGGATCGCCGAGGTCAGAGAACCAGTCCGGGTCGGCTCCTGGCGACTGTGTTCCAGATCCAACCCTAGGCACACCCGTTCCGCCATCAATAAGGCTTCGATATCCTCGACACCGGAAAGCGTGCGCAGATGGGAAAGAAGCTGTTTGGCATTGCCTTCAAACTCCCCCATCTTCTTGGATTGCCGCACTGCCTCAAAAGACTTTATCTTCAGAAGACAAGCCTCTTGAATCGCATACATCCGGTGCTGCAGAATCTCCGGGTCATCGCCCAGGGGTAAAACCGTACCGTCAAGGTGGACCGTGCAAACAGACGTATCTGCCTCATCGACCAGCACCAACGCTTCACCGAGGCGCTCAACATCCGCGACCGCCTCGGCGGCTTCTCTATAGGGGCCGTAGGGTGCTGGTCCGCTCCGGTCTCCAGCGCGGATATGTGCTTTCCAACCGACCAACACAGAATCAGTCATCACGGTCCAACCAGTCCGCCCCGTATTTCTCATCGGCAAGGGACGTGTCAAAACATCGGGCGCGTATATAGTCAGCACCACTTTGGTCTTTCACCATCTTCAACATGCGCGCCGGTAGCGGCCCGATCAGCGGCCAGAGCTTGGCCTGGGCCTCTCCATCACCAGTGCCGATGGCGATTCTTAGTTTCTTGGCCAGTTTCCAATACTCCTCTTCTTTCTGAAACTCCTCCCAACTGGCCGCCTGGTCGTCGTCAATGGTTATCGTCTTGCTCATAACATCCTCCGGTTCAACCCTCTTTTGGGTTGTGTGATCTTACTACAAATGCTCCGGTTCGCGAGTCCGGTCGGAAATGGCTGGTGCCGCGATCCTTGAGCGCTGCTGAAAGGTCGGATCCTTGAAGTAAAGAATCTGGCGACCGTATATAGGCAGATAGCCTGCCACATCAGTCATCACGGTCCAGCCAGTCGGCCCCGTATTTCTCATCGGCAAGGGACGTGTCAAAACCCCGCTCGCGTATATAGTCAGCACCGCTTCGGTCTTTCGCCGCCTTCAACATACGGGCTGGCAGCGGCCCGATCAGTGGCCAGAGCCTGGCCTGGGCCTCATCATCACCAGTGCCGATGGCGATTCTTAGTTTCTTGGCCAGTTTCCAATACTCCTCTTCTTTCTGAAACTCCTCCCAACTGGCCGCCTGGTCGTCGTCAATGGTTATCGTCTTGCTCATAACATCCTCCGGTTCAACCTTCTTTCGGGTTGTGTGATCTTACTACAAATGCTCCGGTTCGCGAGTCCGGTCGGAAATGGCCGGTGCCGCGATCCTTGAGCGCTGCTGAAAGGTCGGATCCTTGAAGTAAAGAATCTGGCGACCGTATATCGGCAGATAGCCCGCGACGAAAATCAACATGTCGCCTCCCTCGATAATATCCCCCTTGGCGTCCTTCCTCGGCGCAGGCAAGCGCATCACTTCGTCGGGGGTAAGCAAGGGTCGGCGCACATCCTGGACACTCTCTGAAACCCCTTTCAGAAAAACATCGCCACCCTTCCCCGAGGCAGACACCTGGCGTCGGCTGATAGTCTGATCGCCGGTTAATTTGGAGAGGATTTCTGCGGTTTCCAGCTTGTTCGGTGGAAACGCGACACGGATATGGCAGTTTGAAACAATCGATTCGTCCCGCGTATAAACAGAATTTAACTGCGTAAGATCCTGACAAATCAGGTACGCTTTGATGCCGTACCCGCCCATATACGCCAGCGCTTCTTCAACCACAGTTAGGCGTTTAAGCGCTGGAAATTCATCGAGCATAAGAAGCAATTTGTGGCGGTAGTGTTCCACCGCCCTGCCCTCGCTGAACTTCATTTCGCGGGTCAGCCCCCGGACGATCTGCGAGATAATCAACCGCACCAACGGCCGCAACCGATCCGCGTCTGATGGACGGATAACAAGATAGAGAGACACTGGCTGCTCGTGCTGCATTAGATCGGATATGCGAAAGTCACTGGCTGACAAGGCGTCTTCAATGATTGGATCATTGTACAGTTCTGTCTTTGCCACGGCGGTAGACAGTACAGAGGACATTTCGCGTTCATCGCGGTTCAGCATTGTCCGTGACTGTTGCGCGATCAGCGGATGAGGCGTTCCATCGTCTCTGTGTGGGTAGCTCAATAGCATCTGTAGCGTCTCTCCAATCTCCATGTCCGGGTTAGACAATGTGCGGGCCACCGCCGTCAGCGTGGCTGGCTGATCTGGTTCGACGCGGGCAACATAACAGACATGCAACACCATTGCTGTCAGCAATGCGTGAGATGTTTGGTCCCAGTGTGTTTTGAGACCCTGCCCATCAGGGTCACAAATAATCGTCGCCAGATTTTGCGCATCGGCGACCTCTTCCGGCTCGCCGACCCGAATTTCAGCCAGGGGGTTAAATTTTGCTGACCCTGCGTCTGTTGATGTCGGATCGAAACGAATCACCTTGCCACCAGCGTGTTTGCGCCAGCCCGAAGTGATCGCCCAGGCTTCACCTTTGGGGTCGTGAATAACCGCACTGCCGGACCAGTCGAGCAAGGTCGGCAAGACCAGCCCGACACCTTTCCCTGAACGGGTTGGCGCAAAAGCGAGGACGTGCTCGGGGCCGTCGTGCTTCAGATAATGCAGACGCCGGCCCTCCTGCCACCCGCCGACATAAACACCTCGCTGCCCGGACCCACCCGGCCATTGTCACCTAACAATAATATTTAATTGCTAAATGTGTCCGGGTTAGTCTTTTCCACTATAAAATAATGGAATGGTCCGCCCCACTCCCTAAAACGGCGTCAATTTGATGAAGGTCACCGGCTACTCTCGGGCCCAGACCAAGCGCCTGATACGGCAATACGTCAAAACAGGCACAATCTCAGTGAAGCCCGCTCGCCGCAATGGTTTCAAGCGCGCCTACACTGATACCGATAGTCGTCTGTTGGCGAGTATGGATGAGCGGCATGGCCAGCCCAGCGGGGCGGTTCTCAAGAAGCTGTGTGAGCGGGCTTATCAGCGCTTTGGCCAAGCCGAGTATCAGCGCCTGGCGGGCATTTCGGTTTCTCACCTGTACAACCTGCGGGCCTCCAAGGCTTATCAGAGGCAGCGCTGTGTCTTGACCAAGACACGGCCTAAAGCCGCCTCTATCGGTCAGCGGCGCAAACCCTGTCCCAATAATCAACCTGGCTATATCCGTATCGACTCTGTCCATCAAGGTGATCAGGATAAGCGCAAAGGAATCTACCCCATCAACGCCGTGGATGAGGTCACGCAATTCCAGATTATCGTCACGCTGGAACGTATTAGCGAGGCGTTTATGCGGCCAGCCCTCCAACAGATATTGGCGGCCTTCCCCTTTAAAATACGGGGCTTTCACGCAGACAATGGCGGTGAATACATCAACTACACTGTGGCTCAGCTACTGGACAAGCTACGCATTGAATTTACTCAATCACGGCCTCGGCACAGTAACGACAAGGTGAATTGATGCACAGCATCAAGAGAGGGTGCCCTGGGGTGCAATGGCTTGGTTGAGAGTAAAAATGGCTCTGTCGTCCGCAAACTCTATGGGTACACACACATCCCGCAGCAGTACGCCACTGACTTTGCCCAACTGAACAGGCAACAGGTCTACCGATACGTTAACTTCCATCGGCCCTGCTATTTCCCCACCACAATCACTGAAGAGAAGGGCAAACAGCGGAAACAATACCGCTACCAGGACATGATGACACCCTATGAGAAATTCCGCTCCCTGGCCAAACCCAGCCAATACCTCAAACCTGGGATCACCTTCAAAAATCTGGATGCATTCGCCAATGAAATGACCGACAATGAAGCCGCTGAACAACTCAATTCAGCACGAGATTATTTATTTACACAACTCCATGAGCGACTCAAGATAAGGGCTTAATACACCGTCGTTTCAGGCTCATTTTATATTGGAAAAGACTAGGTCTCTATCCGTTAATTCTATGCAGCAGACTTCTGAGGATGAAAAAATGAGAGCATTAATTTGGTTAATACTGATGGCTTTGTTTGTGCCGTTGGTTTCTGCTGAACAAGTCGAAACAGCTATTGTATCCGACACCTTAGTCAAGTCGACACATAGCTGGGATGGAAGTCAGCTTCCGTCATATCCAGATGGTCAGCCAGAAGTGACGATATTAAAAATAACAATCCCAGCTGGGGTCAAGTTACCACTTCATCAGCACCCGTTCATTAATGCAGGAGTATTAACAAAAGGTGAGTTGACGGTAGTCACTAAAACAGGTGAGAAACTGCTCATGTCAGCAGGTGACCCCATTGTTGAAATAGTAAATAAATGGCACTTTGGTGAGAACAGTGGAAGCGTACCCGCAGAAATTATAGTGTTTTATGCTGGTATCAAAGGGCAGCCAATTACAGTTAAATAGTTCGCACATAACAAGCAATTCCAACGGCAGCCGACAATGGGTATTGTCTTTGTGAAACTACGACGCTTCGCGCTCCGTCTAACAAAGACAATCAACGGGAATTTTTTAAATGCGCTTACAGGTAGTTCTATGTTAAAAACTCCCGTTATAGTCGGCTGCCGTTAGGCATCTAAAGGTATCATCTAGAGCATGAACTTCGACACAACTCAAGCAGACATCGAATTTAAAAATCTAATGGAATCGTGCGATTTCCCAGCTTCGGATTTCAATCACCAAGCACATTTGCGTCTCGCGTATATTTACCTATCCAATAATAATGCCGATAGGTCATCAGAATTAATGCGAGATACGTTAAATCGCTTTCTTATTCACAATGGCGTCGATCCTTCAAAGTTTCACGAAACTCTAACGAAGGCATGGATATTGGCAGTGCATCATTTTATGAACAGGACTGAAGATTCAAATTCAGCAGATGAATTTATTGATAGAAATCCCGAAATGCTCGATACAAAGATAATGATGACTCACTATTCTGCTGAAGTGCTGTTTTCTGATGAGGCAATGGCTACATTTGTGCAACCTAATCTTGACCCAATACCCATGCATAAAGAATAGATGCCTAACAAGCGTATGCAGCGCGACCGGCAAAAGACTGAATCTATAGTCATTAAAGCTGGCCCATATCAAATCCACCACCTTGCAAAAAACCAGTAGGTGATCTTTCAGGGGCTTATGCTCGGCGTATAAATATTCAGCACCGCTTGTTTACCAGGTACTGGAAAAGAAAAATCAATTAAGGTATTTCGTTTATGGAGTCACTAGGAATAATAAAGGTAAACAATTTTGGCTAAGGCGGGCGCAAAAAGCGCGGCGCTTGCTCTTGCTATAGGTGTTTCAATAAACTAACGGAATAACCCGATGACTATCGACATTGACAAGCTAACCGAAAACGAACTGATAGAACTCAACCACCGTATCATCGAACGCCTCAAATTCCTGGAGTCCATGCACGCTCACAATGAGATGATGCAGTTTAGTCCGGGGGATCGAGTCAGCTTCAAACCCCCAAGGCGAGACCGTCAAATCGGCACCCTCGTAAAATTTAATCAGAAAACCGTGACGGTTATTACTGAATCGGGCCAAAAGTGGAATATATCCCCACACCTGCTCAACAAAATAAAAGATGTAAAGCCCAAGCCTAAACATTCTGGAAAGGAAATCGACCTTCATGGTCAAAAGTGAAGTGCATAAACAGGCGCTACAGCGTTCCAGTCTAACGGAGGGAAAATGAGCCACTATGAACTCAACGGCGAGCACTATCGAGATGATCGTATGTTTGTGCTTTATTTATGCAAGTGTACTGAGAAAATCCAAATAGAGCATATCAGCACCACTATCTATCACAAAAACCCTCCCCAGGACGCTAAATGGTGTCTAGTAACTTATAGAAATGTTGAGAGGTATATAGCGGTTCGGGCAGATACATTTGAAACAAAACAAGAGGCAGAGCAATACATAAAATCTATTGAACCAACTGTACCCCTGGTGAGTCTTGGGGGCATCCTCGGAACCCGCCCCTTGAGTATAACGACTTTGCAAAGTGGAAAAGTAACCAGGGTTTTGAGGAATATGACTATAAATCCATGTATCTGTCTGGTGATGAGAACCCCAGGGAACTGCTACTGCGCAAAAAATAAATTGAGATTTTGCATCACAAATCATTCAAACAGACGCGGCAAAACCGGGCGGCGCGATACTGCGGTTGCAGCAGGATACGCGCTACTTAACTCAGGCGTTCTGTATTTGTCCACAAAGGGTATTGGATGAAATCTATAATCATTGGTTTTATATTCGGTATTATATTACCTGTATCCGCTGTATTTGTTGGCCTCCAGGGACCCCCACCACTAGCAGATATGCTGCTGTTTCCAGCTTCTGTGGTGAGTAGTATCTTTGATCAGCCGCCTGGTGATCTACCAAAATCCACTCGTGTTGGGTTGCTTATTTTTTCTGGCGCCTTTTGGGCACTGGCTTTTTGGTTAATAACGCGGGTCAAAAATAAATTCTACAATCAACGCTAATATGAGACCTTTAGCACAGAAGATGATTTCGCTTTCAGGCAAGGCAAAAATGCACGCAATGAGAGAGTTTATACTTGAGACCTTAGCACAGAAGATGATGTCGCTTTCAGGCCAGGCAAAAATGCACGCAATGAGGGAGTTTATACTTATAAATGACCGATTGGGTACGATTTTACCAACCGTAGGCGCTTTTAGGCGGCGACAGCATGCTGGTGAAATGGCTTTCGTGCAAAGGTCTCAGAGTAGTCTTCGCTGTCGGCCAAGGCTTGGTGAAGGGTCTGATTACAACAGGTGGTATGGGCGAGTTGATCGATAATTATCGCGGTTCAGAGTCGCTCTCGTGGTGAAAAAACTGCTGGCTTTGTTAACGGTTATTGCGGTGCTCGCTGGTATTGCCGCTGGCATCTGGTATCTGGAAGATATGCGCAAGCGGTCTGCCGCAGAGTCCAGAGCCGTAGAAGCGGCGGCTTTTGAGGCCGCCAGAGAAAAAGCGGATCAATAATTCCGGGGTTATAGCCCCAGGTACTCTCTGGCAATTTCGAATATTTCGGGCTGAGTGATCATTGTCGGTACTCGGCCAACCCCTTCACTATTGCTGAAAACGGGCACATGGGTGCCTGTGTGCTCTTCGTAGAGGAAATTGTTGGTGGCGTAATTCACCCCCATGATTGAACCTTCGGGGGTTTTAATTCGAGCCAAATACCCCGGTGTGAATACCGGCGCACCGAAAGCATCAAACAAAGATACTTCGGGAATCATCTGTGCAGCCTGGCCGTGGTCGGCGGTGACCAAGATCAACGTATTGGGATGGGTTTCAGCGAAGGCCAGGGCGCTGTCCAGTACCTCATTGAGTTGTCCCAGCTCGCCAATCGAGCCGCAGGGTCGGCGTTCATGGGATTCTTTGTCAATCGAGGCCGATTCCACCATCAGGAAAAACCCCGTGTCGTTGCCAAGTCTGGACAGCGCTGTTTCTGTCATCTGCCGCATGCTGGGCATACCTTCAAATTCAGGGTTTTCCTCGCAGCTCATTGGCTCCGGCATGGTGACTTTACCCAAAAACCGGTGAATATAGTTGGCCCAGCTCGGAGTCGGCTTTTCGGCGCCTCTGCCATTTTCTCCACGCAGTCGCACCGGCAGGGTGTCTGGGGAGAACAGGCCCAGTAGTTTTTTATCCGCAGCGGCTGTGCCCAGTTCATTGGCCTCGGTAATCACCTGATAGCCGTTGCTTTCGGCAAGCGCGACTACGGTTTTGTCCATGCCTTCGGCGTTGGCCTGGAAATGCTCCAGCCCGCCCCCGAGAACCAGATCGATATCGGATTCGGCAATTTGTTCGGAAATGGAGCCTGGGCCGCCGTTGGCGCGTAGATATTGGCTGCAATCGCCCAGCACAATGTCGGCAAAGCGCACCTCCACCATCGCCGTGGGACTGGCGCAGAATCGTGCATTGATGTGCGACATAAATACGGCGGGCGTGGCATCGGTGACGCTGGCAGTAGAGACAATACCAGTTTTGTATCCGGCTGCATGAGCTAGCTCAGCGATGGTTTGAATGGCTTCGTCGCTGCCCGCTGAGGTGGCAATGCGGCCACGGCTGGTGGGTTGACCGGTAGCCATGGCGGTGCCGCTGTTTGCAGAATCCGCAACGTAAACGGGTCTGCCGTCTTCTGCAATGGTCAAAACTTGAGAAACACCGCGCACCGGCATGCTGTCCAGCGTTAGTCGTCCGCGAGCGCCCGCCAGGTAATTGCGGGCAATAGTGATCTGCTGGTCGTCCATGCCGTCGCCAATGATCAGGATGACATTGCGGTCTTCGGTGGCAAACCCCAGAGTTGATATCATCAGAGTGCATAAGCTGACCCGTGCTGAAGACGTTCTGAACATAGTATTTCTCCAATCTCAAGGCAGGGCATTATGCGCAGCCCGGCTGGCCCTGTAAATTACAATCTTGCTTCAGGCTTGTCTTCCGGTTGTAGCAAAAACGTCATGCTTCTCTGCGAATAATCACTGGGCCTTTTGGGATTGTCCACAGATAAGCCGCAGAAAAAAGGTGGGCAGGCGGGTAAATCTTGCGGTTTAATCAGGCGAAGCCGTAGACGAGCGCAGATTCAGCCTGTGGGCAGGCGGGTAAATCTTGAGGTTTAATCAGAGCACGTCTGCGGAAGCGGGTGTTTTTCAGGCTTTCCGCGAGGACTGTTCGAATCCGAATTTTTCCTTTAGGAAAAATAGTTGAGTTCCGCAGCGGTCAAAAACACACGCTGAAGCGTGCCCAAACCGCAAGGTTTACCCACCCGACCACAATCGACCACAACCAACCACAACCCACCCGACCACAACCAACCACAGCCCACCCGACCACAGCCGAACTCAACGCTTACAGCCTTATTGCCGGCTGGTATCTGTTTGCCCCCTGTAAATCTGCTGAAACAAGCATCTACTGAAACAAACTGCCGTGGGCTACGGCTCTTGTGCAGACAAGTACCTCCGCAGAACCCTCCAGTAGTCGCCCGCGACCGGCTGTTTCCAACCATACCTCGCACTGCGCAATATCGCCGTCTATCGCGGTAACGACGCCTCTGGCAATGACTCGCTCTCCATCCAGTACCGCTTGAGGAAAAGTCATTTTTATACGTTTTATGCTTCCTGGCCCTGCCCAGGCGTGCAGCATGTTGACCATATAACCCAGACCTAGCGGCCCCTGATTGATGGTGCGCTTGCCCAGGTTTAAGGGGAGGCTGACAACTGCCTGTCGATCCCAGTGCAGCGGGTTGGGGTCGCGCAGGATTGCCGCCATGGTCTTCATACGCTCGGCACTGACGGATTCCATCACCCACTCTGGAATATTGTCTCCCACTTGTAGGCTCACAGTGTGTTCCTCGTATAGTGCCAGGTGATTGTGGTGCGCGCTGCCACAGTATCCTGGTGCTGCATCTCAAAGCAGAATTGAATGCGGTCATAGGGCTGACCAGCCGCGTTGGATTGCCGCTCTGCTGCAACGATAGAGCCGGAAATCTGATAATTTACTGACTCGCGCAGCGGTTCGAACATCTCCCAGTCGTAGCCTTCAATCACAATAGAAAAATCGGATTCTGCCTGACCGAGGGCGAACATCTCGGCAATGCTGGTACCGGCGCCGCGAATAGGCACATGAAACAGGGCCACTGGATGCACCATATTGTTCGGCAATAACTCGGCACCGGTAGCATCGGTAAGTAGAAAATTTTCCCAGTGTTCAACGGCGTACTCACCACCGGGGAAGCGATGCCCCAGGAGTGCGGTGATGTCAGATTCTGCTGGAATAGGGTGCATTATTGTGCGGCGGCCCGGCGTGACATTGCAGCAACCTTGTCGCCATCAAATTTGATGGCTTTTTCCGGCACCAATTCAAGAATGACGCGCAAGGGCGTATCCAGCATAGCGACCGCCGCTTCCGCACTGGTGGCAGGGTAGCCGTCTAGTAGCGCCCCAAGCTTTGGGTAGAACCAGTCTTTCGTCGCTTGATCCTGATGGAGCTTCACTGTGCCTTTGTAGGTAATCGTCTTGCCCGCGCCCATATCGGTACCCATACTGGTGACGACAACACAAACTCTTGGGTCGCGTTTTATTGCTTTGATGCGGGCGCGTTGTGAGGTGGCAGTCAGCCAGATTCGCCCGTCATGGTAAATGTAGTTCATGATGACGCCAATGGGGTGGCCATCTTTGTTGCTCCACATAAACGTGGCTTCTACCTGTTTTTCCAGCAGCTCTTTTTCTCGTTCTGGAGTAAGGTCGTAAATGCTTACATCGTCGTAACTGGCTTTATCATCTGACATGGCGTGCTCTCTATCTCTAGTGGCGCAGGTTGAATCAGTGTGCCATGGATTGCCCTGGCTGGGCTAGGAGCCTGTCGGACTCAGGACTGTTCTACTGCGGAAAAGCATTAATCTGTCATTTTTCACGGTCAATTTCGTTAAATAGAACCACTATTCGCCTCAATCGACTGTAAAAACTGACCAGTTTCTGCTTTCCCTCGCTACGAACGCCTAAATCCGACAGGCCCCTGGAAGCCAAACTCAGGACTGTTCTACTGCGGAAAAGCATTAATCTGTCATTTTTCACGGTCAATTTCGTTAAATAGAACCACTATTCGCCTCAATCGACTGTAAAAACTGACCAGTTTCTGCTTTCCCTCGCTACGAACGCCTAAATCCGACAGGCCCCTGGAAGCCAAACTCAGGACTGTTCTACTGCGGAAAAGCATTAATCTGTCACTGTTCAGCCTTCACAGCACCGACACTCATGGAGCAGAGGACTTTCGGGGTACTTTGAAGCGCATCAAGAGTGCGCTATGGCGGTGTTGGCGCATTTGGTGTGTCGGTAAGCATGTCTGAGCCGCAGGCCAGTGTCCACGCGACATTGGCGAACCGATCAAATGCAGATAGCAATGCAGATACCAATGCAGATAACAACGTCAGCACTCAGCGCGAAAAGCAGCTCAGAAGCCCCATAAACTCAGGACTGTCATGGCAGGGCTTGCGGTATTTGGGACAAGCCGGTACAGCTTGCGCCTCAAAATTTTTTGTTGAACAGAATCACTATTCGCCGCAAAATGACCCAAAAAATAGCTCAAACTGGTTTTTCTCTCGTGACGAACACCTAAGTCCGACAGGCTCTTGGACTAAACGAAAAGGCAGCGAACTTTGAACTTCGATCCAACAGTGTATCTGGCCATAGCAGAAATCGCCGGAGTGTTCGTCGGTTTTGGCGCCCTGATTGGCGTGGCTGGCTTTTCCGGGGCGAAACATCTCGACTACCTGGGGCCGGTGGTGACCAATGGCTTGCTGGTGATATTTGCCGCGTTGCTACCCGTGGGTTTGAATTTTTATTCGATACCGCTGGAATGGCTGTGGCGAGGTTGCGCCGCCGCGCTGCTGTTGACCATGTGGACTGCGGCGGCAGTGGGTATTAGCAATAAAAAAATGTATGAGCGCACCAAGCATCACGCCAGGAGAAGCCCGTCATTTGCAGCGATTTTGCTGGTTCTGGAAGTACTGGTTCAGCTCCCCCTGTTGCTGTGTGCGGTGGGGCTTTGGTCGGGTCTGGCCGAGGCCTTCTACATGACCTCAATTCTGGTTAACTTGCTGCAAGCCTCATTTTTCATGGTGAAGCTGGTTCTTGATGGCCTTGATGACGTGTCTTAACAGAGCGTTGCAAGCTGGCCAGCCAAACCCAAACTGAATAAGGCTTCCCATGACTATTGTTGTTGCAAAAACAGTGTTCCCCAGTCAGACCGCAGTCGCGCTGTTGAATGATCCACGCCGGTTCAGCGGGCAGCGGGTGCAAAGAAAACAGCGTTCTTTGCCTAAGATGCGAGAGAAAATCGTGTTCAATCCATTTGTTAATCAACAGGGGGGTTCACAATGATCGACCATATTGCGATTCGAGTGAGTGATTATGAAGCGAGCAAACAGTTGTACACAGCCATGCTCGCCCCCCTGGCCTATCAGATGTTGATAGAACACGCGACATCTGGTGCAGGTTTTGGGCAGGACATGAAACCGGATTTTTGGTTGCAGACCGGCGAGTCAAGCGGGCCGATTCATGTGGCGTTCGCCTGTGGTGATCGGGCATCGGTAGATGCGTTTTACACAGCCGCAATTGGCGCTGGTGCAAAAAATAATGGAGAGCCGGGTTCAAGACCTGAATATCATCCCGATTACTATGGCGCGTTTGTTATAGATTTAGACGGCAATAATGTTGAAGCTGTTTGTCATATGCCCAAGTGATCATAGAGTTTTCTCTATGTGGTTCTCGATCAGGACGCTTTAGCTGGCGCGTTGGGTGTATAAATTATGGATTTAAAACAGCATTCCAGAGCCAATTGGATATAGGGTTAGCCTGAACATTGCGCGATAATGTATGGGTATGTAACAGTATTCAGGATAGAATCCATTGCTGTGTCATGGTTCAGATACCTATGAGACTTTTGGGCGATTGTTATTGTGCCTGTAGAGTGGTGGGTAAGTCGTAGACTTATCCACCCAATCCACAGGTCATGATCCCCGGATTTCTAAGAACCTGGTCGCTTGTGAGTGATTAAATCCACACGGGAGACGACCCGATGCAGAGCAAAAGCCTGCGCATCAAACCATACCGAAGCTGGCCTGATTTGTCTCACAGGTACTGAACCCGCACACTGAGCGATATAGTGCCACCTGACCAGTGATTTGTAAGGAGTATCTATGCCACAGAACTGCGCTTTTACCCGCCACACCGGCGACAAAAACCCATACTGCCGTGCTGCAATGGTGGCCTGTTTTTTGGCTGGGAGCGCAGCTCCTGTCTCTGCGGGCGGCTTTTATGTCAGCAGCGAGCTCGGCCTGAACTCTGGACAGTCGCTGGAGACAGCCGGGGTGAGTAATGATCGGGCCAGTGTGTGTGATGGGTACATCAATCCACAGTACGCCACGGTTGAGAGCGCTCCGGGTTACCAGGGTTACAACTGTACGGGTCCGGGTCGGGGTGCGACGGGTGGCTGGAACAACCATTTTGGCTCGGAGGCGGGTGTTTTTTTCGGGGCGGCGCTTGGCTACCGAGTGGTGGATTCCCGCTACCGGGTCGAGCTGGAATACGCTTACCGCGACACCGGCTATGACGAGCGCTCTGATATTGACAGTGCCTTGGGGGAAAGCGATGACAAACTGGTGCAGGAACTCGTCAGAGCCACCGATGGCATCGGCAGCATGACCTCGCACAACCTGTTTGCCAACCTCTACCTCGATTTTGTCAGCAACAGCCGGTTTACGCCTTATATCGGTGTGGGGGTCGGTGTGGGTTTTACAGACCTGGACTACACCTCCGTGTGGGCCAGAAACAGTGATGTGGGTCGCATCGACACCGGGGCGGGACTCGCCAATGCCGCTGACATCCAGGCGAATCTGGCGGGGACAACCAGTGTTGCACAAAAGCAACTCAGCGACACCTTGTGGGGGTATCAGTTGATGCTTGGGGTGGACTACGCACTGACTGAATCGCTGCAAATGGGGATTAAAGCACGCTGGGTCGATTTTGAGTCTTTCAGGGATGATGGCCTTGTCTGGGACCCGCTGCGCGGCCACCCGCCTTATCTTCGCACACCAGAACAGGCCACCGCTACGGGAGGAGAGCGGGAGTTTGTGGAAGGCTCCTTCAGCGTTGACGCTATTGAAATGCTCGCGATCAGCCTGAATCTCAAGTACGCATTCTAGCAGTTCTGAGTCCGGCAGATTTTCAGGGCGCAGAAACGCAATCTCCGGGATAAATCAATTTCATTGATTCATCTGCCGGTTAGCCTTTAATGGGCGACTAGCCGAATTGGAAAAAGCAGGCCTTGTTGCCGTCGGGGTCTTTGAAGTAAGCACCGTAAAACACGTTCTCTATCCGCCAGCCGGGGTCGCCGTCATTGGTGGCTCCCAGTCCCAACGCCCTGGCGTGCATCTGATCCACCATCGCCATAGAGCCAGGGTTCAGCGCAATCATGTTGCCGTTGCCTGGGCGCGGATCGTTTTCGTCATAGGGTATGCACACCGCGACACAGGGTTCGGCCATGCTCTTACCGATAAAGGCAATGCGGCCACCATCCATGAGTAAACTACAGCCCATGTCGGCGAGTAATTCGGTATAGAAAGCTTTGGCTTTCTCCATGTCATTAGTGCCAATGGTTACGTATCCGATCATGCCTGTTCTCCGTCTGGTTAATGAGTTTTTCCACTGCGATACTTAGGGTAGCACCGATTTCCCGGTTCAATACCAGGTCCGCCTGGTCGTCCTGATCTGTTGGGTCACGGTTGAGAATGACCAGCTTTGCACCCGCCTGTTTTGCCAGCATCGGAAATCCTGCGGCCGGATACACCACCAGCGACGAGCCAATGGCAATAAACAGATCACAATTAGCACAGTGCCAGTGCGATAGTTCCATATCCTGTTCAGGCATCGCCTGGCCAAAGGAAACGGTTGCGGTTTTGACAATGCCCTGGCATCGATTGCAAATCGGCAGGATTGCGTCCGCCTCAAAAGCCTCTCGAATGGGCTGCAAGTCATAGCGGGTCTGACAGCTCAGGCAGCTCGCATAGCTTGCATTGCCGTGTAGCTCGATGACCTGCTCGTCGGGAACGCCCGAAGCCTGGTGCAGGCCATCAACATTCTGGGTAATCACGGCCGTGACCTTACCTGTCTCCACCAGCTTGTTGATTGCCCGGTGGCCGCTATTGGGTTCTGCCTGACTGAAGCTGGCATCCAGGTTGAATTTGCGCCGCCAGGACTCCCTGCGCATATCTTCCGAGGCGATAAAGTCACTAAAGTCGATGGGCTGGTTGTTGGTCCAGATGCCGCCGGGACTGCGAAAGTCAGGTATACCAGATTCAGTGCTGATGCCGGCACCGGTAAATACAACGCAGCGAGCACTGTTTTTCAGCAGCCCATGCAGTTGCTCAAGCGGGTGGTCGAAGCCGTCCATAGTCAAGCGAGCACATGCTCCAGCACCTCGCCATAGCCGTAAAAAATTCGCGTGTTCTGGTAAAATCCACGCCCCTTCAACAGATGGTGCATTTCCTTGAGGCGGTAACAAGGCACACTGGCCATGAAATGATGTTCCAGATGGTAGTTCACATAGTTGGGTGCGAAACATAATCGCTGCCACCAGTTGGGCACTGTGGTGCGGGTATTGTTGCGTGGATCTTCGGCGTACAGGTCAGGGACCGCTGCATGTTCGGCGATTTGTCGAATTCTGACGATCACCATGTAGGTAGTTAGAAAAGAAGCGAGCCATAACAGGTAGGCCCAGGGAGCGAAAAGCACAGCGAGGCCTATTGCAAAAACCACATTAGCCAGGATCTGTTGCACAAAGGGTTTGGCTCGCGCCCGCGTGTCCGGGTTGCGGGAAAACACCCCCCTGGCATTGATAACAACATGGCGTAGTAACTTGTAGCCGGTCTGTCCTGTGAGGTCACGGATCATTTTTCGCTTGAAGCTGGCCTTTGCAACCGGATAGGCCTGATAGTTTGGCAGGTCGGGATCCTCCAAAGTGCCCGCCAGCTTGTGGTGGTAACTGTGCCCGGATGCATACTTGTGCATATCGGCAAATGTTTGAGCAGATGCCAGCCATTGGCCAAAAAAATCATTCAGGACTTTGCTGGCAAACAAGGTGCGATGGCCGCACTCGTGCATGATCACCGCCAGGCTCAACTGCCGCCCCGCTAACAGAACAATTGCCAGGGCAATGGTCAGGATGTTGGGCCAGGTGGTGGCGAACCAGAACACGGCCAGTAAACTTGCCCAACTCACAGCGACCGTTTGCAGCGCCAAAGCGTCGCTGCGGTCGGTGAAATAGGTGATTTCTTCTCTGCTAAGGAAATCCGTAATTTTCATGGGTTCATAGTAGCAAGATTGGCATTGCAGGAGAAGGTAGCGAACCGTTGCTGTTAGTAACACATAAACTGTCCGGCCTTGTAGCACATGATCTGTCCGGTTTTCATAGTGCATGACATTTCGTATCCACACGGCCCCGCTTCACAGCAGTAGGCAATAACTTCTCCAGCAGTGCTGATCGTTTTCATTAACCTGGAAAGCGCCCTGGGCGTATTTGCTATTTCACTATAGAATCGCGGTCATCGGCCATTGCAACGGCTGTCGTGTCCTTGTGAGTATCGGGTCCGATAGACTTGATAAACGGGTCCATAACCTGCCCTCCTCAATGGTTGCTCTGGGCCGAAGGTGTACCATCCTCAGCTTAATCCACGGCGTTGAGGACGGGCAGGTCACTACATAATGTGTGGGCCGCCAGCTCAAGCAAGGTATTTTTGAGTGCACTCCAGGAAGCCGCTGGCAGAATTGCACCCTGGTGCTGAATCGTCAGCGCGGCCACATCAGCGGCGAACTTTGTAGCAGGTTCCGGTTGCAGACCCTGTAACCGTGCGGCCAAGTAGCCCGCGTTAAAAGCATCGCCAGCGCCGCTGGTATCTAACACCCTGGCGACCGGTTCGGGTGTGAAAGAAGACTTTAGGCCGCCGTGAAAAATTTCAATTTCCGAGCGGCTATTTTTCAGTACGCACTCGGAGTAAGTTTGCACTAACTTACTTCCAGGTGTAGACAAGATAAGGATATCTTCTGCGCTGGGCAAAAATATGTCGGTGAGTTCCAGGGCCTGCTGATGGGCCTTTTGCGCCGTGTGAGTTTCGGGCCACAGAGCGGCTCGGTAATTGCTGTCGTAGATCAGTTTGCCCCCGTTTTGGCGGTAGTTCAGGCACCATTTAAACAGGCTGTTGCGACTTTGTTCGCTACAGAGTGCCAGGGTGATTCCGCTGATGTAGAGAAATGGAATGGCGCTCAACAGGTCGAGCGTCCTGGACAACTGCTGTGGGTGGCTGAGTAATTTGTGAGCGGCAGAGTACTTGCGCCAATAGGTGAAATAGCGCTCACCCGCCGGGTCGTTGTCGATCAGATACAGCCCACTTTGGGCGGTACTGTCGATGTGTATATATTGACTGCCGACACCGTGGCGAGCAGCGTGGCTGAGAATCTTTTGGCTCTGCGTGTCGCTGCCTACTGCGGTCACATATTCGGTGGTCAGGCCCAACTGGGCTAAACCGACGGCGGTATTGTAAGTGTCGCCTGCCACACCCACGCGGTATTGATCGGTAGCGCCGGACGCCGGGCTCAATTCGAGCATGCATTCACCAAGTAATGCAATCTGTGGATGTGGATGGGTCATCGGCATGTATCTTTGGCTGACTGACAGTTGACCTGACCAATTGACCTGGTCGATTGACCTGACCAATTGACCTGACCAATTGACTACGGTAACCGCTGCGACAGCTCTGATCAAGGTGAAGTGTCGCCACAAGTGACCCACCTGTTGCAGTGAACTGGAATGATGGGCTTCGATTGGTAATAAACACTGCTGCGGCTGATATCCGAGAATGTGGTTGGTGAGCGCGCCGCCTGAACAATCCACTGCCAGCGTCAGCCCTCCAGGTTTGGCGTGGCGCTCCACAAACAGGACAGAGTACCTATAATTCTCTACACTGCGGCCATGAGTCCCTTTGATAACCACACCGTGATCAAGCAACGGGTAGAAGCCGGAATGCCAGAGGCACAGGCGGAGATCATTATTTTTACCCAGGCCCGATTGATGAAGGAAGCATCCGTCCTGTGCAGGTGGCCTGATGTGTCTCACACCTTTCTAAACCCGCACAGGTGATCCCATGCAAACACCCGCTATTTTAAACAGACGGCTTGGCCGAACAGAGTCTATTTACTGGCTGCTTGACCAACTCTATTGCCTGAATTTCATTGTATTCGCGGAACTCGAAGGCACTCTTAACAAACATGATCTACAGGCAGCACTAGATATAGCCCAGCAAGAAAATCCAGTGTTGCGATCACAAATCACCATAGACCCTGCGGGGCACCCCTGCTTCACGCCCATATCTGCAAAGGAACGCCCGCTAACTTTGCAAATACACGGCCTACGCAACTGGCGGCGCAGTATCGAAGCCGAGCTAGTCGCGCCTTTTTCGTTAAATGATGCACCATTGGCCCGCTTATTGTGGTTTCAGGGAGCGGCGAAAAAATCTGTCGTTGCAATGATTTTTCATCACTCAATCGCTGACGGAAAATCCGGCGCGTATGTTTTGCTTGATGTGCTGCGCCACGCAACTGCCCAGGTCCGAAACATTTATCTAAAAGCAGCTCACCCCTCATCACAACAGCTTGATTTGATAACGGACAAAGGCCTCGCGGCCGGTAAGCTCAAGGAAGCCAGGTTCTGGTTGGAAAAAGGCAAGGATCTGTTGAAATTTGCCGAGCAGCTCCCAGGCTATGATATGCAACCCCAGGATACAAGAAAGGTTAAAACACTGCCTTTCACAATTCCAGCGAAGACCAATGCGGCGCTGTTGGCGGTGTGCCGGGACAGGAGTACGACCATACACGGTGCACTGGGTGCCGCCCTCCTGTTTGCGATCAACGACGAATTCGGGGAAGCGAAAGCCCGGTTTCTAGGGCTGAACTCGCTCGCCGACTTACGCAACGTGCTGAAGGGAAACTTAAACGAGCAGGATCTCGGCTTGTACGTAACGACGTTGACGACGGTACATCGACTCGACAAAAATCCGGATTTCTGGAATCTGGCACGGGAAATCCCTAATCATCTCAAGACTGTTATGAATAGCGGCAATGCCAACCTCATCAACGGTATATATACTGAAATGCCGCTATTTACACCCGATATAAAGGGGGCAAGGCGCGTGCAGAAAATCGTTGCCCTGGCACCGCCGTCTTCAATGCTCACCAATATAGGCAGAATCAAAGAAGCACCGTTGGGGGACGCTGTGCGAATACGCTCGTTAGCCTTTGCGGTCTCGCCACCCGCCCAGCAGCCCCTTTGCGTCACGGCCGCCAGCTATGACGGTCAAATGTATCTCAACGTATTGTACGACCAGTGTAAATTAAAAGATGATCAAGTCAGACGCATCGCAGAGAACATGATGGCCAGCTTGTTGCAGGAGACATACGAATAGGGTGGGGCTTTTGCACGAGCGAGTTTGTACGAACAGAATCAGGCAACTGCGGCCAGCGCAAGGTTTGTGCGCCGAATGACTCTAACAGCCATGGCTTTCTACGTTTTAGGAATTTCTATCTGGGGATTTGGGTTAGATTGCTCACTTGCTTGCGGCGAAGCGTGGTCTGCATCATAAATTGCAGGTTCAGTCTGTATGGTTTTCACTGTGCTTTTTATAGGTTAATGGCGTCAGTCCCGTCCAGCGCTTGAAAGCACGAATAAATGCGCTGGATTCAGAAAAGCCCAACTGGAAAGCGATGGATTCAACACTGTCTTTTTGGTGGCTAATCAAGTTGATTGCCAAATCTCTTCGTGTTTCCATTTTGATGACTTGGTAGCTGCTGCCTTCATTGATGAGTTGTCTCCGCATAGCCTGCGGATGTAGCTGGAAGTGTTCGGCGGCGCTATCTATAGAGGATACCGACTGGTGCTTGATAAGTTCTCTTTCCAACCAGCTTCTCAAGCGGGTCGATAGACTGCCTGCTTTAAACACTTTCGAAAGTAGCATCAATGATGTCCCGTCTAGAAAACCTTCAAGATCATCCTTTTTACGAACATTGGGGAGTTCAAGATAGTGTCGGCTAATTGATATGGAGCTGTAGGTCTGATCAAAAAAGACAGGGGCATTGTAGAATATGTAACGGTATTCACTGCTGTGCCGGGGTTCGGGGTAATCCAAATCAGCGCTGAGTATGGGTATGTGCTGGTTGGCCAGCCAGCACAGCGTGCGATGTATTGCAAGTAATTGGTGCTCAATCACATAATCGTTTTGAATATGTCGTTGAGGGCGCCTTATTAATTGCAACACAAAATGTTCGTTTTCATCAAACAACTGGTAGGCCACACTGTCTTCCAGAATGTTTAAAAACTCGACGTAGAGCCGCAGAGCTTCTTCGATGTTGCCTGCGCTTATAATACTGTAACAAATTAATTTGTATGTATTGAGGCGCTGTGGTCTATCTGTTAGCCCGTAGTTTTCATCATTCAGTAAAACGCTCAGTGATTTACTAAGAGCCGCCATTTGGCGAAAGGTAACGCGTGACTTTGAGTGCTGGAGAATATTTGGTGATATTCCATTTTCTGACAATATTTTATGGGCGTCATAGCCCTGGGCCAAGGCACCCTCCAACATGTTAAATATAAAGACAGACGCAACCGTTGTTGACTTCACTTTCCCTGGTTCGCAGTGGACATAACTACTGCCAGTGTAATCGAATGTCTATTTTTGTGGAACCCCTTTGGCCGCAGACCACAACTCAACTTCAACAGCCAGGCTGAAATTCAGATATTTACCAAATTCCAACAAATTCCCTGTAGCGGATCAAATGATTGAAAAACAGTGACCACCGAAAGCAGGCGGTGCCAACGTCGGCACAATTTCGATGCCCTTGGGTTTCCGCTATTTTTCGTTCCATTGCGATGAGATACAACAAATTAATGCGACATTATCAGGGCATGTTGGCTTTGGCTTGTCGCTACTTATGGTTGCCAATATGGAACATCAACAGGCCCTGACAATGTTTATCCTGTTTTTGATTTTTTTAGGCGTTTTTTTGAAATAGCTCCCGCGGCGGTACTTAGCTCTGCAAAACTTTCCTGCAAACATTCCCTATAAAATTCGGGGTCGGGCATCATGTCACGGCAAGAAGTTACAGAAACCATAAATAACCCACAGTAGCTGCCTATGGAATGGAAAAGACCCAAGCCATCGACAACCGGCCCGATACCGTAAGTCGACACCATTCTAGCGCCGGTATTATAAAGAGGAATGGGCGGCCCGGGAACGTTGGTAACTACGCAGTTTGCAAAGGGTTTCATACGGCTCATCAAACCCCACCGGGCTGCCAATCTTGCAGCCTGAGCGGTGAGCGTAGAAGGAATGAATTGGGTGTAATCTGTCATAGATTTCGCGCCCACTGCATTGGTTAGCTCCTTGGCGTCTTTGGTGCCATTGCGCACCGCTGCCAGTCTTTCCAGTGGATCTTCAATGTCTGAACGCAACTCTACACTCATCGCTGCAACAAGATTTCCACCGGTTTGGTCGTCCTTCGACCTAACATTTATCGGTGCCATAGCTACCAGAGAGTCCTCGGGGAGTTCGTCGTGACGGGTTAGATATTTACGAAGCGCGCCGCCGACGATTGTTAAGGCCGCGTCATTGACGGTGGTTCCTGGGATTGAATTCTTTATCCCCTTAATAGCGTCAAGCTCTACACTGATTCCCTGGAAAACTCGATGGGGGCTTACATTGTCATTAAAACGTGTGCGGGGAACATTTTCGACCTTGCGCAGTTCACCCTTGCGCAGCGCGTTATAGGCCTTTGCCATTCCAGGCACTGTGTTTCTGGCCACGCTAATAAAGTTAAAAGGCTTTTTGATAGAGCTCATTTGAGCCCTGACAATCAACTCCAGTTTGCTGGGCTGACTGTCTACTTCGATAAGCATGGGTTCGCGGCCAGCCTTATAATCTGGTGAGGTGTCGTGCACAGCCGCTGTCATTTCCATACCCGAAGTGCCGTCTATAGCTGCGTGATGGGTCTTGGATAACACCGCAAAGCTGCCTTTTGGCACCCCCTCCAGATTGTCGAGCCCTTCAATAATATAGGCCTCCCAAAGTGGATGATTACGGTCCAACAGTCGGGCGTGCAATCGAGCAGCCATAATACACAACTGCCGCCAGTCACCAGGTTTGGGAAGCGCCAGATGCCGAATGTGGAATTCGGAGTCGTAGCTGCCATCTGAAACCCAGTATGGATGGTCCAGATTAAGGGGGACTTCAACCAGTTTTCGAGTCATTGGGGCCAGGCCGCGAATACGCATGCCGTAGTTTTCGATGATGTCCTTGAATCGAACTTTCCCGTCCGCCGCGCTAGACTGGTCGTAAATAGCCAGGCTCGATATATGCATCGGTGCATTGGCGGTTTCCATGTAGATAAATGAAGCGTCCATTCCTGTGAGTTGTTGCATTTATAATTCCCTGCCTTTGTGAAAGAAATTTCTCCTCAATGCGTTAAAGGAGGTTTGTAGTGCATCCACTACCATAGCACGAACACTTTTCTCTTTAGCTTACCCTGCTTCACGCTTTACATCCCTTCGCTTTTATTGCTGTGCTGTTACCAGTTCAAGTTGTCCTCGTCTGCGCTCCAGAATGAATCTAATATCTGTATTCAATGCTTCGAAACCACCAATACGTTGTAACAGTGCGTCAACAGCCACTTTGTCGTCTCCCGCCAATTGTCGATATAAACTCCAGGCGCGTTGAAACATCCACTGTGAATAGCTGTGGATAGTACGCTCGCCCCGCGCACCATGCGTAGTAAAAGAGTGGGTTCCCAGGTATCGGGGAATACTTTTGCCACGATGCGCTGTTACCCAATCTGCGTTCTTACCAATGACATCCAATACATCTGGCAGAAAATCGCGGCACAGTGTTTGAAGAGTGGGAATCAGGGTTGCTGGAACTTCGTCATTGACCAGAAAATCTCCCGACAGGGGCTCGGGTTCATTCATACGCTGCACCCAGCGATAGACCTCCGGGGCACGCTCCTGCATGATAGCCTTGGGAACCGGATCCCGACCGAGGTGCGCATAAAGTGGCCCCATCAATGCAAAATCAGCAATACTCGGGCGTGTTCCGAACAGATAGGGAAACTCGGAAAAGTGCCGGTTCAGTTGTTCCAATAGCTCAAGGTAACCTTGTTCAATTGCTGGAATGGTCTCACTGGTAATCCCGGTGTTGTGAAGGCTTCCACGAAACGGTGCCGATATCTTTTCGCCAAGCTTGATCTGGTTTTCCCGCGTTTCCCCAGGCATGCTCATGGCGCCAAATTCACGCATAATGAAATCGTATTGTTGATCTATAACGGTCCACCGGTAGTGCATAGCTGGTAGTAACAGCCATTCGTCGGCGTAATGCTCTAATAACAAGGCAATCAGTTTTTGTTTTGGCCCGGCAGGATAAACTGGGCATTCCGGGTTACAGGCTTCCAAATAGTCAATGATGTCAGTTGAGTCCTGTACGACCTCCCCATTCCTGGTTTCTATAACCGGTACGATAGCGGCCCCTACCTTTGGCAGGATTAAGCCCTTGTAAACATCACGGGTGGCTGGACGCTCCTCAAAATTGAGATCTTTAAAGCGCATATAGGGGCGTACCTTACCTGTATAGTAGGAGAACTCACCTCCGTAAAGAATATAGTCAGGTTTATGTTCACTCACACTACTTGTCTCCGATTCAATGTGTTATGCGCGGGCGGGAGTGCTATCAATCCTTGCCCAAAGGCATCTAGTGTAGTGTATTAAACTAATTATTGATTTGAGAGTGCATGTCTTGCGCGGCCCACTTTCTCCAGAATCTCTCCCGCAGACTTTGTCCAAACAAATGGCTTTTTATCTTCATTGTGTCTCTCAATAAAATCCATGATAGTCTCTTCCAACTGTTGTACTGATGTGAATACACCACGACGCAGCCGCCTTTCTGTCAACCATCCAAAAAATCTCTCCACCAGATTTAGCCACGAAGAACTCGTTGGAATAAAGTGTAAGTGAACTCTCTTATGACGCTTAATCCAGTTCTTCACTGTTTCGTGTTTGTGCGTCGCATAGTTGTCAACGATAAGGTGAAGGTCTAACTCTTTGGGTGTTTGTTTCTCCACAGTCTTCAGAAACGCCAAAAACTCCTGGTGCCGGTGACGCTTCTTACACTCACCGATAATATCACCCGTCAGGGTGTTCAGTGCCGCAAACAAGGTGCTTGTACCATGACGCTTATAGTCGTGAGTCATGGTTCCGGCGCGTCCTGGCTTCATCGGCAATCCCGGCTGCGACCTATCCAGCGCTTGAATGGAACTCTTCTCGTCAACACAGAAAACAACGGCATTCTCTGGCGGCGATACATACAAGCCAACGACATCGCGTAGCTTGTCTTCAAAGGCAGGGTCGCTGCTCACCTTGAATCGGGCAACCAGGTGTGGCTTCAAACCAACTTCTCGCCACACTCTGTTTATAAAGGAGTGATTAATTCCCATCACTTTTGCCAAACCTCGGGTCGTCCAGTGGGTGCCATCCTTGGGTTTTTCCTGCGTGGTTATCTTGATGACTTTCGAACGCAGCTTTGCCTGGTTCGCAGAATTCTTGCCGCCGTGATTAGCCCCTCTGGGTAAATCTTTCTCTATCCCCTTAAGCCCTCTCTCGAAAAAACGATTGCGCCACCGGCCCACTTTGTTGGCATCAATTTCCAGCTCTTCAGCAATCTTGTAGTTGGGAATATTTTTTGCAGCGAGCAGAATGATCCTTGAGCGCTCTACCAATCGTACCGGTGTCGTTTTGCTCCTAACCTGTTTTTCCAACTGCTTTTTCTCTTGCGCTGATAAAGTGATGTCTATTTGGGCGGGCATTGGCTTCAAATGGGTAGTGAATGAAGCACTTTATATAACATGAATCAGTTCAATACACTACACTAGGTCCGCAGGACGTAGCCCTTAATCCCCCGACAGAATGCAGCAGGTCTCGTGCGGTATCCCCGCTAATATCCGGGCAACAGCCTGGAATCAATTCTGTTCCATGTATGGTACCCATTACCTGGCGGCATATTGCCGTCACGCCATTTTGAAATAGCCATCGATAAAAACTGACGCCTTCATCCTCAGCGGGTCGCATTCGTTTACACTGATAACAACAGGGGCAACCCGACCGCGGCCTCTGAAGTTGCAAAACCGGGTTACGCCAGTGCATTCTGATCGTTGAACGCTTCTTGATTCGCGGGTCCAGGTGGTCATTGTTAACCATCTTTGGGTTCGACACTCTTACTCTGGTATAGGGAATAAGACCTTTGCACGAAAGCCATTTCACCGAGTCGCCTAAAAGTGCCGCCTAAAAGCGCCTACGGTTGGTAAAATCGTACTCAACCGGTCATTTATACGCATAAACTCCCTCATTGCGTGCATTTTTGCCTTGCCTGAAAGCGACATCATCTTCTGTGCAAAGGTCTCGGAATATTAACAAATTTCTTTCACCGCCAGAATATCGACTAAGGCACTGACGGGTCAATGTTGAAAACCCTGCAATTCGCCGGGCATACAGTGCGGCTAGCCCATCGGAATATACTATTCGATAAATTTGCGTTCCTCCCACCACGGGAAAAATTCCGGCAGGTTCTTGCTTACGGTGTCGGGGAAGTTGGCGGGGCGCTTTTCAAGAAAAGCGGTCGTGCCCTCCTCCGCATCGGCAGAGCGGCCCAACGCCGCTATAGCTGCAGAATCCAGACGGTGCGCCACAATCGGGTCATCGGCAAGGTCTGCGCCAGCGCAAAAACCGCGGCCAGCGCCGGTAATAACCACCGCACGCACCTCATCATTTTCATCGGCATGGTCCATTGCCGCAAGCAGGTCGTAGAGCATCTGTTCATTCCATGCGTTCAATCGGTCTGGCCTGTTGAGCGTGATTGTCTGTATTTGGTCTTTGACCTCGTACACGATGGTTTCAAGTTCCATCATTTCTCCAATGTTATATTTACCGCTCTCTTGTCCAGTTCCTGCTGAGACATCTCAACTGGTTGTGCCGACTCAGCCCCCGACTGTGGAATGATGCCAAGTCAGACATCAAGACCGAATAATTATTTGTGTCGAATACGCTGTATTACGCCTTACTTCGATGATTTAGCGGTCTTACCTGCCTCACCGTCATGAGTCAGAAATCCTTTACGGCCCAAGTGCTCGGCACATCTTTTTAAGCCTTTCTCAAGGTGTTTCTCCACGGTACGAACGGATATGCCCAGCTCATTACCAATCTCCTTGTAGGTAGACCCATCTATTTTTTGCATCAGAAACACTGTGCGACATCGGGGTGGCAAAGACTCTACCGCTTCTGTAAAAGCTGCCAGCTTCTCCTGGCTGTATACTAAATCGCTCAGGTCATGCGTTTCTGCTTCGGCCATTTGGGATGCAAGAGCGTCATCCACAGACTCGACATTTTCAAAGAATATCTTTCTGTTCCGAGTTATTTTGTTTAGCGCAATATTCCGGGCAACTCTAAATAAGTAGGCTTGAGGCGCTCGAATTTCGGTGCGAGATCCAGACACCAAGGTCTTGAGATACGTTTGTTGCAGAGTGTCTTCTATCTCTTCGCGTCCAACAAAAAATGTTGTGATGTAGCGGGCGAGCGACGCTTTGTTAGCGAGAAACGCTTCTGTTATCGCCGCCCGATTATTAGATACCTGAATAGCCACAAAATAACCCCGTCTCGCAAACGCTTGATTGAGGTCTCCATAGTTGTCGATTGGCCGGTGGGATTCCATGACATGTTACTTCATGAAAATGGGCTTTTTGTTACACCTGTAATCCCCTTATCACTGTCCTGCTGCTGGCGATTCAGGCATTGTCTGAGCGATCAGCCACATAATCCATCGCCCACTTGTGATCCGCTTTACCATTTGGCATGCGTTGTACTTCATCTGCAAAAAACACTTCTTTAGGAGCTTTATACCCAGAAATTTTCTCCTTGGTGTGCAGAATAAGCTCTGCCGCATCCACATCGCCTGAAACCGAGACAACGGCAACAATGCGTTCACCAAATCTTTTATCAGGCCTGCCAACGACCAGGCAATCCACCACCTGAGGATGCAATTTGACCGCCTCTTCCACCTCTTCTGGAAACACCTTTTCCCCACCAGTATTAATGCAGCTCGAACCACGTCCTAGTAAGCGGATGCTGCCGTCGGGCTCATATGTTGCGTAATCACCGGAGATAATGTAGCGCACTCCATCAATTTCCCGGATGGTTTCTTTAGTTTTCTCCGGGTCCTTGTAATAGCCAATCATCTGGCCCGGCGTGACCAGTATTCCAACCTCACTGCTACCAGGCTCCAGTAGATACCCCTCCTCTGATAATATTCGTACCCCCGGGTTCATCTTGAATTTACCAGTCACAACCGAGCTCTCCCGCGTTGTAACCGAAGAACCCATCGCCGCCTCGCTGGAACCCATTGCATCAATCAAAATAAAGTTCGAATGCCGCAACAAACCATCTTTTACCTCCTGTGACCACATGACACCCGCGGAGATTATCAACCGCAGGCTACTCACATCAATTGGCTTTCCAGCGGCCTCTGCATCATCAAGTGTTTGCAACAGCGGTTTTGCAAAGGCATCTCCAACAATAGTGATAGTCGTAACGCGATGCTTCTCCACCAGGTCCCAAATCGCCCCGGGATCGAAACCTAAACTGGATATGGTAACAACTGTGCCACCGGCAAGATGAGGGCCCAGACACCCAACCCACATACCGGTACCGTGCATTAAGGGCGCGCCCACAAAGCTGATCGGCAACCTGTTCTTCGCGATACCATTTTCTATGCTTTCCGCAAACCCCTCCATTGTTTCAGGCGACGGGAAACCCATCTTGCTATTCGAGGACACCAGGTGCTGGCAAAGTCCACCATTTGTATACATCACTCCTTTGGGAAGCCCAGTCGTACCACCCGTATACAACATATAGAGATCGTTAGTGCTTCGAGCAACACGTTTGGCTGGCGTCGCGTTGGCCAGGGCCTCCTCATAGCGCAGCGCGCCGTGCATAAGCGCCTCAGCGCTATCCAGCAAAGAGACCTGAATAAGGCACTTTAGCTTGGGGCACTTCTCAACTATGCCGACAACAACGTCGCGGTATGTTTCATGGAATATCAGCGCCTCGGCATCAGCATTGTCCAGGATGTGTATTAACTCGGATTCCCGATAACGATAATTTATATTGATCGGGCTGGCGCTAAGCTTGAGCGTGGCGAAATGGCTCTCCATATACTCGTTGCTATTGTGCATGTACAACCCTACCTTGCCGTCGCGACCTACACCGTTCTGGCCAAGCACATCCGCAAGCCGAGCTGCTCGATCCTCATACTCACGCCAGGTGCGCTGGCTGTCTTTGTTAATTAACGCCAAGCGTTCAGGTACAATATCGGCAATTTGCTCAAGCGCCGTCGCGAGATGCCATTCCATTATCGTCTACCGCCTGTATTTTGTGTGAGAAAGACTATAGCCATCGCCGGAGCACCCCCGCTAAATAGCGCGAATAAATGCTGCCGAACGTTATTACCCTGGTCAGAACCTTGAGTCCCCAATGGTGCAATTTCGAATTACAACTCCCGACTATATAGGCAATTGCGTGAGATAAATCCCCTATTGCTTCGGGCAAGTTATCTAGCCCGGATATTTCACGAAGAGGCTGGAAAGGTGGCGCAAAGACCTTGAAGAATATCTAAAACCCCCTCCACTTGGGTGGTCGCTTTTCTGCGAATGCTCGCGGTCCTTCCTGTAGATCGCTGGATTGAAACAAGGCTCGCACCGCTTCATTGTTGCCCTGCTGCCCCAGTGCATCTTCGACTGATGCAGAGTCTAATCCTGCTTTGACTGTCTGTTTCGCGGCCCGAATCGACATGGGGCTACAGGCCATAATTTCATCCGCCCAGCTCCGCGCTGCCTTCATCAGATCTTCCTGGGCCACAACTTCATTGACAAAGCCTAGTGCCTGGCCCTCTTTTGCACCAACCCGCCGTCCCGTCAGAATCATCCCCATCGCTTGCTTTTCACCAATTTGTCGCGGCAGGCGATGAAGCCCGCCGGCCAGTGCGGCAAGTCCAACCTTTGGTTCAGGAAGCGCAAATATTGCCTGCTCCGATGCGATAATCAAATCACAGGCAAGCGCGATTTCAAATCCGCCCCCCATCGCGATACCGTTTACCGCTGCAATTACGGGTTTATTGAGATCCCATCGCGATGACAGTCCGCCATAACCTTTCAACGGCATCTGTGCGGGCTCACCATTTTTCGTCGCCTCTGCCAAATACTTCAGGTCATTCCCCGCCGAAAATGCTCTATCACCCGCACCTGTTATGATTGCAACCCATTGATCTGGATCCGCCTGAAACTGGTCGAATACTTCCGATAATTCTTCGTTCGCCAGCGGATGTAGCGCATTCATAAACTCTGGCCGGTTTATGGTGACAATGGTAAGGTTGCCCTCCCGCGCAACTGTGCAAAACCTGGTCGAGCCTGAACAGAATCTGCGCTTTTGCCCCACCTCCCAGATCAATTGACCAAAGGCGTCAACACGGGTGTGGCCGCTACTGCCGATGGCCGATTTTTCCATGGACGACAGCATCCCGAGTGACAATTCATCGTCAGTGCGCACCCGGGCAACAACCCGCGCACCTTCGGGAGTTCGCACCACCACTATGCCAAACAATGGCAGCCCAATCGCTCCGTACTTGATGGTATATGTTTCAACCTCCGCCGGTCCTGTGTAGGTGTCGAGAATTTGGGGAATCAAACCGCGTTTTTCATCAGCGGCCGCCTGTACCGAATAATCTTCAGCCAACGGCTCGGACGGAGGCAAGTTTGACAACACGACACCATGGTGCTTTGTCAATGCGCCTCCCAGCGCCGACAGTAAGCCTGTCTTGCCCTCGCCGGTTCGCAGTTTACGCACCATCGCACAGGCTGCATGCGCCATATAGTTGTTTATCGGACCACCGAAAAATGTAAGACCGCCGGTTACTGTGGGGGCCACATGCTCGCGTAGGCCCAGTTGGATCAGTTCTTCAAGTGCCAGCTTCGTCGCCACTGGAAAGCAGCTGTACAACTCCAACAAATCAAATGCCTTTGCATCTCCACCGACGAGTTCTGTTACAGCCTCCAACATGGCCTGCTGCGAGGCGACGCTGTCGTATCTGCGACGCTGTAGAAAGTCAGGCGGTTCCTGGGCCATAGCTCCGCCGTGTATATAGGTCAGAGCGCGCTCCTTAATACCTATACTCCGGGCCATTTCAAGGCTGGTTACAACAAAAGCTGCAGCCTGATTGACCATGGGATTGGCCACCATGAACTTGGGATAAGGGAACGCTATCATACGATTCTGCGGGCCAGGTGTGCCTATGTCTTCGGCAGTGGGGGCTGTTCTGTTCCAGGCATACGGATTGTCCGCAGCCACCTGCGCCAATTCTGCCCAGATTTTTGCCGAGTGCTCTGCCCCCTCGGCTGGATTTTGCCCCTTCATATACAGAAAGGCATTCTCAAACATGGGGAAAATGTCAGAAGGGTCATTCAGTCCGATACGCCTGGCAGAATCACCCATATCAAGCTTTTCAAAATCGACCTTGACCCGTTTTTTTTGCGAGACCCGTGGAGTCCAGGGGAGCTTTACTTTCGCCCCTCGAGCTTTCCGCACACTGCTGACAGCTTCACCACCAACAATTCCCGCGACAATATTATCTCCCTTCGCAATTCTGCATGCCGCCGCATGCATCATGCGGACAGGCGTGTCGCCGCCAAAACTCTCATTGGTCATTCGAACCGGGGAGATGTCGAGTTTACTGCATAGCAAACTCACAGGGTCGCTGTATGGCCAGGTGAAGGACCCAACCAGGTCGACCGAGGTCAACAGTGATAACAGAGGTATACCCGCGTCTTTTTCCGCTTCCCGCAATGCAGCGGCCATCAATTCGACCGGCTCACGCGCCTTTTTCAAATCCTCCGACCGCTCGGTACACTCGCCTATCGCAATAATCACGGGAGTTGTTGAAGCACTTACTTTTAACATTTTCTTCTCTCTGGCTCTCTGAAGGAGGTATACGGCCCGGTTAGGCCACTGAAGGGTCGTTCGATATTTGCACCAGCAACTTGCCGTCGTTCCCGCCCGTATACAGGAGATTCAGGGCGTCGACGGCATTTTCTAGGCCCGGGACAGTGTGTGTTTTCCATTGGATCCGCCCCTCTTTTACCCACGATTCCAGCTCACCTAGCGCTTCCGGAACCTGCTGCATGTAATCAGTGGCGATAAAACCGGCGATGGTCAAGCGCCGCATGAGTATCAAATTAAAATCACCCGGACCAGCAACCGGCCCTTCACTGTTGTAAGAAGAGATCAAACCGCATACGACAATCCGGCCAAAGTTATTCATGCGCTGATAAACGGCCGCCATAATGTCACCGCCGACATTTTCATAGCTTATGTCGATACCATCCGGACAGAGCTCGTCCAATGACTGTTCAACATTCCCCGCCTTGTAATTGATGGCACCATCAAACCCAAGTTCATTGGTCAGCCAATTGCATTTCTGGGCGCTTCCGGCAATGCCAATAACGCGACATCCACGAATGGTCGCCATCTGCCCAACAATAGACCCTACTGCGCCTGCCGCCGCAGAGACCACAATAGTCTCACCTTCGCTGGGCTTACCAATATTGTGAAGGCCCATGTAGGCGGTGATACCCGTTCCACCCAAAACACTCGCGTAAGCGGTCAGTGGCACATTCTCGGCTGGTTTCAGTGGCCGTACACTGCGTGCACTCGCGACGGTGTAGGTCTCCCACCCCGCATTAGCGGGTGATACAAAATCCCCTTCCTCATAGTATTTGGAGTTAGACTTTTCCACTACGCCGATAACCGCACCTCGCATGACATCACCAATGTCAACCGGCGGCATATACTGCTCCGTGTCGCTCATCCAGATCCGGTTGGAAGGATCAAGTGACAGATAGATGTTGCGAATGAGAAGCTCGTTGTCTCCAATCGGCGGCACCGGGCTGGAAATATATTCCATATCGTCGGAGCTTACCGCCCCAATGGGGCGACGCTTTAAAATCCAAACCTTATTTTCCAGATTTTCAGTCATCACTCATTCTCCCGTCGAGTGTAATTTCGTCATACAGTCGCCTCACTCAGGCTTGATGCAACGCCTGCTATATTTGCGGTTCTGCCCTCTAGCTGAGACCTTTGCACGAAAGCCATTTCACCTGCATGCTGCGTTAAAATCGTACTCAATCGGTCATTTATAAGCATAAACTCCCTCATTCCGTGCGTTTTTGCCTTGCCTGAAAGTGAAATCATCTTCCGTGCAAAGGTCTCTAGCTATCTTTTTTTCCAGGCCGGGTCGCGCTTTTCAGAGAATGCCTGAGCACCCTCAATAGCATCGTCAGACCTATAGACCTCCCGCGACAGGTCGTCACAGCGGGAAAACATCTCATAATCCGACCACTCTCTCGACTCAATCATGATTTTCTTGCTGACTTCTACAGCTATGGGAGCGGCGTCGGCAATTAGGTCTGCCATCTTTTTTGCAGCCTCAAGTGCAGTTCCCGGCTCAACTACCGCGTTAACCAAACCTACCTCATAGCCACGCACTCCAGTGATAGGTTCTGCCGTTAGTACCATTTCCATGGCTACTCGGTGCGGTATTTGTCGCTGCAATCGCAAAGTCCCACCAGCACCGGCGACCAGGCAACGTTTTACTTCAGGGAGGCCGATCTCGGCATCACTGGCCGCCACTATCAGGTCACAGGCGAGCAGCATCTCACACCCACCTGCCAACGCGTAGCCTTCTACCGCAGCTATTAGTGGTTTTCTGGGCGGAGCTTCTACCAGACCTCCAAATCCGCCCTGCCCTGGCCCCGTTAGTACGGGCGATTCCCTCTGAACAAAGGCTTTAAGATCCATGCCCGAGCAAAACGAACCACCTGCGCCAGTAAGAATACCTACCCGAATACCTGGATCGGAGTCAAGTCGGTCCATCGCCGCACGAATACCCTTTGCCAGCCCTCTGTTCATTGCATTCTTCACTTGCGGGCGGTTCATTGTGACCACCATAATGCCGTTGGCAACATCTACTAATACTTCATCATTCACTACTTCTGCACACATCGCTTGATTCCTTTATTACACTTTGAACGCTATCAAATACCATTGATTGACCGGGTGTCGATAAATGTAGTTCAGCAGATTGGACAAAAGGGTCTGAGTGTCCATCCCTCAAAGTATCCATCCTTCGATTGGGAGGCCGACCCAATCCGCTACTTTAACCAGTAGCTCTTCATTTTGACTCGACAGAAGAGCTACCGTGTCCAGAATATTAGCGCCCTGTATTTTACTTATTCACCCGGAGCTGGTTCACAATTTTGGGGGAAAGACAATAATCGAACCATGACATATCCATACACAAGAATAGGCTTTGTGTTACACGCCTTTTGCTTTATGGCCTCTCCCTGCAACCTCTCCCAGACTAAACCCGGTGCACTTTGCGGACATTTCTGCGGACATTTCTATTTGTTGCTAACAGCGAAGAGTGTCGCGTGAAGGGTGCCGCTGGTTGATCGAGGCCATCAATTTTGATAAAAGACCTCTTTGCACCAAGACGATCTGAGAACCTCCAGGAGCCTGTCGGACTGGCATAACACCACAAGGTTCAACGATAATCCCTGGCAACCAGCCTTTCACAAGAGTCCGCTATGAAAAAAATTCTTGTTGCGTGTCTAGTGGTTGTAGTATTGCTTGCACTCGGAAGATTACTATTCCAAATCGGCAATAGGCCCGAGCCTTTTCCGCAGGGGTCAGATAGCGCTGCAATGCTGGCACCCGGTTCTTATTCGGTGGCAGTGGATGAGCTGACCTTCATTGACAAGAGTCGACCCACCAATACCAACGGCGACTATGCCGGGGATACCTCAAGACAGTTTGTCTCAAAAATATGGCACCCGTCAGACAATGCGGAAGGCCCATACCCGCTAGTGGTGTACAGTCATGGTATCGGCTCAAACCTGGACAGCGCCGAGTTTCTGGGTGAACAACTTGCAGGCATGGGCTTCGTGCTGATCGCTGCAAATTTTCCGCTCACCCACTCAAAAGCGCCGGGTGGTCCAGACATTGGTGATATTGTGAACCAAGCCGCCGATGTCAGCTTTCTAATCGATACTCTCACCAGGTTGAGTAACACTCCGGGGCATCCGCTGGAGAGGATGGTTGACGAGACCAGAATTGGAGTTACTGGTGTATCCCTGGGTGCAATGACTTCGACATTGGTGGGCTATCACCCCGCTATGCTTGACCCACGCATTGGAGCCGTCTTGTCCATTGCGGGCTCAACAGAACTGTTCACCGCAAAGTTCTTTAACCACGCGCAAATCCCTTTCTTGATGCTTGCTGGTGATGTGGATGCTATTGTTTCTTACGAGCAGAATGCAGTACCGGTACTGGCCAAGGTGCGCGATTCTCAACTGATTACTATACACGGAGGTTCCCACGTCGGTTTTGCGGGTTCCGCTGGGTTCATGCGGTGGCTGGATAATCCTGACTCTCTCGGCTGCTATATGTTAAAGCGGGCTCTCGCTGATTCCACCCCGGCTCCAGGAGCCGAGCAAGCGGTGTACGCGCAAATTGGTAGCAAGGCACAGGGGATCAACCACAATGCCAGCGCCGAATATTGCACTGTGGATCCGCTGCCCAAGGCGATCAATGTGCTGCGCCAGCAAATGATCATCTCAGTGGTGGTGAGTAATTTTTTTAAGAGTATTTTTTCCCCCGAGGAGGGGCAACGACAAGCCGCGCAGAGATACTTAAGTGAAACCCTGGCCCGCGAATTGCCCGATGTAAGCTACCAGCGTGCTGAGCAAATGTAGTTTGAGGGCGGGTAACCAGTTTAAGGGCAGGTAACCGGGCAGCTTGATGCCCCTATCCAACTGCATCCGCTTTAGCTCCATTTTAGCTCCGCTAGGCAACAGCCACCTCCAGCACAAGTTTGCCAACAACCTTCCCGCGTTCACTCAATGTGTGCGCCTCTCTGACCTGATCCAGCGAAAATGTGCGCTCAACCACTGGCTTAAGCTTTCCTTCCTCAACCAACGCCTTGAGTGCATCCAGGTCGTTTCTGTTGGCTTTAACCAGCACTGCGTGACCCTTGCGCTTGCGAAATAAATTGAATATCGGATTGCCCAGGACGGCGGAGAAGCTCAAGGTGGTGGTAACGTACACGCCTCTGGGCTTCAAACAATTGCTCGCTAAACCATAGTCCTTATTACCAACTGCATCGAATATCAAATCATAATTTGCACCCGCAGATAACACCTCATCTTTGGTATAGTCAATGACATGATCGCATCCCAATTGAGTCACCTGTTCAATATTCGCCGTACTACATACCCCGGTCACTTCGCAACCCAGGGCCTTCGCGATTTGTACGGCAGCGGTACCTACACCACCTGAGCAACCGTTAACCAACACCTGCTGACCAGGCTCTGCCTGGCCTTTGTTGACGAGCGCCTGGTATGCCGTGAGCCCCACAAGAGGAATTGACGCTGCATTCACAGAGTTGAGGTTTGACGGCGCAAGACCGATATTATCCTCTTTAGCGACAAGGTATTCGGCGTATGCGCCACCTTTCGCCGGATCAATGAGTCCCCAAACCCGGTCACCCTCTTGAAATTGTGAGAATCCAGCGCCCACACTCGTCAATCTGCCCGCGAAATCACCTCCTGGTATTGTCGGGGGGCTCTTCCCGGGAGGCGGTTTAATGTCTCCTTTACGTATCTTCCAGTCGACAGGGTTAACTGAACAGGCGTGAACCTGTACGAGCGCCTGATCATTTTCAGGCAAGGGATCATCAAGCTCTCTTACCTCAAGGCTTTCCACCCCTCCGTATCCATTCATATAGATTGCTTTCAATATTTACTCCTTTTCCAATTGTATAAAATGACATAAACGGCAGAGGCTATCTACAGCAACATATAATTCTGGAGATACGCTCTAAATGACATTATTCAACGATCATAAGGCGCCCGTGATTTAAAATAGGCAATGAACCTCTCGGCGACACCTTCCGGTTTCAGGTACGCGCTGACCACCAGGGGTTCCACGGGTGTAACGGGTGTAAAGGTGGCATCCTGAATTGATCTGCCGAGAGAATGCCATTTTTATGGCTTTGCATGTTGGCAAGCAGCGCCAGCATGAAGCGGTTCTTCATGTCAGGTTCCCTGGTAAAGCTTAATGGGCCGAATAAATGGTGACATATGAACCGTCAGGTCTCACCTAGCTCGTGAAGTGCCTTATCACATCAATAACATCGATAATCAGCGACGCGCCTGCAATTACAAGATAGATAGCGATGTACTTGCCAAATATAGTCCCGGGCCCAATTTCACGCCACCTTGACATCACCCAGGCATAGGCGGGCAGCCAAAATACGAGGTGTGCTAAACCCAGAATACGGCTGTAACCATAGAGTCCATACAAATATTCCATGAGCGCAGCCGCAGCCATAAAACTGCCGAGGATCGCTATAGGCTCATAGCGTACTTTCCAGCCTCCGTCTGTTCGAACCGGTATGAATACCAAGGCAATATAATGAGTAGCCATTAGCACAACTACCCAGGCCTGCAACAATGGGGCTTGCGAAAATATGGCCTCCGTCAGGGTCGGGGATACTTCATAGTCCATTAATCTACCTCACTCTGAGACCTTTGCACGAAAGCCATTTCACCTGCATGCTGCGTTAAAATCGTACTCAATCGGTCATTTATAAGCATAAACTCCCTCATTCCGTGCGTTTTTGCCTTGCCTGAAAGTGAAATCATCTTCCGTGCAAAGGTCTCACTCTATTTCAAATAATCGAATCAGTTTGCCATTGAGTGGAATTTCACCACTTGATTTGCCATTCAGTGGCTAACCTGCCCGTGGTTGATCGACGTGCCGCCGTCTACCGGAATAATGGTTCCGTGAGTATATGCGCCGGCTCGCGAAGCCAAATATATTGCTATTCCTGCCATGTCATCTTCTTCTCCGACACGGCCTATAAGTGCATTTTTCCTGATTCCCTCTGTGCGTTCATCAATCAGGTGGGCCGACATTTTGCTTGGAAAGTATCCCGGCGCCACGGCATTTACTGTAATATTTCTTCGTCCAAGTTCAACCGCCAGATGGCGCGTGAGGTGGTGTACGGCTGCCTTACTAGCCGTATAGGCGTAGTGGCCCCCATCGTGTAAGCCCGTAATATGCAGGCCATCCATTGAACCGATATTGATAACTCTTGCAGGGTCGCCCTTCAAAGCTCCAGCCTGAAGCAATGGCGTTAGAACCTGCGTCAGCGCAAATACCGCCGTGACATTAATCTTCATTACCTTTTCAAACGCAATTTCCGGGTAATTTTCGTAACTCTCCCCCCATGCAGTACCCGCATTATTGATCAGGATATTTAGTCGTTGCTCCCGCTCAGTCAAGACCTCACATAATTTTGCCCGACCCCCAGACTCTGCCACATCTGCGGCAATTGCAATACATTGGCCAATCTGATTCAAAGTCACCGCAGTTTGCTCACAGTCAATCGCATTGCGCGCAGAGATATAGACCTTGGCACCAGCCTGTAACAGCCCTTTGGCGATCATACGTCCAATTCCACGAGACCCGCCAGTAATCAACGCCACTTTCCCTTCGAGGGAGAACAGCCTATTGATATCTTTATATTTTTCTTTCATCTCTTATTCCAAAATCCGCTTGAGACAGACAATCTTCATCTTGAGCCTGGTTATCAATAACGGTTGTCAATAACGGTTATCAATAACGGTTGTCAATAACGGTTATCAATAACGGTTGTCAATAACGGTTATCAATAACGGTTGTCAATGACTGCCCCTAACCAGCCTGTCGGATTTAGGACCTTTCTACTGCGGTGACGAGTGCCTAAATCCGACAGGTTGCTAGGGCACGCGGCTGAGATCACCACCGCTGTCGATAATTTTCCGAAGGGTTGTCGCAGCTTCCTTGTCGTCGCGCAGTAGCTCATAAAATGCCAGGCTTTCGAGTTTCAGCGCCGCGTCAATCGAAATATCGCTCGATAACCTGCATAGTTTTTTGATAGCAGCCAAAGCAAAGGATGATCGCCTTGCGATTTCTTCGGCTCGCGACATCGCCAGCTCAAGCGCGTCCGGCGCGACATCGTGAACCAGTCCGAGATTTTTTGCTTCAACAGCATTCACAACCTTGCCACGCAACAGGAATTCACTGGCCAACGATTCGCCAATTAGACGCGGCAGCCGGACAGTTCCACCACCACCAGGGAATATCCCCGCTTTTATTTCTGGAAGGCCTATATGCATTACCGTTTCTGTGGCGATTCGGAGGTCGCAGCCCAAAGCCAGCTCAAAGCCACCGCCCATACACATCCCGTTTATGGCAGCTATCACCGGTTGGGGGGATTCCGCGCAAACCCTGATAAGCCTGGGAAATGTGCTCTCTCCGATGTCTTCTGGTGAAACGTGTCCTGCGGCCAGCATCACAGCGGCTTTTTCAATGGTCGCCAGGTCAAAGTGTCTGACAAAAACATCGCCAGTGCCAGTGATTACGATCACTTTGGTGCCAGACGATGCAATAGCGCGCTCCACTGCGATAAGCATTTCATCGGCTGCTTTTTGAGTCATCGTACCCAATGGAGGATCGTCGAAGCGAATGACCGCAGTGGGGCCGTGCTGTTCTAATTCAATCATCTCTTATAATTCTCAAATCGCACTTACCTGTAGTTCTATATCGCACTTACCTGTGATTCTATAATGCAGCCGTCGACTTCTGCTCCATTAGCCCATTAGCCCATTAGCCCATTAGCCCATTAGCCCATTAGCCCATTAGCCCATTAGCCCATTAGCCCATTAGCCCATTAGCCCATTAGCCCATTAGCCCATTAGCCCATTAGCCCATTAGCCCATTAGCCCATTAGCCCATTAGCCCATTAGGTCAAAGGCAATCCAGGGCGGTAAACTCCCTATTGCCAATTGGATTGTCTCAGCATGAACTTCTTCTGCAATCGACCAGCCTGATCGACCGATGGGCGGAAGTGCTTCTCGCTATTCCAACCGCAACTGTACCGGATAGAATGTAATGCGGGCTTGTTACTGACAATCGCGGTTTCTCAATGATTCATCGTCACGAGTCATTTGAGTCAGGCTCCATACGCAGCAATAAGAGCGAAACAATAGCCGCCAAATAGGCGAAGAACATCAATTGAAAGGCTGGCAGGTAACTGCCTTGTGCTTCAAACAACCAGTTGGTGAGTGGCACCGCCACAATCCCAAATGGCGCTACCATCGATAAGCTGGGCCCCATAATTGTGGGAAAGGACTCGCGACCAAACCTCGCAGCCAGCATAATAGGCCAGAGTGGCGCTACCCCGCCGTAGCCGAAACCAAACAAGAGAGCAGCGACCAACAGACCCTCGTAGCTGTGGACTGCTATGATCACGGCGAGACCAATCACCTGTAGAACGACAGATGCTGTCAAAACCGCTTTTTTGGGAAAAATGTCCGCCATGAATCCAAAACTGGCCTTTCCCGCTGCTCCCAAAACCGCAGTGAGTGCGACGATGGATGAAGCCTTGAGAGCGCTAATGCCGAGGTCTGTTGCATGCGCTGGCAGAGACAAAATTACTGAGGCAATGGCCATATTGCAAAACCCAACAATCATTGTAATCAGCCATAAATCCCGACTTCTTATTCCCCGCTGGAATGTCCACACATCGGACACTGATGGTTTCATTGCATGAGCCGCTACCCCGCCGTCTGGAAACAGGCCGACCTCTTCAGGCGTGCGAATAGCAAACTTCCATATTAGCGGAAGTAACACACACAATAACCCTACTCCGCAGACGAGAAATGAAATTCTCCAGCCGTATTCAGCAAACAACCAGGTGAGCAAAGGAACCATTACGGCGGCGCTAAGGCTTACACCCAACACAGAAATTCCCATGGCTGTGCCACGGCGCAGCAAAAACCAGTTTGTCAGCATCATATTGCAAGGCAAAGCGGTCAGACAGACCGTGCCCAGAGCGATAACACCACCATACACAAGATAGAGGTGCCAGACCTCTCGAACCTGTGACAACAAGATAAAGCCCGCACTAAACAAACCGACGCCACAGTAAAGCATGTGACGCAGTTCCTGCTTGTCAAATAGACGGCTTACATAGGGTGCTACCAGGGCAATCACGATGGACTCGATCGACAAGGTTAAAGAAATAGTGAACCGGTCTGTATCCAGTGCAGCGGCAAGCGGTTTTAGATAGACGCCGAATGAGTAATACACCAGACCCATGACCACAAATTGCATGGTGAAAGTGAAAGCGACAATGTACCAGCCGTAAAATATTAACGGGGGTTTTAGCGGCCCTGCCCTGTTGCTGCTGAATAGAGCGTCATCAGTCACGTCGGTTACCAAATTGAGGTTTCGCTTTTTTAATAAAGGCCTTAGCCCCCTCACGCATATTGCGGGGAATGAGCACGGCTTGATGCTGGGCCTCCAGAGTTACCTGATTGCTAAATGTATTGTGCCGGGCTGCATCAATCGCATCTCGAGTACGCCTTGCTGCGCCCGGTGATGTGCCCTTTAGAACATTTGCAATACGATCAACCTCCGCATCCAGTTCATCATCCGGCACCGCTTTCCAGATAAGCCCCCATTTTTCAGCTTGCTCGGCACTAATACGCTCACCCAGCAGCGTGATGCCCAGGGCCCGGGCACGACCCACATGTGCGGGAATACTCCATGTCAACCCCATATCCGGAACCAGACCGAGTTGGGTGTTAAAAGTAGCCACAAAAAAAGCGGCGTGGGAGGCAATGGTAATATCACACGCCAGGGATAATCCGAACCCACCTCCAGCAGCCGCACCGTTGATTCTGGCAATCGTGGGCACCGGGCATGCCGCAAGGGACCGCAAAGCGTTTTCAAACGTCATATCATTCGGGTCAAATCCAGGAATTCCTTTCTTATTGCCATCTCCTTCACCCGGCTTAGGGTTTGGTTTCCCGGTTCCCGCTGGTTCGACCAAATCCGCGCCGGCACAGAAGCCACGTCCAGCACCTGTAAGAACAACGACTTTGACAGTCTCGTCTGCAACGACCCGGTCGACCGCTTGCTGAAGACCACTCATCAACAGGAACGACATGGCATTCATTCTGTCCGGCCGGTTGAGGGTAATCGTGGCAACCCCATCGACATTTGCGTAAGAAACAGGTTCGGCTTCCGTCATGGTCTTAATCCTCTGCAAGGTAAATCTTGTCAATCTGCACTTTGTCAATCCGCACTACAGGCGATTGAGAGTGTGGCAAAAATCAATGTTCGATCAATTTTAAAAGTGACTAGCCTGTATTCAGGCAGGGGTGCTTTTCCCCTCGGTTGGCAATCAGCAAATTCTCAATTGTCTTCATAGACCTCTACCTGAGCGGCGAATCCTCCTTTCATCAAAAACCCGGAGCCGGCACTACACGCACCGTTGATACCGAGGGAGCGCCCGGAAACACAGTATTGATCAGAGCCTAAAACTCAGGCTAAGGCATCCGCTATTGCTGCAAGAAAGCTTTGCTGTAATCTTTGACTGACCGCCGCTTCTGGTACAAATGAGTCGCCAGCGTGATACAGACCGGGAAATACAGTCAATTCACAGGGCACCCCGCTTGCGATCAGGCGCCTGGCATAGTCGATGCACTCATCGCGAAAGAGATCCGCTGCGCCTACGCAGATATAGGCCGCTGGAAGCTCGGAGAGGTCCCTGGCTCTGGCCGGGGCCGCATAGGGCGATGCACTCTCACCCGGCACGCCGTCCAGGTACATTTCCCAGGCATTCAAAGAGGTTTCCCGATTCCAGACCGGGTGATTCTGGTACCGACCCGAGGTGGTTGCATGCAGATTGTCAAGCATCGGGTACAGCAACATTTGCATGCGCAGGGGAAAGTTCTCCCCATCGCGATTGATTAGCGCCAGAGCAGCGGTCAGGCCGGCTCCGGCGCTGGCACCGGCAATGGCAATCCTGTCGGGGTCAATAGCGCGATGTTCAGATTCGCCCAGCAACCATTGCAGTGCCGCACAGCAGTCATCCAATGCGGCAGGGAACGGACATTCAGGTGCAAGCCGATAGTCGACCGACGCCACAGTGCAATCGCAGTAGTCAGCAATTATTGGCGCTCTATTGTCTTCGGCAGTGCCTAAAATATAGCCGCCGCCGTGTATCCAGAGCACGGCGGGCTGATTCGGCCGGTCTGTCTTGCGATAGACGTGTAATCTGATGTCAGCGTCGGCAGTTTTAAGCTCGACAACTTCCTGTTGAACGACAACTGGCGCTGGAGGATTACCAGCCCCCATTACTTGACGGATTTCCTGCAAATTGTCCCGGTTGATATTTAGATTGGGCAGGCTATCCAGTATCGGCCGCAAATCTGGATCAATATGCTTGTAGTCGAGTAGTTTCAGGGGCTCATGTTCCACGCTATTTACCTCGTCCAGAACCCCGAGGATTTGCTGCGATAACCCAGGGCCCGGTAGGTCGCATCCAGCAGTGACAGACCGCGTTCGTCAACGTCACCTGAAACGCTCATTTTATTCATGGTGTAGCCAAAGCTCATGGCCGTTTCCGGGTCGGCGACTCCAATGGATCCGCCAGCCCCGGCGACTCCAAAGGCTCGCCGTCCAAAAACCAGCCCGCTTGATGCATCGCCCCCTCGAACTCTTCGATCTCGTACCTTGCTAAACCCGAGCGTCCAGGCAGAGCTGCGCCCCGTTGTTTCATCGCAGTTGGTCGCCGCCGATATTTCCTCCATTCCGACCAGAGTATCCGCACCCACAAAGTTTATACCGCTGGCTGTTCCACCCATAGCGAAGGGGCGATAGGCACCCGCCAGCCCTCTGGCACTGGCAATGCCATTAGCCGAAGGAATCTCGGCGGCATGGCTCTCAGGCGAATCGGCATTGAGCCTGCCAGTAGCGGGATCAATAACAAGCCCAGCCAGCCAGCCACCATCATTTTCCACGGCCAGAGCGGACACGGAATTGCTGTCCTCTTCCGCCCGTTCATAGATCGCGCCAAAATCTTTGCCAAAGGGGGCGGGAATCATCGCTGCAACTCGCGGTTCAATCTCCGCCGGTAAGCCACACCATAAGTCCAGCCCCAGCGGCTTGGCGAGTATCTCCTGGATATTGTCACCGACAGACTTTTGGGTGACCCGGCGCATGACTTCCCCAAGGAGCCAACCAAACGTCAGCGCGTGGTAACCCACCCTGGTACCCGGCTCCCAGAACGGTTGCTGGTTGACCAGAAGATCACAGATGTAATCCCAGTCATAAAAACCGCCCGGCTTGACCCGCTCACGAAACGCTGGCAACCCGACCGTGTGATCAAGCAGCATTCGCAGCGTGGCCTTCTCCTTCCCCTTGCAGCCGAATTCAGGCCATATTTCAGCGACTGGCTGGTAAGGGTCGAGCAAACCGCGGTCAATCAATACATTGGCAACCAGCGCCACAATACCCTTGCTGCTGGAAAAAATAAGCGAGACCGTGTCGCGGGTCCAGGGCTGCATGGTTTCCGCAGAGGCCACCCCTCCCCACAAATCCACGACTGTCTCGCCCTCACAGGTAACCGACACACTGGCGCCCACCTCGCCACGCTCCTCAAAATTCCTGACAAAGGCATCCCGTACCGCTTCAAACCGGGGTGCGCAGAATCCTTCAACAGCGGCGTTTGCGCAGCTCTCGCCAGGGGGCACCGCATCACTCATTACATCAATACCTCAAGCCCGACAGGCTCCTGGATTTGCAAAGCGATTTCCTCTATCAGCCGAGGCGAACCCTACTTCCAGCGATAGGTCGCCGCCAGAAATATCTCGCGCCCTCTTGACGGGAAGCCGTTCAGGTCTCCCAAAACTGCGGCGTCGGTGCCCGCGCCAGAGGCACTAAACGGATCCGGAGCAGTGGTGGAGAAGGTAAACTCGTCGGTCAGATTGCGCCCCACTATGGAAATCTCCCAGCGCTCGTCAATGCTGCCCAGACTGATCGAAGCCGTGGTTTTTGAGAATGAATCCTGCCGATCCTGGGGGTTGAGCTCGGCATCGCCAAAATAGCTGTCACTATAGGTGACGCCCAAGGAGGCATTGAGCAACAGGTAGCTACTCAATTCACGCTCGTAGCTGACAGCGAGCGACCCTGACCATTCCGGTGCATTGCTCAGTGTCTGCCCGCCCAGGTCCTGCAACTGAAAAGCCCCCATGTCGTCAGGCGCTATATTGCAGCCTGCAGCTACGGACTGCCCCGCATAGCATTGAGACAAAAAGCTGCCGTAGGCCGCATCGTTATAAGCTAAAGCCCCGCGCACCGTGACACCATCAAGCGCCAACGGCAGCCAGGTGAAATCCGCTTCAAATCCGTCGACATCGGCGCTGGCTGCATTCACAGTGCGGAAGGTAATCGTGCCTGTTGCGACATCACCTGAGGGGCTGCTGACTTGCAGGTCGTCGTAATCGAAACTGTAGAGCGCAAGATTGATTGCCAGAGTCCCGTCGAGAAGAATAGCCTTGGCGCCCAGCTCGTAACCTGTGACAAGCTCTTCGTCAAACCCATTGGCCAGGCCACCAGGGGGAAGAAAGGGAACAGTGAAGAGCGCCCCAGGGTAGATCCCGCCGGATTTAAACCCTTCTTTATAGGTGGCGAATAACGTCAGGTCCTCAGTGGGCTGGAATGTCAATGTCACCTCGGGGGACAGATTATCCCAGTCATCGTCATCTACACGCAGCCTGTCAGTGAGATCCAAGCCCGCGAGAGCAGCCTTGATCTCTTTCTCTTCGTAGGAATAGCGGGCGCCGGCAGCAAGGGTCCACTGGTCGCTCAGATCAAACTCAAGCTGACCAAAGGCAGACAGTGCCTGCTGCTCTTCTTCCAGCAGTTGTTGTGGAAATGCTGTGCTCCCAAACACAACTGCCGAGTTGCTGTCCGTTGAATCACGCCATTCACCAAATGCCCCCAGGGTGAAGTTAACGACCGAATCATAGCTTGAGGCCAGGCGGAATTCCTGCGTTAGCTGCTCGGTTTCGAATACCGCGCTCGGCACCAGCACAGTGGCCACTACACCTGCAGACGGATTTTGGGCATTGTCCTCAGAGAGATCCCAGTAGCCTGTCACAGAGGTGAACTCCAGGCCCGAATCAAACTCGTAATTGAGCTCCAGGGTACCCAGATACTGGGTGTTTTCCCGAAAACCGATAGCGTCGAGACTGAGCGCGTTTGGGTCGAGACCCACCACTGCTGGGGCTGCCCCGCCTATATAGATATCCCGCCCCAGATTCCGGCTACAGGGAAAATCTATTTGACCCCCCTGCGGCATGCCGGCCGGGCAGTCAATTCTTTGCAGGGCAGTCGCAGAACCACCATCAATATCCGCTTTGCTGTAGTGCAGCTTGGCCCGGATATGAAGCTGGTCGCTGGGGTCTGCGACAAGGGTCGCCCGCAGATAGCTCTCCTCTCCCTCTGGCCAATTGCTGATACTTGCCGGCTGAAGCAGCGGGTTGGCGCCCCCCGCGCCCTCAACGGTCTTGAGATTGAAATAGCCATCGACATCCGTAAACTGCCCGACCAGCCTTACAGCGACCGTATCGGATACGGGGCCGGATACGATCCCCCGGATGTACTTATCCCCGGATACGGTTTCGTAACCGACAGTACTCTCTGCCTCAAACTCCTCACCTGGGTCCGCAGTTCTGATAGAAATAACCCCAGCCGGGCTGTTTTTGCCAAAAAACAGGGCTTGCGGGCCGCGCAATACCTCGATTTGCTGCATGTCGATCTGGCTGACCTTGCGAATATTATTGGAGGACACCTGCATGCCATCGACGTTTATCGCCACCGAAGAATCGGCGAGAGCGACCGAATTGCCATTGCCGATACCCCGCAGAAAAACCGAGCCGCCATTCGAACTGGTCTGCTCACTGGTTTGCAGGCCGGGTGTAAACTGCGCCAGCTCATCCAGGCCATCGATACGCTGCTGCTTGATTTGCTTTCTGCTAAAGGCGTTGATCAAAACCGGCGCATCCTGGAGTGATTCTTCCCGCTTCCTGGCGGTAACGATAACCTCTTCAAGGGTGCGCGCAGAATTTTCTTGCGCGAGCGCTACTCCACTTGCAGCGACCATGAAAGAAGCTCCCATAGCGAGTGACAGCCCATTTACAATAGCATTTTTACTCATGCCTTCTATCATATTCTACTCCGTCTTTATCTGTATCACTGTTAAGTTGAGTGGTTATAGGTACGCATTTAAGCGCAACAATACGCTCTCGACAAACAAAGCCAACATAGCGATCCTGGCGATCCTGCGCTTCGCGATCCTGGCGATCCTGCGCTTCCTGTTAAAAATCCTAGCAATAAACTGTAATACTATTTCACATGCGCGATAAGTCCAGTGACCTACACACGCTTAACTATGAAGGCAATCCATAGCGCAAAGACCCCCACTCCTGTTTTAAACTAATTTTGGAGAGCCAGGGCTTAGAACTTGATCTGCTGAGCCTGCCTGGCAACAGTGGACTGGTTGTTATGTGACTTGTTGTGCCGCAAATTGTGCCTCAAACACTGCCGACTGACTATAGCCGTTGGCGCTGTGGCGGCGGATTCGATTGATAGCACCGCCAATACAGCCATGCCTATAGCCATGCCAGAGTTGCCATTTCAAGGAATTGTGCCGCCTGCACATTCGGTCGGGATAGCTGGCCTGGGGCGGAGCCGACAACAACAAGTTCTTCAGCCCTGTACGGTGAGCAGAATATCTTTCTCCAGGAGGCGCGAAATGTCCTCGCTATCATAATCGAGCCACTCTTCAAGCACGGCCGCGTTGTCCTCGCCTATGCCAGCGACTTTTGCCGCAACCTGAACTCCACTTGCAAGGCCTGAAAACTTATAGGGGGACTGAACAGTCATAATCTCACCTCCATTGCCATCAGAGACCTTCACCAATACTTCACGAATCTCGATGCTCGGCTCCTCGTAGGCGTCATTGCCGGGGCCTCTTACCCGCCCCCAGTTGATCTTTAACCGGTCAATCATCGTCGTTAAATCATCAAAAGATGGAAATGAGCGAATAAAATCGGCTATCGCTTGCACTCGGAGCGCTTCTTGTCCGGCCTCGTCCTGAACATGAACGGCAGGGTCTTCAAGTTCTCCTGCGGCAGAAAATGCTGGCCACAGAGCCACCAGCGGGCATCCAATGGCTATCTTGCTGTTTTCAGGCGCGTCCCAGATGCGACACAGTCTGCTTTGCTGCGTTTTGGTCCAGCCATTTTCAAGAACAACATTGGCATAATCGTCACTCGAGTGAAGCGCATTCAGCATGGCCATATCAATGTACTGACCCTCTCCAGTTTGCTCCACATGACGAACTGCAGCCAGGACTGCAACCGTACCGTGCAATGCAGCGAAGCTATCTGCCAGGGAGAGTGTAATATCGGCATCAGAACCGTCGTGCATAAGACTTTGCCGGGCAGTTAGTCCCGACTCGGCATGCAGCAGGGGAGCAAAGGCACCGCGATTTTTCTCGGGGCCCGTCTGACCATAACCCGAAATAGCCAACATGATCAGGCGAGGATTTACGGCAGATAATGTATCCCAGCCCAGCCCCAGTCGATCCATGACACCAGGTCTGTAATTTTCAATAACAATATCGGATTTCTTTGCCAACTCCAACACAAGATCCAGCGCGCCGTCAGCTTTGAGGTCTATGCAAAGATTTCTCTTTCCAACATTTTGCTGTATGAAATAGGTCGATGTATCTCCAATACGCCGACCCAATAGCCGCGTAAGATCACCCTCGGGGGGTTCGACTTTAAGAACGTCTGCGCCGAGGTCAGACAGCAAACGTGTCGCATACGGGCCGGCAAGCACACGAGAAAAGTCCAACACTCGCAAACCTTGCAGTGGATAATTCATAGACAATCTCCAACTTTTTCAATGAGACCTTTGCACGAAAGCCATTGCGCCTGCATGCTGTCGTCGCCTGAAAGCGCCGTCCAAAAGCGTCGCCTAAAAGCACCTGCGGTTGGTAAAATCGTACTCAGCCGGTCATTTATACCCATAAACTCCCTTATTGCGCGCGTTTTTGCCTGGCCTGAAAGCGACATCATCTTCCGTGCAACGGTCTTTCAATGTTAGTTCGCTTTTAAACAAATGTTAGTTCATTTTTAAAAACAAGAGCGCCGCCTACCCATTACCCAACCCGGTTGTCAGGAGGGAAAATGGATGCCGCTCACTCCGCCCACTACGGGTTTGCGTGAGTAGATACTGCATGCTTCTCCTGTTTTCAGGAGGGGGGTTCTCCGGCTATTTTATATCCTGCAAATTACTTTCTTGCGCCCAGGAGTATTAGAGTGACTGACATTCGGAGTGCCTTTTTGAAGTTGCGAGTCTTGAAGTTGTGAGTCGATCAATCCATCGGCGCCAAGCCATACTCTCGCGTACTGATAAAATATGTCGCGATACACGGGCTCCTGTGCTAGCCAAAAGGCAAAACACTTCGTATCTTCCCCGGACAGATTGTCCTCGTAAAGTTTGACAATCCAGTAGGCCGCCTGATCTTCAATAGACAGGTTATTATCCAGCTCCAAATATGTGTTCAACCTGCTCCCCAGAATTTGATTAGCCCAGAATTTGATACTTCCAGTGTGCAGCAGACAACCCGTAGCAATCGTTTACTCCCACATCTACTCCCACATCGTCAGAGTCCAATCTCTATACGTTTAAATGAGACCTTTGCACGAAAGCCATTTCACCTGCCTGCTGTCAATGAACAGCGCCCTGAAAAGAGGAGACAATCAGCCCGGCGGATCCCCCTACGTCTATGGCAAATCAACAGGTGCTGCCGTATATTGACCTCCCTATCATTACGCAACGCCTCTGGACTGGAATGTTAATCATCTTCAGAGCCTGGTTTAAGCGGTACCTCGCTGCGCCCAATGCTTGTGACGCAGTGCCTGGCCCTTGCTGTAGGTGTGGCTTGCTACCTGTTGCAGAGGTTAAGTTCCAATGAGAGTTAAGCGGTTTGTATCGATAGCTATTGCGCTGCTGGTCTCACAGTTGCTGCTGTTGCGCGCAGTCGCGGAGGAGCGCATGCCGGATGTGCGCTTGCTCATAGATGTATCTGGAAGTATGCGGCAATCCGACCCTGATAATTTACGCGCTCCCGCTTTAAACCTCATGCTACGGCTGCTGCCCGAAGGTTCTCGCGCCGGGGTTTGGACCTTTGGCAAGCGGGTCAATATGCTGGTTCAGCACCGTCTCGTCGATATGCAATGGCGTGAGGATGCCGCCGTTGCAGTGGGCTCTATTGGCAACCATGGGCTGCTAACGAATATTCCAGATGCTTTGGAGTTGGCAACATTTGACGCAGAACGCTTGCGCTACGACTACAAAACCTCAGTGATTCTGCTCACCGATGGCAAGGTCGAAGTATCGGAAGACCCGATTGATAATGCCAGAGCAGCCAGAGATTTGCTGCAAAAGCGGGCTATTGAGCTGCGCGACCTGGGTATAGAAGTGCATACGATTGCGCTTTCTGACAATGCCGACTGGCCCTTTCTGCGGGAGCTTGCCCAAGCGACAGGAGGGCTGGCTGAAAAAGCTGAGTCGGCTCAGGCTTTGTCGGCAACATTTTTACAGGCGCTGGATATTGCCGCACCCACCGAGCAAGTGCCCCTGCTCAGTGGAGAGTTCCTTATAGATAGCCGCGTGACTGAATTCACCTTGTTAGTGTTTCCAGAGACCCCCGCTGACCCTGTGTCACTTGCTAACCCTGCGGGTGAGCGATTCACCGAGCTTTCCCACGGCGACTCGATGCAATGGTTCCATGGCGACAGCTTTAGCCTGTTGACCGTATCCATGCCTGCCGCAGGAACCTGGCGCGTCGAGGCGCCCGGTGCAATTGCACGGGTTAACGTGCTCTCTGATTTGTCGCTGAGGGTAGACGGCCTCGAAACCAGCATACCCGCCGGGCATGAACCTGAGTTGGGGCTGCGGCTTGTGGAGCGGGGCAGTGTCGTTACAGACCCGGAGTTGCTGGCAGTATTAGCGATCACAGTGGTCGTTCGCCGCGGATCTGGCGAGAGTTGGGAGGTATCTCCTCCTGCTGATGATATACCGGGCAGCGGAGAATTTCGCGTCCGGCTACCCATGCTGAGCGAACCGGGTCGCTACACTATTTCTGTGAGCCTGGACGGTGGCAGTTTTCAGCGTGAACTGACAATGGTTAGCGATGTATTGGCTCACGAACCCATGCTGGAGCCTGGTGATATTCCAGAACCGGCCTCAGTCGGTAACAGTGGCTGGATTTTACCCGTTGCCGCAACGCTTGCACTGCTTCTGGGCCTGCTCTGGTGGCGCAGACGCAAGCCCGTAATTGGCGAACAATCTGCCAGCGCTGCACCGGCTGACGCTGTCGTGAATCCTGATGAGGGTGGTTTAATCTCGGGAATGAGCGCAACCGAGGACCGTTCGCGGGAAACCTGATATCCGGATGCGCAGCAATCGCCTCTGATCACCTCTGATCACCCCCAATCGTTGCGAGACGATCCTTCAGACGGCGGTGATGACCACAAACTGCCGTATTTCCTCTGCTTGCTTTAATTGCGTGGTCACAACCAATCAACCCGACACGCCGCCTTTTTCAAAGACTCAAATACCAGATTCGATGATAGCTCAGTCAGCCTTCACTCACCTGGCACTGCACCTGGCATTGCATCTGGCACTGCACCTGGAAGCTCCCCTGGCAGCCACTATTTGTCTATAAAACCGGTAGAGTAGTGTCCGGGTTCAGATAAAAGTGAGACTTTTTACACGTGTAAAGTCGGAGTTTTCTGTGCTAGCCTGATATTTCATATAAAACCAATAAGAGGAAATACAAGATGACTTATCGTGTAACTATGCGTCCTCTGGTCGCAGCCATAGTTCTGGCAAGTTTGTGTTCAAGCGCGATTGCTCAATTGGAAGAAGTAATCGTAACCGCGCAGAAACGCTCGGAATCCGCACAGGACGTGCCGATTGCAGTGACCGCATTCGACGCGGAATCCATGGAAGCCAAACAGATTGTCGGTTTTTCCGACCTGCGCTTTACCACACCGAATGTAACCGCAGCCAAAACCAATTTCAGCGCCTTTAATTTCCAGATTCGCGGCATTGGTCGCACTCTGATCGCAACCTCTGGCGATGCGGGAGTCGGCATCAACGTCAACGAAGTTCCAGTTGTCGCTCCCAGACTCTTTGAAACTGAATATTTCGATGTACAGGCACTGGAAATTCTGCGCGGGCCACAAGGCACATTGTACGGTCGCAACTCCACTGGCGGTGCGGTGAATATGAATACAGCGCGTGCAGCCACCGATGAATTTACTGCCAATGTGGAAGGCCAGTATGGTGACTACGACCATTCAAAACTGACCGGCCACATCAACATGCCCATTGGCGACCGCCTGGCGGTGCGCGTGGCTGGCCTGTTGCTTGAGCGCGATGGTTACACCGAAAACTTGTTCCTGGGTACCGATGTTGATGGCCGCGACCAGTATTCCATTCGCGGCTCGCTAACCTGGGAACCCACCGATGACACCACCGTCGATTTGATGGTGTCGTACTTTGAAGAAGACAGTAATCGCGCCCGCAGCCAGAAAACCATGTGTCAAAACGACCCAACCGGATTATTGGGCTGCTCGCCCGATGGCCTGGACTTTGATATGCCCCACCCCAGCTCCCAGTTGGTATTCCTGTTGTCCTCTACGTCCGTATTGGGGCCCCTGGGTATTTACGAATTCGGCAGCAATGTTCGCGCCTACAACCCAACAGATATTCGTGAAGTCTATACTGAGTTTGATCCGACCTACGAATCCGACGAAACCCTGGTAACCCTGAACATATCTCACGCGTTCGACAAGCACACGATGAATATTGTCGCTGGCTATCAGGAAACCACCGTTGAATCAGAGCAGGATTTTTTGTGGAACATCTGGCCCGTTGATGTGGAACTCAGCCCCGCGTTGGCAGCTCTAGCACCGCAAAACTACGCAAGCTTCTGGGCCGATGGGCTGCTGCCAATTTCAGCCAAATCTGAAAACGGCACTGGCTCTATCGGCGGCTATGTTAAAGACAGGTCGAACGGCATTGAGGCCTACGACAATTCTTTTGCCGATTCTGATCAATCTTCACTGGAAGTTCGATTCGCCTCGGATTACGACGGTAACTTCAACTGGCTGGCCGGCGCTTTTCAAATGAAGTTCGAAGCTGCTACTGCTTACTATGTGTTTTCCAACGGTCTCGACTATCTGTCCGCAGTGGTGCCAGTCACTGTCGGCCTGGACGGCTACGGCTGGGTTGGGCCTCAATTTAGAAATGAAACAGTAAAATATACCCTGGATTCTGCCGCGCTGTTCGGCGAGGTCTACTACCAGTTCAACGACGACGTGAAATTGACCTTGGGCCTGCGCTATACCGAGGACGAGAAGAAAACCACCAGTCGCCAACTCCTGCTAAACTCCGACGCCAACGGCGACCGAATCTACCAACGGGTCGGAGCTGACGAACCGATTCCGGTTGCCTTTGACACCTTCGACGATCAATGGGAAGAATTTACCGGTCGCGCCGTGGTCGACTGGGCTGTCGGCGAAGACAGCCTGCTGTTTGCCTCCTATTCACGCGGCTACAAGGGCGGCGGTTTTAATCCGGCTTTTGATCCGCAGGATTTCCCCGATCAATCGACACGCTTTGAGCCTGAGTTTGTCGATGCTTACGAGATTGGCAGCAAAAACATTTTTCTGGACGGCACCTTGCAGGCCAACGGTTCGGTATTTTTCTACGACTATGAAGACCTGCAAGTATCAAAGATTGTTAATCGCACGTCGTTTAACGAGAACACCAACGCGGAAATTTTTGGCATAGAGACAGAGTTGGTCTGGGCACCAGACGAACACTGGCTGCTCAACGGCAACTTCGCTTACCTTAAAACCGAGGTGCAGGATTTTGCCAGTGTCGACCCCCGCGACCCCACCGATGGACGCGACGACTTGACCCTGATTAAAGACGCCACCGTGGCAACCAACTGCGTGGTGGATATGAGCCCCGCGGATTTCGCGGCTACTGGCCAGTTACAGTTCAATAATTGTAATGCCCTCACAGCGAATCCAGACTTCTCAGTGATCACTGGCGCGCCGGTGAATTTAGAGGGCAACGCCCTGCAAAACTCGCCGGAATACTCAGTCAGCCTCGGCGCCCAGTACACCTTCAACCTGCCGCAAAACCACAGCATGTCACTGCGCGTAGACTACTACTGGCAGGATGAGATGTATGCCCGCAACTTCAACAAGCCGGTGGACAAAATTGATTCCTGGGATATCTGGAAAGCCCAGGCCACGCTGATGTCAGCGGACGCAAGTTGGTACGCGCGCGCCTACATCAATAACATTGCTGACGATGACCATCTGGTGGGCCAGTATCTCGGCGATGCGGCAACCGGTCTGTTCACCAATGTATTCGCCATTGAGCCACGCACTTACGGGCTGGTTCTGGGTTATAACTTTAACTAGTGCGAACCTGTCGGACTTAACACTGCTCTGCTGCGGGCAAGCATTAACCAGTCAGTTTTTGCTTCCCCTCGCCGGGAGCGGTTAAGTCCGACAGGCTTCTGACAACACCCGTGTCAGAGAGACAGGCATAAAGAAGCGCTTACTGGTTCGCAGCTACGGCTTTGGTGAGCCGACAACTCTGCGCCGCCTGGACCGCTCCAGATGAAAACTGAGGCGTTATTGTCTGCGCTGGCCGTTGCGCTATTGCCAGCACTCACCCATCTGGTCAGTCATCTATCCAAAAGCAGCTACTTTAAACTTGCTGTTGTTCCGCGGCGCTCAAGCCACATATTACAGGTGGTCACTTATCCGCTGGTACATCTGAACTACCGACATCTGTGGTTCAACTGCATTCCCCTGTTGCTGCTTGGATTGCTGATCGCACTGAGAGATACCGCAACATTCTGGTTGCTTACGGTCATCGCAATGACGGCGAGCGGCTGGGGAACCTGGCTATTCAGCACGGCTGATCGCGTGGCGGGCGCGTCTGGGCTCGTCTTCGGTTATTGGGGCTTCATTATTGCCAGCGCGGCTCTAACCCAGGATTCATTCTGGACGGCAGCAGCCGTGTTGACGCTGTTGGTCTATGCCAGCCTTTGGCAAAGCCTGATGAGAATTCAAGGCGGCATGTCCTGGGCCGGGCACTTTTGGGGTTTGGTCGGCGGCCTGAGCAGCGCCCTGCTCATTGCAACCTAGGCTGCAAGACAGGTTAAGGAACTTCTGACTCAGTGCCGACTTCTGCGATCACAGCAACCACTCGGACACCTATTCGACGAGGTGGAATGGACGCAGTAACAGATACACCCCGCTGAAGCACTCGCCAGTTGGCCGAGGCTTATTTATCGAGACCTTTGCACGAAAGCCATTTCACCGGCATGCTGCGTCGCCTAAAAGCGCCTACGGTTGGTAAAATCGTACTCAATCGGTCATTGATACCCATAAACTCCCTTATTGCGTGCGTTTTTGCCTGGCCTGAAAGCGACATCATCTTCCGTGCAAAGGTCTCTTATCATCTATGGGGTATACCAAATTGGAGACGTGTAGGCCCGATCCTGAATCGTCATCTCTACTGAGTCGGGCATGGTGTCGCCAAATGCCTTGGCATCGTAGGCCTGCCAGGACGGTGTTGGAATTTCCAGAACCCGTGCGTAATAAAAGGCCCGCTGCGCCGGATCAAAATCCGGGTCGCTCCAAACTGCTCGCAATTCAGGGTCGCCAATGTCATTGGTATAGGTGGCCTCGGCTACCTTAACAGTAGAGCCCACAGGCTTAACCTTGCCCTGCCGCGTGATTTTACGATTGTCTGAAACGGCGACATTGTAGATCTGTTCCTGAGTGGCACCGTCGGCATCCAGCCAGGCTTTGACAATTTGAACCCGATCCAGATTAGCGCCATCGGGATCACGCGATGCCGCCAACATGAATACAGGCGTTGTGCCTGACGCGGCTGGCAGATCGCCACCCATTGCGACACCTTTCTGATAACCGACTCGCGCCATATCGGGTCTGTTTACATCTTCCTGGTCGTAGGACCAGCCGCCAAAGAATCGAACGGTTATTCTGGAACCCGTGGTGGCGTAGACCTCTTTGCGTTCCAGCGCTTCAAAAATAGCTTCTCTGGTATTTTCCTGCGCCCAAACACCGGCCAATCCGGAGGCCACTTCTTCATAGGCAAACGTGGATAAAGCGTCGTCCGTTTGCGACCGGATTACATAATTTTTCCAGCGCCCCGCCCGGGGTTCGTTCTGGCTAAACTTCCCGTAATAGTTTTCTTCACGGGTGCCCGCCAGTGCTGTATGTGAATCGGAAGCACCAATCATGGCAAACTTGAACGGATTCACGCCAACACTCTGCGCCACTTTCAAGCCATTTTTTAGCGCCCCGCGTGCATATTCAAATTCCAGCATGTCGTTGCGCTTCACTTCAAAACCGCCAATATCAGCCTTATCCCAAGTACCAAAATCAGCAAACTCATCATCCGGTGACAACCAGGGGTGGGCCTCGCCATCTCCTTTGATCTGCGTCACTTCTGCAACTGGCTCCCATTTGGCACGGCGCTCGGCGTAATCTTTATCGATGGGACTGCCGTTGTATTTTTGCAGATTAAACATACGCCCATTGCTGAGATTGGCGTTGTGAGGGATCGCCATCGCATCGCCGCCAGTACTCTCTTCATAGTCTTGCAGAAAGGCCCACAAATCCTCTGGGTCGCCTGAGTCGAAGGACGAAAATGGAACAATTTGCCCCGCCTTGCTGGCATCGTCCTTGAATATCACCACTCGATGCAGATTTTTCGCATCCTTGGTCATGGTCCATTCATAGCCGATCAATGCAGTGAAGTAGCCCGGCTTATTAAACTGATCAGCCGTATCCACCTGGCGCTGCCAGATGTTGGCATTAACCGTTGGTTCATTCAGCGGGTCGACGCCAGGCAGCATACCGTCGTTGGCCCATTTGGTGAATGCCCCATAGCCATCGCCCTTTTCACCCAGTTCATACACCGCTCTGCCCCAGGGATTTTCCATAAATTCTGGCATTTTTTCTTTAATGGCAATGGGTAAACCGAGGCTTTCAGCGTGGTCGGACACCACCAGGAAGTCCAGTGGCCGAGAAATACGCGCACTCACACCAGAGCTGGAAGTCACCTCCTGGCCCATTGCAAACTGATAGGCCTGTTCGGGAGTCAATGTGGTGCCAATCATGCCAGCGTCGGTGGAGTACTGGCTGTGCAAATGGGTATCACCCCAATACACCTGCTCCAGGCCTGTGCGATCCACATAGGGGGAATAATCGTCGGCAAAGGCCGCCAATGACGCACACAGTACGGAGATTAAGACTAGTGCTGATTTATTCATTTTATTATCCTTGTATTAAGGCTTCTAAAATAAGGGGTCAGCAGCGTGATGACCCCTCTGTCGGACTAGCGCACACTGTCGGGAATTATGCCCTCAAGTATAGGCTCACAAGCGGCTCTTGTCGGCGCTGGCAGGGTTAAATTCAGCAAATCCGGCGCGCCACTCAACAGAGTATCCACGCGATTGCGGCAGGCATCAATGGGGCCAACTATCGCCACCGAACCTACCAATTCATCGGTTGTGGCTTCCACTGCCGCAGCCGCGGCGCCCTCCGCATAGGCTTGCTGCACTGCGGCAACGTCTGTTGCGTAACCCAGCCCGGCAGCGGCTTTTGCGTAGGGGCTGGTTTCAGGGCCATAGTAAACAGCGATGCCGAATTTCAGCATATCCAACAGGGCATCCGGCTCATCACCCACCATCAATTGCATACCGCCCACAATATTCACCGCTGCTTCAGGGCGTCCCGCACTGGCTGCGGCTTGCTCGATGGCGCTGCGGCCCTGGGCGAAGCCCTGCTCGGGCAACAGGTTGGGAATCCAACCGTCGGCTTTTTCACCGCAGAGCTTCAGGGCCTTGGGCAATAGCGCTCCGTGCCAGATAGGAATGCGGTTACGCAGAGGCTCAAAGCCCAGCTTGACACCCTCTACCTGAAATATCTCTCCCTTATAAGGGCTTCGATCACGGTCCCATATGCGGTGGCATATTTCGATGGTCTCGCGAGTGCGCGCCAGAGGTTTCCCAAACTTTAGACCATGCCAACCTTCAACCAGATTGGGCGTACTGCTACCCAAACCCAGAATAAATCGTCCACCCGACAAATCATCCAGCGTTGCCGCAGTTTGAGCCAGCACTGCTGGCGTGCGCGAGAATACATTAGCCAGCCCAAGGCATACATGAATATTTTCAGTGGCCGCCAGCAGACGATCACACAGAGTAAAGCCATCGCGGCCGAATGACTCGGGAATACTAACCACCTGGTAGCCTAGCTCATCAGCCAGCCGTACAATTTCAATCGCCTCATCCCAACGAGTCATTCGATCCCATAAACCAAGGTTCAAACCCAGTGGCAAAGACTGTCCAGGCATAGTGCTTTCCTTTGGCGCATAAAACAGGGGTCAGCGTATAAACTCTGACCCCTCAGCTTAAACGAAAAACCTAAAAGTTGTAACGTGCCTGCAAAGCCACATTGAATGGAGCTCCGTAGAACCCGTAATACGCGGTAGCGACACCTGACGCACCCGTCGCCTGGTTGAAAGAACCCGATAGCGTGGTGGAAACCGGCGCCTGGTTGCCAAAGGTCAGTATTTCTTCATCGGTCATGTTCTCCAACAGGATGGATACCTGCCACGCGCCATCATCAGAGGCGAGGCTGATGCGGCCATTCAGCTTGGTGTAGGCGTCCTGTTCCAGATTGGGGTCCAGTGTTGGAGACACAAAGTACTCGTCACTGTAGATCAAGTCCAAACCGAGAGTCAGCTCCATCGATTGGCCAACCGAAATGAAGTACTGCCCGCCTATGTTAGCCGTAAATTCAGGCGTGAATTCGCGCGTGTCACCCGTTCGGTCACACAGGCCAACGAAAGGACCACTGGTATAATCCGAAGTTTCACCAAAGTAGCACTGTGAGTTCGGGAAGCTGTCAAACTCGAAGTCCAGATAACCCGCTGCAAAATTAACCAACAGCGATTCAGCGGCCTGCCAGCGTCCATCAATCTCAATACCTTGAGTGGTAGCTTCACCCGCGTTGGTCACGTTAAAGCCCAATACCCCGTCAAACTGGCTTGTTTGCAGGTCTTCGTACTCGGTACGATACAAGGCGACATTGACTTCAGCCGCGCCATCGGCCAGAGACATCTTGGTGCCAATTTCGTAGCTGGTCGCAAGTTCTTCATCAAACTCAAAAGAACCCGTGTTATTTGCACGGGCGTCAAAACCGCCTGCCTTGAAACCCTCTGTATAAGAAGCGTAGAACATGGCTGAATCAGTCGCATCCCACTGCACATTGATAGCGGGAGTAAACTTGGACTCATCGCGATCACAGCTCAAATTGTGACCGGTTGCATCTGAGGCTCCGCCACAGTCGGTGAAACCACTGCGGTTAAACTGCTCGTTGTCTATCGCAAATGCAGCCGCATAAACAATGGGGGCAACTGAGCCGGCATGAACTGGCTGGCCGAGAATATCTCGAACCGGGCTAGCGTCTGTGATGTCAATAATTTCGATTGCCCGAGCACCGTCTTTGGTTTCCTCCGAGTAGCGGCCACCAACGGTTACACGAACCGCATCGCTGATGTTCCAGGTCGCCTGGGCGAAAACAGACCAAAGATCACTGTCGGTTGCATAAGCGCGACGAGCACCCGTACCAGGCAGTGCACCGTTGAGCGCGCCCAACAGACTGTCACCGGGAACAATCGTAATATCGCCCAGTGCTACATCGTATTCCTGGTAAAAAGCGCCAGCAATCCAGTCAACCGTCTCGCCACCCGGTGAAGTCAGGCGGAATTCCTGGCTGGTTTGTTCAAACTCTTCCAGGCCAGACGTATCGATCAGTGATGCATTGATAAAGTCACAGTCACACTGCTGATAATCTTCATACTCAACCCGCGAGGAGATAGATGTCAGGGTGTAGTCACCGACCAGCCAATCGACCTTCAGTGTGTAGTTGTCGACTTCGATTTCCTCAATGTCTCCATTGGATTGACGGTTGAAATCCTGCTCTGTATCCAGCGTCACTGCGCCCCTTGTGAGGGCTGAAATCGCTGTTGCAAATGATGGAGAACCGCCAACTTCAACTGGATTTACGATCTCGAGAAAACGTCCTTCTGTATCGAACTGAGAGTTCTCGGCTTTAAAATCGATGATTAGACTGTCGGTTGGCTCCCAACGCAATTTAGCTCGCAGGACCTGCTCATCAAGAGCGGATTCAGCGCGTCCAAGGTGGGTGTTGTCGTAATAGCCATCTGTATCGCGCTTGAGCCCTACAAGGCGCAGAGCCAGCCGGTCTGTCAAAGCGAAGTTAGCCGCGCCGGATACATCGTACCCTTCCTGATCAAAGTTGTAGTCTGCCTGCACAAACCCTTCAGTGCCCTCGGTGCTCGCACCTGCGGTAATCATGTGGATAGCACCAGCAATCGCGTTTTTGCCAAACAGGATCGGTTGTGGGCCACGCAACACCTCTACGCGCGCGATGTCGAGATAGGGTACACGCGAAAGAGGCGCTCTGCCGTAGTACACATCATCAACATACATACCCACTGATTGTTCAAATGCCGGATTAATACCTGAACTGATACCGCGAATGGTAATGTTGGTACCGATACCCGTCTGGTTCATGCTCAAATTGGGCACGAAGTCAGACAAATCCTGCAAATTGGTGATGCCTGAGTCAGTGATTTTTTCAGCACCGACAACATTCACGGAAATGGGAACGTCAGAGAGACTTTCAACCCGCTTTTGAGCGGTTACGACAACTTCTTCCAGCGTCTGCGCCTGAACGCTGCCGACAGCGAAGGCCGCCACCATAGACAGTGTAGTCATCAGGTTGAGAGATAAATTTCGCATATTGAGCTACCTTTAGGATATTTGACGCGATAGTAACGAATAATGCGGCGCATCGCTCATTGAAGAGGGCACAAGTTGGGCATATATGCCAACTATTAACGCAATTACAGGGGGTGTGAGCCTAAAACCGGGTGAGTACTTTACATTGGCGCGACGGCGTGCGCAGGGCCTCAAATGCTGCGGGCATTTCTTCGAGGGGAATAATGTCCGTGACCATTGCCGAGGCATCGATTCTTGCTTGCGCCAGCATTGCGATAACAGTTTCAAAATCGTCGCGGGTGTAGGCGATCGCAAACTGAAACTGTAGCTCCTTCACTAAAGCCATAAACGGCATAAAACTGTCGGCCTGTTCGCAAACACCAACGCCAACAATCCGGCAGTGGCGCGGTGCCATTTCAATACACTGCTGAATCAGTCCCGGCACGCCGACACATTCAAAAATCATGTCCACTTCACCGCCGGTCGCATCCCCAAATTGCTCGGCCAGGTCTTTGCCGGGGTCTATCACCGCAGTTGCGCCCAGGCTAGTCGCCAGCACCTTGCGTTTCTCTGCGAACTCTGAAACCACCACATCTCGCGCCCCCAAAAATCTTGCCCACAGCGCCACGGCCAGCCCCACCGGACCACCACCTGTGATCAGCACGCGCTGTCCGGCCTTCATGCCCGCAATACGCACCGCGTGCAAACCAACCGCCAGTGGTTCAATCAAGGCCGCCCGCTCCAGTTCCAGATCTTCAGGTAATTTGATAGTTTCCAGCGCTCCGGTAGTGACATACTCGGCAAAACCGCCGGGCACATCCAGGCCAGTGCACTTCAGCTCAGCACATTCGAAGGGGCGCCCGGTCAGACAAGACACGCATTGACCGCAAGACAGGAACGGCAGCGAGCAAACCCTGTCGTCTTTGTTCCACTGATTTTTAAGCGACTTTCCGATTTCCACAACTTCACCGACAAACTCGTGGCCAAGAATTGAGTCACAGGCAACGGTCGCCGCGCCTTCGCGGGTAGAGTGCAAATCAGTACCGCAAATACCACAGTAGCCCACCTTAACCACCAGTTGCTTGTCAGTTGGAGCCGGGTCGGCCACCTCTTCGACCACCATTGGCCTGCCGACTTCTTTAAACACTGCTGCTTTCATGGATTTTCCTCTGAATATTATGTCAGTCGGAGTTCAGCCCGACGCTGGTTATCGGCTTAAATCCCGACCTGTAATCCAACCGACCTAATGTGCTTGATCATTCTGTTTGCGAGCCCACGCATGAGCATCCTCACTGGCGACCCAGCGAATAGCATTGTGTAGTAAGCGCTGAAAATGTTCATTGGAATAGGCGGCGGGGTCATCACCGCCCTGCAAGTAGACAATGGGGCTGTTGCGATAGTGTTTTACCCAACCGACCAGATTACTCCCCGGCGGATGTGACCAGCCTTCGCGGCTGCACATGTTGCCTGCAACTGCCTGTTTCGCTGAATAAAAATGCTGATCGTCGAACTCATAGTTGCTGCTCAGCAGAGGCGTCACGGAATCACCAAATATCGGGCACAGGTACAACTCATCCCTTATCTCAAACTGTGCTGGCAAGCCTGCGGTGACTGCATGCTGCGCCAGCACACTGACCTGGTGCTGAACCTGATGGCGATAGCCGGAATCTGCCCACTCACGCCCGCGCAAACGGGCGGGCCGATAGTGAAAACGACCGCCAACAATTTCTGCATACTCATCCCAGACGGGCCATGCAGCAATACTGTGATGCATAAACACAAAACCCATGCCGGCTTCCAGTAAATCGAGAAAATCTCGCTTATAAGCCTCAGTTGGGGCAACCAGTTGCGGCGGGTCGGCTGCTGCAAAATTAATGCCCGGCATGTCATAGCAGACACAAGCGGCAAACTGGGTATTAAGGCGGGGGTTCATCAAAAGCCGGGCTGCCGGCTGTTCTACCAGTGACCAGCAAAAGTCCTCCAGCGGCTCAAATAGCCCGCTAAAAGCATCCTTTTCATAGGGATGGCCACGGGCAGTAACCAGCAGTTGCTGGCTGGCGTTGTAATTAATGACACTCACGCTACTGGCTTAACAATTTGGTATTAAACACCGTTGTCAGCCTAGCTTATCGAAACCGATATGCAAATCATTCAAGCCGGGAAGTATTAAATCAGACCAGCGAGTCAGCGTGTTTCTACCTTCTGTCATCGGCAAACTGACTAATTTTTGCTTTTCCGCAGTAGCACCGTGTTAAGTTCGACAGGCTGCCAGAGGCACATTGAGCAGAATTGCAATCATGTCGATCTCAAACGGCCCGGTTTTTATTAAATCTGCTTGTGCCCTGTGCAGGGCACTGCCCAGCCTGGCCAAGAAAAAATACAGTCAATTCTGATTGTTTTTTTTGGCCGCTTGGGTAAACTTCGCTATTCATTTTTTAATCCATACCAATAATGAGAGGACATCAGCATGGATCTCGGACTGAGTGGCAAAAAAGCAATGATCACGGGTGGCTCAAAGGGCATTGGCCGCGCCATCGCCAACCTGCTGGTGGCCGAAGGGGCTCAAGTAGCTCTGTGTGCCCGCAATGGCGAGGAAGTTGACGCCGCCGTAGCAGAGCTGGGTGGCAACACCCTCGGCGCAGCGGTAGATGTGGCTGACAAAGAGGCTCTGCAAGGTTGGATTACCGGCACTGCCGAGCAAATGGGTGGCATAGATATTCTGATACCCAATGTCAGTGCTGGCGGTGGCCAGATGGACGAAAACGGCTGGAAAGCCAATCTGGAAATCGACGTGTTCGGGACTACCCGCGCTATCGAAGCAGCCATGCCTTCCCTGCAAGCCTCCGCCGCAGGCTCGGTTGTTATTATCGGCACCACGGCAGCGGTTGAAGATTTTCTCGGCCCACAGACCTACAACGCCATGAAAGCCGCCTTGATCGTGCACTCCCAGGGTTTGGCACAAGCACTTGGCGGCACTGGTATTCGCGTAAACTGCGTGTCACCTGGCCCCATTATGATAGAAGGCGGTGCCTGGGACTTCATCAAGGCGAACATGACCGATATATACGATGCCACACTGGCAGGCCAACCCTCAGGGCGCATGGGTTCTGCCGAGGAAGTAGCCAATGCTGTGGCTTTCCTCGCCAGCCCGGCTGCCAGTTGGGTTACCGGTGTCAACCTGGTGGTTGATGGCGGCTTTACCAAGCGCGTTCAGCTCTAGTGACTGTTCCCGCCTCGGGAGAAGCCGTATGAGTAAAGCTGATCGCCTTGACATCTACCTGGTCGCCGGTGGCAAGTACCACAACATTGACTACGCCCGCCTGGAACTGCTCAAACTCATTGCCGAGCAGCCGCGCCTGAAGGTGCAAGTAGGGTCTGACTACTCGCAGATTGACGAGATTTGCGCAGCAGATTTCATCATTTCCTACACCTGTGATGTCATGCCTACTCCCGAGCAAACCCAGCGTCTGTGCGACACAATTGCCAGCGGCAAGAAGTGGTACGCCCTGCACGGTACTAACTCCATTTTGCGCTTTCTGGAAGACGGTCGCGTCAATGCCCCGCGTGAAAACGATGCCTTTATGGCGTTGCTGGGCAGCCAGTTTTTGTCTCATCCGCCGATTGCGCCCTACGCTGTTGCAGTCAGCGACCCGGACCACCCGCTGGTGAAAGGCATTCCCACCTTCTCTGTCGATGATGAGCTCTATCTCTGCACCCATCACGGCGACAACCAGCACACCTTGTTGCACACCTATTGGTCCGGCATTACAGAAAATTTTGTCGATAGTGAGTGGGAATCGGATGAAGCCCGCCCCTGCATGTATCTACACCCCTACGGCGAAGGTCAGGTACTGTACCTGACCCTGGGCCATTGCCGCGGCAAGTACGATATGCAGCCCATGATCGAAGAGTATCCAGAACCGGAATTTGGCGCCTGGAAGACCGACGAGTATTACGAGTTGCTGCGCCGAGGTATTCGCTGGGCCATGGGTACCTTATAGATGGATACCTTATAGGAAGCCACTATGGATCTTGAGTTTACTGCGGAAGAGCTTGCTTTCCAGCAGGAGGTGAGAGGCTTCCTGCAGGCAAACTATCCCGCGCACATTAAGGAGGCCACCGCCAAAACTGCCACTGTATTTGTGGATAAAGGCCCTGCCATGGAGTGGCAGTCCATTCTGGCGGAAAAAGGCTGGGCCGTACCCGGCTGGCCCGAGGAGTACGGCGGCACGGGTTGGTCTGCAACGCAAAAGTACATTTTTGCCATGGAGTGCGCCAAAGTTGGCACCCCCCCTTACAATCCCATGGCCATCAGCCTGTTGGCGCCCGTGTTGTTCGGCTTCGGCACGCAAGAGCAGAAACAAAAATATTTGCCAAAGATTATCAGCGGAGAACATTACTGGTGTCAGGGATTTTCTGAGCCCGGCTCCGGGTCCGATCTTGCCAGTTTGAAACTCAAGGCGGAAAACAAGGGCGATCACTATCTGGTCAATGGCTCGAAAATCTGGCAGACACATGCGCAGTTCTCGGACCACATTTTTTGCCTGGCGCGCACTGACAATAGCGGACGCAAGCAGGAAGGCATCTCGTTCCTGCTGATTGAAATGGACACACCCGGTATCAGCGTGAATCCAATTATCACAATGGGTATGGATCACGAGGTCAATCAGGTCTTCTTCGAGGATGTGAAAGTCCCCATTGAAAACCGGGTCGGCAATGAGGGCGACGGCTGGAAGTGCGCCAAGCACTTGCTCGCCTTTGAACGAGGCGGTGGCACCACCGCACATATCCGTCGCACCGATTTGGAGCACCTGAAGGAGATCGTAGCCGATACTCAGTCACGGAACCCCGATTTTAACAAAGATGGTCGCTACAACCGCGCCATCGCTGCAATTGAGATTGATCTGAAAGGCCTGGAAATAACCGAGCTGCGCGTGTTGTCTGAATTCTCCCAGGGCGGCAATCCCGGCGCCCTGTCTTCAGTGCTGAAGTTAACCACGGTAAACATTGAGCAGCGCACGCACGAATTGGCCGTCGATGTATTGGGCTATCACGCCCTGCCCTTTAAACAGGAAGAGGTCGGCCCAGACTACACACCCTATGTGGTGCCCACCTATCTCAATAGCCGTGCGGCCTCTATTTTTGGCGGCAGCCAGGAAGTACAACGCAATATTATTGCCAGGGCCGTTTTGGGCCTGTCATTCGTAAATCACTAACAGGAGAACCACTGTGGGCTTACCGAAAGAGAAACTGCTGAGAGCGTATCGGCAGATGAAAACCATCCGCGAGTTTGAAGAACGCGCTCATGCAGAAATTATGAATGGCCAAATCGCCGGTTTTACGCACCTCTACACGGGCCAGGAAGCGAATGCCGTAGGCGTTTGTGAACACTTGTCTGGCGGCGATACTATTGTCAGCACCCACCGCGGCCACGGCCACTGTATTGCCCGCGGCGCCGATGTCACTGGCATGATGAAAGAACTTTGGGGTTCTGCTGAAGGCTTGTGCAAAGGTAAAGGCGGCTCCATGCACGTGGCCGATATCGACAACGGCATTCTCGGCGCCAATGGCATTGTTGCTGGCGGCCCACCCATTTCAGTGGGCGCTGCATTGGCCCAGAAAATTCGCGGCACTAAAAATGTCGCTGTCTCTTTTTCCGGTGACGGTTCGGTAAATCAGGGCACCTGCTTTGAAGCCATGAATTTAGCGGTTGTGTTGCAGGTACCGGCGATCTTTGTCATTGAAAACAACTACTACTCTGAACACACCAATATCAGTTACGCGGTGGGATGTGACGATTTGAAAGCTCGCACTGAAGGCTTTGGTTTCCCGGTGTTTGTCGCCGACGGTTCAGATTTCTTTGCTGTCTTCGAAGCCGCCGGCAAAGCCATTGAACACGCCCGTGCGGGTAGCGGCCCGGCCGGCATTTTCGCCGAACAGGGGCGCTACCACGGGCACTTTGTGGGCGATCCCCAGAATTATCGTGCTGACGGCGAGTTAAATGACCTTCGCGCCAATTATGACTGTTTGAAAATCTTCCGCGAGAAAACAGCGGACAACCCTGCTGTCAGCAGTGCCGAGCTGGACAGGATCGATGGCGAGGTCATGGCGCTGATCGATCAATCTGTCGCTGCAGCCAAGGCAGCTCCACGGCCCACGCCTGAGCAGGTGACTGAGGACGTTTACATCAATTACAACGCAGCCTGAGGAGGGCGGGATCATGGCAGTATTAACAATGCGTGACGCCATCAACCAGGCCTTGCGTCAGGCGATGGCGGCTGATGAGTCAGTGTTTGTAATTGGCGAGGATGTCGCAGGCTGCAACGGCAGCCCCAGCGGCAAAGTGGGTGCTGTAGGCGGGGTTTTCGGTGTTACCTCCGGCCTCTACGAGGAGTTCGGCCCCAATCGCTGTATTGATACACCTATTTCCGAGTCCGCTATTGTTGGCGCCGCTGCCGGAGCAGCGCTGGTCGGCATGCGGCCTGTCGCGGAAATCATGTTTGCTGATTTTATCGGCGTCTGTATGGATCAAATCGTCAATCAGATAGGCAAATTTCGCTACATGTTCGGCGGCAAATCAACCTGTCCGGCGGTCATTCGTTTTGCCTCTGGCGGCGGCTTTTCCGCAGCGGGTCAGCACTCACAATCTATGTATCAGGTTATGACGTCGTTTCCCGGCCTGAAGGTCGTTGTACCCGCCAACGCCTACGATGCCAAAGGCTTGATGTTGCAGGCCATTCAAGATGACGACCCGGTCTTGTTCTTCGAACCTAAAGCGCTCTATCAGGAGTCCTGCGAAGTTCCGGAAGAGATGTATACGATCCCCTTCGGTCAGGCGTCTATGCCACGGGAAGGCGACGATGTGACGGTGGTAGCCTTTGGTCAGATGGTCGGCAGGGCAGCGGCAGCGATAGACAGCCTTGAAGCCAGCGGCATTAGCTGTGACCTGATTGACCCGCGTACCACCTCGCCCCTCGACCAGGAAACTATCCTCGAAAGTATTGAGGCCACCGGCAGACTGGTCGTTGTCGATGAATCTCCGCCGCGCTGTGGATTGACGGCCGATATCGCTGCCATGGCAGCGAGCAGAGCCTTTCATTCTCTGAAGGCACCGGTTGAGCAGGTTTGCGCACCCCACAGCCCCACCCCGTTTTCACCAGAGCTGGAGGCTGCCTATATCCCCAATGCTGAAAAAATTGCCGCAGCTATTCAGCGCACTTTGTCCTGAGAGACAGGGCCAGGATCGAATTATGAGTGATATATATCCCATCGCTGTGCCCAAGTGGGGCATTGAAATGATTGAGGGCACTATTGCAACCTGGAATAAAGAAGTCGGCGACCCTATTGGTAAAGGCGAGGCAGTGTTTGAGATGGAATCAGACAAAATCGTTAATGTGTGGGACTCACCCACCGACGGTCTTTTGCGCCGTCGTCTGGTCGAAGAGGGCGCAACCATGCCGGTGGGCGCGCTGCTTGGCGTCATTGCTGGCGCAGAGGTTGACGATGCGGCTATCGATGCCTTTATCGCCGATTTTGCTGGCACTACACCTGAACCGGAGCCCATTGCCGCTGCAACAGCAGCACCTGCCGCTCCCCCGGCTACAGCGTCGATTGCCCCAACTTCTGCGGCTGGCCGCAGGGTGAACCCGGTCGTGCGTCGCCTGGCTTCAGAACTCGGTGTAGACCTGGACAGTGTGGTGGGCACAGGACGCAATGGACGCATCACCAGGGAAGACGTTGAACTTGCCGCCAAAGAGAGCGCAGGTTCGGCGCCAACGGCTGACGCCACTGCCCCTGTAAATGTAGACGTGATTCCTCTGACAGCCACTCGCAAAACCATCGCCAGACGACTGACCGAGGCGAAGCAACAAATACCTCATTTTTACCTCACCACTGAATATGAACTGGACGGCTTGTTAGCCCATCGGGAAAAACTGAATGCAGAGGGCGGCCAAAAAGTATCGGTGAATGATCTGCTGGTCTGGTGCGTTGCGCAGGCACTGATGAAAGTTCCCGAGGTGAATGTCAATCTGGTGGGCGACAATATCCATCAGTTCAAACAAGCCAATGTCTCTGTAGGTATTGCCACGGACAACGGGCTGTTTTCAGCAACTGTCTACGCCGCTGACAGAAAAACACCCGCCGAGATTGCAGCAGATACATCGGCGCTGGTCAACAAAGCCAGAAGCGGCAAGCTGGAGCAGGCCGACATTGCCAATGGTTCTTTTACCGTGTCTAACCTTGGCATGTTTGGTGTCAGCACCTTCAGCGCCATTGTAAACCCGCCCATGGGTGCCATTCTGGCCTTTGGCAGAGGCTCTCGGCAAGTGGTAGCAAGAGATGGGGAAGCGGCAATTGTCACACAGATGAGTGCCACCCTGAGCTGCGATCACAGGGTCATTGACGGCGCTGTGGGCGCCAGGTTTTTGGATGCGTTGCGCGTGGAAATCGACTGGTAATTGTCTCGCCCAGGCTGTTAGCCCGACTGGACGACTAGTCTGCCACATGCACCAGTTGCTTACCCATATTGTCGCCGGAGAACAAACTCATCAATGCGGTCGGCATCTGCTCAAAGCCCTCCATAATGGTTTCTTTACTTTTCAGCTCGCCGCTCAAATAGTGCTCCCGCAAAAACGACTGAGCCTCGGGATACCGACTCATGTAGTCAAACAGAATAAAGCCCTGCATGCGTGAGCGCCGAAATACCAGATTGAAGTAATTCTTCGGGCCGGGTATTTCTCCACTCAGGTTGTAGCGAGAAATGCCTCCACAGATTACAACGCGGGCGTATAGCGCCAGGTTAGCTAACCCTGTATCAAGAATTTCACCACCCACGTTGTCGTAAAAAACATTAATCCCGTCCGGGCAAAGATCTTTAACGCGAGCAGCGACATCTTCCTCACGGTAGTTGATGGCACCATCGAAACCCAGCTCATCGACCAACCACTGGCATTTCTGCGTGCTGCCCGCTATCCCGATTACGCTGCATCCTTTGAGTTTGGCGATCTGACCGGCAACGGACCCCGTGGCGCCGGCTGCACCGGATACCAAGACCCTGTCACCAGCCTTGGGTTCACCCACATCGAGCATACCGAAGTACGCGGTTAATCCAGTCGTGCCCAGCAGTGACATGGCAGAGGGAACAGGCATGCCTTCTGCAATCACTTGCAAGGGCACGTCTTTCCCTCCGGCAACGGCGTATTCCTGCCAACCCCAGCCGCCTGTAACAATCGTGCCAACAGGAAAATCAGAATTGTTCGATTCGATCACGCGGCCACTGCCACCACCGCGCATCAGATCGCCAATTGCCAGCGGTGCCATGTAGTCAGAGCGGTTTTCCATCCAGCCCTTCATCGCAGGTTCCAGCGCCAGATATAAGGTCTGCACGAGCACTTCGCCCGCCCCTGGGCTGGGCATATCAACTGCAACCTGTTTGAAATCTGTGTGCTTCAATTCACCTTTGGGGTGAGCATTCAAAAGTATCTGACGATTCATGGCTAACCTTCTTTGATCGCGGGGTGGTATTGCGCCGCCTCGCGGCAGGAACCGGGGTCAGGCGTTTAGATATTTATCCAGTGTCTGGTGGAAATGGCGAATACGCACTTCCTGATAATTGCCCAGGGTGATAGTGCCTTTCCTGGACGCCTTCAGGCCTTTTTGTACCTGGGGTAAATTAGCCGCGTCCTGCTCGAATACCCGCGCCAGGCCTGCACCCATTACATCTGCCGCGTCGGCGAAAGGCTGATTGATGCCCAGTCTTACGGTGGCCGCATCTTCTGGCGGCTCAGTACCTTCCGGATAGCGGGTCAGCAGGAAAATGTCCATGATGCAACTGTCAACATCATCGCCATTGGGGCGGTGTCGGTAGTTAATGATGGTGCCGTAGCCAGCCCAGGGAGCAAAATTCGGGAACAGCAGATACAGCGTAGAATCCATTAGCTCGGACATTGTCGCCCTGGCTGACAGGTCTTCGCCGTTCGCCTCACTGACGCCGGGCAAGCTAATTTCTGCGAGCTTCTCTCTGGCCGTCTGCCCAGGCGCCAGCTCAGGAAACTCGTCACTGCCTATTTGGTTCATCATTGCATTCATCGAGTCCTGCTCGCTGAATTGGTCTGCATGGCTGGGATTAGGAACCCCATAAGCCGTGATCGTGCGACTCACATGATCACCCCAAACATCGTACTGCGAGTTGTCAATTCCCTGAAATGGCATCAACTGCGGGTGCGTCGCAATCGCGTGGTAAGACTCAATAAATGCTTCCAGCACTGTTTTCCAATTCGCACCGATCACCTTCTCAACGTGCATTGAGATATAGCGATGCTCATGGTTCCATGTATCCAGATGCGAGGGGAGGATACCCATGTATTCCTGTAGCGGTGGGGCATCGTCAGCCATATTGACAAAAACCCAGCCGCCCCAGGTGTCAATACGCGCTTCAGGCAGAGCAAATTCTGCTGCTGTGACATGGGGGAAATCCCATTGACAGGTCGCGCCTTCAAACCCGCCTTCGAGATTCCAGGCCCAGCCATGGTATGGGCAGCGTAGGTTGTCAGAGTTTCCACTGCCCCGTTTCAGCGCGCGTCCACGGTGCAGGCAAGAGTTGTAGTAAGCCTTGAGTTCACCCGATTTGGTACGAGTTATCAAAATGGAGTCGTCAACAATGTCGTAGACAAAATAATCGCCGGGGTTTCTCAGCAAACTCTCACGGCAGGCCATCTGCCAGGTTTTGCGCCAGACCTTCTCGACTTCCAGCTCGAATATCTCTCTGGAGGTCCAGCGCTCTATCGGCAGGTCTTCCGAGCCCAGATAGGTGTCAGTGCTTGCACGCAAGGGCGCAGGCACGTCTATCACTTCCCGGTCCAGCAGCTCCTGAAAGGAGTAGGAAGGGTCTCTGGCAGCAATTTGCTGCGGAGTCAGCGTTACTTTCTTATTCATCACCTCTGCCTCATTCTCGTCGTCCGGGAATCCGCCGGACTTAACACTGTGCTGCTGCGGAAAAGCATTGAGCCGTTATTTTTCACGGTCAATGTCGTTAAATAAAACGGCTATTTGCCTCACGACTGCACAAACTGATTCATTGCTGCTTCCCCTCGCTAGCAGCGGTTAAGTCCGACAGGCCCCTAGCGCTGTAGAATTGTCACTGCGCTGATTCCCGGCGCTCCATAAACATGGGTGTAGCCCACCCTGGGCTCGTCTGGCACCTGGCGCGCACCCGCTTCGCCGCGAAGCTGCACAACATTTTCATAGATCTGGCGCAAACCAGAGGCGCCGATAGGTTCACCATTGGCAATACAGCCACCATCGGTATTCACTGGCAGGCGTCCGCCAATTTTCGTTTCGCCATTGAGCAACATATGCTCCTGCTCGCCGTCTTCGCAGAAACCGTTTTCCGACATATGCATAATTTCGGCGCCCGCTTCGGTATCCTGCAATTGCGCCACATCTACGTCTTGCGGCCCAATCCCGGCCATTTCAAAAGCGGCCCTGGCAGAATCAACGGTCGGGCCACCGATATGCTCAAGAGCCTGCGCAGGCGCAAATACCTCAAAAGAGCCATAGCGACGAGAGCGCAGTGCCGCCGCCTTAATGTACACTGGTTTCCTGGTATATCTTTCAGCGTGGTCGGCGCGACAGACAACCAGTGACACGCCACCTTCCGAGGGGGAGCAAAACATAAACCTGGTCAACGGGTCATTCACCATCATTGAATTGAGAATCTCTTCAACGCCTATCACTTGCTGACGCCATGCATTGGAGTTGAGTGATCCGTTCTGAAATGACTTTTCGGCAACCCTCGCCAACGTCAACTTTGAGATGCCGTAGTCATGCATGTATTTGGTGATCTTCATGGCGAAGAACTGCGTTGTTAGCATCAGCCCTGCCTCGCCATACCACGCACCAATTCCAAGGCTCTTGGGGTCAGCGTTGAATGCACCGCGCTCGTGCTTGTCAAAGCCGACGACCAGGCCAATATCACTCTCGCCCGACTTAATCGCGTTGTAGGCAGAGATAAGCGAGCTGCCGCCCGTGGCACAGCCGTTGGCTACATTGGTAAAGGGCAGCCCGGTTAAACCCAGTTCGTTGACCAGCGCATCGGCCGAACCAGAGCTGGCACTGCCACCGTAGGCGAAGTGCATGTCGCTCCACTCTGCGCCTGCATCTTTAAGCGCCTGCCGGGCGGCGAAGGCGCCTTGTTGCAGCCCGGAGCGCTCTGGAGTACGGCCGAAGGGGTGTATGCCAACACCCACAATTGCTGCATCCATGTGAACTACTCCTCTGTCGCCTGGGCTGAGGGCTGTTTCGCCTGGGCTGAGGGCTCTACCGGGCTGAAGGCAAAATTAATCACCTCGGTGCCGTCATCTTCAGTACGAAATGTTTCGAATATGACTTTCATCGCCATGCCAATTTCCAAATTTTCGGGGTTATTTTCGGTCAATCGCCCCTCGACCCGCACACCTCCAGGCAGTTCGACATATCCCACTCCGTAGGGCTGGAATGTTTCCTGAGTTTCACCGCTTTTATAGGGGGCCTTAGGCATAAAACGCTGGACGGTCCAGGTCCAGAGCGTGCCACAGGGCGGCAGCGTCTCAACCACAACATCCGTCGAACAACAGGCCGTGCAACTGCCCTGCGCTGGAAACGAAGCTCGGCCGCAATTTCGGCAGCGCGAACACAACAGTGCTGGCTCTGGGGAAGGCCAGGTGAAGAGGCCTTCACCTATCGGTCTTGGTAGCGGTGTAGCAGGCATGGGCGCTATTATCCCTATTGTTTATAGTCCTCGAACTGTGCATAGTAGCAGCCCATACATCTAAAAAACAGTATAGTTTGTTTCTTTTTTAAAACGAGGAAAAAAGCATGTCAAATCCAGCAGATGAGCTAGCAATCCGCGACGTTGTCGCCCGCTATATCGACGCAGTAAACAGATTCAGTGCCGAGGACTGGATCGCTACCTGGGCCGACGATGCCACCTGGTTTTTGATGGGCATGGAGGTCACTGGACGCGATAATATTCTGAATCTCTGGCAAGGCGCGATGGGCAGTTTTGAGTTTGCCATCATGATGCTTAATTCCGGCACCATCGAAATCGACGGCGACACCGCCAGCGGACGCTGGTACGTGACTGAGCACACCAAGCCCAGAGAGGGCGATGCTGCTTTGGTACTCGGGGTTTACGCAGACAGTTATAAGAAAGTTGACGGACAATGGGTATTCGCCGCAAGACGCTACCATGTCATGTATCAGGGTGCAGCCGACTACAGTGCGGAGCTCAAGCCCTATCGACCATAACTCAAAATTGTAGCAGCAACCCTGTGAGGGTATGCTATTGATTGTTTTATTCCCCGCCTTTGCCAGGCTTCCGCAACTGTCACAGACCAAAACACAACTGAGGAAATCACTATGACTGTAATCATTAACGGCACCGTACAATTCAGTCCGGAAGATGCAGAGGCAGCCGTGCAGGAAGCGGCCCGGCTTATGGCCGACACCCGCGACCAGCAGGGTTGCAACCACTATGTGTGGAGCATTGATCCGGCGCGCCCTGGCACGGTCTATGTCTACGAAAACTGGGACTCCCCGGCAGAACTTAACGCTCACCTGGCCGGCCCATTTTACAGTAGTATGCTACAGCTATTAGGCAAGTACGAAATGCTGGGAACCGACATCCTCAAATATCGCATTGATCACGCCGAACCTGTCTACGACCCGGAAGGTGTTCCAAGGGGCGATTTTTTCTCGGGGTAGTCTGTCTGGCAGAGTCAGAGTATTCATTCTGAGCCAAATTCGCCCTGACCCCAAATGATCAAATTCCAGGCGATAACCAGGGGCCATCAGGCCCCTTTTCACTTGCTGCCTGGGCTCTAGAAGTTCCCGGAGACTTGAATGCCGTATTCACGGCCACCGCTGACACCAGAAAATGCAATGGTGCCGGGGATTGTAACCGCCGATGAAAAAGCGACTTCGTCTGTCAGGTCTCGACCAAAGGCCGTCACTTTTACAGTGCGATCATTGTCCCATTCCCATTGATAGGAAGCAGAGGCATCCCAAACACCGCGATCATCCAGCAAACCACGCGGATCATTCGAGGTTTCCACCCAATACTCATCCGTATAGCGATAGCCGACAAACGCGCTGAGGGTACCGCCGCCGATTTGCACAGAGTAAATCCCATTGGCACCACCGGTCCACTCCGGCACGCGGCGCAGTTCCAAATTGCTGTTATCAGTCTGTATGCCATCACCATTCAGGTCAGCGATGTAGTCATCATAGGAGGCATCCAGCCAACCCAGGCTCGCATTGAAAGTCAGACTTTCATTGGCCACCCAGGTCAGTTCGGTTTCAAGACCCTTGGTCTCCACCGTTGCAGCATTGGCCACGACAGTATTAGAACCACCGAATCCATCCGGCTGAATGACTTCCTCTTGCTTGTCCTGGTAGTCGGTATAGAAAGCCGCGATATTCAAACGCAGCGTCTTGTCCAGGAAGTCGCCCTTCATACCCAATTCCCAGTTTTCTACAAATTCCGGGTCAAATGGCCCGATGTTCGCCGGGTCCTGGTTACGGCCATTAAAACCACCGGAGCGAAAGCCTTCTGAATAGGAAACATAAGTAAGCACATCGTCGCTAACACGATAGTCCAACCCTAATTTAGGCGTGAACTCTTCCCATTTTTCACTGCCATCAGCGGAGGCAATGGGAACCCAGATCGGCTGTCCGAAAACAAAGAAATCATCTGCGGAATCCGGAACATAGCCGGCAAAACCACTGCCGCCAATGGAATTACTGCCGGTGTAGGTTTTTTCCTCTTCAGTGTAACGACCACCCAGAGTCAACAGCCACTTGTCAGTCAAATCCAGGTGAATCTCGCCGAATAAAGCCCAGGCTTCGCGCTCATGCTCTGCATAGGGGTCTTGAAATACTGCCCCGGCAGGGCCACCGAACGCAGCAATTGAAGTCTTCTGATCCAGTTGGTATTCGTCTTCAACCCAGAAAATACCCGCCACGAAATCTACCTCTGAGCTCAGCTCATCACTGGACGCGAAACGCAATTCCTGAGAAGTCTGTTCAGATTCCTGAAAGCGCCAGGTATGAAAAAAGTTCAGCGAGGTAGCGTCAAAGTCAGTCGGTACCGCCTCATCAGTTTCCTGGCGTCCCGTGACCGAGGTAACAGTGCCGAAGTCCAGCTCCCAGCTCATGCTCAAGGCAAAACTATCCCACTCAAATTCAACAGCTTCGTAGAAGTCCTGTGTGAAATCTTCAATATCAGTGACATTGTCACCACAGACATCGCCAAATACTGCACTGGGTAACGTACAGGGCGTTTCCGGTGCCGGATTGACCGGATTGCCGACATTAATCGAGGTGATATTCTGTAAGCCAATACCATCGTTGTCGTCCTCATAGCGCACGTAGGTAAACAGGGCTTCGAAATTTTCTACAGGCTCCCACAACAGGGTCGCATTGAACTCCTTGTTGTCCGCGTTACCAGATTCACCACCCACTGTTAACTGGGACCTCTGGCCGCCATCCTTCTGGCTGGCAAAGCCCAACTTACCTGCAAGCGTTTCTCCCAGAGGGAAGTTAGCAATCGCTTTCACATCGAATCGGTCATCTGTGCCGCCGGTCACCTCATATTTCAAACCGAGCTCGTCTGTGGGGCGGGTACGGGTAATATTGATGACACCACCTGTGGTATTGCGACCAAACAGCGTGCCCTGCGGACCGCGCAATATTTCAATAGACGCAAAATCGAACGTGTTGGCCATGGAGCCATTCACAAACGAGAGCGGAACACCGTCGACCACCACTCCCACCGCTGGATCAAAGGAACGCTCGACCTCCTGGGTACCCACACCACGGATATACAGTGAAGCGCCCGCTGGTGCTACACTGACAGGGTCGATGATGAGATTGGGCACTAGTCCTTCTATTTCCCGAACATCGCGCATAACCAGTGCATCAATCTGCGAGCCACTAAATGCGGATACTGCTACAGAAACATCCTGTAGCGATTCGCTGGTTTTTCGCGCGGTAACAATGACCTCTTCGAGGACGGCGCTGCCCTCCTGCGCGCCAGCAAGTGGGGCGATTGTAGCGGCCAGACCTGCTACTGCCAGACCAGCGGCAATTTTTGAAGGGCTGAAACGGGTTACTTTATCAATCATTACAAACTCCTGCCTTGACTTGCGTTGGCGGTTATTATGAATATCTACCGACAAGTACAGATAGTACTAGACGGCGCCGGTGGTAAAAAATACAATCAGTACTGCTTGTTTTTTTAAGTATTGACCGCTTTCAGGCATAAAAGCAACCCGGACTGGCGGTAATTTTAATGATTTGGGACCCATAACAATGACTAACGAAAAAACCTTCTGCCGCTACTGCCACGCCTACTGCCCCATGACCGTTGACGTTGAAGACGGACGCGCCCGTGCGATACACCCGGATACTGACAACCCAATGTATGGTGGTTACACCTGTATCAAGGGTCGACAGCTCGTTGAACAGATGTATCAGGGTGAAAGGGTCACCGGCTGTTATAAGCAGACTGGCAACAAGTTTGTTGAGGTCGGCAGTGAAACAGCAATGGACGACATTGCCGCTCAACTGAAAGGCATCATCGAACAACACGGGCCGAGAGCCATCGCCACCTACAATGGCACCTATGCGTTCCAAAACTCGGCGCAGCTCGCGTATAGCCGTGCCTGGCACAATGCCCTCAATTCGCCCTCCTATTACACCAGCGTCACCATCGACCAGCCCGCGAAGGTTTTCGTTGGTACCCGACATGGCTTTTGGGGAGCTGGCAGCCACTTTTTTAATGACGCCGATGTGGCGCTCATCCTGGGTAATAATCCAATGGTCTCCCAGTACGCACCCCCCGGTGGCGTCCCTTCAGTAAGCCCCTTTGAAAAACTGCGCGATGCCAAAAAACGCGGTCTTAAACTTATTGCTGTGGACCCGCGGTCTACAGAATTAAGCCGTCGCGCAGATTTACACCTGCAAATCAAGCCCGGCGAAGACGCGGCATTTCTGGCCGCTGCTATTCGTCTAATTCTCGAAGAAGAATTGCACGATCAGGAATTCTGCGAAGCCTATACGGAAGGGCTTGAACAGTTGCGCGAACAGGTAGAGCCCTTCACCCTCAGCTACGTTTCCCAACGCACTGACCTGGCCGCTGAAGATATCGCTCAAGCCGCTCGAATATTTGCTACGGCTTCCAGGGGCGTCGCCATTACGGGTACCGGGCCTGAGATGTCTAACGACCCCAACCTCACTCAGCATCTGGTAACCAGCCTGAATTCACTCTGCGGTCGCTACTACCGCGAGGGTGACACCTTGCCCAATCCGGGCGTTCTTGCACCGGCTGCGCCCCGCAAGGCTCAGCCGATACGGCCGCAACTAGCCTGGGTTGAAGGCGCGCGTTCACGGATAAAACCCGAACTGGGCGAACTGACCGCGATGGGCATGATGGGCCCCTCGCGGGAAATGCCAACCAATTTGCTGGTCGACGAAATTCTCACCCCTGGCGAAGGACAGGTCAAAGCGCTGATCGTGGTTGGTGGAAATCCGTTGACGGCTTTTGCCAACCAGGAGAAAACCTACGAAGCGCTACAAGAGCTGGAGCTACTGATCTGCGTCGATGCCTATATGTCGGCCACCGCCCAAATTGCGGACTATGTATTTGGCCCCAAACTCACCCTGGAGCGCGATGACGTCACGCTGTTGGCAGACCCATGGTACGAAGAGCCCTACAGCCAGTATGCCCGGGCCGTCATCGCCACCGACCACGATGTTGTCGAAGAATGGGAACTGTTCTGGGGTCTCGGTCAGCGCCTGGGTCTTGAAGTGCAAGTCGGCAACACAACTTTTGTCGGCGACATCAAACCCACCAAGTTTGACGTGCTCAGCGCTATTACCGAGGGCTCGCGTGTGCCACTTGAGTGGCTGAGAGACAACCCCGGCGGGCACACCTTCCCTGAACATAAAACTACGGTAGAGGCTGCCGACCCTGACAACCATAACAAGCTGGACTTTGCCCCCGAAGATCTGGCTGAAGATTTCGGCCATTATCTCAACCGGCCAGCACCCGATGCGCGATTCACGCACCGGCTCATTTGCTCACGCAGTAAATATGTACTCAACTCCAGCGGACTAAACCTGACCGCTCTGAAAAAGAAAATGGGAACCACTAACCCCGCCTACATGAATCCAGACGATATTGCCGCCCTCGGCCTGGAAGACGACTGTCTGGTAGACGTACATTCGGGCTGGGGATCAATCGCCGCTGTGATCAGTGCCAACAAAAATATCAAGTCGGGTGTCGTCTCGATGCATCACAGTTGGGGCGTTGCACCAGAGCCGGGCGCCGATGAAAAAGTACGCGAGGTGGGCACCAATACCAACAAGCTCATCGACAACCTGACGATCACCCAGCCCTACACCGGCATGACCCAGCAAAGCGCAATTCCGATTTACCTCACCCCAAGAGAGGAGGCCGCATGAGTGTCAAACCGTTCCGGTTCGGCCTACAGGCATTCAACCCAAAGTCTCCCGCTGCCTGGCGCGACACGGTGCGAAAAACAGAGGAGCTAGGCTATTCGTCCTATCATCTTGCCGATCACTTCTTCGGGCCCGGCCCCAACCAGGTAGCTTCAGCGCATCCGCCACAGTTGCTCGGAGCGGTACCAGCCATAGCCATGGCGCTTGAGATGACCCATTCAATCAAGGTGGGTTGCCGGGTCTTCTGCATGGACTATCGCGAACCCGTTATTCTGGCCAAAGAAGCGGCCACCATGGATTACCTCAGCGATGGACGGCTGGAACTCGGACTGGGCGCGGGCTGGATTAAGTCGGAATATGATGCGGTCAATATTCCTTTTGCCGACATCCAGCAACGGCTGGATAAATTTGAGGAGGTCGTCGCTGGCGTTAAAGCCTTTATGAGTGGCGAGCCTCTGGATATCGACGGCGAGTACATCAAGTGGCAGGGGTTTTCGGGTATTCCTGCAAGGCCGTCCCGCCCGCCCATTATGATTGGTGGCGGCAGCAAGCGGGTGCTGACTATTGCTGGCAGAGAAGCCGATATCGTCAGCCTGAACTTTAATAACCGGGCCGGTATGCTGGGACCGGACGGCGTTGCCTCCGGATTGGCGGGCCAGACCGAGAAAAAAGTTGGCTGGATTAAGGACGGCGCAGGGGAGCGCTTTGATGATCTGGAAATTGAAATTGGCGCTTACATGACCGTTGTCACCGACCATCAGCAAGCGACTGCAAGCGCCATTGCCTCTGAATTTGGCATGTCTGTCGAGAGCTTGCTGGAGGGACCACACAATCTGATTGGCAGCATAGATTATATTTGCGAAGAGCTGCAAAGACGGCGTCAGAAGTATGGCATCTCCTATATCACTGTGCTCGATGACGGTGAGAACAATATGGTTGAGCTATTTGCTCCTGTTGTCGCTAAACTTGCGGGTCAGTAAGCGAGGGAGCCATGACCAGTCCGACACACAAAAATGAGGGTAAGAAAGAGCGCGATAGCGCTGGCTGGCAGGCGCAAAAAAGCGCGATGACCCGGGATACCATTCTCGACGCGGCCCTGGATTGCTTCATCAATATTGGTTATGCCAGCACCACGACTGCCAAGATCGCCGACAGGGCAAAAGTATCTCGCGGTGCCATGCTGCACCACTTTCCCTCGAAAACCGAACTTATCCAGGCAGCCGTAGAATATCTGCACGGCAAGCTGCTGTTTCGCTATGCAAAGTCCATTGACGAGGCCATCGGCGAAGCGGCAGCCCACACTCTGCCAGTGGACGAGCGCAATCGCCGCGGACTGCGTGGCTACTGGAATTATCTGAGCTCTGATCTGTTTATTGCCTATCACGAGCTCTGCGTGGCTGGCCGCACAGACCCGGAACTACAGCATATCCTTGAAGATTCAATTCTTCGTTTTGACGAAAACGTCGCTCAGTCGAGCAGTCAATTGTTTCCAGAATGGGCCGAGCGCGGTGAGCTGTATGACCTGGCGATGGATATCAGCCGTTTTCTCATGCAGGGTATGGCAGTATCACAGATTGTCACCCGGAAAGACGAGCGGGTCGAGCGCATGATTCACTACCTGAGTGACCGCCTGGAAGAAATATTTCACGAGGGAGATGAGGTCGGCGCCATTCACCGCCACTCGTCCAGGGGTTGAAATGAGAAGTCTAGGCGGCGATGTATTTATCGAGGTGATGCTCAGCATCGCCGAACAATGCATTGAGCAGCAATAAGCGTTTCAGGTAGTGACCAATACCCAATTCATCGGTCATGCCAATACCGCCGTGCAACTGCACCGCCTGCTGGGAAACAAAGCGGCCTGCTTCTCCAAGTTTAACCTTCAGCGCTGATGCCGCTTGTTGCCTGTCATCGCGTTGTTCCTCGCGGGCAATGGCCGCGTAGTAAAGCAGAGAGCGCAGCGACTGGCACAATAAAAACATATCTGCCATACGGTGCTGCAAAGCCTGGAAACCACCAATCGCCTGACCAAATTGTTCGCGAGTTTTTGTGTACTCAACCGTTTGCTCCAGCAGCGCGTCCACGGCACCCAAGGCCTCACCGCCAATCGCTACTATAGATTCGGCAACAACATCGTCCATCAACGACAGGGCGTCATCCTCTGTGCCAAGCAAGCGGGCCGCATCAACCCGAACCGTATTGAACTCGATGTCCGCACCATAGCTGCCATCCACCATCTGATAAGTCTTGCAAGACACGCCGGGGGCATCCGCCGGAATGACAAACAAAGACACGCCCCGCTGGTCTAACCTCGCCCCGGAAGTGCGCGCCGATACCACGAAATAATCAGCCGCATGGCCATTGAGCACTGCAATCTTGGTACCTGTCAGCAAAAAACCGTCTGCATCTACAGTGGCGCTGACTGCCACATTCGCCAGGTTGTAGCGGCTATCGGCCTCAGCAAAAGCAAATGCCCATTGCGACTCCCCTGCAATCAAGGCAGGCAGTAACGCGGTTCGTTGCTCAGCATTGGCGCGCCGTAAAAAGCCACCGCAAATTACCACGGTCGCAAGGTAGGGCTCGCTGACCAGGCCGCGTCCAAACTCTTCCATCAACACAGCGCAGTCCAGCGCACTGCCACCGATACCGTCGTCAGCTTCCGCAAAGGGCAGGGCCAGCCAACCCAGTTCGGCAAACTGTTGCCAGATCTCTGGGCTGAAGCCGGGTTCACAGTCGCGCAGTGTTCTTTTCAACTCGACGCTGTAATTGTCCTGTACGAACCTGGCGGCACTGTTCTTTAACAACTGCTGTTCTTCACTGAGAGATAAATCCATGGTTTTCCAGGGTACCTGGGTATCGTTTGCGGCCAGCAGCAAACGGTAGCAAAGTCGCCGATCAATAACAATCAGTTCATCCGGTTTTTAAATGAATCGCAGACCGCTCCAGACACTCTGTAGTGAGTGTTCAATTTAGATCAGCGGCGAATTGCCGCAGCAATTCCAGAGGCACGATGTCCAGGGCTTTTTGGTGAGTTCTGCGCAAATAGACCCGCGGCGCCATATCCTGCTCACGAGCTTCCAGCCAGCGCGCAGCACACAGGCACCAGCGATCACCGGGATTAAGACCGGGAAAGCCGTAGCCGGGCATGGGCGTGGTTAAGTCGTTGCCGCAACCGCGTGAGTATTCGAGAAACGCTTCACTGGCTTCAATACACACCGTGTGAGAACCCGGGTCCTGCTCGCTGGTGTTGCAACATCCATCGCGAAAAAAGCCGGTCATTGGGTCTTCGCTACAGGGCTCAAGTGTCTCTCCAAATACGTTCAGCGAATCATCCATAGCGGTCACTCTCCTTCGTCAGTTTGCCCGGCAAACCCAGGCCTTCCTGAACTGTGCCAGCAACATTCATTTTGCCATAGTTCAGATACAGTCCGTATACTGTTTAACAAGCTGCGAAATGTACTGACACTGCCGAATAACCGAGGCCAACTTCCCAGATGACAAGCCCAGTGCATCTTCCAGTTGGGTGTCTGGCAGCAGAATAAAACCAGGGTAATAGCGCATTCTCGCTGCGCAGCACTGCGCAGCATTCAAACTGGTCAGGCAGGCGGCACCGTCAATAGTTGTGGCTGCATCGTCAGGCAATCACTCCCGCTGCACGCCACTGGCTTATTTGCGCTTCGCTAAACCCTGCTGTAGCTAGTACTTCGTTAGTGTGTTCTCCCAGACGCGGCGGGTGTCGGCGCAGGGTTACAGGTGTTTTTTCATAAACACCTGGGTGGCGCACATAGCGAATCGTGCCCGCCGCCGGATCCTCCGCTTCAAATATGGTGCCGTTGTGCTGCACCTGTGGATCACTAATAAAACCCTCCATATCGTAGACCGGGCCGAACGGTATCTCATGCTCGCGCAGCTCTTCGAGTAACTCGCGCCAGGGTCGTTTTAAAAACTCAGGTTCCAGCAAATCGTTCATTACTTCGAGATTGCGCATACGATTCGCAATGTTCAGGAAACGTTCGTCTTCCAATAGATCTTCCCGACCGAGACAGCGGCAAAGATTCTGGTACTGCTTCTCTTCGATAACGGTTCCCACAAGGTAACCATCAGCACAGCGCCAGGTGCGATACAGGTCTGGCGTCAAGGGCTCCGACTCCGACCTGGGAATAAAAGTCTCGGGAGTGATAGTGTCAGCCATAGCGAACTGAGCGTAGGCATTAATCATTGGCACATGCACATGTTGGCCCTGGCCATTGCTTCTCTCCCTGGCCAACAGCGCCGCCAGAGCACTGGAGGCTGCGGTAATAGCGGCTGTCTTATCCGCCACCACGCTCTTGATCATCTCGGGGGGATTGCCCGCCCCGCCCTGAATGGGCATCAGGCCCGACATACCTTGAATCACCAGGTCGTAGACCGGCTGGTTTGAATACGGCCCGTCAGGGCCAAACCCGCTCACCGACACATACACCAGGCCCGGGTTGTCTCTGCTTAACTCTTCATAGCCGATACCCAGCCTGTCTGCCACGCCAGGGCGAAAATTCTGTAGCACAACGTCTGCTGTTCGGGCCAGAGTCTGCACAATCTCGCGCCCTTGCCCGGACTTTAGATCTACAGCTATACAGCGCTTATTGCGATTTAGCTGGGTATAAAAACCGTTGAGACCTTTGCGCTCTGGCGGACCTACCCAGCGCGCAGTATCGCCAAATGTTGTTTCTATTTTTATGACATCTGCACCGAGGTCACCCAGATTCTGTCCAGCCAAAGGGCCGGAGACCATCGTCGAAAAATCCAGGACACGGAAACCCGCGCAGGGGCCAATCAATTCATCAGGTGAGGCTATATCCATAGTCTTTTCTCTTTATTCAGGTGTGGACAAGTCCATATCCGGCAAATTCAGCCACTCATTGTAATCAGCCCCAGCGGTAGAATTTCCGTAGCAAGCCGCCGCCGCATTAGATACAGTTCGGGGTGCGCATATAACACCTGACACTGACCTTACCAAGAGTAGCCTAGTTTATGGCTGAAGACCGCATCAGTACTTATTTACCCAGTTGGCGCAGTGTAGGTGCGCTGTTATTTTTCTTTTGCGGCCTCGCCGGGTTTATGACCGGCGTCGCTGTAACCGAGCGCCCTGATCTACCGGAATCCGGCATACTCATCAAGGTCTATTATTGCGTCAGCCTGTTCGTGATGGGCGGTGTTGATCTTGGGGTCCCGGTCGGCGGTACGCCAGTTGGCCGCGGGCTGGTTTGGATCGCTTACTTTGGCGCACCGATACTCACCGCTTCGACCTTAATCAATGCGATAATTCGAGGCCTCGCGCCCATGCAATGGCAACTGCAACGGATCAAAGGCCACGTCGTTGTGGTCGGCTCCGATGAGCTAACCCTCAGCTATCTGCGGGCGTTGCGCAAGCGCGACCCCAGTGTCGCCATTGTGGTCGTCTGCCTAAAGTTTGATACCGCCACCGAAGATGAACTCAAACAGGCCTTTGCTGCCATCGTGTTGGTGGGTGATGTAACTCACGAATTCTTTTTGCAACAATTGCGCCTTGAGCACGCCAGGAAAATCTTATTGCTCGGCGCCAATAGCCTGCGAAGCTATGAGGCCGCCAGCATTATTATCGACATGAATCCAAGGATCGGCTCCAGGGTTGTCATCCACTGCCCCAGCCTCAGATTTATGCGGGCCATGTCTACCACTTCGGTCGCCAGGCAGTGCCAAACATTCAATACCTACCATCTCGCCGCCTCAAGTCTGGTACACGATCACTTACTGCGCCATTTCAGTGACACCAAACCCAGGGACACAGTTATCCTGGCGGGGTTTGGTCGCTTTGGCCAAACTATTCTGGAGGAGTTGCAGGACAAAGCTGCTGAAGAAATAGAGACCATGGTCATCATAGACAGGGACGCCCACCGTCGGGTTCTTGTCGCGGATGAACAAAGAGCATTTACCGGCAACTATCGCCGGGAATTGTTCCAGGGCGATATCGCCAATCCAGATGTCTGGATTCAGTTGCAAAGCCGAATCAGGCTAAACCAAAGTGACACGGTGGTGGTATTGGGCACCGGCCATGAGGAGGACAACTTGCGCACCGCACTATGGATTAAAAAACAATTCCCGTCGGCGAAAGTGATCGCCCGCAGCAGCAAGGGTTCCCGCTTTGCCACTGAAGTAGCCATGGAACACGATATTGTCAGCGTCAGTATTGCCCGGCTGGTGGAAGACAATATTCCCTCTGACTGGTTGTAAGCAGGAGGCGACCCGGATACACGATGAAAACCGAGGCATGTTGTGTTCCGTCGCGGCGCCACTTCACCTGGGTCACTTTTAGATGCAAATCAACAGCATTAGTGTAAAAATACAGGCTAAGTGCTGTTGCGCCGCTTAACCAACAAGCCCGGTATAGCAACACACTGCCGAGGCGTGCAAAGACAGGCAAAGATTACTGGATAATCTACACCAGCGGACCAAATGAACTATATACTCTAGGAGTAACCCTAAGAACACAGCCGTTAACAGCAAGGAAAAGTCATGAAAGCATCCGATCTATTTGTACAGTGTCTGGAAGAGGAAGACATCGAGTATATCTTTGGCATTCCGGGAGAAGAAAATGCTGATTTCATGATGTCGCTGGAGCAATCCGAAAGCATCCGATTCATACTAACTCGGCATGAGCAGGGTGCCGCTTTCATGGCGGAAATCTATGGTCGTCTCACTGGCAACCCAGCGGGCTGCCTGGGTACGCTAGGCCCGGGGGCAACCAATTTGCTGACCGGTGTGGGTGATTCAAATATGGACCGTGCACCCATGCTGGTACTAACGGGCCAAGGCGCCTCTACCCGTTTGCACAAAGAGTCGCATCAGGTAATGGACGTTGTGGGCATGCTTAAACCGCTCACCAAATGGGCGACCACTATATATCACGCAGACACCATCCCTGAAATAATTCGCAAATCAGTACGGTTGGCACGAACTGAAAAACCAGGGGCTGTGCATGTGGAATTATGCGAAGACATTGCCAAACACAACACGGAAAAGCGTCCTCTCCCGGTCAAGAAATTTCGTCGACCCGTCGCCGACGACAAAGTTATAGATCAGATTTTTGATCGTATTAGACAAGCCAAACGCCCCATCATCCTGGCCGGTAACGGTTGCATCCGACGACGCGCCAGCAAGCAGTTGCGCGAGTTTTGTGAGGCAACCGGGATAGGCGTTATCAATACCTTCATGGCTAAAGGTTGCGTTGATATGGATGCACCCTACAGTCTTTTTACGATTGGATTGGGCAGTAAGGATGTGGTCACCTGCGCGATAGACGCCGCTGATTTGGTCATCAGTATTGGCTTTGATCTAGTGGAGTACCATCCCAGCTTGTGGAACCCGGATGGCAATAAATCCATAGTGCATCTGGATTTTTTACCTGCAGAAATAGATGAAAACTATCACCCCGACCTGGAGGCTGCTGGCGATCTTTCCCACAGCCTGTGGATGTTGAACGAGCGCGTCAAACAACAACCGCTGGCGCATGATTTAAGCCAACAGGCCGCAGTGCGCGAGGAAATGCAGGCCGTGTTCAGTGAACACGCCGAAGACGATACCGAGGGCAGTATACGGCCACAGAAAGTACTGTGGGACGTGCGTTCGGTCATGGGCCCGGAGGATATTCTGCTCTCGGACGTTGGCGCGCATAAAATGTGGATAGCTCGCCACTATCAATGCCATGAACCCAACACATGTCTCATCCCCAATGGCTTTTGTTCCATGGGGTTCGCCTTGCCAGGGGCAATTGCTGCCAGCCTGGTGCACCCAGAGCGACGGGTACTGGCCATCAGTGGTGACGCAGGCTTCTTGATGAACGTGCAGGAAATGGAGACCGCCCAACGCCTGAACAGCAATATCGTCTGCATGGTCTGGGAGGATCATGCCTATGGTCTTATTGCCTGGAAACAGGAAAACGAATTTGGTCGTCATACCGAGCTCTCCTTTGGCAACCCCAAATGGAATTTACTGGCTGAGTCCTTTGGCTGGAATGGACATTACGTCGAAAACAGCAGAGATCTGGTCTCAACCCTGGAGGCGGCCTTCAACGATGAGGGGCCGAGCCTGGTGGTATTGCCCATCGACTATCGTGAAAATATGGTTCTCACCAAAACCCTGGGCCAACTCACTTGTACAATCTAATCAACGCCACAAATCGTCGAGATCAACCTTGAGCAGCTCAATATTGTCACGAGAGATACTATGACTCACTACCCTCTTCTAATTGTTGATGCAGGCGCCGCCACTGCACATCCTGAGACTGTGCTATCGCCCTACAGTGGCGATGTGCTGGCTACTGTTGACTGTGCGAATGAAGCACAAATGGAGTTGGCACTGGCGGCCGCACACCGACTCTTCAAGAACAAATCGGAGTGGCTTGGCCTGGAGCAACGCTGTGACATCCTGGGCGCAACGGCAAAGTTAATGCAGTATCGCTTTGATGAACTCGCTGAAGGTGCTGCTGCTGAAGGCGGTAAACCACTGATGGATTCACGGGTGGAAGTGTCGCGGGCCATAGAGGGTGTTGAGCTGTGCATTGAGACCATCCGCGCTGAAGTGGGCACGGTTATTCCCATGTCAGAAACAACGGTTGGTGCGAGCCGTATGGCTTTCACCCAAAAAGAGCCCATTGGGGTAGTTGTTGCCGTTAGCGCCTTTAATCATCCGCTGAATTTAATTGTGCACCAGGTCGGTGCCGCCATCGCGGCAGGTTGCCCCACTATTGTAAAACCAGCCGCCACTACGCCACTTTCCTGCATCCGCTTTGTAGAGTTACTGCGAGAGGCCGGTTTGCCCGAGGCATGGTGCCAAATGGGGTTGCCCGAATCGCTGGCACTGGCGACAAAATTGGTGACAGACCCGCGGGTCAGTTTTTTCAGTTTTATCGGAAGCGCTGCCGTGGGTTGGTCGCTCCGCAGCCAACTGGCCGCCGGTACCCGTTGTGCTCTGGAGCATGGCGGTGTCGCACCCGTCATTGTAGATGAGAGCGCATCCCTGGAAAAACTGATTCCGTCGCTGTTGAAAGGAGGCTTTTATCACGCTGGACAAGTGTGCGTTTCGGTTCAAAGAGTCTTTGTCCACCACTCCTTATTTCAGCAGGTGGCAGACGAATTGGCGGCGGGTGCCAATCAGCTCATCGTCGGCGACCCATTGTCTGCTGATACTGAAGTGGGCCCGCTAATAACCGCCGCTGAGGTCGAGCGTGTACATCAATGGGTAAACGAGGCCGGTCAGGAAGGGGCTGTGGTGGCTTGTGGTGGCGCGGCCAGAAGCAACAATTGTTACCAGCCCACGGTGCTACTCAATCCGTCAGAGCAAAGTCTGGTTAGCAACCGCGAAATTTTTGGGCCAGTTATTTGCGTCTACAGCTTCAGGGATATCGAGCAAGCCATTAAGCAGGCCAATAGTTTGCCGGTCGCGTTTCAGGCGGCAGTGTTCGCTCAGGACATCGACCGCGCAGTCTCAGCCTACCATCAGCTCGACGCCTCGGCGGTAATGATCAACGACCATACGGCGTTTCGGCAAGACGCTATGCCCTTTGCGGGCCTGCGACAATCCGGGCTGGGAGTTGGTGGTATTCCACATACTATCAGTGACATGCAGATCGACAAAATGATGGTGCTCAAGAGCCTTCGCTAGGCTCCAGACAGGCATTCTCCCAAAATGAGTAAAGTCAAAATTGTTATTCTGGGCGGTGGATTCGGCGGTGTTTACGCCGCCAAAAGACTGCTCCAGCAGATAAAGCGCAGAACTTTGGACAATATAGAGGTCGAGCTAATCTCCGAGCGCAACTATCTGGTCTTTCACCCCCTGCTGCCCGAAGTGGCGGCCGGCACCATCAATGCCCAGGACGCCGTAACGCCGTTACGCCTGTTGTTAAAAGGCGCAAAGATTCGCCTGGCAGAAGTGACCGATATAGATTTTCAAAGCAAATGTGTGCATTTATTGCAGGGACAAAAACGGATCATTCAATCCCTCAATTATGATGAGTTGATTATTGCCTCTGGTCAGATCACCAACCTCTCGCTCCTACCCGGTTTCGAACAGCACAGTATGCGCATGAAGGATCTCTCTGACGCACATCGTCTTCGCAATCACATCATAAACTGCCTGGAGATGGCGGACATCACCCAGTTTGAAGACATCAAGCGACGGGCGCTAACCTTTGTGGTTGTGGGGGGCGGTTTCTCCGGCGTTGAAACGATGGGTGAGTTAGTGGAAATGATTCGTCGAACTCTGCCCTATTACCCGCACATTGAGGCCAGCGAAATCCGGCCGATACTGATTCAGAGAGGCTCCCAATTACTGCCCGAAATGAACGAAAAACTCGGCAATTACGCCTGCCAGGCCTTACAAAAACGCGGTGTAGATATCAGATTGAACACGGGAATAGCGTCGGCAACTCAACATAGAGTTGTGACTGCGGATAGCCAAACCATAGAAACGATGACAGTCGTGATCACTATTGGCAACGGTCCATCGGCATTTGTCGAAAAACTGGGTATCAATTTGGAGAAAGGCAAAATAGTGGTCGACCGTCACCTGAGAGTTGTCGATACCCACAATGTATGGGCTCTGGGTGATACCGCGCTAATACCCCTGAAGAGTAAGAGCGACAATAATATTGGCGTCTATGCGCCCCCTACCGCACAGTTTACGGTCAAAGAGGCGGCAGTAGTTGCCGACAATGTTCTCGCCTCGTTGAATGATGAGGCGCTAGCACCCTTCGACTACAAGCCAAAAGGTATGCTGGCTTCCCTGGGCAACTATGAAGGGGTAGCGGAAATTCTAGGGCTGAATATACACGGACTCCCCGCCTGGGTGATTTGGCGGGCGCTGTATATCGGCATGTTGCCGGGATTTTCAACTCGTCTGAGAGTCGCCCTTAATTGGGCCTTTGACTACTTTCTGCCGAGAAGTATTGTCCACTTGTCCGAGTTGCCCGGACATGGAACCCAGTATCTGCATTACCAAGCCGGCGACATTATCCTGCAGCCGGATCAGATCGTCGATGGATTTTATGTTGTTGCCAGCGGCCTTCTTGTTCTTGAGGTGCCGGACAAAATTTCTGGTCAGACCTTCCGACGTGATATCCGGCCAGGCGATCATATCGGTGAACAATTGCTGTCCCATGGAAAGCTCAGTAGCTGTACGCTGACCGCTAAAAAAAATAGCGTCATTCTTAAACTGGATACAGAGGACTTTCTTCGAATGCGAAGTTGCTTCACTGGATTCGACCAATACTTCAAACAGCTTGATCCTATGCGCTATTCGGAAGCACAGAGAAATCTGTCTGCGTCCGGGGATTCTGATCACACGCCGATATAGGCAACCTGCCACAAAATGAGTCCAAAGTATCTGCACTGCCATGCCAGCAAGTTTGAGGCAGTTGGTCAGGCACTCCCTCTAACAGCGTCTCAATTCGACTTCATAGACTCGAATTTTGGCACCAATCGGCCCCAGTATTTAGAGGGCTATTTACCGATCACAAATACGCACGCCATCCTGAAAGATCGCGCCCAATAGTAATTTATCCCGGTAGGGAACAGAAACGCTGACCGCCGAGAAAGTACTACCATCGTCTTCATAAACAATATCCACAGCTTCTGAGGCGGGGTCGACGCGATACACACGAGTCGGTGATAGCACGCTGGAGTCACTGAAATGGGAGAGCTGTTTTAAACCGTTATGATGATCGGCAATCCATAGCTGACCCTGTTCGCCGCGGATAATATTGTCAGGGCTGTTGCCAGTGGCGATCTTGGTCTTCAGCGACAGGTCTGCGCTGGCTTTATCCCGGCTGTAGATTCGAAGAATGCCATCGCGAGAGCCTGTAACATAAATTTCAGAAGCGTCGGCACTAGCGGCAATGCCGTTGGCAAAGGCCAGGTCGCCAGCCACCTGGCGGGCGGTATTTCCGTCAAAGTAGGACACATCACTATTTTTCAGTGCTAACAGCATCTCGACCAACATGCCGCCGTCTTCCATAGCCTTGCGGTCATTGGTGAAGTAAAACTGTTTGGGTCCGACTGCTACAAGGTCATTGGGTGAGCGAATGCCATCGTCTTCAAACCGGTCAATCAGTTCCAACTGGTCTCCGGCAATATTAAAGACATAGATATCGTGCCCGCCAGCGGGATTTTCGGGAATGTGGTGGTTAATGACAAAAAGCAGGGTGCGCTCGCCATCCTTGAATAGGCTAAGGCCGTGGGGATGGAAGGGTGACAGGCTTTCAGTACCCTTCATTTTTACCGGTTGGGGCTGATCCTGGTTTATATCGAGGCGGAAGATAGCGCCGTGCTCGCTGGGGTTGGTTTCATGGCCCCAGCGATCATCCGAGGAGATGTAAGCCAAACCGGTGCTGTAGTCAAGTTCAATATCCTCGGAGCCAGGCATGCCGGTGATTACCTGACAATGTTTGGCATAGCTGCCCTCAATAGTGTTAAAGCCACCGAGCGAAGCGACGAGCCCCGCTGCCCCGAGAAGGATAGCAACGACTAACGCTGCGAATATAGACATAAATGTTTTCATTTTTTTATTCATTATAAAATTCCTAACGGCTTACCAAAGCCTGCTGGTTGAGGGAGTAACGCAACGATCAACCGTTCGCTTTCTCTGAGCGGACAAGCTGGCTCGAAAAACACCTTTTTGTATCGTGTGGCCGCGAACAACACAATGGCCCGCACCAACACGCAGGCTATGCCTAAATAAAACTAACCGGTTTTTTAAAAGGTGGCGTTGTCATTTATTTTGTTTAGATCAAATGCCGTCAGACCCGCATCAGCACCCACGGTACATTAAAGGGGACCCCTTTGTCGAGACCAAGTCTTTTCCAATATAAAATGAGCCTGAAACGGAAGGAAGCGCGGCAAGCTGTTTCCACTATAAAGTGAGCCTGAAATAGTCCTTGTTGTCGTTCATGATCAGCGGATGAAAACGATTATGAGCCTTGAACAATTGATTTCCATTGGCGCAATTCGTCAATGGGAGATCTTTGCACGGGCGCGGAGTTCAGTTGCCAGTGCGACACGCCATGATTATGCAGCTAAGCACATAGCATCGCACACTTCATTGGGCGTTTTATAATCGAGTCATTGTCCAGGCCTGTTGTTGAGTCTATTTTGGATCAGAGCCATTTTGGATCAGAGCAATGTCGTCGTCGCTTACTCTATCCAACAACTATAGCGTGGCGGAACTGCTGGAGAAGTTGAGGCTGGACGCCTGTTGAGCTTTCATTGTCGCTCCTGTTGGCAGCTAAAAAATGCCGACCCCGCAGGCGCTTCAGGCGGGGCATGAGGAGAGCCGTTTGGTGATTCGGCGAATAGCGCCTTGCTTCACGCAGGGGCGATCATCAGTGTCATCCCGTCGCTGCCAGTCACCTGTACCTGGCAGCCGGCCTCAATCGCACCCTCGCAGGTCACTTTCCAGCGGGTATCCCCCAGTTGAACCGATCCCTGTCCGCGCACGGTTTCTGCCAACTGAAACCGGGTGCCGATGAGCCGCGCCGCTCTATTGTTGAGGTCGGGCGCATCGGTTTGCTGGTTAAACGTCTTGAAGAACCTGAGGTAGAGGAAGGTAAAGATGACCGCGCCTGCCGCGAACAAGATTAACTGCCATTCCCAACTGATGTCGACGAGCCACCCGGTGAACGCGGCCATGAGGATGGCGGACGCGGCGATGCCGATCAAAAAGCCGCCAGCGCCGAAGATCTCCAGCACCAGCAGGGCGGTGCCGATCACAAACCAGTGCCAGGGTTGTAGCTCGTTAAACAGGGCCATGCCTAGGAGCCTCTGGATAGGTCAATGAACGGACAGCACAAGCGAAAAAAAGCCCATATTTGTGTTGTGAAATTTCGCAATAGAACCACTATTAAGTGCGTTTTTGCGACTTGATCTGGACATTTTTTCATCTCTACCAGAATCTCCCTGGGAGTCTGTCGGGCTTAACACTGTGCTACTGCGGAAACGCATAAATCAGTCATTTTTCACGGTCAATGTCGTTTAAATAGAACCACTGTTCGCCTCATCTGTGAGTAGGAGCCTGTCGAGCCTAACACCGTTCTACCGCTACGAACGGTCAAACTCGATAGACTCCTGGGAGTCTCCACCAGTCTTTTCGGTGACGGCTCTGGTGATCTCGGTAATACCCGCCAGCGAGCCTATCAGGTTGGCTGCCTCCAATGGAATCATCATCACCTTGTTGTTGCTGGAAGAGGCCAGTTCGCCCAGTGCTTCGGTGTATTTCTGCGCGATAAAGTAGTTGATGGCCTGAGACTCGCCTTCGGCGATGGCTTTGCTCACGACTTCAGTGGCTTTGGCTTCCGCTTCAGCCAAACGCTCCCGGGCTTTTGCCGCGAGGATGGCGGCCTGTAGTTCGCCTTCCGCCTTTAGAATCTTGGCTTGCTTCTCGCCCTCGGCCCGCTGAATTTCTGCTTCCCGCGCACCCTCTGCTTCCAGAATCTGGGCGCGCTTTTCCCGCTCGGCTTTCATCTGTCGGGCCATGGCTTCCACCAGGTCCTGGGGTGGGGTGATGTCACGTATTTCGATGCGGGTGACCTTGATACCCCAGGGGTTGGTAGCCTCATCTACCTTGGTCAGCAGTTCGGCATTGATGCGGTCGCGGTTGGACAACATCTCGTCCAGTTCCATGGAACCCAGCACGGCGCGTATATTGGTCATCACCAGGTTCTGCATGGCGTGCTCGCGGTCGTTGACTTCGTAGGCGGCTTTCTCGGGTTCCTGAACCTGAAAGAAACACACCGCATCGGTGGTGATCATGGCGTTGTCGGAGGAGATGACTTCCTGGGGCAGGATGTCCAGCACTACCTCCATCACGTTCACTTTCTCGCCGACGGTGTCGATAAAGGGCACAACCAGGTTGAGGCCGGGTTGCAGGGTTTTGGTGTAGCGACCGAACCGTTCCACGGTCCAGTTGTAACCCTGGGGTACCAGTTTGGCCCCGGCTATAACAACAGACAACGCAAATACCAGCGCCACCAGTGCAGCAATACTAAAGCCTTCCATTACTTGCTTCCCATCGACGGTTGATTTTGCATTGTACAAGAATCAACCCAAAGCTGTTGAAACAGTCTAGCATGGCTGCCGCATTATTTTCTGATGGTCATTATAAATCACCCGAAAGTGCAGGCGTGTACAGTCGCACCAGGGTCGGCATGAACGGCATGGAGAAATTCAAGAAATCCATTACCAGGAGTCTGTCGGGTTTATTACGACTGTTCTACTGCGAAAAGCCGGATTTGGCTCTTTTTTGCGCACTTTTTTGTTAAAAACAGAACCGCCATTCACCGAAAAATTACCCAAAAAATCGCTCAAATCGATCTTTCCCTCCTGGTGCTGAAACTCTGCCAGGCCAGCCAGAAGCGGGTGATATCAAGGTCAGAGGTAAGGCGGACAACGCTTATCATAACGAGTGCAAGGGGTTAGCAGTAACTGGGTGACACGCCTGAGATTCAAGGTGATTAGGCAACCTGTTGTGTGAGTTGTTGCGCAATATTCTACCTCGCTCGCCGCCTGACAGTTAGCATTGCACAAACACTTCTGACGTATTGATAGGATCACCCGTATAATTCGATGCTGTCGTCAACAATGAAATAAGCCATTGAGGTCTGTATGAGTTCACTGTCTATTGTCATTCCCGCCTTGAATGAAGAAGCCGGTTTGCGCAAGACCCTGCCTTTATTGGTTGAATCCTATCCTCAGGCTCAGATTATTGTTGTGAATGACGGCTCCACGGACGGTACCTCGGATGTGTGCGAGGAATTCTCGGTGCGGGAGGTGAAGCATGTTTATACCAGGGGCAATGGGGCGGCGATAAAGACCGGCGCCAGGGCGGCGACCGGAGAAGTTATTGTTTTCATGGATGGCGATGGCCAGCATTCCGCCGCTGCTATCAACCCACTGTTGAAAAAAATTGAGGATGGCTACGACCTGGTCGTGGGTGCTCGTCAGGGCGTGAGCTCCCAGGCCAGCGTGGCCCGCTGGAGTGCCAATACCCTCCACAATTATCTGGCCAGCTTTATGGTGGGACACCGCATAGAAGATTTAACCTCTGGCTTTCGAGCGGTTCGCCGCGAGCTGTTCATGGAATTTTTGTATCTACTCCCCAACGGTTTTTCTTATCCCACAACCAGTACCATGGCTTTTTTCCGGGCGGGATACTCGGTTGCTTTTGTGCCCATTACCGTTGCCCAGCGGATTGGTAAAAGCCATATTAATCTGCTGCGGGACGGAGTGCGTTTCTTCTTGATTATTTTCAAGATTGGTACGCTCTATTCACCGTTAAAAATTTTCTTTCCGCTGTCTTTGATTTTGACCGGGCTTGGCGGCGTGAACTATTTCCATTCTCATATGACCGATGGTCGCTTCACGAATATGAGTGCCTTGTTGATACTTGCTGCGGTTATGGTGTTTCTGATTGGCCTTGTTTCGGAGCAGATCACTAATTTGATGTACAAAGACAGCTAGGAGTCTGTTTGGAGGCACACCGGCAATGAAGTTATGGTCAGGGTTGCGTTATCTGCTGCTTGCCGTGGCAGTGACCTTGCTGTTTGTGCTGCTGATGCGCAGCGATACGGCTATGCTCTGGCAAACTCTGGCGGATATGTCCCTTATCTGGTTAGTGCTGAGCCCGCTGTGCATCTTCATTAATTTTGCCTGTGCAGCCAGGCGGTATCAGGCATTGGTCGCTCCGAATATGCCGTACAAACAGGTTATGGAGGCGGTTATGGCCAGCTTCCTGCTCAATTACGCCTCGCTGGTGCAGGGGCTGGGTATAGGCGCGAAAATTGGTTTGATGAAGGCCAGAAAGGTGCCAGTGAGCCGCTCCATGGCAGGGGTTGCCAGCGAGGTCGCTATCGATTTTCTATTTACCGCTGGAGTTGGCCTGTGCTTTTTGCTGTTCTACGGCGCTGCAATCCTGCCGGAATTTGATGCGTCTCGCTGGCCATATCTCCTGGTTGCGGTGCTGATATTGCCGCTGCTGGCAGTGGCGCTGCTGAGCGTTCGGTCGCGTTACCTGCAAGGCGTGGACCAGGAGTTCAGACAGATCCTCCACTCGGGCCGATGGCACTGGGTCATGTTGAGCACTCTGGGTATATGGTGCAGTGCAGGGGCTGGTTACTATTGTTTGATAGCGGCTGTTGGTGGTGGTGAGCAGGTCTCTGTCTTCATGGCGTTTTCTGCGATCTGCATCGGCTTCATTGTCGGGTTGGTTGCCATGGTGCCGGGTGGCATTGGCGTGCGCGAACTGACCTGGGCATACCTGGTGGGATTCGGCACGTTTTCTATTGAGGTGGCCAGCGTGCTGGCGGTGCTGTATCGCTTGTTGTCAATCGGTTTAATCGCCGCTATTTTGGGAGCGGGAAGGCTGGTGAGACATGGGAATCAGGACAGTGTCTGAAATCAGTTGGCTGGCGAGAGCTGCGTGCCCCCTGTGCGGTTCTTCGCAGAGAAGTTCGCAGAGAAGTTCGCAGAGAAGTTCGCAGAGAAGGGTGAGGTACTCGAAGTCTATGCTGTGAGTGATTAAGTGACATTCATTCTCTCAAGTAGCGGTGCGCAGAGGCGCTCTGTTGCAAATACTTCACGCTGAATTTTCTGGCTGCCCTGTTGTAATTTTTGCCGCAATGTTGAATCGTTCTTAAGTTCCACAATTGCCCGACTGAGGTGCTCCGGGCTGGCAGCGGGTATCAACAGTGCATTCAGTTTGTGAGTGAATACCTCCCGAATTGCCGGGGTATCCGCGCTGATAAAGGGCATCCCCATTTTGCAGCTATCAAACACCTTGGTCGGAATAACCCTCGCCGATTTATCGGTGCTGCCAAAAATACCCAGGGCCAGTTGGTGCTCACCCATGAACCTGGGCAGTGCCTCTGTCTCAATCCAGTCGATAAAATTGACATTTGTCAGGCGGGCTCGCCACTGCCTGCCGGCCTCTGATTCTGTGAGCTTTTTACAGCCCACGATTGAAAATCGAATGTCCTTTTCTGCAAGCAGTTGCCCGGCAGCGCACAGTATTGTCTCAATACCTTGCAGAGGAATACAGGTGCCGACAAAAACGATTTTGAACGCTCCGTCCTGCGGCACACAGAGCTGACTGGTTGCTGGCAAGCTGCTGCCAACAGGGGTTGCCACAAGTTTGTCTGCCGCGAGGGCAAACTCAGCTTTCATGTAGTCGCAGTGGCTGTGGGTGTCGAGCATGTTGAAGTCTGCCTGGGCACAACAGGAGCGTTCAAAGCGGTGTAATAGTTGCGCCAGTGCGCCCCGCTCGGAAAAGAGTTTTCGCTCCTCCACTACCATGTTGTACAGGGGAATAAAAATATCGAGTATCAGCGCAGGTCGGTTGCGTTTGAATACGCGCAGAAGCCGCGTCAGATGAATATGGAAGTAGCCTGGGTGGCCAACGATGATTGCATCGCAGTGGTCGATGCCGAGAAATTTGACAGTCAGTACAAGATAGCTCCAGACAAGCTGAAAGGCGAAGCCGATGCGCCCGCAAAGGCCATGCGCTGCCCCAATCCTGGCATTGTGTGAATCTAGCATGTTGTGCTGTAGCTCAGTGACCCGGCAGCCATTGGCTCTGAGTGATGCAATCAAATTTCGGTTGCGGGGGTAGGCAGCGCCTGTGGAGTAAATACCAAAATAGACGATGTGCGGCTTCATTGTGGTCGTCGATGTCACCATCATAGCCATTGCGCCTGATACACAGCGAGGGAGTGCCTGAACTGCCAGCTCAGGCCCATCCAGTTACTGAGTGTGGGTGCCGCAGTAACACTGCTGGCGTCGATAAGCCTGACTCTAGCGCGTGCCTTCCCAGAAATTGCTCCGGGGCAGATTACGCTGACCTCGTGGTCAAGATCTGCCAGGCCATCAATCAGGTTTTTTGCGTAGGTGTCCAACCCGCTCCAAATGTCGGTGTACTGGCAGGTCAGGATACAAATTTTCATCGAGTATCCCGTGAATACTTAAATCCGGCAGACTCTCAGTATAGGGTAATGCAGCGGCGAGTTGTCAGTTGTGGCGGCATGTAATGATTACAGTACTCTATGATACAGGGTATGATATTTTGCCAACTAAATTAGAATAAAAAAGTAGGAGTAAACGATGCTGGATACACTCATAAAAGACGCGGTAATAGTGGATGGAACTGGTGTAGATGCGTTTAGTGGCGATATCGGCATTGTTGATGGTGTGATAGCAGACATTGGCAGTATTTCAGCAGGCGCAAGGGAAACCGTTCACGCAGGCGGTGCCTACGCAGTGCCGGGCTGGATAGATGTTCACACCCACTTCGACGGCCAGGTGAGCTGGGATGACAAGATGGATCCTTCTGCCAGTCATGGCGTGACCAGTGTAGTCATGGGAAATTGCGGCGTCGGCTTTGCGCCCGCACCCCCAGGTGGCGAGAGAGGTTTGATAGAGCTTATGGAAGGGGTAGAGGATATTCCCGGTACGGCTCTCCATGAAGGCATTGAATGGGGTAAGTGGGAGACCTTCCCTGAATATCTCGATTATATCGCGGCTCGGGAATATGCGCTGGATATTGGTACCCAGATACCTCATAGCGCGGTGCGTAATTATGTGATGGAAGAGCGTGCACTCAGCCATGAAGACGCGACTGCGGAAGATCTGGCGCAGATGTCGAAAATTGTGGAGGAGGGTCTATTGGCGGGTGCTTTGGGATTCTCGACATCCCGGACTATTGGGCATCGCTCAGTTTTGGGCGAGCCGATTCCGGGAACCTTCGCCGAAAAAGCGGAGCTGTTGGCTATTGCCCAGGCTATGAAGAATGCAAACAAAGGCGTGTTTCAAGCTGTGCCAGCCGGTGTCGTGGGTGACATGGCTGGGCCGGAACACTACACCACCGAGCAGGAAGTTGAGTTATTCGCCGAGATTGCCAGGGCCAGTGGCCGCAAATGTTCATTTACCCTGGCACAAAATGGAGACCGCCCCGGGCAGTGGCGAAACTGTCTGAACATTGTAGAGCAGGCGAATGCCTCGGGCCTGGCGATACATCCACAAGTGGCTACACGTCCAATCGGCTTTGTTACCAGTCTTAAGTCCTACCACATGTTCATGCGCCGCAAGACCTATTTACAGTTGGCGGCATTGCCCCATGAGGCGATGCTGACTGAACTGCGTAAGCCAGAGGTTAAAGCGGCGATATTGAGCGATGTGGATATAGAGCCGGAGATGCCGGGAACAATGGCAAGTGTCTACCAACTGCTGGGAATGACCGCAGGCATGATGTTCCCTCTGGGATTGCCCATAAACTATGAGCCGGAAGCCTCGCAGAATATTGCATCCATGGCAGCTCTCGAGGGCAGAGATGTAAATGAATTTATGTATGACTTCTTGCTCGGTGACGACGGCAATGATTTCGCCATTTTATTGGGCGCCAACTTTGTTGACGGTAATTTCGATGTGATCCATGAAATGTTGACGCATGAGGACACGGTGATCGGTTTGAGTGATGCGGGTGCCCACGTCAATTTGATTTTTGATGCCGTCGGTCCAACTTATCAGTTAACGCACTGGGTTCGAGACCGCAGCCGCGGCCCGCGTTTGCCGATTGAACTGATCGTGCGCAAACAAACGGGCGCTAATGCAGAATTGTTTGGCCTGAGTGACCGGGGCAAATTAAGCGTGGGTAAGCGGGCCGACATTAATGTATTTGATTTGAGCCGGTTGGCATTGGGCAAACTGGCCGTTCACAATGATTTGCCAGCAGGGGGTAGTCGTATTTTGCAATCTGCTCAGGGGTACATAAATACCTTTGTTGCCGGAGTTAAAACTCGCGAAAACGATGAGGATACGGGTGCGCGCCCGGGCCGCTTGATTCGGGGCTAGATGCCCTGAGTTCTGAAGCGAGTTTACTCAGTGCTGTAGTTGAAACTTATGCCGTAGGTGAGAGGCGGCGCATTAATGCCTGCAAAACCTCCCAGCAGAGGAACGTCGAAGCCGATGACGAAGTGTTCTTCGTCGAGTAAGTTTCTACCCCACAGGGTAACTTCCCACCTCTTGTCTCTGCTCGAAATTCCGACCCGTGTATTAACCATGTCAATCGCACCGCGCTTTAGAGCTTCGTCCAGGTCTTGCGCCATGTACAACTCGCCAATGTAGTTGTACTCGAGTCGTGCAAACCAACTCATATCCATGCTGTCAAAGTCATCGTTTAGCTGGAGGAAATTACTGACCGTCCATTTAGGGGCGTTATCCAGTTCGCGGTCGGTCAGGTTCTGAACGCACTCGGGTAAAACGAACGGGCTGCCGCCAGTTACCTCAAACAACTGTGCGCTGGTACATTCGCCGGTCGGAAAATCAGAGTAAGTTGCGTCGTTGTAACCGATGGCCATACCGGTTGTAATAAGCGCATTGGGTAAATAAACTACATCGAGTTCTACCCCCTTGCTCTCCATTGAGCCCGCATTGCGCACGGTAATGTTCGAGCCATCAAAACCCTGGGCCTGAAAGTCGTCATAGTCCACCCAAAAGACGGTGCCGTTTACCTGTAGCCGTCGATTCAGCCAGCTACCTTTCCAACCGAGTTCGTAGTTACGCGAGCGCTCTTCAGCAAATTCACCGGGAACACCCACCGCCGTGCGAATCTGGTTGAATCCACCGGATTTGAACCCCTGGCTGGCGCTGGTGTAATACATTAGCCCGTCGCGTGGAAAGTAGCTAAGGCTAATTGAGGGCGATATATCCGCAGAGTCGGTGCCTTCATCAAGACGGGTGTCGGGTCCAGCAATAGGTGGTGCGTCGAGCGGAAATGCGGGTTCTGGCCTCGATATTTGCGTGCCTTGCCGCTCCTTCTTTTCATAGGTATAGCGCACACCCAGGGCTAGTTTCCACTGATCGGCAAAGGTCCAGTTAGTCTGCCCAAACAACGCATAGCTGGTGGTTTCGTGAGTATTGGTATCGAAGTTAATCGAGCCATCGGGGAACAGGATACCGTTGGCAAACAAGCTGCCAGTTAGCGGTAGAAATCCGTTTTCTCCATGGGTATCCATTTTAGAATTGAAGAAATATGCACCAGTCTGGTAATCCCAAACCTCGCCCACTGGAGAAGCGATTCGAAATTCACTTGAGTACTGGTCTAGCTCTACCCACGTGTCATAGTGAATAGCCGGGTAGTGAGAAAAATCACCATCGAGGGTGCTATCGGATTCATAGTAGCGCCAGGCGTTGATCCAGGTGATTGCATAGTCGTTGTCAAACTCCTTGTTCCATTCGGCGGCCACACCGCCGACCTTCACGTCGTTTACAAAGGGCTTGTCCAGATGAATTTCTCTATCATAGGGGTCGGCTGTGGGCAGCGGATCGCCCGTTGTTTCAGCCAGCAAGCTAAACGGGAGACCCTGAGCAGAACCGTCTCCGTTGTAGTCAATAATATCTGGTGCGCAGCAATCGCCTTCGTTCTTTGAGTAGTCCAGGCTAACAATCAGTTCGCCAAAATCCTGCAAATCGAACAGAGTGCGCGACCTCACGCCTTTGCGATCAGTGTCGTTAATCTTTTCGCCAGTGAAGGTGTTTTTATCAAATCCGTCATTGGTGGCGTAATAGGCCGAAAAACGTGTAGCGTGTCCGCTGTCGCTCAGAGGCACGTTTACCATGCCGCGATATTCTTGTGCGCCTTCGTTGCCGAGGACGACTTCCACATTAACCTCGAAAACTTCAGCAGGTGATTTCGAAAAAATGTTTAATGCGCCAGCGGCAGTATTTTTGCCATACAGAGTACCCTGAGGGCCGCGCAAGACCTCCACCCGCTGAATGTCGGTTAAATCGGCTATGCTCATGCCGGCGCGACCTTGATAAACGCCGTCGATAAAGAGCCCGACGCTGGGGTCGATGCCAGCATTTGTGCCAATCGAGCCGATGCCTCGAATACGAATAGAGGTTGAACGGCTGTCGGTAACAGGTGTGATTTTCAGGCTGGGTGTATATTGGTCGAGTTGCTTCAAATTTGTTGTGCCGCTGTTTTTGAAAAATTCCTCGGTGAAAGCAGCTACAGAGATTGCCACTTCCTGCAGATTTTCCTCGCGGCGGTTGGCGGTCACAATGACCTCTTCCAACTCGACGACTTGTTCCTGGGCTGTGCCACAAGGCGCCAGGAGTGGAATGGCGGCCAGAGTGATATATACAGCGTTTAGGGCTAGTGATTTTTCCATGATGTCTGCCTCGTGCTTCGCCGACCCTGTGTCCATTGTTTTCGCCTGCGGAACTCCATATCTGGCAAAAAAACGCCAACGTGCCGGTTTTTAAATCGCGCCTGACATAGTGGCTGTGGCGCCGCCTGCCAATCACTATTGCTGGGCAGGATCAGATGGGCTGCTCAGCGCATCTGGCGCACACTCCCAGGGTTCATACCGAAATTTGGTGCTGCTGTGAAGGTTACCTCACGCACCAACATCAGACCAAACTGCTAACTCGTTTCCGCTGGGCTCCGCAAAATGAAAGCGCCGCCCACCGGGAAATGAGAATACAGGCCTGACAATTGTACCCCCAGCCTGTTCGATTCGGGTTTGCAATGATTCCAGGGAATCTGAATACAGGACGACCAAAGCACCGCCTGTTTCGGTCGAGGACGCAAGCTCGGATTTGAAAAAACCACCATCAATGCCCTGGTCAGAAAACGCAGTGTACTCGGGACCAAAATCCTCAAAGCTCCAGCCGAAGGCGGCGGTGAAAAATGCCTTTGTGGCCTCGATATCTCGGGCCGGAAACTCTACATAATTAATCTTGTCGTTAATATTCATGGCTCTCTCAATGTGGGTAGGTAGTGCTTCAGCTTAGGGCCGAGGTTCGCGGGCCCAGGCGCCAACAGCCTGTGTTGTGACTTGGGTACTACCATCCTCAAAGACCGAAAACTCGCTTGGCATTTCCGCCGAGAAAGAGGTTCTCGGTTGCTTGTTCCAGCTCAAGCTTCTCAAGACCTGAAAGCGCCCTTTTCGGTGCGATCATCGGATAATTGGTACCGAATAGAACCTTCTCTTTACCATGGGTCTTTAGGTAGCGAACGATTTCTGGCGGATATCGGCCAACCGTGTAAGCCGATGTATCGATATAGAAATTAGGATGCTTGGTGGCAACTGCGATGGCTTCTTCAGTCCAAGGATAGCCAATATGCCCACCAACGATGGTCAGCTCGGGAAAATCCAGTGCAACCCTGTCTATATAGACAGGACGCCCTACCTCGGAAGACATTAACGGCCCTGTGTGGCCAATCTGTGTACAGAATGGAACACCAAGCTCACAACAGGCAGAGTACACCGGATAAAATAGGCGATCAGACGGCGGTAGTTCCCAAAGCCATGGCAGCACCCTGATCGCTTTAAAACCCAGCTCGTTTACACAGCGTCGAATTTCAGCAACGGCTTTCATGGGCTTGCTGATATCAACTGAACCAACACCCGCAAGTCGGTCTGGATACTCCTTCACAAAACCAAAGACCTCATCATTCGATATCATTGCGTTGCGCGGGGCCATCCATGCCGAAATGAGAGAGATGGAAACATCTGCCTCATCCATCGACTGGATAGTGATCTCAAGAGGAAGTTGCTCTGTCGGTATTTCTTGTTGATTCCATCGGCGAAGGGAATCAAAGACCGGATCTTGCATATGCCTCAGTGTTGGGTGCTGAGCCCAGGCGTCAATGATCAAAAAGCACCCCCCCATTCATGGCCTAATCCTGTGTGGCTGACACATCACTTCAGGTAGCCTCTGACCCTGATTTGTATTGTGGCTGACTGCCAAAGTAAAGCATTAAGCCTGTCACCGGGTCGGCAGCACATGCGGCGCCAGTTTCTGTGTCTTAACGCCTAGTTTAGCGGCAGTTTGTGGAGTAGTGTTTTGTGTTAGCGTAGCGGACAACACAAAAAGTACGGAGCAAGCTGTGATCATCACCCGATAAAACGGACACGTTTACGCCGCTCGCTTTTCATAGTTAATAGGGCTAGTGTATCCAATCCCTGAATGTAATCTGGCTCGATTGTAAAACCCATCGATATAGGAAGACAATGCTACTCGCAGAACATCTGTGTTCTCGTATTTTCGGCCTCTGATCTGCTCCCCTTTCAGGCTGTGGTAAAACGATTCCATATGCGCATTATCTGTGCAATGGCCAAGACGATTGTAGCTGCGTCTTAAACCATACTTTTCCAGCTCATCCTGAATTGCATAAGCCATAAACTCAATTCCCCGGTCAGTATGAAATATCAATCCTGGCGATGGTTGGCGCCTTCGAATGACGCGCCTAAGCAGGGGCAGCACATCGTCAGCTGTTCGGCTATCAGAGAGCGACCAGCCCAGGATCCGGCGTGAATAGACATCCATGATTGTAATCAGATACTGATAGTTATTGCCGACTTTGATGTATGTCAGATCAGCAACCCATTGCTCATCACACGCCACCGGTGGCGGTGCATTGTGACGAAGGTTATTACCACTCTGCTGAAACTGTCTGAGCCTGGGTGTTCTCCGAGTCACTGTAACCACCCGACCCTTGATTCCCGATTCACGCATGAGTCGCGCTACCCGCTTCTCTCCTACACGCACACCAGCTTGCTGAAGGCTACGGTGCACACGGGGGCTGCCATAGGTCTCGCGGCTTTTTGAATGCACAGTGCGAATCTGCTCTATCAATTCAATATCTTCCCTGGCTCTGTTGCTCGGCTTTCGCTTCATCCAGTCGTAGTAACCACTACGTGAAACGCCTAGCCAGTTGCAAAGGTATCTGACGCCTAGCTCTCGCCCATATCTTTGGATAAATCCAAATCTTTCTGATGTTGTTCCGCCAGATACCGTTGCCACTTTTTTAGCAGGTCGTTCTCCTGCCGAAGTCGAGCATTTTCCTTTTCCAGCTTCTTAAGGCGATCCAATTCTTTCTTTTCCTTGCTCAGACTTGTGACTTTTTTCTTGCTAGCCACGATCTTTCCTTCTCGGTACTCCTTTCGCCACCGCGATAGCATGAAAGGGTGAATGTCTAAGGTCTTTGCGACATCCTTGATTTTAATATCATCCAAATGCGTAAGCTCTACGGCTTTTGCTTTGAACTCGTTACTGTACTGCCAGGTTTTCCTTGGTTGATTGTACCTCGGCATCGGTGGACTCCTCGTTAGGTTGAGGTGTCCGTTCTAACGGGTGAAGTTCACCGTCCGCTGGAGTGCCTTGTTAGGCATTTTCTTTTATTGAATCTAAGTATAACGTATCGGGACAAATATCTTGTTCATGAGGCCACACAACTGTGCCATCAATTACGCTAGCTTGAATAAAATAATGTTTGTTTTTTAGCTCCTTGAATACTCCAAAATCAAGAATATTGGAGCAATCATAAATCCCTCTTTCACCATTAGTAAACAAGAGGTTTAGCTGATAACCATCAGTGGTTGAAACTTCTTTTATTCTTGGGTTCATTGCCTTACCTCAACGGTTCTATTTTATATGGCTGCTCCCCAGACACTGCTAATGCCCAATCAGCCACCAATTCATCTTTATGTATTTCAACCCAGGCTTGAAGCAGTTTCATTTTTGACGATGGTATACTTCCTTCGAGAATATCACCATCAGGTATAGATACAACCACCTCATGTTCTTGATATTTGACATGAATATGCGGAAGGCTATGTTGCTTATTATCCATGAAATACATGTAAACGATAATTCCATAAAATGTTGATAATGATGGCACGTTTTTCTCCTATAAATGCCTAACGCCTTGCTCAGCGGCGTGGTGAAGATGGCGATTTTTTTGAGTCTTTTTCAAAAAAAGTGACAGCTTTACCACGTCCGATGCAGCAACTTGTTATGTGAATTCTTACAATCGTGGAACAGATGAACTTATTTTATCAACCGCTAAATTTATTGCCTCTATAAGAGCAGGAGCTTCAGCTACAGTAGTGGCAGAGCCTTTAATGCCATCAGCACTTGCTGTCCAAATAACATCATTTGTACGAGTGTCCATAATTGTGAAAGTTAGGGTTATTCTTGTCTGAGCTTTGTTTCGACCATACGCTCCATCTTGTTGATAAGCATTGGACAGTTCACTAAGCATAATGGCGTCAATATTGTTATTTCTAAGGTGTTCTAGAAATTCCCTATTTGCTATGCCGCTAGTAACGTAATCTTCGATAAAATCGGAGTAATCACCAACCAGTCCTAAGTCGTTCAACAAGTTAGAGAATGTGTTAGCAGAAATCATTTTCACGCCGGGATTTTTGTCAGCAATAGCTTTATTTACGCTTCTTCCTATTTTCTGACTTTCCGAAGGTGCTAATCGAGCATTACGGATACTTGGGACTGCAAGTGAGGACACGGAGCCTACCTTATAGGAGGGTTCATAAAATGAATTTATGGTTCCCAGAGGTGGCCCCAGAAATCTGAACAGCGCTGTAAGTGGATTCCCTGCCTGACTTAGGGCATCGTATTGCCCGTACTCAGGAGAATCGACATGGCCAGAAGACCTCGCCGTAATCACTCACCCCAGTTCAAGGCCAAAGTGGCTCTGGATGCCGTCAAAGGCGAACAGACGGCAGCGGAGCTGTCCCAGCGCTTCGATGTACACCCCAACCAGATTACCCAGTGGAAGACGCAGTTGTTGGAGCGCTCTGCCGATGTATTTGGCGGTGGGGAGTCCAAGGAGCCTCGGGTGGATGTGAAGACACTCCATGCCAAAATTGGAGAGCTGACGCTGGAAAATGATTTTTTAGAAGGTGCGCTCAACAAGGCGGGATTGCTGAGCGAAAAACGATGATCGACCGCAACCACAAACTGCCGATCAGTCGGCAGGCCAAACTACTGGATATCAGTCGAGGCACTGTGTACTACCCGCCCAAACCAGTCAGTCCTCGCAATCAGATGTTGATGAATCGGATTGACCGTCTGCACTTGGAGCTGCCGTTCGCCGGTGCCCGGATGCTACGGGATCTACTGCGCCAAGAAGGCCACAAGGTGGGCCGCTCGAAAGTCGCCAGGCTTATGAGGGTCATGAGCATTGAAGCGCTGTATCGCAAGCCCAAGACCACACGGCGACACCCAGGGCACAAAGTCTATCCGTACCTGCTGCGTAATCTGGCGGTGACTCGATCCAACCAGGCGTGGGCGATGGACATCACGTACATTCCGATGGCTCGTGGATTTGTCTACCTGGCAGCCGTCGTGGATTGGTATTCTCGGCGAGTCTTATCCTGGAAGGTCTCCACCACCATGGATGTGTACTTCTGTCTGGAGGCGGTGGAGGAAGCCATGGAGCACCATGGCAAGCCGGAGATTATGAATACCGACCAGGGCAGCCAGTTCACCAGCCAGGCCTTCACCGGTCTGCTGAAGGAAAATGGTATCCAGATCAGCATGGATGGCAAAGGCGCCTGGCGGGACAATGTGTTTGTTGAACGCCTATGGCGATCGCTGAAGTACGAGGAAGTCTACCTGCATGCGTATGACACGGTCTCGGCTGCCAAGGCAGGACTGGATCGCTACTTTCGGTTCTACAACAACCGGCGACCTCACAGCAGTCTTGACCGACAAACACCGGATCAGTTTTACTATGAATCGCTGCCACTACCCACGGCAGCTTAAACCCAGTGCAGGCATACACTTATAGAATTGGGATTGCTGTTCAAATAACCGGGGCCACCTCTAATGCCGATATTGGAATTAAGTATAACGCTTTAAGTGATGAGAAAAAGAATCAGCTTATTACTTATGCTAAGGAAAAATCAGGTGTTGAATTAGAGGATGATTCTTTTTTGGTTAAGTCTGAAACTGACCTTAAAAACGTATTATATGCAATGGATCAAAGATATTATTATGCTGAAATTTATGAAGAAAACAGAGTTGCTAATTCGGTTAGAATAGTTAATGGGCACACCCAATGAAAAACACCCCACTCATCATCTACCAAACCGAAGATGGAAAAGTCAAAATAGAGACCCATTTTGAGAATGAAACGGTATGGTTAAATATTGACCAAATAGCCGAGCTGTTTCAAAAATCTCGCTCTACTATCAATGAGCATATTCTTAATGTTTTCAAAGAACAGGAGCTTGATAAAGAACCCTCCATGAGAAAAATCGGAAATCCCGATTTTTCTACCAAGCCAACCAATTTTTACAATCTTGATGTCATCATATCGGTCGGTTATCGAGTAAAATCTCTCAGAGGGGTACATTTTAGAAAATGGGCAACCGCACTGATTAAAGAGTATTTGATCAAAGGCTTTGCCATGAACGATGAACTGCTAAAAGAAGCAGGAGGCGGAAACTACTTTGATGAGCTTTTGGCACGTATCCGTGATATTCGTTCATCAGAAAAGGTGTTTTGGCGTAAGGTTTTGGATGTTTACGCCACCAGTATCGACTACGACCCTAAAACCGAACAATCAATAACGGTATTTAAAACCATCCAGAATAAGATGCACTGGGCAAGTCATGGAGAAACCGCAGCAGAAACCGTGTATAGGCGAGTTGATTCATCAAAAGAGCATCTTGGCTTAACCAGTTTTAAGGGCGAAATACCGACAAAAAAGGAAGTTGAAGTTGCCAAAAATTATCTTGCAGAAAATGAACTGAATATTTTAAATAGAATGGTGACAGCCTATCTTGAAATTGCTGAAATTCAGGCATTAGACCGTACCCCGATGTATATGGCTGACTGGATTAAGCAGTTAGATACTTTTTTGAAAATGACCAATAAGGATATTTTGCAACATTCAGGCACGATCAGCCATCAAAAAGCCATAGAAAAATCACACGGTGAATATGAAATTTACAAAGAGAAAATAAAAAATAGAATCACACAGGTTGAAAAAGATTTTATCAAGCAAATTGAAAGTAAAACCAAAGGCTTGAAAAAATGAAATTCACCGAAGAAAAATTAGAGCAGGCATTTATTGAGGTTTTAGAAAACGAAGGTTTTCCACATTGCTTGGGTAATACACTTTCCCGAGCAGATAATGAAGTTTTGATTGAGGAGGATTTAAAAAACTATTTGCTTAGTCGGTACGCTAAAGAGCAACTTACCGAAATAGAAACCCAATCTATTATTCTTCAACTAAAATCCCTGTCATCGAGCGACTTATACGAAAGCAATAAAAAAATAATGCGTTGGTTGGCGGATGGTTTTATTCTTAAAAGAGAAGATAGGCAACAAAAAGACATTCATATTGAGCTGATTGATTATTCTGGACTCCCACCACAAACACAAAGTCGCGATTTAGATAGCATAGTGACTAAAAACGTTGCCGAACCTCAAGCACATTATGGCACAGACTGTAATATTTATAAATTTGTCAATCAACTTGAAATTATCGGTACAGAAAAGCGCATCCCAGACGGCATTATTTATATTAATGGTTTGCCTGTTGTGGTATTTGAGTTTAAATCTGCTATTCGAGAAGAAGCCACAATACACAATGCTTTTGAACAATTATCTATTCGTTACAAAAGAGATATTCCTGAACTTTTTAAATACAATGCTTTTTGTGTCATTAGTGATGGAGTCAATAATAAAGCAGGTTCATTTTTTGCCCCTTATGAGTTTTATTATGCTTGGCGTAGGGTTGCAGGGCTGGCTAAAGATGTTGATGGTATTGATAGTCTATTTACGCTTGTTCAAGGGATGCTAAATCAAAGTAGGCTCAGAGATATTATTCAAAACTTTATCTATATTCCCGATACATCAAAAAAAGACGAAAAAATAGTTTGTCGCTATCCTCAATATTATGCCGCTCGCACTCTGTACGAAAATATTAAAAAGGCAGAGAAACCAGAGGGGGACGGAAAAGGTGGTACTTATTTTGGTGCAACAGGTAGTGGAAAGAGTTTTACCATGTTGTACCTCACTCGCTTATTGATGAAAAGCGAGTATTTTGAAAGCCCAACCATTGTACTGATTACAGATAGAACTGATTTAGACGACCAACTTTCAGGACAATTTACCAATGCCAAAACATTTATTGGTGATAGCAATGTTAAAAGTGTTGAAAGTCGATCTGAATTAAGAACCTTGCTTCAAGGCAGAAAAAGTGGAGGTGTTTTCTTAACCACTATTCATAAATTCACAGAAGATACTGAACTGCTAACCAAAAGAACCAATGTAATTTGTATTTCAGATGAAGCCCATAGAAGCCAAACCAATTTAGATCAAAAAGTAAAAGTCACTTCAAAAGGCGTTAAAAAGACCTTTGGTTTTGCAAAATACCTCCACGACTCATTGCCTAACGCAACTTTTGTAGGTTTTACAGGCACGCCAATTGATGCCACTTTAGATGTTTTTGGAAAAGTAGTCGATGCTTATACAATGACAGAATCAGTAAGAGATGAAATTACTGTAAGAATTGTATATGAAGGAAGAGCAGCCAAGGTTGCTTTACACAATAGCGAGTTAGAAAAAATTGAAAAATATTATGAAGAAGCGGCGGAAGAAGGGGCTAATGAATATCAAATAGAAGAAAGTAAAAAAGCCACTGCCACAATGAATTCTATTCTTGGCGATCCTGACCGTTTACAAGCCTTGGCAAAAGATTTTGTAGAACATTATAGTAAACGAATTGCTGAAGGCTCAACCGTAAAAGGTAAAGCCATGTTTGTTTGTAGTAGCCGTGAAATTGGCTATGATTTTTACAAAAATGTCATTGCCTTAAAACCTGAATGGGCAGAAGTCAGAGTTGCAGAAGAAGGAGCTGAATTAACAGACAAAGAGAAACGAGAAATCAAGCCGATGGAACGTATCAAAATGATTATGACCAGAGGTAAAGATGACCCTAAAGCGATGTATGATTTACTGGGGACAAAAGAGTATCGCAAAGAGTTAGACAGGCAATTTAAAAATGAAAAATCCAATTTCAAAATAGCTATTGTGGTTGATATGTGGCTAACAGGTTTTGATATCCCTTTCTTAGATTCGATCTACATTGACAAGCCAATCAGACAGCACAACTTAATCCAAACCATTTCAAGAGTAAACCGAAAATATAAAGGGAAAAACAAAGGATTGGTTGTTGATTATATTGGTATTAAAAAGCAAATGAACCTTGCTTTAGCAAAATACAATAAAGGCGACGAAGAAAATTTTGAAGATATTCAGGAATCTTTGATAGTGGTTAGAAATCATCTGGATTTATTAGCCAAAGTCTTTCACAAGTTTGATAGTTCAAAATATTTTGGCGGCTCAGCGTTAGAGCAGTTGAATACCCTAAATATGGCGGCTGAATATATACAACTGACCAAAGAGCTTGAAACCCGTTTTATGGGCTTGGTAAAACGCTTAAAAGCAGCTTATGATATTTGTGCAGGAAGTGAGCAATTAACGCAAATCGAGCGTGATTATACGCACTTCTATTTAGCTGTAAGGTCAATTGTTTTTAAACTCACAAAAGGAAACGCACCCGACACCGCGCAAATGAATGCCAAAGTTCGTGAAATGATAAAAGATGCACTGGAAAGTGATGGTGTACAGGAAATATTTAAACTAGGTAATGAGGCAGAAACCGAACAAGACCTTTTCGATGAAGATTACTTGGCTAAAATAGACAAGATAAAACTACCAAACACTAAAATAAAGTTACTTCAACAACTCTTGGCAAAAGCCATTGGAGAAATAAAGAAAGTCAATAAGGTAAAAGGAATTGATTTTTCTAAAAAAATGCAATCCTTAGTTGAAAAATACAATGAGAGAAAAGAAGATGATATTTTGCGTAGTGAAGTCTATGAGGAAATGGCAGAACATTTAACCAATTTGATTTGGGAAGTACAAAAAGAATTTACCGCAGGAATTGAGTTGGGAATTGATTTTGAAGAAAAAGCCTTTTATGACATTTTGAAAGAGTTGTGTATTAAGTATGACTTTAGTTATCCAGAGGAAAAACTCATTGACTTGGCAAAAGCCGTTAAAGATTTAGTTGATGCTCAAGCTAAATTTCCTGATTGGAATAAGCGTGAAGATATTAAATCAGCCTTAAAAGTCGGATTGATCTTATTGCTGGATGAACACGGTTATCCGCCTGTGACGCGAGATGAAGTTTACAAGGATATTTTTGAACAAGCTGAGAACTTTAAGAAAAATAGAGCAAAAAATGTATAACGAAAACATGCATGCGGACAAAATAAGGTTTTTGGCCAAGCGCCTGAAACACAAGGACAATTTGTCTCGCAGCTAAAGGAACTTCAGATTAGAGCCAGACCCACAGCTGAAGCTGGACATTCCCTTTAGCGTTAAGCTGGCACAAGAAGCTCTGGTGCGCGCCATGCAATCCGGACTGGACATAGACGCCGTGGTATGCACGGCAGACGTGATGGCGCTGGCCACTATTTCCACTTTGCAGACTCTCGGCAAAGAGGTTCCTAACGATATGGCCGTTGTTGGCTATGACGACATCAGCCTGGCCACCTACAACAACCCGCCCCTCACCACTATTCGGCAGAATATTCACTGGGCTGGCAAGGTATTGGTAGACTCAGTATTGGGTTTGATCAATGGTGAGCAAGTACCTGATACGATGCTCGCCACGGAGCTAGTGGTTCGGAGAAGCAATGGTGCTGAAGAAGCGTAACGGCGCGCTTGGTCGAAACCAACTGACTCTCATTTAAGTTTGCGTGAAAGTGAATGAGAGAGCATTCGCGAGTTCAGCTCACTCGCGATTTGTTGGAAATGGCTTTTGCTAAATCGCTACTTGAGGCACCTAATGCTAACAATGATTTGACCAAGAGATCAATGGAAACACTGGGGTCCCCCGCTTCCATCTTTGCGACGCGTGACTGGCTTGACTTTACCCGTTTGGCCAATTCAACCTGGCTGAGATTCTCTTTGGCTCTTCGTTTCTTGAGCGATTCACTCAGGCGAATCTTAAGCTCAATGTATGCACTCTCCTCGGCAGAAAGATCCATAAAATCTTCCACAGAGCCAACTTTCCAACCCCGTTGCTCCAACTTCTTTCGCTTACTGGCTTTCATCGTCATACACCTTCATTCGCTGTTTGCACACATCAACTCTCGCCTTTGGTGTCTTCTGCGTTTTTTTCTCAAAGACTTCCAATACAAGAATCGCGTCGTCATCGATTCTATACACGATTCGCCATGTTTTAGATTGATCATTAATCCGCAGCTCATGGCACCTTCTCCCTATGGACGGCATTGGACGGGAATGAGGCAGTGACAACGAATTTCCACGCTGCAATAAACGCAGCAAATAACCTGCTTCTATCCGGGCCAGTGCGGAGAATGGTGGTGACTTTACTTCACCATGCATCCAAACCAGAGGCTTATCTTTTGGACTCATACATTGTGAGTATATGTCATATTAGACATATAAGTAACCATGACAGACCCTGTTGAAGTCGATATTCAAAATGAATATCTGGTGGCGCGCAAGGGAGGCAGCGGCGAAACGCTGGCCATTGCGCCTGATCTGATCTGTATTTTAGACCGGGAAAATGCCGAGCCTTTGACCGCTGAAATGCTGGCCTACGGGCTTCGAGTAAAAGTGATAGGCTACAGCGCTGCACCGATTATGCGTCGGCCGGAATGCCTGGAGGTGTTTGGCCCCCGCATCTTTGGTTACGATGAAGACTTTATACCAGTTGAAGATATTGAGAGCCCCTGGCCCCACCGCAGGTAAACCCTGGGTTGCTTCCCTTGCCGGCAACGCTCAAGCCCGACAGACTTCTGGAAGGGGGCGGCTGTGTTGCGGGCTATCGGCCAGGCCCGTTAATCGGCTAGGCCGCTTTTCTGGCAACTGCCACCGATTTGTACTTTGTTTCAGCCAGTTGCTCGGCCACTTTTTGCGTTGACAACTTTTGCGCCGTACTCAATTTGAATATTGTCGATAAGGTGTCGGCAATTTTCTCTATTTGTGAGCAGCTTTTGTCCGTTGTACCCCTGTGTTGGTGGTGGATTTGAATAACGCCTCCGGCATTAATGACAAAGTCGGGCGCGTACAAAATGCCCTGTTGACGGAGCATTTCACCATGCCTTGCCTCTGCCAGTTGATTGTTGGCGCCACCGGCCACAATGTGAGTATTTAAGGCGGGAATGCTGTCATCGTTGAGTATGGCGCCCATTGCGCAAGGGGCCAGCACATCCACGTTCAATTTTAAAATTTCGTCTGTGGGTATCTGGGTCGCGCCCAGGGCCGTTGCTTTTGCGAGATTGCTCGGGTTGATGTCTGCCACAAAGACCCTGGCGCCGTCCCGTATGAGCCGTTCCGTAAGGTATCGTCCAACAACCCCTGCACCCTGTACAGCAACCCGGATACCATTGAGCGAATCTGCGCCGGTTTTATAATTGAGGGCTGCCTTGATACCGCAATAAATGCCCAATGCAGTGAATGGTGATGGGTCACCCCCAAATGGGTCCCGCTCATTAACGCCGGCAACAAAGGGTGTTTGCCGTTGTATCACTTGCATATCGGCAACGCAGGTGCCAGAGTCTTCGGCGGTAATGTACTGGCCCCCTAAGGTGTTGACAAACCTGCCCATAGATTCGAGCAGAGCCTCTGTTTTCCAGGTGTGCGGGTCACCAATAATGACGGCTTTGCCGCCTCCCATGGGCAACCCGGCCAGGGCTGATTTATAGGTCATGCCCCGGCTTAGTCGGAGCACGTCCTCAAGTGCCTCTGCATCGCTTGCATAGGGGAACATGCGACAGCCACCCAATGCAGCCCCAAGCTGCGTATCGTGAACGGCGATAATGGCCTTGAGCCCGGTGTCCGCGTCTTCTGTAAAAGCAACGAGTTCATGTTGGTCAAATGATGGGGCAGAAAAAACGCTCATACTTGTCTCCAGGTTATCTTTAAATTTTGCAATGACGGGCTCTTTGTTTGAAAACGGGCTCAGGCAACGTTTGATAGCGCAATGTCAAAGCTTGTCACGGCGCCGTTTTGATACTGTGTAAGTTGTTGCTGCAAACGCAATTGGTACTGGCGGTAATTGGCTTCCTTGACATGGCCGTAGCCTCGTACACTTAAAACAAGCTCGATGATCTCAACCGCGTGCCGGATGTTGCCTGTGTGCAAACCTTTGATGAGGGTCTCAAGCGTGTCGTTGAGTTCGCGGATTAATGAACGCTCCATTTTGCGCTCGGCGCTATAGGAAAAAATATCGAACCTGGTGCCACGCAAAACTTTTAAAGGTGCCATGAGTCTGAATACATTGAGCATATAACCGCCCAATTTCATTTTTCGGAGCTGCCCTGTGTCCGGGTCACGCCTGGCAAACAGGGGAGGGGCCATATGGAATGTTAATTTGACCTTGCCTTCGAAGTTTTTCTTTAAGTCCTTCTGGAATCGGCCGTCCGTATAAAGCCGTGCAACTTCATATTCATCTTTGTAGGCCATCACTCTGTGCAGCGCTTTGGCGAAAGCTTTTGTCATATTCAATTCATGCGCGCCAATCGCTTTGGTCTCGGCATCTTTAACCACATCAACCTGTTTTTTATAAGCATCGGCATAGGCTGTGTTCTGATAGCCGATGAGGTCGTCATAGCGGTAGGCAACGATGTCATCGAGGGATTCAAGCGCGGTAAAACGGTTTTCATGGATACCCGCCAGTCGTTCGACTTCAGGTTGGTCGACGAAGGCCCGGCGCCCCCACAAAAATGCGTCCTGATTAAATTCGACCTGCACGCCGTTGAGTTCCAGCGCTTTATGAATCGCTTCAGCACTGACGGGGATCAAGCCCTTTTGGTAGGCGTAACCCAGCATAAAAAGATTGGTTGCAATGGTGTCGCCCAAGAGGGCGCTGGCGATCTCTGTTGCCGGTAAAAAACTGGCTTTATCAAGTGCCAGCTCATCGCAGATAGCTTGCTTCATCGCTGCGTCGTGAAACAGGGCATCAGGGTTGCCGACAAACTCTGCGGTCGGCGAAAGCGTATCGTTGATAACGGCCTGGCTGCGGTCTGCATTAAGTTTTGCCAGGGCGTCATCCCCGGCACTGACGACCAAATCACAGCCGATGAGCAAATCTGCATCACCGGCGGGAATACGCACGGCATGAATATCACTCTGTTGCCTGGCAATGCGCAAGTGCCCGGTGACTGCGCCAAATTTCTGGGCAAGACCTGTTTGATTGAGTGTGGCAACGCCTTTGTCTTCAAGGTGCGCAGCCATTGATAAAACCGAGGTGACGGTTAGCACGCCGGTGCCACCGACGCCGGTCACCAATATATTCCAGGGTTGGTCAAGTTTTGGATGTTCCGGCTCAGGCAGTTCCGGGAACCCGGCCAGGCTATTCCTTGCTCTATGGTTTCCTGCTGTGCTGCCAGCAACAGTGACAAAGCTTGGGCAAAAGCCCTTGGCGCAGGAGTAGTCCTTGTTGCAGGCTGCCTGGTCGATCTGGCGTTTGCGGCCGAGTTCGGTTTCCTTTGGAATAACCGATAAACAGTTGGATTTTACGCTGCAATCGCCACAACCTTCACAGACCGCGCTGTTGATAAAAATACGTTCGGAAGGGTCTTTGAGCAGGCCCCGTTTGCGGCGGCGACGCTTTTCGGTGGCACAGGTTTGCTCATAAATCAAAATGGTTGTGCCTGATGTCTCACGCAGAGATTTTTGCACGGCATTCAAATCATCGCGATGGCTTAAATGAACGATATCGTCCTGCAAGGGCTTGTGTATGGCGGGAGTGTCTGACACCAGCTCAATCCGTTTGATCCCTTCGCCTTTAAGCTGTTGTATCAACCTGGAAATACTGAGGGTGCCATCAACAGGTTGTCCGCCGGTCATTGCCACGGCATCGTTGTATAGTATTTTGTAGGTGATATTGACTTTTGAGGCAATTGACTGGCGGATGGCCAGTAAACCTGAATGAAAGTAGGTGCCGTCGCCAAGATTCTGGAATATATGTTTGGTGCTTGTAAAAGGTGCAATGCCTGTCCAGGTAACACCCTCTCCACCCATGTGCGTGTGGCTTTGAGCCGGGCGGGTCTGGCTGAATGTGCTCATATAGTGGCAGCCGATACCACCGCCAGCGATAGAGCCTTCGGGCAGAACGGTTGAGCTGTTGTGTGGGCAGCCTGAGCAATACATGGGGTCTCGTGTGGAAACTGTGCGTGGCTGAGCGAGTTTTTGCTCCTTGCGGTTGATAAACTCCACCCGTTTTTGCATGGTTTCACTGCTGTAATAACGTGCCAGACGCGCAGCAATGACCCGCGCAATCATGGCCGGTGTCAGCTCGGCAAGATTGGTTAGCAGGTCTTTGCCGTGCTCGTCGTATTCGCCGACCACTCGCGGACGTTTATCAACGGGCCGGTTGTAAAGCTGGCCGGTAAGCTGGTCTTCCATAACGGATCGTTTTTCCTCGACGACCAGGATTTCATCCAGACCCTGAGCAAATTCATGGGTTGTAACGGGTTCGAGTGGCCATGGCATACCCACCTTGTAAAGCCGGATGCCAATTTTGGCGGCGAGGGTTTCATCAATGCCCAGATCATCAAAGGCCTGCAATACGTCCAGATAGCTCTTGCCGGCTGTCACAATACCCAGCCTGGGGGCTTGGCTGTCGATGACAATGCGGTTTAGATTGTTCTCGCGGGCAAAAGCCAGTGCCGCATAAATTTTATATTTATTGAGCCGTTCTTCCTGGGCCAGGGGTGAGTCGGGCCAGCGCACATTGACGCCGTCATCGGGCAGCTCAAAATTTTCGGGTGTTTTAATATGAATTCGCCTCGAATCAATTTCGGCCGAGATGGCGGAATCCATGTTCTCGGTAATGGCTTTTAGCCCTACCCAGCAGCCACAATAGCGGGATAATTCCCAGCCAAAAATGCCCAGGTCCAGCACTTCCTGAACATTGGCCGGAGCCAGTACAGGCATCGACAGGCTTGTGAATAAATGCTCTGACTGGAATGGGTAGGTTGAGGATTTGCAGCCGTGATCATCACCGACTACGGCGAGCACACCGCCAAATTTTGATGTTCCCGCTGCGTTGGCGTGGCGAATGGCGTCCATGCTTCTGTCAAGCCCTGGGCCCTTGCCGTACCACAGGCCAAATACGCCGTCGAATTGACTCCCTGGTATCAAGCCAATCTCTTGAGAGCCGCGTACCGCAGTCGCTCCCAGGTCTTCGTTGATGCCGGGTACAAACTTGATATTGCGCTGTTCGAGGTATTTCTCTGCTTTCCACATGGCCTGGTCGACGCCGCCCAGTGGCGACCCGCGATAACCCGATATAAATCCGGCTGTATTGAGCCCTCGCTCCTGGTCTCTCTGGTGTTGCAGGATTGGCAGCCTCACCAAAGCCTCGATGCCCGTGAGGTATGCCTTGGTCTGATCCAGCTTGTATTTGTCATTGAGGGAGACAGACCTCAACGGCGGCTTGCTTTGATGAATAGGGGTATGGCTGCTCATGGGATAGCTCGTATAAATTTTTTAAGAATTATACGTGCGAATAATTGCAATGATTATGCTTTAATAGACCCTGTTTGCTCTATGCAGGTCTTTTTAGACCTTTTTTTGACAGAAACAGGAATATTTATTCACAATGATTGAGTTGAGCCCGGAGGACATCAAAATCCTCGAAATGTTGCAGACAGATGCCAACCGCAGTTCGACAGACATTGCCGAGCGCCTCAATATGAGCCAGTCGCCATGCTGGCGCAGAATCCATCGGTTAGAGACCAGTGGCGTCATAGAAAAAAAGGTCTCTATCGTAAATCGCGAGAAGCTGGGCATTGATCTGGTGGCCTTCACGACAGTTAACTTGAGGGAAACAGGCCGTAAAAATCTGGAAAAATTTGAAGCGGGCGTCTTGCAATTCGACGAGGTCATCGAGTGCTATACCATGACGGGGGCATGGGATTACATGCTGAAGATTGTCGTGCGCGACATTCGCCACTACGAAGCCTTTGTGCGTAATAAATTGTTGGAGCTTGCGATGATTGGTGAAGTGCACTCCCATCTGGCTGTCACAGAAATAAAAAATACAACCGTGCTGCCGCTTCGCAACCAAATGTTTGGGACAGGTCCCAGCTAAAGCAGCGCAGAGAGCCCAGCGCCAGGTTACGATTATTGAGTCATTTGATTTGATCAAATCAATTCATGTAACAGGCTGGTTCAATCGCCTCGGTAAGTAAAAAGGAAGGTTTGATGAATATGCGAGTAAACAGGTTGAAATGGACATTGTTGCTGTTCCTGCTGTGGTTGCCATCACTGTCATCTCAGGCGGATGCACCCAATATCATTGTGATGGTCGCTGATGATCTTGGCTGGTCTGATGTTGGCTTTCATGGTGGCAGGGACATTGCAACCCCGTCTCTGGACCGGCTTGCCCGCGAGGGAGTACAGCTTGATCGCTTTTACACAACACCGATTTGCTCTCCAACTCGCGCGGGCCTGATGACTGGCCGTGATCCAGTGCGGCTCGGTGTCGTTTATGGGGTAATCATGCCCTGGCATACAGCGGGCATTCACCCTGAGGAGACATTTTTACCTGAGTTATTTCTCAATACGGGTTATCAAACGGCGATGGTTGGCAAATGGCACCTGGGACACGCCCAGCAAACCTATCACCCTAATAACCGCGGCTTTGAGCACTTTTACGGACATTTGCATACAGAGGTAGGCTTTTTCCCGCCATTTTCAAACCAGGGGGGTAAGGACTTTCAACGTAACGGGGTGTCTATAAAAGCACAAGGCTACGAGACCTTTTTACTCGCTGATGAGGTGAGCCGCTATATTCGCGAGCGCGACAAGGAAAAGCCCTTTTTTGTGTATATGCCGTTTATAGCACCCCATACGCCGCTTGATGCGCCGCTGGATTTACAAGACAAATACGCCGACCTCAAGGACAGTCGGCTACCTGCGCGCAGCAAGCAGACAGATCAGACTCGTATGATCAATAAACTGATGATGCAGCCCAGTGCCCGTTCCATGTACGCAGCGGTGGTTGACGGTATGGACCAGGCGGTCGGCCAGGTATTGGATACACTGGATGCCGAAGGCATTGCAGACAATACGATTGTCCTGTTTTTCTCCGACAATGGAGGTGCGGCCTATGCGACGGGCGGTGCCGACAATGTACCCTTGCGTGGGGGCAAAGGAGAGACTTTTGAGGGCGGTATCAGGGTCGTATCAGTGATGCGCTGGCCGAATCAGTTAGACGCTGGCGGTAAGATGGGGTCGATCATGTCAGTGATGGACGTGTTACCTACGCTGACCTCTGCCGCTGGCATAAAAGTGAGCACTAACTTCCCTTTGGACGGCAGGGATATGATGCCGGCTATCAGGGATGGACTGGAAATACCGCGTCAGGACTACCTGTTTTTTGCTTCTGAGACACCCATCAAGGGACATTTCAACCTGACAGCATTCAATGACGAGTGGAAGTTGGTGCAAGAGATGGTGCACGGTTTGTCCTCAGTGGACATCACCAACTACTTGTTTCGAATCAGTGAAGACCCCAATGAATACAATAATCTTGCAGAGCAATATCCAGAGGTTGTTGCAGAGTTGGCTCGGGAGATTCACCACTGGCGCAGTCTGTATCCCGTTGCTGGCACGCGTGCGGAACTGGTGCCGCCACCTGGGTGGCGGGCGCCCCTCGATTGGGCTGACTATCCGATTCCTCTGGATCAACTTCAACAAAATTCTGCGCCGGGTATGCCGCCTGCCCACGCACGGGTACCGCTGGACTGGCAGCACGGGGAGGCGGGCCGACTGATTTACAACTGCGAGCCGTACCGCATGTTGGGCGGTGGTTTGTGCAAGTAGATTAAAGCCATAGGACATTGATTGGTGTAGCACAAAAAGGCCGCTTCTTGGCGGCCTTCTATAAAGTTGCTCAGAACCCGCTCTGAGCTGATTTCCCCTGGGGGATCGCTAGTCTGGACGTTTACCTGTGACTAGCCCGCGGAACTTGTCGACCAGGGTTTCATATTTGTAGTCGGTAAATTCGCCAGCATCGAAAAACAGGCCGTGTTTATTGCACACTTCGTACCAAATATGAATTTGCGTGGGATCTGAGGTTTTTTCCATCGTGTCGCCGCAGCGCGGACATGCGACGTCCTCGACTTCATTCCATTTTTTCCCGACTTCAGGGTCACCGATGTCCAGTGCTTCACCCATCCAGCGGTCTTTTAACGCTTCAGCTTCTCCGGTATCAAACCAAATGCCCCGGCATTCTGTGCAGCGGTCTATGGTGAGGTTGCCGTAGGTCACTTCTTCCATGCCGTGTTTGCATTTAGGGCACTGCAAAGCATGTTGATCAGGATTATATTCCATGAGTTGAACTACCTTTTTTATTGGGATGGCTTAATACAAGTATAAGAAGTGTAGCTGATGTGCGTAAAGTGTGCAGTGGGAAATTTTGTTGAAAAAAGTGGCTATACGAAGCCTGGAAGTGATTGCTGCGGGCTTCTTGTTGATACAGCAAGCTTTTGGAGCCCACAGTCTGCTAGAATTTCCGCGACCCAGAAGATGATTATGGATGAGTTTATGTTGGAGACATTGGGAGAGATTCACCCGCTGCTGCCAGAGAGTCTGCTGTTGATGCTGCTGGTTCTGGCTGCCGCGCTCGGCTACTGGCTGAGCAATCGCTTCCTGGTTACTGCGATGCGCACGTTTGCCGGGCGCACGGCAATGACCTGGGATGATGCGCTGATTGAATTCCGTGTTTTCTCACGACTGGCACAGTTGGTGCCAGCCTACATTATTTATCTGGGTATTGATGTACTGCCGGGGCTGGGAGACTCGCTGCGAACCCAGATACTCAATCTGACCAGTGCCTATATGATTGTCGCACTGACCCTGACGCTCACTGCCATGTTAAGCGCTGGTAATTTCATTTACGAAGCCCGTCCCGAATCTAAACAGCGCCCCATCAAGGGTTTTGTGCAGTTGCTGCAACTGGTTGTGCTGATTCTTGGCTTCCTGCTGTTTGCTGCGGCCTTGCTCGACCAGTCTCCGGTTATCCTGCTCAGCGGCTTCGGCGCGATGACTGCCGTGCTGTTATTAGTCTTTAAGGACACTATCCTGTCTTTGGTTGCCAGTGTGCAGTTGTCGGCGCAGGATATGGTGCGGGTGGGTGACTGGATTGAAGTCCCGCAGTTTGGTGCCGACGGCGATGTGGTTGATGTGGAGTTGCATACGATCAAGGTGCAAAACTGGGATAAGACTATTACCACGATTCCCACGCATCGATTGATCAGTGATTCATTTAAGAATTGGCGCGGTATGTCCAGCTCGGGCGGACGCAGGATCAAACGGGCACTGTTTCTCGACACCAGTAGCATTCGCTTCCTGCGTGAAGCGGAAGTCGATAAATTTCGGCGCTTTGCTTTGCTTGAAGCATACGTTGAAAGCAAACGGGAAGCACTGGAAGAGTACAATCGAAATTTGCAGGGTGAGTTCTCGGAGGAGGTGAGCATTAATGTGAACCTGCGGCGTTTGACCAATGTGGGTATGTTCCGGGCATACATCTACAATTATCTAAAACATCATCCGATGATTCGTAAAGATATGACGCTATTGGTGAGGCAACTGCCAGCAGGTCCTGAGGGTTTGCCTATCGAATTGTATAGTTTTACAGCCACGACCGATTGGGGGGAGTACGAAGATATCCAGGGAGATATCTTCGACCACCTTTTGGCAATCGTTCCAGAGTTTGGACTGCACCTCTATCAGCGGCCTGCGGGTACAGACTTGCAAGCCTTGATAAAGCCCTAGCCCCGGGAGGGCGGTCTTTGGCGTCATATAGATTGCTTTACCGTTTCGGAAATAGCGCGTAAGCCAATAGAAATATATAGATTTCTTTTTTTATATTAAAGAAACTAATATATTGCTACTAATTAAAAAGCAATATATGGGTATCTATTGTGAGCGCACTACTCAATCAGTTGAAAGCTCGCCGCTTGAACCTGGGCCTTAAGCAGCATGACATGATGCTCCGGGTGGGTATGTCTCGGCAGCAATATCAGCAGTTGGAATCCCAGGGGAATCCGCGCCTGGATACGTTGGAGCTACTGGCCAAGGGCTTGAAGAGTGAATTGATGCTCATACCCCAGGAGAAGGTGGATGCCGTTAAAGCTATGCTGGCAGGCGAAGGCACACACCCGCTGAGGGGAATAGGCGGCGATTCAACAGAGGAGAGCTCTATAGCCGATGATCCCTGGAAGGGGCTTTTGGGGGATGAATAATCACCCCGAAGACGTTAACGTCCTGGAGCTGACGCTTCACGGAGAACGGGTCGGATATCTGGCAGGGTTTCAAAATGGCCGCAACGTGTTGAGCTTTGCGGAATTCTTCAGAGCCAATCGCGCACGACCGACCCTGTCTTTGGTCACACACCCTACATTTCCGAACGCTGAAAAGGCGATGTCTCAGCCATGGGTCAAGCATCAACGGCTTCACCCAATCTTATCGAACCTCCTCCCGGAAGGGGCGCTTCGTGAATTGATTGCTCAGGGCTTGAACACCCACGTTGACAGCGAGTTTCAGACCTTTACGCACTTAGGGCGTGATTTACCAGGTGCGTTAATCGCAACACCGATGGAGCCTGAACACGTACCGAGTCCTGTGATCTCGACACACGGTAAGGCAAGGGCTGTGCGATTTGAGGGCTCCGACTCGACGAGAAAGTTCTCCTTAGCGGGCGTACAGATGAAGTTCTCTATGAAGGAGAAGGAAGGGCGTTACACTCTCAATGTGGGCGATGAGCTGGGCGACTGGATTATCAAAACGCCCTCAACGACGCACAGGCAGGTGCCTCTCAATGAGTTTACAGCAATGTCACTCGCTTCCCTGGTGGGCGTTGATGTCCCTGAAATGAAGCTCGTGGAACTGGATAAACTGGATGGACTGCCACCCGTCAACTTGCCTGATGAGCCGCATGCATTTGCCATTAAACGCTTTGATCGGGATGGCCAGCAGCGCGTTCACATGGAGGACTTCGCTCAAGTTTTTGTCAGATACCCGCACCAAAAATACGACAGCGCGAACTACGAGCAAATTGGTCGTGTGCTGTATCAGTATTCGGGCGATGGTTTAGCGGACGCCCAGCAGTATGCCAGGCGCCTGCTGGTCAATATTCTATTAGCGAACGGCGATGCTCACCTGAAGAATTGGAGTTTGCTCTACCGTGATCGAATGACTCCCATATTGTCACCTGCCTACGATATCGTGACGACCAGTGCCTATATAGAAGGAGAGAGACACCTTGCGCTCAACCTCGCGAAGACAAAAGCATGGTATGACATGAACCTTGAGCACTTTGAGTATTGGGCGCAAAAAGCCGATATCCCCTGGCGAGCCATCAAACCCCACCTGAAAGATGTAATCGAGCGGGTGAGGGTACAGTGGCCGAAAGCACTCCAAGAGCTACCTGCGAGCGATGCACATAAACAGCATTTGATCGCTCATTGGAAAGCGCTAAAGCCCGATTTTAGAATCGTAGAGTAGGGCGGGCCTAAAAATGGTGAGACATGGCAGCTAAAAGGACTGGCCTTCGCTGGCGGCTTGATGAATAGTCATAAGCCTTGGGCTGTGCACCCATTGGGTGATGGTCTGTTTTCTCGCTAACCATTATACAGCCAGGGCTTCCTGCGTTTTAGGGGTTTCTATCTGGGGATTGGGGTGGTTCAGTGTGTGGGCGGCCAGGACGCAGAATCAAGTGTATAAGTCCCATAATTAAGGTCAAATAGTTTTCTCGTGGATGATGGCAACTCATTAAATAAAGCCTGGTAGTCTTTCGCAAAACGACCCAGGTGCCAAATACCCCAACGAGAGGCAAGATCGCCGATTGACACTGAAGAGTTCTCAGGAGAAGTTATTTCTCTCCTTATGTTATTCAGGCGCAACAATTTTATATATCTCCCTGGGCTTATTTTCAGGGTTTCAATAAATGAATACTCCAGAGTTCTTCTAGCTACATTTAGTTCACGGCAGATCCATTGAACACTAATCTCATTTCGCAGATTGGAATTTATCAATCTGCGAGCTTCATGAAAAACTGCTCGTCTTTTATTTCTACTGGGTTCCAAGTGATCAATGTCAACATCACGCCTGCCTATAAATACCCATTCGATAGCAGTTGCAAGTGCATTTTTAAATATCGAACGCTGTTTTTTGCAATCCAGCCGCAATGAACCCTCTTTTGCTCCCTGAAGAAAATCGTTTACCAAGGCATATATTGCCGCTGTATGTTTTTTATCTTTGATAATTTTATGCGGTAGATAACCTGGCTCTAACCCAGGAGATTGCAGGTATTCCTGATCGCAAAACTTGCCAAGTAAATCGACGGCTATATGGATTACACAGATATTCATCCCTCGCGTTGTTGTACCTTCGAAGCCTGAGTTAGGTGGTTCTAGAAATGCCGAGCCCGCTGGAAGCGACTCTGCATTAAAAACTAGTGGCTCATTTGACGCCATCAATAGACCAATAGCATAGTAGCCATCTGGGACGACACCGGATTGATACAAGACCTGATTGGTAGACTCAAAATATAAGCCTAACTCGTGGTCTACTTCACAGCTCAGGAACGAGCCTTTGAAGCGGCCACGGCTCAGTTGCTGATATTGCTGCTCATATCCGGTTAGTCGCGCCGCCTGTTCATCTATATCCCGATGCCTCAAGTGAATGAAATTAGGCTGGTTTGCGCAAACCGGATAATTCATGTCCTGTATAGTTGATGATTTGCAAGTTTCATTGACAGGTACTGCCCATTTGACCATGCGCATTGAGGATAACACCATTTCGGTAAGTTGCGTGACAATCTTGCATCAATCGCTTAGTCAGGGGAAAGACCGTGTCTCGTTCGTCTAATGCTGCTGTACTATCATTCAGGGAAACTTCCTGCCTTCAATTCTCCTACCTCCAATGTGTCGTCTGTACCATGCTATTTTTGTTCCTGTTTAATCCAGTATCAGTCAAGGCCCAAACGAGAGATTTGCTGGAAGAGGTAATAGTTACAGCGACAAAACGTGATGCAATAGGCGCCAATGATGTAGGCATTAGTCTTTCGGCTATCTCCGAAGAAAACATAGAGCGCCTGGGGTTCGATAATTTTTCTGAATTTGCCACCAGCGTAGCCGGGTTGGCCTTCGGTCAGAGAGGCCCGGGACAATCGCTCATCATATTGCGTGGAGTTAATTCCAGCTCCACGCAATTCAATACCGATGAGCCGGAAAGCAAAGAAACCGTGAGTATCTATTTCGATGAAACCCCGGTATCTCTAAACGGCTTTCATCCGGACCCACGCTTATTTGACATAAACCGGATCGAAGTATTGCGCGGACCACAGGGAACACTTTACGGTTCCGGCTCGCTATCGGGCACCATTCGCTACATTAGCAACGCCCCTGATGTAGAACAGTTTGATTCAAAAGTTGCGGCCACCTACTCGAATACAAACCGAGGCGGCAATAATTATGAGGTCAACGGAATGGTTAACATTCCGTTGTTTAATAATGCCGCTGCATTACGTATGACCGGATTTGGCCGCTCTGTTGACGGCTTTGTTGATAACCTGGCTCCACAAAATGATCCCAGACAGTCATTTTTCGGACAGAGTGGTCTACACAGCCTGGATGAGTTTAAAGATGTCAACACAGATGACACCTGGGGTGGGAGGGTACAATTCTTCTACCAGCTTGCAGATAACTTCAAAGCAACCGCGCGACTTTATCACCAGGTATCCGACCTGGGAGGGTACCCTACTGAAGATACCTTCGCTCCAGACGAGCCCTTGCCAGGTAATGATCCCAACAATGCATTCTTAGGTAACTTTCAACAAAGCCGCCTGCTGGCAGAAACAAGCGATGATGAGTTCACGCTGTACAACCTGGACATGCACCTGGATCTTGGCTTCGCGGAGCTGGTATCTGTTACTTCCTATCTGGAACGGGATTTAATTCAGAACTTCGAAATCAGTGATATTGTCCCCTCTCTGCTGGAGATACCCCCAATACAATTTCCGGCACCTGGAATACTCAACAACGTGACGAACGTAGAAGATATTATTCAGGAGGTTCGCCTTGTTTCCCAAACAGACCGGGCTTTTGATTGGGTGCTTGGTGTGTTTTTCGATCATCAGGAAAAACAATTCCTGCAGAGTGGGCCGGTATTCGGCTTAAGCAATGCCCTGGCAACATTTGATCTGCCAAGACTGTCGACCGTGTTTGAATCACCTGCTCCTGGCCTCGCCGATAACATATTCGAGAGTCGTTCTACTTTCGATGAAACCCAGCTTGCAGTGTTTGGCGAAGCAGGTTGGAATATTAATGAACAATGGCGCTTCATTGCAGGTTTTCGTTGGTTTGATTTCGATCAGGATTTCTTTTTTGGTGACACCCAGGGCGCATTTTCATCGGGATTGACCATTAATAATAATCTCTCGGAAGATGGCATCAACTCGAAATTTTCTATTGAATTTCGACCAAAAGAAAACTGGCTGATGTATGGCACAGCAGCAGAAGGCTTTCGACTGGGCGGCAATAATGACCCTGTACCAACCCAGCTTTGCGGGATAACTAATTCCGACCTGGCCTTCGAGTCCGATACCTTATGGAATTACGAACTGGGTGCCAAGGCAACTCTACAGGACCGCATACAGATAAATGGCGCCGCCTACTATATTGAGTGGTCTGATATCCCCGTGGCAGATTCACTACCTTGCGGATTTGCTGTGACAACCAACGTCGGCGAAGTCGAAATTATGGGTTTTGAGGGTGATATAACCTTTGCCGTTTCGGAAAACCTCCAGATTTCCACCAACGTCAGTTACACTCAATCCGAATTTTCAAAAGCATTTGCTCCCTTGAATATAGCTGACGGCACCGAAACTCCTCTGGTTCCAGAATGGACTTTTAACACCAGTGCAGTATATTACTTCCCACTAAATTTGGCTGGCAAGAGTACGGAAGGCTATATTAGCGGTAGTTATTCTTTCCAGGATGATCGATTTAACACACCCAACCCAGTGGAAAGGGTGTCAATGGATTCATACAGTCTGGCAAGCTTTAGAGTCGGTGTGGAAACAGAAAAGTGGCGGGCTTCACTCTTTGTTGACAATGCTTTTGATGAACGAGCCGTCATTCTTAAAGACACTATTTTCCTGCTTGAAAATCGCGATACTGTTAATCGCCCTCGTACCCTTGGTTTTAACATAATCGCAAACTTCTAGGCTTGCTCACGCAAAGAGGGGAGGCACAACTCTTCTCCTCTTTGCGAAGTTTGCTGCCACCTGATCGTTCTGCTTCGACATTTGTATTTCGCGAACATGGACATTTTTACACGGTTGTATGAAGGTAATAATTATTCCCTTTAGGTCGGAGATTAATATGTGTTTATCCAGACAGAAACCCCCCAACTATCGCGCATATGGCTTAATGTTTGCCTTTTTTATGACCTTGCCAACAATCAATGCCAGTGCATCTGAATCTATACCAACTCCGCAATATCAACTGCACGCTGGACAGACTCACAACAAATTCAGCCGTAACGAAAAACCAACTTTAAGGGTGCACACTGGTGCGGTCATTGAAGCCTTTACCGAAGAGACCAGCGATAAACAACTGAACCTCAACTCGACGCTTGAAGATCTAAAACGCATGAGTTTTGATCCAATCCACCCTCTGACAGGCCCGGTGTATGTAGAAGGCGCCGAGCCGGGGGATACCCTTGCTGTTACCTTGCATGAAATAGAACTCGGTGACTGGGGTTTTGCCGCTATCCTGCCGCGATTCGGTTTACTTGCGGACGAGATTGAAGGCCCGTACCTGAGAACCTTTAAACTGGGAAAGGATAAAAAGGAACTCCACTTCACTGATAAAATAAAAATACCACTCAGACCTTTCCCCGGCGTCATGGGCGTAGCTCCTGATACCGATGAACGCCTTTCAACCATCCCGCCACGCGCCAATGGTGGCAACATGGACGACCCCCATCTCGTTGCAGGCACCACTACTTACTTTCCTGTCTTCGTCAAGGGCGCACTGTTCTCTATTGGTGATACCCACGCTGTACAAGGCGCAGGTGAGGTCTCCGGAACGGCAGTGGAAGCACCGATGCGAATCATTTACGAGCTAAACTTGATTAAGGGTGGGCGTAAAATTCGGGAGCCGGAATATGAAACAGACACCAGTTATGCCGTTACTGCCTTCGCGACGACATTGGATGAGGCAGCAAAAAAAGCGACCCGTTATATGATCAGCTATTTAGTGCAGGAACACGGTTTGAGTGAGAATGACGCTTATATGCTTTGTTCCCTGGCCGGTAAATTGAAAATTGCTGAGGTAGTCGATATGCCGAACATGTTGGTCACCATGCATATGTCAAAAAAAGTCCTGGGAATAAACTGAAAAAATGGCTGACACAATTGAAATTTCAGAAGGACTTCATATCCATTATGAAGACATGGGCAGAGGTGACCCAGTCATCCTGATCCCAGGGTGGACTTTTACCACAGAGATTTTTGAACACAATCTCAATCCGCTTGCTCAAGCACACCGGGTCATCGCTTATGATCCGCGCAGCCATGGTCAATCAACTGTTACTGAATTGGGAAATGACTTCGCACAGCGAGGCGAGGACCTCGCCAATCTTATCAAGGTATTGGAACTAAAGAATGTCACATTGGCTGGCTGGTCTTTAGGCGCCTATGATGCCTATGCCTATCTGACTAAATATGGAACGGAGGATATCAAGTCGTTCATCTGTATTGATATGCCTCCGAAGGGAATCAAGCTTGCCGAGGACGACTGGGCAGAAGCCGATGTGGAGGGCATGCATGGTTTATTTTCCGGAATCATGCAACCAGATCAAAGTGAGTTGATGCACGCTTATGGGCAATCCATGATTACACGCAAGGCGAGCGATGGGGAGATCAACTGGATTGTAAACCAATCCCTAAAAACACCCGCCTCTACCGCTGCCTTAATAGTTGCCGATGCCGCGCTACTGGATTACTCCACTACTGCACGTTTCCTCGATAAGACGCTTCCAGTGTTACACATTGTCAGAGACGACTGGTCGCAAACGGCTCTGCAATGGTTAAGGAAAAACACCCCATCCGCCAAAATAGAAGTACTTGGCGGACATATGATGTTCTGGGAGTTTCCCGAAGAGTTCAACAGGCTAATATTAGATTTTTTCGAACAGATAGAGGTGATATCCCCAGCATAGATTTGATCAGGCAGGGGGTATGGAATTCCCCATTTAATACATTCTCAGCAGTGGCGGCCCACTGGGGAAATCCAGGGTATTCAGGACATGTTGCTCCAATTTCCAGTTTGAAGGTGTTATTCCTTAACCGGGGTGGTCACATCCACTAGCCCGGATATTTTATGAGTGAAGCGGTGATGGCCGATTTTTCGGCAACGCCATCCCTGTCGATGCATCATATGATGCAGTTGCCTGTTCTTTGATCAATTCTTTCGTTACATGGCGCATTGTAACGTATAAGGTCGCAAACAGCCCCTGCGGGCCTAGAGCTTGGCAATCACCGACTTCAGCTCGGTGTATTGCAGCAGGGACTCGAAGCCGTTTTCTCTGCCCCAGCCCGACTGTTTATAACCGCCAAACGGTACCGCCATGTCGGGAATGCCGTGGGCATTAATCCAGAGGATGCCCGCCTTGATGTCGGCCGCAGTCTTGTGAGCCCTACTGATGTCACGGGTCCAGATGCTTGCCGCCAGCCCATACTTGTTGTCGTTGGCAATACGGGCTATATCGTCTTCATCCTTAAACCGCATGACGACTAACACCGGGCCGAAAATTTCCTCACTGACAATATCCATACTGTGATCGGTATCTGCAAACACCGTGGGCCGCAGGAAATAGCCGCCTTTTCCTCCAATCACGTCGCCGCCAGCAACCAGGCGAGCGCCACTGGCTTTACCAGACTCAACCATTTGACCCACTGAATTGAGATGCCGTTTGGAAATCAGTGGCCCCATATCAAATCCATCTTGAGTCGCGGGGCCCACTGTCATTTTTTTGGCGTGCTCGGCGATACCATTAACAACCTTGTCGTAAACCCCTTCATGCACATATAAGCGCGAACCCGCGACACAGACTTGCCCTGCATTGCCAAAAATACCTCCAGCTACCCCAGGGATCACTTCATCTATATCGGCATCTTCAAAAACAATCACTGGCGATTTGCCACCCAACTCCAGTGACAGTTTTTTTAAATTACCTTTCGCGGCATCGATGATAGATTTACCCACTTCAGTGGAACCCGTGAACGACACCTTGTCCACATTGGGATGTTCAGCCAGTTGCTGGCCCACTGTCGAGCCTCCACCCAGCAACAAATTAAACACGCCGTCGGGCACCCCGGCTTGCTGAATAATTTCGGACAATCTCACTGCCGTTAAGGGTGTTTCGCTGGCGGGCTTAAGGATGCAGCTACACCCTGCTGCCAGCGCTGGCGCGACTTTCCAGGCGGCCTGCAGCAAAGGTCCGTTCCAGGGCACTATTAACGCCGCCACCCCAATAGGCTCGCGACGGGTATAGATATGAAAGTCCTGATTAGGCACCGTCGACAACTGCTTGGTACTACCTTCAATCTTGCTGCACCAACCGGCGTAGTATCGGAAGCACTCGGCAGCAAACGGAATTTCACCATTGCGCGCCCCCGCAAAGGGCTTGCCCGCATCCAGCATTTCCAGCTCTGCAACTTCATCTGCGTGTTCCTCTAACAGATCCGCAATCCGCCACAATATTTTGCCGCGTTCAGCGGGAGTGAGTGAGGTCCAACGTCCGCTATCGAAAGATGCCCTCGCTGCCGCTACTGCGCGCTCAGTATCGTCGGCGGTGGCCATGCAGGCTGACGAAATCACCTCACCGCTGGAGGGGTCGAATACATCAGAGGTACTTCCATCAGCCGCCACACACCATTGTCCGGCAACAAACAGCGACTGCACATTCGCCAGTCGCGCTGCGACGATAGCAGAGGGGGTATAAGGTGTGCTCATTGATTATTCCCCATGTAATCCGTCAGTGCTTGCAGCACCGCCTCGTTCTCGTGTGGCAGACCAATAGTAATACGCAAAAACTGATCTGAACCACCTGCGGGGCGAGGAATAATGCCACGCGATTGCAGGAACGCGGTTGCTTCCGTGCCACTCTTGCCGCTGCCCTCTGCAAAACGCATTAAGTAGAAATTGGCCTGACTGGGAATGATTTCTATACCCAGTTCATCTAGTGCTGTTTCAATCTTGCCGCGCCACAGAGCGTTTTCGTCACACACTGATTGAATGTAATCGACATCACGCACCGCTGCCTCAGCGGTCGCCAGGGCAGTTCCGTTAGTGTTAAACGGGGTGCGTATTCGCTGTACCAAATTGAAAATATCCTGAGAACAATAGGCCCAGCCAATACGCAAAAAAGACAGGCCATAGATTTTGGAAAAAGTCCGCGTCATCACAACATTGTCAAAGTCGTCGACCAGGGAACGCCCATCTTCATAGTCAGCGGCGGTCACATACTCAGCGTAGGCGTCATCAATCAGAAACAGGCAATTGTCGGGAAGACCCGCATGCAGGCGTCGCAATTCATCACCGCTGATGTAAGTACCCGTGGGATTGTTCGGGTTGGCGATCGTGCAGAAACGAGTTTTATCTGTGACCCGCGCCAGCATGGCATCCACATCAATTCGATAGTTTTTCTCAGGAGCAATAACCACCTCTGCCCCCTGGGCAATGCAGTGAACATTGCTCATGACAAAGCCATTTTCGCTAAGCAGGGCTTCATGCCCAGAGCCAACATAGGCTCGCGCCATCAGCATAATCATCTCATCTGAACCATTGCCACAGATAATGCGATTGGCGTCCAGACCGTGAACCTCTGCAATCGCCCCGCGAAGCGCTGTTTGATTGCCATCCGGGTAACGATTCAACTCAGTGGCACAGACCTGGTACGCTGCAACGGCCTTGGGGGACGGGCCCTGAGAAGACTCATTGGACGAGAGCTTAATCGGCTGGCTGACACCCTCAATCTGACTCTGGCCCTGCTGGTAGGGCGCCAATTTCAAAACACTGGCGCGTGGCTCCAATGCACTCATCCGCACACCTCTTTGCGATTTTGCGGCATCATCAGAAACGGCCAGGGTGCCGGGAAGAATTCATCGACCTTCACCTCAATAATCGACGGCCCAGCCTCCTCAAATGCCTTGCGAATAGCGCCGCGCATCGACTCGGGATCGTGGGCGACAAAACCCGCTGCGCCAAAACTCTCCGCCAGTTTTACAAAGTCAGGGTTGTGCAAATCCGAGCAGTGGACTCGCCCGTCAAACCACTCCTGTTGTTGGCGTTGCACATTGGTATAACGATTATCGTTAAAGATAATCGTTACCAGGGGCAACTGATATTGAACGGCCGTGGATAACTCCTGAATACTAAACATGATACCGCCATCGCCACTCACCTGAATCACTGCCTTGTCAGGGTTACCGGCAACCACGCCCAGTGCGGTGGCATAGCCGTAACCCAATGTGCCCTGGTAGCCAGCGCTGATGTGCTGGCGCGGTTCATACACTGGAAATCCATACCAAGACACGAAACCAACCTGGGTCACCTCATCGACAAAGATGCCATCGCGCGGCAGCTCCTCACGAATCACATCCAGATAGTCCATCTGCGGGCCAACCTTCTCCCGCACTACAGCATCCATGTCGGATTTCAATGCCGCCAACTGCTGCTCTCTCGACGCGGCCTGATGATCTGCCAAACCACCCTTAATGGCCTGTAGCGCAGCGGCCGCATCTGCGACAATGGCCACTTCCGGTTCACAAATGCGATTGACCTGGGTGCCGTCAATATCCACGCGGATCAACTTCAGATCATCATCTTTACCCCACATCACCAAAGGCCAATGCAGACGGGTACCCACTGCCAGCACGACGTCTGCCTGCTCCCACAGGCCATGGCCCGTGGGGAAGTTCACACTTAAAGGATGCTCCGATGAGACAATGCCTTTGCCACTGCGGAACGCCACAACCGGCGCCTGGCAAACTTCGGCAAGCGCCTGCACTTCGGCGCTTGCTTCCAGTGCACCGGAACCCACATAAATCAGCGGATTTTTCGCCGACCTCAGCAACTCGACTGCGGCATCGACTGCCAGTTGATCCACTGGAGGCTTCCTGTAGGTCTGCTCAACTGGCAACAACTCTACTTCAGTTTCCAGCGCCATAATGTCCATGGACATTTCCACTTCCACTGGCCGTGGGCTGCCGGTGTTGAGCTGCTTGAACGCTTCGCGCACCAGACCGGGCGCATCGGTCGGATAGTCAATGCGCTCCGCCCATTTGGTGATATGGCGGATCATGCCAAGCTGATCATCAATCTCGTGCAGGTCACCATAGCCCTTGCCGATTGCAGTAGAGGGAATTTGACCCGAAACACACAGTACTGGCGAGTAGTTAGCCCAGGCGGTACACAAAGCACCGGCAGAATTGAGCAAGCCTGGCCCTGGCACCACCGAGTAAACACCCACTTTGCCTGTAGACTTGGCGTAACCATAGGCCATGTACGCCACCCCCTGCTCATGACGCGAATGTATCAGGCGAATGTTATCGCCCTCTTTATAAATAGCGTCGAACAGGTGATCCAATTGGCCACCGGGCAGTGCAAAAATGGTATCGACGCCATTGACGCGCAATGATTTAACAATGGCTTCAGCGCCACTCATTCGTGTCATTTAGCGTGCTCCCCGTGCGCGAGCCGCTGCCTTCCTGGCGTGGCGACGGCGATATCGAATAAGAAAAAATGGAAAGCCAAGCAGGTAAACCCACACCATGGGATTCACCAGTGCTTTACCCAAAGCAGACAGCACATCGTTGGGACTGACATACACTTTGCTTTGCAGCGATTGGCTTGCATGGCTATGAATAATCAGGTGGTCTTTTTTGTACTCAAAGCGGCCGAACTCAAAGTCGATATCCGCCAACTTGCTTTTCACATGCATGACTTATCTCTCTACCTTTTCTGTTTCTGGCTTTTCTTGAGCCGCCCGGTCGCCTGGGCATACTCGATGCGTTTTTCCAGTTGCCTGGATACATCACCCGGTTCCATTCCTGCTGGTGGGGTAAACTGACCGCGCTCGTATAGCCCGTCAAATACTTCCTTGCAGATTTCGATTTTCTCCACCAAAGCCCTGGGTGGCTTACCCGAGGGGAATCGATTTGGCGGGTAAATGGGATTGCTGTACAGCTCGCGGAAGCCTTCCGTGCGCACGTCAACCCAGCAGTTGTGATTGGTGCGCGTGCGATACTGACGCAAAGCTTCAATGTCGATGGTGGCCGATAACACTTGCTCCGCAGGATACGGTGCTTCGCGTAAAACCATGCCGGTGTAGTCGATGGCAAAGGAATGACCAGGACAAAAAGCCTTGGGATAGAACTCGTAATTCACACTGCCCCAGTTTGAGCCCAACACATAGCACATATTGTCGTGCGCGCGTGCGCGACGGGTGAACATCCAGAAATCCCAGGGCTGAGAAACCCCTTCCAGTTCCTGAATCGCGCCGGGGTGACAAATGATCTCCGCACCGTTATAGCCCAATGCGCGGGACACTTCCGGCGTACAGCCATCGTGGCATGTCATGGTGCCCAACTTGCCAATCTCGGTATCAATGACCGGGAACAAATCTTTGATGCCACCACCAAAATGCTCACAATATTCATCGAAAATATCGTGGGGGCTGGTGCCCAAACCAAGCGAGGCATTGATATGCCACTTGTGGTATTTCAATACAACTTCGCCAGTTGGTCCGACAATAAAATTGGTATTGAACCAGCGGTCGGGAAATTCGGGAACCTGCTCAACCACACCGCCGCCGCAAATATAGATGCCGTATTGTTTGGCAATCTCTCCCAGTTGATCGATCTCCGGGCCCGGTATGGTAACTGCCTTTTTCATTTGGTCTTCAATGTTACTTTCGCCCTTGCCCGGCGTGCCGACTCCCTGCATAAAGTACTCGGGTAAAATGACCAGGCGCACCGGCACTTCCCAGAAATAGCCGACACCGAAATGAATCAAATTCACGACTCGGTCGAGATTTTTCTGAATACCCGCACGGTCTTCTGCGACTGTCACTTCCGGCTGCACAATCAACGCGGTGTAGGGGTCTACTCGTTCTCTCTTAGCCATGTCGCTCAAGCCTTTCAGTTAAAAATCAAAGTCGTCGTCTTCGTCAATAGCACCCATATCGTAGAGAATTTCTTTGGCTGCAATAGTGCCCATGCCGGCAATACCGCCACCGGGATGGCAGGAGGGGCCAGTCATATAGAAGTTTTTTACCGGCCCGCGGTAATTGGCGTAATTTGGGAAAGGACGAAACGCTCCCATTTGCGACAGAATGCGCTCGCCGCCTGTGGTCACACCCCGGTGAAAACACAGGTTAGCCCGTTCCAGGCTGGGGCCGGTTTCTACATATTCCGCAAGAATATTGTCGTCAGACATATTAGTGGCGTAGTTGCGCAACTGATTAAGTAAAATCTTGCGGCAATAATCGGGGCCTATCGCCTCCCAATCTTCACCGCTGGCCAGGTCCACCGGTACAAACGTATCCATGATCAGGGTGTGTTTACCCTCGGGGGCTCGGGTTGGGTCCATGGTTGTCCAGGCTGCTGTCCACAAAAACGGATCAGACGGCGCCTGCCCGCCCGCAATTTCCAAATACTGCTTATCGATATCTGCCACAGTGCCAAACATGCGCTGGAACGCCGTTTTGTTCATATCCTCGCCGCCTTTAAAACAGGGGGCTTCATTGAGGGCGTAATGTACGCGGGCAATGGTGATATCCCCGAACCTGAATTTGCGCACCATCTCTTTAAAGCCGACCGGCAGAGCATTGTCTTCAAAACCGTCGAGGAAGGTTTGAAACGGGTCCAGCGAACTCACTACCGCATGACGGGCGGTCACTTCATCACCATTCTCCAGACGCACGCCCCGGCATTCGCCATTCTCGGTAATAAATTTACGCACCGTTGCGCCGGTTATCACCTGGCCGCCGTTGTCATTGACATAGTTTTTTAACGCCTCGGACAACATGCCACTACCACCTTCGGGAATGGCCTGGCCGAAGTAATGGATACTCGGAATCATTACATAAAAACCCTGCGCAGTAGCCAGTTGATCCGGCAGGGTTTGTGGCGCCATGGCCCAGCCGAGAATAAAGGCACGCACATGATCGTTTTCAAAGTTTTCCAGGGTGAACTGGCGGGAACTGAGCTGGTAGTCACGCAGGCGTTGCAGACCTTCCGGATTATTTTCCAGGCCCTGAAACAAATAACTGGGAGGTGATGGTGGCGCAAACATACTCTTGACAACACCGTCTTGGATTTCACCAAACTCGTCGTAAATTTGTTTGTAACGGCGGGCGTCAGCCCTGGAATACTCCGCTATGGAATCACAGGTTTTTTCTACGTCTTTATAGACAACAATGCCCGAGCCTTTATATTTGTTCGGGTGGCCAGTGATTTGATCCTCCGACCAGATATATTTAAGACCGTATTTTTCCAACTCCGGTTTAAGTTCCTGGAAGTCGGGGTTGAGATGGATCCAAACATGGGAGGAGCCGAAGGGGTCGTGTTTATAACCAGGCAAGGTGAGCTCACGGGTCAGCACCCCGCCACCAACCCAGTCGTTACGCTCAACAACGAGCACTTTCAAACCGTTTTTCACCAGCATTGCTGCACAGGTCAGACCGTTGTGACCGGCACCGGCAATGATTACATCGTAGTCAGCCATGAGAACTCCAGGAACGAAGGATAATTATTAACCCCATTATTAAATTGGTCAAGGCCAAATATATGCTAAATTTAGGGCATAAATTATTTTATGCCCTCCTGATAAATATTATTTAATCCCATTAAATAATAAGCTAGACTTGCGAGCTATGCGGCGCAAACAGGCACGGCAGGAATAGTAGATGAGCGATAAGAAGAACACCCGCGGCCAGGTCAATGCCGTGGTCGACATTCTCGGTCGACGTGTTGCCAGCAATCATTACCGTGAAGGGGAAACCTTGCCGATTGAGCAAGCGCTGGCCGGCAGTCTCGACGTGGGCCGCAATGCGCTGCGCGAAGCGGTCAAAGTACTCTCTGGCAAAGGGCTGATCTCAACGGCGCCACGGGCGGGCACGAAAATCCGCCCCCGCGAATTCTGGAACATGCTCGACCCCGATGTCCTGAAATGGCACTCGGAACCCGATATCGCCACTGACAGCTTTATGTTAGACCTGATTGAAGTGCGCCGCATCATTGAGCCAAAGGCTGCCGAACTGGCTGCGGTGCGCGGCAGCAAGGAAGCTATAGCCGCAATTATCGCCGCCTATGAAGCCATGGCCGACTCCGACGCGGCAGACTCGCAACGGGCAGACTCGCAACGGATAGAGGCAGACATTCAATTTCACTCCGCCTTGTTAAAAGCCTCCGGCAATACAGTTTTGAACCACTTCCGCTATGCGATTGCCGCCTACCTGAATGCTCACGCCAAACTCGGCCAGTCACTGGACAGCACCGAACACAGCGACGACCTTCAGCGGCATCAGAAAATTGCCTGGGCAATCGCGGGCGGCAAGGCCAAGACCGCTTATAGCCTCACCGTAGACATGCTCAATGCCAATCGCAGCCACTTTGAATTGAGCGGGAAGGTAAAATGAAAACAGTTTTAGCTACCGGCACCAACAGCGGCCCTGGCCGGGCAGCGGCACCGCGAGGACACTGACAATGACACTCATCGCTAACGACAACATCTTCGCCCTGGGGGCGGTTTTATTCGGGCTGGCCTGGCTGGGTTTCTGGATTGACACCAGCCCCGTTGGCAGAAAAACTTCCGGAGTTGTGTGGGTGCTCGCTACTGGCATGTTACTTTCAAATCTCGGTTTTATCCCCCTGCAAAGCCCCGCCTATGACTTTGTGGGCGGCTCCCTGGTTCCACTGGCAATTCCCCTGCTGCTACTAAAAGGCGACCTGCGGAAAATATTTCGTGAGAGCGGCGGCGTCATGATCACGTTTATAATCGCCAGCACTGCCACCGTTGCAGGTGCGCTGATCGGTTTTGCTCTCGTCGATATGGGAGACATTGGCCCCAAAGTCGCCGGTGTTTACACCGGCGGCTGGATAGGTGGCGCCGTCAATTTTCTTGCGGTGTCCAAGGCAGTGGAAATGACTGCCAGTGAATTCAGTGTAGCGATCAGTGCCAGCAGTGTCGTCAGTATGACGGCGTTGATGCTACTCATCGTTATTCCTTCACTACAGTTCGTCAGGAAGTTTTTTAAAGCCGCTGAGGAGCCAGAGTCCCCAATTACTCAGATGGACTTCGGCGATGCCGCGCCCACCATCAGGCTCACTCATATCAGCGGCGCACTGGCACTCAGTTTCGGCATTTGCGCGCTGGCATACTGGCTGGCGGAGATTACAGACATGAGCCAATACAGCATTCTGTTTATTACGCTTGTCACCATCGCTGTGGCGAATCTGTTTCCTCAACAAATGGATGAACTTGAGGGCGAATTTGAAACAGGTATGTTGCTGATGTACTTATTCTTCGCTGTTGTAGGCGCGGGCACGGATGCGGTGACCTTTATCGACAACGCCCTGAACCTGTTTGTATTTGGCATGCTTATTATTCTCATTCATCTGGCAATCGTGCTGACTGGTGCCTGGCTGCTGAAGATCGACCTGGAGGAAGCTATCGTCGCCTCGGGAGCCGCGCTGGTCGGCCCCGCCGTCACGGCAGCCATCGCCATTTCCAAAGGCTGGAAGCACCTGGTGACGCCGGGCATCATGTGCGGCATTTTCGGCTATGCCATCGCGACTTTTATCGGCGTGAGCATAACCGCATTTTTATCCTGAATAGCGGGATTACTATACATCACCATTTGCAGTTATCCTGTTTTTATACATAGATAATAATGAGTTATGGGGATTATTCCAGGCAAGTAAATCAGGCAAGTAAATAGATAGAGCCCTTTGCGCGAAAGCCATTTCACCGGCATGCTGTCGTCGCCTAAAAGCGCCTACTGGTGGTAACATCGTACTCAATCGGTCATTTATACGCATAAGCTCCCTCATTCCGTGCGTTTTTGCCTGGCCTGAAAGCGACATCATCTTCCGGGCACAGGTCTCGGATAAACAAACATTTTAAACTTAAAATTATCATATTGGCCGAATTTAATCGGTGCTGTAATCTGACCCCCTAACCACTTTTCGCAACTGCCGCGTGAGGTATTTGGGGTTCTGTTCGTTGTTCTTTAATAGTGAGAGACCTCAGCATAACCCCGGTTTTCCAGTATTTAGAAAATAAGGGCATTGATTTCATTGAAGAATTTTCCAGGAAATCATCAAAAATCGAGTTATGCTGAGGTCTCAGTGAACAAATCCATTTGTATGAATTATTCACAATATGCACCCCTGCAATTGGGTCATGGAGCCGGGATTGCTATATTACGATGATCTACCAGTAGCTTAATCGCTATATCACTGAAAATAGGAAAACACCCATGCGAAATACAGCAAGAGCTCTTGTCCCGCTGTCTGTTTTATCAGTAGCTCTCATCAACACTGCCCCGGTCTACGCACAAGAGGCGGCCCTTGAAGAGGTTGTGGTCACAGCCCAGCGCCGTGAACAGAACCTGCAAGAAGTACCCATCAGTGTCTCCGCCTTCACCGGTGCCTCCATCGATCAACGCAATATCAAATCTGCCATCGACTATCTGGCTCTGACCCCCAATGTCAGCTTCACAGAAGACGGGCAGACTGGTAGCCGTGGTCTGGGTATCGCGATACGCGGTATCAACAATCTGGTATCGGGCGAAAACGCATTCGTAAACTCAGTTGGCATCTATCTCGACGAATTCTCAGTGGCCTCTGTTCCCAATCAAGTGGCCAACCCCATGCTGCCAGATATGGAGCGGGTAGAAATTCTGCGCGGCCCACAGGGTACCTTCTTTGGCCGCAACGCACTGGGTGGCGCGCTCAACTTGAGTACCAACAAGCCCACCGTTGATGGCATTGAAGGCTCCATCTCCATCGGCGGAGAGAGCTATGAAGACACTGGCGAAATGTACAGCCTCACGGGTGTTTTGAATTTACCTGTTGCCGACACTTTCGCACTGCGCGGCATCTACTACTTCGAAGACAGTGACGGCTATGTAGAAAACGTCTGCGCCTCGGGCGCCAACCTGGCGGACTGTCCCGGAGCCGTAGAAAATGATTTCACTCCCAATGGCGCGGACGGCAGTGAACACGAATACAATATGTTCCGTTTGCACGCCGCCTTCGACCCCTCGGAAGATACCCGCATTCTGGCTTCTTTGTTCTATACTGATGAAGAACAGGCCACTGATGAAAATATTCCTTCAGGGGTACTTGATGTGGACTCCCTGGACACTTTTGGTCAGGCAGACGGCGCGGTTAGCTCAGGCGTGGGGTTTTACCCACAAAATCAGAACAAGCTGAGCCATGATATCGATGAGGAAACCAGCAATGAGTCGCTGGTGGCCATTTTAAACGTGTCACACAACATCAATGACAGTTTGAACGTGAAGTGGATCTCGGGCGTTATCGATGCGGAAACGAACCGCCTGTTTGACAACGACCTGGTCGGTGGGGCCGATGTCCTGGTACGCACCAACGAGTATAAAGGCAACTCCTGGAGTACAGAGCTACGCCTGACCGTGAGCGAAGACAACTATGATTTCGTGGTTGGTGCTCTGTACGCGGAAGACCAACAGGAGCAGGACAACAACGTTGCCGTTTCCACCGACCCCACTGCTACTATTGGCGGTGTTGGCTTTGTGCCGGCCTTCCCCGCAGGTCTGGGCCTGGCGCGAAACTCTAAGAACTGGGAAGTTGAGAGTATCGCGGTATTCGCGGACTTGACCTACCGTGTCAATGATCGCCTGGATATTATTTTCGGCGGCCGTTACACCGAAGACGAAGTCACTAACGAGTTGCAGGCTTACGGCATTGGCCCGACCTGCTGCAGCCCTGGTGATCCCGGTTTTTTCCCCAGCTTTGCCAACTCTGCCCGTCCTCCGGTCAGCGAAAACGACGCCTTTGAAGATTTCTCTCCCCGCGCAGTCATTCGCTACGCGCTGAGCGAAGACTTCAACGTCTACGCCAATGTTTCAAAAGGCTACAAAGCGGGTGGTATAGCAATCGGCAACAACACCAACGCCGATGGTTCGCCCGGTTTTGGCGCACCCTTCAGCGAGGAGGAGCTGTGGAACTACGAACTCGGCTTCAAGAGCGAGTGGGCTGACAAGACTGTTCGTTTGAATGGCTCGTTCTTCTTCCTGGAGTGGGAGGATCTGCAGATGGAATCTTTCCGCTTCCTGACTCCGGGTGACCTGTCCTCAAACTTCGAGCAAACCATCAACGTGGAAAGCGCAGAAGCCTACGGTGCAGAACTGGAATTGCTGGCCGCAGTGACTGATCGTCTGACCATCGTTTCCAGCCTGGGTTACCTGGATTCTGAAATCACCAGCGACACCACCGCAGAAATCACTGGCGGATTCCTGGTAGATCTGGAAGGACTGGAACTGCCCAAAGCACCAGAGCTGACCTTTAGCATCAGTGGCGAGTACCGCTTCCCCTTAGGTGACAGCGAAGGCTGGGTGCAGCTTGAGTTCATCCACCGCGACGGCCAGTTCTCTGACGTAGAGTCTCTGACTTATGAACAAACCGACGAACCTCTGCCGAACTCAGAGTCAGGTGTTGCCAGAAACTCAATCGCAACTCACGGCGACTTCCCGTTCCGCACGCCAGATTACGACATCTGGAACCTGCGCGCTGGCTACGATACGGAAAACTGGCAGTTTGTTGCCTACGTTCAGAACCTGGACGAGGAAGAGTACTTCACCGGTACCCAGGAAAACTTCGGTGTAACCGGTTTCCGTCTGCGTCCGCATCCGCGCATCATCGGCGGCAGCATCAAGTACAATTTCTAGGCCAGAACTCAAGCGCTATAAACTTAAGCACTATAAAGAAAGGAAAGAAAGGGGAGCTTCGGCTCCCCTTTTTATTTCTGGTATCCTGACTTCTGACATCATAGCGAGGCACTTTAAATACTACATCTTTAGAGATTGCCAACTGTGAAGAGAAATGTAGCCGCATTTTCGGGCACTGCGCCAGCCATCGGCAAAGCCGGTCACGAGACCGGCAATCACAATCGGAGCCAGCCGCCACTGGCTGGTTTTTCCACTGCTTTGACTGGTTTTCCACTGCATAAAAAACCGCGCTGCCCCGGTAGAAGCCAAGGACTATCAAGCAACGACGCGAGCGCGGGCACCCCTTTGGCACAGCGGCGGAGCTAGTCAATCTTCCCAGGCAATCGGACTGATCGCATCGTGCCTGAACGTCTGCTTGCCAACGCGGTCCACGCGCATTGTCAAACCACAATGTGGGTCGGGGCACAGGGCCCGGGTATCCGTTTCCATCCAGTCGGCAGGATGGCACAGGCGCTGCTTCGCGGGTAAAAGCGGAATAACAGACTGCAGCGCATACAAACAAAAATCAGCGCCGTGGGGCATCGATATTTTACCGCCCTTTAGATAAACCGCGTCACCCTCGCTCATAGTGCAGGTGCAGTTGCCTGTAATTGACTCGACAACTATTTTCAGGTCGTGCAACTCAAATTCATCACTACTCATTCCCAACTCCCCAAACCAGCCCGCAAGGCCGGCAGCACATGCTCCCCTAGCAACTCCAACCCCGAGCTCGCCGTCAAACCATGAGGCGTACCAAACTCGATACGAGCGGCACCCGCTTCGAATACTGCCTCACATTGTGCAATGACGTCCGCAGGCGTTCCCGCCATGGCAAATGGGGTCAGTAGCTCATCCGATATAAATCCTGCCGCAGCCTCGAAATCGTAGATTGCTGCTGCGGCCTTAACGCCGTTCAGTATTGCCGGATCAATCTCCAGCGTTTTATCCAGCTCTGCAACCACCGGTAAATACAACGCGACTTCCTTTTTGGCGAGATGTTTTGCCAGCTTTGGGTTCTCATCGATAACGGTGACTGCACCCATCACAATCTCAGTATGGGCGGACGCTCCAAGCTGATCGAGCACCTGTTTATAGTGCAAAACAACAGCGGGGTTCGCCGAACCCCCCAATTTTATCTCATTGCAGTGGTCGTGACAGGCGGCAATGGTTTTCTCGCCCCAGGAGCCCAGAAGAAACGGAATATGCCCGCTCGGCAAACCCCAGCGCAAGCTGTCACCGCCCTGTAGAGGATACAATTCCTGATCCAGTGGGTCTTTGTTCCCGCTCAATAAATGTCGAATGCAAATCATCGCCTGTGATAGAGACTCAATGGGCTTTGCGCCAGCAATACCCACGAAATCCAGCCAGCCACCACGCGCTAGACCCAGGTAATTTCTACCCGGCGCGACTTCAGCGATTAAGCTCATATTGCCCGCGATATTAATGGGGTGGCAAGTATAGGGATTTACCGCAGCGACACCAATACGCGCCGCAGACGTATGGCGAGCAATTTCCAGTAGGGGCAACCAGGCAGGCTGAAACAGTATATCGTTATAAACACTGATACCGTTAAATCCCAGAGCTTCAGCACGAGCCGCCAGCGGGCCGTAATCTGCGAGCGCCTTGTCGGTTTGAAAGGCAATGGACAAATTTTTCATTTTTTCTTCACCAGTAACAGTATCGCCAGCTAAAGCAGCGCCAGATAGTCGGGTAATTTCTCAATCATGAGCCACAGGGATAAAAGGAGCGCAGCGACCATAACCAGGTTGCGTGGCGCGCTCGCACGGTTGTCACCCATGACCTCTTGCTGATTGATCAAGCTCAGCACAATCGCAATCACCAGCGGAATCACGATGACATTGAAACCCATCAGCAACAACACTTTGAGCAATGCCGGGAAGCTCCAAAACGGCGCCAACACCGCTGGAACAACAATCCAGCACAGCAGAAAACGCCTAAAAAGCAGATTAGCTTCACGGTCGCGCCAATCCTTACCGAGCATATCCAGGCAGAAGTAGCACATCACCTGAACCACCACTACGAAGGTCGTCAGCGCGGCGATCATCAGGCCCGCAGTAAACACCAGCGGCCCCAGAAAACCCAACCCGGCAGGGAATGCGTTGACCAGCACCCGCGCCGCTTCGCTGACCGTGTCGATATTGGCGTGATCTGCCAATGGATAGAGCGCGAAACCGCCTGCGATGACTACAAAGATCGAGTAACCGCCAAAAATCAGACCGAGATTGATTACCGACCCGCGCAGCTCTTTTTTCAGGTCGGGATCACCGCGCAAGTTATCTGCGGACATATAGGGAATTCCCAGCAGTGCCGCTGGTGCCAGCGCACTGCCCACGATGGCAATCAGCGAACCCGTACTGCTGCGCACACCATCGCTGCTACTAATCGGCAGGTCAGGCGGAATTGTGGGCACAAAACCCGCCACAATTTGGGTGAACTGACTGAGACCGCCCAACGCCACCACCATGAAACCGATAAACATCGCCACCATCAGTGCCGTCATCATTTTTTGCAGCCGCTGATAGCCACCGCTGGTGAGCAACCAGACCAGGCCCAGCCCCAGGCTTAAGGAGAGACCCACTTCCCACATTTGGTAACTGGCGACAGAGTCTGCTGAAGCACCGACCTGGGGCGGATAAAAACCAAACAACGACATCAGCGAGGCAGTCATTACCGACATCTGACCCATGCCAATCAGTAAATGAACCGGCACATTGATCGCTAAAATGACCCAGGCAACCGCCGGATGAATACGGCTGCGGATAAGACTGAACATGCCCTGACGGGGGTTTAGCAAGCCAACGCGCGATGCCGAATCGACCGAAATGACAAACAGCGGCAGCATCACGGGTATAACCCAAAGCAGACTGTAACCAAACCACGCCCCCGCCAATATCAGGGAGGCGGCCGCGCCTGCGCCCATAGTACCGGCGGCCATAACCGCAGCGGGACCTGCCAGGCGATAAAACAGTTGCTTCAAAATGCTCACTGCGGAACCGCTTGTCCTGCGTCAAACTGTTTAAGAATCCTGGGGCAATCTTCGGCGCCAACCGCAGTACCAGTGGTTTGAATATCCAAAAAAGTGGTCGTCGCGAAAGTACCAAAGGCTACGACATCGTAATCTTTGCTGGTATCCAATACCGCATGTTCAACTGAAAGCTGATAGGCGTTGTTCGGTTTTAATCGCTCGGCTTCTATAACGAAGGAGGTGTCCGCATAGGTGAGATAGGGTGTATCTTCAAAAGGCCTTCCGCTATGTGCACGACGCACGCCCTGGCAGTCACCCAATATGACAAACAGCAGGTCATCCATAATTCCCAGGGGGTCTGCGCCACCATCACTAAACTCACTCCAGGTGACCCGCAAATCCAAATTGGGATCGATTTTGTCCGCCGCTACTGCTTCCCCGTTTTGCGACAGATAAATTCTCGGTGCTGGGGGAATGCCCGAGCCGGCTTGCTTTGGATTTCCCAGAGCCACTACTTGACTGACTGTACCCACTGAGGGCGCCGTATAGTGAAAGATGTAGTCGCCATCCGGGTAATTGGCCTCTAGTTGCGCCTCGCTGGCGTAGCGACCGCCGTGCATCTCCAGCGCATAACCGCTGTCCTCGAACGGCACGCCATGCTCACTCGGCGGAGCCTGCAAACTGGATGGGCTGGCGGTACCTCCCGGCTGTAGAAAAATTTCCGCAAAGAAATGGTAATTCAGTACCCGCGTATCGCCAGTGAGGCTCTGTCGATGGTTGGCTGTTTTACCCGCCACTATAAAAGTGATGTCGGTTTGCTCTGCAACCGTATACGGCGACATCACACAGGCAAGAACCATCATTAATCGTTTCATAGAACTGCCTCGGCACTGTCCAGGTTATCGCTGGCTTTATTGTTGCTGCCACCACCAGCCCGACTTGTGCCGGTCTCGGTTCAGCAATGTGTCGTCGAGCCAAAGCGCCAGTGCGCGCAGAGGTGAACCTGCTAACTTACGCCACCAGCGGTTATACCACTTAGAGTAGTCGCGATTATAGGGACACACCCGAATACAGATAGAGCAATCCGTATTTTGGTTGGCCCAGAACTTAAAACACTTCTCTGCATCCACAGTCCATTTCGACACGCCTATAAGGTTTGATTTGTTGTGTATTTTGGCAGAGGGCTCGGTAAAGGGTATGGCTTTAGGCGGACAACCCGTGGCACAGCGATCACAAATATCGCAGAAGGCTTTCACACCAAACTTTTTCGGCTGGTCGTGCAGCAGGGGCAGATCAGTAAAAATTCGCCCCAGCCGCAAACGCGGCCCATACTCTTCGGTAATCAGCAAACTGTGCCGTCCCACTTCGCCAAAACCCGCTTGCACAGCCAGGGGAATACCCAGGGACGAATCATTCATGGTGGCGTAGGCGCGATAACCAAGGTTGCGAATATACTGCGCCAGCGTGAGCAAGGTCAGCGCATCGTAGGAATAGCCCAGGCCCGTTGCACTGCCCGCTAAAGCCGACGGCACGGTTTTAGTGAGATCGACGTCCATAGACTCGCCCACCACAATCACATGGGGTAAGTCTCTGGGAATATCCAGCGGCTTGCTGGTCAGGGCACGTTCATCAAAAATAGCCTGGTACATCCAGCGCTCGTCGTAGCCGCATACGCCGCACAGATCCGCGCCACACAGACCAGCCACTTTGCGCACATCGGCGGTGGCCTGCTTTTCACTTTCAAAGGGAAATGGCTCCGGCCAACCCTCTTCGTGGGTAGTGAAGTGATCAAAGAAGCCCTCCTTGCGCCCGGTTTCATCGCGGTTGATATCGCGCAGGACGTTTGTCACATGCCAGGCCGCGTTTCTGAGCGCGTAATCACGCTGGCTAAAGCCATCTGTTTTCCTGGAGCGGGCTTCCGGCATAAAGTAGCCGCGAAAAAACTTCACCGCTTTGTCAGACATAACCTCCGGGTCCCACTGGGAGCGGCAGTAGATATCGTTGCGCTGATCGAAGCGCTGAAAATTCTCCAGCACGTCAAATCCGGTGAGTTCATCTACGGGACGTTTATGTATGTTGTTCTCGCTCATGGCTCTTTAGCAGCGCTCATGGCTGTCTTGTTCTCGCTCATGGCTGTCTTGTTCTCGCTCATGGCTGTCTTTTTCTTGCTCATGGCTGTCTTGTTCTCGCTCATGGCTGTCTTGTTCTTGCTCATGGCTGTCTTGTTCTTGCTCATGGCTGTCTTGTTCTCGCTCATGGCTGTATAGTAGGATATCCATTTGTTGGATATCAAATATTATTTATGACCAAGTCTGGCAGATCAGAATCTGACTCACTGCAACTGGGCAACCTGCCGGATATGGTAGGCGTAGAACTGCGCATCTGCCAAATACTGACCGAAAAGGCATTTCGGAAGTTTAGCCACACTCAGGTCTCAGCCGGTGTGTTTATGATTTTGTCGCTAATCAGCAAAAATCCGGGGCAGAAGCAATCGACCCTGGCCGCCGAGGTCAAGCTGGACCGCTCTACAATGGTGCCCATTATCGACCGCTGTGAACGCCAGGGCTGGGTTGAGCGAAAGCCCTATGAGGGCGACCGTCGGGCCTACGCGATTCACCTGACCACCAAGGGCAACCGGCTAATGGCCAAACTGGAATCAAATATTCTCGAGCTGGAACAGACCATTAGTGCCCACATGGGTAAAAAGAACAGGGCTCAGCTCCTGGGTTTACTGAAAAAACTGCAAGCAGCGCTGCCCGCCTAGCTGTAGCGAATGAGTTAGAGGTTTTAAAAATGAATACACACGTCGCTTCATTTGATCACTGGGTCCGCACCGCCTTCATTGAAATGAACACTGCGTTGGAAGAGCAATATTTTGCGCAAGCTGAGCGCGCTGCCGTTGAGTCCATCGGTGACGACATCAAGCGGGATATGGTTGAACAAGGCCGCTCCTACATTGTCGACCTGCTGGCTGAGGGAAACACCGACGAGGGATTTGAGCAGGCCTACGATCTATTGGGCAATGTCGGTCTCTACATGGCTGCCTGTAGACGCCACGATATTACCGAGCCCTCCAGAGAAAGCTCTTCTCCCCTGCTGGAAGCCTCGGGCCTGGCCATGCACCTGGGCTCCTCGCTGGGGGTAGCGCCCCGGTTTTCGTCGAGTCACCTGCAAACCTTCAACCGCGCTGAAAATGGCCGCTACAGGTGCTTCACCAGCCTCAAAGACGAGTTTTTGTTTATCGAGTACAACACCCGGGGCGTTATTGCTTTCATGCGGGCAGCAGAGGCACTGGTTCGCATTTTGCCACTGGGCATTTCCCATCCGGTAACCTATCACCTTTTGATGGATGCAAAAACGGCTCTGGAAGACGTTATCACCCTCAACGCCCAACTATTTGAGCAACTGGACGTCGAACGATTCTTTTATTGTGTGCGCCCCTACTACAAACCCTACCGAGTTGGGCAACACGAGTATCGAGGCGCCAACGCCGGAGATTTTGCGGGCATCAATGAAATAGACATCCTGCTGGGGTTATGCAGTGCCAACAACACCAGCTACTCGCAACTACTGGTCGATAAATTTCTGTATATGATGCCGGACGACCAGCAACGGCTGAGAGACGTGATGCGGCGTCAAAGCATACTGGATGCGTTTTTGCAGGCCTCTGAGAAACACGCGACCACCGACTGGTATCAGCGCAATGCCCGCTTGTTTTTGGAGGTTGCCGATGCTCATGGCCGCACCGCAGCACAGCATCACGATCAACTGGTCAGTAAATTCATTCAAAGCCCGTCTGCCGAATTACCCGAACAGCGCCTCCAAAACATCACGGCGAGCGGGCCGCCACTACCTGTGCTTATCAAGGCCCTGGAGAAATTGCGAGACTTGCGAATGGCAGCGCCGAGAGAGGATATTCCCAGTCGCCATGCAGATTTCGAGCGCCTGCGCGAATCAGTTCGCTAGGCATGTTTGAGGAGCACTTCAGGTCTTATCGGGACGGCATCTATTTGCTGAATCACTCTGTGGGCAGGCCGCCAGTAGATGCCAGCGACTTTGCCAGTAGGCATTTTTTTCAGCACTGGGATATTGATGGCAGTGAATTGTGGCCCGACTGGCTGCAAGAGATTGACGGATTCAGAGAGCAACTGGCAATCCTGCTCAATACCGCGTTGGAGAATTTCTGCCCACAGACCAATTTATCGGCCACACTGGGCAAATTATTGCCCGCCCTGCCCAATCCGGAGCAGCGTCGGGTCATTGTCTATAGCGAGCATGATTTCCCGTCCATGGGGTTTGTGCTGCTACAGGCCCAACGCGCAGGATATCAATTGCGCTGTATCGAAAAAGACCGGAATCCGCTGCATTTACAGACCTGGTCTGATCATCTGGATGAAGCTGTGCTCTGTGTATTGGTGACCCACGTTCACTCCAACACAAGCGTGCAAGTGGACGTTGCCGCTATCTGCGAACTTGTCAGAAACGCGGGTGCAATCTCAATTGCGGATGTCGCCCAATCGGTGGGTGGCGTGCCCATAGACCTGCATGCGTGGAACGCAGATTTTGTCATGGGCTCCTGCGTGAAATGGCTCTGCGGTGGCCCCGGTGCAGGTTTCCTCTGGGCCAACCCGAACATGGTGAACCGTTGCAAACCTGTGGATGTGGGCTGGTGGTCTCACGCCGACCCATTTGAATTCGACATTCATAATTTCAATTACGCCGAAGGCGTTCTTCGCTTCTGGGGAGGCACCCCCTCGGTACTGCCTTATGTGGTCGCTGCTAACAGTATCGCACTGATCAACGAGATCAGCGTTAACACCATTCGCCAACACAACCTCAAACTGAATCAGCGTGTACTCGACGGACTGCCCGAGGGAGTGGCGGTCACGCCGACGCAAGCAGAGCAGCGCGGCGGCACACTGGTCTTGAACTTCGCTGACAGACAGTCCACCGTAGAGGCACAATTAACCGAGGCTGGTGTTGCGTTTGACGCACGCCCCACGGGTATACGCTTGTCTCCACATATTTATAACAGTAATCAGGAACTGGACACTGTCATCGCGTGTCTGCAGACCTAAAGAAGAAATCTCTTGCCGCTGGCATCACCATCGTTGCCGGAACAGCGGTCGGTGCGGGTATGTTTTCCCTGCCGATTGTGTCATCCGGCATGTGGTTTAGCTGGTCTGTGGTTTTACTGCTGTTCACATGGTTCTGCATGTACACCTCCAGCCTGCTGATACTGGAAACCAATCTTAATTTTGAAGCGGGCGCCAGCTTCGACACTTTCATAGGAAAAACACTGGGGCCTCGCTGGAACCTGATCAACACGCTGACTCTGACTTTTGTGTTGTACATCCTGACCTACGCCTACGTCAGTGGTGGTGGCTCGATTGTCACCCACACCCTACAAGCCAGCATGGGTTATTCCCCGCCACAGATCATTTCCGGGCTTATCTTTGCGCTGGGCCTGGCGAGCGTGGTTTGGTTTAGCACCGCCTGGGTTGGTCGCGTCACCACCGTATTGGTAACCGCTATGGTGATCACCTTTTTAATGACGGTCAGCGGTCTCACCACCCAGATTCGCGCCAGCATCCTGTTTGAAAACAAACCTGAATACGCCTTGTTTGGCTTTGCCGCAATTCCCTATTTTCTGACCTCTTTTGGCTATCACGGCAATGTGCCAAGCCTGGTCAGGCACTACGGCAAGGATCCGGCCAGCATTGGCAAATGCCTGCTGTATGGCTCGCTTGTTTCTCTGCTCGTCTACACTCTCTGGCACGTTGCCACATTGGGCAATATTCCCCGTGAGCAGTTCCCGGCCATCGTTGCTGAAGGTGGCAATATTGGCAGCCTGGTTGGCGCGCTCAATGAGGTGGCCGACGTTCAGCAGCTCTCCAGTTTATTAACCATCTTCGCCAACCTCACAGTCGTATCGTCATTTCTCGGAGTTACCCTGGGCCTGTTTGACTTTATCGCCGACAAATTCAAGTTTGATGACGGACGCCGGGGACGCTTTAATACGGCTCTGGTGACTTTTCTACCGCCAACTGTAGCGGGGCTGTTATTTCCCAACGGTTTTATCTACGCCATTGGTCTGGCCGGTTTGTGCGCCTGCATGTGGGGAACCATTATTCCTGCCCTGGCCGCTCGCAGAGCACGCGAGTTGTTCGGCAGCCCTGGCTACCGTGTGTGGGGTGGCGAGAAGCTAATCTGGTTTATCTGTAGCTACGGCGTTGTTTTGATCATTTGTTATCTGCTGGCGGCCATCGGCCTGCTACCAAGACTGGGATACTGACCATGAACACATCACCCACGCAAAAAACACTGGGCCAGCGGGACATTGTGCTGTTTTCCGTGTCTGCAATACTGCTGCTGGATACGCTGGCCGCTGGCGCGGTCGGCGGGCCTTCAGTCATTTTTTGGTGGCTGTTTCTCGGCCTTGTTTTTTTTATTCCCAATGCCCTGATTTCCGCCGAGCTGGGTTGTACGTTTCCTGAGCGGGGTGGCATCTATGCCTGGGTCAGAGACGCCTTTGGTGAGCGCTGGGCGGCACGGGTCACCTGGAGCTATTGGGTCAACATGGCGGTTTGGCTGCCGGCCATTTATATTCTTTTTGCAGGCGTCTTTGCACAATTATTTGCGCCCGGTCTGTCTCTGGTCGGGCAAATCACGATTGCCATTCTGTTGAGTTGGATTACCGTGATAGTCAACGTTCTGGCGCTGGATATTGGCAAGTGGGTTCCCAATATTGGCGCGATCATCAAGGTGATCGTTTTTCTGGTTATTATCATCGGCGGCCTGTTTTACGGGCTGGAACACGGCAGCGCTAACGCCATCACCCTCGACAGTATCACGCCCTCCATGGGTGACAGCGTTCAATACCTGGGCGTACTTATTTACGGCATGTTGGGTTTTGAATTGATCAGCGCCAGCAGTAACGATATGAAAGACCCGCAGGTGGATGTGCCCCGAGGTATTTTTATCTCGGGCTTTATTATTTTGAGCGCTTATACGCTCGCCACCACTGCTATCTTGGTCGCTGTCCCCGCAGGCGATATCAATTTGGTAGAGGGGCTGATGGATACGCTTTATTTATTTCTCGGTTCAACCGGCGTCGGCGGTGCTTGCGCCCTGCTGCTGGGTATCGGCACGCTGTATACATTTTTCTCCAACGGCACCACCTGGGCCCTGGGCGGCAATCGGGCAGCAGCCGAGGCCGCCATCGAGGGAGAACTGCCAGGTTTCATGGGCATTGCGCACAAGAGCAATGGCACACCCGTTGGCGCCGCCCTCTCCATGGGCCTCGTCGCAACCGCCGTGCTGATATTGTTTGGATTTCTCGCCGGTAACAACGAGGATTTATTCTGGGATTTGTTTGCCTTCAGCGCCGTTCTGTTTCTACTGCCTTATGTGGGCATGAACCTGGCATTCCTGAGGCTGCGAAAAATGTACCCCGATAGAGGACGCCCTTTCAGGGTGCCCGGCGGTGAGGGTTTCGCCAGGCTCTGCGGGCTGACCTGCACCGCGATTTTGCTGCTGACCATGGCGCTGTTTTGCTACATCCCCGGTGACGGTATGCAGTGGTCGGTGTTTCACGGTTCAATCGCGCTGATGACCATTGGCGAAGTGTTTATTCGGCTGAGTGATCAGCGCGTTCATAGCAATAAAACCCCCGCTCCATAGCATCCGCCGGGCTGGTTTTTGCAGGCAGGGCCCGCCGATCTGCAAGGGCCCTGGCTGGCGCAAAAATTTCCGACCAGTTGGTTAATCACCACCACTGCGGCGGCTTCATCAATCAGGTCGCGGAGGACAGAAACAGCACTCTCCTGGATGCACTTTGGCAGGTGCCTGGTGTCTCCTTCTTATAGCCACAGTATACTGCGGTACATGAATCAGCCCATCTCCGAAAAACAACAATTGCAGCAACTATTGCAGCAGGGTTTTGCCGCCCTGAACCAAGGCGACATTCCAGTGGCGGCACAATGCTGCCAGAAAGCGCTGACTATTCGACCCGATTTAGTCCAGGCTCATTTTCTTACCGGGTTGGTCGCACTGGATGCACAAGAGCGCACAACCGCCTTTGAGGCTTTTATCTCAGTAACCAAACTGGACAAAGACCACGCCGCCGCCTGGGCGCAGCTAGCCCGCCTGTTTATGTCTGAAGGACAAGTCAACAAAGCCGATACCGCTTTACAAAATGCGCTCAAGGGCCATTCAAAAGACCCCATGGTGCAAGATTTACTGGGTGTAACCTACTCGCTGATGGGTGAACACGGCAGCGCGCTGGCCTGTTTTCAGCGGGCCAACAAACTACAGCCAGGTCATCCGCCCTTTATGCTCAACCTGGCCAACAACCTGGTGTATCACGGTGCAACGGACCAGGCAGAACCTCTATTCCGGGAAATTATTGCACTCCAGCCCAATAGCCCGCAGGCCCATTGGGCGCTGGCAGCAGCCCGCAAGGCCGCAAACCACAATCACATCGGCGCAATGGCGCGCATGGCTACCAGACACAAACAGCATCCGCGCTCAGAGGCGTTCTACTGGTATGGCATTGGCAAGGAACTTGAAGACCTGCAGGAATGGGAGGATGCCTTTGAAGCGTTTTCCCGGGGCGCAGCTGCCCGTCGCAAAACCATTGAATATGACGAAGCCGCCGAGCAGGACATGTTTGAATACCTGCACCATAACTTCACTCGCGACTGGTTCGACACTATGCCCGCTGGCGCAGAACAGTCCGCGCCTATTTTTGTATTGGGGCAACCGCGCACGGGTACAACCCTGGTTGAGCGCATAATTACCAGCCATTCTCAGGTGCACTCTGCCGGCGAACTACAGCAACTGGGCCTGGCGGTACGTCGCATTGGCAGCTACACCGACCCCAGGCGATTCAGCCGCGAATACTTCGAATTAGCCAAAGACATAGAACCGGAAAAAATCGGCGCTCTGTACATGCAGACCAGCAGAAAAATGCGCGGCGAGACGCCCCGTTTTGTCGACAAACTGCCCCAAAACTATTTGCTGATTCCTATTATTCTGAAAGCCTTGCCCGGCGCCAGGATCATTCACCTGGTGCGCGACTCTATGGATGCCTGTTTCGCAAGTTTTAAACAGTTGTTTGCCGATGCCTATTTGCACTCCTATGAACAAACCGAGATGGCCCGGCACCACGCTCGCTATCGCCGGCTGATGCAACATTGGCACGAACAGTTTCCGGGTCAAATTTTCGATATCAGCTATGAGGAAACAGCGGCAGAGCTAGAGCCCAACGCCCGCGCACTGATCAATTATCTCAATCTACCCTGGCAGGATGCCTGTCTGGACTTTCACCAGCAGGAGGGAGCGGTATCTACCGCCAGCGCCGCGCAGGTTCGCGAGCCGGCGCACACCCGCTCCATAGGCCGCTGGCGGCGCTATGAACGGCAACTAGAGCCTATGCGGCAAACACTGGAACAGAAACTGGGAATATCCTATGAATGAACTCGACCGTTTCTTGCAACAGCACCCCGATGTCGAAATGTTTGAAGTCTTCATGCCCGACCTCAATGGACGACTGCGGGGTAAATGGATTCCCCGGGATAATATTCAGAAAGTGTTCACAGGCAGCCTGAAAATGCCCCTCAGTACCCAGGCGCTCGACGCCTGGGGCAACGACCTGAAAGACTGGGTGATGGAAAACGGGGATGCCGATGGCATTTGTACTGGCGAGCCACGCACATTGAGTATTGCGCCCTGGCTGGGGCGCCCCACTGGCCAGTTATTATTGTCGATGAATCAGGTGAACGGAGCAGCCTCACCACTGGACTGCCGCGCCCTTGTCGAAGCACTGAGTCATCGCCTAAAGACCCACGGATTCACGCCCGTCATGGCTTGCGAAATGGAGTTTCATTTGCTGTCCGGGGTTGATCATCGCGGGCGACCCGTGCACACCCAGGTGACGGCTGAACAGGATGTCTGCGCGGGTGGCGACACCTATGGCATTGTTTCGATGCAGCACAATCAGGCCTTGATGCACGATATCCGCGATACCGCCCTGGCACAAAAACTGCCAGTAGACACGCTGATCAAGGAATCTGCGCCCTCCCAATACGAGATTAATCTTTACCATGAAGCAGATGCCCTGCTCTCCGCCGACCAAAGTTTGCTGCTGCGGAGAGTGATTCAGGGAGTCGCCTTACAACACCGGCAGCGCGCCACATTCATGGCCAAGCCATTCGCAGATAGTGCTGGCAGCGGTATGCATGTACATTGCAGTTTGCTTGATGGTGACGGCAATAATGTTTTCAACAGTGGCGATGCCTCAGGCACACCTTTATTGCGCCAGGCCATCGCGGGCGCCCTGGCCGGCATGGCAGACTGCATGCTTTTGCTCGCTCCGCACGCCAATTCCTATCGACGTTTCAGCGCCGATGCCCACGCCCCGTTATCAGCCAACTGGGGATATGAAAACCGCACCGTGGCTATTCGTATCCCCGCCGATAAACCAGTGGCCACCCGCCTTGAGTATCGAGTGGCAGGCGCTGATGCCAACCCCTATCTGATTTACGCCGCGGTCCTGGCTGGCATCCTTCACGGCATCGAAAATACGCCGGACTGCCCCACTGCAACCGAGGGCAATGCCTACCAACAAGACCATGAGACTTTGCCCAATACCTGGCAGACTGCACTAGAGAAATTTAGCAACTCAGGTTTTGTAACCCGGTACTTTGGCGCCGAGTTTCAGCGAGTTTTCGGCATGATCAAACAGCAAGAGCAAAACCGTTTTGCACTGGAAATCAGTCCGTTTGAATATGCCACTTATCTGTAATTAGCTATGATTTGTGTTCTATCTACCAGAAAATTGGTATTTTGCACTCTATCTATGATTGATTAGCATTCACTGTTTGCTCTAGTCTGGGAGTCTGCTGGGCTTAACCGTTGCTAGCGAGGGGCAGCAGAAATGGGTCAGTTTTTGCAGTCGTGAGATGAGTAATCGTTCTATTTTAACGACACTGGTTCTATTTTAACGACACTGGCCTTGAAAAATAACTGATTGAGACCTTTGCACGGAAGATACGAAAGATAATTGCGCTTTCAGGCCAGGCAAAAACGCACTAAATAAGGGAATTTATGCGTATCAATGACCGATTGAATACGATTTTACCAACCGTAGGCGCTTTTAGGCCGCACTTTTAGGCACGACAGCATGCCGATGAAATGGCTTTCGTGCCAAGGTCTCTCAATAATAAATCTCTCAATAATAAATAATGACATGGAGCCTCTATGACTCTTAGCAAAGATAGCCAACCGCCGCAAGGCTGCGCAAGCTCACCCAAAATTTTATCCACCGCTGTACGCTCTGCCCTTGTCGCTGGTGTCATTGCCAGCCCGGTGTCGGCACAGACTCTTGAGGAAGTGCTGGTTACGGCAACCAAACGCACCGAATCTGTACAGGATGTGCCATTGGCAATCACCGCGCTTTCTGGTGAATTCGTCAATAAGGTCAATTTGGACGATGTTAAAGATTTGGTGTCTTACGCACCCGGCGTCACGGGTAACAGCCAGGACAGCTTCATCGACGCGATCAGCGTGCGCGGCATCCGCACCCAGGACTTTGGCGTGGGTGGCGACGTATCGGCTGCATTCTTTAAGAACGATTTGTACGAGGGACGCAACGGCGCAGTTGTCACCAGCCTCTATGACATGGAGCGGGCAGAAATTTTGCGGGGCCCGCAGGGTTTCCTGTTTGGCCGCAACTCTATTGGTGGAGCTTTTAGCGTCTACACCAAAAAAGCTGACCCCACTGTCGACGATGCGGGTTACATCCAGGTTGATTTAGCTGAACGCGGCCGCATGCAAGTGGACGGCGCGATAAACATACCCGTAACAGATAAGTTTGCAATGCGCCTTGCCGGTTATTACTCAGAAGAAGATGGCTTTGCCGAAAACTTCTTTGATGGCGACGACAAGATTGCCCACGACAAGGAAGCGTTGCGTTGGTCTGGGGCCTTCGAAGACGACAGGTTATCAGTCTACGGCACCGTTGGGTACGAAGAGCGCCAGCAGTCGGGCTCCATGTATCGTGCCGTTCAAGAGGGCGATATCTGGGATACCTGGGAAGCGGCGCTGGGGTCTTTGGAGCTGCGTGGCAGTGGCGAAGATATCGACAGTGACCTTGCATCCGGTGAAGCCGACGACTCCGAAATACTGACTCTGGGTTTGCGCGTTGAATATGATTTCGGCTTTGCCACTTTGACATCGAATACCGGTTACAAAGATCACGACTACTTCTACAGTGAAGACTACGACGGCACGCCTCGCGATATAAACAACTACCAACAAGACCAGACTGGCGAGTATCTTCAGCAGGAACTGCGCCTGACCTCCAACTCGGATGACAACCTGAGCTGGTATGCGGGGGCGTCCTTCTACAATGAAGAGATTGATGCAGACTTCGCGTTTGCTGGCCAGGAAGACTTCATGTGTCAGTACTACGGTTACTCCAACTACGGTCAGACCTTTACCGGCTGTGTTGATCTCTATACCTACTATGGCTACGACTTCACGCCGTCAGCCGATGGCCGCCTGGTAGAAACCGGCAACATCAAGGGCGATTACACGGGCTGGGGCGCTTATGTGAATCTCGCTTACGCTTTCAGCGATCAATTTGATGTCGAAGTTGGCGTGCGTTACACCGATGACGAAAAAGACTTCGCCATCAACGTGCCCACCCCTGTCAGCGAGCTGGGTCCCTACTGGGCCTATGGCTTCTCTACCGCAGAACCCATCCAGGACACTCAGTCTTGGGACGAGGTTACTTCGCGCATCATTGGTCGCTACATCCACAATGATGATCATATGGTCTTTGCCAGCTTCACTGAAGGTTTTAAAGCCGGTGGCTTTGGCAGCTTCAACCTCAACAATAACGCCAGCGGTGATCCAGCCATCGGCAATAGTGACATTACCCAGGCGGATGGCTTCCTGCCCAATGCCTTCGACCCTGAAACCGTTGATTCCTATGAAATCGGCTACAAGGGCACGCTGGCAGATGGCAGGGCAAACGTGGACATCACAGCCTTTTACTACGAGTACCAGGATTTGCAGGTTGTCGTTGCCGACGGTGGTGCATCAACCATTCAAAACGCCGGTGAGGTCGAGGCCACAGGTGTTGAAGCCTCTGTAACAACTGCGCTGGGTGATTACTTTACGCTGTATCTGGCAGCGGGCTACCTGGACAGCAAAGCCACTGAGATTCAAGGTATATGCGGTTTGGCTGACGTGAATGGCTGTGAGGGTCGCGAATTGTTCTGGGCTCCAGACTACTCCTGGGCTGCAACTCTCGACTTCAACTACCCTTTGGCAAAGGGCGAGTTTATTGCCGCCTTTGAAATATTTGGTGAAGACGAGCGCGGCGGCGGCTGGGAAAACCTGCCGGAAACCAGGATCGACGCCTACGAAGAGGCCGCTTTGCGGGTAGGTTTTCAGGCTGACAATGGCTGGCATATCACCGGATATGTGGAAAACCTCACCAATGAATTCACCTGGGACGGCCAGAACAACAACGGCGGCGTTTTGCCCTCACACGTTTTCGGCCCCAAGCGGCCTCGCACCTATGGCGTGAGAATGGGGCTCAACTTCGATTGAGATTCAGGCGTCAGAGCCGCGACTCTGACGCCGGCCGACAGCCGCAGCCGGGCAAGTCCGGGGGTTTTTATGGCCGCTGCCAGGCGCTGGAACCGGTTTGGCCTGGTCCCGAGGCAACCATCACCTCAATTTCACGGACATCCTGCGCTTCGAGAAAGGGCTTATCCTCAACCAGCGTTGCCAACAGATAGTGCGACAGATCTTCAACCGTCGTATTGTGCAGCGGTAGTAGCAATGTATCTGCCTGTAGAAAAATCAACACATCCCTGGCGTGACGTACCCGGTAGTAGTCGCCGTCCTCTTCAATTTCGAGATACAGCGACTGTTCGGGAATAATGGTGTACTCGTCCAGGCGATCACACAATTTTTTGATTTGATGCTTATACACTGCGTAATCACCTGTCAGGCCATTGTCATCCACAGGCGCAACGATTTTTGCCGATACCGAAAAATTGTGACCGTGCAATCGCTCCCTTTGTGTCGCTGAAAAAATGGTGAAGTGGGCTGCAGAAAATTTATGGCTTTCTTTATCGATGTGAATCGTTGTCAGTCGCTCGATCATAGAGTTTTTTCGGGCAAATCTGTTATGGTGCCTGTCGATACATGTAGGGAGTATATATGGATCTGGCTATCATTACTGGTGCCAGTGTTGGCATTGGCAAGTCTGCGGCACAGCGGTTTCTGAATAGCGACTACCAGGTATACAACCTGTCTCGCCGCACCTGTGAGCTCAGGGGCGTTCACAACATTAGCTGCGACCTCAGCTCTGAGGACTCCATTCACGCCACCTGCAAACGGCTGGCAACGGCGGCTCGCAAGGCTGATCATATCGCTCTGGTACACAATGCCTGCCAGATGCGCAAGGACAGCGCCGACAACTGCAACAGCGAAAGCCTGCACGCAGCCATGCAAACCAATGTCATTGCCGCGAACAGCCTGAATCAGTTTTTATTACCGCACATGAAGGTCGGCTCCAGCGTGATTTACATTGGCTCCACCCTCTCGGAAAGAGCGGTGGCAGGCTCTTTCAGTTATGTAATTTCCAAACATGCAGTCATCGGCATGATGCGAGCCACCTGCCAGGACCTGATGGGAAAGGGCATTCATACTGCCTGCGTCTGCCCCGGCTTTACCGACACAGAAATGCTGCGTACCCATCTGGGCAACGACCGGGCCGTGATAGACAGCATTGCCTCTCTCAATAGTTTCAATCGCCTGATTGGGCCCGCAGAAATCGCGGAACTGATTCACTGGGCCCACCACAATCCGGTAATCAATGGCGCGGTTTTGCACGCTCACCTGGGCCAGAAGGAATCCTGACATGTTAAGCGCTGCGCAACTGCAAGAACGCGGAGAAAGGGTATTTTTGGTACTGGCCGGCATTTTTATCTGCGCCATGACCATGCTGAATATTCTTGGCATCACCCGCTTTATTCAGCTCGGGCCCATGTCACTGGCGATTGGGGTACTGCCCTACCCGATTACCTTTCTGTGCACTGATTTAATCTGCGAGCTCTACGGCAAAGCCAGGGCGAATTTTATGGTGACCCTGGGCCTGGGCCTGAATTTCTTTATTCTCGGCATTTTGTGGCTGGGAAATATGATTCCCTCAGTAGGCCCTGAAACCTTACCTCCCTGGCAGGTTCTGGAGCTCGCAGAAGCTGTCGCGCTGCCCAACGGCGCAGTGCTCGAAGGCTCAGTGGAGATGTTTCAAATAATCTATGCCACCACCACCGGCGCAGTCTTCGCCTCTATGATGGCCTATATCGCCGCCCAGTACTGCGATGTCCAGTTGTTCCATTTTTGGAAACGAGTGACCAGGGGCAGGCATCTATGGCTCCGCAACAACTTAAGCACCATCGTCAGCCAGTTGGTTGATTCCTTTATGGTGATACTGGTGACCTTTGGTGCCGCTTTTCTGGGCGGCAGTTACACACTCAAGGCGCTGCTGGTACTGATGTTCAGCAACTATGCCTTCAAATTCTGCGTCGCCCTGCTCGACACCGGGCCATTCTACCTGGGGGTTTACCAATTGCGTAAATACCTGCATCTGGAAGAGGGGGAACTCGCCAGCGCTGCCAGAGGCCAGGCCATTCTACCCAGGCATTGACGGCGGGCAGTGGCCCTTCATTGGCCAACTCGGCAAAATCGGGCAGGCTGCCAGCAGATAAATAAACAAAGGCGTTTTCTTGCAGAGGTCTCAAAGTATTCCCCGTGCAGCGACCGGCAGTCTATCGAATCACTCCAGCCCCGCTATAATTCGGGGCTCACCCATCGGGATACAACATCCTCCATGCAACCGCTCATCGTCTGCTTACTGCTGCCACTGGCTCTGCGTGGTTTGTTCGCTGCCCAACTGGACACTGCGGTTTGGTCCCTGGCCGCATTTTCTTCAGAACTCGCCGCTGGCATCCTGCTGTACTGGTGCTGCCGGCTGTTTGGTAGCTGGCATCGAGCCGCCGCAGCCGCAGTGCTGCTTGCCTATACCATTTTTATCCTGGCCTGCCAGGAGAGCATTATCGCCATAGATAAAATTATTGATCTGCGCGACATACCGTTTGCACTGCAACCAGACTTTGTCACCCGCAGCCTCGCCGGGTTCAATCACCCGTTGCTCGCAGCAGTCATCTGTCTGGTCACTCTATGGGCTGCACTGACAACCCCGCACTCAGCACCGGATGCCCGCCTGAGTAGCGTGACATTCATTGCACTGATCGCGCTGCTGATATTGCCCAAAAGCCATTGGCGTGAGAGCAATTTCCTGGCGCTAGCCGTGCAGAGAAGCCTCACGCCTGCCGAGCTAAACTCAGCTCGCCCCGCCCCTGTCTATGGCGTGGGCGAGTCCAGACGCTCAGATCACCTGCCCCGCACCCGCAATGTGGTACTGCTGATCACTGAAGGAATACCCGCTGCCTACCTCAAACAGATACAGAAGCAGGCCAATTTGCAGATGAACACTGCCATGCCTGAACTGTCCGCACTTGCTGCGCAGGGCTTGCTGGCAGCAAATTTTGTAGCCCACAGCCCGCAAACCATTCGCGGGCTGTATGCCATTCTCTGCGGTGATTATTCCAAACTGCATCTGGACGCATTCAAGGCGGTTGAATACCTCAACCTTAACCCGGAGCAGAGACAGGCCTGCCTGCCACAACGACTCAAGCAGGCCGGGTTCAGCACTCACTATCAACAAGCGGCAGGCCTGCGCTTTATGGGTAAGGATCAGTTTATGCCAGCCATAGGTTTTGACACGGTCTCTGGCAGAGAGTCGCTCACTAGAGGCACGGCAGATATCGGCTGGGGGCCCGACGATCATTTGTTTCTAAAGCAAGCCGCCGCCCAGGTCATCGAACAACACCATACCGGACAAGCTTTTTTTACCACGCTGCTAACCGCTGGCACACATCACCCATACACGCTGCCAGAGCAGTATCAGGAGCAGGGATTGGAGCGCAAGTTTGCGGCGGTCGCCTATCTGGATTCAGCTATAGGAGCGTTTTGGCGCAGCTTGCAACAGGCCGAGGTGACCCAGGATACCCTGGTGCTTATCACCTCCGATGAATCACACGGCGTCGATGGTTTACCTGGCGGCGGCAACTGGATCAGTTTTATTGCTCTGGCTCCCGACTTGCCGGCAGGCATCCAGCACGGCCTGTACGGTTTGAAAGACATTCAGTACAGCCTGCTCGACTACCTCGACATTCCCAGCCCGACGCCGGGGCAGAGTGTATTTCGGGATTATCAATCCCAGCCGCCAATTCTGATGTGGTCTGATCGACTCTATATGGCCGACCAGTCTGCTCTGCGCTGGTGTCAATCACCGCAGAGTTGCAGCGCAATATCACCAGCAAACGGCTTTCTATTTGCCAGCCGGGAGTCGTCCGGGAAGACACTCAAACAAATTCAGCAGCCAGCAAGCGTGTTTCAAGATATCCAGGTAAGACGCCGACAGGCGGACAACAACCTGAAAATTCCCAGCAGCAACGGCAATATAAACCTCATCGCAGACAGAAAGTTTCAGTTGCAGCCAGGCCCTGGCCAGTTTCTCTACGCGGGAAAGTATCTGAAGTTAAGTGCTGCAACCCACTATCAGGTGACGCTTACGGCAAAATTTGCCAGTGGCGATCAGCAGGCCGAAGTGGCATTGAAACACGCAATACATGACGCCTTACAATCACCAGCGGCAGTTATTACGCCTGAGAAGAACATTCCCGCACTTAAACCGGGCGCTCATTTGGAATTGAGTTATCCACTAGCCACTGCGGTTGATTTTACCGCCGCCCAGCCACTGCTGTTCGCGCACTTGAAAGGCGAAGAGGGAGAATTGGTCGTTGATCGCTTTGCCATCGAAGTGTCAGAAGCGGGGCTCGGCGACCCGGCAACAAAGCTAGAGGTGCACTATCCACACTAAGCCCGCACTAAGCCCGCACTAAAGCCTAAAATTTGATAACCGTATTGTTCGAGCTGTAAACCCGTTAGCGCCTGCAAACGCCGATTGCTCTCACCGAACTGACCCGCCACTGCGCGCTCTACCTTTTTGGCAAAGGACGCCTCGAACCAGTTGCTCGTGAACGCAGGCAACGGATTGCGTTTACTTCTGGCAATCCGTTTCTGCCAGGCTGCATCGCCAGCCCGGAACAGCCCTGAATAATTGAAGGGCCCCGAGAGAAAGAAATAGTTCAGCCAGCGCTGAATATAGAGGTTGAGCAAGGTCTGCCCAGCATTAATCTTTCGGCCAACCGCCGCTGTATCGAGCTGGCCAATACCGTCGACACCAGCAAATTCCTGAATGCTTTGCAGGAAGACTTGGGGTTGCCGGGTAAACATTTCGTAGGGCAAAACCAGTAATCGGTCTTTTCCTACCAACTGCTGGTAATAGGCCACCCGTTGATCAAAACGTAAAAAGTCCAGGTTGAACTGGGGTGAAAGCCGCGGCTCTACCGGCTTCAGAATTCGGTCGATGGAATGTGGCATACCCCAGGTCACCAGAGATTTATACAAAGAGCGGATCAAGGCCCGCTGCTCTCGAACCACCAGCAGCAATCGCGCCTGTGGCGCCAACTGCAACACTCTGTCGATGCACTCTTTGCCGTTGTAGCCTCCAGAATACATGTTCCCGGACAGTGCTTCAGAAGTAATGACAGGCAACAAGTCTGCCTGTCGATTTTTCTTGATTGCATTAGCAGCTGCTTCCGATGTCCAGGCAAAGGGCGTGCTATCAATAATTTTTTGTTGCACCTGTAGCGGATCCATAACGGTCTGGTAGCCATTGCCGGGAACAAACCATTGCTTTTGTAGCCATGAGGATAAAGCCTTGGGAAAGCCAAGGTGAACCAGGACAGGCTCATTGAAACATTCAGCCATAGTGCAATATACCGAGTTATGGTCAAGTCTGGTGTTTGAATATTTGAAAAAAAGCGGCGTATCGGGTTGATTTGTTGTGACCACACAATCAGGCAGCCCAAGAGAGACACTACCATGAGCAAGAATAACCTTGTTGAGCTAACAGGTCGAGATGAGAGCCGGGCCTATTGACTGATAGGTGGCGAACAGGCAGCAGCAGTTAGCAACTTGATGAGTGCTCGCCTTTTCATAAATTCACAACTTTATTGTTAATCATTGCTGCCCCACAAATTTATTGAAACGTGAATTGCGTTTGTAGCGACCTATCCACCGGCTCTGGTGGGTCTCCTCTCAGAGGCGGCAGGAGTCCGCGTCGCTCAAACAAATTGAGCTGTAGTAGCCGGATCATCTGCTGATTTGGGTGCGGCTGGCGCCGCTGATGCGCTCATTCAAGGCGCCAGTCTCAGTGAGGCATTGAAAGCGGGAGCGATAGTGGGTGTATCTGGCGCCGCGTTTAGTGCGATAGGGTCGAACGCGGGTCTTAAATTCTTTGGGGGAGACAAGTTCCTCCAAGGGGCAGTTTTGGTTATCGGTAAACTACACCTGGTAGTTCCGCGGTAGGGCAGTCCCAAGTTCGACAAACTCCTAGCGGTCAAACTCGCGGGGCCAGCCAAATATTTCATCCTCCCGCCAGATGGAGCCGCCCTGTTTTTCAAATCGTCTGAATCGCTGCCGCGATTGCCTCGACGAATTTTTCAAAAATCTCAAGGCGGGACGGGTAACGGCTCCCAGCATGATGGGTTCTCTTCGCAGGGCGCAATACTCTCCTTCCCAAATTTCTTCCAGATGGGCCTTAAATTGCCGGATGACCGCTGCCCGGTCTTCTCTCTCAACGGTCGACACGCCACCGTGAAACTGATGAAAGCTGCCTTCTCCTGGCATCAGGAAGAAGTGTCGTGTCTCGGGATGTATGCCAATGGCGCGATAGATATGCTGATTCAAACTGCCGCCGCCCGCCTCGCTATAGCGCTCGTCAGCACCGCCAATAGCACCCATTGTTTCGGAATCACAAAAAAGACAATTCGACTCCATCAACGGATGGAAGAAGCCACGCAAATGGGCGCCACCCATACTGCCAATATTAAACAGATTGTAGCCGTAGTCCTGCCAGTGGCTTTCAGCCAACAGTAACCGCTCAAACTCAGCGTCGTAGCCTTGCCGCAGATTGAAGTGGTGCTCAGTCGGCCCCAAATTATAGCTGGGCACAGCGATCATGGATTTATGGTCAAAGCGTTGTACCTGCAGGGCATATTCCATAATTCGCGGTGTCACCATGCGCGCACCGTCTATCATCAAACCTATCATCTGCCCGCGCAGTTGCTGCAAACCGAAGTTAATGGCTGGTGCTGGAGACACGCCGTGTTCCTGCCTGGGGTAGTAGCGGATGTTAGCTCCCACTGCCTGTACTGCATCGGCATTGAGCATCTCGGCGGATTCGTTTTCCACCACCACAATTTCGTAATCAGCCTCCTCTACATTCTGCTGGTGCGCTGCGGATAGGGAATAAATCGTATTCATCGCCTGGCGAGGCATTTTGCAGACAATCAACAATACCGAGATCAGCGGGCTTTTCATTTCAGATCCCACTGCTTTACCTGGGCACCGCGCAAGTGCGCTACTTTGCTGGGTTGGTTTTCTGTCCAGTAGTCAAAGTTCTCGTCATCCCAAAACTCCCGCTGCTCCTGCGCCAGTCTGCTGAATCTCCGCTGCGCCCTGCTGAGGCTTTGCTCCAGGAATGGCTGCGCATAATGGCTTACCGCACCCAACAACTGCGGCTCACGGGCTGTGGACTTAAAGGCACCGCCGTAGATTTCCTCCAGCCGCGTATCGAAAGCCGCCAGTTGAGCCACGCGCCCATCCACCTCGCTGGTTGTTACCCCGGCGTGAAATTGATGGAAGGAACCCTCCCCCGGCAGCACAAACAGACGCGCCTGCTCCCGCAGTGCCAGTTTCCGATACAGATACAAATTGACGCTGCCACCACCCGCCTGATCGAAACCGGCGGGCACCCCGCCGATATCCTGTATTGCCCGGAGAGGGGAAAACAGTGCAGAGCTTTCCAGCATAGGTTGCACATAGCCGTTTTTATTGCCAGAGCTCCAGCAAGCGTATTGAAAAAGCCGGTAGCCGTTTTCACGCCAGTTCAGCTCCGCCAGGCGACGCTCTTCGTCAGATTCATCGTGTCCTGCGCTCAAGTGGTTTTTTTGATCCTCACTGCCAAGGTGATAGCCCGGCACAGTGACCACTGCGTCTGCCTGCATGGCAAAGGCCATCTGCGCGTAACACAGTACCCGTGGCGATAACATGCGCGCACCATCGACAATCAGACCGAGGCGCTCTCCACGGCACTGCTGCAACCCAAACTGCAAGGCAGGCACGGGTGATACACCTGATTCTTCACGACAAACATAGTGAAAGTTATTACCCAGGGCCAACACATCGGCTGCAACCAGGTTACGCTGAGAGCGGTTTTCCACAACCACCACTTCGTAATCCTGCTCATCAATGCCGCTCTGATAGGCAGAGCACAGTGAGTAGAGTGTATTCATAGCCTGGCGAGGCATGTCATACACGACAACCAACAGGGACAGGGATGGATTTTGATGCATCAAGTCAATAGTACGCGGGAGGCAAATGGTCAGCAGCGAAATAATACAGGCACACTGCGAACATGGACAGCAACTCACGCAGTACTCTTCCTTACCGCAGCCTGCCTTAACCCATAAACAGGTGATGGCTGAGGTACCGGCGTCAATCGACAGGCAGCGTCGCCGCGCCTGAACCCGAATGGTTAGCACCAGCTCGGGCCGACCTTTTGCCAATGGTCGATTACCTCTTTGAAAATAGCCCGGATGCAGCACAGCGCGTAAGGGAAAATACTGACAGCAACGTGGTCTTGATCGGTGCAATCGGCCACAATAACTCCAAACAATAATCAAACGAAGGAACCGATGTCCGGGCTACTGGATCCAGTTCGTCAGCGACTAACAGCGCAGCTCATTTATGGGCTTGTGTTCCTGATGCCTTTTGGCTTGTTGATGGTTGCAGTGCTTATTAGCAGCTATGGCTGGCGCATGGAGCACGACACGCCGCACCTGCATTACGCGGCGTTTATGAGCCAGGAATTCGGAAGGTTACCCTACCGCGACATCTATGAACTGAATTTCCCCGGAGCGCTTGGCTTCCACGCCATCATTGTCGGCCTGTTCGGCCCTGGCGATTTGGCTTTCAGATGCGTGGACATTGCCTCTGTACTCCTGCTTGCTGCCCTGACTACACGCCTATTGTGGCCCTGGGGAAAACTGGCAGCAGTGAGCGCAGCGGTAATTTTCCCGGCAATTTACCTGGGCAACGGCCAGGTGTTGAGCTTACAGCGTGACTACCTCGGTGTGATCCTGGTGGCCGTGTCACTCAATGCCGTGACACTCCGCTGTGGCCGGGATAAACGCATGGGCGGCATCGGCTTGATATTCTCTTGCGCGGGGCTGATAAAACCCCATCTACTCATCGGCGCGCCGGCAGTCTTCTGGCTGGCTCTGCGCCTGGAAAAGCCACATGCCAGTATTGGGCGAGGTTTAATTGCGGCAGCAACCGGAGCACTGATCCCCATTGCTGTGGTCTGTTTCTGGCTGGGGTTCGATGGGCTTGCTTCGCTGTGGGACATTGTGTGCTACTACCTGCCGCTGTACAGCGAGATCAATGGCGACTTCAGAATCCTGGAAGATTCTGCGGCGCTTCAGTATCGATTATCAAAGCTGTTTGTGAACAACCCCTTTGGCTGGTGGTTCATCGCGGCCACGGCTGGCTATGCGCTTCTGGCCAGGCAAAGCAATCAAGCGAGAATCTGGGCTATAGGGTTTGCAGTACTGTGTATTGCCTATGGCGTCTCTGTGTTCATCGCCGGCAAATACTGGGCGTATCATCAACTCCCTTTCGCCTATTTTTGTGTGGTGGGCAGTTGCTTGTTGCTGAGCAATATGCCCGACAAGAAATGGCACTGGCACACACTGTGCGCTCCGTTGGTGGTTGTAGCACTGGTATTTTCCACCATCAACCACTTACAGGTTTACCCAAGACTTATTGCCAGGCAACTGGCCAGCGATACATCCATATTTTCACCCAAGGGCGGCCGCGTCGACGAAATCGCAAACCACCTGCGTCAGCGCGCCCAGCCGGGTGATTTCGGCCAGGCGCTGGATACAACTGGTGGCGCGGTCCACGCCATGTTGGAAGTAGAGATGCCGCTGGCAACATCTTTTATCTATGACTACCACTTCTATCACCACACCACTGAACCTTATATCCAGCAGTTGCGGCGACGCTTCATACAAGAACTTGAAGCGAAAGCGCCGCGCTTTGTGATCGAGATTACAGCTCGCAATAAGCCTTTTGTGAAAGGCTTGCATACCACCCGGGAGTTTTCCGAGCTGCGCCGTTTACTCAACCAACACTACGCGGTCTATGTGCAGGAAAAAGATTACCGTATCTACGAGCGGCGCGCGGAGATAGCTGAGTAATGCTCGTCCAACTTACGCGAAACCTGTTTTTCAGCCGTGCTCTGGCGGTGGTGGCAACGGCAAATTACTGCACGTTGGTGGTCTGTAACCTGTTACAGCTAGCCGTTGCCTGGACGCTTGCGGTATACGCTCTGGGCTTGCTCGGCGGCGTCTATCTGTTGCGGCAACTGCCTGCCCGCCCCGGCACAGTCGAACCCGACCTGCATAGCAAGTGGGTGCTGTGCGCCGCTTTAGTGGTTCTGGTGTTGCCGCGACTGATTTATTTGAGCGAGTGGTTACCAGGCAATGTGGTCATGCTGCAATTCGATGATTACGCCCGCGTCGCCGAGCTGGTTTCCATGACACTGTCTGAACACTACCCGCTGCGCCATCCCTCTACTGAGCACTGGCTGCTGTCCTTTTACTACAGCAGCTTATACCCCATGGCGGCGCTGAAGTTATTGCTCCCGGTGCTGACATTGAAAGACTGTCTGCTACTGGGAAGCCTGCTTTACTATGTATTGATCCTGGGCACGCTGCTGGAAATAGCACTGCGCACTATCCCCTCTGGCAATCGCTGGCTGTTTCTTTTCGCAGGCACCCTGGTTGGCGGTTTTGACTGGCTCGCTCTTACAAAAAACCCCTGGTTTGGCCACGACGAATGGTGGGGCTTCCCCCACTTTGGCGGCTTTTATCAAGTGTCTTCGACCTATACGGCCTTATTCTGGACGCCCCACCACTACCTGGGCTTTTTACTGCCCATTGTCAGCGTCTTCCTGTTCCGCCATACCCGCAGCACGCGACCGACGTTAAAACACGGTCTGCTTTTTTTACTGCTCATCGCCGCCGCCTACACCAGCCCGTTTGCAGTACTTCCATTCGCGCTGGTGCTACTACCTTTTTCGACCCGGATACTGCGCCGTCTCTGGCCTAACCCCTGGGCCTGGCTGGCGTTTGCCAGCGCCTTCGGACCGCTGTTCCTGTTTCTCAACCGGGTACAGGAGGCCGGTTTTTCCTGGGTTCCAATGCACATGCATTGGGTCGCCTGGGCACCACTGGATATATTGCTATCAACGCTCTTCTATTTGCTCAGCCTGTCTCTGGTGGACATGCTGGGGCTGCCTTTGCTGGCCTGCTATCTGCGCCCGCGGATGAACAGCGAACAGCGTTGGTGCCTGCTGGCTGTGAGCCTGTTTTTTGTCTCCACGGCATTTATTCGCTTTGAGGGCTTTAACAACTACTGCATGCGAGGCATGCAACTGGCAAATTTTTACTATCTGTGGGTCGTGGCGAAACATATCCAACTGCCCGAGCAACGACAATCCAAAATGATATTAGCCAGCCTGCTCGTTGTGGGGAGTTTTGGGGTTTTTCGAGACAGCGCCGCCCATACGCGCAGCTTATTGCTGAACAGCGCGGCCTGGTACAAGGTGCAATCGCTGGAAGCGCCCGCGCATATTAGTTCTCACTACAGGGAACTGGCTCGCAACAATACGCGCAAAATTTATCACCCCCCGGAACCGCTGTATTTTGGCCTGAGAAAATTCAACGCTGAGAAATTTACCGAGACTCCCATCAAAGCCGTGGACCGATGGGAAAGGGAAATCGCCCGCTATCCACTGGCGGCGTCAAACTGACCGAACTTCAGCCCCAAATGACAGACTTTGCAGCAGGCAAATAGCGAAACCACCGGGCAATGGCAAGCCGAAATCCTGGCGGCTCGGGCAGGCCGCCGGAAATTCCATGTGCTGCTAAAAATTCCAGGTTGCCTGGAATGGCGGTATTATAGCGTCAAATAACTCTCATACCTCGTGTCTGTGATCGCCATTGTTGGCAGCGACGGAAGGCCATAGTGACAAACAGCCAGAACAGTGAACAACTCAGCAGTGAACAACGCAGCATAGATCAACGCCTCTTGAGCGTGGTTGTACCCTGCTATAACGAAACTGCGGTGATTGGCGAAGCCCATCGGCAATTGCTGACAACATTGGGCGATCAGCGCTTCGGACTGGAGCTCATCTACGTTGACGACGGCAGCCATGACGACACACTCGCCAAGCTGCGGGGCTTCAGCGACCACGATAAGCGCGTAAAGGTATTAGGGCTATCGCGCAACTTTGGACATCAGCTTGCCGTCACGGCCGGGCTGGATCATTGCAGCGGCGATGCTGTCGCAATCATTGATGCCGACTTGCAGGACCCCCCAGAGGTTATTCTGGATATGATCACACAGTGGGAGCAGGGCTGCGATGTCGCTTACGGTCAGCGCACAGACCGCCCCGCCGAGAGTTGGTTCAAGCTGATCAGCGCGGGTTGTTTCTATCGCTTGATTAACGCTCTATCGGACACGCAAATTCCGCTGGACACCGGAGATTTTCGCTTACTGGACCGCCGTGTCGTCGACGCCATTCAGGCCATGCCTGAGCGAGATCGATTTTTGCGAGGCATGATTAGCTGGGTTGGCTTCAAGCAGGTCGCTGTGCCCTACGCCCGCAGCGCTCGTTTTGCCGGTGAGAGCAAATACCCGCTGCCCCGCATGATCGGTTTTGCCAGTGACGGCATCATTTCGTTTTCTGCCAAACCACTGAGGCTCGCCACCTGGGTCGGAATTACCGTGAGCAGTATGGCTGTGCTGGGTATTGCCTACGCGGTGCTGATGCGGCTATTGACTGACCACTGGGTCAGCGGCTGGACCTTTCTCACTGTCGCCATCCTGTTCCTCGGCGGCATCCAACTGCTATTCCTGGGGGTTATCGGTGAGTACATCGCCCGTATCTATCAACAGGGAAAGGAGCGCCCGCTCTACTTTATCGCAGAGTCCAGAGGCTTTGATACTGAGCAAAACAGCTAATGCGATTCTGGGGCGGACTGCTGGTATCGATTCTATTTTTGTATCTGTTCTTGCAACTTTTTCAGCCGGCACAGGCGTTTGAACAGGTTAAGGCAGCCAGCCCTGCCTGGCTGCTGGCTGCTCTGCTGGTTCTGGTTTTCGATTTTTCCATACGGGTTCTGCGCTGGGCGCTGTTACTGCGGCAGTTCAACCCAGACATCAGAACGGCTCAGGCCGCAGGCCCATTTTTGGCGAGCTTCGCGCTAAACAATGTCATGCCACTAAGGGCCGGTGACATCGCCAGAGCTTTCGCTTTTAGCCGGCAATTGGGCGCCGATAGCAGCCAGGTAACGGCTACCCTGGTTATCGAGCGCGTTTTAGATTTGGGCGCCCTGCTCTTGCTGCTCGCCGTTGGGCTGAGTGTGGTTCCCGCTGGCACTGAGCTGGGTCGGGCGGGTTACGCGGCCATTGCCCTCGTATTCTTGCTGCTCGCCAGCGCTGTAGCATGGCCTGGTCTGTGGCGCCGACTAGCCGCAGTACTGCCCTTCCAGGAGAGCTTTCTCATGCGCTTTGGCTATGAGGTGCTCAATGCCATTGAAACCATGCGCGGTTTGGGCCGCTGGCTGGCTTTGATTGCGCTGTCTGCGCTGGCCTGGTTACTGGAGGGCACGGTATTTCTATGTGTCGCGCTGGCGCTTTTCGACCTCAATAGCTGGGTAGCCCCGTGGTTTGCTCTGGCGCTGGGCTCACTCGCAACCCTGCTGCCGAGCTCCCCCGGATATATCGGTACCTTCGACTATTTTTCATCCCTCGGCTTCAGCCTCAGCGGAACCTCCAGAGAGATCGCTGGCGCGACGGCCCTGCTCATTCACCTTATTCTGTGGCTGCCCATTACAGTGGCTGGATTTGGCTGGATGCTGGCCCTTTGGGGCCAGGATTTGCGCGGTAAACTACAGCAGTTGCAAAAGCGACCCTAGACCAGTATGGACAATAATCGAGTCGTCATTATTGGAGCAGGATATACCGGTCTGGCGGCCGCCTACGAATTGAGCCAGGCGGGATTTTCAGTGACCGTGCTCGAAGCGGATAGCGATATAGGCGGGCTTGCAGGGTGTTTCAGTATTGCCGACACCCGCCTGGAAAAGTTCTATCACCACTGGTTTACCAGCGACCGGCATATCATGGGCCTGATTGATGAGCTGGGCTGTGCCGATGATGTATTGCTCCGCAGCTCAAGTACTGGCAATTACTACGCCAATAGCATTTTTCGGCTCAGCACACCGCTGGACGTTCTGCGCTATACGCCGCTGAGCTACGTTGGCCGTATTCGTTTGGGTCTATTGGTTATCCAGGCAAGGCTGGTTGGCGACTGGCGCAAACTGGAATCAATTACCGCGGCAGACTGGATCAGGCAAAAAGCTGGCCTGGAAGTGTTTGAAAAGGTCTGGTGGCCACTCTTGCAAGGAAAATTTGGCCACTATGCAGACCGGATTAGTGCCGTCTGGTTTTGGAAAAAGCTGGTATTGCGCGGCGGCAGTCGCGGCAAGGGCGGCGGCGAAGTACTCGCCTATTTTCGCGGCGGCTTTGCCAGGCTCGCGGAAAAAATTGCGCAGAGGATAAACCAGGCCGACGGCGAAATCCTGACAGCCACACCCGCAACCAGCTTAAACGTCCAGGAAAATCGCGTTACGCATGTTCTCAGTGGTGAGACAATGTTCCCCGCCGACCTGGTCATCAATACGACAGCCCTGCCGCTCGCAGCCGAATTGCTGGCGCCCCATGTCACACAGGACTATATAAGCGGCTTGCAGAGCGTGGATTATCTGGGCAATGTCTGCCTTACCCTGGTGCTAAAGCACAGTTTGTGCGACACCTACTGGCTCAACGTGACAGACCCAGGCTTCCCCTATGTAGGAATTATTGAACACACCAATTTCGAACCCAGCGCAAGTTACGCGGGTAAGCATATCGTTTACTTATCCAAGTACCTGCCGGTTGAAGACACGCTCTATCAAATGACCGACCAGCAGGTATTGGAGTTTTCGCTGCCGCACCTGGCAAAGATGTTTCCCGATTTTTCCCGCGACTGGGTCGAGGATTGGTTCATCCACCGGGCAGAGCATTCCCAACCCGTTGTGGGCCTAAACTACGGCACGCGCATTCCCGGACAGCAAAGCCCCCTGGATAATCTACTGCTGTGCAGCATGGCGCAGATTTACCCCGAAGACCGCGGCACCAATTACGCAGTTCGCGAAGGGCGTCGAATTGCTCGCCAGGTGATCTCTGACAGGCAAGCGCAGTGACTCAAGTGTCCCTGGCAGCGCGTCGATCACACTACTGGATAATCAGCCTGTGGATAGCCACCCTGGTCTGGTTTGTGCTGGCCATGTTGATTGCGAGCTACTTCTCTGAACTCGGCTACGACGACGCCTACAATGCCAGCGTCGCCAAAAATCTGGCCTTGGGGCTGGGCTGGGTATCCAGTTATCACGAGCCGGTCTGGTTTAACCCCAGGGTAACGACCGGCCCCGCGTTGATACTGCCACTGGCACTGATAAGCCCTTTTTTTGACAACCCGGAATGGCTGCCAGGCATTGTCGCTACCAGCCTTATGCTGCTGGCACTGCTCGCCTGCCTGCACACCCTCTATCAACTTGTTCCGCGGGAAAAGTTTATCGGCCTGGGTATTGTTATCCTCTTTTTACTGTCGCTTTATGACCGTAATGCCTGGCTGGTATTTATAGGTGATGGTCTGTTGGCGCTCACGCTCTGCTGGGTATTGCTGCGAACAGGGCCGGCAGTGGTCAACGGCGGCACAGGCAAAGCGGCTGTGCTCGGAATGGGTATTGGATTTGCTCTCCTGTGCAAATTTTATGCACTGATTGCCCTTGCCGCTCTGCCGCTGACCTGGCTTGTTTTTGCCCTCCAGCGCACAGCTCCGGCAGAGTATTCTGCCTGCAAGTGCGCCGGGTGGACTGCTCTCGGTTGCGCATTGTTGTTACTGCCCTGGCAGTTGTACCAGGCGCTTGCTCTGGGCCAGCTTGAGGGGCAGGCACTGGCTGCGCGGGAGATGGCCAGTGAACAGTTTTTTAGCGGCAGCTCCGGCCTGGATCCGCTTTTGTCCGCGCAAAATATCCCGCAGCACCTGTTGGATAATCTGTCGCGCAATTACGCGGTTCTGCGCAACTGGCTGGGCAACTGGGCCGCTATCGCGCTACTTGCGGGGTGCTTTGCCGCGACCCTGGCTGTTTTTTTGCAGCGGGGAAAAAGCACCCTGAGCTGGAGTCTGCTAGCTCTGGGGCTGGCAATTTGCGCCCATTTCGGCTGGTTCCTGTTGTTCCGACACGGGCCCTGGCCGCACTACCTGCGTGTTCCGGTTATGCTCAGCCTCTTTTTCTTACCTGTTTTTCTGGCCCAGTACCTGCGCCTACGCTATATCAGCGCTGCCGTGTTCTTATTCGCAGTCTCCATTGCCTCGCCGGAACAACGCGGGCACTGGCTTGATTTTGCCCTGTTCCAACAGGCCAAAAAGCCAACCTCGCTGGCCCGGCAAGCGCTGTTGGACCACATTGTATCCGCAGATTTACAACGGCCACTGGCAGGGTGTGGCTGGCTGACACTACGCACCCTTGAATATCGGCTGCCGGGCAGCGGCCACTTGCAAGATTGTATGCTGCTGGTTCAGCGGCAACTTGAGCATGACGGCTACAGCAATAAAGACAAGGTGACAACAGTGGTGGGCCTCTCAAAGCCGGTGGAGTTCCTGATACCTGTTCACGAGGGGCGCTGGAACTGGGCCGGAGCCGGACACCGGACAGAGCGGGATATGCTGCGTTTTTGCCCGCAACGCCTGTATCAAAACGCACACTACACACTACTCAAATGCCGGGTGGAAGCACTGGACCCGAAAACAGCCAATTATATTTTGAGTTACAGCTTCAAGAGTTAACCTTATGATCTTCAGGACTCGCCTTTTCGCCATTGTGTTTTACCTGCTATTGCCAATGACGCTGTCGTGCGCGCCCGTTCAGCGCCCACCCAATATATTGCTCATTGTGGCAGATGACCTGGGGATGAATGACGTGGCCAGCTTCGGCGGCAGCAACGCCGCCACACCGTCCATTGACGCTATCGCTGAGCGGGGTGTTCGCTTCACCCGACACTACACGGACCGCGCATGCTCACCCAGCCGGGCAGCCTTGTTAACAGGCCAATACCCCAATCGACTTGGCTTTCAACCCAACGGCCGCGGCATAGCACCCGATGTCGACAGCCTGCCACGCAGCTTGCAATCACTGGGATATATCACCCATCACATCGGCAAGTGGCATCTGGGTGATACCGCGGCCCAGGCAACTCCTATCCACCAGGGTTTCGACACCACTTTAGCCTTTAACAACCAGTGGTTACTGGCGGGAAACCGGGATGAACAGGGCAGATTAACTCCCGCTCAGCCCACGTATTTCGACCCCTGGCTAAGCCTCAATGGAAAACCCGCGACTCAGTATCAGGGCCACCTCAACGATATTCTTACCGATCACACACTGGCATTGCTCGAACAATCGGGCAGCGAGCCCTGGTTTATCAACCTCTGGTACTACGCCCCGCACACGCCCATTCAACCTGCCCAGAGGTTCACCCAGGGACAGCGCAGCAAGTCTCAAACCGCTGAAAACTTCACACTGCTGGTACAACAGATGGATGCCAGTATTGGCCGGATCAGCGAGCAACTTGGCGCCTTGGGGCTGCTGGACAAGACTGTCATTATTTTTCTCAGTGACAACGGTGGCACCAACAGGCAACTCGATAACAACTACCCACTGTCCGGCAGGAAAGGCGAATTCCGAGAGGGTGGTTTGCGAGCGCCACTCATAATCAGCGCCCCTGGGATCAAAACCACCCGTTCCGAGGTCAAGGATACAGCCTCAATCATGGACATCTATCCCACCCTGCTCGAACTGGTTGGCGGCAAACCAGTCGAGGGGCTCGATGGCGTCTCCCTGGTTCCTGCTATGAGCGGCGCGACTTTAATCCCCCGCGCACTTTTTTGGGAGGCTTATACCAATGGCAATCGCAGCTATAGCTATTTATCGGCCGATGCCGCGTATCGCCTGTGGCAGCCATCATCGTTCAACCCCTCCCCAATGACCCCCCCCAGCCCGCGCCGATATGAGTTAGACCCTGCTTCAGGGAAAGAGACAGGCCGTGAAATTATTGATTCGGCCGTTGCAGATACACAATACAGTGATTACCTCAACTGGCACTCAGAAGTCCACCAGATCAACGTCAACACCACCCCAACGAAGCACGGTTATCAACTGAGCGGCAATGACTTTCAGCGCAGCCCTGGCTTTGAGGGCTACAGCTTTGGGTTTTCAATGTCTGCAAACATGGAAAACTTACCTAATCCGCAAGGTCTGGCGCAACAGGAGGGGGTTTGGAGCCTCAGCTATGACCCTGAAAAGCGTCGCTTTTCCCTGGAACTTGCAGGGAAATCAGTGCTCAGTGAAGCCGTTTCACTGCTATCTGAATGCAATAGCCTGATCCTCAGTGGGAGAGTGTTCCGGGTACTCAATCACTGGAAGCACTCTAAACCTGGCACAGACTTCCAGCTCTACCTCAATGGCGAAGTAATAGCACAGCTCAAAGACCCCAGCGAACTGGACCGCCCGGAGGCTCTGGAGAACGCTACCTGGCTAGGCAGCCTGGCGGATGGAAAACAAGCCTTTAGGGGAGAGGTCAGCCCGCCTCTAATATTGAATATTCCCATTGCAGAGGGCGAACCATACAGCCCGGAATCAGCACATGAACGACTCTGCCCCGGCACCTGAACAACTCACGCAAAGCTGCGCCCGCTATACCCGCCGCTTTGCACTGTTGGCAACTGCGCTGCTCGGTGTGCTATCGGGGTTCAACTGGCTGGTCGACCCATACTATGTGTTTGCGAGTCCTTCTCGCGCATCAATTAACGAACTGCGCACCGAGTTCTTCAACAGCCAGCTTCTGTCAAAGCCTTACGCGATTGAACGGTACCAACCAAACGCACTGATGCTGGGTTCATCACGCACCGGCACAGCCTTGCGGCCCTCTCACCCCGGACTGGCTCAATACAAGACCTACAACGGCGCACTCGCAGGCTCGACCCTGGCAGCCAATCTGTTGCAGTATCGCCATGCAAAAGCAGTGAGACCACTCGACCTGGTATTGATCAACCCGGACTTCTACATGTTTAACGCCTATCAGCGTCCACCCAATGCGCGAGCCTACGCAGATTTCGAGAAACGGGTACTCACTAAACGCGACGGCAGCGCAAACTGGCGCCGCTGGCCAATGCGCTTCTCCGACTACTTCGACAGCCTGCTAGCCTGGAGCACCCTTAAAAGTTCCGTTCGGACTATTGCAAAGCAGCGGCGTGTCGATAGCGGGGAGGCCCCCTATCTGACTATCCATGAAGACGGGCACTGGACTAACAAAGTTGCCGAACAGCGCCGTCATCAAAGCTATTTCAAGCAAGTGGAGCGCCTATACATTCCTACCGGCTGGGTGCCCGCAGACAGCCATCGCTTTGCCTTCTATCACGACTCCCCGACAGCCACGGCACCCATAGATGAGTTTCGCTGGTTTCTGGAGGATGCTTATAGCAACGACACCAAAGTTATTATTACGCTGATGCCCTACCATGCGCGGCTGCTGGAAGCGATGCGCGGCATCGGCATTTGGCAGCAGTCTGAAGACTGGAAAAGACGCCTGGTAACGCTCACCGAGGAGGTCGCCGGGCAGTTCCAGCAAGAGCCGTTCCCGGTCTGGGATTTCACCGGCTATACCCGTATTAATATGGAGCCGCTACCCGAGCGTACCGCGCTGGGGAATCATATGCAGTGGTACCGTGATTCCAGCCATGTGCAGCAACATACGGGCGATATGATTCTCGACAGGGTGCTGGCGCATGACAGCGGCAGAGACATAGCGGATGACTTTGGCGTGCGACTAACAAGCGGCAATCTGGAAGCTCACCTGGCAAATATCAACCGGAGCCGCAGCAAGTTTCTAACCCTGCGACCCAACGACGCTGAGGAAATCAGGAATATGGTGGCTCGCGCTGGAGCTGAAGGGGTTGTGCGCTAGCGATGTTGTTTAACTCCTACATCTTTATTTTCGCTTTCCTTCCTGTCGTGCTGCTCGGTTATTTTACAATCGGCAGACAACTGGGGCCCAGAGCGGCCAAATACTGGCTCCTGGTCAGCTCGCTGTATTTCTACGGCTACTGGAACCCCGCGTATCTGCTGCTGCTGGGAAGTTCCATCGCGGTTAACTTCAGCGTGGCTGGATGGATGGAAAAGCTCGCGGGCAAGGGTCAACAGGCCGCCAAAAAACGACTCATGATTGCCGCGGTGCTTTTCAATGTGGCTATGCTGGGATATTTCAAATACAGGGATTTCTTTGTCGGCAGTGTCAATTTTGTACTCGGCTCAGATTTCCCCTTGCTGTATATGGCCCTGCCGCTGGCCATCAGCTTTTTCAGCCTGCAACAAATCGCTTTTATCGTGGATAGCTACAAAGGCCTAACCCGGGAACGCAATGTTGCCGATTACATGCTGTTCGTCTCTTTTTTTCCTCAGCTTATAGCCGGGCCCATCGTTCATCACAAAGAAGTGATGCCCCAGTTTGCCCAGCGAGACAACAAGTTGTTCCGCATGGATAACTTCACCAAAGGCGGGTTTATATTCTGTATCGGGCTATTTAAAAAAGTAGTGGTCGCAGATAGTTTTGCGGCGTGGGCCACACCGGGCTTCGACCTGGCCGAATCCCTGAATTTGGTAGAGGCCTGGGTCACCAGCCTGAGCTATTCGCTGCAGCTATATTTTGATTTTAGCGGCTACTCAGACATGGCGATTGGCCTGGCATTAATGTTTAACATTGTGCTGCCCTTAAATTTCAATAGCCCCTACAAAGCCGCCAGCATTATCAACTTGTGGCAGCGCTGGCACTTAACCCTGACCCGCTTTATCAATCTGTATGTCTATCGGCCGATTCTGCGCTCGCGCAAGGGTTTCAGCTTTACCTGGGCCATGTTCGCAACCGTGGCGGCTATGGAGGCATCCGGTATTTGGCACGGTGCCGCCTGGACCTTTGTTGTGTTCGGCTTCATGCACGGTTTCGGCCTCGTGGTTAACCATATATGGCGCCGCAGGAAATGGGGATTTCCACATGTGCTGGGCTGGTTTATCACCTTCAACTTTGCCAATTTGTCGCTCATCCTGTTTCGTGCCAGAGACTGGGATACGGTTGGCAAGGTCATGGCTGGCATGTTTGGCTTTTCCGGCGTCGAACTGACTGTCAACAAAGATTTATTTTTCGGCGATAACCTGCTGTTCTCTCTGGTCGCGAAGCCGCAGTACGATATTTTTGCCACCGGACTGCTAACGGGCGTAATCGCTCTGTTTATTCTGGTAGTCTATCACTGCAAGAACAGCCAGGAACTGATGGAAGACTTTGATCGCTCTCCGCGCTATCTGGTATTTCAGCTCATCCTGCTGATCATTCCGCTGATGCTATTGCAGCAGGTGAATGAATTCATCTATTTCCAGTTTTAGGGACACAGCCTCACACCATGAAGCGTCACTACTTCAACCTGGTTTTGCACCGCGCCCGTCTGGACCTTAAAGCAGAGGCCGCGCAGAACTACGTCGGTATGCTCTGGTGGGTTCTGGAACCGCTTTTATACCTGGCTGCCTTCTACACGATCTTTGAAGTCTTTTTACAACGCGGCGGCCCAGGCTTTGTTGGTTTCCTGCTGTGCGGGCTGGTGTTCTGGCGCTGGTTTGACACAACCGCAAAAAAGGCCGGCAGCGCAATTCTGGGTAACGGCAACCTGATCAACCAAATATACTTGCCCAAATGGGTATTTCCGCTCACCGCAATCGCTGGCGACGCCCTGCGTTTCTGCTTCGTATTCGTGCTGTTCATGCTATTCGCCGCTGTTTACGGCAACGGCCCGTCGCGGGAGTGGTTTGCTGTTGTGCCGCTGCTGGCTTTACAGCTTTTATTTATTGTGGGCTGGAGTTTCCTGCTATCGGTATTGATACCCGTTTATCCAGACCTGCGCAAAGTCGTCGAGAATTTCATGCTGCTCATGTTCTATATGAGTGGCATATTTTTTGATGTGGCTCACCTGGGAACTGACATTCAGCGTTGGCTGAACCTAAACCCAATGGCCGTGCTCATCCAGGCTTACCGCCAGGTACTACTGCACAATCAGTGGCCGGCCTGGGACAACCTGGTCAACGTGCTTCTGAGCGGCGCGATTTTGACTGGCACCGGCATCTATCTGCTGCGCCGCATGGACCGAAAGCTGCCTCACTATGTTAGCTGAGCCGGGCATTGGCCGTGTGGCGGGAGAGCTGGCCCGCGCCGGTTTTGCAAAGGAATCCTCATGTTCTATCTGATTAAACTCAATCGCTAGAGTTATGCTGTACTCGAAATCACATGCGTTCTTGTTTATAGCGGTGCCTAAGACGGCCACCACAAGCATTGAACAGGTACTCCTGCCCTACTGCGATTTCGCTCGGGATATGTCTCTGGGCAAGCATGCTTTGGCTATGGAGTTAGCAGACGAATTTAGTGCTGGTGAGCTATCTGATCTATTCAAGTTTGCCTTTGTTCGCAATCCTTATGACTGGCTGTTTTCGTGGTACAAGTTTCGCCAGCGAGATGAACTATCCGATCCTGAGCACTGTCACCACAACCGCTACGCTGGCGGTCAAAGTTTTGACGAATTTATGCTCAGCTATAACAAGAATCAAATATTCATGAAACAATCGGATTTTCTCTACAGTCATCAGGGCGAAAAGTTGGTGGACTATGTTGGGCGCTACGAACGTGTCCAGAAAGATTTCGAGCAAGTCTGCCAGCGACTGCATATTCCCCTGGAATCCCTGCCTCAGATAAATGTATCAAAAGGCAGCGGCTCCGTTGTTGGGCAGATGAGTGCGGCTACTCGCAATATTATCAATCAAACCTTTCGCCGGGATTTTGAGCTGTTTGGCTACGAGATGCTCCACTGATCGCTGTGTTAAACTCGAATCAAACCCGGCAACTTAAATCCAGCAACTGACCATTTCCTTGTTAAATCAGGCCGCCAACACAGACCCTTATAGTGCCGGGAATGCTCCGCTGGTTGAGCTGAAAAATGTCTGCCTGAGCTTGCAAAAGAACCGCCGGGTTTTTGGCTCTGGCTATCAGACTGTCCTGGATAGTATTAGCCTCCAGTTACATCCCGGTGAGACGCTGGGCATCATTGGCAGGAATGGTGCCGGCAAAAGTTCTCTGCTGAAACTCATAGCCGGCATTATTTCGCCCGACAGTGGCACAATTTACAGACGCACAGACAAAATTACATTGCTCAGCTACCAACTGGGCTTCAACCCCTTGCTGAGTGGCAGAGAGAACGCAGTTCACACAGCCATGCTGCAAGGCATGAGTGAAAAGCACATTGCATCCTCCATGGATGAAATCATCAAGTTTTCGGGCTTGGAGAATGCTATCGACGACAAACTGGCTACCTATTCTGCCGGTATGCGCTCCAGGTTGGGCTTTTCTGTCAGTTTGCAGCTAGACCCGGATATCCTGCTGGTAGACGAAGCCCTGGGGGTGGGCGACCATGAATTCAAGGAGCGCTCGAGCCGGGCCATGCGCGAGAGGCTCCGCTCCAAAAAAACCATTGTCTTCGTCTCACATGACCCCTTCACTGTCAAAGCATTGTGTGACCGCGCAGTCTGGATCGAAAACAGTTGCATCGTAATGCAGGATATTCCCGAGCAGGTCATTCAGTCCTATCACAACTTTGATCGAGTCGTTTCAGACCTGGCGACAAATATGGGCAGCACCGAAACTCGGGTACGCGCGGCCCCCGCGCACAAAAATCCCCTCAAAGCAATGCAAAAATTGCGCGCCGCTCTACGCTCGGAGAAACGCAAACTTCGCAGCGAGTATTTCGACGCCACGGGCGCGGGCGAACAAGCCGGTATAGGGGTTTGCGTGCCCAGCAAACACCCCCGGCTTTCCAACCTGCTGGAGGAAGATTGCGGTCGTTGGTGCTGGATTGAAGACACTCGGCAAATCAGCCGCGGCGACCCGCATACCGTCATTGCCGCCTATGAGCAGTTCAACAGACTGATACTGAAGCTCAGTATGGAGCTGAAGTTAAATCCAGCCAAAATTCGCGACAGCGATATCTACCGGCAGCTCGTTAAGCTGCTAAAACACCTCTGAATCAACAGCGGCATGAGCAGCAGGTGCTGCGCCTGAGGCGGCGTCATCGGCTCCGCTGCAAACTTTGCCAACAAACCATCATTAATCCTTGCGGGCGAATATTTTTCAGCCAGCGGCTGGTTGTCCGGGCGGTAGACATCTTCAACCAGACCAGTATTGCAGAGCTGCCACATTTGCCAGCGCCCATATGGATGTATAACCGGGTTTTCAATTTAGTACTTATTCCAGCGCGACCGTACCGCTATCATAGTTGTGCGTATAAACCACTGGAGCCAGTCACATCGTATCCTCTAACAATCAACTGAGTGCGCTGCACGCTTGCGCAATCGCCTATCTGGTACTGCCCTGCATTATATTTTTTCTGGGCTGGTTTAACTGGTGGTTTTCGCTGCCGGCTTGCAGCCTGCTGATTTATGGCTTTGCGCGGCAATGGCACGCCTACAAAAGGGACTGGCATGTCAGCGACTACTGGTTGATTGGCCTGGCCCTGCTTTGGGTTATGCACACCGGTGCCGGCGGCCTGTTTGACACCAATACCAACGCAGACTGGATCAAGCACGACGCGATTCTCCTGGACATGACACGAGGCGAATGGCCGACACTTGTCGCCACGCAGAGCAAACTCGGCGAACCCATGCTGCGCTACTACCTGGGCTATTACATGCCGCCCGCTCTGATTGGGAAACATTTCGGCCCAACTGCGATGAATTACGCCGTGCCGGCATGGACCTGGGCCGGCGTAGCACTCATAGCCATGTTGTTTCGCCGCAGTGTTACGCCGCAAAACAATGGCTGGGCTATCTTGTTGTGCTTTGCCCTGCTGGTCTTTTTCAGCGGCATGGACTGCTTGCGAGTGTTGCTGCTGGAGCCTTTGGAAAAAATAAATATGGGGCGCTCACATCTGGAATGGGATTTTTTCGACGGCCTCAAGGTGCAGTATTCATCCCATATGACGGGCTTGATGTATGTGCCACAGCACTTTTTGCCCTCTGCCCTTTTGATCTTGCTCCTGTTGCAGTGTCAAACAAATAGCGCATTCATTCGCTGCTGCGGCCCTCTGTTTGCCGTCTGTCTGTTCTGGTCACCCTTTATTGCCGTGGGGCTGCTTGCGTTTCTGGGCCTGTTTATTTGGCAAACCCTGCGCTCTGAGAATTCCAGATGTCTGTTCAGTTGGAACAATTGCGCTTTGGCTCCTGCGTTGGCACTGGTTCTCCTGGGCTATCTCACCAGCGGCAGCATACAATTCAGGCAGGGCTTTCTTTGGGAAAGTTATTCGTGGAGCCAACTGGGGATTTGGCTGCCAATTTTTATTTTCAATCAGTTTTTGTTGTTCTTTGCGCTGGTGGTGGCTCTCGCGCCAGAGCAGAAAAAAAACCCCTGGCTGTGGATGGCCCTGACAACGCTGATGATTCTTCCCTGGTATCAGTACGGCTTCTTTAACGACCTTGCCATGCGCGCCAGTTTACCCGCCCTGTTCCTGCTCTCGATATGGGTCAGCAGCGCCGCGCTGCAATGGCTGCTGCATTGGCGCTCTGGTCACTGGCCCAAGCCTCTGGCCAGCGGCCTTTTATTTCTGGCTTTGACACTTGGCTCCGTCACCGGCGTATTTGAATTGGCCAGGGCGCAAAACTTTGACGACGGGCAGTGGCGCGACTACAGCGAGTTGCAGTACACGACTCTCAATACAGTGCACCGGTTTTTCCGCAGCCAATACATCGCCCGCGATACCCCCGGTTGGCTCAATCTGATGCTGCGCGAGACGGCCCGCGCAGACGACGCCGCAGAATAAACCAGAGCAGGCGAAAGAATGTGTGATAATTGCGGTGGTGGCGATTCAGCGAGTAGCTGCGATTAAAATAGTTGACCGGAATCTCCAGCACTCGCTGGCGAGAGGCCATAGCCTCGATGACCATTTCCGCCAGTACTTCCGGCCCGGTCGCCCGCAGGCTGGATTCCATATCTCGATAGGTACTGCGCCAAAAGGCGCGCAGGGTACAGCCCACATCGGTGAAGCGGCCTTCCCGGTTCCACCAAAGTAACTCCAGTAATTTTCCAAGTCCGCTATGTGCTGTGCGCACAAGACCGGTCATGGTGGAACCCTGCTCGATCAACTGGCGCGTGGTGCGGGTGCCCACCACCATATCGGCCTCCTTGAGATAGCCAAGTAACTTCTCGACATCGCGGCAGGCAAAAGAGTAGTCCGCTTCCGTCATGACCAGAATGTCACCCTGTAGTTGAGCCAGGCCATAGCGAACCCGCTCGCCAAAATCCATGTCCGAATCCGGGCAGACCACGATTTCTGCCTGTCTGGATAGTAGCGCCTCATTCAGCGAATTCACCCGTGGCAACACGACTACGACTTCATGGAACAGTCCGAGCTCCCGGTAGCGGTTTAAGGTGAAGGAAATGTTTTCCTCGTCTCCTTCGGAACAAACCAGCAGGGACAGCCGATAGTCTGAAAAATGTGTCATCCTGTCGTGGTATTTGGCCAGGTTGAGGGAGTCGCGGTCATTGATATTGACGTAGGTTCCGCTGATCTCAAAGAACTCAACCCTTGCCCCGTCGCTAATCGCCTGATTGAGCATACTGATCAAATCAACCGAGGCTCCGGGTACTGCAAATGCCTGCTCCAGCAGAGCGAATAAATCCGGGCTGAACAGAAAACTGCCGCTGCCCATCAAATCGTTGCTGACCGTCCGGGGTTTTTCGATCAACTCCACGACACGATTATCGCTGTGAGAAATGGCGTAATTTTTTTTAATAAGCTCAACATCATCCACAGGCATCCCTGCACATACCGCCAGGCTTGCGAGATACTGGGTGCTCTTCAGAGCCGCGTGATTCGAGCTTATATAGCACTCATCACAGAGCATGACGCAAAAGTGGCTTTCAATGTATGGCCTGGCCAACAGTACCGACCACGCCCAACCCTTGTCCAACTCAGTGTTTTCAATATAGTTGAGCGCAACGCCCAAATGTTGCCCGTCACTGAAATGCTCGCGGATTGAGTCACCGAGATAACCGATAACGATATAGATCTCCCGGATGCCCATTTGGTCGCGCATGATGCCAATAATGCGCTCCATATTCGGCATACCATTAATGCTGAACAGGCCTTTGTGAATTTCACGGGTGTACGGACGGGCGCGTATGCCCAACCCGGCCGCCGGGATCAACCCCACCAGTGGTGCAGTCATGCCTGAAGTTGCCCCCGCCATTTTTTTAGTGCATAGCCCATCAAGAGATAGAAATATTTACCACTGTCGGAGATATAGCGCATCTTTGAGCTACCGCTACTGCGAGCGCTGAACCGTACAGGAACATCGACAATGCGCTGACCTCTCAGCGCAAGTTTGACTGCCAGCTCAAGGACATGCTCAAAACCCTTATGTTCAAACTCGATACCATTCAATGCTGTGCGCTGAATACCTTTGCAACCGGTGTATAGGTCCGTGGTGGACTGGCCGAACAAGCTATTGTAGAGCCAGGAAAATAACTTGTTCCCCAGGCGCTTGATCAAGGGCATATTCGCGTGACGCAGCATGTCCCGATCATAGAAGCGGCTGGCATAAACCACCGGGCTGTGTTTTAAGGCCTGCAATATTTCGGGAATACTCTCGGGTGGAAACTCGCAGTCGGCGTCGATAACAATGATGTAATCGGTTTTGGCAACGACCATGCCATCAATGAGGGAGCCTCCATAGCCTTCATTAAATTCATGCTCAATGACTGTGGCGCCCGGCCAGGATTTTAATAGCTTCAAGGATCCATCTGTGGAGGCGTTGTCGACAAAAACTGGATGAAAATCCAGCGCCAGCGCCCGTAGCCGCCGAAAAAATTCCGGCAGGCTCTCCTCCTCGTTGAACACTGGCACAACGAGGTCAAACCGGGGCAGGCTGCTATCAGCTTGCTTCAACGCACATGTCTCTTGCCATAGTCTGGGGGTTCCACACTTCAATATATACACCTGCGGCTGATAACCCAAGCAAATGTCTCCAGCAATAATTTAGCACTCGGTATACCTTTAGGCTTGAGGAACTGGCAGGCGAAGCCGATAATCTTGCTGCCGTGATGACACTGCTAAAATTTCAGCTTGCGCAGGCCGCAGTCCATTCAGATAAAGCGATGGGAGCCGCTTAGCGATGCCTTCCTACACGTTCCGAACTCTGTCGGTCCTGGCATTGTTACTGGCATTACCACTCACTCTTAACGCGATCATTGATCCCTACGGTCTGCTGGAGTTAGGGCGTCGTCCCGGGCTGAATTTACATAAAACCGAATTCACTTCTGGTTTACAGCAGGTCAAACCCTATCGAGTACTGATGGACCGGCCACAGACGCTTTTTTTGGGCTCATCCCGTGTCGGGGAAGGCTTTGTCTGCCCGTCTGCGGATGGTCAAAGTTGCTACAATGGCGCTTATCCGGGTGGCTCTTTGTATCAGGCCAAGCGGCTGCTGCAAATCGCGGCACCACACGTAAAACAGGTTTACCTGGGGCTGGATTTTGAATCGGCGCTCAAGGGTGAGAAGACGGGACCCGGATTTAGCGAGCTGCGCTTTCCAACAACTCCAGACAATCAGCCCAACTGGCGATTTTGGGCACAAGCCATCACTGACTACCCTACACTGCTATGGGGTTTTGATGCCAGTTTCGCCTCTCTGCGAACCGTGCAACAAACAGATGCAGCAGACAGCCTCAAGCGAGCCCTGGCACAGGACGGCTCATGGTATTTACCCAATGCCAGGGACACCTCCGCACAGCGGCAGGCAAGCGCCTATGATGTGATCAACAATTACGCACGTACCCTATTCCGAGCCCATTTGGCAACAACAGGCGGGCAGTTGAGCAATCGACTGGCTCAGAACATTGAGTTACTGGAAGAAATCATCAGTCTGTGCGAGGCAAAAAACCTTCAATTATATCTGTTTGTTAGCCCATCTCATTCCAGCTATCTGGACGTGTTACAGCAGGCCGGCGCAACCGATTTGTTCTTTCTCTGGCTACAGGCACTGAGCGAGCTGTCTTCACTGGAAAGACCCATCTGGAACTTTTCCCACTATCACAGCTATGCTCAATCCAGCGCTCCCGATACTCTGACGCCACATTGGAATATATGGTTTAACGACCCGGTCCACTTCAGCGCCAAACTTGGCGACAAAATGCGCGCCCAGCTCAGCAGCCATTGCAGTGCACCGCCAGAACCCGACCTGGGCAACTGCCTGTCCGCCAGGGCACTGGTACAAGACAAGCGAGCATTTATCGCCAGAATCACCCTATAATGCCCGCCATGCCCAGATGTCACGCGGACGACAACCCCAACCCTGGCTTTAACTCTAACTTTAGCTACGGCCTTAAAATCGAGGACATGCCGCGAGATGGCAACACTGCCCGTGCACCAGTGAGTCTCAATGGCGAGCAGGTGGCCACAGCCACAACTCAGTGCGCGACTTCACCCGCGCCCGGAGCCACTCTTAAAGTTCGTCTAACAGGCTGTTGAAGTGCCATTGAACACAGCAGAGGTGCCGTCTATGCAAAGCAAACTCCCCGCACAGAGCACAACGATATTTACCGTTATGTCTGCGCTGGCAACTGAGCATGGGGCACTCAACTTGTCTCAGGGTTTCCCGGACTACGATGGCCCTTTGCCGCTGCGCGAAGCGCTGGCGCACAACGTGCTAAACGGATACAACCAATATGCTCCCATGGCTGGCCTGCTTGCCTTGCGCACGCAAATCGCCAACAAACTTGAACGCTATTACCAGGTCAATGCCAACCCGGACACTGAAATTACAGTGGTTCCGGGTGCAACGGAGGCCATCTACTGCGCAATCACAGCCTGCGTTGGTGTCGGCGACGAGGTGATCGTCTTCGACCCCTGCTATGACAGCTACGAGCCGAGCATCCAGCTCGCTGGCGGCGTGACAAGACATATCCCGCTCACTCTGCCGGAGTTTTCGATCAACTGGAATCAGGTGGAAAACACCATCAATGATCGCACGCGCATGATCATCATCAATTCCCCGCACAACCCCAGTGGCGCCGTCTTGAACAGAACTGACCTGGGTTTTTTGCAAACATTGATTGCGGAGCGGAATATTTATGTACTGAGTGATGAGGTCTACGAACACCTGGTTTTTGATGGAGATTGCCACTGCTCAGTTCTGCAATATCCGCTGCTGCGCGAGCGAAGTTTCGCGGTTTTCTCTTTTGGTAAAACCTTTCACATCACTGGCTGGAAAACGGGCTATTGCGTCGCTCCGCCCAGGCTGACCCAGGAGCTGCGAAAAGTGCACCAGTTTGTAACCTTTGTCGCGGTCACCCCCATCCAGCAAGCATTGGCAGATTTTATGGCAGCAGAGCCCGAATTTCCCGCTGGGCTAGCAGATTTCTACCAGGGTAAGCGCGATCTGTTTTGCGCGCTGGTCGAGCAATCCCGATTTACGCTTACTCCATCACCAGGCACCTATTTCCAGTTGCTTGATTTCTCGGATATCAGCGACGAGCTGGACCAATCTTTGGCAACCCGATTGGTGCATGAGGCGGGAATCGCATCAATTCCGATTTCAGTATTTTGTGAGGCCGTGTTTCCAGGGAGCTATCTGCGCTTTTGCTTTGCCAAAAGCGAAGCTATGCTGGAGCGTGCGGCGGAGGTGCTATGCGAGATCTGAATATAAGCCTGTTACAAACTCGACTGCATTGGGAGCAGGCCCGGCGCAACCGCGAACACTTCGCCTCACTACTTGCCCAATTGGACAGCGACTGCGATCTGGCGATTCTTCCCGAAATGTTCACCACCGGGTTTTCCATGAACGCAGAGGAGCTTGCAGAGGATGACGGTAGCGATACTATCGCCTGGATGACGGAGCGGGCGCGGGCAAGAGATATGGCACTGATGGGATCACTGGCCGTGCGTAGTCAGGGCAGGGTGTTCAACCGCCTGCTATTTGTAACGCCTGAGGCTGACGTGCAAAGTTACGATAAAAGACATCTGTTCCGCATGTCGGGTGAACACGAACACTATGCCGCTGGCAGCGAACGCCTGGTTGTCTCCTGGCGCGGCTGGCGACTGTGCCCAATGATTTGCTATGACCTGCGATTTCCTGTCTGGAGTCGTGATCGCGGCGATTACGATGCCTTGATCTATGTGGCGAACTGGCCTGCAAAACGCGCTATGCACTGGCGTCAGTTGTTGATTGCCAGGGCTATAGAAAACCAGAGCTACTGCCTTGGCCTGAATCGAATCGGGTCTGACGAAAACAACATTGCTTACGCCGGCGATAGCCTGGCGGTGGCAGCGGATGGCGAACTATTGCTGGACTGCGAAGATAAGGAAGGTATTTTTAGCTGCACGTTGAGCGCAGAGAAGAAAGCGAGTTATCGCCGGAAATTCCCCAGCCACCTGGACGGGGACAATTTCCGGCTAGTAGACGATTAAACGTAATAATTAGTTGTATTCAACTTCCAGGGTAGCCATTACCCGGCGGTTTTCGGCGCGGCCTGCGACGGTATTGTTGCTGGCAACCGGACGGGATTCACCATAACCCACAGCTCCCAGTCTGCCTCTGGCAATGCCGTATTCGTTAATCAACAGATCACGCACGGCTTCGGCACGGCGCTGTGAAAGGTTCTGGTTATACGCCTCTGCACCTGCGCTGTCAGTATGGCCTTCGATATCAACCTGAATGTCGGCAAAGCGCTGCAGGAATTCAGCCAAACCCTTGATGTCGGTAAAGTAGTGCTCCTGTACATCATCTGAATCAAACTCGAAATTCACTTTTAGTCTAATTGAAGCCACCTGGGTCACCGCCAGCTTGCAACCGCGGGAATCAACCCGTGTTCCTGCCGGAGAGCCGGGGCATTCATCCATGTCATCTGCAACACCATCTCCATCGCTGTCGCTGTCGACAACCACGACCGCTGGTGCCGCTTTGACCACTGGCTTGGCGCGTCCAGGTGGGGGGGCAAAGCTGTAGCCAATGCCCATGGTAAAGGCGACATCGTTAGTGCCTTCATCAGGTGCATGCAACCACCGCGCATCGGCACGCCAGCTCCAATGATCACTAATGAAATAGCGAAAACCGCCACCGACATTGAACTGGGTATCTGTGGCATCACCGTTATTAAAGCCACGTATCAACTCACCGCCAGCAAACCCCAGGTAGGGATACAGAGAATCCTGATTCTGTAAATAGCGCAGAAAACCCAGATGCCAGAAGTCAATATCCACATCCTGGCTGCCACCAACTGCATCCGTTTCCCCCAGAGAGTAGGTCAGCTCAGTAGCCCAGTTTTGTCCAAAACGGTACTCAATAGCTGCCGAGGGCAATATTTCATTGTCTACACCTTCCTCATCATCAAATACATGCTGTGTTGCACCCAGCGTGAAGGTAATGGGCGCTGCGGCAAATACTGCGGAGTTGAAGCCCAGGCCTGCCAGCAAAGCGATTGTCACGAGGAGCTTGGTCATATTCATGTTTTTTCCCTACTTTAGGTTTACTAGATATTTTTAGGATAGCAGTGCTTACACTACAGTTCTATGAACTGATTCACAATTCGCTGCGCTGCTGGCAAGCTACGCAGAGCTGCGAGTCCGGGCAAATTTTCAATCTGGGAAAGCCAATCGCCTCTTCACAGTTTTTACAATATCCGTAGTCTTGCCCGGCAATCGCTTGCAGGGCCAGGTTTACCCGACTCAGGTGGGCCTGCATATGGGTTCGGCTGGCCTGCGCCATCTGTTGCTGCTGCATGGCATCCATACGCGACAGGCGCCCAACCGTCTGTTGATCGAGCTGCACTGGCAGACTGTCTTCATCAATGCGCAGCAACTGCTCAGTCAGTTGCTGCTGGAGCTGCTCCAAATCTAGCTGTATCCCCTTCAATTGCTGCTCGTTCAGCTCAAGCCCCATAACCTCACCATTTCAGCGTAGACTTAATGAACGGTATAGACACGCGCCGCTGATGCACCAGGGAAGCCCGGTCGAGCTCATCGAGGGTATTCATCAACGCCACCATGGAGCGGCCCGCACGGCTCATAATGTAACTGGCGGCTTCCTTCGATAGTTCAAGCCCTCTTCGGTCGGCCCGAAACCGGAGAATTGCCAATTTTTCGGTTTCGTCTGCCTGGGGTAACTGGAACACCAGGCCCCAGGCCAGGCGCGAGGCCAGGTCCGGCAGCTCCACACCCAGGTGGCGCGGCGCCTGCCCAGCGCTGAAAACCAGGCGCGATGAAGTCTCAAGTACCCGGTTGCACAAATGAAACAGGGTTTGCTCCCACACTTGATGCCCGACGATTGCATCCAGGTTATCCAGGCAAATCAACGGCCTGTTTTCCACACCGTCCAGAAGTTCCCGTGGCGGGATATCGAGCAAATCCTGTAGTGGCAAATACAGGGCCGCGCCGACCTCCGCGAGTTGGCAAACGCCCTGCAACAAATGACTGCGACCACTATATTCGGAACCGTGCAAATAGATAAAGCGCTCGCCACCCGCCGACACAGAGCTCTGCAATGCCTCTGCGACGACCATCAGGTCGCGGTAAAACAGGAAGTTGTCCAGCGTGGCATCATCGCGCAGCGCAATGCCCAGAGGTAACTGCCGCGCTGGCTCAGTCATCCCTCTCCTCCGTATAAAAATCACTATCTTTGTAGTACCGGTGAACATGCCGGAGCAACACCATGATGATTGCACCCGCTGGCAGCGCCAGCAAAATGCCAACAAAACCCGCCAACTGTCCACCGGCGAGCACCGCAAAGATGACCGCCACCGGGTGCAAACCAATTCTGTCGCCCACCAGCCTGGGAGTCAGCACATAGCCCTCAAGCATCTGTCCAATAACAAACACCAGGGCTATCCACGGCAAAATACTCCAGTCCTGAAACTGAGCCAAACCCGCCACTGAGGCTGCAACAATACCCACCAACACCCCCATATAAGGCACTATGCTGGCCAGCCCTGCGAGCACACCGATCAAAAAAGCCAGCTCTAAACCGACACACCAGAGCCCGAGGGCATAGACCCCACCCAGACCCAGCATGACCAAAAACTGGCCGCGCAGAAATGCCCCAACCACCTCATCGCATTCCCGCGACAACTCGATGGCCGATTGTTGCCATACCACAGGTAATAATCTGAACAAACGCGGCATCAGCTCATCCCAATCCCGAAGCAAATAAAATGCCACCACAGGAATCAACACCAAATTGCCCAGAGAAACGAGAAAATTGAGCCCGGAGGCAGTGACGTAAGCACCCGTACTCGCCACCAGCTTGCCAACCGACTGCCAGTTTGCAGCCAGTTTTTGCCCGACACTCAGTTCAGGCAAGGCGTGAGTCGGCAACCCCAAAGACTGCTGCAACCAAGGCAAAACCGTTAGGGAAAACCAATTGAATAGAGCGGGCAGTTTACCCACCAAAAGGTCCAATTGCTGAGCCAACAGCGGCAGGGTAACCAGTAAGGTGACCAGCAGAAACAAGCCGATAATAAAGAACACGGCTGCCGCCGCCAAACCTCTGCCCAGGCCCAGTTGCTCAAGCCGGTCCGTGAGTGGGTCACCCAGGTAGGCAATGAGCGCGCCAACAACAAATGGCGAGAGTATGGGTTGAAGCTGGTAGATCAGCAGCAGGATAAAGACCAATACTGCCGCAGCAACCAGCCACCGCCGATGTTCTGCGGTATCCAGAGAAGTCCCTTGCCCGTCGCTCATGGTAACCACCGATAAACTAAATTAGCCTGCGCCGCCAGTGGCTGTAATGTCTCAAATTTCGACTGCACGCGCATTTTCCCGGCTTGATCCAAAATCTGCTGTAACTGCAATTCACCGACGGGTGCGAAAACACGAAAAACTCCCGAGCCAGCCGCCAGGAATTCCAGACGTGCCGATTCAACCAGTTCCAGGCCCTGTAGATGATTCAGCGCGCGTCGGTAGTCCCGGTATTGATTGAGCCCGTCTACACGCACTAACAACCCTCCGTGACTGGCGCCAGTGGGTCGCACCGCGTAACGGGCCGCCATTGCTCCAATCGCCAAATCAGCCCCTGCCGCCGCCACTTCATCCGCGTTGGCGCCATACATACTGGTGCTAATGTCCGCCTCATCCGAGACGTACAGCCAGTCTCCCAACCAGCGCCCCTGGGCGTCACTTGTCAACCGAGCGACCAAAATGTGCTGCTGTTGATAGCGCCGGGAGGCAAGTAATACCGGTAAACGCTGCAACTCCCAGAGGTCATGGACTTCCACCGCTAGTCGGTCTTGCAGGTCATACAGCGGGACATTTAACGGTACAGCACGCTCAGTGAACGCCTCTCTGAGGCTGGCGATGATCGTCGGAACAGACTCATCCAGGCCATAGCGTCGCCCCTCCCCTGCATCGACAACGATCCAGACTAATACCGATGGTCTCTGCCCCGCCCACAGGGGCAATCGGGCATCGGTCAGAATTTTCATAACTGAGTCTTGATCATACTGAATAAGGACTCTGAGACGGCCGTTGTCAGCGCGTCGGTATTGATATTGCTGTAGATAATTCTTGCTGTCGCTCAGTGCCTTTCGAATATCCTTATGGGCGAGAACTTCATCACTACCTGACAGTTTGACCAGCACCCTGGCCAGGCCATTGCGTGTGGCGGCACCCAGCTCACGAACCCCATGATCGGCGACCTCAAGTTCAGCCCGATAAAGCTCACTCGTATTCTGCCCGAGGGCGGTCGCAGCCAGATTTACCTGAACCAGCATGGCAATCAGTAATGTAAGAAGTAAACGCATAGGGTGCGTCATTCTACCAGTCAGGCTAGAATAGCGCCTCACCAATACAGCCGGGTTTATCATGGCCGCCGACCCCCCCCAATCCCTCTCCTATAAAGATGCTGGCGTAAATATTGATGCCGGCAACCACCTTGTTGAGCGCATAAAAGGCACCGCCAAACGCACTCGCCGTCCGGAGGTTATAGGTGGGCTGGGCGGATTTGGCGCGCTGTGTGAACTTCCCGGTAACTATAAAGAGCCTGTATTGGTATCGGGCACGGATGGTGTAGGGACTAAACTGCGTTTGGCCATGGACCTGGGCGTGCACAACACCATCGGCATTGACCTGGTTGCCATGTGCGTCAACGACCTGGTGGTCACTGGTGCCGAACCCCTGTTCTTTCTTGATTATTACGCCACTGGCGCGCTGGCTGTAGATACTGCTACAGCCGTTGTAGATGGCATTGGCGAGGGCTGCGTTCGCGCTGGCTGCGCATTGGTCGGCGGTGAAACTGCGGAAATGCCTGGCATGTACAACGGTGAAGACTACGACCTGGCAGGCTTCTGCGTGGGCGTGGTTGAAAAATCCAAAGTCATCGACGGCAATACAGTTCGCAGCGGTGACACACTGATTGCGCTGGCTTCTTCCGGCCCTCATTCAAATGGCTATTCACTGATTCGAAAAATTATTGATGTCAGTGGCGCGAGGTTACAACAAGAATTTGCAGAAGGCACTCTGGGGGAAGCGCTGCTGGAACCTACGCGAATTTATGTGAAGCCCCTGTTGGCGTTGCAAAAGTCAGTACAACTCAAGGCGCTGTCTCATATTACCGGCGGTGGCTTACTGGACAATATTCCTCGGGTTCTGCCAGATAACTGCTGCGCAGAAATTGACAGTAGTAGCTGGGACAGGCCAGAAATATTCAACTGGCTACAGCAACAAGGCAACGTGGACGAGCGAGAGATGCAGCGTGCTTTTAACTGCGGTGTTGGCATGGTTCTCTGCGTCGCTTCGGATGATGCTGAAAAGGCACTCAATCTGCTGAAAAACCAGGGTGAGGCAGCCTGGGTTATCGGCAAAATCCGCGACCTTGCCCATGGAGAAGCACAAGTCGTCCTGGGATGAAACTCGCTATTCTAATCTCTGGCAACGGCTCCAACCTGCAAGCCTTCATTGATGCCGTAGCTCACGGCAAACTGGACGCCGATATTGCCGTGGTGCTCAGCAACAAAGCCGACGCCTGCGGCCTACAGCGTGCTGAAGAAGCTGGCATTCCCACCCTCCACATAGATCACCGTGACTTCGATTCCCGGGAGAGCTTTGATACGGCGATGGTCGATTCACTCGATGAATATGCCGTGGACCTGGTTGTACTTGCCGGTTTTATGCGCATTCTGTCGCTGGTGTTTATTGAGGCTTACCAGGGACGATTATTGAATATTCACCCGTCTCTATTGCCTAAATATCCAGGGTTGCACACCCATCAGCGCGCTATCGACGCGGGCGACAGCCACGGCGGTGCAACGGTGCATTTTGTGACTGAAGAACTGGACGGCGGCCCACCTGTTATTCAAGCCAGGGTACCCATAGTTGAGGGCGACAATGCTGGCTCTTTGGCTGCACGAGTCCTGGAACAGGAGCACAGAATATACCCACAGGCAGCCCACTGGTTTTGTCAGGGGCGCTTGAAACTGGAGGGCAATCGGGCCTTGTTAGACGACACACCTGTCGATTTTTCGAGCCACAACCATCGCTAGGCGCCTGTCGGCTTTAGGCTCCTTTCACTCAGGCTTTAGGCTCCTTTCATTCAGCACTCAGGCTTTAGGCTCCTTTCATTCAGCACTCAGGCTTTAGGCAATGTCACTCCGGTCTGCCCCTGATACTTACCACTGCGGTCCGCGTAGCTGGTTTCGCATACTTCGTCAGATTCGAAGAACAGCATTTGTGCCACGCCCTCATTGGCATATATCTTCGCGGGCAGATTAGTGGTGTTGGAAAATTCCAGTGTTACATGCCCCTCCCACTCTGGCTCCAGGGGCGTGACGTTGACGATGATGCCGCAGCGTGCGTAGGTAGATTTACCGAGACAAATCGTTAGCACATTGCGGGGAACACGGAAGTACTCCACTGTCGATGCCAAAGCGAAAGAGTTCGGCGGGATGACGCAGCAGTCGCCCTGTATATCTACAAAGCTGTTCTCATCGAAAGCCTTGGGATCAACCGTAGCTGAGTGAATGTTGGTAAATACTTTAAAATACTGGGAGCAGCGCACATCATAGCCATAGCTTGAGGTGCCAAATGAGATCACCCGCTCCTCACCAACATAGCGCACTTGTCCAGGTTCGAAAGGCTCAATCATTGCCTGCCGCTCTGCCATGCGGCGAATCCATTTGTCTGCCTTGATACTCATTGATAATTCCTGTCAGTCATTACTGATCACTATCTCTGGTCCACCGCGACTTGCCTCGCCAGCCAGACTATCCATCACGCTGCGGGCAACTTGCAGGTAAACGCCTGCAATTTCCGATTGCGGTTCTGCTACAACCGTGGGCGCGCCCGAATCTGTTTGTTCACGAATGCTCAGGGCCAACGGCAATGCGCCCAATAACGGTACTCCATATTCGGCGGCTACGCGCTCGCCCCCTTCCGCGCCAAAAATATGCTCGCTGTGACCACACTGGCTACAGGTGTGTACGGCCATGTTTTCGATGACCCCCAAAACCGAAATATCTACTTTGGCGAACATCTCAATGCCCTTGCGTGCGTCGAGCAGAGCTATATCCTGCGGCGTCGTTACAATGACCGCTCCGGCAACCGAAGCCTTCTGTGACAATGTGAGCTGAATATCACCCGTGCCTGGCGGCATGTCGATAATCAGATAGTCCAGTTCGCCCCACAGTGTTTGCTCCAGCATTTGCTGTAAGGCACCCCCGGCCATAGGTCCCCGCCAAACCATGGGCGTTCTCTCTGTTACCAGATACCCCATAGACATGGTTTTCAAGCCGTGGGCCTCCACTGGCAGCAGCCACTTGCCATCTCTTTGCTCTGGCTGCGTAGCGTCTGCTATACCCAGCATCACTTGCTGGCTTGGACCATAAATGTCTGCGTCCAGCAGACCCACCGCAGCCCCATGCTGTTTCAACGCCAACGCCAAATTTACCGCCGTGGTGGACTTGCCCACGCCACCTTTGCCAGAGGCGACTGCGACGATGTGCTTAACCTGGTCCATCTCAAATGCCAATCCTGAAACCGGGCGCCAGTATACGGACAAGGCCGGTACCGGGGAAGCATTGCGGGTGAAATGAAGGGGTAAAACCGCTATAGTAGCGCCCCTTTTTATTGGCTTGAGACGCTCCCCGTATGTCCCACAAACCCGCCAGAGATATTCTGGTTACCAGCGCCCTGCCCTATGCCAATGGTTCACTGCATTTGGGTCATATGCTGGAACAGGTGCAAACGGACATCTGGGTGCGCTTTCTGAAGTCACGCGGTCATCACTGCCGCTATGTCTGCGCCGATGATGCTCACGGCACCGCCATCATGCTGACCGCAGAGAAGCTGGGCATTTCACCGGAGCAGCAAATCGAGCAAATGCACGCCGAGCACGCGCGCGATAGCAGCGACTTTCTCATCGGTTTTGACAATTTCTACTCGACTCATTCAGAGGAGAACCGCCAGTTTTCCGAGCAGATATACACCCGTCTGCGAGACAATGGCCATATCGCCGTGCGAGAGATCACCCAGGCGTTTGACCCCGAGAAACAACTATTCCTGTCTGACCGCTATATCAAGGGCAGTTGTCCAAAATGTAACACGCCTGAACAGTACGGTGATAACTGCGAGGCCTGTGGCGCCACCTACAGCCCCGCCGACCTGATTGATGCGCAGTCTGTACTGAGTGGGGCAACACCTGTGGACAAGCAGTCAGAGCACTATTTCTTCACCTTGCCCGCTTTCAACGACCTGCTGCGAAAGTGGACCACCAGCGGGACTTTACAGTTGCCGATTGTCAACAAGCTGGCCGAGTGGCTCGACGCGGGTTTGCAGGAGTGGGATATCAGCCGCGATGCGCCCTATTTTGGCTTTGAGATCCCCGCTGCGCCGGGCAAGTATTTCTATGTCTGGCTCGACGCGCCAATCGGATATATGGCCAGCCACAAGAATCTCTGCGACCGCGAAGGTGGAGACTTTGACGCCTACTGGAGCGCCGACTCGAAAGCGGAGCTGTATCACTTTATCGGCAAAGACATCGTCAATTTTCACGGCCTGTTTTGGCCTGCCATGCTGAGTTCGGCGGGTTACCGCACTCCCACCGCCATCTATGCACACGGCTTTCTCACCGTGAATGGCACTAAAATGTCCAAGTCACGAGGCACTTTTATTAATGCTCGCACCTATCTGGACCACCTGGATGCTGAGTATATCCGCTACTACTTTGCAGCAAAGTCAGGTCATGGGGTAGACGATATCGACCTCAACCTTGAAGACTTCGTGCAGCGCGTCAATTCCGATGTGGTTGGCAAGGTCGTCAATATTGCCAGCCGCTGCGCGGGCTTCCTGGACAGGGGCTTTGACAATACCGTAACCTCCAACTGTAGCGAGACCAGCCTGGTCAACGACTTCATCACCGCTGGCGAGGAAATCGCGGCACTGTATGAGAGCCGCGAGTTTAACAAGGCAATTCGGGAAATAATGGCACTGGCAGACCGCGCCAATCAGTACATCGACAAGAAGAAACCCTGGGTTTTGGCCAAAGAAGAAGGCAGGGAACAAGACCTTCACGATGCCTGCTCCGTGGGTATTAACTTGTTTCGCGTATTGATGACCTACCTGAAGCCAGTCCTGCCGGCCATGGCTGAAAAATCTGAGGCCTTTCTGCAAACCTCTCTGGACTGGACGGTGCTTGAGCATCCTCTGGAAAGCCATCAAATTGCCAGGTTCAAGCCGTTGCTTCAACGCATTGAACCAGCCCGGGTCGAAGCGGTTGTCGCCGCTAGTACCGAGGCTCTCAACAAGAAGCAAAAGGACGGTCGCGTGGAAACTGACAACACCATTGATTTCGACACCTTTGCCAGGGTGGATTTGCGTATCGCTAAAATCATTGACGCCCGGCATGTAGAGGGAGCTGACCGCCTGCTGCAACTCACACTCGACCTTGGCGGTGAGCAGCGCAATATTTTCGCTGGCATCAAGCAAGCCTACCCGGAGCCGCATGAGCTCATTGGCAAGCATACTGTGTGTGTTGCCAACCTCGCGCCGAGGAAAATGAAGTTTGGCGTATCTGAAGGCATGGTGTTGGCCGCTGGCCCGGGAGGCAAAGACATCTATCTGCTGGAGCCCCACGCAGGTGCCCAACCGGGGATGCAGGTGACATAGAGTCGGCGCAATAAATTATCGGTTTTAATAATTAATAATATCGGAATAACTCGCTGTTCCGATTATGAGGCCTGGCTACACTATCATTGATCCAATAACAGCCGGACAATAGACTGAGAGCCAAAAACTAATAGATATTAGTTGCCTGGCAGGTAAGGGCAGGACTTACAGATGCTTGCTGACTATTCCATCTTGTTGATTGGCGCCATTCTGGTCAACAACTTCGTACTGGTGCAGTTTTTGGGACTGTGCCCATTTATGGGTGTTTCAAATAAACTGGAAACTGCGATGGGCATGTCGATGGCAACGACGTTTGTGCTGACTCTCGCTTCTGCCTGCAGCTATCTCACTCATACCTATCTTTTGGCGCCGCTGGGGCTGGAATACCTCAGGACAATTTCATTTATTCTGGTCATCGCTGTTGTTGTTCAATTCACAGAAATGGTGGTTAGAAAATCCAGCCCCCTGCTGTATCGGGTGCTGGGTGTCTATCTGCCGCTGATCACCACCAACTGCGCCGTGCTTGGCGTCGCCTTGTTGAACATCAATAAAGACCACAACTTCATGCAATCCCTGTTCTATGGCTTTGGCGCCGCGGCCGGTTTTTCGCTGGTGCTGGTGCTATTCGCGGCCATGCGCGAGCGCCTGGCTGTTGCCGACGTACCGCAGCCTTTTCAGGGTGCCGCGGTAGGCATGGTCACAGCGGGCTTGATGTCTCTGGCCTTTATGGGTTTTGCCGGACTGGTTTGAGATGTACGAGTTAATCGCACAATACCCGTTCGTGGCCGCCTTGGCAGCGCTGGTTGGTTTGGGTGTCGCCTTTGGCGCACTGCTGGGCTATGCAGCGGTCAGATTTAAAACTGAAGGCAATCCAATCTCGGAACAGATCAACGAAATCCTTCCTCAGACCCAGTGCGGCCAATGTGGCTATCCCGGTTGCCGACCCTACGCTGAAGCTATCGCCGCAGGTGAAGCCATCAATCGCTGTCCACCTGGTGGCGAAGGCACCATTGCCCAACTGGCTGACCTGCTGGACGTTGAAGCAATTCCTCTAGACGAGGAACATGGCGAAGAGAAGCAACTACCCACGGTTGCCTATATTCGCGAAGACGAGTGTATCGGCTGCACCAAATGCATTCAGGCATGTCCGGTAGATGCGATCCTGGGCGCGGCCAAACAGATGCACACGGTCATTGTCAGTGAGTGCACCGGCTGCGACCTGTGCGTGGAACCCTGCCCCGTCGATTGCATCGACATGATAAGCGAGGAGACCACAACGCAAACCTGGCACTGGAGTCTGCCTTCGCCGCCAACCGGGGTGCGGTTCATCGCTACGGACAAGGCGGCCTGAAACAGCCATGAGCCCCTATTTAACAACAGCCATGAGCCCCTATTTAACAACAGCCATGAGCCCCTATTTAACAACAACCATGAGCGTATACCTGGACACCATGAACGGACCTATACGACCGTGAGGACCATCTGGGATTTCCATGGCGGCATACACCCACCCGAGAATAAACACCAGTCTCTACAGGCCGCCATTCGACCCGCTGGCATTCCGCCAGAGCTGATCATCCCTCTGTCACAGCACCTTGGCGCGCCCGCCGAACCCATCGTCAAACCCGGACAACAGGTACTCAAAGGCGAGAAAATCGCAGTTGCAAAGGGCTTCATCAGTGTGCCAGTGCACGCACCCAGCTCTGGCACCATCAGTGCCATAGAGGAGCGGCCAGTTGCCCACTCGTCTGGACTGCTGGCACGCTGTATTGTCCTTGAGACTGATGGCGCAGACCAATGGATTGAACACAGCGGCACTCCTGACTATCAAGCCCTGGAGAAAGCTGAGCTCATTGGGCTGATTCGGGAAGCTGGTATTGCCGGGATGGGTGGTGCCGGATTCCCGGCAGCGGTCAAACTCAATGTTGACCCTGAGCTCAACATCAAAACGCTGGTTATCAATGGCACCGAGTGCGAACCCTATATCACCGCCGACGACATATTGATGCGCGAGCGCGCCGAACAAATCATCGCTGGCGCAGAAATTTTGCGCCATCTGGTCACTCCCGATGAGACTGTGATCGGAGTCGAAGACAATAAGCCTGAGAGCATCGCCAGTTTAGAGGCTGCGGCCCAGAACAGCGGCATTGAGGTTGTGTCTTTCCCCACTAAATATCCATCGGGCGGAGAAAAACAACTGATCGAGGTGCTCACCGGCAGGCAAGTTCCCAGCGGGGGTTTACCCGCTAATATCGGGGCTGTCTGCCAGAACATCGGCAGTGCGGTGGCCATTTATCGCGCAGTTGTACACGGCGAACCTCTGATTTCCCGCATCACCACACTCACTGGTGATGCGCTTAGTCATCAAGGCAACGTAGAAGTTTTACTGGGTACGCCGATTGAATGGCTAATAGACCAGGCAGGCTATTGTGCAGCGGCGAACAACCGTTTGATCATGGGCGGCCCTATGATGGGTTTCTCGGTTGCAAACCTTCAGTCTCCGATTACAAAAACGACCAACTGTTTACTGGCACCCACAGAGCAGGAATTGCCAACACCGCCACCCGCGCAGGCCTGTATTCGCTGCGGCATGTGCGCAGAGGCCTGCCCCGCCTCTCTGCTGCCACAACAAATGTACTGGTTTGCTCAAGGCAAAGAATTTGAAAAACTTGAGCATCACAATCTTTTTGATTGCATCGAATGCGGCGCCTGCTCATACGTTTGTCCCAGCAATATCCCACTGGTGCAGTATTACCGTGCCTCCAAGGCTGAAATTCAGCAGATGCGTCGAGACCATGCAAAATCAGAGCACTCGCGCACCCGGTTTGAAGCGCGTCAGGAGCGAGTTGCACGAGCGGTGAGGAATAAGGAAGCACAACGCGCTGCACGCAAAGCGGCCGCAGAAAAACGCGCTCAGGCTGGCGACGGTGAGCAGGACGTAATTCAGGCGGCCATCGAGCGCGCAAAAGCAAAAAAGGCGAGCCGGGAAGCAACACCTGCCGCAGATGCTGACCCGGCTCAGACTGCCATTGAACGCGCCAGGGCTAAACGCGCGGCAGCAGCGGCGCCGATCTTGTCACCCAGGCCGGCCATGTCACCCAGAGAGCAACTGGAGAAAAACCGCGAAGCGGTGGAAAAGCGTTTGAACATCGCCAAAGAAAAGTTTGAGCAGGCTCTGGCTGAGGGCTCTAACCTGGCTGAAGGCTCTAACCTGGCTGAAGGCTCTAACCTGGCTGAAGGCTCTAACCTGGCTGAAGGCTCTAACCTGGCTGAAGGCTCTAACCTGGCTGAAGGCTCTAACCTGGCTGAAGGCTCTAACCTGGCTGAAGGCTCTAACCTGGCTGAAGGCTCTAACCTGGCTGAAGGCTCTAACCTGGCTGAAGGCTCTAACCTGGCTGAAGGCTCTAACAAAGCAGTTGCATTGCAAATGTCCATTGAAAAATTGAGCGCTAAACTAGCGCAAATACAGACTGAATTGGCGGAGTCGGGGGAGTAGATCGTGGCATTGATGCGCATCACTTCCCCCCACGCTCACGGCCCTCTAACGACCGCTACAGTGATGCGAATGGTGCTGCTTGCCACCTTGCCTGGTGTTGTCGCGCTGACCCATTTCTTCGGCTTTGGCACAGTGATCAATATCGCCTGGGCTTGCGTGGTTGCCCTGGGCTGCGAGGCACTGGCCCTCAAACTGCGCCGACGGGCAGTTGGTTTTTATCTAAACGATGCCAGCGCGCTGGTAACTGCAACCTTGCTGGCAATCGCCCTGCCCCCCTACGCCCCCTGGTGGTTGATTGTGGTGGGGGTCGCATTTTCCATATTGATCGCCAAACAACTGTACGGTGGCATGGGTTATAACCCGTTCAATCCGGCCATGGTTGGCTATGTGGTACTACTCATTTCCTTTCCCGTGGAAATGACCAGTTGGGCAGCGCCCGCAGGCACGGGCAGTGCCACCCCCGGACTGTGGCAGGCACTGCAAGCCTGCTTCAACCCGGCCGCCTTCGACGCAGTGACAATGGCAACACCCCTGGATGTGCTCAAACAGAACAACAGTTTGCTGCCGGAAGACCTGTGGCAGCAAAATCCACAGTTTGGCCGCTGGGGTGGCATCGGCTGGGAATGGGCCAATCTAGGCTTTCTGGCAGGCGGTCTCTGGCTCCTGTATAAGCGCGTTTTTACCTGGCATGCACCGCTGGCAATGCTTGCTGGCTTAACTCTGATGTCCGCCGCCTTTGCTGACAGCGGCAGTTCTGGCAGCACCGGTTCACCGCTGTTTCACCTGCTCAGCGGAGCCACCATGTTCGGCGCATTCTTTATCGTGACTGACCCGGTGACCTCGGCGGTATCGAACCGTGGACGCCTTATTTACGGTGCGGCAGTTGGTGTGTTGGTGTTTCTAATTCGCGCCTGGGGCAATTACCCCGATGCTGTGGCATTTTCAGTATTGGCCATGAACTTTGCCGCCCCATTTATTGATCACTACACCCAGCCCACGACCTACGGACACAAAAAAGATGGAGGGAGCGATCAATGATGCAGAGCTCTATTCGTCGCAACAGCATATTGCTCGGTCTATTTGCAGTGCTGACAACAAGCCTCATTGCCGGTACCTACCTTGGCACCGCCGAGCGTATTGCCGAAGAACAGCGCAAGGCGCAGGAGAAGGCACTGTTGGAAATTGTGCCCCTGGAACGCCACAACAACAGTATGCTGGACGACTTTATCTCCGTCGGGCCAGAGGCCATCGGACTGGGGCTGAAAGGCGATAAAAAAGTCTATATCGCCAGGCGTAGTGAGTCAGTAGTCGCTGTTATTATTCCGGCAACTGCGCCAGACGGCTACGCTGGAGATATCGACATCATCGTAGGCATAAACGCCAGCGGCACTGTCGCAGGCGTGCGCGCGCTCAGTCACAAAGAAACTCCGGGTCTGGGTGATAAAGTTGAATTGAAGAAGTCAGACTGGATACTGGGGTTTAACAACACATCCCTGGTCGAACCTCCCGCTGCCCAGTGGGGCGTGAAAAAAGATAGAGGTGCTTTCGATCAATTTACCGGCGCAACTATCACTCCCCGAGCCGTTACCGCTGCCATTAAACGGAGCCTGGAGTATTTCCAGCACAACCAAAAAACACTATTGGCGCCCAGGCAAAACAACCCGGAGACAAACAATGGCTAAAACCACATATGGCGACCTGTCCATCAATGGCCTGTGGAAGAACAATCCGGCAATCGTGCAATTGCTGGGATTGTGTCCTCTGCTTGCTGTTACCGGTTCAGTTGTCAACGCGATTGGATTGGGCCTGGCTACAACACTTGTTCTGGTGTGCTCCAATACCGCAGTATCACTGATACGCAACGTCGTTTCCGAGGCGGTTCGGCTGCCGACATTTGTCATGATTATTGCCTCTGCGGTCACTTGCACCGAGCTTTTGATGCAAGCCTATGCGTATGAGCTCTATCAAATCCTGGGTATTTTTCTCCCTTTGATCACGACCAACTGTGTAATCCTTGGCCGCGCCGATGCATTTGCCAGTAAGAGTGCTATCGCACCTGCACTGTATGACGGTTTTATCATGGGCGTGGGCTTTAGCGCGGTTCTCATCCTGCTGGCTGCCATGCGGGAACTCGTCGGCACCGGCGCACTATTTGCCAATATGGATTTATTATTCGGCCCAGGCGCAGCAACCTGGCAGGTGGTTATTTTCAGTGACTACCCCGAGTTTTTACTGGCCATTTTGCCGCCCGGCGCCTTTATTTTTACCGGCCTTATCATCGCGGTGAAAAATCTGATTGATGGACAGATAAAAGCTCGCCAGGATGTGCCGAAGGAAAAACCGGTCAAGGGCGCCAAGCGTGTACGAGTAACCGGGACAATCAGTTAGTCCCTCTTCGAGCCGCGCCTCGTCACTGCGAAGCACCCACTGCCGGGATATTTCCGCACGGCTAATTAATCAGCAGGATTCAATAGCAGGGTGTCCAGGATTTCATTCACGGCGGCGTCATCCATGCCCGCGTTTTCCAGGTCGCAACAATAGGTCACAAACAGCAACACGCTACCCGCAGCGATGTACCACTCGCGCAAAGCCGCGCCGTCCTCCCGATAGCTGGTCTCAAAGCCAGCGAAATCTCCCGGCTTCGATGCTTTGAATACGCATCCGGCTACCGCATTCTCAACCGCAATGGCCTCGATATCTGCCGACGAAAAGTCTGGGGCATCCTGGCACAACGTAGTAATTTCTATGCTTCCAACATCGTCTCTGTCACCGATAACGATGCCATCTTCGTCGCGCTCTGCCCACCACTCCGGGGGTATAGCCACACACCACCGCTCTGTATGCAAAATATTCATTGAGACCTTTGCACGAAAGCCATTTCACCGGGTCGCCTAAAAGCGCCTACGGCTGGTAAAATCGTACTCAATCGGTCATTGATCCGCATAAACTCCCTCATTGCGTGGGTTTTTGCCTGGCCTGAAAGCGACATCATCTTCCGTGCAAAGGTCTCTCATTGTCAGCCTGTCAGCTCCAGAGACATCAACAGCGCGTCCTCACGTCCGGTCGCAGTCGGATAGTAATGCTTGCGGATTCCGTCATCCAGAAATCCATACTTCCGGTATAACGCTATGGCCCTGCTGTTACTGCGGCGCACTTCAAGCAGCAAGCGGTTGACGCAGCCATCGCTCGCCAATTGCACGAGCGCCTCCAGGAGTTTACTTCCCAAACCCATACCCTGCGCTGCGGGCTTCACTACAATATTGAGCAGCGTCGCTTCATCGAGCGCTGTCTGAAGAACGGCAAAGCCACAGACAGCGCCAACAGGCTGCTCCAGCACAAGCACTGCTTGCTCGGGACTTCGGCAACTGTGAAGCATCTGCGCCAAATTCCAGGGGTAAGGCACTGCCAGCCGCTCTACTGCAATCAGCGCTGCGGCATCAGCCGGTGTGCCTCGCCGCAACATCCTAGTGCTGCAACTGTGCCTGAAGCTGACGCCAGGCCTGTCGCTTGAGCAGGGGTTGCCGCATCATTTGCCAGGCACTCACAGTTTCGAGAACTGGCAACTCAGAGAAGCAGCTTCGATTGAGCCAGTGGCTGTCGGCGATTCCCAACAATACAACACCACTCGCGGGTTGACGCTCCAGTCGCCCGCGCAAATAACCGCTAAAACCATCGCGAGCCGACGCTTCCGAGTTACCAATTTGTCGGGTATCGGCAATGGGCCAGTCAAACCTCTCCAGGCTGACCTCAGACTTTTGCCAACCCAGGGCAACTGCGATAGCCTGCAAGAGTTGCAAATACTCGCGACCGGGTTCTCGCGAGCGGGGAATTTCATCCAGCCAATACCAGCCGGCCACGCGGCAGCAGGCTACGCTGAATACAGGGCCGTGAGCCTGGGGTTCAGCTACAGTCCGGGTGGCGACAGGTGTTGCAGCGGCAACTGTGGACCCAGGCTTTGGCTTAGTTGAGCCCACCGGGTTCGGGGGTGCGACCAGAGTGGTCTCAGGCGACAGTGGCGGCCGCTTGAGCACTGCGGCTCTAACCGTCGGAGCCGCGGCGGGCAGTTGAGCTCGGGAGACATAAGAGTCGATGCCAATGGCATCGAGATAGGCCCGTTGGAGGAGTTCGTTCACACGCGGATGTTACGGCGCAGCGATGAATCTGCCAAGAGTTATATCCAGCACTGTTATATCCAACACCAGCCGTGGCGCCGGAAAAATTTCCACCCCGAGTGGGCAAACATGGAAATGTGGAACAGTCCCTTGCGCGCCGAATGGCCACCGTGATGCACAATGTGCATATCCGGCAGATACACGAGTCGACCCACTTTGTGCAGCCGCAAGGACAAATCGAAGTCTTCAAAATACATGAAGAATTGATCGGAAAACCCTGCCACCTGGCTGAGCGTTTCGGTTTTAGCGTACATACAGCAGCCGCTAACCAGTGGCACGTCTGCTACTGCGCGTTCACCGCAGTTATCGCGGATTTCGTAACTATAGAGATAGTTGCGAAACCAGTCCTGTATAAAGGCAGGTGCAAAAGCTCTCAGCAAAAGGACGAAGATAGATGGATAACGCTTACACAAATATTGAATTTGTCCGCTGGCATTGGTCGCACGCGGACTGACCATGGCGACATCATCCTGAGACCGCAGATAATCCAGGCCCAGGAGCAGCGCGTCTTCGGCCATTTCAACGTCAGGGTTCAAAACCAGATGAAAATCGCTATCGACTTTCTGCAATGCCTGATTGTGCGCCGCACCGTAGCCGATATTGGCACCGGGGTGCCAGCAATCCACACGGTCAAACTTCTCGGCAGCCACCGTATGTATGAGGGTACTAACTCGCTCGCGGTAAAGGCTGTCTGTCGAGTTATCCACAACGAGTAATTGCAGAGAAACCGGCACCGCCTGGGCACGAGTCCAGACAAGCGCACGCTCCAGCCCTGCTATGGACTGGCACAGCAAATCGAATGAACTGTTATAGGTCACCATCGATACAGAAATGCGTATCGTCTCAGCCAAAGCCTGTGCTCCCGTACATCCCGCCCTGTTATTATAATTGCGAGGCAAGCGCTGCTTGCATTGGGCAAGGTCAGGATATTACCATCTGCCGCCTGTTATGCGAACCACACGAGCCCATGACTAAAGCGACCGAACAACAAGTTGTCTGTGTTGTCGGTATGCACCGAAGCGGCACCAGTTGCCTGACTGGCTCATTGCAAGCGGGTGGCCTGGACCTTGGCAAACACAGCACCTGGAATCGTTTTAATGAGAAAGGCAATCGGGAAAATCAGGCATTTGTTGATTTTCATGAAAACTTGCTGGCAGAGAATAAGGCGAGCTGGGATAAACCGCCGAAAGCCATACAATACCGTGATGAACACCGGCTCCAGGCCAAAGCCATTGTCGAACATTTTTCCGATAGCCCACGCTGGGGATTCAAAGACCCCCGAGCCACACTGGCCCTCCCACTGTGGCGGGAATTGATACCCAACCTACAGCTTATCGGAATATTTCGACACCCACTGGCAGTGGTAGCCTCGCTTCAACACCGTGCGCCAGGCGGAGAAGTGACCACCAAACAAGCCCTGTCTCTCTGGCACCACTACAATAGTATTGTATTGCGCGAGCATCAGAAGCAAGCGTTTCCCCTGTTGTGCTTTGACTGGGATGAAGGGCATTTCCACCAGACCCTCAATAGCATTCACGCTCAACTCGGCCTCATTCCGCTGCAACCGGAAGATCAATTTTTTGCCCCCGATTTGCAGAATTTCTCTGCATCTGGCACCTGGCGATTACCTTGGCGGGTTAGGCGCTTGTACAAAAAGCTGCTTTCGCTGGTCGATTGATTGTGCCCAGGCCTCTCTTGTCTGTCATCGTCATCGGCTATGACATGGCCGAGCAGCTACTCAATACAGCGCGCTCGCTCAGTCCTGAATACCAAAAGAATGTTGGCACTCAGGATTACGAGGTCATCGTCGTGGAAAATGCCTCTGCAAATAACACCGATGAAGCTGCCATCGCAGAGCTGGGCGATAACTTTCGCTTCTACCGGCGACAAAATACCGGCCGCTCCCCGGTTCCTGCAATTAACTATGCCTTCTCTCAATGCCGCGGCGAGTTTATCGGCTTGATGATCGACGGCGCTCGCATGCTGAGCCCCGGCGTGTTGCAGCAGGCAATCGAGCTCTACAGACTGTCGCAACAAGTCCTGGTTGCGATTCCGGGCTACCATCTGGGAGAGCAGGAGCAGCACAAACTGAGCCAGCCGGAGCACAACAGGGCGAGAGAGCGCCAGGCTCTGAGGTCAATTGATTGGCCTGAGGACGGGTACGATTTATTTCGTATTGCCACCTTCAGCGGCGCCAACCGCCGTGGCTATCTGCAACCCATGATGGAATGCAACTGCCTGTTTACCAGCGCGGGTCATTTCGCTGCGATTGGTCACGCAGACGAGCGTTTCACTCTTGGCGGTGGCGGCAGCGTTAATTTACATATGTATCGAAGTTTGGGGCTATTGCCGAATACAGAGTTCTATATTCTCGCTGGCGAGGGTTCTTTTCACCAGTATCACGGCGGCGTCACGACATCTTCTTATGCAGGTCGCCAGGCGGAAATAGAAAGTCATCGCCTGCAACTGCACAGTTTTTGGCCCGGCGGTTTCCACAGTTTACGTCGCCAACCGAAGCTACACGGAGCGATTGCCGAGCAAGCCCAACCATTTTTAGGCTTTTCACTGGACATGGCCGCGAAACGGCAACAGCGCATAGAGAAAATGGGGCTGCCTCTATGGCCGGATGACCCGCAATAGAGCGTTATCCGAGGCTATCACTCAGCACTGGGGCGTTCCGTATTGGCAGTCACTTGCCAGGCCGTACCATGCGTGGACCGAATTTCATGTTCGGGGCGGCCATTGCTGTAGTAGTACAGCGCAATGGATTTTCGGGTGATGTTCTGAGGACATCTCAAGGGCTGGGGATGACCGTGGTAGGAGGAATCAGTCGTGCTGAATACCACACAGCGACCCGCTAAAGGCCGAATCCTGCGCACACAGCGCTGCATGTCCTGACTCCACAGTTCCAGCTCACCCCCATAGGACTCGGGCCAGTCCTCATTCAGGTAAATCAGCACATTCAAACGCCGATTGAGATGATAGCGACGGTGGCCAGTAAAATCTGCATGTACGCCCAATACCCCACCCGATAACACCTGGTGTAAACCGCCTCCTTGCAGTGTTGGGTCGGCGATCAGGTTGGGGATATTTGTTAGTTTGCTCAAATAGCGCAGGAAACTTCCCGAGTTCAGTTCCAGCAACAGCTCGCGGGTCGTCTCCCCCAGTAGCTCTGCGTGAGGCATACCCAGTTTGTTGTACTGCATCTGCTCTCCCTCGGGAGATACGCTGTCCAACTGACGCCACTTAAGCTCAGCCCCAGGCCCTGGAAACTCATCGAGTAAACTGCGCACCAAGGTAGCGGGCAGGAAATCTTCTATCATAATATGGGGAAACGGGTCCGCCTCTGCGTACTCGAGAGCTTGCTGCTCTGCCTGGCAGTACAGTGCGCGAAAATTCAGAATGTCTGGCGCCGATAAACGCTGCAGGAAATTACTCTGAGTCACTGCAATCTCCCTGTGCCGATGCTTGCCACAAGGTGGGATGCTCACGCCACGCCTGCTCTTCATCTACCGTGTAGTAATACAACGCTACTGACTTTCTGGTAACTCCCGGCGGACACGTCAGAGGCCGCGGATGGCCGTGAAAGGACTCGCGTGTGGTATTGAAAATGACGCAGCGTCCACCCAGAGGGGCAATTGATCTTGCACAGGCACTCATATCCTGAGGCCACAGTTCCAACTCGCCACCATACTCCTCTGGCCAATCCTGATTGAGGTAAATCAACACATTGAGACGCCGGGCGAGATCCAGGTCCGGGTGGCGGCTAAAGTCAGCATGTACTTCCAGAAAACCATCTCTCTCGGTTTGGTGAATGCCGCCGCCTAACAGATAGGGATCAGGTAATAAATCTGGAATGCCGCTCAGGCACTGCAAAAAGCGGATAAACGGTGCCGAGTTCAGCTCCCAATAGAGTCGCCGAAACGCTCCATCGACCGAGAGCTCTCTCGATATCCAGTGCTTACCCAATTGTGCGCGACTACCGTCTTCCAGTTGCAAGTGAGCAACAGCACCCTGATCAACCTCTGGCTGCACGTCGGGAAACAGGCTGGCAAGATAGGCCACAACTTTGGTATCCAGCAGATCATCTATAACAATATGCGGGAACGGCACAGCAGTGCCATATTCCACCGCACGCTCTTCGGTTATCGTCTGTAGACGCTCGTAATCAAGCAGGTCATTCAAGGTCAATACCCGCAGAATCTTCAGCGGCCAGTATATCAGTGGCGGCGATAAAATGGCTCCTCCGGAAGCAACTGATCTTGAGTCAAACCGGCATACAGCGCGCCAAAATCATAAAAGCCACTGTTGAGCCTCAGGATCGCTCCCCAGCGCGCCGAGGACCATAAATCTCCGCGAGTTGCCAGCCTGATATCCTCATAAGCTGCGGCCAATTCCCGGTTCTCTATCAAATTGGCTCTCGCCAGCAGAGACTCTGGATAACCTCTGGGTATCCGTCTCTGGTAATGGCCCGGACGCCAGTTGTCGCCGTAACCCTGAGGCATGCGCGCCAACAAAGGATCTGCCAGGCCCAGAGGATCGTACAGGTGCTGTTGAGGCCCCAGACGCAAGCCGGTCAGGCCCAGGGTGTAAGAACGCTTAACTCCTTTCAACACCTGATACTCCCAATCCATGCGCGCTAAACCATTGGCAATGGTCGGCGCTGCACCAGAGCGCAGGCCCGTATTGGAATAGTAGAATCCCCGCTCATCGGCAATACCACTGGCGTTTATTGCGGTGCCTTTGTAAGCGCTACCCAGGTAGCGAATATGTGACTGCTCAGAGGACAGCGCCGCCGCCACCGCCAGCACTATCAGGCAGCACAGGGCGCGGCCAGAGTTGATGCAATGGACAAGCAAAGCGGCACACACCAGTACCGGTGCACTGAAAAACCGCCCCGACATAAAATCTCCACCAATAGAGATAATATACAACAGGTAGGCGACCACGCCGACTGCCAGTGAACGCTCACGCCACTCTCCCACCACAGCCGACACGATCAAAGCGCACCCTGTCAGCGGGAGTGACCAGTAGTCTCGCACCAAAGAGTCGCGAAAATACAACAGGCCCTGGCTCCATTGCTCAAGCGGGATGAGTCCTGCGCTTAACTTCGCATAGGCCGTGTTTGGAACCCAACTACCGTAGTAGACGATGGCAAATAACAGCCAGGCTGCAACCGGCGCACTGCAAAGCAGTGCCGACTTGAACCACAGCCCCCGGCGCCGGTCCCGCAACACAGCAGCGATCAGTACCGGCGCAACCAACACCACCGTATCCATGCGGTTTAAAAACATCAGAGCCGCCAGTAGTAACAGAATCGCAGGACTGCTTGTGCTGCTCAATGGCCGACGGTAAAGTGCCGCCAAAAATAGCGCAAGCAAGAGGTGGGTCAAGGGGTTTTCCAAACCTGAACCAGAGTAATCCATAAAGGATCTTGAGCAGATCAGGAAAGCGACCAGCGCCAGTGCTTGGGAGCGACTTTCCACCACCCAGCGCACCAGGCAATAGACCCCGAGCAGCAAGCAGAGCAGGCTTAAGCCATGCAGCGAGTAATAAATTTCTCCAGTGAGGGCAATGACAGCGCTGACCAGCAAAAACCACAGCGGGTGCGTGAACACTTGAACCCGTTCATCCACATTGAAATTTGGGCCCAGGCCATTTATAAAATTCAATACCACGCGCAGCGTGATCCCGGAGTCGTCACTCAGCCAGGCAATCTGCCACCAAAACCAGGCGATGCTGAGCAGCAACGCAAACTGCACGCAGCGATCACTGAACGTATTCTGCCCGTCCTTGTGGCTCATCCAGGTATCCATCGCTTGGAGTGGCGAGTATCTTAACACCCATGAACTACGCCCCCCACAGGTTGCATGCATCCAGAGCGCTCGCCGCAGTGGGCGTTGCCAATGGTTTGTGTTTTTCTCTGGCCAACTTGCTTGAACTCCCGGTGGAGCTGACGCCACTGCTGTATCTGTTGGGCCTGTTGGCGGGGCTGACGATGGTTCGCCCATTGCAGGTCGCCCGTACAGCCGCGCAACCAAACCGATTCATGTGGTTATGCTGCGCGAGTTTTATTCTTGTCCTGGTACTTCCACGCGCCATATATCCGACGGAATGGCTGTCTGGGCATACAGTCGATGTCATGTTTGACGACTACGCCCGCCTGGCCGAGCTGGTCGCTATGACCCTGAGCAGCCAGTACCCACTCCAACACCCTGCCAACGATGAATTATTGCTGTCGTTCTATTACGCAGCCTTGCTACCTATGGCAACTTTAAAGCTTCTGGCGCCGCTTCTGACCTTGAAGGACTGCATTTTTATCGGCTCGACTCTATATGGGGTGCTGCTGGGGCTGAGCCTGCTGGAAGTCAGTTTGCGCATCACCAAAAATCAGATGGGCGCCTCCCTGCTATTGTTCCTGTGTACATGGTTTGCAGGATTAGACTGGCTGACCGGTTCCATACTGCCCTTTTACAGTCACAGTGAATGGTGGGCTTTGCAGTTATTTGAAAAGCCTTCGCAGATTTCCGCCTTTTACACTGCGGCAAATTGGACTATCCATCACTTTCTCGGTTTTTACTTGCCGTTGCTGGCCTGGGTATTCTGGCGATACTGCCGCGGACAGTTCCACTGGCAAAAAGCTGTACTGGTTCCAATGCTGCTGATCAGCGGCGTGTTTCACAGCCCGCTGGCTTTCATGCCCGTCATTCTTATGGGCCTGCCGTGGCTGGTTCCACTGTTGCGTCGCTATACCCTGCGTTGGACAAGCCCTTTACTACTGCTGACTTTTGTAGCGCCGCTGCCGGTTTTTCTGGGCAGGCTACCGGGCGCCAGCTTACAACTGCGATTTCCCCTGCTCATCAATGTCAGTGAGAGTCTGGGCAACTACCTGCTCTCTGCTCTGGCTTACCTGTCAGCCTTACCGGTGGTTGACCTGGCAGCGCTACCCTTTACATTGATACTGCTTTGGCCGCATTTAGGGCGGCTTGAGAAATATCTGACCGTGGCGAGTGCGCTGTTTTTCCTCTCTACACTGGGTTTCCACATCCCTCTATTTAACAACTACAGCATGCGCGGCATGCTGCTGCCCAGTTTTATCCTGTTCGCGCTTATTGCCAGACACCTGCCTTCTTTTATCGAAAGTCGCCCCAGGCTGTGGGGGGTCTGTCTGGCCGTGACTTTGCTGCTGGGAGGCATCGGCGGGTTTAGAGAAATGCTCTCCAGCGCACGCTATGCACTATGGGCCGGGAATCAGACCCGGCAAGCCTGCCTGGGGGATACCCCGCACCCCGATTGGTATGGGAGGTATCGCTCGCTGGCAAGAGATAGCAGCACACAAATACTGGTACCATGGACAGAGGACTGGCGTCAACAACGCCCCTATCTGGCAGAAAAAATCCTGCCCAACACAAAGCCTGGCAAGTTATCCAACATGGAGCGAGAAATCGCCCGCCGAGTTCGGAAAAAACAAGACGAAGAGCAAAAATAAGCTGATTTATGCTGTTTAACTCATACATTTTTCTGCTCGCCTTCTTGCCACTGACACTGCTGGTTTACCACGGCTTGCGACGGTCAAACCACAGCGCCATACCAGCCTTGTTCTGGCTGGTCATCATGTCGCTGTTTTACTACGCCTGGTGGAATCCTGTATACCTGCTGCTACTGGGCGCTTCCATGCTGATTAACTACCAGTTGGGGTTGTGGCTGGGCAACCCGGGCAGACCCATTAAAAAGCACCTGTTGTGGGTTGGAGTGGCCGGAAATTTGTTCGCACTGGGCTACTTCAAGTACGCTAACTTCTTTTTCGATAGCCTCAGTTCAATGACCGGCGCAGATCATTACCTGGCTCCAATTGTGCTGCCGTTGGCGATTTCCTTCTTCACCTTTCAACAAATTGCCTACCTGGTCGATAGCTATCGCGGATACGTCAGGGAAACAAATGTGCTGCGCTACAGTTTGTTTGTCTGCTTCTTCCCGCAACTATTGTCCGGGCCGATTGTTCACCACAAGGAAATGATGCCTCAGTTCGCCGCCCTCGGCACTCAGGCTATCGACCGGCGGCTGCTGGAACAGGGGCTGACCCTATTTGCCATTGGCCTGTTTAAAAAGGTGGTACTCGCAGACACGTTCGGTCTGTACGCCGACCCGGTATTCGCCGCCGCAGAGGCGGGGTCGACCCTGAGCGGTCTCGATGTCACGCTCGGAACTTTAGCCTTTGCGCTACAGATCTATTTCGATTTTTCCGGTTATTCGGATATTGCGCTGGGCACTGCTGCGATGTTCGGCATTCGGCTGGTATTTAATTTCGATTCTCCCTACCAGTCGGGAAATATCATTGAGTTTTGGCGTCGCTGGCACATGAGCCTGTCAAGGTTCCTGCGTGACTACCTGTATTTCACGCTGGGAGGCAACCGCAATGGCCCCCTGCGCCGTCACTGCAATCTGCTCATCACTATGCTGCTTGGCGGCCTTTGGCACGGTGCAGGCTGGAACTTTATCCTATGGGGTTGCTTACAGGGTGCCTATCTCATTGTGAATCACTCCTGGCGACATCTGCTAAGTCGTCAAAAGCTGAATTTCGACGCTTTCCTCGTCTATCGGCTGACAAGCTGGTTGCTCTGTTTTTCCGGAGTTCTCCTAGCCTGGATATTTTTCCGGGCCGAGTCGTTGGTCGGCGCCTCCCACATGCTACAAGCGCTGGTCAGCCAGGGTTGGTGGGAGTTGAATGCGCAACACCATATTCCCTTGTCCAGAACAGGTTTCAGTCCGGTCTTGGGCCTGCTGGATTCTGCAATTTCGAAAATGGGGGCCGAGTATCTATTACTTATTCTGGGGCTGGCAATCGTCACCCTGCTGCCCAACAGCCAAACTGTCGTGGGGCTTGAGCACGCGACAAGACGACCGTTATCGGGCCACGTTCGCTGGCGGGCGAGCTATTTTTGGGCCGTGGCAACCGGCCTCATGGTCGCCATTTCGGTTCTCGCGCTGGGCCAAACCACCCAGTTTGTCTATTTCCAGTTCTAGATGTCGGATCGTTTACGCGCAAGCCTTCTGACCTGTATCGCCGCCCTGGTGGCTGTGGCAGCGGTCAATTATCTGATCAATCCCGCCGGGGTGTTTGTCGGGTATAGCTGGGCCGGTATCAATCAGTACAAACCAACCCTGGCTCTGAGTCTGTATGTGGTAAAACCGCGGCAGGCAGGTCGAGCCAGGAACCGCAATCTGGATCTGCTTATTCTCGGCAGCTCCAGGGTCGGGGGTAGTCTGGACCCAGATACGCCTGAATTGGCAAATGTCAGGGCCTATAACTTTGCCCTGCCTGCGGCATCCATCTATCAAATTCGGCAAAGTTACCGCCATATGCGCGATGACAATATCCCCGGAGTGCTGCTGGGCCTGGATTTTTTTACCTTTAACCATCGCAACGGTCACAATACACCCGGTTCCAACCCGAGTCTGGACAGACGACTACTTTGGGACACCAGCCTCTCGCAAAAACTTCAATATTGGTATCAAACGCAGCTCGACTCACTCCAATTTCTACTAAGCCTGGACGCCTTGCAAAAAAGCATCGCCACCGTTGATCGGCAAGCCGCCTTGCAAACCAGCGAAACCGGCGTGCTGGAACTGGAAAATTCTGGTTTTTGGAGAAACCGGGTCGGGCAGCGCTACAAGATTAACCGACACTTCGAGCGCGGGCTCGATTTCAGCGCCAAACGGTTCTGCAATCCCACGCAAGCCTTTACCTTCGACGACTCCAGCCTAAACTCTCCCTCCACTCTGTCTCAACTGGAATATCTGTTGCAGGAGCTGTATGCGGATGGCACCGAGGTCAGGATTGTCATTCCCCCCGTGCATGCCTGGTACCTCGCGGTGTTACATGAATGCGGAACCTGGCAAACACGAGAAAACTGGAAGCGCGCGCTTGTTGCGATCAACACCTCAGTGGCAAAAGACTTCAGCCGCACCCCCTTTCCGGTTTTCGACTTCAGTACACTCAACGCAATGACAACTGAACCCGTGCCCGATGCGCAGTCTATGCAGTGGTTTTTGAACATTGACCACCCCACAGTGGCCGCTGGCCAACAGATGCTTAGAGAGGTCTACGACAGGGGTTTTAGCGGTAAAAAGTTTGCTGTGATTCTCACCGAAAACACCATAAACCAGGCACTGCTCAGCGAGCGCATCGACATGGAATCCCACTTGGCCGTCCAGACTTTGCTCAAAAACAAGATCAGTTCAGCTATCGCCAGGAGACTCAATCAGGTGCAAAGGTCTCAATGAGTAAAAATTTAGGTATATTAGACTCATTGCTTTAGGGACTTGCTTTCATGTCGATTTATTTGCCCCCTTCTTTACGCGGATTTAACCCGCGACATATTTGCTTTTCTACCTGGATTGATCACCTGGCTTTCGGCTATGACCTGGTGACCGAAATCCGCCCCAAAATAACGGTGGAGCTGGGCACTCAGGGCGGGCTCTCATTTTTTTGTTTTTGTCAGGCGCTAAAGGAAAATCACATCGACGGACTGGCCTATGCGGTGGATACCTGGGAAGGTGAAGAGCACGCTGGCAACTACGGCGAGGAGGTATTCGCCTCCGTGCGCGATCATGCCAGGGAGCACTACCCCGGTAACTCATACCTGATGCGCATGTTATTTGGAGAGGCACTTAAACACTTTAGCGAGGACAGTATAGACCTGTTGCACATTGATGGCTTACATACCTATGAAGCAGTCAGTGCAGACTTTAAAACCTGGTACCCCAAGGTAAAGCCCGGCGGGATCATTTTATTGCACGATGTCTATGCCCGGGTAAAAGATTTCGGAGTTTGGAAGTTCTGGGAGGAGACTGCTTCTCAATACGATAGTTTTGAATTCAAACACGGTTTTGGCCTCGGCGTGCTGCAAAAAAACGGCGGCAGCGAGTCCAGAGGTAAGTTGTTAAGCATGCTGCTCGACGGCGATGAATCTACCCGGGAAGAACTGCGTGCCCTCTATGTACACGCGGGCAAGCATATGGAATACCTGCGCAAGGTATCCCGTATGGGCGGCAAAGGCGTCAAGACAAAGGCGGCGGCAAGGCCCGATAATTAATGTCCAGGCTAACAACCCGTGCCTGCTTTGCCCTGATGACCCTGCTGGTGCAGGGCTGTTATCACGCACAGCTAAATGGCAGCGCGGCTGGCACGGCTCTCAACCTGTACCAATTGGGCCCGGAGCAGAAACTAATAAAAACCACCACCAGTTGGGATGCCAGCTTTGTCAGGAAACGCTTTGGTGAGGAGCGCTGGACAGCACTCAACGCCAGGCAGAGACTCATCTGGATGGGGGTGTTCGCACTGCCCCAAAAATTACCCGAAGACCGCGACTACCTGCTCGAAGCCGAAGGTGGTGGCGATGTCGACGCCAATCGCGACCTGCAACTGGACGAGCAGCCAGTCAATATCCAGGGGGTCTGGCATGCACTGCTTCCCGGTTCGGAGATAAACCGATGGAATCAAAAGGTCTCTCTGTTAACAGAGGCCTGCTATCAGATACTACTGGATAAATACGGTCGCTCTATCACTCGGCAAGTACCGGGCACACTGGATGCGGAGTTAGATGAGCTTGCTAAACAGTTGGTCCAGGATATTAATAAAGACGGGGTGGTCAGCTACGCAGATGTGTTGGCGTGGAATCACCTGACAGAGCGCCACAAATACCTCGGAGACCCCAGGCATCTCGATGAACTGGTGACAGCCATAACACTGGCTTTCCCCCAGGATCAAATGACCTGGGTTGCCCAGCGTGTTCTAGCCAGCTCCGCCCAAGCTGGCATTCACTCTGCGCACAGCGGCTCTTATAGCCGCAAGTAGCCGCGAGCTGTTGCCCCGGCGCCAGGCTGTCATCGACGAAATTAAACTGATCGACCACATGCCTATGACTAATACCTCCAGCAGATACCTCGCTCAACATATGCTCCAGAAGAGAACATGCCTCGCTCGCATCCAGTTCTTCCCCTTGATTCCTGGCCCCCATGGATGACACCCAATAGCTGTAGCGGCCACCCGTCAGAAAAGTAGTGCACCGCGCACACAAAATCTGGCTCCCGTTTACGACCGCCACGCAATCTTGAGAGCCACTGAAGCGCGCATCAGGCCGAACGCCGCGGGTGACCGAAATCTTCCTGTAGTATCGCCCGCGCCCGAGCCTTGCTGAAGTTCCCCTGCAAATACTCGGGAATCGCTGCTAATCGAGATAGCGCGCCTGCATCCGCCTGACACACCCGAATAACTTCATCGGCAAATTCCTTGGCATCATCGGCGACGCCCATGACAGACTCGGCAAGAGGCATGCCTTCTGCGCCTATAGATGTCGTGACCAGAGGCAAACCTTGCTGCAAGGCTTCAATAACCTTGCCTTTAATGCCAGCGCCGTACCGCAAAGGTACAACCGCGAGCTTTACCTGAGCGTACAGTTCAGCCAGTTCCTCGTCATTGAGATAGCCGTGAATGACCACCTGCTGCGAGGCCAGAACCCTGATATCGGGGGGCATGTTCGAGCCAACGACGTGCAGCCGCAACTGCGGGCAAGCATCTCCGAGCAAAGGCATAACTGCATCGATAAACCATTTCAAACCATCCTGGTTGGGGGGATGGTTAAACCCTGCAACAAATAATGCATCCGAGCGCTCGTCCGCCCGATAGCGCGGGGCCGCAAAATCATCCAGCACATAGAGCGGTATAGCGCGAGCTGGCAGGTCCGGCACAACCTTGTGAAGCTCATCTATTTCAACCTGTGACGGGTAATATATTGTGTCGACCTGATCAAAAACTTTAAACTCACGCTCGCGCCAAACCCGCGCTTCTTCCAACAAACTCCGCTCATCGCTGAGCCCAGCCTCACGTTCAGTTCTCAAATAATGTAAATCATGGCCGAAATATACCAGCCTCGGTCTGGGTGCCATCTTCAACAAGGAGGGCAAAAACTGCTCTGCTACATGTGGCCGATGAAGATAGACCACATCAATATATTGCGCGTTCTGTTGCAGCCATTTATCGAGATTGCGCGCCATATACTCACCAACCAATACCTCAACTCCCGCCTGTTGCAGAATTTCGGTATACGGCTTATGAGGGAAAAAATTGGCACCAATAAATTTTACGTTGTAGCCCATTTCAAGCATCAACTGCAAATACAGCCAGGTTGAGCGAGAGCCCGCATCCTTGTCAAAAGAGGGCACATAGTGGTCAACAACTAAAACCGTGCGCTTGTCTCGGCTGCGGTCCCGAGCGGAAAACAGTGTCTGCGCATTGGGGTAGTGGCAGCGCTGCAATTCATCGCGCCATTTCTCCATGAATTTACTCTGGTTTTCAACCTGATACTGCTTGATGCCAGAATTTGGTTCAGTGCCGTTGCTGACCCCCTCATAGTGAACAATTTGCGAGGCCGGCTGATAGACCACGTCAAAACCTTTCTCTCTGGCCGCAAAACACAAGTCCGTATCTTCGTAGTAGGCGGGCGCATAGCGCTCATCAAAGCCACCAATCTCTTGCCATAGAGCGCGCCGAATCATCAGGCAGGCGCCCGATACATAGTCAGTCGAGCGCACATAGTTGTATTCAGGTTTGTCGGCAGCGTCCATTCGCCCAAAATTCCAGCCACTCCCATCATCCCAGACGATGCCACCTGCCTCTTGTAATTCACCATTTCCAAACAGCAGCCTGGGCCCGACAATACCCACAGCCGCACGCTCATCGAGAATATCTATCAAGGGCTGCAAGCCATTGCCGGTAACCGCCGTGTCGTTGTTTAACAACAGTAGATATTCACCGCGAGCCAGCTCTGCAGTTGCATTGCAATTGCGTACAAAGCCGCGATTGGTTTCGGCCCGGCACACAATGAGCCCGCTGATTCGCTCTCCGATGGTGGTAGTGAGATCAGATGAGGCGTCGTCGGCAACAAGCACTTCATAATCAATGGCCGGTTGGTGACGCAGTAGCGACTGCAAACAAAACACGGTAGTGCGATATTCGTTGTACACGGGAATAACAATAGACAGCTTTGGCCGATGACTCTGGGGGAAATCCAGCCGCATTGAATCGAGTTCGGCGCCGAGTTCAGGCAACAGCAACTGACTCGGGGACGCTGCGGTTGCGGGGAAACGCTGGCCGACCCACAACGACAGCGTCTGCCGGTCAGAACTCAAAAATACGCCCAGCGCTCTCCGCAGCCGCAGCCAACTGAAGCTCCTGAGCGAGGATACCGGGTGCGCCAGGAGGTAGCGGACTACACCGATCATCAAACCCAGCTTTGAGGAGACGGATTTTTCCGCAGCATCAGGATAGGCCTGCCGATGAGCAGCAGCCTTTTCGAGCACATCATCAAATGCCGTATTCAGCCTGGGCCGCAAGCGCACGCACTTGTACAGTTTTACCACCACCGCGCTAAACCTGCCAGGCACGCTTGCAGAGTATTGCTGGAGTTTGCGAAACGTCTCGTCCAACTCGAAGAAAACAGAGTCCGATTTATCCCTGGAATCCCGCAGGGACTGTTCGGTTGCCGCCTGCAGCTTTTGAGCATCCAGTAATTCTCTCAGCAATCGCTCTGTCTTTTCGTGCTCTACCCGGAGACACTGCTCTTTCTTGTCGTGCTCTACCCGGAGAAACGCAAGCTCCTCACCGTCTTTTGCATGGGCGGTGGCCAATTTGTCATAAGCCTGCTCCCGACCTTTGGCAGACTGCAATAGTCGGGTTCTATCTGAACGAACAGTTTCGAGCTCAGCGTTCTTTGCTGTCTCGGTTTGAAGAATCGCGGAGACGCGAAGGTCAGCATATTCTGTAATCTCCCGCAGTAATTCCCCGCTGGCCGGGTCAATAGTGATTCCCACAGTTCTACCGCGAGGTAATCTTTCGAGATGTTCACGCAAGTGTCGTTGTGAGGTGGATAACAACTCATCCGGGACTTCGCCAACCTTTGTGTGATTCATCGCAGACTCAAAGGGCTGCTCCACATCCAACGACAGGTCTAGTGCTGCGAGCAAGCGGGTCGTCTCCAGTTCGGGGGACTTGGCAAAATCATCAAACGGGACGACAACACACTCTCGACCGACCAAATGACCAATAATCGTCCGATTGTAGTACTCCCAGAGAGCCAGACCGTAGCGCAGAGGAAAACTATTGCGACGCTGCAATGAGCGCGCCACTGATATTGGGTCGCGATAAACGAACACTGGCAATGCGTCAGCCAGGCTGTCACTCCATACCGGCCAGGTCAGCAACATGCGCGGGTCTTTAATCAGCCAGGGCGGACTTAGCCGCGAGACAATCGCCGCCACATCCACTTGATAGCTCTTTGGGTCACAAACAGATTTGATCGAGCCAAACCAGTGACTGTCAGCATCCGACAAAATGCGGTCGTTGAGTTGAACAACATCGCTCCGCTCCCAAAACCCCAGGGGATTGTCTTGCTGTGGTTCCAGCAAGTCGTTTTGTTCGCCAACATAGAAGCCTGCTTGCTCCAGTAAACGTGCCACCATGGAGGTTCCGGAACGGTGCATTCCGAGAACAACCAGATTTTCAGGGACTGACGAGGAGGACACAGGCTGCATTTCTTCTGTTTTTTACTGGCCAATAGTGTCACACAATCCGCTTAGTGGGTCACCCGCAGACCTGCTAAAATGTTCGCCCAAACTGGCCGGTACTCAATTCTTGCTCAAGAAATTTCTCAACAAACATAAACGCTGCAATGACGAGCTGGATGTCTCGATTATTGTGGTGGCCTATGACATGCAGCGCGAGCTGCCGCGAACTCTTCAGTCCCTTAGCCGCAGCTATCAGCAAGGCATTGACGGCTTGCGCTACGAAGTCATTGTCGTAGACAATGGCTCACCTGTTCCTGTCAGCGAGACCTTGGTTAGCCGTTGCGGGCCCGAGTTTCACCTGATACGCATAGACAATGCTTCTCAATCACCTGCAGCGGCGATTAACCTGGGCGCGCAATCCGCAAAAGGCAAAATTCTGAGCCTCATTATTGACGGAGCTCGCATGGTCACTCCAGGCACCCTCTACTGGGCCGCGCAGGCATTTGGCTTGCATCAGCGCGCGGTTGTCTCAATTCTGGGCTTTCACCTGGGGCCTGAAATTCAGCGTCTGTCTTCACTACAGGGCTACAATCAAGCCAGGGAAGACCTGCTGCTCAAGCGCATTGGATGGCCTCAGGACGGCTACCGGCTTTTCGAAATCGCCAGCTTGGCAGGTTCTTCAGCGTCGGCATGGTTTGGCCCTATGGCAGAGAGCAATTGCCTGTTTATCGCAAAATCCGTTTTTGCAGAATTAGGCGGCTTTGAGGAGCGCTTTGGTTCGCCAGGCGGAGGCATGGTGAACCTGGATTTCTATCGACGAGCTTGCACCACCGACGCTGTGGAGCTGTTTTACATTATGGGGGAAGGCTGCTTTCACCAAATTCATGGCGGCGTCACAACTGGCGGCGCGGGTAAGGCTGTTGAGAAGTTTGAGGGCCAGCACGCGGAATATCAGGCAATTCGAGGTGTGAGGTATCGCGCACCACCGAATCAGCCAATACTATTGGGACGCTCAAGGCCGAGCGCCACCTGGCTCATTGGCGAGGGAGCAAACAATATCATCACAGAACACCAGCTCACGCGGGTGCGCAATGAACATATGACCGCCATAAATCTGGACTACCAATGGTAAAAAGCAGGCACACATCTATCTCTCAACTGCGCCCTGATATATGAGCAGCCTCAAGTCCGCCACCCCTTCCAGGTTCGGACCCGGCATACTGGTGGCTGCCGCATTTATCGGCCCTGGCACCATTACTACAGCCAGTTTGGCAGGCGCCAACTATGGCTTCGCTCTATGCTGGGCGCTGCTCTTTTCTGTGGTTGCTACCTACGTTTTACAAGAAATGTCTGCAAGGCTTGGGTTGGTCACTGGCAAGGGGCTGGCGGAAAATATACGCGAATTTTTCCGGGGCTCATGGTTTGCGCCAGTTGCTGCCCTATTAGTCGTAGCCGCAATCGGCCTGGGCAATGCGGCCTATGAGTCGGGCAACATCATTGGCGCTGCTCTGGGGCTGCAAGCCATACTCGGTGCCAAAGTCAGTACCTGGGCCATACTTGTTGGCACCGCAGCCGGAGGCTTGCTATACCTTGGAAAATACAAACTGCTCGAAAAAGTGATGATCGTTCTGGTTATTACCATGAGTCTGGTATTTCTGTTAACCATGCTCATGGTCAAGCCATCTTTCACGGAAATGCTTGGAGGTCTGCTCGTTCCCCGTTTGCCTGATGGCGGTGCGACCCTCACCGTTATCGCTCTAATCGGCACCACGGTGGTTCCCTACAATCTCTTTCTGCACTCCAGCACAGCGGCAGAGAAATGGCATGGCAGCGAAGACGTAACAAGTGCGCTAAAGGGTGCTCGCCTGGACGCGGGACTCTCTATAGGCCTCGGTGGATTAATAACCCTGGCAGTTATGTCTACCTCTGCCGCAGCCTTTTTTTCCAGCAACACCGAGTTGGTGGCCACCGGCCTGGCCCAGCAGTTAGAGCCGCTGCTGGGCAGCTATGCAAAATACTTCTTTGCACTGGGCTTGTTTGCAGCGGGACTCAGTAGCGCCATCGCCGCACCACTGGCGGCTAGCTACGCCGTATGTGGCGTGCTGGCCTGGCCTACAGACATGCAAAATACACGATTCAGGCTAGTGTGGCTGGCCGTACTGAGCAGCGGGGTATTGTTTGCAACGACCGGCGTCAAACCACTAACGGCCATTTTATTTGCCCAGGCTACGAACGGTTTTCTATTGCCCCTGTGCGCCGTATTTTTATTGCTGATGGTAAACCAAAAGAACATTCTCGCGGGTCTGAGCAACAGCAAAGCCAGCAATATTGCAGGGGGCCTGGTTGTTCTTGTTGCTGCCGGCCTGGGCGCGGCCAAAATACTTAGCATGCTGTCCAGCATCAGCTTTTAACAAAACTGGGTAGCCCTTGGTCGGGTGCGCTCATTAAATCAAAAGCAATAACAGCATCAGTGTTGTAATAGTATATTCCAACCCATAAATGAGTCTAAAGAGTCGATCCTGCAAAACATATAACTCGTTGATTATAATAGATAATAGTAAGTATCTGTACAATAATTTCGACCAGTTTCAAGCCTGTTCTACGAGTAATCTGGTCGAGATATAAGGTGGCTCTTCGATGAAACAATCTGCCCCCGATCACCATCAAATGAGTTTCATGGCTGCTGGACTGATGGATCAACTCAACCCAAAACATCCCCTGTTATATCTTGCCCGATCAATACCCTGGGACTTTTTTGAGTCAGAGTTTGCTCCCCGGTATGCGGTTATTGGCAGACCCGCCAAACCATACGTTTGATGGTGGGCTTGTCTATTCCCAAACACATGGACAATGTCAGCGACGAGCTTACCGTGCGACACTGGGTACAAAATCCGTATGACCAGGGGTTTTGTGGCGAGGTTGAATTCCCTTGGTCATTTCTACTGCATGAGCAAAGGTCAAAGTGCTACGTGACCCCGATGGCACTCTCTCGATTCAGCACGGTTCACGAGAAGAACTGGCGAGATATGACGCCTTGGGCCAGGGAATATCAGATGAACGACCGGTTGTAGCCTAATGTCCGCGACTCAGCCAAGGTGGTTGGAAGACACCTCAAAGAGTCTTCCAGCAATCAAACAAAAAGCGGACAATCTATTTGCTACAGAGCCGGACATTTCTATTTGTTGCTAACATAGCATGGGAGGTACGGCTGATGTCTGGTGAAATACTGACAACCATCATAGCGGTTCTGACCATTTTTGGCTTCATGTACGCACAGACAGCCCGCCTGTTCAGTGAAATAGCGGCTGTCAATGAGCGCCTGTCACACGCCGACGGTCTGGTCGAAGGACTCACGAAAGCACTGCTAAGATCCAATGTCGCTTAGCCGACAACCTGCAGCTCACCCCGAGGGGCGAGCTGCCAATCTATTTTCTCTGGCTCAATGTCTGATTGGTCAATCTGCCCGTCTCATAAGCACCCCTCCTCGGGATCCTATGAAAACCGGACAGATCATGTGCTACAAGACCGGACAGTTTATGTGTTACTAACAAGCCCTGACAGAACACTTGTATGTATCTCATATGAGATACATAATGACCATTCAGAATCCTTGGGAGATGAATGATGGTTCACACTTCAATGTTGCACGTTCGGGTGGACGACGAGCTGAAGGCCGATGCGGCGGAGAAACTCGCCAGCTTCGGCCTAACATTATCAGATGCCGTTCGTATCCTTCTCACCCGCGTAACCCAGGAGGGCGGACTGCCCGTCGGATTGACGGCTGACCCGGAAGCCCATGGCGCCTGGTTCCGCGACAAAGTAAAAGAGGCCCTGGCTGACACCTCTCCAACCATTCCTCATCAACAGGTAATGGAGGAGGCGCAAGCGGCCATCGACAAGAAGCACAGCAGTGCCTGAGCTGGAATGGTTAGAGCTGGCTCGTAAAGATCTACTGGGGATTGTCGATTACATCTCTGATGACAACCCCCATGCAGCACAGCGCGTCAAAGATGACATCGAGATGAAAGCTGAAAAGTTGCCTGAATTTCCCAAAATGGGCCGCCCAGGACGAGTTGAAGGCACCCGTGAAATCCTTGTCTGGTCGAACTACATTCTCGTGTATCAGGAAGATGCCCTGGCGGTGCGAATACTCCGCGTGTTACATGCTATGCAACTGTGGCCACCAGCCGATTAACAGCCATTTTCGTGGAAGATTTCATTCCCATTTGTTTTTAGCGCACTTTTTCGTTCCATTGAACTTCAAGCCCCAATGACGCCTGGCGAGGTAGCGAAGCAACTCGGCAAAGAACGCAGCCAAAGCGCCAAGCTGGTCAGCGCTAACGCAACTCTGGCGGCCCAAGTAGATGATCAGGCCGAACAAATCAAAGACCTGAAATAGGCAACGCTTTCAAGCGACCCAAGCCCTCCCGGCGGGGGCTTTTTATTTTCCGGTATTAATTATTGCTAAATTGAGACCTTTGCACGGAAGATGATTTCACTTTCAGGCAAGGCAAAAACGCACGGAATGAGGGAGTTTATGCTTATAAATGACCGATTGAGTACGATTTTAACGCAGCATGCAGGTGAAATGGCTTTCGTGCAAAGGTCTCAAATTAGCACCCCACCTGCGTCAATGGTATCAGGGGTACGTCTGCAACAAACTGCAATCACCATTTGGATCAATTTTATTGATTGCACCATGCTGAGTCTCTTCATGGGCAGATTGCGCATCTGGTTCAGCCCCATGTTGGTATTACCAGGGCTTAAACTGGCTAAGAATCAGTCAGCGGAAATCACAAAAACCATATTGCCGAAAGCAGATTCAGGGCCAGATTTTGTCATGTTGGTGTCCCAGCAGGATGAAAAATAAAAGCTGCGGCAGAGCCCCCCAGCTTCACGAATAGACGCAAGCATTTCACGGGCGCCATATTCTCGGTGATGGTAGTGAGCGTCCCAATTTCCATCGCCTGCGGGAAACGCCTCTTGTGGATTCTCAAGCTGTGAAAACAGGCGGGCATTTTCTTCACGAAAGAAGTTGGGCGTTGTTAGATAAATAACGCCATTGGGCGCCAACAGGCCGAGTAGCGCTCGCAACAGCTCTACGGGGTTTACAACTAAGTGTTCCAGGACTTCAGCAATAACAATTACATCGTAACTGTGAGTTGGCTCCAGGCTTAGTGGTTGTTGCAGGTCAACCTCGTGAAAGAGCTCGGCACCTGAAAGCGCCAGGCTGCGCTGCCGATTAAAACCCGGATAGTCAGCACCAGTTGGCCGGTCGGCTAACTCCAGTTTTAGTCCTGGCCAGAGCTTTTTATAAAAGCTGGAGAACTCGGAGACACCGAATTCCAGTAATCGGGGTGACTCGTATTCACCAAGTAATCGCTGAACCCCGTTGAACAGTTCTTCAAACCGTTGCCGGTGGAGAGGCGCATAGTCTTCCTGACCCACAATCAACTCTCGTCCACTTGCAAAAACCTCCCTCCACGCCCGCTCGAATGCACCGCCTGGCAGGGCAGCACCTCGGCGTAAATCCAGTTCCAATGATTCATTGCGCTGGCTGATGTACCAGAGAAATTCTTTGGTCGAATACAGGTTGAATCCCGCTCGAAGTATCAGATACTCCTCGCTGGCCTTTATTTCTGCCAGGACTCCGGCCGGGCTTATCTGATTTGCCTGTAGGCGCCGTAAATAAGAGGCAAGCCCTGCCTCGTCTGGCTCTCGCTGTAATACCAACTGATAGGCCAGAGTGACAAACTCAAGGTGTGCGGAGTTCGACGAAACCGTGTTTGAGCGCCAGGGGAGGCGAATATTTGCCATAGGCAAAAGACCTTATCACGATTGGTAATGTCGACGCAGCCGCCAGCCCAGCAGATAAGCAATACAGACTCCATACGCCAATGCAGCGCCAAAATCAGAGCGCGACAACCAAGCCACGTGCAGCACAAACAAGATGCCTACAGCGTATACGGCGCGATGCAGTTTCCCCCAGCTTCGTTTCATAAACCGTTGCGAGGCGTTATTTGAAGTGATCGCCAGCGGCAACATTATCAACCAGGCCGTAAACCCGGCCGTGATGTAGGGTCGCTCAACAAGCTCCTCGCCTACTCGCGCCCAATCCCATCCCAAATAGAAATGGGTGAACAACAGTAAATGACAACTCCCGTAAAAAAACACAAACAGCCCCAGCATGCGTCGCAGGCGAATCAGTTGGCCCCAGCCAGGCCGCGAGCGCAGTGGTGTAACCAGAAGTGTGGCGATGAGTATGCGGCCTGCCCATTCACCCGTGATATGCATGACTTTTTCAGCGGGGTCTGGCCCCAGGCTGTTGTGTAAAATGCCCCATATCAACGCGGCCAGGGGCAGCAGACAAACCACAAAAATAGTGGGTTTAACTGCGGGGTGAAGATTCAATAATAGCGCCGCAGATCCATATCTTGATAAAGGTGGGCCACCTGCTCTCCATAGCCGTTGAATAATTGTGTGTCGATGCGATTGGGTTTAAAAAAGCTGGAGGGCAATCGCCGCTCGGTTTTCTGGCTCCAGCGCGGGTGATCCACTGTAGGGTTTACATTGGCATAGAAGCCGTATTCATGGGGCGCCAACTGCTGCCATGTTGTTTTCGGTCTTTTCCTGGTCAGTTTAATTCGCACAATAGACTTGATGCTTTTGAATCCATACTTCCAGGGCACCACCAGGCGAATCGGCGCGCCATTCTGATTGGGCATGACTTTGCCATAGACGCCCACGGCCATCAGCGTTAGCGGATTCATCGCCTCATCCATGCGCAAGCCCTCTACATAGGGCCAGTCTATACTACTGGTGAACGAGCGCTGACCACGCATCTGTTTACGGTCTCGCAAGGTATAGAACTGAACATATTTGGCCCTGGAGGTTGGCTGGAATCGCTTGAGCAAATCAGCCAGCGAGTAACCCACCCAGGGCACCACCATGGACCAGGCCTCCACGCAGCGCAGTCGATAAATGCGCTCTTCAAGGTCGAAACCCGATTGAATATCTTCGAGGTTTAGCGTGCCCGGCTTTTCTACCTCGCCATCCACTTTCAGTGACCAGGGGTCAATCGACATTTCATGGGCATACCTGGCCGGATCATCTTTCTCGGTGCCAAACTCATAAAAATTATTGTACTGCTTAACGTCGGCAAAAGGCGTCAATGTCTCCGGGGTGTATGCACCACCCTGCTGACTGCTGGCGGCAGGTAAATATTTCAGCGGGCGCTCAGCGCCAAGCGCCTGAGCCAGGGGGCTTGCCAACAGCATACCGGCGCCAGCACCCATGAATTGACGCCGATTCAACCAGTTGGTTTCGCTGGTTATTTCGGAGGACGGAATAGCAGATGGTTTCTTTATCAGCATGCAGCCTTAGATCACCTCTTTGAAAAAAGTTCCTGGTCAGATGAGTCGCCTCTGTTCTTTCGGCGCAGTAACATTAAGGGACCAGAAACTGCGTACAGCAAAGCAACCAGCAGCAGCACTCGCGGTGGATCAACTGTGACCAGGCTGATCACCAAAACAAACAAAATGATAGCTGCAAACGGTACCCGACGGTTGGCATCCAGGGTTTTAAAACTGTAGTAAGGCACGTTGACAATCATCAGCATACCAATGAACCCGGTTTGTAGCGCGACCACAATGGAAACTTCGTAGGGAATCGTGTCGCCAACCCAACCCAGGTCACTGGCAACCCACACTGTCGCCGCAATACTTGCCGCAGCAGGCGGACTCGCGAGACCGTTAAACCACCCCTTGTCGGTGATCTCTATCTGGGCATTAAAGCGAGCCAGTCTGAGTGCAGCACAAGCAACAAAAATAAATGCCACAGACCAGCCAAATTTACCGAGATCACCCAAGCCCCAACTAAAGACAACCAACGCCGGCGCAACACCGAAAGACACCATATCTGAAAGGCTGTCGTACTCCTCACCGAACCTGCTTGTCGTATTCGTCAGCCGTGCAACACGCCCATCCATCCCATCGAAAAACATAGCGACAAAAATCGCAATTGCCGCAGGCTCAAAATCACCGCGTATCGCCGCAACAATCGCATAAAAACCACAAAACATTGCTGCTGTGGTAAATAGGTTGGGCAGCAGATAGACACCCTGGCGGCGCACAGTTTTGCCGCCTTCCGACACCTCTTCTTCATGCTCATCTACCAGGATATCCAGATTCGCGGTGACCAGCAGATTTTTTTCGTCCTGTTCAGTCATTCTCTAATGGTAGCATGTAGGCTTGCCTTGCAACCTCCCAAAATGCAGCAACCATTGGATGGCCCAGGCGGCGGGATAAGGAACAGAGGCCGATAGGAAACGGCTGTAGCGCAGGCGTCGCGGGTAATATTCTAAGCTGATCACGGAAGGGACTGTTGCTCAACACCAGCTCAGGCAACAAACCAACACCCAGCCCAAGGCCAACCATGGCGGCAATCGCCTCGTGCCCGGCAACCTGTGCATAAATCCTCGGCCGCTGGCGGCGCTGGGTAAACCAGTGGTCCAGACGCTGGCGGCTCAAACCGCGCTCGGCAACAATGAAGGGCAGCTCATGCCAGGGCAACTCTCCCTGATTCAACCCCTGATTGACTTGCTCAGCCACAGCACAGTCAAGAGCCGGTGCGACAAATTGCAGCGGTGATTGTTGTAGTACAAGAAAATTCAACACTTTGGCCAGCTCGTCGGGACATGCCGCCACGCACACATCATCAACACCTGAGTGAACACGCTCTATCGCATCGGCCTGATCACCCGTGTGCAACAAAACATCTATACCGGGATAATCGGCGCGAAAACGCTTCAATATAGGCGACAGGACACTGTAGCTAGCTGTAACCGAGCAGTAGACCCTCACCTCACCCCGCAAATACTCCGCGTCGGGCCTGAGGTCTCCAAGCAACCGCTCCCAATCTGTCACGGCTGCCAGGGCGTATTCCCTGAACAGTTCACCTGCACGGGTAATGCGCACTGAGCGCCTGTCTCGCTCAAATAGCCGCTGACCCACTTCCTCTTCCAGACGCTGCAAGCTGCGGCTTACCGCTGACAAACTCAGGTGCCGCTGTTCAGCCGTGCGGCTGAAGTTTAATGTTTCCGCCAAAGACAGAAAAAGTAGAAGGCTCTTGGTATCCACAATGTGCATTGTATTGCATTCTAATCAATACAGTGTTTATTTTATATCGTTTTACGCAACTACAGAACTCGGGTATCGTTCCGCTCCTTTTCTATTTTATCCAAAAATCTGATATCAACAGGAGGCACTCTTTATGGGCCATAATTATTTCAATACCTTACCACTGCGCCTACAGCTCGAAGAGCTGGGCAAATGTCGCTTTATGGACCAGGCGGAATTTTCCGATGGTTGTAACTATCTCAGAGGCAAGAAAATTGTAATTGTCGGCTGTGGCGCTCAAGGCCTGAATCAAGGCCTGAATCTGCGCGACTCGGGTCTGGATGTATCCTACGCTCTGCGCGACAGCGCCATTTCCGAGCAACGCCAATCCTGGAAAAATGCCAGCGAGAATGGTTTTACAGTCGGCACCTATGAGGAGCAGGTGCCCGCAGCCGATGTCGTCATGAACCTGACACCGGACAAACAGCACACGAGTGTTGTGGGGGCCATCATGCCGCTTATGAAAGAGGGGGCATGCCTGGATTATGCCCACGGATTCAATCTGGTTGAAGAAGGCATGCAGATACGCAAGGATTTGACGGTCGTTATGGTGTGTCCCAAATGTCCCGGCACTGAGGTTCGCGAAGAATACAAACGCGGGTTTGGAGTGCCGACCCTGATTGCTGTGCACCGCGAAAATGATCCAGGGGGAGCAGGCATGGATATCGCCAAAGCTCTTGCCTCGGGTACCGGTGGCGACCGCGCAGGTGTACTGGAATCTTCACCCATTGCGGAAGTTAAATCAGACCTGATGGGAGAACAGACCATTCTGTGCGGCATGCTGCAAACCGGTGCCATCCTCAGCTTCGACAAAATGGTAGACAAAGGCATTGAGCCGGGTTACGCCTCCAAGCTGATTCAATACGGCTGGGAAACAGTGACAGAAGGACTCAAGCACGGCGGTATTACCAATATGATGGATCGCCTGAGCAACCCTGCCAAAATTCGTGCCTTCTATCTGGCCGAAGAACTCAAAAACATCATGCGCCCCCTGTATGAAAAACATCAGGATGACATCATGTCTGGTTACTTCTCCAAAACCATGATGGAAGACTGGGCCAATGGCGATGCCAACTTATTGGGCTGGCGCGCCGCTACTCAGGATACGGATTTTGAAAAAGCCGCCAATACGGAGCAAGAAATTCCCGAACAGGAATACTACGACCACGGCATTTTACTCGTGGCCATGTGCAAAGCCGGCGTAGAACTGGCGTTCGAGGTCATGGTAGATGCAGGCATCAAAGAAGAGTCTGCTTACTACGAATCGCTGCATGAAACCCCCTTGATAGCCAATACGATTGCGCGCAAGAAACTCTACGAAATGAACGTAGTGATTTCCGATACCGCTGAATACGGCTGCTATCTGTTCGACCATGCCTGCCGTCCCCTGCTCGCTGATTTCATGGGCGGCATTGATATCGACGTCATCGGCAAAGGATTGGGCAGTGACAACGGTGTCGACAACCAGGAATTGATTGCTGTGAACGAAGCAATTCGAAGTCATCCGGTAGAGGTAATCGGCAAGACCCTGCGCGGACATATGACCGCTATGAAGTCGATTGTCTAGGCGGCCGGCGACACTCATGGAGCAGAGGACTTCCGGGGCGCTTGGTAGAAGACTTCCGGGGTGCTTTGAAGCGCATAAAGAGTGCGCTATGGCGGTGTTATCGCATTTGATGTGTCGGTGAGCATGTCTGAGCCACAGGCGAGTTTGTGAACCGATCAAATGCAGATAACACTGTCAGCACTCAGCGCGAAAAGCAGCCCAGAAGTCCCATACATTCAGGGCTTGCGGTTTTGAAGCGCAGGCGAGTTTGTGAACCGATCAAATGCAGATAACACCGTCAGCACTCAGCGCGAAAAGCAGCCCGGAAGTCCCATAACCATAAACTCAGGGCTTGCGGTTTTGAGCCGCAGGGGCAAGTTCAGGTGTGGTCGGGTGGGTAAGCCTTGCGGTTTGGGCACGCTTCAGCGGGTGTTTTTGACCGCTGCGGAACTCAACGATTTTTCCTAAAGGAAAAATTCGGATTCAAGCAGTCCTCGCGGAAAGCCTCAAAAACATCCGCTTCCACAGACGTGCCCTGATTAAACCTCAAGATTTATCCGCCCGCCTACCCGCCGTTTTTCTACGGCGACACTCATGGAGCAGAGGACTTCCGGGGCTTTGAAGCGCATAAAGAGTGCGCTATGGCGGTGTTATCACATTTGATGTGTCGGTAAGCATGTCTGAGCCGCAGGCCAGTGTTCACGCGACATTGGCGAACCGATCAAATGCAGATAACACCATCAGCGCTCAGCGCGAAAAGCAGCCCGGAAGTCCCATAGATTCAGGGCTGCCCTACTGCGAAACAGCATTAATCAGTCATTTTTCACGGCCAATGTCGTTAAATAGGCCTCACGACTGCAAAAACTGGCTAATATGGGGTGGTGGCCGGATAGCTGCGATAACCGCCCACTTTTAAATCTTTCCTGCGGTAACCAGGGCTTCATGGATAGTTTTGAACGGCAACAACAGTGATAAAGGGACATCTAACAACGGGATAGCACCAAAACTGGCGTACCACATCGCGACCTGTTCAGTTTTGGCATCAATCAGTAGTGCGACTCCGCCCGCTTGTGTGGCAACCAAAAGGCAGCGTCGTCCTGCTGCAAGTAACAGCTGCCCACCAAGCCCCTGCCCTTGTGCAGAAAGCTCCACTGCTAGCCGCCCAAGCCGAAATACAGGCACTTCATGGCGAGCCAGGCCGCTCCTAATCACCTCCGGGGCGTGTTCGTAAGCAATGGATGCGGGACTAAGGCTGTAGTAGCCCAGTACCTTCTGGTTATTGTTGCTAACGGCCAGGTAGGTTTTTGCACCACCTTTCTCATGGCTCTGCCTTGCATGGCGATATAAAAACTGATTCAACGCATCATCACCGCAGTCGAAGGAGGCGCGATCATGGTGTTTGTTGATGGGTTCTTCATGCCAAATCGGTCGCGTCATGGCTGGTTCGGCAAGGCAAGCGCAGCGGCTATCAACTTACCATTGGGTGTTGGTGGATTATCCAAAAGTTCCAAAACATGCAAGCTGTCTCTTTCGGTCAATTGTAACTGCTCGTTCTCATCAATGATCTTGCGTGCGACCAGTACCGCATTGCGGACCACAAATTCAGTCAGGTTGGTGTGTTGCAAAGAGGCTGCCCGTAGCAACAGCGATTTTTCTTCTGAAGCAATTCTCAACGACATACGGTCATTGGTTTCTACCGGGATTCGGGGCATGTCTATGTCCTCCTATTTGTACACATTTAAATTGTACAGACAAGAAAACAGGCAGGCAATATGTGTGAATGAACGACAGCACTCAGCGCGAAGGGCAACCCGGAAGTCCCATAACCATAAATTCAGAGCTTGCGGTTTGGCACCTGACTCAGCGTAATATAGCCGTCCGGTTAGCTTTGCACACCACCCCAAAGGGCTCGCCGAAAACTTTTTGAGACTTTTGCACCGGTGTTGTGGAAGATGGTTTCGCTTTCAGGCGACGACAAGATGCAGGTGAGATGGCTTTCGTGCAAAGGTCTCCATATACTCATCGCTGGTAGCCAGGCACGATATGCCCAGCGGCAATTTCCAGGACAGATGCCATGAAACAAATAGTACTTGTTCCGTTTATCCTGCTCTTTCTCACGGGTTGTTCCGAGAACTCCAAAATGGAAAAACGGATGGTCGATTGGGTGCTAACCAACGGTCGCATTTACACCATGAACCCGGACCAACCCTGGGCGGACACTCTTGTCGTTGAGGGCGGCCGTATCAGATATGTTGGCTCCAGCAAAGGTGCGGCGGCCTTTAGTGCTCCGGCTAACCAGACAATTGATTTGGCCGGTAAAATGGTGTTGCCGGGTTTTCAGGATGTGCATATTCATCCAGTCAGCGGTGGTGCGGCTTATGCGGGTTGCGCTTTATTTGACGATGCAACTCTGGATGATGTCCTGAGACATATTGCCCAGTGTGGAGCTGAGAACCCCGACGCACAGATCATCGCAGGACGCGGCTGGAATTGGGATCATTTTGCCGGAACTATCGGCCCGGACAAGAAACTGCTGGACGCGCTCGACAGCTCCCGCCCGCTTATTTTTGGTGATTCCGACGGCCATACACAGTGGGTCAATTCAAAGGCCCTGGAACTGGCCGGAATAACCGACCTGTCTATCGACCCAGAGGGTGGTGAAATTTCCCGCTACCCGAATACACGCGAGCCTACAGGCGCGCTACTTGAATCCGCTGCCGGGCTAATCAACGCGCTGTTGCCGCCGCTTACCGATCAGCAGCGAATAGACGCGCTGCGCTACGCTCAGGATTATTTGAATAGCCTGGGTATCACCGCGATTCAGGACGCCTATGTATTGCTGGCTGGCGAGGGGCCTAATCGCTCTCTGGAGACTTACCGCACCCTGCGCGATTCGGGAGAATTAAACCTGCGTGTGTCCACAGCGTTGTCCTGGGACCCAGAGCAGGATCTCGCGCAAATTGCCGATATGGTACAAGCCCGCGATGAATACAGCGGTGGCCGATTACAGGCCACAACCGTTAAATTTTGGGCGGACGGCATTCTTGAGTCCTATACCGCGATGATGCTGGAGCCATACAGTAATCAGCTGGATAATCGTGGCCTGCTAATGGTGCCACGCGAAGACATGCTGGCCGCTGCACCCAAACTCGACGCCCTGGGCTTTCAGCTACACATTCATATGATTGGCGACGCAACTGTGCGCTATGGACTGGATGCTATAGAGGCGGCGCGTGATGCAAACGGTGTACGCGACAGCCGCCATCTGACGGCTCATACGCAGGTGGTGAACCCGGAGGACCTGCGTCGATTTGCCGAACTGGACGTTATTGCCGGCTTTTCGCCCTATTGGGCATACGCAGATGGCTATGTTGCTAACATTAATCCAGCGCAGATAGGGCCACAAAGGATGCAGCAGATGTATCCGATAAAGAGTATTCTAGACACCGGTGCCAGAATTGCCTTTGGCAGCGACTGGTCTGTCTCGGATCCGAACCCGTTACTAGGCATTGAGGTAGCAGTGACGCGCATTGAGCCTGAGGGAGAACCAACACCTGTGTTTCTGCCGACAGAGCGAATCAACTTACATCATGCAATTGCCGGTTACACAAGCAGCGCGGCCTATGCAAATTTTCTCGATGCAGATACCGGCTCTCTCGAAGTGGGAAAATACGCCGACCTGGTTGTGCTAAGTCAGAATCTGTTCGATATTCCCGCTGACGGAATTTCCGACACCCATGTCACTGCCACATTACTGGAAGGCAAGGTGGTACACGGGGTACTTCACTAGGAGCCTGCATGCCTAAAGGCTGAGTGTTCGCTCGCCGCGGGAAATTCCCACTACGCCTGACCGCACAACTTCCAGAATCTGGGCATCGCCCATCGCGTCCACGAACGAGTCCAGTTTATCGGCCGTTCCCGACAGCATAATCGTGTAAACCGACGGGTTAACGTCCACAATCTGACCGCGGAAAATATCTGTGCACCGCTTAATCTCGGAGCGCTCAACACCTTGCGCCCGCACTTTAATTAACATGACATCACGCTCGATATGAGAGCCTTCACTGAGGTCGACCAGCTTCACTACATCCACCAGTTTATTGAGCTGCTTGGTGATTTGTTCCATCTGCTTGTCATCGCCCTCGGTTGTCATGGTCAACCGAGATAGCGAAACATCATCGGTCGGCGCAACATTAAGCGTTTCTATGTTGTAGCCTCGCTGCGAGAACAAACCCACAACCCTGGAGAGCGCTCCAGGTTCATTTTCCATCAGAACCGATATTATCCGTCTCATATCATGTTCTCTCCGTTTTGCTCAGCCACATATCGGCCATGGATCCATTGGGTGCGATGTGCATGGGATACACATGCTCGGTCGGGTCCACCACGATATCCATGAAGACCAGCTTATCCTTCATGGCAAAGGCTTCTTCCATCCTCGCATCCAGCTCATCAATACTCTCTACACGCATACCCACATGGCCGTATGCCTCAACAAGCTTTACAAAATCCGGTAAAGAATTTTCATAACTGCTTTCTGAGTGCCTGCCTTCGTATTGCATGTCCTGCCATTGCTTCACCATACCCAAATACCCGTTGTGCAGATTAATAACCTTCACCGGTATATCGTATTGAGTACAGGTCGACAGCTCCTGGATATTCATCTGAATACTGCCCTCACCCGTCACACAGGCCACATCGAAATCGGGGAACGCCAGCTTAGCGCCCATGGCCGCAGGTAAGCCGAACCCCATCGTGCCGAGACCGCCCGAGTTTATCCAGCGACGCGGCTTATTGAAGCGGTAGTATTGGGCGGCAAACATTTGGTGCTGGCCGACATCAGACGTGACATATGCCTCACCCCCGGTCACCTTATACAGTGACTCTATAACCTGCTGTGGCATGATGTGATCACCTGCGGTGTAACGCGGCGCGACCCACAAGCCCCGCGATTCACGCCAGCCTTCAATTCGTTCCCACCAGGCTTTAACTGCATCGACATCGGGCAGCGAGCTATCGCCAACCTGAGCGTGCCGAGCCTGATCTAATATATCTGTGAGCACCGATTGCACAGGCCCGACTATGGGGATATCAGCACTAACGGTTTTTGAAATACTCGTCGGGTCGATGTCGATATGAATAATCTGCGCTTCAGGGCAAAACTTGTCCAGGGTATTGGTAACCCGGTCATCAAAACGCGCGCCCACAGCCAGAATAACGTCCGCATGATGCATAGCCATATTGGCCTCATAGAAGCCGTGCATACCGAGCATACCCAGGAATTGTCGATCACCTGCGGGGTAGGCGCCCAAACCCATCAAGGTATTGGTAACCGGATAGTTAAGCAATTGGGCCAACTCAACCAGTAACTCGCTGCCATTGCCCTGCACAACACCGCCGCCGCTGTATATGATCGGTTTCTTTGCGGACATAAGCAGCCTGACCGCTTTCTTTATCTGCCCGGCATGACCTTTCTGCGAGGGATTGTAAGAGCGCAGCCGTACCGACTCTGGATAGTGGTATTCAAATTTCTCGTCAGGGCGAGTGATGTCCTTGGGTATATCGACAACGACCGGACCCGGACGACCCGTAGAGGCAATATGGAACGCCTTTTTGATCGCCAGCGGAATGTCTTCTGCTTTTTTTACCAGGAAGCTGTGCTTAACAATTGGCCGGGAAATACCAACCATATCGGTTTCCTGAAACGCATCTTCGCCGATCAGGTGCAACTGTACCTGACCCGACAGAACCACCAGGGGAATTGAGTCCATATAGGCAGTGGCAATGCCGGTAATCGCATTGGTTGCACCGGGGCCAGAGGTAACCAAAACCACACCGGGCTTGCCAGTTGCGCGGGCATAGCCGTCAGCCGCATGGGTTGCCGCCTGCTCATGGCGAACCAGAATATGGGGAATTCTGGAGCTCTTGAACAACGCATCGTAGATGTGCAGGACCGCACCGCCCGGATAGCCGAATAAAAAATCGACCCCTTCGTCTTCCAGTGCCCTGGCAACCATTTCGCCGCCAGATAAATGCTGTGCCGGTTCCGCCTGTTTCACTTTAGTCAGCCTCCGAAGTTGATAACTTTTCATAGCTGCAAAGCAAAACCGTGCCCGAAAGCACAGCCCGTCTATACCCTGCGAGGTAGCGCAGCTATTTGGCTTCGACAGGCACCAATACAGTACCTATCGAAAACGGTTACTCACTGTAGCCTCAACAAATAAGCCATTTATTGAGGTAGGCCAACCATACACAGTACGCGCAAGCAGCCATTACCATAGCGAGGCCGCGTATTGTTTGCGCAAAAACCTTTTAAGTCAACCGCTTGTGCCTTTTAAGTCAACCGCTTGTGCCTGGTTGGCATTACCTGAACACCAGCGACCGGCCTGGCTTACGGGTTTATCTCTGGTGGCGGGGGGTTGCGACGCAGGGTAAGCGCTGAAGAACCCACTGCAAATACTATCGAACCCGCTTCCAGTTTTCCGCTAATCTGGTCTCCGGCAGAAAACTTCCCCGCCAGGATATCTTGAGCCAGAGGGTTTTCTAGCTGTTGCTGAATCGCCCGCTTCAATGGCCGCGCTCCGTAAACCGGGTCGAAACCCAGCTCAACGAGCTGGTCCAAAACAGCATTGTCCAGGTCGAGAGACAATTCGCGCTCTGCCAGGCGCTCGAATAATGCAGCCAACTGAATTTTCGCGATTCCCCGAATCTGGGCCCTGGCCAGGGGATGAAAAACAACCGACTCATCAACCCGGTTGATAAATTCAGGACGGAAATACCGGCCTACTACAGTCATAACAGCCGCTTTCATCGCCGGATAGTCATCCTGCTCCGCCAGTTCCTGAATCAAGTCAGAACCCAGGTTTGAGGTCATCACTATGACTGTGTTGCGAAAATCTACAGTGCGACCCTGCCCATCTGTCAGTCGGCCATCTTCGAGAACTTGCAGCAAAATATTGAAAACGTCGGGATGAGCCTTTTCTACTTCATCCAGCAACAACAACGAGTATGGACGACGACGCACTGCTTCGGTGAGATAACCGCCCTCCTCGTATCCAATATACCCAGGAGGCGCGCCAATCAGGCGAGCAACTGAATGCTTCTCCATGAACTCAGACATATCGACGCGCACCATCGCCTGCTCGCTATCGAACAAAAACTCCGCCAGTGCCTTGCACAACTCTGTTTTCCCTACTCCCGTGGGGCCAAGGAATAAAAAAGACCCGTTGGGCCGGTTCGGGTCTGAAAGGCCAGCCCTGGAGCGGCGCACGGCATTTGAAACTGCAACAATCGCTTCCTCCTGACCGACCACGCGATCCTGGATCGTCTCTTCCATGCACAGCAACTTTTCTCGATCCCCCTCCAACATTTTTGCAATCGGTATACCCGTCCAGCGCGACACAACCTCGGCAACTTCTTCATCGGTGACCTTATTACGCAGCAAAGTCCGCTCAGCCGTCTCGGTTTGATCTGCTTGCTGCAAGCGTTTTTCCAGCTCGGGAATTACCCCGTACTGCAATTCAGACATGCGCGCTAAATCACTGGCTCGATGAGCGGCTTCCAGTTCTTGTTTCGCTTGCTCCAGATCACTCTTTATTTGCGCCGCACCTTGTACTGTCGCTTTCTCCGATTTCCATATCTCCTCAAGGTCGGCGTACTCACGCTCCACCTGCGCGATGTCTCCATCCAGCAGCGCAAGCTGCTTCCTGGCGGCACTATCGGTATCCTTCTTAACGGCTTCGCGCTCTATTTTGAGCTGAATCAGCCGCCGCTCAAGACGATCCATAGACTCGGGTTTGGAGTCGATTTCCATACGGATACGGCTGGCGGCCTCGTCCACCAAATCAATGGCTTTGTCCGGCAGTTTTCGATCAGTGATATAGCGTTGCGACAGCTTTGCCGCCGCGATGATCGCGCTGTCGGTAATGTCCACGCCGTGGTGCACTTCATAGCGCTCTTTAAGTCCGCGCAAAATGGCGATGGTGTCCTCTTCATTGGGCTCATCGATCAACACCTTCTGGAAGCGACGCTCTAATGCAGCGTCTTTTTCGACGTACTGACGATATTCATCCAAAGTGGTTGCACCCACGCAATGCAGTTCCCCCCGGGCCAGAGCAGGCTTTAGCATATTGCCCGCATCCATCGAACCCTCGGCTTTACCAGCACCAACCATGGTATGCAGCTCATCAATAAACAGTACAACGCGCCCCTCTTCTTTAGACAGCTCGCCCAACACTGCCTTCAAGCGCTCCTCAAACTCACCGCGAAACTTTGCGCCGGCCAACAAGGAACCCAGGTCCAGAGACAATACCCGTTTGTTCTTTAGCCCTTCTGGCACTTCTCCGTTGACTACGCGCTGAGCCAACCCCTCAATAATGGCGGTTTTACCAACGCCCGGCTCACCGATTAACACGGGGTTGTTCTTCGTGCGCCTCTGTAAAACCTGGATGGTGCGACGAATTTCGTCATCCCTGCCAATAACCGGATCCAGCTTGCCCTGCTCCGCGCGCCCGGTCAGATCAATTGTATATTTTTCGAGGGATTGGCGAGATTCTTCCGCCTCTGGGCTACTGACTGACTCCCCGCCACGCAGCTCATCAATCGCCATTGACAGAGCCTGCTCATTAACACCGGCTTCAATGAGCAGTTTTGAGACAGGCAAATTTCCGGACAGCATAGCCAGCACGACTAATTCGCTGGCGATATATGCGTCACCTTTTTGTTGGGCGAGCTTGTCTGCGCGGTTTAGCACTTGCCCCATAGCCTGCGACAAGTGAATATCGCCAGCCGCGCCGGTAACTTTTGGCAGCCCGTTCAAGGAACTGGTCAGGGACTCTTGCAACTGCGCGACATGGCTTCCAGCTTTCGCGAGCAGCGGCTTAATGGCGCCGCCTGTGTGCTCTAACAGTGCCAGCAGAACGTGCTGCGGCTCGATAAAGCTGTGGTCTTTGCCCGCTGCAAGAGACTGGCCATCAGACAGCGCCATCTGTAGCGAACTGGTTAGTTTGTCCATTCTCATTGAGTCAATTCTCCTCTGTCTTGCCAGTGTATATGGAGGCAATTAACCCTGTTTCAAGCAGGGTCAAACGCTGAGAAAAACAATGAGGGACCTTTGCGCGAAGACCATTTCATCGGCATGCTGTCGTCGCCTGCAAGTGTCGCCTAAAAGTGCCGCCTGAAAGCGGCATCATTTTCTGTGCAAGGGTCTCGACTAAAAAAAGGCAATCAGCGAGTGCATTCGCCCTGAATCTCTGGAGCGGCGCCATGAGTAGAAGTTCTCCTCATCAGCATAAGTACAGTAATCACCGCCATAGATGTTCGAAATTCCTGCAAGGGTCAGCCTGGCGCGAGCGATGCCATATAGATCTGCCATATACCCAGCCCTAGCCCTAGCCCCAGCCCCACTGGCAACGGCAACGCCTCTACAGGCAACAAAAGCACTCTCGATCTGCGAACTTATTGCGGGGTCAGAACGGGTCAAAAAACATTCGCGCACTTCCGCGCCCACCTCAAAATGGGCCTGGCTGATTGCGGGCCCTAACCACGCCATCAATTCATTGGGGGGTGATTTCAAGGCCTTCAGCGTCGATTCCAGCACGCCTTCGGCAAGCCCGCGCCAACCTGCATGAGCGGCGGCAACCTCATCACCTGACGAGTTACAAAACAAAACCGGCAGGCAGTCGGCGCTGACAATTTCACAAATTAGACCAGGGCTTTGACTAAAGCTCGCATCTGCATCGGGCACTCCCCCGCAACCGGCGACATTCAACGTCGCAGCGTCAACCACATGGTCACCGTGGACCTGGTGAATACGGGTCATGTCGGCACCGTTCATATAGCTGCCCACCAACTGGGCAAGGTCGGCGTTGCGCAGGCTTGTCAGTGCCACCACATTGTCGGGAGCGGGCCAGTCAGCCAGTAAGCAATTACGGTCTGTCATGGGCGCCAAGACAGGCTAGCAGTTGCCGCATATCCTCTGGTAACTCGGCCTGCCATTGCATTAATTCACTGTGGCGCGGATGAATGAGGCTCAGCGCTTGCGCATGCAAGGCCTGCCGGGGAAAGGACCGCAATGCGTCGACCAATTCAGGCGCGGCACCCTTTGGCAGCCTCGGTCTGCCTCCATAGGTCTTATCGCCAACTAACGGGTAATGTCTGTGTGACAGATGCACACGAATCTGATGAGTGCGGCCAGTTTCTAACTTCACGCGAACGTGAGTGTGATGGGCAAACCTCTGAGCGACCCGATAGTGAGTGATCGCCTCCTTGCCGCCAGCGTTGAGAACCGCCATTTTTTTGCGGGCTCGGGGATGACGACCAATGGGCTCGTCAATGCTGCCACCTCCAGTCATGGCGCCCATGCAAACAGCGGCGTACTCTCGGCCAACACTTCTATCCTGTAGTTGCCCAACCAGATTCGCATGTGCCTGAAGCGTGCAAGCCACCACCATCAAGCCGGAGGTGTCCATATCCAGACGGTGTACAATGCCAGCCCGCGGCAAGCTCGACAAATCCTGGCGATAATCCAGCAGGGCGTTGACCAGAGTACCACTTTGATGCCCTGCCGCCGGGTGGACTACCAGGCCAGCAGGCTTGTTAATGACCAGGATGCTCTCATCCTCAAAGACGATATCGAGCGCAATGGGCTCCGCTTGCCAGCTTACTTCATCCACCAGCTCAGCAGAGATAGATAACTCATCGCCCCGCCCAACCTTGTCGCACTGACCTGCGCCCTGACCATTGCGCTGTAGTGAACCCTCTTTAATCCAGGATTGCAGGCGCGAGCGAGAGAAGTCCGGGAATAATGCTGCCGCCGCCTGATCCAGGCGCACGCCTTGCAGGTTTTTCGGCACAGTAGCTGTTTGTTCGATGCGTTCGACCATGGTTTACGGAGCAATCCTGTGTTTAAATAAGCGGTCTTTACAGAACCTGAAACGCCGCCATACTAACATGGCTCAATACGGACACACGGTGCGCAAATCTCTCGTTAAATCAGTTTTTTTGAGCCTCTTGCTGGGCGCAGTTGTCGGCTGTTCAAGCAATGACGAGCTGGACCTGCCTCCGGGTGTTTCTTCCTCCGAAGCCGAGCTATACCACACGACTCAGCGCTATCTGCGCAACGGCAATTACGAATTAGCTGTGCAGAGCCTGCAACTGCTGGAGTCTCGATTCCCGTTCGGCCGATATGCGGAACAGGCGCAACTGGAACTGATTTATGCACACTACAATAGTTATGAACATGAGGCATCTATAGAAGCGGCGGACAGGTTTATTCGCTTGCATCCTCAGCACCCCAATGTCGATTATGCCTTCTACATGAAAGGGCTTGCCTCCTATACGCTGGATCAGGGCATTTTGGATCGCTTCCTGCCTGGCGATAAAACAGAGCGAGACACCCGCTTCGCGCGTGAATCTTTTTCCGAGTTAGCCCAACTGTTGGCGCGTTACCCCGATAGCCCTTACGCTGCCGACGCCAAAGCGCGCATGGTGCACCTGCGCAACTTGCTATCGAGATATGAAATTAACGTGGCCAATTACTACTTTAAGCGCGGCGCCTACCTTGCCGCTACCAACCGCGGCCGCTATGTTGTGGAAAACTTCCAGCAGACACCGGCCGTTGCGGATGGTCTGGCCATTATGGTGCAGGGCTATACCTTACTGGGACTCGACGAGTTGGCACAGGACTCTCTGGACGTACTTGTGTTGAACTATCCAGAACATCCTTCGCTGGATAGCAGCGGCAATTTTATTTATAGCTATACCCTCGAAGGTGGCGACCGCCCCTGGCTCAACAGAGTTACCCTCGGCTTATTCGGTCAACCCAATCCACTAGCCTTTGATAACCGCCCGCCTGGGGTTAATTACTAGGAGCCTGTCGGATTTAATGGCCGATCTTCCAGGCGGATGTAATCGGATAACGGCGGTCCCTGCCAAACCCACGCTGGGTAATACGCACCCCAATTGGCGCCTGCCGACGCTTGTATTCATTTAGATCAACCAGGCGCAGCACTCGCTCAACCTGCTCCCGCTCAACACCCTCGGCAATTATGGCCTCAGCGCTGAGATCATGTTCAACGTAAAGTTCGAGAATTCGATCAAGCACCTCGTAGGGTGGCAAGCTGTCTTCATCTTTTTGATCGGGCGCCAACTCTGCGGACGGCGGCCGGTCAATCACCCGCTGCGGAATGTTCGCCCCCAGGCTATTACGATACCTTGCCAAGTCAAACACTACCGTTTTAGGAACATCTTTTAGCACGTCAAAACCACCCGCCATATCCCCGTACAATGTGGAGTAACCCACTGCCATTTCACTCTTGTTACCTGTGGTCAAAACCAGATAACCCTTTTTGTTGGAAATAGACATCAGCAAGACGCCTCGGCAGCGCGCCTGCAGGTTTTCCTCTGTAGTATCGCGCCCGGTGCCCTCGAACTCCGCTTTCAGGCTTGCCATAAACGATTCATAGACAGACTCAATGGAGATAACCTTGTGGCTCACGCCGAGAGTATCCGATTGCTCAGCTGCGTCTTCAACACTAGCCTGTGAGGTATACCGGAAAGGCATCATAACGGCTTCGACACGGTCTGGCCCGAGGGCGTCGACGGCCACCGCCAGGGTCACCGCTGAATCTATGCCACCTGACAAGCCCAAAACCACCCCGCGAAATCCATTTTTATTGACATAGTCTCGCACTCCCAACACCAGTGCCTGATATATGCCAGGCAGGTCGCTCACAGGCTCGGCAATGGTCGCAGACGGAAGAATGCGCCGCTGATCTATTACCAGTTGGTAGATGCCTTCCTCATACTGTGGCGCCCGAAATACCAACTCACCACTCGCCTCTACGGCAAATGAACCCCCATCGAAGACGAGCTCATCCTGGCCGCCCACCTGATTGACATAAATCACAGGCATAGTATGTTCAGTAGCACGCCTCTTCACGACCGCTTCCCGCTCGGCTTGCTTGCCTCGGTGAAAGGGTGACGAATTCATATTCACCAGTAGTTCGGCACCCGCAGATTTTGCCATCTGAGCGGGTTCTGGAACCCAAATATCCTCGCATATAGTGATGCCGACCCCTGTCCCGTTCACATCTACAACACAGGGTTTATCGCCACTGGCAAAGTACCGCCGCTCATCAAAAACCTGATAGTTTGGCAGGCTGTGCTTGGCGTATTCAGCAATCAGCCCTCCGGCGTGTATGACTCCCGCCATGTTGTAGAGCTTGCCATCTATAGAGCGCGGATATCCCACGAGCGCGTAGCAACTGGATGTGGCCGCAGCTACAACCTGAAGCGCGTCTTCAACTCGCCTGCTCATACTGGGCCGCAGCAGCAGATCCTCTGGAGGGTAGCCACACACAGTCAGTTCCGGAAACACCAGCAGGCTTGGTGATGGTGTTTGCTCGGCAATCTCGACCTGCGCGAGGATTTTACTGACGTTGCCATCAAAATCCCCAACGTGGGTATTGATCTGCGCCAGAAGGATATTGAGGGGCATTTTTTGACTCATCCGGTGGTACGAGGCGACATATTGCCGACTGGAAAAACCCAGCCTGGATCAATAGAAAAGCTATTCTATACTTAAAATCACTTGTCAGGGAATGACAGGAATGGCCTGTGAAAGAGGATTGTGCCCAGGGCGGGTTCAGCCTGCTCGAATTACTCATTTGCCTGCTCGTTATTGCAATACTCGCCAGTGCAAGCGGCGCAAACTGGACGGCCGCATTAAAAAGGCAGCAGGCCCATTCAACGGTCATGGATCTGCGTCGCCTCCTCAATTTCACCCGCTACACTGCCATCATGGAACGCCGAACAGTCACCCTCTGCGCAGTGAATACAGCGGGAAACTGCAACAAACAATGGCGGGATCAGCGAGCGGTCGTGTTCATTGATGAAAATCGTAATCACAGGCTGGATAGCGGTGAAGCCGTATTGCGCGAGGAATCCTGGGCAGCGCGTGGCGGCGGGCTGATGTGGCGCGCATCACTGGGCAGGAAATATATCGAGTTCAAGGGCAGTGGCGGCACTGCTCAAAACGGCACCTTCACATTTTGCCCAGACAGCGACGACGCAAGGCTGGCCCGATCAGTCATTGTCAATCGAGCGGGGAGAAACTATGTTGGCAACGACCACAACGGCGACGGGATTGTGGAAAACAGCCGTGGCGAAAATCTGGATTGCAACTGACAGCCAGTCCTAAACCCAGCAGGCTCCTAATCGTCTGACTGCGGCGCCTGCTCCTCCTGGCTAAGCTCTATTAATTCGCCGTCGGCACGGACGATAATAGTCCAAAATTTATTCACCCGCGTGCCGTCAAACACATAGTAATAATCGTCATCTGCTTCCAGATCACGTCGAACCCTGGTTAAATGGATTCCGGCCCTGGCTTTTTTTGCAACCTCAAGAATCTTTGCTGGCACCTGGCTCATCGCAAGCTCTATAGTGTCGCGACTATCAACACTTTCACTATCATTTCCCTGAGCCACGGCAGCGCTTGCAACGAAACACAGCGGGCCAAATACCGCCAAAAACCCAAAACACTGCATCATCTCAGCTCCAGCCCCCTCGCACCTCTGGGGCTATTTCACCCAATCGTTTTCACCCGTATCGGCGGTATCGCCATCGGCATTCTCATCCCAGCCACGGCGCCCGGTATCAGTAATTTCAATGATGCCATCACCATCCTGACTGCTCCCCATTAGCGGGGTTGCACGCAACGTAAAGCTGTTTGCCGTTGCCGCATTTATCGTCAGCCTGTAGGTCGCAATACCCGAGGCGGGACACTGGTCTGGATAAAGCGTACTGGCTGGAGCGCCGGTATCGGCTGCTGCATCCGCCGCGCCCAGATAGGTGTAATTTAGAGAATAGAACCTCTCCATTGCCTGGGCAAAGCCAAGCATCGATGCCATACAGCCGGAACGCCTGGCTTTAATTTGTTGATTTTTATAGGCCGGAAGTGCAACCGAAACCAGGATGGCGACGATGGCCATAGCCAGCATAATTTCGATCAGGGTAAAGCCTCTCTGGTGTTCGCTCGTTTTCACTCTCTTCCTCTCTTTCTCCCGGCCTTTTATTGATGCGCGCTAATCCTGAATACGCCAAAATATCTTCTCGGATCGACTACCATCGCCTTCAAGCGGGACCATCTCTGAACCGATAAACACATTACACCCAGCGCCTTCGGTACATATTTTTACGGGCCTGTCTACGATACTGCCGGTTTGCAAAAGCAGCGACCTGTCGTCTTCAGTATACCCATCCACAGAATCCCACTGATTTACAGGGCTGGAATCTTCCAGGCTGACTTGATACACCCTGGACGCACCCGCCGATGGAATACAATTGTCGGCAACTGCGCTCCAACCAGGTTCATAGGTCATAAAAATAACCGTATTGTCGGTAATCAAAGGAATACTCAACGCCTTCTCCCCCGCCCCAGGCAGGTCGAAGTACCAACCTGCAGCGGCCGCCAGAGCTGCCGTGGCCGAAGTGCTCCCCTCTCCAACTTCATTGTCAGTCGAATTATACAGGTTGCTCTCTGTCAGTTTTGTATAGGTATCTGGCGCAGCGTCAGTTTGACGAATCAGATAAAAGCGATCCTGGGCGCTCATATCCAGTGGATGCGCCCGATAACCAGAGCCAATCGTCAACACCAGCTCACGGCCATTGTCTCCTTCGACGAAAGCGGGGTCGGGCCGGTGATAAAAGCGTCGATTATTCGCCGGAGTATTACTGCCACCGGCCACGCCGAGGTCTGCGATCACACCGCCGCTAACCAGGTCATTTGTGTCTTCACCATTGTGAATATCAAAACGCCAGACCTGCCCCCCCATATCTCCAACAAACAGCGTGTCGTCAAGACCGTCAGAATTCCCGTCGATTACAGTCGGAGTCGCTGGAATCGAATAGAGCATGTCAGCATAGTCTTCGGTGAAGCCTGCTCCATCGCCACCACTCCAAATCAGGGCGCCGGTTGCAGCGTTGACTATGTACATTGCGCGCCCGACATCATCCGCTACTCTTAAAATGGAGTCATCTTGATCGCTGTCATAGCCTCCAGACAGGTAGAGCACATCAGTGACAGTGCCGTTCAGGTCGAGTTTTCCGTAGCGCGGCTGCGCCCAGGATTGCGCCAATTCAACAAAATCTCCCTGACCTCCCTTGATGGTCCACATCAGCTCGGGCGCATCCCGGTCAGATACATCCAGACCATAGTAGTTTCGACCACCGCGGCGCATTCCAAAAAATATGCGGGCAAAATCGTCTCCACTGATGGTTCCGTTTCCATTCACATCTTCCACCCAAACCGTAATATTGCCGTCGATGCCGTATAGGTGTTCAGTGGAATGGCTGTTTTCACGCAAGGCCGCTTGCAGGGTAAACAGGTCCTCAGGCAGGAAGGCGAACCGCTCTACGCCCGTCACTGAATCTACCGCGTGCAAAAATCCTGCATTGGTTCCGTAAAACACTGTGATATCCGGAGACTCCTCGCTACCGCCATAGGTTACAGCGGCAGGCCTGGAATGAAGCGGGTCACCCAGGCTATATCTATTTTCAGCGGTAATTCCATTCGGCGACCCGCTGGGTAAACTTCCGGGATAGGTTTCATCAACGTCCTTACCTCTTATCCACTCGATGTGAGCGTCAAATTCAGAATCCGACAGGTTGTCAACGCCAAACATTGATTTGAGGAGCGCGTTATTGGTCGTCGTTAACTGATTGCTCGCGTGAGAAAGATTGCTCTCTGTCATGCCGCTGTATGAAACATAAACATTCCGCGAGGAATAATCCGGCAATTGGCCAAACGCACCCCCCGCCTCGACTTCTGCGCCGTCATTGCTCGTGCTCCAGGCACTGCGGGCGTCATCCTTGAAGAAACCGGTAGAGCTGCTTACTGCTTCTTTTCCATCGCCCTCGTAATCAATAATCACGTTGTCTGCCACGCGCAGTCGGTATTTCTTCAGATTGCCAGGCCAACCGGGTTCATCATTGGGGCGAAACACCGCAAAGTAAATTTCACTGCGATGGTTTAGCCGATTAAATTGGTCAATTGAAACCACTGGCGCCACAAACGTATTGTCTGTTTGTAGCACCTCCTCGAGGATAGACTGGATTTCAGTTACCAGGTCCAACGCATTAGTGGCCTCCCGGTACACGCCACCACCGTATTTTGCCAGCGCTTCCAACCAGGGGCTGCTAAAGTTAAAGCCAATGCTATGGGTTGTGATGGTTTGGGTTTCTTTCAGGCCGGACTGGTCGGCGGAGTTCAAGTAACTCACCAAATCCAGTACGCATTCTTCACCCGGCTGAACGGCAACCGCATTGCCTGAGCTGTCTTCAAAAGTCGTTAAACAGCTAGCGACCCCTGCCATGGTTTTAATCCTGGTTTCTGAATGAGGGCGGTTAGCCTGTCCATCGGTCAACAGGATGACATGGTTGCTCTTCTGGCAAAAATCATCAATCGGCGTTTTATACTGAGCATTGCCTCCCACGCCGCTAATCGTTTCACCACCGCAGGCAGACGCCCCGAGATGGTCTGCCGTACAGCCATCGGGACGATTTATGGCATAGGTTCCGGGAACCATGGAATCAGCCACGGATACCCGTGTGTAGGAATGTGGCCCGCTGTCATTGGGCCCGCCCCGATAGGCACCGTAATCCACATCGTCACCCCGAAGATACAGTGCCGCCTCGTAAAGCGTATCCTGAATGGGCGTGTATCCCTGTGTATTCAGCGAGTCGATAACGTCAATCAGTTCGTCGCGAACCAGCCGAATTTCGGTCTCTGTGCCATCATCCTCAAATGTGACGATTAATTTGGCTGCCCGCGCCGCGCTGCCATCATAGGACTCAATATCCCGGTCGTCACCGCTGGTTCGGTCGACCAGAAAAGCGATGTCATTGCCCAGCGTCCAGTCATCCCGGGCCACAATCGTCTGCACCAGCGAGCCTATATTCGGCGTTCTGAATCTCTCGTTGTTGGAGCGATACTCGCTGTCCGTCCAACTCACCGCGGACGACCATGCGCGGTCATCAATGGTGCTATGACGACTAAAGGCTTCCGCATCACCCGTTAACTGCACTCTCACCTCAGCCTGGAGCGTACCGCCATCATCGTCAGCAGAATAGAACTCGAGGTAGGCGGAGCGTATCGGAGCCTCTTCCGGAAGATTAATATCGGTAAAACGAAAACCGACTTTTACAGTGCCACTGACATTCAACTGTGCGCTGGTCGTGGAGACCGAACCGCCGTCTTCTTCAGCATCATCAGGGCTGGCAATAATCGCCCTGGTCAAGGTGGATTCCATACAGCTTGACCCGGCTACTACCGAGTCTTCTGCATACTGAATATTGAGAACCGGCTGGTAACCGTTCGCCGCATCGCGGGCATAGGCATTTCGCAGCCCGGTACCTTCGATGACAAAAGCCATATCATCGCCGCCACACCAATCCGCCCTACTGACTATTTCCTGCACGATTGAGGTGATATTGGGAGTACTTTGGGTTGTGTTTACCGTATCCCAGGTTGCCGCTGTCCAGTTCACGGATGCAGATGTCCGGTTCCGATTGCTGATATCGCCGGTGATTGCACTACTGTATGCAGCCGGTTCATCGTCATCTTCCCCGTAAATCACCAGGCTGGTCACCTCGGCAGCATCTGCCTGGGCCACGGTAAAGTCGATGGTCGCATGGGTAATAATTACCCCTTTGGGTATATTTACGCTTTGAAAACGCAAGCCGGTTTTAGCGGCATAATCACTTGGTGGGGAACCCAGATAGTATTCAATGTGTAATTGTGGCGCCCGCGAGGAACTGCCATCGCGGGCATAAAAATCGTAGCGACCGGTTGTTGTTGAGCCGCTGCGACGCTCGAAAATAAACACCATGTCATTTTCTTCAACACTGCTGTCCCCGCTCCAGTCGGCATGATCGACGATTTCCTGGACCAAAGTCGTAATTGCTGGCGTCACAATAGTCTGCTCTGCAGCTAAATTCTGATTCAGGTTCCATTCAACGGTGCTGGCGGATTTGGTCCGTCCGGTAATGTTGTCTTTTTCGCTGTTGTCACAATAGCTGCCGCGGTCGTCAAAGCCACCGCCGTCTCTGGCCTCTGCCGTAATATCAATTTCCGCCAGCCCACCCGCATCAACATTGACCACCGTAAACGTAATATAGGCATTGCTAATGGTGGCATTTAAGGGCACGCCTACACTGCCAAAACGAAGGCCTACCGCTTGCAACTGACGCGAGGAGTCATTGTGGGTCATCTCCAGATAGGTCGAGTCGTTTTCTGAACAACGGTCATTCCAGATTTCTTCTTCCGAGTCGTTGTCGCCATCGTTGATTCGCTCAGTCCATGACCCCGTGCTGCCAACCGTCAGCAGATTCAATGCCAGTTGCGTGTCATCGGCGATGACCTGGCCAGTACCTATCACTTCCTGCGCGTCATCATCGTTATCAGACAAGGTTGCAACCACATCAATCAGGCCGGCTTCGGTTTCATTAACACTGCGATCAATGTAGTCAACCTGATACAGCACCGGGCCACCGGGATTGGAGAAACGCATCAGGCCGACGTTCACGTCAAATAAATTATTGAGGATATCTCTGAGCGCGTCTTGCAGGCTCTGCATTCGCGTCTTGCCGGTAGCCGATACTGTGTTACCCATTGAGCCTGAGGTATCCACGATAAACAGAATATTCGGACTGGTTTCACCTTCGGATACGTCGGCAAAAAAGATCTCGGTATCATCAGCCCAAACAGGCGCCAGGCTCAGCCATGAGCAAGATAATACACATAGAAAATTCCTGACGGCAGAAATCAAAGTTCTCATATTTGTTCTCCATCCCGACATTTCGAGTACATCAGCGTCGGTACGAAATACCCTGCTCGTGGGTTGAGCCAGGATTGGTGCCCTGCCGCGAAGCGGTGGCTTGAATGCTGTAATAAATCACGCCGCGCTGGCTACCTGAACCATCCGGGTCACTGTCTGCAGTACCGCCATAACCCGGCCCCTCGCCAAGGCACTGTACGGTTGTCGTTGTCTGCAGGTCGTTGTCGTGGGCATCCTCAGCAGAGTAGCTGTGCGTTTTGGCAGGCCAGTCAGTGCCGCCTGCTAACCACTGCGTATAGGCTGTAGATAAATAACCCTGATCGTCAATAACCTCTTCAATGGCTGTTTCAGCGGCCTGGAAAACCTGTTCGCTGAGCATTCTGGATGTCGCCATTTTGTTCTCCAGAAGGCTGGTCTCCATTGAGGAAAAACCCACAAAGGTTGTGATTGTCAGGAGAATAAGAGCAACCAGCAGTACCGCGCCACTCTGTCGATTCTTAGGATACATCAATCTCTCCTAGCTATTCTGTGCGCGATTACTCTGTGCGCGATTTCGAAGCAAAATTGTTGTCTTGAACACCCGTCGCAAGGTCAGATCACCATTGTGTAAATAGGGTGTTCCAGCGCTATCAATACTTTCATCCAGCATCTGATAGGCTGAGCTGTCAGGGCTGTCGAGCACCGGCTCAAAACTCTGTACAAGCAGGGCGACTCTCACGCTTACAACCTGATCTGCATTTAAGTTCGCATCGCTGGCCGGAACATAGCGAATATTATTGGTCGCCAACAACTGCCCATAGCTAATCTGCATATATTCAATCCCTTCTATCATCTCTTCAGCGGCAGAGTCAGCTCGTCTATACAGGGCATAGATGGGAATATTAGCCGCAGTGCGGCGGCGCTGAGTGTCAGCCACATACCAGGTGCGCTCAACCAGAGTTAAAATACTGTCACCCGCTACATAGGCGTTGTTTAATTGCGATGGGCTGTTAGAGGCCGCGCCAAACTGCAACAGGGTCGCACTCGCCCCGCAGGTTGGCGCGTTTGTTACCTTAAACATCTCGGCGCCAGCGGCGCAATTGAACACAACCACCCGGTCATTCTGCTGAATACAACTGGTGTTATTTGTTAGCGGCACTGCCGTACTCGCTGAGCTGACAGAAGCCGAAACCGCGCCAGAGGCTGGCAAACCGTATTGCACTGAGATCACATCACTGCCAACCCGAGCGAGCGTGGCCAGGCTGCTCAGGTTGCCGGGCAGCGCGGGGCTCCAGCGACCCGAGAGCCGCTCATAACCTTGAACGGGACTCCAACTCACACCTGTCGCGATAATCGCTGGCGCGCCAGAGCAACCCACATAACCGCCCAGGCGTAAATCAGAGGCGAGCAGGTCAAGCGCTATTCGGCCATTTTCCTGTAGTCGCGCCAGGGAGGATTCAAGCTGGCCCGAGTTTTTACTGGACACCAGAACATTGACGGCTCCCAGAATAAGGAACGCGCCAAGTGCCAATGCGACCATCAGCTCAACCAGTGACAGACCCGATTGTCGAATAGACCCGATCACAGGGTCACCGTAATTGTGACCTGGCGATTTTGAATCAAACGCTCCCGATTGTCCCAGCCTCGCTCATCCCAGGACACGGTAACAGTGAAATCTGAGGTCGCCGAGCGCGCAACCATACCAACACCATTGGGCAAAGTCGGGCGAAAGTCAGGAATATTTGCCACATTCCGAAAATTTGAAGTCCACTCACGGACATCCTGCTGCGCCATTTGCAGAGGCGTGCAGCCAGATACGGCGGTAACGCAGCCTGGATCAGAGGGCGTTGCATTCGGATTACTCGTATCTATAGCATCGTAAACCGTTGTCGACTGGTAACCGCCGGGATTGGCCCGCATTCGATTAATCATATCCTGGGCTAAATACACCGCCTGCGAGCGAGCATAGGCGCTCTGATTGGTTTGGAAGCTCACCCATTGCATACCAGCTACCCCGAGAATGCCAACCATTAAAACCAGTACAGACACCAACACCTCGATTAACGAAAAACCATCGCTCTTGTTTCTCAAGGACATGGCACCGCCGCCCCAGGCTTTGCGGTGCTGCCATTTCTGCGTAACAGAGTGTGTTCAGGCAAGAGTCCCATACCTACTAAAATAGCAGGCCGATCAAGACAGGTCTTGCAACGGGATTCTCAGCTCACGCGGCATGGAAAAGGTGATATTTTCTTCGCGGCCCTGCGTCTCTCTGGGGGCTTCGGCTCCCAGCTCACACAGGCGGTCAACAACCCGCTGTACCAGTGTTTCTGGCGCAGACGCTCCTGCGGTAACGCCAACAGATGTTTTACCCGTCAGCCACTCACTCTGAATATCTTCAGCGCTGTCTATAAGGTAAGACTCGGTCTGCATGCGTTGCGCAAGCTCGCGTAACCGGTTTGAATTGGAGCTATTGGGTGAGCCAACAACCAAAACCAGATCATTGGTCTCTGCCAGCGCTTTTACCGCGTCCTGTCGGTTTTGCGTGGCGTAACAAATATCATCCTTGCGCGGCCCCCGAATCGCCGGGAACCGCCTCCGAAGGGACTCAATCACCATGGCGGTATCATCCATAGACAAGGTTGTCTGCGTCACATAGAACAACTTGTCCGGATTCTTAACCGGCACACTTTCAACCTGCGCAACATCTTCTACCAAATAGATATCGCCTCCGGCTGCACGATCATACTGACCCATTGTGCCTTCAACTTCAGGGTGACCGGCATGGCCGATCAGAATGCACTCCTGACCCGACCCCGAGTATCGAGCAACTTCCATGTGCACTTTGGTCACCAGTGGGCAGGTCGCATCAAACACCTTGAGCCCCCTGCTTTCTGCCTCCTGGCGGACAACCTGGGATACTCCGTGGGCACTAAAAATAACGATGCTATGGTCGGGTATTTCATGGAGCTCATCAACAAATACTGCACCGCGCTCTCGCAAAGAGTTGACAACAAATTTGTTATGAACAACTTCATGGCGCACATAGATGGGGGCAGTAAATACATCCAACGCCCGCTCGACAATATCAATTGCTCTATCCACCCCGGCACAAAAACCGCGCGGGTTGGCTAGATTGATCTGGTATTTCTCAGCCATTGGATCAGTGCAGCTCGGCAGCTTCGACTCGATGCACCAATACATCGAATAGAATTGTGCGACCAGCGAGGGGGTGATTAAAATCGACAAGCACCCATTCATCATCAAACTCAATAACCAGCCCTGGAAGCTCTCCGCCACTGGCATCAGCGAAAGCAAACACCAGGCCGATTTCCAGCTCGACATCATCGTCAAACTGATCGCGTGCTAACTCTTGCACATTGTTGTCATTGGGCATCCCGTAGGCTTGCTCTGGAGTCATCGCAAAAATCTGCCTCTCCCCGCCACACATACCGAACAATTTCCGCTCGAAGCCTGGCAACAGGCTGCCATCCCCGATCACAAAATCTACCGCTTCATGGTTAAAGTTAGAGTCAATTTCACTGCCATCTTCAAGGCTCAGAGAAAAATTGGCGTAAACTCTGGTGCCCTCGCTAACTGGAACTGACCTGTCACCCATGATCTGCACCCGCACGTCTCGGTTGCAGGATAGCATCTACGATCATCACCGCCGCCCCTGCTGAAATAGCAGAGTCAGCCACATTAAACGTCGGGAAATAATGACCGCGGTAATGCAGAGAAATGAAATCAATGACATAGCCCAGCTCCAGACGATCCCACAAATTGCCGACAGCACCACCCAGGATCAATGCCAGCCCAAGACTAAGCAACCACTCCTGCCGCGACAAACCAGACATCCACACCACAAGAATGATACTGACTGTCACCGCGATACCGCTGAACAGCCAACGCTGCATGCCGCCGGCGTCACTCAGGAAACTAAAGGCCGCGCCTGCATTGTGTTGCAAGGTGAAATTCAATATCGGCAACAGCGCCTGTGGCCGGCCATAGTCAAGCTGCCCCTGCGCCAGTCCCTTGGTCCATTGATCCAGCGCCACCACCGCAGCGGCCAGACCTAACCAAAGGAAAAAGCGCATGGAAAAAGCGCTCCCCGCAGGAATCATCAGGCGCATTAGGCTAGGCAAACCGGCGCTGCTCTCCCGCGCCATCCACGTTTTCTACGCAGCGTCCACACAGCGTAGCGTGCTCGACACAGGAACCAACATCTGCACGGCGATGCCAACAGCGCTCACACTTTGCCAACTCGCTGGCGCCGACCGACAACTTTAAATCCTTGAGCCCGGATGCAATGGCGTTCTCGGGAGCATCGGCCAGCCTGAGCAGGCGAACTTCAGAGGTAATCAACACAAATCGCAATTCTTCGTCCAGCGCAGACAACAAATCATAGAGAGATTCCGAGCAGTACAGGCTGACGTCTGCGTCCAGGCTACCCCGCAAACTGCCATCGGACCGCTGGCGCTCCAGCTCTCGGTTGACTGCAACACGTACCGCTATCAATTGCTGCCAGAACGAGCGATCCATCACCAGGTTTGAGGGCATTTCCGCAAGACCCTGATACCACTCGGCGACAAAAACGGAATCTTCGCGCTCACCGGGCAAGTTCTCCCAAATCTCTTCTGCGGTAAAGCTGAGTATGGGAGCGACCCAACGCACCAGGGCTTCGACAATATGATACAGCGCAGATTGCGCCGAACGCCGCGCCAGGCTCTCGGTTTGAGTGGTGTACTGGCGATCCTTGATAATATCCAGATAAAAGCCACCCAGCTCATTGACGCAGAAATTATGCAACTTTTGATACACCAGATGAAACTGGTATTGTCCGTAAGCCTTGAGAATCTCCCTTTGCAACTGCACCGCGCTATCGACGGCCCAGATGTCCAGTGCCAGCATATTCTCTGACGACACAAGGTCAGTTTGAGGATCAAATCCGTTCAGATTGGAGAGTAAAAAACGCGCGGTGTTACGAATCCGACGATATGAGTCCGCTGTGCGCTTAAAAATTTCATCCGACACAGCCAGCTCACCGCGATAGTCAGTAGCGGCCAGCCACAGGCGAATGATATCTGCGCCCTGCTCGTTCATGGCTTTTTGCGCGGGCAGCACATTGCCAATAGATTTAGACATCTTGCGGCCTTCACCATCAACACTGAAACCATGCGTCAACACTGATTTATAGGGCGCGGAATCCCTGGTGGAAATGGAGGTCAGCAATGAGGATTGAAACCAGCCCCTGTGTTGATCAGACCCCTCCAAATATAGATCCGCCGGGAATTCCAGTTCCGCTCTTTGATCCAATACGCAAGCGTGGGTCACGCCTGAGTCAAACCAAACATCCAGCGTATCCGTCACTTTCTCGTAGCTATCGGCCTCGTCACCCAGTAGTTCAGCGGTCTCCAGGTCGAACCAGGCATCAATACCTGACTGTTCGACTCTCTTGGCAACAGCTTCGATCAAAGCTGGCGTATCGGGATGTAACTCCGCAGTTTGCTTGTCAATAAACAAGGCAATCGGCACCCCCCAGGCGCGCTGCCTCGATATACACCAATCCGGCCTATCGCGCACCATCGACTCAATTCTGGCCTGGCCCCAATCCGGCATCCACTCAATGCGCTTGATCTCTTCCAGAGCTCGCGACTGAAGTCCGGGTTGCTGCACGCAGACGAACCATTGCGGCGTAGCACGGAAAATAATCGGAGTCTTGTGGCGCCAACAATGAGGGTAGGAATGCTGAAAAGGTTCATGGTGGAGCAAGACTTGCCGCTCCCTTAACAATTCAACAATGGCGTCATTGGCCTTGAATACATGCTGGTCAGCAAACAACTCTGTATCGCCCAAATAGACACCGTTGTTACCGACGGGATTGTACACTTCAAGCCCGTACTTTAAACCAACCACAAAGTCGTCCTGACCGTGTCCAGGCGCGGTGTGTACAGCACCGGTGCCTGCCTCAGTCGTGACGTGGTCACCGAGAATAACGGGTAGCTTCCGGTCATAGAAAGGGTGCTGAAGCAACTGCCCCTCTAAAACACTCCCCTGGCACTCGCCCAATATTTTATAACCCGTCCATCCGATACGGGCGCACACGCTGTTCACCAGTTCTTTGGCGAGCACCAGGCCATAGCCACCCGAGCTCGCCAACACATAGTCCAGCTCCGGGTGCAGACAGACCGCCATACTCGCTGGCAATGTCCATGGCGTCGTTGTCCAGATTGGAATAGACACCCGGTCGACGTCGCTGGCCCCGAAGGCATCCCGCACTGCCGCAACATCCATCGCGTGATAGGCAACATCTATCGCCGGCGAAAACTTGTCGGCATACTCAACTTCTGCCTCCGCCAGCGCCGAGCCACAATCCAGACACCAGTGCACAGGTTTAAAGCCTTTCTGCAAATGACCTTGTTCCGCAATCTGCCCCAGTGTGCGAATGATGTTGGCCTCGAAGGCAAAGTCCATGGTCAGATAGGGATTATCCCAATCTCCCAGAATACCCATCCGTTTAAATACTTCACGTTGGGCGTCAACCTGCCCCGTAACATACTGACGACACTGTGCTCTAAACTCGGCGGCGGTCACCTTATGCCCCGGCTTGCCAACTTTTTTCTCTACGTTCAACTCAATGGGTAAACCGTGGCAATCCCAACCTGGAATATAAGGTGCATCAAACCCGGACATAGTTTTGGATTTAACAATAATGTCTTTGAGAATTTTGTTTACCGCGTGGCCGATATGCAATTCCCCATTGGCATAAGGAGGTCCGTCGTGAAGAATAAACTTCGGCTTGCCAGCTCGGGCTGCTCGAATCTTTGCGTACAAATCTTGCTCTTGCCAGGATTTCAGCCGCGCCGGTTCACGCTGGGCAAGACTGGCCTTCATAGGAAACCCGGTTTGCGGAAGATTTAATGTGTGTTTGTAATCACTCATAAATTGAAATAGTCGCGCCCCTGCGCGATATCCCTCTGTATCTGACCTGCCAACAACTCAATCGAGTCAAATTTTTGCTCTTCTCTTATTTTTTTAAGGAAAGTTACCGCTATGGTTTTACTGTAGATATCATCCTCAAAATTCAGAATATGCACTTCTAAATTCGCTCTAATGCTAGCGTCTACTGTTGGCCGGGTACCCACATTGGCCACGCCAGCCAGTTTGCTGTCTGCCAAACCCGCCACTTCCACCACATAGACCCCGGAGAGTGGCGCCCGTAAGCGATGCAACTCCAGATTGGCTGTGGGAGCACCCAAATCACGCCCTAATTGTTTGCCGTAAACTACTTTGCCAGTGATACTGTAGGGCCTCCCCAGCAGTTTTTCTGCCAAGGCAAATTCTGCGTTTGCCAGGGCTTGCCGAATGCGCGTACTGCTCACCCGCGTTCCCGAAACTCCCAGAGTCGCGGTGTGCATCGTCTCATAGCCGTACTGTGCTCCGGCTGCTTTCATCATCCAAAAGTCACCTTCGCGGTCGTGACCGAAGTGCAGATCGTCGCCGACAACGATATACCGTACTCCCAAACCCTCGACAAAAATATGCGTCAGAAAATCCTGTGCACTCATAGTTTGCAGAGCCTCATCGAAACGGATTCGCAGCACGCGGTCCACCCCCAGCGCTTGCAGGGCTTTAAACTTCTCCCGAAAGCTCATTAGACGAGCCGGCGCCTGGGTGGGGGCGAAGTACTCCCTCGGCAAAGGCTCAAACAAAATCACCACAGAGGGCAGTTCCAGCTCGCGTGCTTTGTCCAACAAGTGCCCCAGCACAGCGCGATGACCGTGGTGCACACCGTCAAACGCACCAATCGTAGCAACACACCCCCGATGACGGGGGCGCAGGTTATGTAGGCCGCGAATGAGTTCCATGCTTGCCGAATGCACTGCCAAAATGCGGCATTATAGCGAAATCAAGACTGTTTTGGCGCGTAAAAATCCGTGATTCTGGCGCCGAGCAAAACCTGGCTAAATACATAGGCAGCCAGCCCGGCAGACACCAGAAAAGCCAATTGCAGAGCCCGTAGCTGCCAGCCCCAGTCGAGCCACTGTGCCGTCGATGGAGTCAGCCACAGCAAGGCCACAACCATCGCTCCACTGGACAAAAACAACCTCAACATCAGCACAGCCCACTCCGACTGAAACTGGAAGACTTGCTGGCGATGCAAACTATGAAAAAGCAGACCTGCGTTAATAAACGCTGCCAAGCTGGTTGCCAGAGCCAAGCCGACATGGCCAATCTGCCAGTAGACATGCAGCGGAACGACCAACACAATATTGAGAATCATATTAGACAGCATGGCAATAACGCCGATTTTGACCGGCGTCTTCATATCCTGTCGCGCATAAAAGCCAGGGGCGAGTATTTTTACCAACATAAAGGCCAGCAAACCAACGCAGTATGCGCGTAGGCTCAACGAGGACATATACACATCGCCGGGCTGCAAAGCACCGTACTGAAACAGACTTATCAGGATAGGTTCGGCTAGCACCAAAAGCGCTAAACTGGCGGGCAGGCCGATCAACAACACGCAGCGCAATGCCCAATCCAGCGTGCGCGAAAAGTCCTCTGTTGAATGATTGGCCTGTTGACGGGACAGGCTGGGTAGTATGACCGTAGCAATCGCGATACCAAACACACCCAGCGGCAATTCAGTCAACCGATCAGAATAATAAAGCCAGGAGACACTGCCGGTTGGCAGGAAGCTCGCCAGCACCGTGTCCAGCAGCAGGTTAATCTGACTGACGGATACACCAAACAGTGCGGGCAGCATCAGTGTCATAATCTTCCGAACACCCTCATCTTTTGTATCCCATTGCGGTCGTGGCACTACTTTCAGTTGGTACATAAACGGCAACTGGAACAACAGTTGCACGACTCCCGCCAATAACACCCCCCAGGCCAAAGCGAATACCGGCTCTTCAAAGAGAGGCGCGCCAGCCGTTGCGGCGGCTATTAACGACACATTCAGCCACACCGGGGTAAAAGCGGGGACTGCGAACCGGCCATAACTATTCAAGACTGCGGCGCAAAAGCCGGTCATTGAAATCAAAAACAAATAGGGGAAGGTGATACGGATCATGTCTGCTGTGAGCTGATATTTAAGCGGGTGCTCAATAAATCCCGGCGCGAACAGGGCCGTAACCAGCGGCGCGGCCAGCACCATAAAGGCAGTCACAAATATTAAAATGCCGCCGAGCACACCGGAAACCCGATTTAACAGCCCTTGAATTGCAGCAGCCGGGCCGCGCTCCCGATACTCCGCCAATACCGGGACAAATGCCTGGGAAAATGCGCCTTCGGCAAACAGCCTGCGCAAAAACTGCGGCACTTTAAAGGCGACAAAAAATGCGTCGGCATTTGCCGTGGCACCCACAAATCCGGCAATGACGATATCCCGAATAAGCCCTAACACCCGCGACAGCATGGTCATAACGCCGACAATCGCACTGGAGCGCAATAGCCCAGAGTCCTGTTGTTCGCTGATCTCGCCAGCGTGATCAGGATTCACATCAACTCCAGCGCTGTAGCGCAACGCCGTTTATAGGCAACCACTGTGGGCTCAAGCGGCTCGACACACAGGCAAGCCTCCTCTGGTGTCTCCCGCCTGGCAAGACTCCCATCGCTCTCACCCGGCTCGACGCACAGAGAAGATGACGCAGACATCTTCTGTAGCGTACTTGAGTTTCATGCTAAAACCGGCTGCCGGTATACCAGGATACCTCACGCGACTCGACAGCAACCTTGTCAACCACATCCAGGACCATAGCAAACAGGGCCATGCGGACTAGTACTCCATTATCCGTTTGGCGGAAGATAGCAAGGTTGGGATTGTCATTGAGGTCATTGTCCAACTCATTCGCCTCAGAGCGCGAGTCACGCGGCAGCGGGTGCATAATGACCGTATTCGGGTCGCAATGCTGGGTATAAATATTTTGATTGAGCCGAAAACGACCACGGTAGCGATCAGCTTCTTCCTGCGAGCCAAATCGCTCCTCCTGAATACGTGTGGAATAGGCGATATCAACGCTGGAAATGTGCTCTTCCAGGTCTTCAGTTTCATTGACGCTGTGCCCCGCCGCTCTCATCATATCTACAATTTGTACTGGCATAGCTAACTCTGGCGGCGAGATCAGATGCACCTGAATGCGCTCATACAAGCTCAGCAACTTGCACAGGGAGTGCACGGTGCGACCGTGGCGCAGATCACCTATCAGTGCTATGCGAATGCTATTGATATCGCCACCGCGGGCGTGAACTTCACTCTTGATTGTATAGAGATCCAGCAGTGCCTGACTCGGGTGTTCATTGGCACCATCGCCGCCATTGAGTACCGGCACGCGGCTGGCATGAGCAAATTCTGCAACCGAGCCAGCTTCAGGATGTCGCATCGCAATGACATCGCTATAGCCGGACATAACCCGGGCGGTGTCGTATAAGGATTCACCTTTGGCGATTGCAGAGTGTTCAAAGCCGGTGGTTTCGCGCACATGTCCACCCAACAAATTAAATGCGCAACCAAAACTCACGCGAGTTCGCGTGCTGGGCTCAAAGAACATCGAGCCAAGAATCGCTCCGTCCAGGACATGGGTTATTTTTCGCCTGCGAGCGTATGGCTCCATCCTGGCCGCAACTTCGAATATCTTTTCTATATCGCAACGCTCAAACTGATTTACAGAAAGAATATGGCTGCCAGCAAATTGCACAGAAAATCTCCAGATAGGAACGCCTCGCTATTATAAACGGGAGCCGGGCGGTTAAAACGGTAAAAACACCAGATTGCATCTATAGCGCGATGTCATAGCTCTCGGACATGCCCAACAGCAGCAGGTTTTTTTCCAGGCCCGTGACGAACGCCTAAATCCGGCAGGCTCCTGAGTTTCACGCGAGTAGCTGATCCCCATAGTCCAGTAAATTCTCCAGCAGCTCCGCCCGACCGGCGTGAGATTCCAGCATTTGTCGTATTCGCTCCTGATACACCTCCAGGGTAAGGCTGGCTCCCGCTGTCGGGTCCGTCAAATACTGGAATCTGAATTCCTCCCACTGAGCGCGTTCTTCTGGCGACAGACTCTCTGGATAATTTCTGGCTCGGTAACGAAAAAGCAATTCTGGCAAGCGTTTGTCTTCAAATACAAAATTCTCTTCGCCAAGTTGCGTCGCCCCCGCTACCCGAACACGCCCCATGGTGCGTTTGTCAGCTTCACTGAAAAAGCCACCGCTGTACAACATTCTATCGGGGTCGGTAATTTCCTGAAAATTTCTGTGCGCAAAGACCTGCTGCAACTTTTCCGATAAACCACTGACCCGGCGCAGCGCCTTTGCGTGCTCCAGATTCCTGGCAATATCAATATTCAGACGCTCAGCCGTTTCAGCATCCAGCAACCTGGGTGTCAGCACAACCGGGCAGCGATTGACGCGAATATTTTTGATTGCCGGTCGCCGCATACCATCGGGCAGCTCGTCTCGCGCACAAAATAGATAGCGGCCAATTTCTTCGACACTCATATCTGCAAGATGAGCGGGATCAACAGACAGGTCGACACAAATCACTTCGTTTTTATTGACCGGGTGCATGGCCACTGGCGCTACCAGGGCAATATTATTTCGCTGCGCACCGAATTTACCGGATACATGCAATACCGGCCTCATAGCACGAATATCGAGCGTCTCAAAAATAGCTTGTTTGTGACGCTGAGATAGCACATGTTCGAACATGCGCGGCTGCTTATGGCGAATCAGCCTGGCAAACGCAATCGTTGCTTCTACATCAGACAGGGCATCATGGGCACTGCCGTGGTCAATCCCGTTCGCCGCGGTAAGATGCTCAAGTTTAAAGCTCGGCAAGCCGTCCTCACGCAGCGGCCATTCAATTCCCTCTGGCCGCAGTGCGTGGGTTAGTCGCACCATATCGATGATGTCCCAGCGCGAATTGCCGTTTTTATACTCCCTTTCATAGGGGTCGTAGAAATTGCGATACAGGGTGTAGCGAGTGACCTCATCGTCAAAACGTATCGTGTTGTAACCAACGCCACAGGTTCCCGGACGGGAGAGTTCCGCATGAATCTGCCGGATAAAGTCGGCCTCGCAAATTCCCTCGGCCAAAGCCCGCTGAGGTGTAATGCCAGTGACCAGACAGGCCTCAGGGTGTGGCAGCATATCCGCCGCCGGCTTGCAAAAAAGTACCAGCGGCTCACCGACCATATTGAGATCCAGGTCAGTTCGCAGCCCGGCAAATTGCATCGGGCGATCACGGCTCGGATCAACGCCGAATGTCTCATAATCATGCCAGTAAAAACTGCCAGTCATGTCAGCGTTTATACGACCTCAATCGCCTGCTCTTCTATCTTCATTTTCCAGACCGCCGGGCCGGTGTTGTGTATCGACTCTCCCCTGACATCTACCGCCACAGTGACTGGCATTTCACTGACCTCGAATTCGTAAATCGCCTCCATCCCCAGTTCAGGAAAAGCCAGCACCCTGGCACTAACAATGGCCTTTGACACCAAATAGGCCGCGCCACCGACCGCCATCAGATAAGTAGCACCGTGCTTTTTAATCGCCTCAATGCCTGTTGGCCCCCTCTCTGCCTTACCGATCATGCCTAACAGCCCCGTATGCTCCAGAATAAAATCGGTGAACTTGTCCATGCGCGTCGCAGTGGTTGGGCCGGCTGGCCCCATAACCTCGTCGCGCACCGGGTCTACTGGCCCCACGTAGTAGATAAATTTACCTTTCAAATCAACCTCTGGTGGCAAGCCCTCGCCACTCTCGATCAGTTCTTTCATCTTCTTGTGGGCGGCATCTCGACCGGTCAACATTTTTCCAGACAGCAGCAGGGTGTCACCGGGTTGCCACGCCGCCGCCTCTTTCGGGGTAACCGTATCCAGATTCACTCGCTTGACGTTTGCCCCGACTTCCCAGGTGATATCGGGCCAATCGTCCACATTGGGCGGAGTTTGCAAAGCGGGGCCTGAACCGTCAAGGACAAAGTGCGCATGGCGTGTCGCAGCGCAATTCGGAATCATTGCCACAGGCAGAGACGCCGCATGGGTTGGATAATCCTTAATCTTGACATCCACCACGGTCGTCAAGCCGCCGAGACCCTGGGCTCCGATTCCGAGTTTGTTGACTGCCTCCATAATCTCTAGCCGCAGTTCTTCGGTTCGACTCGAAGGGCCGCGTTCTCTTAATTCATGGATATCAATAGGCTCCATCAGGGATTCTTTGGCCATCACTGCGGCTTTCTCTGCGGTGCCACCTATACCAATTCCGAGCATACCCGGCGGGCACCAGCCCGCTCCCATTGTCGGCAGGGTCTCAACCACCCAGTCAACGATGCTGTCGGAGGGGTTCAGCATGACCATTTTCGACTTGTTTTCAGAACCACCCCCTTTAGCGGCAACAGCGACGTCGAGTTCATCGCCTGCAACCACCTCCATGTGAATCACTGCCGGCGTGTTGTCTTTGGTATTACTGCGCGCACCGGCGGGATCAGCCAGTATGGATGCTCGCAGTATATTATCGGGGTGCAAATAAGCCCGCCGCACGCCTTCGTTAATCATATCGGCAACAGACATGTCTGCGTCCCACTGCACATTCATACCGACCTTGATAAATACCGTGACAATGCCGGTGTCCTGACAAATGGGGCGGTGACCCTGCGCGCACATGCGCGAGTTGATGAGAATCTGCGCCATAGCGTCTTTTGCCGCCGGGTTTTGCTCTCGTTCATAGGCTTCATGGACGGCGTTGACGAAGTCCAGGGGATGGAAGTAAGAGATGAATTGCAGCGCATCGGCCACGCTGTCAATCAAATCATCCTGACGAATCACAGTCATAGGGTGCAATCCTCTGTTATCGGTCGCTGAAAAGTCGTCCATTGTACGCCAAAAAAGCGTCACTTTCGGCCTGTGAAGTGCTAATCTTGATGGCCTGCCAGGAGGAAAACAATCATGAATGCCAGTGTAAAGTTTGTCGATATCACACTCAAAAAACACGTGCTTCATATTCGACTGGATCGCGAAGACAAGAAAAACGCGCTCAGTCATCACATGTACTGGGCCATTGCAGATGCGATTGAACGCGCCAATGACGACGATCAGGTGCGCGTGATCCTCATCTATGGGAGCGATGACTGTTTTTGCTCCGGGAATGACATTGCCGACTTTATCAGCAAGGACATTGACCAATACGAAGAAGTACCGGCTAACCGCTTTCTCAAATCGCTAATGCGTGCAAAGAAGCCACTGATTGCAGCTGTGGCTGGCCCGGCAGTGGGCGTGGGAACAACTATGTTGCTGCACTGCGATATGGTTTACGCCGCCGACAATTGCAAATTCAAGCTGCCTTTTGTGCAACTGGGCGTGGTGCCCGAGGCCGCGTCCAGCCTGTTATTACCTCGGCTTGTCGGCCATCAAAAGGCTGCGGAGCTGCTGATGCTGGGTGAGAGCTTTGACGCAGAGACCGCCGTTGAGGTCGGCCTGGTTAATAAAGTCATTCGTCAGTCGGTGATAGCCCATGCCAAATCTGTAGCCCTGCAACTGGCCAAACTTCCTCCACAATCGGTACAAACCATTAAAAAGTTACTGAGGGAACCGCTTCGGGCTGCCACCCGCGATGCCCACGACCTTGAGCAACAGCACTTTGGCAAAACTATGGGATCAGCTGAGTCGGTGGAGGCAATGACTGCCTTTATGGAAAAGCGAGAACCCATATTTGAATAAACGGTTCAGGGGCCGACCGGCACCTCCGGCTGCAACTCGGTTAAGCGGGCATTGAACTCAGACAGGGTGCGATTAACCTGTTTGCGAAAACCATTGATCGACTCTACCCATTCTTCATTTGTGGAAACTCGCTGGCGAAGTTTGGCGTATTCAAGGCCCATTCGATTAAGGTCGTCGGCCAGTTTTTCCAACTGAGTCTCACTGGCCTTTGCAGTTTTAACCAACTTCTCAAGATCGCTGGAAACCGCCTGCAACTTCTGCATATCTACCGCTAGAGACTGAAGTTGCACCGAGTAGGTTTTATCAGTTCTTCCCAGGGTAGCAAGCTGACTGCTGTGACCCGATGCAGATTTTTCCAATGCTTCAATCCTGGCTTTATTGCGCCGCCAGGCCGAAGCCCAGAGCTTATCAACCTCTGAATAGAGCTCCTTGATTTTAACCGCCATGGCAGCGCTGGACTGATTCACTCCCTCGTCTGTATCAGACAGGCGGTCCTCCAAGTCAGCGATACGCTCACCGTAATTTAGCAAATTTTCCTGGGCGACGACTAACTGTTGCTGCAATTGCCAGGCCCAGGCACAAGCAACCGCAGCAACGACCAGGCTAACCACAATAAATAAACGCGCCCAAAGGCCTGCGCCACTTGCACGAACCGGCGGCGCCGTCTTATCGCCAGATTTCTTTGGGGGATTTTGACGCCGGGCGACCACCTCGTCCCGAGCGGGAACAATGGGCGGGATATGGTTCAGAGATTCGTCGTCAGTCACTATTGATTACAAATTGGCCAATAAAAGTCATGTAGAGCCTTCAGCGGTTTGGGCATAGAGCCTTCAGCGAGTTGGTCATAGAGAGCCTTCAGCGGTTTGGGCATAGAGCCTTCAGCGAGTTGGTCATAGAGAGCCTTCAGCGGTTTGGGCATAGAGCCTTCAGCGGGTTGGGCATAGAGCCCTCAGCGAGTTGGTCATAGAGAGCCTTCAGCGGGTTGGGCATAGAGCCTTCAGCGGTTTGGGCATAGAGCCTTCAGCGAGTTGGTCATAGAGAGCCTTCAGCGAGTTGGGTGTAGAGCCTTCAGCGGTTTGGGCTGAAAGGGCCAGACAACTCCGGCCCCCAGGGAACACCGTCTAAACCAGCGCCAGAGCTGCCCAGACCGCAGCCGTCAAAGCGATACTGCAATGAATAACACCCTTCACCGAGGTCATTGGCCCGGTTTTGCCAAACAGCGCGTTCAGTTCAAGCAGGGCGATAATTCCCAGCGCCACATAAACCGCAGTGGGGCTGGCATCTATATACAAATGCTTTGAACCGAGCATCCCAAACAGCATTGGGCCAGAGAACAGCGTATTAGTGCGCGAAGCCAAACCAGCTTTTGCCGCTGAGGTGGGGCCATCGCCTTCTTTTAAACCCAGCACAACTTGCTGATTTGGCCAAATAATTAACCAGACATTCAGGAACATCAAAATTCCGGCAAAGGCGCCAACCCAGATAACCGGCTGACCCAGCAGATTATTGTGTGCTCCAATGGCGTACAGCAGGTAACAACCCGTCAGAAAGGTAAACATCGCCCCCCAGCGGAACCACCACAAGGCGCGTGGCGCCAGTTTCTTCACGGCATCTGCTTTGGCATCAGCCTCTGCTTCCTTGAAGTACTCGGTCTGCACGAAGTTGAAGTAATACAACATGCCAATCCAGACGATGCCGAATAAGACATGTGCCCAACGGAAAATAAATTCAAGAATCATCATAGGTCTGTCCCCATACTATGTGTTATTGCAAAAGGTGTTATTGCAATAAGATTGCCACTCTTATGGCATCATCCCGCATTTTAATGCGCCAGCCAACTTTAATAAATGGGCAAGCGGGAATTAGTCGATATAAATCACCCCGCGTGGTGTGGGGTTTTGACAGGGCCAGAGTCGGAACTCTGACCCCGAGAGCACAAACATCCTCACGGCTTAACCGCTGTATCGTGTGTTGTGTCGTGTGTCGTGTGTCGTGTGTTGTGTCGTGTCGGGTACAGGTGCCAGCCCCTTCTGATACGACCACGCTCTGATACGACCACGCTACCCTTCTGCAAGAAAGGGAGGGGCCCCTCTGCAAGAGAGTCGCGTGGTGCATCTTGCTGAAAACGATTAAGACTCATGCCTTGATCGTGGCAGCGCACCCGGTTAGGGGTGTCGAGAGTCCAACAGTTTGCACTGCCAGAACGCCGCTTGCTCTCGATTGAGGGTGCTAAATTTTACGAGGTCTATGGACTAATCCATCCAGGTTAGTCCATACAGAGCAACCCCGCCAGGCTAGCTACCTACGCGACTTTCGTCACGCTACCGTCACGCTACCGTCGCGCTACATCATGCCGCCCATGCCGCCCATGCCGCCGCCCATGTCAGGCATTGCAGGAGCGCCGCCAGCATTATCTTCTGGTTCGTCGGCAATCATTACTTCGGTGGTAATCATCAGACCAGCGACAGAGCCTGCAGCCTGCAACGCAGTGCGAGTCACTTTCGCGGGGTCGAGAATACCCATTTCGATCATATCGCCGTACTCGCCACTGGCGGCGTTGTAGCCGTAGTTGCCAGTACCATCGTTCTTAACTTTGTCGAGAACAACAGACGCCTCGTCACCAGCATTTTCAACGATCTGACGCAGGGGGTTTTCCATGGCGCGGATAGCCGCATTGATGCCATGTGTTTGATCTTCATTGGCGCCTTCCAGGCCACGAATCGCCTCAACCGCACGCACCAGCGCAACACCGCCGCCAGCAACAACACCCTCTTCAACCGCAGCGCGAGTTGCATGCAGTGCATCTTCAACGCGGGCTTTCTTCTCTTTCATTTCGATTTCAGTGGCAGCGCCAACCTTAACAACCGCCACGCCACCGGCCAACTTGGCCACACGTTCCTGTAGCTTCTCGCGGTCGTAATCAGACGAGGTATTTTCTATCTGGACACGGATTTCATTAACACGCGCAGAAATAGTAGCGTGCTCACCTGCACCGTCAATAATCGTGCTGTTGTCTTTGTCCATGGTCACACGCTTGGCAGAACCCAAGTGTTCGAGAGTCGCAGATTCGAGATCAAGGCCAACTTCTTCAGAAATCACGGTGCCGCTAGTCAGGATAGCGATATCTTGCAGCATGGCCTTGCGACGGTCGCCAAATCCAGGGGCTTTACACGCTGCAACCTTAACAATACCGCGCATGTTGTTCACCACCAGAGTAGCCAGTGCTTCACCTTCAACGTCTTCCGCCACAATCACCAATGGCTTCGACGCCTTTGCAACCTGCTCAAGCAGGGGCAACAGCTCGCGGATATTGGAGATTTTCTTGTCAACTAACAGAATGTACGGCGTTTCAACATCAGCGCTCATGTTTTCCTGGTTGTTGATGAAGTACGGGGACAGGTAGCCGCGATCAAACTGCATGCCTTCAACCACGTCCAGCTCATTTTCCAGGCCAGAACCTTCCTCAACCGTAATCACGCCTTCTTTGCCAACCTTGTTCATGGCTTCGGCAATAATTTCACCCACATGGCTGTCGCTGTTGGCAGAAATGGTGCCAACCTGAGCAATCGCCGTGCTGTCTTCACACGGCGTAGAGGCTTCCTGAATTTTTCCCACAGCCGCTGCAACGGCTTTATCAATACCGCGCTTGAGGTCCATTGGGTTCATGCCTGCCGCCACAGACTTAAGGCCTTCGTTGAGAATAGATTGTGCCAGAACGGTTGCAGTAGTGGTGCCATCACCTGCCGTATCAGAGGCTTGCGAGGCAACGACCTTAACCATTTGAGCACCCATGTTTTCCAGCTTGTCTTTCAGCTCTATTTCTTTTGCTACAGACACCCCGTCTTTAGTGACGGTAGGGGCACCAAATGACTTATCCAGAATAACATTGCGACCTTTGGGCCCCAGGGTTGCTTTAACGGCATCCGCCAGAACGTTCACGCCAACCAGCATGCGCTGGCGGGCACTATCACCGAGAATTACTTGTTTTGAAGACATTGTTTAAATCCTATAAATATGTAGTTACACAAAAAGCGCGCGCGATTTAATCAATCACACCGTATATTTCGCTTTCGCCCATAATGATCAACTCTTCACCATCAACTTCTATGGTGTTGCTGCCAGCGTATTGACCAAACACCACGGTATCGCCAACTTTTACAGCCAGAGCGCGTATTTTACCGCTGTCTAGCACTTTGCCTTCACCAATGGCAATCACTTCACCTTGGTTGGGCTTCTCTTTGGCAGAACCTGGTAGCACGATGCCACCTGCAGTGGTTTCTTCCTCTTCCTTGCGACGAACGACCACACGGTCGTACAACGGACGGATGTTCATGTCTGTATATCTCCACTAAACGTTAGTTATTACTACCAGAGGCTTCCGCTTCACAACGAAGGGAACACCACCGGGCTGCCTGTGTTCATGGGGGTGCCAGCAACAAATTCAAGGGACTTGAACAATTTTTTAGCACTCTCCCACAGGGAGTGCTAATCATAGTCACGAAATGACCATAGTCAAGTACCAATTAGTCGTCTACGCGGTGAAAATCGACTATGCCGAGCGCAGCGCGGGCACGATAGCGCCAATCAGTCGTCTACGCGGTGAAAATCCCCTTCCAGGGTGTCTCCAGAGTGGTGCAGACCGTTTTTTCGAATTCCCGAAGCCCGGTGCACCTCCTCCGGCGGGTTTAGGCCGAGCCAGGCCAGCAAGCACCTGCGAAGTGGTGCCAGCAGGCAGACAATAGCCAGGCTGTCGGTAATCAGGCCGGGAACAATGAATAACAGGCCCGCCCCAATCATGGCCGTCTCATCGGTTAACAACTGAGGTCCAGCGACCATGCGGCCGTGTTCAGCCTGCAACTTGCGCAGCAAAGCTATTCCGCGACCATGAATTAAACCCAGACCCAGCAGCAAGGTTGCGAATACATAGATGAGAGCCGTGAACCCGCCGATTGCGCCACCGAGCTCAATCAGACTCCAAAGTTCCAACCAGGGAAATACCAATAGAACCCATTGCATGTTTTATTGCTGGGGGTGCACACTCATCATTTCAAGCATGCTGGTATACCAGGTGGCATTCTAGAAATTTCTCCGTACTGTCAGGCCGTAGGACCTGGGTCTGGCGTAAGACTCCTGGCTGGACCCGTAGAAACCGGACACATCAAAACCAATCACACCATTATCTTCATCGGTGAGATTGTCGACATAGGCGGCAATATTCCATAGGTTTTCAGCATCTGCCCAACCGACGCGGGTTTTTACCTGGGTATAGCTATCGAACTCGTGAGCCGTGAAGTTGCGGGCATTGTGGTAAAACTCCGATTGATAGTTGGCGCTGGCCTGGGCCGTGAGGTCACCCCCAAAGGCATCCCAGGTGTAACGAATCAAGCCTGATACCTGCCACTCAGGTGTGAATGGCGGTGCCGCGTCGATGAAAATATCCGATGCAATTTGCAGGTTCTCTACCTCCGCATCGGCGTAGGAAACACCGAACAGCACTTCCAGCGCGTCGGCCGGGCTGGCAATCATCTCCACTTCAAAACCGGTATAGGTGGCGTCTTCGTTAGTCACAGCACTGCTATTGTTTACAAAGGTGAAGGACTGATAATCCTGATAATCGTAGTAGTACGCTGCCATATTGAGCTGGAGGCTTCCGCCCGCCAGCGTCAGTTTCGCGCCGACTTCGTAGGCCAGCAGAATCTCCTCATCATAGGGGGAGAAACCACCAAACAGCGGTGCATTAAAGCTACCAGCCTTCACACCGCGATTAATGCCCGCGTAGTAGAGAGAGCCTTCATCCGGGCTGTATTCCAACTGAATCTTGCCGGACCACAAATCCTGATCATTGCTGTCTTTCAATTCATCGATAGAGAACAGCGGCCCGCTGGTTTCAATCTCTCGATCATCGTTGTTGACGAAGAAAGTTACCACGCCGTCAAAGTCCTTATCCTCCTGGGTCAAGCGCAAGCCTGCAACGAGCACCAGCTCATCGGTCAGAGTGTAATCGACCTGCCCGAATATGGAGTAGGAGTCAGTATTCAGTTCAGTAATGGTATTGGCTTCCTGGCCTTGTATGTCAAACCAGTCCTGGCTGACAGGGGAGGCCGCCAGACCTTGAATAAAATCAGTGTCGACCCCCAGGTAGTATCCGCCCGCTACCCACACCATATTGTCGGTCGTGCCGTTGAAGCGAATCTCCTGGCTTAACTGGTCGGTATCTCCGTCAGATTGAAAAATAAGGCCGCCGGTCGCGGACTGGTCAGAGTCCAGCCCAATCACGCGGGTAAAGTTCTTATAATCAGTCAAAGAGGTTAATTGTGCCCATTCAAAGTCATATTTGAACTCGGCAGCCAAGCCCTGGGATTTCAGTTCGTTTTGATCGTCAAAGGCGAAGTCTTTATTGACTTTATCGCCAGTGCCATCGGGGTTGACGTTGCCATAGAAATCGCCGCCGACAACCGGGCGAGTGACACTGCCGTCGCCATTGCCATCAATGCACGCTCCGGCCTGAATAACATCGCAATTCATGGGATCATCAATGGAGTAAATGACATCTATCACTTCGCCGTTGGCCCTGCGGATCTCAGTGGTTGCCGCCAACTGATACGGCCCCTCACTTTTAGTGGTATCGGCCCAGTTGCCGCTCAGCAGCAAGCTACCCTGGTCACCGATATCAAATTTAAGGTGCCCGCGCACGGCGACCGTATCGTCGTTATAGCCATCCTCGCCACCGTCAGTACCACCATCGCCATTAAAATCGACACCGGGGTAGATGTTATCCAGTATTTCATCCTGTCGGTTTCCCATAAATGCCAGCCGGCCCCTGACACTATCGCTCAGCGGTCCGCTGATGGCGCCTTCCAGACGAATCTGGTTGAAGGAGGCATAGGTTCCTTCGATATAGCCTTCCAGTTCATCGGTAGGTTTACTGGTAATTGTATTCACCAGGCCGCCAGTGGCATTGCGACCAAACAGGGTTCCCTGTGGCCCCTTCAGCATTTCAACCCGGGCCACATCAAACAGCCCGAAGGTTTGGGCCTGGGTGCTGGCCAGGTAAGCGCCATCGATATAAACGGCCACTGGCGCCTCCGCCAGGTCGGCGTAATCATTCTGAACCACGCCGCGAATGTTAAAGATAGCCCTTTGCCCACCGATGTCACCGGCCAGAGAAATACCCGGTGTGTAGGCAATCAAATCGGTGCTGGCCTCAAAGCCCAGAGCCTTCATCTGGTCGCTGGTGAAGGCAGTAACAGCCACGCCTACATCATTCAGTTTTTGCTCTCTTTTTTGTGCCGTAACGACAACTTCTTCCAGTAAATTGGCAGCCGATGCGATACCGCCGACTAGTGGTGATAAGCCCAATACCAGGGCAATTGATTGGCTGAGGATTCGTTTTTTCTTCCCGCTGCAAGCGCTAAATTCTGAAGCTTGTATGTTATTCATTGTGGTTTTCCCCGCTGACTGATCGTCTTGTCTGTGTATTCCTGACCTGATACACAGGTCACAGTATTGCATCCTGTCCATATGGTCAAGTACTGTATCAAATGTCGAAACTTTGGCCTAGAGACCTTTGCACGAAAACCATTTCACCTGCATGCTGCGTTAAAATCGTACTCAATCGGTCATTTATAAGCATAAACTCCCTCATTCCGTGCGTTTTTGCCTTGCCTGAAAGTGAAATCATCTTCCGTGCAAAGGTCTCGCCTAGTTTGTTTCCAGATCGGTTAGTACGGCGTAGGTATCCGGGCGGCGGTCACGCAAAAATTGCCATTGATCACGTGCCTCACGCACCTGATCCAGGTCAATTTCGTGGATCAATAACTCGTCCTGATCGCGGCTGGCAATCGCCTCGATGTCTCCGCGAGGGTTGACGACATAGCTCTGACCATAAAACTCGCCAATATCCCACGGCGCTTCTGTACCTACCCGGTTTATCGCGCCGATGTAGACCCCGTTTGCAGCGGCAGCGGCCGGTTGTTCCAGTTTCCACAAATACTCTGAAAGCCCGGCTACAGTTGCCGATGGATTGACAATATACTCAGCACCGCGCAGCGCCAACGCACGCCAACCCTCAGGAAAGTGCCGGTCATAACAGATGTAGACACCCAGGTTGAGGTAGGCCGTTTTGAAGACTGGCCAGTCAGACGCACCCGGCTTGAAGAAAAATTTCTCCCAGAACCCGGAGACCTGCGGTATGTGCGTTTTTCGATACTTGCCCAAATACGAACCGTCCGCGTCTATAACGGCGGCCGTGTTGTAATAAACGCCTGGCAGTGCCTCTTCGTAGATAGGTACTACGATGACTATTTGATGCTTTTTGGCAACTTCCTGCATCAGTCTGGTGGTGTGCCCATCGGGAATCAACTCGGCGGCGGCGTACCACTTTTTATCCTGGCTCGGGCAAAAGTATGGCTGCGTAAAAACCTCTTGAAAACACAGAACCTGTACCCCTGCGCTGGCTGCCTGCTCAATATACGGCGCATGGCCTTCCAGCATGCTGTCCCTTATCTCGTCAGGGCTCAGCGAAGTATCCGTATTCAAACCGAGCTGTATGAGACCTGTTTTGACTTTTGACATACCCATCTCCTGTAGTAGTAGTTGACCATATGATCAGATTTGGCTGAGCGCACAAACGCCTGCTAAGCCCCGGCCCTCTCGCCACGTGTCTAGCCGTAAACGACAATTCAGCAGCAACGCTATTAGATGTCTTCCCTCTCGCCACGTGTATAGCCGTAAACGGTTTTGCGCATGAGCAGGTAGTAGCTCACGCTGGAAACAATGGCTCCGACAAACCAGGCATTGTCATACATTCTCTCGAACAGGACCGGCACCGTATCAAGTGCACCTGCTGCGTGGAGAAAACCGAGAATATTGGGTGCGATGCCAAGCCCCAACGCCACCAGCGCAACGGGATTCCAGCCCTGTCTGTATTCATAGATTTTCCCGCGCTGATATAGATCATCCGGTTCAAGGTGACATTTGCGGATGAAGAAATAGTCGGTAATCAGAATGCCGGCAATAGGTCCCAGCAGGGAGGAGTACCCCACCAGCCAGACAAACAGGTAGGCACCTGCGGATTCCATCAACTTCCAGGGCATCATGGCGATGCCCAGACCCGCAGTAATCAGACCGCCCAGCCTGAAGGAAATTTTGTGGGGCGCCAGATTGCAAAAACCGTTGGCGGGAGCCACCACATTGGCCGCCAGGTTGGTGGTCAAGGTAGCCACAATCAACATGCACAGTCCCAGAATAGCGGCACCACCACCCAGGCGGCCAGCGATTTCCAGCGGATCCCAGATTTCCACACCGAAAACGACCGCGGTTGCCATGGTCACAGCGACACTGATGAAAGCCAGCAACGCCATGGGCAAGGGTAAGCCCAGTGCCTGGCCGATTACCTGGTCTTTCTGGCTGCTGGCAAAGCGGGTGAAATCAGGAATATTCAGACACAGCGTCGACCAAAAGCCGACCATGGCCGTCACGCCCGGAAGAAACACCCGCCAGAACTCACCTTCTCTAGCGCCCCCGGCGACAAAGGCAGAAGGCTTGGCAAACATGGCATCAAATCCATCTGCGCTCGCGTAGGCCCAGTACAACATCCCCAGGCATATAGTCAACAGCACGGGCGCGGCAAGCGTTTCCAACCAGCGGATCGACTCCATACCGCGTATAATGAAAAATACCTGAAGCGCCCAAAAAGACAGGAAGCAAACCAACTGGGCAGCATCAATATCCAGAAATGGCAGCGGCGTACCGACAAACATGGAGCCCGAGAGTCCATTCACGATCTGATAAATCGCCGAGCCACCCACCCAGGTTTGAATGCCAAACCAACCACAGGCTACCAGCCCCCGCAGCACACCCGGCAAACGGGCACCAACCGTACCGAAGGAAGCTCGCAGTAACACAGGGAAAGGAACGCCATACCTGGCGCCGGCATGACCGATCAAAAGCATGGGGATCATCACGATAAAGTTACCGAGAAACACCGTTAATATGGCTTGCCACCAATTCATGCCTTCGGCGATAAGCCCGGACGCCAATAAATAGGCCGGAACACAGATGACCATTCCAACCCATAGCGCTGCAATGTTCACCCAGTTCCAGGTGCGCTGCTCCTCCGAGGTGGGCGCCAAATCTTCATTCCACAGATAACCCTCAGCCCCGGAGGGAGGCACTGCGTGTTGACTGGTAAATTGCATATTTATTGTCGTTTTAATGATTCAATCTCGCTCGGCCTGGTACTGCCGACTTTGAGTCTAGCAGTTCACCGCTTCCTGGCACCAGGCACCAATATCCAGGATCAATATCCAGGATTGTACCTGCGACTCTAACTAGCAGCCATATCATCTTGACTAACTGACCAGGCCGCCCTAGGGTACACATGCTGACCATTTAGTCAAATTGTAAGTGTCAGTTTTTGAGACTTTATGGGTCTCAGCCAACCTCTGGAGGAACAGCCATGTCCATACTTGTTAAAGGTGGAACTATTATTACTCACGATGACACCTATCGTGGCGACGTACTGTTAAGCGACGGCATTATTCAGGCAGTGGGGCCTGATCTGGACGCCCCGGCCAATACCGAAATAGTCGATGCTGGCGGGCAGTACATAATGCCTGGCGGCATTGATCCCCACACTCACATGCAACTGCCATTCATGGGCACGGTCGCCTGCGATGATTTCTTCACCGGCACCGCTTCTGGCCTGGCAGGTGGCACCACCACCATCATTGACTTCGTCATTCCCGACCCGCAGCAGCGCCTGCTTGATGCATTCCAGCTATGGCGAGGTTGGGCTGAAAGTTCGGCGGCAGACTATAGCTTTCATGTTGCAGTTACCTGGTGGGACGAGAGCGTTTACGAAGATATGGGCACCCTGGTGGAAAAGCACGGTGTCAACAGCTTTAAACACTTCATGGCGTACAAAGGCGCCATCATGGCGCCCGATGACACGCTGGTGCCGAGCTTCTCCCGCTGTCTGGAATTGGGCGCCATACCCACTGTGCACGCCGAGAACGGTGAGCTGGTTTATCACTTGCAGAAGAAAATACTGGGGCTGGGAATCACCGGGCCCGAAGGGCACCCGCTGTCGCGCCCGCCGGAAGTTGAGGGCGAAGCAGCAAATCGCGCCATCAAAATTGCCCAGACGCTGAATACCCCTATTTACCTGGTTCATGTGTCAACCAAAGATGCGCTGGATTCCATCATTTACGCACGCAACCAGGGGCACCGCGTATTCGGTGAATGTCTGACTGGCCACCTGTTGCTGGATGACAGTGTGTATCGGGATGAGAACTGGGAACGGGCGGCCGCACATGTAATGAGTCCGCCATTTCGACCCAGGGGCCACCAGGAGGCACTCTGGCGTGGGCTACAAACCGGCAACCTGCAAACCACCGCCACGGACCACTGTGTTTTCTGCGCGGAGCAAAAGGCGGCGGGAGCTGAGGATTTCACCCTGATTCCCAATGGTACGGCTGGGGTGGAAGACCGCATGTCAGTGTTGTGGCACGAAGGTGTGGGTACCGGCAAGCTGTCAATGAACGAATTTGTGGCGGTAACCTCTACCAACAGCGCCAAGATCTTCAATATGTATCCCAGAAAAGGAGCGATAGCAGTGGGAGCGGATGCCGACCTCGTGGTCTGGGACCCCGAGGGAACGCGCACGATATCTGCCAGCACTCATCACTCCAGCGTCGATTTTAATATCTTTGAGGGCAAGACGGTCGAGGGCATACCCAGCCACACAATCTCACGCGGCAAAGTGGTATGGAAAGATGGCCAGCTCAACGCGGAACAGGGTGCCGGCCGTTACATAGAGCGGCCCGCCTACCCGCCGGTATACGAAGTACTGCAAAAAACAGCCACGGCAAACAAGCCGCAACCCGTTATCAGGTAGGGAGTACGACTATGGACTTCGCAATTTGTTTTAAGGGCTTTGTCAGCCCTGACCGGGCCCGCTATCTGGTGAGGCAGGCCGAAGCGGCCGGCTTCACCCACTGCTGGTTCTACGACTCTCATATCCTGTGGCGAGAGTGCTACCCGGCCATAGCCATGTGCATGGAACACACCACCAAAATGCGCTTCGGCCCCTGTGTTACCAACCCCCTGGCCCGGGATTGGTCCCTCACTGCCAGCCTGTTTGGCAGTCTGGCACTGCAAAGTGGTGGCCGAATAGATATGGGGCTGGGTCGCGGCGACAGCTCGGTACGTGTGATGGGGAAAAAACCCGCCACGCTAGCCCGTCTCACCGAGTTCACCCACAAGGTCAAGGCCATGATACGCGGCGAAGAAGTTTCCTATGGCGACTGCCCTGAGCCGGTGCAGTTCCCCTGGGCAAACGGTTATGAATTACCCGTCTGGATTGGAGCCTACGGACCCAAGGCGCTGAAGACCGCCGGTGAAATTGGCGATGGAGTTATCCTGCAAATCGCGGATCCATCGCTGTGTCGATGGTTTGCCGATCAAGCCATCAGCGCTGGCGAAGCGGCTGGCCGGGATATGTCCAATTACCAGGTCATGGCAGCAGCGCCGGCTTACTTTGGCGACAAAGAATCCTGCGTTGAAAAAACCAGGTGGTTTCCCGCCATGGTCGGCAATCATGTGGCCGATATTGTTGAGAAGTACGGCACTGACAGCGGGCTGGTACCTGATAGCCTGACATCCTACATCGAGAATCGCCGCGGTTATGACTACTCCAAGCACGGCCAGAGCAGCAATCCGTATCTGGATTTTATCACTCCCGAGATCGTCGAAAGCTTCTGTGTACTGGGACAGGCCGAGGACCATATCGCCAAAATTCGGGAACTGGAAGATTGTGGTGTCACCCAGTTCAATATCTACCTGGACAATGGGCAGGAAGAACAGATCATTGCTGAGTATGCCGAGAACGTGATTCCACACTTCTCCTGAGTCGCTACCAGGATACTGGAGGAATCTCGTTATGAAGACCCAACTATTGATAGTGATTGCACTCCTTGTGGGTGGGCTGTTGGCGCTACAGGGTATGGTAAATGCTCAACTGGGCAAATCCCTGCCCCACCCTCTCCAGGCCAGTTTCGTCTCGTTCTCGGTTGCCATGGTGGGCCTGGCGATTCTGATGCTCTTTTCTGGCGTCAAGCTCCCCGCACGTCAGGTGCTCGTCGAGATTCCCTGGTATCTGTACACGGGTGGCTTACTGGGAATTATCTATGTCACCACGGTACTGGTACTCATACCCCGGGCCGGGGTGGCAAATACCATCCTGGCCATCTTCGTCGGCCAGATGCTGCTCTCCATTTGCGCCGACCACTTCGGCTGGTTTAATACCCCGATAAGGGCCATGGATATAGCGAGAGCGGGTGGCTGTGTTTTGCTACTGGCCGGGCTGTATTTGATACAGTCGAGGGTCTGAAAGACCAACGGCAGGCTTTAGTTCTCCGGCTCCAGGCCGATGCCGCGAAGAATAATAGCTATCACATTTCTGGTGGCTTCCGCCTGCTGCGCTTTACTCAAAGATTTATCGCCATTAAGCACGCCAATCTGGTGCTCGAAATCTGCATAGTGCTGAGTGGTCGCCCAAATCATAAATAACAGATAGTGAGGGTCAACCGGGAGAATCTTCCCCTGCTTGATCCACCTTTTGACTTGAATGGTTTTCCTTTTCTCCCAGATGCCCAGAAACTTTTTGAGCTTCTCGTCACCCAGTACTGGCGCCCCGTGAATAATCTCATTGGCCCACACTTTCGAGCCAAAAGGCCGCGTGAAGGAATGGAACATCTTGCTTTTTATATACTCGGCGAGCGCTACGGTGGGGTCTTCAGATTGATCAAAGGCATCCGCATCCTTCTTCCACACCACTACAACATCTTCCAGCACTGTATTGTAAAGAACCTTTTTGGTCTTGAAATAATAATGCACGTTTGCCTTCGGCAGGCCTGCCTTATCGGCAATTTCCTGAGTTGTTGCGCCCTTGAAACCCTTCAGGGCAAACACCTCTTCCGCCGCTGCAATAATGCGTCGGGTGTGTACTTCACGAACTTCAGCTTTTTTGTTTGTAATTGTCTTACCCTCGTGGAAAACCTGTGCGTGCGTCAGCGCACGAGACCAAGTGGCAAAAATTGTATAGCCTCAAGCCAGGCTCTACAACCAGGCTGAAACACAGTGTGTTAGTCACACATAAACTGTCCGGTTTTGTAGCATGCCCGGTTTTCATAATGCCCCGAGGTCAACCCAGGAGGAAGCGGCGGCGTTGTTGGGTGTGGGTCCGCGGACGTTTCAGGACTGGAAAGCAGCCCTGAATCAGTTCATCATCCTCTTTGGTGACGGGGCACCTGTCTGACATGAACCGGCCATTGACACAGTTGCGTTTACACCCTCGCGCTGGCTTGCAAAAATATGGATGAGACGCTCTCTGCAAAAGAACGAATATGGCAAGTAGTAGCGGCCATTCCCAGCGGTAGAGTCGCCAGCTACGGCCAAGTGGCCAGGCTCGCAGGTCTCGGTCGCGGCGCCCGACAAGTGGGACAAACCTTGCGAAAACTCCCCAGTGGTACGGCATTACCCTGGCATCGAGTCATAAATTCCCAGGGGAGAATTTCACTGCCTGCGGGGTCTGCATCTTATCAGGCACAAAGGGCTCGCCTGGAAGCGGAGGGCGTAGAATTTAGCCTGAGCGGTAAGGTCAGCTTGCAGCGTTTTGGCTGGGACTAGCCGCACCTGGCTTTTCAAGTGTTGACCAGGGGGCGACCCAGCGCAGTAATATCATCCCCGGTATCGCCAGCGCCGTACACAGCAGGAAAAACTCTGTCCAGCCAACTGATTCAACGATTGCGCCGGTTGTGGCATTGGCAAAGGTACGCGGCAAGGCAGTTAAGGCCGTAAACAGCGCTAGCTGAGTCGCTGCAAATTGCTTGCTGGTTTCGCGGGCAATAAACGCAATAAAAGCTGCTGTGCCTAAGCCGACGCCAAAATATTCAAAACCGATTACCAGCGCCAGCAACCATTTGATCGCACCTGCCTCAGCCAGTACCGCAAAACCCAGGATGCTGAGCAATTGCACAAGCCCAAACAACCACAAGGCTTTGTTAATACCTATGCGCAGCATCAATAAACCACCCCAAAGACCCCCTACTATAGAAGGCCATAACGCAGCGTGTTTGGCGATGAGCCCAATATCCGTTTTGGTAAATCCTAAACCAGACATGTAGAAAGGTGTCGAGAGTGCTGTTGCCATGCTGTCTCCCAATTTATAGAGAACCAGAAAGCCGAGTACCAAACATAACCTTTGCCACCCGCAACGGTTCAGATACTCACGAAACGGAGCTACAACCGCCTCTGATATACCCGCTGCCGGAGGGAGTTCGGACGGCGGTTCACGCACCAACAGATTCATGGCCACACCCAAAAACATGAAACTGGCGACTATCCAAAACACTAGCGACCACGGGTAGTGATCGGCCAATATCAGGCCGAGAGACCCAGGCACCAACACCGCTATGCGGTATGCCGTTACATGAATCGAGTTGCCCAGGCCCAACTCCTCATCGGGCAAAATTTCGCGGCGGTAGGCGTCCAGTGCTATATCCTGGCTGGCACTGAAAAACGCAATCAACAGCGCCAGACCAGCGATAGTCGGCAGAGAATTCTGCGGGTCGAAGCTGCCCATAACTCCAATGGCGACAAACAGACACAGTTGTGCAGACAACATCCAGCCCCGCCGCCGCCCCAAAAACGGCGGCACATATCGGTCCATTAAAGGCGCCCAGACAAATTTCCAGGTGTAGGGAATGCCGATCAGCGAAAAAAGTGCGATGTCGGTCAGGCTAACCCCACCATCGGTCAACCACGCTGGAACCATGTGAATGAGCAGCAGGAGCGGCAGACCCGATAGAAAGCCGGTAAAAATACAAATCGCCATACGCCGATTAAAAACAGCGGTACGCCAATTATCAGTCATCTCGGCACACGTCCTGTAATACAGCCAGGGTATTCTCGGCAGCTATGTCCCAGGAGAATTTCTGCGCCTGTAGCAGAGCCTCAGAACTGAGCTGCTCGCGCAGCGTATGGCTCCCACACAGTTTCTGCATTTGTCTTAACAGACTGTCTTCACTTAAGGGGTCTACCAGTAAACCCCCCTTGCCAACCACTTCTGGCAGTGCTCCTGCATCGCCGGCAATGACCGGCACACCGCAGCTCATTGCCTCCAGCGCCGGCAATCCAAAGCCTTCGTAGAGTGATGGCAGCATAAGACCGGTAGCGGCTGTGTATAGGCCGCGTAACTCAGTATCGCTCAGCCGCCCGCGCAACTGGACTCTATCCCCGATACCCAATTCAGCTATTTGTGCGGGAATATCCTGCGCTCCCCAGCCATGTGTACCCACAATAAGCAGTTGATGTGGCAGCTCTGTAGTGCACACCAGCTTTGCAAAAGCCCGTAATAATCTAGGCAAATTTTTCCGAGGTTCCTGTGTCCCCACAAACAGCAAAAACGGCTGTTGCGGAATCGGCGCGCTCTTCTCCTGATCTTCCCGAGCCAACCCCGCCGCCTCGTGAACAACGCAACACCGCGAGGATAACTGCGGGTAGAGGCTCGCCACCTCCGTCGCAGTAAAGTTAGACACGCAAATAATCTTGCGCGCATTGCGCAGGGATGGGCCCATCAAACAGCGTTCCAGCCAACGATTACCGCTATTCATGGTTTCGGGAAACCGCTTCCATACCAGGTCGTGAACAGTGACAACCCCATGGGTGCCCCTGGGCAAATAGAGCGGCAAATGATGTCGCGGCGACCAAAACAAATCGACACAATCTCCACGCGCCCAACGCGGAAAAACAAACTGGCTGTAGAAAACACTCGCAGCACTGCCGGGCCGCACATTGCCAACCCGCAACTGCACATGATCATCTAACTCAAAGCGCGGCGATATTCCCCGGTCAGAATACAAAAACCACTGCTGGCCGGATTTCACCAGGCGCTGTAGCAGGGCTTCTGTATACCGCCCAATGCCGGTATAGGGGTGTGCCAATGGACGGGCATCAACGGCAATCCGCATCAACAGGATTTTCTGGGCTGCATGGCGGACACTGGCTCTGCCGCCACCAGAGCTTGCCGGTAAACATCTGCATATCGCCGACCCATTAGCGCGCCGGTAAACAATGCTTGATAACGCTGCTTTGCCGCCTGCCCCATAATCTCTGCTCGCCCGGGGTTGTAGTAGAGCTTGTCTAAGGCCTCTCGCAGCGCTTGCGGGCAGCCTGGTGGAACCACATACCCTGTTTCCCCGTCTATATTGATGTGGCTGGTTCCTGAACCAACTTCAGCAGACAGCAATGGCTTTCCAGACATAGCGCCCTCTAACAGAGCCACGCCAAAAGCCTCAGAGCGCAGATATGATGGAAAAACAACACCGCGACTCAACTGGAACAAGGCCATTTTTGTTTCGTCATCGACATAGCCACCAAAAACCAAATTGTCCAATAGCAGGCGTCGCGCCTGCTGTTTAAGCTCTTTTTCCACCGGGCCAGACCCGACAATCACTACCCGATAGTTCGCGTCCTTTATTGCCTCAAGCAAAATGTGCAGGCCTTTGTAATAGCGCAGTACACCAACAAACAAAAAGAACCCCTCCCCATACTGATCTCTTACAGATTGTAAACGGCGCCCGGTCGGGGCCACCGGGTAAGTGGATTCATCAATACCAATTGGAATAATCTCAACCTTGTCGCTAAATCGACTTAACACATCGCTGGTCGCGTAGTAATTCGGTGATGTTGCAACAATCCGTGACACTGACCCCAGAAAACGATACATCAATGGTCTGTAAAAGCTCTGCAAAAAGCTCTGCCGGACGATATCTGAATGGTAAGTAACAATGCTCGGGGTATCACTGGCATACATTAAGTGCATGACATCCGCAAAGGGCCAGGGAAAGTGGTAATGAATGAGGTCTGCCCATCTGGCTTGCTCACGAAACACAGACAAATCGCCAAAACAAAAACCACAGGACGCTATTTCAAAGGTCTGCTTGACGCGAATCACCTCAATATTATCTACCTTTAGTTGTGAAGGGCGTGGATTGCGGCTGAGAGCAAAGACCCGGCTTGCAACACCGCTAGGAGAGGAACTCAGGCAGATTTGACGAATAACCTCCTCAAGCCCACCCTGGGTATCGGGAAAGAAGGTTCGATAGACATGGAGAACTTTCATCTGACAATCTGCATGAACGGCCGCAACAAAAACAGCGCAATTATGGGGTATTTAACGGGCCAGGCCCATGCCTGCCGACAGTTTTATCTGCTGCCAGTCACAGCCATGCCACAAGGCCATCAAACCAGTAGCATGTCGCTGACTGTGCCTGCGGTAAGCAGCACAAATTCATCGGACTGTGCCATATTTGAGAACGCCCTGGCCTGTGTAAAAACCCCCTGATCCAACTGACCCAGCCACCAGGCATATCCGGCCTCGTCCGCTTCTCGACCAAATACGTTTAAGTACATATGATCGAGAAACTCGTTATCAGCGGTGATGCCGTCTCCGTTTACATCAACCAGACTCCGAAATTCTGGTGAATCAATAAACCGGGCAGCGACCTCGCTGAAATCGTAAACTTCGCCTGTTACTTGCTCCAGCCACCAGTCAAAACCACCAGTGTCAGGTGCTCGCCCCAAACTGCCGTAATACACTCTGTAGAGCTGGGCCTCGACAGGCTTCACCTCGCTATCACCAGCGATAGCTGACAGATACAATGGCCCATTCGGTGACAGCAGCAGGCTGGCGTTCAGCTCTGATATCTGTTCTTTTAGATCGGCAACCCGGAGAGTCGCATCTGCAAAAATCAGTTGATCACTCCCCTCTATCGTGATGGAACTATCGCCATCTATTTCCGAGACGGTGATACGGGTTCCACTTTCCACAAACTTATAGGCGCTGACATCTCTTACTCCAACCGTGACCCTGTGATCGCCATCGCCAAGCAAAAGCAATTCGCTCAATACCGTTTCAGGAGCCAGATACAAGTTGTCGTCAGCCAATGAATCCGTCAGCAAACCACCCGCCGTATAACTCCAGCCACCGGGGGTCAGATCAATGCGAAGATTCGCATCGACATCAATCAGCAGAGTATTACTGCCACCTGAGTCAGCCACGCCAGCGTACCCGTTAACATAGTCATGCACATCATAGTCGTCATACCCAAGCCCGGTGATATCTACCGAATCACTTGCAGCGCGCAGGATATACAGGTCATCTCCCCGGTCCTGAGATTTGCCATAGAGAAATTGAAGAGCGCCAATATCGAATTCCATAAAGGTGGCCGTCGAGCCAGGTAGCCACACTTCAAAACTACTGACACTGTCTGGATACAAGTCATAGGTCATGATGGTGTAGCGGTTATAATCGAGGGCGCCACTGAGCGTGGTATTGTTCAGGCCATCCAGCCGTTCGAAGCCGTCCTCGAAGGGATGTGACAGACCCAGCGCATGGCCAATTTCGTGAATCACAACCTCCGAAAAATAAGCCTCATCAAGCGTCCCTGATATCCAGATGTCGCCACTCAAGCCTGAAACTTCGTGGGGAATTTCAGGGTCATTGCCAAAGGGAGTAAATAGTGGGCCGGGCTGGAAAGCCAGGCCATCCGCGTTTTCGCCATCCAAATCGGTCAATCCCAGCCGTAGCTCTGAATCAAGCCCGTCTGCTGCTTCGACAAATTCAACATTGATAATCGTTTCAATATCTTCAAAAAGTTGTCGCGCTATATTCTTCTGCCACTCACTGAACGCGGCAAAACCATCCCTGAACGGGAAATCATAATCAGCATCAGCCGAGTCATAGCCAAAACCGACATCGATGTAAAATTCAGAATCAATATCGTAGAAGCTGTAATGCAATATCAATGTTTCCCCCTCCGGGACATACCAGCGGAAATCTGTAAGTAGTGCATTGCCTACGCTGTTGGTTTCCGGAGAGACAAATTGAATATCCTGCTTCATAATATTATTCTCAGCCCACCCGTGCTGCCGCTGTCAACACCGCTGTCAATACACCTGGCATTGACGCCCCGTGACGAACGCCTAAATCCGACAGGGTCCTAGAGCAGCCTGGTAGCGGCAATTTCCAGGCCGACCATAGCCACGACCAGCCCCACCACCCAAACAACAATGCTGTTTTTTGCGGCTGCAATATCTGCCCTGATCTCCTGCCGCAGGGTTTCGATATCCGCCGAAGTCTTGATGCCCAGCTTTTCGACATCGGCCCGGACGGCCACGATATCGCTTTTGGTCTCCTGCCGCAGGATTTCGACATCGGCCCGGACGGCCACGATATCGCTTTTGGTCTCCTGCCGCAGGATTTCGACATCGGCCCGGACGGCCGCGATATTGCTTTTGGTCTCCTGCCGCAGCTTTTCGACATCGGCCCGGACGGCCGCGATATTGCTTGTGGTCTCCTGCCGCAGGGTTTCGATATCGGCCCTGGTCTCCTGCCGCAGGGTTTCGATATCTGCCCTGGTCTCCTGCCGCAGGGTTTCGATATCTGCCCTGGTCTCCTGCCGCAGGGTTTCGATATCTGCCCTGGTCTCCTCCCGCAGGGTTTCGATATCCGCCGAAGTCTTGATGCCCAGCTTTTCGACATCGGCCCGGACGGCCGCGATATTGCTTTTGGTCTCCTGCCGCAGGGTTTCGATATCGGCTTTGGTGGCGAGATCGTGTTCAAACAACCATACCTGTTCGCGCACCAGGGCTTCGGCATGGGGCTCTGGAACCCCCGCCTCCGTCAGCCGCCGCACCGCCGCGTGAGTATCGTAAACAATCGTTGTCTGCGTCATGGGCATAGTATAGGCTCTCTTCGACCTGTTTGAAACTCAGTGTGCGGGTTCAGTACCTGTGAGACAAATCAAGCCGCCTGTATGAGTTGCTGATAATAGCTTTTGGTGTGTCCAACACCTGCCCCATCGTGGGGTCGATAATGATTGTAGTATTGTCGATAGTCCGCCAGCGTTTGGCGTGGTGCTTGAACAGCCTTCGGTCTTGAGCTGCTCATAGAGTTCCAGCCTCTTTAAACGCTTGATAGCCTCTGCGCTAGAGGTTTCGCCCCCCAGTGTGCAACCAGGCGTTGTGGTCTTACCGCCTGAATCTGCGGCTCCCATGAACAAGAAGCCGCAGGACGTTCATCCGAGCTGCCAGGGTGCAGATAGAAGTGAGGCTTCTTAAAGTGTAAAAACCGGGGATCACGACCTGTGGATTGGATGGATAAGTCTACGACTGACCCACCACTCCACAGATGCAATAACAATCATCCAAAAGTCTCATAGCTATCTAAACCCGGACAACTTCCACATTATTAACCGTATGCTATTATGCAAAGCAATAATTGCTGAATTCTATAAAACTAGGAGTTTTAGACCATGGCCACTTCTGAAGAAATAGTTGCAGCCGCACAGCAACTCTATGTGTCTTACTACGGCCGCCCTGCCGACCCGGCAGGCCTCGCATTCTGGGTCAGTAATTTTGGCGCCGCAGACAGTGTTGACCAGGCTCTCGCAGCATTTGGTGGCTCCCCGGAATTTCTAAATGTGCATAGCAGCTCCACCACCACTGAGCTTATCAATGCGCTATATCAGCAAATGTTTAACCGGAACGCTGACGCCGAGGGGCTCGCGTTCTACACTGGCCGGTTAGAGAGTGACGCGGCCACGCTTGCCAGTATCGCATTAGACATCGCCAACGGTGCCAGCAGCGCCGAAGATCAAACTGATTTCACAACGCTACAAAATAAAATTGAAGTTGCCAACGACTTTACCAAAAAAGTAGAAACCCAGGAGGCAGATTACAGCGCAGAGGATATTCCCGCCGCCCAGGCAATACTGACGAACGTAACCTCTCTTGCCATCACCGTAACAACCGGCAACCTGGCCAATACACGTTTGATAGCAAGAATTACTGCGCCAGAACCAGAGCCAGAACCAGAGCCAGAACCAGAGCCGGAACCAGAACCAGGGCCGGAACCAGGGCCAGGGCCAGAACCCATTGACCCGCCAGCCAACTACACCCTGACAGAAAACGCCGACGCGTTTCAGTCGGGAACCGGCAATGACACATTTACCGCGACCAGCGCCACTCTGGGCACAAGCGACATCATTCTCGACGAAGGCACCAGCGACAATGACACTCTGAATCTGACGCTGACCGCAGACAGCGGCAACGTAGACATCACCAACGTCGAAAACATCAATATAACTCTCAACGTATTGGCAGGCACAGATGGCGAAGTAGATGCCACAGATATTACCGGCGCAACCATTACCTTTAGCTCAAGCATGCTGGGTTTTGATGGCGAGGCTTACGTTGCCGCTGCCAAGGACAACAATGTTACCGCTGGCACTAATATCACAGACCTGACCGTCACCGGGCTGGAAAACGGAACGGTTAATGGCGGCAGCGCCACTACCGTGTCTGTTACCGGTACCGCAGCCGAAGCGAACAGCATCGTAGTCAAGGGTACAGTTGCCTTAACCAACACCGCGTCTACGCTGACAACGCTGACAACTTCCGGCACCACGACTGTCACCTATGACACCAGTGTTGCTATCGCAACCACTGTTGAAGGCAGTGGCAACCTGGTACTGGCAATGGCCGATGAAGATATTATTGCCCGCTCCAGCATAGTCAATGACAAAAGCTCCGGCGACCTGGCTATCAAAACCACCGCGACTGCGACTTCAACCTTCGACAGTACAAATTTTGAAGTGGATGAAATAATCATAGGCAGCGCACCAGTTGTAACCGCAAATGTTGCGAGTGGCGTGACATTGAATTCCAGTGCTGCGCTAACAGACCTTACCATTACCTCCGACAAAGCCAAGGCAACCGTTACCGTGGAAACTGGCCATGACATTACCAATTTGCAGGTCACGGATGCGGGCGGACTAACACTGACGCTGAATGCCACCAGCGACATCACCCTGGCCAACTTGGATGCCGACGCGAACTCTGTATCTATTACAGGGAGTGGCGACGTGGCGATCACCACCTCTGACGCCACAATCATTGACGCATCTGGCTCCAGCGGCAACCTGACGCTGGCAGCGAGCACGGCCACTGGCAGCTTGTCTGTCAGCGGCGGCAGCGGCGCCAATAGCTCTGTTGCGCTCAATACTCTAAGCAACACCTACCAAGGGGGCAGGGGGGTGGACACTCTGAACGCCTCCGCTGTTGTCGATGGTATATTGGATGTCTCATTAGGCAGTGGCAACGATGTGGTTAACCTGGGTGGCATTGCACTCGCCAGTCTTATTGTAGCCATCGATGGCGGCAGTGGTACCGATACCGTTCACCTGGATAACGCCACGAATTTATCTGCCGCCAAAACCTTTGCCCTGGCAGGCGTTGAAAGGTTTGAATTGGAAAATCTGCGCACTGGCGAAGATGATACAGTGGCAGTGACATTTGACGGCGCCCACCTCACTGGCAGGTCATACACCCTGATGACTGAAGAGGCCGACGATACCGCGACTGTTAATGTAAATGTTACTGATATGAGCGTTGATTTGAGCAATCTAACGCTAACAAAGATCGACTCAGTGCGAGTACTGCTAATGGCTGCCGGAGCCAGTCGAACCATTGTCGCATCGGATGGCGATGACACCATCGAAGTCAACACTGGCGGCGACATAATCACCGGCGGAACTGGCGACGACCTCTTTTTGTTCAACGGCGATTACTCGATAGAGGGCGATATAACACGTATTGCCGACTACCAGGCCGCCGTTGCAACAGCCGATAACGACTCCTTTCAGTTTACCCTGGGGGGAACGGTGGCTACCGCTACCGCAGATGGCGGGTTTGTCGACGTGAAAGCGGCGGCTGTCGGTTCCACCGGGTCCACGGGTATATCAGCTACCATTTCCGCTACTGGCATAGTGAGCCTGTTTGGTCTCGACAGAGACATGATCGATACACTCGCCGAGTGGATTGATGTGATCGAAACCAGCGGGGTTGCTGTAGACTACACGGCAGATGGCACTGCCGACGAGGTTTATGCTGCCTTTGAGTTTGATGGCAACACCTATCTCGCACGAGTCAATGACACAGCCAGCGATGCACTTGGTACAACCAATATCGTGGAACTAACCGGCGTAACGGGTATTACGGCGATTGATACAACCGCTGCAGCAAATACAATTTTGATCGTATAGGCCTTGCTCTGTAACCAGGCCCATCACAGGCTCGCCGGTCCATGTACCGGCCCTCGTGTACAGGGTTTCTGTAGACCGCTGGCAGCGCTATGAGAGAGAAGGCACCTAAAAACATTTTTTACCGCTGATTCCGAGCCGCCAACCGGTCTTAAAACACCATCGGCTATATCATCCAGAACTATATCATCCAGAACTATATCATCCAGAGTTATGTCATCCAGAAGTCTGCGACAGTAGCGGCTGTTAACAACACAAACTCATCTGACTGAACCATGCTGACGAAGGCGCTGCCCTGGGTATGCTCCAGCGAAAAGAGCTGATCAACCCACCACTCAAAACCTTCTGCATCAGGGGTGCGGCCAAATACATTGGTGTACATATGGGTGACAAACTCCTCTGCGCCTACGTTGCCGCTAGCGTTGCTATCCGCCAGAGCAACAAACTCTGCCGACGCTACAAATCGCGTTGCAATTTCTGCAAGGCCATAAGTTTCAGAATCGAGCTGCTCCATCCAGAAATCAAAACCGGCCTGATCGGGAGCGCGCCCAAGGCTGCCATAGTAGATTCTATACAACTGCGCCTGCTCGGTGTCGATAGTGCCCTGCTCAGACTGTATCGCCGACTGGTAAAGCGGGCCATCATCCAGAAGCAGGCCCGATGCGGCATTTTCACTGATAACCGCAGCGAGAACATCGCCAACCGATACAAGCCCGCCCAGTATCTCCACTTGCTCAAAGCCGGAAAGTTCGGCAGCGGTTTGATTAACCACATTGGAAATTGTCAGGCCATCACTGTTTTGGACAAACTTGTACTGGCTGATTAACCCGTCGTCTAAAACCAGGATATCCGTGCCGGTACCGCCATACACCTGATCGCCACCCGCTGTGTACACATAGGTATCATCGCCGCCATCGAGAAAGACCCTGTCATTGCCCGGCCCACCTGAAACATGGTCGTTGCCACCCCGGCTGGAAATAGTATTAGCCAGCTTATTCCCGGTTATTGTGTCATTGCCATCAACCGTGACGAGCTCATGGATAGTGCTGCCCGCGCTGATATGCAGGGTTTTTCCCACCCCTAAGACTGATGTCGCGCCGTCATTGAGGTTAACTTGCAAATCCTCTTCGACGTTGATTACCAGAGCATTCAGGCCGCCGAAGTCTGCGATATTCAGCAGCCCGTTGAGGTAGGTCGAGGTGATAAAATCCTCGCCATAGTCAAGGTTACCCGCTGTCAAAAAGTCATCCGCAGATTCATTAATAATGTACAGCGAATTGTCCTGTAGCTGCGAGGGGCCATAAAGATAAACCAGTGCCGCTACATCCAGCGGCATGAACGTCGTGTGCAATATTGATTCTGCGGTGCCGTCAACATTCTGGGCACCATCCTGGGCACCCGCATCATCCTGGGCACCATTTTGGGCAAATACGGTTTCTGATACCGAAGATTCTGCTGAACTCAGGGGAACAACCGCCAAATCTCCACTGACGCTAAAGCCATTAACCGCTGGCTCGCTTAAACCCAAAGCCAGCGCAATCGCGGGCAGCAGGGCATCGGCCAGATTCGCCTCGCTCACCGTGGCGTCGAGCCAGATATCCCCGGCAATACCTGCTGCGGCATGCAGCTCCGTATAATCAACCGAGAAGGGCAGCAAATCAGGAGAGGGAGGAAAAACCAGATAGCTCTCGCCCTCCGGGGCCAGGTCGGTCACCGCAAAGCGCAGCACAGCGTCAGCGGCATTCTCGACCCGCACAAATTCTACATTGATAATGGCTTCAAGGCTTGCCAGTTGCTCAATAACCAGATTGGCTGAATGTTCATCCAGTTCAGAAAATGCCTCCCGGAAGGGCAGGTTCCAGCGGGCCAACTCCGCATCGTAGCCGACCTCCGGGTCTATAAAATAGTCCGATGGGGCAGACGCCAATGCAAAGGTAATAACCCGTGATTCGTCACCCAAAAACCAGACAAAATCACTCAACAGGTTGTCTAGCCGGGTATGGGTGGGCGGTGAAAACTGGACTGATCGGGTCATGGTGATTCAGGAGGTAGCGGCATCGCCAAATGGTCTCTATATAACGCTAGATGTATCAATTTGTTGACAGGCAGTCGCTCTCAGTCGCTCTATGCTTCTTCCGGCAGTGCGGCCACCAGCGCCTGGGTATAGGCGTTGCGAGCGGTTTGCGCGAGCGCTAATTTGGCGGTCAGCCGCTGTATCTCCGCCTCGGCGAAACGCAGGCTTTGAATTTCCGATTTGGCCTGATCACTCAAGTCTTCAATATTGTAGTTTTTATCCCCAATATTAAGTGTGTGGACTGGTTCCTCTGACATAGTATTTGCATCCATTATTCATAAGCTAATACAAAAAAACCCCCATACACAGTGAGTGACAGGGGGTTTCAAGATTAATGGCGGGTGAACCCGCTGGCTTACTCAGGTGGCCTTTTGTTCAAACAACCTTTTGCTCAAACAACCTTGTTGCTCAGGCAACCTTTTCGTCCCAGCGCTTCAATGCCCCGCCTTTTTCGATTAAGCGATCAATATTGTGTTATCGCCCGCTGCTGTTGAGCTCACGGCGGTAATGCCCGTTACGCCGGTCAGCTCGATCAGGTTGTCGATGTTAGCATTGCTAAACGCCGCACCGACTGTGCTATTACCCGCCGTATCTTCCAGCACATAAGTGTTGCCATCAAACTCAAAGGCAACAACATCAGCCTGGGCTACAGAGGCAGACGCAGACAACGCCAGTGCAATTTGCACATACTCAGCCAGTGTATTGGCCAGAGCACGGTCAGCAGCCAGGCCAGTGAGACTCAGCACACCATTGGTAACGCTCGCTCGAACCACGTTTTCCGCTCCAGCGAAAATGGTTGCAATTGATGTGTTAACAGCGTTAGTGCCGGACAAAACCGTCACAGCAACATTAGCCGCTACCTCACCGCTTGCCAGATCAATCTCGTCGTTGTCTTCAGCGATACCCGCCGCAGCCGTCGTGCCCGTGGTGTAATCGGTGATTGAGTCAAAAATGAGACCCGCCCCCGTGTCATCAGCAGCAAACACATAGGTGTTATCACCACCACCGCCGGTAATCGTGTTACCGGAAATATCGTTGGTACCGCGGCCCCCGGCATTAATGGTATCGTCGCGCGAGGTACCCGTAATGGTCTGCGCATTGTCAGTGCCGTTTACCATGAACTCCGTCATCGCGGAAGGCGTCAAGCTGCCCAGATCAATCACTGTATCAGTTGCTGCGCCTGTTACCGTGACGATCAGATTGTCGGTTGCATCAGCAGCGATAACCGTATAGCTCTCACCAGACAACTGAGCAGCACTCAGTGTTGCAGTGATGTCATCATCAGGTGTCGTATCGCCGGTTGGCATCAGCCCGGCGGAAGTCACCACAGCCACAACTTCAACATTAGCCAGAGTCAACGTCGTAGCCGCTGTGCCAGTACCATTGACGAGGGCCAGGGTGTCGATACCCGCACCACCGTCGATAGCAACAGTACCCGTAGGACCGGCCAATACAACAATGTCATTACCTGCGCCAGTCTCGGCGGCCAGGGTGGCGGCCATAATGCCAGTTGCGACAACCGTATCGACACCGGCACCACCAGTGTAACTGGTTGTGGATGCACCCGGAAGTATCGTGTTGGCGCCTGAACCGCCTGTAATATTGGCGTTGGCAGTCGTTGCCATAACCGTCAGATCACCTGAGACACCAGAGAAGTCAAGAGCGCGGCCGTTAGTCGTGGTTACGGTGAGATCAGCCGTAGAATTAACCACTGTGGGAACATCGTCAGCAGCCAGATTGGCCAGCGTGCGGCCGTCGCCATCCGCGTCGTCCACAACCGTTAAAGTCGCCCCGGCTAAACTCGCAAAGGTCAAGGCGCCGGTAAGGTCTACAATAGACGTAACAGCAACCGTACCTGTGGCTGCCGTGGCACCCGTGTAGCTTTGCCCGGCCGTCTGATCGGTGGCAATAATGAATGTTTTCCCATCGACGCCGGTTACCGCAGGCACTTGGCCGGTAAGGCCAAAAGGCAGGTTGGCAGCAAAGGTAATAGAATCCGCATCTATATCGGCAACGTTAGCCGCAGTATCTGCCAGCAAACTAACCACATTCAAGCGGCCACTGGTCAGATTATTGGTCACATTCGCGCCATCTACGCCCGCCAAAAGTGCCAGGTTAACCGCGCCATCCCCTGTTACAAAGAGCGGCTTACCAGCAGCAGCCGTCAGGGGAACAGTTGCAGCAGCGGTTGCATTAATGGTCAAAGAAGGCGCTTTAACAGCACCACCGCTATCAACAGTGATGCTCGCTACATCGCCATTAACGGTAATGGTGGGCCCAACCCTGGCGCTGGCAAGCAGACCGGCAACGGTTGTAATAGTCGCCATGGTGGCACTACCCAAATCGACACTGCCATCGTTCAACAAAGTAACATTGATATCACCAACATTCGAGCCGGCAACGATGGCGTTATCACCACCCGCTACGACAGCCGCATCACCATCAAAACCAAGTTTGTCAGACCATAGGGTAATCGAAGCGCCCTTTACATTGGTTGCGTCAAACGATGACCTAGCACCAACAAAAGCATCAATTTCAACGCTGATGTTTTCAACACCGGAAATGCTGGCCGCAGCAGTGGCCGCGATAGCACTGTGCACAATACTCAGGGTATCATCATCGTCAGTGCTGGAATCTGTAATGATGTCATTGGCACCCAGGGTAGGCGAAGTCGCCGCGTAGGTATCATCACCGGAGCCTGATTCAATGATATCAATTCCTGCGGTAAGCGTGTACGCAACAGCGGGGTCTGTGGTTCTGCCAAGATCATCTACCAGAGCAGATGCGGCCGTGTTACCCGCTGTTACAGAGGCGGCGGTTGCATCAACGTCGTCCAGCAGCGCCCTGGCAGCGGCAATATCATCATCGGTGTAGGGCGCACTGTCGGCTTCTACGTCGGTGGTGAAGGTGTTCGCTACCGTAACCTTGTTGGCCAAAGTTGTTACATCGGCGCCTAGCGCGCCGTTGGCGATATCCAGAGCTATAGAGGCCAGGGTAGAGTCACCAGAGGCCAGCTCCCCCACGTAGAAGGCGACGCCTTCAGTGTCGCCATCGCGGTTGAACATCTGGTTGTAAAGAAGATTAACCAGCGCTTCGTTGCTCAGGCCATTCGCCAGAGCCGTGTACTCGGCAGAAGTACCAAATGCCTCCAGAGCAGCGTCAACATTATCAGAGTTTGTGAATTCCGCAGTCCAGAAAGTCAGACCCGCTGGATCCGCTGGACGCCCGTAGTACGATACGTACAGCTGCTGTGCTGCTGCGACGATTTCTTCATTGGTAGCCATAAATATGACACTCCTATCCGATTGCAAATATTTAAATTTAAAGGATTAAACAACTAAAATTTTAGTTTTTGTCTCTCTTCTTACTTCTTACTTTCTTACTTTTCTTTGTTGCTTGTGTTGCTTGCTTTCACACAGCACCTTACATCTTACACCACAACCTTACACCTTACCTTCCCAGATTTATGTGTCACACGCAGATAAAGCCATCAGTGAAACAAGTTCTGACAAAGCAAGTTATATATCGACCGTAACCTACTGTCAAACCATTTTATTTTGCTACAGTGCATATTTGTGAATAATTGCCGAAGTCCCTGCGGACAAATTGCAATATTGTACAAATATTAAGCAGCTTTAAACAACTCCAAGCAACTTTAAACAAACAACTCCAAACAGTTTTAAGCAACTTCAAACAGCTTTAAGCAACTTCAAACAGCTTTAAGCAACTTCAAACAGCTTTAAGCAACTTCAAACAACTCTAAACAACTTCAAGCAACTTCAAACAATGGCCTAACACCTGGCTACGACTGAAAAACCCAAAGGCACGATGCAAACTGCCCTGGTGGGGCGCCATTGCGGGTCTGCTTTCTACCTAGATCTGCTGCCTACTTAGACCTGCTGCCTACTTGGAGCAAACTGAAACAATCTGCCCGTAATAAGCCATTGCGATCCCACGCCAGTCATGGCTACCAACAGAAACCGCACGAGCCTCTGCTGACATCTGCTCTAACGCACTAGTCCCGAGCCGGTTGACGAGAGACTGTATTTTTTTTGAAAAATCGTCCAAATGGGCAATATGCACATGCTTTTCCGGCAGTAATGCCAGGCCGCGACAACCGTGGGGGGTCGCCAGAACAGGGATGCCGGCAGCGGCGTATTCGGCCATTTTGAGGTTACTGCCTGCGCCAGTAATCACCGGATTCAGGGCAATATCCGCCGATCTCAGCAGCAGCCACTTGTCGGCTTCATTCACCTGGCCCCAGAGCCTGGCATTATCCGGTATTGGGCGGCCTTCAAAGGCTTTGCCCACGCTGCCCAGCAACCAGAACTCCACCTCTGGCAATACCGGCGCCAATTCGGCCACGATAAACTCGGCGGCTTCCAGATTCGGGCCGTGCCAACTGCCGATAAAAACGGCCACCCGGTAAACCTCTGCCCGAACCCGCGCTGCAATCCGCTTTTGCAGAACAGGCTCTTCTTCCAGGGCATAAATATTCGTCCCGTTCGGCACTGGGCAGAAGGTTTTATCTTCAAGCCCGTACAGGGCCTGAAATCGGGCCTTCTCTTCGCTGGAGCACACCCCGATCAAGCGGGCATCCCGACAGCACTGGCTTTCAACAGCGGCTACTCTGGCCAGCCAGGGGCGCGCCTGTTGTTTATCTTTGAATAACGATGCCTTCATGTCCGCTTCGACATTGTGAGCGTCGTAAAGCAGCACCCCGCGATAAACCGAGCGAATCGCAGGGTATAGATACGGATGCGAGGCAATCGCCAAATCGGCATCCCGGCAGGCCTGCTTTAACGCTTCCAGGTACTGCGGGGTGTCATGGATGTGGTCGATTACATAGATATCTCCCACTGATACACCGAGCTGCCGGTGCAATGCGGCTTCACCTTGCTCGTGCAGGAGGGTTTTGGGGATGCGAATTTCGGTGAGGCCCGCTGCAATCTCTCGCTGCAATGCCGGTTCCGAGTGGGCGCAGAGTGTCACCAGGGTCACCGGCGTGAAACGGGCGATATGGCGGTAGAGGTTAAAGACTCTATTTTGCCCACCAGTGTGAGCGGGAAATATCGGGAAGCTCACTGCAACAACTATTTTCTTCGGCTTGCCCCGCTGCAAAAAGCCGTCATTGTCAAGCAATACCCCCTCGTCCATGACTGCATTAACCGTCGCTTGCCAGCCAATATCGGCGCCAGCGGCCAGACAACGCGGTTGCATGGAGCTTGCCACCTGTGGCTGGTCCGCAAGCCTTTGCAAACAGGCTGCCAGGCTTGTTACATCGGGCTCACAGAGCCAGCCAGTCTCACCCTGGGTAATCAGCTCTGCAACGCCGCCACTATCCGTGCAACTGATAACCGGTTTGCCCGCCTGTAGAGCTTCGAGTGTGACCAGGCCATAGTCTTCGTCAGCGGGTACAAAGGCCACGGCCAGAGCATTGGCGTACAGCCCGGACAACTGGGCATCCGCGACTCGCCCGAGAAATACAATTCGATCATCTCCCGCTGCCAGGCGCCGCAAGCGGGCCTCGTCAGGCCCGGCGCCAGCAATGCGCAACTCAATATCCGTCTCGACGGAGCGCATGGCCTGGATCAATAAACCCATCCGTTTTGACTCAACCAAACGACTCACCGTAAACAGGTAACTCCCCGGTCGTGGCGATTGCGGCACCAAGTCGCTGGGGTGGCGAATGACCTGCACGGGAACCTGGGCGGGGAAATAGTCATCCCGACCGGCCACATTGTCCGAAATAGCCATAAACTTGTTAATGAGGCCAGGTTGCAGGGCACTTTGGTCCAGCCAGTGCACAACCTGGCGCGCAACCGGGCCCGGCAGCGTGAAATAGTCCTGCCACAGGGGGGAGCTGCGCAATTTATCAAGCTCGGCAAACACTGCCGCCCGCGCCGAGGGCTCGGGGTCAGCCGCTAGCGCTTGCATCAGGCTGGCTAACTCTTCCGGCCCATCGGTCAGCTCACGCTGCAAGCCCTGCGGATAAGTGTCGTACAAGCCCCGTAACTTGTGCTGCAAGTAGACATAGTGATGCTCGTGCCGCACCATCCAGGCTGGATACTTTGTCGATATCACCCGATCAAAATGGGACAGGTCCAGTTCGGAAAAGTATCGGTAGCTGTCGATTAATTCGGCAAAGTTGCGCTCTGGCGAGGGAATTTTAAGCAGCTCTATTTCATGGCGGGTATGCCGCTTGAACGCATCCAGCAAGCCCCACCAAAACTTTTCTGCGCCTCCCACAGCGTAGGGAACACCCGATGGGGCAACTATGGCGACTTTTATGGCGGCTTTTATGGCAGATTTCATGGCATGGCAACTTTTATGGCGGCTTTCATGGCATGGCAACTTTCATGGCGGCTTTCATGGCATGGCAACTTTCATGGCAGATTTCATGGCGTCAGTGCCGCTATGCCAGCAGGCGCTTCACGATATTCGACCAGGAAATATCTTTCTCCAGAATGCTCTCCCTGGCTCGTCGGCCCAAAGCCCTGGCTAACTGCTGCCGACTGAACAGTCTATCCATGGCTGCGGCCAGCGCTGCGGCGCTGGGCTCGACTACCAGTCCATTGTCTTCATGCGCCACGAATTCCAGCGGCCCGCCGGAATCATTGCAGGTAATAACGGGCTTTGAGGACAGCATCGCCTCCAGGGTGATATAGCCGTAATCTTCATCCTGCGGCACAAATAACACCCCCAGGCAGCGCGCATACAACACCAGCTTCTCGGCTTCGGAGAACCTGCCTGTCAGTTTTACTTTTTCTGCAACGCCATAGTCATTGATGAGTTTTTGGTAGTGCTGTTTTTGCCCGCCCTCACCGCCGATGAGAATGCGCAGCGGGGTGGCAGTCAGGCTCGCAGCTTCGATAACCAGACTCTGCCGCTTTAATGTTTCGAGCCTGCTCGGGCAGAAAAAATAACCCAGAGGCTCATCTGAATAGAATGCAGCGGCGCTGTGAGGCGGATGGTAGAGAGGCTGAGCGAGCAAGCCATTGTAGTGATGTAAGCGCTCTGCCACGCGGCGCGAGTTGGCAAATAGATGGCTGGCACCACTCAGGCAGCGCTGATCAAAGGACTTTACCGACTCTCGCAGGCTTGCCAGCGACGAACTGGTCGGCTGCTGATCAAATAACTCATAGACGGCCCGATGCTGATGCATGATCCATACCCGGTGATCGTCGTGCTGTACGCCGTAGGTGGGGAACTGCACACTGATCACCTTGTCCACAGCCACTCCGTTGGGGCGATTCAAATTCATCGCTTCACAGAACTGCATTGAGCGCTCCACCTCGTCTTCTGGCGAAAAGCGGAAGGGTATTTGCAGCAGTTCCACCTCGTGGCCGTGGGCTTCCAGTGCGCCTGCCAATCCGCGGATGTGGTAGTCCGCGCCGCCGGGCATAAAAGGCACCTTGTTTGCAGTAACAATAATTTTCATACGCCAGGGCTCAGTTCGGCTTCGAGCCAAACACTGCAAAATCCTGAGCACCGCAAAACGCACCGTTGATACGGTCTGTTAACGGATCCATTCCAATCACTCTGGCAGCATCGGGGTAGGGGTGGAGGCGCTCAATGTGAACCTCGGAAAACCCCAAATGTCGCAACAGAAAATCAATCAATGTGGGGGTAACCGGATTGCGGTGGGTTGGATCATGGTAAAAGGTATGGCTGCCCACCATCACATTTTCAGGATTCGGGGTTTCGAAGATTAGCAGCCCGCCGGGCACCAGCACTCGCCGGGATTCCTCAACCAGGCTATATAAAACTTCGAAGGGCAGGTGCTCGATGACATGGAACGAAGAGATGGCTCCCAGGCTGCCAGCGGGCTGCCCGCGCAAATAAGCCACAGCATCATCAAGTGCCACGTGCAGGTTTGCCTGCTGGCAGTGGTCAACCAGCACGCTGGAGATATCCACCCCCCGCGCGGCAATACCTTCATCGCGCAACAAACCGAGCCACTCACCGCGCCCGCAGCCAATATCGAGCAGCGGTTGCTCCTCTGAGAGAACTGACAGGGCGTGCAATCTCGGTAAATATTCTGTCAACTGCTCGCGGATTTTCCGCTCGTCGCCGCGGCATTCATTCTCAAAGGCCAGGTAAAATGTATCGAGTTTTTCGTCTGCGTGAGTGGCCAGCATCCGCTCTTTTTCAACGGGCAGATTTGAACGGGTAACCTGCTGCTGCAAATCATCCAGAATTACATTGAGGCGCCTTTGCTGAGCCAGTAAGTCCTGCCTGGCTAACAGCATGTCGCGGCGATAGCGTTCCAGGCTGTGCTGAACGCTGGAATAGGCCTCTCCCGTATGCTTTTGGCTTGCCTGAACCTGATCCAGAAAAGTTTGCTGCATGGCAAGAAACCCATCCACCCGCTGGGCAAAAGCACGGCTTGAGTTTTCCTGGCTGCGGGTATAGTCCTGTAGATTGTTCTTCTGCAATTGCCGACTCAACAGAAAAACCCGCTTGAACCAGCGCTGATTGAACCAGCGTTTTTGGCGGTGCCTGTATTCAAATTTCTCCCAGCCAATACCCTCTATATACACGCCAGCGGCGCGCCCTTCATCACACTCCAACAGAGGCAACAGTATCCATATTTTTTCTGCGGCACCTCGCTCGCGCAACCGGGCTACATAGGTGTCCAGCCCTGACTCGTCAGGCTCTCTGCGCAAAATTCCCCGGTAGGCATTAACGACAAATTCAATGTCGTCATAGCTGGTAAATTCATTGACGTGATAACTGTCCTTGATGGGGAAATCGCGCGCGGCGCTGCTCCAGCGAGGGAAAACCGGTTCGACCAGGTGGCTCTCTTCTGCCATGTCGAGTTCGAGGTATCTGGCCTCTTCACGCACCCGTTGCAGCAGTTCTTCGGTTGATGGGGTTTGCTGAATTTTGCCGGTGGTTTTATCAATCATTGCTCACTGCTCACTGCTCACTGCTCACTGCGCTGCCCAACTACAGGCGGCCTGCAAGAATAATGGCTGCGAGCAAGGAACCGCAAGCGTTCCCATTGATATCGTACCAGCAAAAGCCGGTGCCAATCGCGTAATCCCAGAGCTCCTTAACTAACCCAAGGCTGAAAACGCACACAATCGCCACCAGTAGCCCTATTTCGATATGTAGAGCAAATATCGCAGTAAGAGACCTTTGCACGGAAGATGATGTCGCTTTCAGGCCAGGCAAAAACCCACGCAATGAGGGAGTTTATGCTTATAAATGACCGATTGAGTACGATTTTACCAACAGTAGGCGCTTTTAGGCGACACAGCATGCAGGTGAAATGGCTTTCGTGCAAAGGTCTCAGTAAAGCTGAGGATAAATGCCGGGCTTTGTCCTCCCGGCTACGGTGCGGTGGGCTTTCGAGTGGGTGGCGTCGATTTGAAGCTGTGCGAGCACGCCGTCCCCAGCGGCAGGCTCAGCGGATATCCTGTCGAAAACCCCTAACCGGCTCTACCGCATAAAGCGGTTATCCAGCGTCTTGTGCGAACCACAGGCAGACAGCGCACCACGCCACCGCAATCCCCAGGCCTGATGACATGGATAATCCCGGAAATGAATCCTGGGTCTCACACGCCTTCTAGAAAGAACTGGATTGATATCTAACTTGGGAAACCTGGCGGTTTTTATCAAATTTTATAACTACCGTAAGCGTTTTTTGAATCTGAGAAGCTGCGCCAGTATCACTGGAACTTCCTTGTGATTGCGAAACACCGCCTAGTGCCCCCCCTAAAACAGAGCCGATAACACCCAGTGCTCCCCCACCTACACCTGTGGATGTATTTTTTGACTGCGACGAGTCCGAATATGACGTTTCCGTCGAGATTTTGTCATATATCCAAGTGTCGTTGCCCTCTGCATCCTGAGTGACGATGTTGGGCGACCCAACCGCCGCCGCCACATCCCCTTGGGACATGCCTTCTCTGATTGATGCCTGAAACAAACCAAGCGTGGTTTTTCTTTCCTGATCCGAGCCGAGTTCCTGCTGATGCTCTGCTGCGGTTTTTTGAGGTGGCAATGGAGCACATCCAGAGAAAAGCAGCGAAGCACAAAAACTCAAGATACACAAATTTTGTAGTTTGAACATGATATATCTTTCCTATCGAAGATTAAAAAAACAGTTGCAAAAAATTACAACTGCTGCTGTTCAATGAATATACCTTTTTCCAGTTTGGTAAAAAATTCCTGATAAAATTCAGGGTCGGTTACAGACTCATATTTCACATTAGCTCCAGATAAGCCGCCAATCTCCGTAGATGACAATCGTACCGACAAACGTACTCGGGTCTTTTTCCCAAACGGCGTAACCGTTACAGTGGATTGAACCGTTGAAAATTCCTGGGATGTTACGCTGCCAAGACCAAAAAAACCCTTGGCAAAGGCTGTTTCCATATCGTCAACTCCGACTTCATGCAGACTTTTAGATGCAGACAAGAGGCCTATATCGGTATTCGCATTCTGTACAACGAAACCATCATCCTGAAGAACGGCCAAAGCGATTTGTAAGACTTTCGTCGTATCTTCGGTTTCGTAGCTACGTGTCTGTAGCTCCCGTGTCTGCAATTGTGTTAGCTCCGGCTTTTTATTGGCGTCCTTTTTCGCTTGTTCTCCAGAAGCCTTTCCAACGGATAGTGCTCCCTGAATAACTGGAGTAAGAAGAGGTGCTGCACAACCACTCGCGACTATCGATAATCCTGTAATAAATGCTAACGTGACCAAGAACCTACTATAGAAACCTAATGAATTAGTCCGTGGTATGTGGGGGGGGGGGGGGGGGTAATGCTTCATATTCATATTTTCCTTATATTATGATTAGGGACTCTCCCAAGTGCCTGACTCGAAAGTTTATTCCGTACAACAATACCTTGCAAGTCTGATTTAGGGGTGGCGTGATGATGGCGATTGTCCCTACAGTTTGTCGCATCCGCTGAGCAAAATTACGCGGGGTTTTATCTGCCCTGTCAAATTGCCGAGGCGCGCCGCAAAGCCTGCACCAGATTGTTGGCCGACCGGCCCCAGGAATGGCGTGACGCCACCTCAATACCCCGCTTCGACATGAGAGAAAGCCGATTGCGGTCGTCCAGGCAAGCCTGAATGCCTGTGCTTATCGACGCCTCTGACCAGGGGTCCACCAGGCACGCTGCACCGTCGGCAACAGCGGGCATGGAGGTCACATTAGACGTGAGCACTGGCGTGCCACAGGCCATTGCTTCAAGAATGGGCATGCCAAAACCTTCGTATATGGAGGGATACAGCAGTAGAGTCGCCGCGCTCATTAGCGCTGGCAGTCTGGCCAATGGCACATAGCCCAACTTCAAAACCTGGCCTCTTTTCTGCAAGCCTCTTTCCTGCAACTTGTAAGCGGATTCAAACCCGTCCTGTTTCCAGCCCTGGCTGCCTGCCAAAACGAGGGGATACTGTTCGTGATAAGCCTTCGGCAATTGCCCATAGGCTTTAAGCAAGCGGGGTAAATTTTTCCGCGGCTCGATAGTCCCGGTGTACAACAAAAAATCTTCAGGCAGATCATAGTCATTTCGAACCGACTGCTGCGCCTCTGGCCCGGCTGGACAAAAACTCCCATCCAGGCCTGGGGAAACAATGTCTATACTGTCTGCGTCCAGTTGAAAATGCTCGGCAACCTGCCGACGGGTGAACTCTGAAACGGTCACAACCGCTGCCGCGTGCGCAATACTTTCTGACAAATGCGCAAGCTCTCGTAGTCTGCTGGCAGGATGAAATTCCGGGTGGGCTATATGGGACAGGTCATGCACGGTTGTGACGGCCCTGTTCGCAACAGGCAGTAACAGATAGTTGGGCTCCCAGTACAGGTGCTCGCCATAATTCTCGCCATAATTCTCGCCATAGTTACGGTGGGGCGGGGCGACCATCCGGCGGTTATACCAGGCGCGGGCGCGGGCCAGGCCCGGCACACGCCGCAACAAACGCCGCGCCGGGCCTGGCACTGTATTTTCAGATTGATAGCCGTGGTCAGATACCAGGATGGCGCGGAGCTCCTCGGCAGAGTGCCAGCCGCGATGACTCACGCCTACAACTTCATCGACTTCGGGGTGAACCAACAACTCTTTGAGTAATTGTTGCGCGTAGCGCCCTATACCTGTCAGCGGAGGGTGCAGGCAGTGGATATTAACAGCCAGTTTCATACTTGGAGACCTCAGCATAACGACTACACTTGCCAATCCATCGTTAAAAAGAGGCTTAAAATGCTCATTTACACCCGTACCAAAAGCAGGGCCTATGGAAGGCACTCCGCTTTTGCGCCTTTTTTTGCCTCGACTTGGCTTCACTCGCTACGCTATGCAGAGGTCTCACTTGAAAAAAGGGGGTCAGCCTGCCGGTGCCACCAGCCAGCTATTGACCTGCTGCAAATCATCCTGCGCCAACTGGCCACTTTCTCGCTTCAGCGCCAGCCAGTTAACAATGAAGCTGTACAACGCATTTTGATAATCGCGGCGGGCGCGAGTCTGCGCATGCAGGGCAGCCAGCACATCAGTCGCTGTCACCGTGCCGTAGGTAAAACTCTTGTTCATCGCCGCATATGATTTTGTCGCGGATACGACATTGAGCTGTACCGAGTCAATACGCTTACGGCTCGAACGGCTGTTCAACCAGGACTCCCGCGTGCGCCGGGTAATTTCTCGGCGCGTGGCCTCCTCCTCTTCTCTCGCGGTGTAATACAGGGCCCACGCTTCTCTTACCGCTGCGGACGTTGAACCCCCCGAGTAGAGCGGCAGAACCACGTCTATACCAATGTATTGAGTCTCCCGCCGGGGCGACACCTGGTTGTCATATCCAATATCACTGTCCTGGACACTAAAAACCAAATCAGCGGTTGGGTAATGGCCGCCTTTTTGCTGCTGAACCGCTTTCTCCGCAGCTTCTACTGCCTCGCGTTTTGCCCGCAGTGCCTTGTTGCCAGCGATGGCCAAATCGGTCCAGTACTCCATGCTGTGATTGAGCTCCGGCAGGTCAAATTCAGCTCGCATACCTGCCACGTTACCTACATGAGAACCGGTTAACTCGGCAAGCGTTTCCCGCCTGATAGCGGCATTGTTTTCTGCTTCAATTTCATCGGTGCGCACCTCGTCGGCACGGGCCTGCGTTTCCAGAAGGTCGGTAATACTGACCAGCTTGCGTTGGTACATTTCATCAATCTGGCGCAACTGCTCTTCGACAAGCCCTCTCTCATCACGAATTAATTTGAGGTCATTGTCCGCCAACAACACATTAAAATAACGCTCGGCAACGTCCACCAGCATAAGGCTCAGAACATCCAGATACTCGGCTTCATATTGCTCAACGACCTGCTCGGCCTGGGTCTGCGCCGAGAGCTTCGACCAGTCAAACAGCATTTGTCGAACTTGCAGAGAATATCGCTGGCCGTCGTATTCCTCCCGCGCGACATTATCATTTTCCGGAAATTCGACCGCGTTGTCAGAAACATTGGCAAACAGCGTGGCCTGGGGCAGCAACTGGGCAAAGCGGCCATCACTGCGGGCCTGTCCGATAGCGATTTTTTGCTCGGCAATTTTAACCCGTGGGTCTGCCTCCAGTGCCTGCATATATATTCCCATGAGGTCAACCTGGTCAGCCGCCACTGCGGGAAGAGCCGCCGTGCACAATATCACCCTCAGAATGCTGCGAAACATAGTTAGTCCTCAATCAGGGAACGGGCAAAGGCATTGCGCACCGGTTGGGTCAGGTACTGGAACAGAGTTCTACTGCCGGTGTTAATCAACACTTCGGCAGGCATACCCGGAACCAGCTCCAAATCTTCCAGCAGCACATAGCCCTCTTCACTGACTTCAACGCGGGCGAGATAATAGGGGCTTGCGCCCTGCTGCTGGGGGGTGAGTGCATCGGCAGAAAGACCAATCACCTTGCCTTCTATCACTGGTGTTGTCTGACTTTTAAACGAAGAAAAACGAATGTCCGCAGTTTGGCCATTGTGAACCCGGTCAATATCCACTGGGTTGACCTGGGCTTCAACAATCAACTCAACCTGCTGCGGCACCACATACAGCAGTGACTCCCCTGGAGAGACTACTTCGCCGATTGTTGTTACCGCCAGACCCACTACCAGGCCATCCACGGGTGCGCGAATTTCAGTGCGATCAGTCCTGTCTTTGAGCGCACGGACACGTTCATCCAGGTCATAAACTTCTGCCTGTGTTGCACCTAACTCATCGACAACTGCGGTGTGAAAATCTTTTTGAAGTTGCAATATCTGCAAGCGGGTTTCGCCGACCTGAATACCCAAACGAGCGATATCTGACTGGTGTTGAGCCACTTCGCCCTGGGTCTGGGCATGGCTGCGTTGCAGTTCACGCAGGCGCTGTTTATCGGCGTAGCCCTCTTCTAACAGCTCGGTAAAATCCTGAATTTCCTCGGTATAACTGACTGTTAATGTCTCCTTCCCGGCGGCCATGGCTCTGGCGCCATTAATCTGCGCCTCTAGCTGCTCTATGCGCTGCCCTAAAACCTCGGTCTCACCCAGGCGCGCAGCGCGGCGGGCGCGAAACACCTGATTTTGACTGGCCAAAGCCTCCTGGGCACGCGGGTCATCAATGGCAACCAGGGTTTCGGGGTAGACGATTTCCTCAACGCCATCGCGCTCGCCCAGCAATCGGGCTTCGCGTGCTTTCGCCGAATAGTACTGTCCCAGGGCAATTCCCAGTTGCGCTCGGGTCTGAGTATCATCGAGGCGAATCAACAGGTCTCCCGAGTTCACGTGAGCCCCGTCTTTAACAGGAATCTGGGCGACAATACCCCCCTCCAAATGCTCTATATTCTTGCGACTACCCTTGACCACAACGGTGCCAGGCGCCAGTGCTGCGCTCTGTAGGGGTGCAATCAGCGACCACATGCCAAACCCGCCAAAGGTCACCGCCAGAATTAACAAACCAATGCGGCGCGGGCGCCAGTCGCTGGTTTCTACAGGATACTCGATCACTGGTATTACCCCTTTTTGACGCCGGGTATTGCCCTGGTCACCGGCACGGATACTGTTTGTGGGGCTGGACGCGCTACGGCCTGGCGCGCTTGCGCCGCCGCCTGCTGCACTTTTTGCGTAATGGCAGCGGCATCGTCGAATTCTGCCATCTGGCCCTCTCTCAAAATGAGTATTTTATCCACCACTGACAACACGCTCGGACGATGGCTGATAATAACCAGCGTGGTTCCCAGGGCTTTCAACTGAACGATGGCTTCTTTCAAGGCGATTTCGCCAACATCGTCCAGGTTAGAATTTGGCTCATCCAATACAACCAGTTTCGGCTGTCCATAGACTGCGCGCGCCAAACCAATGCGCTGCCGCTGACCTGCCGACAGCGCTCCTCCAGCCTGACCGATGACGGTATCGTACCCCTCGGGCAGGCGCAGAATCATTTCGTGTACGCCAGCCAGTCTGGCTGCGATCACTATTTGCTCGGAACTGATCTCGCCAAAGCGGGCGATATTTTCCGAAATAGTGCCATCGAACAATTCAATATCCTGGGGCAAATAGCCCACATGAGGCCCCAACAGCTTCCTGTCCCACTTGCCCATGCTGGCGCCGTCCAGTCTCACCGCGCCTGCCAACAATGGCCATATGCCCAAAAGTGCGCGCGCCAGGCTCGACTTGCCCGCAGCGCTGGGCCCAATAACAGCGAGGGAGGTGCCGCGCGGCAAAACAAAACTCACCCCGCGAAGAACTGGCTGGCGTGAGCCGGGGGGAGCAACGACTATTTGTTCTACAGATAAATTGCCCTGGGGCTCAGGCAGCTCCATACGCTGCTTATCTTCGGGAAAATCTTCCAGCAACTTGTCGAGCCGCATAAATTGCTCACGCGCATTTTGAAAATTCTTCCAGGCCCCTACTAACTGATCGACAGGTGCCAGCGCACGACCCAGCAGGATTGAGCCGGCTATCATCATTCCAGGGCTTATTTCCAGATTGATTGCCAAATGCGCACCCAAACCCAAAGCCAGTGACTGCAATATAATACGCAGGGCTTTCGAGGAGGCAGTCAGCCCGCCTGCTGTATCGCTTGCGCTGCTTTGCAGACTCACAACTTTCGTATTGCGCTGCCACCAACGATCACTGACCTCGGCCATCATGCCCATAGATTCAATGACTTCGGCATTGCGCAAGTTTCGAGTCGTATAGTTATTCGCCCACATCGCTTCGCGGTTAGCTTCTGCAAGCTGTTTGGAGGTCAGTTGCTGGTTCACATAAGTCAAAACACCCAACAGCGCAACGCTAAACAGCGCCAACAGACCAAAATAGGTGTGGAATAGAAACATGATGAGAATGTAGATCGGTATCCAGGGCGCATCAAAAAATGCGTTTAGACCTGGCCCGGTTAGAAACTGGCGGAGACCTATCAAATCATTGACCGGCTGTGGGCTGGATTTCATGCCACCGCTTTGTAATGATTGTTTGAAACTGGCGTCAAACACCCGCAGGGCGAGGATTTCATTAATTTTCGCACTGGCGCGCACCATGATTTGACCGCGTACCCAGTCTAGCGCACCCATTGAGGCCAACAGAAACACCATCATAATCGTTAGCATCAGCAGCGTAGACTGGCTGCCACTACCCACTGCCCGATCGTATACCTGCAACATGTAGATCGCAGGCACAATCATCAAAATATTAATAAAGAGGCTGAATCCGAAGGCGGCGTAAAAGTGCTGACGCACTGGCGTCAGCGCTTTCATCAGCGCAGAATTATCCCAATCAATGACCATAGCGTTCTTATTAACGTGTTGCTCCCCAATGCGTGGACAATGGGGACAATTGGTAAAAACTCAACAGTTTACAGGAAAACAGACCTCAAAGATCGTTAAAAAATCACCAGGAGCCTGGCTCAATGACTGACCTTACTCCGACCAGGCTGGCCGCGCCGCGCTCCAAATATACAGGGTCAGGCCCGCTGTGAGGAGCAGGAAACAATCTCGCCGGTCATGTAGCCCGAGTAGTCGGACGCCAGGAACATCATCACGTTGGCCACTTCCCAAACCTCCGCCGCACGGCCAAATGCCTCCTTTGCTGCCAACTCTTCAAGTAACTCCATCGGCGTGGTCTTCTTCAAAAATTCATGGAAGGCAATGGAAGGCGAAACTGCGTTAATTCGCACGCCATAGTCCGCCGCTTCCAGCGCAGAGCAACGGGTCAGGGCCATCACGCCCGCTTTGGCAGCCGCGTAGTGACACTGCTCCTTTTGAGCTCGCCAACCTAATACCGAGGCATTATTAACGATCACACCCTTGCCGCGGGGTTGCATTTTCTTCAGCATCGCCCGCGTCATACGCATGGTTCCGGTGAGCGTAACATCCAGGACTCTGTTCCACTCATCGTCCTCCATAGCCACTAACAACCTGGTGCCACCCAGCCCTGCATTGTTAATCAACACATCGACGCCACCCATTTTCTCTTCTGCGGCATCTACCAGCGCCTGCACATCAGTTTCATCGGTGACATCGGCCAGCTTGCCGCAGACAGTCTCTAAACCCGTTTCGGACTGGAGCGCCGCAACCGCTTTTTCTAATCGGCCTGCGTGAATATCGCTGACCATCACTGCGCGCGCACCCTCTTGCGCAGCCCTGGTCGCCGCAGCAAAACCAATACCGGCACCGGCAGCGGCGGTAATCAACACACTTTTATCAGCCAGCAGGTTGTGGCCTTCTACGCAGGGGGGTGGTGCTTTTAATGGCATTGTTTCTTTCCTTTCCCGGACACATATGGTTGAGCCAGAACCTGGCGCCCTCATTCCCGGACAGCCACAGTCCCAATAATTCCTTGTGGCCCGCCTTGTTGACGCCCAGGGCCAAATAGACCGTCTTGTTGGTCACCTGCTTGTCCTGCCGGATTTTAACGACAATACAGTCCAGGTACGCAATCCCAGGTACACAATCAGGTCAGTGCCTGTCCTCATCCAATACATGGGTAATAACAGGCAGTTACAGTCTCTTTTACTCTTTTGTTTTAATGAGACCTCAGCATAACGACTACACTTGCCAATCCATCGTTAAAAAAAGGCTTAAAATGCTCATTTACACCAGTAAACTCCGCTTTTGCGCCTTTTTTGCCTCGACTTGGCTTCACTCGCTACGTTATGCAGAGGTCTCATTTCAGCTTTTCACCTTCCTGATCTGGCGTCAATTTGCCGTTACCTCGAAACGCCTGCCCTTCCCCAGGTTGGTACTCCTTTATCCAGCGGCAAAGCACCGTTGACTAGCCGCGCGGTTCTCTGGGCATCCCCAGGGTGCGCTCGGCAATCATGTTTCTCTGAATCTGATTGGTACCGCCGTAGATTGTGTCGGAGCGGGCAAACAAATACATCGATTGCAGGCGATTCAACTGATAGGGTTCAGCCTCAAGAATCTCACTTTCCGGCCCTAGCACATCCATCGCCAATTTCCCTAAATTTCGATGCCAGGTGGCCCAGTATAATTTATAGATCACTGCCTCTTTTTGCAGGGTACCATCACCTCCGCTGGACAAGGTGCGCAGACTGTTATAGCGCATAATTTTTAGCCCAATATGGGCATCTGCAATGCGCTGGCGAATCAGCGGGTCTTGCGCCGCTCCATTGTCTTTGGCAATGCGAATAATTTCATCCAGTTCATTTTGAAACAACATTTGCTGGCCGAGCGTGGAAACACCTCGTTCAAAACCCAGCAAGCCCATGGCTACCTTCCAGCCAGCGCCCGGATCACCAACAATATCGTTCTCGCCGCATTCAGCATTGTCGAAGAACACCTCATTGAATTCACTCGTCCCTGTGAGCTGTTCGATGGGTCGCACTTCAATGCCCGGCTGATCCATTGGCATGAGAAAAAATCCCAGTCCTTTGTGGCCGACACTGGCGGGGTCGGTGCGGGCGATTACGAAACAAAATTCAGATTGCCGGGCATTTGAGGTCCACACTTTCTGGCCGTTAATTAACCACCTGCCCGCACTGCCACCGGGGCCGTCTTCGAACTGCGCACTGGTTTTGACATTGGCCAGGTCAGAGCCGGCACCGGGCTCAGAATAACCCTGACACCAGTACTCACTGCCATTGACGATGCCCGGCAGAAAGCGGTTTTTTTGTGCCTCGCTGCCAAAAGCAATCAGGGTTGGCCCGGTTAATCCTTCGCCAATATGTCCCATGCGGCCAGGGCCACCGGCACGCGCATATTCCTCGTGGAAAATAACTTGCTGCTCAATACTCGCGCCACGGCCACCATACTCCTGTGGCCAGCCTATACACGTCCAGCCACCCTCGGCCAGCTTGCGCTCCCAGTCTTTGCGCTCCTGCGGGAACATATGTTCATCGCCAGGGCCACCGCGGCCGCGAATCTGCTCGAATTCTCCACAGAGATGATTTGTCAACCAGGCGGCAATTTCTTCGCGGAATTGCTCGTCTTCGGCGCTAAAACTCAACTGCATAATCTCGTCCTCCGCCTTCAATCCAGTAACTGAGCGGCAAGCCGCTCGCGGTGAACAGCGCCGCTGCCCAGGAATGTTTCCGAGGACTTGGCTCGTTTAAAATACAACTGAATGTCGTATTCCCAGGTAAAACCAACTCCGCCGTGCAGTTGAATGCCGCAGCCTGCATTAAAGAAATACGTGTCACTGCACCAGGACTTGGCAACGCTCGCTGCTTCATCCAACTGTTCGCCAAGTTCGCCACCGTTAAGCGCTTCGGCGGCAACACAGGCCGCGTAGTAAAGCGCCGAGCGCCCCGCTTCAGCTTTTACCATCATGTCGGCAGCCTTGTGCTTAATGGCCTGATAGCTGGCGATGGCACGCCCGAACTGAACCCGCTCCTGAGTGAACTTCACGGTCATATCGAGCGCCTGCTGCGCTCCGCCAACCTGTTCCGCTGCTACCGCAACGGTAGCAAGGCCTAAAATCTTATTGAGCGCTGCTGCCGCCTGCCCCGGCTCACCGAGCACGGCATCCACCGGCACGCTCACATTGCTGAGAACGAGCTGTGCCTGCTTACGGGTCTGATCCATTGTCGGCAACCATTCCCGCTGGATTCCTGCACTGTCAGCGGGCAATACAAACAGGCTGATTTCGCCCGTACAGGCGCCTTCCTCACGCGCTGCGATAAACAGTAACTCTGCACTGTGACCATCGGGCACATAGCGCCAGGTACCCCCCAGCACAAACCCGTCATCCGTTTTAGAGTAGGTGCCTGCTACACCCGACGCATCCCACTGCGCACGCTTACCTGTCCAGGCGAGCGTGGCCGTTTTGCCTGCTAGTATCTGAGCCAGGTATTTCGATTTCTGGGTGTCATTTCCGGCAACCAGGAGAGTATTTACCCCCAGACAAACGGTGGAGAAGAAAGGCGAGCACAGCAAAAATCGTCCCATCTGTTCCAGCATGGTCACCAATTCGACATAGCCCAGGCCCATACCGCCGTACTGTTCCGGGATGTGAACCGCCTGCCAATACAACTGCGTACAAATGCGTTGCCAAAGGTCTGGGTCGTAACCCAATTCGGTGGCCATGGCAATGCGAACCGCTTCACTGGTAGAGACTTCCATCAGGAACGCCTCTGCTATGTCCCGAATCATCAACTGCTCATCGGTAAATTTGAAGTCCACCTCAGTTGCCCCAAACCTTTTGCGCGGCTACCTCTTTGTCGAGCAGGGTTTTCATCGCCTCGCCAATTTCCTTCGGCGCCCAGGCGGCTCCCCTGTCTACCCCCTCAGTGGTACGCCAACCGTCGCAGATACACAGGCGTCCGCCTTCCGACTCAACAACACGGCCAGTGACATGCGCTGATTCAGCAGACGCCAGCCAGGCGACCACGCTGGATACATTCTCGGGTGCGAAATAATCAAAGCTGCCGTCTTCCGGTTTCTTCATGCGCTCGGCCATTTCTTCAACGGCTGTGGTCATTCCGGTTCGGGCACTTGGAGCCAGTGCGTTCGCGGTTATGCCATAGCGCCCCAGCTCGGCCGCCTGATTGAGCGTGAGTGCGGCAATACCTGCTTTCGCGGCGGCGTAGTTCGACTGGCCAATTGACCCCTGTAGACCTGCACCGGATGTTGTATTAATAATGCGCGCATCAGGCTCTGTGCCTTCTTTTGCTTGTCCGCGCCAGTAGTGCACCGCGTGAGATGATATGCAGAAGTGCCCTTTCAGATGCACCGCCATAATGGCATCCCATTCCTGCTCGGTCATTGAGGCAAACATGCGGTCCCGATTGATACCTGCGTTATTCACCACAATATGCAGGCCGCCGAAGTCATCGATAGCCTGCCTAACCGCATTAAGGCTGTCGTTGTAGCTTGTGATATCAGAGCTATTAACCGCAGCCTTGCCGCCTGAGTCCGTGATTTCACCGACGACCACTTGCGCTGCTTGCGTATTAATGTCGTTGACAACCACTGCGCAGCCCTCTGCTGCCATCACCCGCGCATGTGCCGCACCAAGCCCACCGCCAGCACCGGTAATAATTGCAACGCGCCCTTTCAAAATTCCCATTCTTCTGTTCCCCTTAAATCTTAAAGAACTTCCTGCCTACAAGCGTTCGATTATGGTGACATTGGCCTGCCCTCCACCCTCGCACATAGTCTGGAAGCCATAGCGACCCCCGCTGCGTTCGAGCTCATGCAGCAAGGTGGTCATCAGTTTGGTGCCCGTTGCCCCCAGTGGATGGCCCAGCGCAATGGCACCGCCATTGACGTTGGTTTTAGCGTGCTCATAACCGGTTTCTCTAAGCCAGGCTATTGGCACAGAGGCGAAGGCCTCATTTATTTCCACCAGGTCCATGTCTGCCATTGTCATACCCGCCTTTTTCAGCGCGTACCGGGTGGCGGGAATGGGCGCGGTCAACATCCAGATAGGGTCCTCCGCCCGCACTGACAAGTGGTGGATACGTGCGCGGGGTGTCAGGTTGTAGCGCTTGAGCGCCTCTGTAGACACGACCAGCATTGCCGAAGCGCCGTCACAGGTCTGGCTACTCACGGCCGCTGTAATTGTGCCCCCTTCAGTCAGCGGCTCTAACTCTGCCATTTTTTCCAGCGATGTCTGACGCGGGGTTTCGTCATTTTGCAAACCGTTGAGCGGTACGATTTCACGATCAAAGCGTCCCTCACTGATCGCCGTGATCGCCCGGCTATGCGACTCAAGGGCAAACGCTTCCATTTCCTCGCGGGAAATATTCCAGGTGTCGGCGATCATCTGTGCAGAGTTGAACTGCGACACTGGCGTATCACCGTAGCGCGCTACCCAGCCCTGGGAGCCGGAAAAAGGATCGGAAAAGCCCAGTGGTTCAGCAGCCAGCATCGCAGAAGAGATGGGCACCGAACTCATGGTCTGTACGCCACCGGCAATGACAACATCATTCACGCCGGACATCACCGCCTGGGCAGCAAAATGCACAGACTGCTGCGATGAACCGCACTGCCTGTCAATCGTCGTTCCGGGCACTGCCTGGTTCAAACCTGCTGCCAGCCAACAGGTTCGCGCAATGTCTCCCGCCAGAGGGCCAATGGTGTCGACAGCGCCAAAGATGACATCGTCGTAATCCACGTCGGGAATTTCGTTGCGCTCAACTATCGCCTTCAGTACGTGCGCTCCCAGGTCGGCGGCATGTACATCGGCCAGGCTGCCGCGACGACGCCCGGTGGGGGTACGCGCTGCATCGACAATATAGGCATCTGCCATGATTCATCCCTCGATTATCTATTCAATGTGTTTATCCGAATAAATTCGGACTTGTTTCAAAATGTATGACCGGCACCCAATGGCGCATTATCTGCCAAAATAAAATTACCGACACGCGACTTATGGAAACCCGCGTCACCCCAGGTGTTCGCCAGCGCCCAGGCTTTCTTCATAAAAATGTGCAGGTCCACCTCCCAGGTGTAGCCCATCGCGCCGTGTACCTGTATGCAATTCTTTGCTGCCAGATTAGCCGCTTCGCAAGCCACTAACTTGGCATGAGACACATATTCAGACAATCTCTGCAGGTTGTTGGCCGCTGCATATGCGGCGCGGTACACGGGCGCCCTGGCGTACTCCACCCGCACCGCCACATTGGCCATGTGATGCTTCACCGCCTGGAAGGAGCCGATAGCTTTGCCGAACTGATGGCGCTCGCTGGTGTACTGCACCGATATATCAATCATCCGCTGCGCCAACCCCAAAGCCTGAGCGGCATTGGCCAGCGCACCCAAATTTTCTGCCAGGCTAATCAAAGCGGAATCGTTGCTCACCGGGTTGGGCGTTTTAACCTCCACTGCATAGAGCTTGCGCGAGGGGTCAACGGACTCATTGCAACGCAGTACTATCATTTCTGGTGTCAGTGCGTGAATCTCGCTGCCCTGTTGCAGCAAGACCAAATCTGCCACATGCGCATCCTCAACCAGCCGGTTGTACTCAAGGCCGACAACGACTCGCGACTCACCTGCCGCAATTCTCTGCAACCACTCGGCCGCTACTTCACCACCGATTGCCCGCAGCAGTGGCACAGCAATCAAAACCGTGTGCACGAGCGGCTCAGGCAAAGCGACATAGCCACACTCCTGGGCCAGCAGAACAAAATCCAGCTCGCTCATGCCCAGCCCGCCGAATTCTTCCGGCACGGTCAAGCCGGTTAAACCCAGCTCGGCAAGTTGCGCCCACAATTCGTCAGAGCGGCCTGTGTCGCTATCCCACAGTTCGCGGATTCTCTGCGGGGTAATTTCATTGACCAAAAAATCGCGCACCGATTCCCGGAACAACAGCTGGTCTTCGCTAAACGTAAAATCCATAATTATTTATTCCAGCCATATTCCGGTAAGTGGTTGGGAATGCGGATTGTTGCTTTACGGCGAGCGGGCGTCCCGCGCAGGGAGGGCGCGTATAAAGACAGACTTGCCCGACCCGGCAAGCAGCGAACAACGTACTGAGACAAAAAGAACATTCTCTACCTGGGCATACCGAGCATTCGCTCAGCTATGATATTGCGTTGAATTTCGTTAGTGCCTGCGTAAATCGGCCCAGACTGCGCAAACAACCAACCGTCCAACCAGGTGCCAACACCTGCGGCATCCGGCGCGTGAGGCAACAACTCGGCACGCGCACCCAAAATACTCATGGCGGTGGCGTGCATATTTTGATCCAGCTCCGACCAGAAAATTTTGTTGGTGGATGACTCCGCCCCTATTTTGCCGCCCTTGTTTATTCGGCACGCGGTCTGATAAGTCGTCAGGCAATAACTTTCAGCATCGAGATAGGCGCGAATCACGCTATCCCTGATCGCAGGGTCATTATCCGCGCTGGTTTGGTTGACTTTGTAGAGGGTTACCAGGCGTCGCGCAGTTTCCTGAAAACGCGCTGGCGAGCGCAGCATCAGGCCACGCTCAAAACCGGCGGTCGCCATCGCCACAGCCCAGCCTTTGCCCTCACCACCCAGGCGGTTCTCTACGGAAACTTCCACATTATCGAAAAAGATTTCGGCGAATCCCGGCAATCCATCCAACTGGGGAATAGGCCGCACGGTAATACCCGGACTATCTAACGGCACTAAAATAAAGGTCAGACCACGATGGCGTTCGCTGTTCGGGTCAGTACGAAACAGACCAAAACACCAGTCCGCCCAAACTGCGCGGGTAGACCAGGTTTTCTGGCCGTTGATTACATACTTATCACGTTTGAGCTCTGCCCTGGAGCGAATTGCGGCCATATCAGAACCTGCATTGGGTTCCGACCATCCCTGCGCCCAGACCTCCTCAGCGGTGGCCATCTTCGGCAGAATACGCGCTTTCTGCTCTTCGGTGCCGTACTCCATGAGAGTTGGGCCCAATAAAAATATCCCATTCTGATTCACGCGCAGGGGCGCACCAGCGCGATAGTATTCTTCCTCAAAGATTAACCACTGAATAAGGTCGCAGGCGCGTCCACCCAGCTCCTCAGGCCAGGTCACCATGCCCCAGCGGCCTGCATTGAGCTGCGCTTCCCAATCGCGGTGTTGCTGAAACCCTGCCTCGGTATCAAAACTTTGTAGTGGCTTGTTCGGCACATTAGCCGCCAGCCAGCCCTTTACCTCTTCCCGAAAAGCGTTTTGCTCGTCTGTGTAATCCAAATCCATCTCGCGTCTGTCTCTGTTGTACGGCTCAGTCTTCAAACCTGGCGTCACGTTTTTCAACAAAGGCGTCGCGGGATTCCTGGGAATCCCCCAGCGTATACGCCTCGAAAGTGAAGCCCTGCTCCCAGCGGTATTTAGCTTCCAGGCTGCCATCTTCAACACCGGTCAATGCCTCTTTGGCCAACTTAACCATCGCGGGTGACTTTGCAGCAATTTTGACCGCAATATTTCGGCACGCCGCAAGCAACTCAGCGCGGGGCACAACCTTTTCAATGGAACCAAACCGGTAGGCTTCTTCGGCGTTCATAAACTCACCGGTGAAATACAGATAGCGAACTTTTTGCACCGGAAACAGACGTTGCAGATGAGCACCACCGCCCATCGCGCCACGATCAATTTCCGGCACACCGAAACTGGCATCATCTGCACACACCACGATGTCTGCCGCGCCGGCCATACAGATACCGCCACCCAACACAAATCCATGCAGGCCAATAATGACCGGCTTGGGATTCAGGTGCATGGCCTTGAAGGTGGCGTAGTTACCTCGGTTTACATCGACAATCTTGCCAGCATCGGCTGCCAGTTCCTTGATATCAACGCCCGCGCAAAACCCTCGACCTGTAGCGGTAATCACAATCACTCGCACATCGTCGTTGCCACCCAGCGCGTTGATTTCATCGGCAATCGCAAACCAGCCCTGGCTGTCAAACGCATTCACTGGCGGATGATTCAGAACCATCTCGGCGATGCCATCAGTCAGGGTTGTCGAGCATGGTTTAGACATAGCTTCTACTCCTGTGTTTTTGCGGCAAGCGCCTGTAGCCGCTGCTCGGCTTCACGCACAATACCTCTAATTAAATCTTCACAACTGAGCAACTCGTTGATCACACCGGCCACCTGGCCACTGGGTAGCACACCGGCTTGAGGCTGGCCATCAACCATAGCTTTTTGAATAATCATTGGCGCATTGGCGGACATAATGGCCTGCGCGGCAGTCATGTCATCGCGCTGCATAGCAACCGCAGATTGCAACAGCCCGAGGAGACTGGCGCCGGTGTATTTACGAAAAGCGAGACCGTTGCGAACGGCCAGCACCCATTTTTTGAGTGGCCCCGCTTTTTCAAGCTCGGCTAGCAGTTCGTTCATAATCATCCGTTGCGGCAGCCCGTCCATCGCGGTTGAGCGAATGATCACAGCGGGGTCTTTACAATCAATATACCTCTGTAGTGTGGCCTGGGGCACCGGGCTCTCTTTACTCATCAAAAAACGAGTCCCCATGGCGATGCCATCAGCACCGAAGCTCATAGCAGCGACGAGTCCGGCACCATCTTTAAACCCGCCAGCGGCAACCACCGGGACTTTGTCGCCCACAGCAGCAACAACCTGTGGCAGCAACAAAGTGGTGGGAATAGCGCCGGTATGGCCGCCACCCTCTCCACCTTGCGCGGTGACGACATCAGCCCCTAATTCAACCGCTTTGATTGCGTGCCCAGGCAAGCCTGCCGTCGGCATGCAGACCACGCCCGCATCTTTCAGGCTGGCGATCATGTCGGCGCTGGGAGCACGAGAATAGCTGACCGCACGAACACCGTGACGCACTACCAGGCCGACGATTTCTACTGCATTGGGCTGATACATATGAAAATTAACACCGAAGGGCTTATCGGTGAGTTCTTTCACCCGCAGAATATCTCGCTCCACGTCTTCTGGCGGAATCGTTGCTCCTGCAAGAAAGCCAAAACCGCCGGCATTACAGGTGCTGGCAACCAGCTTTGGATCAGCCACCCACCCCATAGCTGTTTGCACGATGGGGTATTGGCAACCCAGTTTCTCTGTCAGTCTTGTATGCAACACAGTATTCCTCCAGAGATGTCAGGCAGTTTCCTGCCGGGGCGCAGTGCATTTTCAGGGGGGTGTCTGCCTGTGAGTAAATGGCTGACTGACCCTGCGAATGTAGCGGCGGCGGGGAGGGGGAGCTTCATGGCGGTTCAGAACCGATCACCTGGCGGGTTATCCCTAATCTGACAGGCCCTCTGATTGTGTGGGTCTATCTGCGCGATAATTTTTAGCTGCTCTGTGGTCGGCGCTGCTGTGGTCGGCACATCTACAGGCCTCTCAACAGGAAAGCCGGTATTTTCCAGGACTTGTTCAACGCTGATTCCCGGATGCAGGCTGCGCAAGCGTACACTGTGGTTGTCACCCGTAAAATCCATCACGCACAGGTCTGTCACGATCAGGCGAATATCCACATCATCCAGGGCATGACCTCTGGGCAGACGCTCCGGGTTGTAGCCAATGGAGGAAACAAAATCACACTCGCCTTCGATAAACACACGGCGGCTGTGCCCAGGCACAAAAAAACTATTGGGGTGGCTGATAGAGTTACCCGGAAAACCGCGAGCGCCCAGTAGCATGGTTTGCGGAGCATCATAAGTGCCGCCCAGCGCTGAAGTATTCGACTGACCCCAGCGATCTACCTGCGCTGGCCCAAGCATGGCGTGGCGCGAACCGCTCCAGACATTGTCAAAAATACGCGAGTATCCCATCCAGCTTTCGATGGCCGCTGTAAAATCGGCACCGCGATCACCAACCGGGTTCGGTTCTGCCACTATCCATGCCTCTGAGTCGGTCATCATAATGTCAGTGTTCATGGTTTTCATGGCCAGGCTGGCTGCGATACGCGGTATCACTCCAATGCCAGTCACCAGCACTTCTCCGTCATCGCGAAAGGCTTCTGCACAGGCGACCGCGCAAAGTTCAGCCAGGGTATAGTCGCTGCCCATGGTGTGCTCCTCCTGGCCGCCTAGTATGTTGGAATGGGAAGTTGTTTGATTGCATCGAGACCGCCCACCGCAGCCTGGTAATCTTCTTCGCCACCACTGAGATATTTGTCGGCATAGCCCTGAAACCCCGCTTCGTCTTTTGCAGACGCGGAATACTCTTTAAAGTGAGGGACATCAAATCCGTACAACGGGGTGCAGGAAGTCGGGTGAGCGGCGCCGGGAATATGCACCACGCCGGTTGTGACCGAACGCTCCCAAAAAACCATGCGCGCCTGCGCCGGATCGTGAAAATAGCGGGTGTCGACCAACTCATCGCAAGAGACAAAGGTTTTATCTGCGGCGCGTGCAAACATATCGTCCATGTAGTGATCGGGGCCGGATATCTGACAGACGCCACGGGCGTCGGCGTGGTCAACGTGAATCAGCGACGCATCCAGCTTCAATGCCGGCATGGCCAGCCACTCTTTATCATCGTAGGGACTATCAACCAGTTTGATATCAGGGTTTTTGTTCACAATATCTGTTCCCAGGCCAATCGCCGTGGGAATATAGGGCAAGCCCCAGGCTGCGGCACGCAGACCCAGCAGCAGCATGCCTTCATCAATCTCCATCACCTCGATAGAGCCACTTTGACGCGCCTGGCGAAAGTGCGCTTCAAGGGGGATAAAATCCAGAGATACAAACGCGAATACCAGTTTCCTGACCTTGCCAGCGGCGCACAACATACCCACATCGGCGCCCCCATAGCTGACGATAGTCAGGTCCTTTAGGTCTGAGTGAAGGATTTCCCGTATCAGAGCCATTGGCTTGCGCCGGGGACCCCAGCCTCCAATACCGATGGTCATGCCATCTTCTAGCTGCCCGATTGCTGCGGCGGCTGTCATCCGCTTGTCCATACGCTCCCCTATACCCGGATCATCAGTTGACTATGCGCGCCATGCGATAGTCGTGTTTTACAAAATTGACGCTCAGAGTGCTCTCGGTGCGGCGTACTCCGGGCAAATTACTAATACGGTTGTGCACGAACTCAGCCAGGTGCCCGGTATTGCGCACCATCGTGATGGCCAAAATATCGAAGCGCCCCAGCATCATGCCGACGAAACCAATTTCATTCATTGCGGCCAACTGCACGACCAAATCACGTGTCAGCCCGCTGCGCTCCACCTCTATCCAGATATGCGCAACTGCGGCACCTCGAAAGCGTTCGATATTTGTCACAGCCGTTATGCGAATCAATTTTTCTTCTTCCATGCGCTTAATCCGCGCTCGCACGGTGCCCTCGGTCACGCCCAACTCGGCCGCAATCTGCCGATTGCTGATGCGGGCATCTCGCGATAACCAGTGCACGATGTGTGTGTCGACTTTATCGAGTGCGCGCTTAGCCATACTCTCTCTCAAGTGTGAAAAGGAACCCAGTCCGGCTGGTTTTTGACAACATCAAGCGCCAGCGACGGTACCAACCGACGCACTCCCGGTACCAGGGCCACCCGATTAGCAATCAGGTCGGCCAGCGCCGCCTGATCCTCAGCAACCACTAATAATTCAATATCAAGGCTTCCAATAACCACATTGATAGAGAATATTTCCGGGAATTTAGCCAGATCTTCCGCTACGGCAACCGGCGAGCGCTCTTCAACCTGAACGCCAATAGCCAATAGCATTTCGTAACCTGCTGCTTCAAAATCGGTAACGGCAACCACTCGCATGGTGTTGCTCTCTTCCAGCCGTTTCACCCGGGCACGCACCGTACTTTCAGTCAGCTCCAGCTCTCGCGCTATCGCCCTGTAAGGCAGGCGCCCGTCCTCCCGCAACAAATCAATGATGCGCTGGTCTATCTCATCCAGCTCAATGCGCGCAGCATGAACCGCCTGTGGCGCACTCATCACGATGCCGCTAAAGCCTTCAGCTTGTTCTTCATCACCTTGCCAGAGGCGTTGGTTGGCAAACTGTCGACGAAGTGTATTTGCTGCGGCACTTTGTAATTCGCCATGTTCTCGCGACACCAATGGAGCACGCCCGTCTCATCCAATACTGCATCAGGGCTGCGTACAATCCACGCCCTGGCCACTTCCCCCATGCGCTCATCCGGCACCCCAATCACGGCTGCCTGCGCCACTCCATCAATTGAACAGAGCCTATTTTCGATTTCTGCCGGGTAACAATTAAAGCCACCGGTAATAAACATATCTTTTATTCGGTCAGTAATTTGAATATAGCCCGCTTCATTCATCCAACCGACATCGCCGGTCATCAACCAGCCGTCCGCGTTAATAGTCCGGGCAGTTTCTTCCGGGTTATCCAGATAACCCTGCATCACGTTGTAGCCACGCACCCAGATTTCACCCAACTCGTTACGCGGCAATTCTTTGCCCTGGCCGTCAACAATGCGAATTTCAGTGCCGGCAATGGCGCGACCAGAGGTGCCCGAAATTACTTCCGGTGCCGCATCGGCTTCGCAAATACTCACCGTGCCGCATGATTCGGTCAGGCCGTAGGCAGTCACAACCGTTTCAAACTTCAATACACTGCGCATCTTGTTGACCAATGCCACGGGAACCGGTGCGGCGCCGGTCACAGCCAGACGCAAACTGGAGAGGTCGTAGTCAGCCATACCCGGATGCGCCAAAATCGACTGATAGACAGTCGGCGCTCCTGGCAGCATGGTGATGCTATCCCGCTCGATCTGGGCTAAAACAGCATTGAGGTCAAAAGTGACCACCGGATATATTGTAGCTCCGCGAATAAACGCTGCCAGCCAGCCCGCTTTGTACCCAAAGGAGTGAAAGAAAGGGCCAATGATCAAATACTTGTCTTCGCTGCGCAGGCCCACGGTGGCACTCCAGGTCTCATACACCCGGATATTCTGACCGTGGCCCGCAATCACTCCCTTGGGTGCGCCGGTAGTACCCGAGGTAAACCCTATGTCCATGGGATCAGAAGGCTGTACCCTGGCAGACAACGCTTCTACAAGTGCGTCATCCACGTCTCTGCCACTGGCGACAAAGTCATTCCAGGCCTGGCCGTTCGCCGCCTGTCCTTTAAGCATTACAGTTTTTTGCAGGTGGGGAATATCTTGCTCCGCGAGTAACTCCGGATAGGACTGACCCAGAAAATCACCCACGGTAAACAAAATTTTTGCCCTGCTTACATTCAGCGCATAGGCGGCTTCGCTTCCTTTCCAGCGGGTGTTAATGGGCACCAGCACAATGCCCAATGTTTGTGCCCCGATAGCAGCGAGGATCCATTGATAAATATTGGGAGCCCAAATTGCAATGTGATCGCCTTTGGCGAGGCCAGCCGCGTGGAAGGCGGCGGCAACCCGGAGTCTCTGTTGATTTAGCTCAGAGTAGGAGAGCGCCACATCGCCATCCTGAATGGCCACTTTGTCACCATAGGTCTCCGCAGCGGCCTCCACAACCTGGGCCAGGGTGCGCTCTGTGGGAACGTCGAAGGACATAAACTCGGCTCCAGAAAGCCCGGTTATTACGAGAAGAGGTCGTAATACTAGTGTCTAGCCGGCACCATTTCAATGAAATTCGTAAATATATTTTAATATTTTTACGAATATTTGATAATTATTGATCGGTTCAGCAGCTTATGAGCAAAATTTCACCTACGCTGTAAATTCGTAATCGGCGAAGGTTTCCCGCAGGGCGACCTTCTGAATCTTCCCGGTTGCTGTATGAGGTAACTCCGCAACAAATTCAACGGCATCTGGCATCCACCACTTGGCTATTTTGCCTTCGAGGAATTTGAGTACTTCGTCGCCGCTCAACTGGTCCGCACCTGTATCGCGCACGAGAACAAGCAAGGGCCGCTCACCCCACTTTGGATGAAAGCGGCCAATAACCGCAGCCTCGGCAACTTGCGGATGACCAACCGCCGCGTTTTCTACATCAATCGAGCTAATCCATTCACCGCCCGACTTAATCACATCCTTGGTTCGATCAGTGATCGCCATGTAGCCCTCCGCATCAAGGGTCGCCACGTCGCCGGTTTCAAACCAGCCTGGCTCGGTATGCGCATCGGATGAATCGAGTTTGAAGTAGTCACTACAAATCCAGTGACCGCGAACTTTTAGAGACCCAAACGCCTCTCCATCCCAGGGCAATTCATTGCCTTCGTCATCCGTGATCTTCACCTCTACACCAAATATGGGTCGACCAGCCTTCAAGCGCATGAGGTCTTGCCGCTCGGAGCTTGCTTCCCTGTCAACCTGATAATGATTGGCGGTGCCCAGGGGGCTCATCTCGGTCATCCCCCAACCTACGATGGACTGAACGCCGTGGCGGTCAAACTCCTGCATCACCGAAAGCGGGCACGCCGAACCACCCACCACTATTCGCTCAAGGGTCTCAACGGTGACGTCATTCTCTCTGAGGTGCGCCTGCAAACTTAACCAGACAGTAGGCACACCTGCCGACAGGGTCACGCCTTCTTCATTAATGAGCCGGGTCAACTCGGCGCCATCTCCCATTTTTGAACCGGGAAGCACAATCTTGGCTCCCGCTATTGGACACGAGTAGGGCAAGCCCCAGGCGTTGACGTGAAACATCGGCACAATAGGCATCACCACATCGCGCCCACTGATACCCAGGGCATCGGGCATCATGGTTGCCATTGTGTGCAGCACTGTAGAGCGGTGTGCATACAAAACACCTTTTGGATTGCCAGTTGTACCCGAGGTATAGCAAAGGGCGCAGGCTGCACTTTCATCCAGGTCTGGATATTCAAACTCACTGCTAACGCCGTCTATCAGGCTTTCATAGCAATACACATTCTCCAGCGAAGTGTCCGGCATGTGGGCCTGATCGGTCATGATCACCCAGCCCTTGACGCCGGGGCACTGATCAGCCACGCCTTCGACCAGGGAAACAAAATCCCGATCCAGGAACACCCACTGATCTTCAGCGTGATTGATGATGAACTCCACCTGCTCGGGGAACAGGCGAGGATTAATCGTATGAATCACATAGCCACTGCAACAAATGCCGAAGTACGCCTCCAAATGCCTATAGTCATTCCAGCACAGGGTGGCGATTCGGTCTCCCTGCTGCAAACTCCAGCCGGCAATAACATTGGCTAACTGCCGGGCTCTGAAAAATGTGTCCTTGTAGGTGTAACGGTGCCGAGGATTATCGGCGGTTACTGAAACAACTTCCGCGTTGGGATTAACTTTCTCCGCGTGGGCCACTATGGATTTGACCAGCAAAGACTGGCTCATCATCAAACCTTGCATGATTGACTCCGATGTATTGTTTTATAGAATTTTGCCTGCAAACCAGTCTCTGTTTATTGCCGCAGTGAACGATCACTGCTGGGCAAATTAACGCACTGACCAGCGGTCGGCACCCTGTTCAACTTTGCCCTCTTGCTGCAACTTGATCAAGTGGGCCGTCATTGAAAGTTTAGCCATTTCGTGGAGATTTGCATCGACATCGTCGTAGACAACCACTACGAGCTCATCGAGATTGGCGGCCCCCAATAGTTGCAGGCCATCAACCACTTTTTGCTCACGCTTTAAACGATGCTGTACCAGCCATTCAACAGCGCCGACCGGGTCTTCAATAACACTTCCATGCCCTGGTGCCATGGATTTCAGAGGATAATCCAGCAGCAACCTGAGTGAATCAATGTAGGCCTTCATATCACCCGAGGGCGGAACAATCACCACGGTTGAACCCTGCATGATGTGATCGCCGGTAAACAGCATGCCTTCTTCTTCCAACAGAAAGCAGTAGTGATTGCCTACATGTCCAGGAGTATGCACTGCGCGCAAAGTGAATTCGTCGGTCTGCAAAACTTCATCGTGCCGAACCGGCGTCTCAGGGTTAAAAGTATCGTCCTGGAACATGTCGTCCCACGGCTTTGCGCCGATGACTTCTGCGCCGGTAGCTGCCTGTAATGGCAGGCAGGCCGGAGAGTGGTCGGGATGAGTATGGGTTGCGATGATCCAGCGAATTTTGTCCTGACCCGCCGCTTTGAGAATCGCCTCGATATGCTCATCAATAAGCGGCCCAGGGTCGAGTACCGCTACTTCATCATGCCCCAGCAAATAGGTATTGGTGCCTGGGCCGGTCATCAGGCCGGGGTTGGGTGCAACCACTCGGCGCACCCGATCAGTTAGTGAAAATGCTACTCCGGGATCAAACACAGGCTTATACCAGGTTGGGGATGTTAACTTCTGGGTTCACATCCGCTTCGTAATCGACACCATCCACCTCAAAGCCGAACAGTTGCAGAAATTCCTGCTTATAGCCGGCAAAGTCAGTTGTGTCACTCAAATTTTCGGTCGTTACCGCATCCCAGATCGCCTCAACTCTGGATTGAATATCTGGTTGCAATTCTTTGTAGTCAGCGCGCAGCCTGCCTGACTCATCAATATGTGGCTCAGCGCCATACAGGCTATCGCGAAACAAGCCAAACACCTGTTCAATACATCCCTCGTGCACACCATCGGCCTTCATCACTTTAAACAAAATAGATAAATACAATGGCATCGCCGGAATTGCAGAACTCGCCTGAGTCACCACGGCTTTAAGGGCTGTAACCCGGGCGTCGCCTCCTCTGGCGGACAATTTCTCGCGAATATCCAGAACTCGCTGGTCCAAATCCTGCTTGGCGGCGCCTATAGTGCCGTGCCAATAGATATCCCAGGTCAGTTTGTCCCCGAGGTAGGTGTAAGCGGTGGTCTTGGCACCGTCAGCCAATACACCGGCGTCATCGAGTGCATCAATCCACATCTGCCAGTCTTCACCGCCCATCACAGCAACCGTGTTAGCGATGTCTTCAGGGGTTGCAGAGTCCAGTGTAAACTCGGTAATTTGTTCCTTGTCCGTGTTGAGCCCCCGGCCCACGAGGGGACCGCCGATTGGCTTGAGGACAGAGGTGTGCACTGCGCCGGTTTTCGGATGCTGGCGACGGGGCGCTGCCAGAGAATACACGACAAGGTCGACCTGGCCCAAATCTTCTCTAATCGTATCGACCGCCTTTTGCTTGAGCTCATCGCTGAAGGCATCGCCATTAATACTCTTGGTGTACAAACCCTCGGCTGCCGCGAATTTGTGAAACCCGGCCGAATTGTACCAGCCAGCGGTACCCGGTTTCCGCTCGGTGCCCTCTTTCTCAAAAAATATGCCCAGGGTGCTGGCACCGCAGCCAAACGCTGCACTGATACGGGACGCCAGTCCATAACCTGTGGATGCGCCGATCACCAGGACGCGCCTGGGGCCATTTTCAATAGCACCCTGTTGCTTTACATATTCGATCTGTCTCTTAACATTGGCTGCGCACCCTGTCGGGTGAGTGGTGATGCACATGAAACCGCGAACTTTCGGTTTGATAATCATTGTTGTGAAATTTCCTTCCGGTCCCGGATATGGCGTCGCAAATATGGCTATGGCCAAAAGCCGCGAGATTGTAACATAGCACTCATGTCCAATCCGCTCCTATACCACACGCCACAAGCCTGGACTGACACAGTTTTGGCAGACTTTAGCAGCTTTCTGCAAGACCACGCAGCCGCTGAGAAAAAAGCGGCTGGCATGGCGATTTCAATGCTCTCTCACTATCCAGACCGAGTCGAACTGGTAACCGCCATGGCAGATTTGGCCGTTGAGGAGCTCAGCCACTATCGCGAGGTGGTTAAATGGATTCACGCCAGGGGCGAATTCACCAGCGCTGATAGCAAAGACCCGTATGTCATTGAATTTCGCAAGCGTATTCGCCAGGGCACAGAGGCCTATTTGCTCGATCAATTGCTAATAGCCGGGGTTATCGAGGCCCGCGGAGCGGAGCGCTTCGGCCTGATCGCCAGTGCATTGGAACCAGGGCCACTGCAAGAATTCTATCAATCCATCACTCGTTCCGAAGAGCGTCACTACGAATTGTTTTTAGCGTTGGCCAACATTTATATACCGCAGCCAGACATTGATCAAAGATGGCAGGAGTTGCTGGAAATAGAAGCCGACATTGTTATAGCCCTGCCGCTGCAAGCGGCCTTACACTAAATGTACTCCAAATATCTCGCGCAGTACGCCGAGCCAGAAGCACGCAATCATCTAGCGACAACGGGCGGTCGTCAGTTTGAGCATTGCATCGTCATTCCGGCCTATCGGGAAGCCATAGCACTCGCCGATAAAATCCGGCTGCTCACGCGGCGCTACCCTGGCCTGCTTGTTATTCTTGTGGTCAACCAGCCTGACTGCGACCGCTCGGATGACGCCAACCGCAAATTGAAAAGCGCCCTGAAACAAACATCGCAATTGCTTGTATTGGAGCGCTCTACACCATTGCCCGCAAAAGAAGGCGTGGGGCTTGCGCGAAAAATTGGCTGTGACGTCGCGCTTGCGCTCATGCACTCAGGCGCAGTTGTACCCGGCTGGATTCACTGTACAGACGCTGACGCCACATTGCCTGACGGGTATTTTACGGCCGCGGAAACGCCTGGGCCGGACTTTGGCGTCATTGCCCACCCGTTCCAACACAGGCTACAGGCAGACCAACAACTGGCAATGATTCTTTACGAGCTGCGGCTGCATGACTATGTGCTTGGTCTTCGCCGAGCGGGCTCGGTCTACGCATTCCACACCCTGGGAAGCTGCATCTCTATTCGGCATGACATCTACGAAAAAGTGCGCGGTTTTCCCCGTCGGGCTGGCGCTGAAGACTTTTATCTGCTCAATAAAGCCGCCAAGGTGACGCAAATCTCCACCCCGACAGAACCACAAATAAAAATAGACGGACGCATCTCTGACCGCGTTCCCTTTGGCACAGGCCCGGCGCTGACCAGGCTGGCAGCAAGCGACACCCCTGGCGAAGAGCCGCTTTTTTACCACCCTGAAAGTTTCGCGGCACTGAGGAAAGTACTCGCTGCGGTGGAGCGACAATCGAGTTTGCAGGACGTATTTGCAATCGCGCCCCAGGCGCATTCGGTACTGGCGTCAATGGGAGTGGACAAGGCCCTGCAACACTGCCGTACACACAGTAATAATCAGGCTGGATTCGCACGTCATTTTCATCAATGGCTGGATGGTTTCCGCACACTCAAATTTATTCACGGTATGCGTGAGCGGGGTTACGTCGATCAGAGTTTTACCGATATAAGCGATGGTGCCAGCCCGGCAGAAAAACTGGCGGACTACCGCAAACAACTGGGCTGGGTGTTGCAGGCTGGGCTTGAGTCTAACAGCACCCCTGGCTGAAGCCTGAGCGACAGGGTTTAGTCTGAACTACAGTAGCAATCTGCGAATATCTGCCAGCGCTGCGGTCAGTTGCGCCATAAAGCGACCACCATCGCCGCCGTTAACCACGCGGTGGTCATAAGCCAGGGCCAGGGGCAACATTTTGCGGGGCTCAAACTCAGCGCCATTCCAGATTGGCTTCATCGACAACTTTGAAATACCGAGTATGGCCACCTCGGGCGCATTGATGATCGGGGTGAAACCGGCGCCACCGATACTACCCAGGCTGGAAATGGTGAAACTCGCCCCCTGCATATCTGTGGGTCGCAATTTCCTGTCTCGGGCCTTCAAAGCCAGCTCAGCGGCTTCTCCGGCCAACTGCCACAAACTTTTTTGGTCGACATCGCGAATCACAGGCACCATCAGGCCGGCAGGTGTATCCACCGCCATACCGATATGCACATATTTCTTATAGACCAGGCTCTCGCCGTCACCACTCAGCGACGCATTTAGCCTGGGGTTGTCCCGCAACGCGGCAGCACAGGCTTTGAGCACAAACGGTAGCGGAGTCAGTTTAATGCCCCGTTGTTCGGCTTCAGCTTTCATTGTCTTTCTAAAGGCTTCAAGTTCAGTTATATCTGCCTCATCAAATTGCGTGACTCTGGGCACATTGAGCCAACTGCGGTGCATATTTTCGGCTGTCACCTTGTCAATTTTGCTGAGTGGCTGAGTGTCGGTCTCGCCAAATGCAGAAAAATCTACTTCTGGAATTGGGGGAATCCCGGCGCCATTTGTAGCGCCGCCGAGTGATTTTTTAACAAAGTCCTGTAGGTCCTGTTTCAGGATGCGCCGCCTGGGACCGCTACCAGCAACCCTCTCAAGCTCTACACCAAATTCGCGCGCTAACTTGCGCACTGCGGGGCCGGCATACACATCGCCACCCACACGTGGCGCCCCCGCACTGGCATCGGCCCTGGCGGTGCTGGTGGACTCCGGCCCGGACGCGGATGTTGCCGACGGCTGCGCGACAGCAGCAGGGGTAACCGGGGCGGCTGGCTCGGGTGCATCGGTGAGAGGCTCAGGCTCAGAAGCGGGTGCCGCATCTTCACTGGCATCAGCGCCCAACACTAAAACGGGGCTGCCCTCCGAGAGTTCATCACCCTCTTTGACCAACAGTTCAACCACGATGCCAGCCACATCGGCAGGCACTTCCATTGAGGCCTTATCGGACTCCAGCACAATCAGGCTCTGCTCAAGTTCAACACGATCACCCACAGCAACGCACACCTCGATGACCTCGACGCCCTCTGCGCCGCCAATATCGGGAACTGTTATGGTTTGTTGACTCATTAACTTTCCTTTAACTGATGCTATACGGTGGTAGGGTCAATTTTATCAGAGCTGATCCCAAAAGACTGGATGGCCTGGCTCACCTTGGATGGGGCAATTGTACCCTCATCGGCCAGCGCTTTAAGCGCAGCAATAACAATATACTCACGGCTCACTTCAAAAAACTGTCGCAGCTGCGAGCGCGTGTCACTGCGGCCATATCCATCAGTTCCAAGCACGACATAGCGCGCGGGTATGAACTCGCGAATTTGATCTGCATACACCTTCATATAGTCTGTCGCTGCCACCACTGGGCCCCTGGCATTTTTCAAACATTCAGTGACGTAGGGAAGTTGTGGTTCTTGTTCAGGATTAAGCATATTCCTGCGCGCGACAGCTTTGCCCTCACGGGCCAATTCATTAACGCTGGTCAGGCTCCAGACATTTGCAGAGACCTTGTAGTCCCTGGCAAGAATCTCGGCAGCGGCTTCAACCTCGCGCAAAATTGTGCCGGCACCCATCAGCTCGACCGTTTTCTTACTGGATTTCTTTACAAGCGAAATCGGGTACATGCCTTTACAAATGCCTTCCTCCACCCCGGCGGGCATTTCAGGCTGGTGATAATTCTCGTTCATGGCGGTGATGTAATAAAACTTGTTCTCACGCTCGGCGAACATGCGGCGCAGACCCGCTTGAATGATGACGGTAAGTTCGTAGGCGTAGGCAGGGTCATAAGACACACAGTTTGGAATAGTGCTGGCCAACAACAGGCTGTGACCATCCTGGTGCTGCAAGCCCTCTCCATTCAAAGTTGTCCTGCCAGCGGTGGCGCCGATCAAAAACCCACGCGCCTGACAATCTCCAGCCGCCCAGGCCAAATCGCCAATGCGCTGAAATCCGAACATTGAATAAAAAATATAAAAAGGAACCATCGGATAGCCACTCGTGGAATAGGAAGTGGCATTTGCCAGCCAGGCAGAAAATGCACCGGCCTCATTGATCCCCTCCTCCATGATTTGGCCCTGAATATCCTCCTTGTAATACATAATTTGGCCGGCGTCCTGCGGCGTGTACTGCTGCCCCTGAGACGAATAAATACCAAGCTGTCGGAACATGCCCTCCATACCGAAAGTGCGCGCCTCATCTGGCACTATGGGCACCACTCGTTGACCAATATTTTTATCCTTGATCAAAGCGGAGAGCGTCCGCACAAAAGACATCGTGGTTGAAACTTCACGCTTGCCACTCCCTTTTAACTGGCCGCCCAGGTCTTTCAGGGTCGGAACGGGCAGTGGCTCGAACTCGTGTTCCCGCACCGGAATTGCGCCACCCAATTCCTCCCGACGCCGACGCATATAACGCATCTCGGGACTATCGGGTGCAGGGCGATAGTAGGGCACACTATCCAACTCAGCGTCGCTGACCGGAATTGCAAAGCGGTCGCGAAATGCTTTGAGACTCTCCAAATCAAGCTTCTTGAGCGAATGGGTTTCGTTGTTCGCCTCACCTGCCTCTCCCGTACCATAGCCCTTAACCGTCATGGCCAGCACAACCGTCGGACGCTCTTCGCTTGCTACGGCCTCCGCGTATGCGGCATAGACTTTATAAGGGTCGTGTCCGCCGCGGTTCAAATACATGATGTCGTCATCAGAGAGGTCTTTCACCAGGTTCAACGTCTCGGGATATTTACCAAAGAAATGCTCGCGGGTGTAAGCGCCGCCATTGAACTTGTAATTTTGCAACTCGCCGTCGCACACCTCGTCCATACGCTGCTGCAACAAGCCGGACTCATCGTTTTCCAGCAGTGGGTCCCAATGTCGGCCCCAAATTACCTTGTACACTTTCCAGCCCGCACCCCGGAAAACACCTTCAAGCTCCTGAATAATTTTGCCATTCCCGCGCACCGGGCCATCCAGGCGCTGTAAATTACAGTTGATAACAAAGGTCAGGTTGTTCAGCTTCTCCCGCCCTGCTAATGCAATCGCACCCAGTGATTCCGGCTCATCACTTTCACCGTCGCCCATAAAGCACCAGACTCGACGATCACCGTGGTCAACCAGGCCTCGAGCCTGCTGGTATTTCATAACGTGGGCCTGATAAATCGCCTGGATTGGTCCCAGGCCCATGGAGACTGTAGGAAACTGCCAATAGTCGGGCATCAACCAGGGATGGGGATAGGATGGCAGACCATTGCCATCTACTTCGCGGCGGAAATTATCGAGTTGGGCTTCACTCAGGCGCCCCTCCAGATAGGAGCGGGCATACATGCCAGGCGCACTATGGCCCTGATAAAAAATCATGTCGCCTTTGTGACCGTCGCCCGGACCACGGAAAAAATAGTTAAACCCAACGTCATAGAGTGTCGCACTTGAAGAAAAACTGGAGATATGACCGCCCAGGCCTTCATCGTTTTCGTTGGCGCGCATCACCATCGCCAAAGCATTCCATCGCACCAGAGAACGAATACGCCGCTCCATAAACAAATCACCCGGCATACGACGTTCAGCTTTCGGAGAAATGGTGTTGCGGAAAGGCGTTGTTATCGCTGTGGGCAGGCGAGTACCCATTTCGACCGCGTGCTCAGACAACTTACCTAACAAAAAGCGCGCGCGCTCGTGCCCGGCATTTTTCAACACAGCATCCAGTGATTCCAGCCATTCGCTGGTTTCAACAGGGTCTTCGTCTTCTATCATCGTTTCGTCGCCCGAGGTCTCCAGTCCAGATTATAAGTATAGCCGCCACCAGACACACTCACACCCACAGATTCGGCACATTCACAGATTCGGCACATTCACAGATTCGACACATTCACAGATTCGGCACATCTACAGATTCGGCACATTCACAGATTCGGCACATTTACAGATTCGGCACATTTACAGATTCGGCACATTCACAGATTCGGCACATTTACAGATTCGGCACATTTACAGATTCGGCACATTTACAGATTCGGCACATTTACAGATTCGGCACATTTACAGATTCGGCACATTTACAGATTCGGCAGATTCGGCAGATTCGGCAGATTCGCAGATTCAGGGCGGCACCCCGGTTTTATTCTCTCCTGGTCACACACAAAAACCACAAAAAACTGCGCGCAGCGGGGTGGCTGATGCAGGAAGGGTTAAGCCCGACAGACTCCCAGGTCTGCCAGTAGTTGCAGTTAGGACAGTTTGAAATACAGCGGGCACAGCGCGTGTTTATAAGGGCAGAAAACCGACCCTGAAGCGGGTATTACGCGGGTTGAAAACCCGCTTTAAGAGAGACCTTTGCACGAAAGCTATTTCACCTGCATGCTGCGTCGCCTAAAAGCGCCTACTGTTGGTAAAATCGTACTCAATCGGTCATTTATACCCATAAACTCCCTCATTCCGTGCGTTTTTGCCTCGCCTGAAAGCGACATCATCTTCCGTGCAAAGGTCTCTAAGAACGGCAACTATTGCGCCTGATAACTGGCCTGTGAGGACTGAAAATCAGCAACAGAATCGACCTCTACCCCTTTCGGTGTAAGCGCCCACTTACCCAGAGCCACAAGTTTCACCGAGGCCGGCTGAGCCAGCATGACCTCACGGGCGACCGTTCGCCACTCTTCATAGCTAACCGCCTCAACTGCGGCGGCCAGCCGCTGGCGCGAGTCAAACGCTTCTTGTCGCTTGGCAATTTCACCCCAGTAATACTCCGACTGCGTGGTCAGGTTTTCATGGGGCTGCATTATCTCCCCCACCAAAGACGTGCGATGCCGCTGGAACTGATCCTTTGAAATTCCATCATCGCCTAAACTCGCCTCCAGGAATTCCTGAATAGCCGCAGCTACAGCCACAGCGCTGGACGACGGAGATTGCACCAATAAACCAACCCCCGGCACATCTAGTACAGGCCAGTAAAAGGCACTAACCACATACCCAAGCTGCTGCTCGGTTCGCAGTTGTTGGAAAAAGCCAGACTTTAGTACTTGCCCCGACAGCGCAGCCAGCGCCCGGTTGTGCCAGTCGTTCGAGGAAAACTGAAGATATTGAAAGACCACCGAATCCTCATGGCCTGTATCTACCTGGTAGACGTAATCACTGCCCTCCTCCAGCCGCACCACTTCCATATGCGGCAGGGGTAGCGGCCTGGAGCCTTCCAGTAACGGCTTCAGAACCCGCTGAACCCCGGCAACGTCCTGCTCTGAGTAGTTGCCGTTGAGCAAGACGCTGGCCTGCACACTCCCCCAAAAACTCTCGGCAAATTGATCTATCTGGTGCAGCCTGGTGACGGCAAGCTGCGCAATAACCTGCTCTTCATTCCACTGTGCATGCTGCAACAACTGCCTGCCACGACCCACAACCTGACTAAAAGGACGCATAGTCTTGTAGTTCTGCAAATTGAGAATCAGGTCCGCTTTGATATTTTCAAACCGGGCCTCATCAAATTGCGCCTCTTGAATAGCTTTCACAATGGTTTCTAACAACACTAGCTGCTTGTCGTCAAAGCCATTAATTTTCAGGCTAATGCCGCGAGAGTGCCGGTAAATGCTGAAATTAAGCCCGGCGAGTACGGCCGGATAGGTCATTTCATTGACGCTGTCACGCAACAAACTTGCGTAGAGTTCGGTTTGCACAACCTGAGGCAACGCTTTGGTGTAAGGCGTGCGGAAGCTGACATACATCGCACCGTGAGGCACCAGATACTCTTGATCCTGACTAAACCATATCGACAAGGCCGACTCGTCCACAACCTGCGCGGGTACCCGGTTCTGATCATCAAGTCTGGCTCTCAGCTCCACATTGTCGGCAATGAACCCATTGCTGGCTGGCAAATGAAAGCCGGGATTAACCTGAGAAGAATCGCCCGCAACCCTGAGAGAACTCTTGTCAACCTTAACAACAGAGTAAGGCGCAAAGTAATATTCAGACTCGCTGTCTACTGGCACATCCTTCGCAATCACGATCACCATGGCGTTGTCAGGTGTTAAATAATTTTCCATCAAATCACTGAGTTCTGTGGCATCAAAATGACTCATGTCAAAGCCACCACTGAGCACATCCTCCGGCTCGTAGTAGTGCATATCGTTGGCTAAAGCACTGACATAGCGCATTGGCTCAACCGTCTCCCGAAAGCGGAAGTGCTGGCGCGATATCTGGGCCTGCTCTTCATACAGCTTTCGATTGGGCCCCTCTAGCCGCAGCATATCGGTGTATGCAAACACGGCTGCCAAAACCTGTTCCCGCTCTGCCAGGCCCTGCTCCGTCAGCGCAATGCTGACACTAAATGCCGAACCTCCGCGCCAGGCCAGGCCGGGGCCCGCACCCAAACCCTCTGCCCAGCCGTTGGCTATAAGCAGGGATAGCAAACTTCCCTTGCCTTCATGGCCGAGCAAATTTCCGATATAGGCCAGTGATTTCCGCTGATAATTCTGGCGGTAGTCTGGCAGTGGAAACGACAGTTGTAACTGTCGCTGACTCGCTTCAGGCTGGATGTAGACCATACCGGGCAGACTCCCATCCACATAAAGCGGTACGCTGATGTCACCTATCTCTGTATTGCGATCAGGCACATCCGCAAACATGGACCGAACCATCAGTTCCAGTTGATCCGGCGATTCCTGGCCCAAAACAACCAGTGTCATCAGATTGGCCGAATAATACTGTTCATAGAAAGCGAGCAAATCGTCGCGTATCGAGCGCCCCTCATTGTTGGCCAGGGTCTGCGCAGTACCGACTGCCAGGGTGCTAAAAGGGTGTTCAGGATTGGCCACCTCGCGCAACACATCCAGAGTCCGGCGAGCATCAGTTTTAATGTCCAACTGATACTCCGCTTGCACTGCATTGGTTTCGCGCTCAATGTAGTCGGCGTCAAATTTGGGGGCGATAAAAAACTGGGCAAAGCGGTCCAGCGCTGGCGCCAGATAGGCCTGATTGATATCGAAAAAATAGTTGGTGTGCTCAAACGCGGTATAGGCGTTGCGAGAACCACCATGCTCCGTCACAAATTCCTCATACTCTGCCGGGTGGGGATATTTTTCGGTACCCAAGAACAACATATGCTCCAAAAAATGGGCCAGGCCTGCCCGGTCTTCAGGATTTTGCGCGCTGCCGACATAGACATCCAGCGAGGCGGCTGCCTTCTCTGTATCCGCATCTGAAACAAGCAGTGCGCGCAGGCCATTTTCCAGACTTATGTACCGATACAGTCTTTCATCATTGGGGCTTTGCCTGGGCTCGACCGCTATCGTGGACACCGAACCTTGCAAAGCACAACCCGCAATAAAAACGCAGAAAAGCGGCAACAGAAAACTCCACGCAAGCCAGTGCCGCCGACCAACCAATTGACTCATTGCCTACTCCGAATACTGCCGAGCCGACGGCTGCGGCCAGGCATTGATAACCGCCTTGACCAGAGTGGCCAGCGGTATGGCAAAAAACACACCCCACATACCCCAAATGCCGCCGAAGAAAACCACAGCAAGAATAATCGCCACCGGATGTAAATTAACCGCCTCGGAAAACAGCAGCGGCACCAACACGTTGCCATCCAGGGCTTGTATTGCGAAATAGACGCCCATCAACCAATATAATTCCGGGCCCACACCCCACTGGAACAAGCCGATAACAAATACAGGGATAGTTACAACAGTCGCGCCTATATAGGGAATAATCACCGACAGACCCACCAACAGGGCCAATAGCGCGGCATAATTCAAATCCAGCAGCGTGAAGCTCACATAACTGGCAGCGCCAACAACCAGGATCTCAATGACCTTACCCCGCGCGTAATTCGCTACCTGCTCATTCATTTCTTGCCAAATGCGGCTAAGCAATGGCCGCTCGCGAGGCAAAAACCCACCCATCCAGACCAAAATAAGGTCTCGGTCTTTAAGAAAGAAAAACACCAGCAAGGGCACCAAAATCAGGTAGATCAGCGCGCTAACCAAAAACGGAATACTCGACAGAGAAAAACTCAACACCGACTGACCGAACTTGGCTAGTTCAGTTTGCGCCAGATTTAACACCTGCACGATCTGCGCCTCGTTAATAAGCTGGGGATACTCCGCCGGTAATACAGCCAACCAGGTGTTCACCACCTCGATCATGCGCGGAAGCTCGGCAAATAAACTCAACAACTGACGCCATATCAGCGGCAACAACACCAGCAGGAACCCGAAAAAGAACCCCACAAAAACCACAAAGGAACAACTCAGCGCCAGCCACTCTGGAAATCCACGATTGATCAGTCGGCCGCTCAGGCCTTGCATTAGAAACGCTAAAACGATTGCCGCCAGCACGGGCGCAAGCGTGTCGCCAAAAACCAAAAGAACCAGCAGGCCAACGGTCAACAATACCAGCAGTAATATTGACTCTTCCTCAAAAAAGAACCGCTCGTACCACTTCTGAAATATTTCCAGCATCTACCGCTCCCAGTCAGGCTTTTCGCAACACATAGATATACACGCCTTCGCACTCTTCACTGGTGAGCAAATCGTTACCAGACTGCTCAGCGAAGAGTCGAAAATCACGCACCGATCCCCGATCAGTGGCCAACACACGGAGTTGCTGACCACTCTGCATGGTATTCAAGGCGCGCTTGGCCTTGAGCAGGGGCATGGGACAGGCTTGGTTCCTGGTATCCAGCTCCAACAAGTCCTGGTTCATTGTGTTTTTTCTTTCCAGCCAATTTCGCCGCCCAGTATAGCCATTCAGCGACGGCCTGTGGAACTTTAACAACTGCGGCGACTCGTAGTTGCGACAGCTAAGCGAACAACCTAAAGTAGCCTGGTAGACTCTATGGTGGACAGCCTCTTCTTCTATTGTGATTAAACTAACCAGACTGTGCCTGCTGGTCGCCGTGCTGTTCACTGCCAGCGTCGCGCCTGCGGATGAACTAAAGCTGCCCAGCCTGGGAGAATCCGGCAACAGCCTGTTTTCACCTGAGCAAAAGCACCGCCTGGGCAGAGCCTGGCTGCGCATGTTTCGCTCACAGGTACCGACTATCGACGACCCGCAACTCCACGATTACCTTGAAAGCCTGATCTACAGGCTTGTTACTCACAGTGAGCTGCAAGACCGACGCATTGAACTCGTTGTGGTAGACAATGAGGTATTGAACGCATTTGCCGTGCCTGGTGGCATCATTGGCATTCACAGCGGACTATTGCTGTATGCGCAAAGCGAGGACGAGCTGGCGACCGTATTGGCTCACGAAATTGCACACTTGAGTCAGCGACACTTCTCTCGCGGCGTAGAGCAGCAGCAAAAGCAACAATCCTGGTCCATGGCCGGGATGCTGGCTGGCCTGGTGCTGGTTGCCACAACCGGCAGCTCAGCCGGTTTGGCGGCGCTATCCGCCTCTCAGGCTGCGGCGATTGAGTCTCAGTTGCGCTTTAGTCGCGCCAACGAGCAGGAAGCTGACCGAATTGGCCTGCAAACCCTGGCAGATGCGGGCATGGACCCACACGCGGCGCCTCTGATGTTTGAACGCATGCTTGCAGCCAGTCGATATGCACGCGGCTCTCACATCCCGGAGTTTTTGCGGACACACCCACTCTCCGAAAGTCGCATCAGTGACACCCGCAATAGAGCGCGCCAATATCCCAAACAGGTGCGCGCTGAGAGTTTCGAATTCCACCTTATGCGGGCGCGGGTTCAAGTTCGACATGCCGATACGCCACAGCGGGCCGTCGCGGAGTTTCGCAGCGAACTCGATGGGGAGACCCTATCCCAGGAAGCGGCGCTGTACGGCCTGGCGCTTGCACTGACAGAGGCTGGTCAGCCGAGTGAAGCCCGTCGGGCAATTGATCGTCTGCTGGCACACAAGCCCCACCAAATTGAGTACATTATCGCCAGTGCCGAGATCGACCTGGCAGTGGGTGAGGCGCAAGCGGCTGTGCGCGCATTGTACCGCGAGTTGCAGCTATATCCGGGAAACCACGCCCTGACTATGGCCTATGCGAAATCACTGCAACAAGACAACCAGGCACATATCGGGGAAGAGGTGCTACTGGAGCAGAGCCGCTTGCGCCCCAATGATCCTGGCTTGTGGTACCTATTGGCCGAGGTTGCCGGCCTGTCTGGAAACGTCATTGGCCTGCATCGAGCCCGCGCAGAGTATTTCATCCTCAACGGCAGACTGGATAGAGCAGAAAAGCAGCTCAACTACGCCCTCGAACTCGCGCAAAGGGATTACCACACGTCTGCACTGGTCAATCAGCGCGTACAGGACATTGCGGAGCTACGCCGTCAAATGGATCTCTAGCAGGCTGTCGAGCTTAACCGTTGGGAGCGGGGGGAAGCAGACATGAGTCAGTTTGTGCAGCCGCAAGGCGAGTCGTTCTATTTAACGGCATTGACCGGGAAAAATAACGGCTTAATGCCTTCCCGCACAGGCCAGTGTTAAGTCCGACAGGCTCCTGGCAAGTGAACATGATCAGGCGTTGCCTTGAACACGTAGATTCAGGTCTCGGGAAAAATCCAGCATCCGCTGTAGCGGAATCATCGCCTGTCGACCTAACTCAGCATCAACAAATACCTCGTTGTCATCTCGCTGGAACACGCTCGCCAGGGACTCAAGTTCGTTCATCGCCATCCAGGGGCAGTTGCCGCAACTTTGGCAAGTGGCACCATGACCAGCAGTGGGGGCAACTATCAGCTCCTTGCCAGGCACGGCCTGCTGCATTTTGTAGAAAATGCCCTGATCGGTGGCAACGATAAATTGCTTCTCATCCATTTCAGCAGCGGCTTTTATAATCTGACTGGTAGAACCCACTTTGTCTGCCAACTCAATGACTGACGCCGGCGACTCGGGGTGCGCCAACACGGCTGCATCCGGATAGACCTGTTTCAAATCCTGAATTCCGCGAGCCTTAAATTCTTCGTGCACGATGCAGGCGCCATCCCACATCAAAATATCGGCCCCGGTTTCGCGATGCACATAATCGCCGAGATGCTGGTCTGGCGCCCATATTATTTTCTTGTCCTGCTCTGCCAAATACTCAACCACGTCAAGCGCGATGCTCGAAGTCACTACCCAATCTGCACGCGCCTTTACAGCCGCCGAAGTATTCGCATAAACCACCACCGTGCAATCAGGGTGCTGGTCGCAAAACGTTGAAAATTCATCAATCGGGCAACCGATATCAAGCGAGCAGGTAGCCTCCAGAGTAGGCATCAATACCCGCTTTCCCGGCGTCAGAATTTTCGCAGTTTCACCCATAAACTTCACCCCGGCCACAATCAGGGTAGAGGCCTCATGGTCGCGGCCAAATCGCGCCATTTGCAGAGAATCGCTGACACAGCCACCGGTTGCCTCAGCCAAAGCCTGAATTTCCGGAGCGGTGTAGTAGTGCGCGACCAGCACCGCATCCTCGCGCTCCAGATCGTCCTTAATCTGGCCTATCAGCGTGCGCTTTTGATCTTCAGAAAGCTGTTTCTGCCCGGCGTGATCCAGATGCTGTTGCACCTGTAGACGAATAGTTTCAAGCCGATCCGTTGCGATGCTCATAAACACTGCACATACAAGGAAGTAGGGTCGGCGAGTTTACCATAATCTGCACTTTGCGGATGACAGCGAGCAAGACCAGCGGTAGAGTACCGACACACAGTGGTGAGAACCCCAACATGGTCGAATACGATTACGTTACCAAAAAGCGCGATGAGGTAGACGCCCTCCCTGAAAAAGGCCTGGGTTTTGCGCGATTCATGCTGCGCCTGGCGACCCGCTTTCAGGTTGCAGTCTATCGGCTGAGCAAGGGCCGCATGATGAACAAGTTCATCGGCGGTTATCCGGTGTGCATTGTTACGACCACAGGAGCGAAATCTGGCGCCAGGCGACGCATCGCCCTGATTCACCTGCCCTATGAGGACAAAAAATTGCTGGTAGCGTCGCAGGGCGGCATGGATAAAATGCCCGCCTGGTATTACAACGTAGCGGCCAACCCGGGTGTGCAGATTATGGTCGACGGTGTTGAACACAACTATCTTTCACGCCGCGTCAGCGATGATGAAAAAGCCGCACTGTGGCCACACTTGTGTTCGCTGTATCCAGACTTCGACGAGTATCAGGCCCGCACTGACCGCAACATTCCTGTCTTTGAATGCAGCCGCGTGTCCGGCTGAATCAATTTTTTGGCGTATACCAGATCGGTGAACTCCAGGCCCGCTCCTGAATCACCGGATCAAACATAGGCTCTGCACAATCTACAGGGCGCTCGTCTTCTGGCAGTGACAAACACTGCCAGGCACTGTAACGGCAGCTTGGATTCTCAACAGCACGCAGGTAGTAGACCGCGCTTTGCGCTTGCTCAAACTCAGGGTCCTGCCAAACGCTACACAACTGAGCAAAGCCGTCACCCTGCGGTGCGCAGATACTCATATCAACACTCGCGCCATTGTCAGCATCGCCAGCCACATCAAAAATACGCTGGTGATGATTCCCCTCGGCGTCGGCCCAGCCCTTAACAACTTGCAGGCGCTGCAACGGCGTGGCAGGGAACTCGGCGGAGCCGCTATCGGCATTTGCCGACACCAAAAACTTCGGCGCCACAGACGCCTTTGCAGGCAAATCAGAACCCATGGCCACGCCCGCCGCATACGCTTGCTCTATCATGTGCGGGTCGCTGCACAAGTCATCCGGCAAATCCCAACCACCGAAAAAACGTGGCTCTATGCGCGGGCCGCTGGTGCCAAACACTTCTCTCCGCTTCATGCCATCGAACAGGGCATCGCGGGAGTTTTCTTCTGCCCATATGCCAATCAGCCCACCGGCATTATTGCTGGCATTGCCAGCAAACTCGCTGGAAAACTGCACACGTTTAAACGCTTCCGAATCTCCATTGCCCAGATGACCTGGAAATGTCCGCTCCTGCACGCCACCCGCCAAACCGTTGTGCGTGTCAGTACTGGCAGACAAACCAAACTTGAATGGATTGACGCCCAAACGCTCTTCTTCACGCAGACCTTCTATCAAGGCATACCGCGCATAGCTATTGCGAGTGAGACAGCTTGGGCCAAGCCTTGGCACCCAATCCGCCATGGGTCCATCGTAGCAATCATCTGGCTCAGCGCTTCCAGTCAAGGCAGTAAACGCCATGTTCTCGAACTTTTCAAAGTCACACAGTTCATCTACCCCGCCCAACACACCGCTCAAACCGTTACGGCATTCTGAATCACCCTTGTGCTGCATGAGCTCAATAATTGGCTCGACCTCCATGCGCAAGCGAGCCCTGGCAGCTTGTTCCACAGGGTCGCGTGCGCCGGGATAGTCAACACTGAACATGCGGCCATTACTGATATTCGAGTTGTGCGGAATAGCCAGCACGTCACATTCCTCACTGCCCTCCAGGCACTGTTGCTTGAGAATACGCCACAAATCCCATTCACGAATCGCATCCAGATAAGAAACAGGCCGCCGGGGTACCACCGCATTGCGGAAAATCACATTGCGATGCAAATTCGAACCCATTCGAAATGAGCTGTATTCATAGGCAACAAATGCCGTGCGCTCACAATCAGCACTGGTATCGTTCCAGCGTTCAGCACTGGCGATGTTTTCATGCCAAAGGCTTTCCGCAGCCTGACCACAACGCTCTCCGTCATCGCCACAGGTCTCAGAGTCGCGCATTTGAAACGGGGCAATGATTTTTGTTACCAACTGAGGCGCACGGCCTTCACCAGAGCGAAATACTTCACAGAACCTGGAATTGTAGCCCTGCGCGGCCCGATCAAGGCAAATCTTACCCTCGCCGAAAAACTCGGCATGGTCGGTTACTCCAGCAAAATCCAGGGGGCGGTCTATACGCACTTCGCGTGCTTTATTATCTTCGGCAAGTGGCAAATAAATTGGTTCGCCAAAGGCGTAGCGATAAGCGCCGTCGGGGTCTACCCTGACATCAAATGCCCAGGCATCGTTTGAGTTCAGCGTGTGCACATGCAAATCACCAAAGTAGGCATTGCGCGTTTCCCTGAAGTGATTACATCTCTGGCGGGCAACTGTGTGTTTGTCAGCACGAAAATCGGCCACCTCAAACACACTCTCTGGCGCCGGATCGGTGCCGCAGGCGGCCAGTATTGAAAAACTGGCTGCCACTGCGAATCTTGTCAGGTTCATGCGTGCTGCACTCCCTGAATAGTCTCTGCCAGGGTCGCCAACAATTCCGTATCTGGCGAATAGATAACAGGGCTCACCCGCTCTACCTCGCCGGCAAAGCGGCCGACCAGTTTGCGCGCAACCTCCAGAGGCTCGCCTACAATGGCAAAGGTATGCAAAATATCAGCGTCGATCAGCTCGGCCATCTCCATCCATTTCCCCGCCTTAGACAGGCGGTTCGCCTCAGGCTGCATGGCTTCCCAGCCATGTGCTTTAAGCACTGGTAAATACGCGGGCGTGGAGGCATAAAATGCGATCTGGCTGCGCGCAGAAAAGATTGCCGCCTGCAACTGCTCATCGTTCATGCCAGTGGCGGTAATCACCTGTGCAGAAATATCAAAATCCTGTCGGGACTTTCCTGCCTTTTCCAGGCCGCTGCCTACTGCGGGCAGGGTGACATCGCTAAAAGATTTAGGGCTGTGGAGCGGGTGGACAAACAAACCGTCTCCAACCTCGGCTGCCACTTGAGTCATCAGCGGACCAACACCCGCAATATAAATTTTCGGTACCCCGTGAGGATTTTTTGCCGGAGAAAAAGTTGGCGACATCAGCGTGTGCTGATAAAATTCTCCTTCAAAATTGAGCTTTTCGCCGGTCTGCCAGCAATCCCATATTGCCTGAATCGCCTGCACCATCTCTCTCATACGAGCGGCGGGCTTTGACCAGGCCATATTAAAGCGGCGCTCAATATGGGCTTTTACCTGCGCGCCCAATCCCAAAATAAACCGACCCTCGCTCAGCAATTGCAGGTCATTGGCCTGATAGGCGAGGCTCATTGGATTGCGAGCAAAGGCCACAGCAACAGAAGTCATTAGCTGCATACGCCGCGTATTCATCGCAGCTGCGGCAAGGGAAATAAAGGGGTCGTTCTGCCCCTCAAACGTATAGGCGCCATCAAACCCGGCATCTTCCAGAGTGGCGACCATTTTCCCAATTTTTACAGGGTCGAACATCAGAGAACTATCTATTTTCAACATCAGCGTTACTCCATCCAGCCCGGCCAGCTTTCGCTAACGCCCACGCTCCACTGCGGGGCTCGCTTTTCAAAGTAGGCCATACCGCCTTCCACGGCGTCCGGTAAGCCCATACTGTGATGTAACGCCTTTGTCTCCAGTGCGATCATATCGCCAAGCGATATATCTCCAGACTTCCACAGCAGCTTTTTGTGCATGGCCATCACCAGCGGCGAACAGTTCACGGCCATATCCCGCGCGACTTCCAGGGCGGTATCGAGCACCTGATCTGCCGGAACCACACGACTCGCCAAACCCCACTCTCCGGCTTGCTCACCGGTAAGTCGATTGGCGCGCACCAGCAATTCAAAGGCGCGCTCCATGCCCACAACTCGCGGCAACACATGCGCTGCTGCAAAATCAGCGACTACCCCGCGCCTGTTTTGCAAAAAACCGTATTTGCCTTCGGCGGCAAAAACGCGCAGGTCGGCCTGCAAGGCAATACCCAGGCCCACACCCACAGCGTGACCGTTACACGCCGCGATAACCGGCTTGCGTACATCCCAGGCCTGAAAGCTCAAGGGACAGGAACTGAATTTCATATCAATAGCAGTGTCATCGAATGACTCTCCACCACTACTAAGATCCGCGCCTGCGCAGAAGGCATTGCCCGCTCCGGTAACCACCACCAGGCGAATATCATCGTCTGTATCACAGCGTCGATACGCCTCTCCCAAACCGTTCATCATGGGAGAGGTAAACCTGTTAAGCGTATCGGGGCGGTTCAAGGTAATAACCGCAACCCCGTCTTGAACGTCCATTAGTACTGCTTCGCTCATACTGAAATCCTGAGACTGCGTGAGTAAGTCTTTCAGCATAGACGCCTGGTCACATTGAGCAATGACAGCAACGGTCAAGTTTTCTTACAGATCAGGTCTCGGGCGGGGGGGAGGGCGGGGGGGAGGGGGAGAGAGGTGAAGCTGGTGGTGGAACCGCTGGCTAAAGCCCGCTTGCCCGGCCTTCATGCACCACAGTGTGTTTGGGTAAATCTTATTAACAGACAACCGACAAGAAACGCTAAACTAGGCCATCTGCAACAAGGGCACGCAATCATGCTAAGAATTATCAGCCTGTTACTGGGCTGCCTGGTTCTGGGGACACCGACATTTGCCACCCGTCTTCAGCCAGGTGAGCAAGCACCTCCCGTTACCTTGCCACAGATTCCAAACAGCGGCACCACCACCAGCCTTGCTTCTCTCAGGGGCCAGATTGTGTATGTTGATTTTTGGGCATCCTGGTGCGGCCCCTGTAGAATCTCTTTTCCAGTCTTGAACGACATTCGCAACGAGTTTCACGATCAGGGCTTTGAGGTCTATGCCATCAGCGTGGATGAGTACGAGGAGGATGCTCTGGGCTTCCTTGAGGAGCTGCCTGTTGCCTACCCGGTTGTGCTCGACAGCGCGGGTGAAGCACCTGCCAGTTTCGGCGTACTGGGAATGCCGACGGGTTTTCTCATTGATCGCAACGGGGTTGTGCGTGAGGTACATCAGGGCTTCAAACGCAGTGATGCGGACAAGATCAGACAGGCTGTGCTGCATTTGCTAACGGAGGATTCAAAATGACCCGAATGCTCATATTACTCGTTTGTTGCTGCCTGTTTGGTTGCGAATCAGTACAGCCATGGGAGCGCGGAACCCTCGCCAGAGAAGAAATGCAGTGGGATACCGATGTCATGGAAACGTCGCTGCAAAAGCAAATTCAGTTCGCCAAGGAGGCCTCCTCAGGCGGCAATGGAGCCGCTGGCGGCGGCTGCGGGTGTAACTAGACATTATGGCAACTCAAGACAAAAGCTCCACATTGCTTGCACTCACATCCAGCGCACTCTTGTTACCCGCGTATCACGGTGCAAAAGCAGATGCCCCTCCTGCAAATGCGAACGTCGGCGTTCGTTTTAGTCATTACACAGAAGACGACATTTCCAACAGCAAATCGCTAACCGGAGAAAGTGAGCGCTATGACATTGATGTCGTTCAGTTTCACCTGCTCACTCCGGTAGGCGATGACTGGTCATTTGCGCTCGATGTCACTCGAGAAGATATGAGTGGCGCATCGCCCTGGTTTGTCGGTCAGAGTTTGGATGGCAACCCCCAGGTCATCATGAGCGGCGCCAGTATTGAAGACACTCGCAGCGATGTCAGTGTTACCACCCGTTACTTTTATGATCGGGGAAACATGGGCTTCAATTATGCACATTCTGACGAAGACGACTATGAGTCAGATGCTCTATCCCTGGACGCATCTTTTAATAGCGCAGATGGCTTAACCACCTATAGCGCAGCACTCAGCGCTTCCGACGATACCATTGAGCCAACCCAGGGCGTTGTACCCACCAAAACCCTGAAGGACGGAAAAGACATGCGTTCTGCCTGGGTGGGTGTTAGCCGCATCATTAGCAGACAGGCTATTGTTCGCTTTGGCCTCAGCTACACCTATAGAGACGGTTTTTTAACGGATCCCTATAAACTCAACGACCGACGCCCCGATGAGCGGAAAGAACGGGTGATTAGCAGTGGCTACCGGCATTTTTTTGTCGGCCCGGACGCCTCACTGCATGTCGACTACCGCTACTTCGATGACGACTGGGGTATCAGCTCCCATACCATTGATCTCGCCTGGCATCAAAACCTGGGAAGCCAGTTAATGTTAGTGCCTTTTGTGCGTTACTATGGTCAGGAAGAGGCCAACTTTTTTGCCAACCGGGTCGATTTCTCTGCAACCGACTATGCCGACGACTATCGCCTCTCCTCTTTTGGCGCGTTTTCAGGTGGTGTGCGCGCAATCACAAAGTTTGACAACTGGAAGTTTTCCATGACGGGTGAGCGCTATAGCAGCAAGGGCAGTTGGAGCCTGAACGATGGCGATGAATCACCGGGGTTGGTAAAATTCTGGCGCTTCTCTGTCGGGCTGGACTCCAGCTTCTAGCTAACAGATGCAGCGCTATGAGCAGCGTTTTACCGCGATGGGTGGCCCGTGCCTTATTCGGCTGGACACTGCTGACGAGAGCAAAGCGCTCGAAGCGCTGGAGGCAGCCGAAACCGAAGTGAGGCGACTGGACAACAAGTACAGTCGCTACCAGCCCAATTCAATTGTTTCGAAGATCAATACCTCCGCCAATACCGGTGAATCAATAGCCCTCGATGAAGAAACTGCCTGTTTGTTGAACTATGCAGAGACTCTCTGGCAGCAGAGCGAGGGCGAGTTTGACATCACTTTAGGCGTGCTTCGCAGGGCGTGGAATTTCAAATCAAAAGAGCTGCCGGAGCAATCGACCATAGAGGCACTCATGCCATTGATAGGCTGGCGGCAGGTTGACTGGAATCACGAATCTATACGCTTGCCCAGGCCCGGCATGGAAATGGACCTGGGGGGTATTGTAAAAGAGTACGCGGGTGACTGTGTACGCACAGTGCTGCAAGACCAGGGTGTTCAATTTGGTCTGATTGATCTCGCGGGTGATATGACAATCGTTGGGCCGCAGGCAAACAACGACCGCTGGAGCATCGGTATTCGCCACCCCCACTTTACCCAGCGGGCTTTAGCTGACATTGAACTGAACCGGGGTGCACTGGCCAGCAGCGGCGACTACGAGCGCTGCATGAACGTAAACGGCAAGCGTTACGGACATATTCTCAGTCCCAAAACCGGCTGGCCGGTTCAGGGCCTGGTTGCGGTAAGTGCCGTTGCGGACCAGTGCCTGGTTGCTGGCAGTATTTGTACCCTGGCCATGCTCAAGCAACCGCAGGCAGCCCTGGAATGGCTGTCAAAAACGGGAGTTCCGTGGTTGGCTGTAGATAGCCATCAGCAGGTATACGGCACTATCGCCGCAAACTAATGGCCAGTGAAGTTCGGCTTGCGCCGTTCACGCCAGGCGGCAAAACCCTCTTGTAAATCATTAGAGTTGGCACACTGTTGCGACAAGGCTCGCGCCGCGTCCGTATCGGTGTCACTGGCAGCGGCCTGCTGCAATATTTGTTTCATAGCCTGCACGGCCAGGGGTGCCAGGCCTGCGATATTGTCTGCCATAGCGGCGGTAGCCTGTTCCAGAGCAGCACTTGCAACCACCTGATCGAGAAAACCTATGGCCATCATATCTGAGTCAGTAAACGTTTCTGCGGCGACCAAAATGCGCTTTGCCAGGTTGACACCCAGGCGCTCAACGAAACGATTAATACCCGCAAGGGGATAGCACAAACCAATTTGGGCTGCCGGCACCTGCATGCGTGAGCCCATCACGCCAATTCGGAAATCACAGCTCAGGGCCAACTCAACCCCGCCGCCGAAGACATTGCCGTTGAGCGCACAAATGCTTGGAACGCGAAGAGCCGCCAATTTGTCAGTTGTCTCCTGAAAGAAGTCACCACTAATCCTGCCGACACCCAGCTGATTGAGTGCGGCGCCAGCGCAGAAGGTCGAATCGCCCGAGCCAGTCACAACCATGACCCGCACAGCGGTATCGACATTCACCGTATCAATATGCTGCTGAATGGCGCGCAGTTCGTCCTCCCCCAGAGAATTGTGCTTCTCTGGCTTGTTTAAGGTCAAGCGAGCAATCGCTCCATCAATTTCAAACAATACTGTCTCGGTCATGGGCGCACATTCTATACTTAAGCTCCCGACAAGGAGAACCACTATGCCCAAGCGCTGTACCTGGTGTGGAGACGACCCGTTGTATGTGCAGTACCACGATGAAGAATGGGGCGTCCCCCTGTACGATGACGATACACTCTTCGAATTTCTAATGTTAGAAGGTGCGCAGGCAGGACTGGCCTGGATCACCGTGCTGCGCAAGCGGGAGGGGTATCGACAGTTGTTCGATGGCTTTGACGTCAGGAAAATTGCCCGCTATAGCGACAAAAAACTCGATAAAATATTGCTGGATAGTCGCATTATCCGCAATCGCCTCAAGGTATACAGCGCCCGTCAAAATGCCGGGGCGTTCCTCAAAGTTCAGAAAGAATGGGGCAGCTTCAGCGACTACATGTGGCATTTCGTCAACGGCAAGCCCATCGTCAACCGTTTCCAAAGTCTTGCGGACTTGCCTGCGTCTACCCCACTCTCCGATCAAATCAGCAAGGATTTGAAGAAGCGCGGTTTCAATTTTGTCGGCTCGACCATCGTTTACGCCCACATGCAGGCCACCGGCATGATCAACGATCACACCGTGGATTGTTTCCGATATAAGGCGTGCAAAAAGCTCGCGCGCTAGGGTAATATGGCACTTTCAAAAAACATACTAGAAAGTAGAAAACTAGAACTTTCGGTATTTCAGGTTGGAATTGCCCCGCAAATATGGCCGCAGACAGCAATCAGCCGGGAAACGGTGGTTCACCGTTCAACCGCACCGCACAGCACGATGCCAAGCGCAGCGCGATCCTGTCGCAGGCGGCCAAACTGTTTAACGGTCGCGGTTCTCGCGCCACGACCTTGCTGGATATTGCCCAGAGTCTGGGCCTCACCAAAACCAGCCTTTACTACTATGTAAAAACCAAGGAAGAGCTGATCTATCAGTGCTACATGGCAGCCCTGGACAACCTGGATTTGGGCATGACCCTGATCGAAAAAGAGCACAGAAGCGGGCTGGGTCGCGCTCAGGCGCTATTTAGAGTCCACTTTGAAGATGGGCGACTGGCACAGGAGGGCAAGCGTCCGCACCGCGCTGCTCTGCTGGAGATAGGCTCGCTCAAGGATAAACATCGTGAAGCTGTAGAAAAACGCTACATCTCAATGTTTCTGCGCCTGCGCCAATATATCCGCGATGGCATCAGTGAAGGCAGTATCCGCCCCTGTGAAAGCACTGCAGTGACCCTCTGCATCATCGGCAGTATTCAGTGGTCATTTAACTGGTTGCGCACCATTCCAGCGGAAGACATTGACACCGCCTGTGACGCCGCGTGCGACCTGTTGGTCAATGGCCTGATCAATGACAGCCAGGTCCATACCTTCGGTGATTTTGAATTTCCAAGACCGAGAAGCAGCAGCCCGCAGGGCTTTGACAGAGAGCAGCAAAATCGCCTAAAACAAGATGCTTTTTACAAAGCGGGCACCTGGTTCTTCAACAAAAAAGGCTTCGTGGGAACTTCGCTCGATGAAATAGCCGAAACCCTGAACGTCACTAAGGGAGCCTTCTACTACCACATTAAGAACAAGGAAGACCTACTCTACAGTTGTTATACGCGGTCACTGGATATCACTCAGCAGTTGCACGAGTCTGCGCTGGATTTCGAACGAGGCATTGATCACCTGGACTTCATCTGTCGCGGTGCTTTTCACGTACAACACTCGGATGACGGCCCAATGATCCGCTACAACACCATCACAGCTCTGCCGGTTCCCAGGCGCCGCGAAGTTTTGACGCGCACTAGCCAGAGCAGTGATCGTTTTGGCCAGTTCATGCGCAACGGCATTGCCGACGGCAGTGTCCGCGATATTCATGTAGAAACGGCCAAAGAGCTGATAAGCGGTGCCATTAACGCCAGCATGGACCTGCCCATGTGGCGAAAAATGGATGACGTGGATTTGGCCTCCAGAGATTACTATGACTGCTTCTTCAACGGACTAAAACCTCGAGGATCTCTTGACGAAAACTGACCTACAGCGACTAACCGACAACCTGCAAATTGAGCGGATAGACAAATTTCTTTTTATTGGCAAAAGCCCCAAATTTCCGCTCAGAGTATTTGGCGGCCAGGTTCTGGCTCAATCTATCAATGCAGCCATCCGGACAGTCGACGCAGAGCGCGTTGCGCATTCGATGCACGCCTATTTCCTGCGCCCTGGCAATCCAGACAAACAGATCGTTTACGCAGTAGATCCAATTCGCGACGGCCGCAGTTTTACCACCCGCCTGGTGGTGGCCAAGCAAGACGGCATTCCCATATTCAGCACCTCCATTTCCTTTCAGGTTCCCGAGCCGGGGCTGCAACACCAGATCGACGCACCCGCTGTGCCCGGACCAGATGGGCTGGAAGACGATTTCGACTACTGGGTTCGCATGGCCGAGCAATTCCCGGAACGCATCGAAAAACCTGCCGCGCACTCGATTTGCCGTCGACCGGTCAAGCGCAAGGACTTTCTCAACCCCGAGCTCAGTATTGACGAACCGCGCCAGCAGTACTGGATGAAAACCAGGGGCCCGCTCGGGGATGACCCCATACTCCACCAGACTTTTCTGGCGTATATGTCAGATATGACTCTATTGGGATGCTCGCTGCGAGCACACCCATACAGCAGCCGCAGCAAAGGATTCATGGGAGCCAGCCTCGATCACGCAATCTGGTTCCACCGGCCGTTTCGCGCCGACCAATGGCTACTCTTCGACCAGGACAGCCCCACGGCAGGCGGCGCCAGAGGGTTTAATCGCGGCACTTTTTATACACAGTCAGGAGAGCTGGTTGCGTCCTGTGTGCAGGAGGCTTTGATCCGGATTTCCGGAACATAAAGCGCTGGGAGTCTGTCGGGCTTAACGCTGTGCCACTGCGGAAAAGCCCGGCAGATTTCTAGTTAATCAGCGTTTTATGCTGGCGCCCCAGGGTCACTAACTTCAGCGCCTGACCTTCAAGCCGCAACTGCGTGATTGAACCATTGTCGGGGACAGAACAAACCGTCTCGGCAGCGTTAGTTAACCGGCTCACCACCGCATTAATAACCATAAAGTGGGTAAAAATTGCGGTGTCCGAGCCAATCTCAAACAGAGAAGACCATATACTGTCCCGCCACTGGGTAACTACATGACTCTGCTCTTCCCAATTCTGCCGCATACATTCACGCAGCCACTGTCGCCGGTCTGGCACATCGTCCGGTGACGGTATTTCCCGATAGGTTTCTTCAACATCCATACTGGCACGCAGCACATTGGCCAGCGGGTGAGCGGTTTCCTGCGCACGCAGCAAAGGGCTGCTTATGATTTTCAAATTGGCACACCATTCCAGCTCGTCGCGCACCTGCTGAGCTTGTTGGCGACCCAGACTACTCAACCCAGGGTCCGGGTCTTCGCCCCATTTCGCGGCGGCTTCGCCGTGTCGAATCAAGTATATATGTGTCATACAGGCTCTATACTCGCGTTGTGCCATCGCGCTCAAATTGCATCTTGCGCCGATAGGGGAAAAAATCGCGTACCTGGCCATTGCGAATCTGATCCTGCAAACTGCGCCAGAATTCGGCCTGGTAAATATCACTGTGCAGCTCATCAAACACGTTGCGCGCACGCTGATTGCCACTGAAAAAGAGACGAAACTCTTCCGGAAAAATATCGTTTGGGCCTACGGTATACCAGGGCTTGCTCGCCATTTCCTCGACCTCTGTACGCGGTTGCGGAATAACGCGGAAATTACAATCAGTCAGCGGACACAACTCATCGTAATCGTAAAATACGACACGCCCGTGCCGTGTCACTCCAAAATTCTTTAGCAACATGTCACCGGGGAATATATTCGCCGCAGCCAGTTCTTTAATTGAGTTACCGTACTCGTCCATCACTGACAAAATCTGTTGGTCATCGGCATCTTGCAGATACAGATTCAAGGGCGTCATGCGCCGTTCCACATACACGTGCTTAATCACCAGGGCCTTGCCGTGCTCTTCGATGACTGAGGGAGCCACTTCCATAAGCTCTTCCATCAGCTCATCGGAAAAACGATCGCGACCAAAAGCCAGGTTGGTGAATTCCTGGGTATCTGCCATGCGACCGGCCCGGTCAGCTCTCTTGACCAGGCGATATTTATCCATCACCTGTGCGCGGGTCATGTCTTTAGGCGGGGTGAAGCGGTCCTTAATAATCTTGAATACAAAATCGTAGCTGTCCATGGTGAACACACTCATCACCATCCCTTTAATGCCAGGAGCTACATGAAACTGATCTTTAGCCTCGGCGATGTGTCGGTAGGCACAGCGATGAAAATAGGTTTTACCGTGCTTGTTGTAACCCATACAGCTATAGATTTCTGAAATCGGTTTGGCGGGCATCAACTCCTGCAAAAACTTCACATAACGTGAAGGAATTTCAGCATCCACCATGAAATAGGAGCGGGTAAAGCTGAATATAACACTCACTTTATCTGAGCCAAACAAAATCGTATCCACATAAACACTGCCATCTTCTGTGTGTAAAACAGGCAGTACGAATGGCATCAGCTTGCCATTGGCGAGTAATTTGCCAACGATATAGGCGCCCTTATTACGGAAGAACATGGACTCAAGCACCTGGGCTTTGATAGCGCCCGGCTCTGCGTCAAAACGCGGCAACAGATAGTTGTGCACCTCGTCGACAATGCTCTCGATATCTCGCTGCTTGTTTTCGTATGGAATCGATAGTGCGAAGTCGTCCAGCAACAGATTGAAAAATGCACCAGGCTCTTCGCCAAACTCATAGTCTCGCCACATCTGCTGGCCGCTGTCGTGGGCTGGTATATCGTCCTGGTCAGAGAACACAAACGCATATTCGTTGCGAATCATGCGATGATCCAGCACCGAACAAAAAATGGAATTGTAGAAAGTTTCTGCAATTTCGTAGTTATTGTGACCCCGAATCAATTGCGCGTAATGAGCTCGGGCCTGGATCCAAAAATCCAGGTTGTTCAGGCTCTCGCCTGCGATCAGCCGAACGGTATCCTCTACCTTATAGACCTTGCGTTTATAGAGATCAATACGGTCCCGCGACGCTGTGTGCACGCCCTGCCAATCGGCATTTTCAAAACGCGGCTTGGCTGCCAGCGTTATATTCTGAAAGTCGGCAAAATAGGATTCAAAACCATTGAGAATGGTTCTGGCAAAGCGCAGGGACGTTTCCACACGCGGATTATAGCCTTGTTCGCACGGCTGCGCATAAGATGCGCGGGTTTAGCGCCTGGGAGGCAAATCGGCCAGCTTCGGCATGGTTTGATGCGCATCAAGAGTGCGGTTGTGGCGGGTCCTCAAAAACACCCGCTTGCGCAAACGTGCCCTGATTAAACCTTCAAGGTTTACCCACCCGCCCACAGTATAGAGCGAGTGCAGATTTGGAAAGCCTCTGTGTTCAGCCCTCGCAGCACCGACACTCATGGAGCAGAGGACTTGCGGGGTGCTTTGAAGCGCGTTGAGAGTGCGTTGTGGCGGTGTTGTCGCATTGGATGTGTCGGTGTGAGTATGTCTGAGCCGCAGGCCCAGCGCGTGGCGATAGTGTGCGAACCGGTCAAATGCTCCCCGATTTAAGCCACGGGTCGATCAGTTCGACGCCACAACCCTCGAAATCGACCCTGTTGCGCGTGGCCACGGCAGCATCCCGAGATCGGGCGATAGCGGCGATCTGGCAGTCGAATTGGCTGATTGGCCGTCCTGCGACGCGACGTTCGGCGGCAATGGTGGCATAGGCCCGTGCGGCGGCGCGGTCGAAGGGCAAAATGCGGTCGTGGAAATCTTCCTCCAGCATGCCTTCGATGACCTCGGCGAGAGTGCGGCGCCTCCGACCTGCCGGCAAGATCGCCACGCCATGGCGCAATTCAGCCTCGCCCACCGCTGTGAAATAGATTATCGCGCCATCCTGTGCGGCCAGCCATGCCTCGACCTGCGGGCCTGGTGCAGGCCGCAGGAGTTCGGAGACAATGTTGGTGTCGAGGACGATCATTCCCGCCCCCAACCGAAGTGGGGCGGCTCGCGCATTGGTTCACGCGCGGGTAGATCAAGATCGACGCCACCAATAGAAGAAATGCGGGCGCGGATCGCCGCCGCAAGATTGCGGGGGGGCGCGCTTTCACCCATCACGCGGCGCAAAATGTCCCGAGCTTCTTCCTCCATCGAGCGGCCGTGCTCAGCAGCCTGGACACGCAGGCGGTGTTTAATGTCGTCGTCGAGATTGCGGATCGTAATGCTGGCCATTTTGCCCTCCAAGGTTTGAGACGGAGCATATACATTGATTGCACTGATATCAATGATGATTCGTTATCCGTTTCAAGTTTTTGACCGTGGCGACACTCATGTAATAACGTCAGCACTCAGCGCGAAAAGCAGCTCGGAAGTCCCATAACCATAAACTCATGGCTTGCGGTTTTGAGCCGCAGGTGGGGTTGGCTGTGACGGGTGTGGTCAGGTGGGTAAGCCTTGCGGTTTGGGCACGCTCTAGCGTGTGTTTTTGACCGCTGCGGAACTCAACGATTTTTCCCAAAGGAAAAATTCGGATTCAAACAGTCCTCGCGGAAAGCCTCAAAAACATCCGCTTGCGCAACCGTGCCCTGATTAAACCTTCAAGGTTTACCCACCCGGCCACAGGCTGAATCTGCGCTCGTCTATGGCTTCGCTCGATTAAACCTCAAGAGTTACCCACCCGCCCACATTATGGAGCAGAGGGCTTCGGGGTGCTTTGAAGCGCATAAAGAGTGCGCTATGACGGTGTTAGCGCATTTGATGTTTCGGTGAGCATGTCTGAGCCGCAGGCCAGTGTCCACGCGACATTGGCGAACCGATCAAATGCAGATACCAATGCAGACAACAACGACAGCACTCAGCGCGAAGAGCAGCCCGGAAGTCCCATAAACTCAGGGCAGAAGCATAAGCGAGTCCACCCCGGTCGGCAGGTCAGTCAGGGCAGTTTGTACAGTGACAACGTCTGCCAGAGTTCCGGCCCACAGGTCCACCACGGACTCGCTCTGACCATTGGCTCGAGTGAACGCGCCGTTATAGCCCAGGCGAGCGGCGTAGCTGCTGCCGGTGCCAGTGCCGGTAGACCAGAGAATGGGGTTGCCTGCACCATTGGTGCGACTGATCGTGTTGCCCTCCCTGCCGAGAATTGAACTGCCATCGCCGACTAGAATAATCTGGTCATCAGTGCCCAGACTACCGGCGCCCAACCAGCGGTTGGAAAGGTTTAGAGCGATGTCGGTAGAGTCTGAATCCACCTTGATATAGAGGGTATAGTCGATATTGTCTGCAAAGATCCGGTCGCTGTGGTCCGACGATAAACCCGTCGTTAAATCGAACACAACAGTGCTGGTGTCCACCGTGATAAAGTTAAACGTGGTGCCGGCATAGGGGTTGGGGTTGTCGGCCATATCAGTGATGGCCCCTGGCGCTATTTCTACTTGATAGGTGGCGTCACTGGTCAGGTTCACAGTGGGGCTGATCTCCAGGAGAGGACCCGCAATGGATAACTGGCCGCTGTGGTTTGTAACATCAATGATGCGGCTATCGTTGTTGTCGGTGCCATTGACCAGGTTGATGTTGCCGCTACCCAGTTGAATCTCATTATCGAAGAACAGGTAGATAGCACTGTTCAGTGCCACCCCGGTCGCGTTGTCGTCCGGGGTTCTGCTGAGCAGGAGCGGCGCTGCGGTATCCGTTGCCGTTCCGGTGGTAAAGTTGAACGTGGTGGCATTGTCGATACCCGCATAGGGGTTGCCAGCCAGGTCGGTGATGGCGCCTGGCTCTATTTCTACGTGATAGGCGGCATTACTGGTCAGATTCGCACTGGGGTTGATGCCCAGTGTATCGCTGAAGATAATGACCAACTGGCCTCCGTGGTCCGCGACATCAATGATGCGGCTATCGCTGGGGTCAGTGTCATTGACCAGGGTGATCGTGCCGCTGTTGCCTAGTTGAATCTCACTGTCGAAGTTCAGGAAGGCAATAGTGTCCAGCCACACACCGGTCTCGTCGTCGGGCGGTGTGTGCCCGCCCAGGGTCGGCGGCGTGGTATCCGTTTCAGTTGTAACGTTGAAGGTGGTGGCATCACCTACGCTAATGCCGGCATAGGGGTTGCCGCTCAGGTCGGTGATGGCGCCCGGTTCTATTTCCAGGTGGTAGTTGGCATTACTGGCCAGGTCCGCACCGGGGTCGATGAGTAGGGCAGGACCCAAAATGTTCAACTGGTTGTCCAGGCCAATACCATCGACCAACCGGCTGATGCGGTGGTCCTCGACATCAATGATGCGGCTATCGCTGGAGTCAGCGTCATTGACCAGGGTGATCGTGCCGCTACCCAGTTGAATCTCACTGTCGAAGAGCAGAAAGAAAGTTTTATCCAGCTCCACCGCGGTCTGGTTGTCGACCGGGTTGCTTCTGTTCAGGGTGGGCGCCGTGGTATCCGTTGCTGTTCCGGTTGCAAAGTTGAGCGTGGTGGCATCGCTGATGCTGGCATAGGGATTGCCAGCCAGGTCGGTGATGGCGCCGGAGTCTATTTCTACATGGTAGGCGGCGTTACTGGCCAGGTCCGCACTGGGGTTGTTGATGGCCAGGAAATTGTTGAAGACAAGGGTCAACTGGCCTCTGTGGTTCGCAACATCAATGCTGCGGCTATCACTGGGGTTATTGTCATTGACCAGGGTAATGGTGCCGCTGCCCAGTTGAATCCCACTTGTAAAAGCCAGGTAGATAACACTGTCCAGTGCCACACCCACCGCGTCTTCTGATGGTGTGTAGAGTCCCAGGGTCGGCAGCGTGGTATCCGTTCCAGTGGTAAAGTTGAAGGTGGTGGCATCACTGATACCCGCATAGTCGTTGCCGCTCAGGTCGGTGATGGCCCCTGGTTCTATTTCCAGGTGGTAGCTGGCGTTACTGGTCAGGTCCACACCAGGGAAAATGTTCAGGAAAAAGTCAAAGGCAGTGGACAACTGGCCGCTGTGATTGGTGACATCAATGACCCGGTTATCGCTAGAGTTATTGTCATTGACCAGGGTGATGCTGCCGCTGCTGCCCAGTTGAATCTGACTGTCAAAGGCCAGGGTGATCGAACCGCCCAGTGCTACCCCGGTGTCGTTGTCGTCGATACTGCCGACGAACTCTGTGGATGCCAGCAGCGGTGGCGTGGTATCCGTTGCCGTTCCGGTGGTAAAGTTGAACGTGGTGGCATCACTGATACCTACATAGGGGTTGCCGACCAGGTCGGTGGTGGCGCCTGGTTCTATTTCCAGGTGGTAGCTGGCGTTACTGAGCAGGTTCTCGCTGGGGTTGATGCGCAGATAAGAGCCGACAATGGACAACTGGCCGTTGTGATTGGTGACATCAACGACTCGGTTATCGCTGGAGTTATTGTCATTGACCAGGGTGATGGTGCCGCTGCTGCTCAGTTGAATAGAACCGCCTAAGAAGTTCAGAAGGATATCACTGTCCAGTGCCACCCCGCTCGCGTCGTCTAACGGCAAATGGAATAGCGGCACTGTGGTTGTAAAGTTAAAGGTAGTGGCGTCGTCAATACCCGCATAGGCGTTGCCCGCCCTGTCGGTGATGGCGCCGGAGTCGATTTCTACATGGTAGGCGGCATTACTGGACAGGTTCCCGCTGGGGTCGATGCCCAGAAAAGGGCCGAAAATGCCCAACTGCCCGCTGTGATTGGCGACATTAATAACCCGGTTATCGCTGGGGTCAGTGGCATTGACCAGGGTGATACTACCGCTGCTGCCCAGGGCAATCTCACTGTCGAAGACCAGCAAGACATCATCGCCGGGTGCCACCCCGCTGGCGTCGTCCAGCGGTGCGTGGGCTGCCAGGGTTGGCGGCGTGGTATCCATTGCCGCTCCGGTGGCAAAGTTGAGCGTAGTGGCATTGTCAATACCCGCATAGGCGTTGCCAGTCAGGTCGGTGATGGCGCCTGGTTCTATTTCCAGGTGGTAGCTGGCGTTACTGGCCAGGTTCTCGCTGGGGTCGATGAACAGGAGCTCGATGATAAGGGACAACTGACCGCTGTGGTTGGTGACATCAATAACCCGGTTATCGCTGGGGTCATCATTATTGACCAGGGTAATGCTGCCGCTGCTGCCCAGGGCAATCCCACTATCGAAGAGCAGGTAGATACCATCGCCTATTGCCACCCCGCTGGCATTGTTTAATGGTATGCGGTCTGTCAGGGTGGGGCCGGTGGTATCGGGTGGGGGTGTGGCCGCTGCCGTGGCAAAGTTGAGCGTAGTGGTATCACCCGCCCCAATGCCGACATAGGCGTTGCCCGCCTCATCGGTGATGGCCCCGTCGGTGATGGTGAGGTAGTAGGCGCTGCCAGCGGCCAGGTCTGCACTGGGATTGATGGTCAGCACCGTGCTGTCACCGCTGCTGTTAATGGACAACTGGCCGCCGTGGTTTGCGACATTAATGCTGCGGGTATCACTGGCGTCAGCGGCATTGACCAAACGGATACTACCGCTGCTGCCCAGTTCAATCCCGCTGTCAAAGCTCAGCACGATATTGCTGCCCACGGCCACGGCGGTGGCGTCATCGACCGGGTTGCTGCTGCTCAACAACGGCGGCGCGGTGTCCGCTCCGGTGGTAAAGTTAAGGGTAGTGGCATCACTGATACCCGCATAGGGGTTGCCCGCCAGGTCGGTGATAGCGCCAGAGTCGATTTCTACATGGTAGGCGGCATTACTGGACAGGTTCCCGCTGGGGTCGATGAGCAGGAAAGGGCCGAATGGGTCCAACAACTGGCCGCCGTGATTGGCGACATCAATAATGCGGCTATCGCTGGGGTCACCGCTATTGACCAGGCGGATGCTGCCGCTGTTGCCCAGTTGAATCTCACTGTCGAAGACCAACAAGACATCTCCATCCAAATCCACTGCGGTCTGGTTGTCGACCGGGTCGCTGCTGTCCAGGGTGGGCGCGGTGGTATCCGTTGCCGTTCCGGTTGCAAAGCCGAACGCACCGGCACCAGTACCGCCGATACCCGCATAGGGGTTGCCAGTCAGGTCGGTGATGACACCGGAGTCGATTTCTACATGGTAGCTGGCGTTACTGGCCAGGTTCTCGCTGGGGTTGATGACCAAGAGTAGGCTGGAAATAGAGGGTATGACCAACTGGCCGCTGTGATTGGCGACATCAATAACCCGAGTATCGTCGGGGTCATCGTTATTAATCAGGCGGATATTGCCGCTGTTGCCTAGTTGAATCTCACTTGTAAAAGCCAGGAAGATGCGACTGTCCAGGGCCACCCCGGTCGTGTTGTCTGGTGGCGCCTGGTATGCCAAGGGCAGCGCTGTGGTAGGCGGGGGGGGGGGGGTAAAATAGGCAACGATATACCGCCGCCTATGCCCTCTCCTGCGCCCCCGGAGGTACTGTCAATCAGCGACTGTTCCAGGGCCAGGGCGCCGCCTTCGCTCACGTCGTTCAGAATCTCTGTCAGGCTGCCGGCATCATCCAGCGCCTCCAGGGTGCTGGCAAAACTGCCACCGCCTGCCTCAAGCAGGGAACTCACTGCGGTCGGGTCGTCCAAGGCGGAGGTGACTACGGCCTCAATGATGGTCAGCAAGTCTTCCGCGTCTGCCTCTGGGGGCAGGCTCTCCAGCAGATCACCGACTTCGCCGCCAGTGGGGATTAACTCTGTCACCAATTCTGTCTGGGTGGAGGCCAGGTCGGCCACTTCGACGGCGAGTTGGGTGACTGTTTCCAGTTCTTGTACGGGGCTGGCGCTGACTTGATCCAGCAAAAGTCGGCCCACTCCCGCTGCGGCTTCTCCGCTGTAGGCCAGGCCCTGCTCGCTAAAGGACTGGGTAAAGTCCTGGGCGACGGCCAGTTTGTTGTCGGCGACCTGGAGGTCTGTGTTGCTAGCGCCGTTGAGGATGTCCAGCATCGCCGTGGCTGCGGTGAATTCACCGCTGGTGATACGCTCGCTGTAAAAGGCGAGCCCTTCGGCGTCGGGTTCACGGCTGAAGAGTTGCTGGTAAACCGCGGTAACCAGCTCTGCTGTTTCTGCCTCGCCTGTCTCCGTGCCGTAGAGGGCAACCGACTCCGGGGAGCTGGCGAAGGCTTCAACGATGGTCTCCAGGCCTTCACTATCAAGGCGATTGGCCCAGTAGTTTAATCCGGCAGGGTCAGCCGGGCGCCCGTAGTAGGCGATATATATTTTTTGAATCAGGATTAAAGCGTCTTCCATTGTTAAAGCCCTCTTTGTAAATGGCGTGAGTGGTTTATGACCATTTAGTCTTTGCAGGTTAGTACATTGTGGCTGACCCGACAAGGCTGGCTGGCGAGGATCCGGGTTCAATACCTGTGCAGTTTACGCACTTCACCCATTCAGCGGCCGAAACTGGCAGCCTTGTTCCGGCGGTATAGATTGAAACTGGCTCTCTTCGCGCACATTACAGGCAAAGAGACCTTTGCACGAAAGCCATTTCACCTGCATGCTGCGTTAAAATCGTACTCAATCGGTCATTTATAAGCATAAACTCCCTCATTCCGTGCGTTTTGCCTTGCCTGAAAGTGAAATCATCTTCCGTGCAAAGGTCTCGCAAAGGCAATACCGCCAATGCGACCGCCGCTGGTCACAACGCCTTTGCCTGCAATTTCCATCAGAGTATTTCTTCCGCAACCAGCTCCATTACTTCAGGGTCTTGAATAGCCATCAGCATGCTGCCGACTTCGCCGCGTGTACCCGCTTCTTTCCAACGCTGCAGGCGCTCGCGCACGCGAGCCTTGGGGCCAACCAAACACACCTCGTCAATGAGCTGTTTCGGAATTGATGCTTCGGCGGCCTGTTTTTGTCCAGACAGGAACAACTCCTGGATACGCGCAGCTTCATCCCCATATCCCAGGCGCGTGGCATAATCGTTGTAGAAGTTTTTGCCCTTGGCACCCATGCCGCCAATGTACAGGGCGAGGTAGGGGGCCGCTGCTGCGTAGGCAGCGTCCAGGTCTTCGTTGACAATGACCGATACAAACGGAGCAACATCAAAATCCTTCAAACTCTTGCCACTACCCGCCTTCACAAATCCGGCTTCCAGATCCTCCGCGAACAGCGAGTACTTGTCCGGGTCCATCCAAACCGGGAACACACCATCGGCAACTTCAGCAGCAGCCCGCAAGCCCGCTGGCGTAATAGAGGCTGTGTAAATCGGTATATCGGTGTTCGGAGCCAAAATAGACTTCAAAGGTTTACCCAGGCCGGTGGCTCCCGCCGCCTTGGTGGGCATCTGGTATTCCACGCCGTCAAACTCAACCGGCCCAGCCCGCTCCATAATCGCACGCATTATTTGAATGTATTCACGAGTCCGGGTAATGGGCTTGCCGTAAGGCGTGCCGTGCCAGCCTTCTACAACTTGCGGGCCGGAAGCACCCAAACCAACAATGAATCGATCATTGGACATCTGAGCCAGCGACATTGAGGTCATGGCAGCCATTGCCGGAGTGCGCGCCGACATCTGCATGATAGCGGTGCCGGCTTTGATTTTTTCAGTTTGCGCCAGTATCCATGTGGCCACTGTCACCGCGTCAGAACCATAGGCCTCGGCAGTCCAGACTGAGTCAAAGCCCAGCTTTTCCGCGTGCTTGATGGCCTCCATTGGTATGTGAATTTGCTTGCCTGAGTAGCCCAGTTGTAATCCTAGTTTCATGAGTGATCTCCGATTCAATGTTGTGTTGAGTGGTAAGAAATTTCGTTAAATTTTTGCTGGTGATAATCACCATTGCCAAAAGTGGTATTGATCATCATTAAACGCTTGGCATAGTGGCCAACAGACAGCTCATCAGTCATACCCATGCCACCGTGAATCTGTATAGCTTCGTCGCCCACCAGTTTGCCGTGGCGCGCCACCATAACCTTGAGGCCATGCAAGTCACGCTGCTCTTCAGCACTTTGCTCCAGCGAAGAACAGACAGCGCGTATCAGCATAGAGCGGGTTTGTTCACAGGACATAAAAGTTTCAACCATACGGTGCTGTAGCGCCTGGAACGAACCAATGGCTACGCCAAACTGCTCGCGGGTGCGGGTATATGCAACAGTCGTATCGTGCAGGTGCTGCATAATGCCCACCGCTTCGGCGCACAAGGCCAGTGTCGCAGAATCTACGACTTGCGAAATAGCAGCCAGCGCATCTCCCTCACTGCCCAACAAGGTTCCCTGAGCGTTATCAAAGCTGATATTTGCGACGGTCTGGCCATCCATAAGTCGATAGCTTGAGCGAGATACACCGGCGTCAGCGGCATCAACCAGAAACAGGCTGATGCCCGTTTCATCCAGTTGCCCGCCACTGGTACGCGCCGATACAACCAGCTTGCCAGCGGACATGCCATTGAATACCACGGTTTTCTCGCCGCTTATACGATAGCCGTCACCCGATTGGCTGGCGCCAGCACTGACATTGTTCAGGTCAAAACGCGACTGCCGCTCCAGATAGGCAAACGCGCCCTGCAACTCGCCGCCAATGACCGCTGTCAGCAGTTCTTCTTTTTGTTCAGCGCTACCACATGCCTGCACCAAACCACCAAACAGCAACACAGTAGCAAGGTAGGGTTCCACAACCAGGCCTCTGCCCAGTTCTTCCATCACCACCATGGTATCAACCGCGGAACCACCATAGCCACCGTGGTCTTCAGCAAATGGCACTGACAACCAGCCAAGCTCAGCGAAAGTCTGCCAGTTTTCAGCGCTAAAACCACCATCACGGCTAACATTGTCGCGGCGCTTCTCAATGTCGTAGTTGTCCTGAACAAATCGTGCAACGCTATCTTTGAGCATTGCCTGCTCTTCTGAGAGATCAAAATTCATGTCTGTTTTCCTGCTTATTCCAGGCCGAGAACGGCCTTGGCGATAATGTTCTTTTGCACTTCATTCGAGCCACCATAAATTGTCGCGGCGCGCCCATACATATAACCCTCTCGTGCGTCGGCACCAAAATCGTGACCACTGGCATCACTGCCGTCGGCTTCGCTGAGCACTCCCTGGTAATAACCGGCGGCTTCCATCCGCAGTTCCTGAACCGCTTGTTGCAGCTCGGTGCCTTTAATTTTCAAGAGCGATGACTCAGGGCCCGGGGCTGAACCCGTGGCAACCGTTGCCAACACACGCAGCTCGGTGTACTCCAACGCCATCAACTCGATTTCTGCATCGGACAGGCGACGCTGAAACGAGGCGTCTTCCAGCAAGGGGCGGCCACCGTGAATCTCTTGCGCTGCAAGCGCTTTTACACCGCGCAGGTTACTGCGGGTATTCGCCACTTCCGCGATGCCGCTACGCTCGTGCTGCAACAGTGCCTTGGCGTAAGTCCAACCATGGTTTTCCTCACCAATTCGATTGGCAACCGGCACCCGCACATCGGTGAATTCCACTTCGTTCAACGTGTGACGGCCATCAATGCCAATAATTGGATTGACCTTAATACCGGGGGTTTTCATATCAATGAGCAGAAAGCTGATGCCCTGCTGACGCCTGCCTTCATTACTGGTGCGCACCAGACAAAATATCCAGTCAGCGTACTGCGCATAACTGGTCCAGACCTTGGCGCCGTTAATTACATAGTCATCACCCTCTCGTTCAGCCTTGGTTTTCAGTGCCGCCAAATCAGACCCGGCGCCAGGCTCAGAGTAGCCCTGGCACCACCAGTCTTCACTCTTGAGGATACGCGGCAAAAACTTTTCTTTTTGCTCATCGTTACCAAAGGTATAGATAACAGGCGCCACCATGGTGAGACCGAAGGGAATCACATTGGGCGCATCCGCTGCAGCGCGCTCTGTTTCGAAAATAAACTTCTGCGTGCTGTTCCAGCCCGTACCGCCGTATTCAGCGGGCCAACCAGGGGCAAACCAGCCCTTGGCGTACAAGGTTTTTTGCCAGTCAATCTGAGCCTGACGAAAGGTCGATTTATCGTTTAAGCCGGCCTTTACTGCGTCGGTATAATGATTGGCAAACCACTGCCGAACGTCGTTTTGAAAGGCAGTTTCTTCTTCACTAAAACGGGTATCCATCTTGAACTCCTGAACCATTCCACGTTTGTTGCGACAGTCAGCGTTAAAATGATGATTGCCAGTTAAAAAGACATTTGAACTTACAGTATGTTTCTCTATCATTCAAGTAGGTTGCCCCTTAAAACCAGATTCCAGAGGCGGTATTTAATATGGCAGATTTGTTGATTCGCCCCACCACTATTGAGGATGCACCACTGATTCTCCATTTTATACATGAACTGGCGGTCTGCGAGAAGGCGGAAGCCGAAGTAGAGGCAACCGAAGCGCATATTCACAGAACAATTTTCTGTGAGAATCCGTTGGTGGAGGCGCTGATCTGTGAACACAACGGCGAGCCTATTGGCTTTGCGGTGTTCTTTCACAACTATTCAACCTGGACCGGCAAACTGGGGCTGTTTCTGGAAGATTTGTTTATATCCCCCGAATCAAGAGGACTCGGTGGTGGCAAAGCGCTGCTAAAACACCTGGCAAAAATCGCTATTGAGCGCGATTGCGGCCGCTTTGAATGGAACGTTCTGGACTGGAACACTCCAGCTATCAAATTCTATGAATCTTTACAGGCCAAGGCCCAAAGCGAATGGATTGGCTACCGCCTGACTGGCGAGGCACTGCAAAATCTGGCTAACTCATAATCCGCTTGTGTGCGCAGCCTGCCTCTTCGCGCACTAACTTGGGCAATAAGTACCCAGGGACACGGGCACTCAGACCTGCGTAGATTGATCTGGCCTCGCTGTCTGGCATATCGAAATGAGCAGCCCCGATTACAGGGTCTAACAGGTGCAGGTAGTAAGGCATCACAGCCATCGCGAACAGGCCTTCACTCAACTGCGCAAGCACCGCCGGGTCATCGTTTACCCGTCGCAGCAAGACCGTTTGATTCAGCATGGTCACCCCGGCATCCCTCAATAAAGTACAGGCCACCCGTACCGCACCATCGAGCTCATTGGGGTGATTGGCGTGAATGGCCACGACTACAGACAGGCGCGAATTTTCGAGCAAACCGCAGAGCTCCGAGGTAACCCGCTGCGGCAGGCATACCGGCAAGCGGGTGTGAATTCGCAACCGCTGCACATGGGCTATGGCTTCAATCTCGGCAGTGAGTTCTGCCAGACGCCGATCATTCAGGAGCAACGGGTCGCCGCCGCTGAGTATGACCTCAGTGATGGAGGTATCCCTGGCGATATACTCCAGCGCTGCCTCTAATTGTTGAGAGCGGGGCTGGTGAGCTTCGTAGGGGAAATGCCGACGAAAACAATAGCGACAGTTGATGGCACAAGCCTCCGTGGTAAGCAGCAATACCCTGCCTTGATACTTGTGAATCACCCCGGCTTGCGGGCTGGCAGAATTCTCTTGCAATGGGTCCAGGCTGTAACCGGCCGGCTTGTCCAACTCTGCCGCTAGCGGCAACACCTGCAACAGCAGTGGATCGTCCGGGTCACCGACCCGCATACGCCGAGCATATGGCAGTGGCACACGGCAGGAAAAGTCCACCTGATCTTCGGGTAACAGCGATACTCTGGATGGTTCGAGCTGTAGAAATTCAAGCAGCTCGGCGCCGGAATGAAAAGAGTGTTGCAGCAGTTGTTGCCAGTTGCTGGATTCGTCAATTGATGCAGTCCGCATGAGCGTGATTGGGGCTCAGTACATCAGACCAAATAATTTACGCTGAAACTCGACAGCCAGAAGATCGCCCTTGCCCAGGCTGGCGATAATGTCCAGCAGGGTCTCGCGGGTTGCACCATTGGCGTGGTCTTTGTCTTTTTCCAGAATGGAAATCAGCGTTTGCATGGCTTCTTTGTGCATACCGGCAGTGCTGTATTGCACGGCCAATTGCTGCCGCAAATCGAAGTTGTCCGGATCACTCGCCAACTGCTGCTCCAACGCTTCGACCTCTGGTGATTTGGCGGCGTCGCGCTTGAGCTGCACCTGCGCCTTCATCTGTTCCCATGCGGCATCCTGATCCGCCATGCGTACATCACCTAGCACGCTTTCCGCCTCATCAAGGCGATTTAGCTCTATCAATACCTGCGTATAGGCCAGAGTAATATCGTGACGCCGATTGGATTCAGCGTAGGCCCGCCGCAAAATTGGCAGTGCGGACGCGGCGTCATCACTGGCCAATAATTCCTGCGCTTGTTGTAACAAATCATCCCAGGGTTTGGGTAAATGTTTATCGAGAATTTCTCGTATCTGGCTCTCCGGTTGTGCACCGACAAAGCCGTCCACCGGCTGACCTTCTTTAATCACCATCACTGTGGGCAGGCTGCGAACAGCCAGTTGCTGAGCGATACCTTGCTGTTCATCAGCATTAACTTTGGCCAATAAAAACTGACCCTGATATTCGTCTGCCAGCTTGTCTAGCAAGGGCATCAGCGTCTTGCAAGGCTCACACCAGTCAGCCCAGAAATCGACCACCACGGGTCGAACCATGGACTCATCAATCAAATATTGCTGGGCATTGCCGGCGTCGATATTGACGATGTGGTCACTCATTGTGAGAGGCCTAATACATCGCGCATGTCATACAAACCAGCAGATTGTCGGCCAAGCCAGTTGGCGGCGCGGGCCGCGCCGCGAGCAAAACTCATGCGGCTCGAAGCCCTGTGGGTAATCTCCACTCGCTCCCCTTCCGCGGCAAACGTCACCGTATGATCACCCACAATATCGCCGGCCCGCACTGTCGCAAAACCGATTGTGTCTTTATTGCGAGCGCCGGTCTGCCCCTCGCGCCCATACACGGCCACTTTGGACAAATCGCGAGCCAGCGCGTCGGCAACCACTTCGCCCATGCTCAATGCGGTACCCGACGGCGCGTCGATTTTGTGGCGGTGGTGGGCCTCGTACACTTCAATGTCTGAATCTTCACCCAGTACACGCGCGGCCATAGCCAGTAGTTCAAAGCAGACGTTAACGCCTGTACTAAAATTGGAGGCCTTGCAAATGGCAATGCTGTTGGCCGCAGCTTCGATTTCGGCATGCTGCTCCGCTGTAAAACCAGTGGTTCCAATCACCATCATTTTACCTGCTGCTGCGCAAGCCTGCGCATTGGCAAGCGTCGCCAACGGCACGGTAAAATCAATTAGCATGTCAAAGTCATTGATAACTTCAGAAATGTCGCCAACAACACTGACACCCAGTTTGCCCAGGCCCGACAACTCGCCCGCGTCAGTGCCCAGCAGAGAACTTTCCGGCTGCTCCAGGGCGGCGGCAAGTTCCAGCCCGTCAGTGTTATTAATCGCTTCGATTAAGGTGCGTCCCATTCGCCCTGCGGCACCGGTAACACCAATCCGTATGCTCATATCTTCATATCGTCAAAAAAACTTTTTACCCCCTCGAACCAGCTTGACTGGCGCGGAGAATTCTTGTCACCCGTCTCATCGAGAGTTTCCTGAAACTCTTCCAACAACTCCTTCTGGCGCCTGGTCAGGTTAACCGGAGTTTCAACGTCTACCCTGGCCAACAGATCACCAACAGCGCCACCGCGCACTGGCTTCACTCCCTTGCCGCGCAAGCGAAACAGTTTACCGGTTTGGGTGCCAGCGGGAATCCTTAATTTCACGCGCCCTTCCAGGGTCGGCACTTCCAACTCACCACCCAGTGCTGCATGGGTAACCGTAATAGGCACTTCGCAAGACAGGTGTTTGCCGTCGCGCTCAAATATGGCGTGGTCCTGCACTGACATCTGTACAAACAAATCGCCGGGAGGGCCGCCTTCAGGACCCGCCTCACCTTCACCCGTCAGGCGAATGCGATCACCCGTATCAACTCCCGGTGGCACTTTCACTGACAGGGTTTTGGTTTCCTCAACCCGGCCTTGTCCACGACATGAGCTACAGGTGTCGACAATGACCCGACCCTTGCCACGACAACTGGGGCAAGTCTGCTGAACCTGAAAGAAACCCTGCTGCATACGCACCTGGCCCGCGCCGCCACAGGTGCTGCAATTAGATGGCGAACTGCCTGGCTTGGCACCGCTGCCATCGCAGGGCTGGCAGGTTTGCAGAGTAGGTACGCGAATTTTTACAGTGGTGCCATGAACCGCGTTTTCCAGACTGATTGCCAGGGTGTAGCGCATATCTGAACCACGCTGCGGCCCGCCGCGCTGACGACCGCCGCCACCGCCAAATATGTCGCCGAATACATCGCCAAAGATATCGCTGAAATTTCCCGAGAATCCGCCAGCTCCAGCGCCCATTTGTGGGTCGACGCCCGCGTGACCGAACTGATCATAGGCGGAACGCTTCTCACGGTCAGACAGTATTTCGTAGGCTTCGCTGGCTTCCTTGAATTTATTGTCCGCATTGGGGTCATCAGGATTGCGGTCGGGGTGAAATTTCATCGCCACCCGCCGGTAGGCCTTTTTGATTTCCTTCTCGTCAGAATCTTTGCCGACACCGAGGACTTCGTAATAGTCGCGTTTTGACATATTCAGCGTTCTCTTAAAACAGCAACGCGGGCATAGGGAGCCCGCGAGTAAAAACGGTGGGCAAGTCCTGGCCTGCCCCGGAAGGAAAGCGGGTTACGGCGCCTTTTGTTCGTCGTCCTTCACTTCTTCAAACTCGGCGTCAACCACATCTTCCACTGGCTCAGCCTGTGCCTGCGCACTATCGCCACCGCCCGCGGCTTCCGCTGCGGCCGCCTGCTCAGCATATAACTTCTGCGCCAGGCTGCTTGAGGCTTCTGTCAATTTTTGAGTGGCCGCTTCAATCGCTTCTTTGTCGTCGCCTTTGAGTGCTTGTTCAGCCTCTGCGACTACCGCTTCAATGGCCGCCTTTTCCTCGTCAGAGGCTTTGTCGCCTGCTTCTTCCAGGGTTTTCCTGGAAGCGTGCACCAAACCTTCACAGGTGTTGCGTGCGGTAACCAGCTCCTCAAATCTAACGTCGGCTTCTGCATTCGCCTCTGCATCTGCCATCATTTGATCGATCTCCTCATCGGTCAAACCACTGGACGCTGTAATGCGAATGGACTGTTCTTTACCCGTTGCCTTGTCTTGCGCAGCCACATGTAAAATACCGTTGGCATCCAAATCAAAGGTCACTTCGATCTGCGGCAGTCCGCGGGGTGAAGGCGGAATGTCGGCCAAATCAAAACGCCCGAGTGACTTGTTAGACTGGGCTTGCTTGCGCTCGCCCTGCACAACATGAATCGTAACAGCCGTTTGGTTGTCTTCAGCGGTTGAGAAAATCTGCGACTTCTTGGCGGGAATGGTCGTGTTTTTCTCAATCAGCGATGTCGCTACGCCACCCATGGTTTCAATACCCAGGGTCAGCGGCGTAACGTCCAGCAACAGTACGTCTTTTACATCGCCGCTCAATACCGCACCCTGCAACGCAGCACCCATGGCTACAGCTTCGTCAGGGTTTACATCGCGGCGCGCTTCCCTGCCAAAGAACTCGGCAACTTTGCTCTGTACCAATGGCATGCGGGTTTGACCACCCACCAAAATCACGTCGTCGATTTCGCTGGGGTTAAGGTCGGCATCTTTCAGCGCAATTTTCATCGGCTCGAGTGAGCGAGCAACCAGCTCTTCAACCAGCGATTCCAGCTTGGCCCGGCTCAGCTTAACGACCAGGTGCTTGGGACCAGATGCATCCGCCGTAATATAGGGCAGGTTTACTTCAGTCTGCTGGCTGGAAGACAGTTCAATCTTGGCCTTCTCGGCCGCTTCCTTCAAACGCTGCAATGCCAGCGGATCATTGTGCAGATCAATGCCGCTTTCTTTCTTGAATTGCTCGGCGAGGTATTCAATCAAACGCAGGTCGAAGTCTTCACCACCCAGGAAGGTGTCGCCATTGGTGGACAGCACTTCAAACTGGTGCTCGCCATCAACTTCGGCAATTTCGATGACTGAAATATCGAAAGTACCGCCACCCAGGTCATAAACCGCGATGGTTTTATCGCCCTGAGACTTATCCATGCCGTAGGCCAGTGCCGCAGCAGTTGGCTCGTTGATAATACGTTTTACTTCGAGACCGGCGATCTTGCCGGCGTCTTTGGTTGCCTGACGCTGGGAGTCATTAAAGTAGGCGGGCACAGTGACAACCGCTTCGATGACTGGCTCGCCCAGAAACTCTTCAGCCGTTTTCTTCATCTTCATCAGAATTTGTGCAGAGACCTGCGGCGGTGCCATTTTCTCGCCCTTGGTTTCAACCCAGGCGTCACCGTTGTCAGCTTCGACAATGCTGTAAGGCACCATGCCGATATCTTTCTGTACAACAGCGTCTTTGAATTTGCGGCCGATCAGGCGCTTTACAGCAAACACTGTATTGGTTGGATTGGTTACCGCCTGGCGCTTGGCTGACTGGCCCACCAGTATTTCACCATCCTCTGTATAGCCGATGATGGAAGGGGTTGTGCGATCACCTTCGGCATTTTCAATTACCTTGGTGGAATCGCCGTCGAGTACTGCCACACACGAGTTAGTGGTACCCAGATCAATGCCTATAATCTTACCCATTTTGTCTCTCCAAAATCTGTCGGCTGCCTTCAGTCAGCCATATTCAATCAAGTCTGTGTGTATATGGGCGCCAATCCGGAGTATTCAAGGTCTGACCCTGTCATTTATCGCTTTATTCGCGTGCTTTGCTCACCACCACCATGGCCGGGCGAATCAGCCGTCCGCCGAGGGTGTAACCCTTCTGCATCACGTCCATCACCGTATTGGGCTCCATATCCGGATTAGGCACCATAGTCATGGCCTGATGTAAGTTGGGGTCAAAGGGTTCGCCGACCGGATTTAACTGCTCGATATTGAACCTGGCAAACACATCCAGCAGCCCTTTCAAGGTTAAATCCACTCCCTCGGAGATGGCTTTCACGTCCTCCGTATCGCTTGCCGCATCGAGAGCGCGCTCCAGGTTGTCCACAACCGACAAAAGTTCGCCAGAAAACCGTTCCAGGGCAAACTTGCGGGCTTTTTCAACATCTTGCTCGGAGCGGCGACGCGCATTTTGCGCCTCTGCCTGCGCGCGCAGGGCGGTGTCTTTAGCCGCCTCCAGCTCTTCCTGCAATGATTCGAGTGTCACCTCTGCATCGGCAATTTCTTCCACAACTTCCCGAACGGCTTCTTCCCGAACGGCTTCTTCCCGAACGGCTTCTTCCCGAACGGCTTCTTCCCGAACGGCTTCTTCCCGAACGGCTTCTTCCCGAGCGGCTTCTTCCCGAGTGGCTTCTTCCTGAACGGCTTCTTCCCGAGCGGCTTCTTCCCGAGTGGCTTCTTCCCGAGCCGCTTCGGCCACTTGCCCGGCAGAATCTTCAGCCGAACCCTCTACCACCTGCTCCAGTGCTTCTGCTTCAACCTCAACACCCGCTTCAGATTCTGGTTTCTGATCGTCTCCAGCCACGTAATCGCTCCGTTTTTGATCAATTTTTAAACAATACAGCGCCATTGAGGCACATTTCTCTCCCCAGGGGATATAGGGGCCACTGCGTCGCATTTCAAGCAAAAGGTGCGTAAAAAGAGCCGCATCCGGCTGTTTCGCAATAGCGCAGTCCTGACTCCGACAGGCTCCTGGAGATGGGGCAAAGAGCGGTCTACCTGGAAAGCGCCGCCGAGAGCATTTTCGCGGTGATGTCTACAATGGGAATAACCTTGTTATACGCCATGCGGGTGGGGCCAATAACCCCCAGCACACCAATGGTTTGGCCGTCCTCGGTATAAGGCGCGGTCACTACACTGTATCCACCCAACACCTCGTAGCCCGCTTCCTCACCAATAAATATCTGCACACCCTGGGCGCGGGTACAGCGTTCCAGCAAATGCAACAGATCCTTCTTGCGCTGAAAAGCCTCAAACAAACCCTGCAATTTATCCATTTCTTCAGGGGTGGCGCTGCCCAATAACTGGGTTTCTCCAGCCACCACATAATCCTGTGCCTGCTCTTCTCCTTCAAAGGCTTTGCTGGCAAGGTCGAGCGTTGCCTGCATATAGCTATCGATACTGGCCCTGTCTGCCTCCATCTCTCGAATAATACGATGCTTGGCTTCATCCAGAGGTCGACCGGAAAAGCGCTGGTTGAGCAAACTGGCCGCCTGCCGCAATTCCTCTTCCGAGTAGGGGCGGGAGGTATGGATGATGCGATTCTGCACTTCCTTCTCTTTGGTGACCAAAATCACTAACACCCTGGCGCCGGAGAGTGGCAGGAATTCTACCTGGCGCAGCTGATTCGCCTGCTGCCGCGGCACGGTGACAACGCCCGCCTGTGAAGTAATGGACGAGAGTATGCCCGATGCGGTTTGCACCAGCTCCTGGGTCGATTTATCAGGGTCCAACTGCTGTAGTGCGATCAGGGATTGACTGTCAGGTTGGCGCATTTGCAACAAGCTGTCGACAAACAGGCGGTAACCGGCCGAGGTGGGAATGCGACCGGAAGAGGTATGCGGTGAAATCAAATAGCCACGATCTTCCAGGTCAGACATGACATTGCGAACAGTCGCTGCCGACACTGGCAGGTGCGACTCCTCTAGCAGTGTTTTCGAGCCCACAGGTTGTCCATCTTTGATATGCCGCTCGACGAGAGCCTTGAGGACAACCTGAGCACGGTCTGAAATATTCTGACTCGCCATAGCTGCGATTCTATCAACGCGGCGCGCAATAAAACCATCCTTTTCCCCCGGGTGGTTTAAGTGGCCGAGTAACTGGGGTATAAGATAGCCATGCTCGTACATCTCAGCATCTCTAACTACACCATCGTCGACCAGCTGGATATGGAATTCAGCGACGGCATGACTGTAGTTACCGGGGAAACGGGTGCCGGCAAGTCTATCATGCTTGATGCACTGGGCCTGTGCCTGGGTGATCGGGCCGACCCCAAGGCCGTAAGCGCCAACGCAGAACGCGCCGATATCACCGCAACCTTCGATATCAGCCAGTTAAAGCACGCGCAGAGTTGGCTGAAAGAGCGCGACCTGGATGCGGGCGAAGACTGTATTCTTCGTCGCAGCCTGAATCGCGAGGGCCGCTCGCGCACGTTTATCAACGGCCACGCCTCCACGCTGCAAGACTGCGCCCAACTGGGCGGCTTGTTGATTGATATTCACAGCCAACACGCTCATCAGTCGCTGTTAAGGCGAGAAGTACAGCGCTCACAACTGGACGAGTTCGCCGGTCAAACCAAAGCCGCGCACGCCCTTGAACAGTTGGCCTCGGACTGGCTGCGACTGCAACGGCAACTGGAATACCTGGTCGGCAGCAGCGGCGAACGCAATGCCCACGCGCAATTACTGGCCTACCAGGTTGAAGAGCTGGACCAGCTAGCCCTGAAAAAAGGGGCGGTGGAAAGCCTGGCGCTGGAACAAAAACAACTGGCCAATGCCGAACAAATTTTGCAGTCCTGTCATCAGGCTATCGAGTTGTGTGAACAGCAGGAAGATGGTACTCGCCACGCTCTGCGACTGATCCAAAATGATATTCTCAGTAGCGACCAGGTAGCGACCGCTCAGGAGCTACTAGACAGCGCCGCGATTCAGCTCAATGAAGCCCGTGCGGAACTACAGCAATTAGTGGACCAGGTTGAAGTTAACCCCGAGAGTCTGCACAGCATTGAATCAAAACTCGACACGCTCTATGAAATTGCGCGCAAGCATCGGGTGAAGGCAGAGGAGCTGCCGGAACACCACTGGCAACTACAACAAGAGCTGAACGAGTTGCGCGCCAGTGACGTCAATATCGAAGCACTGCAGGAGCAACTGGGTGGCTTGGCGCTCCACTATCGCAACGCCGCAGAGACGCTAAGTGAGGCGCGACAAAAAGCCGCCAGAAAACTCACCAAAGAGATTGAAAAACAATTGGCCGAGCTGGCCATACAACAGTGCGTGTTTGAGATTGCGCTGACACCGCGAGCCAGTGACACCCCCCACCCCCACGGTCTGGAAGATATTGAGTTTCGCATCAGTACCAACCCCGGTTCCAAACCACAGGCGCTGGGCAAAATTGCCTCTGGTGGAGAACTCTCGCGTATCAGTCTGGCCATTCAGGTTGTTACGGCCAGTACCAGCACCGTGCCCAGCATGGTATTCGATGAGGTTGATGTGGGCATTGGCGGTGCCGTGGCCGAGGTTGTTGGCAAACTGCTGAAGACCCTGGCTGAAAAAGCTCAAATTCTCTGTGTGACTCACTTACCGCAGGTGGCCTCTCAGGGGCATCAACATTTACAGGTAGCAAAAACCAGCGATAAAAAGCGCGCCAGCGCCACGCTCACGCACCTGGATGAACAGAATCGCGTAGAAGAAATTGCCCGGATGTTGGGTGGTATAAAACTAACCGATCAAACCCGCGCCCACGCGCGAGAAATGCTGGAACAGGCTACTTCTTCTTAACGTAGAGCACCAGCGAATGGTCAACCAGGTCGAAGCCGTGCTCGGCGGCAAGTTCGTGCTGGCGCTTCTCAATGATTGGGTCAAGAAACTCGATCACTTCACCAGAGTCCATACACACCATGTGATCGTGGTGCTCACCTTTGGCCAACTCAAACACTGAATGACCCGTTTCAAAATTGTGCCGTGTGACCAGGCCAGCCGTTTCAAACTGCGTTAACACGCGATAGACCGTGGCCAAACCGACATCTTCGCCAGCATCCAGTAGCGCGCGATATACATCTTCTGCACTCATGTGCTGAACTTCGTTATCACGGTTCTCCAGGATTTGTAATATCTTGACCCGGGGCAATGTAACTTTGAGACCTGCCTTACGCAGTTCCTGATTTTCAGCAGACATTATTGGTGCTCAGTATTCAGACATGTGATTCTGGGGTATCATGCCACCCCTGCAAAGGAAGTGAAAGTTAATCTCCATGCGAATCCTGTTTTACGCACTAATTATCAGCGTTATCAGCCTGACCAGCGGCTGCGGCTCTTTAGGTTTTCCCGGTGTTTACCGAATTGATATTGAGCAGGGCAATGTTGTCACTCAGGAAATGGTCGATCAGCTCAAGCCGGGTATGACCCGTCGCCAGGTACGCTTTATATTGGGCACTCCCCTGGTTGAAGACAGTTTTAACCAGGCTCGCTGGGACTACGTTTATCTACTGCGAAACGGCAATACAACTAAAACCAATAAACGCTTGAGTGTGTTCTTTGCCGACGATGAGCTGAGCCACTTCAGCGGCAATTTCGTACCCGCCGAGGCCGAGGGCTAAGCGCCCTGCTACTTGCCCGCGGTTTGCTTTTCCTTTGCCCGACGCTCTTTCGCCTCTGCTGCGCGGCGTTTGCGAACTTCTTTCGGGTCGGCAATCAAGGGCCGATAAATTTCCACCCGGTCACCTGCATGCAATACTTGTCCAGCCTTAATAGCCTTGCCAAATATACCCAGGTCAGCACCTTTCAGACTTAGACCGAAAAAATGTTTCTCAATGCCCGACTGCGCCACCGCATCTTCTGCAGTGGTACCCGCAGGCACTTCCAGCATCACAATTTCCTGCTTGTCGGGCAGGGCATAGGCAATTTCAACAGGAATTTTGTCAGCTTCGGTCATGGCTTATCCATACAGTTGGGCTTGAACTGCAAATCCAGACTCACCTTACAGGCCGCATCGTCCAGCGCCCCGCAAAGGATTCAAACGGCCCCTCCGGCAATTCCAGTTCAATATTGGTGGTGGGCTGCAACGTATTGCACGTTGCAAAACTTTGAGTAATGCCCCTTTTTGCCAAATCCAGACGGGCTTCCACAACGCCTTCTTCGCGCAATAGCACCTCGGCGCCAACACAGCCGTCCATGAGCTGGGGACAGGCTTCAAAATCATCCACCCATGCGCAAACCTGCGGAGCGGTGCAGGGCAACAGGGCTGAGCGTTGAATCACTGTCATGTCGGAAAAAAGCTAGAAGCTCTCGATGTGGGCAACAAAGATAATGACCAGAATGACTGGTGGGGCAATATACCGCAAACAGGCGCGCCATAAGAAGAAGAACTCTCTGGATTCACGATACAACTCAACCTTAAGGACTTCGCGGGGCACGCCGTAGCCCACGCACAAGGCCACCAGCAAAGCGGCTATAGGCATCATGTACTGCGTGGTCACCACGTCTAACAACTGAAAGAAGCCCAAATCGCCAATGAAGCGTATATCCTGCCATTGGTTGAGTGACAGGGCCGCTACCAGGGCGATCAGCCAAATCACCAGGGCCAGCGCCAGAGCGGCAATAGCCCGGCGCATGCGCAAACGCTCAGTCAGAAAGGACAAGGGTACCTCGGCGATTGCCACCGCAGAGGCCAGAGTGATCACTGAAATCAGTGAAAAGAACAGCACGCCGAAGGTCTCACCCTGGGGCATGTTGCTGAAGGCATAGGGCAAGCTGACAAACATAAGCGCCGGCCCCATGGCGGGTTCCAGGTTGTTGGCAAACACCAGCGGGAAGATGGCAATGCCTGCAAAGATCGCAACAAAAATATCCAGGATCGCAACCGCTAGCACCGTGCGACCCAAGGGGATTTTTTCTGGTGCATAGGCACCCAATGCAACGCCCACACCCACGCCAACACCCAGGGTAAAAAATGCATGGCCCATGGCGATCAACACCGAGCGGTTGGTGAAGTCAAAACTGACCGAGGAAAACAGAAATTTGCCGGCGGCGGCCACGTCGCCATGCTGCAAACCAAAACTGATGAGCGCCGTGAGTACAACCAGAGCCAATGGCACCACAAACCAAAACAGCACGGCTAAACCCCGATGAATGCCTGTGGCGGAAATACCAAACACCAGCGCAATAAACAAACTTTGCCAATAAATTTGCTGCTCAGGCGTGGCTAAAAAGTCTGCAAAGTGCTCGCCCACCATTGCTGCACTGGCATCGGCAAGCACAGCGGCGTCCATCTTGCCCACATAAGCCAATGTCCAGCCGGCAACCACGCTGTAATAGCCCAATAGCAATATCGCACAGAGCACCAACCACCAACCCAATAGCGACCAATAGCGGGTGATACTTGAGCGCTCTGCAATCTTGGCCATGGAGGCTACCGGGTTGGCGCGACCATAACTGCCCAGCAGCACTTCGGCGATCATCACCGGCACAGCCACCAGCAGTAATGTGGATAAATAGACCAGCACAAAGCTGGCGCCACCGTGCTGACCGACCAAATAGGAAAAGCGCCAGAAGTTACCTAAACCCAGGGCTGCGGCCGAGAGTGCCAACACAAACGTGGTGCGGCTGGCCCACGCACCCGAGGCCGCGCGCAGTGCAATGCTCATACTTGAATGCCCATGTCAGGATTTTGCGGCATAATGCGCGCCATGAGCAAGAAGAAGCCCAAACAAAGCAGCAATACTATTGCCCAAAATAAGCGCGCCCACTTTGACTATCGTGTGAATGAGCAGTTCGAGGCCGGTATGGCGTTGCAAGGTTGGGAAGTCAAAAGCCTGCGCCTGGGCAAGGTAGAGATCGTCGATACCTATGTCTTGATCAAGAACGGCGAGGCTTTTTTGGTCGGTGCCAACATCACCCCTTTGAATACCGCCTCAACGCATTATGTGACCGACCCCTCTCGCACTCGCAAGTTGCTGCTGCAGCAAAGGGAGCTGGCGAAAATTTTGGCGGCGACCCAACAAAAGGGGCAGACCTGTGTGTGTACCTCTCTGTATTGGAAAGGCCACCTGGTCAAGGCAAAAATTGCCCTGGCCTCTGGCAAGCAGGCTCACGACAAGCGCGATACAGAAAAGAACCGCGACTGGGACCGACAGAAACAGCGCATAGTGCGCGACAACGTAAAGCAGTAGACCGGGCTAAAAGCGGTCTAAATAGCCGCCTTTAACAGAATACTGACACCCAAAACAAACAGCGCCACAATCGCAACACGCCGATAAAAAGCGCCGCCGTAATGGCGAAACAAATAATTCCCCAAACTGTCGCCACACACCACAGCCGGATAAGCCAAAGCCGCCACCCACAGCATCGGCAGGCTGAGCATACCGTTGCTGCTATAGGTGATTAACGCCACCAGCGAAGAAAAACTGAAAAAGCCCATCATCAGGGCGCGGCTGGCTTTGGGGTCTGCCACCGTCGACATCACATAGATAATAACAGGCGGCCCGGGAATTGCGAAGGCGCCGTTAATCAAACCACTGACCAAACCGGCGCTGCCCGCAATGGCAGGCTTAACCAGATGCCGCCGCGGATGAAACCGGGCCAGGGCCAAACAGGCAACAATCACCAGCACACCAATCAATAACTGGAACTGCTGTTCGCTCAGGGTTTGCAGCAACTGCGCGCCGAGTACCGTGCCCACGATTGCCGCGACAAACATGGGCCACTGAGTGTTCAATTGCAGGTCGTGGCGGTATTTCGGGAAGCTCTGCACCCCCAGAGCAAACGACAGGCAGGCACTCAACCCCACAGCCTGAACCGGCGAATACAACAGCGCCAAACCCGGCACCGCCGCCAGAGCAAAACCAAAGCCAGTAAACGAGCGCAGCAGGGTTGCGGCGACAATGATCAACCACAGCAGCGATAGCTGCCCCGGATCAGGCATGGCCCATGCGCACCAACCGGCCTGGGCGCGCCGCAGTCACCTCGTCGTTCTCAACCACCAGTTCACCAGCTACCAATACCGCGCGATAACCCTTTGCATCTTGCAACAAGCGCTGGCCGCCTGCGGGCAGATCTTGCACCATGCGCGGCGGATACAGGCGCAGGTTTTTGTGATCAATCACATTCACATTGGCTTTCAAGCCCACCTGCAAGCGACCGCGGTCTTGCATGCCGCAATAGTCGGCTATATCGCTGGTCAGCCGCTGAATCACATCGGCCAGTTCCAATTGCTCACCGCGCTGACGATCACGCGCCCAGTAGCTAAGTAAGTAGGAAGAAAAACTGGAGTCACAAATGGTACCCACATGGGCACCGCCATCGGATAAACCCTGAATCGACAGCGGGTGTTGCATCATTTTCAACACATTGTCGTAGCTCATCTCGGTGTAGTTATAGATGGGAAAATACAACAGTGCCTTGCCATCATCTTCCAGCAGCAAGTCATAAATCATTTCCAGGGCGGGGATGCCCTTGTTCTGTGCCATGCGCAGTACCGAGGTTTCTTCAGTTTGCTCATAGTCTGGATTGTCGCCTAGCAAAAATGTTTTGGCGGCCACGAAATCCACTGCTTGCAAGAGTGCATCGGCAATGGGTGGTACCGGCGTGCCGTCCCCGGCCATCTTTTCTGATTCCTCGGTGAGCAACTGCGCCTTAAAGGCAGGATCACTCATGGCTTTGACACGTTCGTTCAAAGACAGGTGGCAAATCTTTTTGTAACCGGGGAAACCAATAAAAGGATGGAAGGTGCACTGTAAACCCACCGTCACGCCGATACCCCGAGGCGCCACCTGCAGGCGAATATTGATGCCCGCCTCGCTGAGATCTTCAGCGCGGGCAATAATGCGCTGCCATTGATCGGCGGCAAAATCCCGCTGCATCAGCGATAGAGAGAACGGCTTGCCGTTGGTCGCACTGGCATAGGCCTCCAGAATGGCAAACTCGGCATCAAACTGATCGCCGTCACGCTCCAGATTAAAATCATTCACCGCCTGCAAGATACCGTGGCCCAAACCATCCATCGCCTGAGCGATACCCGCCAGTTCTTCGGCCGTCGCCTCGGACGAAGGCGTCCACTCGCCATCGGCAGAACGGTGTACATCAGAGCGCCCGGTAGAAAAACCAATCGCCCCCGCCTCCATCGCCTCGCGCGTCAAACGGCGCATTTCGGCAATGTCACCTGCGGTGGCAGGCTCATTGAATACCGCTCGATCACCCATCACATAAACCCGCAACGGATCGTGGGTAACCTGTACCGCAAAGTCGATAGTGTGGGGCCTGGCATCGAGTGCGTCCATATACTCGGGCAGAGATTCCCAATCCCAGGTAAGGCCCTCAACCAATGCTGTACCCGGAATGTCTTCAACGCCTTCCATAATTCGCACAAGCTTTTCGCGGTCGGCCTCGCGCACTGGCGCAAACCCAACCCCACAACTGCCCATCACCACCGTTGACACCCCGTGGTTAATGCTGGGCGCCAGGGTTTCATCCCAGCTCACCTGGCCGTCATAGTGGGTGTGCAGATCAATAAAACCGGGGGTAACAATACAGCCAGCAGCATTGATTTCGCACGCTGCCTTGCCTTTGCATTCGCCAATTTCGGCAATTGCGCCATCTTTAATGGCGACATTGGTGTTAACACCGCCGCCACCATCACCATCGAATACCTGACCATTCACTATCTTGAGATCAAACACTGTTAAAACTCCCGTATTTCTCTGCCACACAGTGTAACGCTTTCCTGTATAATGCGCCGTTCACAATTTGGGGGCGATTTGGATTCGACGACGGTTACGAACCCTGAGGTGCATGCCGTGATGGTAGCCAATCACGTAAATCAAAAGCTGCAAACTATTAGTTGCCAATGACGACAACTACGGTGTTCGACTGGCTGCGTAAGCAGTCTTATTGACACCATCTAGAGGCTTCGGCCACTAGCGGTCTTTAGCAAGGTGCCAGCCCCGCGTTAGAGACTGTCATACAGAACTGGATCGCTGTGAAGCCTGCCTGGGGTGGATCTGCTAAACATTATTCAGGATCGCCTATTACGTCCTGCCCGTTGGGCTGTATGTGGCCAAATTAATTAACGGAACCTAAGCATGTAGAGCCGATGGCAAAGGACTGGCGGACGCGGGTTCAACTCCCGCCGCCTCCACCAATAAACGGCTCTACCCCATTAACGGGGGATGGGCATTCATACGTACACGGTTGATTATCCCTCTTCATCAACTGTGCTCCGACCTGGTCGGTCGCAAAGTCGATCTTGAGCCTGGCGGAGGCGGCTATGGTGGTGATTCTCGTACCTACGAGATGCCGGAATCTGATGGCAAGTTGGGTCGCCTGACCTCGTGAGATGTAAAGACTATAAAACAGCAGTGGAGTATGACCCGGAGGCCATGTTCTTGGCCGGCGCTCTGACCACTGGTGACGGCCTGGCATTTATCGGTGATGTAGATCGCTATTTCAGCGCCTTCGACGTGCGCAATGGTAAGCGTCTTTGGCAGACTCGACTGGTAGCGCCACTGCACGGTTACCCTATTACCTATAGCGCAAAAAGCAGGCAATACATTGCTGTGCCCACAGGATAGGAGTGTTTCGCGCTCTGACGGCGACAGTAAGTCCGGAAATCTACCAACCCAGCAATGGCCAGGCTTTATTCGTTTTTGCGTTGCCCGGGTCGTGATATCACGTTTTAATTTGCGAAAGCTTTTGTCAGATCCACGTATGCCGTGATCAAAAGTCTGCTCTGTGGCAACTGAGGTCGCCGACTAAATCCGGCCTAATATCGCGCAGGGTAAAATACCAGTTGCCATCCACGCACTTAAAGCTGTCGTAGTAGTGTCCGATAAAGATTGGCTGTAACGGAAAGTCGGGCGGCACCGCCTGGTTAACCGTAATGTAGCATTGCGCTTTGGCGCTCTCCCCATCGGGGCTAAGCCCAATCTGGATATTGCTCATGACATGTTTGGTGTTGGGCTTGCCGTCATAGAGAATGATATTGCCCAAGGTCTCCATAACCTCAGCCGAGCCTGTGTCGCCACCGGATGTGTCACCCCGGACTAGCCACGTGCCTTGGCTGAACAGGTCTGCGAAACCCTGGAGATCGCCCGCGTCAATGCGATAACAGTATTGGTTCATTAACGCGAGGATACTTTCCTGGGCTGTGTTCATGATTCGACTCCTGAGAAATTACCGAGAGCGTTAACTAAGGGAAAACTTGCCCTGGTCACAGCCCGGATTTGCCGGCCTCTCTTTGCATTGGTGAGTACTCGTTAAAACGAGGCCCGCCCGGCATCGCACCCGAGGTTATTCCCGCATCTGTGGTTAGGGTATGCCCAGTGGTATAGCCAGACTCGTCGCTTGCAAGCCAAAGCGCTGCATTGGCGACGTCTGTCGCGAGCCCAGGTCGGCCAAACAGAGGTGATTCATCAGTCAGCATTTTAGTGGCCTCATCAATGGCGGTGTGGTCATGAAGATAGGCTTCGGCGACCATGGATGTGGCCATACTATAGGGCGCGATTGCATTTACGCGAATGCCGTTACCGCATAGTTCTGCACCAACGTTCCTGGTCAGACCCACCACAGCATGTTTGGCAGCGCTATAGGCGTGAGGGCCCAGGCCGCCAGTGAGTCCCGCGACACTGGACATGCTTATTATTGCACCTGAATTCTGGGGCTTCATCACTCGAGCGGCGTGCTTCATCCCGAAAAATACACCATTGAGAAGCACCGCCAGCGTGGCTGTCCACTCTGCTTCTAAGGTTGTATCGATTGGCCCGATAGCACCGACGATGCCAGCGTTATTGAACATCACGTCCAGTTGCCCGAACTCTGTTACCGCTACATCAACGAGGTTTGACACCTCATCTTCCACTGTCACGTTGCACTGCGCGAACACCACGCCAGGGCCGAGCTCATCGGCTAGTGCCTCGCCTATATCTGCCTGTATATCCCCGAGTACGACTTTGCAGCCTTCCTCCACAAACCTGCGTGCGCTGGCCTCGCCGATGCCGCTTGCTGCACCGGTGATTACGGCAATTTTTCCTTCGAGACGGTTGGGCATGGTTTTCTCCCGATAACATTCAGTGGTGTTGTTAGAGGCTAGACATTGCACGCCAGTATTTTATGCGCAGCGTCCGTCCAGTGGCCTCAATTAAATACTTCGCGGCGGCGATACACCAGGTCCTCTTCACCGCGGCGCCCCAGCAGCTCCGCCGGAATGTCAACCAACCCCTGGGTCGACGGTGGTTCCGTCCGCATCCAGTCGGTCAGGCCAGTGCGATGGCTTATTTTCCACACACCATCGCGCTTTTGAAAGCGGTCGAGATAACGTCCGCCCACCAGAAAATCCATTTCCGTGTCGTAGGCGTTTGCTGCCGCCATCGGGTCGCCCTTGGCTCGCATCCTGTGATAAGCCGTAAAATAGGTTTCCGCGAAGGCACCGTTTCCCTCAAATTCAATAAAGATATTGCCCAGTTGATGTTGAGTTCGGGTGTGGGTGTTGAGCACATCGAAGGCATAGGCGACAAAGTCCCCTGGTTCACCCGGCTTGGAGGGCAGCGAAGGGTCTGAAGAAGGCCCTACAAATCCGTGCGCATGTTGGGAGTTTGGATGAAAAACCGAGCGCAGCATGAATTCATCCATTCGATCAATCGCTCTGGCGTAGGTCATAATAACGTCGGATATAGACTGCCTATCCAACAATTCAGTGAGTTGCTGTGCGCTCATAGAGTTCCTCACAAATGAAGAACGCAGGCCCTATACTGAACAGGGCGTGCGCTCGTTACTTAGCGGGTGAGAATAGCGTCTGAATATCACTGCGCGCCGAAGCTGTAAGTGACCTCTGCACCCCAAGTGCGTGGAGCGCGAGGGGACGCATAGGCCCATAAGCCAGAGACATTCAAACCGTGTGCATAGCCGTCTTCATCGGTAAGGTTGCGGCCGAAAAGACTAACTTGTAGTCCGTTAGTCGCGTAATTTACTGACAGGTCGAGCAATTGCTGATCATCGTTTTCCAGCTCCGCCCGGTTAGTCTGCTCGACAAAGTGCTCACCGAGAAAATGATAAGCGCCTCTCACCCAGGCATTGCCACCGCCAATCTGCCATTCGTAGGTTACATCCAGTGAGCCAGTGAGCTCTGGTGCTCGACGGAAATCAAGCCCACTAAGATCCGTGAGGCCACTGGCCCCGACAAAACTGAATTCATCGTACTCTGAATCGAGATAGCCGATGTTTGCACGGACACTCAGGTCTTCTGTGAGTATCGCTTGCAGTTCAAGTTCCACACCTTGCATGGTTGCAGTAGCGGCGTTAAAGACGGTAATCCTCTGCCCCGTGGCACCATCAGAGGGCAACCCTATCTCTTCCTGCTTGTCCTGATAGTCCATATAGAACATAGCGCCATTTAATCGCAGCCCCTGGTTTGGCCACTCGGATTTAAAGCCCAGTTCATAGTTGTCTACAGTCTCCGGGTCGTAAGGTATCCTGGCGGAAGCCTGCTCATCGACCCGTCCGTTGAAACCACCACTTCGATACCCTTTCGACCAGGTAGCATACAGCATGGCATCATCACTCGCCTGGTAACGCACACCGACCTTGGGCGTAAACTCGTCCCATTCCTCACTGGGATGGTTTGGTGCTGTCGATAAATTGCCTGTTTGTTGAGATTCCTTCTCGTCTTCGGTATAACGCCCACCCAACGTTAGGCTCCAGGTATCGTTCAGCGCGTAATCTCCTTCGAAAAACAGTGCCACAGAATCCGTTTCCTGGTGTGTGTTTTGCGGTATGTCGACGACGGTATCCGGTACAGAAAAAGTGATCCAGCTACGCAATCGGATATCGTATTCCGATTCCCATGTGTAGCCACCAACAACAAACTTCAGCGCGTCACCCGCGTCATAGGTTAACCTCAGTTCATGACTTTCCTGCTCATATTCTGCGGGCCGGTCTGTTCCAAACAGCATAAGGGCTTCTGCAGTCCAGTTAGAGATAATAGTCTCCTCTGTTTCAAAACTGCCGTAGATATAATTCAATTGCAGATTTTCGTTAATATTCCATCTTGTCTCAAAGATATGAGTCTCAGCATCGAAAGTCGCTTCCGGATCTATCGGGATCAAATCGGCTATCGGCGAGGTCACGATGCCAGCGGGTGATGAAGACGCAGTCGTCGGCAGAAAAAATTGCGTATTAACATCAAACCTGTCTCCCGAACTCGGCGTACTCACAGATTGGGCGCACAATCCGAAGTCAGCACAAAAGAGAGTATCCGGCTGCGCAACATTTAACAGCGGTGGTGTATCCTGATCTGTTTGCTCGTCCTGATAGGTGTATTCAAACTCTAGGCTTTCACTCGCATTGAACAGTAAATTGATGCCGTAGGACTGGTAATCCACCCGGCCATTATCATCGCCGGTCTGTGTGTTGGTAAAGTAGCCTTCCTCCTGTTCGTTCTTGGCCGCGCTCAGCTTTACCGCCAGATTCTCGGTCACGCCAAAATTGACAACCCCGTCGAGGTAGTAGGTATCATAATCACCATAACCAGCGCGAATTTTGCCGCCCAACTCACTGGTAGGCCTTGTTCTATTTACATTAATCGTTCCACCGATAGTGTTGCGACCAAACAGCGTGCCCTGAGGGCCGCGCAATACTTCCACCGACGCCAGGTCGATACTCCTCAAAATCGCCCCACTGTTAGCGCCTATAAAGAGCCCATCAATGGTTACGCCAACTGCGGGTTCAAAGTTTTTCTCTACATCGGCCACTCCAATGCCACGAATATAGATTGCCGCATTGCCCCCCGGGCCCTGTGAGGTATCATCAATGATCAGGTTAGGCGACATGAAAGCCAGATCTTTGATATCTCTGGCGAAGGTGCGGGTTATTTCAGTCTTGCTCAACGCACTGACGGATAACCCCACATCCTGCAGGTTTTCCTCACGTTTGCGGGCAGTGACGACAATTTCCTCGAGGGCGAACCCTTGGGCGATAGCCGTAGGTGATACTGCGGCGCCAATTGAAGCTGTTGCGATGACCAGTGCGGTGCTTAATATTTTCTTTTTCATGCGTGCTCTCCGGGTTACATCGTTGTTAGGTGATTTCTAGTTTGTTGTTCGTTTAAGTGGGCGCTGCTTCCGGAGCCGACAATACGGTACCGGGAATCGGGTTGAAGTAGTGAATCTGAACATTCCGTTCAAGGATTTTCCAGCTGCTGTCTTCGCAATTGAGGGTGTCCCTATAGGTCGCGCCAACCACTGTGCAGACAGACTCGCCGGTAAGAGTGCCCATGCAATCTACATCGCACACAGAGGTCGCGTTGATCTCGCCCTGAAATTCGATGCGCAGGTTGGTGGTCAGGTGGTGGGTTCCCCCCCACGCTGGCCAAAGCACATCGTAAATAGCCTCATGGATGCCAGAGTGGCCCTCAAAGCGACCGAAGGGAGGGCCAATATCCCAAACACAATTTTCAGACCAGATACTTAGAAAGCGATCAAAGTCACGTTTGTCAAATCCGTGACAATAGTCCGATACCAGATCTCGAATAGCAGAACGCGCCTCAAGTTCGGTAATTCTCCCGAGAAGGTCAGTGATTGTGGCGGCGTCTGTCGTCATCATATCTCAGTCAGCGTTCGCAATTTTTCCCACTATTAGCAGGTTAGAAGTGGGCCTTATAAAATGATGATTCTTGTTTGCGTCTAGCAAGTTTAGTAAAACCACCGATCAAGTCAACCGTTATATGTAACCCAAATCTCCAGATAGAGTACCGCCAGCGCTTCAAGGGCCTCTGAATCCCTCTTTCAAGCCTTATGGCTGGCCTTCACGGCGGATATGACAGAGCGGTTTAGTCAAACACCTTTGCTCTGCACAGAGTCAGCGCCTGGCCGGCCATTGCAGACAAACCTGCCCTGTACCTATCCAGTATAAGTCGTTATTTTTGACAGGAATGTCGCTGAATGGGCGGCGGCTCAAACGCCTTCAGCGCCATTGGCACGCGTTCCAGTAATATTCGGTGTTTTTCCTGCATTGTTACGAAGAACAGAGATCCCAGTTTAACTACCTTCGCCGCGATGGCGCAGGTTCGGAAACACCGATCCAGTACTATCAGCCACTCATGCAGGCCGCCTGATTGGTCTCACAGGTATTGAACCCGCACAGCCCGGACGCGGCTTGTCTTCTATGTGTTACAATCAAAGGAGAAAGCGTATGTCATACTGCAACCTCCTTAATAGCATGGGAGGAACCACCGATGAGCGGCGACACATTAACGATCATTATATCAGTCGTTGGTTCCATGTTCGGACTCGTGTTCATGGTCTTCCGTGGTCAAAATCAACTGCGTGAGGAGTTCAAAGAGGAATTCAAGGCAATCCATAGGGAGCTCAAGGAAGTCCGTGCGGATATCGCCGCTGTCAATGAGCGTCTGTCCAGTGAAATTGCCGCTGTCAATGAGCGTCTATCCAGTGAAATCGCTACTGTCAATGAGCGTCTGTCACACAACGATGGCTTGATCGAGGGGCTCACAAAAGCGCTGCTAAAATCCAACGCCGCTTAGCCGACAACGTGCAGCTCGCCCCTCGGAGTGAACGGCAAATCTTTTTCTCTGGATCAATTTTCGTTCAGGCAGAATACGAATTGCTCAGAGCTTGGCGCTGAGCTTTTTGACATAGCGCAGATCCCGGAGATCTGCCTGGTTGAGTATCATTGCCTGTTGGAAACACGACGAGTGTTCAGTTTAGTACACTCCCCTCATCCATCCTGAAAATACCAGTCCAGAGCCAATTCGGCTTCGTTCTCGGTGTCTTGTCGGAGTAGATTGGTCATCCAACTGTTTGCTTTATCCGAGCCAGCACTTATTTTAAAGCGGCACTCTCTGTTGGGATATTGGTCCTCCAGTGTGCGTACTTCGTCGTTATTGCCCAGCGCTCGATAGGCGCGTATCAGATTTTCGCTCCACTCCACGCGCCAGGGTGCTTTCTCCAATGCTTGCTCAATCATTTCAATACCATCATTAAGGTCGTTCTTGTGCAGATAAATCAGTCCGACCATGTACAGGCATGAGGCGTGATCCGGGTTGTGTTGCAACATCTTTTTGAAACTGAGTTCTGCGGCATCCAGGTTGCCCTCCGTAAACAGGTTCACGCCTTCGTGGTAAAAACCTGGCTCGGGCAGGCTCAACATGTCATGGGATTCCGGGCGAATCTTGGCATTGGTACCACGAATAAGAGGTGTCAGATGATCCTGATAATGCTCCCACCGGGCCTTGGATGATTGATAGATCGGCTGTCTTACTTGCCAGGCGCTGGCGGTTTTTACCGGTCGATCCAGGGTTTGGAAGCCCAGTACTCCAGGTTCCCACTCCACACCGATGTAGTCGAGCATTTTCCGGCTGCAAGCTTCAGGGTCGCTGATGAGTTGCTCGTAATGAACGTCCAGAATTTGGCCGGGAAACAACTGATCCCAATGGTGCATTAGTAAATTGTGATCAGCCAGTTGTTCGCCGATATGGGTGAGGTCATAGGCGAAACCCATGCCCCCATGGCGGGCTTGATAGTGGGTGAAGTAGTTAGATATCGCAATATCACGAGGATCGCGTCGAACGGAAATAATCTTTGCGTTCGGAAACAGAAATTTAATCAGGCCAATATTCTCAAAATTATGCGGCAGTTTATCGACGATGTGCTTTGCTTCAGGGGCATACTCGCGCAAGCTCTCCAGTAAGTTATTGGCGATACCGGCTGTGGTCTCTGCCGTTAGGTCATCCATACAATCAGGGTACTGACGAGCGGAGCCAATAATGCGCTCCCAGCGGTTCAGACCCTGAATGACCCTGGGAATAAGTCCCAGTTCTCCGGCCCCAAAAATCTGGCTGTGGCTGCCGATAATTTGTTCTACCAGGGTAGTGCCCGAGCGGGGCATGCCAACCACATACACTGGAACATGACTACCTACGCCGCAAGCAGACCGGTGTTCAAACAATGCCTTGGAGTAGCGCATACGAATGTGATAGCAATTCTGTCGGTGGGCCACGGGATCGTAACTCAACAGTTGGTGGGCATGTGTGTTGGCCGCCTGGGCTAACGAGAAAGCCTTTTCGTAGTCGTCTTTCTTCTCCCAGGCGGCGGCAATTTGAAACAGCAGGTCACTGGACAGGCTACCCTCAAGGCTTGGCATCTTCGCAGCTCGCTCTAACCGGTGCAGTGTTTCAGTGTCTTCAGGGAACTGTCGGGCGGTAATCAATGATGTGTAACTGGTGATTGGATCAAATGCACTGATTTGTTCAAACAGGGTGATGGCTTCGTCGATTTCTCCAGCCTGGAGTTTCATTTGGCCCAGGCCTCGCAGAGCCGGAGTGAAACCAGGCATGACATTCAACGCCTCTCTATACAGGCTCTCGGCTTGCTCGGTGTGTCCGTCCCAGCTTTCTACTTCAGCGAGCACGCTAGACACGCTTGCCAGCAACGCTAACTCAGTCGTTTCCGCCGATTGCGCGAGCTGTTTTGCTTTCTCTGCAGCTTCTCTGGCTTCATCTGTAGCTGTATGAATATTGAGCTGGGCCAGACGCACCCACAGGCCAACATCGTCCGGATTCTCCTTTAGTGCTCCCTGAATAAGCCGCTGTGCAGACAACTGGTGGCCCAGCAGTTGCTCTAGCGCGGCGAGTTTTAAGTGTAGCTCCCGGTTGCCTTTGTAGCGGCCAAGGTGATCTCTTAAAAAATAGGATGCCTGTTCCTGATGGTCACATCTTGCCAGTTGGTCGGCGTACCCTAATAGCCAAAACAGATGGGTCTCTTTTTGGGCTGCCAACGTCTCAATCCACGATTCAGCCTGCGCAAATTGGTTGGTGATGACCCACAGGCGAACCTGCAGACCATGGAGCATGTCCCGATAGCGGCTGATAACATCGGCTGGGTAGGCTATTTGGGGGTTATCTAGCGCTTCTGAAGTACGAACAATTGATTGCTGGGCTGTCTCGAAGTGCCCTGAGTGTATTTCAGCGGCGATTAGGTTGATCTTGACTGATATACGGGAATCGTCAATGCGTGCGGCCTGTTCTAGCCATTGTATTGCTTGCTGCGTATCACCTTGAGCGAGACAGCAGGTGCCCATGCGGGTGAGGTAGACGCTGTTGTTTTTTGCACTTGGATCCAGTGCCTGGAGCAATTGTTGTGCCTCAATGATGCGACCCAGCGATATGAAAACGGCTGCGAGGTCGACCTGTGCAAGTTCATCCAGCGTATCGACTGAAAGAATGGCTTGTTGAACGCGCGGGTCCTGTACGGTTTCACTTTTCTGAACCAGCGCGAGCGCTAACAAGGGTAGCGCAGCCGGACTCTGTGATTCACTCCACAGCTTATCTGCTTCAGCGTATAGCTTGTCGAACTGTTGAAATTCAACCAGTTGTCTTAGCTGGTCGATGGTTGTTGAATCCTGAACTATAGGTGCCATATGAAAGACCCAAAATTTATACATTGGACTGCGCAACGGGCCGTGATTCCGGCCCGCGACAGGGCTGTTGCTCTGGAGACTGGTATTGTCTTGTTAGAAGCCGTTAAAGATATCGATTGTCTCAAATGAGGTAATATCCACCAAGGCCGGTAAGACGGCCAGTGCATTTTGTGCGTTGATGCCTGCAAGAGTTCCAGCCCACAGGTCCACGTTATCGGTTCCTCTATTGTATACCCAATTGAACGCGCCATGACATCCCCCTTCGTGAAATATTCGGGCTAGACCATTTCAAAATACCCCGATGCAGCCCTTCATTGGTGACAATCTCGCGGATAAACACGGTAGGCACAGTTATAGCCTGGGCGACATCGGTCTGATTGAAACTAAGGTGCGAGATTTATTTTGGGATTATCAGGGCTATTTCCAGATTCCTGAAGAGCAGGTGCCATAAATGGTACCTTTAGTGCGCAGTAGCTGCGTCTCCCCAGATATCCGTTAAGCGGGCGTCGCGGCCGCAGCGATACCTGTAATACTTGTAACGAATTGGGTTTTTCTTGTAATAATTCTGGTGATGTTCCTCTACCGGCCAAAACTCAGTGGCGGCCAGCACTTGCGTCATTACTGACTCTCCTTTGAGCTGTTCTATTACCCTGGATTTTGAGCTCTGTGCCAGCATTTGCTGCTGCGGATTCAGGTAGAAAATTGCAGCTCGATAGCTTGGGCCTCTGTCACAGAACTGTCCTTGATCATCCAGAGGGTCAACGCTCACCCAATACAAATCCAGCAAATCCTGAAAGCTGATGACGGAGGGGTCATAGTTGACTTTGATCGCTTCATAGTGACCGTCGTGGTTGCCCTTGTAGGTGGGGTTTTTGAGCGTGCCACCGGTAAAACCAGATATCACGTCTTCTACACCTGCTACATCCTGAAAATCAGACTCCATGCACCAGAAACAACCGCCAGCAAAAATTGCTTCTGCTGCTGCTACTGGAGTCGGCAAGGTGAATGAGGCAAGAGTGAATAGCGTACTTGGAAAAATATGCTTCATGCCAGAATAGACCAGAACCCCACGCGATAGTTCATCGCCGTGACAAAAGGTCAGCTTGCCAGATATTGTTCAACGACCTCTTTGGCGGGCCCCAGGGCTTTGGTCACGCCATGGTCTATCCACAAAACCTGCTCACAAAGTTCAAGCACGCTCTTTTCATTGTGGGATACATAAACGACGGTTTGCTCCGAGTGTATCCGTTCACGCATTAAGGACTCACATTTATCGCGAAAGTTTTTATCCCCCACCGCCAAAACCTCGTCAATCAATAGTACGTCTGCATCCAGCTTGGCGGCTCGGGCAAAGTTAAGTCGCCCTTTCATGCCGGCAGAGTATGTGCTGACGGGTTTATGAATATTATCCCCAAGTTCGGCAAATTCGAGAATTGCATCGAGGTTTTGTTTTACATCTTGCTCGCTGAAACCCAAAAGAACGCCGCCCAACAAAATATTTTGCAATCCGCTGAGATCCGGGTAAAAGCCCCCCGAGAGGCTCATCAGGGCGGTTTTAACGCCGTGGTTTTTAACGGTGCCCTGATTTGGGTCGATGATGCCGGCCATCAGACGTAGCAGGGTGCTTTTCCCAACGCCATTGTTGCCGACTACGCCCAGGCTCTCGCCGCGACGCAGGGCGAAGCTCAGGTCACGAAACACCCACTCGATGGTGCCGCGTCTAAATAAGCTGCGGTTGCGTTCGTAATATACGGCAACCCCCTCTAGCTCCAACACCTTCTCTGAGCTCATCTGGACAGTAACCTCGGATAGGTTTTGTCATGTTGGCGAATCAGCACCAGGCCAATGCTCAGCAAAACGAGTGAAATCAGGAAAACATAGAGCAGCCAGATGTAGTCCGGGTTCTCGCCAGCGATTAGAATATGTCGCGTTTCGGCAATCATTGTGGCCAATGGATTGAGCATCAGCCACTCTCGATACTCTTCGGGTACCTCCTCATCAATGCGATAGAACACGCCAGACAAGAACATGCCCAAGCGCAGTAGCAGGGTTACCACGTGTCTAATATCGTTCATGAAAGGCAGCATATGTGCTGTGATCATGCCGCAGGCACTGGCGAAAAGTAGTTGTAGCAAAAACAACACTGGCAACCATAGCCAAGTGAGGCTGGGGCCGATGGTGAGTCCGAGAATGAACAGCAATATGACAAATAAAATCAGCGCTTTGGCCGCCTCTGCGCTAATGGCGATGATGGGCAACAAGTGCTTGGGAATATAGACTTGTTGCATCAACAGCGACGCTTGTTGGATAGAGGTCGTGGTTTTCTGAATGGAGCTGGAAAACCAGGCCCATAAAGTAACACCGACCAGCAGGTCATAAATGAATCCAGGGCCGCCGCGCTGCAAAATGAAGCCAAACACCAGATAAAATACCGCCAGCATCAGCGCAGGCTCCAATATCCACCATGTATAGCCAAGACGGTTTTTTGCGGCGTCGCGAGAGAATTCAGCAAGTATACTGAGGCGGCAGAAGTCTAAATAGTATCGGCGGGAAGATGCCACGCTGTAATTGATTGCTTGTCCTGTGGAAGCGAAAGTGTAGCACAGGCGGGTGTTACGACAGGGCAAAATGACTGTGTTTGCCTCAGTTTGGCTGGAACAGTTAAGGTCGCTCAATCTCATCAGGATGAATCTTTGATGCAAGCGCGCACTCGACAGCATAGAACTCAGCAGGAACTCAATGTTCGCCTGACGGCCATGCTCAAAGCGGCACAATTATTGCCCGTGGTGACCGTAAGCAGTGTGGAACAGGCGCTTGAACTATCGGGAGAACTGCTACGGCAGGGCTTAACTGCGGTAGAAATTACGCTGCGCTCTGCCGCCGCGCTCCCTGCACTAACCGCTGTAAAGCAGGCTTATCCGGAGTTGCTGGTTGCAGCGGGTACGGTTAACACGCCCACTCAAATGCAGGCAGTGGCGGAGGCTGGCGTGGATTTTGCTGTGAGTCCAGGCACGACTCCAGCGCTCATTGCAGCATCGCAAACGCTTGCACTGCCTTATTTACCCGGCGTTGCAACTCCCTCGGAAATGCTTGCTGCGGGAGAACGCGGTCTTGAATACCTAAAGCTTTACCCAGCCGTCGCTGTAGGCGGTGTGGCGCTGTTAAAATCCATTGCCTCGCCCTTGGCCCAATTCAAGTTCTGTCCAACCGGTGGTTTGAATGAAAGCAACTATGAAGAGTTCCTGGTGTTACCCAATGTGGTTTGCGTCGGCGGTTCCTGGATGGTCCCTGGCTAATTAAGTTGTAGTTGAGTATTAAGAGACCTTTGCACGGAAGATGATTTCACTTTCAGGCAAGGCAAAAACGCACGGAATGAGGGAGTTTATGCTTATAAATGACCGATTGAGTACGATTTTAACGCAGCATGCAGGTGAAATGGCTTTCGTGCAAAGGTCTCATTAAATCAGTTGGCTAGTCAATTAGTTGAGTACTGGATCATTTTCTCTGGAAGAGGCTGGGTAAATCGGTGTCGTCGGCCCTAAGAATCTGCTCCAACCATTGATGAAAGTTCTGGCCGCCAGCTTCATTGCGACCAAACAACACATGTTCTTTCAGTCCGGTTTTCAGGGCTCGCTGCTGGTTCAGGCCGGTGGCGTAGTCTTCTTGTTCCACCACATATTTGAGAAATTCAAGTTGTTCACAGGCAGATTGACGTGTTGCTTCATCATCGGGCAGCTTTTCCATCAGGTAATTTTGAACCGTCAATGAGGTGCCCGGCGTGGCTCCGGGAAATAGCTGCGAGATCATGACACTGCGTCCACCGCCATTAAATCCGGCGATGGAAATGTGTGGAAATATCGTCCATACCCCGGCTAACAGCGCATCCGCAGGCCAATCTTCTTCCGGCTGATCCATAAACTCTGTCATGCTGATATCCGGTGAGCTCACTCGTTGGTGTGGGCCCCAGTTGTAGTAGAGCGCTTGACTGGAGAAATCAGAACCAAAGGTGTCTTTGTGCAGAATGGGCAGATGGTAAAAATCCAGATAGCCATCGTAGGCTATCTTCCAGTTGGGTCCTGCAATCGTGCTCTGAGAAAACATCTGCCATTCGGAAAAATCAAACAGCGACAGCATCTCATCATAGCCGCAAAGAAAATCTTCAATATTCAAATTTGAGCCCGGCTGGGGGATCACCCAAATCAGCCCAGCCCGCTCCAGAACCGGCAGTTCGTCGAGCCCGTTGTCAGACTTTCCCACGTCGCCAAACTGCTTTTCATTATAGACAGCGGTCAGCTTTCCATCGAGATTGTAGTTCCAGGCGTGATAGGGGCAGGTGAAGCGATGGGCGTTGCCCTTGCTCTCTGGCATGATTACTGCGCCCCGGTGGGAGCACATATTCAGGAAGGCCTTTACCTCACCGTTTTTTCCGCGGCTAATCAGTATGGGGATGTCGCCGACAAACATGGCCTTGTAGTCGCCGGGCTGGGCCAGCTCGCAACTGGCAGCCAGCATGAGCGGCAAGCGACCAAATACTTGCTTCATTTCCTGACGCCAGCGGTTCTCCTCGTAGTAATGTTCAGCGGGAATGCGAACAATGTCAGCAGTCGGCTCGATAGTTCCGGCGGCAGCGTGTGCCACGTTGTGTTTGGCCATTTCAATGAGTTTGGCGCGGCTCATAAGCGTGTCCATATGTATAGCGAGAGTAAAAACAGGATAAATTGATTGTTTTATTGTATGGCATACAGTGGCCTTTGCAAGGTGACTCCTGGAACTGGGTAAACTCCTGGAGCCGGGTAAACTCCTGGAGCCGGGTAAGAGGCTGGACGGACAGATCAAGCAATAGTTTGATCAGGCAGGGCCGTCATTGAAAAAGGCGTGAATGCGCTCTGCATCCCACATCGCGTCGCGGTAGCCCAGTGCTATCAATTCGTCCACAAACGGTTTTGCAAACAATAAGTAGCTAGCTGCGGTGGCGCCACCACCGCTGGTTGTTGCGCCTGTGCTGCGCAAAAACATACGCAGACTATTGGGCAGATGGTGGATCTTGCGGCCAGCGATTTTGTCCACTTGCTCGGTCGGCGAAATAACCAGGCTCTCAATACGTCTCAATGGTGTTGCCCCTTTGTTGCGTTTTTCCTCGGGAATCAAATCAATCAAGCGGTTAATGCGTTCCAGGTTTTCAATATCTCCCTCAAGACTGTCGATAAACGCACTGTTTAGCATATGGCCGATAATCTGAGCCATTGAGGGCGAGCGCCTGGCGGGTGCGTGGCTGCGCTGAACATTTGGGTCCCGATTGCCACTGACGCCAATAACGAAAACTCGCTCAGCGCCTAGGTGCAGGGCCGGGCTGATCGGTGCCAGTTGCCGCAATGCGCCATCGCCGTAAAATTCATATTCGATGCGAGTGGTGGGGAACAGGGCGGGTATCGCAGAGGATGCCATTAAGTGGTCAACCCCCAGCAGAGTCCTGCGGCCATGGCGCCGGTGTCGCTCCCAGCTTTGCATATTTTGAGAGGCCTGGAAGAAGCTCATGGAGCGGCCTGAGCTATACCCCATTGCTGTGACGCAGACTGCTTCGATATCTCCGCGGGCGATTGCCCGGTCGATATTTTCAAAATTGATGTTGCGTTTGATCAATTGACGCAGTGGGCTGTTATCAAGCAGTGCGATGGGCTTTCCTATGCCAACCCCCTGATTGAATAGAGAGAACCCAAACCTGCTGAGACCCTTGAGTGTTTCCCACACGCCGTAGCGGTAAATATCTCCTGGGTTCAGATTGCTCCAGATTGTTTCAAGTGCTGCTACCGAATTCTTGAAGTTGCCCTCATGTGCTGCCAGCGTGACTGCATTGATTGCACCGGCTGAAGTGCCACAGATAATCGGAAAAGGATTGCGCGTGTCATCGGGCAGCAGTTCAGCAAGGGCTTTGAGTACACCCACTTGATAGGCGCCACGAGCGCCACCGCCAGAAAGTATCAGAGCATTTTTCACAGGATTAGAGATTATCCAAGCTCGTGCCCCTGGCTTCCAAAATTGGTTTCAGCCCTGTATAGGCCGCAGGTGTTTTATGCAGTGGAGTCGATGAAAACAGGTGGCAAACCAGGCGGTATTCCATACCTGAGCCCATACCTGCGTAAGGAACCGTGCCCACGGGTGACTGCCGGCCGCGAGTGATCATAAGGCCTTCAATAGATAGCGCATGGTTCTCGGGTGTGTTTTCTTCCAGGCTCATAACCGACGCTTCCTGACAATAGCGACCGCCCCCCAAATGCCACCGACTGGCATCCAGTGCGGCGGCCCACATCGGGCCAAATACAATAGCCCGAAAAACACCAGGCCCAGCGCGACAAGCTTTTCCAGAACGGACAACATGTGGGGATTATAGATCAGCATGCACGCGGTGTGCAGTCCGCGGTAATATGCCGCGATGGAACTCATAACTTTCGATTTGGACGGAACTCTGCTCAATCGCTGCGGGGAGCTTTCGGCGTTTACCCGGCGTACCCTGGCGGCTCTGTCGGAGCGCGGCGTTGCTTACACGGTGGCGACAGGTCGTACCTTGCACTCAGCGCGACAGGTTATTGAGGGTGCCGGGTTTAACCTGCCGCACATATACAAAAATGGGGTTATGATCTGGAACCCGTCTACCTCGCAATATTTGTTAGAGAACTATCTCACCCTGAAAGAGATCCAACATGTTTTAACCGCTGTGCGGGCGCGGCAACTTACGCCATTCATTTTTACTCTGGAACCCGCTAACCGGCATTGCATTTACCACACGCCACTTCTCAATGAGACAGAAGAGCGCTTGGCGCGGGATTTTTCTGAGCGCGCTGAAGCCGAGGTTTTACCGGTATCCGATATGCCTGGGAATGTTGAGGTAACTAATATCAGTGCCCTGGGCAATCCAGAATCGGTACAGGCAGTGGAGGCGATAATCGAGGGCGAGCCGCATCTGGTGGCCTACGCTGGCAACGCGCTGGAAGGCATGGGTTTGCGTTGGATTGATATTCATCACACAGACGCGAGCAAGGGTGGCGCCGTTGCAATACTGAAGCAGCAATTGGGTGTTGGTCAGCTTATTTGCTTTGGCGATAGCGACAATGACTTGAGTATGTTTGCCGTTGCAGACGAATGCTATGCGCCGGAAAACGCCAAAGAATCTGTTAAGCAGGCTGCAACAGCCGTAATAGGTCATCACGACGAAGATGGTATTGCCCGCTTTCTCTGTCGACGCTTTGGTCTATCGGTGGCAAATGCCTAAGCCCGTATTGGAAGCACAGCGCAGCTTGCGACCTTTAAACTATGGGCCTATATTGTGTCACATCCAGTTGTCGCCATGTTTTAGAAAGGAAGGATTATGGAATTTTTAAGAACGCCTGATGCGTGCTTTGAAGGTTTGCCTGACTATGACTTTGCCCCGAACTATCTGGATGTGAATGACAGCGAAGGAGACAAATTGCGCATTCACTACCTGGACGAAGGCCCTGCCGATGGCCAGGCCGTATTGTTGATGCACGGGCAGCCCACCTGGTCCTATCTCTACAGAAAAATGATTCCTGGTCTGCTAGCGGCTGGCTACAGGGTCATTGCACCCGATTTGGTTGGATTCGGCAAATCAGATAAACCCACCCAGAGAAGCGATTACACTTATGCGCGGCATGTCGCATGGATGAGCGAGTGGCTGACCACGCTGGGTGTCAGCAATGCCATTTTTTTTGGTCAGGACTGGGGCGGGTTGATTGGTTTACGCCTGGTAGCCGCTTTCCCTGAGCGCTTTGTCGGTGTTGTAATCTCCAATACAGGCTTGCCAGTGGGCATGATTCCTGAGCAGTTTACCGATGCACTTAAAGAGGCTGACAAGACTCTGCCCGTTGTACAGGCCTCAGAGTTGGGCGAGCGCTTTCGCGATACATCGGGTATTCCCGGATTTTTGTACTGGCGTAAGTTTTGCTCTGAGACGCCAGAGCTTGACGTGAGTGAGGTAATGAAATTTAGCGGTGGAGCACTGGATGAAAACGTGCTTGCAGCCTATAACGCGCCATTTCCCGATGGCAGCTATGTCATGGGTGCGCGGCAGTTTCCCACTCTGGTGCCAGTGTTTAAAGATAACGTGGAAGTCCCCGCCAACCTGGAAGCCTGGAAGGTGCTGGAGCGGTTTGAGAAGCCTTTCCTGCTGGCTTTCAGTGACAGTGATCCCGTGACCGCAGGGGGCGAGGCTGCCTTTGTGAACCGTGTTCCCGGATGCAAGGGTATGCCACATCGCACTATCGAAAACGGCGGCCACTTTATACAGGAAGACCAGCCTGAAGCATGTGTGCAAGCCATTCTGGACTTGGTTGCAGCATCCTAGCAGCCTGTGGGTTTCTAAGCCGCCGTATTATCGGGCGTCGAGCAGACGCCACAACAGATTAAGTTTCAGGGTTGAGATATGGCTGACAGTGATCGCATTTTACTAACGGGTGGCGCAGGTTCACCTTATACCCGCAAAATGGTAGCCCTGCTGCGCTATCGCCAAATTCCATACAGCATTATTTGGGGTGACCCGGCAGCAGCCGGCTCCATGGGATTGCCGCTGCCAAAAGTTGTCTTGCATCCGACCTTTTTCTTTAAGGATCAGGCCGGTGAGCTGGAAGCTGTGGTTGACTCAACCCCAATTATTCGGCGCCTGGAGCAGGAGTTTCCCGGCCGAAGTGTTATTCCCACAGACCCTGTTATGGCTTTCGTCAACTACCTCCTGGAAGATTTTGGTGACGAGTGGTGCACCAAGTACATGTTCCACTACCGCTGGACATTTCAAGCAGATATTGATCGAGCCGCTCAGCAGCTTACCTTGCAAATGACGCCTGGCATTTCAGAGCAGGATTTGCAGAAATTCGGCAAGCAATTCAGTGATCGTCAAATGGGCCGCCTGGGCGTGGTTGGCTCCAACGAAGTAACCCGCCCTGTTATTGAGGGCAGCTACAAGCGATTTCTGCAATTGATGGATGCGCATTTGGCGCAGCATAATTTTCTGTTTGGCAATCGCCCAGCCAGCGCCGATTACGGCTTGTTTGGCCAGTTGACGCAGTTGGTTGGTTTCGATCCCACCTCGCAGTTAATCGCTTACGCTGAAGGGCCAAGAACCGTCGCCTGGGTTTATCTGATGGAAGATCAGTGTGGCCGCGAGCCCACCGAAGACGATTGGAATACGGAGATCGGTGATACTTTAAAGAATCTGTTGTGCGAAGTGGGCCGGGTCTATGTGCCGGCATTACTTGCCAATGCTAAAGCGAAAGCTGCTGGCGAAAAAAATTGGGAAACTAAAATTGACGGTTTGCCGTGGGCTCAGCAGACATTTCCCTATCAAGCCAAGTGCCTGGCCTGGATTAATGAGGAATATCAGACTCTGTCCGAGCCAGAAAAAGCCAGAGTGGATGCGATTCTTGCCGGTACCGGCTGTGACGCATTGATTCAGGCTGGCAAAGAAACTTTCGGCAACGGCGCTGTCCCAACAATCACCCTTGCGACCCATGCGCCGAAACACCAGATTTGACCATAGCCCTACGGTAATGACTCTCTGTGTTAGTTTGATTATCAAATTACAGGGAGAGACCTTTGCACGGAAGATGATTTCACTTTCAGGCAAGGCAAAAACGCACGGAATGAGGGAGTTTATGCTTATAAATGACCGATTGAGTACGATTTTAACGCAGCATGCAGGTGAAATGGCTTTCGTGCAAAGGTCTCAGGGAATTACAGTCCGTCTATGTTTATGACACAGGGAAAGTCTATTCCTGTTAATGACACGTTAGATCGGATCGCTCGCTCCGCGGGCGATCCGATCTAACGGCAGCCGACCATGCGTAAGGCAGTCAAAATAGAACAAAGCGAAATTCGCGCCACCCTCACCTCTTTCGCGCTGGTGTTCACTCTCATGGCGGCCTATTACATCTTGCGGCCAGTGCGCGACGCAATGGCCAGCGACTGGAGCGACGCTGAGGTTGCCACTTTGTGGACCATCAATTTTTTCTTCAGCGCAATAGCGGTCGCTGTCTACGGCACTGCCGTCAGCAGGGTTCGTTTTCAGCGCCTGGTTCCTTCGGTCTACGGGTTCTTCGCCTTTACGTTCGTGGGCTTTTACCTCGGCTCGCAGATGTTCTCTGACCGCACGCTCCTGGATCAATCATTCTATGTCTGGGTCAGCGTATTCAGCCTGTTTCATGTATCGGTTTTCTGGAGCTTCATGTCAGACCTGTTCAGCAAAGCCCAGGCGCCACGCTTGTTCGGTTTTATTGGTGCCGGTGCCAGCTCGGGAGCAATTTTCGGGCCGGCCATTGCAACATTGTTTGTCGGCACACTGGGCACAGATAATTTGGTGTTGATGGCTACAGCCCTGCTGATATGTACAATTCCAATCGTTGTCGGGTTACAAAATCTTAAAACCAACAACCTGCACAATGGGGGCATTCAAGTCGCCGGGGATAACCTTGTGTTTATCGGCGGCAACCCGCTCAAAGGTTTTCTGGATTTCTGTACCAGCCCCTATCTACTGGCTATCGGGCTATTCATTTTCCTGTACACCTTCATCAGCTCGTTTATCTATTTTGAACTCAAGAACCTGTTGGCAGATTACAGCCGCGCAGAGCGCTCACAAATTTGGGCGGGCATGGATCTCGCGGTCAACTCTCTCACCTTTGTTATCGCCATATTCGTCACTGGACGCATGGCTACACGATTTGGGCTGTCCATCACCCTGGCCTCAGTGCCGGTGATCATCATGGGCGGTATGCTCACTATTGCAGCGGTGCCAGCAATCGCGGTAGTCGCGGGGCTGCAAGTGGTGCGGCGGGCGGGCAACTACGCGATTACCCGGCCGGGGCGGGAAATGTTGTTTACCGCAGTTAATCGCGAAACTCGATTCAAAACCAAGCCGGTCATCGACATTGTGGTGTATCGTGGCGGCGATACCATTGCCGGCTGGATGTTTACCTGGCTCAGCACTGGCATCGGTTTAGGTCTTGGTGCAATCGCTCTGACAGGCGCAGTTGTTGCGGCCCTGTGGGCAAGCGTAGGCTACTATTTGGGCAAGCGCTTTGCGCGAGACAATCCAGCCAGCGAAGGGTTTGGCGACGCGAGATAAAATGCACAAGTCGGTTTGGCTGTTAGGAATAAAAAGGGCTCTGGCCTCTACGGCGACAACTATCGGAACTTTGGTAGGCGCTTCTCCATAAAGGCCGTCACGGCTTCAATATTTTCCGGACTACCGGCCTGCTTCAGCATACCCGCGTCTTCTGCGTCAAAAGCCGCATTTATATGGTCTCTATGGGGCATCGGAAACGAGGTTCCTATTCGTGGAAGTGAACAATATCGGACAGCGAACCGCGGTCAGTCCAGGCTTTATTGGCGGGTGCATCTACAACTTCGTAGCCAAATGAGATGCCAAACAGCAACTTGTCGGAGGCCTTTACACCCAGCACTTCGCGTACCAGATCACACTGAAAACTCAGCGCTGTTTGCGGTACGCAACCAAGGCCATGAGCCACCATCGAAAGCATCAGGGTTTGAGCATACATACCCAGGTCGCAGGCTTCACGCAGGCCAAACGGTTCCGGTAAAAACAAAAACACCACATGGGGCGCATCAAAAAACGTAAAGTTGCGCATAAACTGTATTTGGCGCTTGTCCTTGTCTTCGCGCCTGATACCGCAGGCGTCGTAGAGCGTCATAGCGGCGCCGTATTGACGCTCCTTATACACAGCCTCATAGACGCCATCGTAAGGAAAGTCCATGCTCATCTTGCCTTCGATAAACTCGGCAGGCATGCGCTCCCGTAAATTTTCAACCTTTTCACCCGAAGCCACATGTACTTGCCAAGGCTGAGTATTGCAATTTGAGGGGGCTCTCAGAGACACATTAAATACCTTATTTAATACATCCTGCGACACAGGATCTTCTTTGAACGCGCGAACAGACTTGCGACTGGCGACAACGTCGGCAAAAACTTGGGCGGTATCGGTCATGGTTAAGCAATAGCTCCGGAGTTTCTCAGGGCATCAATTGTAGCTGCATCAGCACCTAACTCAGCAAGTATTTCATTGCTATCTGTACCCGGCTTAACGGGTGGCCGCTGGATTTCTCCAGGGGTGTCACTAAAACGCGGGGCCGGTGCGGTCTGCTCATAGCCTTCAAACGATTTCAGAACAGTTTCAACACCTTCATCACTATAGTGCGCCCATTGATTCGCGCGTTGCTCCAGTTGTGCGAAGGTTGCCCGCTGATCTCCACCAAAGCATCGCGCTCTGGTACTTTGTCGGCGACCGTTTCAAACAAGTTGGCCAGGTTAAACGGCCTTAACACCATGTTTATCCTTTCTCTGCACTCACAACCCACATGGCAAAGAACTGGGCACCGCCACCGTAGGCATGGCCCAGCGCCGTTTTAGCACCAGCAACCTGATGAGCCTCGGCAGTACCGCGAACCTGGCGCGCGGCTTCGGCAAAACGAATCATGCCAGACGCGCCAATGGCATTAGACGACAAAACACCTCCGGAACAATTCCACGGTATGTCACCGTTCTCATCCAGCGAGGTGGCACCCTCCAGGGTGACTTGCCAGCCTTTACCTTCCTCGGCAAAGCCAAGGTTTTCCAGCCACATGGGTTCATACCAGGAAAATGGTACGTACACTTCAGCACAGTCGAGGTCTTTGCGGGGATTGCTTATGCTCGCCTGCTTATAGACATCAGCGGCACAATCGCGCCCTGCCTGTGGGTTCACTTCCTCGCGGCCTGCATACATGGTCGGCTCTGAACGCATGGCAACACCGCGAATCCAGGCTGGCTTATTGGGAGAATCGTTCGCCAGGGATTCATCCGCAATCACCATCGCACAAGCACCGTCGGAGGACGGACAGCTCTCCAGAAAACGAATGGGGTCCCATAACATCGGCGATTCTTCTACCTGAGCCATGGTGATATCTGGTAGTTGCAAGTGAGCCAGCGGGTTGCGCGAACCATGCAATCGGTCTTTGGTTGCCACCTTAATGCCCACATCATAGGGCGCTTGTGAACGGCGCATGTACTCACGAATAATCGGCGCAAAGTATCCACCCGCACCTGCGTTCAAATGCGGCGAAAACGGGTGTGGGCTGGACAGTGCCCACATCGCATTAGATTCAGATTGTTTCTCGAACGTTACAGTGAGCACCCGCTTGAATGTGCCGCTCTGAACATGTGAGGCCGCGACCAGGGCAGTTGATCCGCCAACGGAGCCTGCTGTATGTACACGCAACATCGGTTTACCATTACAGCCGAGCGCGTCGGTTAAGTATATTTCCGGCATGACGACACCTTCAAACATATCCGGCGCCTTACCGATAATCACCGCCTCAATATCATTCCAGGTTAGGTCTGCATCCTGTAGCGCGTTAAATGCCGCCTCGCGCACCAGCCCGGCTATAGAAACATCGCTGCGTTTGGTCTGGTATTTGGTTTGACCAATGCCGACCACTGCTGCCAGGTTCGCCATTACGCTGCCTCCAAAACTGTAACAAGGTTGTGCTGTAAACAGGGCCCACTAGTGGCATGGGCCACACCCCGCTTGATATCGCCGTTGATAATTCGCATGGCAACCTCACCTATACGCGACAAACCCGAGGCCATCATCAGATTGCCTGCCAGAACACCACCTGAGGGATTAATCTCCGTGGCATCTGTCAGGCCCAGCGCGTTTTTCAAAATAATTTCCTGATGGCTGTAAGGCGCATATAACTCCGCAACCTCTATAGGGCCATCGGCAGCGCCACAGGCCGCTGCGGCCTGCTCCGTTGAAACCGAGCGCGTTAAATCACGGGCGCCCAGATTGTGTGATTCAATGCGATGATCAATGCCTTTAATCACCGCGCAAGGCCTGCCCCATTGCCGTGCCTTTTCAATCGAGCAAATCACCATTGCGGCCGCACCGTCTGACACTGGACAGCAATCATGCTTACGCAGCGGTGATACCCAGGTATCAGCCTGTAACAAATCCTCGGCACTGACATATCCGCCGAGTTGGGCATGAGGGTTATTAGCCTTGGCATTACCGCGAGACCGGGCCACGACTTCAGCCATATCGAGTTCGCTGATCAAGCCCTGATCGAGCATCATCCGAGCCTGCATGGCGGCCAGGCTAACTGTATCTACCCATAAAGGCGCCAGGTAGTAGGGGTCCAATTGCTGAGAGAGCACCGCTGGCAACTCCCCTGGGGAAGATTTGCCGAAGCCATAGACCAGCGCAGATTCAGCCTGACCCATGGAAATTTTTAGCATTGACTCATACAGAGCCCAGGCTGCATCCATTTCCACATGGGATTCTTTTATAGGAGGCACCGCTCCGAGCGCATCCACACCCAGCACAAACGCAAAAGCGGCGCCCTGTTGGTAATCGCAACTTCCTGAGCAGGTAAATCCGGCATCCTGCACACTCTTCAGGCCTGCCTGAGCCAGCGCTGCCTGCACAACTGGCATGATCAGCTCAACTTCGTTGTGGGCTCCCGCGTCGCGAATACTGTCTGACTGCACGAATGAGACAATGGCTATATCTTTCATGTTTAACCCTCCCATCCAGCAACAGGCACTTTACCAATCATCCCGTTGGGCACATCCGGCTCATCTATCGGCTTGAAATACTGAATGTTGTCCAGGGCGTAGTCCCACTCTGATTCGTCTTTCCAAACGGCCTGAACTCTCTGCCCCTGATGTACCTCGTCATTCACGCATTCTGACAGCAGATGAATGAACGAAATATTGGCGCCGTCTACTACGAGATTGGCAATGATATAAGGTGGCTGAATCGGGTTGCCTGGAATTGGTATATGCACAATCGTGAATGACTCCACGGTCGCTTTATCGGACACTGGCACTTCTTCATCTGTGGCAACGCCGCAAGCAGCGCAGGCACCGCGGGGTGGCACGTAAACGCTGTCACAGGCAGGACATCGCTGACCAACCAACCTACCCTGCTTCACCTGACTGAGAAACCGGCTGGTAGCTTCGCCCGCTGTGAAGTTGTACTTAAGATAAGTCGGTACATCGACACCTGTGATCATTTCCCGCTCTTCAACTGCTGAGGCTTTATTGCTTTCAAGATTGCTGGCAGGCTGCGCCGGTCTCTCTGGTACAAAGCACGCGATATCGGTGACAAAGCCACGGGGTTCATCAACCCACTGCGCCTGCACACGCATACCGGTACTCATATCAGCTTCTCTGTCAACAGTGACACTTTGCACCATGGGTATATCCGCACCGTCCAGTTTAATCATAGCCCAGGCAAACGGCGTACTGTGGGGATGGGACTCACGCGGCTCGCTGACCCAACACCAGCTCACTACCTCACCAGCCTGTCCGACTTCGACAAACTCATTGAGCGCAGCAGCGGTAACCGGGTCGTATTCCATAGGCGGCACATATATTTTGCCGTCACTCCCTTTGTTACCGACTATTTTTCTGTTGCGCAATTCGGTGAAAAAACGCCCCACTACGGAACCTGTTGAGCGGGTATAGGTAAAACCCAATTCAAATTCCTGGCTTAGGACTTCAGGCTGCGCCATGCCATGCCTCCTTGGTTTAGGGACGACTAAAAAAGACAGCAAGTATCTGCCAGCACCAGGGGCAACTCAATGGGTTTTAGCCCGACAGGGCTTTGTCGGAATAAATTCCGACCTACAATCCTGCCTGCATGTTACTGGCAATAGACCGAGCCACCTGTTTAGCTCGCTCCGCCCGCTCACCGGCAAAGTGAGCATCTACAGTCTGTATAAACAAGTGTAACCAGCGCTCAAAATCTCGCGGGGTCAGTGTGCGCTTGTCGTGCAACTGCCGGTGAATATTCATCGTGTGGCGTTTGTAGGTGGCCTCACCCAGCAGCAACTTACACCAGTAGTTTTTGATATGTGGTAAATGAACATCGAGATCAATCGCGGCCACATCCAGAAAAACCGGAGCCAGTATGTCATCCGCTAATACTTGGGCGTAAAAGGCATCTACAAAAAACTCGACCTGCTCGCGGCTGTTTAAGTCCGGCTTACCGAACTTGTCACTTATTTTTGCGCTTGTTCTTTTTGACATGCTGCATCATGCGGCGTTTTCGCTGCACCTGGCGCTGGGTGAGCTTATTGCGTTTGTCCGCATAAGGGTTTTTACCGCTGCGAAATTCTATAACTACGGGCGTACCGGACAACTTTAGTTCTCTGCGAAACACTTTTTCAAGGTAGCGCTGATAGGCGGCTGGAAGTTTGTCGGTTTGATTGCCGTGAATCACAATCAGAGGCGGATTTTGCCCCCCCGCGTGGGCATAGCGCATTTTGATGCGACGGCCATTAATCATTGGCGGCGGGTGAGCATACACCGCGCCTTCAAGAATTTGGGTCAGCGAGTTGGTATTCAGTTTACGTGTCGCCGAGTCGTAAGCCGCCTGTACAGATTTATAGAGATGACCAACCCCGGTGCCATGCAGCGCAGAAATAAAGTGTATATCTGCGTAATCAATAAACTGCAAGCGCCGCTCCAGCCCAGCTTTTATTCTCTGTTTTTCGTCAGATGTCAGGCCGTCCCATTTATTCAGGGCGATAACCAGGCCGCGTCCTGCCTCAATGGTTTGCCCCAATAAATGCAAATCCTGTTCAACCACGCCTTCGCGAGCATCCATCAACAGAATAACGACATGGGCGTCATCGATTGCCTTGAGGGTTTTTACAATCGAAAATTTCTCCACCGTCTGCTTTACATTTTTGCGTCGGCGCACACCGGCCGTATCAATCAAGGTGTAGTGCTGATCATCGCGGTCAAACTCAATATATACACTGTCTCGAGTCGTGCCGGGCTGGTCGTACACCACGACCCGCTCCTCCCCGAGCATCCGGTTCACCAGGGTGGACTTGCCTACGTTGGGACGACCCACAACCGCGACCCGCAGGCGCCTTTGCAGATCTTCATCTTCCTCAATATCGGCTGGCAGCGGGAAATCCTGTAAGACATACTCAATCAGATTCCTGATACCGCGACCCTGACTTGCGGTCATCGGGTGCAACACTTCTATACCCAGTGCGTAGAAATCCGCCATGGCGACATCTTCATTGCCGCCATCTACTTTATTCACAACCAAATGATAATTTTTACTGTTTTGTCGCAGATAGTTGGCGAGTTGCTCATCCGTCGGGGTTACGCCGGCCCGAGCATCCACCATAAAACAAACCACATCTGCCTCGTCGATAGCCGCCAATGACTGATCCGCCATATGGGTATCAATGCCTTCCTCTTCGCCACTAATGCCCCCGGTATCAATTGCGATGAATGGCCTTTCACCAATACGACCCTCGCCGTACTTGCGATCACGCGTCAGCCCGGGAAAGTTGGCTACCAGTGCATCTCGGCTTCGAGTCAACTGATTAAAGAGCGTCGATTTACCCACATTGGGTCGCCCTACCAGGGCGATAACGGGAATCATGCGGTAAGCTATCTAGCGACCCTTAGCCGCAACACGCAAGGCAACCAGCTTGCCGCTGTTGCCATACACGTAGAGAACATCATCCACCGACAACATGCTCGCTCGAACACCTTTTCCATCAATCTTTTCCCGCCCAACAAAACGCCCATCCACCTGGGAAAGGAAATGCAGATAACCTTCGAAGTCACCCACAGCAACAAAGCCCTTCACAGCCTTTGGCGCGCTGAGGCGGCGATTTTCCAGACGGGGTTGTTGCCAGCGAACGCCCTGCCCACTGCGGTAAAAGGCGACCACAGAACCACTATCTTCAGAAACATAGATATTGCCAAAGCCCTGGTCTATTCCCACAGAGCTTGATGCATCCTGCTGCCAGATTTTCCGCCCGCCAGGAATATCGACTGCGATCAAGCGGCCCTGGTAACTCACCGCATAAAGCACCTCATTGGCTATCAACATCTCTCCATCGACGTCGATAATCCGGTCAATTTCAGAGCGCCCCTGGGCTATCGCAACACGCGCCTCCCAACGAATCGAGCCGGTCTTCAGATCAAACGCGATAACCTTGCCGCTGGCAAACCCGGCTATCGCCAAGCGACCAGAAATGATTGGTGTACTGGTGCCGCGTACTGTGAGCACTGGCAAGTCGCTGTCGTACTCCCACAATTCGCTACCATCGCTGACATCCAGGCCTCTTAATCTGCCGTCGTAGCTTTGCACAATCACCACGTCGCCATTTGTTTGCGGCGGTGACAAAACCTCTCCGCTGAGGGAAACCTGCCACAGCGTATCCCCACTGCTGGCATCCAAAAGCATCACTTCGCCGTTACTACTACCCACTGCGACCCGATTGGCACCGTAGCCAACACCGCCAGACAAAGGTGTATCAAGTTCAGTTTTCCAGATTCTTTTGCCGTTGTTTCGATCAAGTGCCAGCACGGTACCGTCGCTGCCAGCCGCATAAATCCTGTCACCATCAATGACCGGCGTTAAAAAATTATAGATCTTGCCCTGCCCTTTGCCGACACTGGCACTCCAAAGCCTGTCGACATCTACCTCTTCGATAAATTCCACCAGCGGCGCTGGCTCTTTGGCATCGTCATCGTCAGAATCGAACCAGCCCTTGACCGTACTACAGGCTCCAACTGATACAGACAAAGCCAGTACAGCGACTACTCGCCAAAATCGAGTTCCAGGTGCCATTGTTCTATCCCTCTTGCGCAATAGTCGAAGTGGCACGCGCTGGCTCCAATTGCAAAGATTGGAGTTTTAAATCCAGCGTTGATGAATTGGTTCTACCCTTTAACTCGTTGTTTGAAGACGCCTGGCGGTATGCCGACAGAGCTTGTTCGGGCTGCTCCAGTTGAAGAAAAATATCCCCTTTAACCTCGCTGTACATCGCGTCATAGGCATCGCCTTGCAGGGACAACATTTCAAGCGCCTCCTGCAATCGTCCCTGCGCTGCGGTCACTCGTGCCAGGCGTAGTTGTGCTATTCGCAAAATATCCTGCTCCGGGTTTTGGGTCAGTACCCAGCGCAGTTCTGTATCTGCCTGCTCCAACTCATCTTGCTCAACAGACATTTTGGCCAACTGCATGGCAGCAAACAGTGCGTAACTTGATCCGCTGTGGTCATCCTTCAGAGCCGCCGCCAAATGACGCGCAGTTGCTTTATTCTCTTCGCTGACTTTTTCCCCACCAGTGGCAACACTGACCGCTGTCAGCATATCCTGATACACCGCAGATGCACTCTCAGACTGCTCGGTTTGATGTTTCTGCCACCCCTGCCAGCCATAACCCGCGGCGAGCGCAAAGACAATGGCTGCGATTGTCGATTTGCTATTCTCCCGCCACCACTTGCGCAGGGCTTCGACTTGCTCTTCTTCTGTTGTATACGGCTCCACCATTTTCCCTCTTGATATACCTCTTACAGCAATATGCTATTTATTCGCGCTACCAACTCTGGCTGCGGTACGCTGATTTGAGTATCGGCCTGCTCCTGTGAGCGCAGAGGTTTTACCGCGGCGGTATTATCGAGAACTTCCCGCTCGCCCAAAATAACGGCCAACTGCGCCCCGCTCTTATCGGCCTTCTTCATTTGACTCTTAAAACTACCGCCACCGCAATGTACCTGAACAACCCGCTGCCCACACTCGCTGCGTAACAATTCGGCCAGCACAAATGCCCTCTCTTGGGCAGCATCACCAACAGCGACGAAGTAAACATCGTTTTTAACGGGCTTGATCACCGGTGATTCCAAACCCTCAAGCAGCAATACCAAACGCTCCAAACCCATTGCAAAACCAGTGGCGGGTGTTGGCTTGCCAGCTAATTGTTCGACCAGGGAATCATAGCGACCGCCCCCGCACACTGTGCCTTGAGCACCCAGCGCTTCAGTAACCCACTCGAACACAGTGCGATTGTAGTAATCGAGCCCTCTCACCAGCCTCGGATTCACTGTGTATTCAATATCATTAGCGTCCAGCAAAGATTTGAGCCGTGAGAAATGCGCGACAGAATCCTCGTCGAGGAATCCTTCGAGACTGGGAGCCTCATTCAGCAACAACTGTGTCTGGGGATTCTTGCTATCCAAAATACGCAATGGATTGGTTTCCAAACGTCGCTGGCTATCTTCATCCAACTGGTCGCGGCGAGCCGATAAATACTTAACCAGCGCAGCGCGGTAACGATTGCGCGAATCGGCATCACCAATACTACTGAGCTGCAAATGCACTAAATGGTCCAGTCCCAGGCTGCGCCAGACCCTTGCACTTAGCAAAATCAGTTCGGCGTCAACGTCGGGGCTGGCGGCACCGAATACCTCAACGCCTATTTGATGAAACTGGCGTTGGCGACCCTTCTGCGGCCGCTCATAGCGAAACATCGGGCCGATATACCAAAGTTTCTGTAGCGTGATTGCCAGGTTGTGCTGACATACCGCACGCACACAACCCGCAGTTCCCTCGGGGCGCAGGGTCAGGCTCTCATCGTTACGGTCTGGAAACGTGTACATTTCCTTCTCAACTACATCTGTTACTTCACCAATACCACGCACAAACAAATTTGTTTGTTCAACGACCGGCATACGAATTTCTCGATAGCCATAGGCCGCTAAAACCTGGGCAACTTGCTGCTCGAGAAACTGCCAGGTGGGTGTTTCATCGGGGAGAATGTCATTCATCCCCCGGATGGCGCGGATTTGCTTCACGATATTCCTATTCAGCCCTTACTGAGTCTTTGCTATGAGTTTTTCTTCTGCAACTTGTCGTTGCAACTCGAGCTGCTGCGCTTTGTTGCGAATGACCTGTTCCAGATGATCAACAAAATCGGCGTTGTCGACTTTGTGGTCAGCGGCACCATCTACATAAATGAGATTGCTTGGTGTCGCACCGGTTAAACCGACATCAGCTTCTTTCGCCTCCCCCGGTCCATTAACGATACAGCCAATAACAGCAACATCCATCGGTGTGCGAATATCTTCCAATCGCAATTCCAGATCGTTCATGGTTTTCACTACGTCAAAGTTTTGCCTGGAGCAACTGGGGCAGGCAATGAAATTAATACCATTTGAGCGCAGCTTGAGACTTTTGAGAATATCGAAACCGACCTTCACTTCTTCCACCGGGTCGGCGGCCAGAGAAATTCGTATGGTGTCGCCTATACCATCCATCAATAACATCCCCAGACCTACCGAAGATTTGACGGTGCCGCCACGCAGACCTCCGGCCTCGGTAATGCCCAGGTGCAACGGTTGCTCTATTTGCGTGGCAATCAATCGGTAGGCTGCAACCGCCATAAACACGTCGGAGGCTTTAACACTCAACTTAAAATCCTGATAGTCGAGCTTGTCCAGAATATCGACATGGCGCATAGCCGATTCAACCAGGGCATCGGCGTTGGGCTCACCATACTTTCGCTGCAGATCCTTACCCAATGAACCCGCGTTAACGCCGATACGAATAGGGATGCCTTTGTCGCGACAACTATCAACAACGGCGCGCACCCGATCATCCCGCCCTATATTCCCGGGATTAATGCGCAGGCAATCGACACCATATTCCGCAACTTTTAGAGCTATCTTGTAGTCGAAGTGAATATCCGCAACCAGGGGTGCGTCAACCTGAGAACGAATCTCCCGGAAAGCACTCGCGGCGTCCATGCTCGGCACAGACACGCGCACTATATCTGCGCCTGCGCCAACGATGGCATTAATCTGCGCAACGGTCGCGCTTACATCACAAGTTTCGGTATTGGTCATGCTCTGCACACTGATGGGGGCATCGCCACCAACCGGCACATTGCCCACCATAATTTGGCGCGAGCGACGACGCTTAATCGGGGACGCTGTGTTCACACATCACCTACCGTAACGCGCGCGACAACGCGACCGGGGCGAGGCTTAATCTCAAAGTCTTCACCCTTGTAGCGAAGTTCTACAGAACGAGAGTCACCAACCAGAACATTCAGCGGTGCCTCCCCGCGCAATTCCAGAGTATCGCCAGCCTGACGCAGATCGGCGTATATCAATTTGTCCTGTGCATCCCGTACTTCCAGCCAACATTCGCCGCTAAAAGAGAATTCCAGTAAATCACCTTGAGCAGCACCAGCCTGTAAAACGCGAGAAGGCTGCGAAACGAAGGGCTCCGCCCCATCCTCGTCTTGAACAGCGAGTGTTTCATCTACCCATTCACTGCTCGAGGCTTCGCTGATAAGGGGCCGTTCATTCGACAAAGATTCTTGCCCTGCAAGCACCTCGACGGTCGTATCCCCCTGAGCCTCAACACTCGCGGACTTTTCCGCCGTCTGCGCCGACGTATCCGCCGCTGCAACCTGCTCAGTTTGGTCGGGCTCGATGGCTGCACTCTGAGCCGCTAATTCTGCTGCCCCCTCAATGGCCGGTTGCTCTGCCAAAGCGGGCTTGGTGTCACTGCGCATCAGCCACAGTGCCAGCAACAAGAATAAAACTATGACTATCCCAACTGGCAAGGCCAGGCTCTTTTTTTGCGCCTGGGGAACTCTCGATTCAACGCGCTGTGGTACTGCTACAGGTTCGCCTCTATTGCTTTGCAGGCGCTCGTAGGCCTGCATTAGCTCTGCCCCGTCAATACCAACCTGTTTCGCATAGGCCCGCAGATAACCTCGAACAAACACAGTCCCACGCAAGCCATCAAATCGGTTTTCTTCAAGCGCATCGACATAGTAAGGTAACCAGTTTAATCTATCGGCCATTTCCCGCTGGGAGATATCCATGCGCTCCCGGGCCTGGCGCAGCATGGCTCCCGGATCACTTCCTGGCGCTTCAACATTGTTGTTGGTCTCAGAGCTCTCCACGATCCATGGCTTCCAGATAGAGTTTATATTGTGGAGAATCAGGAAACAGGTTTCTTAACGCCAGGTCGTAACTTGCCTGGGCATCCCTATCCCCTTGCGCAGCGGCCAGTTGCAAGCCCAACCAAAGTCCCCGGGCAGACTGGCGAGAAACCAGGGTTCGATAAATACCATAGTGGCGCTGTGCTGCCGACCAGTTGGATCGAGCGTACTCAATCTGAGACAGCTCAAGCAGCGCTATTCTATTGGTGCGGTCCATCGCCAGCGTGCGAGTAAAAGCGGCCGCTGCGCCCTCCTGATCCTCTAATCGCAGGCGACACAAACCCAGGTTCAAATAGGCGCGAGCCCTCGACTCATAAAAAGGGTCTTTTACAACAATCTCAAGCTGTTTTTTAGCTTCAACATAGCGCTGCCGCTGGTAGAGAAACGCTGCGTAGTTATTGCGTGCGCGGGAAAAATCTCTATTCAGTGACAGCGCCCGCTTAAAGCTCTTTTCTGACAATTCAAATTCGCCGGTACTTTGATACACCAAAGCAAAGGCTTCGTGTACTTCTGGCGCATCCGAGTCTATTTCAGCAGCGATTGCCAGGTTGCGCTTGGCAGCCTCCCGGTTCTGCGCACCGATATAGCTACGCGCCAACTGCAAACGCTGTTGCAGGGCTTGCTCTGGAGAGGCCTCAGCGGTGAATACCCGACCTTCTGTAGTCACGCATGCCACCAGCCCGACTATAACGAGCCCAGGGAATAACAACCGCCTTATTATCTGAGACCTTTGCACGAAAGCCATTTCACCTGCATGCTGCGTTAAAATCGTACTCAATCGGTCATTTATACCCATAAACTCCCTCATTCCGTGCGTTTTTGCCTTGCCTGAAAGTGAAATCATCTTCCGTGCAAAGGTCTCTATCTGCAAATGCACATTCATACCACTGTCACCACTTGAGCCGCAGCTTGCTCCCGGTATCTCTTGTTGCGGCGAGTGCTATCGACAACCTGCCCGACCAACTGGCCACACGCCGCATTGATATCATCACCGCGGGTGGTTCGCACTGTGACGATATGGCCCGCGTCGACCAATACCTGCCAGAAGCGTGAAACAGCATTGCCACTGGGCCGACTGTAATCAGATTGAGGGAATGGATTAAAGGGTATCAGATTTATCTTACAGGGGAAGGACTTCAGCAACTGCGCCAATTCTCGAGCTTGCTTCAGCGAATCATTGACGCCGGCAATTAAGGTGTACTCGACTGTAACAACGCGACTCTTGTCTGTTTGCGCATTGATGTAATTGCTCGCGCTGCGCAACAGCATATCAATTGGGTACTTGCGATTGATCGGGACCAGTTCATTTCTAAGCTCGTCGTTGGACGCATGCAGTGAAATTGCCAGTGACACCTCACTACAGGTTGCCAATTTATCCAAAGCAGGCACAACGCCAGAAGTACTCAGAGTCACTCTGCGCTTGGAAATTCCGTAACCCAGGTCTTCCATCATCAAGTTCATGGCATCGACAACATTGTCGAAGTTCAGCAGTGGCTCCCCCATTCCCATCATCACCACGTTAGTGACCTTGCGCCCGTTACCTGCCTGAAACGCATCGTAAGACTTCAGCGCCAACCAGACCTGGCCAATAATTTCGGCGGCACTCAGGTCTCGCTGAAAGCCCTGTTTACCGGTTGAGCAGAAGCTACAGTCGAGGCTGCAACCTACTTGAGAGGACACACACAAGGTGCCACGCTGACCTTCGGGAATGAGTACCGTCTCGACTAGACCACCGCCCTCAACACGAACAGCCCATTTGCGAGTGCCGTCTTCTGAGTCGAGCTGATTAACAATTTCAGGGGGTCTCACCTCCGCTATTTCGGCAAGCCGCTCACGCAGGGTTTTACCGAGGTTCGTCATTTGTTCAAAGTCAGTGATACCGGCGTGATGTATCCACTTCAACACCTGCTGCGCGCGAAACGGTTTCTCGCCGAGGTCGGTGAAAAAAGCCTGCATCTTCTCCAGCGGCAGACCCAGCAAATTGACGCGCGTTTCAGCCATCGGGACTCTGGTCTCTACCTGCGCTCACAAATTTCTTCCGCCGGGAAGAAATAGGCGATTTCGCGGGCCGCAGACTCCCGAGAGTCAGAGCCGTGCACAGCGTTGGCATCAATCGTTGAGGCGAAATCAGCGCGAATAGTACCGGCCTCGGCCTGCGCAGGGTCAGTCGCGCCCATCAGCTCGCGATTCTTGGCGATGGCATTTTCGCCTTCTAGAACTTGCACACAGACCGGGCCGGAGGTCATGAACTCAATCAAAGCCGGAAAGAAGGGACGCTCTTTATGTTCTGCATAGAAACCACCTGCAACCTCGTCACTCAGGCGCACCATTTTTGCGGCGAGCAAGCGCAGTCCATTTTTTTCAAATCTGCTGTAAATTTCTCCAACCACATTTTTGGCTACAGCATCGGGTTTAACAATAGACAGGGTGCGTTCAGCAGCCATTTACGATATCTCCGTGATATATAAAACAAGGCGCGACAACCACCCACAGGGCAGTCGCAGAGGCCGACTTCAAAAATCGCGTAATTATACGGAGATTGGGGCCAGGTTTCACTCTAAATCCATGTTTTGAGGGTGAGCGTTTGGCAGAAAAATCAGTGGTTTAGCTTGCCCTGGAGACCTCCCCGTAGCACCTGAATAAGCAGCGGGCAGGATGCACTCAGTCCGCTTCCTCTATCCAGGCGGCCTGTATAGCTTCCAGTACCTTCTCACCACATCGGTCGGGGTCATCACTGAATCCCTCCAGATCGAGCACCATTTGCCGAAGTGCTACGAAATTAAGCGTCAGCGGGTCTGTTTCCGGGTGGGCCTCGGCCAATTCAAGCGCAATATCGAGTACATCTGTCCAGCGCAATTCCATAACCAACCCCTCAGTGACGCTCGGAAACCATATTGATTGTATAGCGTGGTATTTCCACGACCAAGCCTTCATCCGCAACGATGGCCTGGCAGCTCAAGCGCGAATCTGGCTCCAGCCCCCAGGCCTTATCCAGATAGTCATCTTCCAGCTCATCGGCTTCTTCAAGGGAGTCGTAACCCTCGCGCACGATCACATGGCAGGTGGTGCAGGCACAGGACATTTCACAGGCATGCTCTATAGCGACATGGTTGCGCAGCAAGGCCTCGCAAACACTCTCGCCTTTTTCCGCTTCAATCACCGTGCCTTCGGGACACAGATTCACATTCGGCAATACAACAATTTGCGGCATTAGCTACCCTCACCTTCATCAAACTGGTCAATCGAAACACCAGACAATGCCTTGCTGATTGTCGCATCCATGCGTCGAGCCGCAAATGACTCGCTGTGCCGTCCGAGAGACTCTGTCGCCAACTTGAGTTCGTCAGCATCCTCCGAGCGCGCAGCCAATTCGGTCAGCTCAGACATCGCGGCCCGCAGACTGTTCAACTCATCAGGCTCCAGCAAGTCGGCATCAGCATCAATCGCTACTGCCAGACCTTGCAGCAATTGCTCAGCGCTAACCCGTTGCTCAGCCAACAAGCGGGAGCGCATATCTTGTTCAGCATTTTCCCAAGACGCTTTGAGCATGTGCGCAATCTGATCATCGCTGAGTCCAAAAGATGGTTTCACTGTAATACTGCTCTCAACACCGCTGGTTTCCTCTCTGGCGCTGACTCCCAGCAGGCCATCGGCGTCCACCTGAAAAGTCACGAGTATCCGCGCTGCACCCGCCACCATAGACGGAATACCTCGCAACTCAAATCGTGCCAGGGAACGGCAGTGGTCAACCAGCTCGCGCTCTCCTTGCAGTACATGCAAAGCCATCGCCGTTTGTCCATCTTTATAGGTCGTGAACTCCTGGGCCTTGGCAACCGGAATTGTCGTATTTCGCGGAATCACTCGCTCCACCAATCCGCCCATGGTCTCCAACCCCAGGGACAGCGGAATCACATCCAGCAACAACAGCTCTTTATCGGGTTTATTTCCGACCAGAACATCAGCCTGTAGCGCCGCACCGACTGCTACTACCGTATCGGGGTTAATAGAGGTTAGTGGCTCGCGAGAAAACATCTCGGCGACCGCCGAACGCACCAGCGGCACCCGAGTTGAACCGCCAACCATTATCACCTGATCAACCTGATCCACACTTGTTTCTGCATCGCGAAGCGCACGCTGACAACTGCGCAAAGTACGTTTAACCAGTGGCTGAATAAGGCCCTCAAACTGCTCGCGACTCAGCTCCCAACTTTGACCAAATGCGTCAAAACGAGTCACTTCAAGTTCGGTTAGAGCCTCTTTCGCCACTCGGGCTGCACGCAGAGCATTCAGATAACCAACGTCATCGCGGGCAGTCTTTCCCTGTTGCTCCAACGCCCAATCGACGATGACTTGATCCAGATCATCGCCGCCCAAGGCACTGTCGCCACCCGTGGCGAGCACCTCAAAAACTCCGTGCTGTAACCGCAGAATCGATATATCGAAGGTGCCACCACCTAAATCATAAACTGCAATAGTGCCTTCTTTGCCACTGTCCAGACCATAGGCAACCGCAGCCGCTGTCGGCTCATTGAGCAGGCGCAATACGTTCAGCCCTGCCAGGGTCGCGGCATCCTTGGTCGCCTGCCTCTGGGACTCATCAAAGTAGGCGGGAACGGTAATCACTACACCGTCAACTGATGCGCCCAGGGTCTTCCCGCCGCGCTCGGCAAGTGTTGCCAGAATTTCTGCGGACGCCTGTACTGGCGTTACTTCACCCGCACTCGTTACAAAGCGCGCCATGCCCTCCGTCTCTGCCAGGCGGTAATTGTTATTAGCTGCTTGACCAGCGCCGCGGCCCATCAAGCGCTTGAATGACTGCAAACTGTCCTGTGGGGAATCTGTTGCCAATGCCATGGCGCTGTAGCCTACTTCCTTGCGGTCGGCACCGTAATAAACCGCCGACGGCAATAGCGTGCGACCCTGCGTATCTGGCAATGGCTCGGCCGTGCCACTGCGAACTGCCGCAACCAGCGAATTTGTGGTACCCAAATCAATACCAAGCGCATGTTTGCGTTCGTGCGGAGCCGCTGTTTGCCCAGGTTCAGATATTTGTAAAAGCGCCATTGTTAATCATTCACCTCAGGAGTCCAACAAAGTGCTTTCCAGCAACTCTGCTTCGGCGCGAAGTTTATCAAGGTATTGCATTTTAACGACTTCCACTGCCGCCGCTTCCCAGGATTGTTTCTCCATGGCCTTCGTCAGGGTCTGGCTGTGTTGCGCCCAGTCCCGCGCAAGCTCATCCATAAAATGCTCGAGTAGGGTATCGGGTTCAACCAGGTTGTGAAGACTCTCGAGCTTTTCGCGCAACTCCATCTGCTCCATCAAGAAATCCCCAGCCAGCTTTTGAGAGGCAACCCGCTCTCCATCCCAACCGGCAATTTCGAGCAGGTAGAGTGCGCGAGTCAGGGGCTGCTTGAGTGTGTCAAACGCTTCATTAATAAAGGCCGAGAATTGAACCGCGACGCGCTGTTCCTGGGCGCTGGCGCCAGCAAACTTGTCTGGGTGCGCCCGCCGCTGCAAATGCCGATAACGCTCGGCCAAATCAACCGTATTCAGCTCAAACTGCTGTGGCAAATCGAACAGAGAAAAATATGACTGGGTAAAATCCAAGGCTCAGACAGTGAAGCTTTCACCACAGCCGCACTCTCCGGAAACATTAGGGTTATTAAACTGAAACCCTTCGTTGAGCCCTTCTTTTACGAAGTCGAGCTCGGTGCCTTCGAGGTAGGACATACTCTTGGGGTCTATGACTACCTTCACCCCAAACCCCTCAAATATTTGATCTTCGGGCTCCGCTTGATCGACAAATTCAAGGACATAGGCCATACCCGAACAGCCGGAGGTTCTCACGCCCACACGAACCCCCATACCACTCCCGCGATTTTCAAGGTGCCGTTGCACATGCTCTGCAGCGGCCTGAGTCAGCGAAACACCCATAACTTACCGGCCCTGCTTCTCTCGGAAATTGGCAACTGCCGCTTTTATGGCATCTTCCGCCAGTACAGAGCAGTGAATCTTCACTGGCGGTAAAGCCAGCTCTTCTGCTATCTCGGTATTGCGAATTTGCTCTGCTTCATTGAGGCTCTTGCCCTTCACCCACTCAGTGAGCAACGAGCTCGAAGCAATTGCAGAGCCACAGCCATAAGTTTTGAATTTGGCATCTTCAATAACACCGTCATCCCCAACCTTGATTTGCAGCCGCATTACATCGCCGCAGGCGGGGGCGCCCACCATGCCAGTACCTACGGTACCGTCATTGTCATCGAACTTTCCCACATTGCGGGGGTTTTCATAATGATCCAGAACCTTGTCACTATAAGCCATGGTTATCTCCTGTCATTCCTAGTGTGCAGCCCACTCGATTTTATCCAAGTCGACACCGTCTTTGTGCATATCCCAAAGCGGCGAAAGCTCGCGTAATTTATCCACCGCGTGACGCAACTGCTCAGCGGCATGATCAACATCTTCTTCGCTCGTAAAGCGGCCAAAGCTAAAACGCAGAGAACTGTGCGCCAATTCATCGCTCAGGCCCAGTGCTCTCAAAACATAGGACGGCTCCAGGCTGGCAGAGGTACAGGCCGAGCCACTCGAAACTGCCAAATCTTTCAGGGACATAATCAGTGATTCACCCTCGACAAAATTAATACTGACATTTAAACCACCGGGTAAGCGCTGGTTCTGATCACCATTGAGACGCACTTCTTCAATATCACTGATAGCCGCCCAAAAACGTTCACGCAAGGCCAGCAGACGCGCCCCTTCTTCTGCCATTTCCCGCCTGGCAATATAAGCCGCCTCTCCCATACCGACGATCTGATGCGTTGCCAGGGTGCCAGAACGCATGCCCCGTTCATGGCCACCACCATGTATCTGCGCCTCCAGGCGTACCCGTGGCTTACGTCGCACATATAACGCACCCATTCCCTTGGGGCCGTACATTTTGTGCGCGGACATGGAGAACAAATCTATTTTCATAGCCGCCATATCAACTGGAATTTTGCCAGCAGACTGGGCGCCATCGACGTGAAAGAGGACGCCATTAGCCCGAGTAATCGCCCCAATCGCGGCCACATCATTGACGATGCCAATTTCATTATTGGCATGCATGATGCTGACCAAAACCGTGTCTTCGCGCAGCGCTGCCGCAACTGCTTCAGATGATGTTAAACCATTGGAGTCGGGGTCAAGGTAGGTCACCTCATAGCCTTCCCGCTCCAGTTGTCGGCAAGTATCCAGAACCGCCTTATGCTCAATTTTGGAGGTAATGATGTGTTTGCCTTTGCGCTGATTGAAATGAGCGACACCTTTAATCGCCAGGTTATCCGACTCGGTAGCCCCGCTGGTCCAGACGATCTCTCGCGGGTCTGCATTGATTAAATCAGCCACATTGCGACGGGCATTTTCTACTGCTTCTTCAGCTTTCCAGCCATACAGATGGGAGCGCGAAGCGGCATTGCCGAAATTACCCTCCATGGTCAGACACCCAATCATTTTTTCCGCCACCCGGGGGTCAACCGGTGTGGTGGCGAAATAATCAAAATAGATTGGCAACTGCATGCTGTTCATTCTCCCGTGGGCCAATGTCCCTAATGGCTGACTTCAAGCAAAGCCAAATTACTGTGTTCACCTCTGCGTGAATCCTGCCGCGCGGAAATACTCTGTACCTCGCGACGCTTGACAAGGCTCGTTAAACTGATGCCGCTGAGGAAGTTATGAATTTGATCACTCAGGTCACACCAGAGGTGGTGAGTGAGACAAATTTCTCCCTGCTGGCAATTAGTGGAACCGCCACAACCGGTTGCATCCACATTCTCATTGACCGCATCAACGATCTCTGCGACAAAAATTTGCTGACCAGGTCTGCTTAAGCGGTAGCCCCCGCCAGGGCCGCGCACACTTTGTACCAGCTCGGAACGACGCAACTTGGAAAACAACTGCTCAAGGTATGACAGGGAGATATCCTGCCGACCAGAAATATCCGCCAGACTAACCGGACCAGTATCTGCGTGAATCGCAAGGTCCAGCATGGCGGTTACCGCGTAACGGCCTTTGGTTGTCAATCGCATATGCGCTGCTCCGCAGGGGCAGTAGAATGGGCGAGAGTATGCAATAACCTACTGATTTTGTCAACTATTTAACCTAGTAATTTAGTAGGAAATATCGACTCCTTTTATTCAGCAATTTATACCGGCAGGCGACAGTAGCGGGATTTTTAGTATGGGATGACCGGTAAGGTCATTTAAAAATCTTCCGCTGCCTGTCTTTGTTAGACCGAGCGCGAAGCGTTGCAGGCTCACCAGGGCAATACCCATTGTCGGTAGCCGTTAGACCGGAGCGAGCGGACCAATTTAACTGTTTCTACCTGCTTCCCTGTAACTTTTTGACGGTCTTCTGAGTCTCGCTGAGAACACCCCTGAGAATATTTAATTCCATTTCATCGGGTGTAATTCTCGAATATAACCGGCGCAGGCGAGTCATCAACTGACGTGGTGCGGCAGGGTTGAGGAACCCAAGTTGCACCAGGGTCTCCTCAAGGTGTTCGTAATAGCGCTCCATATTTTCCGCCGTTGCAAACGGAGTATCCCATCCGGCTTCGGCGAAATCCGGCAACGCTTCTGCGACCGCCAGCATACGCAGTTCATAGGTGACAATTTGTACCGCCATTGCCAAATTCAGGCTGGTGTAATCTTCATGCGAAGGGATATTCAGGTGTAACTGGCACTGCTGCAACTCTGCATTGGTGAGTCCGCGGTCTTCTCGGCCAAAAACCACTGCAACTTTGGCGCCGCTATTGTTGCGTTCAGCTATTTTTTCAGCGCAACGGCGCGGGTCCAAAGTCGGCCATGGAATTCTGCGGTCTCTCGCGCTGGTACCCACAATATACTGACAATCTGCCACAGCGGCCTCCAGGTCGTTAACAACCACAGCGGAGTCGAGCACATCAACAGCGCTGGCCGCTCGCCACTGCGCTTGCTCATCTGGAAATTTTCGTGGCGCCACCAAATAAAGCTCCACCAGCCCCATATTTTTCATGGCACGCGCCACGCCACCAATATTGCCGGGGTGTGTAGTATTTACCAGTACGATGCGAATTGATTCCATCCAAAAGCCCTGTTTTCTGCGGCGCGAAGTGCCGTTTAAAGCAAACCCGTGCTGACTTGATTACCTTATCCAAGGGCAACGACTGGAAGGTGCAGATGGGGGTTGGCGGTAACGACGGTTATAGAGTTAGGTTTGTTGTTCAAAGAACTAGTGTAGTGTATTGAACTGATTCATGTTATATAAAGTGCTTCATTCACTACCCATTTGAAGCCAATGCCCGCCCAAATAGACATCACTTTATCAGCGCAAGAGAAAAAGCAGTTGGAAAAACAGGTTAGGAGCAAAACGACACCGGTACGATTGGTAGAGCGCTCAAGGATCATTCTGCTCGCTGCAAAAAATATTCCCAACTACAAGATTGCTGAAGAGCTGGAAATTGATGCCAACAAAGTGGGCCGGTGGCGCAATCGTTTTTTCGAGAGAGGGCTTAAGGGGATAGAGAAAGATTTACCCAGAGGGGCTAATCACGGCGGCAAGAATTCTGCGGACCAGGCAAAGCTGCGTTCGAAAGTCATCAAGATAACCACGCAGGAAAAACCCAAGGATGGCACCCACTGGACGACCCGAGGTTTGGCAAAAGTGATGGGAATTAATCACTCCTTTATAAACAGAGTGTGGCGAGAAGTTGGTTTGAAGCCACACCTGGTTGCCCGATTCAAGGTGAGCAGCGACCCTGCCTTTGAAGACAAGCTACGCGATGTCGTTGGCTTGTATGTATCGCCGCCAGAGAATGCCGTTGTTTTCTGTGTTGACGAGAAGAGTTCCATTCAAGCGCTGGATAGGTCGCAGCCGGGATTGCCGATGAAGCCAGGACGCGCCGGAACCATGACTCACGACTATAAGCGTCATGGTACAAGCACCTTGTTTGCGGCACTGAACACCCTGACGGGTGATATTATCGGTGAGTGTAAGAAGCGTCACCGGCACCAGGAGTTTTTGGCGTTTCTGAAGACTGTGGAGAAACAAACACCCAAAGAGTTAGACCTTCACCTTATCGTTGACAACTATGCGACGCACAAACACGAAACAGTGAAGAACTGGATTAAGCGTCATAAGAGAGTTCACTTACACTTTATTCCAACGAGTTCTTCGTGGCTAAATCTGGTGGAGAGATTTTTTGGATGGTTGACAGAAAGGCGGCTGCGTCGTGGTGTATTCACATCAGTACAACAGTTGGAAGAGACTATCATGGATTTTATTGAGAGACACAATGAAGATAAAAAGCCATTTGTTTGGACAAAGTCTGCGGGAGAGATTCTGGAGAAAGTGGGCCGCGCAAGACATGCACTCTCAAATCAATAATTAGTTTAATACACTACACTAGGGCACCTCAATCTTTAACGGCTAAGAAGTGCTTATAATCGCGCTCATGTACGCCGAGTATTTTTGCTCTCCATGTGGCTCAGTTGTTTTCATTCATGGTGCTAATGGCGAATTTCTCAAGCAGCACCTTACTTGGGTGATTGGCGAGCGAGACAAGTTTATTTGCCAGCGCAATTGGTACAATTGCATCATCGTACATATCGCACTTGAGCTTTTGGATGTTGCTAAGCACTATATCCAAATTAGCATAATGTTCTTTGCTAGGCTCAAGGATCACATTTTTATCAGGCACGGGTACAGTCACTACAAGGATTTGGCCATCTTCTGAATGAAATATAACCTTGCCACTATAGTAGGAAGTGCGGCCATAGTGCATTTTTGCTGAATCCCCAGGGATAATATACTTGTAAATATAGCTATTACTTAGAAGGATAAACCTTCCTGCCTGTAACATAGGGGAGCCAGTTGGAGGTGATGATACCTCTTGTGCATGCTCAACAAATGCTCCGCTTTTCTCAAGGCCGACAAGAAAAAGATTATTATGTTCTTTTAGGTAATTGCATAGAGCCCGCATGGGCGCATTCATATTGGCAGTTTGCCCAGAAAAGCTTAATGGCCCATCAGCAATAAAAAGAAATTCATTTAGTAGCCTTGTTTGGTGCTTGTGTATAAATCGAATAAAGTGTACGAGAATTAATTGTTCAATCAGACGAGTTAAATAACCCAATATTCCGGTAGCACCCTGCTCCTCATCCACAGCTTCGTGAAGACGGAAGACATCCGTCAAATACACAGCTCCAGAAGGAGAATTAAATGTGTAATCATCGTTCATGTCGGACTGTGTAAGTGAGTATTTCCCTGTGCCAACGTTAAGGTTTGGGTTACTTGCCAAGTCATAGCTATTACGTGGTGTATCTCGATACTCTTCAAAAATAAACCACTTTAATGTTTCCATAAATGTAGAGCTATCCCTCTGCTTCATGAAAAAATCATAGATAGTTTTTCGCATAGAATCTTTAAGCGAAAACTCTTTGTTGGTGACAATATTCTTTATTGGTATTGCAAGCTTGAATCGCTGAAGGTTATGTAGTTTTTGCATGTCTTCAGGAAAGATATACGGCTTTTCAGATAGTCCCTCCAAGTCTTTGACATTAAAAAGCACTGCGCCAAATTGAAAAAAAGCAAGCTGGGCACTTGGGAAGTTCTTCTTTACCTCTACCGTTGTATATCCACCATCAACTGCAAGTATATTGGTGATGGGGTTGTTGGTCTGAGTATCAAGGGTTTCAAAATCAGTTGTATCATTACTATCTATATCGTTTGAATTTTTAGGCAGAGAACAGGTGCTTATGAAATCCTTAATAAAAGGGTCATTAATGATATGAGTGTGATTGATTTTCGCTGCCCACTCGTTGGGCTTATTCCCCCTGCTGGTAGAACCCATCGTTAAACTTCCTTGTTGGCGAGAAATCTATCTATTTGGACCGGCACAACAAAAGGATTTGTATAGGTCTTCATACGGACAAAACCCTTATCGTTTCCTGAGCTAAACTTGAGCAGTGATCCTATAAAGTCAGAAAAATCGTAATATTTGCGCAGTTCTTTCAGTTCATCTTCATTATTTAGATGGGCAATGAACCAATTCTGAGTATTCTTCAATATATTGGAGCTGATAGAGCTGACTTCCTGGGTAGCATACGTCATACCTAAATGAAGTTTCGCGCCCTCTTTAGCTAGCCGATTATATACGTCACTCAAGTCTTTATCATCTTTCTTGGGAAAAAGATTGTGAGCTTCTTCAAAATAAAATTGTATATGGTTATTTGGAAGAGTTTTAGTAAACCTATCCATAGAATCTTCAAAAACTTTCCTCGTTATCTTTTCCGAGTACAGGTTTCTGATCCTTTCTTCCCCTTGAGCAAGGTCTATAATTACAATTTTGCCTTTTCTTAGGGCATTGAGAATTTCAGTCTCAAAGGACGTGCTAGATAATTCAGTGTGTAAATTTTGAAACTGTCGTAATAGCCTAAATCCACTATAACTTGCTTGCTTTCCGGGGCCGGGTTTCCTTGTTAAAAAAGTCAATAAAGCAAGCATATCTTCATCAAAAAAATCCTTTTCCTTATCTTTTCTATAGGCTTCAAACTTTTCCCGATGCTCATCGTTGTCCAACGCATCAAAAACAGTTTTGAACCATCGTGTTGCTTGATCTAAAGTTAAGCCATTATGAGGTGCAAGGTCATCAACAATTTTGTTGACAGTCTTTGCACAGCCATAGAATTTGACACGTTCCATACTGGAGGGCAGCCTATAGCCTGCTTCATGAAGGCAGCACTTATATATTGCAACTTTTTTGTCATATGCAATCGCAGCATGTCTTTCATCACTGGTTTTATCTTGCTGGGATTTAAAGTAATTTTCAGGCTCTATCAAATCTACTGTACAGAAGCTTTTGATATAGTTGCTAGACTGATCGGAAAGGCCGCTTGTAATCAGTTTAAATCCAGCTTGTAATTCATTGTAAAAGTTGACCTTAAGGACTTTGAAACCTTTATCCGTTTTATCTACTATGGAGTAGCGATCAACCAACTGCTCGTATAATTCAAATATCGCAGTTCCTTTATCCTGGAGATTGGGATTTGCATATTCACCGTTTACATCAAAGATTATCTGACCAACCGGATACTGTGGTGCACCTTCATCAGAAAAAGGAGGCAACTCATTTGTAACGGTAGGTAGATTAGCGGTAAGGGATTTTTTTGATATTTCAGCAGTAGCCTCAATAATTTTCTTAACCGTATTAGATTTACCAGTACGAGTCATGCCGAATAAAGCGGTTCTTTTACCAACAAAATCTTGGGGGCTTATATAAACTTCGACATTCTCAGAGGTGGATTGGAAGCGCCGACTTGAAGAATATCTAACAATACCAATTTTGAACTCATTTTCATTACCAGCGACAATTTCACTGTCTCGCTGATTAACAATTTTCCTCAAAACTTCATCTGTAGCCTTATAAACACTATAGTTGTTTGCGGAATAAAAGTTTTCTAGATCTGCACCGAATTCAAGTGTTTCTATTTCTCTCTCTTCACCATCTTGCCGGATATGTTCCTTTAGCTTATAAAAAGCACCTAGTACGCGACATTGAAGACCGGAAAAACTAAATTCATAGCGGGTGAAATCATCTAACTTGCTAGGATTTACACTTCCTGCCCTGCCACTTATGTCAGCGCCATCTTTATAATATTCAATCATTGAGCTAACGACGTCATTATCTGTTGGTAGCTTGGAGGGAGTTAATGCGCGTAAAAGTATGGCCTCTTCTACACCATCTTCACCATCATAGAAAGCGAGAAGGAAAGTCCCTTGAGGGATACCCTTAACACGATGCTTCCAAGCATCGGAAACTAGAATTTGAGCGCTCTCATAGTCTAGGTAAAAAGGGCGGCCAACAAACAGCTCGTCTTTACGACCTTCCTTGAAAATATCGATATTTAAAATATCTCTAAGCTTCTGCTCTAACACGACTATCTCCTGTGGCTATTATCTGTAATTTCGCATCAAGCTCTGGTTCCTCAAAGCGAATAATAGAATCATAGGCATAGTCTTCACTAGCTTCGATTGAAATCCAGCGGCGTTTTAGCTTTTCGGCGCAATACCCTGTTGTATTGCTCCCTGCGAAAGGGTCCAGGATTAGGTCGTCTTCGTCAGTCAGAAACTCAGTAAAGAAGTTGATTAGTCCTCTGTGCATTCTAGCGGGATGAGGGGTAATATTTTCTTCTCTGCAACGCTTAAAATAGTAATCGTTGGACGTTGTATTAGAAAAACTAAGGACATTGTGAGGCAGTCTAACATCACGTTTTACATCTATTGGCTCTAATTCAAATAGGTTGTGTGCAATGCTGCCGCCGTTGTCTTTTGCGAATGCTGAGGGACTTATTCCATGTTCAGAAGGACGCTTTCCTGCATTAAATTTCTTTGTTTCAATGAGTTTTTCCATTCCCTTTGAATAAGGCCGAAGCACCTTTGAATTATCTGCCTTAGGAAAATCATTTTTGGCTATCCACCAGACATGTGTATAACTATCTACAGTACGTAGTCGATTGACAGTTACCCATTGAGCTGGAGAGGGAAGGCGTGAGGGGTTATAACATATGAATTCTTGGATTAAACGCAAATCGGCGTTGGCATTTTTAACAAGGCCAAAAAGACATTCAAGATGCAATAAAGATTGAACTGGCCTGCCGGTTTCCCATGCGTTACCAATTTCGATAACCAGTGAACCATCATCTGCAAGTAATTCGGAAAAAATGGGAGCTAGTTCAACAAACCAGTTGTAATAATCTTCCCCCTGAAGATTGCCATAACGCTTTTTGTTATTTAGCGGAAATGGAGGCGAGGTAATAATCAGATTGAATTTACTGCCATAATACCTACCAAGATATGATTTTGAGACTTCAACCGAGTCTCCAGCAATAAGTTTTCCGTATCTTGTTGTATATAACTCTGATTTCATATGCACTTTGTTGTTTAGCTATTTTGGTCAACAGTTTGGAGTTATAACTGAATCTGGTGTTTAAGTATTTAAAAATAGGGTGGCGTATCGGATTGATTTGTTGTTACCACAAAATGAACCAACCAAGAGGATATACCACCAAGAGTCAGAGTAACGTCATTGACTTGGAACGTCGAGATAAAAAGGAGAACCCGTAGCCGATATGTTAACAGCAGGCGCACAAAAACGGACCCATCAGGCCGTTGAATCTAAATTGCAGACCTTGTTGGAGCAGCATGTCGACATTCGGACATCAGCCGGTACCGCCAGTGTTGTTCGAAATGGCTACCTACCTGAACGCGTCTGCAAACTAGTCTAGTGTCCTGTCCGGTTAGTTCGTTTAAGAACACGATTCACAGACTCGATGATTTCGTCGGCTGATTTTGTCCATCGAAATGGCTTCGGTTCTTCGTTGTGCATGTCGAGATAATCTCGTATCGCTTTTTCCAGAGCAGGCACGGACCTATGCGTACCCCGCTTTAACTGATGCTCAGTGAGCGTTGCAAAAAACCGCTCCACCCGGTTCATCCATGAGCTGTACGTTGGCGTGAAGTGACAATGGAATCCTGGATGGCGTAATAGCCACCTTTGTACTTTCTCCGTCTTATGGGTAGCGTCGTCGTCCAGTATCAGGTGAACATCCAGGCCAACTGGCACCTGGGTATCCATGTGCCGCAGGAAACGTATAAATTCCGTGCTCCTGTGGCGTCGCTTGAGTTTGCCAATCACTTGACCGGTAGCCACGTCCAAAGCCGCGAATAGCGTTGTGGTGCCATATCGCCGATGGTCGTGAGTGCGACTCTCCGGCAGGCCAAAGTTCATTGGCAATGAGGGCTGTGTACGATCCAATGCTTGTATCTGGCTTTTCTCGTCCACGCATAAAACCAGGGCTTTATCGGGTGGGTCGAGGTATAGCCCAACAATATCCCTGACCTTTTCAATAAAATGAGGGTCAGTCGACAACTTGAAACTGTGTGACAGGTGGGGTGTCCGGGTTCAGATAGAAGTGAGACTTCTTAAAGTGTAAAAATCGGGTAGCCTGTGAGTTCTTAAATCCACACAGGAGACTACCCGATGCAGATCAAAAGCCTGCGTATCAAATCATACAAAAGTTGGGCCATTAACGATACCGCCCGTGTCGATGCGATAGCGCGGATGAAGACGCTGAAGCTTTGCCGCAAACTAAAAGCCGAAGGCTGTAGCAGTGCCACTTGCCTTGAGGCTATTGGTTTGTCTAAAGCCACCTATTACCGCTGGTTAAAGCGTTATCAGGAACAGGGTATGGCCGGTCTGGAAAGGCGTAGCTGTCGTCCTCAGCGTACACGTGCGGTGCAATGGAGCAAAACAGCAGGAGCAACAAGTTCAACACCTCAGGTTGCGCTTTCCCTTGTGGGGTAAGCGCAAAATCTGGAAAGTGCTGAGCCGTGATCACGGTTTTACGCTGAGCATCAGCACTGTAGGTCGCCTATTGAAGAAGCTGCTCCGACTGAACCGTATTAAGCCCGTCGCCTTCTACTTTGGACGGATAAAGCCAAAACGTCGTCGTCCGTTTAAGCACCACGCCAGGCGCTGGAAATACGGCATGAAAGCTAAGCAGCCTGGCGAGCTAATACAGGTTGACCCTATGAGTGTCCGCTTTACCGAAGGCTTTGCTCTCAAAGAGTTTCCTAATTACCACTTAACCTAAGCCAATCTTCAAGATATTGTCCGGCATTGGCGGTGTCCTGAGCGCGGCACGAGCAAGCCTCGGTATTAGCCCGCACAAATCAAAGCGACGATTGAAACGATACTGAAATTCTGACAAGTAACGCTGTGCGTATTGCGGTCGAATCCCATGATAGGTACTGCGTAAGGAACTCTTTAAATGACCGAGAATAGTATTGACCCAATAGAACTCAGGCTCTTCAACAGAGGCTCTCCCGCCGCCGCATACAATCTTGTCGTGTAAACACCCTGCATCAGCGACGGCATTAAAACACGCCAAACCATCGGAGATAACGGTACTGCCCTCGGTCAGATGTTGCTGAGTCCATGACTTGATCTCTTCGGTTCGGAAACCCTTTACGACCGACAACTTAACCCGAACGGGGCAATGGTCGCTAGTGGTCTCGACCGCCGCCACAAAAGGGGTCTTACCAGCAGCACCGCGCCCCGGTTTACACCCCGTACGCTCGCCTCCCAGATAGGCATCATCCAATTCAATAAAGCCCGATAGTTTCTTCGGGTGATCCCGCTCCATCATCACCTGCATGAGTTTGTGCTTCATTCTCCAGGCCGCATTGTAGGAAATGCCTAGATGACGATGTAGTTTCATTGCCGAGATACCTTTCTTATCCTGAGTGACCAGATAGATACCCTGAAACCATAGTGTTAATGGTAGTTTGGTGGATTCAAAGATCGTTCCAGCGGTCAGTGACGTTTGGTGGTGACAGCGATTGCACTGCTGTAGTTTGCGACTGGTTAACTGACAGCATTTATCGTGGTTGCAATTCGGGCATTGGAATCCTTCGGGCCAGCGCCACGCATAAAGTGCATCGAAGCACTGCTCTTCGGTACCGTACTGATTGATGAATTCGTTCAAACTGATACCTTTCTGGAATTGCACTTTATTACGCGCCATGACTGATCTCCTTGTGAATCAAATACCGATACTGTGTTTATGTACAGTATAGCAGGGCTTAGCCATAATGGTAATTAGGAAGAGTTTAAAGCCACCTGCCCGATCACTGGCACCACCATCATGCGCACCTACAGTAGCGCCAGCAGTCGCAACGCCAGGCGTTTCCTTGACGATCTGATCGCACAGCGACCTGACGCCCTGGTCTCTGTTCAGGTGGATGGCGGCAGCGAGTTCAGGGATGAGTTTGAATCGGCTTGTCAGGCACTGGGCATGTCTCTGTTCGTGCTACCGCCCAGAAAGCCCAAATGGAATGGCTGTGTTGAGCGAGCCAACGGTACAACACGTTATGAGTTCTATCCGTTTTACGAGGGCAGTTTGACGGTTGCTGCGGTGAATAAAGAGTTGGCGGACTATCAACAATACTACAATCATTATCGACCCCATGATGGGGTGGGTTTGGAAACACCAATAAGCTATTATCAGAAACTCATACAGGCGGCCTGATTTGTCTCACAGGTACTGAACCCGCACAGTGTGATGACCGGCGTTAAATTTAAAGATAGAATCGAGGTGAAAACAGCTGGCTAGGTCGCCGCCTAACTCGGGTACGGAAACACCACGTTTGACAACAACTCCGAAGTGTAGCAGACCTGCTATAATTTCGCGCCGTTTGAACCCGCAAGGAATACACCGTGGAACCGATGACCCATATTGCGCTGCGCGCTGCCCGTAAAGCCGGCGAGCTGATTGCGAGGGCCATGGACGATGTCGAGCGGCTGGACCTGGAATCGAAAAGCGTCAATGACTTTGTCACCGAGATCGACCGCAAAGCCGAACAGGACATTATTTACGACCTCAACAAGGCTTACCCCAGCCACAGCTTTCTGGGCGAGAAGGGTGGGCTGAGCGGCAATACCAAAAGTGACTACAAATGGATCATCGATCCCCTGGATGGCACAACCAATTTTATAAGGGGTATCCCACACTTCGCGGTATCTATTGCCTGCGAGTTTAAAGGGCGCCTGGAACACGCGGTCGTACTGGACCCGATACGAAGGGAAGAATTTACCGCCAGCCGTGGTTGCGGCGCGCAACTAAACGGCAGGCGTATCCGGGTAAGCCAGTTACCTGGCCTTGAGCACGCCTTACTGGGTACCGGTATCCCGCTTTTAGCACAGCAAGCCGATCACATGGACCCCTATATGGCAACCCTCGACAGGCTGGCGCGGCAGTCTGCGGGGATTCGCCGAGCGGGCACTGCCTCACTGGATCTGGCGTATGTCGCAGCCGGGCGACTGGACGCCTTTTGGGAAACAGGCTTATCAGCACGGGATATTGCTGGCGGAGTCTTGTTAATCAGGGAAGCCGGTGGACTGGTTAGCGATTTTCGTGGCGAGGAGAACTTTATGGAAAGTGGCCATGTTGTGTGTGGCAACCCGAAGTGCTTTAAAGCAGTGCTGCAAGCCGTAAGGCCGCATCTCGGAACTGCATAATATCGAGAATATGAGCATCGTCAGTTCAACAGATTTACGGCAGAGGGTCCGACTCTGCCCCCTCTACTACTGGAATCATCAAATCTTTCTTGCTCACACCCAGCCACATCAGAGCACTGGCAGCGACGTAAACCGATGAATAAGTACCAATCATCACCCCTACGATTAGCGCGATGGCAAAACCGTGAATCATCTCCCCACCAAATATAAACAAAGCGGCCAACACCAGCAGAGTTGTCAGGGAGGTCACCAGGGTACGCCCCAAAGTCTCCGACAGCGACACATTGATCACATGCTCAGCATCGCCTTTACGTATCTTGCGGAAATTTTCGCGAATACGGTCAGATACCACTATCGTGTCATTGAGCGAATAACCGATAACTGCCAATAGCGCCGCGAGTACAGTGAGATCGAATTCCAGGCCCACGAGAGAGAAAAAGCCCAGAGTGATCAGCACGTCGTGTGCCAGAGCTGCCACTGCACCCAGAGAGAACTTCAACTGAAACCGCAACGCCACATAGAGCATCACCAGGCCAAGAGCCAACAACATTGCCAGCCCACCTTGATCTCGAAGTTCATCACCAACCTGAGGACCAACAAATTCAATACGCCGCAGTTCTACATCACCCGTATAGCCGCCTTGAAGTTTTTCCAGCAAAACTGCGCCGTCCTTGTCTGAATAACCCTGCGGCAGGCGGATCATAATGTCCCGGTCAGAGCCAAAGCGCACAACGATGGCACCGGCAAAACCGCCATTCGCCAAAGCTGCGCGAACATCACTCAGAGGGGCCACATCACTGTAGTGAACCTCAACCAGAGTACCCCCGGTAAAGTCTAAACCCCAATTGAGTTGACGAGTGGCCAAAGAGCCAACCGACACCAGCAGCAGCAGCACAGAAAAAAGAACAGCGAGACGCCGCTGCCCCATAAAATTAATAGTCTTCACGTCACTCCCATCATTCAGCCGATTTGCAGGCGCGCAACATCGCGCCCTCCGTAGATGAGATTAGTCAATGCCCGGGTACCTACAATCGCGGTGAACATTGATGTCACAATGCCGATTGAAAGCGTCACTGCGAATCCCTTGATCGGGCCTGTGCCAACAGCGTACAAAATCAGGGCCACAAAAAGTGTTGTTATATTGGCATCGAGAATAGTCACAACGGCGCGTTGAAAGCCTGAGTGAATCGCCATTTGCGGCGACAAACCACTGGCAATTTCTTCACGTATCCGCGAGAAAATCAGCACGTTGGCATCCACCGCCATGCCAACAGTCAAAACAATCCCGGCGATGCCAGGCAGTGTTAAGGTCGCCCCCAAAATAGACATGCAGGCGACCAAAAGCACCAAATTGCAGCTCAGGGCGATTACAGCGACAACGCCGAACACCCGGTAATAAACCATCATGAACAGTATGACCAGTGCTAAACCGACCTGTACTGATTTCACGCCTTGGGCCACATTTTCAGCACCTAGCGAGGGTCCAACCGTGCGTTCTTCGACAAAATCCATCGGCGCGGCCAGGGCACCCGCGCGCAGCAATAGAGCCAGTTCAGAAGCCTCCTGTGGACTATCTAACCCGGTAATCTGAAACTGCACGCCCAGAGCAGACTGAATCACAGGCGCAGTAATCACCTTCTTGTCATCGAAGGAGGTCTTAACAATGACTTCTTCGCCTGCCTCATTTGTTTCATAGCGCGTGCGGTTCTTGCGCTCAATAAACAAAACACCCATCCGTCGTTTAATATTGTCCCGGGTGGACTTGTGCATCAGTGCACCACCCTGGCTATCGAGACTGATGCTTACGTTGGGCTGCCCATTTTGATCGAAGCTCGCCTGGGCATTGGATACCCGCTCGCCTGAAATAATCACTTCTCGCTCCAGCCATTCACTCGCACCAGCGCGCTCGGCGCTGCGATAGGCAAATTGTTGGCGGCTACTGACTGGCGCGTCTGATCTGGCGACCAGGCGGAATTCCAGATTCGCAGTTTTACCGAGAATACGCTTGGCCTCCGCTGTGTCCTGAATGCCAGGCAATTCGACAACAATACGATTGGCCCCCTGCGGCTGCACCAAAGGCTCTGAAACACCGAGCTCATTGACCCGGTTACGCAGGATCGTCAAATTCTGGTTGAGCGCATAGCTGGTGAGCTCTTTCACTGTGGCTTCCGACATCTTCGCCTGGAACGTCCACTCCCCGGCTGCTTCTGCGCGCGACAGAACCAGCTCGGGGAAACTGTCTCGCACTGCATCTACAGCTTGATCGCGCAACTCTGCCGTGCGAAAGCGCCCCTCTATACCCGCATTTTTATTCGCAACAAAGCCGCGTACTTTTTTCTCTCGCAGCAACTTCTTCGTCGCGCTCAGATAAAATTCCATCTTGCGTGCTACCGCCGCATCCGTATCGACTTCTAATTTGAAGTGAACGCCACCACTGAGATCCAAACCATACTTCATGGGCTGAGCGCCAAAATCAGTGAGCCACTCCGGCGTGGTTTGAGCCAAATTTAGCGCAACCACATAACCATCTCCCAGGGCACGTTGCACAACCCGTTGCGCTGAAAGCTGATCATCAGATTGGCGCAAGCGAATCAAGGCATTGCTGCCACGCAAGCCAATCTCTTCGCCAAAGTAACTCATACCGGATGCCGCCAAAGCTGTGGAGGCGCGCTTGAGAGTCCCTTCATCAATAATTTGGGAACTGCTTTGGCCGCTGATTTGCAGCGCCGGATCGGGGGCGTACAAATTTGGAGCTGCATAGAAAAACCCCAGCACGACCAGAGCCAGTACCAACAGGTATTTCCAGAGCGAATATCGGTTTAACATGACTTACTCAACAGAAATGATGCGCCATTATGAGACCTTTGCACGAAAGCCATTTCACCTGCATGTTGCGTTAAAATCGTACTCAATCGGTCATTTATACCCATAAACTCCCTCATTCCGTGCGTTTTTGCCTTGCCTGAAAGTGAAATCATCTTCCGTGCAAAGGTCTCATTATAATTAAATGCGAGACCTTTGCACGAACGGGCCATGCGGCCAAAGTGGGGCTTAGAAAACCTTGGTTCGTTTCTCAAGCTCAGTTGATCCACACTCTCGCATTGCGGAAAAGACGCAGCCAGCCACCGTCTTCGTCCCAATCTGCAGGAGCCCATGAATTTGTCTGCGCCCTGAACACTCGCTCTGGATGGGGCATCATGATTGTCGCTCGGCCGTCGCTGCTGCACAGGCCCGTGATTCCTGCTGGCGAGCCATTGGGATTCGACGGATAAGTGCTCGCTCGCGACAAGTCGTTATTTACAAATCGCATACCCACCAGGCCAGCCTCTTGCAGTGCACGGAGTTGATCTTCACCGGAAAACTCCGCCCTGCCCTCGCTATGGGCTACGGCAATCGGCAAATGGGAACCGGTCATACCCCGCAGCAATACTGATGGACTTGCTTCAATGCCAACCAGTGCGAGCCGCGCTTCAAACTGTTCTGAGCGATTGCGCACAAAGCGCGGCCAGTTTTCTGCACCGGGAATCAAGGTGTGTAAACTGGATACCATTTGGCAACCGTTACACACCCCGAGCGTGAAGGTATCACTGCGCTCGAAATAGGCCTGAAACTGATCGCGCAAAGCAGCATTAAACAGTATCGTTTTGGCCCAGCCTTCGCCGGCGCCCAGCACATCGCCGTAGGAAAAACCACCGCAGGCTGCGAGCCCTCTAAAATCAGATAAGTTAACTCGCCCATTGATCAAGTCGCTCATATGCACGTCGTAGCTGGCGAAGCCAGCGCGATGAAACGCGGCGCCCATTTCTACATGGCCGTTGACCCCCTGTTCTCTCAGTATCGCAACCTTTGGCTGACTCCCAAGACCAAGATAGGGAGCCGAGATGTCTTCATTGACATCAAAACTTAACTTTGCACTCAGCCCCGGATTATCCAGCGCCAGGGCGGCAAACTCTTCCACGGCGCACTGCGGATTATCCCGCAGCGCCTGAATTCGATAGCTGGTCTCGCTCCATATCCGCTGCATGCGCTGGCGAGAGTCAGCCCAAAGCAGCTCTCCGTCACGTATTACTTTGACCGCATCACCTTCAGTGGCCGCCCCGATTGGAACAATACACTGGCCAATACCCAGTTCTTCTGCCAGCGAGATTACCGCCGACACATCCCCAGTGGTCACCTGCAATACCGCGCCGGCTTCTTCGTTAAACAGTAATGCCAATGAGTCTCCTGCACAGGAATCACGCATCAAGGCGTCGAGATTGAGAGATAAACCACAGTGACCGGCAAACGCCATTTCCAACAGAGTTGCAATCAATCCCCCATCAGAACGATCGTGGTAGGCGAGCAGGATTTCATCCTCCAGCAAGCGCTGGGTCAGATTAAACAGACCCGATAAACTAGAGGCTTGCTCGACATCCGGAGCTACATCTCCAACTTGCGAATAAACCTGGGCCAGCGCCGAACCGCCCAGGCGTGAACGACCAGCGCTGACATCGACCAACAGTAGGCAATTATCACTGTCGCGGCAACGCAATTGAGGTGTCACTGTTTTTCGCACATCCAATACTGGCGAAAAGGCCGACACAATAAGAGAAACCGGTGCCGTAACGGCCTTGTTTTCACCGGCCTCGTGCCAGGTGGTGCGCATAGACATGGAGTCTTTACCTACCGGTATGGTTAAACCTAATGCCGGGCAAAACTCCATACCAACTGCGTGAACGGTATCGAATAAAGTTTCGTCTTCCCTGCCATAGCCCGCAGCGCACATCCAATTGGCTGACAGCTTGATGTCACTGAGATGGCCGATTCGCGCTCCGGCAATGTTCGTTATCGCCTCGGCAACAGCCATACGCCCTGACGCGGGGCCGCTGATCAAGGCAAGAGGCGTTCGCTCACCCATAGACATCGCTTCACCAGTATTGCCATCATAAGACACTGTAGTCACTGCACAATCGGCAACCGGCACCTGCCAGGGGCCCACCATCTGATCCTGGGTTACCATGCCGGTCACAGTTCTATCGCCAATGGTGATCAGAAACTGCTTGCTGGCAACTGTGGGCAGGCGCATGACCCTCTCGATAGCCTCTGCAAGCTCAACTCCGTCCAGAGACAGCACAGGCTGTTGCACAATTTGCCTTTGCAGCTCTCGGTGCATACGCGGTGGCTTGCCAAATAACACGGACATCGGCAAATCGACCGGGTTGTTGGCAAAAGTCTGATCGGACACCGTCAGGTGCATTGTGTCAGTTGCTTCTCCAACCACTGCATAGGGGCATCGTTCCCGCTCACAAATATCCACAAACCGCTGCAAATCCCGAGCCGCGATTGCCATCACGTAGCGTTCCTGCGACTCATTACACCAAATTTCCAAAGGCGACATACCCGGCTCATCATTCGGCACATTGCGCAATTCAAAGCGGCCGCCCCGATTCCCATCCTTTACCAGTTCTGGAAACGCATTGGACAAACCACCAGCACCCACATCGTGAATAAAGGCGATGGGGTTCTCTTCACCCAACTGCCAGCAGCGATCAATAACCTCCTGACAACGCCTCTCAATTTCCGGATTCTGTCGCTGCACCGACGCGAAATCCAAATCCTCCGCGCTTTGCCCGCTGGCCATGGATGAGGCTGCACCACCGCCGAGGCCTATAAGCATCGCCGGGCCACCGAGGATCACCAGCTTTGAACCGGGGTCAAAGGTACCCTTATCGACATGTTCCTCGCGGATATTACCGTAACCTCCGGCAATCATTATTGGCTTGTGATAACCGCGAATTTCAACGCCATTGATACCCTGCGCCTCGCCTTCCAGGGTACGGAAATAACCGCACAGGTTTGGCCTTCCAAATTCATTATTGAAGGCCGCGCCACCAATCGGCCCCTCAATCATAATGTCCAGGGCAGAAACAATCCGTGCGGGCTTGCCGTACACCTGCTCCCAGGGTTGTTGAAAGTCGGGGATATTTAAATTGGAAACAGAAAAACCACTCAACCCGACTTTAGGCTTGGAGCCTCGACCCACCGCACCTTCGTCGCGAATTTCGCCGCCGGAACCTGTGCCAGCCCCAGAAAATGGGGCAATGGCCGTCGGGTGATTGTGGGTCTCTACCTTCATTAAAAGGTGGATATTTTCCTCGGAATAACCGTACTCACCCGTCAACGGGTTCGGATAGAAACGCCCGGCATAAGTACCCTCTACAACCGCAGCGTTGTCAGAATAGGCCGACAAAACCTTTTCGCCACCCTTTTCATTGGTATTGCGAATCATCTCAAACAGAGACAGGCCTTGCTCCTGGTCATCAATGCTCCAACTGGCATTGAATATCTTGTGGCGACAATGCTCGGAGTTCGCCTGAGCAAACATCATGAGTTCAATATCGTTAGGATTTCGACCTAACTGGGTAAAACTCTCTACCAGATAATTGATTTCATCTTCCGCCAGTGCCAGCCCCAGTTCGGTGTTTGCGACCACCAGCGCCTGTCGCCCACCCCCCAGAATATCTACAGAGGTCATTTCTCCAGGACTTGCATGGCTGAACAACTGTTGCGCCAATTCAAGTTCAGGCAATACCTGTTCAACCATGCGGTCATACAAACAGCTCGCAACTGTTTCACTGAGCTGCCCGGAGCTGCCCGTGGGCATTTCAACACAGTAGGCAATACCACGCTCCACTCGAAGCACAGAATCAAGTCCACAATTATGCACAATGTCCGTCGCCTTACTGGACCAGGGCGAGATGGTGCCAGTACGGGGCACTGTTAAAAACAGAACCCCGGGAAAATCCTCCAGAGGCGCGCTTGGCCCGTATTCAAGCAGGCCACCTAAAATGCGGGTTTCTTCGTCACTCAAGCCAGCGCCGAGATCAGCGAAGTGCACAAATTCGCTGCGAACCCGACCAATTTCCGTACTAATTTGTTGAAGTTTTGCCTGGAGTTTACTGAGTCTGAAATCCGACAGAGCTGGTGCGCCGCGCAGGATGAGCATGCTTTGAATGGCCTCTGGGCAGGGGGCTATTGAAAACGCGGTATTGTACTTGAATTACTGCGGCGACGTTAGCAGCGCGGACGTAAATATCTACTCTTGAGCTTGTTTCTACTCAGCAGTGCACAGCGCTAGAATGACAATATGGTTACCAGATTAAAAAGCAGATGGTGTCTGCTGACGCTGGCCTTATGTATGAGCGGCTGTGGCGGTAAAGACAGCCTTTCACGCATTGAGGAGACTGGCGTTCTCAACGTCATCACCCGCAATGGACCAACAACTTATTATGTCGACAAAGGCGAACCCGCCGGCTTTGAATACCAGCTAGTCCGCCTCTTTGCCGAAGAGCTCGGAGTAAAACTCAATATTCGCAGCGAGTTTAGCGTGCCCGCCATACTCCAGGCCATGCGCCGAAACCAGGCGGATTTGGCCGCAGCCGCCCTGAGTATTACACCAAAAAGGCAACAGGAGTTCTTGTTTAGTTCGCCCTACTACGACATCAAACCGCAAATCGTTTATCTCACTGGTTCTGCAAAGCCACGCAAACTATCAGACTTGAGCTCTGGAAGACTGGTTATGACGGCGGGCAGCAACCATACAGAGACCTTCGCTTTTCTAAAAGAACTGGAACCATCCCTGCTGTGGGACGAAATTCCCGGAGCAGAGCCCGCAGATTTATTAGAACAGGTCTCCTCTATGAACGCAGATTACGCCGTAGTCAATTCCAATGCCTTTATTGCCAACCGCAGCTTCTACCCCCGCTTGAGGCTGGGCTTTAGCATTGACCGAAAAGACCAGCTAGCCTGGCTATTCCCCCTCGGTGAGTCCAGCCAGCGGCTCAGCGAGCGAGCCAATGCATTCATTCAGCGAATCAGCGAAGATGGCACACTGGCAAAACTCAAAGAAAACCACTTTGAACACGCCTCGAGTATCAACCCGGTCGGCGCGCAGACATTCAATCGCAATATGCAACGCAAGTTACCTGAATACGAAAACCTGATTCGGCAGGTAGCAGACGAGTATCAACTGGATTGGCACCTGCTAGCGGCAATCGCCTATCAAGAGTCACACTGGAATCCAGAGGCTCGCTCGCCCACTGGAGTGCGCGGCATGATGATGCTGACGCGAAATACCGCCCGCGAAATGGGCGTTAAAAACCGACTGGACGCCCTGCAGAGTTTGCAAGGGGGAGCGCGCTACTTTAAAAAGATCAAGCGTCTGCTGCCCTCTGACATCTACGAACCTGACCGCACCTGGTTTGCCCTGGCCGCGTACAATATAGGTCGCGGTCATCTTGAAGATGCGCGGGTGATCACCGAGCGCCAGGGCGGCGACCCGCATCTCTGGAAGGACGTGTCGCAACGACTCCCGCTTCTGCAGAAACAACAGTTTTACAAACGTACCCGCTATGGTTACGCTCGCGGCTCGGAACCAGTTACCTATGTAAAGAATATTCGTCACTACCACAGCATTCTAAGTTGGCGGGATGTTCAGCGAGAGCGACCGCGACCGCCCATTAATACTGATGAACTGCTCCCAGAAGCATTACAAATGAGCAAGCTCTCGGCGCTATAACAATTGCGACAGTCTTTTCCAATATAAAAAAGGCCACCTGCTCGCCCCCGTTGCACTAATTGTCCCGACCTTTAATTTACCTGGCCTACAGCAAGCCCTGCTCGGCAAAAGAGAACTGTTGACCTCGGCCCACCACAATGTGATCGAGCACCCGGATGTCCAATAAACTCAGAGCCGCTTGCAAACGCTCTGTAATACGCCGGTCTGCGGCGCTGGGCTCGGCAATGCCAGAGGGGTGATTGTGGGCGAGAATCACCGAGGCGGCATTAAGCTGCAGTGCGCGGCTCACCACCTCGCGGGGATATACTGCCGCACCGTCGAGGGTGCCGGTAAACAAGTCCTCGCAGCAGATCAACGCATTTTGACTGTCCAGAAACAGGCAGCTGAATACCTCGCGGGTTCGGTCGCGCAAATGCATGCTGAGAAAGTCGCGAGTTTGCTGTGGGCTGCTGAGCGTACTGCCCTGTTGCAACACCTCGCGAGCCTGGCGCCTTGCCAGCTCAAGGGCTGCGTGCAAGCCAGCGTACTTGGCCGGGCCAACCCCCGATTCACTGCACAAGTCCCGGCGGCTGGCAGAGAACAGCCCGGTCAGATTATCAAAGCGCTGTAACAAATAACGGGACAAGGCCAACACATCCAGCCCCCTGGTACCGGTTCCGAGCAGTAGGGCCAATAACTCGGCATCCGATAGGGCTGCGGCACCCCGCGACAGCAGTTTTTCCCGCGGTGCTTCGCCAACAGGCCATTGTGAAAGGCTCATAGCCATCCTCCCTGATCCCTTGCGCTTAGTGTCAAATCCCTTGGCGCAATGCTATCTTTAGCTTGGCTGTTTTTCTGGATTGGTCAAGCTCATGGGTCAACTTTACAACCGCAATGTTATTGTCGGCATCACGGGCGGCATAGCTGCCTACAAAGCCGCTACGCTGGTGCGCGATTTGCAGGAGCGAGGGGCCACGGTGCGTGTTGTGATGACCCGCGGCGCCACCGAATTTATTACCCCAATGACCTTGCAGGCACTGTCGGGCAACCCTGTACACATGGACTTGCTCGACAGCGACGCCGAGGCAGCCATGGGGCACATCGAACTGGCTCGATGGGCAGATCTGATATGCGTGGCACCAGCCACCGCTGATTTTCTCGCTCGCCTGGCCGCTGGCCGCGCCGATGATTTATTGACAACCCTATGCCTGGCAACCGCAGCACCTCTGCTGATCGCACCTGCCATGAATCAGGGAATGTGGCGCGACCCGGCAACCCAAGCCAATATCGCACTGCTGCAAGACCGGGCCACGCTAGCGGGCCCGGCCGAGGGCTCGCAGGCCTGCGGTGATGTAGGGCCAGGCCGGATGGAAGAACCGGCGATTATTGCCGCACAAGCCAATGCTCTGTTTGAGTCAGATTTGCTCGATGGCTTGACCGTGGCGGTAACCGCTGGACCAACCCGGGAAGCTCTCGACCCAGTGCGTTATATCAGTAATCACAGCTCAGGGAAGATGGGCTACGCAATCGCCGACGCCTGCGCCTCAGCAGGCGCAAAAACAACTCTGATCAGCGGTCCAGTTGCACTGGAGACGCCCCAACACGTTGAGCGAGTCAATGTGATAAGTGCCAGGGACATGTATGAGGCCGCTCTGGAAGTGGACTGCGACATATTTATTGCCTGTGCCGCAGTAGCGGACTACCGCCCTGCCACTACAGCCGAGCAGAAAATTAAGAAAAGCGGCGAGACAGTGCATATTGAACTGGTTCGCAATCCGGATATTGTTGCCAGTGTAGCCGCCAAAAACAGCAAGCCCTTCACTGTGGGCTTTGCCGCAGAAACCAACAATGTGGAGACCTATGCCCTGGGTAAGCTTGAGGCCAAAAACCTGGACATGATCGTCGCCAACGATGTATCAAATGCAGCGGCCGGATTTAATAGTGACAACAATGCTGCGGTGGTGTTCTGGCCCGGCGGCAGCGCAAAGATTGAGTTGACCTCCAAGCCCCAGTTGGCGCAGGCGCTGATCAAGTTGATCGCGCCCCGGCAGCGCAAAATTACCGACGATTGAATTTGATCCGGGCCAGTAGCAAGTCAGTGCATATGGCAACCCGGAGCGGGTCTCGACGATGGCCTGTGCGCCGCTTCTCGGCTGGCCAAAACCGCCCCCGACCTCAAGCCAGGATTTTGAGTTATCAGCCAATACCGATACACTCGGGTTTTTGCTGGAAACAAACATGTCTCTGTCTCGCGACAACGCGCTCAATGTAGCCCAGGTACTGACCGAGGCGCTGCCCTATATTCAGCGCTTTGCTGGCAAAACCATTGTCGTTAAATACGGCGGCAACGCCATGATCGACCCGCAACTACAGGACAGTTTCGCCCGCGATATCGTTTTGCTGAAATTGGTCGGCGTCAGCCCGGTAGTGGTGCACGGTGGCGGTCCACAGATCGGCAAATTGCTCGACAAGCTCAATATTAAATCCGAATTTGTCGACGGCATGCGCGTCACTGATAGCGCCACCATGGATGTGGTTGAAATGGTGCTGGGTGCCAGTGTCAATAAGGAGATCGTCTCCAGCATCAACTCTCACGGCGGCAAGGCGATTGGCGTTACCGGCAAGGATGGCAGGCTGATAAGGGCGCGCAAACTATCTCTGAGTCGCAATGCTACCGATATGCAGGCGCCAGAGATTGTCGATATCGGCCACGTTGGTGAAGTGGAACAAATCGACACCGAAGTTTTGGATATGATGCGTGATAGCCACTTCATTCCTGTGATTGCACCCATCGGCGTGGGGCGGGATGGGAGTTCCTACAACATCAATGCCGACCTGGTAGCGGGCAAAATCGCAGAAGTTTTGCAGGCGGAAAAACTCATGTTGCTAACCAATGTCGAAGGCTTGCTGGATAAGCAGGGCAACATTCTTACCGGATTAAGTACCGCAGAGGTAGATGCCCTGATCGAAGACGGCACCATTCACGGCGGCATGTTGCCCAAAATCCGCTGCGCGCTGGATGCCGTTAAAGGTGGCTGTACCAGCTCTCATATTGTTGATGGCAGAGTCCCCCACGCATTACTCCTGGAAGTATTTACCGACGACGGCGTCGGCACCCTCATAACGAATCAGCGCACACAGTGCAGGGATTAAAATAAACGGCACAATTCGCTGCTTTGTATTGCAGGGCTGACAGTGAGCAGCTAGCATGGTTTAGCAAGCACACTGCCCCAAATTGCCACTGAATGTAGATTGCCACTGAATGCCGCCAAGAAAATCCCAACGCCGCCAACAAATTCTTGAAGCTCTGGCTCATATGCTGGATGCCTCTCCCGGCGAACGAATCACGACGGCCGGTCTGGCAAGGGTTGTCGGGGTATCCGAAGCGGCCTTGTATCGTCATTTCCCCAGCAAGTCAAAAATGTTTGAAGGCTTGATCGAGTTTATTGAGGACACTCTTTTTTCCAGAATTAATATCATTCTTGTGGAAGAATCCCGGGCGGCAAACCGCTGTGAAAAAATGCTCGCGCTGCTATTGGGTTTCACCGAGCGCAACCCAGGCATCACCCGCATTCTCACCGGGGATGCACTGGTCGGCGAGGCTGAACGCCTGCACGCCCGCGTCGCGCAAGTATTTGATCGGTTTGAAATGCAGCTCAAGCAAGTTCTTCGCGAAGCCGAAATGCGCGAGGGGCTGCGCCCGATATTACCCGTTAACACCGCGGCGAATTTGTTGCTGGCCACGGCCGAGGGTCGCATCTCCCAATTCGTGCGCAGCGGCTTCCAGCGTCCACCCACGCAGAATTGGCCTGAGCAATGGAGTCAGCTCCTCAATGGTTTGTTTCGGGAAACAATCGCTGGTGGAGAAAGCCCACAAGCCTCATACAGCTAACCATTAGCTGTCACTATTGCGCGAATACCGCATGCGCGCTGAACAAGACAACAGCAAAAGCAGCGACCCTGAAGCTGGATAACCGCCGTGTCATTTATTGAGTTGTTGCCTGCCAGGAGTCCGTCGGCTAGCTTACGCCGTATTGCGCGCGGTAGCTCTCCATTGAATGCCGCAGCCCGGACATGGTTTCGCCGCCCATCTGCAGATAATCAATCAGGTTGGCCAGGCTCACAATACTCACCACGGAAATACCAAAGGCCTGTTCAATCTCCTGAATCGCAGAGAGCTCACCCCGCCCACGTTCCTGCCGGTTCAGACCAATGGCCACCCCGGCGCACTGGCCGCCCTGCTCCTCAATAAGGGCCATAACCTCGCGCACTGCCGTGCCTGCGGTAATAACGTCGTCGATAACCAACACCCTTTTGCCCGACAGCGCCGCACCGACGATTACACCGCCTTCAGCGTGGTCTTTGGCTTCCTTGCGATTGTAGGCAAACGGAACATCCAGTTGATGATCGCGGCTCAAACACACCGCAGCGGCAGCAGCCAGTGGAATACCTTTGTAGGCTGGTCCCAGTATGAGGTCAAACTCTACCTGCGCGTCGACAATAGCATCGGCATAACACTGAGCTAATTGCGCTAATGAGGCACCGGTGCAGAAAGCGCCAGCATTAAAAAAGTAGGGGCTGGTGCGACCCGACTTGAGAGTAAACTCACCAAACCTGAGTGCGTCTACCTGGCGCGCCACTTCGATAAAAGTCTGCTGATATTTTTTCATAGTGTTCCATTGTATTTGTTGGCGCGGCTACCCTGCGTCAATGGTTTCAAGCACGCTGATTATGCTGTATAAATGGTCTCCTGGTGCAGTAGCGTGCTTAAAAAAATAAATCACTGCCTATGGTAAATGAGGTGTGCGCGAGCTACAGGCTACACGCGACTACAGAGCTCGTATATCATACAAGCTCTTCCAGTAAGGAGCCATGAATGAGAGTTATCAGTCTCAGTGCTGACGGCATACAGTCAGCCGCTGAGAAAGGATTTTACAGTTGGTTAGACGCTCAGGACGCAGACTTTATCTGCGTTCAGGATTTGCGCTGCGCAGAATATGACCTGCAAGCCGACACCTATTTTCCGGCCAACTATAACGGCTACTTTTTTGACGACATCAGTGGCAAAAGCAATGGCGTCGCTATTTATTGCAAGGACCTTCCAAAAGCAGTCATGACCGGTCTGGGGTTTAACAAGTTTGATATGGAAGGTCGTTATATTCAGGCCGACTACGGCAACATCAGCGTCGGCAGCATCCTGGTGCCGCCGGGTGGAGAACCCGGCAGCGAAGAAGGCCAGCGCAAAGCCGACTTCCTGAATCAGCTAAAGTCGCATCTGGAAAAGATCCGCAACAAACGTCGCGAGTTCATCATCTGCGGTGGCTGGCACATTGCCCACACGGCAGCCGATGTGCAAGACACCGACAAAAATAGCAACACCCCGGGGTTTCTGGCAGACGAGCGACAATGGATGAATGAAGTGCTGGACTCAGGCTATGTCGACGCATTTCGGGAAATCAGCTCAGACAGCGATGAGTTTAGCTGGTGGCCGCACAGCAATTACGCTGCGGATGGCTGGCGCACAGATTTTCAACTGCTTTCCAGGGGGCTCAAGTATCAGGTTGAGCACGGGGCTATCTATACCGGTCAGCGTTTTTCCGATCACGCGCCCATCATCATGGATTATGAGATCGAACCCTCTATCTGAAGGTGCGGGGCTTTAACTGACCGAACCCAGCGCCGCCTTTTGCTGGTTGATCAACTCGGCAATTCCGTCGCCAGCCAGATCCAGTAACCGGTTCAGTGTACGGCGGTCAAAGCTCTGCCCCTCTGCGGTGCCCTGCACTTCGATAAACTCGCCGGCCTCAGTCATAATTACATTCATATCCGTATCAGCTTTGGAGTCTTCGAGATAATCCAAATCTAAAATCGGCTCGCCTTCAAATACACCCACTGACACTGCGGCCACCATGTCACGCAAGGGGTCTTCTTTAATCAAACCTTTGCGCTGGAGATAGCGCATGGCATCCACCAGGGCAACACAGGCGCCCGTAATAGAGGCCGTGCGAGTACCGCCATCGGCCTGAATCACGTCGCAATCCAGGGTAATCGTATTCTCGCCCAGCTTCTTCATATCAACCACTGCCCGTATGGAACGTCCGATCAAGCGCTGGATTTCAACGGTGCGGCCTCCCTGCTTGCCACGGGTAGCCTCACGGCCCATACGGCTATCTGTCGAGCGCGGCAACATACCGTACTCCGCCGTTATCCAGCCCCGGCCTTTACCGCGCAGAAACCTCGGCACACCCGCTTCTACAGACGCTGTACAAATAACCCGGGTGTCGCCAAAAGCAATCAGCACCGAACCCTCCGCCTGGCGGGTAAATTCACGGGTAAGCTCTATTTCGCGCAGTTGGTTGGGCGCACGGCCACTGGGTCGAGACATATCTGGCTTCCATGGGGATCGATTGATAAAGGCGGCAGATTATACGCGAAACTGGTGGAATTTCTGGCGGTACTGCTAAAATCAGCCCCTTTGCCCGACCGTGTGGCGGCATACTTGGCACAGACAGGTGATGAATATGGTAAACAGCATGACGGCTTTCGCCAGCAGCCGGGGGGAGTGCCCTGGCGGCATGCTGGTATTGGAATTGCGGTCTTATAATCATCGCTATCTCGACAGTAACTTCCGCCTGCCCGAATTGTTTCGGGGTATGGAGCCGAAATGGCGTGAGCAAATACGCGGCGCGCTCAGCCGCGGCAAGATTGACTGCCAATTGCGCTGGCAGGCCACCGAGAACACTCAGCGGGCGCTGTCACTCAATCACCAACACTTGCAGAGACTGTTAGCAGCGGTAGAAGAGGTCGCAAAACTACAGGAGAATCTGCGCCCGGTCTCAGCCCTGGAGCTTATGCAATGGCCGGGGGTGCTCGATCAATCCGGCGATGGCGAAGACGAGATGCAGCTTTTGGCTGGGCAGTTGTTTACCACTGCTCTGCGCGAGTTGGGTGAGGCGAGGACAAGAGAAGGCGCAAAACTGGCAGACTTTATTCTCGGTCGCCTCACCCAAATAGACGCCGAGGTCACTAAAACCCGCGAACAAATGCCACAACTTCTGCTCCATCAGCGGCAGCGTATCGAGCGGAAGCTGGCAGAGATTTCTGCCGATTTGGAACCGGCACGGCTCGAGCAAGAGCTGGTAATACTGGCTCAGAAAACAGACCTTGAGGAAGAGCTGGACCGCCTCCAGGCCCATATTGGCGAAGTCCAGTATGTATTGAAGAAAGGCGGCGTTGCAGGGCGGCGCCTGGACTTCCTGATGCAGGAACTCAACCGGGAAGCTAACACGCTCTCTGCCAAGTCTATCGCCAGCAGTACCACGCAAAACGCGGTAGAATTGAAGGTGCTTATCGAGCAAATGCGCGAACAAATTCAAAATCTGGAATAGGCTTTTCCCTGCATGAAAACACCCGGAACGCTGTATACCGTGTCCGCTCCCAGCGGAGCGGGCAAAACCAGCCTGGTCAACGCTCTGGCAGACAAGTCGACAACTGTACGGGTATCGGTTTCGCATACCAGCCGACCGATGCGGCCGGGGGAACAAGATGGCGTGAATTATCATTTTGTTACCGAAACCGCCTTTCAGGAAATGGCTTCGCGTGGCGTTTTTCTTGAACAGGCGCTGGTTTTTGGCAACCACTACGGAACCTCTCAGGAATGGGTTGAACAGCAACTGGCCGCCGGAGAGGATGTCGTGCTGGAAATTGACTGGCAGGGGGCTGAACAAATCCGGCGATTGCGGCCTGATAGTATCTCCATTTTTATTTTGCCGCCTTCTCGGGCGGCCCTGCTGGAGCGGCTGCAAAGCCGCGGTCAGGACGGTACAGGTGTTATTGAGAAGCGGATGCAACAAGCTGCGAGTGAAATATCTCACTATTCTGAAGCTGACTTCATCGTCGTTAACGATGTGTTCGACTCCGCGCTGGAAGCTATGGAAAGTATCCTCATCAGCCAGCGTTTGAGCTCTGAAAAGCAAATTGTGCGCCAGCAAACTTTAATCACAGAGCTGCTGTCGTAAATCAATGTTTTTGCTATAATTCGCGGTCGTTTCGAACCGGCACTAACGGTTCGTACCCGATTTCCCGGCAAATGGCTGAATACCCGTAATTTGCCTGCTATTGTTATTAGTTATTACTACAGGAAGTAAACATGGCCCGTGTAACCGTTGAAGATTGCCTTGAGAATGTTGCCAACCGCTTTGAGCTGGTTATGGTTGCCAGCAAGCGCTCCAGACAAATCGCCACTGGCGGCAAAGACCCTTTTGTGCAGGAAGAATCTGATAAGCCCACCGTTATCGCATTGCGCGAAATCGCCGAAGGCTATGTCACTGCAGACATTCTGACCCGTGACGAAGAAGCTGAAGCCAAAGAAGAAATGCTGGAAGAGATGGCTATCAGCGAGCCACTCCCCATCGAGATTTAGCGCTGTCGAGGGCGCCTGAATAAGCCATGTCAGCACCCAGCACCCTCGATTCGTTCGACCAAACTCTCAAGACCTACCTCAGCCCCGAGCAGGCCAACCAGGTCAGGCGGGCCTATTATTTTGCCGAGCAAGCCCACTACGGTCAGTTTAGGCGCAGCGGAGAGGCCTATGTAACGCACCCGCTGGCAGTCGCCGGCATTCTCGCCGATATGCACATGGACCATCAAAGCCTGATGGCGGCCATGCTCCACGATGTCATCGAGGACACCGGCATCGATAAATCCGCTATCGATAGCCAGTTTGGTGAACCCGTGGCTGAGCTGGTTGACGGGGTCAGCAAATTAACACAAATCGAGTTTAGCTCCCAGGCAGAGAAACAGGCCGAAAACTTCCAGAAAATGGCCCTGGCCATGGCTAAAGACATTCGTGTCATTTTGGTCAAACTGGCGGACCGTTTACACAATATGCGCACCCTGGGCGTACTTCAGCCAGAAAAACGGCGCCGGATTGCTAAAGAAACTCTGGAGATGTATGCGCCAATTGCACTGCGGTTGGGCATGAACCATGTGCGCATGGAATTTGAAGATCTGGGCTTCAGCGCCATGCATCCCATGCGCCACGAACGTATGTTGGCGGCCCTGCGCAACGCCCGCGGAAATCGCAAAGAACTGGTGGAAAAAATTGGCCACCAGATCGATGCCTGTTTAAAACAGGAAGGCCACGACGCTGAAATCATAGGTAGAGAAAAACACCTGTTCAGCATTTACCAGAAAATGAAGTCCAAGCGAAAGAGCTTCTCAGAGATCATGGATATCTTCGCTTTTCGCATTATTGTCGACTCCGTGGATAGCTGCTACCGCGTACTCGGTTCAGTGCACAGTCTCTATAAGCCCGTCCCGGGAGAGTTCAAGGATTACATCGCTATTCCCAAGGCTAATGGCTACCAGTCACTGCATACGGTACTAAAAGGTATGCACGGCGTGCCCATTGAGATTCAGATTCGCACACGCGATATGGAAGAGATGGCCAACAAAGGTATTGCCGCGCATTGGCTGTACAAGTCCAGCGAGGGTGGCAGCACCCACGGCAGCCATGCCCGAGCGCGGCAGTGGGTGCAGGGTTTGTTGGAAATGCAGCAACGCGCAGGCAACTCGCTGGAATTTATCGAGAGCGTCAAAATTGATCTGTTTCCCGACGAGGTGTATGTGTTTACACCCAAAGGCAGGATATTGGAATTGCCGCGCGGCGCAACGGCAGTGGACTTTGCTTATGCGGTCCATACAGATGTCGGCAATAGCTGTGTCGCCTGTCGGGTCAATCGTCGTCTAACGCCCTTGTCGGAACCCCTGCAAAGTGGGCAGACCATAGAAATTCTCACCGCGCCCGGCGCCCACCCTAACCCTTCCTGGTTTAACTACGCGGTGACCGCTAAAGCACGTACCAATATTCGCCATTTTCTTAAGACCCAACGCAGGGAAGACTCAGTCACTCTGGGGCGCCGTATGCTGGACCGGGCGCTGGCCAATCTCGGGTCCAGCCTGGAGACATTGTCCAGCGAACTGCTCGATCTGTTTGTGAACGAGTCAGATTACCAAAGCTTTGAGCAGCTCCTGGAAGATGTAGCCCAAGGCAATCGGGTAGCACCCATTATTGCCCAGCAATTACTGGGGGAACTGTCTGAAACGCCAGTGGGCAGCTCTGGTTCCAGCGCCACTGCACAGCCTGTTGCAATCCGGGGTACCGAGGGCATCATGGTGAACTACGCCAAGTGCTGCTTCCCCATACCCGGCGATGCGATATCGGGCTACATCAGCGCCGAGCGCGGCATCGTGGTACACAGAGAGGGCTGCCACAATCTGGCAGAGTTGCGGGAAAACCCGGACCGACAGGTTGCCCTGCGCTGGGACGAGGAAATTACCGGAGAGTTTTCGGCGGCATTGCGAATCGAGCTGGAAAACAAGCGCGGCATGATTGCCGCACTGGCCAATCGTATCAATGGTATGGATGTAAACATTGCCAAAATCAGCAGCGAGCACAAAGATCTTCAGTTCAGTTTTGTCGATCTTGAAATGTCGGTCAAAAATCGGGTCCATCTGGCCGCCATCATGAAACGCATTCGCACATTGAAGGAAGTGCACAAAGTCAGCCGGAGCCGGCACTAAACCCGTACAAGACAGCCTTGAACCAATGAACAGCCCTGAGCCAACAAACAGCCCTGAGCCAATAAACAGCTCTGAGCCAATAAATCACAGTTTTGAGCCAGAGGAATGCCCTGTGGCCGTTGCGGAGAAAACACCATGAGTAATCGCGCCATCATATCAACGCCAGCCGCTCCAGCCGCCATCGGCCCCTATTCGCAGGCCATAAAAGTCGGCAACACCGTCTGGGTTTCCGGCCAAATTCCCCTCGACCCAGAGTCAATGGAGGTTGTAGCGGGCGACATCAGCGCCCAGACCACTCGGGTATTCGAAAACCTGGCAGCCATTGCAGAAGCCGCAGGCGGTTCGCTGGATGACGCGGTAAAAATAAATATTTCCCTGACGGATCTGGCGGACTTCTCAACTGTGAACAAGGTGATGGCCGGTTTCTTCACCGGGCCCTACCCGGCGCGCGCCTGCGTGCAAGTGGCCGCACTGCCCAGGGCGGTGGACGTTGAGATAGAAATGATCATGGCTGTCTAGGAGTCAGGGAGGAAGTTTGCCAATATCGCGGCGCAAGCCAAACACTGATACGCCTGCATCTATCCATTGCAGGCCAGCGGCGGAGCCAATGTCACCACAACCGATCAATATCACCGATTTACCCTTCAATTTCTGCGCGGTCACTGGTACAACTAACCTGTTTAAAAATCCCCTTAAACCACAGCGGAAACCAGGCGGCTCTTGGCGAACACAGAAGTAGCGCAGATTCCAGTAACTCAACTTCGCGGCGTGGGTTCGCGCATGGCGGCAAAGCTGAAACAGCTCGGTATCAGCAATATTCAGGATTTGCTGTTCCATCTTCCTCTGCGCTATCAGGACCGCACACGCATCACACCACTCGGTGCACTACAGCCGGGCGGTGATGTCGTTGTTGAGGGGGAGATTAAAACCGCAGCGATAGGCTTTGGCCGACGCCGCTCACTGGTATGCCGAATTCAGGATGGTACCGGCACCCTGACCCTGCGATTTTTTCATTTTTCTGGTTCGCAGAAAAACAACCTGCGTAAAGGCGTGCGCCTGCGCTGCTTTGGTGAGGTTCGGCGGGGATCATCGGGCCTGGAAATGTATCACCCTGAATATCGTCCACTGGACGAGGGCAATCCCAACCCGGTAGAGGAGTGCCTAACGCCGGTATACCCAAGTACCTCGGGCATGAACCAGGCCGGTATCCGCAAGCTTTGCAACCAGGCGCTGGACATTTTACGCAGCTCCAGGCTGGCTGAACTATTACCTCCCAGCTCGCTGGATTTCGGTCTGGCAGAGGCGATCCACTATTTGCACGCACCGCCTCCCGATGCCCCACAAGCCCTGATTCGAGACGGGCAACACCCGGCTCAGCGCCGATTGGCGCTGGAGGAACTAGTGGCGCACAACTTGTCACTGGAAAAACTGCGTCGGCAGCAACAAGTACCGGGTGCAGCAAAAATGCCGGAGGGCTCCGCCCAGGTGACGAACTTCATCAAACAATTACCGTTTGAACTGACAGCAGCGCAGCACCGTGTTGTTGGGGAGATAGGCCAAGACCTGGCTAGCGGCGTGCCCATGTTGCGGCTGGTACAGGGCGATGTTGGGTCTGGCAAAACGGTTGTCGCAGCCTGCGCCGCCCTGCAAGCTTTAGCGGCTGGCCACCAGGTCGCCATCGTGGCGCCTACAGAAATACTGGCCGAACAACACTGGCAGAATTTCCAAACCTGGTTTGAGCCTCTGGGTATCAACCTGGTCTGGTTGAGCGGTCGGCTCAAAGGCAAACCCCGCGACAATACCCTCAAGGCACTGGCTGAAGGCAGCGCCCAACTGGCAGTGGGTACACACGCCCTGTTTCAGAAGCAGGTGGCATTTTCGGAGCTGGGCTTAATCATAGTTGATGAACAACACCGCTTTGGCGTTCATCAGCGCTTGCAGTTATCCAGTAAAGGCAACAAAAACAGCGGACGCCCACATCAGTTGGTAATGACCGCGACGCCGATACCGCGCACGCTTTCGATGGTCGCCTACGCCGACCTGGATTGCTCAGTCATCGACGAACTGCCTCCAGGGCGAACACCGGTGCAAACAGCGCTGGTCGATAGCAGCCGGCGCCAGCAGGTCATCGAGCGGGTACAAGCCGCGTGCAGACAAGGCCGACAAGCCTATTGGGTGTGTACCTTGATCGACGAATCCGATGCCCTGCAGGCGCAGGCTGCGCAGGCAACCCGCGACGAGCTGGAACAACTGCTACCGGATATTGAAATCGGGCTGGTACACGGGCGCATGAAGCCCAGGGAAAGGGCCGAGATGATGGCACACTTCAAGGCAGGCCGAGTGCAGTTGTTGGTGGCAACTACAGTGATAGAGGTTGGCGTGGATGTGTCCAATGCCAGCCTGATGATTATCGAAAACCCGGAGCGACTGGGCCTGGCCTCACTGCATCAGTTGCGCGGCCGGGTTGGTCGCGGCAGCGACGAAAGTCACTGCGTCTTGTTGTACCAGCAACCTTTGGGCTTGCAGAGCAAGGCCAGGCTGAGCGCGATGCGAGAAAGTAGCGATGGTTTCTATATCGCCGAACGAGACCTGGAATTGCGCGGACCCGGCGAGGTGCTCGGCACACGCCAAACGGGTTTGATGGAGTTTCGCATTGCCGACATTCAGCGGCACGCAAATTTACTGCCAGAGGTTAAACAATTGGCTCTGCATGTCGCCGACAACGACCCTGTAGCCGTCGATGCACTGATACGACGTTGGTTGGGTCATGCTGAGCGCTTCGCTACCGTTTAAAAGGAGCCTGTCGGACTTAGGACTGTTCTACTGCGGAAAAGCATTAATCAGAGACCTTTGCACGGAAGATGATGTCGCTTCCAGACCAGGCAAACACGCACGCAATGAGGGAGTTTGTGCGTATCAATGACCGATTGAGTACGATTTTACCAACCGTAGACGCTTTTAGGCGACGCAGGATGCCGGTGAAATGGCTTTCGTGCAAAGGTCTCAATGAGTCATTTTTCACGGTCAATTTCGTTAAATAGAACCACTATTCGCCTCCATCGACTGCAAAAACTGACTCATTTCTGCTTTCCCTCGCTACGAACGCCTAAATCCGACAGGCTCCTGCGGCCAACTTACCCCAAAGGCGCGCCACACCCACGCTGCCCAAATTGTCGAGGGTAACCTTGTTACGAGCGGGAATGTCCTCGGGGTTTGCGCAATTGGCCAGCATCTGCGTCAACATGCCTTCTCGAAGAATATGAATAACCGGCAACGGGCTGCGATTGGTGTAATTAGTCGGTGCATCTGCCGACTCCCCTTCAAACTGATAACCGGGATGGAAGCTCGCTAACTGAAACTGCCCTTCCAGACCTGCCTCTTCCAGTAATTGTTGCGCAGCATTGAGCACAGCCAAGTAATTTTCAAAGTTTTCCAGCGCATTTTCGAAGACCAGCAGGCTGGTTGAAACCTGAGCCTGCGTGGCAGCCTGAATCAGGTCCAGCTCGGAGAGAAAATCCAGCAGGCACTGTGGTTCATCTGTCGCCCTGGATGTGCTAATGCGCAGCGAGTCATCGCGCAGCACCAGCGCCGCAAAGGGGCAGAGGTCCAGCGCCAGCACACACTCGGTGAGCCAGCGCCGCGTCACGGCCTCCGCATCTTTCACAAAGTCGGCCTCATCAAAAAACAACGCCTTCCAAAATCAGGCCTGCGCCACTAACTTAATATGGCAGGCAGTTGCTTTTGCAGCGGCATTTTTTCTTTGCTGGCATCCCCGGTAAGGGCAAAGCCCAGCAAATCTCCAGCGCCATTGCGGAACAGGGCTTTGACATTATTGCCATCTTCCTCAATCGTCCACTCTCCCTCTGTATCCAGAGCGGCCGGAGCGACGGTAACCGGGCAGGCCGGTGTTTTGATGGTCACTGGCATAGCAGGGTAAACGACTTCAGTGGGCTCACCAGCGAGGGTTTTACCCAGTGCTCGCGCCGCAGCCATCAGTGGTGCCACGTACACCAGCACATGGCCGGCTACTTCTGCGCAGTCACCCATGGCATAAATATTTTTGGCGCTGGTTTCCAGGAGGCGATTGGTCACAACACCGCGCCTGGTTTCCAGGCCGGCTGCACTGGCAAGTTCAGTGCGCGGACGCACGCCCACGGCTGACACAACCATATCGGCGGCGATGGTCTCGCCATTGTTCAAACTAACCACAACGCCACTTTCCGCTTTATTTACTTCCGTAACCAGGGGGCCAAAATGAAAGGCGGCTCCCTTCTCTTCCAAAGCGCGCTGCACGGCTTTGCCAGCGGCCTCTGGCAACAATGTGGGCAGGCAGTAGGCGAGGGGGTCGACGGTCTCGACCTCAAAACCACCATTGAGCAAGTCATTGGTAAATTCACAGCCAATCAGGCCACCACCGATAATGCACACCTTCCTGACCTCGTTCTTGGCAACGGCTTTACGGAAATCATCGTAATCCAGCAAGTCGTTCACTGAATAGATGTACTCCTGTGCATCGCCCTGAATCGGCGGACGAATCACTTCGGCCCCAATGGTCAACACCAACTTGCTGTAGTGAATGGCGGTTTCCGCGTCGCCCACCCTGACTAACTGGTTTTCAGGGTCAATGGCATTAACGTGGGTCATGGTCCACACACTGGCTTTGAGTTGCTTGCCCATACCACCAGCGTCCATCTGCGCTAAATCATCTGCGCTGGTGTCCTTGGTATAACCTGTTGAAAGCATCGGCTTGGAGTAGGAGCGGCCATCATCTGAGGTAATCAGAATAAGTGGCGTCTCGGAATCGTGCTTGCGAAATTCTTTGGCCAGGCCATAACCCGCCAGCCCGGTACCCAAAATCACCACTGGCGCGTGCACCTCGTCGGCAACCGGCTCCTCGTGGTGGGGTATGGTTTCTACCGGAGCTTCTTCAAACAGCTCAAAATCTTCTTTGCCGACGCCACAGTCAGGGCACAACCAGTCTTCTGGCACATCTTCCCATTTGGTACCTGGCGCTATGCCGTCATCAGGCCAGCCTTTGGCTTCGTCGTAAACCAACCCGCAGACAATGCATTCCCACTTGCTCATGTGTGTTTCTCTCTATTTCTCAGCACATGCCCAGTGAACAGGCACTTACTTGAGGGGTAAAAATTTGGAGGCAACACTATAATCCTGTGTAAAAAATGTGCAAGGGCTGAATGTTGAAAGAATAGATGCACCGATCAACTCTGTGGCACAATCGGCGCCGCTGTGAGCACTCCCAACTACATATCAGAACCCTGCTGGCAAACCATTGCGCATCTGCGGCAAGCTGAGCTGCCCGCTGCCACACGGCGCTGGTTGCTGGATGAAGGCTCTCTGACTGACCACCTGATCCGCACCAGCGGCGGTAACTTCACGGTACACAGGCTGTCTCAGAGCTGGGCGGTGCCAACACTGTCCGAGCGGCAATTTCTGGGGCTGAAACAGCGACAACTGGCGCTGATTCGACAGGTTGTCTTACTTTGCCACGATCAACCCTGGGTTTTTGCGCGCAGTGTCCTTCCATTGCAAGCCCTGCAAGGTCCGCTGCGCCATTTACGCAAATTACACAACCAATCTCTCGGCAGTTTGCTGTTCAAACAGGCAAACCTGCGCCGCGGCGCCTTTGAAGTAGCCGCGCTGGAATCGAACTGTGCTTATATCCACCCGCTGCTCAGGCAGGCTGAGCCCGCCTGGGCGCGTCGTTCCCGTTTCCATATCGGCTCAGGCAAACTATTGGTCAGCGAGGTCTTTCTAAGCGCATTTCAGCCGTGGCCCAGCGCGCATAGTTCGGTGTAAGCTAATCGCACATGGCCGACCAACCCTCACGTTTGACCGATTATCTGGCGCTAATCCGCTTTGATCGACCGATCGGCACATTGTTATTGCTGTGGCCAACTCTGGGTGCGCTGTGGCTCGCCAGTGAGGGGCTGCCCAATATCAAACTGCTGATTATTTTTACCCTGGGCACCTTTCTCACTCGCTCAGCCGGCTGCGTAGTCAACGACCTGGCTGATCGACGCATCGACGGCGCCGTAGAGCGCACCCGTGGTCGACCACTCGTTATGGGTACAGTAGGCGGTACAGCCGCCGTGTTGCTGGCAGCGGGGCTGGCTTTTCTAGCTTTTGTGCTGGTGCTCTTCACCAACAACCTAACCATTTTCCTGTCTTTCGTGGCCGTCGGTCTGGCCTGCTGCTATCCCTTTATGAAACGCATTACCCATCTGCCGCAACTGGTTCTGGGAGCGGCTTTTTCCTGGGGCATCCCCATGAGTTTCAGCGCCACCCGCAATGCGCTACCAGCGGAACTGTGGTTACTGTTTTTTGCCAACCTTTTGTGGACAGTCGCCTACGATACCGAATACGCCATGGTGGACCGGGATGACGACTGCAAAATCGGCGTCAAGTCCACCGCCATCCTGTTTGGTGATATGGACAAAATGATGATCGGCGCACTGCAGGTGTTTACCTTGCTGGCACTGTTGCTGGCGGGCCAACGGTTCGAACTTGGACTTTTGTATTACTGCTCGCTTTTGGTTGCAGCGGCCCTATTTGGCTACCAGCACTATTTGATTCGCAATCGCGACCCCCAGGCCTGCTTTAAAGCATTTCTCAACAACAACTATGTGGGCCTGGCTGTCCTGGTTGGCATCGTCTCCCATTACGCGGTGTATGGGCCAGGCAGCGCATAGTCTGGAAATACGTTTCCTCTCGCAGATTACCGAAATATCTGCGCAGGACTGGAACGCCCTGAGCGGCACAGATTATCCTTTTATTCGGCATGAATTTCTGGCGCTATTGGAAAATTCGGGCTGCTGTGACCGCGACAGCGGCTGGAGTCCCTGCCACGCTACCCTGTACCGAGGCGATAAGCTCGTCGCACTAATGCCACTGTATTTGAAATCCCACTCCTACGGTGAATATGTGTTCGACTGGAACTGGGCCGATGCCTGGCATCGCCACGGGCTCAACTACTACCCCAAGTTGGTAACAGCCGTGCCATTCACACCGGCAACAGGCCCACGGCTATGCGTGGCCAAAGATGAATCACGCGAGCAGGCATTTCCGATACTGCTGCACGCGGTGCGCCAATTTGCCGAAGAGAACAGGATCTCCTCCTGGCATGTACTATTCCCCACCCTGGAAGACGGCGAGTTGCTACAGCAAGCAGGTACCAGTTTGCGCTCAGCCAGTCAATTTCACTGGTTCAACAACAACTACACCACCTTTGACGACTTTCTGGCCACTTTTAACAGCCGCAAGCGCAAAAATCTGAAGCGGGAGCGCCGACGCATCACAGAGCAGGGCATACAACTAAAACTGCTGGAAGGCTCTCAAATACAAGCGGAGCACTGGCAGCGATTCTATTTGTTCTATCAGATGACCTACGCCAAACGCAGCGGTCACGGAGGCTACCTAAGCCGCGATTTTTTTCTCGGACTCGCGGAGGCTATTCCCCGGCACTGCGTTATGGCCCTGGCATACAAAGACCAGCGGCCTGTCGCGGGGTCGCTATATTTTCGTTCCAGCGATACCTTATTTGGTCGCTACTGGGGCTGTGCGCAAGAGTTGGACTGCCTGCACTTTGAGGCCTGCTACTACCAGGGCATCGAGTATTGCATTCGCGAAGGCTTGCAGCGCTTTGACCCTGGTGCGCAAGGTGAGCACAAAATTCAGCGGGGCTTCACCCCCATTAAAACCTGCTCCAATCACTGGATTACCGACCCGGAGTTGCGCGCTGCCATTGAAGATTTTACAGAGCGCGAGCAACCGCAGGTCGAGCGCTACATTGAGAGCGCCGCAGACTACTTGCCTTTCAAGCAATCCAGCTAGTCGCGCGCACGGGGTTTCCGCGCAGCTACCCGGCTTTTTTCCAAACTAACAAACGGTTATTAGCGGGCATACCGCGGTCGGCGTGCAACACATAGCCCGCGTCAGCCGCCACTGCCGCTACCGCCTCAAAATCACGAATTGCGCTATCCGGATGTTGTTGGGCCAGCCACTGATCAAAACGAGCGTTGCTCTCACTCGTATAGTCGCCGTTGTAGTTGAACGGACCATAAATCACCAGCACATTGCCAACCGGCGAGCAGTTAGCAAGATGTGCAAACAGCAACTCAACAGCGGACCAGGCCATAATATGCAGACTGTTGGCTGTGAATATGGCATCCTGGATGACCACTGGCCAATTCGAATTGCGAACATCCAGGGCTAGCGGCACAGCGAGGTTGTTACCGCTATAGTCACCCGTCCAGAGCTTTGCGCCGCCAATATTCTCAGCCAAATCGGTGGGCTGCCACATCACCTGCGGCAATCCTTCCGCGAAATAGCAGGCGTGCTGGCCCGTGCCACTGGCCAGTTCCAACACGTGATTCACCTGCGCAAAAACTTCGCGCAGCTCGCGCAAAATGGGGTCTTTATTATTCTCGCAGGCCTGTGAAAAGGGCTTTTCTGTCACGCTGAGTCGGCCACGCTCATGCTGTATTCGCTGAAGTCCACCGCGCGCATCTCCAGCGCAAAACGTGTTGCGGTGTGCGGCCAATTATTAATGATCTTGCCACTGGCATTCTTATACCAGCTACCACACGACTCACCCCAGACTGTGGCAGCCAAGTCTCTCTGGAGTTTTTCGTTATAGCGCTGCTGCGCTTCCAGAGTTGGCTGCAGGGCAATGTCGTGCGCCAGGATTTTCTCAACACACTGTATAACGTAGCGCACTTGCGCTTCCAGCATAAAGATAATGGAGTTATGTCCCAGGTTGGTATTGGGACCGTACAACATGAAAAAATTGGGGAAGCCAGCCAGCGCAACGCCCCGATGCGCCTCTGCGCCGTCCGCCCAGACCTGGTTGAGGCCCTGGCCCTGATCTCCCTGCATATCCAGGGGCGAGAGAAACTCCGTGGCCCGAAAGCCCGTGGCATAAATAATCACATCAACCGGACGCGAGGCACCGTCAGCGCTCACTACCCCGGCTTCAGCAATGCCCTCGATAGGCGAGGTCACCAGTTCAATCGCCTCGCTCTCCAACGCCTGGTAGTAATCGTCAGACACTAGCACCCGTTTACATCCCAACGGGTAATCCGGTGTGAGTGTTGCCCTCAAATCCGGATCGCCAATTTCATCTTCCAGGTATTTCCGCGCACCCTTGCCAATGAACTTGCGCCGCAGAGTTCCCACCAGCATTGCTCCATACATCAGCAGTTCCTGACGTAAAAACCAGCGCAGGCGGTGCAACTTCTGCACCCAGGGGCGATCCCGAAAGAGTCGCTGCTCTGTTTCGCGGTATTCGCGGTCACCACGCTGAACAATGTAGTTGGCGCTGCGTTGGTACACATAGACCTGTTCAGCCTCTCGCGCCACTGGCGGGATAAACTGGATAGCACTGGCTGCATTGCCGATCACAGCGACTCTTTTGCCGCGCAAATCAACATTGTGATTCCAGCGAGCCGAGTGAAAGCTGGCGCCTATGAAGTTTTTTTGCCCCGGAAAATCAGGCGTATGCGGCAAGTTAAGCTGCCCCAACCCAGACACGAGAATTCGGGTGAAAATTTGCTCACCAGCGGCTAGCGAAACTAGCCAGCCCCCCTGTTTGGGCTGGTATTTTGCTGCCGCCACTTCTGCGCCAAACTGAATCGACGGCAGCAACTCATACTTCTGAGCACAGTGCTCAAAGTAGCCTTTGATCTCGGCTTGCGGTGAATAGGCCCTACTCCAGTCGGGGTTCGGTTCAAACGAATAGCTATACAGTACAGAGGCCACATCGCAGCAGGCACCGGGGTAGGTATTGTCGTGCCAGGTGCCGCCGACTCCCTGAGATTTTTCCAGTATGACAAGGTCAGTAATTCCTGCCTGGCGCAACTTGATCGCCATGCATAGCCCCGACATACCGGCACCGAGAATGACAACTGTTGTGCGCTTCATGATTGTTCGCGGGTAAACACGGGTTCACGAGCGGAAGATTCTGACTTGTTGTAGCAGTAGCCGTCGGCTCGAAATTTCTTCAATTCGCTAACGCTTTCGAGTCGTTTATCGATGATGTAGCGCGCCATCAACCCGCGTGCTTTTTTTGCAAAAAAGCTAATGACCTTGTACTTGCCGTTCCTCTCGTCCTTAAAAACCGGGGTAACGATTTCCGCGTTGAGCGCTCTGGGCTTTACCGCCTTGAAATATTCATTGGAGGCCAGATTTACCAACACCCCGGATTTGGTTTTCTGCAACTGCTGGTTGAGCTTGGCGGTAATCTCTTCACCCCAGAACTCGTACAGGTTTTTACCGCCACTGCTTGTTGCAAATTTCAGGCCCATTTCCAGACGATAGGGCTGCATGAGGTCAAGTGGCCGCAGCAATCCATATAAGCCAGACAGGATACGTAAACGCCTCTGGGCAAAATCGAAGTCCGCCGCTTTCATCGTACCGGCGTCCAGGCCGGTATATACATCACCTTTGAACGCCAACACCGATTGCCTGGCATTGTCTGGTGAGAACGGAGTACCCCAGTTCATAAAACGCTCGTGATTGAGCTGCGCCAGCTTGTCGCTGATACCCATCAACTTCTGAATATCCTCCGGGCTCATTTTGCGGGCGTCATCTACCAACACGCTGGCGCGTTCCAAAAACTCGGGCTGGGTATTTTTTCGGGTCGCTGGAGGCGTTTCATAGTCCAGCGTTTTCGCTGGCGAAATAACTACTAACATAAATGCAAATCCTTGAGTGGTCCGCTCAGACCGACGTTATATGGCCGACGTTGTATGACCGACGTTATAGTGCCGCACTGTCTAATGGCGAGCTATAATACTCCTTCCAGGCAATAATCAAAAAGACTCAAAGTGACCATGTCCCTTGCGCGGAGCTTAATCCGCATTATCGATAGCTACACAAATCGCTGCGGCCACACACTTGCCTGGCTGTGCCTGACAATGACCGTAGTCACTTGTCTCCTGGTAGTGTTGCGCTACGGCTTTGGCATTGGCTCTGTGGCGGCACAGGAATCTGTCACCTATATGCACGCGGCTCTGTTTATGGGCGCGGCTGCATTTACCCTGCAAAAAGATCGTCATGTACGGGTGGATATCCTCTATCGCAATTTTTCTCCGCGCAGCCAGGCCTGGGTGAACAGCGTGGGCGGTATCGTTTTTCTTATGCCTCTGTGTATTTTCGTAATCGCGGTCAGTTGGCAGTTTGTTGCTGACGCCTGGACGGTTAAAGAGGCGTCCGCCGAGCCTGGAGGCATCCCCGCAATTTTTCTTCTCAAAACCCTTATTCCAGTAATGGGTTTGAATTTGCTACTGCAGGGAATCGCAGAGATTTTGCGGAGCACACTGGTTTTGCTGGGCGAGGATGTCACGTCTGAGGGCAAAGTTTGATGGAGCCTCTCAACGACACCTCACTTTACATGTTCGGCTGTGTCTGCGGCGTTTTAATGCTCGGCTATCCGGTCGCCTACTCATTGGCGGGCACTGCGCTGGTCTTCGCTGGTGGCGGTATTCTGTTCGGACATTTCGACCCGGCATTTTTAAATGCCCTGCCCGGCCGTCTATTTGGCACCATGACCAATACCACGCTGATCGCTGTGCCGCTGTTTGTCATGATGGGTGTTGTATTGGAAAAATCGCGTATAGCAGAAGAATTGCTGACCAATATGGCCAGGGCATTCGCGGGTCTGCGCGGCGGTCTGGGAATTTCGGTGGTTGTCGTCGGCGCCATGCTCGCGGCCAGCACCGGCATTGTTGGAGCAACCGTTGTCACAATGGGTCTGCTGTCACTTCCCAGCATGCTTAAGCGTAACTACAGTCCAGCTCTGGCAACTGGCACCATCGCTGCAACCGGCACGCTGGGTCAGATCATTCCGCCGTCGATAGCGCTGGTATTGCTGGGGGACATTCTTTCCAGCGCCTATCAACAGGCCCAGTTGAAGATGAACATTTTTAACCCAAAAACTGTTTCGGTGGGTGATTTGTTTATGGGCGCACTGCTGCCGGGCTTGTTGTTGGTGACTCTATATATTATCTATATCAGCGCCTGCGCCTGGATCAAACCAGACACCGCACCAGTGGTTCAAGACCAGCAACCGGTTTCCTGGAGAAAGTTCGCAGCCGGCCTGTTACCTCCGCTACTACTCATTTTTGCAGTGCTGGGTTCCATTTTGAGCGGCGCTGCCACGCCGACCGAAGCAGCCGGTGTAGGCTCCCTCGGTGCGCTGATTTTGGCAATCGGCAAGCGCCAGCTCAACCTGCAACGGCTGCGTGAGATTGTTGTCAGTACCACCGAAGTCACCTGTATGGTATTCATGATTTTGATTAGCGCCGCCCTGTTCTCCCTGGTATTTCGGGGCTTTGGCGGCGAAGAATTGATTCAACACTATTTCCACAATATGCCGGGTGGCGTCATGGGGGCCACTCTGGTCGTCATGTTGGTGATCTTTCTGCTTGGGTTTATTCTCGACTTTATTGAAATCACCTTTGTGGTGGTGCCTATCGTAGGCCCCATTTTGCTGACCATGGGTATCGACCCGGTTTGGCTGGGCATTATGATTGCGATTAACCTGCAAACCTCCTTCCTCACCCCACCTTTCGGTTTTGCGCTGTTTTATCTGCGCGGTGTCGCACCAGAGAGCCTCCCAACGGCTGCTATTTATCGGGGGGCAATTCCTTTTATCGTCATCCAACTTTTGGTATTGGGGCTGCTCGTGGCCTGGCCTGGCCTGGCAACCTGGTTGCCCGCCGCTCTGAAATCCTGATGTCGAGAATCGACCGTGAATGACATTGACAGTACGCCACTGCCACAGGGAGGCCCGACTCTACAGACTGTAGCCATGCCTGAGGATGCCGAAGAACTCGCACCATCAGCAATGCGTCCACTATTGGCCGGGTCTTAAATCCCGACTGTTAATGTAGGCCTGCTCGGAAATTTTGTGGTACTCGGTAACGTCGTCCAGGAACGCCTGGAAGGACTCATAAACTTTGGCGGTCATAGGGTCTGCCCGAGCCATCTCCGCATAAATTTCGTCCGCTGTGTCGCGCAACTTGATCAACACATCATCGGGAAACCTGCGCAGCTCTACCCCGTGTTCTTCAACGAGTGACTGCAACGCCGTATTATTGCGCGCTGTGTACTCGTCCAGCATATCCTGATTCACGGCGCGGGTGGCGTATTTTACAATCGCCTGCAAATCCGCAGGCAAGGTGTTCCAGGCGGTTTTGTTTAGCGTAAATTCCAGCATCGAACCGGGCTCGTGCCAACCGGGGTAATAGTAGTACCGAGCCACTTCATGCAAGCCCAATGCCAGGTCATTGTAAGGCCCAACCCATTCGGTGGCATCAATACGGCCCGTCTGCATCGCAATATACAGCTCGCCCCCAGGCAGTACCTCGGCGGTGCCGCCCGCTCGAGTTAAAATCTCGCCGCCAATTCCAGGCATACGCATTTTCAGGCCCGAAAGGTCATCCACCGAGTTAATTTCTTTGCTAAACCAGCCGCCCATCTGCACGCCGGAGTTACCGCCGGGAAAGGGAATCAGATTAAAAGGCTCGTAGGCCTCGCGCCACAACTCCAGCCCACCCCCATAGTGCATCCAGGCGTTGATTTCCTGAGCTGTCAAACCAAACGGTACCGAGGTGAAAAATACCGACGCCGGAACTTTGCCCGTCCAGTAATACGCACCGCCATGGCCCATTTCGGCGACACCTTGCGAAACCGCATCAAACACGCCCAGGGCAGGCACTACTTCTCCAGCACCGTATACCTGTACTTGGAGACGGCCATCGCTCATTTCATCGACCATCCGCGAGAAGTTTTCCGGCCCTAAACCGAGACCGGGGAAATTTTTTGGCCAGGTTGTGACCATTTTCCAACGGAAAACATCCGCTTCATTTACCGCGCTGGTGCGGTGCGCCACGCTCGGGCCTGTGCGTCCCCGCTCGACAACCCACAGCGAAAAAACCAGCACCAGGGCAGCTAGCAAGCCCAGGGTAATCAGGGGCAAATAGCGAGATTCAAAGCGGCTGATGGTCATTGTTATTCCTTTATAATTGAGCGCCTACATTAGCTGTAAATTAGCGTACTGCCAAACCAGCCACTTACTGCCTTCAGCATCAAAATTTACTTCTACCCGGGCGCTGCTGCCGCGCCCTTCAAAGTTGAGCACTATACCCTCTCCAAATACCTGGTGATAAACCCGCTGACCAAGGCTCACACCGGTATCTGGCACCTCACTGGTAGTAAAACCGGCCGGGCGAGTAATGCGTGTGTGCAGGCGAACTTCTTCCACCAACTCTGCGGGAATTTCACGAATAAATCGCGAGGGTGCGTTAAAGTTTTCGCTGCCGTGCATCCGTCGGGTTTCAGCGTAACTAATCACCAACCGTTGCATGGCACGGGTAATGCCTACATAGCAAAGTCGTCGCTCCTCTTCCAGGCGACCGGGTTCTTCCAGCGACATGCGGTGTGGAAACAGGTTTTCTTCCATACCCGCCAAAAACACCAGCGGGAACTCCAGGCCTTTGGCGGAGTGCAAGGTCATCAACTGCACACTGTCTTCGTGTTCATCGGCCTGGGCATCACCGGCATCCAGAGCGGCTTTATCAAGAAACTCCTGTAAAGGCGACATGGCATCGTCTTCAGGTTCAAATTGTTTGCCGGCTGTCACCAGTTCTTCCAGATTTTCGACCCGCGCCTGGCCGCGCTCGCCTTTCTCCTTCTTGTGCAGCTCAATCAGACCCGCATGATTGATCACCTGATCGATCAATTCGCCCAGCCCCAGTCCACCGGTTGCCGAGTCCAGCTCATTGATACAAACGCAGAAACCTTCAAGTGCAGAAACAGCACGCGGCGGCAACAGTTTTTCTTCCTGAACAACCGCAATTGACTGCCACAGGGACAGCTCGCGCGCGCGCGCGACTTCGCGCACTCTGTCCACTGTCTTGCCGCCAATGCCCCGCGGGGGGGTATTAATCACCCGCTCCACCGCAGCATCATCTCCGCGGCTCACCACTAGCCGCATATAAGCCAGAGCATTGCGAATTTCCAGGCGTTCATAGAAGCGCTGGCCACCGTATATACGATAGGGCATACCTGCGCGAATCAGTGCTTCTTCCAGCACCCGCGACTGTGCATTGGAGCGATACAAGATAGCGCTCTCGCGGCGTACATTGCCCTTGTTCAGCCACTGTTCAATGTGTTCGACAATAAAGCGCGCCTCATCCTGTTCATTAAACCCCGAATACAGGGTTATGGGATCACCCTGATCACCTGCGGTCCACAGCTCCTTGCCCAGGCGCCCAAAGTTATGCGTAATCACCGCATTCGCAGCCTGTAGTATCGTGCCGGTAGAACGATAGTTTTGTTCCAGGCGCACAGTTCGCGTGTTATCAAAATCTTCAGCAAAGCGCTGAATATTTTCTATTTTTGCGCCGCGCCAGCCATAGATCGACTGATCGTCATCACCCACCGCTACAATGGGTATGTTGTTGTCGGCCAATACTCGCAGCCAGGCGTATTGAATGGTATTGGTGTCCTGAAATTCGTCTACCAAAACATGCTTGAAGCGCTGCTGATAGTGAAGCAACAACTCAGGGTTTTTCAGCCAAAGCTCATGGGCGCGCAATAACAGCTCGGCAAAGTCCACCATCCCGCCGCGCTCACAGGCCAGCTCATACGCGGCATACACTCTGTACAGGGTCTGCTGGTAGATATCGTTGCCCGCTGGCGGCAGGTGGCCTGAACGCAGACCCTCGTCTTTTTGGCCGTTGATAAACCATTGAAACTGGCGCGGCGGCCAGCGAGATTCATCCAGGTCTAGTTCCCGGCAAATTCGCTTAACCAGGCGCAATTGATCGTCGGAGTCGAGAATCTGAAAATTCTGCGGCAGCCCGGCTTGCTGCCAGTGGGCCTTCAGCAATCTGTGGGCCAAACCATGAAAAGTGCCTACCCACATGCCCTGAGTGCCAATCTGTAGCATTTCTTCGATGCGCGAGCGCATTTCCCTGGCCGCTTTGTTGGTAAAGGTCACCGCCAGAATTGACCAGGGAGACAGGCCTTCAGCCTGAATCAGCCAGGCAATACGATGCACCAATACACGGGTTTTACCACTGCCAGCGCCAGCTAATACCAGTATGTTTTGCCGTTCACAAGCGACTGCATCGCGTTGGGCATCGTTGAGGGAGTCGAGAATTCGCGTTACATCCATCGTCTCATTCTATCTAAAGCTGGTGGCTCGCCGCATTACCTTTTGACACATGGAGTGTATAAACTGTGCTCCATGCGCCGATGCCTTCGCAGCACTTTACAGAAAACAGCCCCCAATTCGCCCGCGCAGACATTAACCCAACCAACCCGCAGGGGGACAGCGCTGTTCCCCCTGACTATTTACCTGTAGTTCGCCGCGCCCTATCATGGCCGCCCTATGGACGATTTTTCGAGCAAAGACCTGAGCGCCGCTTTAATTGCGCAACGCCAACAGCATCCTGCATGGCAGCTATTAGCGTCTCGGCGGGCGCCGTTGGTGCTGAGCTGCCTCAAGCCGCTGCACGACGTCAACCACGAAGGTATTGCAGTAGAAGACGCCGAGCAAAATTTACTTCAGATGCTGGCCGAGCACGTCAACAGTGATGAGTATCAAATTGAGGGTGACAACTTGCGAGCCACCGCGCGCAAAGAGCTGCGCGAGTGGATCAAGCGCAAGCTGATTGTGGAGCGCGATGGTCGCATCATCGCCACCGACGCTTTATTGCAAGCACTGCAATTTGTTGACGGCCTGCAGGATCGTGTGATGACATCAACCGCATCGCGTTTGGCAACGGTACAGCGCGAAATCGAATCTCTGGAGACTCGGCTCAATCCAAATGCGCAAAGCCGCGTTAGTCATATCCAGCAAAAAATACAAGACCTGGAGGAAGAACTGCGGCGTGCCGAGGGTGGCGACATCGAAGTACTTGCAGGCCGCAAGGCCGTTGAAGGCATTCGTGAGGTGTATACATTAGCGATGAGTTTACGGGCCGATTTCCGTCGTGTTGAAGATTCCTATCGCTCAGCCGACCGTGAATTACGTCACTCCATTATCGGTGATCAGTACCACCGTGGCGAGATCGTTGACAAGCTGCTTGACAGCCACGACGACTTGATCGAAACGCAGGAAGGTCAGGTATTTCACGGTTTTCACGAACAATTAAATCAGTCAACCGAGCTGGTGAACATGCGGCATCAACTTCGTTATATCGTCAAAAATTCGGCCAGCCGCGAGGCGTTGAACGCTCATCAACTGTCAGAGCTGCGTTGGTTGGTCGCGAGCCTGGTGCGCGAATCGCGGCGGGTATTGCAAGCCAGGGCCCGTAGCGAACGCGATGTTAAAGGCTTTCTCAAAACCGGGCTGGCAGCCGAACATCATCGGGTAGGTGAATTACTCAATGCCATTTTGGAGGAAGCGGTCAATCTTGACTGGAGTAAAAATGCAGTGCGCAGGGTGCCGTCGAACTTGCCGCCAGTGGGCATTTCCATGGCCAATCTGCCATTAATAGAGCGCCTGCGTTACAGTGCGGTTGACGAGGATGCGGCAAATCCACTCCAACTGCTTGAGCAACGTGTTGACCTTGACGACATCGGCGACGAATTCTGGAACACTTTTGACACACTCGACCAGTATGCCTTGGTAGAAATCACCCTGTCGGCACTGGAGCAGCACGGCGGTGAGGTTGGTTTGGCAGAGCTGTGCGATTTGCTGCCGCCAAGCCATGACCTCGAAACATTGAGCATTTGGCTCGCGATGGCACGCGACGTTGAGCTGCCAATACAAAACGAAAACCAGAGCATTGAGTTGACTGATCAACACGGTAAAAAACTGCGTTTTCAGGTACCACTGGTGTATTTATCGGCCGCAGCCTTTCGTGACTATGAGTGGCTGCATTAATGGATAGTGGACGCGGCGATATGGCCTCGGACAATACAGACCGCAAGGAAGCTGAGCTAGGTCGCTCTGCTGTGGGGGAGAGCCTAAGCGCCTCATCTTCCGTGCAATACACGGCAGGCGACAGCAAGCAAGCCACGCAGGAATTACTCAGGTTGGGGCATTTAACAGCCGAGTTGAAACCGCAGCTATACCGCAACTGTGTAGCGAAACAGAGCGAGATCAACCGCATTCTCGAACCGCTGGACCTACAGCTCAAAATTGACGACGTGCGTGGCATTGCCTACCTGTCGGTTGTACGCAGCCTCAACCATTCAGGTGGCATCGCAACAGAGACAGCCGACGATCAAGAGGATTTATGGACGCACCCGCTGATTCGCCGACAACGCCTAACTCTGGAGCAATCGCTTTTACTCGCCATTTTGCGGCAACACTACGTGGTGCACGAACAGGAGGCTGGCCTGGGTGCCGCCAATGCCCGCGTTTCGCTGGACGAATTACTGCCGCAACTTCGCCTGTATCTGGGTGACAGTGGCAGCGATAGCCGCGATCTGAAACGGCTGCGCAACTTACTGGAAAACTTGCGCAGTCACGGCGTGGTGTCTGAGCCCGATGGCCACGGCAACGTCGTAATCAAGCCCTTGATTACCCACCTGGCCAACCCTGAAACCTTACAGGCATTGCTGCAGCAATTTACCCGCATGAGTAGACCTGACCAGGCCGCAACCGGGCAAGATGAAAATACGGCTTCCGGGAACGACCCGTGAACAGTCGGCAAAAGGCGCATCAACACCAGTTGCAGCGCGGCATTCCAGGCGTGGGTGATCTGGCTCAGCCGTTCATTTTGCAGAACCTCGAACTATACAATTGGGGCCCGTTCGGCGGTCGGCACTGCGCCCATATAGACGCTCGAGGCACTGCCATCATTGGCCCAACCGGTAGCGGCAAAACCACCCTGGTAGACGCGCTGATGACGCTGCTCACCGCCCTGCCCCGTTATAACCTCGCATCTACTGGTGGCCATGAAAGTGACCGCGATCTGATTTCATATGTTCGCGGCGTTACCGGGGCTGGCAACGAGAGTGGCGACAATAGCCACATAAGCCGTAGTAGCAAAACCGTTAGCGGTATTGCCGCTGAATTTGGCAATCAGACGCAACAACGCATTCAACTGGCGGCGATACTCTGGGTAGACAGCGCCAGCTTCGCTGCCAGCGACCGGAAAGACTTGTGGCTTATCAATGAACGCGACGACCAGGCATTACAGAACTGGCTGCTGCTGCACAACGAAGGTGGGGCCAGAGCGCTGAAGCAATTTGTTCGCGAAACACCAGGCTTGCGTGTTTTTGACACTAAAAAGGCCTATTTGGCTGAAGTGCGACAATTTTTTGAAGTCGGCGAAAACGCATTTGCGCTGCTTAATCGGGCATCCGGTTTGAAGCAACTGAACAGCGTGGATGATATTTTCCGCGAATTGGTGCTTGACGACTATTCGACGTTTGGCCGCGCCGCTGAAGTTACACAGGAATTTGACGATCTGGCCGCTATTCACGCCGAACTCGAAACGGCGCGACGGCAACTTCTGGCTTTACAGCCGATCCAGATCCAACAACAAAAGCACGACAAGGTCGACCGTAAGCTGCAGGTATTGCGTAAGCTACTGAAACTATTGCCGGTATACTTTGCCATCCAGGCGCAATCACTGTGGCGGCAGCGGGTGCAAGCACTTGACGCCGAGAACCAAAGTTGTAAAGCCAGTATTGATACGGTTGAACGACAGCACGCCGCGCGTGTACTGGAGGCCGATACACTCAAGCAGGTGTACCTGGAAATGGGTGGCAACACGATTGAGCAGCTAGAGGAGCAGATTGCCACGCAACAGGAATTAACCCGCGAACGGCAGCGCAATGCGGATGATTATGCACGGCTGGCAGTCTCGCTGAATATCGACCCTGACCTTACCGAAGCGGCCTTCCTGCACAGCAAACAGGCAGCCACCGAGCAAATCGGAGCGCTGCAAAATCAAACCGACGAGCAGCGCGACGCCGTGTATAAGATCGGCGCAGAGAAGGCCGAACTACAGAAACACACCCGTGAACTTGGCGAAGAGATCGACAAAATCAAGGCGCGACCAGGGTCAAATATTCCCAGTCGGTTCCAGGATTTTCGAGCTGATTTAGCCGCGGCCCTCGGTGTAGATGATCCCGCACTGCCCTTTGTAGCGGAACTCATCGAAGTAAAGGCAGAGCAACAGAATTGGCGTGGTGCGATTGAACGCGCCCTGGGTGGCCATCGGTTGCGGGTACTGGTGCCAGCAACAAGTATGGTCGCAGCGCTGCAATGGGTGAACAGCCGCGACAATAAACTGCATGTGCGTTTGCTGGAAGCCAAAGTGCAAGTACAACAAAGCAACTTTATGGGCGACGGCTTCACCCGTAAACTGAACTTCAAACCTCACGCCTTGCGCGAACCATTGAAATCCTTTTTGGCGAGCATAGACCGACACTGTGTGCCCAGCAGCGAAGCACTGCGCACTATGGCCCACGCCATGACCGAGCAAGGTTTGATGTCGGGTACACCGGGCAGATTTGAAAAACAGGATCAGCAGGCCTTGAACCAGGGTTGGCTTACCGGCTTTGACAACAAAGACAGCCTCGACGCTGTGCGTCAACAATTGGCCGAGCAGCAGTCTCGCCAGGCCAATGTAGAGACACAGTGGCAGGCCAGATCCCGAGAAATGCGGGAACTGGAACAGCGACAGAACCAACTGCAATTACTGGTCAGTCTGGAATTCGAGCGTATTGACTTGCCTGCCGCACAGCAAAAACTCGAGCTGCTCAACCAGCGTCTGGCCACACTGACCCGTGCAGGCTCAAACGTGGCCAAAGCGCAAGCCGATTACAAAGCCGTGGAGAGCATTATCACTGCGCTTGACGGGGAGCGGCGTGACTTGCTCGGCAAATCGGGCCGCCTGGAAGAAAAGTGGCGCACCGCGAACGCCTCGCACCAGCAAGCCGTTGAACTGGTCGGCGATGGGCTAAATGACGAACAACTGGGCTTTGCGGAACAACACCTCGCCGACGTGTTGCCCAGCAGCATCGACCAATTGGCGGTGCAGGAAAGGCAAGTGCGAGATCGACTGGAAGGTTTGCGCGACAAACAAGCCTCGCGACTGGACGATATCAGCAAAACCATGGTGCGGCTGATGCACCGCGCCAGGGAAGTGGATACGGGCGCCTTGAATGAGGCAGGAACTGATCTGCGCGATACGCCTGTGTATCTTGAGCGTATGCAAGTGCTGACTGAAGAGGCCCTGCCGGAAAAGCTGCAGCGCTTTTTGGCTTATCTGAACCGTTCATCTGACCAGGGTGTTACGCAACTCCTGGCCGATATTGATAATGAAGTGGGCATTATTGAAGACCGCATCAACGATCTGAACATGACCTTGCGCAGGGTAGATTTTCAGCGGGATCGTTATTTGCAACTGGAGCCCAGACGCATAGTGCATGACTTGCTGTCTACGCTGCAAAAAGCCCAGCGTCATTTGCGCGCGGCGGCCCTCGCAGATGACGACGGTGAGAGCCATTACCGGGCGCTGGAAACGGTGGTTACTATTTTGCGTGACGCTGCGTCAAACCGCCGAACGCTGGGCAGTCGCGCGCTACTAGACCCGCGCTATCGCCTGCATTTCGCCGTGTCTGTATTGGATCGGGAGAGTGGCGCTCTGATAGAAACTCGCACCGGTTCACAGGGCGGTAGCGGCGGAGAGAAAGAAATTATCGCCAGCTATATTCTAACTGCTTCACTTAGCTACGCGCTGTGTCCACCGGGTGCATTGCTGCCACTGTTTGGCACCATCGTGCTTGATGAGGCCTTCTCTAAAAGCTCGCAAGCTGTAGCCGGGCGCATCATTTCGGCCCTGCGTGAATTTGGCTTGCATCCACTGTTCGTCACACCCAACAAGGAAATGCGTTTGCTGCGAGATCATACTCGCTCGGCGATATTGGTCCATCGTAAAGGCGTGCAGTCGACCCTGACGTCACTGAGCTGGGAAGAGCTTCAAGCGCAGGCCAAACGCCAGCTCGGCAAATAGAAATCAGGCATGTACAGCCCCGAGCAATTAAGCAACAAGCTGCTTCGCCAGTGGCACGATGGTGATCTAAGAGACAAGCGCTTGTTGCAGCCTGATAACTGGCCACTGCACGTTTCTATTGGCAAACCGAGCGCAACAGACATTAGCCGGAATCTGGCCGACGTGCGCAGGCATGTTCAACAGTGGCGCGCGATAAGCATTGGCACCGTACAGTGGAGCGCAGTTCGCTACCGCGCTACTGGTGAATCGGTACAGGTACCAAGGCGTTGGACGCTGCGAAATCCGGGTGAATGGGTTGCCGCAACGCACAATAAATCAGTGGTACATGAGTTTGAGTTACTGACCGATGTGCTGGAACAGGTGCCCGCTGAATTTCATCAAACTCTTGTACGCCAGCGACACCTGTACAAAAATATGGCTGAGACCGAGATACTGCAAACTTGCACACTGGCCAGCGCTTTAAAGCCCGGCATAGCCGAGGGAGCGCCTTTGCGCAGCCTGTCACTGACGGGCATCGATAGTAAATTTTTTGAGCGCAATCGCACGTTTCTTACCCGGCTGCTTGATATTCGCTTTGCGGGCGTGGTCAGCGAAATGGGCCTGCCCGCATTTCTTGGTGCTGCGCGTGATAACGACCACTGGCTTCTGTTAGCAGACCTTGACGGCACACTTCTGCCCTTCGAACAGTGCCGACTGCGGGACTCAGAGCTGCAACAGAGCATACCAGGCGCGGCTAATTATCTTATTATTGAGAATGAAAATTGCCTGCATTTGTTGCCACCGTTACCTGATACGCTAGCTATTCTCGGCGCCGGATTGAATTTGGCGTGGCTGAGAAGCCCCGCACTACAGGATAAAAACATTGCCTATTGGGGCGACATCGACACCTGGGGTCTGTTGATGTTGGGGCGAGCAAGAGCGATGCGCCCACACTTAAGTGCGCTGATGATGACCGAGGACATTTTTGATTGCTATGGGTCAGCGGCGGTCATTGAAGATACGCCCGCATCAAGCGACCTGCCAGAGAATTTGACAGCGCAGGAGCAGGCGCTGTACACGCGACTACTCGGCGTTGAACGGGGGCGGCTTGAGCAGGAGTTTTTGCCGAAATCGTTGGTTTGTGAACGCGTTTGCGCTTGGCGAGATTCACTGTGAAACTCATCACACTCGGTTCACCCCCCGGCTACAAAATGCCTAGCCATTGCGAAATTGGCTCGCTTACAACCTGGATAAACCCGTACTGACGGGCACCTCAAGAAGTTTTGGAGCGCTGCCTTTTTTGTGCTATACAGCGCCCAGTCTCGAATGACACGAACCCACACATGAACATCCATATAGAACCTGTCAGCGGCAATATCGGCGCTGAGATTGCTGGCGTCGATTTGTCCAGGCCTATCAGCGACTCATTATTCGCAGATATCCGCCAGGCATTGATGAAATATCAGGTTCTGTTTTTCCGCGATCAGAGGATTGAGCCCATCCACCAAAAAGCACTTGCTGACCGGTTTGGCCCACTCCAGCAACACCCGGCCTACGCCACAATTGAGGGCTTTCCGGCTATCGCTATTCTGGAGAGTACAGCCGATCAACCGACCAAAATAGAGAAGTGGCATACCGACATGACTTTTCGGGCCCACCCGCCCCTGGCAACCATGCTCCGATCACGGATTATTCCTGAATTTGGCGGTGATACGCTGTATGCGAGTATGACCGCCGCCTACCAGGGCCTGTCGCCATCCATGCAACACATGCTCGACAGCCTTGTCGCCGTACACGATTTTGCTTACGGCTTCAAAGAAAGCCTGGCTGAGCCGGGCGGTACAGAGCGGCTACAGCAAGCGGTTGCAGATTATCCGCCGACGCAACATCCGGTGATCCGCACCCACCCCGAGAGCGGTAAAAAGCTTATTTTTGTGAACGAACTATTCACAACACACATATGCGGCATACCCTCTAGCGAGAGTGAATGTTTACTTTCATTTTTGTTCAAACACATCCAGCTCCCTGAGTACTGCTGCCGTTTTAGATGGAGCGAGAACGCCCTGGCACTCTGGGACAACCGCAGTACCCAGCACAAACCCGTCAACGATTATTTTCCCGCTCACCGGCGCATGGAGCGCATTACAATAGATGGCGATAAGCCGTATTAGCTGGAGGCCGCATGGTCAGTCCCAGCTTTGCAACAGGTTTGTTTTCACTGCTCAGCCTGGGTGTAGCCGGAGCACTGACTGGTGGTCAGCCAGCACTGGATTACCTGTGGGCGCGAAGCCCGATACTGGAGCCGGCAGAATCCACAACCGAGGCCGCCATCGCCGGCACCATTAACGATATGAGACCTTTGCACGAAAGCCATTTCACCTGCATGCTGCGTTAAAATCGTACTCAATCGGTCATTTATAAGCATAAACTCCCTCATTCCGTGCGTTTTTGCCTTGCCTGAAAGTGAAATCATCTTCCGTGCAAAGGTCTCGATATGAATGCTTTTCCGCAGTAGAACAATGTTAAGTCCGACAAGCTCCTGCTAGACGAGGAAAAAATTCACGATCCACTGCGCCACGCGCTCTCGGTCCACATCCTGGCTAAGAGATTCCACCCCGGTCCGGTAGTTGTCTTCGCCGATCATCTCGCGGCGAATATTGAGCAGGGTCTCTGAATAGCGATGAACAAACTCGGGATGACCTTGAAAGGTAAGAATATGCTGGCCGAGCTGAGTCACAGCATGTTCGCAAAAATCACTCCCCGCCAACACCTCGGAGCCCGGCGCCAACTCCACAACCTGATCCTGGTGGCTCACTAATAGCTTAAAGTCATTGTCTGCTCCGTCGTGCCAATCGGGTTGGCTGCTAAAACTGGCACCGTGTACGCCTACGCCCCAGCCTTTATCAGACTTTTCAGTTTTGCCGCCCAGCGCGTGGGCCACCATCTGATGACCAAAACATATGCCAACAAACTTCTTTTTCGCAGCGTGCAGCCGCTTAACAAAGTCTGCGAGAGCGTGAATCCACTCCTTCTCTTCGTATACACTGGACTTACTGCCCGTTATCAAATAGCCATCAACTTCGTCGATATCTTGTGGCAACTCTCCCAATTCAGCATCGTAGACAACAAACTCCAGATCGGGGTCAGCCGCCGCTAACAGTGCGACAAACATATCCGGATATTCTCCAAACTCTTCCACCAACTCTTGGCGGACGCTGTCAGTTTTTAAAATTCCTATTCGCATTGCCCTGAACTCCTTTATAGAATGCGGCATGGTAGTCGAAAATAACGCGGGCATCGACGCCGCGATTAACGCCGCTGTTGAGCCGCTGGCCTCGGCTATATCCAGCTTTATTTTTTTCAGTATCAAAATCGGCTCCACCGATGTGCCGCTCATTGTTTTGTGGCTCACCGCGGCCGCTGCATTCTTTACTGTCTATTTCGGGTTTATAAATTTCCGCGGCTTCCCCCACGCTATACGACTTCTGCGAGGCGATTTCGCGCACTCCGGGCATGCTGGTGAGGTCAGCCACTTCCAGGCATTAGCAACCGCAGTTTCCGGCACCGTCGGTATCGGCAACATTGGCGGTGTGGCAATCGTCATTAGTGTAGGCGGCCCCGGTGCAACCTTTTGGCTGATAGTCGCTGGACTACTGGGCATGTCGACAAAACTGGCCGAGTGTATAGCCGGTGTACGCTATCGGAAGCTGAACCCTGACGGCACTGTTTCCGGCGGCCCCATGTACTACCTTGAAGCGGCGTTGTCGGAGCGAGGCTGGGCGCCTTTGGCCAGGCCACTCGGCACATTTTATGCGCTGGCAATTGTTATTGGATGTCTTGGAATAGGCAATATGTTTCAATCAAACCAGGCATTCAACCAGTTTGTGTTCTTGACCGGCGCGGAGACCAGCGATTTTACTGACAAAGGCTGGCTGTTTGGCCTGGTACTCGCGGCAGTTGTCGGGCTAGTCATCATTGGCGGCTTGCGCAGCATCGCCAGTGTTACCAGCAAGCTGGTGCCTTTTATGGCCATAGCCTATGTATTGCTTGCGCTGTTGATAATTGCCGCCAATGTCGACCGGTTGCCCTGGGCAATCTCAGCTATTTTTTCAGAGGCATTCAGCCCTCAGGCGGCGACAGGCGGCGTCCTTGGGGTAATGGTTCTCGGGTTTCAGCGCGCAGTATTTTCGAACGAAGCCGGTATAGGCAGTGCGGCTATTGCCCACTCTGCCGTGCGCACCGACGAATCCGCCACCGAAGGTTATGTGGGCCTGCTTGAGCCATTTATCGACACGGTTGTCATTTGTACGCTTACGGCGCTGGTGATTCTGACCACAATTTACGAACCAAATATCGCAGGTGCCGGCATACAAGGGGTGGAACTAACCTCAAGAGCCTTTGCCAGCACATTCAACTGGTCAACCGTGCCCTTGTCAATCGTGGCCATCATGTTTGCATTCTCTACCATGCTGTCCTGGTCTTATTACGGCATGAAGGGCTGGACGTATCTACTGGGCGAGGGACGCAAAAAGGAAATGGTGTTTAAGGCCATATTTTGCGCATTTGGCGCCTTGGGCTGCGCCGTTGAGCTGAGCGCGGTGCTGGATTTCTCCGACGCGATGGTATTTGTTATTGCTCTACCCAATGTTATTGGGCTGTATATATTGGCTCCGGCGATCAAGCAAGAGCTCAATGGCTATCAAGAACGCTTCAGGCAATCACGCCATTAGGCCAGGGCTTTGGGTTTTTTCAAAATCAGGCTCGGTTCGGCACGCGCGCAGGAGTTGGCATTGATACAGGCTCTGGGCTTGTTTGGCGGCATAGAACCCGGCAAATTCTATACCGGCGGTTGGGGCAGGTTAGCGCGTAAGTAGCGCAGCATATTTTCACCCATCACTTTGCGAATTTCGGTCTCCGTGAATTCGGCGCGCAGCATGGCATCTGTAAGTAATACAAGCCCCGCTGTATCGAAATAGGTAGTCACCCCGCCGTCAAAATCCGAGCCTAGTGCAATGTGATTCTCACCTGTTAAATCAATACCGTAGCGTATTGCGGCAACGATGCCATCGGGCGTGAAATCGCACACGGCTGCATCCCAGAAACCCACGCCGATCAAACCACCGCCTGCGGCAATGCGCTGCATCAGCTCATCGCTTATATTGCGAGGTGAGGGGCAGTGTCCATGGAAACCTGTGTGGCTGACTATCAGCGGCGCTGTAGACATAGCCAATACATCAGAGACAACTTGTGGGGCTGAGTGGGAAACATCGACCATCACTCCAAGTTCCTGCATACGCTCTACCGCGGCCCGGCCAAATTCTGTTAAGCCGGTTTGGTTGATGCCGTGCAGAGAGCCCCCCAGTTCGTTGTCAAAGAAGTGCTGCAAGCTCATCATGCGAAAGCCTGCCTCGAACAACTTGTCTACATTGTCCACATCGCCTGCCAGTGCATGAGAACCCTCCGTACCCAGGAATGCAGCGACAACACGGCTGCCCTTGCGACGCTGCGCCAGCCAATCTATCAGTTGACTGCGATCCTTCACCAATACGATCTGTTCCGGCGCGCTCCGGGTAACCCGCGTTAACCGCTCAGCCTGGTAGAGAGCACGCTCTGTGAGGTTGTTCCAGGTGCTTACAGGCCAGCCCTGAACCAGCGCGAGCGAGGTGATATTGTCGGCGGCGTCACCAGGATTACTGTCGTAGTTTTGCCCCTGTGGAGATTTTGTGACCGAGGTGAACATTTGCATGCCGACATTGCCCTTTAACAGGCGCGGCACATCTACATGGCCGTAGTCATTCAGCTCAAGCATGTCCCGCTGCCAAAGGGTTGTATCGGTATGTAAATCGCCGATTATCAATGTTTTGTGAAGGGCGATGGCTGCCGCAGAGGGTGGCTCTCCGTCATAGGGCAACACCAGATTCGTGGATTTCTCTATCGCAGGAGGCACCATGATCAATATCATCAGCACAATGCCCAGAAGGCCCAAACCCACAAAGATGACTGTTTTTTGCATGACTAATGACTACTCTTCAACAAAGCCCTTCCAGGTGCTCATATAGGTTACAAAGGCCTCTCCCAGGCCCTCCTTTCTCAAATAGTCCGCGCTGACGGGGTTGCGAACTGGAACAAATTGCTCGTTCGCCCTCAACAACTGTGGAAAGTCATGGTGCAGAATCGCCGCCCGACCCAACATCACAAAATCCACGCCGCTATCCATACAGCGCTGCGCGTTTTCAGGGGTGCGAATTTTTCCCGCTGCACCCAATTGCACACCGTTGCGACTCAGTTCAGTAAAGTATGATAGCAGACTGCGGCCCTGGAATTTCTCTTCGGCAGGCTCCTTAAACGAATCCCACAGAGACAAGTCTATAAAATCGACTTTGCCCTGGGCCATCAACTGCCTTACAAGGTTCTGAATGTCCATTAGCCGCACATCAAACCGCTCTGGCGACAGGCGAACACCCAGCAAAAAATCAGGGCGGCAGCGAGTGCGAATTCCGTCGATAATTTCAAAAATGATACGGGAGCGATTTTCTTCAGAGCCACCGTATTCATCCTCTCGGTTGTTGATGGTTCGGCTTAAAAACTGGCACAGCATGTAGCCGTGCGCACCGTGTAATTCAACACCGCCGAATCCGGCGCATTCAGCGCGAACAGCGGCCTCAATAAAATCTTCTCGCAACTGATGCACTTCAGATAGAAATAAGCCACGAGCGCCGGTTTCCTCATTATCAGAAGGACAAACTGGCCGCTGATCGGCGATTTCTTCTCGCGGCGAACGCATGCCTGCGTGATGCAACTGCAAAACAGAGACACTCCCCTCGGCGTTGATTCCGGCCGCCAGTCGACTAAGCCCCTCCAGATGCTCTTCTCCAAAACATCCCAACTGCCCGGGAAAGCCTTTGCCTATGGCCTGAACATAGGAGGCGCAGGTCATAGTCAGGCCAAACCCGCCCCTGGCACGCATGGTCAGCCAGCGGTATTCGTCGTCGGATAGACGCCCGTCTTCATGGCTTTGCAAGTTGGTTAACGGGGCCAGCATAAACCGATTGCTTATGGTTGCACCTGATTTAAACGTCAGTGGTTCAAACAAAACAGACATGCGTATTCCGCAAAAAAATGAGATAGCGCCAAGGATAACCCAGGAGCCTGTCGGATTTAACCACTGCTAGCGAGGGGAAGCAGAAATGAACCCGTTTTTGCCGTCGTGAGGCAATAGTCGCTCTATTTAACGAAATTGTGCTACCCACAGGTTCTTCTATTTGAGACCTTTGCACGGAAGATGATTTCACTTTCAGGCAAGGCAAAAACGCACGGAATGAGGGAGTTTATGCTTATAAATGACCGATTGAGTACGATTTTAACGCAGCATGCAGGTGAAATGGCTTTCGTGCAAAGGTCTCTATTTAGAACCCTGTGGCACTTCGTTGTAGGGAATACCCTTGTCCACCCGCACGTCCTGAGGCAATCCCAAAACTCGCTCGGCAATAATATTGCGCAGGATTTCATCGGTTCCGCCTGCGATACGATAGCCGGGCCCACCCATAAATGAACCCTGGAAGGAGTGGCTACCAAAATCGGTATCATCTGCATCCACAAGAATGCCGCCCATATCCATCAGGTCGATAGCAAATGACCCGATATCCAGCATCTTGTTAGCACTAACCACCTTGGTAATGGAATTTTCCGGCCCCGGCGTATCGCCCCGGGAAAGTGCACTCATAGTGCGCAGCTTGGTATTGCGCAGGCCGCTCATCTGGCAGTACCAGTCCGCAATTTTGGCACGCACGGCTGCATTGTTAAGCGCGGGCTCGCCATCAATATGTACTTTTTTGGCCAACTCTACCAGTTCAGGTACATCACAACCGCCGGCGTCACCCACTGCCAGGCGCTCGTTCATAAGGGTAGTTAGTGATACGCGCCACCCATCACCAACTTCACCCAGACGCTGATGATCGGGAATGCGCACATCAGTGAAGTACACCTCATTAAAATTCGATTCCCCGGAAGCCTGCCTGATAGGGCGCACTTCCACGCCAGGGGATTTCATATTGAGGAAGAAAAATGTCAGGCCTTTGTGTTTCGGCACAGAGGGGTCGCTGCGAGTCACCAGAATTCCCCAATCACAGTAATGCGCGCCGGAGGTCCAGATTTTCTGTCCATTGATAATCCAGTCATCGCCATCACGCTCGCAGCGAGTTCGCAAATTGGCCAAATCGGAGCCGGCTGAAGGTTCGCTGAACAACTGACACCAGATGTCCACACCGGAAGACATACGCGGCAGTCGCTCAGCTTTATGCTCTTGGCTGGCATAGGCAATCATCGTTGGGCCACACATGCCAAGGCCAATCGCATAGGGGCCGGTAGGCACGTCGCAGCGGCTCTCTTCCTGGCCCCAGATAATTAACTCCATCGGTGTCGCGCTGCGGCCACCGTATTCCTTTGGCCAGCTCAAGCACGCCCAACCATTGTCGTACTTCAATTTTTGCCAGGCTTTTGCCCGGACGATATGATCGTGCAGAGTTTCCCGGCGCGTTGCAGCTTCACTTTTATAGGTGGCGTTGGCCTGCAAAAAAGCCTGCGCATCGGCCCGAAATTCTGCTTCCTGTGGGGTATCGTCAAAGTTCATGGTTATGCCTCCGCCGCTACAGATGAGGTCAGGGCAGTCACCAGTTTATCTTGCCAGCGGCCCTCGCTCCCTAAATTAACCGCCAGTACCTTGGCCCGGCGAAAGTACATGTGACAATCAAACTCCCAGGTAAAACCCATACCGCCGTGAGTTTGTATATTTTCTTTAGCACACTCGGCAAAGGCCTTTGTAGCGCTGACTCGTGCCGTTGCCGCCGCCAGCGGTAACTCGGGCGCATTAGTAGACAGTGCCCAGGCGCCGTAATAACAGTTTGAACGAGCCAGAGTCGCGGCAATATACATATCCGCCAGCTTGTGTTTTATCGCCTGGTAGGAGGCAATCGAACGACCGAAGGCGTAGCGCTCCATGGCGTACTCACGGCCCATATCCAAAGCCGCCTGCGCACCACCCGTTTGTTCGAAAGCAAACAATATGGCCGCACGGTCCAGCAACTGCCTGGTGCCAGCCCAGCCCTGTCCCGCCTGGCCCAGCAATTCCGCCGCCGCACCAGCAAAATCAATGCGCGCCTGCGAGCGGGTTGGATCCATGCTTTTCACAGCTTCACGACTCACCCCGGAGCTGGTTAAATCAACCAGATACAAAGAACCGCCATCGGCGTCATTGGCATAGACAACGGCAAAATCTGCCACATCGCCATCGGGTACCGGAAGTTTTTGGCCGCTGACTGCTCGCTCAGATACCGAGGTCTTTGTTGTTGCGGCACAGGGCACACCGCGGCCCTCTGCCAGTGCAAAGGTACCAATGAGCTCTGCCGCTGCCAGCTTTGGAAGATAGGCTTCTTTTTGTGTCTCACTGCCAAATAAAAGCAGAGCCTCTGTCGCCAAATACACTGAGGATGCGTAAGGCGTCGGCGCCAAACTACGGCCAAGCTCTTCGCCAATCACACACAATTCCAGGTATCCCAAGCCAACGCCGCCGTATTGCTCTGGAATACTGACACCCGTCCAGCCCAGCTCAGCAATGCCCTGCCAGGTCGCGGCGTCATAAGATATTGCCTCGTCGTCCAGAACGGTCCTTACGGTTATCAGAGGGCATTGCTCTCGTAAAAATCGCTGGGCTTGCTCGCGCAGCAAATTTTGCTCTTCCGAGAATTCGAAATTCATGGGTGTGTACCTTTTGCGTGTACCTTTTAAGAGGTGCTATAGAAAATTACGACGGCGCTGCACTTACCCTGGTGCGCAGTGTGATCAGCTTGAAGAGCATGGCAAAGTCCTGCGATTGTCCACAATAAAAAGCAGCCCCCAAATTTTTCTGGCCCAAAGCATACACTCAAATTTGTGGGCGGGTACAGGCGCTCAGGGCTTGAAAATCAGCCCGTACCCTGTTCTGTCAGGGACCAATCTGTCAGGGGCCAAATATCCCATCACCAAATTTTTCTGGCCCAAAGCATACACTCAAATTTGTGGGCAGGTACAGGCGCTCAGGGCTTGAAAATCAGCCCGTACCCTGTTCTGTCGGGGACCAATCTGTCAGGGGCCAAATATCCCATCACCAAAGCTAGTGCCAACCGCAACGCACCAAATACTGATGGCATTGAAGTCATCCAGGGATAATCCTGTCGGCAGGGAGAACTGAACAGTGGCGTTGCGAAAGGCCGAGCCAACAATGTTCTCGCTAATGGGAACTGCCCCATCTCCCAGGAAGTTGTTGTCATTGCCCGTATAGGCCTGCACCACGATTCCGCGCCCATCGTAATTGAAATTGGTAATCTCGATGGTACAGTTATCAATGATAGTCGCCGTGCCGCTAACCCGGTGCTGACGGGTAGTCAGCTCAGCCGTATAACCAACCTTCGCGTGGTCAGCGCCACAGCCACTTCCGCCTCCTGATACCGAGCCTTCAAAAATCGTCGCCAAATCCTCCTGGCCCAATTCGAGAAAAGCCACAATATCAACCAGGTCAGCATTGCTGAGGCGATTGGCACCCCAAAAAGGCATGATTCCGCCAGTGAGACCTGAATAGACATCACTACCCGTGCGGCCGCTCAGGCGCACACGGTTAGCCACATACCCCGCATCCAGGCCGAAGCCTGCGACAGCAGGTGCTTGCCGACTACCACCGCCATCCTCGGCATGACAAATTGCACAGCTTGCGTTAAACACTGCGCGCCCCTCAGCGGCATCGCCTCCGCCAAGCTCAGCGGGGACAGCGACAATCTGAATATCCACAGGCTCGGCCTGAACGCCCGGATTATGGGTGTTCAACCAACTTTCCAGCGCAAGCCAATCGGTGCTGGAATTCGACCACGTCGGCGCGTTCATCCACTCGTCCAGACAGGAGTTTGCAGCGTCCAGAAGCGAACTCAACTGGCCGTCTTTATAACTGTTGCGCTCTGTCGCATCGCCCAGCGGATGGCCGGGTCGGGCAAAACCATTTTTAGCAGGCTCGACAATGGCGTGACAATGGGCGCAGGTATAGGAGTTGCCACCAACCGGCGAGAAACGATACACCCACTCCCCGTCATAATCAGCGCCGCTCTCTATAAATGCCTCGGCCAGAGGCCTCAGCTCCTGGTCACCGGCGAGAATGGCACTGCTCAGGGAGTTCAAGAGGCCGACATCTGCGAGTAATTTTTCTCCGTCGAATAGGCGGCTCCAGGACAGGGCATCAAAATAATCGACCACGTCATCGCCGTTCACGTCGGATACCAGGCGGCGTGAAATTAGATTTAGACGGCTCTCCAGATCAGCGTTACTCATATTGCTCAAATCGGGAGACAAATACTGGAAGATCGCCTCCGTCAGTGCAGACACCTTGGCTCCGCGTTTTTTCGCGTGGGCGCCACTGATGATTGCCCGCCAATGACCACTGACGTCCGTCCCAACCGAGTCATTTTCAAGATCGCGGTTAACGTCGGTGTCCTCTCCACCCGATGCCGTTAGCAGGTAATAGGTATCGCTATCCCACCCCGACGTATCAGGCGCGTAGACACCCAGAAACCACAACTGAACAACAGGGCCATAACCATCCCATTTTTCCTGATCTCTCAGAGCAATAACAAAGTTGTCATCCCAGGTGGTACCGCTGGCAATTTCGTCCGCATCATTCAGCGCGGTAACGGAAACCTGGCTAGCTGCAATCGGGCCGTAGAGCTGCACCTGAAAACAACCGCTCAGTAGAAGACTGAACAAAAGCAGTGCTGTCATTTCGATGGCTTTCATGGGTCGTGACAACGATGTCCCGGTGAGCTAGGTTTGAGTTTGGAGTATGTTCGGGCGGATAAAGTTCCCATGCTATTGAACGGTAACTCCAGAAGAACCGCCTGTCTGCCAGGGCGACCTCTGGTGTTTAGTGAACACCCAAACCTGCAAACAGGGTCGCCATGACATATTCTTTGAGTTGATCCATGCTGTAGTTTCCTTCCACCAGGTTACTAATGCGATTGTCATTGGCCAGACTGACGAAACCATGCACGGTTGAAACAATGCCGATAGGGCGCGGCATGAGAAACTCCCGCACGCCGAGCCACTTCGCGGATAGTCAGTCCCTGGGGGCCGCTATCCTCAATGATAGTCAGCGCCGCAGCGCGGAGCGCAAATCGCCGTGGTGGTAGGCCTGCTGCTTCAGCGCTATCACAATGATTCCTCTATTGGCTTTATGCGGTTCAGTGTACGCCAAATAGAGTCCGGCGCTTATGGTGTAAACTTAAAAAGTGACTGTTATGTTGCCAGTGTAAACAATAAAACCGAGTGAGACGCCCTATGACTCAGGCATTGCCCGACAACCGTTTTCTAGAGGGCTGCTTCGCCCCTATCGACCAGGAATACACCTATACTGAACTCAAAATCACCGGTGAAGTGCCCCGTGATTTAAACGGCAGCTTTTACCGTAACGGGCCCAATGTAAAGTTTGCACCGCAAGGCGATTACCACCTGTTCGCTGGCGACGGCATGACCCATGTCTTTCACATTGAAGACGGTAAGGTCGGCTATCGCAATCGCTGGATCGAAACTGCCAAATTCAAGCTGGAGAGCAGATTGGGCCGCGGTGTCATCAGCCCGATGAACCCCTTCGATTGCGAAGAAGGCTATATGGACTTTGTGTTAACAGACAAAGACGGTTTAGCCAATACAGCCTGTGTCTGGCACGGCGGGAAAATGCTGATTCTTGAGGAGGGACACCGACCCTTCGAGGTTGACCCAATCACCCTGGAGTCAATCGGAAGCTTTAGCTACAACGACAAGCTCACAACCGCCATGACCGCGCACCCAAAGGTGGACCCCGCCAGTGGCGAAATGATCTTCTTCGCCTATATGGCTTCTGGCCCTTTTGAGCCCGATATCGCCTTGCACAAGGTGAATAAAGAGGGTGTGCTCACTGAGTCGCACGCCATTCCAACTGACTACCCTGCCATGGTTCACGATTTCGTAGTGACAGAAAACTACGTCATCTTCCCTGTCTTTCCTCTTACTGGCAGTCTCGAGCGTGCCATGCAGGGGCAAGCACCGTTTATGTGGGAACCAGAAAGAGGCGCAAAAGTCGGTGTTATGCCGCGCCACGGTGGAACCGCAGCAGACGTGCGCTGGATTGAATGCGACCCGTTCTTTGTCTTCCATTATATGAACGGCTATGACAAAGCCGGGGTGATTACACTCGACGGCTGCCAGTTTAGCCATCCGCCACTATTTCCAGATGCATCTGGAGAAGTACTGCCAGACCCTGAGCCCTTCCTGAGCCGTTGGAACATTGATTTAAATAACGCCAGCGCGCGAGTGAAAAGTGATCGCATTGACGAGGTACCCTCAGAATTTCCACAAGTGGATCCGCGCTATGCGATGCGGGAGTACAACCTGGGCTTCTACACCAGCCCGAGTCCCGAAGCGGGAGACATGTATAACTGCGTCAGTCGCTTTTATCCAGGCAGTCGCTCAGCCGAGCGTTATGCCTTTGGACCAGGGCAGACAACCTTCACCTCGGAAGCACTTTTTGTTCCCAGGAACGATGCCGCGGCAGAAGGCGAGGGATACCTGGTCTCTGTGGTCACCGACCTGCCTGGCGACACCAGCGCGCTGGCCATTATGGATGCCGAAAATCTAGCGGCGGGCCCATTGGCGATGGCGCAACTGGGACACCGGATTCCCGTTGGCTTTCACGGTGGCTGGAGACCCGCGGAAAACTAGCGTGTCCCGATTTACTCAATCGCCTGGTTCATGGCGACTGCAATAAGTGGTCGTTAGCCTTCTAATTGTCACAGCCACAGGGAAACCCGCCAAATACAAGCTCTGCCATCAGCTTGAATTGAAGAAAATCAGAACAGGGAGATCAGGGGGTGATCGATAGGTCGCCCAGTGGATGAAAGCCCGATAGCAGGCATTGTCTATGCCTGATCGGGCATAGATTCGCGTTACTGTTTATTGCTAATGGTGATGTGCTTACGAGCTGCGGAACTGGGCTGGCCGCTCACGCCGCGCGGAATTTCCTGAACTTTACCGCCTGACTTCAAAAATTCTGCAACTTGATTCGAAATTGTTTCGCTGGTTTCTGCGGGGGTCGCTGCTCTGCGACGTTTTGAAGAAGACATAACACTCATATAGTTTGGTAATGGGGTCGGGAGTTTATACTAATTTTATAGTGATTGCAGTATTAAGTGCGGGTTCAGTACCTGTGAGACAAATCAGGCCAGCTTCGGTATGGTTTGATGCGCAGGCTTTTGCTCTGCATCGGGTCGTCTCCCGTGTGGATTTAATAACTCACAAGCGACCAGGTTCTTAGAAATCCGGGGATCACGACCTGTGGATTGGGTGGATAAGTCTACGACTTACCCACCACTCCACCGGCGCAATAACAATCGTCCAAAAGTCTCATAGGTATCTGAACCATGACATATTAGATAGTGTCGTCACGAAATTTGAGCCCATATAGCCAGGCAGCGAATGTGTACCGCCGCCAGAAATGAAGCCGTGTTTTTTGCATAGCGCGTGGCAATTCCCCGCCAACGCTTTAACACCAAGAAGGCATTCTCAACCAGATGCCTGAGCCGGTACAGTTCTTTATCATAACCCCGAGGCACCTTCCGAATCTAGTGAGTGGTATGAGTCAGTATTGGAAGAGATACAAACAAGAGGCCTGAATACCTGTTAGTTGCTGTGTTTACTGGACTCAGTCAGGTGAATAATGCTCAGGCGGCAGCGCGGGCGGCAATGGCTTCGCGTAAGCCATCTATCATGCCTTCAACGCGGGCCATGCGCTCAGATAATTTGCCTATGTCGCTGCGAACGCTGATAAATTCGTCCTGCATTTCTGTGCGCAGACCGGCAATTTCTCCGCGCACGGATTTGAATTCGTCTCGTATTTCCAGGCGCAGGCTGTTGTTCATCTGCCAAAGGGTAAAAAGAATCGCAGCGGTCATGCCGAGCATGGTTAACATTTCAGGGGTCATTGTCATTCTCCTCAATGCAGCGGGCATCGCTGGTGTGGCTGGCTTATTGCCCTGCTTACTGGCTGCATTTGGATAGTATTGAAGATATTGGTATAGATATCAAGCGACTGTTCGGGTTCGGCACCTGTGACGACACTATCTAAGTCTTTTCCAATATAAAATGAGCTTGGAGCAGGTTGGCAAAACGCTCTCTTGCCTGCTCTTTAGACTCATTTATGGATTGGAAAATACTCCTGCCTTCTCTGAAACTCCTCCCAACTGGCCGCCTGGTCGTCGTCAATGGTTATCGGGTTGCGTGATTTTACTACAATTGCACAGGCCCTCTTCCCTATAAAGTGTCTTGAGACCAGAGTCGGCTCAATGATCGCGGGAAAGATCATGGCCGTGATGGCGCTCATAAGTCTGTACAGGCTCTGACCAATATTTGGGGCTGCGTGTATTTTGTTTCACTTCTGTAATAAAGGGTGGTCGTCTGGCAACTGGCGTGAAATCCACAGCGCCAGCTTATGCCTCATATTCGGTTCATTTTCCTGATCTTTGGCCAGCGGCTGCACTAATTTGTCGTGCACCAACAATCTATAAATAAAGGTAATCTTGTTCTTGGCAGAGTCAGTGGCCTCGAACTTGCCTGCCTTGCGTTTCTTCGCATAGATTTCACCCACCCGAATCGCTTCACGAACCAGCTCCGCCTCGTTCGCTATTTTCTTCATACCAATTATCCTCCACAATAAGCCAAGCATATCATCAGACACGACTGTATAAATTCGACTATAGTCTATCTGCGACCCCACGGAGACAAGCATGATTGAGCTGCACACACTGCCGCCGGCTTTTGGACAGCGCAACCCAAGCCCCTTTTGTCTCAAAATTGAAATGGCGCTAACCCACCTGAATCTTGATTTCGAAATCCTTGCCGGACTTGATCTGAACAAGGCGCCCAAGGGAAAAGTGCCCTGGCTGGTCGACGGCGGCATCACCGCTGACTCAGAACTCATTCTCGAACATCTGGACAAAAAGACAAACGGCGGACTTTACCGACATTTAACCGAGCAGGAGAAAGCTATTGGCACAGCCTTCACCCGCCTTGCCGAAGACCATCTATACTGGGTGGTCATGGCTTCTCGCTGGCTTGATGACAATTGGTTCCCCAATGTTAAGCGGGGGTTCTTCAGCACTTTGCCGATTCCACTGCGCTGGATCATACCGAGAGTAGCCAGGCGCCAGGTCCGCCAAGCCTATCGCCTGCATGGTTTAGGCCGGCATACCCATGAGGAGCAGGCAGGTTTGCTACACCGAGACCTGCAAGCGGTTGCCGGACAAGTTAGCAGCAACAAATACATTGCTGGAAATCGACTAACTGTTTACGACTTCGCAGTGGCAAGTTTGTTAGCTGCCATGCTGGACAACAAACCGGACACCTGGGTTTCAACACTCGCCAATCGGTACCAACCTCTGCGCGATTACACGGAGAACGTCCAGCGCGAAACCGGCGTTTTCTGCCGCGAGCTGTAAGTGAATTTAACCCTGTTGGGCGCAACAGACACGTGTTGAGCGCCATGGAGAAAAGCGAACTGCAAACGCTTTATCTGGTGCGGCGGCGGCAGTTACCTTGGAAAAAATAGCCATTTTTGTCGACGTGCAAAATATCTACTACACCTGCCGCCACAGCTACCAGCGCAATTTCGACTACAACAAGTTCTGGGCCACTGCCACCCAAGGCTCCGAGTTGCTGCTGGCAAATGCCTACGCAACAGACCGCGGCGATGCCAGGCAAATGCAGTTTCAAACGATCCTGCACGCAATTGGCTTTACAGTGAAGCTCAAACCAGTACTCAAACGAAGAGACGGCAGTGCCAAAGCGGACTGGGATATTGGCATTACCCTGGATGCTTACGAAACCGCGAGCAACTGCGACCGAATAGTACTCCTGACTGGCGATGGTGATTTCGGCATGTTATTGCAACGCATTCGTCAGCGCTTCGCTACGGCCAGCACTGTGTACGGCGTACCCGCACTGACTTCGGATTTACTGATTAAAGAGGCCAGTGAGTTTATCCCAATCGACCAGTCGATGTTGTTATAGCGAAAGTCATACGCGATACCTGATAACTGCGTGGCCACGCAGACGGCTGATCTGAGCCGCATCAAGAGTCCGGCTGGGTTGGGCGTGGTCGGCTGTGGCAAGTCGGTAAACCTTGCGGTTTGGGCACGCTTCAGCACGTCCTATGCACAGTCTTTGAGCATCCGCAGTGGGTAAACCTTGTGGCTTGGGCACGCTTCAGCGTGTGTTGTTGACCGCTGCGGAACTCAACGATTTTTCCCAAAGGAAAAATTCGGATTCAAACAGTCCTCGCGGAAAGCCTCAAAAACACCCGCTTGCGCAACCGTGCCCTGATTAAACCTTCAAGATTGACCCACCCGCCCACAGGCTGAATCTGCGCTCGTCTATGGCTTCGCCTGATTAAACCTTACCCACCCGCCCACCGTTTTGCTGCGGCGACACTTATGGAGCAGAGGACTTGCGGGATGCTTGGTAGAGGACTTCCGGGGTGCATTGAAGCGCATAAAGAGTGCGCTGTGGCGGTGTTGGCGCATTTGATGTTTCGGTGAGCATGTCTGAGCCGCAGGCGAGTTTGCGAGCCGATCAAATGCAGACAACAACGACAGCACTCAGCGCGAAAAGCAGCCCGCAAGTCCCGTAACCATAAACTCAGGGCTTGCGGGTTTGAGCCGCAGGTGGGGTTGGCTGGTTAAACCTCGCGGTTTGGGCACGCTTCAGCGTGTGTTGTTGACCGCTGCGGAACTCAACGATTTTTCCCAAAGGAAAAATTCGGATTCAAACAGTCCTCGCTTGATGCGCCTCAAAAACACCCGCTTGCGCAACCGTGCCCTGATTAAACCTCAAGATTGACCCACCTGCCCTGGCCCTAACCGAACAGCCTGAGCCTAAAAATGCAGCCGCCCGCTCAGGCCCAGCAGGTGTTCCGGGGCGCGCTGTTCACTGGCGTTGCGGCCGGCGAAGACTTCCAGCTCCAGCCCGTCGGGGCGCTCTAACTGCATTCCCAGCCGCAGCCGTCGCGCTATCCCACCGGCCATCTCCAACTGGGCAAAGGGTCGCAGCCGGGTGAGTCGGTCTGACTGAACCAGTCCGTAGCTCAGGTTCAGCTCCAGCCGCGCGGTGGGTCGCTGCGCCAGCCCGCTGTCTTGCAGGGCCCGCTCGCTCTCCCACAGGGCTTGTGCTCCGCCGCCTGAGTCCTGTCCCCACACGGGGGTCAGGGTCAGCGCCAGACCTTGACCGGATACCCCTGGGTCTAACTGCACGGTCAGGCTCGCTCCCCAGGCTTCAAAATCACTCTCTTTGTGGGCCAGCAGTCCGTGGGCGCGCAGCGCGGTGCTCAGGCCGCGGCCATTGGCATACTCCAGCCCGACACCCACTTCGGCGCCTTCGCCTTCTTCGGCATCACCCCCGTCGACCCGCACGCCTAACTCCAGGCGGGTGCTTAAACTGGCCTCTGGCTGTACCTGCCAGTGGCGGCTGGCCTCCAGCAGCAACCGCGCCCGCCGCGCCTGCGCGGTCACCTCGGGCAGTCCGGGTACGTCTTCTGATTCCAGCTCGACAATAAAGGCGTCGGCCTTGAGGGCCAGCTCAAACTCGCCGGTTGAGTGCAGGGCCTGGCGCAGGCCCAGGGCCCCCAGGCGCATATCCAGGTCGGTCTCAAAGGTGGTGGCGCCGTGGCTCAGGGTGGCATCCCCCTGGCCAATACCGAGGAGTCCCCACAGGCCCAGCCCGTCCCTGGGCGACCAGTAGCCATAGGGATACACGCTGCTCAGGTCGGTTTCAAGCTCGCCGTCGGTCTCGCCGCTGCGGTAGTCGGTCTCGCCGCTGCTGTGGCTCAGTGCCACGCCCACCAGGGCGCCTGTCTCAAGCCGGTAGTCGAGGCCCAGATACCCTGAGACTACCTCGCCATCCAGGTCAAACTCAGACTGGGGGCTGCCCTCAAAGTGGCTGAAGTCACCCCGTCCCCACAGGCTCCACTGGGCGGACGGCTCAGCCGTTGAGTGGTTTTCGCTTTCGTTCAAGTTCTGGTTCAAGTTCTGGTTCAAACCGAGAGGGATCACAAAGGCGCTGCGAGCCAACTGCTCGCGGTCCGGCAGTTGGCAGGCACTGCCGACCGGGTTATCGCTCTGGCGGTCAGCGCTGGTGCGGTTCAGTCCGCCCATTCCGCCCATTCTGTCGCCTGGGTTGCCCAAGTTGCCCGTGCTGCCTAAATCACCCAGCCCGGCGGTGCTGGCACTAACGGTATTGGCACTGGCTGTATGGGCACTGGCTGTGCTGGTACTAACTGTGTTGTCGGCTGTGCTGTCGGAGTTGGCAGTGACGGTATCAGCCGAGATCAGGTTGGTGATGCTGGACAGACAGGCGGCCAGTGACAAGCCGCTGACGGTGCTTGTCTGCGGCCCGGCTGAGGCTGGTTTGAGGCGCTCGCCAATCGCATCTACGGCACTGGCAGCCACGCTGCGACCAAAGGCCGCCAGATTAAGCTCCAGGGCTTGCTGGCGCGCGGCCACATTGGTCTCGACGGTGACTTGCACGCTGTCGCTGCCGCTGGCGCCGCGTGGGTCGGTGACCGTTAACCTAAACGTCAACACCGTATCGGTATCCAGGGCGTTCGGCGCGGTAAAGCTGGGGCTGGCGCTGTTGGCTCTGCTCAAGCTAACCGTTGGGCCGCCGGTCTGGGTCCAGGCGTAGCTGAGAGACTCGGTATCGCCTGGGTCGGGGTCCGTGCCGCTGCCACTCAGCGTGACGGTTGCGCCTTCATCGACGCTCTGGTCTGTGCCGGCATCGGCACTGGGGGCATCGTTGGCCGCAGTGACGGTAACATTCACGCTGGCGCTGGCCGAGAGGCGGCCATCACTCACGGTCAGGCTAAAGCCCAGCACCGCATCAACGCCCAGCTCCGTCGGCGCGGTAAAGCTGGCGCTGGGGCTGTCGGCTCCGCTCAAGGTGACGTCCTGGCCGCTGGTTTGGCTCCAGGCATAGCTGAGGCTATCGCCTGTGTCGGGGTCCGTGCCGCTGCCACTCAGGGTGACGGTTGCGCCCTCATCGACGCTCTGGTTTTCCCCGGCGTTGGCGCTGGGGGCATCATTGACGTTGGTGACGGTGACATTCACGCTATCGCTGGCCGAGAGGCTGCCATCACTCACGGTCAGGCTAAAGACCAGCACTGCATCGGCACTCAGGCCCGTTGGCGCGGTAAAGCTGGGGCTGGGGCTGTCGGCTCCGCTCAAGGTGACCGCTGGGCCGCTGGTTTGCGTCCAGGCGTAGCTGAGATCAGCCGCGTCGCTGTCCGGGTCAGTCGCGCTGCCATTCAAAGTGACGGTTGCACCCTCGGTGACGGTCTGCGGCTCTCCGGCATTAGCAACCGGGGCGACCTGGGCAGGCACGGTGTTGGCGACGCTTAATGACATGAACGAAGCCAGCTCCTCGCCCGTAGCAGTGCTGGTAATAGAACCGAGGGCTGGCCTATAGGAGACTTCGATGTCCGCTCCTGCCGGGATAGGGGGGGTCACCTCCAGGATGATACTGCCCGCCCTGATAGCGGTCACACCGTGATCTGTTGTAACGCCATTCAGGGTGGAGGTGACCGTGAAGTCCGCAGGGCTTGCATTGCTCACATCCACTTCCTCGCTGGCTGGCAGGGTGATGGCTGTGCCTGCGGGATTCGTGCTCGCTGGCTCCAGGCCTTGGGCCTCCGCCTCATCCGCATCGGGCACTCCGGGTGGCGGGGCGCTCGGGCCAGGAGCGGGGCCAGGGCCAGGAGGAGGAACAGGCGCAGCGGTGACTTCTATGTCAAAGGCGTCGAGGGCCACTGGCGTGGCGATGTTGTTGTCGGTAACGCTGATGATAATGCCCGTGGTGGTGCCGACATGCTCGTTGGCGGGGGTGCCGGTCAGGGCTCCGGTTGCAGTGTCGAACTCGGCCCAGGGCGGCGGGTTGCTGATCGCATAGACCAGCGTATCGCCAACATCCACATCCGCGCCGGTTGGCGTGAAGCTATAGGCCGCCCCCTGGGTCACGCTGGGGTCGGGCGTACCGCTGATGGTGGGGGCGTCATTGACGTTGGTGACTTCGATACTAAAGGCGGGTAGCGAGGCGCTCAGGCCGCCGGTGTCTCTGTCCCTGACGGTGATCACAATGTCCGTGGTGGTGCCGACATCGTCGTTGTCTGGCGTGCCGGTCAAGACTCCGCTGGTTTCGTCGAAAGTGGCCCAGTCGGGCGGGTTGGTGATCGCATATCTCAGCATATCGGCAGTATCCACATCCGCGCCGAGTGGCGTGAAGGTATAGAGGCTGTCTTCGGCCACGCTGGTGGCGGGCGTGCCGCTGAGGGTGGGGGCGTCATTGGTGTTGGTGACGGTGAGATCAAAGGCGGCGAGGGCCACTGGCGTGGCGATGTTATTGTCGGTGACGGTGATGATAATGCCCGTGGTGGTGCCGACATCGTCGTTGTCTGGCGTGCCGGTCAAGGCTCCGGTTGCGGTGTCGAACTCGGCCCAGGGCGGCGGGTTGCTGATCGCATAGACCAGCGTATCGCCAACATCCACATCGCCGCCGCCCGGCGTGAAGCTATAGGCCGCCCCCTGGGTCACGCTGGTGTCGGGCGTGCCGCTGATGGTGGGGGCGTCATTGGTGTTGGTGACGGTGAGATCAAAGGCGGCGAGGGCCACTGGCGTGGCGATGTTATTGTCGGTGACGCTGATGATAATGCCCGTGGTGGTGCCGACATGCTCGTTGGCGGGGGTGCCGGTCAGGGCTCCGGTTGCGGTGCTGAAACTGGCCCATGACGGTATGTTGCTGATCGCATATACCAGCGTGTCGCCATCTGCGTCTTCGCCGGTTGGCGTGAAACTATAGGCGCTGTCTTCGGCCACGCTGGTGGCGGGCGTGCCGCTGAGGGTGGGCGGGTCATTGGTGTTGGTGACGGCGATATCGAAGGCGGGCAGCGCGACCGGTGTGGCGATGATGCCATCGGTGACGCTGATCACGATGTCCGCGTGGTTGCCGACATCGGCGTTGACGGGCGTGCCGGTCAAGGCCCCGCTGGTTTCGTCGAAAGTGGCCCATGAAGGCATGTTTGTGATGGCAAAGGTCAGCGTGTCGCCATCATCGTCTTCGCCGCTTGGCGTGAAACTATAGGCACTGTCTTCGGCCACGCTGGTGGCGGGCGTGCCGGTGATGGTGGGTGCGTCATTGGTGTTGGTGACGGTGAGATCAAAGGCGGCGAGAGCCACTGGCGTGGTGATGATGCCATCGGTGACGCTGATCACGATGTCCGCGTAGTCGCCGACATGCTCGTTGGCGGGCGTGCCGGTCAAGGCCCCGGTCGCGGTGTCGAAGCTGGCCCAGGACGGCATGTTTGTGATCGCATAGGTCAGCGTGTCGCCATCATCGTCGGCGCCGGTTGGCGTGAAGCTATAGGCGCTGTCTTCGGCCACGGTTGTGGCGGGCGTACCGCTGATGGTGGGGGCGTCATTGGTGTTGGTGACGGTGATAGCAAAGGCAGGCAGCGCTACTGGCGTGGCAATGATGCCATCGGTGACGCTGATCACGATGTCCGTGGTGGTGCCGACATGCTCGTTGGCGGGGGTGCCGGTCAAGGCCCCGGTTGTGGTGCTGAAGCTGGCCCATGACGGCATGTTTGTGATCGCATATTCCAGCGTGTCGCCATCCGCATCTTCAGCGCTTGGCGTGAAACTATAGGCACTGTCTTCGGCCACGCTGGTGGCGGGCGTACCGCTGAGGGTGGGGGCGTCATTGGTGTTGGTGACTTCGATACTAAAGGCGGGTAGCGAGGCGCTCAGACCGCCGGTGTCTCTGTCCCTGACGCTGATCACGATGTCCGCGTAGTCGCCGACATGCTCGTTGGCGGGGGTGCCGGTCAAGGCCCCGGTTGCAGTGTCGAACTCGGCCCAGGGCGGCATGTTTGTGATGGCATAGACCAGCGTATCGCCAACATCCACATCACCGCCGCCCGGCGTGAAGCTATAGGCATCCCCTTGCGCCACAGTGGTGGCGGGCGTGCCGCTGAGGGTGGGCGCGTCATTGACCGGGGTCACGGTCACGGTTGCCGTGGCCGTGGCACTAAAGGCAGTACCGTCGGAGACGCTGAAGGTGAAGGTCGCATCGCCGTTGACATTGGTCACAGGGGTATAGACCAGATTCGGGATAGCGGCAGCGGCAATCATGTCCCCGGCGGTCACCGCTGTGCTGCTCAGCGCCAGGCTGCCGTTGGCGCTGGCGGGCAGGCTATCGATGCGCACCTCTACCAGGTTATCGCCGGAGTCGGTATCGTTAAAGTTGAAATCACCCGCCGCAAAGGTATAGGGGGTATCCTCGTTTGTGCTGACCGCCAGCCCGGTTGTGGTGGGCGGGGTGTTCGCCGCCGCTTCAATGCTGACCGCTTGGCTGGTCAGGCTTTCCTGCGTGTTCCCGGCATCGGTATAGCGGACGGTCACGGTGATCGTCTCGCCCACATCGTCCTGGGTCAGGATATAGGTACTGTTGGTCGCGCCGCTGATCGCCGTGTCCGTGCTCCCGGATCGCCTGTTCCATTGATAGGTGAACGGCAGGCTAGCAGGGCCATCGACATCGGTAATGCCCGAGGTGTCCGCCGTCAGGGTCTCACCCTGGGTGGTCGTGCCGCTAATGGTCGGTACGCCGGTCGGCGCGTCATTGGTATTGGCCACCGCCGCCGTGGGCACGCTGGTAAGCGGCCCCTCGCTGGTGTTCCCGGCATCGGTATAGCGGACGGACACAGTGATCATCTGACCCACATCGTCCTGGGTCAGGATGTAGGTGCTGTTGGTCGCGCCGCCGATCGCCGTGTCCGTGCTCCCGGATCGCCTGTTCCATTGATAGGTGAACGGCAGGCTAGCAGGGCCATCGGCATCGCTAATGCCCGAGGTATCCACCGTCAGGGTCTCACCCTGGGTGGTCGTGCCGCTAATGGCCGGTAATCCGGTCGGCGGGGTGTTGGTGGGCGCGTTGATGGTGATGGAGAATGCCAGTGAATCCGTGTGTCCGTCCCCATTTGTCGCGGTGTAGGTCAGGTTGGACGTCCCGGCGCTGGTCGGCGTACCAGACAGTATGCGGCTGGCAGCATCAAAGGTCAGCCCAGGGGGCAGAGGAGCCAGCGTATAGGTATTGGTACTTGGCAATGACGATGGCCCCGACTGTGCCGTGGGCAAAATCAGATCAGTAATTGCGCTGCCCAGGCTGTAGGTCTGAGTATCAATGGTATCCCGAAACAGCGGTCTGACAAAGATGCGGACGGTTGCCTCGTTGGTGGACGAGGACCCTCCGTGGTTGGTGGACGAGAGCGCTCCGTCATTAACCACCAAGATGAAAGTGTACAAGGCCGGCCCTTCTGGTATCACGTTTGGAATGGTGAATGTTGGCTGTGCGGCTGTCGTACTGCTTAAAGTCACCGTGGTGGCGCTGGTACCCTGGGACCAGAGATAGCTCAGGTTGTCGCCATCGGGATCGGAACTGCCCGTACCATCCAGCGTGACTTCTGTGCCCTTGCCCCACCTCTGATCTGAACCGGCATTGGCGGTGGGCGCGACATTTTCGCCAGTGATGGCGATGATGACGCTATCGGCAGCCGAGTCATTCGTCCCATCGTTCACGACCAGCGAGAACTCCAGGGTTGCATCGGTCAGCAGGTCGGCAGGTGCGGTGAAGGTCGGTGTGGCGGTGTCCGCGCCGTTCAGGGTCACTGTTGCGGTACCGACTTGAGTCCAGGCGTAGATCAAGGCGCTGTTATCGCTATCCGAATCGGAACTGCCACTGCCGTTCAGGGTGACGCTGGCGCCCTCGGCGATGTTGTTTTGATCCGGCCCGGCATTGGCGATGGGCGGGTCATTGACGCCGGTGATGGTGATGGTGACGGTAGCGGCAGCCGAGTCACTCTCGCCATCGTTCACGACCAGGGAGAACTCCAGGGTTGCATCGTTCAGCAGGTCGGCAGGTGCGGTGAAGGTCGGTGCGGCGGTGTTCTCACCGCTCAGGGACACCATTGGGGTGCCGACTTGAGTCCAGGCGTAGGTCAAGTTCTCGCCCTCCGAATCGGAACTGCCACTGCCGTCCAGAGTGACGGTCGCGCCTTCGGCGACGGTTTGGTCAGCACCGGCATTGGCGATGGGCGGGTCATTGACGCCGGTGATGGTGATGGTGACGGTATTCCCTTGAGAGTCGTCTTCGCCATCGTTCACGGTTAGCGAGAACTCCAGCGAGGTAGTGGTCAGCAGGTCGGCAGGTGCGGTGAAGGTCGGTGCGGCGGTGTCCTCGCCGCTCAGGGTTACCGTTGCGGTGCCGACTTGAGTCCAGGCGTAGGTCAAGGCGTCGTTATCGCCATCTGGGTCGTCGCCACTGCCGTTCAGGGTGACGCTGGCGCCCTCGGCGACGGTCTGGTCAGCACCGGCATCGGCGGTGGGCGGGACATTGGGGGTTATCACTTCAATGCTAAAGCTCAGTGAATCCGTGTCTCCGTCCTCATTTGTCGCGGTGTAGGTCAAGTTAAAGGTTCCGGCGCTGGTCGGCGTACCAGACAGTATGCGGCTGGCAGAATCAAAGGCCAGTCCAGCCGGCAGAGAAGTTAGCGTATAGGTATTGGTACTCGGCACTGACCCGGGCCCCGACAGCGCCGTGGGCAAAGTCAGAGCAGTAATTGCATTGCCCTCGCTGTAGGTCTGATTAGCAATGCTTGTCCGAAACAGCGGCCTGATAAAGATTCTGACGGTTGTCTCGTTGGTGGACGATGCCTGCCCGTCAGAGACGACCAGGCTGAAAGTGTACGAGGCCGGGGCAGTTGTCGGTATCACGGTTGGAATGGTGAACCTTGGTTGTGGGGCTGTCGCATCGCTTAAAGTCACCGTGGTGGCGCCAGCATCCTGGGACCAGAGATAGGTCAGGTCTGAATTATTGCCATCGGGGTCGGAACTGCCCCTGCCATCCAGCGTGACTTCTGTGCCCTTGTCCCACCTCTGATTTAAACCGGCATTGGCGGTGGGCGGGTCATTAACCGGGGTCACGGTCACGGTTGCCGTGGCCGTGGCACTGAAGTCAATGCCGTCGGAGACGCTGTAGGTGAAGGTCACATCGCCGTTGGCATCTGCCACCGGCGTGAACACCAGCGTCCCAATATCCCCAACCCCAATCACCTGCCCGGCGGTCACCGCAGCGCCGTCGAGGGTCAGGCTGCCGGTTGCGGGCAGCGTGTCGATGCGCAGGCTGTGCAGGTCATCGCCGTCGGCATCGGCAAAGTTGAACTCGCCCAACCCAAAGCTGTGGGCGGTATCCTCTTCTATCGAGACCGCCAGCCCGCTGCTGGTGGGGGCGTTATTGGCTGCGGCGGTGATGGTGAACGCCAGTGAATCCGTGTCTCCGTCCTCATTTGTCGCGGTGTAGGTCAGGTTAAAGGTTCCGGCGCTGGTCGGCGTACCAGACAGTATGCGGCTGGCAGAATCAAAGGCCAGTCCAGCCGGCAGAGGAGCCAGCGTATAGGTATTGGTACTCGGCACTGACCTAGGCCCCGACAGCGCCGTGGGCAAAGTCAGAGCAGTAATTGCATTGCCCGCGGTGTAGGTCTGATTAGCAATGCTTGCCCGAAACAGCGGCCTGATAAAGATTCTGACGGTTGCCTCGTTGGTGGACGATGCCTGCCCGTCAGAGACGACCAGGCTGAAAGTGTACGAGGCCGGGACGGATGACGGTATCACGGTTGGAATGGTGAACCTTGGTTGTGGGGCTGTCGTATCGCTTAAAGTCACCGTGGCGCCAGCATCCTGGGACCAGAGATAGGTCAGGTCTGAATTATTGCCGTCGGGGTCGTCACTGCCCCTGCCATCCAGCGTGACTTCTGTGCCCTTGCTCGCCCGCTGATTTGAACCGGCATTGGCGGTGGGCGGCATATTCGCCGTAATCGCCGATGTGGGCGTGCTGGTCAGGCTTTCGTTGGTGTTATTGGCATCGGTATAGCGGACGGTCACGGTGATCATCTCGCCGACATCACCCTGGGTCAGGGTGTAGGTGCGGTTGGTTGCGCCGCCGATCGCCCTGTCCGTTCTCCCGGACCGCCTGTTCCATTGATAGGTGAATGACAGGGTCTCAGGGCCATTGGCATCGCTGATGCCCGAGGCATCCACCGTCAGTTCCCTGCCTTCGATCAGAGTGCCGCTAATGGTCGGTACTCCGGTGGGCGGGGTGTTGATATCGGCCACCGGCGCCGTGGGTACGCTGGTCAGGCTCTCAGATTCTAATGAGTGATTAGTGAAGCTGACCGTCACGGTGATCCTCTGACCGACATCGTCCTGGGTCGGGGTGTAGGTTTGACCGGTCGCGTCGTTGATCGCCGTGTCCACGCCCCCGGAGTGCCTGTTCCATTGATAGGTGTAAAACGGGGCAACAGCGAGCCCGGCAGCTTCGAGGGCAGTGATGTTCGCTGCCAGGAGCTCGCCCCTGACTGGGGTGCCGTTAATGGTTATCGCGCCGGTGGGCGCGTCATTGGTGACGGTGATGGTGACGGTAGCGGCAGCCGAGTCGTTCGTCCCATCGTTCACGACCAGCGAGAACACCAGCACCGCATTAGCCGAGAGGTTCGCAGGCGCGGTGAAGGTCGGTGTGGCGGTGGTGTCGCCGGTCAGGGTCACTCGCTGCCCATCGGTCTGAGTCCAGGCGTAGGTCAAGGCGCTGTTATCGCCATCCGGGTCGTTGCCACTGCCGTTCAGGGTGACGCTGGCGCCCTCGGCAACGGTCTGGTCAGCACCGGCATTGGCGGTGGGCGGGGTGTCGGGCGGCTCCGCCGTAATCGTCGCCGTGGGTACGCTGGTCCGGCTATCAGGTTCTAATGAGTGATTAGTGAAGCTGACCGTTACGGTGATCCTCTGACCGACATCGTCCTGGGTCAGGATGTAGGTTGGAAAGGTCGCGCCGCTGATCGCCGTGTCCACGCCCCCGGAGTGCCTGTTCCATTGATAGGTGTAAAACGGGGTAAAAGCGAGATCGGCAGCTTCGAGGGCAGTGATGTTCGATGCCAGGAGCGCGCCCCTGATTGGGTCGCCGTTAATGGTCGGTACTCCGGTGGCTGGGTTATTCTGCGCACTGGCCCCGGTTGCCGAGAGCATAAGGGCGAGCAGAACCGCTGCGGAGGTGAACCAGCGCCTGGCGCCTCTCCTCCATTTCGATCCTGCGGCCTGAAAGCCCGGGGGAGGGAAGGTAGGGGAGGCAGGGGATGTTATTGGTGCGCCGCGGGTTTTGATGAGTTTATGAATGGTTGTGGTTGTACTCATGGTTGTGGCTGTGCTCATGGTTGTGGTTGTGTTTATACCTGCGCGCTGGATGGGTCTTGTCGTTTGCCAGTATAGCAATGATCGGCATCCCGTCGACATTTTCTATCAGCCTTTCTGTAGGCATCAGAGATCGCTGATGAAGTCTGGCTTGTCGGCTTCATGGATTATGATCCAGGCTTTTTCGATCAGGACTTGAACAAGGTGGAGCCAGTGGGCGACAAGCCGTTCGCTCCAAAACTGTTACCTATGTCCTCGGAATAAACTGTTACCTATGTGACCGGTAGGAACACTGTGAATATTGGTCGGTGTGAGAGGATTTGAACCTCCGACCCCTTCCTCCCGAAGGAAGTGCGCTACCAGGCTGCGCTACACACCGACATTTGAAGAGGCGCGCTACTATACCAGAGCGCGTTTATTAGTAAACTAAGCACAACACCAAGCACGACATCAGCCGAGTAGCAACATGATAAAGCCCGCCCTGGAGCGCCTGAATTACCGCCACGCCGAGTTTCTAACCAGCGCCGGGAAACTACAGCAATGCCCAGACGATAAAGGCTGGGAGGTTGCTTTTGCGGGCCGCTCCAATGCAGGCAAATCCAGTGCGATAAACACGCTTACAGGTAATCGCAAGTTAGCCCGTACCTCGAAGACTCCAGGCCGCACCCGGTTACTCAACTTTTTTTCTCTCAGTGAGAGTCAGCGGTTGGTGGATTTGCCAGGTTACGGCTTTGCCAAAGTGCCCGAGGCGGTCAAGCGCGAGTGGGCTCTGCAACTAGAGGCCTATTTGGAACAGCGCCAGTCGCTGCGCGGGATAATCTTGCTAATGGATTGTCGGCGCCCACTCCAGGCGTTTGATCAACACATGCTGAACTGGGCAATCGCTGCGGAAATGCCCGTGCATATCTTGCTGACCAAAGCCGACAAGCTAAAAAAGGGCCCGGCCAACAACGCCCTCCTCAAAACCCGGGCCGACACACAACACAATGCCGGTCTAATCAGCGTGCAACTGTTTTCTGCACTCAAGGGCACCGGCCTGTCTGAACTGAAGAAGGTGCTTAATCTCTGGCTAACCGATGAGCGCGTGATGGCGACGGGGGACCAGACAGGCTGTTGAAAAGCGTTTTCCAACTGGCTGTCTAGTGTGCTTCGTCCCAATTATCACCCGCTCCTGCCTCAACTAATAAAGGCACCGCCAAATCAGCCGCCGCAGACATTCGGCTGCACAACTGCTCCGAAACCGTTGCTACCGCATTTTCAGCAACTTCCAATACCAATTCATCGTGAACCTGCATAATCATGCGCGCATCGACTAACCCGGCAGCTAACCAGGCATCAACTGCCAGCATCGCACGTTTTATTATGTCGGCGGCGCTACCTTGCATGGGCGCATTAATCGCGGTGCGCTCTGCGGCTTGCGCGCGCATTTTGTTGGTCGCGTTGATTTCTGGCAGGTATAAACGCCGGCCAAACAGGGTTTCCACATAGCCCTGTTTTCGCGCCAGCTCACGGGTATCTTCCATGTAGGCCTGCACCCCCGGATATCGCTCAAAGTACCGGTCGATATATTCCTGCGCCTGGTGACGACCCAGTTGTAACTGCCTGGCCAGGCCGAAGGCGGACATGCCATAGATCAAACCAAAATTAATCGCCTTTGCTTTGCGGCGCTGCTCGGCGGACACCTGGTCAAGGCCTGCGCCAAACACTTCTGCCGCAGTGGCCCTGTGCACATCCAGGCCCTCGCGGAAAGCACCGAGCAAGCCCTTATCGGCCGACAGGTGCGCCATGATACGCAGCTCAATCTGTGAGTAATCTGCCGCGACAATCTTGTAGCCCCTGGGGGCGATAAAAGCCTGACGAATACGACGCCCCTCAGCCGTGCGAACAGGGATATTCTGCAAATTGGGGTCGGTTGAAGATAAGCGGCCGGTGGCCGCAACTGCCTGGTGATAGGAGGTGTGAACCCGTCCGGTATCCGGGTCGATCATTTCCGGTAGCTTATCGGTGTAGGTCGACTTCAGTTTACTGAGGCTGCGATACTCCAAAATCAACCTGGGTAACGGGTAGTCCAGCGCCAACTCCTGTAGCACTTCTTCAGCGGTAGACGGTGCGCCTTTCGGAGTTTTTTTGATGACTGGCAACTGCATTTTTTCAAACAGTACTGCGCCTAATTGCCGGGGAGAGCCCAGGTTAAATTCACCGTCGGCGAGCTGATAGACCTCTTGCTCAAGCTCACCAATACGCGCACCCAGCTCAGCGCTTTGCCGATTGAGCAGCTCGCGGCTTATCAGTGCGCCATTGCGCTCAACACGCGATAAAACCGGCACCAGTGGAACTTCAATGTCGGTAAAAACCCGTCGCAGACTTTCCGCTTCCTGTAGGCGGGGCCACAGGTTTTGATGCAGGCACAGGGTAATTTCCGCATCTTCGGCGGCATAGGCTGCCGCATCTTCCACTTTGACTTGATTGAAGGTGAGCTGTTTTGCGCCCCTGCCTGCAACATCTTCAAAATGAATCGTATTGCGACCCAAATATTTCAGGGCCAGGCTGTCCATATCGTGGCGAGTGGCCGTTGAGTCAGCGACGTAAGACTCAAGCATCGTGTCGTAACAAATGCCGCGCAAAGTAATGTCGTGGTTAGCCAAAACGCTGGCATCGTATTTCAGGTTTTGCCCAACTTTATGCTGCTCCGGGTCTTCCAGAATCGGCTTGAGTTGCGCCAGCGCCCACTCCCGGTCCAATTGTTCGGGGGCTCCTGTATAGTCGTGGGCAAGCGGCACATAGGCGGCCTCGCCAGCCTGCACTGCAAAGGAAACCCCAACGATGCGCGCCTGCATATAGTTGAGGCTGGTGGTTTCAGTATCAAAGGCAAACAGGGCCGCGCTTTGCAAACGCTGCAACCACTCGACAAAGGTGTTTTTATCGAGAATCGTAACGGTTTCCAATGCCGCCATCTCTGGCTCGGGGCCGCTCTCGTCGCTGAGCAACTCAGCAACCCAGCTTTTGAATTCCATCCGCTTAAACCAATCCAGCAAGCGCTCTTTATCGGACTCGGCATTCACTAACTCAGGGTATGTCAGCCCCAGGTCAACATCGGTCTTGATAGTGGCCAGGGTGTAGGACATGTAGGCATTGTCTTTTTCAGCCGCCAGCTTTTCAGCCATTTTTTTGGCACCGCGAAATTCAAGCCCGGCCACCTTATCCAGTTGTGCATAAATGTCGCTCAGCCCACCCAGCCCCTGCAAAAGGGCCAATGCGGTTTTTTCTCCAACACCGGCTACCCCTGGAATGTTGTCCGCCTTGTCACCCATCAAAGCGAGAAGGTCGATAATCAGCTCTGGGCCAACTCCAAACTTTTCGGTAACAGCCACAGGGTCCAGAACGGTGTCGGTCATGGTGTTTACCAGCGTGATGTGGGCATTGACCAACTGTGCCATGTCTTTGTCGCCAGTCGATATAACCACTGGCCGCTCATCCGCTCCGGCCTGCGTCGCCAGGGTGCCAATCACATCATCCGCCTCAACCCCTTCAACACATAGAAAAGGTAGTCCCATGGCTTTAACTATTTCGTGAACGGGTTCGATTTGTTCCCGCAGGTCATCTGGCATGGGCGGCCGGTTCGCTTTATAGCCGGGATACAGGTGGTCGCGAAAGGTTTTACCCCTGGCATCAAACACAACCGCAACCGGCGAGCCGGGGTAGTCTTTGAGCAGTCGGCGCAGCATACTGATGACGCCTTTTACCGCACCTGTGGCCTGACCCTGAGAGTTGGTTAATGGTGGTAACGCATGATAGGCCCGATATACATAGGAAGAGCCATCGACAAGAACCAGCGGAGGTGTAGCCATAATTAGTTCCAGACAGCGCGAATGGACCTGTATGTCAGCTTGAGCTTCGCCAGGTCCAGCGGCGCTTTAAAGAAGCCGTGGTAGTCACCGCGGGGGTTGATCAAAACCAGATTGGCGCTGTGGTCAACCTGATAATTTTCTCCCTGTCCGGGCACTTTTCGGAAGGGCGTATTGAGTGCGGTGGCAAAGCGGTGAATATCGAGAAACTCTCCGGTCACCCCCACAAAATCCGGATGGAAGTAGGGCATGTATTGCGCCAATTGCTCAACTCCGTCTCTGGCGGGGTCGACGGTAACCATGACCACTCGGGTGTCCTCCCGCTCGGGAAGCCCATCCAGCAATTTTATAAATTGGCCCAGCTCTGACAGGGTGGTGGGACAAATATCCGGACAATGGGTAAATCCAAAAAACACCAGGCTCCACCGGTTTTGCAACGCGGCCTGGTCAAAGACGCTCCCTGTATGATCCGTCAACTCAAAGTCAGGCAGCGCACGGGGAGTATCGAATACATAGGCGCCGTTTATTTTCAGCTCGGCCGCTGTCATCACCCTGGGCATGGTAATTTTGTTGACAAAGCTGCCCACTACCAGGGCCACCAATATCAACATGCCCACCACGGTGAGCCTGATACCACGCTTTTGCCTGGCTGTTAGCGGGCTGGTTTCCATTAGTTGGGCCCGCGCGATGTCAGCAGATAGTAGTTAAGCGTCAATACGGTTAACAACAGCAACCCGCCCACCGCGTTGTGGGCTACCGCGACGAAGAGCGGGAAATGAAACAGGACATTGCCGAGGCCCAGGGCAAATTGCAGCAGCAAAACCCCACTAATAATTTTTCCCATGCGCTGTAACTTTTGTTCTCCGCTGCCAAACAACTGCACGCTCAAAAAACCCACAACCAGGAGTGTCGCTAGCGCCCCCAGGCGGTGGCCCATGTGAATGGCCACTCGTGAGGCATTGTCCAGTTGACCACCGAGATAATTCGGGCCAATCTCCTGAAAAACATTAAAACCGTTGGCAAAATCCATATCTGGCCACCACTGGCCCTGACACGCTGGCAGGTCGGGGCAGGCCACATCCGCATAATTGGACGTGGTCCAGCCGCCCAGCGCAATCTGAACAACGACCACGCCGAGGGCTATCAACGCCAGCGGCTTAAATCGGGACTTTAAGGTGGCCAGGCGCCAGTGCCTGTTGTTCAGCCGCAGAGTCAATAGCCACAGCAGGCCCAATGTCGTAAAGCCGCCCAGTAAGTGCGCTGTAACTATTTGCGGCCACAATTTCAAAGTGACCGTCCACATGCCAAACATCCCCTGCAAAATGATAAAACCCAGCAACAGCAGGGGCAGTTTCAAAGGCTGACCTGGACCGCGATGGCGCCAGGCAAGTACCACCAGCCCAATACTGAACAAGCCCAGGCTTGTTGCAAAATAGCGGTGCGCCATTTCTGGCCAGGTCTTGTCGGCCTCTACGGGTGCGTCTGGAAAAGCCTGATTGGCCCGAGCGATCTCTTCGGCCTCGCTGGGCCACAAGGCATGTCCGTAACAGCCTGGCCAATCGGGGCAACCCAGCCCGGCATCGACCAGACGGGTAAACGCACCCAGCGCGATCACGCCAACGGCCAGAATCACTGCACAGAGCGCCAGCCGAAAGCCGGGTTTACGATTTTCTGCCCGGTTAAACTGCATCAAACACTAGCCGTTATTGTTCTTGAGAAGAAATTTAAGATCGCCCATCACATCTTTGCCGTCGGCCTCTGCTGAGTAGGACATCATAATCCAGCCCTGAGGATCCACCAGGTAGTAGCCTGGTAGCAAACCTGCCCGTTCGCAATCGCCCATAAGCGCTTGCCATTGAGAGGGCGAAGTATACAGAAATTCGAGTTTTGGGTGCTCTTCATTAAATCGTTGCCTCAGAGTATTAACTTCGTCTTTCGAAAAACTCAAATACTGTCGATTAATTCTGTTGGTATATTTGCCCATGGCCGTGCGAATCTGGCGGGTGTAATAAAGCACCTGCTCACACTCCTGCACACAATCGCCACGCGCAGGTATCAATATGGTCCATTGGCTGGCGTCACCAGTTGGGGCTTGAATGCCCAGCTCCTGTAGTGAGCGCGGCGGCTCGACCAGAGTGCCACGGTTAGCAGTCCCTATCGCTGCCACCAGATCCAGCTCGCCGCCCATTACAAAAAACCAGAGCCAGGTGGAAGCCAGTATCATGGTCACTGGCAAACCCGCAATCAGCAATAAAACCTTGCGGCCCTTACTGGGTGAACCAGCAGAGGGCGCATCCACCCTGGAACCATCGGCAAGGCTGTTTGTAGCGCGCTCATTCATTGCTCGAAATTCTCTTGTTTGGCCCTGGCCGCCGCTTTATCTTTGACCAGGCCCAACCATGCCAGCACATTGCTGCTGCGAATGAGGTAAATCAGCAATAAAGCCGCCGCCATACTAAACCATTGCACGGCGTAGCCGGTGTGCTTTTCCGGGGACACATTCACCACCGGCCAGTGCACTTGCAGCGCCGCCTGACTGTCTGCATTGAGCCTCACAGTATAGGGGTAGATGGGCTCGCCCAGGGTCTGCTCCACCCAGGGCATGTCCAGGCTCAGCATTTGCTGAGGCCAGGCCGCACTTAGTGTTTCCTCCCCGAGCCGGTAGGGCTGGCCGGGAGAAACGTACACCGTTCCTTCAACTCTGGCGGCTTCCGTCGGCGGTATCCGGGGTAAACTGCGGCGGCTGGAATCTCCGGCAATCCAGCCCCGGTTGACCAATACCACAAGGCCATCTGGCAAACGAAACGGACTGAGCACTTCATACCCGTACTGCCCGCCTTGAATTTTGTTGTCCAGCAGGAAATCCCGATTGTGCAGAAAACGCCCTTCCAGCCATACCCGGCGCTGGGTCAAGGCGGCGGCATCGCCATCCAACTGCAACAGTGGCACTGCCGCCAACCCCTGGCGCTGCTGCCAAATGGCGCCAATCTCCCGCTTTTCTTCAGCCCGCTGCAACTGCCAAAAACCCAGGCCGATAAAGAGGGGCAGAAAAACGGCTACGAACACAGTGGTTCGCCAATCTCCGTCCCAGACTAAACTGCGGCGAACTGAAACTGCGGGATCGTTCATGCTCGGGTATACTTCCCCGGAAATTTTGGCCCATAGATTCTTGCTGGGCACGCTTGGGGGGCTGTCATGGTATTGAAATTTTTAATCGTTGTGCTCCTGCTTGCTCTAGTGGCCAGCCTGGGCAGTGGATTCTACTTCCTTATGATTGACCAGGGAGACAAAAACAGGCGCAGAACCTTGCATTCTCTGGGCGTTCGGGTCAGCCTGGCGGCCTGTTTGATTGGCCTGATTGTCTACGGTGTGGCCTCTGGTCAGATTCGGTCCCAGGCCCCCTGGGAGAATCCGAGGCCTGCGGCGCAGGCCCCAGAGGACTGAGCGGGCTCTCTATCAATTCCCTACAGGATGTAGACAAACAGAAACAACATCACCCAAACCACATCGACAAAGTGCCAGTACCAACTGGAGGCTTCAAAGCCGAAGTGGTCATCTGCACTGAAGTGCCCGCCACGGATAGAGCGCAACCACTGCACCAGCAGCATGGTCATGCCCATGGCCACATGGAAACCGTGAAAACCCGTCAACATGAAGAAGGTTGAGCCGTAAATGCCTGAATCCAGAGTCAGGCCGTAGTGGGCGTAGGCTTCGTAATACTCTACATACTGTAAAAACAGGAACACAATCGCCAGTGCCACGCTAATACCGAGCCAAAGGTTAAACTTACTGCGGTTGTCGTTAAGCAAACCGACGTGTGCAATATGTACAGTAACCGACGAGGTGATAAGAATGATCGTATTCCACAGTGGCAACCATTTGTACCAGGCATCTATTTCCGACACAGCCATGCTGGTAGCCGGGCTGATAAACTCACCGTTGTTCGCAATCAACTGCGCGCCAGCACCACCGACGGCCTCTTGCGGGGTTGTCATCATCGGCCAACTGAACTGGTAGCCTTCCCACAGCAAATGACTCCAGGTACCCCCCTCGCCTTCACCAGCAAGCCAGGGGCCAACCAGCACGCGCACGTAAAACAGCGCGCCAAAAAAGGCGAAAAAGAACATCACTTCCGAGAAGATGAACCAGAACATGCCCAACACGTAGGACTTCTTCAACTGGGCACTGTTCATGCCTGCCAGGTTCTCTTTGATCGCCGTGCGGAACCACATAAACAGAGTCGCAGCAAACCAGAACAATCCCAGCACAAAAATCGTCCAGGAGTTTGTTTCAGCGCCGGGTTCGCCAAAGGTCATATCATTGAGCACGTTGGCCGCGCCGAAAATACTCAGTACCAAACCAATGGTCGCGCTAATCGCCATAGCGCTGGCATCTGGCACATAATATGCTTCGTGTTCGGCAGAACCTTGAGTAGCCATTATTTTTTCTCCGTTATCGGGACGCCACCGCGTCCGTACTTAACCTGTCAGTTACATCAAAAATCGTATAGGACAGGGCAATTGTCCCAATATCTTTGGGTAAATTCTGATCGACAATAAATTGCAGCGGCATTTCCGCTGACTCGCCTCCGTTCAGCGGCTGTTGCTCAAAACAGAAGCACTCTGTTTTGTGGAAATACGGCGCCGCCCGCGAGGGCGAAATACTGGGGATCGCCTGCGCGGTCATCCTTTGCGCTGCGTTATTTCGCGCCAAAAACACGGTGTTATTTACCGCTCCGGGGTTCACTGTCAGCGTTGTTTCAGAGGGGCCAAACTCCCATGGCATACCGGCATTATTGGTGGCGACAAACAGAATATTCACCGTGCGCGATGTATCCACGGATATTTCCACCGCCTGGTAACGACTCCCCGAGGTCTTGCCGTTAATACCCAGTGCATCACACAACACGTTATACAGGGGTACCATCACCACAAAAACAAACGCAAACATAGCGACAACCACCAGCGCCGACTTAAAGACGGTGCGATAGACGTTATTGGCGCTGGCTGTCATGGCTTGGTCGGGCCTCTATATTTTATTTGAGACCTTTGCACGAAAGCCATTTCACCTGCATGCTGCGTTAAAATCGTACTCAATCGGTCATTTATACCCATAAACTCCCTCATTCCGTGCGTTTTTGCCTTGCCTGAAAGTGAAATCATCTTCCGTGCAATGGTCTCTATTTAAGCTGCGGTGGAACCGAGAAGGTATGGAATGGCGCCGGTGTTGCAACGGTCCACTCAAGACCTTCTGCACCTTCCCAGATTTTCTCATCGCTGATCCGCTTACCTGCAACTATCGTAGCAATCACGTTGTATAGAAATAAAATCTGCGAACCGCCATAGATAAACGCGCCTATGCTGGACATCATGTTGAAGTCGGCGAATTGCAACGCATAGTCAGGTATGCGGCGAGGCATGCCGGCGAGACCTACAAAGTGCTGCGGGAAGAACGTCAGGTTAAAGCCAATGAATGAAATCCAGAAATGCGTTTTGCCCATGGTTTCGTTGTACATGCGGCCACACCACTTCGGCAACCAGTAGTAAACCGCAGCCGTCATTGAGAACACCGCGCCTGCCACCATGACATAGTGGAAGTGCGCAACCACAAAATAGCTGTCGTGGTACTGGAAGTCGTTGGGTGCAATAGACAGCATCAAACCGGTGAAGCCGCCCAAAGTAAACAACACAACGAAACCCATACAAAACAGCATGGGTGTTTCAAACGTCATCGCGCCACGCCACATCGTGGTGATCCAGTTAAACACCTTCACCCCCGTTGGCACCGCAATCAGCATAGTGGCGTACATAAAGAACAGTTCACCCGCAATCGGCATGCCTACGGTGTACATGTGATGAGCCCAAACAATGAACGACAGGAATGCAATTGATGCCGTCGCGTAGACCATCGAGTCATAGCCAAATAAAGGCTTGCGCGCAAAGGTTGGAATAATCTGGGAAACCACTCCGAAGGCGGGCAAAATAATGATGTACACCTCGGGATGACCGAAAAACCAGAAAATGTGCTGGAACAACACCGGATCACCGCCGCCAGCAGCAGAGAAGAAGCTGGTGCCGAAGTGGATATCCATTAACATCATGGTAACCGCGCCTGCCAACACCGGCATAACTGCAATCAACAGATAGGCTGTGATGAACCAGGTCCAAACAAACAGCGGCATTTTCATCCAGGTCATACCCGGTGCGCGCAGATTCCAGACGGTCGCAACAATATTAATCGAGCCCATAATTGAAGACAGGCCCAGAATGTGAACTCCAAAAATGAAGAAGGTAACCGTTGGTGGTGCATAGGTTGTCGACAAAGGCGCATAGAAGGTCCACCCAAAGGCTGGAGCGCCACCCTCCATAAACAGCGTTGATGCCAGCAGCAAAAAGGCTGGCGGCAGAATCCAGAAGCTCCAGTTATTCATTCGCGGCAAGGCCATATCTGGCGCCCCGATCATCATCGGAATCATCCAGTTAGCCAGGCCGACAAAGGCCGGCATAATCGCGCCAAATACCATGACCAGGCCATGCATAGTGGTCATTTGATTGAAGAACTCAGGGTTTACCAATTGCATACCGGGCTGAAACAGCTCAGCGCGAATAATCATGGCGAATGTTCCACCCAAAATAAACATGGCGAAACTGAACCACAGGTACAGGGTTCCAATATCTTTGTGGTTGGTGGCAAGCAACCAGCGCTTGAGACCCCTGGCAGGGCCGTGGTGATGATCTCCCATATCGAAGTTCTCCTTACTGACCTTGCTTGAAGTTGTAAACGTCTATCGGCTGCACCATATCGCCCATATTGTTACCAAAGGCGTTGCGCTGATAGGTAACAACGGCGGCCAGATCGACATCGTTAAGCTGTCCACCAAAAGCCTGCATCGCTGTGCCAGGCACGCCATTTGCGACGGTATCAAGATGGGTGCTTACCTCGCCTATGGCAATTGGGCTGCCGGCAATCGCGGTTCCGACGCCGCCTTCACCACTGGCACCGTGACAGGCCAGGCAGGAGCGCACATACACCTCTTGTCCTCTGACAGCCAGGTCATCCAGGGTAAACATTTGAGCCATCAGAGCTTTAATTTCGGCCGCCCCTGCCCGTTTGTCAGACAGCCACTGATCGTATTCTCCCTGACTGACTACATTGACCACAATGGGCATGAAACCGTGGTCTTTCCCGCACAGCTCTGCGCACTGGCCGCGATAAATGCCTTCTTCTTCAGCGCGGAACCAGGTTTCATTGACAAACCCGGGAATCGCGTCTCTCTTCACCGCAAGCTCTGGCACCCACCAGGCGTGAAGCACGTCATTGGCTGTAATCAGCAGCCGCACTTTTTTACCTACTGGCACAACAACCGGCTCATCGACTTCCAGCAGGTAGTGCTCACCCTTGACTTTAGTGTTGTAAATTTCTTCTTGCGGAGTGCGCAGGTTGCTGAAGTAGGAGACATTTTCTCCCTCTTCCTGCAAATATTCGTATTTCCATTTCCACTGGTAACCAGTGACCAGGATATTCATGTCGGCATCACTGGTGTCATAGATGTCGATCAGCGTTGTGGTGGCGGGAACCGCCATTGCAAGCAGGATTAGAAAGGGAACCACCGTCCAGGCCACTTCCACTTTGGTGCTCTCGTGAAAAGTGGAGGGCGTAACGCCACGCGATTTGCGATGAGCGAAAATAGAGTAAAACATCACTCCAAAAACCAATACCCCGATCACGACACAGATCCAGAAGATCAGCATGTGCAGGTCGTAAATGGTGGCGCCCAGTTCAGTAACACCTCTCGGCATATTGACCTGATTGACCTTGGAGCCATCAGCCCAGGCACTGGCGGCCAGCCATGTCAGCACAGGGCCAAGCGCCAGCCATTGAAGCCGCTTCGCTTTAGAACTCATTCCCGGTGTCTCCCGTTTTAACTATTATTTTTTCCCCACTGCTGAACAACGCTACCGCTGCTCAAGCGCAACCCTGCACTTAATTTAGCAACTTTAGCAACACTGGCAGAGAAGTTTAATACATTCTCTTCCGTGTTGTTGCGCACCGGCGCGAGTGACTTAAACTGAGTGCTAACCACAGTATAGGGCAAGCAATCCTCACTGCCAGATAATCCCATAACGCGGGGTGCAACAAAGGGTGCAACAAAGGGTGCGGCAATGCGACAAAGGGCCGCGATTATACAGAAATGCAGTGCAAAGGCCAGTCCACCTGTATCGCTGCTATTGTCTCTAAGCTACTGATTGTAAGGAGATTTGAGCTGCCTGCGGAGAATATTCCTGCGCAGTTAGCCGCTTTTGTGACTCGCTGTATTGAGCGCCGGTATAGACCTGGGCGCGGTCTCAATCTGAATCACTCGTGTTGGAGGGGTCAAGCAGGGTAACAATCTCGGCGGCGGTTTCGCTGCGACGCGCCGCCGGACGATTGACCCGAGTACGCACTTCCCTGCCAACCCCGGTCACTGGCCGCTCATCGCCAAAGCCACATTTAACACATTCGCGCCGGTCCGTTTCTGTATCGACGACCAGCTTGTCTTGCTCACCACAACGAGGGCAGACAGCACCTGCTATAAAGCGGCGCGGCATCTACAACGCGGCCTGAAATTCAGCGCGAATAGCGGCAGTCACCGGGGCTGTCTGCGGCCGTTGTTTGCGCCAAATAAAGAAGGATTCGGCCGCCTGCTCGACCAGCATGCCCAAACCATCTGCCACTGCCCAGGCGGCATTTTGCGCCGCCCAACGCATAAAAACAGTGGGCTGGGCGGCGTACATCATGTCGTAGCAACAACTGCGCTCAGTCAGGATGGCATCATCCAGCGGTGGCAACTCCCCCGCCAGACTTGCAGCGGTGCCGTTAATAATCAGCTCAAACTGACCGTCCTGCAATTGCTCAAACCCACCCCCCTGAATGGGCCCCAGCTCGGCAAAAGTCACTGCCAGCTCCTGCGCTTTTTCGGGCGTGCGGTTGGCCACGGTCACACTTCTGGGCTGCTCCCGCAAAATTGACTCCAGCGCGCCGCGAACCGCCCCGCCAGCACCCAGCACCAGCACGCGACTACCGGCGACTTTCCACCCCAGATTCACCACCATATCGCGGATAAGGCCGACTCCGTCAGTGGTATCTCCCTGGATACCACCGCTAACATTCAGGTTTAGTGTATTGACCGCGCCCGCCCGCTGAGCGCGTGCGCTTAATTCATCGGCAAAATTAAAGGCATCGGTTTTGAACGGCACAGTGACATTGGCACCGCTACCACCCCGCTCAAAAAACTGGCTCGCAGCGGCTGAAAATTCGCCTTGTTCTACCCGCACTGCGCGATAGTGCATGTCCTGCTTACACTGTTCGGCAAAAGCGGCGTAAATTTGCGGTGATTTACTGTGGCGCACGGGATTGCCAAACACCACATATCTGTCGCCGTCGCTCACGCTGTGATGTCCAGCCAGTTTCGGCTCTGTAGAAAGTGGTCAGTGAGGCGGGCTTCTTCACTGCCCTCGGGTGCCCGATAGCCATATTCCCAGCGCACCAGCGGCGGCAGCGACATTAAAATCGACTCTGTGCGCCCGTCCGACTGCAAACCAAACAGGGTACCCCGATCAAATACCAGATTGAACTCTGCATAGCGACCCCGTCGATACAGTTGAAACTGCCGCTCTCGATCACTCCAGGGGCGCTGCCTGCGCCGCTCTACAATCGGCATGTAGGCGGGCAGATATGAATCCCCGACCGCCTGCACAAATTTAAAGGTAGTCTCGAAATCCCACTGGTTGAGGTCGTCAAAAAACAACCCGCCGACACCGCGCAGTTCATCGCGATGTCGCAGATAAAAGTACTCATCACACCACTGCTTGAACCGTCCATATAGTTCGTCACCGAACGGGGCACAGGCTTGTGCGGCGATGCTGTGCCAGTGTACGCAATCTTCCTCAAAACCATAACAGGGAGTCAGGTCATAACCACCACCGAACCACCACACCGGCTCTTCGCCATCTTTTTCCGCAACAAAAAGACGCACATTGGCGTGACTGGTCGGCACATAGGGGTTAGCGGGGTGCACAACCAGAGAGACGCCCATTGCACGATAGCGACGCCCTGCAAGCTCTGGTCGCTGAACCGACGCCGCTGCAGGCAGTGAGTCGCCCGTTATATGAGAAAAATTGACCCCCGCTTTTTCAAAAACACTGCCGTCGCTAAGCACTCTGGAACGGCCGCCACCGCCGCCAGGTCGCTGCCACTCGTCTAGCTGAAATTGCCCGCCATCGATTTCTTCCAGCTTTTCACAAATACGCGATTGCAGCCCGAGAAGGTAGCTCTTCACCTGTTCAACCAATGCTTCGGTCATAAATCTGTTACCGCCCTAGGCAGGGACTGCGGCACGTATTAGCCTGCCGCTTTCCAAATCACGAATAGTGGATGGCGCCCGCGAACCGCCAAGTTTACCCGGCATAATAGTGTCCAGACGCGAGCCGAAATAACGCCGCACCTGAAACATCTCGGTGGCCGCTTGTGCGCGAGTGACATTCGCCGAAGTTGACACGAGCGGGCCGCCCACTGCACTGCACAAGGCCGCCACCACGGGGTGAGCACTGACACGCAAGGCAATAGTAGCAAACTCTCCACTGAGCCAGTGGGGTACTCTGCCGCGATGAGGGACTAACCAGGTGTTCGGCCCTGGCCACGACTGCTGCAGCGTATGCTGCCTGTCTGCTGGAAGGTCTTCCAGTAGCCAGGCCAACTGCTGCCAGTCTCCGGCGACTAGAATCAGGCCTTTGCTGAGGGAGCGCCGTTTGAGCGTCAGCAATCGCTGTATGGCATCTGGCTGAAAGGGATCACAACCCAGGCCCCAGACCGCCTCGGTGGGATAGGCAATGACCCCGCCGGCCGCAACCGACTCAGCGGCCAGGCGCAGTCTGAAATTCAAATGTCAGCTACCCAGCCTGGTTTGCAGGGCAGCGTCTTTAGCCATCACTGCCTGTGCATTTGCAGCTCGCTCATCGCGTAAACGCTGGGCCAGCGCAGCGTCGCAACCTGCCAGAATTTGTGCGGCAAGATAGGCTGCATTCCTGGCGCCAGCCTTGCCGATAGCAACCGTCGCGACGGGAATGCCCGCAGGCATTTGCACGGTGGACAACAGCGCATCGAGCCCGTCAAGTGAGGCCGCCAGGGGCACGCCTATTACCGGTTTTACTGTGGCAGCCGAGACCGCGCCAGCCAAGTGAGCGGCCATGCCCGCCGCACATATAAAAGCGCCACAGCCACGCGCATCGGCGTCGATCACATAGTTATGCGTGGCCTCTGGCGTGCGGTGGGCTGAAGTGATTTTTGCCTCGAAGGAAACCTCCAGCTTCTCAAGCACATCAAACGATGCCTCCATGACGGGCAAGTCCGAATCCGAGCCCATCAATACTGCCACAAATGCCTGACTCATAAGTTTTACTCCGTGGCCGACTCCGGCCAGCGTCAATAGCGGAAAAGCGCGAAATTTATACCCTGGCGCAAGGAATCGCAAGTGACCGCCTTGTCAACAGCGAGAATATCGGCCATCCCGATTTTCCAACAGGCCCAACAACTGCATCTCCGTTACCAGGCTCATTGTCGTTGCGGCGGGCGTATTGCCGTGGGTTACCAGTTCATCCAGGCTCATGCTATCGCCGCCAATAAGCTCCAGCAAAGCCCGCTGGCCCGATTCGAGCGTTGGTGATTCCTGCGTCGGCAGTGCATTCGCATCCAGACACCCGGCCATTGCCGCCAGTTCAGGCACAATGTCATCCGGGCTGTCGACCAATTGCGCACCTTCTTTGAGCAGCGCATTACAACCCTGACCCTGCGCGTGGTAGATGGAGTGTGGCAGTGCGAATACCTCACGATTTTGCTCCAGGGCCATCCGGGCGGTTATCAGTGAGCCTGAGCGCGACGCAGCCTCGATAACCAACACACCCAAACTCAAGCCGCTGATGATTCTATTGCGCTGTGGAAAGCGCTCGCGCAAGGGGCGACTTCCCAATGGAAACTCAGTGATCAAAACACCGTGCTCAAGAATTCTGTCTGCTAACGGCCTGTGCCGTCGCGGATAACACTGATCCAGCCCGGTCGCCACTACCGCCACCGTCGCGCCTTTTGCGTCCAACGCTGCGCTGTGAGCCGCGCCATCAATACCCAGAGCGAGACCACTGCAAATGCCGAGGCCAGACTCCACCAAAGCGGTACAAAGTTCCGCAGTCGCACGACGGCCAGCAGCACTGGCTTTACGGCTGCCAACAACGGCAAGATAGGGATATTGCAGCAGCGCTGTATTACCCCGGGCAAATAGCAGCGCGGGCGGGTCCGGAATTTCCTTTAACAGGGGCGGGTAAGCCGGGCAGTCCATCGACAGGGTTATCGCTTCGAGCGAGCGCAATTTGCACTGCTGCTGTCGCGCTGCAGCTAAAAGCTCGCGTTGCCAACCCCTGCGGCGGCTTACCGTAGCCCGCTTGACTCCCTGCTGCAACCACGCCCTGGCGCTGGCCTGTAAGATGTCGAGGGGGTTTTCAGAAATATTGCGGAGCTTTAGCAGGGTTCGGCTATTGCCGACTGCAATAGCTTGCAACACCAGCCAATATTGCTCAGTTTCCTTGTCCATAGATCATCCTTTGATCTCACTGTTGGGCACCGCTAGTCCTGGGGGTCTGCTAGGGGTTAGTTACACTATCCGCTACCGCCAATGGCCGATTCGAACGCAGAACAATGCCATAGCTCATTTTTTCAAAGGTGCGAAACACCATCAACAGCCCGGCACGCCTATCCGGCAGTTGCACTTTTTCACCTGCAACGGGGTCGAGTATGACCTCGCCGGTTTGATAAATCGCCAGTATCACACCTGCGCTCATACCTTCGCGCCTACCCCTGTTGATGGCGACAATATCCCGTGTGCCGACCTGACTGACTCCGCCGTCCACGGCAATCATGGTTGCATTGACCTCTTGCAGAGGTGCGTGTGGGAAAAAATTGGGGGTAATTTTTCGAGCCTCGTTGGGCATCAACCGGTCCCCATTGCGTACTTCTTCGGTGATCCGGGTGACCTCAAGGCGATTAACGCCGTTATCGTGACGCTCCAATAGCGTCGCGCTGCCAATATCCTGTGCCTGCAGGCCGAGAATTTCTTCGGTCTCCGGATCAGTATAAACAGCACCGCTGCGGTAGATGCCATAACCCACTTCCTCTGCCGGCAAAGTTCCGCGGGCATAAAACAGGTCTCCCGCCGCACTGAGCAGGTGGCGTTGGGCGCCAGCAACCACATAGGGTGCAAGCTCCATTTGCTCTGCCGCGACAATTCGGTGGTCACTTAGCCAACTGCCTATCTGCTCAAGCGAGATTGTTGGAATGGCCTGCTCTAGCGGTTCGATACGAAGCGCCGGGGTTAATCTGACTGTCCGCGACCGGGTTCCACGGCGCACTCTCAAGCGCGGCTTGCCATCGACATAAGCAAGATAAAGTTCATCGCCGGGGAAAATAAGGTGCGGGTTGTCTAGCTGAAGATTTGCTTCCCAGATTTCCTGCCACTGCCATGGGTCGTGTAAATACATCCCGGCTATCTGCCAAAGGGTATCTCCCTCTTTGACAACATAGACCTGCGGCGGGTCTTCGCTGAGCGCAAGTTTGTCTGCCATCTTATCGGCCAGGGCTAACCGTGGCGCCATTGCGCCCAGCACCACGCTCAGCAGCAGACAAAATGTAGCCAGAGTTCTTTTCACAGTTATCCCCAAAGCCCCGCAGCGGCCAGCCGCAATCCCTAATCCCAGCCGCAATCCCAACCGCAACTACGGGGCCGACAGCAGTAGTGGGCACGGCACAGCCTGCCTGTATAATATAGGCCAGTGTGCGGCTGCCCAAATCAGCGCGCAAGTTTATTAACCTATTGAGACCTTTGCACGGAAGATGATTTCGCTTTCAGGCAAGGCAAAAACGCACGGAATGAGGGAGTTTATGGGTATAAATGACCGATTGAGTACGATTTTAACAAAGCATGCAGGTGAAATGGCTTTCGTGCAAAGGTCTCATTATTTTTTGCCAAAATCGGCCCCTGCCCTATGGCTTTGCTGAATATTCTGGAATTCCCCGACCCCCGGTTACGCACTGTGGCCAAGCCTGTTGCGGCTGTGTCTGGCGAGCTCAGGCAATTAGCAGACGACATGCTGGAAACCATGTACGCCGCCGAGGGTATCGGGCTGGCTGCAACCCAGGTTAATGTCCACCGGCGACTGTTGGTAATTGATGTATCAGAAGAAAAGGATTGGCCTTTGGTCTTCATCAATCCCGAGGTGGTCGTGCTCAATGAAGAGATTGGCGAATATGCCGAGGGCTGTTTGTCTGTTCCTGGCTTCTACGAAACGGTAAGTCGTCCACAACATATTTCGGTGTCTGCCCTCAATCGCAGCGGTGAATCATTTACCATGGAGGCTCGGGGGCTATTGGCTATTTGCGTGCAGCATGAAATCGACCATCTGGACGGCAAATTATTTGTCGATTACCTGTCTGCCCTGAAGCGTGGCCGCATTCGCAAAAAGCTGGAAAAACAGCACAAGCAGCAAGCCTGATGGGTATCGACAAGCCTCTGCGGCTGGTATTCGCCGGCACCCCTGAGTTTGCGGCGGTACATCTACAGGCGCTGGTGGACTCGGAACACGAGGTGTGTGCCGTGTATACGCAGCCCGACCGGCGTGCCGGCCGCAGCAAGAAATTACTGGCCAGCCCCGTTAAACAGCGAGCGCAGTCGGCCGGTATTGACGTTAGGCAACCGCCAAGCCTTAAAGAACCTGAGCGTCAGAAGGAGCTCGCAGCTCTCTCGCCAGACCTGCTCGTCGTGGTCGCCTATGGCCTCATCCTGCCACAAGAGGTCCTCGACATTCCCAGGTTGAGCTGTATCAATGTGCATGCGTCTTTGTTGCCGAGATGGCGCGGAGCGGCGCCTATCCAGCGGGCTATTGAGGCTGGTGACAGTCGCAGCGGCATTACCATAATGGAAATGGATGCGGGGCTGGACACGGGCCCCATGCTTGCGACAAGGCAACTGGATATTGCCCCCGGCACGACCAGCGGCGAGTTGCACGATCAGCTACTGGGGCTGGGACCGGCGCTGCTGCTGGACGTTTTGGATAACTTTGACCGGTTAAATGCTGGCGCAACACCACAGCCTGCAGGGGCCAGTTACGCCCACAAAATAGAAAAGGTGGCTGCAAAACTGGACTGGCAGCAAAGCGCCGCGAAATTGCATCGAAAAATTCTGGCTTTTAATCCTGTTCCAGTAGCCTGGACAACCCTGGATGGTGATCCGGTGAGAATATGGGCCGCAGATATCTGCGAGCACGCCGGGCCTGCCGGCGAAATACTACAGTGTGACGCCAATGGCATGGTCGTTGCCTGCGGCACCGGCGCACTGGCGCTACAGCGATTGCAGCTAGCTGGCGGCAAACCACTGGATGTTCGGGGGCTACTCAATGCCCGCCGCGATCAATTCGCAGCGGGTACGGTGCTGGGGCACTGATGTCCGCTGCAACTCGCGCTGCTGCTGCCCGCGTACTCACCCAAACTGTAGCAGAGGGCGTGTCGCTACGCGCAAGCCTGCCCCGCGAGCTGACCCAATTGGCCGCCGAAGAACACGGGCTGCTGCGGCAACTGTGTTACGGCACTCTGCGCAGTTACCATCGCCTGCAAGCCATCATCTCGGCGCGCCTGCGCAAACCCCTGAAAGACAGGGATGCAGACATCCAGGCCTTGTTGCTGAGCGGCCTGTACCAGATACTGGAAATGCGGACGCCGAACCATGCGGCCATAGCCACCACCGTTGAGGCCTGCCGCAAACTGAAAAAACCCTGGGCGACCGGCCTGGTAAACGGCGTACTGCGCAACTGCATCCGCGAACGCGACAGCCTGTATGAGGGGCTGTCAGATGCCGAAGTGAGCAGCCACCCGGAGTGGTTGTACCAGATGATTCAAGCCGCCTGGCCCGATCAGGCCGACGAGCTTATCGCCGCCAGCAATTCTCAGCCGCCAATGTATCTGCGGGTTAATCAACTACAATCTTCACGCGAAGATTACCTTCTTAAATTACAAGAGCGGGCCATCGAGGCTCAGGCCGGGCGGCTTTCCCCGGTTTCCATACGCTTGAGCAAGGCCGTAGATGTCGGCGCTTTACCCGATTTCTTCAAGGGTTATGCGAGCGTGCAGGATGAATCGGCGCAACTGGCAGCGCTGTTACTTGATGCTCAGCCTGGCGAGAGAGTTTTGGATGCCTGCTGCGCACCCGGCGGCAAGGCCTGCCACATTTTGGAACTCCAGCCAGAAATAGCTGAGCTGGTCGCCTGGGACATTGACGGTCAGCGGCTGGTACAAGTTCAGGAAAATCTGGAGCGGCTTCGGCTGAGCGCGAAGTTAGACCGGGTGGATGCGCTGCAACCAACCGCAGGCCCTGACACAGTGCTTTACGACCGCATTTTGGTAGACGCGCCGTGTTCCGGCTCAGGCGTGATTCGTCGCCACCCGGACATCAAAGTTTTACGCCGGGCTACCGATATTTCTCCTATGGCCGACACGCAGCGAGCTATTCTCGGTTCACTCTGGTCACTGCTCAAGCCCGGCGGCTTGCTGCTCTATGTGACCTGCTCAATCCTGCCCGCGGAAAACGACGCTGTGATTGAACAATTTCTGGATCAAACTCAATCAGCCAACAGCGAAAGCATCACTGAGGCCTGGGGAGAAGCCTGCAAATTTGGCCGCCAGATTCTACCCGGTCTCGAAGACCTGGACGGGCTGTATTTTTGTCGCCTGCGGAAGGCGCTGTGACACCTCTGCGGAATGTGTGAATAGTGGCAGGCGCTCTTACATTTGAAGCATTAATTAACTATGGTTTGTCCAGAGACAATAGACGGGTTCAACAGGCGCAGTGAAGATAATAATCCTGGGGGCGGGCCAGGTCGGCAGCACCCTGGCAGAGCACCTTGCAATAGAGCAAAACGATATCACCGTTGTCGATGACAGCGTTGAAAAGCTGCGCGCGCTGCAAGACCGTTTGGATATCCAGACTGTGCTGGGTCAAGCCTCACACCCCTCTGCCCTGCTCCGTGCCGGCGCGGAAGACGCAGATCTGTTGATCGCTGTAACCAACAGTGACGAAATCAATATGATAGCGTGCCAGATTGCCTATACCCTGTTTCGCACCCCTACCAAAATTTCGCGGATTCGCTCAGCCAATTACTTGTCACACCCCGACCTGTTTACCAGCGAGCATGTTCCGATTGACGTATTGATTAATCCCGAACAACTGGTAACCAAAAGCCTGCGTGAGTTAATCGCCAACCCCGGCGCGCTGGAGGTTTTGGATTTTGCCGATGGCCTCGTACAACTGGTTGCAGTGCGCGCTTTTTATGGCGGCCCAATGGTGGGCCAGGAGCTACAGCAAATACGCAAGCACATGCCGGATGTAGACACCCGGGTCGCTGCTATTTTTCGCCGTGACCGGCCCATCACGCCCGAGGCAACGACGATTGTCGAAGCCGATGATGAAGTATTTTTTATTGCCGCTAAAAAGCACATTCGCAACGTGATGGCAGAGCTGCGCAAGCTAGACAAGCCCTATAAGCGAATCATTATCGCCGGCGGCGGCAATATAGGCTCGCGCCTGGCAGCGGCGATTGAATCCGATTATCAGGTAAAAGTTATTGAGCGCTCGGCCAGCCGCTGCCGCGAACTCTCCGAGCAACTCAAGCGCGCCCTGGTATTGAACGGCTCGGCCTCTGATACTGAACTGCTGGTGGCTGAGAGCATTGAAAAAACAGATGTTTTTTGCGCGCTGACCAACAACGATGAAGCCAATATAATGGTGGCCATGTTGGCCAAACGCCTCGGCGCAAAAAAGGTGGTCGCACTGATTACCAATCCTGCCTACGCAGATCTGTTGCAGGGCGATGTAATAGACATCACGCTGTCGCCACAGCAAATCACGATTGGCAGTCTGCTTACCCATGTGCGCCGCGGTGATATTTCTAACGTGCACTCCCTGCGACGGGGAGCGGCAGAAGCCATTGAAGTGATCGCCCACGGCGACGCAACCTCTTCGAGGGTTGTTGGACGGCGCCTGGATGAAGTAGACCTGCCTGGTGGAGTCACTATCGGAGCAGTGGTTCGCGGCAGGGAAGTACTGATCGCCCATCGCCATATCGTGGTGGAAACAGATGACCATGTGATTTTCTTTTTGGTGGATAAGACCAAAATCAACGCCATTGAGCGTCTGTTCCAGGTCGGTTTCAACTTCTTCTAAATCGCATGCATTTATCAATCACCTTTCGCATTCTCGGCATTTTGCTCATGCTGTTCAGCCTGAGTCTGGTCGTACCGCTGGCGATGTCCTGGTACAGCCAGGACCGAATGCTGGGCGGGTTTCTCAGCGCCTTGGGTATTACCTCGATCAGCGGCTTTCTGATGTGGCTGCCCTACCGAAGCATTAAACACGAATTGCGCTCACGCGACGGGTTTATGATCACCTCGATGTTCTGGATTGTGCTGGGGCTATTTGGCGCGCTGCCCTTTGTGCTCGAACAAGGCGCCAACCTGTCGCCAACAGACGCCGTATTTGAGTCAATCTCGGGGCTCACCACAACTGGCGCTACTGTTATTACAGGTCTCGATAAGCTGCCTTTGTCGCTGCTGTTCTATCGACAACAACTCCAATGGCTGGGGGGTATCGGTATTATCGTGGTCGCCGTTGCCATATTGCCCATGCTCGGTATCGGCGGTATGCAGTTGTATCAGGCAGAGACTCCCGGACCTTCGAAAGACAGCAAACTGACTCCGCGAATAACCGAAACTGCCAAAGCGCTGTTTCTCGTGTATCTCTTGCTCACCATCTGCTGTGGTCTGGCCTACTGGCTGGCGGGCATGACCGTATTCGATGCTATTTGCCACGCTTTTTCAACCATCGCTATCGGCGGTTTCTCCACCCACGATGCCAGCATGGGCTATTTCGATGATCCGCTGATTCTCATCGTATGCAGCTTTTTTATGCTTATTGCCGCAGTCAATTTTGGCCTGCACTTTACCGCCTGGCGGCGGCGTTCAGCCGCGCCCTACTGGCGCGATTCAGAAACAGGTTTCTTCGCCACGATATTGTGCATATGCGTGGCCATCACCTGCGCTATGCTGGTGCTGACTGACACATTTGATATCTCTGGCAGTGTGATTCACGGTATTTTTCAGGCGATCTCCATCACTACAACCACTGGTTTTGCCACCGCAGATTTCGCCCACTGGCCCAGTTTTCTACCACTGATGTTGTTGATGTTTTCCTTCATGGGTGGCTGCGCAGGATCTACCGGCGGTGGCATTAAGGCTATGCGGCTTATGTTAATTTACAAGCAGGGCATGCGCGAACTCAAACAGCTCGTTCATCCCAGTGCAGTTATCCCTTTGAAAGTCGGCAACCGTCGTGTCGAGGCAAAGGTAATCAGCGCCGTTTGGAGTTTTTTCGCCGTGTACATGGCGGTATTTATCATTGTCCTGATTTTGCTGGTAGGCACTGGCCTGGATTTTGAAACCGCATTTTCTGCAGTTACCGCCGCGCTAAATAATCTGGGGCCCGGCCTGGGTAAGGTGGCCGGGCATTACAGCGACATAAACGATCCGGCCAAGTGGTTATTGTGTGCGGCTATGTTGCTGGGGCGTCTCGAGGTATTTACCCTGCTGGTGATATTCACCCCCGCCTTTTGGCGCACCTAGGCTGTCGGACTAAACGACCGGCAGTGGTCTTGAGCCGCTTAACCGCTTTGCGGGCTGTGGCGCGGTTCCTAGTGCCCCGCAAAATGACAGGCCCGTTGTCTTGTTTGATTTCTGGTGATGGCAAACCAGCCGGAATATCAGGGAACCTGTGCTCAGTGGCGAATGTCTGAAGACCAGAAGTTACCTACACTGGATAAGAGGTTCACCCATGAGGAGAGGGACTATGAAACAAGTTTTATTAGCCGCGTTACTTGTCTTGCCTGTTGCAACGGTTTGGTCGGCGACAGAGCGCTCCGTTTCGGTACAGGCTGAGGCCTATGTAGAGGCCGTACCAGACACGCTGCAACTACAGCTATCCGTGAAAAAAACCGCCTCTTCACTGGCTGAGGCGCAAGCTCAGGTTGCCAGTATCGCCGCCCAGGTCGTGCAACTTGCCCGCACCAATGGCGTCGCGGCAGACGATATCGATAGCTCCCAGGTTAGTGCTTATCCTGAATACGAATGGCGCAAACAAGTGCGTATTTATGTCGGAGAATCCGCTGTTCGGAATATCAAGCTGAAACTGCGCGACCTTGATAAATACGGCGAGCTGATCAGACAACTGAGCAACCTGGAGCTAGAGCACATCAATGGTCCGACCATGAGTCACAGCAATATCGACCAGTTGCGCCTGGATGCACTGAGAAAGGCTTTGGCTAAAGGGCAACGCAAGGCTGAAATAATTGCGCGACAGTTGGGTGTTAAACTTGGCAAAATACTTTGGGTGAACGAAGCGGGGACAGCAGTGCCCGCACCTCGAGCGGTAATGCGTGCTCAAATGGCGATGGCCGAGCCAAATGATGGCGGCAGCGGCGGTTTCAGCTACGCCAGGCAACGTATCCCTGCCCGTGCTGAAATGCGCTTTGAACTTAAGTAGAAGGAGGCTTTTGCACGAAAGCCATTTCACCGGCACGCTGTCGCCGCCTAAAGGCGCCTGCTCCTGGTAAAATCGTACTCAATCGGTCATTGATACCCATAAACGCCCTCATTGCGCGGGTTTTGCCTGGCCTGAAAGCGACATCATCTTCCGTGCAAAGGTCTCAAATCAGGTTAATTGGCGGCTTTTCGATATTTATGAACGGTTTCATAGGCGGCCTGGATTTCCTGGGATTTTTCCGTAGCCAGCCTAATCATATCTTCCGGCACGCCCTGGGCAATAAGCTTGTCCGGATGGTTTTCACTCATCAGTTTTCTATAGGCTTTTTTCAATTCCCGATCACTGCATTGCTCGCTGACACCCAGTGCGCGATAGGCATCGCTTAGCAACTCTGCACTGGAGGCAGGGCCCTGCTGGTTGTGAAATCGGTACTGCGCGCGAGCCATATCTAGCGTGCGCTGAAATATCGATTCACTGAACCCCAGACCAACCGCACAGGTTAGAAGCGCCGCTTCTTCAGCTTCATCAATCAGCCCATCGGCCTGGGCCATGCTGAGCAAAAATACCAACAGGGTCTGTTTAACCTGGCGGTGTCCGCGGGACTCACCGATAAAGTGCGCGATTAGTGCCTCCGGCTCAAAGTTTTCATCGGTGCCGCTTTTGAAGAAACGAATTGCCTGGCCGCGATGTTCGCCCGCTACTCCCATCTGCTGCATGATTTGCTCGGTTAGCGTGATTTCTTCCTCGCTGACCCGACCATCGGCCTTGGCAACGTAGCCCAACAAGGTAAAACAGCACTCAGAAAATTCTTCGCGAATCTTCTGCATTTGCTGGGGGCTGCCAGCCATCAGAGTTGCCGCCAAACCGCGATCAAAGGCATGGCCAACGGCCAAACCGAGGATCAGCCCTGGCAGACCTGCCACCATGAGGCCAATCAAGCCGGCAAATAACTTTCCGTATAACAAGGTGTGAAAACTCCGCAGATAAATGACCCCGCAGCCCGGCGCAGGGCGCGCATATTATGCGCTGAAAAGAATCTGTATAATAGCCGCCTTTTTCCCGCAAACAGGTGGTTTTGTGGCAACTCTCGCGGCAACTCTCGCGGCAACTCTCGCGGGAACAACGGGGCCAAAAGTAGATACCTTTCAGGGGCTTATTCATACTCTCCAGCAGTTTTGGGCTGCCCAGGGATGTGTCGTCTTACAGCCTTTGGATATGGAAGTGGGTGCCGGTACCTTTCATCCGGCAACTTTTCTGCGCGCCATTGGTCCGGAAACCTGGAATGCTGCATATGTACAGCCCAGCCGCCGCCCCACCGACGGCCGCTACGGCGAAAACCCGAATCGCCTCCAGCACTACTACCAGTTTCAAGTCATCCTGAAACCCTCGCCTGACAATATTCAGGAGCTTTACCTACAGTCATTGTCAGAGCTCGGCATCGATAGCACAGTGCACGATATCCGCTTTGTGGAAGACAACTGGGAGTCGCCAACCCTCGGAGCCTGGGGTTTAGGTTGGGAGGTTTGGCTGAACGGCATGGAAGTCACACAGTTTACATATTTTCAACAAGTGGGCGGCCTTGAGTGCTATCCCGTCTCTGGCGAAATTACCTATGGGTTAGAGCGTATCGCCATGTATTTGCAGGGTGTGGATAGCGTCTATGACCTGCTGTGGAACAATCCCCCTGAGAGCCCGGTAACCTACGCTGATGTGTTTCATCAAAACGAGGTGGAGCAATCACACTACAACTTTGAGGAGGCGGACACAGACTATCTGTTCGCTCAATTTGATCAGTGCGAGCAGGCATGTCAGCGCCTCGTTGAACGGAAGACCCCGCTGCCGTTGCCCGCCTATGAGCAGGTTGTGAAAGCATCTCACGCGTTCAACTTGCTGGATGCTCGCCGCGCAATTTCGGCGACCGAGCGACAGCATTTTATTTTGCGAGTACGCACCCTGGCGCGCGCTGTGGCAGAGGCCTATTTCCACGCCAGAGCCAGGCTGGGCTTTCCGCTTGCGCCCGAGCAGCTACGACAAGAGGTTTTGACGACTGAGGAGGCCAGGCAAGCGTGAACACTGCAGACCTCCTTATAGAAATAGGCACAGCAGAACTGCCCCCAAAGGCATTGTTAAAGCTGTCAACCGCGTTTAGCGATGGTGTGAAAAGCGGCCTGGCGGGCCGCAATTTGTCTTTTGCGAAAACCACAAGCTACGCCACGCCACGCCGCCTGGCTGTGCTGATCGAGAATCTACAGGTGCAAGCGGATGATCGACCAGTAGAGGCTTTGGGGCCGCCTGCGGACAGGGCTCGCAACGAGGATGGTCGCTGGAACAAGGCCGCCGAGGGCTTTGCTCGAAACAACGGAGTAGGCTGCGACGAGCTTGAGATAGCAGAGACCGGCAAGGGTCCGCGGCTGATGTATCGGTCCGTCGCCAGGGGGGTGCGTGCCGAGGGCTGTTTGCAGGACATTATCAATCAAACCATTCGTCAACTGCCCATTCCCAAACGTATGCGCTGGGGGGCAGGTCGCACCGAGTTTGTTCGGCCTGTGCACTGGATCGTAGTGTTACTGGATGAAACCGTTGTTCCCTGCAATATCCTGGGGCGACAGTCAGGGCGATTGACCCGGGGGCACCGCTTTCACAGCCGCGGCGACATCGAAATTGCGAGGGCCAGCCAGTATGCCGAAATCATGCAGTCGGCAAAGGTCATTGCCCGTTTTGAAGAGCGTCGCACGCAAATCCGCCAGCAGGTAGAACAACAGGCGGCCGCACTGGGTGATGCCCAGGCTGTTTTGGATGACGCTCTACTGGATGAAGTAACCGCTCTGGTTGAATGGCCGGTGGCGCTCACAGGAAATTTTGAGGAGCGCTTCCTCCAGATTCCTTCGGAGGCGCTAATCTATTCAATGAAAGAGCATCAAAAATATTTCCCGGTGCGAGACAGCAACGGGGCTTTGCTGCCGCACTTCATTGCTGTCTCTAATATCGAAAGCCGTGATCCCACACAGGTCATTGAAGGCAATGAGCGCGTTATTCGACCCCGCCTTGCCGATGCCGATTTCTTTTTTAATACCGACAAAAAGACTGCGCTTGCCGATAGAGTAGACCGCTTGCGGAGTGTGGTCTTTCAACAAAAGCTTGGCACGCTCTATGACAAAACCCAGCGAGTCGTTGCATTGACAGCCGCATTGGCCGGAAAAACGGGCGCAGACGAAGCCCTCGCCCGGCGCGCTGCGCTGCTGAGCAAAACTGATTTAATCACCGAGATGGTGGGTGAATTCGCCGATATGCAGGGTATAGCTGGGCGCTATTACGCGCTTTACGATGGCGAGGCTGCCGATGTTGGAGAAGCACTTGAACAGCAATATTGGCCCAGGTTTTCCGGCGCGCCACTGCCACAAAATCCGGTGGCAACGGCCCTCGCGCTGGCTGATCGCCTCGATACCATCGTAGGAATATTTGGTATTGGCCAGCCACCGACCGGGTCTCGTGACCCCTTTGCTTTGCGGCGCGCATCCCTGGGTGTGCTTAGAATCATTGTAGAAGGCAAGCTGGCCCTGGATCTGCGGAGTTGCCTCGAAGAGGCTGCTGCCAACTACCCCCGCCAATTATTGAAAGCCGAGACCACAGAAAAAGTCCTGGCTTACATGATTGACCGATTCGGGGCCTGGTATGAAGACGCGCAAATCCCGACAGAAGTATTCCAGGCGGTAGCGGCGAAGGATTTATCCGCGCCGCTTGATATCGACCGGCGAGTCAAGGCCGTGGCTGCCTTTAGCGCGCTGCCTGAGGCGGTTGCCCTGGCTGCGGCGAACAAGCGCGTTTCCAACATTATTGATGGTCAAGCTCCAGAGATATTGCAAGGTGGGGTTAGCAAAGACTTACTTCAGAACCCGGCCGAGCTAGCGCTAAGCGCCGCTGTAGAGGCAAAAGGCGCTTTGGTGAGGCCATTGTTTGAGGCTGGAAAATATACGGAAGTGCTCGCTTCCCTGGCAGACTTGCAGCAACCGGTGGACGCCTTTTTCACTGAGGTTATGGTGATGGCTGACGACGAGGCGGTTAAAACAAACCGCCTGCGTTTATTGAGCCACCTGCGCAGCCTGTTTTTACAGGTGGCCGATATTTCCCGGCTGGGAACCTGTCGGACTTAGGGCTGTTCTACTGCGGAACCGTCGTATTTGGCTCTTTTTTGCGCACTTTTTCGGACACTTTCTGGTTAAAAGCAGCGCTGCTATTCGCCGCAAAATGACCCAAGAATCGCTCAGGTTATAGCGGGCATGCCTGGGCACTGGAAGTTTTTGCGCAACAAAAATATCGGAACCAAACACCGCTTCCAGATACACACTGGCTAGACATCCAGGTTTGCAACCGACAGGGCATTGTCTTCAATAAAGTCGCGCCGGGGTTCGACTTCGTCGCCCATTAACGTGGTGAAGATCAGGTCCGCCGCAATGCCATCTTCGATTGTGACCTGTAACAGTCGACGGTTTTCCGGGTCCATGGTGGTCTCCCACAACTGATCAGGATTCATCTCCCCCAAACCTTTGTAGCGCTGAATACTGTAGCCTTTGGCCGCTTCGGCCATCAGCCATTCAAGGCTCTGCGCAAAGTCAGTTGTTGCAAACTGCTTGTCACCCCGCTGCACATAACCGCCAGCTTCTATCAAACCATCGAGTTTTTCACCGATGGTTCGCAAACTGCGATATTCAGAGGAGCCAAAGAATTCGTGGTGGTATTCGGTTTCTGACTCAACACCATGGGCCAATAATTTTACCACCGGGAAGAACAGGTTGCGCTCCATATCTCTGCGCACAACCACCGCATAGCTACTGCCTTTTACCGGGGCCAGTTCAAGAGCCACTTGCAATTGCCGCGACCAGTCCGCAACCGTTTGTTCGGCCTTGAGGTCTTCTGTGGTCAATGTCGGCAGAGCGACCATTTTCCAGAGCACATCCGACCAGTACAACCGGCTGAGTCGCTCGATGGTCGCCTGCACCGCACGGTATTCATAAACCAGCGCTTCCAGGCCCTCTCCAGTAATCGGTGGTGCCTCGGGGTTGACATGAATGGCTGCATTTTCCATGGCACCCTGCAACAAATATTCATCGAGCGCCTCGGTGTCTTTAAGATACTGATGGCTCTTGCCGCGAGATATTTTATACAGGGGTGGCTGGGCAATATAGATATGGCCACGCTCCAATAATTCACGCATCTGCCTGAAAAAGAAGGTTAAAAGCAGGGTTCGAATATGCGACCCGTCAACATCCGCATCCGTCATAATGATAATACTGTGATAGCGAAGTTTGTCCGCATCGAATTCATCTGCACCGATACCACAGCCCAGAGCGGTTACGATTGTGCCGACTTCTACGGATGCCAACATCTTGTCGAAACGCGCTTTTTCGACATTTAAAATTTTGCCTTTCAGTGGCAGAATTGCCTGCTGCTTGCGATTGCGTCCCTGTTTGGCTGAACCACCGGCAGAGTCACCTTCCACCAGGTACAGCTCAGACAGGGCCGGGTCTTTCTCCTGGCAATCGGCCAACTTGCCGGGCAGGCCCGCAATATCCAAAGCTCCTTTGCGACGGGTCATTTCCCGCGCTTTTCTGGCTGCCTCCCGGGCGCGGGCTGCATCAATCATCTTGCCCACGACCGCTCTGGCTTCCTGCGGATTTTCGATCAGGTAGTCGGCAAACTGGCTATTCATTGCGCCCTCGACGGCCGACTTCACTTCGGAGGACACCAGTTTGTCCTTGGTTTGGGAAGAAAATTTCGGGTCGGGCGCCTTAACCGAAATAATTGCAGTCAGGCCTTCCCTCGCATCGTCACCCGTGGTCGCCACCTTGGCGTTCTTTCCCATGCCTTCTTTGTCGATATAGGAATTCAAATTACGGGTTAACGCGGCGCGAAAACCTGCCAGGTGTGTACCGCCATCACACTGCGGAATATTATTGGTGTAACAGAAAATATGTTCCTGAAAAGAATTATTCCACTGCAAGGCCACTTCAACGCCAATGCCGTCTTCCTGTTCATGCTCAAAGTGGAAGGTTTTATTGATCGTCGTCTTGTTCTGGTTGAGATATTCAACGAAGGCACTCAAGCCACCATCATAGGAATACTCTTCACTTTTACCGCTGCGTTCATCCTTCAATAAAATCGATACGCCAGAGTTGAGAAAGGCCAGCTCACGCAGCCGTTTCGCCAACTGTTCAAAATGAAATTCGATATTGGTGAATGTGTCTGCCGAGGCTTTAAAACGAACCTCGGTCCCCGTTACGCCGGTTTCGCCAACCACTGCCAGGGGCGCAGCGGGGACGCCGTGCCGATAGGTTTGTTCATACATCTTGCCCCCTCTGCGTATAGTAAGCACTAACTCTTCCGATAGTGCATTGACGACTGACACACCCACTCCGTGCAGGCCACCTGACACTTTATAGGTATTGTCGTCAAATTTTCCACCGGCGTGAAGCACCGTCATAATCACTTCGGCCGCAGAGACCCCCTCCTCATGAACCTCCGTGGGAATACCTCGCCCATCATCTGACACAGACACAGACTCATCCGGGTGAATGGTAATCGTGATCAGTTTGCAATACCCGGCCAGGGCCTCATCAATCGAATTATCGACCAGTTCTGTCACCATGTGGTGCAGGCCAGTGCCATCGTCGGTGTCGCCGATATACATGCCGGGGCGCTTTCTAACCGCATCCAGACCTTTTAAAACTTTGATACTGGAGGAATTGTAACTCTGCTCTTCACTCATAGGTTTCTCGTATTTCTGACTCAGATAGTAACAATGCGCAACACTGGTGTGTGTTTACGCAACCCGTTCAATGGCTCCGTGTTCCACGTGGAACATCGCTGCTGGACTGGCAAGCTGCGGCCAGTATTTGCCTATGTCTTCCCGTTGCACACAGGACAAAAAGACTTGTGCCTTTAATTCGGCCAACACCTCGCAAACCCGCCGACAGTGGCCCTCGTCCAACTCGGAGGGTAAATCATCGACCAGGTAAACGCAGGTTTGCCCCTGTTTCTCCCCCAGCAATTGGCCCTGCGCCAACTTAAGCGCGCAGACCACCAGTTTCTGCTGGCCCCGCGACATCGTTGCTCCTGCATCGTGCCCTTTATAAACCAGGCGCAGGTCGGCGCGCTGCGGTCCAATGTGAGTAAACCCCTGCTCAAGGTCGGACTTCTCCGATGTGGCAAGAGCCTCGTTCAGCCCGGAGCTTGCATCCCACCCCCGCCGATAGCGTATTTCTGTTTTACCAAACTGTGGAGAAAGTCGCTTCAACAAAGCACCAAACGCTGGCGCCAGCACTGCCAAATAGGCCTTGCGCATAGCGTCAATGGCGTCGCCCGTGTCAACAAATTCGCGGTTCCAACTGGTGAGCTCAGCAGGAGAAATTTTACCATGCCTAAGCAGACTATTGCGCTGTTTAATACAGCGCTGAAAGCGCCGCCAGGTCTCGTGATAGCGATGTTCCACGTGGAACACTCCCCAATCCAGATAACGACGCCTATCCACAGGGCTGCCGGTCAACAGGTTAAAGCTCTCGGCATTAATGACCTGCATGGGCATCTGCGCCGCCAGCTCTGCGGCCGATACCACCCTCTTGCCACCCACGTGTGCCTCGAACCCGCCCTGACGATCACGGCTCACACCCACAGACAGCTTGCCAGTCAACCCTCGTCTTAGCTCTCCATAGACAACACATTGATCCTGCTTGTGATTAATAATCGGCTTTATGTGTGCGCCCCGAAAAGACCTGGCCATACCCAGCAGATAGACACTCTCCAGGACGCTGGTCTTGCCGCCACCATTGTCTCCGTAAAAGATGTTGGCCGCCTGCAACTGCGTCAACTTTATACCGGTCAGATTTCTAACGGCCTGAATATCAAGGCGCTCAAGGCCCATGTCACAGCCGCATAGGCATCACAACATAGAGTGAGTCGCCGTCTTCTGACTCCTCCACAAGCGCACTGCTATTAGTATCCGATAGGGAAAGCTTAATCGTGTCTCCAGACAACACAGACATAACATCCAGCAAGTAGCCGACGTTAAATCCAATCTCCAGGGAGTCACCCCGATAATCGACAGCAACCACCTCTTCCGCTTCTTCCTGTTCCGGGTTGCTCGCCAGTACTTGCAGGTTGCCCTCTGAAAGCTGCAAGCGAACCCCTCTGTATTTCTCGTTGGACAATATGGCTGCGCGAGAAAATGCCTGGCGCAAATCCTCTCGCGAACCCAAAACAATCTTGTTCGGCGAGCGCGGTAAAACCTGTTGATATTCCGGGAACTTCCCGTCTACCAATTTTGATGTGAAGGTAAATTCGTCGGTTGTGGCCCGCAGGTGGTTAGTACCCAGCACCACGGCTATTTCAGCAGACTCGTCTTGCAGCAACCGCGAGAGCTCCAGCACGCCTTTGCGCGGCAGAATAACCTGTACTTCACTGTCGACTTGAAAATCTGAGGCCGCCGTACACATGGCCAGCCGGTGTCCATCCGTGGCAACCACGCGCAGCTCTTTGGCGCCCAGCTCCCACAACATACCATTGAGATAATAGCGAACATCCTGCTGGGCCATTGCAAAAGCCGTGCGGTCTATCAGGCGCTTTAGCTGTCCCTGCAATATCCGAAACTGATGGGTGCCAATGCTGTCCTCCAGGTTGGGAAAGTCCCGCGCCGGCAAGGTCGTCAAGGTGAAGCGGCTGCGGCCCGACTTAACCACCAACTTATCCTGGTTCAGCGTAAATTCAATATCACACCCATCAGGCAAAGACTTACAGATATCAACCAGTTTGCGGGCGGGTACCGTGACCTCTCCAGCCTCTCCGGCAACGTCCAATTTAACCCGGCCAACCAGCTCGACGCCCAGATCCGTGCCCGTCAACGACAACATGTCGCCATCGAGAACCATCAACACGTTGGCCAGTATCGGCAGGGTTTGCCGCCGCTCTACCACACCGGCCACTAAATTCAGTGGCTTGAGTAATGCATCTCGTGCTGTTACAAACTTCATATCGTGCTTCCCGCCAAGGCTTGTTTGCTATGAGTAAGGCTGCCCCAAATCACGTGGTTAATGATCGCAGCAAATTTTTATAATCTTCCCGAATATCCGCATTGGTTTCGCGGAGTTCTTTAACTTTTCGACAACCGTGCAACACCGTGGTGTGATCGCGACCTCCAAAGCTATCTCCTATTTCCGGCAAACTGTGGTTGGTCAATTCCTTGGCTAAAGACATCGCTACCTGGCGCGGCCTTGCCACAGAGCGGCTTCGCCGTTTTGACAAAATGTCCGTCATCCTGATTTTGTAGTATTCGGCAACTGTGCGCTGAATATTATCCAGGCTGACCTGCCTGTCCTGTAGTGCCAACAAATCCCTAAGGCTATCTCTAATCAGATCGACATCGATTGGCTTCGCTGTGAAGTGAGCGCTTGCAATCACTCTTTTAAGCGCACCCTCTAGCTCTCTTACATTTGACCGAATTCTCTGGGCAATAAAAACAGCGGCCTCTGGGGACAGCTCAATGTGCGCCTGGGCTGCCTTTTTCATTAATATAGCGGCTCTTGTTTCCAGCTCAGGTGGTTCCACCGCCACGGTAAGCCCCGAACCAAAACGAGACTTTAGCCGCTCCTCCAAACCATTAATTTCCTTCGGATAACGATCACAGGTAAGAATCATTTGCTGTCCGCCTTCCAGCAACGCATTAAACGTATGAAAAAACTCCTCCTGGGAGCGCTCCTTGCCAGCAAAGAACTGTATGTCATCTATCAATAAAGCATCGACAGAGCGGTAGTAGCGTTTAAAGTCACTGATAGCGTTGAGTTGCAAGGCTTTAACCATATCGGCGACAAAACGCTCGGAATGCAAGTACACCACTTTTGCCTCAGGGCTACTCTTTAGTAAAGCATTGCCCACCGCGTGCATCAGATGGGTTTTACCCAAACCAACACCCCCGTATAAAAACAGCGGGTTGTATGACCCTCCGGGGTTTTCAGCAACCTGCCCGGCTGCGGCCAGGGCCAGTTGATTGGACTTGCCTTCAACAAAATTTTCAAAGATATAGTGGCTATCCAAATAGCTCTGGTGCCTGATGGCGCCTTCTACTTCCACCACCCGGCGGGTGGACGCCTGCCGAAAGCCGGTATTGGAGGCCGCTGCTACTTCAACAGCAGAGCCTGTAGCTGCTCGCCAGGTATCACTCCCATGGTGACCACCTGTGCTTGAATTGCCGGCCAGAGCAACAGGTTGGTTCGAGCTCTGAGCCTGTCCCTGGCGACTAGCCGCAGGCTGCTCCCTCGTTATTGGGCTGTCAATTATTGGGCTATCAATATCCACTATCACGTCACAGGCTGATTCGGGATTCATTGCCTGAACCAACTCACTAATACGATCAAGAAATTTATCGTGAACCCACTCTTTCACAAAACGGTTGGGCGCCAGCAGTTGCAGATTCTCTCCTGTTGCCTCCGCACGAAGTGGCCTTATCCAGGTATTAAATTGCTGAGAGGGCAACTCTTCTTGCAGGCAAACAACACATTTTTGCCAAACTATTTCAGGCAAACCCGCCCCCTTTGGCACCAGCCAGCGTCTGATATCGGTTATTTATGTTTTCTCAAATAAGCATTCGCCGGGTGAATTTGGCGAATTTGCTATATTATTTTTTGGGTTTTAGAAAATTGGGACAACTTTCGCAAACGCCTTGCATTTTACCCCTGGGTTTTAGAGTTATCCACAATTTTATTGGAATTTTTTTAACCCACAAAAAATTAATATTTTCAATAGGTTATACTATTTTCATAGGACGAAACCCAGGCCCAAAAATGACTTTATTTCTGTCTGCTTTTCTGTGTATACCCTGTGGATAAATTATTAGAAACATGTTGGTCGATGGCTGTATCGCAAAGAATACAGGGCTCTCAATCAACCGGGACACAGTGGTTCTTAACCTGCAATATACAACCAGAGGCCTGTGCAGAAAATTAACCGCCTTTCGATTGTATTTAAGGGCCTGTTTACATAGAATACACGGCCTTTTCGGGGGCTATCGAGCTAAATCAGCCCTCGACCATTTTTGGAATTGCAGACATGAAAAGAACATTTCAACCCAGCGTATTAAAGCGCAAGCGCACCCACGGCTTTCGTTCGCGCATGGCCACCAAAAGTGGTCGCAGGCTTATCAACCGGCGTCGCGCCAAAGGTCGTAAGCGCCTGGCTGCCTGACCCCCGGCTCCTCGCTGTGGGAGACTTCACGTTCGGCAAAGCCCAACGCTTACTGACTGCACAGGATTACCGATGGGTATTTGAGCAGGCAGACGCCAAAGCTTCCCACAAAAATCTCCTCCTGTTAGCCAGCCGCAATAATAGCGATTCAAGTCGCCTGGGCCTGGTTATCGCAAAAAAGCATGTTCGGCTTGCGGTTAACCGAAATCGCATCAAACGTATTGCGCGAGAGGTCTTTCGCCACTGGCTACAAGCCAAACCTGGTATGGATATCGTGCTGTTAGCCAAGCCCGGTATCGACACATTGGCTAATGGGGATCTCGCGGTAACATTACATCGACAACTGCAACGACTGGAAGACACGTTATGGACTCAGTAGCTATTCAGGTTATTCGCTGGTACCGGTATCTTGTCGGCCCACTGCTCGGCCACAATTGCAGGTTTCATCCAAGCTGCTCGCACTATGCCGAGCAGGCCATTCAGGAACACGGGGTAGTGTCCGGTCTCTATTTGGCACTGTGCCGGTTATCAAAGTGCCACCCCTGGCATGAAGGCGGCATAGACCCCGTGCCTCCAACTCATCACTTGAGCCAATAAGACCAGCATGAATTTTCAACGCACTCTTTTGATCGGGACAATGGCCATTTTGGTATTCATGCTGCTCACCGAATGGGTCAGTTTCTCTGCACAAAAGGCGGAGCATTCCTCTACACAAAAAACAGAGCGAAATAGCCACACAGTGCCAGCGGCCGAGGCCACGCCTGTTGCAGCGGCAAGTTTAGCCAGCGACTCCAACAACACCCTGACTGGCAGCAGCCAACCCAAAACTGACGATGAGGATGTTCCCTCTGTGGTTGACGATGTGCTCACCCGCACTGTCGCAACACCGGAATTTAGCAACCCGGTTATCACTGTAGACACGGATGTAATTCGTGTAGAGATCGACCCTGTTGGTGGCGACATCGTCACTGTCGCCCTGAAACAATACCCGCAAAAACTTGACGCGCCAGAGCACCACTTTCTGCTGTTACAGCGGGACGAACAGCGGTACTACGTGGCACAAAGTGGCCTGGTTGGCCAGAACGGAATAGACGGCAAAGGCAGAGCTCAATTCAGCAGCGCAAAAGCGTCGTACCAAATGAGCGCCGGGGACAATCAGCTGGATGTTGATTTGGTGTATCGAGGGGAGGGCCGTGCCAAGATCATCAAGCGTTTTAGCTTCCGCCGCGGCGACTATTTGATTGATCTCAACTACCTGGTGGAAAACCAGGGGGCTGAGCGCTGGCAAGCAAACCTGTTCGGCCAAATAAAACGTGACCACAGTCCAGATCCTTCCGCCAGTTCTGCGGGCAGTATTGGCGTCGTGCCATTCCTGGGAACCGCGCTGACCCAGGCAGATGATCGATTCACCAAGTTTGATTTTGAAGATATGGCTGAAAATCCTTTTACGGGACAATTGCCGGGTGGCTGGATTGCCATGATTCAGCACTACTTTCTCAGCGCCTGGGTTCCCGCTAGTGATCTGTCCCATAATTACAGTACGCGAGTCACCCAGGCAGGCTACAATATTGGCGGTTTTACGAGTCCGGCTTTAGTGGTCGACCCAGGGCAAAGCGGCAAGATTGGCGCCAGCTTCTACGCTGGACCCAAAGACCAGTACCGTCTCAAGGAAATCTCTCCATACCTGGATCTGAGTGTCGACTACGGTTGGTTGTGGTGGATTGCACAGCCCCTGTTTTGGCTTCTCATAAATATTTATGAGCTGGTGGGCAACTGGGGAACATCCATTATCCTGCTCACTGTCCTGATCAAAGCTGCATTTTTCCAACTGTCTGCGACCAGTTATAAATCCATGGCCAATATGCGCCGCGTTCAGCCAAAAATGGTCGATATAAAAGAACGCTATGCCGAAGACAAACAGAAACAGTCGCAGGCAATGATGGATTTGTACAAGAAGGAAAAAATCAATCCGCTGGGTGGTTGTCTGCCCATACTCGTGCAAATGCCTGTATTCATCGCACTCTACTGGGTGCTCATGGAAAGCGTAGAACTGCGTCAAGCACCTTTTTACGGTTGGATCAAAGACCTGTCGGTGATGGACCCCTACTTTATTTTACCGCTCATTATGGGCGCGAGTATGTGGTTCCAGCAGAAACTAAACCCACCACCGCCTGATCCTATGCAGGCAAAAGTCATGCAGTGGCTGCCTATCGTGTTTACGTTCTTCTTCCTGTGGTTCCCGGCCGGTCTGGTTCTGTACTGGGTTGCTAACAACCTGCTATCCATTACCCAGCAGTGGATTATCACCAGGCAGATTGAAAAGGCAGCGGCAGAACGCTGATCCGACCGCTACACTTGCTGTCATGGCAAACCCGACATCTCCAGACACCGATACCATTGCCGCCATTGCCACACCCGCCGGTCGGGGTGGTATTGGCATCGTTCGTTTATCGGGCCCCAGGGCTCTGTCTATCGGCCGACAACTCACCGGCACCCGCCTTATTGCCCGACACGCACACTACCGCCATTTCACCCGCGTCGGCCACAAGGACACAATCATAGACAGCGGTATCGCGCTCTATTTCCCTGCACCCCATTCGTTTACTGGCGAAGACGTTGTTGAACTGCAAGGACACGGCGGCCCAATAGTGATGGACATGCTGTTACAGGCCTGTTGTGAAATGGGCGCCCGCCAGGCCCGGGCGGGAGAGTTTTCAGAGCGGGCCTATTTGAATGACAAAATAGATCTGACACAAGCCGAGGCAATGGCTGATCTAATCAACAGCACCACTGAAGCAGCCGCTCGAAATGCCAATCGATCACTGCGGGGAAACTTTGCGAAGGAAATCGACAAACTGCTGAAACTGGTTGTTAATCTCCGCGTCTATGTTGAGGCAGCTATCGATTTTCCTGAAGAAGAAATCGACTTTATTGAGGAGGGTGGTGTACTCCAAAGGCTGCTTACAATCATCGAACAAGTCGAGGAGGTTGTCCATACAGCCAAGCAGGGCAGCTTGATGAGCGAAGGTATTCGGCTGGTGATCGCCGGTAAACCCAATGCCGGAAAATCCAGCTTACTCAATGCCTTGAGCGGGGATGAAGCGGCGATAGTCACCCCAATCGCCGGCACCACACGGGATGTATTGCGCGAACATATCGAAATTGATGGCCTGCCCTTCCACTTGATTGATACAGCAGGCCTGCGAGACAAACCAGAGGAAATAGAGCGGGAAGGTATTCGCCGGGCCCGGCTGGAAATAGAAGCGGCAGACCATGTGCTCGTTGTTATCGACTCCACCCAGGTTAATGACCCGGCGGAAGTTATTGCAGAGGTGCCAGAGAACACCGCAGTCACCTACGTCTACAACAAATGTGATTTGTCGGGTACCGACGTGTCAGCCAGCACAATCGGGGGGGAAACCCGCGTGTATTTGTCGGCAAAAACGGGGGAGGGGATTGAGTTATTGCAACAACATCTCAAAACCAGCGCCGGATTTAGCAGTGCTGAGTCAGGGCAATTCAGTGCCCGGCGGCGCCATTTAGACGCGCTGAGGCTCACCCAAAAAGCCCTGGAATCTGCCTGTGGGCAATTGCAGTCAGGCGGTGCTGGAGAACTTTTGGCCGAAGATTTAAGACAGTGTCAGCAATATCTCGGTGAAATATGCGGTACCTTTACCAGTGATGCACTGCTCGGGGAAATATTTTCCAGCTTTTGTATAGGCAAATAGCGATGAATCTCTTTCAACCCTGTTTGACGGGCTCAATCTACAACAATAGAACAGGCTATCCACACCCAACCTCAAAACAAAAAGAACGGTGCACAAATCGGGAATAAATACTGACCGGAGAGTGGATTAAATTAAAGGTTTTATCGGCACTTATCCGGCACTTATAAAAAAGGGCAGACTATCCCCAATCTGAGCACAGCAAGCACAGGCTAACAACAGGCTTTAAACACCGGGATATACCTGTGGCAAAGCTATGATAAGCAAAAGAAAAAAGGACTTATCCCCACAAACTGACAGTGCTAATAATTACTACTATAAATATCTTCTAACTACACTGCATAGATCAAACATATAGCAAACAACAGCGTTAATATCAGGGCGTATTGAATTTTGTAGAGCTCGCACCCAACCCGTATAATGTGCAGCACTACGGATACTCAACACCATGAATACCCAACACCATGAATACCCAACACACTTTTGATGTCATTGTTATCGGCGGCGGGCATGCAGGCACTGAGGCTTGCCTTGCCGCTGCGCGCATGGGTTGCCACACGCTGTTGGTCAGCCATCGGCTTGATACCCTGGGCCAAATGTCCTGCAACCCGGCAATTGGTGGCATTGGGAAAAGTCACCTGGTCAAAGAAGTCGATGCTATGGGCGGAGCTATGGCCCGCGCAACCGATTTGGCGGGTATTCAATTTCGCACACTAAACTCGCGCAAGGGCCCCGCTGTTCGAGCCACCCGCGCTCAAGCTGACCGCATTCTCTACCGCAATGCGATACGGGGTTTGTTGGAAAACCAACCTAACTTGTCTATTTTTCAGCAGGCGGTTGACGACCTCATTGTCGAGGGTGGGCGCGTCCGCGGTGTTGTCACCCAAACCGGCTTGAACTTTTACGCACCGGCCGTGGTGCTGACCACGGGCACTTTTCTCGGCGGTAAAATTCATATTGGTTTAGAAAGCCACAGCGCCGGTCGCGCCGGAGAGCCACCGTCCATCGCCCTCGCCCAGAGGCTCAGGGAGCTGCCGTTTCGGGTGGGGAGACTGAAAACCGGAACGCCACCGCGTATTGATGCAAGCAGCGTTAATTTCTCGCTGATGGAAGAACAGTGGGGAGACGAAGTCCGACCGGTCATGTCATTCATGGGTGAGGTGTCTGACCATCCTGAACAGCGGTGTTGCTGGATTACCCACACCAATGAAAAAACTCACGCTATTATCCGCTCTGGTTTGGACCGCTCCCCCATGTATAGTGATCAAGCCGCTATTGAGGGAGCGGGTCCTCGTTACTGTCCGTCGGTAGAGGACAAAATACATCGCTTTGCCGATAAAAATTCGCATCAGGTGTTTGTCGAACCAGAGGGGCTTACCAGCAGCGAACTTTACCCTAATGGTATCTCTACCAGTCTGCCCTGTGATATCCAGCGGCAACTGGTGCATTCCATTAACGGGTTTGAAAACGCGCGCATTACCCGGCCCGGCTATGCGATTGAATATGATTTCTTTGACGCCCGTGACTTACAGTATTCACTGCAAACCAAACTGATCGGGGGTTTGTATTTTGCGGGGCAGATTAACGGCACGACAGGTTATGAAGAAGCGGCGGCGCAAGGGCTGTTGGCGGGCATCAATGCGGCATTACAAGTACAGGGCAAAGACAGTTGGTGCCCGCGCCGAGATGAAGCCTACATGGGGGTTTTAGTCGACGATCTGATCACCAGAGGTACTGCGGAACCCTATCGCATGTTCACTTCTCGGGCCGAGTATCGCCTGCTGTTGCGCGAAGACAATGCGGATATTCGTTTGACCACCCAGGCCAGAGAGCTCGGCCTTGTAGGAGAGCAGCGCTGGCAGCGGTTGCAGGAAAAAATGCTTGGAATCGCAGAGGAAGAGCAGCGCCTGGCAACGAGCTGGGTGCAGCCGAATTCCACTGCGGCGCGCGCTATTGAGCAGAAATTGGCTAAGCCACTCAGCCATGAATACAGTCTGGCAGAATTATTGAAACGCCCAGAGCTTGATTACACCGATGTTGCCGGGCTGGTGGGCGCAGCTCACGCTGACGAGCAAGTTGCCCAGCAAATAGAAATTCAGGCAAAGTACGCCGGCTATATCGACCGCCAGCAGGAAGACATCGAACGACTGCGCAGGTACGAAAATACGTCACTGCCACAAAACCTGGATGTAACCGCGATTGCAGGTCTTTCAAATGAGGTAAAACAGAAGTTGGCGACCGCCCAGCCCGAGACGTTGGCGCGCGCATCCCGCATCCCGGGTGTGACGCCAGCGGCACTCTCTCTGTTGCTGATCCACTTGAAAAAAAGGGCCGCGCTGGAACGGCGCAGCGCTTGAACACATGGGGTTAATCCATAACCAGTAAGCCCTGGGAAGCAATTCTCGATAGCGGTTTAGACACGTTGGGTCTGGCCGAGCCGGTAAATCTGCGCGACAAGCTGTTGGCCTATTTGAATCTGCTGCAACGCTGGGGCAAGGCCTATAACCTTACATCGATCCGCAAACCTGAAGATATGGTTGTGCGTCATTTGCTGGATAGTTTGGCGATCGCCCCCCTGCTCGGGCAACGTCCAGGTGCCTGTATCGACGTGGGTACCGGTGCAGGGTTGCCAGGTATTCCGCTGGCTCTGGTATTTCCTGAGCGTCAGTTTTCTTTGCTGGATAGCAACGGGAAAAAGACCCGCTTTCTATTTCAGGTGAAAACCGAGCTGGGCTTGGCTAATATGGTTGTTCGCGGGAGCCGGGTAGAAGCCTATCAACCCGAGCAGAAATATGCAGTCGTGCTGTCCAGGGCGTTCTCAAGTCTGTCTCAGATAGTGGTCAGTTGCAATCATCTACTGACGGAGAATGGCCGCTTTCTCGCAATGAAAGGCATGTATCCGGAGCAGGAGTTGGCCGAACTTCCCGCCGCCGTGGAGCTGGTTTCAGTTCATAAACTAACAGTGCCACAGCTTGATGAAGAGCGGCATTTAATTGAATTACGCAGAGTGTGGGGAGAACAAGTGTGGCCCGAGTGATTGCGATAGCGAACCAGAAAGGCGGGGTGGGGAAAACCACCACCTGCGTCAATCTGGCGGCATCGCTGGCCGCCACCAGGAAGCGGGTGCTGCTGGTTGATCTTGACCCGCAGGGAAACGCGACCATGGGCAGCGGTGTTGACAAGTATGAGCTGCCCCGGTCTGTTTACGATGTATTGGTACACCGCGCGGCTATTGCCAGCGTTTTACAATATGCTGAAGCAAGCGGCTTCGAGGTAGTGGGTTCCAATGGTGATCTGACAGCCGCCGAAGTTGAACTGTTAACGGTTGACCATAAAGAGCGGCGCTTGCAGGAAGCATTGCAGCCCGCCTTACAAAGTTATGATTATGTGCTGATAGATTGTCCGCCGTCTCTGAATATGCTGACACTTAACGGGCTCATTGCTGCCGATAGCGTTCTGGTGACCATGCAGTGTGAGTACTATGCCCTGGAAGGTTTATCTGCGTTGATGGATACGATCCAGAAAGTGAAGGAGTCGGTTAATCCACACCTGGAAGTGGAAGGCATACTGCGGACCATGTATGACCCGCGCAATAGTTTGACCCTCGAAGTGTCTGCGCAGTTGCAGCAGCACTTTGGAGAGCGTGTTTACCGCACAGTCATACCGCGCAACGTGCGCCTGGCAGAAGCGCCAAGTTTTGGTCTGCCCGCGCTGCAATATAATGCCAAGTCTCGCGGCGCGAAGGCCTACCTGGCATTGGCCGGGGAAATAATCAGGCGCGCAGATGAACAAATTAACGAACCCAGGGTGATACAAGACACAACCATACAACCTGCACTTACGACGGAGAACCAGTGATGGCCGCTAAAAAAAGAGGCCTGGGTCGAGGCCTTGATGCACTGCTAGGGTCTGGCAGCCACAGGGCGTCGGCTACCCCAAACCCTGTAGATTCAAATGTGTCAGAGCATGAACTGAAAGACGTGCGGATAGAGTTAATCCAGCGCGGCAAATACCAGCCGCGGCGGGACATGGATGATGAAGCCCTGGCAGAGCTGGCGCAGAGCATTCGTGTTCAAGGTGTTATGCAGCCAGTTGTTCTGCGACCGATTTCCGCTGACGAATATGAAATTATCGCCGGCGAGCGCCGCTGGCGCGCCACACAGTTGGCAGGACTGGATACCATTCCCGCAATTATTCGCGATGTTCCGGATGAAGCTGTTGTGGCGATGGCATTGATAGAAAATATCCAGCGCGAAGACCTCAATCCGATTGAAGAAGCCATGGCGATGCAGCGCCTGCAACAGGATTTTTTGCTTACACACCAACAAATCGCGGAGGCGCTGGGTAAAAGCAGAACCACAGTGACTAATCTGCTGAGATTAATGAGCTTGCAGGCTGATGTACGCCGCATGCTGGAACACGACGATCTCGAAATGGGCCATGCCCGCGCACTATTGGGTCTGCCTGCTGCCGATCAGTCTGCTGCGGCGCACACCGTTGTTGGGAAGGGCTTATCTGTACGCCAGACCGAGAAGCTGGTTTGCCAAATCAAGGCGGCTAAAAACAAATCTACACCAACAAAACCGTTGATCGACCCCAATATTCGCAGTTTGCAAGACGAGCTCTCTGCCAAACTTGGGACCAGGGTACAAATTCAACACACGACAAAAGGTAAAGGTAAACTGGTGTTGCCCTACAGTTCGCTGGATGAACTCGACGGTATTCTCAAACATATCAGGTAGGTCGGCACTTGGGTTGCCACTTAGGTTGCCACTTAGGTTGCCACTTAGGTTGCCACTTAGGTTGCCACAGAGGTGGCCCCAGAAATCTGAACAGCGCTGTAAGTGGATTTCCTGCCTGACTTAGGGCATCGTATTGCCCGTACTCAGGAGAATCGACATGGCCAGAAGACCTCGCCGTAATCACTCACCCCAGTTCAAGGCCAAAGTGGCTCTGGATGCCGTCAAAGGCGAACAGACGGCAGCGGAGCTGTCCCAGCGCTTCGATGTACACCCCAACCAGATTACCCAGTGGAAGACGCAGTTGTTGGAGCGCTCTGCCGATGTATTTGGCGGTGGGGAGTCCAAGGAGCCTCGGGTGGATGTGAAGACACTCCATGCCAAAATTGGAGAGCTGACGCTGGAAAATGATTTTTTAGAAGGCGCGCTCAACAAGGCGGGATTGCTGAGCGAAAAACGATGATCGACCGCAACCACACACTGCCGATCAGTCGGCAGGCCAAACTACTGGATATCAGTCGAGGCACTGTGTACTACCCGCCCAAACCAGTCAGTCCTCGCAATCAGATGCTGATGAATCGGATTGACCGTCTGCACTTGGAGCTGCCGTTCGCCGGTGCCCGGATGCTACGGGGTCTACTGCGCCAAGAAGGCCACAAGGTGGGCCGCTCGAAAGTCGCCAGGCTTATGAGGGTCATGAGCATTGAAGCGCTGTATCGCAAGCCCAAGACCACACGGCGACACCCAGGGCACAAAGTCTATCCGTACCTGCTGCGTAATCTGGCGGTGACTCGATCCAACCAGGCGTGGGCGATGGACATCACGTACATTCCGATGGCTCGTGGATTTGTCTACCTGGCAGCCGTCGTGGATTGGTATTCTCGGCGAGTCTTATCCTGGAAGGTCTCCACCACCATGGATGTGTACTTCTGTCTGGAGGCGGTGGAGGAAGCCATGGAGCACCATGGCAAGCCGGAGATTATGAATACCGACCAGGGCAGCCAGTTCACCAGCCAGGCCTTCACCGGTCTGCTGAAGGGAAATGGTATCCAGATCAGCATGGATGGCAAAGGCGCCTGGCGGGACAATGTGTTTGTTGAACGCCTATGGCGATCGCTGAAGTACGAGGAAGTCTACCTGCATGCGTATGACACGGTCTCGGCGGCCAAGGCAGGACTGGATCGCTACTTTCGGTTCTACAACAACCGGCGACCTCACAGCAGTCTTGACCGACAAACACCGAATCAGTTTTACTATGAATCGCTGCCACTACCCATGGCAGCTTAAACCCAGTGCAGGCATACACTTACCTAATTACCATTATGGCTAAGCTCTGCTATACTGTACATAAACACAGTTTCGGTATTTGATTCACAAGGAGACCAGTCATGGCGCGTAATAAAGTGCAATTCCAGAAAGGCATCAGCTTGAACGAATTCATCAATCAGTACGGTACCGAAAAGCAGTGCTTCAATGCACTTTATGCGTGGCGCTGGCCCGAAGGATTCCAATGCCCGAATTGCAACCACGATAAGTGCTGTCAGTTAACCAGTCGCAAACTACAGCAGTGCAATCGCTGTCACCACCAAACGTCACTGACCGCTGGAACGATCTTTGAATCCACCAAACTACCATTAACACTATGGTTTCAGGGTATCTATCTGGTCACTCAGGATAAGAAAGGTATCTCGGCAATGAAACTACATCGTCATCTAGGCATTTCCTACAATGCGGCCTGGAGAATGAAGCACAAACTCATGCAGGTGATGATGGAGCGGGATCACCCGAAGAAACTATCGGGCTTTATTGAATTGGATGATGCCTATCTGGGAGGCGAGCGTACGGGGTGTAAACCGGGGCGCGGTGCTGCTGGTAAGACCCCTTTTGTGGCGGCGGTCGAGACCACTAGCGACCATTGCCCCGTTCGGGTTAAGTTGTCGGTCGTAAAGGGTTTCCGAACCGAAGAGATCAAGTCATGGACTCAGCAACATCTGACCGAGGGCAGTACCGTCATCTCCGATGGTTTGGCGTGTTTTAATGCCGTCGCTGATGCAGGGTGTTTACACGACAAGATTGTATGCGGCGGCGGGAGAGCCTCTGTTGAAGAGCCTGAGTTCTATTGGGTCAATACTATTCTCGGTCATTTAAAGAGTTCCTTACGCAGTACCTATCATGGGATTCGACCGCAATACGCACAGCGTTACTTGTCAGAATTTCAGTATCGTTTCAATCGTCGCTTTGATTTGTGCGGGCTAATACCGAGGCTTGCTCGTGCCGCGCTCAGGACACCGCCAATGCCGGACAATATCTTGAAGATTGGCTTAGGTTAAGTGGTAATTAGGTACACTTATAGAATTGGGATTGCTGTTCAAATAACCGGGGCCACCTCTGCGAGAGCCACGGCGCCGCCCTGGGCGGGGTGGTGGACGCCTGCCCGCCGGGGCAATCCAAATACACCACCCAGCGCCGGGAATCCGACCGCGTGGAAATTCTTTCCGGCGTGTTTGAAGGAGTGACCACCGGAACGCCCATCGGGCTTTTGGTGCACAACGAAGACCCGCGAAGCCGGGACTATGAAAAATCAAAGACCGCTTCCGCCCCGGCCACGCCGATTACACCTACCTCAAAAATACGGCCTGCGCGACTACTGCGGCGGCGGACGTGCATCGGCCCGGGAGACCACCATGCGGGTAGCCGCCGGCGGCATACTGGGCGGTATTTCCAGCGGACAGAACATCGAAGTACGAGTCGCCTTCAAACCGACCTCCAGCATCACCACGCCGGGAAAAACCGTAAACCTTGACAACCAAAACGTAGACGCAGTAGTCACCGGCCGACACGACCCCTGCGTCGGCATCCGCGCAGTACCCATCGTTGAAGCCATGCTGGCACTGGTACTAATGGACCACGCACTACGCGACCGCGCACAAAACCCGAAATGAAAGGCCGCCGCTGGATGGCCGCCTGTCCCGCCCTGCGCTGTCATTTCCTGCGTGGCAGGGAATGACAAGAAATGCAGGAAAACACAAAAATCGCCGTGGGGTTTTATATTTGGATTGCCCTGGATAACTTATTTGTCGGGTTTCTTTGGGAGATTCTGAAACCCTCAGTGAATGGGTTGAGTTTGGATTTTATTTCTGTTTTCTGATGGCTAGGCATTAATTAATATTCCTTTATGGATCTAACGGCTTGCATCGGCGGAAAATTTCGGAGCACAGTATAGCACTCTGTCCGACTGCATGCGTTTGTTAGGTCGCAGTGTTAAATACAGAAATCTCTCCATCTATTCGCATTAAGAATTTATCAGTCGAGGAAAATAAGTGCCTTTCTGAATTGGATGCAATTCGCGTATTAAAAGCAGATAACTTGGATTCAGAGATTTCTACCACCTCTTTTAGTGGTTCCTCATAAACACCGTACATTAGCAATTGTGGACTTAAAGGGAAGATTATATCAGTGTTGGGTGTGCCTAATCTCGCGGGACGATTGGAGGGTAGTTTCGAAGTTACCACCACAGGGTGATCACAGGTAATCACTTTCCAATCGTCAGTTTTAACTACGAGTAAAGTCCAAGACCTTTCACCGAGTTTTGGAAGAATTTTATCAAAGATTTTAAATTCACTATCATGAAACTCGTCTTGTGGGATCTCAATCTCGTACATCTCATCTTCAATAAATTTTCTAAATTCTTCATGGGTGACATTATTCGGTTTAACACAACCAGACTTCATCGCACTCTTCATTTGTGACTCAAATAGGTTCTTATCATCCGCTAGCATGCCTCCAATTATTCGTACCACCTGTTTTCGAGCATCTCGCGAAGCCGATCTAAACCTAGGGCTTCTGATTGCGAAAAGACACATAAGATTTAGCAGCCAGTTCAACTCATCAGGAGTCGGATACTCACAGGATGATACAACGCGCTCTAGTGCTTGTGATGCCTCACCTTCAAATTGTGCCAAAGCATTTTCCAGAGCATCAATTGAATTACCCTCCCGATTGACTCGATTAAAATCTCGTTCAGCGCAAACGTTGTCTGGCGAAGACAAAAAGTGATTTCTTGATTTAACGTCTACTACGTTTAATTGGCCATCATGAGTTGGATCGACAAAATTCTTTAAGTAGAATTTCGAAATATAGTGATGTTTTCTCGCAGTAGTCATGGTGGGTATGCGGCATAATGGTAGTCGACAATAACGCATAAGCTCACTGGCGGCAATGGGTCTTGGCGGAATGGCTGTCCAGTGTAGCGTCTGGTTCTATTTGCATTTATTGATGCGCTGATGGCCTGGCTACACATTGGTTGCCGCCTTTGCCGGGGCGTTGCTGTTTTGGGTAAATGCTTCTTTTAACACTGCCTGCATTAGCTGTTCGGCGTGGATTTGGTTGCTGGTGATTTGGGTTTCCAGTTGGTCGCAGAGGGCGAGTAGTTTTTCGACTTTGGTGGCGATGGCTTTTTGTTCTGGGAGTGGGGGGATGGGAATTATCCATGATCTTAAAGCAGTTGAACCAATATTTGCTTGATTCGCTGCTCCAGTGGCAGTAGAGAATATTTGATTAAGCAAATATTCATTTTTTAGACAATAATCGTAGTAATACGAAAACATTTGTCGATTAAATCTTAAACAACCTACTCGTTGATTTAGATACAACTCCTTGTTTTGAAAATGTGATTCATTCAACAATACGGTATAACAATAATCTCTTTTCCCACGTGTTCCAGTCATCGTAATCAGTAGATCGCCCTGCTTTAGTTTTGCATTTGATCCTTCAGTTGCGACTTCTTCATCAATAAAAACAGGCTTCACATCTAAGTGAACACGATAAGGACGTATATTTCCTAGCCTAAGCACTTGCTTTGTCCCAGCTTTTTTGAATAAAGGACTTTTAAATGAATACCCCCCAAGAAGATCATCAAGAATTTCACCCAACCGACACCAAACCCACCCATCCGGCAAGTCAAACGGTTTTTCTTTTTCGTTAATTGGTGGTAGCGGTTTTTGTTTTTTGATTTTTTTGTCTTTAATCAGTTGGGCTTTTTCAGCGCAAATGCGTGCCAGTAGTTCGCTGGCGGGTTCGACATCGGGGTTTTGTTTGCGCCAATCGGCGGTGAGTTTGCCTTCTATGGCTTCTTGCAATATTTGTTGACGGAGTTTTTTGAGCAGGGTTTGTTGGTGAGTGAGTTCGGTTGAAAGTTCAATATTGGTGCTTTTGCATTTTCCATAAAATCTAATGACTCCGTTCTGAGTCGTAAGTGATGGGCAAGGAATTTTATATTCAAGGACTTCTTTTGCGCTAATTCTTGAATAGTTGGTACTGCCTACTGCTTTAATTTGTTCCTGCAAGTGACCAGAATCAATGATGACCTCAAGATATTTAGGCAGTAACCTTTTCTCATCAATTTCATATAAATAATAGTGACTACTTACAATGGCATTATCAAGTGCAGGTGGGATAATTCCGTATCCGCCAAACTTTGCATCCATTTCAGCTACGATAAAATTATTGGTAGCGCATATTCTCTGCTTCTTGGTTTTGATTTCCTTTCCTGGCAGAACATCTCGTTGCACTACGCCACGGCGATGTAACTGAACACGGCAACGTTGATATAGAATACTGTCCTCTATCTCTATAAACTGTTTGCGATAGCGCAAAACTTCGTTAAGTTTTACCATTCTCACTACCCCAACTCCTTCCGCAACTGCCCTAACAACTCATCGCCTTTGGCAAAAGATTGATGTAATAAATCCAGCAATTCAGTACTGCTGTATTGCTTTTCTGCTTCGGGTTGATGCGGGTTTTTAATATCGAGGTTATAGCCGTTGGCTTTGATGGTGTTTATATCCACTTGCCATGCTTGATCGTTGACTTCGCGCTTGTTCCACCATTTTTTAAGGGTGTCAAACTCGGCCAGTTGTATGGGCTTGGTTTTGGAGTAGGCTTTGTAGCCTTCGGGCAGTTTGTGTTGGTAATACCAGATGCTTTGGGTCGGCTTGCCTTTGGTGAAAAATAGCAGATTGGTGGCTACCGAGGCAAATGGTTTAAAGACAGAGTTGGGCAGGCGGATAATGGTGTGCAGGTTACAATCTGCCAGCAATTTTTGTCGGATGCGCTGTTTAACGCCGTCGCCTGTGAGTGACCCATCGGGCAGGACAATGGCCGCTCTGCCGCCATCTTTGAGCAGATGGATCATTAAAATTAAAAACAGGTCAGCGGATTCTTTGGTGCGGTAGGTTTGCGGAAAATTGTTTTCATTGTTGTTGGAGACCACGCCACCAAAAGGCGGGTTGGCAAGAATGACATCCACCCGACTTTTTTGTGTGTATTCTGTGAGGGGTTTTGCCAGGGAGTCGCTGTATTGAATATCGGGCAGGTTGATGTCGTGCAGTATCAAGTTAGTATTGCCGAGTAAATAGGGCAGGGGCTTGTATTCCCAGCCGGTAACATTGCGTTGCAGGGCTTCACGCTCGGCTACGGTTGTTGCCCTGGCTTTGAGGTGTTCCAGTGCGGCGGTGAGATAGCCGCCCGTACCACAGGCCGGGTCCAGCACTTTTTCACCCACTTTGGGGTTGGTCAGCTCTGCCAGCAGTTGGGTAATCGCACGGGGGGTGTAAAACTCGCCCAATGTGCCTGCGCTTTGCAGTTCGCTTAAAAAGGTTTCGTATATTTGCCCAAAAATCTGCTTGTCTTTGCTGTTGTTAAAGTCAATTTTATTGAGTTTATTGATGACCTGGCGCAGGTGGATACCTGACTTCATATAATTGTAGTTATTGGCAAACACTTCACGCACCAACAAGGCACGCCTGCCCGCCGTTGAGGTGGGTTGGTACGCCCCCAGGTTGATGTTTGCCAGGGTGGGGAACAGGGTTTGATCGACAAATTCCAGCAATTTATCGCCGGTCATCCCCTCGTCATCTGCCGCCCATTCATCCCAGTGCAATGCTTCGGGAACGGGAGAGATATAATCATCCTGAAGCAGTTCCAGCTCTTTGTCTTTATCGCTGAATATTTTCAAGAACAGCATCCAGCCCAGTTGCAGAATGCGTAACTCATCGCTGCCTGTGCCGATGTCTTGACGCATGATGTTTCGGACGGATTTTACGATGCCACTAATGTTTGTCATTGAATGCCACTCTATATTTTTGTTTCGGACTATTGGGCGTGTCGGGGTGGCTCATTTTAATCAAGCCTTGTTGTAATGCGGGGAGCAGGTAGTTTTTTCTAAAGGTGGGTTTGTGGGATAAACCGACTTTCGCCATGATTTGCGCACTGCTTAAATAGCCCGCTCCCATCACTGATAAGAGTTTTTGAACTGGGTCGTTATCTGGGTCGTTATCTGGGTCGGTGACTGGGTCGGTGGCATTGATGCTGGCCAAAATAATGGCCAACATAAATTCAATAAATACGCTGCTGTCAGCCTTATCATCCGCACTGGCGAGCGCATTATAGTAGGCTTGCTGATTATTTTTAATGGTGTTTTCAATCGGCAAAGAATAAAACAACGGACGCCATTGTCCCAAAATCAACGTCTGCCAAAGCCGCCCTATTCTGCCATTGCCATCGCTAAAGGGGTGAATAAATTCAAATTCATAATGGAAAACACAGCTGCGAATTAACGGATGCTCATCAGTGCGTTTAAGCCAGTGTAGTAAATCTTTCATTAAAGATTGAACGCGGTCTGCCGGTGGCGCAACATGAATCACTTTACCGCCTTTATGCACACCGACACTGGCACGTCGAAAACGCCCTGCATCAGACAAAATCTCTTCGGTCATTTTTTTGTGGGCATCCAGCAAGTCGGCCATGCTATGGGGCTGATATTGCGGTAGTAATTCATATACCTTAATCGCCCCTCGCACTTCGGCAATTTCTTTTTGCGAACCCCGCACCGGAGTACCCTCAATAATAGCGGACACCTGATCCATACCAAGCGTATTACCCTCAATCGCCAATGTGCCCGTAATCGTTTTAATACGGTTTCGCTTGCGAAACTGCGGCGAGTTTTGAACCTCAAGCAGAGTAGCACCCGCAATCGCCTCACTGATTTGCGCAACCAGCGAGAGGATTTTTGAGGTGATTTTGTAGGGTGGTTGGTGAGGCATTGGGGTTGGGTTGGTTTTTCAGGCTGGTTTTGTGGTGATTGCCCTATCAGCCACTTCTTGGTCAGTAGCATTTGTATCAATTGGATCGCGAGGATTCTCAGTCCATAAGACTAGTTCCCGAATATTTAGTTTTCTAATTTCTTGTGTCATCACGCCACCTCTCTATAAATCGCTTGTTCCAATTCTGCAAGTGCTTTCAAATACCGCACTTTGCCCCCAAACAGTTCAACAATCTCCACGGGTGAGCCAAATTGGTCCAGCGGGCTGACTTGCAGGATTTTCATGTCTTCAATGTTTGCTATGCCCTCATCGGCGTATTTATCGAGCAGGGCTTCTAATACTTTGCGTGCTTGTTCGCCATATTGGGTGAAATAGTCGCGTTTTTTGACATTGTTGGCTCGTTCGGATCGGGTCAGCGGGGGCTGGTCAAAGGCGGTGTGGCAGATGAGGTCAAAGATATCCATTTCTTTGTTGACGGCTTCTTTGAGGTTTTCAATGATAATGCCTTGCTCGGTTAGTTCCTCGATAATGGCCTGCTTTTTTTCTGCCTGGTTCCATTTATTGAGGAACTTGTCAAGTGAGTGATACTGCTCACGAACTTTTTGTTTGGTGTAGTCTTTCAGGCTACCGGTGATCAACTTGCCGTTGCTGTCCATATATTGAATACGCTCATTGAGTATGGCGACATTGACCCCGTTGACATAGTATTTTGCTCTGGGTTCGTTAATAACTTCTCCGCCATCGGTAATTTCTGCTGACCCGGGCTCAAATATTACTTCTGCGCCATCTTCATCTATTACAGGTTCATCGCTGGTTGATTCATCTTCGGGTGATTCAATCTCATCATCTTCGCCTATCTCTTTGACTCTAACCGGGTCGCCGTCAAAGTCGGGGTCTGCAAACATCCTTGTGGCATCGCGAAAATCAAGAATGGTAAAAAAGGTTTTGCCAAAATCCTCTCTTACGCGAGTTCCGCGCCCGATAATCTGCTTAAATTCGGTCATGGAGTTGATGTTTTTGTCCAGCACTATCAACTTGCAGGTTTGGGCATCCACTCCCGTCGTCATCAGTTTTGATGTTGTCGCTATTACCGGGTATCGCTCTTCGGGATTTATAAAATTATCCAGTTCGTTCTTGCCCTCTTGATTGTCGCCGGTAATCTGCATGACATACTTGCTGTTTTCTTTCATCAGATCGCTGTTTTCATTGGCAATGGCGGCTCGCATACGCTGAGCGTGATCGATGTCTACGCAGAAGATAATGGTTTTATCGAAGCGATTGGTCTTTTTCAGAAATTCAGTTACTTTTCTGGCGACAATTTCTGTGCGCTCATCGATGACCAGGTTTTTGTCAAAGTCTTTGCGGTTGTAGATACGGTCATCCACCAATAAACCTTGTTTATCCGTTTTGCCGGGCTCGGGTCGCCAGCCCTCTAAATCCACATTAAGACCGATTCGCAATACTTTGTAAGGTGCCAAAAAACCATCTTGTATGCCTTGCTTGAGGGAATAGGTATATATGGGTTCGCCAAAATATTCGGTGCTGGAGATGGTTTCGGTTTCTTTGGGTGTGGCGGTTAAGCCGATGTGCGTGGCATTGCCAAAATAATCAAGTATTTCACGCCATGCGCTGTCTTCAGCGGCACTGCCACGGTGGCATTCGTCAATGACGATTAAATCAAAAAATTCAGGGCTGAATTGGCGATAAGCATCTTTGTCTTCATCATAGTTGGTTAGGCCCTGATACAGGGCCAGGTAGATTTCATATGATTTGTCGATCTGTTTATTCTTGATGACCGTCATTTTATCTTTGAAAGGACGAAAATCACCCCGCCTGGTTTGGTCTATCAGCGCATTTCTGTCCGCTAAAAATAGAATGCGTTTTTTGGTATTGCTCTTCCATAACCGGTGAATAATTTGAAAAGCGGCAAATGTTTTACCGGTGCCAGTCGCCATTGTCAGCAGAATTCTGTCCTGGCCTTTAGCAATGGCTTCAACTGTGCGGTTGATGGCTATTTGCTGATAATAGCGTGGCGACCTATTGGTTCCATCGAAGAAATAATCTTGTGCCGTGATTTGTTTTTGTACTTCGCTCTGAATGCCTTTGTAGTGGTTATAACGCTCCAGAAGAACATGGGGTGACGGAAATTCATCAAGCGATAATTTTTTTTCTATGTTTCCATCCGAACAGGTACGATCATGTTCAAAGAAACCGTCGCCATTACTACTATAGACAGAGGGGATATCCAAGATTCGTGCGTAATCCAGGCCTTGCTGAATACCAGCACTCACAGAATAGTTGTTGTTTTTTGCTTCAATAATGGCGATGGGAATGTGGGGCTTGTAGTAAAGAATGTAATCGGCTCGCTTTCGTTTGCCACGGGCTGTGAGGTTGCCCTTTACATATATCCGGCCATCCGTAAATGGCACCTCTTCACGAATTTGTGTTTGGGGGTTCCAGCCTGCTTTTTCCAAGGCAGGCTGGATGTATTTGGTGCAGATATCTCTCTCTGACAAGCTTTTTTTAGATGGCATGGGTTACCACTCTGTTTATTATTCCCGGGATTTCCTCGGTGGTTGGTTTGCAAATATGACACCATGGTGAGTGGACGTTGCCGCCAATGTTCCACTCCAACTGCTCGTTAGGCAGCGTATAGAGGTTTAACATCCAGGTTGCTTACAGTTTGCTTTGCATGCCACAGATCATACTGAATCTGTTGGTTTAACCAACTCTCAGCAGAGGTATCAAATGCCTTAGCCAGCCTTATGGCCATCTCCGGGCTGATACCGGCTCTACCATTGACTATGGCCGAGAGTGTCTTACGGCTTATACCGAGTGCGGCAGCAGTTTCTGTAATCGTCAGTTCCAAGGGTTCCATGCAGAGCCCTTTGAGGATCTCGCCTGGATGTGGTGGGTTATGCATGTTCAATGGTAGTCCTCCAGGTCGGCGTCATATGCATCGGGGCCATCAAACCGGAAAGTGATTCTCCAGTTGCCCGAAACTCGTACTGACCAAGTTCCCTTGCGAGAGCTTTTTAGTTCATGAAGCTGTAGCCCTGGCAGGTTCATGTCCCTGGGATCTATTGAGGCATTTAACCTGGCAAGGATGAGTTGAGTGCGTTTTGCATTTTCAGCCCTCACACCACGTGTAGTACCCGATTCAAAATAGCGTTTTAATCCGCGATGCTTGAATGAGGCAATCATTCGTGCAATGTAACCTATAACGTTATGGGTTGCAATCTTTTCAAGTGTAGACGGGTTCGTTCAAGACGCCAACGCCTCAATAAGGGGCGCACGTTTGCGCGTCCGGCCGAAGGCGCGAAGTTGAGTGACTTATGTTTTGAACGTTGCACTAACGTTTCTCGCTATTGCATCGCCAAGGCAAGGCAGCGAGTATCATCAATGTCTATGCCCGTGCCGTGCGGCGAATTGCCGCGCATTTTGATACCTGCCCCGATGCGCTGACCCAGCACCCGATTAAGGATTACTTCACCGTCTTTTATAGGGCTTTACAGGTAAATCACGATGGATCTGTGAGCCGCCTGCGGGTTGATTAGCGCTACCTTTTTGTGCCGGATCAGGAAGCTATTGTCGCCAGTAGCCAGTTGGTGCTCGTAAGTGCCACCATAGTGGCGCTGTTCCTCCCGGTACCACAGCAATACCTGGAAATTTGAGGTAATAATATCGTCTCCCCGGTCTGTTTTACCTGCGTGCTGGATATTAGAAATAATATGAGAGCAGCGAACCTGCGGGTCTTTGGAGGAGGCGCGGGGGTGTACAAAATTACGCCGCCTGATTTCCATCATCACCCGGTCGTCGTAGATGTGGGAAATATGATTCAGCGGATCTGGTTGGTTTTCCATGGCTGGCATCCAGTAGCTGCCGTCTTCGGTGTATAACTGAATCCATTTCTCCAAATCGGGCGTGTCCAGATAGCTGGCTTCCTTATAGAGAAAACTTTCTACGGCCTTCAAGTCCGGTGCGCTCATGAGAATGCCTCCCCGAGCATGTATTCCTTCCAGGCTTTGTATTGGGTACGCATATCCAGGTCGCTGGTTCCGCCACTGACTACGCGATCTTCTAGTGACTTGTCGCGCCCGTACTGACGATGAAATTCCACCCACTCAGTGGCGTCGGATGCCAGGCCTTCCTGTACTCGTCTATACACCTCCAGATCGTCAGGGCCGACCATGCTGGCCGAGGAATTAATGAGCCGCGAGTAGAGCAGGGTGCGTTGCAGCATTTCTTCAGGCGCGCCTTTAAGCCGGAAGGACCAGGTTTCAACAACAAAGCGATCTACTGCGATGGGTCGCACCACTCGAATATTTTGCACCGCTGTCTTGATAGTGAGTGAGGGGTAGTAGAGTGTGTTATGGGTATTGAAGGAGTAAATTTCTCTGCTGCGTTCCTCGCCGTATGCGTTCACCATGGCTTCATGGTAGCTGGGCAGTACGGAATAATTGGCGTGAATGCTGGTTTTGCCGCCATCATAGTGATGGCCAAAAGGAAAACCGGTTATGCCTGTGTTTTCAAAATTCTCGTAGGAAGCACCAAATGGCAGAATAATTTCGGCTTCACTGCGTTTTTTTGTTTCGCTCTCAGATAGAGTGCTGATGTACTCCTCGGCGGCCTGTACGACACTTTGATGCACAACCATCGGATGCATGGTGTCGTTGAGATTTTCCAGGATAAATTTCCAGTTGCATTGGTGCTCGTAGCGCAATACGCCTCCGGCAACTTCCACCTCGCCTGCCGGAGCCCGGTCACAAAGATTGTCCAGGCAGTCGATGGCGCCACCTAGCCAGGTTTTCAAATCAGGTGCAGCAGGCGAAAGTGTTGCGAAAACAAAGCCTCGATAGCTTTCTGCCTGGGCGAGCGCCTGCATATTGTTACAGGGGTCGTTCAGATCAAAACCCGTGCCGTCATAACCGTCTGCATTGGGAATTTTCAGTAGCTTGCCGTCGTGTTGAAAGCTCCAGCCGTGATAGGCGCATCTGAAGGCACCGCGTGAGTTACCCGCTCTGTTTTCAACCATCTTGGCGCCCTTGTGACCGCAGCGATTGTGTAATACGTGTACCTCGCCGGTCTTATCTCTCACCATAACAACCGGTACTTTGTGGTTGATATTGGTGGTGAAGTAGTCGCCTGTTTGCGGGACTTGCGATTCGTGGCCAATGAATATCCACGCCTGTCCCCAAATCTGTTCCATTTCCAGCTCAAAAATGTCTGGGTCTAGGTACAGGCGCTTATGGATGCGGGTGGGCGTTACCAGGCTACCAATTTCTTTATCGCTGGGGGTGTTCATAGTGTTCTCCTATAGCGCCAGTGATCCCAGACTGGCGCCACCGCAAACCATGAGTGTCTGGCCGGTGATAAAGCCGCTTTCTGGACTGTTGAAAAAGTTTACCGCACGTGCGACATCAGCGGGCATGCCAAGTCGCTGCACCGGAATGCTCGCCGCCATTGCGTCCATCTGCGGGCTGTCTTCGGGAATAACTTCGTGAAACATTTCCGTGGCGGCAATGGGTCCGGGTGCTATCGTGTTAACGGTAATACCATACTGCCCCAACTCCAGTGCCCAGGTGCGGGCCATACCTATCATGCCGGATTTTGTGGCGGAGTAGCTGGTGCGGGTTTGCAAGCCCAGCGCGGCACGCGATGTGATGAGTATGATGCGTCCGAACTGCCTGGATTTCATGGTGGGCAGGAACGCCTGACTCAGGCTGATTGCCGAGCCGATGTGCACCTGTGACAAATAATCATAGTCATCCAGTTCAACCTCTTCGAGCAAGCTCGCTCTGATCAAGCCGGCGTTGTGTATAAAGCCTGTGACCAGATGATGGCCTGCCAAAGTCGCGGCGCAACTTTGTATCGCCTCGCGGTCGCTAAGGTCAACCTCGATGTTGATCAGGTCTGGATGCTTGATCCCCGCTTCCCTGCGGGCCAGGTTAATCACTGTGTAGCCCTCAGCAAGAAGGTTTTCGCAGATCGCACTGCCTATGCCGACACTGCCACCTGTTACCACAATTGTGTCGTGGCTCATTAAATGCCTCCTTTTCTAATCGCAGGCTCGGTGAGGCCCAATGACTGGGTAATGCTCAGGCGCTGCGGTGGTGTGTCTATCCTGGTTGCCAGGTCTACTGCAATGATGACTGAATTCAGTGACGCATCGCTGTGTGTAAAAACTTGTACCGGCATATCTGTCGTTGTTGCAGCCGTGGCCAGATGTGCGAAAACGGTCACCTTACAGTCAAGCCGAATACTCGCAATAGTCCAGGGTTTCTCAGCGAGTCTGCGCTTAAAAAACTCCCACAAGGAGTGATGTAGTGTTATCGCTTGGATGATGTGGCCGGTGTTTTTCGACTCACGCCAACGCAGTTGATCACTCAAACAGGATTGGCAGAGTTCTCTGGGCGGGTATTGCACGGTGTTGCAGCCCAGACAATGCTGTAGCTTTAGAATACTGTTGAGATTGGCGCTGGAAAAAGCCTGCCCCAGACTGCTGCGCGGCTTTGGCGGGCGGGCCCGCTCTCTCAATGAGGGGCGATTGTATTTGAGGCGCGCCCTGTGTGTGAGAGAAGGTGTGAGAGAAGGCGTCATGACTGGCTGCTTCCCAAAATGGCTGCGGCGGTGCACAGGCCTCGGTCGTAATTGATCATGCCAAACCCGCTGACCATGGCATGGCGGGCGCCATCGACCTGGTTATATTCAGCGGCACCCGTCAACTGCCTGATTGATTCCACGACGCCCAAATTACCCGCCGCCGCGCCAGCCTGTCCCGCCGACAACTGCCCACCAGAGGTGTTGTGTGGCAGTTTGCGTGCCTGTTTGCCACTGCTGTCAAAGCGCATGTCAGTATTGCGGACAAATTCTGGAGCCTCACCTTTGTTGCAAAATCCAAGGTCTTCCATTTGTAGCATACTGATTGCGGGGTAGTCGTCGTAGGTTTGCAGGAGGTCGATGTCCTTGCTTTCCAGCGAGGCCGTATTGTAAAGCTGAGCAATATATTCAGTCCATCCGCCGCGAAACTGAATGTTGTCTTCGGCGTGTGCATTGTGCAGTTCGTCAGCAGCTTTAATAAGGCAGTATGGAAGCTGTAAGCGTTTGGCGCGGTCTTCACTCATAACCAGAAAGCTCTCGCCACCAGCGCAGGGCATGACGCAATCGAACAGGTGCAGTGGCCCAGCGATGGGGCGGGCTTTCATATACTGTTCTAAAGATAGCCTTTTGTGGCCCAGCAGAGCGCCAGGATAGTGGTTGGCATTGTAGCGCTGCGCCACGGCGAGCTCTGCGAAGTCTTCCCGAGTCGCGCCATAGCTGTCCATATAGTGTTGCGTGATGAGGCCGAAGGCTGCGTTGGGCCCACCAGCACCGTAAGGGAAGGACGCATCAATTGTGAAGCTGGAAAAGTTTGCCGCAGTGTTCTCAAAGGAGCGATGGAAGGCGCTATCGCCGCCAATGCAGGCAATAATGTCTGCATCGCCACATTGAACGGCGCGCGCTGCTCTACGCAGCGCGATAATGCCCGAGGCGCCGCCGTAGGGTAGTTCTTCTATCCAGCGTGGCGTTAGTTGGAAGTGTTGAGTTAGCGCTATTGTAGAATCCGCGCCCAAAGAAAAACTGGATACCGTAAAACCATCAATGTCAGATTTTTTCAACGTGCTCTTTTCGAGCATGAGTCGCAGGCAGTTGCCTATAAACCAACTGGCGTTGTGCGAACTCTGTTTGCTATAGCCGAAGCTGACGGGTGCGGTTAAGGCAACTCCCGAATAATCGTTCATCCGGCTTTTAGTCTCTTTTTCATAGCTCTGGTATCAAAGCAGGTGCCATTTTCGACCCTGTCTTTGGCGAGAATTTTTATCTCGCCCCGGCGCGGTTTGTTTGAGGCGGTCTTGGGTAACTCGTCACAGAATATGACATAGCCCGGTGCTTTGAAGTAGGCCAGTCTGGCCAGGGCGTATTGAACAATAGCACGGGCGATATCTTCGCTATTTGATTCACACACCACGCAGGCGGCCACCTCGTCGCCGCGCAGATCATCGGCCACCGCGCAGACGACTACTTCACCGATTGGCTGGTATTGACCCAGGCATGCCTCGACCTCCAAGGCTGAAATATTTTCTCCTGAACGGCGTATGACATTTTTACGGCGATCGACAAAATACAAATTACCCTGGCTGTCTTCGCGTACAACATCGCCGGTATTGAGCCAGCCATCCAGCCAGATTTCAGCGGTGGCTTCTGTATTCTTTAGATAGCCTGAAAAGAATCCGCGAGCGGTATTCTCGCCTTTTGCCCTAACTCTCAACTCGCCGTTCATGCCGGTCGCAACCGGCTGCCCACATTCATCAATCAGTTGGTATTCCAGGTAATCAGGTACCTTCCCGAAGCAAGATGTTCCAACATGCCTTGGTTCATGATTGGCAATGATGCTGCCGCCGACGCCTGATTCTGTCATGGCCCAGGCTTCCAGTAGTGGAAACCCGAAGCGTTTCTCAAATTTAGCATGCTGCCCGGGATTGACTCCGGCACCAAAACCAAATTTGATTTGACCCTGGAAGTTGTCCTCGTCAGTTTCCGGTAGCTCTAAAAGTATGGCGGGTAAAACACCCAGATAGTGGACGGCAGTAGCCGCTGAATCACGCACAGTCTGCCACCAGGTTTGTGGATGGAAGCGATCCAACTGAATCAGGCAACCAGCGCTGGCAATCATCGCCATCGTCGATACAGCCATGGCATTCATGTGTGTCAGGGGCAGAGGTGTTAACAAGCGCTCTTGTCCCCAGACAAGTTCAGCCAGGCCGCCTAGCTGGTAATACCACTGCCCGGCGAATGTGAAATATTCGTTGTTGAGAATACAGGCCTTTGGCTTGCCTGTGCTGCCAGAGGTATAGAGCAGTGCGCATTCAGTGTTTGCAGTGATTTGCGTCGTTGGCTCTCCGGTTCTGGAAGGTAGCGACGTTAAAGCAGGCCCGCTTTTTGGCACCTTGCAAGGCAGACCTTTGAGTACATTTTCCAGGAGATTATCGAGACAAATCACCGCCACGGCCTCACTGTGTTCGAGGAAGTACTCCACTTCATCGGTCTGACTTTCAGAGCTGATTGGAACGACGCTGCAACCGAGTTTGTTCAGTGCAAACCAGTGAATGAAAAATTCGGCCTGGTTTTCCAGCATGAGTGCAAGTCGCAAGGGGCCGCAATAGCCCCTGCGGCAATATTTCTCTGCGCAGGTGTCAACGGCGGCAAGCATTTCAGCGTAGGTAAAATCTGGCGCATCGGGGGTGTATCCACTGCTCGCCGAAGCGGGGATGTGCAAAAAAGCATGATCAGCAGCGCGCTGTGCTGTACTGACAAATGCCTGGTAAACGCTGGACAATGTATACGCCTTTCAGTATTTGAAACTTATACCTATTCAGGGAACCGCTGACGCATTCCCGATTTTTGCGATAATACATCAAACCACTTCCATTGGCAGATTGGTCAGCGTGAAACAGCAGACTCCTGACGGGCGGCATATTGGTCTACTTCGCTGCCTTGGAAGCAGGGCAGCATTTCGCTCCGGGGTGCCATCTGTCTGCCCTGGATTTGTTAGCCAACACGACCGGTATTTTGTTGGGCGTGGGTTTACTGCTGCTTTGGGGTAAAATCTGCGGCTATGTTAAAAGAAATTCCACTCACCAGGCCTACAACGCCCTTGCTTGACACTATTGCGGCGCCCGCAGATATGCGCATGTTTGAGCCAGAAGCGTTGGTTGCCCTGGCTGAAGAGCTGCGCGCCTATTTGTTGTGGTCGGTTGGGCAGACTGGCGGCCACTTCGGTGCTGGTTTGGGCGTGGTGGAGTTGACCCTGGCTCTGCATTATCTGTTCGATACTCCCAATGACCGTCTGGTTTGGGATGTGGGTCATCAAACCTACCCCCACAAAATGCTTACCGGTCGCCGTGGGCAAATGGGCTCCATGCGCCAGGCGAATGGTTTGTCGGGCTTTCCCAAACGCGCTGAAAGCGACTTTGATACCTTCGGGGCAGGGCACTCGTCCACCTCTATTTCCGCTGCGGTGGGCATGGCCATTGCCGCTGCTAATGCCAGTGATCGAAAGAAAATTGTTGCCGTTATTGGCGACGGTGCCATGACTGGGGGCATGGCCTTTGAGGCCATGGCCCATGCGGGACATGTGCGGCCCAATATGTTGCTGGTGCTCAACGACAACCAGATGAGTATTGGTCATAACGTAGGTGGTTTAGGCACTTATTTTGCCAAAATCTGGGCGTCTAAAACCTATATTTCAATTCGCCAGGGTTCGAAAAAGATCCTGGAGAAGATTCCACCCGCTTGGGATTTGGCCAAGCGCACCGAAGAACATATGAAAGGCATGGTGGCGCCGGGCACTTTGTTTGAAGAATTAGGTTGGCATTATATCGGCCCTATTGACGGGCATGATTTACCGACACTCCTGCAAACCATCGAGAATATGAAGGAACTGGAAGGGCCACAGATTCTTCATATCCGCACCATGAAAGGCAAGGGTTTTTTGCCCGCGGAGGAAGACCCCGTGGGCTATCACGCGCTCACCAAGATTGATCCCAAGCCTAAAGTTTCTCCGCAGAATGCTGCTGTTCCTGTTGCGCCTCGCAAGCAAAAGTATCAGGCGGTGTTTGGCCGCTGGCTATGCGATATGGCGCTGATTGATGATCGTTTGATTGGGGTCACGCCAGCCATGTGCGAAGGTTCGGGCATGGTGGAATTTGCCGAGCGTTTTCCTGAGCGCTTTCACGATGTAGCCATTGCCGAGCAGCACTCGGTGACGCTGGCCGCGGGTATGGCCTGCGAGGGTGCCAAGCCTGTATTGGCTATTTATTCTACCTTCTTGCAGCGTGGATATGATCAGTTGATTCACGACGTTGCCTTACAGAACCTGGATGTTACTTTTGCTCTGGACCGGGCGGGCCTGGTGGGTGAAGACGGCCCCACCCATGCGGGCGCTTTTGACCATAGCTATTTGCGCTGTATCCCCAATATGCTTGTGGCGTCGCCCTCCGACGAAAATGAATGTCGGCAGTTGCTATATACCGCCTATCAGTATGCAGGCCCGGCAGCGGTGCGTTACCCGCGAGGCACTGGCACCGGGGTGAAAATCAATAGAGAAATGATGGGCCTGACCATTGGTGAATCACTTACGGTTCGAGAGGGGGCTGGCTCCGTGGCCATTTTGAGCTTCGGTGTACTGCTTCCGGCAGCTATACATGCGGCAGCAAAGCTCGACGCCACTGTGGTGGACATGCGTTGGGTAAAACCCCTGGATGAAGTACGCATTTTGGCATTGGCCAAAGATAAAGACCTGATTGTCACCCTGGAAGATAATGCGATTGGCGGTGGCGCTGGTGCGGGGGTGAACGAGCTTTTGCATCAATCAGCGCAAAAGGTATCGGTCCTTAATCTGGGCTTGCCCGATGCATTCATCGATCATGGCAAGCGCGAACAGCAACTGGCCTGGGTTGGGCTTGATGCCGACGGCGTGCTGGCCTCAATTCAGAAGCACCTTAGCAGGCTCAATGCGGGCAAGCCGCCCCTGGAAGTGACCGGAAGTTCTCAATAGCCCTCTGGCGCCTCAAATCCTCTAAATGCCTTCTCTAGTATTTTTGCCACGGCCAGCGTGGTTCTGTCATCAAGATAATTGCCGGCGATTTGCATGCCAATGGGTAAACCGTCGCGGGATGTTCCCACTGGCACAGCTGTGGCAGGCAGGTAGGCGTTCAGCGTTAAGCCCGCCCAGAACACAATGTCGAAGTAGGGGCGCTCCTCACCGTTACACATTAACGTGCGTTCATCCTGGTTGGGGTGGTGATCGTGTGGAAAGGCCGGCACGAAGGCGCAGGGGCATAGCAGTACATCGTAGTCGTCAAAGAACTCGGCCCAGGTTTTACGGAACTGTTCTCGACGCTCATGCTCTCGACTCCAACCCCGGTACGGCCCTGCGATAGCACGCGCCATAACCGCTCTGTCGCTGGCGTCTTCGGGTGTCAGAGTCTGCAAGGCCTCAGTCATTGACTCGAAGATGGCTTGCGGCATTGACCCGCCCATGGCGGAGCCTAATAGAAACCGATAGTTACGCTCGTACTTTTTTACATCAAAATCTGGCCGTGCCGTTCGATTGACAGTGGCTCCCAGAGCTTCCAGGCAGTCGGCGGCTGACTCAATGGCGGCTTTAATATCGGCATCTACCGGGCATAGCTCGTCATCCGACCATACCGCTACTCTCAGTTTTTTGGGGTTCATGGTTCGAGCAGGCGGTAGCTGAATCGAATAGGCCGGGCCCATTTCCGGCAATGGGCCCACGAGGATATCCAGGGCCTTTTCCAAATCATCCGGACAGGTGCCAATGGGCCCAACTACCGACAAGTCGGTTTCGGTGAGCGTGTGTTCGTGGGGGGGCAGGTGGCCGCGTTGCGGTACCAGGTTGTAGCTGGGTTTGTGACCGTATACGCCGTTGAAATGACTGGGAGTGCGAATAGAGCCGCCGATGTCCGAGCCGATTTCAATGGGTGTCAGGCCTGCGGCCACAGATGCAGCCGCGCCTCCGGATGAACCACCGCAGGTATGTTCTACCTTCCAGGGATTGTTGGTGGTGCCATACACATCGTTGTAGCTCTGGAGGTCGGCACTCATAAAGGGCACGTTAGTTTTACCGAATACGATGGCACCTGCGTCCAGATAGCGCTGTACGGCTACAGCATTTGCCTTGGGAATATGGTCTTTATGTGCTGGGTCGCCGCCTGCGGTCACCAGGCCTTCAACACGCAGGGCGTCCTTGATAGTGCATGGCACGCCATGCAGAGGCCCCCAGTCGTCGCCACTCGCCGCCGCCTTGTCGGCGTCTGCCGCTCGCGCTCGCGCCCGTTCATAGTCAAAGGCAACCACCGCGTTTAGTTTTGAGTTGTGTTGTTCAACTCGGGCAATAAAAAACTCAAGTACTTCAACCGATTTGATGCGCTGCGCTTTTATATCGTCAGCAATGACAAAGGCGCTTTTATAGAGCAGTTTCATAGTGGCTTCCTGTAATTAATGTGAGTAGCCGTTGGGGTTCATTTCCTGCCAACGCCAAGTGTCATTGGCCATTGCTTCTATGTCTAGCCTGGCCTCCCAATCGAGTAGCTTTTTAGCAAGCCCGGGGTCGGCAAAATAGATGGCGATATCGCCCTCGCGGCGGCCCTTTATTTCATAGGGAATATCGCGTCCCACGGCTTTCTCGAATGCAGCGCGAACGTCCATGACAGAGTAGGGCCGTCCCGTGCCCAGGTTTACAACCAGCTCACCCGGTTCATCTGTCAGTTTTTCCAGTGCTTTTACATGTCCTTTGGCCAGGTCCACAACGTGGATGTAGTCGCGCACACCCGTGCCGTCGTGGGTCGGCCAGTCGTCACCCCATACCTGGAGCATCTCGCGTTTGCCGATAGCCACCTGGGTGATGTAGGGAGTGAGATTGTTCGGTATTCCGCTGGGGTCTTCACCAATTAAGCCACTTTCATGGGCACCCACAGGATTAAAGTATCTGAGACTGATGGCACTCCAACTTGCATCGGATTCGCACAAGGTATGTAGATGCTCTTCGACTGCGAGCTTGGTTTCGCCGTAAGGTTGGGCGGGGCTGGTTGGTGCGTTTTCGGCGATGGGCTTGTTGCTGGGAAAACCATATACAGAAGCGGTTGAGCTAAATACCAGCTTTTTGCAGTTGTGCTCAGACATCACCTCACACAACACTGCGGTGCCTTTTACATTGTTGTCGAAATATCGCTCGGGAAACTCTACGCTCTCGCCAACGGCTTTCAAACCCGCAAAATGAATAACTGCGTCGATACCGTGTGCGCTGAACACCTGCTTGAGTCCTTCGGCATGGCGCACATCCACTTGATAGAAAACCACGGGCTTGCAGGTAATCACCTCCACTCTGTTCAGCGACTCGTGGCTGGCGTTGCACAAATTATCCACAACCACCACATCGTAACCCGCTTCGAGCAACTCAACACAGGTGTGCGAGCCGATGTAACCCGCGCCGCCAGTAACCAAAATGGTTTTCAACTGCTACAATTCCTCTTCGTTGTGTTGCGTGAGTGTACCCTAATGGCCACAGGCAAAAAAATTGATTTTGAGGCGTCACTGGCTCAGTTGGAAGAGTTGGTCGAGCAATTGGAAGACGGTGACTTAAGTCTCGAAAAATCAATGGCCGCGTTTGAAAAAGGTATGAAGCTGACCCAGGAGTGTCAGCGAGCCTTGCAAGAGGCGGAGCAAAGAGTACAGCTACTGATCGATAAAAATGGCGAGACAGTTGCCGAACCATTTGAGTCCTCTAGCGAAAATACTGAGGGCGCGTGACCACTGCTGAATTAAAAGCCCGCCTGGAAACATTACAGGCTCGCGCTAACCTGGCGCTGGAATCAGCGCTGGGCGATATTGCCAGTGAATTTAATGACGATGCAGCCAGCTATTTACAGCGCTTGTTTGAGGCCAGCCGTTACGCGCTGAATGGCGGCGGCAAGCGTATCCGCCCCGCATTGGTCTATGCAGCGGCTGAGGCAATTAGTGATCAATCTATAAGCAGTGCCGCCCTGGATACAGTGGGCTGCGCAGTTGAGTTGATCCATGCCTACTCATTGGTGCACGACGACCTGCCAGCCATGGATGATGATGATTTGCGCCGTGGGCAGCCGACCACACATATAGCTTACGATGAAGCCACAGCCATTTTGGTCGGCGATGCGCTGCAAGCCAGGGCCTTTGAAATACTGAGCGAGGCAGATGGTGTCGACGATGCCAGCCGGTTGCGGCTGATCAAAATTCTTGCGGCTGCCAGTGGGGGCCGCGGCATGGTGGGCGGTCAGGCCATTGATGTTGCTGCGACAGATACAACAATTGATTTAATCCATTTGCAGGCCATGTATGCCCTGAAAACCGGCGCGCTGATTCGCGCCAGCGTGTCTATGGGTGCGGTTGTTGCGGGAGCAAGCGAAGCACAAATTCAGAGCCTGGGAAGCTACGCTCAAGCGGTAGGGCTGGCCTTCCAGGTTTGCGATGACATTCTGGATGCCACCAGTGACACCTCTAGCCTTGGCAAAGTTGCGCAAGCCGATGAGGCGTTGAACAAGCCGACCTATGTCAGACTGCTGGGCCTGGAAGGTGCGCGGGCAACAGCAGTAGAACTGTTACGGCAGGCAGAGTCAGCACTACTGCCGCTGCCGCTGGACACATCTATATTGGCCGCTCTGGCCCGATTCATTGTCTCCCGAGAGCACTAAAGCTCTTTTTGGGTAGGTAGCCTCCACTAACATTTTACTGTGTGAACCATTGCACAGTCGAAAAACCATGCGCTGCGGGGCTTGTCAGAAATAATGTTGGCCCCGCACTATCTATTGGCTTGCCCAGGGGTTGCATAGGAGTGCGGTTGAGATGGGGTTAAACCCATCAGTCCTGTTTTTGTGCTGCCGTATCCCGGCGCAATTTCAATGCCGAAATAACGCCGGTACCGGCCTCTGAGTAAGCCTGGGCGATGACTTCGCCAATGCGGGTGCTGCCGCTGGTGACCAGCACTTTTGCGCCGCTGTAGTCGAAGGAAAGGTGGGCAAACATGGTTAATCTCGCAGTTGCGGATTTTCGTATTTAATACACATTCCTTAAACTAACAACCGCCTGCTGTCCTGAGGTTTATGGTACAGCCTGGACAGGTATTTGATCTGCAAGGCAAGTCAGTCAATAGCACACCCTTTACTCTGAAGAGAACCGCAACAGTGAGAGACTCACTAATAACTTTTAAATAGATAAAGACCTTTGCACGAAAGCCATTTGACCTGCCTGCGGTCGTTGTCTAAAAGCGTCGCCTAAAAGCGCCTACGGTTGGTAAAATCGTACTCAACCGGTCATTGATACGCATAAACTCCCTTATTGCGTGGGTTTTTGCCTGGCCTGAAAGCGACATCATCTTCCGTGCAAAGGTCTCAGATAAGGTGTTGTGCTCATGTGTGCTGCGCCAATTGTGTTTGAAGTTTGATTTTCATCGGCAGAACCCAGTTTTCCTTGAGCTCCAATGACAGCAGCCCGGCGTCCTCAAGCTCGTCGCACAGCAGCATTTGATGCGCCAGATCGAACATATCAAACTGGCTTACGATCTTGCTATTGTCGTTAAAGCGAATGAATGAAATGCCCGGAGTATCGTAGTAGCCGCCATCAGCTTTGCGTCCCGGGCCGCGATTGAGCCAATGTGTCACCACGCGATTGTCTGTGCCTGCATAGACTCCCTGGTAAGGAAAGGTCCAGCCCTCCCAGCCGCGTTGCATATCGCGCCCGTAGTGGGTGGCCTTAATCTCGCCGATGCCATCGGCAACCACGCGCATCGTACCGGCATATTCACAGGTGTAGAGGCACTGCCTGTCGTAGAGTTCGTCAACGAAGAATATCCACTCGTTGCTTTGTTCGGCTTGGTGGTGGGCGTCAATAAGTCGCTGGGTAGCCGCGTGCAGGTCGGTAGTTGAAAGGCTCATCTTATCTCCGGTTTTGTTATGATGCTCAGCTCGATTCTCATGGGAATACTATATGGCTCGCAGGGAGCTGTTACAACTGCTTGCCGATGGCGAATTTCACTCGGGTCAGGAGTTGGCTCAGCTTATGGGAGTGAGTCGCAGCGCTGTCCGGGAACAGTTAAATAAGCTAGACGATGTGGGTTTGAGCCTGGAGTCGGTCAAGGGCACCGGGTATCGGCTGACAGGCGGTATTGAACTGCTTGACGAATCACTACTGCATTCATATTTGGATTCTGAAACCTCGGCGCTTGTCTCGGAATTGTATGTCGCGGATAGTATTGATTCAACCAATGCAGAGGCGTTGCGTCGTATCGAAGCCGGTTCGATGACCTCTGGTTTTGTCTGCACCGCCGAGCAGCAAACTGCAGGCCGGGGCCGTCGTGGTCGTCACTGGGTGAGTCCCTATGGCAAGAACATTTATCTTTCCCTGACCTGGGCGTTCGACGCTGGAGCTGGCGCACTGGAGGGCCTGAGTTTGGCTGTTGCTGTTGCAGCCAGTGCAGCATTGAAATCAACAGGCTTGAAAAATCTAGGCTTAAAGTGGCCGAATGATTTGCTGTTGGACGGCGCAAAACTCGGCGGCATACTGATAGAGACGGTGGGAGATATCCAGGCTCACTGTGAAGTGGTTGTGGGCATTGGTATCAATGTGAGCATGCCTCAGCGGGTCGCTGAAAGTATCGATCAGCCCTGGGCTGATCTTGAGCAGGTTTTACCTGGTATCAGTCGCAACCAACTGCTGGCCAGTTTGATTAACCGTCTATTGCTTTTGTTGTCAGAATACGAAGACAAAGGTTTCGCTCCCTGGCGCGACTCCTGGATGGCGTTGGACGCCTATGCAAATACACCTGTGGCGGTAATCAGCGGTAGCCGCACATTGGCGGGAACGGCGCGCGGTATTGATCAGTCTGGTGCACTGCGTTTAGAAACCGAGTTCGGTATACAGGTGATACAGGGTGGCGAGGTGAGTTTGAGGGCGGCGTCTTGATTCTTCTTTTTGACGCGGGTAACACCCTGGTGAAGTGGCGATTGCTGGATGATGATCGGCTCGTCGGAAATGGGGCGCGGCCTCACAGTGAGCTGGCACAGATTCCCCAGGATGTCGCGTCGATTGGAACGCCGATTCAGGTCTGGGTTGCAAGTGTTGCAGGTGTGGAATTCGAGCAGCAACTAGAGCAATTGGTGCAGGCGAGTTGGTCTGTTGCGCCGTGGTTTGCTTGCAGCGAGCATGAAACTCTTGGACTAAAGAATAGTTATAGGGAACCGCAAAGAATGGGTGTCGACCGGTGGTTGGCGATGCTGTCCGGCTGGTGTGAAATAAAGAGTGCCTTATGTGTGGTGGATGCCGGCAGTGCGTTGACTATCGATTTTGTCAGTGAGGGTGGGTTGCATGAAGGCGGTTATATTTTACCTGGGCTTGGGCTTATGGAGGCGGCCCTGTTGAAAGACACGGATCGAGTGCGCTTCAACGAGGCGCCGCGAGCTCAGCTGACACCCGGTACCTCCACAGAAACTGCGGTTTTTAATGGCCTGCTTTTGTCGCAGGTTGGGGCGGTCTGGCTTGCGCTGAGTCGCCACTCAAAGGGTGTAGTTGTGATATACACCGGCGGGGACGGCGCGCTGTTGCAGCGTGTTGCCGAAAATGAAGGCGAGTATCGGGAAAACATGGTGCTCGATGGCCTTTTGATTGCAGGGCAGGCCCGGTGAGTAATTCGAGATGTTTCCCTACATGGTCTCCAGTCGAATGTTGGTGAGGGATTGCGCTAAAGAAAACTGAACTCAATGCGTTGCACCTCGGTTCGACTTTGACTAGAATGCGCGCCTTCTCAAGCCTATATATTTTAGCCTGTGCGCTTAGCTGGCGTAGCTCAGTTGGTAGAGCAGCTGATTTGTAATCAGCCGGTCGGGGGTTCGACTCCTCTCGCCAGCTCCATTTTTCATTTGTGTCCTTACCGGTCACATAGGTAACAGTTTATTCCGAGGACATAGGTAACAGTTTTGGAGCGAAGGGATTCTCCCTTACAGGCTCCACCCTATAGCCCTATGTCAAGGCCTGGATTTTTAGTCCGGGCCTGGGTCATGGTCGATACTATATTTGCATTCTTCCAGATTCAGGTGCTGATTCATGTAACCCTGCCGGTTTTCCACATTGGTCTGGACGTAGAGTTGGGTGGTGGATAGCCTTGTGTGTCCCAGCACATGCTGCGCAAAGAAGATGTCTGGTGGGTGCTTGATGGGGTCGTCGGGGTTGTACAACCTCGTAGCTGTGGTGTGCCGCAATTGATGAGCACCTATCTTATAGCCCGACCGCTCGGAAATTTTCCATAGTATTTTCGTGATGTAATCTGACCGCATCCGGGTTAGATTTTCTGGATCGGGTGTACACCGTTTATTGAAATAGCAAATGTTAAATAACCGATCATCCCCTGCGATAGTGCGTCCAGGTACTTTTTCTTCAATCGCAGATGCCATGGCTGCCAAGTCAATGAACATCAAATCTGTCAGTGGCGCTTCCCACTCCCGATAATTTTTTGAGCCTCGGCTCGCAAGGCGAAGCATTTTGCGCCGCCAGTCAATGTCTTTGTATTGGAGTTCAACCAGTTGACGTCGCCTCAGACCCACACTGTAAAACGTGCGTATGCCTATTACCCAAAACCAACTCGCCGGGATCATACCGGGATGCCTCACCATCACCGGCCGCAAGCCTGCGGGCACGATCACCCTGGATACACCCAGTGTGGATGCCCTGGACCTGGTGAGCAAGGCGCACAACGGCGACAGCGCCGCGCTGAGCCTGACCCTGGGCACCGGCGAGGGGCAGATCGTTCAGTTGGACGCACCGGCCGCGCAGATTGTCGGCCAGAGTTATGCCAACGACAGCAACATTTTGCAGAGCAGCCTGCCGCTGGCCTTTCGGCCGGTTAATGGCAATGACGAGATCAAGATCACCGCACAATAAACCTCATACCCTAAACGTACCGGAGACCCACCCATGTTCAAGCTGTCAGACCCCGACCAACTCTACACCCTGCCCGTCACGGTCAACGTGCCCGCCGATGGCGGCAGCACCCGGGCGCACCGCTGTAGCGTGCAGGTGTTGCTGCTCGCCCAGGACGACCTGCGCGACACCTTAAAACTGGACGACGACTACGAGGCCCTGGGGCGTTTTGTGCGCGGCTGGGACGACATTGGCGACCCGGTGGGTGAGCCGCTGCCTTTCAGCGACGCCAACCTGCGTACCCTGGCCAACATCTATCACTGGTCTAGCGCCGTGTTGGAGGCCTACCTGCACTGGCGGGCCGGGGCCGCAACAAAAAACTCCGCGACGCCGCCCGTTATCTGAGCGCGGGCGGCGCGGATACCCTGGCCCAGAGCGCGGCAGCCTTTGGCGTTGAGCTGGCGGCCCAGGTGCAAGACCAGGACCTGGCCGTATTAGCGGAAAACTGGGACACCGTGCGGGCCTTTTGTGCGGTACAAACCCAGTGGCGCTACGGATCCAGCGGCCACGCCACCGGCCTGGATTACGCCGGGGTACAAGCGGCTGTGCAGGCGTTGGGGATTCGCTTGAGAGCGGTGTTTGACGGGCTGCGGGTGATGGAGGCGGAGGTGTTACAGGTCAACGAAAATAACTAGATAGAGCGTCTAAAAAGCCAATGACCCAGGTACAGAAAAGACAGAACACACCAAAGAGCGCGATGGGCCAGAACCAGCCGTGCGCATCCAGCCACGAGACGGCCAGATGAACGAAAAAAAATGTTATTGCGCCCGCTGCTATCGGGGAGCAGTAAAGAACCAAAAACCGATGGAAGCTGTATTTTTCCTGCCAGCAGACTATCGCCGCAAAAGGCAGCATGATGGTGGCGTATATGCCACATAAAACCAGCCAGTTAATATCATCACTCATGCGGCAACTATAACATGCCACAGGATTTACGTTTAGGGTTACGGCTAACGGCGGATGCCAAAGGCTTTGTTGGTGAAGTGCGGGTCTCCAAAAAGGAGCTGGACAAACTCACTGGCAGTACCCGCAAGGGCGTCGACGCGAACAGGACCTACAGCCGTACAGCTCACCAAACCGAAACGGCAACCCGTGCCGCAGGACGTTCTGGCAGAGAGTAATGCCTAGCGCCACTGCTCGGCGATGAAGTCGAGGACATCCTGCTGGATTTGACGTTCTTGTTCGGCGGCTACGCCAAGGAAAGGTCTAGCGGGGATGTCGCCCCAGGGGATGGGGGCGCCGTGTTTGGTGCTGCCAAACTCTCCTTTTTCTGCTCCGAACTGGTGGGTGGTGGCGTATTTGGTAATGGTGCCGACTTCGGCGCTGGTGCGGTCCCAGTCTGCCACAATGGAGCGTTTCAGGTCAGCATTGGAGCGCAGGATTTTGATGGGGGTATGGCCACTTTTCTTGCGGCGGGCGATGGTGACGGGTGATAATTTCTTCCATGGTGTGCCGTCCGGGGCTGCTTCCCGTTCAAAGGATTGTCGGGCACTGGCGGCCAGATGCCCGGCGACCTTTTTCATGGTCGGACTCAAGTCGGTGCCAGCGCGCAGCAGTCGATTGAGCGCGGTGCGCACCTGCTGGTCTTTATATTCAATGCGGATGGCGGTCATGCCGGGAACCCCTTAAAAATGGGTAACGATATACCTATTGCCCCTAAACAATCCGATATGCGCTGTATTATAGGGGTGCCAAGTATATCATTTCCCTAAAAATGGGTGATGATCATTTCTGTGGATGTCTTTCTCTTTTTCTCAGCCCCACAGGAATAGTGTATTGCGGCGGTCTTTATGTTGAACCCGGCAAACAACTCGCGCATATCCGGGTGGTCATTGAGTGTGATGATCATCTTGCCTTTAATGGTGCGGGCAAACTCGGCGAGTTGTTGGTAGTTGTCAAGCGGGAAGTCCACCCCGTAACCGGCAACCTTCCAATAGGGCGGGTCGCAAAAGAACAGGGTGTGCGCCCGGTCATAGCGGGTAATGACCTCCTGCCAGGGTAAATTCTCAATCAATACGCCGGACAACCGCAGGTGTGCCTGGGATAAATCCTCCTCCAGCCGCAGCAGGTTTAACTTGGGTGGTGCCGTGGTTGCGCTGCCGAATGACTGCCCGGTAACTCGCCCCCCAAAGGCGAGTTTTTGCAGATAAAAGAAGCGGGCGGCACGCTGTATATCGGTAAGTGTTTCCGGGCGTTTCATGGTCTCCCACTTGAATAGGGTTCGGCTACTCAATGCCCATTTGAATTGGCGGATCAATTCTTCCGGGTGGTTTTGTACGATGCGGTACAAGTTCACCAGTTCGCCGTGGATGTCATTGATGACTTCCAGCTTGCTTGGTGGTTTTAAGAACAATAGCGCGGCACCACCAGCGAAGGGTTCCGCGTAACAAGTGTGTGGCGGATACAGGGGCAGTATTTTTTTTGCCAGACGGCGTTTGCCGCCAAGCCAGGGAATGATGGGTTTGTACATTAATTGCCTTCTATGGGTGGGTCTGTGCTATACTTGTGCAGGTCAAAGATGTGCGTCAGGTTTACGAACTTTCCTGGTGTAAAGAAAGATCGGCACATCTGGGTATGACCAGGCTCCATACCCATTATTGACCCTTCCTCTTTCGGTATAATAGAAATCCCGCCCGTTGTTTATCTAGTTTGCGTTCACTGCTCATCGGCACAAACGTCCATAGCAGCGAGCCATCCTTGCCTTCCTCGATCACCGCCAGGCCCTGCTTGCCTTTATTGCCCCCAAACAGGGCGATAAAGCGGCGGCGGAAGATGCGCTGTTTCTGGCCGGTTGGTGTCGGGCGTTCTATTTCGGTGAGCCAGACTTCCAACGGATTCTGCAAGGTGGGCAGGATGGTGTTGGCAAACTGCTCGCGGTTGCCTTTGCCCTCCTCAACGATATGCGGCAGCTTGTCCTTGCGGATGATGACATCATCCAGTCCATCTGGCGTCTTTACCTGTCGGTGACCTTGTTTCGGGATACCCAGCGCGGTGATGACCTGCGCCAGGGCCTGCTCTTTGCTATCGGTTTTGGGCAGGCGTGGCAGCACCGGCAGGCGCAGGTGGGCGGGTGTTTGTTCGAGTAGTGTCAGGGCAAAGTCGCGGAAGGTTTTTTGTCCGGCGACCAGCTCGCCGAGCGCGTTGTCGCCGCCCGGTATATCAAACAGGGCTTGGGCTTTGCCGGGGTTATAGTTCCAGCCAGCATCGGGCAACAAGGTGTGGGCATTGCCGTGTTTATCCCGAAAGCGGTACTGGGTGCCCTGGGTGGTGATCACCTCGCCGGTGTGTTTGTCCAGGCCCACTTCCTGCTCAACCTTGCGCAACCCGCCCTGGCTGTTGCCGACGGTTAAGCCACGCGCCGCAATCTCATCCTCGCTCAGGGCGTGTACCATGCAGCGACAGTTCCAGCCGTTGGGCGGATAGTGGGTATCCCAGATGGGGTCATCATGGCGGAACACCCGCCCATCAAGGGCGGCATGGCCGGGGCGGGTACGGGCATCGTTGACCGCGTCATACATAAAATACGGGCGGCTGTTGGTGTTGTCGGCCTGTGCGCGGTAGCGGCCGTGGGCGTAGCCGGTGCGCAGGTTGGTGCGGTAGATGGTTTTAAGGCGGTGGGGGCTGCCCAGTTGTACCCGCTCAGCCTTGCCAGCGGCATCCACAATGACCTGCTTGCCCCACCAGCCGAGTTTTTGTAGCCGTGGCGTTAGGGTGCGGACAAATTCCTGTTCAGTGATGCCCTGGGTAAATGCCTTGCTCATTTCGGTGCGAAGACTGCCCAGCACATCCATGCGTGCGGCCTTGGCCACGGTGAAGGCTGTGGCGTGGGCGTCTTGCCAGGTCTCCCACCAGTTCCAGCTTATATCGTAGCCCTTGGACTCAAAGTAACGGACCACCTGTCGTGGCGGCAGCTTGAGGGCGTGGCTGAGTTCGACCGATTCAGGCATCAGGTGCTTGTTGCCCTGCTTCTTGCAAGCGCCCCCAGGTGTCGGCGACAAAGAGAATCTGTGCCAGTTGTTGCTCCAATGCGCTACTGTCCAGTTGCGGATAGAGGCTGGCCAGGTCGCTTATCAGGGTTTCCGGGTCGGTTTTGGCCTGCGCCAGAATGGGCTGAATCAGCGGGCTGGCGATGGCCTCCCAATCCTCGTCACTGATCGCGGCATCCATGGCATCCAGTGCCTGCTCCAGTGGGTCCAGATCAGTCTCGGCAAAGTCTTGGGTTTTTGTTTCGTCTGAATCGGTGGGTGGGGGTGATGCTGTCACTTCCGCCAGCGTCAGCCCATAGGTCTGTTCGATATACTGTTCATCCGGTTTTTTGCCCATCATGCGGCTAATGATTTCATCGCGCTCGGCCAGGGCTTTTAAGTCCGGCGCGATGTCCATATTGCGCGAGACGATGGGGTAGGCCGCACCGGGGAAGTTCCAATCGACCAGCCAGCGCACGATGCTGCGGTTAAAACTATCGCAGATCAGCCGTGCGTCGGCAGCGACGATCTCCTGGCGCACACTCATGTGCACATCCGCCTGACTCTTGCTGCTGCCGTCATCGGTGGTCATGGTCTGGCCCAGGACCACCTTGCTGATGGCCGCATCGATGCGGTCGTGAAAGGCCGCATAGTCCATAGTGCCTCGGCCCTTCGCCTCCAGCAATTCCAACACCACATCATCGGGCGTGGCGACAGTGGCATCGGTGCGCACTGCCGCCCCGGCGTCTTGTAATTTGCGTATTTCTTCGGCTTTAGCGTGGCGCGGGTATTTGCCCCACACCGTCGGCTGACCGAACTTTTCCAGCGCAATCAGCCAGAATTTGGTTTGATTGCGCTTGAACAGCACTGGCCAATAGAGCCAGTGCGCCAATCCTAAGCCGTAGGGCTCGTCGTCGTTATCGGCACCGGTGGCCAGGCACCAGAACTTGCGCTCCGGCAGCATTTCGCCATCGGGATTGCCGGTGGTGATGAGCTTGGGCTTGAAATCAACATCAAACACAAAGCGGCGCCGGTTGCGCACGGCCAGCTTGTCGAGCATGACCTGTTGGCCGTCGCGCACCCAGATCGTCAGGTGATGCCTGCGGCGAAACCCTTGCGATAAAACTGTACGAGGTTTCCGAGTCGATTATCGAAAATTACCTCGACTAACAAAACCGGCCAAAAAAAAGCCCTCGCGAAGAGGGCTCAAAAAACCTGAATGGTTTGCTGATTAGGCAGCTTTTGCCGGAGTCAGCTTCTCCTTGATGTTTTCAACAGCTTCTTCAACCTGGTCTTGAACCTTGCTGATCTGAGCTTTGGTATCTTCAACGATGGTGTCAAAGTTAGGCGTTTCGATGTTGTCGATACGCTTTTCCAGTTCTTTACGCAGCTTGGCGCCACGCTTTTCCAGGTCTTTAACACGCTTGTCGTTTTCCTTGCGGGCAGACTCAATGTTTTCCTGAACAGAATCCAGAGTTTTGCCAACCAGACCCAGGTAAATATTTACCGCTTTTTCAGCAGAAGCTTTCAGAGAAAACTCTTCAACTTTTACCTTCTTGGGAGCAGCCTTCCTAGTGGCGGCTTTCCTGGTGGTAGTTTCCTTAACAGGTGCTTGCTTTGTAGTTGCCATGTTACTTCTCCTCGGTTTCTAAACCCTATTGAAAATAGGGGCGCTGCGTTTGTGCAGTCACTGGAGGCGTAAGATACGGAGAAAAATTAGAATGCTCTGCCTAAAAACTGCAATTTTTTCAGAATTTCATTAAAAATTTGTCATCATTGCTCGCAGGCTGCATATTTACTGGGTTAATGGCGTACCCTTGCGACCTAACTGCGGCGTATAATGCGCCAAATGGCTATATTCGAGGGCTGATCATGCGTATTTTGTGGGCATTTTTTGTGGGTTTAACCCTGGCAACTCAAGGTATTGGCCAGGAATATCAGCGGCCTTACTCAATAACAGAGGAACGAGAACCCTGCGTTGACTACACTCCTTTGAAACGCCCTCACTTTGGTGACACGCATGTCCATACAACTTTTTCGTTTGACGCCAACTCCCAGGACACACGCAATAACCCGAGTGATGCCTATCGGTTTGCCAAGGGTGGGCGTATGGCCATCCAACCCTATGATGAAAACGGCAAGGCTCTGCGTCATATACAGTTAGATCGCCCTCTGGATTTCACGGCGGTCACAGATCACGCCGAATTTCTGGGTGAAGTGCGCGTCTGTAGTACGCCAGGTACGGATGGTTATTATCATCCGGTTTGCATGATTAACCGAAGTTTTCCGGATTTGATGTTTGCCACTCTCGCAGCATACGGATTGTCAGGTAAGCAGCGTTGGGGAATGTGTGGCGAAGGTCTAAAGAACTGTGCAGACACTGTGAATACAGTTTGGCAGGAGGTGCAGGACTACACTGAAGCAGCTTATGACCGCAGCAGCAACTGTGACTTCACCAGCTTCGTGGGTTATGAATGGACCGGGACAGTCGGCTCAGGTCAGAACCTCCACCACAATGTTATTTTCCGCAATAAGAATGTACCCGCCTATCCGCTCGGCTGGATTGAATCACCGTCGTCTGTCGCGCTGTGGGACTATCTGGAGCAGGAGTGTGTTGAGGGAACGCCCGGCTGTGATGCGGTGTTTATCCCGCACAACTCTAACCTCAGTGGAGGTCTGATGTTTGAAACCGCACGAGTTGAAGGCACGGAGGTGCCGCCAGAACCTGTCACGGCGGAAGAGGCAGCGCGACGGGCTCGCTGGGAGCCACTGTTTGAAATTATGCAGCATAAAGGCTCTTCCGAATGTGATAACCGAAATGGCTGGGAGACTGACGAGTTCTGCGGCTTTGAAAAAATGGGTTACGACAGTTTCGGTGGCAAAAATACCGGCATGGCCGCCGATGGCAATTTGGAGTGGTTACAGATGTTTACCAGTGAAGACTCCCTGCCGGTGACTAAATTGCCTGAACCCAGCAACTATATGCGCTACGGCTTGAAGAAAGGCTTGCAACAACAGGCAGAGCTCGGGGTTAACAGTTTTAAGTTTGGCATTATTGCCAGTACCGATACCCACATCGCAGCACCGGGATTGACCGCGGAGCGCAGTCATCCCGGCCACGGCGGCGCTGGCATGGGTTCGCGTGATGGTGTGCCACAGGGTTTGCCTGACGAACTGGAGTACGGGCCGGGTGGCTTGGCGGTATTGTGGGCAGAGGAGAATACCCGCGATGCCTTGTTTGCAGCCATGCAGCGTCGCGAAGCTTATGGCACCAGCGGCACGCGGCCCGTGGTTCGTTTCTTTGGTGGTTGGGAATACGACCAAGACCTGTGCCGGTCACCAGACCTGGTTGCTCAGGGGTACGCAAAGGGTGTGCCTATGGGCGGAGATTTGAAGCCAGCTCCGGAAACTCATCAGGCTGGACCTGTGTTTGTCGCTTCTGCAGTGCAGGACCCGGGCAGCCCCAATGAACCGGGAACACCGCTACAGCGTATTCAGGTGATCAAAGGCTGGTACGAAGACGGTGCGTTGAAAGAGCAGGTGCTCGATATTGCAGGCGGTGCCAACGGTGCGTCAGTTGACATCGACACCTGCGAACAATCGGGAGCGGGTTATCAGAAGCTGTGCAGCGTGTGGCAAGACAAGCATTTTAATCCTGCGTCTCAGGCCTTCTATTACACTCGAGTACTGGAAAACCCCAGTTGTCGCTGGAGTCAGCATATCTGCGTGGCCGCCAAAGTGAGCTGTGATGATCCGTCAACGATCAGTCCTGGTCTTGAGGGATGTTGTGCTGCGGATCATCGGCCAGCGCAGCAGGAGCGCGCCTGGAGTTCGCCCATTTGGTACACGCCCGCGAGTGAGTGAGTGCGAAGCCGGGAGTTATATTTTTGGGAACTATATACAAATAGAGACCTTTGCACGGAAGATGATTTCACTTTCAGGCAAGGCAAAAACGCACGGAATGAGGGAGTTTATGCTTATAAATGACCGATTGAGTACGATTTTAACGCAGCATGTAGGTGAAATGGCTTTCGTGCAAAGGTCTCAAATACAATGTTCCCCAGAATTTCCTACGTCGTCTCACGATCAACACTTTCTGCCATCTCGTTTAGACAGTGAGCGATCCACATGATTTGCTCCAACACAACCACACCAATACACAATCCGAGCGACCACCAGCCCTCTATGAGTTCTCCAGTGATTATTGTGTAGAGAATGTACAGACCAAAGGCGACTGCGTAAAAGGATACCATGAACCAAAAGCGCACCTGCTTGTATGGTTTAACAGACATTTTTATCTTCCCGCCAGCTTTTGGCGCCGCCTGAATGTGATCAATAGCCTCGTTCAGCGTATCGGCGTCCATGGCGGGAGCCAAACAGCTCTTGAGACATTTAATTTTCCTCCAGGAGAGAGTTACATTTTAGGAGTAAGTCGTCATAATAGGTATGAAGTCATACACATGGGCATTGCAGCATGTTAAAAATAATAGGCACCTCTCTTTTTGTCGTCATCAGCCTGTTGGCTCAATCGGTATTGGCCGCCAGTAAGCCAAATATTTTGGTCATCTGGGGCGACGATATCGGCCTGTGGAATATTAGCCACTACAGCCACGGTTTGATGGGCTACCAAACTCCCAATATAGATCGCATTGCCAAAGAGGGCATGCTGTTCACAGATTATTACGGAGAGCAGAGTTGTACCGCTGGTCGCTCGGCATTTGTGACAGGGCAGCATCCCGTGCGTACAGGTCTAACCAAAGTGGGTGTTCCAGGCGCCGAGCTTGGTATCAGCCCTAAAGATCCAACGCTGGCCGAATTGCTCAAACCCCATGGCTATGCCACAGCGCAGTTTGGTAAAAACCACCTCGGCGATCTCGATGAATTTTTACCTACCAATCATGGTTTTGATGAGTTCTACGGCAATCTCTATCACTTGAATGCAGAAGAGCAGCCAGAAGACCCTGACTATCCCAAAGACCCGCAATTTCGCAAGGTATTTGGTCCTCGCGGCGTCATTAAAAGCTTCGCCGATGGCAGAATAGAAGACAGCGGGCCGTTGACCAAAAAGCGTATGGAAAGCATTGATGAGGAGTTTTTGGCGGGCTCGCTAAAATTTATGGAAAAAGCGCATCAAAATAATCAGCCCTTCTTCCTTTGGTTCAATTCAACTCGCATGCATTACTACACCCACGTTAAAGACGAAAACCTGGGGCGCTCGGGACAGGGGTTTTACAACGATGGGATGCTTGAGCATGACGATCACGTTGGCGCATTGTTAGATAAAGTGGATGAGCTTGGTATTGCTGACAACACGATTGTTATTTATTCAACGGACAATGGCCCACATTACAATATGTGGCCTGATGCCGGAATATCCCCTTTTCGTGGAGAGAAGAACACGAATTGGGAAGGGGGCTTCAGAGTGCCTGCCCTGGTACGTTGGCCCGGCCAGGTTGAAGCGGGTTCAATCAGTAACCAGGTGATGTCTCATTTAGATTGGGTTCCAACGCTGATGGCGGTGGTCGGAGAAAGCGATATCCGTGGAAAACTGAAAAAAGGCCATCGCGCAGGTGACAAGAATTTTCGCGTCCATCTGGACGGGTATAATTTTCTGCCGCACCTCCTGGGTGAATCTGAGCGCGGTCCCCGTCGGGAGTTCTTTTATTTCAGCGATGATGGATTGCTGGTTTCAACACGAATCGATGATTGGAAGTTGGTGTTCGCCGAGCAGCGCGCCTCGAAATTTGACGTTTGGCGCGACCCGTTTGTAACCCTGCGCATCCCCAAAGTGTTTCATCTGCGTCGCGACCCTCTGGAAAAAGCCGACACCGATTCGAATGGCTACAATAACTGGTGGGATCATAAGATCGCCCCTGCGGGCGCTCTGGGTACGGCTGCGGTTACGCGGTTCGTTGGGAGTCTTCAAACATTTCCACCCCGTCAGAGACCGGCTACTTTTACGGTTGATCACGTGCTTGAGGCGCTGTATCAAAGTAAGCCATGAGCCGCGCAACCGCAGCTTCGGCAGCGGATGCAGAATGCGAGGCGAAAAGAAGAACGCATTGATTTTGCGCGGGTGACGGGCAAAAAAAAGCCCCGGTCAACGAGGATCGGGGCCCGGTCAGGACTGCACGGGGAAGAGTAGTGTACTGCCTGATCCTTATGACCCGTTTTTTGGGTAGGGTTCCACATGGTTTGATGTCAAGGATTTGCTACAGTAGACAAGAATAACTATTAGAGGAGGATCCAATGATGAACAATCCTGCTTCGTTTCATTTTTCTCGCACCACTCTATTTTCTACCATTGCCGCTATCGGCATGCCCATTCTGCCACTCGCGGTAAGCGCGCAAGACAATATTCTTGAAGAAGTTATCGTTACTGCGCGAAAACGAGAGGAGAGCCTACAGGAAACACCGGTTGCTGTTACAGCACTGGGGGCTGCCGCTCTGCGCGAAGCCGGTGTCCGTAATCTCTCGGATCTAAATGCCATTGCCCCCAATATTGAAGTGCAATCCGCCAATGGTAATGCACCGCTGGCGAATATTTATATTCGCGGTATTGGCCAGCGAAATACCGGACCGAATATTGACTCAGGGGTTGGTATCTATATCGACGATGTTTATTTGGGGCGCCCCGATGGAGCCTTGCTGGACTTGAATGATATTGCCTCTGTGCAAGTCTTGCGCGGCCCACAGGGAACCTTGTTCGGTAAAAATACGACTGGCGGGGCATTGGTGTTTACCACCAACCGGCCTAACCCGGATCAGTTTGAAGGTCGTGTGGAAGTCCGAGTGGGTAACTATGATCGACTTGATGGCTCGGCTGTTCTGAATATACCGCTGGGTGATGATTTTGCTGCGCGATTGTCTGTGACCAGCGTAAATCGTGATGGCTACATCGACAATGTATACGATGGTGAAGACTATGTAGACGAAAGTCGAATCAATGCCATTTGGCAATTCCGCTGGCTGGCCAGCGAAGGTCTGACTTTCGATTTGAATTTGAATTATGCCGACACCGACCAGAAAGCGCGGCCGCAGCGTTGCCAAACGGTCGATAGTGTCACTGGCTGGCAAGCGGCCTTATTTGACATTATCCAGGTTGTTCCCTCAACAGGGCGGACTTACGATGAATTCTGTGCAGATGCAGAGTCCCTGGACACAGATGAGGTTATCTCGGATTTGGGAGGTAGCTACGATGCGACCAATCAGGGTGTTTCATTAACTGCGAACTGGGATATTAGCGACAAGCTGTCTTTGAAAAGTGTTACTGGCTGGCGCTCAACTGAGGCAGGACAAGACGATGAGTTGGATCATACGTCCCTGTCATGGTTGCACCGAACGCAGTTGGTACACCCTTTTAGTTCCAAACGAGAAACGGATCAATACACTCAGGAATTTCAGTTAACCGGGAGTGCTTTTGATGATCGCCTGCAGTTTGTAACGGGTGTTTTTTGGTTTGATGAACAGACCGATGGCAATACGTTAGTTAACTTTCTGGGACCCTTTGATCCGGGCATAGCCAATCTGTTTATGCTGAACTCAACGGCCACTCTGCTGGAAGCGGATAACTCTGCTTGGGCGGTTTTCTCACAGGTTGAGTGGTCCTTTACCGACAACTGGCGGGTTACTGCAGGTGCGCGATATACCGACGAAGAGCGGGAACTGGAGCGCACGCGCTATGCTATTGTGCCTGAGACGCTCGATGCCAATGGTGGCGTGGTCGTGCCAGTTTTCACGGGTGCCTGGTCTGTGGATCGCAGTGTGTTCGAATACAACCCGAATTTTGAATTTGCCTTTAGCGACTTTGTGGTTGCAGATATTGGAGATGACGAAGCCAGTTTCATGGGGAGTTTGCAGTATGTGATTGATGCTGGTGACACCCTCAATGGCGGTAGTGTCTATCTGACCTACTCTGAGGGCTTCCTGTCCGGTGGTATTTCTGAAGCGCCCACGGGTGATCTGGAGACCTTTGAGCCAGAAGAGGTGGAGAACTGGGAGTTGGGAATTAAACTGGATCTGCTGGGCCGACGCTTGCGTGTGAATGCAGCGGTATTCCAGTCTGATTACACCAATCGTCAGTTGACTACACTGGTCATCAACCCGCTGACCAACTCGCCAGCGGGGGCGACCATTAACGCTGCAGAATCAACTATTTCAGGTATTGAAATTGAAACAACCTGGCTGCCGATTGACAATCTTGAGCTCAGTTTGAATGCCACCTGGAATAACGGTGATATCGATGTGTTTGAGGATGCTCAGGTCTTGTATGTTGAAGACCCTTCCGTGCCGCCAGCGGCAGGCTGTAGCCGAACCGATTTGAGTCTTATTCAGGTTGATTCCTGCGGCAATGATCGTTCCAACGAAAACCTGCCGCGCCTGCCAGATGCGACTTACTTCTTTGCAGTGCAATACACCTTTGATACACCGGCTGGGTTGATCGTTCCCAGAATTCAACTGAGCTACAAGGAGAATATCGATTACTGCTTTGATGCAACCAGTTGTAACACCGGCCTGTGGTTAGAAGACGAGCAGTTTGAGGTAAGTGGCCGCATGACCTGGGTGTCAAAGGATGAAAAATGGATTGGCGCTGTTTATGGCACTAATCTGACCGAGGAAGATCACGTTATTGGTGGCACAGCACTGACTGAATCGGCTGGCGTCGGCGGTTACGCCTTCGCGGCGCCACGCATGTATGGCGCTGAACTGAAATACAGTTTTTAACCAGCCATGCAGAACAGGCTTCGGCCTGCCTGCACTAACTAAATGTCTCAGCCAGTCTAAATGTCTCAGCCAGTATAGAGGGAACCCTCCATCTCATCACTTCAGCCCTTGCGGCCTAGGTTCGCTTTCACGGCGAATGGGTGCCACAAGAAAAGCCGGTTTAGGCTGGCGTGCGCTAGCCTAATAGCTCAGGTTGCTCAGTGATGATGGTTTGGTATAGCGGTTGAAAATTAAACCAGCCAGCCAGTGAAGAGCCCACAGACTTATAGGTTACTGCCGCATGTTCAGGTGTGATTAACCTGGGTGTGCCAGCGGCCTCTGCCAAAAGTTGGGCCTGACAGCTCCTCTCCATGGTGATGAACCACCAGGCCGCTGCGTCAATTGAGTCGCCAGTGGTCATCAGCCCGTGGTTTTCCAAAATGGCTGCTTTCTTTGACCCCAGAGATTCTGCGATTCGGTCGCCTTCGCTATCGTTGAGCACCACACCGGTAAAGCCTTCAAATACCACATGATCATCCCAGAAGGCACAGGCATCTTGCGTGATTGGATCCAGCAAGCGCCCCAGGCTCGACCAGGCTTTGCCATATACTGAGTGTGAGTGGGCGGCGGCAATGACATCGGGGCGAGCTTTATGCACGGCGGAGTGAATGGTAAACGCAGCGCCGTTAAGCAGGCCATTGCCTTCAACAACATCCCCTTTGTGATTGACCAAAATGAGATCGGATACGGTCATCAGCTTAAACGATTTACCCATGGGGTTAACCCAGTAGTGATCGGTATGCTCGGGGTCGCGGACAGTGATATGTCCAGCGACACCTTCATCAAAGCCGAATTTGCCGAACAGCCGGAGCGATGCAGCCAGTTTGTGCTGCCGATCCAGGCGAATTTCTTCGGTGGTCTCTGGCTGCTTGAACATATTGGCAGCGGCATCCTGGTTCATGATGAGGTCATTGGCGGCTTCGTTCATTGTTCTTCTCCTGTTCTCGTGGTTGTTGATTTCGAGCGCTCGGGTTTTTAACGCTCAGGGCTGTTGTTAGCGCTCAGGGCTGTTTTAAGTTCTGACCCACAGTATACACACTGATAGATTGCTCCGCGGCGGTTAATATTGTTGTGGCGGCGAGTAGATAGTTCGTGGACTCGACAAGAGCAAGTATAGTCAAAGCGCCTGTGTTTGCGCTGAGGAATATCTGCCATGTCAAAATTACAGGTTACTGCTGAATCGGCGTCAAAATGTGCCATGACTTCCTGCCATTCCTGCCCATGCGGACGAATTCGGCGACGACCCTGTAAGCAGTGAACGATGTAGTGTGCCACTTCGTGGGGTACTGTTGCCGCAAGGTTTTCGTCAAAGTACTTTGCGAACAGCCAGGGGTTGTAGCGGATCAAACAATGACCACGGTCGACTCTGAACATTCCCGCAGATGAGCCGGATAGATCGTGGCGTACCTCAACCGGTGGAAATCTGCGCTGGTAGACCTCACCGGCAAGACTGATATATTCCAGGGTTTTTTGTTCAACTAAAAATTGCAGGTTTCGGCCTATCGGCTCAATCATCACGCACCCTGCCGCGCAAAGACTTGGTCTTCCCATGTTTGGTTTTAGAGTTCATACGTCGGTGTTGGGAGCTGCGCGTTGGCCTGGTCGCTTTGCGGGCTTTGCGTTTAACCATCGCGCCGTCGACAATCTGTTGCAGTCGTGCTACGGCGTCGTCCCGGTTCCTGTCCTGGCTGCGAAAGGTCTGCGCCTTGATAACGATAATACCCTCTTTGGTGATGCGTTGGTCTCGCTTATCCAGTAAGCGCTGCTTGCATTCTGTTGGTAAAGAGGAGGCAGCAATATCAAATCGCAGGTGTATAGCGGTGGACACCTTGTTGACATTTTGGCCGCCTGCACCCTGTGCGCGCACGGCTTGCCATTCGATCTCGTTTTGATTGACTAGGAATTGAGACACAAATCTAACCACTGTTGCAGCCCGTGACTGCGATATTTCTGACGATGGAGGATGATACTGAAATGGCGGCTAAAGTCACGGTGTGGGATATTGAGTGCAACCAATGAGCCGCGGTTGAAAGCATCTTGTAAGCAAATTCGAGACAGGCAACCAACACCCAGGCGCGCTTCAACCGCACGCTTTATGGCTTCGGTGTGTTGTAACTCCAGGGATACATCCAGGTCGCTGAGTAGGCCGTGCATGGCGCGGTCGAAGGTTTGTCGAGTGCCGGAACCTGGTTCACGTACAACCCAGCTCAGTGCCAGAAGCTGTTCGTCAGTGACTGTTTTTTGTGAGGCAAGGGGGTGGTCGGGCGCCGCAAAACAGACCAACTCGTCGTTTTGCCAGTGCAGGATATCCAGGTCCCGGTGTCGCAGCTCGCCTTCAATGAGCCCGGCATCCAATTCATAGCTGGTTACGCGGCTGGCAATTGTTTGGGTGTTCTCCACAGTCAGGGTGACGATTGATTCAGGGTGCCTCTTGCGAAATTCGGCGATCATGCCAACCGCCAGATAATTGCCAATGGTGAGCGTAGCACCAATGTGTAAATCCCCGGTCGAGGGCTGGCCGCCTATGGCTCTTTCAAATTCCTCTGCCTGTGCCAACAAAGCCTCGGCCTTGGGCCGAAGTGATTGACCGAGGTCGTTTAGTCGCAGGCGTTTGCCGACCCGATCAAATAGCTGTACATCAAATTGAGTTTCCAGGTCGCGCAGGGCGCCGCTGGCGGCCGATTGTGACATGGCCAGAGCGTCGGCGGCGCGTGTCACCGTTTGTTGCTGTGCGGTAGCCAGGAATATTTGTAACTGGCGCAGAGTGAAGTGCATGGTAGCGGCCTTTATTATTTTATAGATGAAAAGCAGTTTTATTATATAGAAAATAACTGATTTACCAATATATAGCGAGACTTTAATCTGTCTCCATTCACCTATGAGGATGCAGACATGGCAGAGTTATTGAGGGCGGAAGTTACTGAGGTTCACCACTGGACCGATAGCCTGTTCAGTTTTAAAACCACGCGCGACCCAGGTTTCAGGTTCAAGAGCGGGTACTTCACCATGATTGGTCTGGAAGACGCAGGGCGACCGCTGCTGCGTGCTTACAGTATGGCTAACGCCAATTATGAGGATCAGCTCGAATTTTTCAGTATAAAGGTACCAGACGGGCCACTGACCTCCAGGTTGCAGCATATCAATGCAGGCGATGAAATTCTGGTTAATAGCAAAGCCACAGGTACTCTGGTGCAGGATAATTTGCTGCCCGGACGGAATCTCTATTTGATCGCGACAGGAACCGGCCTGGCGCCGTTTCTGAGTATTATTCGCGACCCGGAGATTTACCAGCACTTTGACAAAATCGTGCTGGCCCACTGCTGCCGTTTTGTCGATGAGCTGGCCTATCAAGACATCATTACCGAGCACCTGCCTAACAATGAATATTTTGGCGATGTGGTAAAACAGAAACTGATTTACTACCCGACGGTTACCAGGGAAAAATTCCAGACCAACGGCCGTCTAACCGATTTGCTCAAGTTGGGCCGCCTCGCTTCCGACAATGGCTTGCTGCCTGTGAGCAGCAAGGATGACCGTTTCATGCTCTGCGGCGGTCCCAGCATGTTGAAAGAGTTCACAGAGCTTTTGGACAGTGTCGGCTTTGAGGAGACCCGCAATGGCAGATTGGGGCACTATGTCGTAGAGAGGGCGTTTGTTGAATAGGGTGATCGCGACCTGGCTACTTCGATTTGAGACACACCGTAAATCCATCCATGGGCCCGGATGCGACGCCTATGCCGCATGCGGTCTCAAATCAAGAACCACCAGCCAAGCCTTGTGGCGGTATCGCTCAATTAATTCTCAATACCACCTGCGTCAGGTGCTGGGCGCGCTCTTTGGTTGTAGAGCAGGGCTTTGATGCGAGCCAGCTCCTCTTCTGACAGTGACGAATAGTTCTGGGCTACATCTGAACCCACCGCCATACCCCGCTGCAGAGCAGGGCGCTCACTGAGTTCGTTGAACCAGCGTTTGAAGTATTTGAATTCGTCCAAGTCGATACCCTGAGCTTCCCAGCCGACCGTCCAGGGGTAGCAGGCCATGTCTGCTATTGTGTATTCATCGCCAACCAGGTAGCGGCGGTCGTAGAGCCGATTGTTCATCACGCCATAAATTCTGTGAAGTTCGTCGTTGAAACGGGTCAGGGCGTAAGTCTGATCACCCTGACTGTCTTTGAGCCTGGTAAAGTGGCCGCGCTCACCGAATTTGGGTCCCTGGTTGGCCATCTGCCATATTACCCACTGATAGACATCCCATTTCTCGCGTTCATTGCGACCACCGAACTGACCAGTCTTTTCGGCGATGTACATCATGCAGGCGCCAGATTCGAACACCGAGAGCGGCTCACCGCCACTGGCAGGTTTCTTGTCCACAATCGCTGGCATGCGGTTGTTTGGATTGATGCGCAAAAACTCTTCACTGAACTGATCGCCAGTGCCAATGCTGCAATACACAAGGTTGTAGTCGATACTGCATTCTTCGAGCTGAACCGTCACCTTTTTCCCGTTCGGGGTAGGCCAGTAGTAAACGTCAATCATAGCTAGTCTCCGTGCTATACACCGGCAGGGGTTCCCTATCGGGCAGGCAGGACTCAGGCTCTTCCTCGCCAAAGCCCAGCTTGTCGACCTCATTGTAACTGCGGGGCGGGTTTGAGGCACCTCAAGAGTCCGGCTGTGATCGGGTGTGGTCGGGTGGTTAAACCTTGCGGTTTGGGCACGCTCCAGCGTGTGTTTTTGACCGCTGCGGAACTCAACGATTTTTCCTAAAGGAAAAATTCGGATTCAAACAGTCCTCGCGGAAAGCCTCAAAAACACCCGCTTGCGCAACCGTGCCCTGATTAAACCTTCAAGGTTTACCCACCCGCCCACAGGCTGAATCTGCGCTCGTCTATGGCTTCGCCTGATTAAACCTCAAGATTTACCCACCCGCCCACAGGCTGAATCTGCGCTCATCTATGGCTTCGCCTGATTAAACCTCAAGATTGACCCACCTGCCCACCGTTTTTCTGCGGCGACACTTATGGAGCAGAGGACTTCTGGGGTGCCTGGTAGAGGACTTCCGGGGTGCTTTGAAGCGCATAAAGAGTGCGCTATGGCGGTGTTATCGCATTTGATGTGTCGGTAAGTATGTTCTCCCGCCAAGTGCTGTTGAGTTCGGCTGTGGTTGGCTGTGGCCGGGTGTGTGGCAGGGGGTGGTCGGCTGGTTAAACCTTGCGGTTTGGGCACGCTTCAGCGTGTGTTTTTGACCGCTGCGGAACTCAACGATTTTTCCTAAAGGAAAAATTCGGATTCAAACAGTCCTCGCGGAAAGCCTCAAAAACACCCGCTTGCGCAAACGTGCCCTGATTAAACCTCAAGATTGACCCACCCGCCCACAGGCTGAATCTGCGCTCATCTATGGCTTCGCCTGATTAAACCTCAAGATTGACCCACCTGCCCACCGTTTTTCTGCGGCGACACTTATGGAGCAGAGGACTTCCGGGGTGCCTTGAAGCGCATAAAGAGTGCGCTGTGGCGGTGTTGGCGCATTTGATGTTTCGGTGAGCATGTCTGAGCCGCAGGCGAGTTTGCGAACCGATCAAATGCAGACAACAACGGCAGCACTCAGCGCGAAAAGCAGCCCGGAAGTCCCATAACGATAAACTCAGGGCTTGCGGTTCTGAGCCGCAGGCCAGTGTCCACGCGACATTGGTGAACCGATCAAATGCAGACAACAACGACAGCACTCAGCGCGAAAAGCAGCCCGGATGTCCCATGACCATAAACTCAGGGCTTGCGGTTTTGAGCCGCAGGTGGGGTTGGCTGTGGCAGGGGGTGGTCGGCTGGTTAAACCTCGCGGTTTGGGCACGCTTTAGCGTGTGGTTTTGACCGCTGCGGAACTCAACGATTTTTCCTGAAGGAAAAATTCGGATTCAAACAGTCCTCGCGGAAAGCCTCAAAAACACCCGCTTGCGCAACCGTGCCCTGATTAAACCTTCAAGGTTTACCCACCCGCCCACAGGCTGAATCTGCGCTCGTCTATGGCTTCGCCTGATTAAACCTCAAGATTGACCCACCTGCCCTGGCCCTAACCGAACAGCCTAACCTTAAAAATGCAACCGCCCGCTCAGGCCCAGCAGGTGTTCCGGGGCGCGCTGTTCACTGGCGTTGCGGCCGGCGAAGACTTCCAGCTCCAGCCCGTCGGGGCGCTCTAGCTGCATTCCCAGCCGCAGCCGTCGCGCTATCCCATCGGCCATGTCCACCTGGGCAAAGGGTCGCAGCCGGGTGAGTCGGTCTGACTGAACCAGTCCGTAGCTCAGGTTCAGCTCCAGCCGCGCGGTGGGTCGCTGCGCCAGCCCGCTGTCTTGCAGGGCCCGCTCGCTCTCCCACAGGGCTTGTGCTCCGCCGCCTGAGTCCTGTCCCCACACGGGGGTCAGGGTCAGCGCCAGACCTTGACCGGATACCCCTGGGTCTAACTGCACGGTCAGGCTCGCTCCCCAGGCTTCAAAATCACTCTCTTTGTGGGCCAGCAGTCCGTGGGCGCGCAGCGCGGTGCTCAGGCCGCGGCCATTGGCATACTCCAGCCCGACACCCACTTCGGCGCCTTCGCCTTCTTCGGCATCACCCCCGTCGACCCGCACGCCTAACTCCAGGCTGGTGCTTAAACGGGCCTCTGGCTGTACCTGCCAGTGGCGGCTGGCCTCCAGCAGCAACCGCGCCCGCCGCGCCTGCGCGGTCACCTCGGGCAGTCCGGGTACGTCTTCTGATTCCAGCTCGACAATAAAGGCGTCGGCCTTGAGGGCCAGCTCAAACTCGCCGGTTGAGTGCAGGGCCTGGCGCAGGCCCAGGGCCCCCAGGCGCATATCCAGGTCGGTCTCAAAGGTGGTGGCGCCGTGGCTCAGGGTGGCATCCCCCTGGCCAATACCGAGGAGTCCCCACAGGCCCAGCCCGTCCCTGGGCGACCAGTAGCCATAGGGATACACGCTGCTCAGGTCGGTCTCAAGCTCGCCGTCGGTCTCGCCGCTGCGGTAGTCGGTCTCGCCGCTGCTGTGGCTCAGTGCCACGCCCACCAGGGCGCCTGTCTCAAGCCGGTAGTCGAGGCCCAGATACCCTGAGACCACCTCGCCATCCAGGTCAAAGTCAGACTGGGGGCTGCCCTCAAAGTGGCTGAAGTCACCCCGTCCCCACAGGCTCCACTGGGCGGACGGCTCAGCCGTTGAGTGGTTCTCGTTCAAGTTCTGGTTCAAACCGAGGGGGATCACAAAGGCGCTGCGAGCCAACTGTTCGCGGTCCGGCAGTTGGCAGGCATTGCCGACCGGGTTATCCCTCTGGCGGTCAGCGCTGGCGCGGTTTAGTCCGCCCATGCTGTCGCCCAAGTTGCCCGTGCTGCCCAAATCGCCCGTGCTGCCTAAATCACCCAGCCCAGCCGCGTGGACAGTGGCGGTGCTGGCACTAACGGTGTTAGCACTGGCTGTGTTGGTATTAACTGTGCTGTCGGCAGTCGTTGTGCTGTCGGCACTGTCGGCGGTGCTGTCGGAGTTGGCAGTGCCGGTATCAGCCGAGATCAGGTTGGTGATGCTGGACAGACAGGCGGCCAGTGACAAGCCGCTGACGGTGCTTGTCTGCGGCCCGGCTGAGGCTGGTTTGAGGCGCTCGCCAATCGCATCTACGGCACTGGCAGCCACGCTGCGACCAAAGGCCGCCAGATTAAGCTCCAGGGCTTGCTGGCGCGCGGCTACATTGGTTTCGACGGTGACTTGCACGCTGTCGCTGCCGCTGGCGCCGCGTGGGTCGGTGACCGTTAACCTAAACGTCAACACTGTATCGGTATCCAGGGCGTTCGGCGCGGTAAAGCTGGGGCTGGCGCTGTTGGCTCTGCTCAAGCTAACCGTTGGGCCGCCGGTCTGGGTCCAGGCGTAGCTGAGAGACTCGGTATCGCCTGGGTCGGGGTCCGTGCCGCTGCCACTCAGCGTAACGGCTGCGCCTTCATCGACGCTCTGGTCTGCGCCGGCATCGGCACTGGGGGCATCGTTGGCCGCAGTGACGGTAACAGTCACGCTGGCGCTGGCCGAGAGGCGGCCATCACTCACGGTCAGGCTAAAGCCCAGCACTGCATCAACGCCCAGTTCCGTCGGCGCGGTAAAGCTGGCGCTGGGGCTGTCGGCTCCGCTCAAGGTGACGTCCTGACCGCTGGTTTGAGTCCAGGTGTAGCTGAGGCTATCGCCTGTGTCGGGGTCCGTGCCGCTGCCACTCAGGGTGACGGTTGCGCCCTCATCGACGCTCTGGTTTTCCCCGGCGTTGGCGCTGGGGGCATCATTGACGTTGGTGACGGTGACATTCACGCTATCGCTGGCCGAGAGGCTGCCATCACTCACGGTCAGGCTAAAGACCAGCACCGCATCGGCACTCAGGCCCGTTGGCGCGGTAAAGCTGGGGCTGGGGCTGTCGGCTCCGCTCAGCGTGACTTCCTGGCCGCTGGTTTGCGTCCAGGCGTAGCTGAGATCAGCCGCGTCGCTGTCCGGGTCAGTCGCGCTGCCATTTAGCGTGACGGTTGCGCCCTCGGTGACGGTCTGCGGCTCTCCGGCATTAGCAACCGGGGCGGCTGGGACAGGAGGAGGGGCAGGGCCAGGAGGAGGCGCAGGTGTCGAGGTGACGGTGAGATCAAAAGCGGGCAACGAGGCGCTCAGGCCGCCAGTGTCGCTGACGCTGATCACAATGTCCTCGTAGTCGCCGACATCGGCGCTGGCGGGCGTGCCGGTCAAGGCTCCGCTGGTTTCGTCGAAAGTGGCCCAGGACGGCGGGTTGCTGATCGCATAGACCAGCGTATCGCCAACATCCACATCCGCGCCGGTTGGCGTGAAGCTATAGGCCGCCCCCTGGGTCACGCTGGGGTCGGGCATGCCGCTGATGGTGGGCGGGTCATTGACGTTGGTGACTTCGATACTAAAGGCGGGTAGCGAGGCGCTCAGGCCGCCGGTGTCTCTGTCCCTGACGGTAATCACAATGTCCGTGGTGGTGCCGACATCGTCGTTGTCTGGCGTGCCGGTCAAGACTCCGCTGGTTTCGTCGAAAGTGGCCCAGTCGGGCGGGTTGCTGATCGCATATCTCAGCATATCAGCAGTATCCACATCCGCGCCGATTGGCGTGAAGGTATAGAGGCTGTCTTCGGCCACGCTGGTGGCGGGCGTGCCGCTGATGGTGGGGGCGTCATTGGTGTTGGTGACGGTGAGATCAAAGGCGGCGAGGGCCACTGGCGTGGCGATGTTATTGTCGGTGACGGTGATGATAATGCCCGTGGTGATGCCGACATCGGCGTTGTCTGGCGTGCCGGTCAAGGCTCCGGTTGCAGTGTCGAACTCGGCCCAGGGCGGCGGGTTGCTGATCGCATAGGTCAGCGTGTCGCCAACATCCACATCCGCGCCGGTTGGCGTGAAGCTATAGGCCGCCCCCTGGGTCACGCTGGTGTCGGATATGCCGCTGATGGTGGGCGGGTCATTGACCGCAGTAACGGTCACGGTTGCCGTGGCGGGCGGGGCACTAAAGACCGTGTTGTCCGAGAGGCTGTACGTGAAGGTCACCGTGCCGGTGGCATCGGTAGCCGGGGTATAGACCAGGTTGGGGATGTCGGCGGCGGCAATCACGTCCATGGCGTCAACCGCAGTGCCGTCGAGGGCCAGGCTGCCAGTGGCGGGCAGGGTATCAATACGCAGGCTGTGCAGGGCATCGCCGTCCGCATCGGCAAAGTTGAACTCGCCCGCGGCAAAGGTATGGGGGGTATCCTCATTGAACGTGACCGCCAGCCCGGTTGTGGTGGGCGCATCATTGGCCGCAGTGATGGTGAGGGTGGCGGTGGCCGGGGGTTCACTAAAGACCGTGTTGTCCGAGAGGCTGTAAGTGAAGGTCACCGTGCCGGTGGCATCGGTGGCCGGGGTATAGACCAGGTTGGGGATATTCGCAGCGGCAATCACGTCCATGGAGTCAACCGCTGTGCCGCTCAGGGCCAGGCTGCCGGTGGCGGGCAGCGTGTCGATGCGCAGGCTGTGCAGGGCATCGCCGTCCGCATCGGTGAAGTTAAACTGGCTCGCCGCAAAGGCATGGGGGGTATCCTCATTGAGGGTGACCATCAGCCCGGTTGTGGTGGGCGCATCATTGGCCGCAGTGATGGTGAGGGTGGCGGTGGCCGGGGGTTCACTAAAGACCGTGTTGTCCGAGAGGCTGTAAGTGAAGGTCACCGTGCCGGTGGCATTGGTGGCCGGGGTATAGACCAGGTTGGGGATATTCGCAGCGGCAATCACGTCCATGGAGTCAACCGCTGTGCCGCTCAGGGCCAGGCTGCCGGTGGCGGGCAGCGTGTCGATGCGCAGGCTGTGCAGGGCATCGCCGTCCGCATCGACAAAGTTAAACTCGCCCGCGGCAAAGGTATGGGGGGTATCCTCATTGAACGTGACCGCCAGCCCGGTTGTGGTCGGCGGGTTATTGTCGATGATGCTGACGCTGGCCGTTGCTGTGCCCAGGCTGAAGCCCGGCGGTAGCGGGCTGGTAGAGTTCGCGGTCAAAGTTACCGTGAAGTTCTCGTTGCCTTCCACTTGAGCGTCGGCGATCGTTGGCACGCTGAAGTGCTGGCTCAGTTCGGTCGTGTTCGCAGCAAAGGTCAGCGTGTCGTTCATCGCGGTGAAATCATCTCCCGCGGTCGCGGTGCCCGCTACGGTGGCATAGTCCACCACCACAGCCTCCGTGGGTGAAGCCGACAGGGTTACGGTGAAGTTGGCGTCACTGCCTTCGGCCACATTGCCGCCGCCCGAGATCGACACCGCCTCACCGACGGTGATCGCTATGCTATAGGTTTGCGTTGAGGTGCCATCTTCGGCGGTGACGAGGATGGTGATGGTGTTGACGCCCTGGGTCAAGCCGGTGACTGTTATCTCGTCGGCAACCTCGCTGATCACCAACTCGGTGCTGCCATCCGTCGCAGTGCCGCTGAGGACTACGCTGTCGACGTCAGCGTCGGTTGGGGTTGCTGTGACTGTCAGGCTGGTGACATCGTTGGCAACAATGGCGCTGTAGTCTGTTGTGGCGCTGTCGAAAACTGGCGCCAGGGTGCCGTCGGACAATGCCAGGCCACTCAGGGTGGCCACAGGGGATGCCGCCACGTTCACTTGCAGGACGCGGACGTTGCCTGTGCCAAAGATCGCGCCGTTAGCGGGGCTGCTGGCGACGATGCGCACGCTGTAATCGCCTTCCTGGGAAAACTCGGGCTTAATGGTTAATTGCCCGTCATTGTTGATGGTGAATCTATTATTATCCGTATCACCCACGCCCGTAACCAGTTCATATTGGGGGTTTTGCCCGTCCAGAAAGCCATTCTGCGAGACAATGGTGTGCGGGTCAGGGGTAATGCTGTTGCTGCCAGCAGCGTAGGTTAGATTAATTTGGTCGGAAGTTAAGTCCTCTCTATCAGGCACGATATACCAGCGACCCAGATTTTGGCTGAAGTCGTCGGCGTCATCGAACATGCCGGACATATCCGTTACCGACGAAACATTCCAGCCGCCGATGTCCTGATTAAAATTGCTGGCGCCATTGAACATGTTGGACATATCCGTTACCGACGAAACATTCCAGCCGCCGATGTCCTGATTAAAATTGCTGGCGTCATTGAACATGCCGGACATATTCGTTACCGACGAAACAGTCCAGCCGCCGATGTTCTGATTAAAGAGGCTGGCGCCCCTGAATGTGTTGGACATGTTCGTTACTGACGAAACATCCCAATCGGGGACGCCGGTTAAGGCGAACCCGTCGGCATAAAACGCGGCTCCATCAAACATCCGGGACATATTGCGTACCCCTGAGAGATCAGGTGGCAACGGTGTTGTGGTTCCAAACCCTGCCTCATTCACCTCTGAGGCGCCGGCAAATGCGGTTTCCATGCTGGTCCAGTTCGCCGTTCCCCATTGCCGAACCTTAAGGATTCCGGGAGCATCCGAAGAATCATTTAAGTTAAAGCGGGTAATCCTATTGCTGACGGTGATGGTGTATTGACTAGTTGATGTCAACGAATAGGTGTGCTCAGGCGAACCGCTCACTCTTTCAATCGTGTTGTCGCCCCAGTCGATAATGTAGTCGCCTACCCCAGGGAAGGTGAGGGTGGAATCCACTGGCTGCCAGAGGGTAATAAAATTGTCGGCGCTTTCCGGCAACGCGAAGATGGTGACGGTGTAGGCGGTGGTGCTACCGTCTTCGGCGGTGACGGTGATGCGGAGGACGTTGTCGCCCGCGGTCAGGCCGTTGACTGTTGCCCCATTCCCGCTGGTGGTGTTTGGGTTCCCGCTGGTTGTCAAAGTGTCGCCGTTTGCGGCAGTGCCGCTCAGGGCTACGCTGGCGGCGGAGCTGGTCGCGACTGCTCTGACAGTTAGATGGGTGATGCTGTTTAGGGTATTGATGGTGTACGTTGTTATGCCGCTGGCGAAGGTCGGCGCCAGGGAACCGATCATGGTCTGTACCGTACTCCCGTCCATCACGCGATGGCTTGACAAGGCCAAACTCACCAGGCTGCTGTCGGTGGATGTTGGCGGCACTGTCAAAGAGACCGCCCGGACGTTATTTGTGCCAAAGATTGCGCCGCCGTCGGGGCTATTGGCGGCAATGCGCAGATTGTAGGTGCCGGTACTGACATTGGCGGAGCTGCTTAATTCCCCGTCCGGTGTGAGGGTAAATTGACCATTATGATCATCACCCACGCCCGCAACCAGTCGATAGTTGGGGTTTTGCCCGCCCAGGAAGGTATTCTGCGGGGTGAAAGTGTGCAGAACATTATCGCCGCCTTCGCTGCTCGGGCTGATGATAATGGAGTCGGGCTGGATATACCAGCGACCGAGATTTTGGCTGAAGGCGTCGGCGTCATCGAACATGCCGGACATATCCGTTACTGACGAAACATTCCAGCCGCCGATGTTCTGATTAAAGGCGCTGGCATCGTAGAACATGTTGGACATATTCGTTACTGACGAAACATTCCAGCCGCCGATGTTCTGATTAAAGGCGCTGGCATCCGCGAACATGCCCTCCATATACGTCACGTTTGCAACATTCCAGCCGCCGATGTCTTGATTAAATTTGCTGGCGCCATTGAACATGTTCCTCATAGTCCTCACGCTTGAAACATTCCAGCCGCTGATGTCCTGATTAAAGGAGTTGGCACGCAGGAACATGTCCCTCATATTCGTCACGTTTGAAACATTCCAGCCGCCGATGGCACCGTTAAAGGCGCTGGCATCCTCGAACATGTCCTCCATATTCGTCACGTTTGAAACATCCCAGCCGCCGATGTCCTGATTAAAGGCGCGGGCATCATCGAACATGTGGATCATATACCTCACGTTTGCAACATCCCAACCGCCGATATCCTGATTAAAGGCGCGGGCGCCAAGGAACATGCGGTTCATATTCGTCACGTTTGCAACATCCCAACCGCCGATATCCTGATTAAAGGCGTGGGCTTCAAAGAACATGCGGTTCATATACCTCACGTTTGCAACATCCCAACCGCCGATATCCTGATTAAAGGCGCTGGCGGCAACGAACATGAACTGCATATTCCTCACTTGCGAAACATCCCAGCCGCTGATGTCCTGATTAAAGGCGTTGTTGGCGGCGAACATGTCCCCCATATCCGTCACTTGCGAAACATCCCAACCGCTGATATCGCCGTTAAAGGCGCTGGCACCCTCGAACATGCTGTTCATATTCGTCACGTTTGAAACATCCCAACCGCCGATGTCGCCGTTAAAGGCGCTGCCGAGGTAGCTGCGGCTGTTGAACGTATTCACCATACTGGTCACACTGGAAAGATCAGGTGTATCCGTGGCGCTCATCCGCATATTCAAGGCACCCCAAAATGCGCCCTCCATACTGGTCCAGTTCGCCGTGCCCCAGCGTTTGATGTCGATGAGTTTGGGGGCATCCGCATGTCCATTCAGGTTAAAGCGGGTAATGCTATTGCTGACGGCGATGTCGTAGTTTCTGGTCGTGGCGTTGGGGTAGGTGTGGTCACGCGCGCCGGTCACGGTTTCGGTGGTGCCATCTCCCCAGTCAATGGTATAGGTTCCTTCACCGGGGAAGGTGATGGTGTCGCCCGCCGGTACGCGCCAGGTGGTGACGAAACTGTCAGTATCAGTTTGGGCACTAGCCGGTTGCGCCGCAAACAGCAGGGCCAACAATGTTGCGACGAAGAACTGGCCCGTGCGTCTCAACATGCTGCTCAGCATGGCGCTACCTGAGCGCTACCTGAAAATCGGGGGGGGGGGGGGGGGCTGATGTGCGGGTTTTAACAGGCTTATTGATGCCCGTGCCCTTGTTTACGCTCATGTCTGCGCCTGTGTTTATGCCTTTGCTACGGGTGGGTCTTGTCATTTGTCAGTATGAGACCTTTGCACGAAAGCCATTTCACCTGCATGCTGCGTTAAAATCGTACTCAATCGGTCATTTATACCCATAAACTCCCTCATTCCGTGCGTTTTTGCCTTGCCTGAAAGTGAAATCATCTTCCGTGCAAAGGTCTCAGTATAGCAATAACCGACATTCCGTCGATATTTTCTACCAGCCTCTCTATCAGCCATAGAAAAACCCACAAAAAACCGTGGGCAGCGGGGTGACTGATGCAGGAAGGGTTAAGTCTGACAGTGACCTGGCCGATCCCCAGATAGAAATCCCTAAAACGTAGCAAGCCATGGCTGTACAAATCCCTGCTATAAAACTTCAAAATACTGGACGCTGAACAAATCCTCTGTATCACTCCAATAGGCTCGCTTGCCGAAGCCCGCGCTGGCGGCAAGAGCAAGAAAATTCTCGGGCGAATATTTGTATGAGTATTCTGTGTGAATACTGTCACCAGCGGAGAAATTCAGTGTGCCAAGCGCGTGCTCGATGGTTTGATTGACGCTGCTCACCAGGTACATCTCAATGCGTCGTTCGCGTTCATTATAGAAGGCTCGATGAGAAAATGACTGGGCTTGGAAGTTTGCATCCAGTAGTTGATTGGCGTGGTTCAAAATATTGCGATTGAATTCAGCGGTAATGCCCTGAGAGTCATTGTAAGCAGCATTGAGTACGGCACTGTCTTTGTGTAAATCGACTCCGACAAGTAGACCGCCACCGCTGCCCAGAACATGGGCGCAACGCTCTAGAAAAATAACTGCCTGGTCGGGAGTAAAGTTGCCAATGGTGGAGCCGGGATAAAACAGCAGGCAACGTCCCATTGTATTTGGCAGTTCAAAAGATTGATTGAAATCTGCGGCAATTGGTTCTATGCGTACCTGCGGGAACGCCCGTCGAAGTTGAGCGGCTGCTTGCTGCAAGTAGTCCGCAGAAATATCGGTGGGGATATAAGACTCCGGGGCGATGTCTCCCAATAGGTAGCGTATTTTTTCACAGCTTCCTGCGCCGGGCTCTATGACTGAGTCGATATCATCTACCGCTTGGGCAATGTCAGCACTGCACTCCTGTAAAATGCTGACTTCGGTGCGTGTAGGGTAGTACTCCGGTTGTTCACATATTTCAGCAAATAGTTCTGAACCGCGCTCATCATAAAAAAACTTGGGATTGATAAAAGGCTTGTTTGCGTTGAGTCCAGCTAGCATCTCTTCTTGCTGTCTTGAGATTTGGGCTATCGTCATTTGGCCATCCTTATTCCTGTGAATTGCCAGCGATCAGGTGGATAAAAGAAATTTCGATAGCTGGTTCGTATGTGATTATGACTACTCACGCAGGACCCCCCACGCAAAACCAATTGATTGACCATGAATTTTCCATTGTATTCACCAATAGCGCCTGTCGCAGCCTGGAAACCAGGGTATGGGGCATAGGCGCTGCTCGTCCACTGCCACAGTGTTCCGTGGAGTTGATTCGGTGATAGCGCGGTGGGGTGGAGCCAGCCGGATTCCAGAAACTGACCCTGGATGCTTTGCTGGTTTGCCGCGTGCTCCCATTCTTGCTCGCTAGGTAATCGACACCCGGCCCAGCGTGCAAAGGCGTCAGCCTCATAGACAGACACATGGCTGACGGGGCCATTCATATCCAGTGGCTGCATACCATATAAGGTGAATTCACGCTGTTGGCCCAGATCCCAGTAAAGTGGGGCCTGCCATTTCTGTGCCTGTGCCATGGCCCAGCCATCGGCTAGCCACAGTTCGGGTTTGTGATAGCCGCCATCCTCAACAAATTCGAGATACTCGCGATTGCTGACCAGGGTGTCGCGCAGCTCGAAGTCTGCTAACAGAGCCGCGTGACGAGGCGTTTCATTGTCAAAGGAAAATCCTTCGCCAGTGTGGCCTATCTGTATTTCTTTACCTGCAAACTGTAACCAGTTGCCTCGCTCAGGCGGTGTATCTGACAGCGGGCAATCGTCTTCGCAATAAGCTGGTTTTAGGGGGTTGCAGGAAAAATTGTACTTTAGATCAGTGAAAAACAATTCCTGGTGTTGCTGCTCATGGTTGATGCCCAGCTCCACCAGAGATTCAATTTCCGGATGTGCTTGCCTGAGCAGATGTAAGATGCATTCGGTGATTTGGCGTCGGTAATTCATTACCTCGGCGACGGTGGGCCGCGATAAAAGCCCTCTTTGATCTCGGCGGCGTTGTGCGCCGATGCCGTTATAGTAAGAGTTGAACAGCACTTTGTACTGCGAGTTTACCGGGCTGTAGTTCTCGACGAAGGGCTTGAGGATAAAAGTCTCGAAGAACCAGGTCGTGTGGGCCAGATGCCATTTGGCGGGGCTGGTTTCAGGCATGGCTTGCAGGCCAAAATCCTCAATTTCCAACGGCGCGCAATACTGTTCGGACAGAGCTCGAACCTGCTTGAATCGCTCACTTAAACTCACCAATTGGCTTGCCTTAACTGAACCGGCATGACGCTGTGTTCTATCCATTGAAACAAAAATTCGGTCAGGATTGCCAGCGCCGCAGCAGGCAGAGCTCCCTGCAAAATCAGTTGCTGGTTGTTCAGAGTCAGGCCGGTGATAATCGGCTCGCCGAGGCCGCCGGCACCGACAAAGGCCGCCAGTGTTGCGGTACCGATACAAATAATGGCTGCGGTTTTAACGCCCGCCAGCAGTGTGGGCAGAGCCAGGGGCAGTTCGATTTTTATCAAACGCTGACCGGCTGTTAGTCCCATGCCATCAGCCACTTGCAATAGCAGGGGGTCAATAGTGTTCACCCCGGTGACCGTATTGCGCAAAATCGGCAGTATCGAATATAGAAACAGCGCCATGATTGCGGTCACTTCTCCGAGGCCAAACAGTGGAATCATTAGCGCCAATAAAGCCAGCGAAGGGATGGTTTGTAATAGCCCGGCAAAATAGATTACCGCTGTGGCTGTGCGTTTATGGTGTGCTGCCAGCAAACCCAGAGGAATGGCGATGAGACAGGCAGCGAGCAAGGCAGTGAGGGTGAGCTTCATATGGGTCACAGTGTTGGCGAGAATCTTCTGCCCGGCACTGTCTGTTGCAGGGGCGGGCGCGTCGGTGCTGGCAAGGAATCCAGCTTGCAGCAGGAATTCACGGGCAACCTGCTTGATGGACTTGCCAGTTTCGCTGACCCTGGCATTAAGCTGACGCATATTGGTTTGGTTTAGCGCCTGGGTCATTGGTGCGAGGCTTGCGCGGACATCTGCGGGTAGATTACTTCGACCCAGGTAGAGTGCCTGATATTGTGGGAAGAATTCAAGATCGTCTTGCAATAGCAGTAGATCATAGCGATTTAGCTCGCCGTCAGTTGTATAGGCGTCGGTAAGATCTATTTGGTCGCGGGCCAGAGCGGGATACGCCAGTGCGTGTTCCAGCGCTGCCGCTTTTTGTGGCAGTTGGTAGTGACGGCTCAATGCCTGCCAGCCGTCGTTACGGTTGAGAAATTCCAGGGAAACAGCAACTCTGAGATCAGGCCAGTCGCGCAACTGGCTAACGCGACTGAGTTGCATGTCTTCTGCTTTGGCTCGATTGATCGCCATGGCGTAGCTGTTGTTGAACCCCAGCGGCGCGATAATTTTAAGGCTGATATCCGATAGTGCCTGTTCCAATTCGACTGGGCTCGCTTTAGGGTATTTTAGTAAATTTTGCGCGAGTGTTCCTGTGTAGTCGGGATAAAGATCTATAGCGCCTGTTTGCAAGGCGTTGAAAACAAGCAGTGAGCCGCCGAGCCCGAGCTTTCTTTCGACCTCGAAGCCGTCGCTCTCCAGTTTTAGCGCGGCGATTTCAGCCAACAGACGGCTTTCGGTAAATTGCTTTGACGCGACAACGACTGTCTGCGCTGTACTGTTCGAGACGAGCAGTTGGCTGAGGATAAATAGCAGCAGTGATAGCGGCCGGCTTAATCTATTCACGCTGAGGGCTCTTTCACCGCTGATGGCTCTTTCACCGCTGATGGCTCTTTCACCGCTGATGGCTCTTTCACCGCTGATGGCTCTTTCACCGCTGAGGGCTCTTTCAGCAGCGACAGTAGCAAGTGGTCTGCATCGACATCCGGGTTTTCTTCCTGTAGTTGTTGGCGGTTGGTGCGATGGAGAATGGCTCCGTCGGCCATGACCATAATCTCGTCGGCCAGACGCAATGCTTCCTGCATATCGTGGGTGACCAGCACACAAGTGCGGGGTTCAGTCTGCTGCATCAATTGAAACTGTTGTTGTATGTCCAGCCTCGTCAGCGGGTCCAGCGCAGCAAATGGTTCATCGAGCAGCAGGATAGGCGGGTTTAGCATCAACGCCCTGCACAGTCCCACCCGTTGCTGCTGCCCGCCGCTTAACTGCTGGGGGAATCGATTGAGGAGGGCAAATTCCAGTTGAGTTATTTTCAGCAGGGTGTCGAGGCGCTTCTCAATACGGGTGGTATCCCAGCCTTCAATCTCCGCGAGCAGGCAGATATTGTCGCGGGCGTTCAGATGGGGGAATAAGCCAGCCCCCTGAACTGCGTAACCGATACCGCGCCGCAGTTGGGTCAGCTCGCCGTAGTCGATTGCGCTGCCGAGTATTTCAACCGAGCCAGTGTCAGGTTGCAGCAGGCCGTTGATAAGTTTTAGCAGGGTGGACTTACCACAACCGCTGTGGCCTATTATTGCCGTTAGCCTGTTCTCTGGGATTTTTACACTGAGGGATGTCAGAATTTCATGGTCGGCAAAGTGCTTGCCGATCGAATTAAGTGATATTGCGGCATTTTGCTGAACGCTCGTCATCAGTTAGTGTACGCAGATGTGAAAAGTAAAAACAACCGAGTCGGATTTCCCCATTGACTGAAAAGTATGCCCGCCTGCTATTGCTCGCAACGCTAATGCTTACCCAAGCTGCCTGGGGTGCGGGCGGTGTTGTGGGAGAGGCGGGGAGCTGTATGATGGAAATCGGCATCTATAGCGCGCACTTCAGTATTTATCAGCCGGAAGACCGCGGCGACGATGTTTTCTGTGAGGATTTACCGATGGCAGGAAGTACTTTGTTCGTGATGGACTATCTGCATGGCAGCCTCAGGCAAGTACCCGTTGATTTCCGTATTATTCGCGATTTGGACGACCTGGGTATTTTCGCCCGCTGGGAGAATGTAGAAGCGATGACCGATCTGGATGCTCGAACGGTGTTCTATCAGTCGCCAGTGATTAAGCCAGAAAACCAACTGCAAGTGGAGCATAGGTTTACCGAATCAGGTGCGTACATTGGTATAGTTACAGCGCCACATCCCAGCAAAGACATTGTGTATCGCGCCGTGTTTCCCTTTCGAGTGGGTCTTATGCCTGCCTGGCTTTGGCTGTTTGCGCCCCTTTTGGCCTTAGTATTGTTTTTCTGCGTGAGGCGGCAGTTCGGTGAATAGGCGATATGTCTTGTTATTCGCGCTGCTGTTGATTCCAGTGAGCACCCCGCCGCAGTGGTATCCCTTATCCTGGCGCGTGCAATTGAGCCAATGGTTCGGGGCGTCATCATGGCGGCCATTGCCAGATACTGTGTCAGCCAGCGCCAGGCAGGCTGAAATTTTTTGTCCAGAGGACAGCCAGGGCTGGCGCGCCGCACAGACTATTGAGGGAGTAAACCTGTCTGAGATGCAGGCTTGTCAGGCTGATAACCCACACGCCATTGCTGCATTTGTTCGTGGAACTAACAATGTTAGCCATCAGACCTTGATGCAGAGTGGTTTGACCGCCGATGCGGTAGTAAAGGGCGCGGATCTCGATGGCGATGGCGACCCTGATGAAATACATATTCGTCTGGAGGTTGCTGAACTCAATGGCAGTTCGGCAGAGCAGCCGCAGCCGGTAACGCAATATCCACTGGCACCTGGCATTACCCCCGGACTGTGGGTGTTTGCGCCCAAACTTGCAGGCATGGCGACAGAAAACTTCGAATCAAATATTGCGCGGCCGGATTTGCGGCTGCCGTCCCCGGCGATTCGCGTAGAACAGGGCGATAGGGTGCGCATCACCCTGGAAAACACCCACTACATGCCTCATACACTGCATCTGCATGGTGCAGATCACAGCTTTGTGCTGGAGGACGGGCAGGGCAATGATGGCGTACCCATCACCAGTGAGAAACCGGTGATGCCTGGAGGCGCGCGCACTTATCGCTTGCAACCCAGACACCCCGGTACTACCTATTACCACTGCCACGTACAGCCACATGTGCATGTGATGATGGGTTTACAGGGCATGTTCGTGATTGAGGAAAATCGGCCTGACAATTGGCTGCAAACAATGAATCCTGGCGCCGGTAAGGTGCGGGTTTCATCGGTGGCCGTGTCCGAGAAATATGATCAGGAATACGACCTGCACTATATGGATCTGGATAAAGAGCTCAGCGCCGGTATTCAGAAGTACAGTGATTCGCGATTAATAACGCGCTATATGCATCGAGAGTACGATATCACCGATGCAACGATCGACTATTTTACGCTCAATGGTCGCTCTTTCCCTTACACCTTCAGGGAGTCTCTGGTCGTTGCAGATGAAGGGGAACAATTGAAACTGAGAGTGGTAAATGGCGGTGCCAAAGGCATTGCCCTGCATACGCACGGTCACAAATTCACAGCGACTCATCGCGATGGCGTGCCTTTGCCGCTTGCAGCCAGATCGCCGCAGGATGTGATTTGGCTTGCCACCGCACAGCGTGCAGACCTTTCCTTACAAACAGTTAACGACGGCTTGCACGCTTACGGCCCCGGCATCTGGCCCTTCCATGACCATCAGAATAACGGCGTGACCAATGATGGCATTGGCCCTGGGGGCAATATTAGTGCTGTCGTATATCGGCAGTACATGAATGAGAATGGCTGGCCGGCTACCCGTGGCGTGAATTGGAATAATTACTTTACCGAGGCTTACTATCGTAAAGAAACGCCGGTTTGGCAGAGCTACGCCCCGCAGCTTTTTGGCGACCCCGGCCAGGACCCGATTCAGATTTTGCGATTGCTGGGTCTGGCCCTGGCGTTGGGTCTGCTAATAGGGCTGGTGGCAACACGCTGGCGCCAATGAAGTTGACGTTACTCGCGTTTAGTTTTTTTCTGGCTGCTACAGTGCCCGCCCGGCACCAGCATCACGCCATGACAATGGATGCGACCGGTATGGTAATGAACCAGAATCACCATACTCTACCGCGAGGTTGCGAAGCCGTAAGCGACGATTTTGAGTTCACCATCAAGGCTGGCAGTGAATATGCGGCGGACACGCCGGGAATGGTTTTTGGTATGAGCCAGCATGAAGTGCGGGTGCAGCCCTGTAGTCGGGTTACAATTACTTTTGTCAACGAAGATGAGGTCAGGCACCAATGGATGGTGCATGGGCTACCGGCATATCTATATCCCCAAAGTATGTTTCACATAGAGGCGAACGGCGGAGCGACTCAAACAGGTACTTTTATTACGCCGGCGGATGAACGCACCTATCTCATTCATTGTGATATGTCTCAGCATATGGAAAAGGGAATGAAGGGGCAGTTGGTTGTCGGCCGTGGCAGCGGCAATTTGTGGAGTGTGAAGGATGCTGGCCAGGCATTCACTCGGGCGGCTTATTTGCCGGACTTTATTGGAGCGTACCTGCTGGTGACATTACTACTCGCTGCTGCGGCGGTCGTTATATCACGACCCTAAGCTTACGCCAGCCTACTGTTGGTCAGCCTGGATAAACTCTTGTTCTATTTCTTTTTGCAATTCCACTCGTGCAGTACCCTTTATACGAAGTGAGGCGTTCAGGCGCTGTTGCCGTCGATTTTTTCTGTAGTAGCTAACCATCTCATTGAAAACCGCCTGATGGGATTCGCCGGCAATAAGCTTTTCGATCAAATCGATATCAATGCCCATGCGATAGGCTATCCGGCTCGGGCGAATTTTGTGCACATAAAATTCAGCAACAATGCGAATTTGTTGCTCAATTGGATAATTGCACTCGCGTGAATAACCATACGGTGGGGAAGGTGTCCGGGTGTCCATGGCTACCAACTATTGCGTAATTCTCTTAATTTTAAAAAAACTGTTTTGGGATCAAGCTGCTCTGGTAAATCCGGGAAGGCCTCCCGTATTCCTGCGATAACCGAGGGGCTGTGCAGGCGAAAAAACGTATTAATTTCTTTTTCCAAAGCCAGTGTTGAAACAAGTGCAGCGTTTGGGTCCTGCTCACCTACCTCATCCAGCAAGCGTGCGGCGCGTTGATTATCTGGCTCACGATTTAACGTGAATTCAAGATTATTTCCCAGGTAATCGTGACCAGGATATATCAGGGTTTGTTCGGGCAGGTTTGCCAGTTGTTGGGCAAAGGTATCGTAGAGTTCCTCGGGGTGTCCTCCATTGTGGCAGTTGCCCGCGCCCGCATTAAAAAGAGTATCGCCGCACATTAGCGCAGGGGTTTCCGTGTGGGATATCAGGCACACATGCGACAGGGTGTGCCCCGGTGTATCCAGCGCTTCCAGTTCGACCGTACTGCCGATACGAATTGTATCGCCGGCGCTCAAACCACGGTCCACGCCCTCAATACTGTCCCTGGCGTTGGCATGAGCCAGTAATTTGGCACCAGTGGCATCAATGACAGGCTGATTGCCGCCCGTATGATCGAAATGCTCATGGGTGTTGAGCACGTGGGTAATTGTCCAGCCCATTTCTCTGGCTTTACCAAGGCATTTTTCATGATCCAACGGGTCGACGGCCATCGCTTCTCCGGTTTCCGGGCAGGCAATGAGATAATTGAAATTTCGGAAGGCATTGCCAGTCCAAATTTGTTCTACGATCATAGTGTTCGATTCTCCCTTGGCATCGACAGTGTAGTTGGGTATTGGCAGAGCGTAAACCTGTGCTGATCGGTTGCGAGATCCTGGTGCCAGATTGAACCCCGGCGGAGCCAGGCACCTGACCTACAAGGCAAATATAAGCTGCGGTGGACAATAGGTTGACCCCAATCGCTATTATTTTCCTTGTGAATGCAGGTTAGAGTCGCTTAAATCCGCTGCTTAAATTGAAAGAGGGTATCCCCATGTCTGGTAAGACTTCTCCAACTCAGGCTCGCCGCGTCAAAGATGTCGATGAATGGCATATCAAAACTGATGTCGCCATTGTAGGTTTCGGTGGGGCCGGTGGCTGCGCCGCTATCGAAGCGGCGGATGCTGGGTCGGCAGTGACCATTTTTGAAGTTGCCAGCGCCAGTGGCGGTTCAACAGCAATGTCCAGTGCCGAAATTTATATGGGTGGCAGTGGTGGTACCCGCGTACAGCGAGCCTGCGGCTTTGAAGATAGCACTGAAGACATGTTCACTTACATGATGATGGCGGCGGGTCCGCAGGTGGACGAGGCGAAAGTTCGTGCTTATTGCGATCAGAGCCTGGATCACTTTAACTGGTTAGTCGATTTAGGGGTTCCATTTAAGGATAGTTTTCACGAAACGCGGGCAATCATGTGTCTGACCGATGATGGCCTGCTTTACACAGGCAGTGAAAAAGCCTACCCCTTCAGTGCCCATGCCAGGCCCGCAGCGCGCGGCCACAATCTCTATGTAGAGGGTGACAACGGCGGCCCACTGTTTATGAAGATCATCACCGAGAATGTTGAGAAGCGCGATAGTATTACTGTTGAATATGAGGTGCGTGCGCTTACGCTGATTATCGATGAGGAGGGCGCTGTGATTGGTCTGGTCGTGCGCAAAGACCAGCAAGAGTTCAATGTGCGCGCTAAAAGCGGGGTAATTTTGTGCGCTGGCGGCTTTGTCATGAACCAGGAGATGCTGCAAAAATACGCACCGAAACTGACTCTCGGGAATAGTCCTATTGGTAATCCTGGCGATACAGGCAGCGGTATTCTAATGGGCATGAGCGTAGGTGCTGCGGCGATCAACATGCACGAAGGCTTTATAAGTCTGCCCTATTATCCACCCGCTTCGATCACCGGCGGCATTCTGATCAACGACAAGGGGCAGCGCTTTATTAACGAAGACGTGTATCACGCACGGCTCGGCAACGCAATTCTGGAAAACCCGGGCGAGCGCTTCTACTTTATTGTAACGGTTGGGCAATACGGCGATTACGAGCAAATGAATTTCATGAACGCGGAAGTGTGTGGCACAGGTGAAAGCGTTCAGGAGTTAGAAGAAGAATTGCAGTTACCTGTTGGCTCTCTGCAGCACACTGTTGAGTTCTACAACAAGATGGCCGCGCAAGGGGAAGACCCGTTGTTCCACAAGCAGGCTGAATGGTTGACCCAACTGGATGCACCCCTGGTAGCATTGGATGTCACACCGGGCAGGGGGTCGTTCTGGCCCTGCTTTACCCTGGGTGGCCTCGATTCGCGTCCAAGCGGCGAGGTGCTTACCGCCGACGGCAATGAAATTTCCGGCTTGTACGCGGCGGGCAGAACCGCCTGTGGTGTTGCGCGCCGCGCCGCAGGTTACTCCAGCGGTATGTCTGTGGGTGACGCAACCTTTTCAGGGCGTATGGCCGGAAAAGCCGCGGCAGCAAACATATAAACCCCCGCGTCAGTTGCCTCACCGCTTGCCTGATATGGAAGGGTTTTAGGTAGCCGTTGCGTACAATCCCAGTGGTGCCGGTTGATGTTCGAGTGTCGGCATTGCAAGTGTACTCAAAAAGGACAATACCAGGGTCGTGCAAAAGATTTGTATTCTGAGACCTTTGCACGAAAGCCATTTCACCTGCATGCTGCGTTAAAATCGTACTCAATCGGTCATTTATAAGCATAAACTCCCTCATTCCGTGCGTTTTTGCCTTGCCTGAAAGTGAAATCATCTTCCGTGCAAAGGTCTCATTCTTTATAATTTTACCTGATAAATAAGAAAATATTATTAATGGATTTGATCTTTTGATTGGATTCTCATTTCTCAAAACGCCAGTATTCACAGCACTACTTTGACAAGTGGTGTTAATCATGAAGCCTGGCAATTGAATTGACGAGGCATTCTATAGGGGCTACAAACAGGGTTTAACCTTTATGTACTTTCAAGACACCCTTGCCCCAAAAAGTATAAAGGAGAAATGCTGTCGGTGTTCCTGACCCGTGCTTATACCCTTGATCTGGTTGAACATATGGCCCATCTTCGCTCGCCTGGCACAGCCGTGTGTATTGAGCCAGGTCTTCGCCGCCGATTTGCTGTTGGCAACTCGACAGGCTTGGGCATGGCACCCTTTTTGATCAATCATCCTTCGCTGATCCATCAATGGATCGCCGCGAAAGAAACCGCACTTGCCAGAGTGCGTGAGCTACCCGATGCGACTGATGATGAGCGATCTTTGTTTCGCACTATGCTGGCACGCGCTCGGCTTAATGCCGACGCATGGCGCACCGAGCATCCGCTGCAAAAAGAAAAGCTGGTTCAACTCAAGGCTGACCTGATTCTTCTCGAACAGTATATCGGTAAAGACCCTCTATCTGGAGACGAACCCTGGAATCGGCTGTTCGAGTGGGGCGAGAAAAATCTTTCGCTTGAAGGTCAGGAGCAGCTTGTTTCCCTGATGCTTGAGCCCTACGGCGCACTTGTCGATGACCTTGCCGACAACATGAGCATCGATGAAGAGGCCCAGTTTGTCGTCGATGGTGCAATGTCTCTCGACCGTTTGATAGAAATTATCGAAGATGTATATCACTTTGCACTGAATCTTTGTTGGTCGCGGCCCGATACGCATGCGAGAGTCTGGTATATATCTGAAGAAAAGCAGGAGCCAAGGCTTGGGGAGCGCTTCGAAGAAGAGCTTGATGATTATGAACAGAGGCTTTCGCCAGGACGCGATGCAGCCCTGATGTACAGGGACCTTCTCGCCTGGAAAGATGGCACAGCGAGAAAGGGCGAAACGGTTGCTGCTTTCCTTCTAAAACATCCCAGGCACCGACATATTGCCCGCCGCACACAGATTACTGCCCGGCTACCCTATGCCGAGGTTCGGGATAATACAGTTTCGGCAACTCTGCTGCCCATTGACCTTTTGCGCTGCAAATTATCATTTTTTGGCGCCACTCATTTTGATCCACGTTCAGACCGTTGGCTGCGGATCAATATGTTTCAGAATGCACCTTTCCCTCATGAATTGTCTGAAGTCGAAGCTGATGACTGGTCGTATCCGCCGCTTTTCTCCAGGACAGAAGTATCAGGAGCAGTACAGGAGTAGCGGCGAATTGATGTTTTCTCTGAATGAAGTTGAGGCTATGGGCAGACGGTCGGCCCATGGCGCAGGTCTGTACTGGGGTGTTGCTGAAGAAGCAGGCAAAGCAATCCGTTGGCTAGCGGCCCATGGTTTGCCAGGCCCGGAGTTATTAGCGAAACTCTTGAAAAGTATTGAACACAGAGGTTATAGCGAGTTTGCCCCGACCCTGACAGACCGGGTTTTGCGCGCGGAGTCAGGGGCACTTTCTCCTCTGGTCGCCGGTGCAGTTCTTTCAGATCTCGCCGCAGAAATTGCAGTTGGGCGTGAGTTCAAATTTGAAGCCACCCGGTTGCCGCTATTGATTGCGCCCTATGCAGCATTCAGTGCCAAATTGAAGAATATAACCATCGAACTTTGCTGGCATGGGGCAAAACTTACAATGACACCAGATAGCGGGCTTTTGGTTGAAGGCGACACAGAGGCAATCAATGTGTGGTCTGTGGATAATATTTTTTGCCAGCCAGTTGCTGGTGATATTGCGACAGAACTTCCAGGCGAAAAAGGTCGGGCAGTTGATACAGAAACCTGGGATTGCCTTAACACATTTGCCTACCGTGCTTTTGCACCTTCAACTGAATCATCGCGCCTGGGTGCCGGAGCCAGGCTGATTGATAATGACTAGCAGCCTGTCGGACTTGGCCCGATAAGGCCATCACGAGATCATTGTGGTCACAAGGCACAAGAGGAGCCCTGTATGAATGATGAGTTGTGGATGTCGCACGCTCTGGAGCTGGCGGATCGAGCCGCTGCTATCGATGAAGTGCCCGTAGGCGCAGTATTGGTGCGTGACGGAGAGTTAATTGGCGAAGGCTTTAATCAGCTAATATCTGCCTGCGACCCGACTGCCCATGCCGAAAATGTTGCGCTGCGAGATGCAGCTCGCAGGGTTGGCAATTATCGCCTGCCAGGATCGACACTCTATGCCACTCTGGAACCCTGTACGATGTGTGTGGGCGCGATTATCCACGCGCGGGTTGAGCGATTGATCTTCGCAGCCATTGAGCCTCGTGCCGGTATGATATGCAGTCGGGCCAGGCTGTTGGATGCTGAGCACTACAACCATCGTATCGTCTGGGAGCAGGGCTTAATGGCTGTGCAGAGTGCCGATAAGTTAAAGCATTTTTTTCGGGCCCGGCGCAATCACTAGAGGCAAGGGCGACACCGTCGCTATCGAACAGTGCCGCCTGTTGGTGCTATCCGCGGCAGAAAAGATGGACCGCGATGGCATTGATGGTGCGCGGGACTACATTTCCATGCTGAAGCGCGGGGCTATATTTCCATGCTGAAGATTGTAGCGCCAAAGATGTGTCAGGATGTGGCTGATCGAGCCAGGCAGGTACTGGGCGGCATGGGCGTTTGCCAGGACACTCCGATACCCCATATTTTCGCGGTGGCCCGTTTTGCCGAATTGCCGATGGCCCCGATGAAGTGCAGATGTCCCAGTTAACGATCAGGGTGCTGGCGGGGGGAACAACGTAGCAAACGAAACATCATTGAGTCGGTCGTGGTCAAACTTGCTGATTTCGAAGTACAGAGCCATGTCATTGCGCTTGATGTAATAGGCTTCCTTGACCTGGTACAGGTGGATTTCATATGAGCCGTTGTCAGTGTCTACTTTCAAGGTTGGCGGTGCAGGCGTGTCTTGCAGAATGTTTGCCGTGGAGATATCTGCCACAGCGTTAACTCGCAAACCGGATAGTCCGTTTGCCAGTGTATGGGCTGCCTCGCTATCGGCCAGGTTCTGATCAGAATCCAGCCAGGTGTCATCAGTTTTGCTGATGGCATAATCCAGACCTTCAATGTGCTTTGGCAGCGGTATCCGCAACACATTTTTGTCAAACAGCTCTGCCGGGTTTGTCGGCAGGTCAAAGGCGTTAAACTTGATGCTATAGATATTGTCTTCTTCGCCAATTCGCACGTGCACATTGCGAAAGCCCGGCGAGGTGCCAAGATAGGCTTCAGCCACTAACTGCTCGTCTGCAAAGTATTGAATTTTTCGCTGGAAGTTGTCTGTAGCGACTTCAAACCGTGATTTTGCAGCGTCGCTATTCGCTACAGGAAAGCCGCGATTCAGGTGGGGTAAATCCGCATAGAGTGCGTCGACCCGATTCTGTGCGACTGGCAGGTTGTGATATGCGGGCAGGCGCCATTCGCCGCCGACCTTTGATAACACAATGCTGGATTTACCATCATCAAGGATCACTCGGTTAGTGTCCTGCTCTGCAATTGTGAACAGTGCCTGCCGAGAGTCATCAGTGTCGCTGGATTGGCCGGGCCAGAATGCCCAGACAAGAATCAGCAACTGCGCGGCTAACAGCAGTAACAGATAGTTTGTCAGGCGATTCATGCGGCTTCTCCCAGTGTTTGCAAATATACTCTGTCGCGCTCACGGCGGTTGCGTCGTTGCCATGCAGCAATAACGATCAATATGGCAACCGCCATTGCGTAGTTCAGGTACTCCCAAAACAGTTGCTGGTCTTTTTCCAGAGGCGGCAGCGTGCGATTGAAGTGGGCGTTGCTGCGTATACTCAGCAGGCCGCCGTCTTCCATGGCCCAGTCGATGGTGTTGGCGACTAGCTCCAGAGGGCCGAGATATTGCCCGCCGGTCATTGAACTCATGGTCTGTAATATCTGGTCAGTGAGGAAGTCATTAGAGGCAAAAATGATCAGTCGGGCCGACTCCGTAGAGCGCTGTATCACGCTGTTGATATCGAGTTGACTGGCGCTGTCCCCGGTTTCATCTGCTATCTCTGATTGCGGGGTCAGTGGCGAATCCTTGCCAGCAAAGTAGGATTCGAATTGACCCTGCACCACAGTTGCCAATAAAGATGGACCCGTGTCACCCTCTGGCTGCCAGCCGCTGATACCGCCGACATCGACACGCGGCAATATATCAGTTGAGGGGGTTACCCAAGATTGATCCGAGCTTCGAACAAGCTCGATAACCTGACGCAATTTGTTTTTGTCTTTATCAATAGTGATCGGAGAGGGCCAGCTCATGGTGACTTGCTGGAGACCCGCCGTAATCGGGTGACTATCACTGAGACCTTCGCCGCGAGCGTCAACGAAATAGGGGTAGTCAACCATGGCTACTTCCTGAAAGCTGAAGCCGCCAACCTGCCGGTTAACCGGTATGGGAAATGCCGAATTTTGTGGGTCCAGCACCAGGCTGTCTTGCAATTGAATACCGTGGGATTGTAGCCAGTCGCCCAGACCGCTTTTGCGTGGCAACATGCTCAGGTCGCCGCGCATACTCTGTGACATGAAGGGCGAGGTTGCCAGCACGACCGTGCCGCCGCGCATCAGGTATTGATCAAGCGCAAATAACGCGGCGTTATCGAGGCTTTCTGGCGCGGCTAGCATTAGCAAATCCGCCTCTGAGGTCACACTGCCATCGCTGAGGTTCTCCATACGAATGGAGTGCTCCTGGGTAATGGTCTGTTCCAGGTTGCGAAATTGTGGCCCGGCCATGCCAAACTGGGCTAGTTGTGGGTCCATTGGTGGCGCGACAAACGCGACAGTTTTGGTAAATCCGCTGGCAAAGCGCTTAAGGCTGGCGTCGAGCGCCTGTTGAAAATTGTCGCTGTTGAAATCTTCCGTGGGTATTTGCACCACCTGTCGCTCGTCTGCCAAGGTCAGGTAAAAATAAAATTCCTGCGCAGCAAAGAGGGAGGCGACCATCGGTTTAAAGCCCCATTCCTCCTGGATCTGTTGTGCCACGCGACCGTTGTCCGCCTCGGGTTCGATAAAGCGCACAGAAAACTGCCCCCTGGACGTGGCGGCGAGTTCATCCAGCTTGCCTTGAATGTCAGCTTTATAGCTGCGTAATTGTTCTGGAAGCAGCTCGTCGGCAGAGGCATAGCCGATAAACTCAATGTCACTATCAATGCTGTCAAACAAGTTGCCCCCCGCCTGATAGACATAGAGAGCCTGCTTGATCGCACGAGTAATATTGAACTCCGGGTTGCGCAATTGAACATCCAGGCTGTTGGTGGCACTGGCCTTCACTTCAATCATTTCGCCAAAACCCAACACCTGATGGCTGTCGCCATAGGCAACCAATACATTGAAGTAGGAATTCACCAGGGCAGCCTGGTGGCGGTCGGCGACCTGAAAAGGTACCGCTTGAATACCGTACTTCTGATTGGCTTCATCTTCGAGTTCAGGATGGTCTGCCGGGTCAATGATTTCCACCCTGACTTTGCCCTGACCTGCTATTTCATATTCCTTAAGCATATCCCTAAGTTGAGGCACCAGCGGGGCCAGCAAAGGGTGGGTCTTGGCGCTGAAATAGCCGCGCAATAACAAGGGTTCCTGCAATTGCTCAAGGTACTGGTAGGTAGGCGCGGAGATAGAGAAAAGCCGACCCTGAGTAACGTCCAGCCGGGTGCTGGTAACCTGGCTCAGCCAAAGGTTGGCGGTGAGCGCATTGATAACAACCAATGCGGTTACAAGGTGCCAGCTTTTGTGGTTTTTCTCGCCGCCCTGTGCAGACCAGCGCTCTTTTTCGAGAGAGTAAATATTGAGCGTCAAAAATATGCAGATCAAACTCAGGTAGTAAACCAAATCGCGCAGGTCGATGACGCCACGGGTAATGGACTCAAAACGCGCACCCGTACTCAGGCCGCGCATAATTTCACCCGCAGTGTTGCCGAAAAAGTTGGTCATGGCGCTGGAGCCAAGAAGGTAGAATACACTGCAAATGACCACTGAGCCGATCAGGCTGACGATGGAGTTGTCACTGCGGGCAGATACATACAGACCAATGGCGATATAGGAAGCGCCCATTAACAGGGTTGCCAAATAGCCAGCCATGACCGGCCCCCAGTCCAGGTTGCCAAGGTTGGCAACGCTTAGCGGTAGCGGCAGGGTGACACAGAGCGCGAGTACAAGCAGGGTGAGGCAGGCACGGAATTTACCCACTACGAAGCGCCATAATGGAACCGGTAATGTCAGCACATATTCCAGGGTGCCAGTGCGCCGCTCCTCGCTCCACATACGCATGGTGAGAGCAGAACTCAGAAAAACAAGAAGAATGGGCATCCATTCAAACAGAGGGCGCACGTCAGCGATATTTCTTGCAAAGAATGCTTCGCCCCAGAAAAAGACGAACAGGGTGACCGCAGCGAAGCTGCCCAAAAATAACCAGGCGGCGGGTGAGGCAAAAAACAGGGTTTGTTCCTTGTCAGCAATCCGCTTAACGAGTGGATCACGCAGCACGGGCAGTACCTCCGTTCGCGTTGACTTCTCTGAACACGGTTTCCAGGTCCCGTACTTCGGCACTCAGTTGGTAAAGTGGAGCGCCCGCCTGGGCTATAGCGGCAACCAGTGCTGCGGCAGTCTCGTCGCTGCTGATTGCCGGATTGAGTTGCAGGCGGAAACTCCGGGTTTCGCTGAGCACCTCGCAGCTCGCGATACCATTAAGGCCCCTGGCGATGATTTCCAATTGATCGGGCGCCAGAGATGTTCGCAACAACAGGCTTTGGTTGGTGCGCAGGTCGCTCAGATTTTCGTTTAAGGCGAGTTGGCCATTATTGAGGATAAGCGCCCGATGGCAGATAGCGTCCACCTCTTGCATGATGTGGGTAGAGAGAATGACTGTGGCGCTCTCGGAAATAGCGCAGATTAAATCTCGCATGTGCTGCGTCTGGCTTGGGTCCAGCCCGTTGGTGGGCTCATCAAGAATAAGTACTCTGGGTGAGCCAAGTATGGCCTGGGCCACGCCTACACGCTGCTTATAGCCGCGAGACAAGGTGGCAATTGGCTCCAGTAGTTTGCCTTGCAACGCGGTATCGCGAATGGCTCGACGGACAGATTCTGCCTGTACGGAGCCCTCTAAACCTTTGAGTGTGGCAGCGTAATTCAGGTAGTCAGCTACGCTCATGTCCGGGTAGACCGGCAGACTCTCTGGCAGGTAACCGAGAATTGTTTGCACTTTGCGGGGCGCTTGAGCCAGGTTGATGTTGTCGATGCGAATAACGCCAGTGCTGGGTTCCAGATAGCCGCTGAGCGTCTTCATGACGGTGGTTTTCCCGGCCCCGTTGTGTCCGAGCAGGCCGACAATTTCACCGGCCGGAATGTTAAAGCTGACATTGTCCACCGCCAGAACATCGCCGTAGGCGCGTGAGACTTGATTCATACTAATCATGCAGAAAACTCCATAACGGCTGCATTTCGTGCAGCATTATTTTCTAAACGGGCAAAAAATTTCAAGAGAAAAACAGGAGTTTTATTACAAAAACAACTAATACCGCGTACATGACAAATCTGATGAGGCTCTCGCCCTGCCCAATTTGCAGTCGCGCTGCCAGCCAGCCACCCAACGAGTTGCCGACTGCCAATGCGAGTCCAACTATCCAGAGTATTTCTACCTGCATAGCAAACACGATCAGTGCGGCCAGTGTGTACACGCCGATAATGAATACCTTGTGCATATTGGTGCGAACCAGATCCAGCCCCAACACCTTATGCAAGACCGGCATAATCAGAAAGCCGACACCGAGTTGGATAAAACCACCCCAGAAACCGACGCCTGCCATCAGCACGTGGCCCCAGATAATGCGGCTGCGACTGACTGGGCTATTGGGCCTTGTATTGGCCTGTGGCTTGCGCTCCAGTACCATGATCAGCATGACACCGAGCATGATGATAGCGACAGTGCGGTTAAACCACTCGCCGTGAAGCCGGACTCCAAGCATAGCGCCAGCCACTGCGCCTGGCAGCGAACACAGCGCCAAGCTGAGACTGAGTTTGAAGTCAGAGTAGCCGCGGCGAAAGAACGTCGTTACAGCGGTGATATTTTGGGCAAGTATGGCGATTCGATTGCTGCCGTTGGCAACGGGGCCCGGTATACCCATAAACAGCATCACGGGAACCGTTAACAGCGAGCCGCCACCTGCCATGACATTCAAAAACCCGGCGAACACGCCGACACCGGCTAGCAGTATGAGTTGCAGCGGTTCCATTAGCCGTTCCAGGCTTCACGCATTGTGACAAATTCCTCAGCGGCAGTGGGGTGGATGCCAATGGTGCTATCAAATACCGCCTTAGTGGCACCAGCCTTTAGCGCGATGGCAATACCCTGCACAATTTCGCCAGCGTCCGGCCCCATCATGTGGACGCCGACTACCCGATCAGTGGCGGTATCGACAATCAGCTTCATGAAAGTGCGTTCATCGCGCCCGCTGATCGTGTGCTTCATTGGCTTGAAGTCTGATTTATACAGGGTGATATCAGCGAACTCCTGGCGCGCCTCTTCTTCGGTAAAACCCACAGTGCCTATATTGGGCTGGCAGAACACAGCGGTGGGAATAAAATCGTACTCCACCTCTTTTTCCAGTGGCTTGAACTGACGCCTGGCAAAGGACATACCCTCTGCGAGGGCGACCGGCGTTAGCTCCAGGCCGCCAATGACGTCACCCAGGGCAAATATATTCGGTTCATCTGTCTGGAATTCATCGTTGACCGAAATAGTTCCACCCGGAATCAAGGCCACGCCGGTATTTTCCAGCCCCAATCCGCTCAGGTGGGCTTTGCGTCCGGTAGCATAGAGCACTGCATCAGCGTCGATTGCGTTGCCATCGGTCAGGTTTACGCGCAAGCTTCGGGCTGTTTTCTCGATACTGCTTACCTGGGTGTCAAAGCGCAGATTGACACCGCTTTTAGCAATTTCCTGAGCGGCGTGCTGGCGAATATCCTGATCGAAGCCGCGCAGGAACAGAGGCCCTCGATACAGTTGTGTGACATCGGCACCCAGGCCGTTAAATATGCCCGCAAATTCAACGGCGATATAACCGCCGCCCACGACCACAAGCCGCTGCGGGAACTCTTGCAGATCAAAAATTTCGTTGGAAGTATGCGCGAGCTCACTGCCGGGAAATTCCGGAACATAAGGCCAGCCGCCGGTCGCGATTAGCAACTTCTCTGCGCTGTAACTGGTGCCATTCACCTCCACCGTGTATGGGTCGAGAATGCGGGCCCGGCCATCAAATACCTCAGCCTCAACACCAGCCAGCAGATTGCGATAAATCGCATTGAGGCGGCTGATTTCCTGTTTTTTGTTGTCGCGCAAGGTAGCCCAGTCGAATTCCGGCACCTGGCTGTTCCAGCCAAACCCTCTAGCGTCTTCAAAGGCGTGGCTGAATTCTGAGGCGTATACGTATAGTTTTTTTGGCACACAGCCCACATTGACACAGGTGCCGCCCATATAGCGGTCCTCTGCAATGGCTACTTTTGCGCCAAATGAGGCGGCCATTCTTGCCGCTCTGACGCCGCCGCTACCAGCGCCAATAACAAAAAGGTCGTAGTCTTTCCTGGTCACTGTCTTATTCCCTTGTGCAGTAAATGTGCAGCAAATACACGATCTGGAATAAATCTGTATTGGTTTGCGCTGCTGCTTTCGCGCATACTTTGAATATGCGCAACCCACATAGCCATGCCCACAACCCCAACCTGGATGAGCCATTGCCAGAGGTAGATGCTAACCAGCTTATCGACGAGTTGCGAACTTTTTTGCCAGCAGATTCTGTGCTTTTCGCCACAGAGCAACAACGCCCCTACGAATGTGATGGTTTATCCAGTTATAGCGCTCAGGCACTGGTCACTGTGTTGCCGACAACCGTGGAACAGATTCAGGTGCTGGTGAGACTGTGCTACAAGCTCAAGGTTCCGCTGGTTACGCGGGGCGCGGGCACCGGTTTATCGGGGGGTGCCCTGCCGTGCGAGTCAGGGGTGTTGCTGGTGCTGAGCAAGCTAGACCGTATTCTCCATATTGATAATGACAATATGTGTGCCACGGTTGAGCCAGGGGTGCGCAATTTGGCAATTTCAGAAGCAGTGGCCGAACACGGTTTGTATTACGCTCCCGATCCATCCTCACAGATTGCCTGTTCAATAGGTGGCAATGTCGCTGAAAACGCAGGGGGTGTGCACTGCCTGAAATACGGGTTGACCGTGCACAATGTTTTGGCACTCACACTGATTAATGTTGAGGGCAAGCTGGAAAAGATAGACCTGGACGATGCGGGCCCCGATTTACTGGCGCTTATGATTGGCTCCGAGGGCATGTTGGGGGTAGTGGTTGAGGTCAAGGTAAAACTCCTGGTTAGACCACCGCAAGTTGAAACGCTGCTAGCGGCCTTTTCCAGTGTTGCGGCAGCCAGTGAGGCCGTGGCGTGCTTGATCGCAGCCGGTGTCATTCCGGCCGGGCTGGAAATGATGGATCAATTGGCACTGACCGCCGCAGAGCAGTTCTGCGGTGCGGGCTACCCTTTGGATGCTGAGGCGGTGCTGCTGGTAGAACTCGACGGTTGTCATTCTGAAGTCGCTGATGAACTGACAATGACCCGGGAAATTCTGTCGCTAACGGGCGCAACCGAGCAGCGTTTGGCGCAGGATGCCAGCGAACGGGAATTGCTGTGGCAAGGGCGCAAGAGCGCATTTCCGGCGGTGGGCAGACTCTATCCCGATTACTATTGTATTGATGGCACTATTCCCAGAGCCTCTGTTGGCGAGGTGCTGGGTTATATTAGTGAGCGCTCAAAACATTACCAAATGCCTGTCGCCAATGTATTTCATGCTGGCGACGGCAATTTGCACCCACTCATCTTGTTTGATGCAAATAGCGAGGGCTCACTGGCAATCGTCCAGCAGTTTGGCGCGGAGATTTTGGAAAAATGCATTGCAGTTGGCGGCACCATTACGGGTGAGCACGGTGTAGGGCGGGAAAAAATTAATCAGATGGCGAGCCAGTTCAGCGACCAGGAATTGGCGCAATTCAGGCGATTGAAAGCGGCCTTTGATCCACAGAACCTGCTTAATCCGGGCAAGAATATTCCCAGTTTGAAGCGCTGCCAGGAATATCGGGCAATCGGCCTTGGATAATGATCTCGCTATAGAGTTGGCCGACGCGGTGCGCACATCGGCCGCAGTGGGTGGTCATTTAACCGTTACCGGGGCAGCGAGCAAGCCGTGGATGGTAGATTTGGCTGACACCGTTTTGGAGATTGCCGAACACCGGGGAATTATCAGTTACCAACCCTCGGAATTAGTGGTTACAGTGCGTGCCGGCACCCCATTACTGGAACTACAGGCCGTATTGGCCGAGCAAGGGCAAATGCTGGCGGCTGAATGCCCTGATTTTGGCGAGGCAAGTACGGTGGGCGGGGCGATAGCTCTGGGATGGTCGGGCTCAAGAGGCTTTTTTTCTGGCAGCTTGCGCGATGCCGTATTGGGCTTGCGCATGATTAATGGGTTTGGAGACATCTTGAGCTTTGGCGGCGAGGTTATGAAAAATGTAGCCGGCTTTGATGTGTCGCGTTTGCTGGTGGGTTCCTGCGGACGCCTGGGTGCAATTCTCGATGTATCGCTGAAAGTGTTACCGCGGGCGGCGGCAGAAATTACAATTGCCCAACCTGTAGCAAGCCTGCATCAGGCACGTCAGCTTGTGCGCGAACTTGTGCTGGCTGGAGAACCTTTGTCCGGCTTTCTTTTTATGGATCAAATTTTGTATTTACGCCTGTCTGGTCGAGTTCAAACCATCGAACGATTGCGCTCGGAATATTCAACACGAGAAATGAGCTCGAGTGTGTGGCGGCAATTGGCGGCTATGGACTTGCCTTTCTTTGCCACAGGCCAGAACACGGAGCTATACGATGGAAATGGCCGGGTGCGCTGGTTTTATGACGACAAAGGCAGCCTCTGGCGACAACAGGGAGCGGCAGCGGCGGTCAATTTGGACAGTGGACCCAAGGTCGAGGATCGGCGTTTGCTTACTGCTTTCGACCCCAAAAGCGTGTTTCGCCAACTGCGCAGAGTGAGCCTGGCTCAATGAAAACTGAGCTGAGTGCCGACTTTTTGGCGACACCTGCCGGCAAGGAAGCAAATCGCATTTTGAGAGCCTGTGTCCACTGTGGTTTTTGCAATGCCACTTGTCCTACCTATCAGCTTGAAAGGAATGAACTGGACGGCCCACGAGGTCGCATCTATTTGATCAAGTCCATGTTAGAGGGCGGCGATGTGTCGCAGGTTACACGCACGCATATGGATCGTTGCCTGGCCTGTCAATCCTGTGAGACCACCTGCCCCTCAGGGGTGGACTATCAGCGGCTACTCGACATTGGCCGTCGGGAAGTTGAAGAGAAAGTACCGCGCTCACGATGGCAACAATTGCTGCGTAAATTTTTGCTGAGCTTTATGTCCCGGCGGCAATGGTTTACACCGGCTGCGCGGCTCGGTCGTCGGCTTCGTTTTTTGGTGCCACCGCCACTGGCGGACTACCTGTCGCCGCCGCGCATACTGGCGCCGCGGCAAACAGCCAGCTTTGCGCGCCAAGTAGTGCTGGTACAGGGCTGTGTACAGCCTGGATTGTCGCCGGAAACGAACCGGGCCGCAGCGTTTGTGCTGGCCCACTTCGGTATCGAAACGCTGACAGTCGCAGCAGAGCAATGTTGCGGTGCCATGGCGGGTCATCTCAGTCAGCATGAGCTTGCAGCGGCGCAGGCTCGCGCCAATATCGATGCCTGGCGGCCCTGTTTGCAGCGCGGAGCTGAAGCCATTGTGATGACGGCCAGCGGCTGTAGCAATTTTGTTCGTGAGTACGAACATTTATTGAGTGACGATGCGGAATACGCGGGAAAGGCTGCGCAGATTCAGAGCAAGCTTCGGGATATTTCCGAGTTGCTGGTTAGCGAAGACCTTGAGAGCCTCAATGTTCGGAGCGAAACACACATTAGTTGGCATTGTCCCTGCACCGCCCAGCACGGACAGAAACTTGACGAACCAACGCGCAGCATTTTGACTCGCCTGGGTTTCGGTTTACCTGCGGTAAAAGACGCCCATCTTTGCTGTGGTTCGGCAGGCACGTATTCGCTGTTGCAGCCAAAGATGGCCAGACAACTGCGTCAGCAAAAGCTGAAAGCCTTACAGCGCAGCGAACCCGATGCGGTTGTTACCGCTAATATTGGCTGTCAGGCTCATCTGGGTGGGGGCACGCAGACACCTGTGATTCACTGGATCGAACTGCTGGCAGCAGAGCTGCAAGCTAAAACAGGCTAGAAACTTTCCACCTTGCAAGGATAGGACTTACAAACCACTTTTTTCAAAGAGGACGGGTCTTCAGCAAGGCACTGTGGCGCAGCGTTTCAGCGGCCGCTTCCCGCGTTATCAATACCGAACACGCGCCCGAGCCGCTGTGCCCAGGTTATGGCCGCGTGGCTTTCAGCCTGGGTCCGCTGGTCAGTGTCTTGTGCGCCTGGCCCTTTGCCGTATTTTGCGTGTGGCTCATGCCGCCCAACGGTGACCGGTTGTCAGATCAAGCCGCGACTACTACACATTAAGCGCGCCAGAAGAAAGCACCCAATGCCATTTTAGACGCAACCAAACGAACGAAGTTTCACACTGTCGGCAGCGTCTCCAACGGGCTTACCACTTTGTCTAAATTCTGCTGTAACACATGGGTGTAGATTTCCGTTGTTTTAACATCCGCATGGCCTAATAATTTTTGAACCACGCGGATATTCGTTCCTGCTTCGAGCAAATGCGTGGCAAAAGAATGTCTCAATGTATGGCTGGTCACGCGCTTATCAATACCTGCTTTTTGTTTTGCTGATCGAATCGCCTTTTGCAGGCCCGATTCATCCATATGGTGGCGCCGTACCTCGCCGTCGCGTGGGTCCACCGACACCTTATTCGAAGGAAAAACATACTGCCAACCCCAGCTTGAACCTGCCTTTGGATATTTTCTTGCCAATGCAACGGGTAAATACACATTGGCATTGCCAGAAGCCAGGTCTTCTTCAAACAGCCCTTTTGCACGCTCTAGCTGTTCTTTCAAATCCTTTACAACTGAGGGCGCCAGCAATGTCGTTCTATCTTTTCCACCTTTACCATCCCGTATTAAAAGGTAGCCATTCGCAAAATCGATATCCTGAATACGCAAGCGTAAAATCTCCATCACACGCAAACCGCCTCCGTACATTAATCGCCCTATTAAGCCTCGTACGCCCTCCATATATTGAAATAGTTCAGCGACCTCATTCTGACTTAACACAACGGGCAATCGAATTGGTTTTTTAGAACGTGCAGCCGATAGTTTGTCTGCAACAGGCAAGTTCAGAACTTTTTTGTAGAGGAATACAATCGAATTCATCGCAAGATTTTGTGATGACGCCGAGTAATTTTTATTGAGCGCCATGTCAGATAAAAACGCCTCGATGTCTACTTTACCCAGCTCTTTGGGGTGCTTTTTATTATGGAAACGAATAAAAGCCAAAATCCACTTAACGTAAGTCTCTTCTGTACGAATAGCATAATGATAATATCGAAGAACCTCTCTCACCTGATCAATTAAACGCTTGGATTGAGGCTTAAAAAAAGGCTTTTCTTCGAGTTTGTTAATGTAAGAGGACATAGGGTAACTATTCCCTACCTTAGCTTGATTATCAAGATACAAGGAATTATAGTCCATCTATGTCTATGGATTACAGGGAAAGTCTATTCCCGTTAATAACACGTTAGCTCTCAAATCGAGATCGCATTTAAAACCAACTCAGGAAGCTTCATGAAAGTTGAAAAAATGAACAAAAAGGAACTTGATGAATATTGCAAGTCATTAGGTATTGATATCAAAAAGAAGAAAAAAACAGAGCTTATCGCCGCAGTGTATGCTCACGAAAGAGAGGTAATTGATAGTGCAATCGCCAGTGGAACTTGTCTGCAATTGCTAAAAGAAAAAATCGGAAAGCTTGCTGATGAATATGCAAACAATTTGAAAAGCAAGATTGTCGCACGTAAGGAGGAAATGAAAGAAGATGATAATTCTCACTATCTGATATATCGAGTATTAGGCATTCCTCATAAAGAAGGTATTTTGATCGACGAATATCAGAATACTGGCCGATTTTTATATAAGTATGCGGGGTCATTTTTGGAGGAAGCCGCTACCTTGTGTATGTTCTTCTCAAACAGTCAGGGTGGCAAAACCTTGGTCGAGAATACTGTTGGGTCAAAGCCAAAGACTTTTGAAATAGATTTTCTTAATGGCTCTGATGCCGTAGAGCTAAAATGGCGAGATGCTACGACGGATGGCGACCATATTACCAAAGAGCACACCCGCGTAAAGGCAATAAAAGGGCATGGTTACAAGCCTGTTCGGGTGATGTTCTACTATCCTCAGAGAGAGCAGGCAATTAAAATACAGGAAACATTGAAAACCATCTACGCAGGCGTAGATGGTGAATACTATGCCGGTGACGAGGCTTGGGATTATCTGGAGAAAATTAGTGGATATGGCCTTAAAGCGATATTAACGGAAATAGCGGATAAACGAGACAAAGAAGCATCTAATGATTAACACAGTTCTGAACGGTGATTGTTTAGATCAAATGAGGTCTATAGAGCCTTGCTCTATAGACCTCATTTATCTTGATCCGCCGTTTTTTACAGATAGAAAGTATACGCTGAAAAATAGAGAACGTACAAAAGAGTTCAGCTTTGATGATAGCTGGGGTAGTGACAGAGGTTACACTGAGTTTTTAAAGAAACGAATCGAAGCCATGCATTCTTTATTGAAAGAGACTGGATCTATATTTGTACACTGCGATAAAAGTGGTGAGCATATTGTTCGCGTAATATTAGATCAGGCTTTTGGGGCGGATAATTTTCAATCAGAAATTATTTGGTCTTATAAAAGATGGTCTAACTCAAGAAAAGGACTGCTTCCAAGTCATCAAAATATCTATTTCTATTCAAAGTCGAAAAAATTTAAGTTTAATACAATTTATACATCTTATTCAGAAACAACTAATATAGATCAGATTTTACAAAGAAGAACTAGGGATGAGCACAATAAGTCTATATACGACAAAGATAGCTCTGGAAATGTAAAAAATGGCGATAAGAAAAAAGGCGTTCCATTAAGTGATGTCTGGGGTATTCCTTATTTAAATCCCAAGGCAAAAGAGAGAGTCGGGTACCCGACTCAAAAGCCGCTTTTGCTCCTTGAGCAAATTATCAAGCTAGTAACTGAAGAGGGAGATCTGGTTTTAGATCCTTTTTGTGGCAGCGGAACCACATGTGTTGCATCAAAACTTTTAAATCGAAATTATATTGGTATTGATGAATCGCCAGATGCTATCGAGCTAACGAGGGAACGCTTAGATAACCCTATAAAAACGGAGTCAAACCTTTTGAAAAAGGGTAGAGACTCATATGTAAATGCAGATACCTCCGCGTTAAATCTATTGACAGGAATAGAATTTAACCCTGTTCAACGGAATAAGGGAATAGACGCGATTCTTGTAGAACAGTATATGAATAATCCTGTGTTAATTCGTGTTCAAAAGAAAAACGAGACCATAGACGAAGCTGCTTCTCTTTTAGCAAAAGCTATGAAAACCAAAAAATCTAAAAGATCTATTTTGGTAAAAACATCATTAGACGAAGATTTATTTGAAACTGAGCTAGATATCGAAGGTATGGAAATCATCCTATCACCTGCGTTACAAGTATCGGTCCTGATGAAAAAGAGCTAACAAGGCGCTGCACTCGGACAAAATTACGCTGCGCGTCATTTTGCCAGTGAGCGCGCCGTTAGCTGCTTCAAAATATAGCCCGTCTCAACTATTGACATTTCTTAATAAAATGAATACTATAAGTAGCATTCGTAAGGGGAATATTAATGCAAGCAGTTGAGCGGTATAGCCATGTAGAATCAAGAAAACAAGAAGGCGCACACTATACGCCAGCGGTTTTTTCTGATTTTATATCTGAAAATATCATTTTCAATGCAAGCCTCAAAAAATCCGTAAGAATAGTTGATCCAGCGGTTGGGGATGGCGAATTACTTATAAGTTTGATAAAAGCTTTAAAAAATCAATCCTTCAATGATATTGATGTTTACGGCTTTGATACAAATCCTGATTCGATTGAAATCACTAGAAATAGATTAAAAACATTCTACCCAGAAATTGCACCAACATTACAAAATAAAGACTTTTTACAAGTTTGTATAGAAAAAGGCAATCTATCTGATTCGCAGGATTTATTTTATTCAAGTGATATACCAAATTTTGACTTGTTAATAGCAAATCCTCCATATATACGGACACAAGTTTTAGGTGCAGAGCAAGCACAGCTATTAAGTAAAAACTTTGGTTTAAAAGGACGTGTCGATATTTATCAAGCATTTTTAGTTGCAATGAAATCAGTCTTAAAACCAGATGGTGTTGCTGGTGTGATTGTGTCTAATCGCTTTCTAACAACTAAAGGGGCAGGGAAATTCAGGGAAACTATTCATAATCAATATTCAATTAAAGGAATATGGGATTTCGGCGACACTAAAGTTTTTGAAGCTGCTGTTTTACCAGCGGTGATGATTCTTACCCCCCAAAACAAACAAAGAAATTCCAATATTCCTTTTTCATCTATTTACATGGCAGATAGTGAAAATTATGAAGGAGGCATTCCTTGTGTTGAAAGCCAAATGCAAGCCCTAAAACATGATGGTGTTGTTTCTTCAAAACAAGGAAATTATTGCGTTAAAAATGGGTATTTAACATTTGATTCAAGTCCGTCTGATTTGTGGAGGCTTCAAGATTCGACATCTGAAAAATGGCTTGATATGGTCGAATCTAAGACTTGGTGCTTATTTAAAGATATAGGAAAAGTTCGAGTTGGCGTAAAAACAACTGCTGACAATGTTTTTATCCGATCAGATTGGAAAAATGAAGTTGGATATGAGCCTGAGTTATTGCGACCATTAACAACGCATCATGTTGCTGGCAGATTTAAGTGTAATGAAAACGCAAAAAAGGCAATTCTTTATACCCATACCATTGTAGATGGGAAAAGAGATACATTTAAAATGAATCAGTTCCCACTTTCTAAACGCTATCTTGAAAAAAATAAAGAGCAACTTAGTAGTCGGAAGTATGTGATTAAAGCAAATAGAAGCTGGTTTGAAATATGGGTTCCACAAAACCCTTCATTTTGGAAGCAGGAAAAAGTAATCTTTCGTGATATTAGCGAACGCCCAACATTCTGGCTGGATAAAGAAGGAACTGTTGTAAATGGAGATTGTTATTGGTTGTTACGCGATAATAAAGAAATGCCTGATGATATTTTATGGCTAATATTGGCTATAGCCAATTCATGTTTTATAGAAAAATTTTATGATATAAAATTTCAGAATAAACTGTACTCAAATAGACGGAGGTTTATTACTCAGTATGTTGAGCAATTCCCTGTGCCAAATCCACATCATATAGAATCTAAAGCATTAATTACTTTGGCTAAAAAATGCTACAAAGAAACGGACATTAAAAAACAAATTATTATCGAAAATGAAATTGATGAAATAGTTTGGTCGGTTTTTAATGTTGCATAATAAACAATAGTTATGGGTTAAAGACAGATTGCCCCTGAATATCTTCAAAAAACCCCATTGGTATTGACCGCTGACATTTATAACTTTCTTCTGCTATATAGGTAAAGTGTAAGCCAAGCTTACTTCCCTGACATAATACAGCTCCTTCAACTATGTTGCTTTTTGCATTGGTAAGAGCAATAAAGTAACGCATGTTTCTAGTTGTAAAACCTCTACAATCTGGAACTTCAAGTTCAAATTCTGGGCTGAATTTACCTAAATCAACCATTGGTGAGTCTTGAATTTTAACCTCCAAAGCTTGATTGCGAAGATCAGGATAACCACCCGCAAGTAACTCATCATCCCTAATACTATAGCCAAGTGCATCGGCAAATATTTCTTCCAGCATTTGACCTCTATTTTTAGTTGCCGCTGGTGCAATATTTCTACCAATTATTTTGTCTATGACAATATCCTTAATTATGGAAAGTGGTAGCAATGACTCAGAAGTTGGTTGGTCGTGAATGCTAAAACGTGATAGGTTTTTTAAATTAAGTTTATGCCCAATGGCATCATCATAAAATAATATTGAACTTGGCTCCTCCAACACGAGCCGTCGCAATGTTGAGGAAATAATCAGTTGATTTTTTATTGTAGGTTTACCAAACTCACCAAATTTATTTACAATGTATTCAGGTGTTAGTACTGCAATAGCAGAAATAATGTGATTATCTGGATCAACTTTTACCAAAACAAATCGAACCTCACCAGACTGAAGAGTTTCACCATTTGAATATTGGACCTGAACAGATTCAGATGACGGGTTTCTATTCCAAACTTGAAGGTTATAGGATTTTCCAGTTGTTACGATATATGTATCGACATATTCTAAAAGAATTTTGGGAACACCTTTTGGCGGAATTACATCATAAATATTATTATTTGCAGTTTCTGGTGGTTCAAAATTAATTAATTGATCAGCTACCAACTTGCGAATATTTGAACCATCTGTTCTGGATTTTCCTGTTAGAACAAATTTTGTGTTTATCAATGATTCAAGTTTTATTGCCAGATTTTCTAAAGAGGTTAAAAGGCTCTTGTTACTTGGTGGTATTTTTAATCTTGCATCCATATAAATTACTTCGAGTTATCGGTTAATAAAGTAGGTACGTCTACATTTAAAGCAAAAGCCAAAACTTCTAATGAGCTTAATGTTACATTCCGTTCACCACGTTCAACCGCCCCAACATAAGTACGATGAAGTCCACATTTATCGGCAAGCTCTTCCTGTGATAAGTTCATATCGCTGCGAAGCTTTTTGATGTTATTAGATAATGTTTTTGTTAAAACTAGGCTTGGTTTTCTCATGTGAGTATGATAAGTATTATGATGCTTATAAGTCTACAGACTATTAGTAGTAAAAAAGCAGCTAACAAATAGCTCCAGCGGACAGTTAAAAGCGGCGTTTCGCTACGTTACACTCTGCTTTTAACTGCCGCTGAGCAAGGCCGTTAGAACTCATAAGAATAATGATGAAGAAACTACAATATTGCAATTTCTACAAATAAAATAAACGAGACAATAAACGATTACACTATTCGCCTAGGTGTCGAACCGTGTCTATTTATTTCGAACGAATACGCATTATGGAGAACGGACTTGCTGAATGTATCAATTCGCCAAGATTCTTCTTGTGCTCCTGGAGACCTTCGACATTTAGGTTGGGAAGATGATTCCGCTGAATAATTTAGCCAAGATACTGATGTAAACGGAATTATTTGGGAACATTTTAATGCTCAACAACAAGCTGACGAAATTAACGAACTATGGCCAGAAATAAATTATCAGCCAGCCGATTGAGTTCTAACAAATCATTCCAGCCGACCGCTAACGCGACGGCTGAATTTAGACGTTAGAGCAATACAGAACGAAAGGAGAGTTTATGAGAACTAGAGCATCTATAATATTAAGCATTTTGTTTTTCATGCTTATTACTGCTAATACAGCAAATTCTGAAGACAGAATTAAGGACTATTCCAGCTACATCGAATTAAAAAATGGCGATGTTTTTTGCGGTGAAGAATATGGCAGTTGGCATGAGAGTAGCACTGGTAAAGTATGTTCTGGCGGCAAATACGGCAGTTGGCACGAAAGCAGCACTGGCGAGGTAGCCTGTGGTGGCGAGTATGGAAGCTGGCACGAGAGCAGTACAGGAAAGGTATGTGCTGGAGGTGAGTACGGCAGTTGGCATGAAAGTAGTACTGGCGAGGTAGCTTGTGGTGGCGAGTATGGAAGTTGGCATGAAAGCAGTACAGGAAAGGTATGTGCTGGAGGTGAGTACGGCAGTTGGCATGAAAGTAGTACTGGCGAGGTAGCTTGTGGTGGCGAGTATGGAAGTTGGCATGAAAGTAGCTCAGGAAGAGTTTGTTGTGGTGGTGAGTATTCAAGTTACCATCAGAGTAGCACTGGTGAAATATGTATAGGTGGGCTTTATACCCCCAAGTAAAACTAAACAGGAGGCAAATCATGCCAAGCACTTACAATCTCTTTATTAGTCATTCATGGGCATACAGTGATGCTTATGAGAAATTAACTGATTTACTGGATGCAAAGTCATATTTTTCATACAACAATCATTCTGTGCCAAAAAACGACCCAGTCCATAATGCTCAATATGATTATCAGCTGTATAATGCTATTAAAAATCTAGTTAATGGTGCTCATGTTGTTCTCATTATGGCGGGCGTATATTCCAGCTACAGCAAGTGGATTGACAAAGAAATAAAAATTGCTCAGGAAGAATTTATTACACCAAAGCCAATAATTGCTATCGAGCCATGGGGTTCAGAAAAAACCTCTCAAAAGGTAAAAAATGCAGCGGATAAAATTGTAGGTTGGAATACCGACTCAATTGTTTCGGCAATAAGAGAATTGGTATAAGGCTAATTAAATGGATATTGAGTCTGCATTGTTCAAAGCAGAAAAAGCAGATTACGGCAGTAACTATGAAGCTCATTATTTTGAACAGTACAAATTATTTGTTGAAATGACGGATAGAATTAGTAGTAGGAGGCAGTCTGCTAATTCATTTTTCTTATCAGTAAACACAGCGGTCATAGCCATAATAGGCTATGTTCAATTAGGTCAAACAGCAGGATCAAGTAATACATTTTATTGGTTGGTAAGTATTGCTGGTATGGCACTTTGCTATACATGGTTAGAGGTGGCCCCAGAAATCTGAACAGCGCTGTAAGTGGATTCCCTGCCTGACTTAGGGCATCGTATTGCCCGTACTCAGGAGAATCGACATGGCCAGAAGACCTCGCCGTAATCACTCACCCCAGTTCAAGGCCAAAGTGGCTCTGGATGCCGTCAAAGGCGAACAGACGGCAGCGGAGCTGTCCCAGCGCTTCGATGTACACCCCAACCAGATTACCCAGTGGAAGACGCAGTTGTTGGAGCGCTCTGCCGATGTATTTGGCGGTGGGGAGTCCAAGGAGCCTCGGGTGGATGTGAAGACACTCCATGCCAAAATTGGAGAGCTGACGCTGGAAAATGATTTTTTAGAAGGTGCGCTCAACAAGGCGGGATTGCTGAGCGAAAAACGATGATCGACCGCAACCACAAACTGCCGATCAGTCGGCAGGCCAAACTACTGGATATCAGTCGAGGCACTGTGTACTACCCGCCCAAACCAGTCAGTCCTCGCAATCAGATGTTGATGAATCGGATTGACCGTCTGCACTTGGAGCTGCCGTTCGCCGGTGCCCGGATGCTACGGGATCTACTGCGCCAAGAAGGCCACAAGGTGGGCCGCTCGAAAGTCGCCAGGCTTATGAGGGTCATGAGCATTGAAGCGCTGTATCGCAAGCCCAAGACCACACGGCGACACCCAGGGCACAAAGTCTATCCGTACCTGCTGCGTAATCTGGCGGTGACTCGATCCAACCAGGCGTGGGCGATGGACATCACGTACATTCCGATGGCTCGTGGATTTGTCTACCTGGCAGCCGTCGTGGATTGGTATTCTCGGCGAGTCTTATCCTGGAAGGTCTCCACCACCATGGATGTGTACTTCTGTCTGGAGGCGGTGGAGGAAGCCATGGAGCACCATGGCAAGCCGGAGATTATGAATACCGACCAGGGCAGCCAGTTCACCAGCCAGGCCTTCACCGGTCTGCTGAAGGAAAATGGTATCCAGATCAGCATGGATGGCAAAGGCGCCTGGCGGGACAATGTGTTTGTTGAACGCCTATGGCGATCGCTGAAGTACGAGGAAGTCTACCTGCATGCGTATGACACGGTCTCGGCTGCCAAGGCAGGACTGGATCGCTACTTTCGGTTCTACAACAACCGGCGACCTCACAGCAGTCTTGACCGACAAACACCGGATCAGTTTTACTATGAATCGCTGCCACTACCCACGGCAGCTTAAACCCAGTGCAGGCATACACTTATAGAATTGGGATTGCTGTTCAAATAACCGGGGCCACCTCTCTTTGCTTTTGTTGAAACATTAGACATTTTTTAAACGTGCTTCCTCTGGAAATTTCCAAATCACATAGGTCAGAACGAACCTCGCTATAAATAGGGGCTCTTCATCATTAACGGGGGACACCGAGAGGAAATGGCGCGCCCGGAGAGATTCGAACTCCCGACCAACTGGTTCGAAGCCAGTTACTCTATCCAGCTGAGCTACGGGCGCGTGGAACCCGGATTGTACAGGCTATTGGCGCCAATTGGAGTACCCCTTGCGGATAGAGATGTTTGCGCAGAAAGATATGTTTGTGGCGGATAGAGATGTTCGCGGCGAACAGGCGCCGCCGATTCACCGGTATATCAAGCCTGGCCCTGCCCTCTTGCCGGTAGACAAGAAGGCAGGACGGGAACCAACTGCCCAATACGGGCAGGTTCTGGTGCCCGTTTCGGGTTTAGAAGCTGGCGGCAAACTCCACACCGTAGTGCTCGCCCTGGTTCCAGTTTCCCCAGGAATTCAGGCCGGGAATACGGACAGCAACTCGCTCTCTCTCATCGGTGACGTTGCGGCCATAGGCGGTTACGCGATAGCGGCCATCATCCCATATGTAATTCAAGGTCAGGTCCAGATTCTCAATCGACCCGAGATGGCCCAGCGGATCATTGTTTGCGATGGTTTCTATCTCATCTCTCCAGCGGTAGGATGCGAAGCCAACTAACTCGCCAGGGCCCACAGGAATTGTGTATGTAGTGTTGAAGCCAACTGTATTTTCGGGTGTATTGCGCGGTCGTAAATCGGAATTGTCTGTGACGACAGTATCGCCGTTGATATCTGCAAGATAATCCGCGTATTCAGCATCCAGATAGCCATATGAGGCGCGAATATTCCAGGCTTCAGTCACCTGGAACTGAAGCTCCAGCTCAACACCAAATATTTCCAGAGTGGATGCATTTCGCACCACTGTGGCTACATTGGAGAGACTGACAGGTAGCAGTACCTCTTCCTGCTTGTCCTCATAGTCGTTGAAGAAGACCGTTGGATTGAAGATCATACGGCCATCAAGCCAGGTGCTTTTCATACCCAGTTCCCAGTTGGTAACATACTCTGGTTCATAGATGGGGTCGAAGGTATAGTCGGCCTGGCGACCAAAAAAGCCCCCGCTCTTGAAGCCCTCAGACCAGGACCCGAAAAACATAGTGTTGTCGTTGAGTTGATAGCGAAAACCCAGTTTGCCTGTAAATTCTTCCCAGTCATCCTCAAAGGCGACGGCATTGATAGCGGGAGCAGGCTCGCCCCGATTATAGAAGACTCCGCCATCCCCACCGACGAAATCCTTTTCCTCGTAAGTCCAGCGTCCGCCAGCCGTTATAGTCCACTGCTCGTTGATATGCCAATCGGCCTGAGCGAAGCCCGCGTAAGATGTGGTTTCCTGATTCTGGCCGTTATGGCTAATGGTATCCGAAGTGAAGCCCGCTCCCCCTGGAACGCCCGTGACAATAGCGCCAATCCGGTCGAGCGCGTAGTGCAGTTCGTATACATTCCAGCGTTGCTCATACTCTGTCTCCCAGTAGTAGGCGCCCAACACAAACTCAACTTGTTCGGAGAACTGTGAAGTGAGCTGTATTTCCTGGCTAAACTGCTCCCAGTCGTTGAAATAGTCAAAAGACAGGAACTCCGAAGGCGAGCCATCAAACTCAATACGATAAGCTTCGTCCATATCCCGTTGGCCGGTGATAGATGTCAACAGGAATGCGTCCAGATCCCAGTTGGCGGTAACAATGTATGTATCGTACTCGCTATCGTTGGTATTCCTGCCATTCGTTGAATTATGGTCTTCGTCACTACCGGTATCGGTTGTTTCGCAGGCAACTGGCCATAGCGTGCCCTCAAGTATGCAGTTAAGGTCATTGGGCTGGTTCAAATTGACCGGGGCACCTGTGTCGGTTTCATCCTTATTTCTCTCATAGTGAAACTTCACATTGAAGTCTTCGGTCGGGCGCCACAGGGCAGCGAAACCGTAGGTATTTTTGTCATCACCGCCAGCATCCTCGCCGGTTATGGAATTTTCGACCCAGCCGTCGCTTTTAATCTGGTTGGCGAACAGCTTGATACCCAGCTTCTCGTCAACAACAGGCACATTAAAAACGCCTTTTATATCTTCGCGTCCATCATCGCCCAGTGTGAGGCTGACATCACTACCCCACTCCATGGTGACATCACCACGGACGATATTCACAACACCTCCCGTTGTGTTTTTACCGAATAGCGTACCTTGTGGGCCGCGCAAAACTTCAATGCGTTTCGTATCAAAGTTGTTCAGCAGTGCGCCGCTCGACGTACCCAGATACATGCCATCCATGATTACACCGATTGAAGGGTCGAGGGTTTTATCGGTCTCCTGGTAAGACACGCCGCGAATGCTAATTGATGCGCCTCCGGGAATACCGGAGGTATTCCTGATGTAGACGTTGGGCGTGAAAGACTGGATGTCATCCAGACGCCGCAGGCTGGCTTCCTTGAGTTCTTTGCTGATCGACGTTACGGATACTGGTACGTTCTGTATTGATTCTTCCCGCTTGCGGGCGGTTACAAGCACTTCTTCCAGGGCGAACTCGGATTGCTGAGCCTGCACAACTGGAGCCGTTGTTGCTGTAATTGTCGCTGCAATCGCCAGCGCTGGTGTTGAAGGAGAAATTGTTTGCCAGAGAGTGCTTTGATTCTGCGATCTTTTGTAATTCATGGGTGTCACCTCGTTTTTGTCGGTTATTGATTGACTTGCAGTTGATTGGGGGCTGAATTGAGTGCGTTTAACTGGCCCAGCAATGCTTGTGATTTTTGGCTTAACCAGTCCATCGTTCTATCCCGGCTCAATGGTATTAGCGTCAGACAATGGCTAAGGGGTAGTTGCAGCTTAAGTTGCTCCAGTGACAGTAACCCTCGCTTCCACATGACTACCAACCCCCACTGTTGTGAGCAGAGCAAAATTGAGAGGCTGTCAATATCGACATCGTCGGCAATTTCTTCTCTCTCTTTCGCATCAATCAGGGCTGCATAGGTCAGGTCGCGGACAATCGCCATCAAATCATCGGCAGGTGAAATCTCGTTCTCTATCCGCAGCAGTATGCCAACTGCGATGGCAGAGAACGTGGTAGCCCCGGAAAACAGTGCCATTGCTTCTTCGGCGTAGGCAAGTAGCTGGGAGATTCCGGGCTCGGCGGCTTTTATGCCGGGGCTCAGTTCCAGTGAGTTAAGTTGCCCGGTTGCGACTCTCAGTATCAGCAGGTCGCGGCTGCCAAAGAGGTTGTACAGTGTTTTTAAAGAAACGCCGCTAGCCTCGGCAACACCGCGCATGGTGAGTTTTGATACACCCTGGGAGTTAAGCTGTTCACCAGCCACCTCCAGAATACGCTGTTTGCGTTTCTGTTGCAGAGGTGAAGAATAAGGGCCACGGTTATTGATGGTACGAACCACGCTATTGGAACCTGTAATCAGCGAATATTACACATGCGTGTAATTTATAGCAAGCCCCTGCTTGAGCCGGGATTGGGGGGAATATCGGCGCATCAATCGGCGCATCATGGCCCTGAATATTGGCGCCGCGCACCAGGGCACAATTGCCGCACTTAAAGTGATGGCTCCCCAGGGTGGTGGCGTCATCCTGTCAACGACCTTTGGGCTGGCATCTTGATCCTGTCCGCCAACAGTGGACACGCCATTAAGCGACTGCTTTTGTCGCAAACGCTTCTGGGCTGATGTCGCAAACGCTTCCGGGCTGATGTCGCAAACGCTTCCGGGCTGACTTTTCCACCCGGCAGCGAGCCCGGCCAACGGCGGGTCAAACCTTAGAAGTTACCGCGAGGTGGCGCGGGTGACTCTATTCGTCCAGCGAAGGTTTTAGTGTTTGTTCAAGGGCGGTCAGGAAGGGTTTGAAGTGCGTCCATTGCTCGACGCCACTGTCATAGATCGGCTGTCTTACCTGCTCTGAACTGGCCGTGCGAACCGCGCGTTCGGTGTTGAAAAAATTCAGGCATGCGTCTTCGAAAGGAAGCCCGCAAAATTCCAGGATACGTGTCACCTGGGGCTTCAGGTCTGCAACAACCTCTTCATACTGCACTCTCAGTATGCTGTTGGGTGAAACCACGTCCCAGTGGGCCATGAGTTCCACATAGTCATTGTAGTACCGGCCGATATCAATCAGGTCGTAGGAGAATTCCTGACCCTCGGCAAACAATTGCTTGAAGCCGCTGAAACAACAGGCCATGGGATGTCGGCGAGCATCGATAATTTTTGCATTGGGGAGAATGAGCTTTATCAGGCCTATGTGTCGGAAATTGTTTGGCATCTTGTCGATGAAAAACGGCGCAGTTTGCCGGTGGATACGGGTGTCATCAATATACTGTCGGCCCATTGATTTCAATTGTTCGTCGCTGAAATCCTGTAGTAGCTGCGGATATGGCTTGCCGTCACTGTCGCGCCCCTGTCGTCGAAGTTTTTGGGCAGCGGAGAGAATATTGGGGAGCTCCAGCGTGCCATCAACCTGACTGTGTGATGACAGAATCTGCTCCAGTAAAGTTGATCCGGCTCTCGGCAGGCCAACAATAAAAACCGGATCCGTTGCCAGACACCCGGCGCTGGCTCGACTGTTCAGAACTTCACGGTTGAAGTAGCGGCGCTGCGCCATAAGCTCTTCCGACATTTTATCCGGGTCATAGTTGCTCAGTTGCCGCTTCAACGTGTTGCCCTGAGCATAGCTTTCGAATGAGCGGGCGTAGTCGCGCTCATCCTCGAACGCTTTACCCAGCGCGAAAGCGATATGTACCCGGCTTGCAGGCCCCGTTTCTTCGCGCTGTTCCAGCGTCAGCATACGCTGAACCTCACCCTGGTCGAAGCGGTAGGTTTTCAGGTTGGAAAGGGCATAGTAAGCATCGCCGTGCCAGGGGTTCGATGCAATCGCCGCCCGGTAACTCCGGATCGCTTCCTGTTGCCTGCCGCAGGTCTTTAATGCGTGCCCCCGCGAGGTCAGGGTGACTGCATCTTCGGGTAGTAATTCCAGCACCTCATCAAGCAGCGCTATTGCGCTTTCATAGTCTCCCATCTGCATTTGTTCGATGGCATACAGCGACTTCAGTTGCGGATTGCCAGGGTGTTCCCTGTAGAGACTTGCGGCGGCGGACAGCGCCTGGGCAAACTTCTGCCTCTTGCGCAGCACACCGATGAGATCCATCTTTACCTGTATATTTGCAGGCTCAAATTCCGCAGCACTCTCCAGCAAGTATTCAGCGTCTTCCAGGACGCCGAATTGAACAGCAAGTTCAGCCAAAAGGCGCATGGCTTCAACGTGGGTGGGGTTGGCCTGGAGGAACTTGCGGCACAGTGTTTCTGCTTTGAACAGCTTGCCTTGCGCCATGAGGTCTGTGACGGCTACCAATGCCCTGGGCAGTGCCTGCAATCGCTGAATTTGGGCCAGCGCCTGCCTGGCTTCGCCTGGGCGATTGATCGCTTCAAGGATGTGTTGCTGGTTGCGCCAGCTAGCGACCAGCGCGGGGTTTAGCTGGCAGGCGTTGGCAAATGCGGCCAGGGCTTTTTCAGGTTGTTGCAGGGCGCTATGCAGGTGCCCCTGCTCCTGATAGACCCGGCCCCGGTCGTGGGACAGGGATTTGAGAGAGTCCAGGCAGGATTGCGCAGTGTCATACCTGGCGGTGAGGCGATAACACACTGCCGCCATATACAATGCCTCGGCGTGGTTTGGGTCGATTGCGAGCAATCTGTCTATGTCCTGCAAGGCAGCGGAAAACTCGCCCGCCGCAATTTTCTTTTGAATATCGGTCGGCCTGGGGTCATCCGAAATTGAGGACATGAAATGCTCTGGGCGCAGAATGAAAAACCCCGAGTTTAACGCCAGGGCTTTGGTGTTGCGAGCCAGGCTGCTAGTGTCCTGTCCGATTAATTCGTTTAAGTACGCTATTCACTGATTTAATAATCTCATCAGCTGATTTTGTCCATCGAAATGGCTTCGGTTCTTCATTATGAAGATCGAGATATTCACGTATCGCTTTTTCAAGAGCAGGCACCGAACGGTGCGTCCCCCGTCGTAACTGATGCTCTGTGAGTGTCGCAAAAAAACGCTCCACCAGATTCATCCACGAGCTGTACGTTGGCGTGAAATGGCAATGAAATCTCGGGTGACGTAATAGCCAATTCTTTACCTTCGCAGTCTTATGGGTGCCGTAGTTATCCAGGATTAGATGGACATCCAGGTTGGCCGGTACCTGGCAATCAATGTGTCGCAAAAAACTAATAAATTCGATGCTTCTGTGGCGACGCTTGAGCTTACCAATCACTCTGCCTGTGGCAATATCCAAGGCCGCAAATAGCGTAGTGGTGCCGTACCGCCGATAGTCGTGGGTATGGCTTTCTGGCGAGCCGTAATTCATAGGCAAAGAAGGTTGTGTGCGATCCAGCGCCTGTATTTGGCTTTTCTCGTCTACACATAAAACCAGGGCTTTATCGGGTGGATCGAGGTACAGCCCAACAATGTCCCTCACTTTTTCAATAAAGTGGGGGTCAGTAGATAGCTTGAAGCTGTGCGATAGATGGGGTTTGAGGCCGAATGCCCGCCAGATTCGGTGAACAAAATCGCGTGGCACCCCAAGATCTTTGGACAGACTGCGAACGCTCCAATGCGTCGCCTTCTTGGGTTTACTGTTTAGTGTCGCTTCCAGCACAGCCTGAACCTGTTCATCGTCGTGCTTTCGGGGTTGACCACTGCGCGGGGCATCCGATAAACCTGCGAGTCGATCTCGCGCAAATCGACCGCGCCACTTGGATATTGTTTGCTTGGACGTATGGTGTCGTTCGGCGATTTCTTCACCCGAATATCCCGCAGCACAATCCAGTACGATACCTGCTCGAAAATGCAATCCAGCGGTTGTGTTGCGCCGGCGACGCCATCGTTTGAGCTCGGCTTCTTCCTCTTCATTCAGTACAATCTCAGCACCTGGTCGCGCCATCGTATGATCCTCATTAGTGAGATAAACATACGACAATTTTTACTGAAAATAATTCAATTAATTAACCGGACAGGACACTAGAAGTCGTATGTAAAACGCAGGCCTGCGGTGCGGGGTCTCGCCACTGTGATCCGCGAGCGGTTAAATATGGCATTGCCTGACACTTCTGCTCTTTCGTCGGTCAGATTTTCCACGTAGAGCTCGGCGGTCCACTGGTCATCGGCAATGCCAGCGGTAGCACCCCACAGGTACCAACTGTCCAGCTCAATGTTATTGTCGGCTACGATGTCGGTGTTTACCTCATCCGAATAGCTCACATAAGACATGACGTGTGCCAGTTTCCCGGAGGCAAGGCCCCACTCATATCGAGCATTGAGGCTAACCTGGAATTCTGGTGCGAAAGCCAGTTCGTCGCCTTCGCGTACAAAGTTGGTGACGAAGCTGTCGGTGATTTCCGTATCGAGCCAGGAAAATCCGCCGCCCACTGTGAGTCCGGGAGCAGAGCCGGGGACCCAGGTCAATTCCCCCTCGGCGCCTTTGGCCTCGGCGTCCGCCGCATTATCCGAGAAGAACAGGTTGGTGATGCCGGGGTCGAAGATGCCGACCTGTAGATCAACAATATCGACGAAAAATATATCGCCGTTAAATCGCAGTGAGTTATCCAGCAGGTCGAGCTTCCAGCCCAATTCGTAATTGGTGACTTCATCTGTATCGAGGGCAAATGGAACCGTGTAATTGCCATCCTGCGAGACGGCGCCACCGGGACGGTTCAGGAAGCCGGGGCGATAGCCTTCAGACCAGGTCAGGTAATAGAGCTGGTTCTGGTTCGGCGCCCACGACAGGCTGATCTTGCCAATCACGCCATCTGTTTCAGCCTTGTCGTTGTCGCCACTGAATAACAGGTCGAGATTGTTGCCGGCATTGTTGTCCTGGCTGGCACCCAGGTTGCCAAATGAGCCGGAGGCGCTGCCTTTCAGGTCGACTTCGATGTCGTACCAACGGGCTCCGAATGTGGCGGTAAATTGATCGGATATAGCAAAGTTCAGTTCACCAAACAGGCCCAATTGTTTGTCGGTGCGCAGCACATCGTTGCGGAAAATGACCCCATCGTCCCATTGCCCGGCATCGAGAACAGTCGCTCCCCTGGCAGAGAAGTTCGGCCCGAAGCCGGTGCTTGCACCGTCTGCGGCGACAATCCGGGTCGAGCCGGGATAGGTAAACCGGTTGTCTTCGCGCAATTCTATGTCGCTGTAGAAGGCTCCGGCGATGCCATGCAGACGTTGGCTTTGGTCGGTGGAGACGCGGAATTCATGGGTCTGCACCTCGGCTTTCACAGAGCTCTGCACAAACAGATTGGGCGGCTGGCAGGTGCCACTGGGCGCGCCGTCTGGATAGGAGACCGCGTAGTCACAGATGTAGTAGGGGATGTACTGGCCTACGAACAGGTAGTCAGTGTAGTCAATTTGTGATTCTGACTCTCGCTCGGTGTAGGCACCCGTGTAGATAATATCCAGTTCTCCCACCCGACCGCTCAGAGTCCAGTTATAGTTTTCGAAATCGTCGCTGAGAGTGTCTCTCTCGTAGCGGCTGATTTCCAGGTCGTCGAGTTCCGGGTCCTGGTAAAAAACGCCGTCAGTGTCGATGCTCTGTTGGGCACCGCCTAACAGCAGGCTCCAATCCTCATTGATGTCCCATAACCCGGACAGGCGAGCACCGGCATAGGTGGCCTCGTTAAAGTCGTCTTCGGCCCTGGTGGCGTTGTCTGCGTTCAGGAATTTCACGCCAGACAGGTCATCGCTACCCTGGAATCCGCCCACCTGGAAGCGTGCGCCCTCACGTGTCGTTACGCTGCCAGCCACATTGTCGATGTAGCCACCCTGATTATCCACATACACCACTGCGCGCGCAGCTACGCTGTCAGACACGGGGACATTGATCACCCCCTCAAGGGTGTAGCTGGGGTCACCTTCTTCGGTATACGCCGTGCCCATTTTCAACTTGCCCGCCAATCCGGAGGGGTCTGGCTTGTTGGTAATCAGACGCACTGTGCCTGCCTGAGAGCTGGCGCCGAACAGAGTACCTTGCGGGCCTTTCAGTACTTCAATTCGGTTCAGGTCAGCGGCGTAAACGTCCAGGTTTCGGCCAGGTTGCGTGAGCGGTTGCTCGTCAAGGTAGAAGGCGACATTGGGAGTGAGACCGGCCACTCCGGAGGTAGTCAGGTTTGGCGTTGTAGAGGCCACGCCGCGGATGTAAATCGTGTTGGTGCCCGGTCCGCCACCACCTGCGGTGACGCCTGCTAACTGCACGATATAGTCTGAGAAATCACTGATTCCCAGTTGTTCCAGGGAGTCTTCACTCAGTGCCGTGACGGCGACCGAAATGTCCTGGGTACTGGCAGCGTTCTTTGTCGCTGTAACGATCACCTCTTCCAGTTGAGCGTTTGCCTGGCTGATGGTGGATGCAGTCAGCACGGCTGCATACAGAGCGTTTCTCTTGTACATGGGCTTTCCTACTGTGAATTGACAGGCCGGGATTCGTTATTTTTCGAATAAAAATATTTTTAATACTAAATACTACGATACTCGCTACATGCGTCAGACCTCAAGCTCCGCGACCAAAAAGAGTCAATTAGAAGCATATCCTGGGCAATTCTAGCCTGTATCCGAGACTTTTGTCGAATATGTAGGGCCATTTATTGCTTAGAGGTCTATTTAACAGGCGCATCCCAAGCGGCTGCATGCGTATAATGTGTGGAGTACTAAATAAATTTCGACAGACGACCCGCGGATTCTAAAGCAGATGGCAAAAAACTATCGTTCGGATCACACCATAGGTGAAGATAATATCCAGCTATGGGGTATGGATATTCACAACCCGGTGTTTTTTGTCAGTGCCAGCCTCATCATCGTATTTGTTATAGCAACGATTCAATACCCCTCGGAGGCGAACGAGGCCCTTGCGGCCGCTCGCGGTTGGTGTTTAGCGACCTTCGACGGATTCATGATGATGTCCGTGAACGCAGTCCTGCTGTTCTGCCTCGCCCTCACCCTGTTGCCAGTGTCCAAAGTGAAGCTGGGCGGGAAGGAAGCGGAGCCTGAATTCAGCCGCCTGAGCTGGTTCTCAATGCTGTTTGCAGCGGGTATGGGCATCGGGTTGATGTTCTGGGGAGTGGCAGAGCCCATGACTTACTTTATCGGGGCCAGCGGTACGCCGCTTGGCGTGTTGCCGACATCTCCGGCGGCGGCGGATATGGCCATGGCGGCAACTATTTACCACTGGGGTCTGCACGCCTGGGCTATTTATGCGGTCATTGGTTTGGCGCTGGCCTTTTTCAGCTTTAATTGCAAACTTCCCCTGACGTTGCGCTCTGCATTTTATCCGCTGCTCGGTGAGCGCTGCTGGGGGTGGCCGGGACACGTTATTGATACGTTCGCTGTGTTGGCAACCATCTTTGGACTTGCGACTTCGCTGGGCCTGGGGGCTTCACAAGTCAACGCTGGCCTGACCATGTTGTTTGGCGTGGAGGAGGCCATTAATACCAAGTTTTCCATTATCATCTTCGTGACGTTTATCGCCATCCTCTCGGTGGTGCGAGGCCTGGAAGGGGGCGTCAAGGTTCTGAGCAACTTCAATATGTTACTGGCCGTTGCCCTGCTGGTGTTTATTGCGCTGGTTGGCAGCAATATCAGCGTTGCCGGGGCAGTGCTGAAAACGGGGGCAAACTACCTTGGGAATATCGTGCCGCTGAGTAACTGGGCGGGAAGGGCCGATGAGCCATGGATGCAGGACTGGACGGTATTCTACTGGGCCTGGTGGGTCAGTTGGTCACCGTTTGTCGGTATGTTCATCGCCAGGGTATCCACGGGCCGAACTGTTCGGGAGTTCATTGTTGCCGTGCTCCTGGTGCCGACCCTGGTGACTTTGATCTGGATGAGCGTATTTGGCATGAACGCTTTGCATCAGGCGCAAAACGGCATCGGTAGCCTTGCCAACGGCATGACCTCCATGAGTCTTGCCACATTCCAGATGCTTGAGAGCCTGCCCTTCAGTGAGTTGACGACGCTGGTCGGGGTGGTGTTAGTGCTGGTATTTTTTATTACCTCCTCCGATTCTGGCTCGCTGGTTATCGACAGCATAACGGCGGGCGGCAAGCACGATGCGCCTGTGCCCCAGCGCATATTCTGGGCCACCATGGAAGGGTTGCTGGCGGCTGCACTGCTGTACGGTGGGGGGCAGCAGGCGCTGGCGGCTTTACAGGCCGGGACAGTAGTCGCGGGCATACCCTTTACGCTCATTCTGCTGCTGGTGTGTTTCAGCCTGTACAAGGGACTCAACGCTAATTTGCGGGAATCGAAGTTGCCCTGATCTGTACGGTGTGTAAACCGCTATACTGTGGCTATCGTCGAAGCAGGGTCAACAGGAGTTAATTGTGGATCGCCTGGAACAAGTATTGACATCCCTGCGCAGGGTTATTCGCGCCACAGACTTACACTCCAAGCACCTGGCTAAAACCTCGGGCCTGACGGCACCACAGATATTGTTGCTGCTGGCCATTCGCAAGCTGGAGGGCGCGGCCATGGGGCAGCTAGCCAATGAGGTCAATCTGAGCCAGGCCACGGTTACCTCGATACTGGATCGGCTGGAAAATAAGGGGTACGTAGAGCGCGAGCGCTCCACAGTAGACAAGCGCAAGGTTCACGTTCATCTCACGGAGCGCGGTATCGAAATACTTCGGGATGCGCCTACGCCCTTGCAAGAGCAGTTCGCCCGACAGTTCAATGACTTGCAGGAATGGGAGCAAACAATGATTATCGCCTCATTGCAGCGGGTGGCGTACATGATGGATGCAGAGCATATCGACGCCTCGCCGGTTCTCGATGTCGGCACCCTGGACCGGCCGCTGGAATCACCGTCAAATATCGAAAGCATGAATCGACCCAGCGGCGCTGATAAATTAACGGGCCGGTCTGGATAAAAGCGGTGCATTGCGCTTGTCGATACTGCTGATTTATAAAAAATGGTGGGCCCTCCGTGACTTGAACACGGGACCTGCCGATTATGAGATTACATCGTCGAGTCCGGAACACCACGAATTACGCGGGTGTATCCCACCAATCCAATATCACTCTTACGAGTTTCGTTACCAGTCAAAGTCTGGTTCGTAACGGAATCCCGATTTCCAGTGGACAACTCGATCTCTCGACTTTCTAACCTGTATTTCTGGTCCAACTCTTACCAGTCTCTGGTGAAGCACTCTAACGGATCGATCTAGATAACAAATCCAAAATCTCCCGTTGTCCTTTGTCCGAATTGGATTGATGGTTCCCCTAAGTTAATCGGGATTCATCATCATGCCACTACTCACAGAAGATCAACTCAACGATATTTTGATTCTGATTGTGGATGATTACGGGCCCCGATTGACAGGGGGTGAGGTATGCGAGATCACCGGTTTGATACTGGAGAATGTCTCCGGATTCGAGACGGTTGATTCAAACTGATCCTGCCCACCAACATTGAACAGAGTACTTATAGCGCTGAGTGGGACATGATCAATCTTGGATGGCACCTGGTTAACGCTGAACAGTATCGAAATCTCAGGGTCAGTGCGTTTTCAGAATGGAGCAGCACGATAGCTTGATTTCCTGAGGCTAGATTTCTACTGCCTGGCAGAGTCAATTTGTCAGAACCATGAAAAGGGATCATTTCTGGGCGATTGTCTGAGTGTCTGAATTGGCGTCTGGCACGGGTTACTCGACACGATTGCATACCTTCGGGGTAATCGTGTATCGGGTTAGCTCAATAACATGCTGGACATATAGCAAGTAAGGTGTTAATGTAAATGACGTATGAGTATGGGCTGCGAATCAACCGTTCGTATAGCAGTAGTGGCATGCCCCTGAGTAACTGACACAAGGTATTGAACATGAGCAATAGTAACAGACCAAAACGCGTTCGCCGCTGCCAACTTGCCGTGCCCGGAGTAAGCGAGAAAATGCTGACCAAGGCTGCCGGCTTGGACGTTGACCACGTGTTCTGCGACCTGGAAGACGCGGTTGCACCCTCTGCGAAAGAGGGTGCTCGACAGACCATCGTGAATGCTTTGAACGAACTGGACTGGGGCAAGACGGTCCGTTGTGTGCGAGTGAACGACGTAACCACCCAATGGTGCCACAATGACATCATCAGCATCGTGGAAGGCGCCAGGGAAAATGTGGACACCATCATGCTCACCAAGCCTTTCACTGCCTCCGACGTCCTGTTTGCCGACAAGTTACTCAGCCAACTGGAGAAGAAGTTGGGCTTGAAAAAAAGGATTGGCCTCGAATGCCTTATCGAAGAAGTGGAAGCGATGCAGAATGTGTGGGAAATCGCCCATAGCTGTGAGCGCCTGGAGTGCCTGATTTTTGGCATGGGTGATTACTCAGCCAGCCAGGGCATGTCGGTAAAAGATATTGGCCAATCGGCCTATCCCGGCGATGTATGGCATTACCCGCGTTATCAGTTGACGATTGCGGCCCGAGCGGCCGGTATCGATGCCGTCGACGGTCCCTATGCTGATTTCAGCAGCCCCGAAGGGTACGAGGAAGAATGCCGTCGATCAGCGATCCTGGGTATGGTCGGTAAGTGGGCGATACACCCCTCCCAGATCACTCCGGCCCAGCAGGTGTTCTCGCCCGACCAGAACGAGGTTGATCTGGCCCGCGAATTGATCGCTGTCTATCGCGAGGCGGAGGCCCAGGGTATTGGGTCGGTAAATCACAAGGGCAAGATGGTAGACGCGGCTACGGCGCGGGTATTCCAGAATATCGTCGACCGGGCAGACCTGATCGGGATGTGAACATGAGCAAGGAAACTGTATTTCGACCGCGTCGCTCCTGCCTGTACATGCCCGGAGCTAATCGGCGGGCCTTGGAAAAAGCCAAGAGTCTGCCGGCGGATATGTTGATTCTGGATCTTGAAGATGCGGTGGCTCCTGAGGTAAAAGCCGAAGCCAGGGGGACGGTGTCGGACGTGGTAAAGGAGCGGGCATACGGTCACCGTGAAGTCATCATTCGAATCAATGGCCTTGACACAGCGTGGGGCCAGGCAGATTTGTCCGCTGTTGTTGCCGCCGCTCCTGACGGCATTCTGGTACCCAAGGTAACCAGTGGGGAGGAGATTCGCAGGATCGACCATGCCCTCAGCGACTCGGGCGCCAGCGCGGATCTGGCGCTGTGGGTGATGATCGAAATGCCCCTTGCCATATTGAATATTGCAGGCATTGCCGCGGCTGCGCAGGACACCCGGTTGACCGGCTTTGTGATGGGAACCAATGACCTGGCCAAAGAATTCGATGCCGTTGCCACACCGGACCGGTCTGCCTTCCAGGTTCCGTTGTCGCTCAGCCTGGCCGCAGCGCGGGCTTACGGCCTGGTTGTGATAGATGGCGTATACAACGATATCAAGAACGAGGCAGGTTTTGAGGCGGAGTGTGAGCAGGGAAGGATACTTGGCTTTGACGGCAAAACGCTCATCCATCCGGCGCAACTAGAAATCGCAAACACTACGTTCTCGCCTGACCCGGAAGATGTAGAACATGCCCACGCGGTCATTGCAGCGTTTAATCTCCCGGAAAATCATGGCCAGGGAGTTATCAAGGTGAATGGCAAGATGGTCGAGCTACTGCATCTTGAGCAGGCCCGTCGTCTGGTAACCATCAGTAGCGCGATTGAGCGCGCCTCCGCAGGCTGATTCCAGCACGGCATCTGAAAAAATTTCGAATGATTGGATTATTGTGGGGAAAGACATGAGTAAACAGAACTGGGACGCCTCTAACATTCCTGATATGTCTGGTGCCGTGGTAATCGTAACTGGATCTACCAGCGGGCTGGGGTTTGTCACGGCAACCGAGCTCGCAAGAAAAGGCGCCCAAGTGGTACTGGCTGCGCGAAACCCGCAGAAAATAGAGGCCTCCCTGAAGAGCATTAGGTCCTCCGTACCCGAGGCGAAAGTAGAAGCCATTTCACTGGATATCGCCGATCTGCACTCGGTGGAACGGTTTGTTTCAGAATTCAACGAGAAGTATGAAAGACTTGATATTCTGATCAACAATGCGGGAATCATGATGTGTCCGTACGACACTACAAAGGATGGTTTCGAGGTTCAGATGGGGACAAACCACCTGGGCCATTTTGCACTGGCAGGTCGACTGTTACCCAAACTGCTGAAAGCGGATGCGCCACGAGTCGTTGTGCTGTCCAGTAAGGCCGCCGATCAGGGTAAAGTCGATCCAGGTGACTGGATGTGGGCAGCGCGGAAGTACAAGCCTGTCCAGGCTTATGGAGACAGTAAGCTGGCGAACCTCTACTTCATGTACGAGCTTGATCGAAAGGCCAAAGCCGCTGGAGTCAATTTAGAAGCACTCGCCGCACACCCGGGTTGGGCTGCGACAGAGTTGCAGAGGCACTCTGGGCTCATGCGTTTTCTGAATAAACTGTTTGCACAGTCGACGGAAATTGGTGCCCTGCCTACACTGCGAGCAGCCACTGCGCCAGATGCACGGTCTGGTGAGTTCTATGGCCCTGGCCGGAACTTTGGCTGGCACGGTCATCCTATTGTGGTCGATTCCAAGCCAATTGCAAAGGATGAGTCCATTGCAGCGGAACTGTGGGTGAAATCGGAAGAGGCCACTGGGGTGAGGTTTGACTTAAACGTTTAACTTACCAGGAGAAACATAGACTAGGGTTCAGAAAGTTGCCTGCGAGCGAATCTGCTTCCAGGTATCGCGGGAACCAGGGTGCTGGAATATGGAAATTATTGCCCGATCAATTATTGGTCTGACAACCCTGGTGGTGATCTATGCTGGCGGCCGCCTGCTGCTCGCTCGCCAGGGGGTTCTGGATGAATTTGAAGTTCACGTCGAGTCGCCAACAGGATACAACTTTTTTATGGGGGATTTTGGTGGCGTGATTCTATCGGCCATTGTTCTTCGTATTCTTACTCTTGTTGATCCAACTGTCTGGGCGCCAGCGCTTTTAGTCACTACCGGATCAGTGTTCATGTTCAGATTCTACAGTTTTATCCGCGATGGCGTTGGGACAATGGCAGCTATTGCCGCGGCGGAAGAAGCACTGACATTGCTGGCGGCGTGGTATTTGTTTCGGTTTTTGGTCTAGCCAAAACCAAGGGTTGTGGCCGGTCATACTAAAGATTATCAGGAGAGTTGTAATGGTAGGTTCATCAGTGGTGACAGGGGGTGGCAGTGGAATAGGCAGAGCGCTGTGTCTGGAATTAGCAGGACGAGGCTACAAGGTAGTAGTGGCCGATATTGATCAGTCAGACGCTGAGGAAACCGTCTCAATGATCAGTGATTCAGGCGGAGAGGCGCTGGCCTGCAGGTGTGATGTCACGTCCCCCGAAGAGGTGGCGATTTTGGTTCAGGTAACGCAATCCAGCTATGGCTGTCCTGAATTGGTGTTCAGCAACGCGGGCGCTGGTCTCGGAAAAGCGGCTGTCGATTACACCCGGGATGATCTCCACTGGCTGTTCTCGCTCAACGTTTTCGGCATGTGGGACGTGAGCGCCCAGTTCGCGAAGTTGTCCATAAGTACAGGAGAACCAGTGCGAATTATCGTCACCGGTTCTGAGCACAGTCTCGGCCTGCCGCACGATGGCATGGCGGCGTATACCGCGACCAAACATGCCACCCTGGGTTTTGCTGAGGCGATGCGCTCTGAGTGGGAGGGGCAAACGGCTTCAATCAGCGTTTTGTGCCCTGGCCTGTCTCAGTCGAGACTCTGGGAAGGAGAGCGTCACAGGGTGGGCGCTGACAGCGAGCCTGATGCCATGGCGGCGGCTGTGCTCGCGGCCGGTATGCCAGCTGAAACTGTGGCCAGGATTGCGATTGACGGGGCGCAAAGGGGTGACTTCTATATATTTACACACTCCCACGCCCAGGCATACGCAGACGCGCGCTATCGGGAAATTGTGGAGGCCTTTGACCTGCTAAATGAGAATTCCCCGACTGAGCGAAGCTACGATGTCAATCAGGTAGCCGGTGAGTTGTTGACCGCCATGGAGAAACCCGGTGATGAGTGACGCCGGTTATGGGAGATTGCAGGACAAGACTGCCCTAATCACCGGTTCGGGCCAAAATATAGGTCGCGCCATCGCCGAACTGCTTGCAGCTGAGGGCGCATCGGTTGTGGTTAATGGGGCGACAGGCGACGAACAGGTGCAGGCGGTAGTTGAGTCCATTCGCAACGCTGGGGGTAAGGCCACTGGCGTGATGGCGGATGTGGGCAATCCGCAAGATGTACAGCGGCTTGTATCAGAAGCCGAACAAGTATTCGGCGCCGTGGATATCGTGGTGAACAACGTCGGGCGCAGGCTCAAAGTGCCTTTCGAGGACATCACCATCGAGGTCTGGCGAGATACCCTCAATACAAACCTCAACTCTGTGTTCTATATGGCCCATTACTGTCTTCCGGGTATGCGGGAGCGCGGCTGGGGAAGGGTGATCAATATTTCAGGCTACGATGGCTTCACAGGCCACTTTCCACAGCGCGCGGCGAATGTCACCGCCAAGGCGGGCATGCATGGCTTGTCAAAAGCGATCGCCCGCGAGTACGGCAAGGACAATATTACTTGCAATACTGTTGTACCCGGCGCGATCCAGACAGTTCGTGATGTTTCCCAATATAGCCATGTGAATGTAGAGCGCGTGCTGGAAATGCTGGCCACACCCAGCCCCGGCGAGTCACTGGATATTGCCGAGGCCTGCCTGTATCTGGCGGCAGACAGCGGCAAGTTTGCCACCGGCTTCGCTGATGGCTGTGGCAATAGCCATCAGCTCATCTTCGCGGGCATTGATGGTGGGCGCGGGTATACCCGCCAGTGTGCGCTGGTCCACCAATCGGGTTGAGCCCACCCCAATTGCGCCTGATTTCATTGCTTCTGCAGTCAGCTCGGCCATGGAATGAATATCTGCCGGGTTGGCCATCTCCCCATCGATGGCGCGTTGCCCCATGACCCAGACACGAAGACATGAGTGGGGCAGCAGGCCGGCCACGTTCATGTCAAAGTTTCTCTTGCGGAGGAAGTCCAGGTATTCCGGATAAGTCTGCCACTGCCAGGGGAGGCCGCTATCCAGTACCTCATGGGGGATATCCTCGACGCCTTCCATCAGTTCAACTGTGAAGCTTCTGTGCTCCGAGCGGCAGGGGGCAAATCCTACACCGCAGTTGCCGATGACTGTCGTGGTCACGCCGTGCCCCGAGTTGGGTTTGAGTTGGTGCTCCCAGGTCACATTGCCGTCAAGGTGGGAGTGAACATCAATAAAGCCTGGAGTGACAATGCGGTTTCGCGCGTCCAGTTCAAGCCTGCCCGTTCCAATTGAAGGTTCGATGCTGGCTATCTTGTCGTCATTTATCCCGATATCTGAAATGTACGGCTCCTGGCCGTCACCGTCGTAGATGAGGCCATTGCGAATCACGGTGTCGAACTGAGCAAACATGGGAGGTGATCACCTCTGGGGTCAATGGACCAAAGCACGTTGAGGGCCAGCTTAACAGGTCAATTGCTTGTTGACAAGCAAGTAAAAATCTATACACTGGTATGGAATAGTTCAGTGGAGCCTCAGGAGCAATGATAATTCTTTACCAGTTCGCCTCATCTCCTTTCAGCGAGAAGGTCCGAAGAGCGCTTCACTACAAGAAACTACCCTACCAGATCCACGAAGTAGACCGGTTCGCCGTGGATAAACTGACGCATGTCAGCTCCTTCGGGAAGTTTCCGGCGATGGAGGATGACGGCGAGCCGATCTGCGATTCCACAGATATCGTTCGCCACCTCGAAAACCGATATCCGGAGCATCCATTGATACCTGGGGACGCCGGAGAGGCCGCACAGGTACATATCTTTGAGGACTGGGCGGATGAGAGCCTCTATCACTACGAGGTAACGATGCGCATCGCCTGGGAACATAATGCCCGCAAAACACTGGCAGCCATCATGCCGACCATGCCCGACAAGCTGTCCGAGGACCAGGTTTTGCAGATGATGCTGGAAGGAGCGGCCAACACGTCGAATGCCCAGGGCCTTGGAAGAAAGACCCGGGAGCAGGTGGTCGCCGACGTGGAACGGCATGCATTGGCGCTGGATGCCATGCTGGCAGGCAGGGACTGGCTGGTCGGTGATGCGCTTTCACTTGCCGATATCAGTGTTCTCTCGCAACTCAATTGTCTGATGTATACAGACGAGTTTGTCTCCATACTGGAGAACACCAGGAACCTCCGCCCCTGGATGGAGCGAGTAGACAGTCTGGCACCGGCCCAAAAACACGACGCAGGATTGAACAATGAGCCTTCCTGAATTTAATGAGTCGTTCCTTACCGTTCTCGATACTGCGTTTGCGGATCACGCCGAGCGTGTTTGCACCGTATTTCGCGGCGAGACACTGACCTATGCCGAGGTGGACGAACAGTCTGCCCGTGTCGCCAACGCCCTGCTGGGTGCTGGATTCAAGCCGGGCATGAAAGGTGCCGTATACGCGCTGAACTCAGCGCAAGGATTCATCGCAACAATAGGCATCATTCGGGCCGGTGGTGTCTGGATACCGGTCAATCCGCGTAATTCCACGGTGGACAATGTGGCCACCATGCTGCAGTTCGAATGCCAGGCGATTTTCTACCAGGAGGTTTTCTCCAGTCCTATTGATGATGTGCGTCGGGATGCTCACGAGCAACCGCTGGTGATTTGTATGGACAGCGACGAGCAGGATGCCCCGTGGCTGGAAGCTTGGCTGCAGGTCGCGTCAGGCAAGGCTCCTGAGGTTAACATTGCGCCTACCGACTTGATCTCCATACCGCTCACCGGCGGGACGACGGGTATGCCCAAGGGCGTGATGCTCACACACTCGAATTTCTGTGCACTGGATTACGGCGCGCGATCATTGATGGGCAAGAGGACGGAGGCAACCTGGCTTTGCGCCGCGCCCATGACTCATGTGGGCGGCCGGATTGCGCTGGCAAATATGTCAGCAGGCAGCAAGTTTGTCATATTGGAGAAGGTCGATCTTCAGGAAATCCTGGAAACCATCCAAAGGGAGGGAGTGACGGATATGTTTCTGCCCCCAACGGCCATCTACACGCTGCTCGACCAGCCCAACCTGGGCGATTATGACCTGTCCAGTCTGAGGCAACTGGGCTACGGCTCCGCTCCGATGTCCATACAGCGCCTGAAGGAGGCGCTCAACGTACTGGGACCGGTGATGGTCGGGGGGTTCGGCCAGACCGAATGCCCGATGTATATCTCGTCACTCAGGCAGGGGGATCATTTCGTCAATGGCGAGATTGCACCCGACAAGCGTCTTGCCAGCGTTGGCCGGGCCACGCCTATTTCTGAGCTGGGTATTCTCGATGACGAGGGTCGCGAACTGGCGGCGGCGGAGGTCGGCGAAATAGCGGTAAAAGGGCCCATGGTCTCCCTGGGGTATTACCGGAATTCGGAGGAGACTGCCAAGATCAGGTGCGGCGACTGGCACCTGACAGGTGATATCGGCTATCTGGACGAGGGGGGCTTTCTATACATCTGTGATCGCAAGAAAGACATAATCATAACCGGGGGCTTCAACGTGTACTCAGCCGAAGTCGAGAATGCACTGATGGCGATGCCCGGGATCAAAATTGCCGTAGTCATAGGCGTTCCCAGCGAAAAATGGGGAGAGGAGGTCAGGGCTCTCGTTCAGGCGGAGAGCGGCGTGGAGTTGTCGGCAGACCAGGTGATTGAGGCGGCAAAAGAGCGCCTCGGTAGTGTCAAAGCGCCCAAGAGTATCGAACTTGTCGAAGACTTTCCCCGTACTCCCATCGGCAAGATTGATAAGAAAGCCATTCGCGCCCCCTATTGGGATGGGAAAAACAAGCCAATATAGAACTAACTTGTTGTACAGCAAGCATGTATATGTATAATGGGGTTTCAATAGTTTGGAAGAACCAAACAGAGGCCTCCCACACAGATACGGGTAAGCCGGGCGGAGATACAGTATGAGCTACATGACAGAAGAGCGGCAGATGATCAAGGATACGGCCGCCGACTTTACCAATGAGGTGGTATTGCCTCTGGCCAATGAGCTGGATCCGGAAAAGGGCAAGATTCCCCGAACCCTGATCGATCAGATGGGAGATCTGGGCTTCTTCGGCATCAAAACACCGGAAGAGTTTGGTGGCTCGGGCATGGGTTGTTTTGAGTACTGCCTGATTGCCGAAGAGTTAAGTCGTGGCTGGATGAGCGTTGGCAGCATTATCGCGCGTTCGAACATTGACTGGGTCAGGAATCTGCCTGCAGAGCATGCAGATCGTCTCATTCCGCGGATGGTAACTGGTGACTTTCTCTGCGCAGCTGCGCTGTCTGAACCCGACGTGGGGTCTGATCTCTCAGGTATCAAGTGTCGCGCAGAAAAAGATGGCGACCACTATGTGATAACCGGTTCGAAGTACTGGGTAACCTATGCCGATGGCGCTGATGCGGTGGTGGTGTTTGCCCGTACAACACCCCGTGAAGAGAATCCCGATAAACCCTACCTGGGAATCAGCGGCTTGCTGATCGAAAAGCCTCGCGGTGAGATGCCCGAAAACTGCTCAGGTAGCCCGATTCCCAAGATCGGCTACTACGGCTGGAATACCTATGAGTTGGCATTTGATGGCTGTCGGGTACACAAGGATTTTTTGCTCGGAGAGGAAGGCAAGGCTTTCAAGATGTTAACCAGCGGGCTGGAAACACCCCGTGCCCACACAGCAGCCCGCTCAATTGGCGCTGCACAGGGCGCGCTGGATGTGGCCCTGCAGTACGCCCAGGAGCGGGTCCAGTTTGGCCGGCCCATCGCCGAGTTCCAGGATCTTCGTTTCAAGCTGGCGCGCATGGCAACCGAGGTCGAGGCAAGTCGCCAACTGATGTACAGCGTCTGTGACAAGATTGACCAGGGCGGGCGCTGCGACAAGGAGGCGGCAATGGTCAAGTACCTTGCTGCGGAAATGTCAGAAAAGGTCACTTCCGATGCGCTGCAGATCCTCGGCGGTGCAGGTTATACCCACCATTTTCCTGTGGAGCGCTACTGGCGCGATGCGCGCCTGACCAAGATATTCGAGGGTACCTCGGAGATTCAGTTGCGCATTATCTCGGATCATCTGTTGGGTAAAACTGCAGCATAAGACTGATTGACCAGGAGATTGCGATGTCAAATTCAGAGAAAGCCAGGCCAGAGTTCATGCAAAAGGCGGTGCTGTGGGACAAGGGGAACAAGATCGCTGCCTTTGAAGAGGGCGGCGTATTCGATCACCACTGGGGTCGCACGATCAATGAGGGCGACAACAGCCTGTTTGTCTCCCTGACGCAAATGTATAACCCCCTGTACTTTAACGAGCCCTATGCTAAGTCGAATGGGCACGAAAAGGTCGTGGTTGCGCCTTTACTGGTGTTTAACACCGTCCTGGGGCTCTCGGTTGAGGACCTCAGCCTGGGCGGGCCCTTCGTCGGCATCAACGATTGTATCTTTCACAAGGAGGTGCTTGTAGGCGATACGCTGACAGCAAAGAGTACTGTCCTGGCGAAACGGTTTTCTGAAAAGCGCCCCGGGTCAGCGATCGTTACCTGGAAAACGGAAGGTTTCAATCAGGAAGGTGAACTGGTGATTGAGTACACGCGCTCCAATCTTCTCACCGACCAGGAGTAGCACTGCAGCGTAGCGCAAATCCACCAAGGACACTCGGATCGATTATCATGACTACAGACAGCACACTCACCGGCAACGACAATTACTTTGAAGATTTTGAAGTTGGCGCGGTTTACAAGCACGCCCGGGGCAAGACGGTGACGGAGAATGAGGCCGTGACCATCTGCCACCAGGTGATGAATTCTGCGCCGGGACACTTTAATGACCATCTCATGGCTCAGGCGCACGCTGAGGGCCGAATTCATGTTGCCGAGTCACTCGTCTACGGGGGAGTGACAATTTCCATTGTCATAGGCCTGGCCCACCAGGATACGGGTGAACAGGTAATACGCGAACTCGGCATGGACAATATCAAGCTTCTGGCGCCGGTGCTGCACAGCAATACGCTCTATGCCTACACCGAGGTTCTTGCGAAAGAAGAGTCTGATAACGCTGCGGGCAAGATTTCTTTCCGCCACTACGGGGTCGATCAGAATGATAATGTGGTATTTCAGGGTGATCGTGTCGCACTGATGCGCAAGCGTCCACACTAAGATTCAAAAGCAGATACAGAGAGGAATTCCATCATGACAGAGGTAAAAAAGTACGGGCACTTCGTGCAGGGTGAACTCGTTGAGCCCTCAAGCGGGGAATACATCGCATCAATCAACCCTCACGATGAGTCCGTTGTAGCAGAGATTGCCTCTGGTAATGAAGCGGACGTAGAGAGTGCTGTGGCGTCCGCACTCTCGAGCAGTAAAGAATGGGCCGCTATGCGTCCACTGGAGCGCGGGCGAATATTAATCGATGTAGGGCGCAAACTTCACGAGAATATCGATACCCTGGCCGAGCTCGAGACCCGGGAAATGGGTATGCCAGCGGACATTGCCCGTGGCGCACTGACAACTGCGGCCACCTACTTTGAGTATTATGGTGGGCTGGCCCCAAGTGTGCAGGGCGACAATATCCCCGTAGGTCCGAACCAGGTGTCATTCACCACGCACGAGCCCTATGGCGTTATCGGTGTCATCACACCCTGGAATGCCCCGTTGAACCAGACCGCGCGAAGCATCGCCCCGGCCCTGGCAGTGGGCAACGCAGTGGTACAAAAGCCCAGTGAATTCACCTCCCTCACCGCTCTTGTGTTCGCAGAAATGGCCGTGGAAGCAGGCCTGCCTGCCGGTGTCTGGAATGTCGTGACCGGAACGGGTGCCGGTGCCGGCAATCCACTTGTGGTGCACGACGCTGTAGGAAAAATCGCATTTACCGGGTCGGTGGGAACAGGTCAGGCCATCGGTGCGGCAGCGGCAGAAAAAATCATGCCAGTTACGCTGGAGTTGGGGGGAAAATCTCCGGACATCATTTTCGAAGACGCGGATCTAGCCAAAGCCGTCCCCGGCGTGATACGGGCATTTGTGGGCAACAGTGGGCAGGTATGCCTGGCTGGTACTCGAATTCTGGTGCAAAGATCGATCTATGAGCAGGTAGGACAGATGATTGCCGGCGCAATCTCAGGTATCCCGCTCGGCAACGATTTGCCCCAGCCGGCGCTGGGCCCTATTGCCAACAAGATGCAATATGAGAAGGTCCTGGGTTACTTTGATGTGGCTGCCGCGGATGGCGCCAAACTGCTGGCTGGTGGCGCTACAGCTGAAGGCAAGGACCGTGGCTATTATGTAAAACCGACCCTGTACGGCGACGTGGATATGTCAATGCGTATTGCAAGGGAAGAGGTTTTCGGCCCCGTGGGTGTGCTCATACCCTTTGATACTGAGGAGGAGGCTATCGCCATCGCCAATGATACCGAGTACGGCCTGGCGGCCGGGGTATGGACGCGCGATGTAAGCCGTGTACACCGGGTAACATCACAGCTCCAGGCGGGGCAAATTTACGTTAACCACTATTTTGACGACGGTGTGGAAAATCCGATGGGCGGCTACAAGAAGAGCGGCATCGGGCGTGAGAAAGGGATGGTGGCAATGACGCAATATACTCACCTGAAGAATGTGATCATCGAGCTCTAGGCAATATTGGGGTTGGCGTTCAAGTGCCCTGGCGGTATTTCATCGGCGTCATGCCCGTCCATAGTTTGAATGCTCGGGAGAAGGAACTCAGTTCAGAATAGCCAAGGCTTGATGCGACGTCTTCGATAGACATGTCGTGCCGACCAAGCAGCTTCACGGCCAGATCCTGGCGTGCAATGGCGCGTAATTCCTTGTAGGAAATGCCTTCATTCTTAAGCCTTCGTCGCAGCGTATGAGATTCGAAACCCAGCATCCCGGCGGTAGAATCGAGGTCTGGCATCTCACCGGTGTTCGTCAGCTGCTCCAGAAGTCTCTCCCTGGCTTGAATAGCGAGAGGCCCCAGGCGGATCTCCACCTGGGGCAAGGCACCGAAAGCCGGCGCCAGTTGTTCATTGACCCCCGCTTCGTCCTGGACCACAGGATTGGCCAGGTAAGCCTTATCAAATGTGAATCCCGCATAAGGCGCGTTGAAGAAGACTGCTGCGCCCGAATACATATACTGGTATTCCGCTTGCCATTCGGGAGCGGAGTAGGGCAGGTGCAATTGCGTTACCGGGACGCGAACGCCGCACAACCAGCACAACAGGCGATGACGATAGAGCAGTGTCGCTTCCACCGCGAACTCGTTAAGTATCCCGCAGCCTTGTCCAATATCCACGCGATAGAGGCAATTCGTCAGCGTCTTGTGTACAGAGTGCATCAGGCCGCTCTGGCGTCGATTGGAGAAGAGGGCGAGTGATTCTACTGCTTCTTCGAGCTTGTCCTTACGGGTCAGCGCTAAAGCGATCAATTCGCTGGTGCCGATGCTCTGTGGCACCTTGATCAGCCCGTGGGTCTCATCTTTCAGCACCCGGATGATTCGCTTGCTGAGTCGGGAAAACTCCCAGAAGTTGATGGTTAAACCTGGATTTGTTAGCAGTTCCGGGTTCAGACCGCATTCCCTAAGGACCACGTCGGGCTTATAGCCCATTGGTTCAAGGCCAGCCATAAATTTCGGAATAAACACAGAGGAAAGTGCATTTCCAGGCATGTCATACCTCCTTGGAGAGATTGATCTGCGGCAACCTCGATCAGGCGTTTATCATTTAATGACAAAAATACTGTGCAGAGCGGTCATTGTATAACAGCGTACTCTTGGAGACAATACTTGCTATACAACAAGCATGTTCATTCAGACTTGGTTAATAACTTAATAAAGAGGCTTTCCATGAAAAAGAAATCGTTTCTGCAAGTTCGCAAATCTCCGATCATAATTGGTATCCTGGCTGCAACCGGGATGGCTGTAGCGGCACCAGTGGCGCTGGCTCAAATGCTTGAAGAGGTAGTGGTTACCGCTCAGAAGCGAGAACAAAGCATGCAGGATGTCCCCATCGCTGTGACAGCTTACTCGGGTGAGGCGTTACAGCAGGCCCGTATTTCTGATGTTGCTGATCTTAGTATCGCCAACCCCAGCTTTGTTATCAATATCCAGCAGAACAAGGTCTCCAACAGCCCGGCCCGGATTCGTGGTGTCGGCACAACAGGGACGAACCCTGCTTTTGAAGGAGCGGTAGGCCTTTATGTTGATGGCGTCTATCGGTCGCGTTCAGGTATGGTGCTCTCCTCTTTTAATGACATTGGCATGCTGGAAATTCTGCGTGGCCCACAGGGTACATTGTTCGGCAAAAATACAAGCGCTGGAGCCCTCGTGCTAACGTCCAATGCGCCTACGTTTGAGTTTGAAGCCGGTCTGGAAGGCAACCTGGGTAACTATGATTCGCAGAAGTTCAGCGGGTATATCAATACTCCCGTCACGGACAACTTCGCCCTGCGTTTTGCTGCATTGACCGATAAGAGGGACGGATACTTCGACAACCCGTTCACGGGTGAGAATACTCAGAATGTCGACACCCAGGCGTATAAGCTCCAGGGCTTGTACGAGCGTGAGTCGTGGACCGCTCGTATCATTGCAGATTACACCGAAGGTGATGAGATTTGCTGCTACGCCCTCTCTGGACGCCTGGATCCCGAGGGCGATTTCCAGAATCCACTGGACCAGTTGTACTCTACCTGGACCAGCGGCGCTCCCTATTACAATGAAACCGGTGACGCTAACCGCCGCAAGATTGTCAACAACACGGATGCCACCGATGAGTCCGAGGATTGGGGTATCAGTCTGGACTTGAATTTTGATCTGACTGATAGTATGGCGCTGCGTTCCTTGACCTCCTATCGGGAGTACGAGAACGACCAGGCCAATGGCGACTGGGATTTCGGTCCCACGGATTTCGGCGCTGATTATCGCCAGTTGTATGAGTTCGAATCATTTACTCAGGAGTTCAACCTGACGGGAGTCTGGGATCTGGGTGATACCAGTGTCGACTATGTTCTGGGAGCATTTTACTCCAATGAGGACCTGCACCACGTCATTGAACAGGGCAATGGTGAATTCCTTGGAGAGAACTGGGCGCTGGCGTTTGACGGTACAGGGCTTGATCTGCTGCCGCCTGACCAACTCGCGCGGGCGGGCACCTTGTTCAATAATGCGGACTTTGATCACAACGACGAGGTGTATGCGTTATTTGCCCATACCACTGTAGCAATGACCGACAAGCTGAACCTGATCGCAGGAATTCGCTATTCAGAGGAAACCAAGGAACTGGATCGTACCAACCTTCTGGCCAGTGACAACCTGGAAATGTTTCAACATATGGCTGCAAATCAGGTTGGTTTCATGGCTCTCGGAGCCTCTTATCCTGGCCCTGACAGCAGCTTTGAGACTGACGACGATGAAACCACCTATACATTGGGTGCTCAGTATTTCCCGAACGATGATACCCAGATCTACGCCAGCTATTCAAAGGGCTTCAAGGCAGGCGGTATCAGCCTTAACTCTGATGCCGGGGGAAATCTCGTATCCATCGATAATCTGCTGAACGCAGCCGCAGGCAATCCACCCACAACACCTGAAGAAGTGATTCTTGGTCCAGAGACTGACGCCACCTATGATCCCGAATCTGTCGATTCGTACGAAATTGGTATCAAGACGGAGTACATGGAGTCCCGTGGCCGCCTCAATGCTGCAATGTTCTATTCCAAGTTCGAGGATATTCAGGCCAACACCTTTACAGGTACAGCATTCTTGACCTACAACGCTGACACCGCGGAGACAGCGGGTATTGAGTTGGAAAACACGTTCCTCATTACCGATAACCTGTCCAGCATTTTCTCCGTGACCTGGTTGGAACGGGCCAAATTCGGGGATGAACCCAATGAATTCCAACCCAACATTGTCGGTCGCGACCTTGAATTGGCGCCGGAATGGGCTGCCTATCTTGCATTTGATTACGAGCGTTCGTTTGGTGAAGACCTTATCGGCTACGGCAATTTCAGTGTCGCGTACACCGGCGATCACCTGTTGTCTAACGACGTGAATATTGAGGAAGAGTACACCGTGGTTGGAGCCACACTGGGTCTGCTCACATTGGGTGAAAAGCTCGATATTTCCATATCTTGTAAAAACTGCCTCGATGAAGATTACTACACCAACGCATTTACCCAACCCTTACACTTCAATGATCCGATTTTGGTCAATCCGGGAGCACCCAGGACTTACTGGGGTACGGTTCGCTACCGCTTTGGTGACTAAGGGCAGGAATTCAAGGTTGCAGCAGGGGCGAACTGTGAATCGCCCTGCTGACAAACTCGTCCATCCAGGACTTTTTGGCTGACATCCTCGATGTTGGCCTTTTTTTGAGAGGTACCAAGTGAGACTATTTACTGAAGAACAGACTCTGTTTCGCGACGCCTATCGCAAGTTCCTTGTGGCGGAAGTCGCCCCGCAAATGGCGCGGTTTCGTGAAGCAAAAATCGTCGACAGGGAAATTTTTCGCAAAGTCGGCGATCAGGGGTTCCTGATGATATGGCCCGATGAACAATATGGCGGGCTAGGTGACCCGGACTTCCGCTACGAGCAGATCATAATTGAAGAGTTGGCCCGCGCGGACTGCACAGAGTTTTTTGCCAGCTTACACAGCCGAATGGTAGGCCCCTATCTGGGTGAATATGGCTCAGAGGAGCAGAAACTGAAATACCTGCCTGGCTGCTGTGTCCGGAGATACGATCCTTGCTGTTGCGATGACTGAACCAGACGCCGGTAGCGACCTGGCTGGCATGCGCACCGTCGCGATAGACCAAGGAGATCATTACCTGCTGAATGGATCGAAAATCTACATTTCCAACGGTATAAATGCGGACCTAGTGGTCGTAGCAGCAAAAACTGATCCGGGAACAATCCACACCATATGTCCCTGATGCTGGTTGAACGCGGCATGGGGGGATTCGAGCGCGGGAGAAAACTGGACAAGATGGGCATGGATGCCCAGGACACCGCGGAGCTATTCTTCAGCAACGTCAGGATACCGAAGGAGAATGTCCTGGGTGTGCCCGGAAAGGGTTTCTATTACCTGATGGAGCGCCTTTGTGAAGAGCGCCTGATGGCTGCCGTAGGAAGTATCGCCTCAACGCAAGTAGCCTTTGACGAGACGCGCCGTTTCGTGACCGAGAGAAATGTGTTCGGAGAAGCTCTTTCGGGATTTCAGAATACGCAGTTCAAGATGGCTGAACTGGCCGCCGAGATCGATTGTGTTCAGACCTATGTGGATTATTGTGTGGATCTGCATAACCGTGAGCAGTTGGACGACCCCAGGGCGGCCAAGGCAAAACTATTGGCGACAGAACTAGAGGGCCGAATGATGGACCTGGGAGTCCAACTGCACGGCGGTGCAGGTTATATGAATGAATACCGTGTTTGTCGTCTTTTCAAGGATACCAGGGTGAACCGAATTTTGGCCGGAAGCTCGGAGATTATGAAGCTTATTATCGGGCGTCATGTGTTTTCGGACGAGTACCGAGGATTACTGGAATAGCAGAATGATGTAGCTATTCAGGAGACCGATCGATGCAGCAACTTTCTCCATTGGATGGCCAGTTCCTGAATATGGAATTCGGGAACTGCTACCAGCATATAGGCGTGTTGTCGATCTACGATCCGACGACAGCGACTGGCGGCAAGGTCAGGTTCAAGGACATCCTCCATACGTTCCAGACGCGCCTCGAACGCAGCCCTCTCTTCACGCGGAAGCTGATGGAGCTGCCACTTAATCTCGACTTTCCCTACTGGGTGGAAGATCCGGACTTTGACCTCGAGTTCCACGTTCGGCATATAGCGCTTCCGAAGCTCGGCGACTGGCGACAGTTGTGTATTCAGGTGGCAAGGTTGCACTCTCGCCCGCTCGACAGGGCACGTCCCCTCTGGGAAGCCTATGTCATCGAGGGCCTGGGCTCGGTGGATGACGTGGCCTGCTCCATCATATCGGTGGCAGTGCGACGTTACCTATCCGAAAAAGGTGAGCTACCTTCTCGTTCGCTCAAAGCTGCAATGCCTGTAAGCTTGAGATCGGCCGAAGAGGCGGCAACCGAGGCAGGAAACAATATAGAGGTAGCTGACATTGAGATTCACACGAACCTCCAAGACCCGCTGAAAGTATTGCGGGCAGTGCAACGCACAACAAGCGGGACGAAGGAGTTTCGTGAGGCGGTCGGCGCTGATCTGTTGGTAGAGATTAGCAAGACTATGCCATCTGCCCTGCAGTCTATAGCCACGCGAGCATCTGCGCGGGCGACCCGACTGGGAAGGCCTGGTATTTTTCCTTCCAACATCACGATTACCAACGTGCCCGGCCCACCGTTTCATCTCTATATGACGGGAGCAAAGTGCATCAGATCCTATGGGGTCGGGATGGCGCAGGCCTTTTTAACATTGTCACCAGCTATGCCGGTGAAGTATCCATTTCGTTTATATGCTGTCGGGAGCAAATGCCCGACCCGGAAAATTATCAGCAGGCTTTGCAGGATGCTTATGAAGAATTGATGGCCGCGGCAAACGCGGACCTATCTTAGTCTATGTCACCCGGCGGTTCTTCCGGATTTCACTGAGAACGGGCAGCAGGTATTCCAGGAATTTCCCAGGGTCTTCCGACATGGGAAAGTGACCCAGGCCCTCCATGTAGGTGAATTTTGATCCGGCAATTGTCTCATGCGCTTCCTTGCCCAGTTCCGCACGACCGCTGGCGTCATATTCACCCGAAAGGATATAGACCGGTGTTTTCGAGGTATCGATATATTTTGCCTCGGCTCTTAGGTCGAAGTCATTGCGGTAGTAATTCAAATCTCCCAGGAAAAGTGGCGGCCAGCCGGAGGCGTAGATCTGGCTTGTTTCCTTTCGATATGCCTCGGGCGCCGTAGGGCTCATCAGGGCATTCATTGCCCGCGCCTTATACTCATTGCTGACCTGGGGATGCCACAGGTATTCAATAGACCGCCCAAAGTCGTCATCTACTTTCAACACCCCTTCGAGCGAGACGAAAGCACTGAATTCATCCGGATGGTATCGCGCGAGATCAAGGGCCAATACTCCCCCAACGGAGGCGCCCATGAAGGCGGGGCGCTGCAGCTCAAGCGCTTGTGCAAGCGCAAGGGGTGCCCTCCGGACAAAATCACCCGTCAGCCGATATTCCTCCGCCCACCACTTCTTGCTTACCGGGGGGATAGACTTACCGTGAAACGGCAGGTCGTAGGCGATCAGTTGGAAATGGTCGGTAATGTCCTGGCACTCCATCAGGTGGCGCCATTGAGCGCTGTGACAACCTGCCGTATGTTGCAGTAACAGTGGAATCCCCCGTCCAGCGCATTCGTAGTACACCCGATAAACCGTACCCAGGATATCCAGGTGGATATATCTTCCGACGGGGCTATCGTGTTGTCCCGGTTCGGCTGTTTCTTCGACTGACTTCGCCGGTGACGAATCTGCGCCTCGAATGAGCTCGATCAGTCGCATAAGTGCGGGGTAGTACTGCGCGTAAAGTGTATCATCTGATTGAACCTCCAGGCCGAGTGGTTCCATCAAGGCGATATCATTGCAGAAGCGCGCTGGAATTGGCGCCAACAGCTGTTCCCAAAAGCCATCAGCGGCTTTCAGACTGATTATTGCACTACCCACTGGGTCGGAGGGGCTGACAACGCCATGCTCAACTGAGACAGAGACTGTCTGCTCATCGGATATGAGGATGAACCCACCGGCCCAGAATCGCGAGGCCAATTTAAATTCGCCGTCCTCATTACAGAGCTTTGCCAGGGTTGAACTGTCCGGAAACATATGATCCTTATAACTTGTTGTATGGCAAGCAAGAGTGATATATTGTCCCTCTATTGTCAACATGTCCATGCGAGTTGTTCTATGAGGAATCAAGAGTATGACTTTGTAGTAATCGGTGCGGGGTCGGCCGGGTGCGTGTTAGCGAATCGGCTGAGTGCGTCCGGCACTTTTCGGGTTTTGCTGCTCGAGGCTGGCGGAAAAGACTCGAATCCGTGGATTCGGATCCCGGCCGCAGCGGGATTTGTATTGAAGAATCCATCCTATGTATGGCGAAACCCTACTCGGGTTGCGGATAGTTTTGGTGGGCGCTCGCTGGCGTTGCTACAAGGGAAGACGCTCGGTGGCAGTAGTTCAGTCAACGGTATGATGTACGTACGCGGGCAGAAGGAGGACTATGACGACTGGGCCAACATGGGCTGTGATGGCTGGTCGTGGGACGAAGTGCTGCCCTATTTCAAGAAGTCCGAATGTCTTGAGCAGGGAGGAGGCGACGAGTTTCATGGCCGCTCAGGCGAGTTGCGGTTGAGCTGGATTGAGGACCTGCACGAGAGTTCCAAGAGCTTCATGGAAGCGGCGAAGAGTGCGGGAATGCCATTCAATGCCGATGTAAACAGTGGCGACCAGGAGGGCGTGGGATATCTCCTGGGTACGATTCACAAAGGCCGTAGGCAGTCGACGGCAAAGGCGTTTCTGCATCCGATCAAATCCCGCTTTAATCTGGATGTCATTACCGGAGCGGAGGTTCGGAAAGTTGTAGTAGAGGATCAGCGGGCGACAGGGGTAGAGCTGGTCTCAGCTCGAGGCGAGGTATCGCGGATCAAGGCGCGCAGGGAAGTTATCCTGTCGGCAGGGGCGCTGGGTTCTCCTTACATACTTCAGCACTCTGGAATCGGTGCTGGCGAGCACCTTGCTTCTCTGGGAATCAATGTGGTGGCTGATCTGCCACAAGTGGGTCGTAACCTGCAAGATCATCTGTTTGCCCATCTCAAGTTCCAGACCAAATTAAATGCCGGGAGTCGCAACAGCCTGCTACGGAGCACGCCGCGCATGGGGATCGAGGCTATCAAGTGGTTCGTGACTGGGCGCGGGGCAATGAATACAACCTCTTCTCAGATTGTTGGCTTCTTCCGTTCGTCTGCCGATCTTGATCGGGCAGATCTGCAACTTGCGATGCGCCCACTGTCATTCCACGTTGTAGAGAGTGGTGAAGTGGTGATTGACGATGTGCCGGCGATTACGGCCTCTGCCATACAGACGCGGCCCTTCAGTCGTGGCGAGTATATGATCTCATCGGCGGATTACAGGGAGCGAGGAGAAATCGATATCCGCTATCTCAGCGATGATCGGGATGTGAAGGCACTACTCTCGGGACTGAACCATATTCGGGATATCATGGGTAGGCCTGAGATGTCGAGCATCATCGCTTCCGAGTATGAGCCCGGACCCAAAGTAACAGACACCAGGGATCTGGAGCGTTACCTGCGTGCAAGTGCGGGAACCGTTTATCACCCGGCGGGCACCTGTCGAATGGGCGCGGATGACCAGTCGGTGGTAGACCCGCAATTGCGAGTAAGGGGAGTGGACGGGCTACGAGTAATCGATGCGTCAATTATGCCCGTGATTACCTCTGGTAACACCAATGCGCCGGCTATTATGATCGGGGAGAAGGGCGCGGACATGGTCCTGGCGGATGCGGTGGAATCATAGATATGGCTACTTCGGGAACTGAATTAACCCGACAGCTCGCTGAATACGCCGACTCCATCACCTACGAGCGCTTGCCGGGTGATGTCATTCAAATGGCGAAGTGCGCTGTTATCGATTTTGTTGGCTGCGCTCTGAGGGGCTCGGTTGAATACGTGTCGAAAATCCTCAGTGAGGAACTGGTTTCGGAGATATTGACACCGGAGCAGTTAATTTCCACTGCGGATAGGATTGCAAGCCCAACCTCGCTTGCAAGGCTTTATGCTGTGGCCGGGCACGCCATTGACTATGACGACACTCATCCCCACCGGGGCATGCACGCCGGATCCCCGGTAATTGGCGCTGTCATGGCCCTGGCGGCCACCCGGCCGATATCCGGAGAGGAAATCATCACCGCCGTGGTAGCGGGTTATGAGGTGGCCATCAGGGTGGGTAACTGCCTGGATATGGCGCACTACGAGAAAGGGTTCCATACCACGGGCACGGTTGCCATTTTTGGCGCTGCGGTGGCTGCTGCCCGTTTGTTGCAGTTGAATGCAGAACAAATACGGCAGGTGTTGGGCCTGGCAACGACACAGGCTGCTGGAGTGAAATGCACTTTTGGTACCATGGCCAAGCCTTTCAATGCCGGTGCAGCGGCAGCAAATGGACTGCTGGCCGCATCCCTTGTGTCGAGAGGATTTACCGCCCCGGTGTCATCGTTGGAGGAGAGTAAGGGCTTTCTGGATCTGTATGGCGGATTCGAGCCCAAGGAGTGTATTTTACCCGGGGCTGACGAGTGGTTGATACTGGAGAATGTATTCAAGCTGCACGCAGCGTGTCTGGCCACCCACCCCATGATTTTTGGGCTTGGACAGTTTCTAAAGGCAAGAAAATTGCCCAACTCAGAAATCGAGTCCGTGTCGTTGCAGGTATCACCCTTGGCCCTCGCCACAGCTAGCATCATCGAGCCGGCGCACCCGCTTGATGGCAAGTTCTGTTTTCCTCAGATAGCCGCCTTGACGCTTGCGGGTTGGGATACCAGTTCAGAGCAGTCTTTCTCCCACGAGGCCCTGGTTGATCCTGAGGTGGTCGCTCTTCGCCGGAAAACTGCCGTCGAAGCCAATCCAGAGATCAATGTCAGGGAAACACAGGTCAGGCTCACCCTGGGAGGTGGTGAGGCTATTCGCCTCGACACAGATATTGACCATGGACCTTCTACCTTGAAGGAGATTGCTCCCCTTGTCGAAGCCAAGTTTTTAAGCAACGTAGATTATGTACTGGGGGCTGCAACAGCCACATCTATTCTTGATGTGCTAACCAGGCTCGAAAAACAGGATCCTCTAAACCTGAGAATGGTGATTCAGTAGTGCAAGACTAAGGAATCAAGTGCATATCACAGGTTTCTTTGATCCTGCTGTATGCGGCATCGATATCAAACGCGTTCTTGTTTATAAAGTACTGCATGGCGGTGCCTCTCAGCATGCCGATAAACAGCACCGCGAAAGATTCAAGATCGACAGATTGTTTCACCCCGCCGGTTTTTTGCGCCGGCTCAAGGCTGTCGACAACCCATTGCCTTACTTGCTGATCATAATTCTCGAAGGCGGGTTTTAGCTCGCCGTAGGAGGCGTAACTCTCGTTCATCAGCCGGAATTGGGCGACCATGAGATCGGAGCCTGCGACTACTGCATCCACATAGAGTCTGGCCAGGCGTTCCAGATTTTCTACTCCGCCTTCGTCAGCATGAGCTGGGCGTACGACCCGTTCTTCCCACAGCTCGAGAATGCGCTCGGTGACGGCCTGGAGCAAATCGCTCTTGGAGCCGAATCGGTAACCGGGAAGCCCTCGACTTACACCAGCTTCTTCGCCCAGTTTGGCGAAGGTCATTTTATTGGGTCCTTCCTGAGCTATCAATTTTATGGCTGCCTTGAACATGGCCTTGTCCGAGGCCTCAGTGCGTTCAGTCTGGGTGCGGCGCTTCTGCGGTTTGCTCATATCTCATTGCTCCGTGCGAAGCTGTAATTTTCTCATGTTGGTGTATTGCGGTCTAATTCTTACTGGAAAACACACAGCGTCCGGTTGTAAAGCAATTTTACAACATGCTGGACATATAGCAAGTATCTGATATGATTGAGTGATGTCAAATGTGTCGGGTGATGGCATGCGTGAGCAATCGGGAGGCCGGTTGAACGCTCGAGGGGGTCAGGAGGTTCTATGGAACTGTTAGCGATGGTGCTGCTAGCAATGATCGCATTATTGATGCTACATCTTTGGTGGCGTTGGATGTTTAGCACCGACGATGCGCTGCATGAATTTGGATTAGCAACAATGGCGGCAACGGGCCGAAACTTCGTCAAAGGTGATATTGGTGGAGTGATTCTGACTATCGGCGTGCTGCTTGTACTATTTTTGCTGCAGGGTGCCCAGTGGGGTCCATCTTTGTTGCTCCTTATGTGTTGCATGGTTTTGGGCCGAGTGTGGAGTTTGGTCGTTGATGGGTACTCGGCCAAGGGTGTTAAAGCCATCGTGGCAGAGTCAGTCACATTTATCCTGGTCAGCTACCTGCTGAGCACTGGCTGACAGACATGATAGTAGTACTCCTTGCAGGGTTGGCAACCATACTGGTGATGGCGATCGTCACAGGTATCAACGCCGGTGTTATCGCTATGCTCTTCGCGGGACTGCTTGGTACGACGATTGCCAGTATGTCCGTGCGAGACATCGCCGCTGGCTTTCCGGGAGATATGTTTATCATGTTGTTCGGCATACTGCTATTGCTTTCTATTGCCAGCAGGAACGGTAGTGTCGAATGGCTGGTGCAACAATTGGTAAAGCTCGTAGGTGGGCGAGTTGCGGTCTTGCCCTGGCTTCTGTTTTTTGCCGCTCTCCTGAGCAGTTCCATGGGGCCCGGTGCGGCACCCCTGCTGTTTGTTGTGGGAGCGGGCTTCGCTCGTCGCTATCACATTTCGCCACTGATGGTTGGCGCCATGGTCATTCATGGCAACCAGGCCGGATTCTTCTCCCCGATCGCGCCCTACGGGATTCTTTTTGCATCGCTGATGGAGCGTGCGGATATTGCGATGCCGAATCTGGACCTCTACCTGATTGTGGTGTGGTTTCACTTGTTGTTGGCGGTCATCGTGTTTGTTGTGTTCGGCGGTTTGCGTTTGTTGAAAGCGGAATCCGGAGGCCTGCCGGTAGGAGGCGGTATCGATGAGGCTGAGGGGACGCCACCTATCAGCGGGATTCAGGTCGCTACCCTGGTGGGGTTTGCCGGGCTCCTATTGGGTTCGCTGTTCACCGATGTCAACATTGGTTTTCTGGCCCTGGCGATTGCGCTGGTTCTGCTACTGGCATCTGGGCGAGATGAGAGTGACAAGGCCATTGCAGGTGTTGCCTGGCCCATCCTGCTGATCATTTGCGGCGTCACACTGTATGTCCACGTTCTCCAGTACTCCGGAGCAATAGGCAATGCGGCGGCCGCCCTCACTGATCTGGCGTCCGTGGAATGGGTCGCACTGGTGATTGCCTGGCTGGCAGCCGCCCTGACGGCCGTGGCATCCACTTTCGGGACATTGAGTATGTTGCTGCCATTGTCGACGCCTTTTCTGGCTTCTGGGGAACTTGAAGTCACTGCATTTCTTGCGCTGGTCGCAATCTCTGCGGCAGTTACCGATATCTCACCGATTTCACCATGGGGTGCGATGTTTTTGGCGTCATGTACGGGCATGAACCACGATGCAATTTTTAGGCAGATGCTTTTATATGCCCTCACGATGATCATTTTTGTACCGGTAATCGTGTGGCTGGTACTCATCATTTTTTGACAACCGAAGCGCTGTAAGAACGTGCTTCACAGAATCTGAGGTTGGTTGATATGCAATGGTTCGTCGGTGATATCAAGGTCACATCAATCGTCGAGCAGGATCTGTTGGACATTGAAATGCTTATTCCTGAGGCGACACCCGATATGGTGAATTCGATCGATTGGCTTCGCCCTAGCTATGTCGACGCCAACGGAGTCATGCTAGGACTGATTCAGGCCTTTGTCGTAGAGACACCCGACGCCACGCTGGTTGTTGACACCTGCGTCGGCAATGATAAGGAACGCATATTGTCGGAACACTGGCATATGCAGCAACGCCAGTTCCTCCGGTCCTTCGAGCGAGCGGGCTATAGCCCGGATGGCATCGACTTTGTACTGTGTACACACCTCCATTTTGATCACGTTGGCTGGAATACCTACCTCGATGAGGGGGAGTGGAAGCCGACATTTCCCAATGCATCTTATTTATTTGCAAAGGTAGAGATGGATTATTGGGCCTCTGAGCTCAGCAAGCCTTCGCCCCAGGTCTCAGATTCAGCGAGCGAGATGGAGCTGATGGAGGCTGCTTTCGCTGAAATGTCTTGCACAACACACCAGGACTCGGTGGTGCCCGTTTTCAAGGCAGGGCTTGTAGATCTAGTCGCCACCGATCATGTCGTATGTCCAGGGGTGCGGCTGGTCCCAACGCCAGGGCATACCCCTGGTCATGTGAGTGTTGTCCTCGACTCTCAATCCGAATCTGCGGTAATAACAGGTGATGCTATACATCATCCAGTCCAGATCGCACGCCCCGAATTGCGAACCATTGCAGATGTGAATCCAGACGAGTCGGCGGTTTCGAGAGCAAGTTTACTTACTGGATGCGAATCCTTGCGGCGCCTGGTCATTGGCAGTCACTTCGCTGAGCCCAGCGCGGGCTTTGTGACAAGCGACGGCATAGGGTTTCGTTTTGAGGCTAACAATGGAGAAGCAAAATGACGCTGATTGATTTTTTTTCATCCTATACATCAGCGCAGAAAGACGTTGCTTGGGGGTTTATTGCCTGCGGCCTTGGTTTACTTGGAACATTTTCTTTCCTTGCGTTGCAGTCGGCATTGAACGGGCCACTATGGCAGGGTGTGAGGGTGGGTGCCCTGATAAGTGGACTCATGATTCTGCTCGGTGGCATTGCCTATCTCCGTTTTTGTGATTCCAGTTATTTGCAGATCAGTAGTGTATACCAGGACGCTCCGCAGTCTGCTTTACATGACGAGATGGGCCGTATGGCAAAAGTGGTAGCAGATTATCGGATTTACCAGCTGTGCTTTGCGTTTGTCGTATTGGTGGCGCTCGTAGCAGCTCTGTTTGCAAGTAAGTTCTGGGCTGGTATCGCCTATCCATTTGCATTCCAGTTTCTTGCACTACTCTTGATCGAGGCTCACTCCCACGCATCCATTGTCGAATACGCGAGTTATCTTGAGAATGAAGTGAAGGTGAGTAAGCGATGAGAGATTTCCTGGACTTTCGAGACCGCGTGCGGATAGCCATGGATGCCGGGGTAGCTGATGTGCGGCTTTCGAGAGAGGCCAAGATGAATGCGCTGGACGATGACATGTTCGAAGCCATCATTGAGGCAGGTGATTACCTCAATGGTATAACTGACCTGCGTTGTGTAGTGCTCTCAGGTGATGGGAGTGCCTTTTGCGCGGGGCTCGACATGGCTACATTTAGCGCTTTAGCGTCTGAGAATGGGCTCGCTACCACAGCTCTGTCTCCCAGGACTCATGGCATTGTCAACAGGCCTCAATATGCTGTTTGGCTGTGGCGGCAGCTAGCCAATGAGGTCAATCTGAGCCAGGCCACGGTTACCTCGATACTGGATCGGCTGGAAAATAAGGGGTACGTAGAGCGCGAGCGCTCCACAGTAGACAAGCGCAAGGTTCACGTTCATCTCACGCAGCGCGGTATCGAAATACTTCGGGATGCGCCTACGCCCTTGCAAGAGCAGTTCGCCCGACAGTTCAATGACTTGCAGGAATGGGAGCAAACCATGATTATCGCCTCATTGCAGCGGGTGGCGTACATGATGGATGCAGAGCATATCGACGCCTCGCCGGTTCTCGATGTCGGCACCCTGGACCGGCCGCTGGAATCACCGTCAAATATCGAAAGTATGAATCGACCAAACAGCGCTGATAAATTAACGGGCCGGTCTGGATAAAAGCGGTGCATTGCGCTTGTCGATACTGCTGATTTATAAAAAATGGTGGGCCCTCCGTGACTTGAACACGGGACCTGCCGATTATGAGTCGGATGCTCTAACCAACTGAGCTAAGGGCCCAAAAACTGTATCTTATACCTACTTTTCCTTCTGTACTTCCCATAGCTGTAAATTGAGACCTTTGCACGAAAGCCATTTCACCGGCATGCTGCGTCGCCTAAAAGCGCCTACTGTTGGTAAAATCGTACTCAATCGGTCATTTATACCCATAAACTCCCTCATTCCGTGCGTTTTTGCCTTGCCTGAAAGCGAAATCATCTTCCGTGCAAAGGTCTCAAATTATGAGTCGGATGCTCTAACCAACTGAGCTATGGGCCCCGCAAGAGCCTTCCCCGGCATGGAGAAGCCGCGCATTATAGTGAATGCCCCTGCCACTGAGAAGCGGATTTTTGTAGCTATCCCGGCTGCCCAGCCTGGCATCGGGCAGGCGGGTTGCAGGCAATAAAAAAGGGCGCCCGCAGGCGCCCTTGAAGACCGTGCGAGTTGGCGCCTAGAACATGTACTTGGCGCGCACCCCGAACACTTCACCTTCGTCCATTAAATTGGAATGTGAGCCAGCCAGTACCGGTGTGTCAAAGCTCTGGGTTAATGCAGCCTCATCAAAGATGTTGCGGCCATAAGCCATGACTTCCCAGGACTCAGCGCGCAGACCGACCCGCAGATTGACCTTGGTGTAGTCTGGAATCATGTCAATAGGGTCGCTGTCACCGGCTGAGCTATACTCGTCGCGGTAGTTGACCTCGCCGCTGACGAACAGATCCATGCTCTGCATCGGGTAGCTGTAGTCAAACAGGAGGGAGGCGCTCCAGTCAGAAGCGTACAGGGTAGGCTCACCGGAAAGGTCGTTGAAATCACCACCGGCATTGCCCGCTACGCCACACTGAGAGTTCGCATCCAACTGAATCGCCGTACAGGGTGCGTCGGCGAAGTCCGAATACTCGGCATCGAGGTAGGCAACGTTCAGGCCCAGTTGCAGGTTGTTGGTGGCGGCCCAGCGAGCGTCAAGCTCCACTCCGCGAATTTCAGAGGCGCCCGCGTTGGTTACGGTGAAGCCAATGCCTTTGAAAATTGCAGTCTGTAGATTGTCGTATTCAGTGTAGAACGCGGCCCAGTTCAGTGTTACAGAGTTGTCAAACAAGGTGTGTTTGCCGCCGATCTCATAGGCATCCACGGTCTCGTCGTCAAACTCGAAGTCCTTATTCGGCAGGGTTGTGTCGTAGCAATCGCTGGCGATGAAGGAGCCGTCCGCCTCTGGTGTACAGGGGAATTCGCCCAAATCCAGGCCGCCGGGCTCGCCGTCGTCAGCCGCGGTAAAGCCGCCAGACTTAAAGCCCTGGGAGAAGCTGGCATACAACATGCTGTCCTCGCCCACATCCCATTGCAGGTTGATCGACGGGATCAGGTCATCGGTGCTGCGGTCGTCCGAATAATCGTAAGCATAGGTATTAAAGAAGCCCGCCTGAATGCTTGCCAACTGGAAGTTGTCGCTTGGGGTATCGTAGCCAGTGAGGTCGTCCACCAGAAACTGGGTGCTTCTAACGTCCTTTTCTTCCTTGGTGTAGCGCACACCCAGAGTAACCCGGAAAGCATCGGTTACATTGAAGGTGCCCTGGGCAAATATGGCCCAGGATTCCGAGTCCAGATCGTAGCGGTGGTTGCGCCCCAGTTGATTCGCCCTATAAGAAAGCAGGGGGTCTGAAATCAGTGGCAGCAAACTGGTCACGCCTATATCGCGCAGCGGCACGCCGGGTAAAGCAGGGTTAACGGCATTGCCGGGCAGGTTGCCGAACAAGTCGCCAAATGAGGCGTCGACAGCAACCAGACGATCTACCGACAACTCACTCTTGTCGTAATAGGCACCGGCTACGAAGTCAAAGAATTCACCGCCGGGTGAGGCAATGCGAATTTCCTGGCTGAATTGCTCGTAGGCCTGGTCGTCATCACGGGAGATGAACCGCAGTGGCAGCCAGTCTACATCGGCACCTGATTGCACCTCGTATTCAGACCAGCCAGTCACCGCAGTCAGGGTGTAATCACCCGCCAGATAGTCGAGGTTTAATACAAAGTTGTCTATCTCGCCATCATCGCCATCGGGATAGCGGCCAAGACCGACGGTTGAATCACTGCCAAAGCCGTTGTCTTTAAAGGTTTCGAAATCCTGACCTGCGGAAGTCGCCAGCGCCGGGAAATTGACATCAACCAGGGAATAGGCTGTGCTGGCAAATGCTGAACGGTTGGGGAACAGACTGTCCCGCCCTGCCGAGTCGAGGTATAGCCAGGTTGCGGACTGAGCGCCAACGCGCTCTTCGTCTGAATGGCTGTATTTGACTTTCGCTATCAGACTGTCGTTGGGCTCCCAGACTAAAGAGATGCGGTATGCAGCCTCTTCAATTTCAGGCTCGTCGGTACCCAGGTAGGTATTTTCTACATAACCATCGGACTCGCGGTATTTAAAGGTAAAGCGGGCGCCGACAGTGTCGCTGAGTGAACCACCGACAAAACCCTCGGTGGTGAGGCCGCCGTTGGACTCTCCAGAAACGGCGATTTCTCCATTGAACTCATCGCCAGGGCTGGTAGAGGCAGACACAATGTTAATGGCGCCAGCGACGGTGTTGCGACCAAACAGGGTGCCCTGCGGGCCGCGCAGTACTTCTACTCGCTCCAGGTCAAGAAACGCATTGCGGTATTGACGGCCACGACCCATATAAACGCCGTCTATATACATGCCGACAGATTGTTCAAAGCCCTGGTTGTTACCCGAGCCGACGCCGCGCATATAAATGTTGGTGTTCACCGGCGCGTTGGCGATATGCAGGTTGGGAACATAGTCGGCCAGGGCTGCCATGTTAGGAATGCCGGCTTCCTGAATTTGTTCGCCCTGCACGGCGGATACCGAGATCGGTACATCTTGCAGACTTTCAGCTCTCTTCTGAGCGGTCACAATGACCTCTTCGAGTTGCTGGGTGTAGCCGACTTGCGCTGTCAGCATCAGCCCGATAGCTGTCGCCAGCGAGCGTTGCTTGAATGTAAAACTAGTCATAAATTACCTCATTTTTACTGATACGCCTGAACTGATACGCCTGGTTCAGGAGCCGAATGCCCAAATCCGACAGGCTCCTGGCGGGTAGTCAGGCATTAACTGTCACTTCGGGAAGTCTAGCATGGATGACAGAAAAGCAAACCCGCATCGAACACCCTTTTCGCCCTTGAAATACGCATGGATATAGCTAAAAACCGGGCTGATACCACAGGTTGCGCTGGTTGGGCGCTGGCTGGGCCGCGCAGAGAGAATTTGGCAATTTGTCACAAATGTAAGATTTACCTGACCCTGATCCGTCCGTGGCGCGCATTGTGTGCGCTGTGTTAGATAGCATGGGCATTGCCCACGGCGGCTTGCTGGTCGCTTTCGCTGATGCGCTGTCAGGCATGAGTGTGTATCGGTTGACCCGTCTGGCTCCCATCACCGTTCGCCTGACCAGTGATTTTATCGCCAGTGCCAAACAGGGTGATTGGGTTGAAGGGCAGGCTGCGGTTGTTGAGGTAGACGCGAACCTGGTTTTCGTCAATGCCGATGTCTATGTTGCAGACCGAACCGTGCTGACTGCCCAGGGAGTTTTTAAGGCTCAGCGTCGAAATATGGCGGGCACAAAAAAAAGGGCCTTGTGAGCCCCTTCTGAATATTTGCTGTTGCCTACTCGTCGAGAAAACTACGCAGGTGATCTGAGCGAGTGGGGTGGCGCAGCTTGCGCAGTGCCTTCGCTTCGATCTGACGAATACGTTCGCGAGTGACATCGAACTGCTTGCCCACCTCCTCAAGGGTGTGGTCAGTGTTCATGTCTATGCCGAAGCGCATGCGCAGTACTTTTGCTTCTCTTGCTGTCAGACCACCCAAAACATCCTTGGTGGCTTCATGCAGGCCAGAACCCGTGGCGGAATCGACCGGAGACGAGATGGTTGCATCTTCAATGAAATCACCTAGATGCGAATCTTCGTCATCGCCAATGGGAGTTTCCATAGAGATAGGCTCTTTGGCAATTTTGAGTACCTTGCGAACTTTTTCTTCCGGCATTTCCATGCGCTCGCCCAATTCTTCAGGCGTGGGCTCCCGGCCCATTTCCTGTAGCATCTGACGGCTGATCCGATTGAGTTTATTGATCGTTTCAATCATGTGCACCGGAATACGAATGGTGCGAGCCTGGTCGGCAATTGAGCGGGTGATTGCCTGACGAATCCACCAGGTTGCATAGGTGGAGAATTTGTAACCGCGGCGGTATTCAAACTTGTCTACTGCTTTCATAAGGCCGATATTGCCTTCCTGAATCAAGTCCAGGAATTGCAGGCCACGATTGGTGTACTTCTTGGCAATGGAAATAACCAGGCGCAGGTTGGCCTCAACCATTTCTTTTTTGGCTCGGCGAGCCATGGCTTCACCCATGGACATACGCCGGTTGATTTCCTTGATTTCGACAACGGTCAGGCCGGACTGTTTTTCAATCCCGGCGATTTTACGCTGGGCGCGCAAGATGTTGCTTTTCTCTTCAAGCAGCCTTTTTGCGAATTCCTTTTTGCTGCGAGAATGCTTTCCAACCCACTTCAGGTCGCTCTCGCTGCCCTGGAAGCTGCTAATAAACTCTGGGCGAGGCATTTTGCAGGTGCGCACGCAAATGACCATGATTTCACGCTCTTGCTCGCGCACCCCCAGCAATGCCTGGCGGGCAGTGTCAGTCAAGGGATCAAAAACTCTTGGGGTGAGCTTCAGGAACTTGAATTTTTCGGCCAGGGCTGCCAGATCTTTCTGGGCAGCGGGGCTGCTGCGACCCTTGGAGGTGATGGTTTTTTCGGCTTTGTTGAAAGCACGCTTAATGGCAGAGAAGCGTTTTTTGGCCTCGACGGGATTGGGACCAGTATCGACTTCGTCGTCGTCTTTGTTTTTGCCAGCAGCTTCGGCGGCGGCAGCGGCTTCCTGCGCAGAGGGCACGTGATCGGCAGGGTTCAGGTAGCCAATCAAAATATCGGCAAGTTTGCGCTCTTCAGTGGTCACTTTGGCGTAATCGTCGAGAATGGACTTAACCGTTCCCGGATAGAATGCCAGCGCTGCCATCAGTTCACGAACACCTTCTTCGATACGCTTGGCGATAACAATTTCGCCTTCGCGGGTCAGCAGCTCCACTGTCCCCATTTCACGCATGTACATCCGCACCGGGTCGGTGGTGCGGCCGGCTTCTGTTTCTACCGCGGCCAACGCTGCGGCGGCTTCAGCAGCGGCAATATCGTCGGCAGAGCTGTCGCCTTCGGTAATCAACAAGGTGTCGGTATCAGGGGCTACTTCAAAGACCTGTATGCCCATGTCGTTGATCATCTGGATAATGTCTTCAACCTGATCCGGGTCAGATATATCTTCGGGCAGATGGTCGTTAACCTCAGCATAGGTCAGGTACCCCTGTTCCTTGCCTGTGGCAATAAGATCCTTCAGACGGGATTGTTGCTGAACCACGTCATTCATTAAGCGGGCACCTTTTGCTTGCTTGGGTCGGTATTCGGGTGGGCGTACAAAATGCAGCCGCACACTATAACCGAATTGTTCAATTTCGCACTCATAGCGCACTCATAAATAGCGGCGCATGGCAAGCGTTCAGGGCGCCATTTTTTACAGCTTCTTTTTACAGCTGCTTTGTTGCAGCTTCCTACAGCTTCCCTGAGACCTTACGTCCGCCGCTCTTCATTGCGACGCCGCATATCATCTAGTGTGCGGCGAGCTTCCAGCCTTTCCTGTTCGCTGATATCAGCGTAGTTCCTACCTTTGAGTTTGTCGACTTGGGCGTTCCATTTTTCTTGAATTGGCTGATTTAGCAGTGTCTTTATGGTGTCGGAAAACTCTTTTTCAATCCCTTCCGCCGGAATGAGGCGCTCCTGGCTGGCCAGTTGTGTCAGCAGTTCACCGCCAGGCGTGTTGTACCAATGGCCCAGGATCATGGCGGTGGTGGATTCCGGCCGCTTTTGCAGTAACTCCAGCATATCCACCAGAAGACTGATTGCCTCGCCAGGCAGGTCTCGAAGCGCTTCAGTTTCGGAGACTTCGCTGGCCATGTCTGGCCGGTGTAGCAAAAGGGCCAATGCCGATTCGACCGGGTTGCGAAAATTACCAGGTCGCACGCGATGGCCCGCCAATGGGGCGCGCTGGCGTGGCTGGGCTGTCGCCGAACTCGCAGTCTGCCCATAATCCTGGTTGGGCGGCGGTTCGATATCGACAATGCCTTGCAGTTGTTTCGCATCCAGGCCGGTGCGTGAGGCCAGTTCATTCAGCATCAGTTGCTTGTAGACGCCAGCGGGAATTTTACTGAGCAGGGGTGTCGCCAGCTTGCTCAGTCGCGCCCGCCCGTCCAGACTGTTTATGTCCAGATTACTGGACAGGCTATCGAACAGGTACTGCTCCAGTGGCGCAGAGGATGCTATTAGCCTCTCAAAGTGCTCTGCACCTTGCTTGCGCACCAGGGTATCCGGGTCTTCCCCATCGGGTAAAAACAAAAAGCGTGCCTGGCGTCCATCCCGCATGGCGGGCAGGGCCGATTCCAGGGCCCGCTCAGCGGCTTTGCGCCCAGCAGCATCACCGTCGAAACAGAACACCACTTCCGGGCAAAGGCGGTAGATTTTCTCTAAATGGGTGGTGCTGGTAGCCGTTCCGAGCGTCGCTACCGCGTAGGCAATGCCATGCTGAGCCAGGGCAATAACGTCCATATACCCCTCAACTACCACGATTTTCTGCAATTGGCGATTGGCCTTGCGCGCCTGATAGAGTCCATACAGTTCGCGGCCCTTGTGAAAAATTTCGGTCTCTGGTGAGTTCAGGTATTTGGGTTTGTCGTCGCCCAACACGCGCCCGCCAAAGGCGATTACGCGGCCGCGCTGATCGAGAATCGGAAATACGACACGCTGGCGGAATCGGTCGTAGCGACGCCCCTTTTCGTTTTCAACAACCATTCCCGTTTTAACGAGTTGCTGCCTGCGCTCCTCACTGGTTCCGAGGGCGTTGAGCAGGTTGTCCCAGCCAGGCGGGGCATAGCCCATGCCGTAATGCCTGGCTATTTCTCCGGTGAGACCGCGACCGCTCAGATAACTGACTGCTTCCTCGCGCTGGGGGTGCTGCTTTAATTGTTGCTGGTAAAAGTTTGCAGCCTCTTCCAGCAAGGGGTAAAGCTCGCGCTGCCCTTGCTGCGCGGGATGCGGTTCCTGTTCCCTTGGAACTTGCAGGCCCACCGAATCGGCGAGATTTTCCACAGCTTGAGGAAATTCCAGGTTTTCATAATCCATGATGAAACCCAGGGCGTTACCGCCTGCACCGCAACCAAAGCAGTAAAAGAACTGTTTCTCGGGGTTAATACTGAAGGAGGGTGAATTTTCATCGTGAAAAGGGCAGCGCGCGGAGTAATTCTTGCCGGTTTTCTTGAGCTTCACCCGGCGGTCAACGACCTCTACGATATCGACGCGGTCAAGTAGATCATCAATAAAAGTTTGTGGTATCAGCCCGGCCATAGTTTGAGCCTAGCACGGATTCTCGCTGCGGGGTTTAACTGAGGCGCTGTTTGACCAGTTGGCTGACCCGGCTCATATCTGCGCGGCCCTGCAACTTTGGTTTGAGCTGGCCCATTAGCGGGCCCATGGCCTGCATACCGGTGGCGTCAGTGCTGGCCAGTGCTTCGTCTATCAGCGCCAGAACCTCTTTTTCGGAAAGCTGTTCCGGCAGATATTCCTGAATAACGCCGATCTCAAATTCCTCTTGCCCGGCGAGTTCTTCGCGGTTGGCAGCGCGATACTGCTGGGCGGAATCGCGGCGCTGTTTCACCATTTTATCGAGCACGGCTACCACTTGCGCGTCGTCCAGATCAATGCGCTCGTCAACTTCTCTGCGTTTTATGTCGGCCTGAATCAGTCTTATTGTAGATAGGCGGGGCTTGTCTTTGGCTCTCATGGCCGCCTTCATGGCTGCCTGAATCGTGTTTTTCAGGGGTGAATGGCTCATCCCCTAGTACAGGCGAACCCGCTTCTTGTTCTCGCGGGAAACTTTTTTGGCGTGACGCTTTACCGCAGCAGCGGCAGCGCGCTTGCGCACAGTGGTGGGCTTTTCATAGTGTTCACGCTTGCGTACTTCAGCCAGTACGCCAGCCTTTTCGCAAGAGCGCTTGAAGCGGCGCAGAGCGATGTCAAAAGGCTCGTTTTCCTTGATCTTGATGTGCGGCATTCAAACATTACCTGTTCGATAGTTCAGTGTGGGTTCAAGGCCAGTAAATACGCGGCCCAGAGCCGTAAAGGGCGCGCATTCTAAACCTATCGCGGGTATATTGCAAAGGGCATTATTGCTATATATTACGCGGCCTATGTTAGTGCTTGGTATAGAGACATCCTGTGATGAAACCGGCATTGCGCTCTATGACAGTGAGCGTGGTTTGCTGGCGGATGCCCTGTACAGTCAAATCCCGGTGCATGAAGAGTACGGTGGCGTTGTGCCGGAACTGGCGTCTCGAGACCATGTGCGCAAGGCGTTGCCATTATTGCAGCAAGTGCTGGATGAGGCGTCGGTGACGGCCAAAGAGATTGGCGGCGTTGCCTACACTGCCGGCCCGGGTCTGGTTGGAGCCTTGCTGGTGGGCGCGACTTTGGCCAGGGCACTGGCATTTGGCTGGGGTGTTCCCGCTTTGGGAGTGCATCACATGGAAGGCCACCTGTTGGCCCCGATGTTAGAGCAAGAAAAGCCTGACTATCCCTTCATTGCGCTGCTCGTGTCGGGTGGCCATACCCAGTTGGTGCGTGTTGACGGCCTGGGACAATACAAATTACTTGGCGAATCACTGGATGATGCCGTTGGGGAGGCTTTCGACAAGGTTGCGACAATGCTGGGCCTGCCTTATCCCGGTGGGCCGCATGTGGCGAGGCTTGCGGAAAATGGTGATGGAGAGCGATTTGGCTTTCCCCGGCCGATGGTGAATCGCCCCGGTTTGGACTTTAGCTTCAGTGGTCTAAAGACCTTTACCCTGAATACGGTGCAGGCTGAAGGCGGGCGCGGGAATCTCTCTGAGCAAAGCAGTGCCGATATTGCAGATGCCTTTCAGTCTGCGGCAATTGATACCCTGGTGATTAAATGCCGCCGCGCCTTGCAGCAGCAACAACTTGACCGGTTGGTGATTGCCGGTGGTGTCAGCGCGAACATTTGTCTGCGCGAGCGGCTGGAGAAGGCGCTGGCAAAAATAGAGACTCGTGTGTATTACGCGGCACCCCGTTTCTGTACGGATAATGGCGCCATGATTGCCTTCGCCGGTTGCCAGCGTCTGGTCGCTGGCGAGGTGGATGACATTGCAACGAGGGTGCGCCCGCGCTGGCCCATGGAAGAGCTGAATGCACCGCCTGCTAATGCACTGCGAGCTAATGTACAGCGAGAAAGGACATGAGTGGCGATATTGTCTATATCCGCGACCTGCGCATTGACACCTATATCGGCATCTATGACTGGGAGCAGCAGGTGCGGCAGACGGTCTGTCTGAATATCGAGCTGGCGGCAGACATTGCTCGCACAGCGGCTGAAGATGACATAGGCGCCACGCTTGATTATGCCGCCATCGCGCAGCGCTTGATTGAACATATTGACGGCCAGCACTTCCAGTTGCTGGAAACGCTGGCTGAACAGTGCGCGCAATTGATCATGGCTGAATTCTCAGTGCCCTGGCTGCGCCTGCAATTAGGCAAACCCGACGCCGTTGCAGCCGCCAGCGATGTGGGCGTGATCATCGAGCGGGGCCAGCGCAGCTAAATGCCTCAGGTTTTTCTGAATCTGGGCAGCAATATAGAGCGCGAGTACCATTTGCGGGCAGGTGTTGCAGCGCTGACACAAGGATTCGGAGAATTGACGTGTTCATCGGTATACGAAAGCGACGCCGTGGGGTTTGCGGGCGATGCGTTCCTGAATATGGGGGTGGGTTTGGCGACCGGGTTACCTATTGGGCAATTGGCGGCGCAGTTGCGCCAGTTGGAGTACGCCTTTGGTCGTCCGCTGGACGCCACACGCTTCAGTGATCGAACGCTGGATATTGATATAGTGCTCTACGATGATTTAGTTGGCGACTTTGCCGGGACTTTAGTGCCGAGACCCGAGCTGTTGGAAAACGCATTTTTCTTGGCGCCGATGGCGGAGCTGGCACCTGCGCTTGCGCATCCTGTGACCGGCAAAATTTACTCAGAGTTATGGCGAGTTTACGACAGAGACCGGCAACCGCTGCGCATCGTCGATATCGCGTTCGATTAGATACCGGGACTGAGGCTGCCATCTGCACTGAGAACCTGGTCGGTGATCATGGCTGGTGATACAGGCGGCTTCAATGGCAGGCGCCTGGAGTTTTCGCCTCTGCGCCTGAGGGTTGCCTGAGGGTTGCCTGATGATTGCCTGATGATTGCCTGAGGATTAATAGTGCAGGGCTAAAGTCCTTTGTATGCAGTTGGCAGTAGTTGAAGGAGCCGCAGCGTTTGGCGGCACCCGCCACCAGGGCGGTTGTATAAGCTGAATCAGTCACTGTAGATATCGTTCAATATTCTGAGGCGCTCTGCCTGCACGCGATTACCCATGTCGCTCCCTTTGATACCCTCGGCTTGCCAGGCGCTGGTATCAATGCGGGCGCTGAGTTGTAAACCCTGCTGCAACCGTGTGCATTGCTCGGGGCTGATACCCGCTACTACCGCTGCGACGACCAGTAAATCCTCGAAGCGCTGTGACCTGCGCCAGGCGTCCGTCACCGTGTAAAGCGCCAGTGCTGTGCCGCCCGTATTGCAATGAAAGCTCTTGCAATGGCTGGCGGCGAGACCGGCCAACTCCCGATATTGCCTGGGTGCTTTAAGTTTTTCTGAAATCGCTGCGACTTGCCGGGGACTTTGATCGCTCAGTACGCAGGTGTAGCGAGCGCAGCGACTTTGAGTTGATTTGGCACATGCGCGTAAATCGTCCAATGCCTTTTGGCTCGGTTGCCAGTTGGGGAACAGTTCGTCCAAAGCCCCGCACTGCTGCAATACCTCGATAAATATCCAGGGCGAATCAGTCGCCAGTGCTTTTTCCATTTCTACCCAAAGGCGCTCACCTGGCAGGTAGTTCAGTTCGCCGCTTGCGGCGGTGGCGCGCATCAGGCTGAGGGTTTCAGGTGCAATCCGGAAACCTTTGCTGTGCAAGCGTGCGGCAAAGCGGGCCGTGCGCAACACCCGCAGGGGGTCTTCAGTGAAGGCATCCGACACATGGCGAAGCCGTGTATTGTTCAGGTCTGCGCGACCGCCGCAAGGGTCTATGAGATTGCCAGCGGAATCCCGAGCGATGGCATTAATGGTTAGGTCGCGGCGCAGGAGGTCTTGCTCAAGGCTGACCTCTGCTGATGCGTGTACTTCAAACCCGCTATAGCCGTGGCCCGCTTTGCGCTCGGTTCGGGCCAAGGCATATTCCTCGTTCGTCTGCGGGTGCAGGAATACAGGAAAATCTTTGCCCACCTGTTTGAAATTCAGGGACAGCATTTGCTCTGGCGTGGCTCCCACGACAACCCAGTCTCTCTCGGTTACAACGAGACCCAGCAACTCGTCGCGGACTGCGCCACCGACCAGGTAAACGTCCAGGTCGTCAGCAGTCACAGCAATGCCATTGCCCGGTGTCGAGGCAGTACATACTGAGTTCACCACCCCAGACGCAGCCGGTATCGGTTGCAAACAGGTTTTTGCCGGTTACTTTTCCTTCAAGCGAGGCCCAGTGGCCAAAAATTATGTTGCTGTTTGCCCTGTTCTCGCGCCATTCAAAGTTGTCGCGCCATTCAAACCAGGGCTTTACCGGTTGCCTTGAATCGGGCCGCGAGCCCTTGCTGTGGAGATCAAGTGAGCCATTTTCGTAGACAAAGCGCATGCGGGTCAGGTAATTGGTGATTGTGCGGAGACGCTGGTGGCCTGTCAGGCTGTCAGTCCATACATCCGGGGTGTCGCCGTACATCGCCGACAAAAATTTGCGATAGTCGGCGCCGCGCAATGCCGATTCAACTTCTGCGGCGTAGCGATGCGCCTGGCTCAGTGTCCAGATGTGTGGGATTCCAGCGTGTACCATGGTGTAGCCATGTGCGCTGTGCAGCAGTGGTTGATGACGCAACCAGTTCAACAGTTGCTCACTATCGCTTGCCCGCACGACCTGGTCGAGTGTGTCGGTGCGACCGGCTTGTTGCAGGCCATTGGCCACTGCCAGGAGGTGTAAATCATGGTTGCCCAGTACTGCGGTGACGCGCTCACGCCGCTGGTAGAGAAGGCGCAGCACTGCAAGAGAATCAGGGCCGCGGTTAACCAGGTCGCCGACTGCCCAGAGATGGTCCTCTTGCCAGTTGAACTGCACCTGCTCCAATAGGCATTGCAGTGGTTTGGCACAGCCCTGAATGTCTCCAACCGCGTAGGTTGCCATGCGCCGCGTCCTGTCTTTCTTTATTTACGATGGCCTGTCAATTGACTTAATCCAGCAACTCACCAAGGTCGAGAAACTGCTGCAAAGTCAGAGTTTCTGCGCGTCCTGTTGGAGAGATGTCCAGCTCCTCCAATTGTTGCACGGAAATAAGATTGCGCAAGGCGTTGCGCAGAGTTTTGCGGCGCTGGGAAAAGGCCGCCTGTACGACCGTTCTCAGTCGCCTTTCCCGCACAGGGTCGCGGTTGAAGTTCCTGTGAGGGACAAGTCGGACCATGGCAGACTGTACTTTAGGTGCCGGTCGGAAGGCACTGGGCGGCACTTCGAACAAGCTGTCGACCTGACAGTGGTATTGCGCCATGGCACCCAATTTGCCCCAACGCTTGTTGCCCGGCGTGGCTGCCAGGCGCTTGACCACTTCGAGTTGCAGCATAAAGTGCATGTCTTCAATCAACTCGGCAAAGCTCAGCAGGTGGAAAATGAGTGGCGTGGAAATGTTGTAGGGCAGATTGCCGACAATACGTAATTTTCCAGAGCCAGCTTCGGCCCCGTTTCCCTCGGCTCCACTTTCGCCAAGTAAGCCTTTGTAGTCGAAACGCAGGGCATCGGCGTTGTGAACAGTGAGTCGAGGGCGGGTCGTGAAAGAAGCTCTTAGTATCGGCAGCAGGTCTCTGTCTAACTCAATCAGGTCCATCTGACAGTTAGCGCCAGCCAAAGCGTTGGTTAAGGCGCCCTTGCCGGGGCCAATTTCAATGAGATGGTCTGTTGGCGCAGGATTAATTGCGCGAGCAATTTGCTGAACAACACTCTCGTCAGTCAGAAAGTTTTGTCCGAAGCGTTTGCGGGCGCGATGATTGTCTGCCATCAGCTTTGCGCTGCTGCCATTTCAGCGGCGACATCAAGTGCGTAAAACAGGCTGCCGTGATCCGCATTACCAGTGCCTGCCAGGTCCAATGCAGTGCCGTGGTCCACGGAAGTCCGAATAAAAGGAAGGCCCAGAGTGATATTTGCCGCGCTGCCAAAGCCCGAGTATTTCAACACGGGAAGTCCCTGATCGTGATACATAGCCAGGACAGCGTCGCAGTGTTCAAGGACTTTGGGATTGAAGGCGGTATCTGCTGGCAGCGGGCCAACGAGATTGAGCCCTTCATGCCTCAGGCCGACCAGCGCGGGCTCAATGATCTCAATTTCCTCTCGACCCAGGTGGCCGCCTTCTCCCGCGTGCGGATTCAGGCCCAGAACCGCAATGCGCGGGCTTGGTATGCCAAATTTACTGCGCAAATCGGCGTCCAGCACTCGACATATCTGGTGTAGAGACTGTGTCGTAATGGCCTCTGCAACCTCTTGTAGTGGCAGATGAGTTGTGGCCAGAGCAACGCGCATCTGCCCGGTTGCCAGCATCATGACCACCTGCTCCGTGTTGGTGCGCTGCTGCAGGAATTCAGTGTGTCCGCTAAAGGGTATACCGGCATCATTGAGCACTGATTTTTGCACAGGTGCGGTGACCATCGCGTTGAATTCGCCACTTTGACAGCCGTCAATAGCCAAATGCAGTGTATTTAATACATAGTTCGCATTGTCGGTGTTGAGTTTGCCCGCTTCACAGGGGCTTGCCAGCGGGGCGGCTTTAACACAGAGCTTTCCGGCCTGGGGTGTATCGCTGAGTTGAATGTCCACCCCCAGCAGTGCGGCTCGCTGGCTCAGTAGCTCAGGGTCTGCGATTACGATGATGTCGTGATCGACACTGCGGTCTGCGAGCGACAACATCAGGTCGGGGCCGATTCCCGCCGGTTCGCCAGCGGTTACAGCAATTTGTAGTCGCTCCATGGGTGGGTTACTTAATGTCGACGAATGCTTCGTCGCGGATTTTTCGCAGCCAGGCTTGCAGCTCTTCCTGGTATTTGCTCTGGTGCAGCACTTCCCTGGCGCGATTTTTCGCCACCAACTGGGTCATATCCTCGTCGCGGCGCTCCAGCACTTCGAGAATATGCCAACCGAACTGACTGCGCACCGGTTCGGTAATCTCTCCAATTCTCGCCTCGCTCATGGCGGCTTCAAACTCGGGTACCATTTGGCCAGGGCTGGCCCAGCTTAAATCACCGCCTTCCTGGGCAGAGCCGATATCTTCAGAGTTGGCTCGCGCCACCTCTGCAAAGTCGGCACCATCAATAATCTGCTGGCGCAATTTACGGGCGAAGGCGAGGGCTTCGTCGTTGTCTCGAATCGCGGAAGGTTTGATCAATATGTGCCTCACGCGGGTTTGTGGCACGATGGTTTGACCGCCGCGCTTTTCGACCAGGTAGATCAAGTGCCAGCCGCTGCCGCTCTCGATGGGAGCCGCTGTTTCTCCCAGCGCGAGCTGCGGTACGATGTTGGCAAATAGGCCCGGCAAGTCATTCACCGAGCGCCAACCCAGGTCTCCGCCACTGAAGGTGTACTCGGTGTTGTCTGAATTGATTACGGCTTCAAAGGACTGGCCGGCCTGGATGCGTTGATAAAGCTGAGCCACGTGCTTCTGCATGGCCTTTTTCTGGGCATCGTTAGCACCCTCAGCAAAGGGCAGTTGGGCGTGAACCAGGTGATATTGCTCGGCGGTCAGGGCCTGGCCTTCCTCCGATTCGAGGAAGTTCTCAGCTTCCTGTTCGCTAATTTGAATACGCTGGTTGACGTTGCCAGCCTGGACGCGCTGGAGAATTAATTCACGTTTAATGTCGTCGCGCAGTTGCACGTAGGATTTCCCCTGGTTTTCGACCTGCTGGCGAAATTGTTCAAGATCCATGCGGTTTTGGGCCGCCAGGTTATTGAGGGCTGCACTCAGTTGAGCATCGCTGATGCGCACCCCGGCCCGGCGCCCCATCTGTAGCTGAATGCTCTCCAGGATCAAGCGATCTAAAGTTTCACGAACCAGAACTTCCTGATCCGGCATCTCTTGAGCTGAGGCTTGCAGACTCTGTGTAACGAGCGCGATGCGGTCGCGAAGCTCGCTGGACATGATGACGTCATCTTCAACAATTGCGACGATAGAGTCGAGAACCTGGGTTTCCGCCTGCGCGATTTGCCAGCTACAACAAGTAGCCGCCATGGTCAGCAGACTGATGGCAAGCTGTTGTTTAATGGTCACTGCTTTCATACCCTCGAATAAATTCTTCCAAAATGCGGGTGACTCGCGTGCCGACACCTCCCAAACCCTTTAGCTGCAACTCCAGGTAGGTCGCTTTCCTGGTTGCTACGATGCTGCCTGCTGTTGAGCCGAACTCCTGATTTAAGCTTCGCTGGTGGACCACGCGGATGCGCCAGCAGCAATCATTATATTCCAGCCCAAGTAAATCGTTGACGCTGTCGTTGTCATTTAAATCGTATAGAGACTGCGCAAATAACGACCAGTTCCCGGCAAACGGGATAGCCGCAGAAATGTCGATTTGGTCAATATCGTCAAACCTTGGGTCACTGCCCTTGTAGCGACGGTAATTGTACCCCAGGTTAAATAGATAGTTGCCCTGATTGCTATAGGACACACGCAAATGCGTTTCATCCAGACGGCTGTCGTTGGTATTCCAGAGCCATGATGAGGTGACATCTGTATTCTCGAAAGGGATAAAACCGAATTCAGCAGCGATTGCCGAGCTGCCCTCATCGTCTTCATCGGCTGCCGAGTCGATTTGAACTCTTCGCTCATCGAAGTAGTAGATCTGCCCCAGGCTGGCATACAGTTTTTCTTCCCCGGTGGTCGAATCAAAAATACGTGTCGTCAGGCCAGCCGATATTTGATTGGCATCATCAATGCGGTCGTGACCCGAGAAGCGAGTTTCCCTGAAGATATGGTTGTAACTAAAAGTCAGTTCGCTGGTGTCGAAATCGGGCAGACCTTGCTGATCCTCAAAGTCAGACCACACATAGTAAAGTCGAGGCTCAAGCGTTTGCAGAAGAGAGGAGCCGCTCCATTTTAGATCGCGCTCAAAAAACAAGCCGCCGTCCAGACTCAGCAAGGGCGCGCCCACGTCCGGGGTATCTGCGGATTTATTTGACAGCGCGATTGGGTCGTCCAGCCGGTAATTTACATGCCGGTATTTGGCGGTGGGCTTCACATATCCCCAAATCCAGGCCATGGGATAGTTGATGCTGGCCTCATTGTAAAGCCGTTGACCTGTGAGCCGTTCAGCGTGGTCAAAATAGGTGTATTCACCCTCGTAGAGAAGATTCAACGCGAAGTCTCGCTCGGCGGCAGTGCGGTTTAAGCCAATCGCTGGTAATTTTTTATAGGGTTTGTCGCCGATGTCTTTGGCAATGGTCTGGAATTGTTCGAAACGTAACTCCGCCTGCCAGTTGTCACCCAGATAGTCCAGTTGTCCACGCTGCGCCAAATGAGTGCTTTGACGAACGTCCAGCCCAGTGGTGCCAATGTCGCTGAGGTAGTCCTCGTCGCTGACTTCGCTGTAATTGATACTCGTGCGCCAGCGCTCACCTGCGAGCCCGGTTTGGCGGGCCTCCAGCAGCCAGCGCGAGCTACCCTGGTTGGGAAAATCATCGCTGTAGGCCTCATCGCTGCCAATATAGGAACCGCCCACCTCCCAAAACCCTGATATTGGACCCCAATAGCGCGCCTGTACTTCACCCATGACACCCCGGTCTGCGATTAATCGTGGGGTGAGGGTGACATCGTAATTGGGTGCCAGGTTGATGTAGTAGGGCGTGGCAAAATCCAGACCGCCACTCGAGTCTTTGCCGAGTTCTGACCACAGGAACCCGGTTTTGCGACGCTCATCAATAGGGAACTTGATATAGGGCAGGTAGAAAACCGGGACATCCCCAATTGAAATTTTTGCTTTGCGCGCTGTGCCGACGCCCTCATCCATGTTGAGTTCAAGCTGTTCAGCATGGAGTGCCCAGACCTCAGCCACTGGCGGGCAGTAGCTGTAGCGGGCAGATAACAATTCAATAATGTCGTCTTTGCGCCGCGTGATTTTTTGAGCTTCGCCGCGAATATGCTCGCTGTGAATGACAAACTGGCCGTTGTCCAGAATCGCCTCGCCCGTGTTGCCATTCATCCAGGCGCTATCCCCACGCAGCAAAATACCGGGTTCACGCAACTCGACACTACCTGCCAATGTGCCTGTGCCAAGCGCGGCGTTGTACCTGGCCCGGTCTCCACGCAATTGCCGGTAGCCCTGATTGAGCAAGACATCACCGGATAAACGAACCGTATCACCTTGCATTTCGGAAGCGCTTGCGTGGGCGAGAATGTCGTCGTCACCAGGGTCGTCCGAGGTATCCAGGTCTGCCAGTGGATCAAAATAGGTGCCCTCGCAATGCAAGGCCCGGGGAGAGCGCAATGCCAGCGGGAGGTTGGCGTAAGGCACCCAGTCCAATTGATCGGCTTGCCGACAGGTAGTCCCTGATGCGCATGCTGACTGGCTGCTATCCTGGGTCTGCGCCTGGGTCTGCGCCGCACTGTGAATTGCAGTGGTCAGAGCGGTGCACAGCAGTAAAGCGCCGGTGATAGATTGGGGGATCATTGAGTGAGCGTGTATTATCAGGTCGATGAGTATGAGCCAGCGCAGATGATAAAGCATTCTCAAGGGCAACGTGCGCATAGTCTATGGGTTTTGCCATGAAAGCGATGGTTTTGGCGGCAGGGCGGGGGGAGCGTATGAGCCCCCTGACAGACGAATTACCGAAACCACTGCTGGAGGTGGGTGGCAAGCCACTGCTGGAATGGCATGTAGAAAAGCTGGTAGCCGCTGGTTTCAGCCATTTGGTAGTGAATGTCTGTTATTTCGCGCATCTCATTGAAGCGTTTCTTGGAGATGGTAGTCGCTGGGGCTGTGAGATTCGTTACTCAAGAGAAGAGGAGCCTCTGGAAACCGCTGGTGGTATCCTGCATGCCTTGCCGCTACTGGGCGTGGAACCCTTTGCCCTGCTTAACGGCGATATTTGGACTGACTACGATTTGCAAAACCTGCATCAGGTAGACCTGCCTGCCCAGGGCTTAGCCCATTTGATTTTGGTGGATAATCCGCCACAACATCGTCGCGGGGATTTCCATCTCGACGATGAAGGGGTGGTGGTTGCCTGGCAGCGTGAACGCAGCCCCGATACGCTGACCTATGCCGGCATGGGGGTCTATCACCCGGATCTGTTCGCAGAGACCGCACCGGGTAGATTGCCGCTGTTATCGGTCTTTGAAAGGTATATTCCCCAGGGCTTGATTAGCGGACAGCACTACCGGGGTGAGTGGCAGGATGTTGGAACGCCGCAGCGTTTGCAGGCGCTGGATGGTCGCTTGAGGGAAACCTGAGCCTAGTCATACCACAGGCCATGCCATAGAATGCCCCTTTGTCCTAAAATGCTGGACACACTATGTCTGACTATCTGATAGCGCCATCAATCCTGTCTGCAAATTTCGCGCGTCTGGGCGAAGAGGTCGATGCGGTTTTGGCGGCTGGCGCCGATATTGTGCACTTCGATGTGATGGACAATCACTATGTGCCCAATCTGACTATCGGGCCCATGGTGTGTGAGGCTCTGCGCAAACATGGGATTACAGCCGAGATTGATGTGCATTTGATGACCAGTCCGGTGGATACATTGATTGGTCAGTTCGCCGCTGCCGGGGCCAGTTACATCACGTTTCACCCGGATGCCTCGACCCATGCAGACCGCTCCTTGCAGATGATCCGCGATGCGGGCTGTAAGTCAGGCATGGTGTTTAATCCGGCGGTGGGGCTGGATGCGCTCAAATATGTCATGGATAAAGTGGACATGGTGTTGCTGATGTCGGTTAATCCTGGCTTTGGCGGACAGTCTTTTATTCCGGCTACGCTGGACAAGTTGCGCGAGGCGCGCGCTTTAATTGATGCCAGCGGACTGGATATTCGCCTGGAAATTGATGGGGGGGTAAACACCAGTAATATTGCCGAAGTTGCCGCTGCGGGTGCCAATACATTTGTCGCTGGCTCCGCTATTTTTGGCGCCGAAGACTACGCAGCGGTCATTGCTGATATGCGTGCGGCACTGGCCGCAGTCTGAAGACATGGGTACAATGCTCGCGCTCAAACTGGAGATGGCTGTGCAAGCAGACGTACATTTAACAATCGACGCCCTGTCGATGCGTGAGGTAACCCGCTGGCGATGGTAGTCGGCATACTGACTCTCGCTCGTTAAATGTTAATTCTCTGAGGACGTCTCCATGACCCCTGCACAGTTTGCTGCTTTGGCAGCACAAGACTACAGCCGTATTCCGGTTAGTCGCGAAGTGCTCGCGGACTTTGAAACCCCGCTTAGCGCTTACTATAAATTGGCCTCCGGTCCTTATTCTTATTTGCTTGAGTCCGTGCAGGGCGGCGAGAAGTGGGGGCGCTATTCAATCATTGGACTGCCCAGCTCCCGCCTGTTAAAGGCCTATGGTTACCGCATCGAATTGTGGGAGCAGGGCGAACTCATTGAGTCGGAAGAGGTCGATGATCCGCTGGCCTATGTAGAAAATTTTCAGCGGCAATATCATATTCCCGAAGTGGAGGGTTTGCCTGTTTTTCACGGTGGACTGGTTGGCTATTTTGGTTACGATGCCGTGCGCTATGTAGAACCGAAATTGCGTGATTCTATGCCACCCGATCAGTTGGAGACGCCAGACATCCTGCTGATGGTTTCGGAAGAGGTGGTGGTATTTGATAACCTCGCGGGCACATTGCAGTTGGTGGTCAATGCTGATCCAGGGCTCGAAAATGCCTACCTGCTGGCCCAACAGCGCCTGGCTCAACTGGTAGAGAGGCTGCGCCAGTTCGCCGCCGCGCCTGCGGCTGTTGACCTCGCTGCGGCAGACGCAGAGCGAGCCAGCCAGATTATTTCTGAAGAGAGTTTTCGGTCGGGTTTTACCTATGATGAGTATTCAGCAGCGGTAGAGACAATCAGAGAATACGTGCTGGCGGGTGACGTGATGCAGGTCGTTCCCTCGCAACGCTTCAGCGTACCCTTCACGGAATCGCCGCTGGACCTTTACCGTGCCTTGCGCAACCTCAATCCCTCCCCCTATATGTATTATCTCGATCTTGAAGACTTTCAGATTGTGGGTAGCTCGCCGGAAATTCTGGCGCGTTTGGAGCAGGGCGTGGTCACAGTCAGGCCTATCGCCGGTACACGCCGCCGCGGTCACACTGAAGCGGAAGACCTGGCTATGGAGAAGGAGCTGCTCGCAGATCCCAAGGAAATAGCAGAGCATCTGATGCTCATTGATTTGGGGCGCAATGATGTGGGGCGTATTGCGCAAACAGGTAGCGTTGAGCTGACTGACAAAATGGTTGTAGAACGCTATTCCCATGTGATGCATATTGTTTCTAATGTGACTGGCACCCTGGAGGGTGATAAGTCAGCTATCGATGTATTGAGAGCTGCGCTACCAGCCGGAACATTGAGCGGCGCGCCAAAGATTCGCGCCATGGAAATTATTGACGAACTCGAGCCAGTGAAACGAGGTGTCTATGGCGGCGCGGTGGGTTATATCTCCTGGCAGGGCGACATGGATACGGCAATTGCTATCCGCACTGCCGTAATCAAGGATGAAACCTTATATATTCAGGCTGGAGGTGGCATCGTTGCCGACTCGGTCCCTGCGCTTGAGTATAAAGAAACCATGAATAAAGCCCGGGCCGTATTTCGCGCTGCCGCGATGGTCCAATCCGGTGAGCGGGAGGGTGCGTGACATGCTGTTGATGATTGATAACTACGACTCCTTTACCTACAACATCGTGCAGTACCTGGGAGAGCTGGGTGCTGACGTCAGGGTTGAGCGCAACGACCAGATTGATATTGCGACCATTGAAGCGCTTGCGCCAGAGAGAATTGTCATCTCGCCGGGCCCCTGTACGCCGAATGAAGCCGGTATTTCAATGCAGGTGATAGAGGCCTTTGCCGGACGTATTCCGCTACTGGGTATTTGTTTAGGTCACCAGAGTCTGGGCCAGGTATTTGGCGGCAATATCGTTCGCGCACGGCAGGTGATGCATGGCAAGACCTCGTTAATTCATCACAGTGGACAGGGAGTTTTCAAAGGCCTGAGCAACCCGTTTGAGGCCACCCGCTACCATTCTCTGGTGGTAGAGAAAGAGAGTTTGCCCGCGTGTTTTGAGGTGACTGCCTGGACCCAATCTGAAGACGGCAGCCAGGATGAAATTATGGGTATTCGCCATCGCCAGTTCGCGCTGGAGGGCGTTCAGTTCCATCCAGAGTCGATTTTGACAGCGCACGGCCACGACTTGTTGCGCAATTTTCTGCACAGCTCTTCTGCACAACCTTTCCGCACAACTTTTCCGCACAGCTTTCCGCACAACCAGGAGATTGAATGAGTATGAATGTTCAGGAAGCGCTATCGAGAATTGTACAGAGCGAACACCTGGCCGCCGCAGAAATGCGGGAGGTGATGCGGCAGGTTATGAGCGGCGCAGCTACTGAGGCTCAGATTGGCGCGCTGTTGATGGGTTTGCGCATGAAAAGTGAAACCATCGAAGAGGTCGCCGCAGCGGTAGAGGTAATGCGCGAATTGGCGCTGCCAGTAGAGGTAGAGGCGGATCATCTGGTGGATATTGTTGGCACCGGTGGTGATAACGCCAACCTGTTTAACGTGTCTACAGCGTCATCTTTTGTGGCGGCTGCGGCTGGCGCGCATGTTGCCAAGCATGGCAATCGAGCTGTTTCCAGCAGCAGTGGGGCATCGGATATTCTCAGCGAACTCGGCCTGCCACTGGATTTGACGCCCGCTCAAATTGCCCGCTGTATTGAACAGGTGGGCATGGGTTTTATGTTTGCTCCGGTGCACCACAGTGCGATGAAGTACGCCGTGGGGCCGCGCAAAGAGCTGGCTATGCGCACCATTTTCAATATGTTGGGTCCAATGACGAACCCCGCAGGGGTTAAACGACAGCTCATCGGCGTGTTTTCCGCCGCGTTCGCGCCGCAAATGGCCGAAGTTTTGAAACGTCTGGGTAGCGAGCATGTCATGATCGTTCACTCGGATGACGGTCTGGACGAGATTAGCATCGCCGCTTCGACGCAAGTAGTTGAGCTCAGACACGGTGACATTCAGAGCTATACCTTCAGGCCTGAAGAGGTTGGCATTGAACCCCGGGATTTGTCTGGCCTGGTTGTGGATGGGCCGGCTCACTCCGCAGAGCTTATTCGGGCGGCCTTTTCCGGAGCGGCCGAAAAAGCAGCGCAGGTCATTGCCTTGAATGCCGGTGCAGCAATTTATATCAGTGGTTTGGCGCGCACTCACAAAGAGGGCGTCGCGCTTGCAGATGATGTGTTGGCCAGTGGTGCAGCCATGGAGAAACTAAAAGAGTTGATGCAATTTGCGCAGTTGACAAAGGCAGGTGCATGAGCGACACCCCGACAGTCTTAAAGAAAATTATTGCTCGCAAGTGGGAGGAAATCGCTGCGAGGAAGCCTTTGCTGTCACCGGCTGAATTGCAGTCCAGGATTGCCGGGCAAGCGCCCTGTCGGGGCTTTGTGAATGCTATGCAGACCAAGGTGAGTTGCGGACAGACGGCGGTTATTGCGGAAGTGAAAAAAGCATCTCCGAGCAGAGGCGTGATCAGGGCGGATTTTCACCCCGCTGCTATTGCCAGGAGCTATGCACAAGGCGGCGCCGCTTGCCTGTCAGTTCTCACTGATGTCGATTTTTTTCAGGGTAGAAATGCGTATTTACAACAGGCGAGGAGCGCCTGTTCACTGCCTGTTATTCGCAAAGATTTTATCGTCGACCCCTATCAACTCGTGGAAGCTAGGTCGATAGGCGCAGATTGCATATTGTTAATCGTAGCTGCGCTGGAAGATTCACAGATGACAGAACTGAACAGCGCCGCGCACGAATTGGGGATGGATGTTCTTATTGAGGTACACAACCGGAACGAGTTAGAGCGCAGCCTGGATTACGGCAATACCCTGGTGGGCATTAACAACCGTGATTTGCATACTTTCGATACCAGCCTGGGTACCACGATAGAGCTTCTGCCGTATATTCCCGCTGATCGTTTAGTGGTGACCGAGAGCGGCATTCACAGCCAGAAAGACGTGCAGTTGATGCTGGATAACGGGGTGAGTGGTTTTTTGGTTGGAGAGGCTTTTATGCGAGCCGAAGAACCCGGCCAGCGGTTAAAGGAGATGTTTCAGTAGGCGGCCAGCCATCTCTCGTGAGCACTCTTCCAGGAGCCTGGCCAGGAGCCTGGCGGAGCATTATTTTCGACCATAGCAGCCCGCGGGTCAGCCAGTAAGAAGCGTGTTGTTGTGCTAAGCTGCGAGCCTTTTTTATTGGGGAAAAATAATGAAAGCCAGCGTCAAGTGGGTGGACGCAGCCCAGTTTATGGGCGAATCCGGTAGCGGTCATACAGTGGTTATGGATGGTCCACCCGATCAGGGTGGTCGCAACATGGGCCTCCGGCCTATGGAAATGCTGCTTTTGGGCATTGGCGGCTGCTCTAACTTTGATGTGATGTCTATGCTGCGTAAATCACGACAGCCTGTCGTTGACTGCCGTGTTGATCTGGAAGCCGAGAGAGCTGATGCAGTGCCCGCGGTATTTACCAAAGTGCATCTGCACTTTGTTGTCACCGGGGTCGGCCTAAAAGCAAACCAGGTGGCGCGTGCGATTCAACTTTCTGTAGAAAAATATTGTTCTGCTGCAATTATGATGGAAGCTGCGAAGGTGGAAGTGACCCACGATTTTGAAATAATCGAGTTTGAAAGTCGGCTTTGAGCTGATACGCATCAAATACGGTAGCTGGACTGCGTCATGATTTTGGCAACGCCTGTCATCGCTTTCTTGACCGGCTCGGGAAAATTCCTGCCGCCAGCAGCCAGCGCTTGCTCGCCGTGGTGCTGCTCATCTTCCAGCATCTGTTCAAGAATTTTACGGCTGCGGTGATCGCCCTCGGGTAACTGCTCCAGATGCTCTCGCAAATGCCTGGTGACACGCTCTTCGGTCGCCGCGACAAAGCCCAGGCTGTATTTGTCTCCAGCCAGGCCCGCAGCAGCACCCATCAGGAATGAGGCGCCGTAAAAAACAGGATTGAGCATACTGGTGTGACTGCCGAGTTGATTGAGCCGCTCCTCGCACCAAACCAGATGGTCCACTTCTTCCTGGGCTGCCTGCTCCATGCTCGCTCGAACCTCCGGCAGGTCTGCGGTCAGTGCCTGGCCCTGGTAGAGTGCCTGCGCACAGACTTCACCGGTGTGATTGACCCGCATCAGGCCGGCGATATGGCGACGTTCTTTGTCAGACAGTTCAGTTTCTGCCTGATCCTCTGCCGGGGAGGAACGCTCAGTTTGATGGGTATTGCCACTCAGAGCGCGCAGCACATCATCAGCAGCGGCAATGAAGTGATCCAGCGGAGACAGTTTGCGATCATTCATACACGTTTAGCCCTGTTGTTCCCGTTCAATGGTACGCCAGCCAATGTCGCTGCGGCGGGATGCACCATCCCGGCTAATGCAGTCGATGCGATCACAGGCTTTCGTTGGTGCTGTTTGCACGTTTTCGCCCGCCGCCTTCTTCTGGACTAGTGGCGGAAGTGGCGCATGCCTGTGAAAGCCATGACCATACCGTGTTCATCTGCAGCGGCGATGACTTCTTCATCGCGAATGGAACCACCCGGTTGAATGACTGCGCCAATCCCAACTTTGGCAGCATTATCAATACCATCCCGAAAGGGGAAAAATGCGTCCGAGGCCATCGCCGAATTTTTTACTTCAAGGCCCGCGTGCGCTGCCTTGATTGCCGCGACGCGGGCCGAGTTGACCCGGCTCATTTGACCGGCACCGACACCAATGGTGCGGCCATTGCAGGCATAAATAATGGCATTGGATTTCACGAACTTGACAACCTTCCAGGCAAACAACATATCGGCGGTTTGCTCGGGGCTGGGCTGTAGCCTGCTGACTATATTTAGATCGGCTTGGGTGATTGTGCCGAGGTCGCGGTCTTGCACCAGCAGGCCGCCATTCACACGCTGGTAATCCAGGGCGGGCAGGGATTCTCCCCAACGGCCACAGCTAAGTACCCGCACATTGCCTTTTTCTGCGGTGGTTGCCAGCGCCGCCGGGTCTACGTCTGGCGCGATAATAACCTCAACAAATGCCCGCTCAATAATGGCTGCCGCCGTTGGTGCATCCAGCGTGCGGTTGAAGGCGATGATTCCGCCGAAAGCAGATTCTGGATCAGTGGCCAATGCCAGCTTGTAGGCATCCAGTATATTGCCTGCTACCGCGACACCACAGGGGTTGGCGTGCTTGACGATGACGCAAGCGGGTTGCTCAAAGTTTTTGACACATTCAAGCGCGGCATCGGTGTCGGCTACATTGTTGTAGGACAACGCCTTACCCTGTAGTTGTGTAGCAGTGGCAATGCCGACTTCCTGTGGATCTTTTTCGACATAGAACGCTGCATTTTGATGGGGATTTTCGCCATAGCGCATCTCCTGAACTTTGTTGAACTGAGTGCTGTAAGTCCGGGGAAACAGCTCGCTCCCGCCCTCAACGCGGCGGCCAAAGTAGTTTGCTATCGCACCATCGTATGCAGTTGTATGCTCGTAAGCGCGTATGGCCAGATCGAAACGTGTCTCGTAACTGGTAGCTCCGCTGTTGGTTTTCATTTCTGCCAGGATACGCGGGTAATCGCCTGCGTTGACCACGATATTGACGAAGCGATGATTTTTGGCGGCTGCGCGTACCATAGTCGGCCCGCCGATATCAATATTTTCGATGGCGTCTTCTAATGAGCAGTCGGGATTGGCCACTGTTTTTTCAAAAGGGTACAAATTGACGACTACCATATTGATAGCATCGATGCCATGTTCTTGCATGACGGCATCATCTTGCCCAGGGCGAGCCAGTATACCGCCGTGTATTTTTGGATGCAGTGTCTTCACGCGGCCGTCCATCATTTCCGGAAAGCCGGTGTGGTCTGAAACCTCTGTCGCGGCCACCCCATTTTTTTGTAACAGGCGATAGGTGCCTCCGGTGGAAAGTATCTCTACACCCTGTGCTTGCAGTGCCTGAGCGAATTCAACAATGCCGGTTTTGTCGGAGACGCTTATAAGGGCGCGTTTTACCGCGATTAAGTTTGAGTCAGTCATAGTTTCCGTTGCAGTTGTGGTGGGAATTAACGTTTGCGTGACCTTAGCCTAGTCGCGTGAGTCGCGTGATTTCTCAAGCAGGCCGTGTTGCTTGAGTTTCTTGCGCAGCGTACTGCGGTTTAGCCCGAGCATTCTCGAAGCCTTGGATTGGTTGTTGCGAGTGTAGATCAGTATTTCTTCAAGCAGAGGTGCTTCTATTTCGGCCAAAACCATTTGATAAACTTCGGTACCGATTTGCCCGTCCAGCTCATCCAGGTAACTGCAAACGGCGGTGCGCACAGCGGCGCGCAAATCGGATTCAGTTTTCCCCGGCTGGTGCAGCACCTCGTCCGCTTTAGCTGGGCCTGTTTGTATATGATTCGCCAGGGTTTCCCTAATACTCATGCTGTTAATTCCTTAACCTCGCGGATTGCGAAAGTGTCTTCCAGCGCAACGGGATTGTCCAGAGTGTAGGGGTCGATCCGGATCATTGTTCACATTGTCCAATGAGTGAACGTCAGCGAGGGGGCACCATGATACTCGCCAGCCCGCAAGCGGGAAAGAAAAATTGCGCAAGTTCTGCCCGGTTTTGGCTTCGGGCTACATTGTGCAACGGCCTGCGGCCGTTGCTGGCTTGTGGGCCAGGGTCATTGTTGGCTCAGTGCTTAAGCCTGTTTTCCAAATAGTGAATGCTGACACCGCCTTTGCGAAATTCGGCGTCGCGGACCAGGTCACGATGCAGGTCGGCATTGGTTCGGATACCTTCGACAACCAGCTCATCGAGCGCCTGGCGCATACGCCGCAAGGCGGTATCTCGATCATCACCATAGGTGACGAGTTTGGCGATCAGGGAGTCATAATGAGGGGGGACGGTGTAGCCACCGTACAGGTGTGAATCCACGCGCACGCCATGACCACCCGGAACATGAAAGTGCTTGACCAGCCCAGGGCTGGGCATAAAGGTTTTGGCATCTTCGGCATTTATTCGACATTCGAATGCGTGGCCGCGCAGTTCCACCTGTTCTTGACGAATGGAGAGCGCGTCGCCGCTCGCGATCAAAAGCTGTTCCTTAACAATATCAACCCCGCTGATCATTTCGGTAACCGGGTGTTCGACCTGTACGCGGGTGTTCATTTCGATGAAATAAAACTCGCCCTCTTCATATAGAAATTCGAAGGTACCGGCTCCCCGATAGCCGATTTCGATGCAGGCATTGACGCAAGCCCGGTTGACCTTGTCTCGTGCCTCCTGAGGAATTCCGGGCGCTGGTGCCTCCTCCAGAACTTTTTGGTGGCGTCGTTGCAGTGAGCAGTCGCGGTCTCCAAGATGGATGGCGCCGCCCTGTCCGTCGGCCAGTATCTGGACTTCAACATGCCGCGGGTTTTCGAGAAATTTCTCAATATAGACTTTGTCACTGCCGAAGGCTGCGGCAGCCTCAGATTGTGTGACAAACACGGCATTTAAAAGTGCAGCCTCGCTTTGAACAACTCGCATACCGCGTCCGCCGCCGCCAGCAGCCGCTTTGACGATGACCGGGTAGCCTATCTCCCGGGCCAGGCGCATGGTGCGTTCGCCGTCCTCGTTCAGTGGCCCGTCGGAGCCTGGTACAGTGGGTACACGGGCTTCTTTCATTGCCTGTATTGCCGAGACTTTATCGCCCATAAGACGTATCACGTCAGCAGTGGGTCCAATGAAAGTAAAGCCACTTTTCTCTACCTGCTCGGCGAAATCAGCGTTTTCAGCCAGAAAGCCATAACCGGGGTGGATGCCCACCGCATCTGTGACCTCGGCGGCAGAAATAATGGCGGGAATATTCAGGTAGCTCTCGGTAGAGGGCGGCGGTCCAATACAAACCGATTCATCTGCTAAACGCACATGGAGTAAATCCCGATCAGCTTGTGAATGTACAGCGACAGTTTTTATGCCGAGTTCTTTACAGGCGCGCAATATCCGCAGCGCAATTTCGCCGCGGTTGGCAATAACAACTTTGTCCAGCAATGCCATATGGAGAATCCTCGAGTGGGCGTTCTAGGCGATGGTAATCAGAGGCTGGTCGAACTCAACCGCTGCGCCGTTCTCCACCAGAATCGCTTCCACGACACCAGTTTTATCCGCCTCGATTTGATTCATCATCTTCATCGCTTCAATGATACAAATCACGTCGCCCGATTTCACATGCTGTCCCACTTCCACAAAAGAAGACGAACTTGGAGAGGGTGCCCGATAGAATGTGCCGACCATGGGTGATTTGACGGTATGTCCGCTAAATTCCGGAGCAGGACTTGCCGCAGCCTCTGCCGCAGGCACGGGAACTGCAACAGGCGGGGGAGCGGCAGCCACGGCTATCGGCGCTGCCGCAGCGCCAGCATTGCCACGGCTGATTCGCACCGACTCCTCACCCTCATGGATTTCAATTTCGTCAATGTCGGATTCCTCCAACAGCTCGATTAACTTTTTAACTTTTCGAATGTCCATGGCTTCTCTCTTATTCAGGCTTTTTGCAAGAGTTCTTCGGGTGGAGATGAACCGCCTTCGAGGCTGGCTCAAAACTCCTGCTTCCAATGGGTGTGGCTTATTGAGAGCGCTGATTATTGTGCATCACTTCACGGGGTGCGTCTATAAAATTTTCAATATTAAGCATGTTGCCGAAAGATAGCCGCATTTTTGTAGAAGATCGATAGTCTTATGTGTTAGCACGATTGACCACAATCAGATGTTTTCGAGGGCCTCAAGTAGAATGTTCGGAGTGAGAATTTGTGGAAGAATCTGAGGTGCTTCCCCAGGTCTGCCACTGTAAACAAGATAGAGCGGTATGCCGTTGCGTCTGAAATGAGCCAGAAATTCTGCGATTTCGGGATCGTAGTTGGTCCAGTCCGCTTTCAGGTAGACAACCGACTTGTCAGCCAGGGCCGCCTTTATCGCGCTGGTTCCCAGTGTGCTCTGCTCGTTGGCGAGACAAGTAATGCACCAGTCGGCAGTTGCGTTCACGAATACCGGGCTGCCGGCAGAGAGCAACTGATTTAGCCGTTGCTCGGAAAATGTGTTTGCCTCGGCACTGGATGGTCGGGTTGTTTCCCCGGTTTCCATGATTGGGCTTGTGATCACCAGCAGAGCTGCAACAATAGCCAGAGTTGCTGTCACCTTGCCGAATACCCGGTACCTCCACAGCCAAAGCCCCAACGCCAAAGCAAGCATACCGCACAGTAACAGTGCCATCGCGTTGGCGCTGGTTTGTCGACCTGCTACCCAGAGTAGCCAGATTGCCGTTGCATAAAGTGGGAAGGCTAGCAGTTGCTTGAAGGTTTCCATCCACGGGCCAGGTTTGGGCAGCATGTGGCGCAGGCGGCTGCTATAACTGAGTGCCAACATTGGCGCGGCCAGGCCGGCCCCGAGTGCGGCAAATACAGCGAGGGCGATTGCCGGTGGCTGGGTGACTGCAAACCCTAATGCTGTGCCCATAAAAGGTGCCGTACAGGGGCTGGCGACGACTGTCGCCAGAACTCCGGTAAAAAATGAACCGGAATAGCCTTCCTTGTCGGCGAGACGGCTACCCACGCCCATCATGCCTGCACCCACTTCGACGACACCAGACAGGCTCAGGCCCATGGCAAAGAACAGGTAAGCCAGCAGTGCAACAAATTGCGGAGACTGTAACTGAAACCCCCAACCCACAGCAGAGCCCGCTTGTTGCAGTGCAATCAGTACTGCGGCGACCAATAGAAAGCTACTCACCACGCCGGCAGAGTACACCCAGCCATGGCGCTGTTTAGTGGTCTCCGAGCCGGTGGCAAAACTGAGCACCTTCAAGGAGAGAACAGGGAATACGCAGGGCATTAAATTGAGTATGCTGCCTCCAGCGAACGCCAGCAGCAGCATAAAAAGCATTTCTGTGAGAGAGGCGGTTGTTTGCTCCATGTTGGCAACGGGCTTTTGGCGGGGCGCTTTTGGCACAGGCGCGACGGTCTTGTGTTCTAAATCAATACGGTATTTCTGTTTCTGGGGCGGGTAACACAGGCCTGCATCTGCGCAGCCCTGGCTGGTGATTGTGAGAACGCCTTCACGGGTCAATCGGCTGGGTACCAGCGTTACGTCGAGGCTGTGGCGATAGATGTCGGTTTGACCGAAGTATTCGTCTTCGTGGGCCAGCCCCTCGGGTAGTTGAAACTCCAGGTCTAAAGCGCTGGCACCCTCCGAGAACTTGAAGCTGAGGCGTTTTTTGTACAGGTAATAATTATCGGCAATTTGCCAAAACAGTCGAATCTGCTGTTGCTCCGTGACCTCCAGTGCCAGTTGATAAGCCTCATCCACGGTGAGAAACTCCACCTCAGTTCCGGTTTCTGCAAGAGACCGGGGAGTTTCTTGTTCCAGCACATTCTGTGCAAAGACCTGGCCTGTCGCCAGAATCAGTAACAAAAACGGGATCGTGCAGCGTCGCATGATTATTCTCGGTAAGCGTCCGGGTATTTGGACATTGGATTGCGAATTAGTTTCCATGGTTAAAGTGTGCCATTGTAACAGTTCGCCGCTACCGACAATGGTATAGTGGCAACCCTGTAGTTGAGTATCGTTAGTTGAGTATCGTGTTGAGTATTGTGTCGAGTATCGATTGTGTTGGGTGTGTTGCGTCTGATTTTCTTTGCTTTCGTTTTTGTCTCGCCACATGGTTGGGCGGGCCCGCTCACCGTCGAATCAGCGTGGGTGCGAGCGATGCCCCCGCAGTCGGCTAATAGTGCGGGCTATTTGAGATTAAGCAATACGTCAGACAGGCCGGTTAAGGTAGTGGACGTGCATAGCAGTATCGCGGCCAGGGTCGAGATTCATACATCGACCAGAGATCAGGCTGGTTGGAAAATGCGGGCGCTGGAGCACCTGATTCTGGTGCCAGGGCAGGAAATTGAGCTGGCACCTGGAGGCGTACATTTGATGATATTCGATCTGCGAGAATCACTGAGCGAGGGGCAGAGTGTCGATTTTACGCTCGAGCTTGAGGATGTGCCTGCGCAGCATTTTACTGCAAAGGTTCAACGATCTGCCAATGAAGCAGAACACGCGGACCATTAGCGATAGCCGAAAGGAGATATTTTTTGGATACCAGTGCGATACGAGACAAATGGGACAGCTTATTAGACCGGCTCCCCGGCGGCGCAGTCCGGCGTGTGCTGAGCGGGGCGATTCTCGTCTATCTGTTAGTGGCTGTGTTATTTGGCATTTATTGGAGTTTGATTCCCGCCGAGTTTGATGTTGCGAAACGCAGCCAGGCCCGCGCCGACGAAATCGGCGGTCGCATGGTGACAGGGACGGTTACCACGAGTGCTCTAATGGGTGTGATGGAGACTTTGCTGGAAAAGCCTGGCGGCTTTTTACACAACGATAAGTTCCCGCCGGGTCTTTGGCTGGACGACATGCCAGGTTGGGAATACGGCGCTTTGATTCAGGTGCGAGACCTGTCCCGGGCGATGCGTGAGGCTTATAGCCGGTCTCAGTCTCAATCGACTGAAGATCAGAGTTTGGCCAGGGCTGAACCGCTGTTTAATTTCAATGCCGATAGTTGGGCGATACCGGCTTCCGAGAGCGAATACAAAACTGGCTTGAAGCACCTCGCCAATTACTTCAAGCGTTTATCTGATGAAAATGAGCGCGGCGCGCAGTTTTACTCGCGTGCCGATAATCTGGCGTATTGGCTCGCAACAGTAGAAACCCGGCTCGGTAGTTTGTCGCAGCGTCTAAGTGCCAGTGTTGGTCAGCGCAGGCTTAATACAGATTTGGCCGGAGACGCCGAGGCGCGCCAGTCAACCAGTGCGCCAAAAGATGAGATTGTCAAAACTCCGTGGCTGCGCATTGATAACGTATTTTACGAGGCCCGCGGCACGGCCTGGGCTCTTATTCACTTTCTCAAGGCCGCCGAGCGGGATTTTGCAGAGGTGCTGGAAAAGAAAAACGCCCTGGTCAGCTTGCAGCAAATTATTCGTGAGTTGGAGGCGACGCAGGACACGGTATATAGCCCCGTGATTCTAAATGGCAGCGGCTTTGGCCTGGTTGCCAATCATTCGTTGGTCATGGCGTCTTATATCAGCCGTGCCAATGCTGCAATTATAGACCTGCGAAGATTACTTTCCGACGGCTGATCGATATCGCAGACGGGTGCCAGTGTCGAGTGACAAGCGTATTTCTTCTGCGCTGAACTCCTCCGGGAAATAAGTGCCCGAGACTTTCGCGGCGATGAGGCTGGCGCCTTCCAGGTTGCAGTTGCGAAAGTCGATACCGCGCAGGTCTGTATTGCGGAAATAGGAATCACTGAAATCGAGCCCATCCGCTTCCATATTGCGCAGGTCGCGTCCGCGATAATCGCCGCTTTTGAGATTGGATGCGTCCATCTTGTCGCGTTGTTCGTTAAACTCTTTGACGTTCTCGTTGCGCAGCAACTGGTAGAGAGGGTCGTCGCTGATAACTGGCTTGCCCATGGTCGGTGCCTACTGGTTATGGCTGGAATCCTGATAGAGTAACCAAGCTCGCTGCACAAGCAAAGCACAATGCGGAGGCAGATTTGAACCAGGGCTTCATTCTCACCCGGAACTGGCGCGATACAGAGTCAGGGGTTGAACTTGAGTTTTGGCTGAGTACCGCTGGCGGCGGCATCCAGTTGCTGATTCCGGGGCAGAAAGCCGTCTTCTTCATTGCCACAGATGCTGTGCCCGCAGCCGAGCAAAGTCTGGGCAGGCAGTTTGATTTCCAGTTGGGCAGTGTGGAGTTGGTCAATTTTCAACACCTTGCTGTCACTGCCTGTTATTTCAAGAGCCAACGCCAGTTGCGAAAAGCCCGCGATCAGTTGATCCAGGCTGGATTGGAGCCTCTTGAAGCCGATATTAATCCTGCGGAGCGCTACCTGATGGAGCGCTTCGTATCGGGGTCGCTGACTTATTCAGCCGAGTCACCACCGCGGCTGGCACCGTCGGACTTTCGTCCCGAGTTGAAGGTTGTCTCTGTTGATATTGAAACTGCGATGCAAGGCGTTGAGCTTTATTCCATCGGCATTTTTGCAATGCACGGCGGCAGGCGCGTAGCAAAGGTTTTGATGATCGGAGACGGTGCCAGCTTGCCGTATGTGGAGACATACGCGAGTGAACGCGCCTTACTGGGTGCCTTTTGCGACTGGGTACAGGATTACGACCCCGATGTTTTCATCGGCTGGAATGTGGTTAATTTCGACCTGTGGTTTTTACAGCGCCTGGCGGACAAACTCGGCATGCGCTTCGCTTTGGGTCGGGGACGCCGCAAACCTCACTGGCGTGAACTGGATGATGATGGTGAACGGCGCGCAATCAATGTTCCGGGTCGCGTCGCGCTGGATGGCATTGAGCTCTTGCGCACCGCAACCTATGGCTTTGAGAGCTTCTCTTTGGAACATGTGTCCCGGCAGTTATTGGACGATGGCAAGTTGCTGCACGGCAGTGGTCGGGGAGAGCAAATCGGCGAACTATTTCGAGAGAACAAAGATGAGCTTGCCCGCTACAATTTACATGACTGTGAACTGGTCTGGGATATTTTCGAACAGACCAGCTTGCTGGATTTTGCCATTGCGCGCAGCCAGATGACCGGGCTGAATATGGACAGGCTGGGTGGTTCAGTGGCGGCCTTTGATCATTTGTATTTACCTCGGCTGCATCGAGCCGGTTTTGTGGCGCCCAATGCGAGCCAAGAGACTCCCGACAGTCCCGGCGGGTTGGTGATGAATTCCCAGCCGGGTATTTTTGAGCATGTGCTGGTACTGGATTTCAAAAGTTTGTACCCCAGTATTATTCGCACTTTTTGCGTTGATCCGATGGGCTTGTGCCTTGGTTTAACGCTGGACAGTGATTCGCCAGACCTGCTTGAAGGGTTTGACGGTGGGCGATTTTCAAGGCAGAGACATCTGCTGCCATCCATTATTCAGGAACTGTGGCAATTGCGGGATGCGGCAAAAAGGCGCGGTGACGAAGCTCAATCCCGGGCCATTAAAATTATTATGAACTCATTTTATGGCGTGCTCGGTACACCGGGGTGCCGTTTTTTCGATGGCCGTCTGGCCAGCAGTATTACTCGCCGCGGCCATCAGATCATTCAGCAGACCAGGGATCAAATTGAGACCCTTGGTGATCGGGTGATTTACGGCGATACAGATTCTGTGTTTGTCTGGGTGCAGGGAGTGGAATCCAGTGAGGCGGCGCAGCAGCGGGGGCGTTTTTTGCAAGGGGAGCTCAATCGGTGGTGGCGGCATAAGCTAGCCGCTGAATTTCAGATTGAGAGCGTGTTGGAACTGGAATTTGAAACTCATTTCCGGCGCTTTCTAATGCCCACTGTACGCGGTAGCGATGTGGGCAGTAAAAAGCGCTATGCAGGGGTGGTTGAGCGCGACGGCAAAGAGAGCATCGTGTTTAAAGGTCTGGAAAATGTGCGCACTGACTGGACGGGCCTGGCTCGAGATTTTCAAAGTGAACTCTACCGGCGGGTGTTTTTTGAAGAGCCCTATGCAGACTATGTGAAAGATATTTCGAGGCGCTTGTATGCAGGCGAGCTCGATGACCAGTTGGTCTATCGCAAACGGCTGCGCAGACGTTTAAATGACTACACTCGCAATGTGCCGCCCCATGTGCAGGCTGCCAGAATAGCCGGTTGTCGCGGTGCCCAGCCAACTGCGCGGGGTGATTGGGTTGAATATGTGATTACCCTGGCTGGCGCGGAACCTTGCGGTTACGCAGAAGCAGCTTTTGACTACGACCACTACGCTGAGCGTCAGTTGGCGCCCGTGGCAGATGGCATTTTGCACTTTCTGGGTACTTCCTACCGAGACATCATCAACCAGCAGTTTTCCCTGTTTTGATGGCGGGCGCGCACTGGCAAAATTAGCGGCCAAAAAATTCTTCAAATAAATGGTTGTGTTCGCTGGCACTGAGCCTTGGCCCAAAGCGAGACACGACTCTTGAGGCAGCAAGACTGGCAAACCTGCCTGCTGTTGCATAGCTGTGCCCTGCTGTAATCGCGTACAGGAAGGCGCCAGCAAACATATCGCCGGCTCCGTTGGTATCGATAGCCGCAACAGCTGTCGGGTCTATTTTTATGGTTTTTCCCCCATCGAAAACCAGCGCTCCTTCGCCGCCCAGGGTAATGGCGAAACTCCGGGCAACTTGCCTGAGTGACTCGACGGTGGCATTGAGGTTGTCTGTGCCAGCCCACTGCTTTGCCTCTGCTTCATTGCAAAACAGCAATTCAATGGGTTCGCCACCAAGAATTTCCCGCATCTCCTCGTTGAAAAACGCCACCATGCCCGGATCAGAAAAACTCAGTGATACTTTGACGCCTGCCTGCCGGGCGACCCTGCGAGCCTCCACCGCAGCAGCCAGGGAGCTGGGTGATGTAACCAGGTAGCCTTCTATATACAGAAACTCACTGTTCTGAATGGCCAGCGGCTCCAATTCTGCCGCGGACATGGTTTCGCTGATGGCAAGATTAGTGAGCATGCTGCGTTCAGCGTCGGGAGAAACGAGAACCAGGCAGCGTCCGGTGGTGCCATTATCTCTGGCGCGTTGCCAATTGTGGTCAACACCTGCGGCTTCGAGGTCTTGTAAATAGAAATCGCCGTTGTCATCGTTGGCTACCTTACAGGAGTAGAATGATTGGCCGCCAAACCGGGCAATGGCGATAATGCTGTTTGCGGCGCTGCCACCGCTGGCCCTTGTCGCTGTGCCCAGGTGACCTTGCAACTGGTTCGCCAGTGATTGCTGATGGGCTTCATCAACCAGGGTCATGACGCCCTTGTCCACTCCCAGTTGTTCCAGCTCATGGTCTGCAACCTGCACTTCGGTATCCACCAGAGCGTTACCTACGCCGTAAACGCTGTATCGCTTCACTGTGACGGCTCCTTTAGCCCACGTCCGACAGGCTCCCAGTATGCGTAAAGCCCCCGCTCCCTGCCAGTCTGTTGTAAACTGCCTCGATATGGTCAAGTCTTCAAATATCCTCGTGAAATTGCTGCTGGTAGCGCTGGTCCTGGCTGGACTCTTGCTGGTGTATCTGGACGCCATTGTCAGTACCACATTTGACGACAGGCAATGGGAAATACCCGCCAAGGTATTTGCGCGGCCGCTGGAGCTGTTCCCCGGTTTATCAATAGCTGCCGATGATCTGGCGCACGAGCTGCGTTTGCTCGGCTACGAGCCGGTTGAGCGGGTGACTCGTGCAGGTCAGTTCTCTCGGGGTGCTGGCGCGATTGAGCTATACAGTCGCCATTTCAAGTTCCCCGATGAGGTTGTTCCAGCCACTCGATTACGGGTGCGATTTGCGGGTGACAATATTCGAGACATCGGCAGCGCTGGCAACGAGCTGCCATTACACAGAATGGAGCCCATTCAAATAGGTGGCATTTACCCACGTCACCGGGAAGACCGCTTGCTGGTTCAATTGGATGAAGTGCCTGTAACGATGCAGGCGGCTTTGCTGTCCATCGAAGATCAGGGTTTCTATGAGCACTGGGGTATTTCGCTGACAGGCATTGCCCGTGCGGCGCTGGCCAACGCGCGCGCAGGTCGAGTGGTGCAAGGTGGCAGCACGTTGACCCAGCAGTTAGTGAAGAATTTTTATTTGAGCAGTGAGCGCAGCCTGTGGCGCAAGGCCACCGAGGCCGTGATGTCGCTTCTGCTTGAGTTTCACTACGATAAGCCAGCGATTCTTCAGGCGTATATCAACGAAGTTTTTCTGGCCCAGGATGGGCCGCGTGCGATTCATGGTTTCGCCCTGGCCAGCCGGTTTTTCTTCGACCGTCCCTTGTCTGCATTGGGCCTGCATCAGCAGGCCCTGTTGGTGGGTATGGTAAAAGGGCCGTCACTGTATAACCCGATACGAAACCCCCAGCGGGCGGTAGAGCGTCGCAATACGGTATTGGGGGTCATGCACCGAGAGGGGTTGATAAACGAAGCGGAGCTGGTTGTTGCGAGCGCTATGCCGCTGGGGCTTGGTCAGCGCAGGCAAGTGATGAACAGCTATCCGGCATTCCTCGACCTGGTGCGTCGCCAATTAGGACGCGACTATCGTGAGGAAGACCTGGGTAGCCTGGGCCTGGTTATTTTCACCAGCTTTGATCCTCTGCTGCAACGCCAGGCAGAGGCCAGCGTGGAATCGATACTCAACGGGATAGACCCGCAGGAGTCTCTGGAGACCGCTATGGTGGTAACCAGCTTTGATAACGGTGAAGTGAGAGCGCTTGTGGGGGGACGCAATCCGCGCTACGCCGGTTTCAATCGCGCTTTGGATGCTGTGCGCCCGGCCGGATCACTGTTGAAGCCAGCAGTCTATTTGACTGCTCTGGAGCAACCCGACAAATACACGCTGGCAACATTGCTGGATGATAGCGCTGTGACTATTGCCCTGGGCAACAACAGCAGTTGGACACCCCGTAATTTTGAACGACAATCGCACGGCCAGGTGCCCCTCCACCAGTCCCTGTCTCACTCTTACAATCAGGCCACAGCGAGATTGGGGATGGCGCTTGGCATAGAGCCTGTATTGCAGACGTTGCGCGACCTGGGCGTGAGCAGAGAGCTGCCGGCAGTGCCTTCGCTGGTGCTTGGGGCCGGTGGTCTTGCGCCTTTGGATATAGCGGCGATGTATCAGACCATTGCCGCAGGTGGGTTTCAACTGCCACTGCGCGCGATTCGCGATGTGGTGGATGCGCGGGGCAAGATTTTGCAGCGATATCCACTGGAGTATGAGCGGGTGACATCCTTGCAGAGCATACATTTATTGCATTACGCCTTGCGCGAAGCGGTTAGGGAGGGTACTGGCAAGACCGTGTACCGCTACCTGCCCCAGTCATTTCAGGTAGCCGGAAAAACGGGCACGACAAATGATAATCGGGATTCCTGGTTTGCGGGCTTTAGTGGGGATTTGATGGCTGTCAATTGGGTGGGTCGAGATGATAACGGCGAAACCGGGCTGACGGGCGCGACCGGTGCGCTCAAGATATGGGGCCACTTTATGGCACGCTCCAGCAGGCGAAGTCTGTCCTATCGCGTGCCGGAAAATATCGAACATTACTGGATTGATGAACCCAGCGGAACGCTGTCTGAGAAAGACTGTGAAGGTGCGCGATTGCTGCCATTTGTTGTGGGTAGCCAGCCGCGACAACAATCAGACTGTAGCGTGCGCGTGAATGACAGTCACGGAAGAAGGGTGATAGATTGGTTTCGAGATTTGTTCTAGCACTGTGGGTCGTGTTGTTGAGCGCCTGTGCCGGGAGTCTGCGGCCGACACCGGCACCCGCGCCTGAATCTCCCCAGGTTACGCCGCAACAAGAAAGCGAGTCGGCTGGCGCGAATGGCGCGAGCGCAGGGTTGCTGGCGGCAGCAATCCAGGCTCGTCGGCAGGCGGCCTATGAGCAGGCTGCGGGCCTGTTGCAGCGGGCTCAGCGAATTGATTCGCGCAACGGTGATATTTATTTGGAGTTTGCGCGCTTGTATCTCGAACAGAAAAAGCACAGTGAGGCAGCCGCGATGGCAGAGAGGGGCTTGCTCTACTGCTCGGGCCGAACCTGTGCGGCGCTCAGGAAATTTCTCGATTTTTAGTAATTTTAACGGTGCATCCCATGCCGCCGGGAATACAACCGTGCCACTGGTTGATGCCCAGCTCAACCCCCTCCAGTGCCAGTAGCTGTTTCTTTGCCGCAAGGCCGCCAGCATAACCGGTTAAGCTGCCATTGCTGCCGATCACGCGATGGCAGGGAACGATAATCGGCAGCGGATTTTTCCCGTTGGCAGCGCCAACCGCTCGCACTGCCTTGGGCCGTTTCAGTTGCCGGGCAATGGCGGCGTAACTACAGGTATCACCAAAGGGAATGTGCGTCAGGACACGCCATACCTGGCGCTGGAAGTCCGTGCCCCGTGCCGCCAATGGCAGGTCAAAGGTGCGCCGCTTGCCAGCGAAGTAATCCAGTAGCTGTCGACGGGCTTCTCTGAGTATCTGGCTGTCTGCCAATTCGCCATCGGCCCCGATCAAGTCGGGTAGCTCAAGACGGTTGAGCGCCGTGCCGTCGGATACCAGGCGCAGAGTGCCCAGCGGCGATTCCAGGTAGCAGTAGTTGATCATGGCAGGCTCCTCCAGAGCAGGTTTGCGGCGTAGGATCGCCAGGGCTGGCAGACATCCAACGCTTTGTTGAGTGCTTTCTCGTCGGCAATACCCCTGGCTGCCGACGCTTTTATCAGGCCGAGGTCCCTGTCTGGAAAACTATCCGGGTCGCCGATACCGCGCATATTGACCATCGCCACTGTCCAGGGGCCGATACCTTTGAGTTGCAGCAGGGCGTCGGGGTCAAACGCAGCCTCATCTTCCAGGTCGATAAAATACTCACAGACAAGGCGCAGCGTGGCCTTGCGGGCGTTGGGCATGGGCAGGGCGGAATCCGGCAGTGAGCGCAGCGCCGCAGGCGAGGGAAATGCAGTGGCTTCCCGACCGGGCGTGGAGCACTCTTTTACCAGCCTGCAACAGACCGCGCGCGCCGCCGCCAGGCTGATCTGCTGACCCACCAGGCCGCGCACGCAGGATTCAAACACAGAGGCGTACACGGGCGACCTGACACCCTGGCAACGTCGCCACAAAGGCTTGATCAGTTCGCTTTGTTTGAGCACATCGCCGATGTCGCCGGGGTTGGCGTCCAGGTCGAACATCCGGCGGACTTTGGCCACCAGTTGCATCAGGCTCTGCCTGTTTGAGGGCTCCAGCGAGAGCAGTAACAGTGGTTTCTGTGGATGGGGCGTGACACTGATCTTGCAGCTCTCCTGATGGATACCGAGGTTGCGCCAGTAGCTGTTGCCAGCAACGCCCTCGAGGGTATCGATGCTGTGACGGGAGAAAAAATTCAGTAGTCCATCCCAATCCAGTGGCGGTCTGTAGTGCAACTCCAGCACCAGGCCCTGGCGCGTCTTGATATGGCCTGTACCCGCCCGGCGCATCTGCGAGGGATTGCGATCAAATGCAGTGCGTATAGCGCTGTTGAAACGGCGCAGGCTGCCGTAGCCACTGGCACAGGCAATATCGGCCATGCCCATCTGTGTTTCGGCAATGAGCGTGCGGGCGAAGTGCAACCGCCGGGTGTTGGCAATCGCAGCGGGCGATACCCCCAGTTGTTGTGCAAACAGCTTGCGCAGGTAGCGCTCGCCGACGCCCAGGCGCGAGCTGAATTCACGCATGTTCTGCTGGTTCAGCGCCCCCGCCTGAATCAGCTCCAGCGCCCGTTTAACAGTGGTGGATGTGCCTTGCCAGGCGGGACTAAAAGGCGCTGACTCGGGGCGGCAGCGCAAGCAGGGACGAAACCCGAACTGAGCGGCTTCTGCGGCCGTGCGGTAGTAGCGCACATGGCTCTCTCTTGGGGGTCTGGCAGCACAAATGGGCCTGCAATAAATCCCTGTGCTGGTGACCGCTATGAAAAACTGGCCATCGAATCGAGGGTCTCGAGACAGGCGGGCGCTGCGGCAGATTGTCGGGTCCAGACTGATCATGTGTTCAATATAGCTGCAATCCGGTTCTCGAACCAGCCAAAAACGGCCCTGTCTGTTACCAGGAGCAAACAGCCGTGACCCCGCCAAGTGTCGCCCCGGTTGCGAGCGTTAGTTATAAAATAGAAGAGGCGCTGGGAGAGGATTAATCCTCTTTTTCTATCCGGGAATGTAGCTCGGCCAGCATGTTTTCCAGCTCTTCGACGCGGCCGCGGGTGCGAGCGAGAATCTCCGTTTGCGAGTCAAACTCATCCCTGCTCACCAGATCCATTCTCGACAAGGCCGATTGCACAAGGGTCTTCAGATGCTTGTCGAGCTCGCCTTTGAGACCAGAGTCGCCAAGCAATCCGCTGATTTGCTGAACAACCTGGCCGAGTGGTGGAGGTTTTAGTGCCATGCGCGAAGTCTAACTGATTGGGCGGCTCTCTCTCAATCAAACTGTTGCGATCCAGACATTGAATGCAGAGGACTTCCGGGCTGCTTTTCGCGCTGAGTGCTGGCGTTATTGTCTGCATTGGTATCTGCATTTGATCGGTTCGCCAATGTCGCGTGGACACTGGCCTGCGGCTCAAAACCGCAAGCCCTGAGTGTATGGTTATAGGACTTCCGGGCTGCCTTTCGCGCTGAGTGCTGTCGTTGTTATCGCATTTGATCGGTTAGCAAACTCGCCTGCGGCTCAGACATGCTTACCGACACATCAAATACGATAACACCGCCATAGCGCACTCTTTATGCGCTTCAAAGCACCCCGCAAGCCCTCTACCAGGCACCCCGCAAGTCCTCTGCTCCATGAGTGTCGCCGCAGAAAAACCGTAGGCGGGAGGGTAAGGTTTAATCAGGCGAAGCCATAGACGAGCGCAGATTCAGCCTGTGGGCGGGTGGGTAAACCTTGAAGGTTTAATCAGGGCACGATTGCGCAAGCGGGTGTTTTTGAGGCTTTCCGCGAGGACTGTTTGAATCCGAATTTTTCCTTTGGGAAAAATCGTTGAGTTCCGCAGCGGTCAAAAACACCCGCTGAAGCGTGCCCAAACTGCAAGGCTTACCCACCCGACCACACCCGACCACACCCGACCACACCCGACCACACCCGACCACACCCGACCACACCCGACCACACCCGACCACACCCGACCACACCCGACCACACCCGACCACACCCGACCACACCCGACCACACCCGACCACACCCGCCACACCCGCCCATACCCGACCATACCCGCCACACCCGACCCCACCTGCGCCTCAAAACCGCAAGCCTTGAGTGTATGGTTATGAGACTTCCGGGCTGCTTTTCGCGCTGAGTGCTGGCGTTGCTATCTGCATTTGATCGGTTCGCCAATGTCGCGTGGACACTGGCCTGCGGCTCAAACATGCTCACCGAAACATCAAATGCGCCAACACCGCCATAGCGCACTCTTGATGCGCTTCAAAGCACCCCGCAAGTCCTCTGCCAGGCACCCCGCAAGTCCTCTGCTCCATGAGTGTCGCCGCAGAAAAACGGTGGGCGGGCGGGTAAGGTTTAATCAGGCGAAGCCATCGACGAGCGCAGATTCAGCCTGTGGGCGGGCGGGTAAATCTTGAGGTTTAATCAGGCAAAGCCATAGACGAGCGCAGATTCAGCCTGTGGGCGGGCGGGTAAATCTTGAGGTTTAATCAGGGCACGGTTGCGCAAGCGGGTGTTTTTGAGGCTTTCCGCGAGGACTGTTTGAATCCGAATTTTTCCTTTGGGAAAAATCGTTGAGTTCCGCAGCGGTCAAAAACACACGCTGAAGCGTGCCCAAACCGCAAGGTTTAACCACCCGCCACACCCGAACCTGCCTGTGGCTCAAAACCGCAAGGTTTACCCACCCGACCCAGGCTCCTGACGGCTCTATTTTGGTGCACGCGCCAGATCAGGGTGCAACATCTGCACCAAAAAGCGCTCAATTTCGGTGCAGGGGTGGCTGTGATTTTGCTGCACCTGATTGTTAGTGATTGAAAAATAAGAATATCTAGAAGTTGGCACGCACCCTGCACACATCCTGCAAACAACCGGGCAGAGTTTTTTATTGCGCCACCCAATGCGCCCCAAGCCTGGATTTATTCAATATCCAAGTTCAATTAAACCAACCAGGGAGTTTAGAGACACATGTTTAACAAAAAAGTATTGGCAATTGCTATTGCCGCAGGTCTGACAGTTGGAGCCGCTTCAGCCAGTGCCGATGATGCCATCAGCGCCAACGTCGCTTTGACAACCGATTACAAGTTTCGCGGTATTTCCCAGTCAGATGAGTCCATCGCTTTGCAGGGTGGCTTTGACTATGCCCATGAGTCTGGTTTCTACGTCGGTACCTGGGGTTCAACCGTGGACTTTGACACCGATGGCAGCGGCTACGACGGCAGCCTGGAACTGGATGTATATGCCGGCTTTGGTGGCAGCATCAGCGAAGATGTTGGCTACGATGTTGGCGTTCTTTACTACGACTATCCCGGCGATGATGATGAAGAAGGGGATTACCTTGAGGTGTACGGCAGCCTGTCTTTCAAAGACCTGACCGTCGGTGCGGCATACTCTGACGATTACTACGCTGAAACTGGTGAATTCTGGTACCTGTACGCGGACTACAGCTTTGCGCTGCCCAATGATTTTGCGGTGGATTTGCACGTCGGCTTAAACAGCCTGGACGAAGCAGACAGGTTTCTGTCAGACGGTGCAGATGGGTACACAGACTACTCGGTTGGTATCACCAAGAGTCTCGCTGGGGTCGATTGGACACTGGCTTACGTCGGTACCGATCTGAATGAAGAGGAAGTGTTCGACACCGAGTGGGGTGAGGGCACTGTAGTTTTCACCATGGCAAAAAGCTTCTAAGTCATAAAACAGCAGGTGCCCGGCCGGGCGCCTGTTTATTATCCGGGAGAACACGATGAAACTAGTTACGGCTATTGTGAAGCCATTCAAGCTGGATGATGTGCGTGAAGCGCTATCTGAAATCGGCGTGCAGGGCATCACTGTCACAGAGGTTAAGGGCTTTGGCCGTCAGAAAGGCCATACCGAGCTGTATCGCGGCGCGGAATATGTGGTTGATTTTCTACCCAAGGTAAAAATCGAAGTTGCGGTTGCCGACGGTACGGCTGAAGCCACCATCGAAGCGATCAGCAAATCTGCCAATACCGGCAAGATCGGGGACGGCAAAATTTTTGTATCCGATATGGAGCAGGTTGTTCGCATTCGCACCGGAGAAACCGGCGAAGAAGCAATCTAGCCCACTGACAAGACAGGAGAGTATTTCCAATGGAAGATTCAATTTTTCAACTAAGTTATGCGCTGGATACGTTTTATTTCCTGATATGCGGTGCTTTGGTGATGTGGATGGCGGCGGGCTTTGCCATGTTGGAGGCGGGCCTGGTTCGCTCCAAGAACACCGCCGAGATATTGACCAAAAACGTGGCGCTGTTTGCCATTTCCTGCATCATGTATATGGTTTGCGGCTACGCCATTATGTACGGCGGCGATTATTTGCTGTCGGGTATTACGGCCGACGGTGTTGCTGGCGCTGACGAGCCTGCTACCTATGCTCCAGCCGCCGACTTCTACTTCCAGGTTGTGTTTGTGGCTACCGCGATGTCGATTGTCTCTGGCGCTGTTGCGGAACGTATGAAGTTGTGGGCTTTCCTGGTCTTCGCAGTTGTGATGACCGGCTTTATCTACCCGGTGGAAGGTTCATGGACCTGGGGTGGCAATGCGGTATTCGGTATGTACACCCTGGCTGACCTCGGCTTTTCTGACTTTGCTGGCTCGGGCATTGTACACATGGCAGGGGCCGCTGCTGCTCTGGCTGGCGTGATTCTGCTGGGAGCGCGCAAAGGTAAATACGGTGCGGATGGTTCTGTACATGCCATACCGGGTGCCAACCTGCCGCTGGCAACGCTGGGTACCTTCATCCTTTGGTTGGGCTGGTTTGGTTTTAACGGCGGCTCGGTACTGGCTACCGCCACTGTTGAAAGCGCCAACTCAGTGGCAGTCGTGTTTATGAACACCAACGCGGCGGCGGCGGGTGGACTCGTGGCCGCGCTGATTGTGGCCCAGATCGAGTTCGGTAAAGCTGACCTGACCATGGCATTGAACGGCGCACTGGCTGGTTTGGTGGCGATTACCGCTGAGCCCTCTACTCCGACTGCACTGCAAGCAACTTTGTTTGGCGCAGCCGGTGGCGTACTGGTTGTATTCTCTATCCTGACCCTGGACAAACTGAAGATTGACGATCCAGTGGGCGCTATCTCGGTGCACGGCGTTGTCGGGTTGCTTGGGCTGTTGCTGGTACCAGTTACCAATGGTGATTCAAGCTTCACCGGACAGATCATTGGCGCACTCACTATCTTTGGCTGGGTATTTTTTACCTCGCTGGTTATCTGGGGCATTCTCAAGGCTGTTATGGGAATCCGGGTTAGCGAGGAAGAGGAATATGAAGGTGTCGATCTCTCTGAGTGCGGCATGGAAGCCTATCCAGAGTTTACCGCGCAGTAAAAGTCTCGCGGGCGCATTCACAGGAGTACTTTGCCGGGGGCCTTTTGGCTCCCTTTTTTTATCACCGCATTGCCGCCAGCAGTGGTCGCTGTATCACTCGGCCTGCTTCCTCTGCAACGACGAGTATTGCGAGTCACAAGAAAACCTCAAGGCCAGCCTTGCCATTCTGCTCAAACCCACGATAATGACCCATTGCTATCGACGGTCTGGAGAATTTCGAGATGAAAATGGTGACTGCCATTATCAAGCCTTTCAAAATGGATGACGTGCGTGCTGGTCTTTCAGAGATTGGCGTTCAGGGTATTACCGCCACTGAGGTCAAAGGCTTTGGCCGCCAGAAGGGGCATACAGAGTTGTATCGGGGCGCGGAGTACGTGGTTGATTTCCTGCCCAAGGTAAAGCTGGAAATCGTGGTCGCTGATAATCAGGTGGATGCTGCAATTGACGCTATTACCAATGCAGCAAATACTGGCAAAATCGGTGACGGAAAAATTTTTGTTCAGTCCATGGAACAGGTGATTCGTATTCGTACCGGGGAGACGGGCGAAGAGGCTATCTAACAGGCAAGCCCGGCTGTGGTCGAGTGTGGCCGAGTGTGGTCGAGTGTGGCCGAGTGTGGCCGAGTGTGGCCGAGTGTGGCCGAGTGTGGCCGAGTGTGGCCGAGTGTGGCCGAGTGTGGCCGAGTGTGGCCGAGTGTGGCCGAGTGTGGTCGGGTCGGCTTTGGCAGGTGGCTAAACCTTGCGGTTTGGGCACGCTCTCGCGGGTGTTTTTGACCGCTGCGGAACTCAACGATTTTTCCCAAAGGAAAAATTCGGATTCAAACAGTCCTCGCGGAAAGCCTCAAAAACACCCGCTTGCGCAGACGTGCCCTGATTAAACCTTCAAGATTTACCCACCCGCCCACAGGCTGAATCTGCGCTCGTCTATGGCTTCGCCTGATTAAACCTCAAGATTTACCCACCCGCCCACATTATGCAGCAGAGGACTTCCGGGGTGCCGGTAGAGGACTTGCGGGGTGCTTTGAAGCGCATAAAGAGTGCGCTATGGCGGTGTTATCGCATTTGATGTTTCGGTGAGCGTGTTCTCCCGCCAAGTGCTGTCGAGTTCGGCTGTGGTGGGCTGGCTAAACCTTGCGGTTTAGTAGAGGACTTCCGGGGTGCATTGAAGCGCATAAAGAGTGCGTTGTGGCGGTGTTATCGCATTTGATGTGTCGGTGAGCATGTCTGAGCCGTAGGCGAGTTTGAGAACCGATCAAATGCAGATAACACCGACAGCACTCAGCGCGAAAGCAGCCCGGAAGCCCCATAGCCATAAACTCAGGGCTTGCGGTTTTGAGCCGCAGGCCAGTGTCCACGCGACATTGGCGAACCGATCAAATGCAGATACCAGTGCAGATAACACCGACAGCACTCAGCGCGAAAAGCAGCCCGGAAGTCCCATAACCATAAACTCAGGGCTTGCGGTTTTGAAGCGCATAAAGAGTGCGAACAGACCGGCGTGCCAGTAGCTCATCAGGCTGTGTCTATGTGGCTAATAGCGTCAATAGCAGCGGGCAGTTCTTTTAAATTAGCTATTTCAGCGTGGGCAGGTACGCCGTGAGACCACGGGCTGCCGCTAGTGTTCATCCAGACGGAAAACACACCGGCTTGCTGAGCACCGCCTATGTCGTGTTCAGGGTCGTCGCCAACGTGTATCACGCTCGTTGCACTCACGCCTGTTCGCTGCATCGCTGCATGAAACATGCCGGGCTGGGGCTTGCTGGCGTTGACCTGTTCTGCTGTATAGGCAAATTCGAAGTGCCTGCCCAGATCAATTTTAAAGATATCCGCATTGCCATTTGTGAGTGCGCCGAGCCGGTAAGATTTAGCTAACTGAGCGAGTACTTCCATGGCTTCAGGGTAAGGCTCCACCTGCTGACGTACTTCGAGAAAGGCGGCAAAAGCTTCAGTGGCACCGCTGCTGGCCTCGGCGTTAGAGTAGCCGCACTGGAGCAGTAAATAGAGGATGGATTGAGTGCGCAGTTCACTGATTTGATGAGCCAGGTGTTTGTTTTGCTTCCAAAAAGCCAGGCGGTGGTTGCGAATATCCTCTGTAGAAAAATTCTCAGTCAGTAGAGGACGGTACTGTTCCAGCCATTGATTTTGAGCCTTTTCCGCTTTAATCAGTGTGGGTTTCACGTCCCACAGCGTGTTGTCCAGATCAAAGGTAATGACTTTGATAGCCACCGGGTTAGTCATTCCCGCCGCTGCGGCGTTTCGCGCGGGGGTGAGCTTTGTCATAGACCTTGGCCAGATGCTGGAAGTCCAGATGGGTATAAATTTGCGTGGTGGAGATATTGGAGTGGCCCAGTAATTCCTGCACTGCCCGTAAATCGCCACTTGATTCGAGCATGTGGCTGGCAAAGCTGTGGCGCAGCATATGTGGGTGTACATCCTGTGGTAGGCCCGCCTCGCGGCCGAGTTTGCGCAGGCGTGATTGAATACTCCGAACACTGATGCGCTGCCCGCGAATTGTGGTAAAAAGCGCCGGTTCGCCCTCCGCCCCTGGCCGGGCCTTTTGCCAGGCGGCGATTGCTGCCAGAGCTGTGCCGCCCACAGGGACGGTGCGCGCTTTTGAGCCTTTGCCAATAACGCTGACCAGGGCAGTGCGGGGGTCTATGTCGTTCAGGTTAAGGTTGGCCAGTTCTGACAGACGCAGCCCTGACGAATAGAATAGCTCTGCCATCGCCAGGTCGCGCAGACTCAATGGGTCATTACTCTCGGGCCGCAAAAATTGATTGACCTGATCGACATCGAGCGTTTTTGGCAGACGCTTTGATTGTTTTGGCGCTTGAATGCCATTGGCCGGGTTGTTGTCGCCCCCATGCTGACGACCCAGAAAGTTGTAAAAGCTGCGTATAGCAGACAATTTGCGCTGAATGCTACTGCCGGAAAGACCCTTGCGGTGAAGCTGGCTGGCGTATTGGCGAATGTCACCGGTTTGTACTTGCACGGCAGTGGTGAGAGCATGTTCCTCGCAATAGCGCTCAAGCGCGGCCAGGTCGCGGCCATAATTGCTGAGTGTGTGTGGAGAGAGTTGGCGCACGTCGCGCAGATAGGTTAAAAACTGCGTGATCTGTGCGGCCATGGGCTCGTTCACGAGTCGGCCTGGGTCATCCTCGGTAACAAGCGTACCAATACATCTGCAATGTGATTCAAAAACAGCGTGCCCATATTGGAGGAATAATAATTAGCGTCACTGCTGCCCACTGCAATCAGGCCTAGTTCACTGTCATTGCTCAGAGGTATAACGGTCGCAGAACCGACCCCGCCGACACCGGGAAAGAGAAAAGCCAGCTCATCTTTTCGCAGAACACCACAACTGGGTTTGCGATTCTTTAATAGCGCGCCTATTTCAATACGGGCGTTATTCACCGACTCAATCCGCAGGTTGTGACTTGAGTGTTCAGGGTCGCCAAAAACAATGAAGCTGGCGTGCTCTACTGCAAAGTCATCACCCATTGACTGGTTGAAGGCAGCGCCCAGTTCATCCTGATTTTTGGCATCAAGCAGAGCCAGAACCAGGTTGCGGGTCATGTTGTAGAGTTGATCATTGTCGCGGGCGTTAGTGGTCAGGCTGTCGAGTCGCTGGCGCATATCCATATTGCGTTCACGCAATACGCTCACTTGTTTTTCCACCAGTGAAGCTGCGCTGCCAGTACTGCGAGTGACAGGCAACTGGTCGAGCATGCCTGGGTTCCGCTCGAAGAAATCGCCGTGCTGGCGCAGGTAATCGCCAACCTGTTCGTCAGTCAGGTTTTCCGGCTTGTTATTGTCCGCTGCAATTGATTCAGCGCTCATAGGCGTACAGTGCCCTCAAAAACGGTAGTGGCTGGCCCCGCCATGATAACCGGTTGATCTTCTCCTGCCCATAGAATTTGCAGAGCGCCGCCAGTCAGATTAACGGTAACTGCCTCATCCAGTAGCCCCGATATTCGGCCACTAACGACTGCCGCGCAGGCACCAGTGCCGCAGGCGAGAGTTTCACCGACACCGCGTTCATAGACACGCAGGTTAATTTCCTGGCGCGACAAGATTTGCATAAACCCCGCGTTAACCCGCTGTGGAAAATCGGAGTGGGCCTCAATCAGCGGCCCCAGAGTTTCCACTGGCGCAGATTCTATAGCGGCCACTTCCAAAACTGCGTGTGGATTGCCCATTGAGACAGCGCCAATACTGTAGTCTTCGCCATTGATTTGCAGCACATAACGGCTCGCCACAGCTTCGTCTCTGAATGGAATTTTGGCAGGGCTGAGTTCGGGCACGCCCATGTTGACTTCAACCTGACAACCCTCGCGAACCTTTAACGCTATGTTGCCTGTAGTAGTTTCAAACTGAATGATATGTTTGCGGGTAAGCTTCTTGTCCTGAACAAACTTTGCCAGGCAACGCGCACCGTTGCCACATTGCTCCACTTCCCTGCCGTCAGCATTGTATACACGGTAGCGAAAATCCATATCCGGGTTCTGTGGTGCTTCAACAACCAGGAGCTGATCGCAGCCAATACCGGTGTGGCGATTGGCCAGTTTGCGCACATGATGGCCGCGCAGGTTAAAGGGCTGGCTAACTAAATCCAGCACTACAAAATCGTTGCCTAACCCATGCATTTTTGTGAACTTTAGAATCATCGCAGCTACCCTGGCAAAACCTGTTCACTGGCGAATAAGTCGGCTGTATTTTCTCGCGCCCGAACTAAATGCAGTATTTCGCCGTCTACTATAACCTCGGCTGCCCGCGTGCGGGTATTGTAATTAGAACTCATGGCGAAACCGTAGGCGCCAGCGCCCATGACGGCCAGTAAATCACCGCTTTCAATCGCCAACTCGCGTTGCCTGCCGAGAAAATCGGCTGTCTCGCAAACCGGTCCCACAACGTCGTAAGCCAGAGTGTTCAGATTATGACGTAGCTGAACGGCTTGTATGTCCAGCCAGGCCTGATAGAGGGCCGGGCGAATCATGTCATTCATCGCGGCATCGACAATGGCAAAATTGTGCTGGCTATTGTGCTTAATATAGTCGATACGAGTGAGCAAGACACCAGCATTGGCGGATATGGAGCGGCCAGGCTCAAGCATTATCGTCAAGCTGCGGCCAGCTAACTCCTGTCGAATTGCGGCCCCATAATCGGCAATTGAAGGTGGCGTTTCGTTTTGATAGCGAACCCCCAGGCCGCCACCCAAATCCAGGTGATGTATTTCGATACCCGCTTCAGCCAGGCGGTCAATCAGGTTCAAAAGTCTTCGCAGCGCATCAATAAACGGGCTGATTTGCGTTAGTTGCGAGCCGATGTGACAGTCGATACCAACAACCTCGATATGTGGAGATTCAGCGGCTCGCTGATAGAGCTCAAACGCGGCATTCATCTCCACCCCAAACTTGTTTTTTTTAAGCCCGGTTGAGATATAGGGGTGCGTTTTGGCATCCACGTCCGGGTTGACCCGCACCGAAATTCTGGCCCGTTTAGCCACTTCTTTTGCGACCTTGCACAACACATCCAGTTCGGCAGAAGACTCTATGTTGAAACAAAGAATGTCGTGCTCAAGGGCGATAGCCATATCGTTGGCTGATTTGGCCACGCCGGAAAATACAACCTTGCGGGGGTCGCCGCTGGCAGCGATCACGCGCTGTAACTCGCCGCCAGAGACGATATCGAAACCAGCGCCAAGACGTGCCAGCACATTGAGCACAGCGATATTGCTGTTTGATTTGACCGCATAACACACCAGGTGATCGGTTCCTTCTAATGCCCTGGTATAGGCGAGAAAAGCGCTCTCTAACGAAGCCCTGGAATAGACATAGGTGGGAGTACCGTATTGATCTGCCACTGCGGTCAACGGGGTGTCTTCGGCGAACAGATTATCGCCGCGGTAATTAAAGTCGGTCATGGTGGTTGCTATTGACTGGTTTCTTCTTCAGATACAGCCGGGCCTGGTTCTTCCTGAGGCAGGTACAAGGGGCCTGTCTGCCCGCAGGCTGTCAAACTGGTAAGTAAAAGACTGTAAATTAGCTGTCGCATTGTTAGAGTTCCATAGTGAGGCTGCATTATACCCTCACTGTAGTCAGGCGAGCGAGGGCGCTTTATCATAATGGCTTTGCGGCGGAGTAAGTGTTGATGGATAGTTCCGAATTTAACAGCAGGGTTGATGAGACTTTCGAGTCGCTGGAGATGGCGCTGGATGAGACAGATGTCGATTATGAACACAGCGCAGGTATCCTCACTGTTGAGTTTGAGAATGATACGAGCCTGATCTTTTCTCGCCAATCTGCCAACAGTCAATTGTGGCTGGCGGCGCGTTCGGGTGGTTATCATTTTGCCTGGGATGATGCTGAGCAGGACTGGCGCTGTACACGCAGCGGTAACCTGCTTAGGCCCTTTACTGTCGCGCAAATGTTGGAGCAAGGTGGTTTACACCTGGTCTGGGACTGATTTGCGAAAAATCTCTACAGGTACTCGCAGCGAAAGGCGCAGACCTTCAGCATAACTCAGTTTTCAAACGCTACGGCTCGCCTGCGGCTCAAACCGCAAGCCCTGAGTTTATGGTTATGGGACTTCCGGGCTGCTTTTCGCGCTGAGTGCTGTCGTTGTTATTTGTATTGGTATCTGCATTTAATCGGTTCACCAATGTCGCGTGGACACTGGCCTGCGGCTCAAACATGCTTACCGACACATCAAATGCGCCAACACCGCCACAACGCACTCTTTATGCGCTTCAAAGCACCCCGCAAGTCCTCTGCTCCATCAATGTGGGCAGGTGGGTAAATCTTGAAGGTTTAATCAGGGCACGGTTGCGCAAGCGGGTGTTTTTGAGGCCTTCCGCGAGGACTGTTTGAATCCGAATTTTTCCTTCAGGAAAAATCGTTGAGTTCCGCAGCGGTCAAAAACACACGCTGAAGCGTGCCCAAACCGCAAGGTTTACCCACCTGTCACAACACACAGCCCCGACCACAGCCGAGCTCGCCTGCGGCTCAAAACCGCAAGGCTTAGCCACCTGTCACAACCGACCACAGCCAGCCACAGCCGAACTCAACCCTTACGGGTTAAGCCACCCATCCTGGATAGCCCTGAATCAGAGGAGGCGCGAATCACCTGTCAGCAATCCTCTGCAATGCGCGTTTGGCGGCTGCGCGCACCTGCCTGGGTGCTGTGCCGCCCAGGTGATCGCGTGCGGATATTGAACCTTCGAGCGTCAGTACTGCAAATACATCGCTTCTGATATCCGGGCAAAATGCCTGTAGGGTTTCCAGGCTCATATCGGCAAGATCGGTGTTATTTTCAACACCATGCGCGACTGCCTTGCCGACAACTTCGTGAGCATCGCGAAACGGCATTCCCAGCCCCACCAGATAATCGGCCAGGTCGGTGGCAGTGGCGAAGCCTCTGCGCGCAGCTTCTTTCATGGCCTCCTTGTCAGGCTCAATCGCCGGCACCATGTCGGCAAAAGCCCGCAGACAATCCAGCACAGTATCCACCGTATCGAACAGGGGCTCTTTGTCTTCCTGATTGTCTCTGTTATAGGCCAGCGGCTGGCTTTTCATCAGTGTCAACAGTGACATCAGATGGCCGTTCACCCTGGCGACTTTTCCGCGCACCAACTCGGGCACATCCGGATTTTTCTTTTGTGGCATGATGGAGGAACCGGTACAAAAACGATCAGGCAATGCCACGAAATTGAATTGGGCCGAAGCCCACAGTATTAACTCTTCTGACATACGAGACAGATGCGTTAACAGTAAAGCGGCAAAGCTGCAAAATTCGATTGCAAAGTCCCGGTCTGATACAGAGTCTAAAGAATTTTCTGTGGGTTTGCTGAAACCCAGCGCCACAGCCGCAAGTTCGCGGTCTATTGGATAGGTAGTTCCGGCCAGCGCAGCCGCACCCAGGGGGCTTTGGTTAAGTCGCACCCTGCAATCCTGAAGACGGCCATAGTCTCTTTCCAGCATTTCGTTCCAGGCGAGCAGGTGATGGCCGAAGCTCACAGGTTGTGCTGTTTGAAGATGAGTAAAGCCAGGCATAATCGTCTCGGCCTGCTGTTCAGCCAGGTCGATAATGCCATGTTGCAGGCGCTTCATTTCGGTGGCGGTGACATCAATGGCCTCGCGTAGATACAGGCGTATATCGGTGGCAACCTGATCGTTGCGTGAGCGCCCGGTATGCAATTTTTTACCGGCGTTGCCGATAAGGCTGGTCAGTCTGGCTTCGATGTTCATGTGCACGTCTTCCAGCTCAATCGACCAGTTGAACTCACCGCGCTCGATTTCCTGGCGGATGATCGCCAGCCCCGACTCAATGTCTTGCAGTTCCTGCGAGGAGAGTATGCCAACTTCGGCCAGCATATTTGCATGTGCGAGCGACCCTGTAATATCCTGCTGCGCCATGCGCTGGTCGAACTGAACCGAAGCGGTGAAGCGCTGTACAAAACTGTCGGTGGCTTCGCTAAAGCGGCCACCCCAAAGTGCGCTGGTTTGGTTCTGGTCACTCATTGGCGGGTGGTTCCCTGGACTTGCTGGCTATGGTCAAGGATGCAAGTATAACAGCATAACAACCCGGGATTTCGATTCATGCAGGATACAGAAGACACACTGGCCGCCTCAGATCAGGGTTTGCTGCCAGGTGCTGGCGCTCTTTGTGCCAGCAGGCCCTTGTTGGCAAAGCTATCCCCGCCTTTGGGCGTAAAACAGAAGTTGCGCCAGCGCTGAGGTATTATTGAGAGACCTTTGCACGGAAGATGATTTCACTTTCAGGCAAGGCAAAAACGCACGGAATGAGGGAGTTTATGCTTATAAATGACCGATTGAGTACGATTTTAACGCAGCATGCAGGTGAAATGGCTTTCGTGCAAAGGTCTCATTGAGTATGACTGAGGCAAAACTCATACGCATTGCGACACGCGAGAGCCAGCTTGCTCTTTGCCAGGCCCGTTGCGTTAAATCCAGACTTGAAGAGATGCATTCGGGATTGCAGGTTGAGCTTATAGGCATGACTTCCCGCGGTGATCAGATATTGGACGTGCCGCTTGCAAAAGTTGGAGGCAAGGGCCTTTTCGTTAAAGAGTTGGAAACGGCATTGCTGGAGCACAGGGCCGACATCGCCGTGCATTCGATGAAGGATGTACCCATGGAGTTGCCGCCGGGTTTGACCCTCGGCGTTATTTGCGAGCGCGAAGACCCCAGGGATGCCCTGGTGAGCAATCAATATGCCTCTCTGGATGAACTCCCTGAAGCCAGCGTGGTTGGCACCTCCAGTTTGCGTCGTGAGTGCCAGTTGCGTTCGTTTCGCCCCGACCTCGAAATAAAATTTTTGCGCGGCAATGTAAATACCCGTTTGGCAAAGCTGGATGAGGGCCAATATGACGCTATTATCCTGGCCAGCGCTGGATTATTGCGGTTGGGAATGGGAGCGCGTATTTGTCAGCATTTGCCCGTTGCAGTGTCGTTGCCTGCCGGGGGCCAGGGCGCTGTCGGCATAGAGCTGCGCAATGATGACCAGGAGACACTGGATCTGATTGCCCCTCTGACAGATGAGGCGACCCGTGTTTGCGTCGCTGCCGAGCGTTCGATGAATCAGCGTTTACAGGGGGGCTGCCAGGTACCCGTCGCCGGTTACGCGCAATTTGACACTGATGATCCGGAACTGATTTATTTGCGCGGTTTGGTTGGGCGGCCCGACGGTAGCGAGATTCTGCGGGCTGAGGGGCGCGCTTACGCCGATTGCGTTGAAGAATTGGGTATAGAAATTGCCGACTCGCTATTACAGCAGGGTGCTGGAGATATTCTGGCCGCAATCTATGGCTAGAACCGTGCTTGTTACCCGCCCTGCGGGGCAGGCCGACAGATTGTGTGAGCTGTTAAGCAAGGCCGGTTACAGGGCCCTGCATCAGCCCATGCTGGATATAGTGGAACACCAGGTTTTGCAACCGGCGCAGAGGCAGCAGCTTCTCGATTTAGACCAATACCAACACATTGTCTTTATCAGCGCCAACGCGGTGCGCTGTGGCATGAGCTGGATAGAGCAATTTTGGCCACAGTTTCCCGCCGCCGTGAGCTGGTATGCAGTGGGCGATAGCAGTGCCAGATTGCTGCTGGATTATGGAATCACCGCCATTAAGCCCGCCCGGCGCATGGACAGTGATGGTTTGTTGGCGCTGGATGGACTGCGGCAGGTGGGGGGGCAGAAAATACTTATTGTGAAGGGCGAGGGTGGCAGGCCGACGCTTGAAGACAGGTTATTACAGCGTGATGCGCGGGTTGACTTGCTGGAAGTTTATCAAAGGCAGGCCCCAAATCTGGATGCCGAGTGCCTGCCAGCCCTGTTCACTGACTATAACTTTTTTGCAGTTTTGATAAGCAGCGCAGAGGGCTTGAATAATATGCTTGAGCTGCTCGGACACGAGGCGCTGAAGCTCATCGGTGATTGCTGCATGATCGTTCCCGGTGAGCGCCTGCGCACCCAGGCGGAAAGTGCCGGTATTCAACGGCTGGTGGTGGCCCTCAATGCAACGGATCAATCGATGCTGGATGCCCTGGCAGGCTGTTAATTCGGACAGGCTCCCAGACCGTTAGCTCGGGGATATCGTGTCAGCATGAGACCTTTGCACGAAAGCTATCTCGCCTGCGGCTCAAAACCGCAAGCCCTGAGTTTATGGTTATAGGACTTCCGGGCTGCTTTTCGCGCTGAGTGCTGGCGGTGTTATCTGCATTTGATCGGTTCGCCAATGTCGCGTGGACACTGGCCTGCGGCTCAAAACCGCAAGCCCTGAATGTATGGGACTTCCGGGCTGCCTTTCGCGCTGAGTGCTGTCGTTGTTATCGCATTTGATCGGTTAGCAAACTCGCCTGCGGCTCAGACATGCTTACCGACACATCAAATACGATAACACCGCCATAGCGCACTCTTTATGCGCTTCAAAGCACCCCGCAAGTCCTCTGCTCCATCAATGTGGGCAGGTGGGTAAATCTTGAGGTTTAATCGGGTGAAGCCATAAACGAGCGCAGATTCAGCCTGTGGGCGGGTGGGTAAGCCGAGGTTTAATCAGGCGAAGCCATAGACGAACGCAGATTCCCGGCGCTCCGTAATGTGGGCGGGTGGGTAAATCTTGGGGTTTAATCAGGCGAAGCCATAGACGAGCGCAGATTCAGCCTGTGGGCGGGTGGGTAAACCTTGAAGGTTTAATCAGGGCACGGTTGCGCAAGCGGGTGTTTTTGAGGCTTTCCGCGAGGACTGTTCGAATCCGAATTTTTCCTTCAGGAAAAATCGTTGAGTTCCGCAGCGGTCAAAAAAACCCGCGAGAGCGTGCCCAAACCGCAAGGTTTACCCACCCGACCACAGCCGACCATACCCACCCGACCACAGCCGACCATACCCACCCGACCACAGCCGACCATACCCACCCGACCATAGCCGACCACAGGCTCCCAGGTTGTCATCCCAGGGATTGTCGTACACCTGGCTGGGTGCTAGGCTGGCTTTGAACACACCAGTTTGCGAGAAGTTTTGTGAGCGAAGCAACAACAGAGAACGCGCAGGCGTCAGATATATCCGACGGACTGGAGCCGTCTGCTACAGACGGCGTTCGAGCGCCCTGGGCAAGTGGCCGGTTAACTGGCGGCCTGGCGTTACTGCTTGTTCTGGCTGCTCTGGTTGCATTGGGGGGGGGTTTGGGTGGTTGGCAATATTATCAGAGCGAGTACCTTGATCGGAGCGACAAAGATGATACTGCGGCGCGATTAGACAAAAAGGTCGCCGCACTGGAAGCCAGGCTCAGCACTCAGCAAACAACCGCCCTGCAATCCCTGGATGATTCACTGCGCGGTCTCAGACAACACATTAGCCGTGTTCAAAGTGACAGCCAGACCAGCTTTGATCAATTACAGTCTATGGTGCAGGCTCAGCGTCAGCGGTTGCTCGAATTGGCTAGTACTGACCCCAGCGACTGGATGTTGGCGGAAGCCCAATATTTGCTGCGGCTGGCGAATCAGCGCTTGATTATGGCAGCCGATAAACGCTCTGCTGTGGCTTTGCTGGGTGCCGCAGATGATATTCTCAAAGAACTGGATGATGCGGAGTTGTACGCAGTACGACAGTCAGTTGCCCGTGACCTGGCTGCCCTGCGGGCCTTGCCTGAACTCGATGTGGAGGGCACCGGGTTGAGAATTCAGGCCTTGGTGGGTCAAATAGACACGCTGAGGCTGTTTGAGATACCCGTGATAGCCGAGCCTGAACAACCGGTTGCAGATGATGCCAGCCTGGAGCAACGATTGCGTTCCAGTGCTGAGGCCGCTATTGATAAATTATCCAGCTATGTTGTCATCCGACGGAGACAGGCACCTTATGAGTCTCTGATAAGCCCGCAGTGGGAAGGCATGGTGCGGCAAAATCTACGCATGTTACTGGAACAGAGCCGTGCAGCACTGTTGTCTGGCAATCAGTTACTTTATCGCCAGAGTATTGATAACGCCCGGCATTGGCTGGCGGAATTTTTCAGTTTCAGCGAAAAAGGCGTCGCGGCCCTGGATCAGGAGTTGGCAGACCTTGCCCAAATTGAAGTGCGGCAGCAGCTTCCGGATATCAGCGGTTCGGTGGCGGCAATTAAAACCGCGATTCACAGGCGGCATCGCGTTGAGCCAGCTCAATGAGGCGTTTTTTTCTTGCCGCATTGATCGCGCTTCTGGTGGGGGTTGGCCTGGTCGCGCTGATTGAAACCGACCCTGGCTATGTGCTGATTTCCTACAGTTTGTTAACGATTGAAAGCAGTATATGGGTTGCCCTGGTGTTGCTGGTTCTGCTCAATACGCTAGCATTTTATCTGTTTCGCCTGGTACAGGGTTTGCTTGCAAGTCGTGGTTCCCTGAGTGACTGGTTGCAGAACCGCCGTCTGGAAAAGGGGCGTAAGCTCACGGCTCAGGGTGTATTGAGTTATTTTCGCGGCGACTGGCGCAGAGCGCGACGAACCCTGCTGCAATCATTGAATCAAAGCCCTCAGCCTGAAGTGAACTATTTGCTGGCGGCGCAGAGCAGCGCCCATCTCGGTGAAACCGACCGGGCGGATGAATATTATCTGGAGCTGCAAAACGGTGCTGCTGCTGACCCACTGCTGGTGGCGATCAGCCGTGCCAGCGACTATTTGCACGCTGGAGACCACCTCTCGGCTGTCGATGCGCTAGCGAGTGTACGAGATCAGGCCGCGTCTAATCCGCTGGTTCTCACTCTGTTAAAAGACGCTTTTTATGGAAATGGCGATTGGCGGGCACTTATCGCGTTGTTACCGCAGCTTAAGAAACACAAAATTATGGACGCGCAGAGTTGTCAGGCGCTCGCTATTGAAAGTTACTGCGCACTGCTAAAGGCGGCAGCGGATGAGACCGAGCTTGCCCAGGCCTGGGCCGAAATTTCTGCGGACATGCGACTCACACCAGAAATTCTCGCAGCGTATGGCTATGCACTGTTGCGGTTTGGCCTGGCAACGGACCTGGAAAAACAACTGATAAAAGCCCTTAAAAGGCAATGGCACCCGGACCTGGTGCGTCTGTTTGGGCTTATCCAGGGAGCTGATGCTAACAGGCAGTTGCAGCGAGCCGAGAGCTGGTTGCGCGAGCGCAGTGAAGACGCTGAGCTGTTGCTTTCGCTGGGGCGTTTATCATTGCGCAATCAACTTTGGGGGCAGGCGAGGGGCTACTTTGAGTCCAGCTACCGCCAGCGGCCTAGCGCGGAAACCTGCGCCGAGTTAGCGCGATTGCTATTTAGCCTGGGTGAGCGAGAAAAGAGTGCCCGGTTCTATCGCGCAGGCTTGCTCGCAAACACTGGGCAATTGCCGGATTTACCGCTGCCTAATTTATCGCTGTCTAATTTACCGCTGCCTAAATAGTGCCTGGGGCTTGAGGCTGGACAGCCGTTCCACAGTGTTCAGCAGGCCAGATTCCAAAGCCTCCAGGCTCTGCATTTGTTCTCGCATCGCCGCAATTTGAGGCCCCATTTCTGCGCTGATCCGGTTTTGTAAATCGTCTCCAAGCTGGTTGACCTGGCCAGCTATCGCCGCTTCCACGGTGGACGCTAGCAAATCATCAAGGTTGGCTTTGAAGCTAATATCGGGGTATTGCACTGTCCCGCCAAGCCCGAGCACTATGGCGAAATCATTGCTTGACTGAAGCACGTTAGCTATGAGTCGGGCGCTTTCACTGGCGTTATCGCCCAGGGCGATATCAAAAACTGTTTGAGTGAAGTTTTGATCAATCATGCCACTGAGATTGTCACCGTCGACGCGGATTTCCCCGGCTATGGTGGCCAGAGACTGTTGTAGCAAAATGTTCATTTCCCTGTTTGCGGACAGCGCCATATTGCGCAGCGGAACTTTGTCGATGGTCAGGGATACCAGGTCTTTCACGATGCCACGATGATCCACGGTGGCATCGAGTTTCAAGCTGCCGCCATTGAGGCTGCTGCCATTGAGGGATAGTTGCGTTGCAGCATCGGCGATTTCAAGCGGCCAGGCGAAGTTTTTTAGCTCGCCTTCAACGCTTAATCCCGCGCTCGATGGCAGGAGCGGGCCACTGATGGTGGCCAGATCAATAAAAATCGGCGTGCTCGTTTCACTGTTGCTCGCACCGCCGCTGCTATAGGCGAGCGGCGCCAGGGCTTGCTGTATTAGACTTGCTATATCTCCCTTGAGTAGCTGTGAACCCAGTTGCGCTATTTGGCCGCCGCTTTGTCCGCTGCTTAAGCCGAGTGAATTGATAAGCTCTGCGCTATGGCGAGCGGGAATGTTAGCGGTTTCTGCAAGTGTTTTGCGTATGTCATTGAGTTCGCCACGAAATTCTTTGGACATGCGCTTCACGCGCTCTGCATCTGATTGAATTTCTGCGTAAATCCTGCGCGCATCACTGGCGGAGCCCAGGATTTCAGCAAGCCCTTTTGAGCCTTTAATTTTCTTAATGCGGGATTGGTATTTGGCTACGTCCTCCCGGCTGGGCAGAGAGGCGATATTGGTTGTCCACTTTTCTTTGCCAGCAGCCAGACGTGTTTTGAGGTCGTCAAGCTCGGCATGGAGTTTGTCGCGCTGCTGGTCGATCAGGAAATTTGCGGCGGGCACTTTAAAGTCGGGAATACCCAGGGGGTTGAGACCGCTGTTATTGTTGACCAGCGGACGCAAAATAGTTGCGGCCGATTCCCTGGGAGCGAAAACCATGAGCCCCTTGATGTCCAGTTGCTGCACATCAATAATATTCCGGGCCAGTTTCAGTATATTGATATCGACGTAGGCGCGATCAGCCTGAGCGAGGTTGCGCATGGCGTCGCTGCGGTCTGCCACTTGTAGTTGATACAGCGTGATCTCGCCGACTAATGGAGATAGTTCAACGGAATCAATGCTTATCTCTGCGCCATACACGGCTGAAGCCTGGCTCTCAAACAGGGCTTTGGCGATGGTATCCAGCAGCAGAAAATAGATCACTAACAGACTGCCACAGCAGTAGAGGCTGTAGCGTGTGGCGCGTTTCATGGCAAGGTCCGGTCGATGGCGATGAACTGATTTTAACAGCTAGCTGGCAATGCGAAAGCCAAATTTAGTCGATGCCCAGTTCACTCCATATTTCATCAATACGGGTTTTGGTCGCGTCATTCATCTCGATGGGGCGCCCCCAGTTACGGTCGGTCTCGCCAGGCCATTTGTGGGTGGCATCGAAGCCGACTTTTGAGCCTAACCCGGATACCGGGCTGGCGAAATCAAGATAATCAATGGGCGTATTTTCAATGAAAACAGAGTCGCGCTTCGGGTCCATTCGCGTCGTCATGGCCCAGACCACATCTTCCCAGTTGCGTGCATTCACGTCTGCATCGGTAACAATGAGAAACTTGGTGTACATAAATTGGCGGAGAAAGGACCAGGCACCAAGCATGACTCTTTTTGCGTGTCCCGGATATTCCTTGCGTATCGTGATGACTGCCATGCGATAAGAGCACCCTTCCGGGGGCAGGTAGAAATCAACAATCTCGGGAAATTGTTTTTGCAGAATCGGTATGAATACTTCATTGAGGGCTACACCCAACACCGACGGCTCGTCCGGGGGTCTACCGGTGTAGGTACTGTGATAGATCGGGTTTTCGCGATGAGTGATTGTGGTTACCGTAAATACCGGAAAGCGTTCAACTTCGTTGTAATAACCTGTGTGATCTCCATACGGGCCTTCGTCAGCGGATTCCCCAGGCTTCAAATACCCCTCCAGAATGTATTCCGCTGTAGCAGGTACCTGCAAGTCGTGTTCTTTGCATAACTCGCTGTAGCAGCGCACGACTTCCGTTTTACGACCGCGCAATAGCCCGGCGAAAGCATATTCGGAAAGGGTATCGGGTATTGGAGTAACTGCCCCGAGCGTTGTTGCCGGATCAGCACCCAGGGCTACGGCCACCGGGTAGGGCTTGCCCGGATTTTGCAATTGCCACTCTCTATAGTCCTGAGCGCCGCCGCGATGAGAAAGCCAGCGCATGATCAGTTTATTTTTCTCCAGCAACTGCATGCGGTAAATGCCCAGATTTTGCCTGTCTTTGTTGGGTCCTCGAGTAATGACCAACGGCCAGGTAACCAGCGGCGCAGCGTCTCCGGGCCAGCAAGTCTGGATGGGCAGTGCTGTTAAATCGACGGCCTGGCCCTGCTTTACATGGTGCTGGCAGGGCGCGTTCCTGAGTATTCGGGGTGCCATGGCCAGTACCTGCTTTAGTACCGGCATTTTTTCCCATGCGTCTTTGAGCCCTTTCGGTGGTTCTGGCTGCCGCAAGCTGGCTAATGTTTCACCTACGTCACGCAGCGCAGCCAGGCTCTGCTGCCCCATGCCCAAGGCGACTCTTTGCCCGCTGCCAAACAGATTGGTCAATACGGGTGTATCGAAGCCTTTTGGATTGTCGAACAAAAGAGCGGGGCCGCCAGCGCGCAGGGTGCGGTCGCAGATTTCCGTCATTTCCAGATGGGGGTCGACTTCTGTATGAATGCGCCTGAGCTCGCCTCTGGTTTCCAGCTCGGCAATAAACTCGCGCAGGTCGGAGTAACTCATGGGTTTGAAATTGCCTCGGCCATAAACGATTCGATATCCTCGATACTGGAGGGTATATCTGCGGACAATTGACTCGCATTGCCTTTGGTAATCAAAATGACATCTTCTATACGCACGCCGATGCCTTTGTAGGTAATGAGCGCGGCATTGACTTTGGCCTTGTCTTCCCCGGTTAATTCGGCGTACCAGCTTTTTTCCTTAATATCGTCGCCGCGCACATAGAGACCAGGCTCAATGGTAACTACCATGCCTGTATCAAGTTTCAAGTGATATTCAAATGCGTCGTGAGTGTCTAGCCCCAGCGAGTGGCCCAGTGAATGGGGAAAATAGCTTTTGATCTGCTCGTCATTGTCTTCGCTAATCAGCCCGACCTCCAGCAGTGTCGGCGCCATTGCGCGCATGGCTATCTGCTCCAGTTCTTTCATGGTTTTACCGCGTTTAGCTGCGGCTATCGCAGCACTTTGTGCATCCAGTACCAGTTGGTAAATCCTGCGCTGAGGTTCAGAAAAATTACCCGAAACCGGAAATGTTCGTGTTATGTCAGCCGCGTAGTAATCAACTTCTGCCCCGATATCAATGAGCAGTAGTTGTTCCTTGTCAAGTGGCGCGTTGTTTTCCACATAGTGAAGGATTGTGGCATTCGCTCCGCTTGCGACTATCGAAGGGAAGGCCGGGCAGCAGGCTCCCGAGTCGCGGAAAGTATGTTCAATAGTCGCTTGAACCTGATATTCGTGCGAGGCGGTTTGCATCCTTATCATTGCAGCTTTTTGGGCTTCTCCTGTAATATCAATTGCGCGCTGCAACAGCTCCAGCTCGGCATCAGACTTGGTGCGGCGCATGGCTTCCAGCTTTGGCGAAATATTGCGAATGATCACTTCCGGAAACTGTGCTTTTAATGTTGCTGCCAGTTGCTGTGCACGGCTGGGATGCTCGGGGGCTTGGAGCTGGCGGTGGCGTCCCAAATCCAGCCAGACTTCTACTTCTCTGGATATCAGATGGCCGAACAAGCCTGAATGCTCTGGCGTGCTCAAGCGAAGTTTTTTATCTGGATTAATGGGTTTGCCATTGAGTAAACTGGTCAGAGATTTTTCAAAGATGTCTGCTGAATAGACGGTATCCACGCCTGTCAGTGCTGTCAGTTCTGCCTTTGTCGGCAGAGCACCTTCCCACACCTCGTACCTGGGGTCGCTCAGCTTGGCGAAAAGATATTCATGCAGCTTGCGGTGTTCCTTAACCAGGATAAGGTGCGTGCCGGGAAGGGTGTGGTTGGTCAGATAATAGAGGTGGCTGGACTGCCGGTACGGCCAGTTGACATCGTTGTTGCGCCGGCGGGCGTGTTCGGGAAACAGCACCAGTATGGCATTTTCGCCCATGAAACTGGCGACACTTTGGCGCCGCTCGGCAACTTCTTCTGCTGCAATCATCGCAGTTGCCGGGATGTGCCAGAGGAGGGCACTGAGCAGCAGTGGCGCGATGTATTGCATGGTGTTCCCCTGTTTTTTACTGAGATCTTTGCACGAAAGCTATTTCACCTGCATGCTGTTGTCGCCTAAAAGTGTCGCCTAAAAGTGTCGCCTAAAAGCGCCTACTCTTGGTAAAATCGTACTCAATCGGTCATTTATACTCATAAACTCCCTCCTTCCGTGCGTTTTTGCCTGGCCTGAAAACGACATCATCTTCCGTGCAAAGGTCTCTTACTTCCGCTTCATAGACAGGAAGAACTCTTCATTGGTCTTGGTATCCTTGAGTTTGTCAGACAAAAACTCAATTGCCGCCAGGTCTTCCATGCCGTGTAATAGTTTGCGCAAGATCCACATGCGCTGCAACTCGTCTTCGCTGGTGAGCAGGTCTTCACGGCGGGTGCCTGAGCGGCGCACGTTAATAGAAGGATAGACGCGCTTTTCCGCGATTTTGCGGTCCAGGTGCAACTCCATGTTGCCAGTGCCCTTGAATTCCTCGTAGATAACCTCATCCATCTTTGAACCGGTATCAATCAAGGCTGTAGCCACAATCGACAAGCTGCCGCCTTCTTCAATGTTGCGCGCTGCGCCAAAGAATCGCTTGGGACGCTCCAGTGCGTGTGCATCAACGCCGCCGGTAAGCACCTTGCCGGAACTTGGGATTACTGTGTTGTAGGCGCGAGCCAGGCGGGTGATTGAGTCCAGCAGGATGATGACATCCTTCTTGTGTTCTACCAGACGCTTGGCCTTTTCAATAACCATGTCTGCCACTTGTACATGCCGTGAGGGAGGCTCGTCGAAAGTCGAGGCGACAACTTCGGCGCCTTGAGCCCCCACGGAGCGTTGCATCTCGGTCACTTCCTCTGGACGTTCGTCGATTAACAATACGATGACATAACATTCGGGATTGTTGCTGATAATTGCCTGGGCCATGTTCTGCATCATGATGGTTTTACCCGCCTTGGGTGGTGCAACCAGCAAACCACGCTGGCCTTTCCCGATTGGGGCAACCAGGTCTATGACGCGGCCGGTTAAGTCTTCGGTACTGCCATTGCCTTTTTCCAACTGCAAACGGTCGTTGGGAAAAAGCGGTGTCAGGTTTTCGAACAGAATTTTATGCTTGGAGTTCTCAGGTTTAGTGAAATTAACCGTGTCGACCTTAAGCAGCGCGAAGTAGCGCTCGCTGTCCTTGGGGGGGCGAATCTTGCCGGATATTGAGTCACCCGTGCGCAAATTGAAGCGCCTGATTTGGCTCGGCGATGCATAAATGTCATCGGGCCCGGCCAGGTAGGAGCCTTCAGCAGAACGCAGAAACCCAAAGCCATCCTGCAGGATTTCCAGTACGCCATCGCCGTAAATATCCTCACCGCCTTTGGCGTGCCTTTTGAGGATATTAAAAATGATGTCTTGTTTCCGGGAGCGTCCGACATTGTCGATACCAATTTCCTTGGCGATGTCGATGAGTTCCTGGGTGGATTTTGTTTTTAGATCGGTAAGGTTCATAGATGTAGTTTGAAGTTCTCAGAATAATTGGAAAAGGCCACCCTTGAGCCGGGCATGCGCATACAGCAAAAAAATAAAACTCAGTTGGTGAGTTTCCAGGCCAAAAAGGATTTTGTTAGTAATATCGCTGCAAAGGTGTGGGCAACTGGAAGAAATGTAGCACGCTATCAGGGGGGCGTCTATACCCAGTCTTTTCCAATATAAAATGAGCCTGAAACGGAAGGAAGCACGGCAAGCTGTTTCCACTATAAAATGAGCCTGAAATAGTCCTTGTTGTCGTTCATGATCAGCGGATGAAAACGATCATGAGCTTAGAACAATTGACCACCCTGGATGCCATCAAGCAGTTTCTCGACGGCACCCAGGCCGTAGCCTTCAATGTGGCCACGGATAAGCCAGAGCGCTATCGATGGGTACAAAAGACCCTGGTGAAGCACCGGTACTTGCTGCTTGGCAAAACAGACCGGGGAACCGTCACCCGCTACTTGATGAAGGTCACCGGCTACTCTCGGGCCCAGACCAAGCGCCTGATACGGCAATACGTCAAAACAGGCACAATCTCAGTGAAGCCCGCTCGCCGCAATGGTTTCAAGCGCGCCTACACTGATACCGATAGTCGTCTGTTGGCGAGTATGGATGAGCGGCATGGCCAGCCCAGCGGGGCGGTTCTCAAGAAGCTGTGTGAGCGGGCTTATCAGCGCTTTGGCCAAGCCGAGTATCAGCGCCTGGCGGGCATTTCGGTTTCTCACCTGTACAACCTGCGGGCCTCCAAGGCTTATCAGAGGCAGCGCTGTGTCTTGACCAAGACACGGCCTAAAGCCGCCTCTATCGGTCAGCGGCGCAAACCCTGTCCCAATAATCAACCTGGCTATATCCGTATCGACTCTGTCCATCAAGGTGATCAGGATAAGCGCAAAGGAATCTACCACGTCAACGCCGTGGATGAGGTGACTCAATTCCAGATTATCGTCACGCTGGAACGTATTAGCGAGGCGTTTATGCGGCCAGCCCTCCAACAGATATTGGCGGCCTTCCCCTTTAAAATACGGGGCTTTCACGCAGACAATGGCGGCGAATATATCAACTACACTGTGGCTCAGCTACTGGACAAGCTACACATTGAATTTACCAAATCACGGCCCCGGCACAGTAACGACAATGGCTTGGTTGAGAGTAAAAATGGCTCTGTTGTTCGCAAACTCTATGGGTACACACACATCCCGCAGCAGTACGCCACTGACTTTGCCCAACTGAACAGGCAACAGGTCTACCGATACGTTAATTTCCACCGGGCCTGCTATTTCCCCACCACAATCACGGATGAGAAGGGCAAACAGCGTAAGAAATACCGCTACCAGGACATGATGACGCCCTATGAGAAATTCCGCTCCCTGGCCAGACCCAGCCAATACCTCAAACCTGGGATCACCTTCAAAAATCTGGATGCATTCGCCAATGAAATGACGGACAATGAAGCCGCTGAACAACTCAATTCAGCACGAGATTATTTATTTACACAACTCCATGAGCGACTCAAGATAAGGGCTTAATACACCGTCGTTTCAGGCTCATTTCTGGATTGGAAAATACTTACCCTTGTGCGGGTTCAGTACCTGTGAGACAAATTCGGCGCCGCTATCTGTGTGTACCTGCGTGTACCTAAACGCGCAATCCAGGGGTAAGGTTCATCGAAGGACACGCCAGGGCACACTCGCGCGCGTGATCTGCTGACTTCTTAATTTCAGGCCACGGCGTTTATATCAGGCCACGGCGCGCACAACAATGGCTTCCTTAAGGCCCATGACCAGCCCTTCCACGCCCGCCATACGCTCGTTCAGCCCACGTTGGGTGTCGCTCAGGTTGTCTATTTTGCCGGTCAGTTCCGCGTTCACGTTGTCTATTTTGCCGGTCAGTTCAGTGTTCAGGCTGTCTATTTTGCCGGTCAGTTCAGCGTTCAGGCTGTCTATTTTGCCGGTCAGTTCATCACGGACGGCCTGGATATCTTCGCGCAGCTCTGTTCGTGTCGCCTGAATTTCACTGCGCACGCCCTGGATATCTTCGCGCAGCTCCGTTCGTGTTGCCTGGATGTCGGCTTTCAAATCGGCTCGCAGCGAGCGATTCATTGTCCAGCTTGCAACGAGAATCGTGACGGTCATGCCCAGCATGGTAAGCATTTCAGGTGTCATTGTGTTTCTCCTTGAGACCTTCGCACGAAAGCCATTTCACCTGCATGCTGTGTCGCCTAAAAGCGCCTACTGTTGGTAAAATCGTACTCAATCGGTCATTTATACCCATAAACTCTCTCATTCCGTGCGTTTTTGCCTTGCCTGAAAGTGAAATCATCTTCCGTGCAAAGGTCTCTCCTTAAAGGCTAGTCTAGGCGGTTTAAAAGCGCAGCACAATATATCGCAAGACAGGCACGGCTAACGGTAGCCGGCAATAGCTTCTTCAACAAACTCCAGCAGCTGCGTTTTTGACAGGGCGCCAACTTTGGTTGCCTCTGCATTGCCACCTTTGAACAGAATAAGTGTAGGTATTCCGCGAATTCCAAATTTAGGTGGAATATCCGGATTTGCGTCTACATCCACTTTGCAGACTTTGAGTTTTCCTGCGTATTCATCTGCGACCTCGCTTAGAACTGGTGCGATCATTTTGCAGGGGCCGCACCACTCCGCCCAGAAATCTACTAAAACGGGTTGCTCCGAATTCAATACGTCTGCGTCAAAACTATCGTCTGTAACGTGCACGATATGTTCGCTCATTGTGTTTCTCCTCTATATGAGTGAGTCATCATAGCCAGCGCTCGTTTGACTGGCAATAGAACGGTCCTGAATCCGACAGGCTCCTGGAGTTTTTGCCGCTCTCACAGGTTGATGTGATATAAGCTGGTGACAGTTATTGTATGGCGGGATATTAGTGAATAAGAAACAGCTTGTCGTGTTGCTTGTAATAGCTGCCGCGTTTGCGGCCTGGTTGTTGCTGGACCTGGGAAGTTACCTTGAGTTTGATGCTCTGCGCGAACGCATGGGTGACTGGCGCGCCTACTATGAAGAGAATCCACTGTGGGCTGGAGGCGCTTATTTTCTGGTGTACGTTCTGGTCACTGGTCTGTCTCTGCCTGGTGCTGCGGTTATGACTCTTGCCGGGGGTGCCCTGTTTGGATTTTGGTATGCGCTGTTACTGGTTTCTTTTGCCAGCTCGGTTGGTGCAACTATGGCCTGCCTGGTATCGCGTGTGCTATTGCGGGGCTGGGTCCAGGGTCGCTTTGGTGGTCAGCTTAAAACAGTGAATGAAGGCTTTAAGCGCGAAGGGGCATTGTATTTGTTTAGTCTCAGGTTGGTTCCACTGCTGCCATTTTTTGTTGTTAATCTGGTTATGGGGGTGATGCCAGTTTCTCTATGGCGGTTTTACTGGGTGAGTCAGCTTGGCATGTTGGCCGGTACTGCGGTCTATGTCAATGCAGGTACGCAATTAGGTGAATTGGATGGTTTGAGTGGCATTATGTCGCCAGGTCTTCTGGCCTCATTGGTATTACTTGGAATATTCCCCCTGGTTGCCAAGGGGCTGACGGGCGTGTTGCGGCGACGACGTGCTTTGAGCAAGTTCACTCGACCACAGCACTTTGACGACAACTTATTGGTTATAGGAGCTGGCTCAGGTGGTTTAATTGCAGCTTTAATTGCCGCAACTGTGAAGGCAAAGGTGAGCTTGATTGAGCGTGACAAGATGGGCGGAGACTGCCTTAATACAGGTTGTGTACCCAGTAAAGCCCTGATTCGGTCTGCACGTATTGCCGATTACCTGCGGCGAGCGCCGGACTTTGGTTTAACCCCGGTGACTGTGGGTGTAGATTTTTCGAAGGTCATGCAGCGTGTGCAGGGTGTGATCAAGCGTATCGAGCCGCATGATTCTGTGGAGCGTTTTACCGAGCTGGGCGTCAACTGTATTTCGGGTAATGCGCGGCTGATTTCTCCCTGGGAGGTGGACATTGATGGTCAGGTAAGAAGCGCAAAGCATATTGTGCTCGCGGCGGGTGGTCGGCCTTTGCTTCCTCCAATTTCGGGGCTGTCAAATCAGGATTACCTGACCTCCGACTCGATATGGGATTTAACCGAATTACCGGGCCGTTTACTGGTCATGGGGGGCGGGCCTATAGGCTGTGAATTGGCTCAGAGTTTTTCTCGCCTGGGTTGCGAGGTGACACTGGTCGATATGGCATTGCAGATTTTGCCCAGGGAAGATGCAGATGCATCCGCGCTGGTCACCGAATCATTGAGGCGTCAGGGCATACAGGTACTGACCCACCATAAAGTGTTGAAATTCAGCAACAGGGGTGCCGCGAATTTTGTTGAGCTGGAATATGCAGGAGAGAGCCTGACTCGGGAATTCGACCGAGTTCTGGTGGCGGTGGGGCGCAGGGCAAACACCGAAGGTCTGGGACTGGAGGCATTGGGTATTGAGCTGGCTGCGACAGGAACTGTGAAGGTTGATGACTATCTGCGAACCAGCGTTCCCACTGTGTACGCCTGCGGCGATATCGCCGGCCCTTATCAGTTCACGCATACGGCCAGCCATCAGGCCTGGTACGCAGCAGTTAACGCACTGTTTGGCAGCTTTAGAAAATTCAAAGTGGACTATTCGGTTGTTCCCTGGGCTACGTTTACCGATCCTGAGGTGGCCCGGGTTGGGCTTAATGAAACAGACGCGGCGCAACAGGGCATTGCCGTTGAGGTGACCCGCTATGACATTGATGACCTGGATCGTGCGATTGCCGATGGCGAGGCACACGGATTTATTAAGGTACTGACGGTGCCAGGCAGAGACCGCATTCTGGGGGTGACTATCGTTGGCTATCACGCGGCAGAGTTATTGGCAGAATATGTGCTGGCGATGCAACATGGTATAGGCTTGAATAAAATATTAGGTACCATTCATGTCTATCCCACTCTGTCCGAATCCAATAAGTTTGTGGCGGGCGAGTGGCGCAAAGCGCGCAAGCCGGAAGGCTTACTCAAGATGGTGGAAAAATTCCATCACTGGCGGCGTGGATAGGCAAAAATTTGTAGAAGAAACTGGATGAGAGTAGCAACAGTTGTGCAAGACCAGGGAGTCCGAGATGGGAGATTGGCATGTCTATATACTGAGTTGCGACGATGGCTCGCTGTATACAGGCGTGACCACCGACCCACCGCGCCGCTTGCGCGAGCACAATGGGGAGATAGCTGGCGGGGCGCGATATACACGCGGTCGCCGCCCGGTAGAATTGGTGTGGTGGGAGCGTTGCAGTTCGAGGGCTGAGGCACAACAGCGCGAGGCAGAAGTCAAAGCATTGAGCCGACCAGAAAAAATGCAGATTATACGCTGAATAACAAGGTGCCTGGCTGCCTGGTTTGGAGGCAATTCTGCAAAATGCAGATACAGTCTCAGCCCCGTGTGTGTAGAACAGATCAGGCACTCAGTGTGGGCCGTGCTGCTTAGCGGTATAAGCGGGCAACTCCCATAGCTGAGGTTGTCCGGGCACATCATCTTCGCAGCCCAGATTCACGTTGATAGATTGCCTGCCGCCAGGTTGTTTAAGAATACTGACCTGGCGGTAGGCTTTCATTTCCAGGCGCAGTGTTGCAGGTGAGTGATGGACGGCCGCTTGACGTGGGCGCAGCAGAACGGAAAATACATCGCTGTTGGCTGCTGCCAATTGTAGCTTGCGCAATTCGTTGTAGCGAAATTCTGCACCGTGAAGCCATGCGAACACTGCGCTGCAAGTACCGCTGCGTAAGGCCTGCTCAACGCTCCACAGTAAATCCTGTTTGTTGTGTGGGTGCACCAGTAATATCTGCTGGCTATCAATACCTCGTGCGTCCAGCAGAGGCGCATACGGGGTGCAGGGCGGGGCGATAAATACTTGCCAGCGACCCCGCTTACTCAATGTCTCCATTGTTGGAAGCAGCAAACCCATGCAGCCAAGGCCAGCGCCGTCGCTAAGTAATTCCACCAGGTTACCCTGGGGCCAACCGCTTGCATGAAGTGCCTGATCTAACTTGCTGAAGCCGGTAGAAAATCCTGGTTCAGAGGGGTTGGCGCTGCCTCTGAACCAGGTGTTCTGGCGTTGTAGCACATGGTCTATAGCGGTATTCATGGTCTTGTCCTCCGGGTTGTTGTTGCCGCTCTATACAGCGAGATGTTTAAGCGGTAGTGGGCAGTTGATCCAATTTAGTTAACTGTATGAATATACAGTATTTGGTTAAATGTGGAAAAGCAAGAGATTTTTTGGCAGATGGCAGGGGATGGCGCTGACTGGTTCAGCCTCTGTGGTTGCATCGGAGATGAGGACCAGAGAGCCTTTGTCATTGTCATTGGCCTGGCCAATGACACGTCAGATCAAACCGGGGATTTTGTGCCTTTGCCAATGACCTCGATGGCTGCTATGGCAACAACAGCGGCCACTTAGAACTGCGAGTGAAACTTGTATGACAGCCCTGGGCCGTGTGGCTCATAACTGTATCGACAGCGCGAGCATTCCAGGCGTCGGTGCAGGTTTGCAGGTCATCTGTATTCACCGGCCGATGCCGTTGTCAGCCCTTGTGATAACGCCATTAACAGGTCCGCCATGACATCCCAGGGGTTTTCGTCCGCCATGCCTTTTGCCGCTGCGTCGGCCTTTGCCGCCAGTTGCAATAACTTGCCGAGATCCTTCAGGCTGAGTCGCCCCAGTGCCGCGTTAACGGTGGGTTTGCGCTTATCCCAAACCCGTTGGGCTTGCAGCACCTGCTGCGCTGGCTGACCCTTGTCGATTTCATTCCGACACTGATACAGCAGGCGTATTTCTCGGCTCAGTGCCCATAAAACGACCGGGGCCTCGCTGCCTTCTGCCCGCAGACCGTGCAACATCTTCAGGCCGGCAGCGGTGTTGCCAGCGAGTATGTGGTCAACCAGTGCAAACAAATTGTAGCGCGCGTTATCGGCAACAGTTTCCCCCACGGTATCCAGGGTGATGTGATCGCCAGTTGCCAGCAGGCGCAACTTCTCTATTTCCTGTACGGCGGCAAGCAAATTGCCTTCGACCCGATCACTCAATAGCTGTAGTGCATCGGGGTCAATCTTCAGGCCGGCCTGTTGCAGGCGGGAGAGCATCCAGCGCGGCAGTTGCTGTGTATCAACGGGCCAAATTTGCACAATGGCTCCTGCCTGGGCCAGTGCTTTGTACCACTTGCTGCTGGTAGATTGCTTGTCAATTTTTCCCGCGACAATCAATAACACGTTGTCGGGGTTGGGGTTTGCAAGATATTGCAGCAGCGCTTTGCTGCCTTCGGTGCCGGGTTTGCCGCTGGGTATGCGCAATTCTATTAATTTGCGCCCGGCAAACAGAGACATCTCTGCGGAGCTCGCGATCAGGTTATCCCAGTTGAACTTTCCCTCAACCTGAAGAATCTCACGGTCGTTGCAGCCCTGCTGGCGGGCGGCGGCACGAATGCTGTCACAGGCCTCCTGAACCAGTAGATTTTCGTCACCGCTTATCAGATAAAGTGGCAGTAATTGTTTTTGCAGGTGTGAGTCAAGTTGTTCCGGTTTGAGTCGCATCAGTTCGTGGCCAGAAACCGAATGCGGCGCATTAACTGTTGTACAAGCTCGGCGCGCATCTCTTTGCGCAGCAGATTGGACTCTGCAACCTTGCCTGTGATGTTCTCCGGGTCGTGGGTCATAATTTTGGTGACGGTGACCTCTGCTTTTGGTGCCACTGTCTGGCCCTGCCTGTTTGTCACACGCAGCGTGGTGCTGAGCTTAAGCTCGAATTCGGTGGCTCGTGCATTAGAGCCGATGGTCAGATTGCGTTGAGCAAATTCTTCATTGCCAAGTTGTAAGGTGTAATTTGCATCGCGGGCATCCAACCACTGCACATCGTTGCTACTCAAGGCGGCGCGGAGGCCACTGGTCAGCTCACTGTTAGGGCTGGGACTTTGCATGTGCATTGCCAGCCATGCAGGTGGGATATCAACGATGCCTCGCAACTGAAAGCCGCAAGCACTCAGCGTTAGAGACAGTAGCAGGGCCGACAGGGGTATGTACACGTTAGCTATCCGCTGCATCAATTGGCGACTATATTAACCAGTTTTTCGGGTACTACGATAACCTTACGCACTGTCACGCCTTGCAGAAACTTCTGTACATTGGGTTGCTCCATGGCCAGGTTTTCGAGCGTGTTTTTGTCTGCATTGGCAGGTACTTCAAATTTGGCTCTTACTTTGCTGTTGACCTGCACAACTATTTCGATATTGTCGCGAATCAGTGCCGATGGGTCCAGCTCTGGCCAGTGGGCGTCCATCACACTGCCGTCGCCACCCAGGTTGTGCCAGAGTCGATGACAGATATGCGGGACAATTGGAGCCAGCATCAGTGTTGCTGCGCGCAGTGCTTCTCGTTCAATAGCCAGGTCCTGGCCTTCACCTGTAGCCAGTTTCGCCAGCTCGTTGGTTAGTTCCATGACCGCAGCAATGGCCGTATTAAAGGTTTGACGACGACCATAATCGTCACTTACTTTAGCGATAGTTTCATGGGTTTTGCGTCGCACGGCGCGTTGCCTGTCATTCAGTAACGCCACATTCAAGGCCTCTACAGATCCGGCGGCGATATGCCCCGCTGCGAGTTTCCACAGTCGCTTGAGGAAGCGGTGAGCACCTTCGACACCTGAGTCTGACCATTCCAGAGACTGCTCCGGCGGAGCGGCGAACATGCTGAACAGGCGCACGGTGTCGGCACCGTATTGATCGATCAGTGACTGCGGGTCAACCACATTGTCCTTTGACTTTGACATTTTGGCACCGTCTTTCAGTACCATGCCCTGGGTCAGCAGGCGGGTAAATGGCTCGTCCGAGTTAACCAGGCCTTCGTCTCTTAATAGTTTGTGGTAGAAGCGGGCGTACAGCAGATGCAATATAGCGTGCTCAATACCGCCCACATACTGATCGACCGGGGCCCAATAATCAGCTTCGCCATCCAGCATTGCCTGATCGTTGCCTGAACAGGCGTAGCGCGCGTAATACCAGGATGACTCCATAAAGGTGTCGAACGTATCGGTTTCTCTGTCGGCAGACTTGCCACATTTCGGGCAGGCGACCTGGTAGAACTCCGGCATTTTTCTGAGCGGTGAGCCGATACCTTCAAATTCAACCTCGGTTGGCAATACAACCGGCAGGTCCTGTGCGGGGACGGGTACCGCGCCACAGTCACCGCAGTTGATAATGGGGATGGGGGCGCCCCAATAGCGCTGACGGGAAACGCCCCAGTCGCGCAAGCGGAAGTTTACGCTGCGCTCACCCTGACCACCTGCCTCTAATTTGTCGGCAATGGCATTAAATGCCCCGTGGCAATCAAGGCCGTTAAATTCGCCGGAGTTAATGGTGTGCACGCCCGTCTTATCCGCATACCAATCAGCCCAGCGGGTGTTGTCGTAGATGAATTCATCACCTGGCTTGTCGATAACCTGGACAATCGGCAACTGGTATTTGCGGGCGAATTCGAAATCGCGCTGGTCGTGGCCAGGTACTGACATAACAGCACCAGAGCCATAACTCATCAGGACGAAATTGGCAACCCAGATGGGAACCTGTTCGCCGGTCATTGGGTGAATGGCATTCACGCCGGTCGGCATGCCCCGTTTTTCCAGGGTTGCAATATCGGCTTCCGCGACTCCGCCACGGTCTTGCTCAGCGCAAAAAATCGCCAGGTCGGGATTATTCTCCGCCGCTGCCTGGGCCAGGGGGTGCCTGGCGGCGACAGCAACATAAGTAGCGCCCATCAGTGTATCCGGGCGGGTTGTGTACACCTCCAACGCCTTGCCATCCGCCAGCCCGAAACGCAGGCTGACCCCTTCTGAGCGGCCAATCCAGTTACGCTGCATGGCGCGCACCTGTTCAGGCCAGGCATCGAGTTTGTCCAGGTCGTCCAGTAACTGTTGGGCGTAGGCTGTAATTCTGATAAACCACTGATTGATCTCCCGGCGTTCAACCGGGTTGTCACAGCGCCAGCAACAACCGTCTACTACCTGTTCATTGGCCAATACGGTTTGGTCTGTTGCACACCAATTGACCTCGGCCAGTTTTTTATAGGCCATGCCTTTTTCAAACAGTCGGGTAAAAAACCATTGCTCCCAGCGATAGTAGTTTGGGTCGCAGGTGGCGAGCTCGCGCTGCCAGTCATAGGCAAAGCCCAGACTTTGCAACTGACTGCGCATCTCTTCGATGTTGTCGGCGGTCCAGGCAGCGGGTGGCACATTATTTCTGATGGCGGCATTTTCAGCAGGCAGGCCAAAAGCATCCCAACCCATGGGTTGCAGGACATTTTTATTTTGCATGCGCTGATAGCGTGCGATGACGTCAGCGATGGTGTAGTTGCGCACATGGCCCATATGCAGCTTGCCACTTGGATACGGGAACATGGCCAGGCAGTAAAATTTCTTCCGGCTGTCATCTTGTTGTACGGCAAAACTCTTGTGTTCGTCCCAGTAGGCTTGAGCTGTCTGTTCTATGTGCCGGGAATCGTAAAACTCGTCCATCGCTGCTATGTCGGCCTGTAGGTTGAATGAAGTGGGTCAAAAAAGACCGCGCATTCTATCACCAAAAGAACGAATTACTGGAGCAGCAGAGGGTGTGTGGGAATAATGACACAGGATGCAGGTGGCTGCTTGCAGGTTTGCGATGGCTGGGATGGCCCGAAACCTGGCGTTTCAATCGTGCTGAAGACGCAGCCCCATAGTGCCTGCTCCCAGCAATAGCAGCAGTGTGACAAAGCAAATGACGATCATCGGCGTAGAGCCAATACGCGAGTAGGGCGTGCTGCCCAATAAGACTTCTACTGTGCCATGCAGGGTCGTCCTTACAAATTGTTCACTTTGCACCTGGATGTGGCCCTGTTCGTCGATGATGGCGGAGATGCCATTGTTGGTGGCGCGAATGACATAGCGGCCATTTTCCAGTGCGCGCATGCGCGCCATTTGCAGATGCTGAATGGGGCCAATGGAGCTGCCAAACCAGGTGTCATTACTGATTGTGAGCATTAGGTCGGAGTTGCGCGCAGAGTCTCGTACCAGCTCAGGGTAGACTATCTCGTAGCAAATGAACGGCGCTACCCGGAAATCGTGTGCCAGCAAGGGGCGTTGCTCTGGCTCCCCGGCGGTGAAGGAGGACATGGGAAGATTGAAGAAATCAATCAGGCCTCGCAGTCGCCCTTCCAGTGGCACATATTCACCAAATGGCACCAGTCTTTGTTTGTGGTAATGGCCGCTACCCTGGCCCATGGCGACGACGCTGTTAAAGTATTCCCTGGAATCCCCTTCGCGCCAGGGTATACCTGTGATGAGGGCCGTGCCTTTATCGGCAGCGGCGGCGGCGAGTGGTTGCAGGAAGTCCTGAGTTGTTTGATAGTCATTGGGGATAGCAGATTCGGGCCACAGTACAATACTTGTTCCAAGCAGTGGTTCTGTCATTTGGCGATAGAGCTCCAGGCTTGGCTGGTAATACGCCCGCTGCCATTTTAACTGTTGCGGAATGTTGGCCTGCACCATGGCCACTGATAATGGTTTTTCATGCGCTGGCGCCACCCATCTGGCCTGCTGCAATTGCCAGCCAGTGAGCCAGAGGGCTGCAATCATGGTGCCATAGATTAAGTAGGCCTGGGAGTGTCGGCGCATGTAGGCCAGATACAGGCAACTGGCGCTAAATGCACAGATGAAGGAGAGGCTGAAAACCCCACCGACCGGTGCCCAGCCCGCTGCCCATGTATCCAGTGTGGAATAGCCAATAAAAAGCCACGGGAAGCCGGTTAACAGCCAGCTTCTCAGCCATTCAAACAATACCCAGAGGGCGGGAAAGCCGAACAACATGCCTGCCATTAAGTCTCTGAAAAAACGCACATAAACCCAGGCGAACAGGGCCTGTAGCAGGGCGAGCAGCGCAGCGAACAGAGCGGTTAAGAAGATGGCAAAGGGTATGCTGGCGTTGCCGTGGTCATGGATGCTCACATAGACCCAGGACGCGCCCGTGCCGAACATGCCAAGCCCGTAGAGCCAGCCGTAGAGTATGGCATCGCGCGTATTGCAAAGGCGCAGCAAGCCTAAATAGAGGCAGCAACTGATTATGCTGGCCGACCAGATGTTGTAGGGTGCCAGTGACAGGGTAATCAGGCTGCCGGAAAATAGTGCCAGCAGCACAGCGCCCGGATTGATGCCCAGACCGCTGGTCTTGTTAATGTTCTCGGACACGTACGCGCAGTGTATCAATCTTGCGCTGGTCGGCGTTGACCACTTCAAATTCAAAGCCTTCCAGTTGTGTTTTTTCGCTGGCAGATGGCAGGTAGCCAAATTGCCGCATGACCAGACCGCCAATGGTATCAAATTCGTCGTCGCTGAAGCCGCAGTCGAATGCTTCGTTGAATGCTTCAATGGGAGTCAGTGCTTTCACAAGATAGTCGTCATCTCGCAATTTGTTAATGAACGCGCCTGTCTCCTGGTCGGTTTCGTCCTCAATTTCGCCGACAATCTCCTCCAGCACATCTTCGATGGTGACTAGTCCGGCTACGCCACCGTACTCATCGATAACAATGGCCATATGGTTGTGGTTTTCTCGAAACTCGTGCAACAAGACGTTAAGGCGCTTGCTCTCAGGCACGACGTATGTACTGCGCATAAGGCTGGTGACATCGAATACTTCGCTATCATCCTGCAAGACGCGGGGCAGTAAATCCTTGGCCAGCAATATACCCAGGATGTCGTCCGGGTTTTCACCAATGACTGGATAACGTGAGTGCGCAGTTGCGGTTATTTGCGGCAGTAGCTCCTGTAGGCTGGCATCGGCTTTTATCACCTGCATCTGCGGCCGCGGCACCATAATGTCGCGGGCCTGCATGTCGGCCACTTGCATGGCACCTTCAATAATGCCCTGAACATCATCATCGATAACCCCGTTCTCTCTGGCGATAGTGATGATTTCTCTCAAATCCTGGGTCGTCTTTGGCTCGGCGGAAAATGCCAGGGCGATTTTTTCGATCCAGGACTTGTCGGATTCTCCGTTCGAACGATCATCGCTCATTCTGCGCGCCTTCCATAGTGCAGGCTATCACTGCGGACAGAGGCGGTATACGGGCAGGGGTATCCCAATTTTTGCAGAACTTCAGTTTCCAGGTTTTCCATGATCTCCGCGTCGTTGTTTTCAATATGATCGTAGCCCAACAGGTGCAGGCTACCGTGTACCAGCATATGCGACCAATGGGCTGCTAATGACTTGTCTTGTTCAGTGGCTTCCCTCTCCACCACAGATGCGCATATCACGATATCGCCCAGTAGCGGAATATCGACGCCTGGAGGGAGATCGCCGGGAAAGGATAGTATATTGGTGGCGCCGCTTTTACTGCGGTACTGGCTGTTAAGCGCGGCCATCTCCGCTTCGTCGACGATGCGGACACTGACTTCAGCTTCTTCACAGCGGTGAGATATTGCGGCCTCAATCCAACTGCGTATGTCTTCTTCCTCAGGTACAGGCTCGCTACAGGCCGTCTGAACATCCAATTGCAGATTCACGTCCTGGACCTGTCTATCGAACTGGGCTGGCTTGTATCAAACTTGTCGTAAGCTTCGACAATTCGCTGCACCAGAGGGTGCCGCACGACGTCGCGATTCTGAAAATAGGTGAAACTAATGCCTGCCACATTATCCAAAACGCTCATGATATGCGTTAATCCGGATTGGGTGCCGCGAGGCAGATCAATTTGTGTTGCATCGCCTGTCACCACAGCGGTCGAGCCAAAGCCTATGCGTGTTAGAAACATTTTCATTTGCTCGCGGGTGGTATTTTGCGCCTCGTCGAGGATGATAAATGCATTGTTGAGGGTGCGACCACGCATAAATGCCAAGGGGGCAACTTCAATGATATTTCGCTCGATGTACTTGTTGACTGTTTCAAAACCAAGCATTTCGTAGAGCGCGTCGTAGAGTGGGCGCAGATAGGGGTCAATTTTCTGTGCCAAATCTCCTGGCAGATAACCGAGTTTTTCGCCGGCCTCTACTGCGGGGCGGACTAGCAGAATACGGCGTACCCGCTCTTCCAGCAAGGCCTCCACGGCGCAGGCCACTGCCAGGTATGTTTTGCCCGTGCCTGCCGGACCAATGCCAAAATTGAGATCAGATTTAGCCATGCTGCGCACATAGGATTGCTGGTTTTTTCCGCGCGGTTTTACCGAGACGCGCTTGGTTCGAATAATGCTAATGGACTCAACCGAGCCCTCCCCATCGTCTGAGCCTGGCTCCATACCCGTTTGCTGTAGCTGCAAATGTAATGACTCCGGGTTCAGCTCAATGCCCAGACAGACATCGGTATACAATTTGCGCAGCAGCGCAGCCGCGACAAGCGCACTGCCGCCATCACCAGACACGATAAACCGGTTGGCGCGTGCGCTTATTTGCACATCCAGGTGTTGTTCGATTTGCCGCAGGTGCAGGTCAAACTGTCCGCAGAGGAGCGCCAGGTGGTGTGCGCTGTTGGGTTCCAGCAGGAATGTCTGCCGACCAGGGTTGTCTTCGCTGTTCAAATTGCTCATCTGCCGCCAGACGGCGCTTTAGTCAGGTTGAAGGATAGCAAGGAAAATGTAGTCCATCCAGGAGTCTGGTTAATTGCAGTCAATGGGATTTGGCCGGTCGCCAGTGACTAGCTCACCGCGCAGGGAGTTGGGCAGTGCTTCGCGGATATGAACCTCAGCAAACTTGCCAATGAGTGAATGATCGCTACAGGAAAAGTTAACCACGCGGTTACTTTCGGTGCGCCCTTGCAATTGTCCGGGGTTCTTTTTTGATACAGCGGTGACCAGTACAGATGCCACTGTGCCAACCATGCGCCGGCTAATTGCCTGGGCTTGCTGGCTAATGCGAGTCTGTAGAATTTGCAGCCGCTGTTTTTTGGTGGTTGCGTCGGTGTTGTCCGCAAGTTCGGCAGCCGGGGTGCCTGGGCGGGGGCTGTATATAAAGCTGAAGGATGCGTCGAACTCTATATCTTCTATCAGTTTCATGGTGGCGGCGAAATCGGCTTCTGTTTCTCCAGGGAAGCCAATAATGAAGTCTGAGGAGATACTGATATCGGGCCGTATTTTTCTCAAAGCCCGAATCCTGGACTTGTATTCCAGCGCGGTATGGCCGCGCTTCATGGCCATTAAAATTCGGTCCGAACCGCTTTGCACAGGCAGGTGTAAATGATTGACGAGCTGGGGGATCTCAGCATAGGCGTGAATGAGTGCGTCGCTAAATTCTACGGGGTGGGAAGTGGTATAGCGTATTCTTTCAATGCCGGGTATTGTTGCTACCAATGCAAGCAGCTCGGCGAAATCCACACTATTGCCCAAGTGGTTTGCGCCACGATAAGCGTTGACATTTTGTCCCAACAGGTTGACTTCGCAAACCCCGCCAGCGGCCAGGTGCGCCACTTCGGCTATAACATCGTCCAGCGGGCGGCTTACTTCTTCGCCGCGGGTATAGGGCACCACACAAAAGGTGCAGTACTTGCTGCAACCTTCCATGATTGAAACGAACGCGCTGGGCCCCTCAACCTCGGGGTCGGGCAGGCGGTCGAATTTTTCGATTTCGGGAAAACTAACGTCTACAACCATGGGCTGCTTGCGCGCAGCCGACAGATTTTTCCGTTTTTCCATCATCTCAGGCAGTCGATGTAGCGTTTGAGGCCCGAAGACCAGATCGACATACGGCGCCCGCTTGCCGATTTCTGCACCTTCCTGGCTGGCAACACAACCGCCCACACCAATGATAAGGTCGGGATTTTTGTGTTTTAGATGCTTCCATCGACCCAGTTGGTGAAATACTTTCTCTTGCGCTTTTTCTCTTATAGAACAAGTGTTTAGGAGTAAGACATCCGCTTCTTCCGCATGTTCGGTGGGTATCAGGCCGTGGCTGTCTCCGAGTAAATCCCGCATGCGTGCCGAATCGTACTCATTCATTTGGCAGCCGTGGGTTTGTATGTAAAGTTTCTTCGTCACCAGGGTCGGATTGTGCAAATTTTGGGCAGGGGATTATACACGTAACCCGCTGAAAGTGTGCTAATATCCCGCGCCCGATTCGAGCAGTTATCGTTTAGAAATACTATGGCGCAACCCATTTACAAGGTTATTTTTCAGAATCAGAACAAGGTGTATGAAGTGTATGCCCGACAGATTTTTCAGAGCGATATGTGGGGCTTTATCGAAATTGAAGAGTTTGTGTTCGGCGAGCGTAGCCAAATTGTCGTGGACCCGTCGGAAGAGCGATTGAAGAACGAATTTGGAGGTGTGAAGCGCAGCTATGTGCCTGTGCATTCAATTATTCGTATCGACGAGGTTGAGAAAGAGGGTGCCGCTAAAATTAGCAACTCGCAGGGCGGCGATAATAACATTTCAGCCTTCCCGCTGCCCGGTGTAATACCGACAAAACAGGGCTCCGACGAGTAATCTGAGACCTTTGCACGAAAGCCATTTCACCTGCATGCTGCGTCGCCTAAAAGCGCCTACTGTTGGTAAAATCGTACTCAATCGGTCATTTATAAGCATAAACTCCCTCATTCCGTGCGTTTTTGCCTTGCCTGAAAGTGAAATCATCTTCCGTGCAAAGGTCTCAATCTGGTTAAAATACCCTGTTGCGGTCAGCCCGCCACTGGGAGTGAAAGACCACGCAGAGGTCTGCTCATAATCGGCGTAGATTTCTCTGCTCACAATCGGAAATACTACCGCTAGTACAACCCTCGGCATTGATATTTCAACGGGCGCAGCGTTCGTATTCCAACTGACCAGGCTGACAGCCGATAGGCCCAGGCTAATGGCGACCGTAGCCCGTAGCGGGCACAGAAATTTGACAGGCTTGCCCTGCTCTTTCCAGAGTGTAAAGGTGCGGATTATAGCGGCGCATTGAAAACACGGAAATCGCCACCATTGACTGCTACAACCAGAAAAAACAGACAGAAGTGCTGCGAATGACAAACGAATCTTCAGAGGAAGGCCAGATTGTAGACGGTGAGATCATCGAACAGCAGCAGAGTACCCAGGACATTGCGGTCGCAGACGATGTGTTACCAGACGCCTTACACATTATGCCTATCGCGAGCCGACCTTACTTTCCGGGGCAGGTTCAGCCCGTGGCTATCAATATGCAGCAGTGGCAGAGCACTTTACAGGCAGTTGACCAAGCGGGCCATCGCTTGCTGGGGCTGATGTATGTGGGTAGCAAAGACCCCGATAAGGTTGCAGTAAACGACTTGCCGACGATGGGTTGCGTGGTGCGTTTACATCGTTTGCCAGCGGGCAATGAAAACGCTGGGCAGTTTATGGTTCAAGGGGTCAAACGGTTTCGGGTTGTGCGCTGGCTCAGCGAAAAAGCGCCTTTTCTGGCACAGGTGGAATACCCTCGCAGCCAGGGGCAGCGCGACAGCGACGAGGTTAAGGCATACGCCATGGCGCTGATCAAGGAGATCAAAGAGCTGCTGCCCTTGAACCCTCTGTACAGTGAAGAGCTAAAGCAGTATTTATCCCATTTCAGCCCCCATGAGCCTTCTTTACTGGCCGATTTTTCAGCGGCATTAACGACCGCCAGCGGAGAGAAATTACAGGCAGTGCTGGATACCTTGCCACTGGTCAGTCGCATGGAGAAGGTGCTCGCGCTGTTGAGGAAAGAACGTGAGGTGGCTGAACTGCAAGGCCAGATATCCGATCAGGTCAACCAGCAGGTGTCGGCCCAGCAGCGTGAATTTTTTCTCAAAGAGCAGCTTAAGGTCATACAGAAAGAACTTGGCCTTTCCAAGGATGACAAAACCTCTGATGCGGAGGAATTCCAGGTGCGGCTGGATGGCTTGATTTTGCCTGAAGCGGTGCAAAGGCGTATTGATGATGAGATGAATAAGCTCTCCTATTTAGAGGTGGGATCTCCAGAGTACGGTGTAACACGTAATTATTTGGACTGGGCAACATCAGTGCCTTGGGGCAAATATTCAGAAGATATCCTTGAGCTACCTCACGCGCACAAAGTACTGGCAGAGCATCACGACGGACTGGAAGATGTCAAAGAGCGGATTATCGAGTTTTTGGCGGTGGGCAGTTTTCGAGGGGAAATTGCCGGTTCCATTCTTTTGCTGGTCGGACCGCCCGGTGTGGGGAAGACGTCAATCGGCCGCTCGGTGGCGGCTGCGCTGGGGCGAGAGTTCTATCGACTCAGCCTGGGCGGCATGCGCGACGAAGCAGAAATTAAAGGGCACCGCCGGACCTATATCGGCGCGTTGCCGGGTAAACTGGTACAGGCGCTAAAAGAGGTAAAGGTTTCCAATCCGGTCATCATGCTGGATGAGGTCGATAAAATCGGCGCTTCCTATCAAGGTGATCCCGCGTCGGCGCTACTGGAAGTGCTGGACCCTGAACAAAACAGTGAGTTTCTCGATCACTATTTAGACCTGCGTGTCGATTTGTCGAAAGTACTGTTTATTTGTACCGCTAACCAACTGGATAGTATTCCCGGGCCATTGCTGGACCGTATGGAAACCATCCGCCTGTCGGGTTACATCGCCGAAGAAAAACTGACGATTGCCCGCAATCATTTATGGCCGCGGCTATTAGAGCGTCACGGCGTTCAGGATGAGCAATTGCGCATTAATAATGCAGCTTTGAAATATGTGATTGATGCTTATTGTCGTGAGGCCGGAGTGCGCAACCTGGAAAAACAATTGGCGCGAATTATGCGCAAAAGCGTGGTGCGCTTACTCGGCGGTGAAGAGAAAATTCGGGTGTTAGCAACAAATAGAAATGTCCGGTTCTGTAGCACATAGATTGTCCGCTTTTTGTTTGATTGCTGGAAGGCTCTATGAAGCGTCTTCCTGCCACCTTGGCTGAGCCGCGGACATTAGGCTGCAACCGGTAGTTCATCTGATATTGCCTGACCCAAGGCGTCATATCTCGCCAGTTCTCGTGGACCGTGTTGAATCGAAAGAGTGCCATCGGGGTAACGTAGAACTTTGACCTTTGCCTTCACATAATGGCAGCGGTGGCGATCCGCAGGTATCTGCAGCACTAAGCCTTCAAAGTGTACGCAATTGTCCTTTCTCACCGTTCGCTCAAAGCGCTCACACAGGATGTCATCCAGCACCGATTTATCCCGGCACCCAACAAAGGCTGAGCCTTCTTCTGGCGGTGGCTGTGTAAACTCAGCGTTATAAGCCGCCAGGTAGGTCTCGGTCAGATATTTATTGGCGCTGTCCATGTCCGTGATACCGGCCAGGGCCAACTCCTTGACCAACCGGTTCTGGTGGGTGCTAAACACACGCTCAGAGCGGCCTCGGGCCTCTGGTGAATAGGCCGGGATCATCTCAATACCCAACTGGCCCATCGCCCGCCCGAATTGCGTCAGGGTCACTTTGTCGACCTTCCCGCCTGCCTCAGGTGTTATCCAGTAATGGCTGCCTCGATCTGTATACAGAGAACAAAACAGACCGCGCCCTTCAATGACGTCACGAACACCCCGAAAGCTGCTCTGTGTCCCTTCTTCGTCGCAAAAGAACATCGAGTAGTGCTCATTAGTGGCATCATCCATGGTAACGATCAGGTCCCAGTACTGCCCAGGTACCCATTGATGCTGGCTGCCGTCCTGATGCAACATCATCCCCGGCCAGGGTGACCGGTCACGCTGTTTACGGTGGACGCCACGTTGAGATGCCTTCTTCACTGCGCCAGCCCCTTGCAAGGTATTCTTCACCCACGAGTAGCTGCGCTGGCCTCCCTCTCGTTTGTACCAGGAATAGTAGTGCTTCACATTCCAGCCCCTGTGCCGATTACGATACCGATCCACCAGACGCATGACCTCGTCGACTGGAGCGCGGCGGTGCGATATCTGTGATAAGCGTTTGTCGATGAGACCCTCCAGGCCCTCTTCCTCATATCGATCAATGTAGCGGCGAAAGGTCCGGTCACAAACCCCCAGCAATCGCGCCGCCTCCTCCTGGGTCAGACGGCTCTCCGTCCAACCCCCATAAGCTTCCTCGAATCTCATTAGTCGAGTCTCCTGTAGCCACTCTGTCCGTCTCATAAGCGCCCCTCCTCGGGGTCCTATGAGAACCGGACAGATCATGTGCTACAAGACCGGACAGTTTATGTGTTACTAACAGAAGAGAAAATTCGGGTTGGCAAGCCAGGTATTGAGAATTTATTAGGTAAACCACCTTTCGCAAATGACAAGCCTTTGCGCGGCCTGGGTGTGGTGACCGGGCTGGCGTGGACATCAATGGGTGGTGCGACTCTGGCCGTGGAAGCGAGCCAGGTGCATACCCTCAACCGCGGCTTCAAGCTGACTGGTCAGTTGGGCGATGTGATGAAGGAATCGGCTGAAATAGCCTATAGCTACCTGATGGCTCATCTAAAAGACTACGGCTGCCCGCGTGATTACTTTGATACCAGTCTGGTGCATTTGCATGTTCCGGAAGGGGCGACACCGAAAGATGGCCCCAGTGCCGGAATCACTATGGCGACTGCGCTGTTGTCCCTGGCGCGCAATGAGCGTATTCGTCGCCCACTGGCAATGACGGGTGAACTGACTTTAACGGGCCAGGTTTTGCCGGTTGGCGGTATTCGGGAAAAAGTGATTGCGGCGCGGCGCAGCCAGGTCATGGAGCTGATACTGCCAGCGGCAAACAAGAAAGACCTCGAAGAGCTGCCGGATTATTTGCGCGATAACATCAATGTGCACTTTGCGCGCACCTATCGCGGTGTATTTCATGCCGTTTTCGATGACCATCCCGACGAGCAGGCCGTTTTTTAATATTCGACGGCGTGACTTAGAGACTTGCTGCAACATAATCCGGGTTTTGGTTTTGTAGCTGTGCGGGTCAAGCTTTTGTATCTCGTGAATTTTAATATCAAAGCCAGAATTTAATAATGCCTTTATTTTTTCTATACTATAATCCATAGCGTGAGCATTTGTATCCGATCTAACGGCAGCCGACAATGAGTCTTGCCTTTGTGAGACTACGACGCTTCGCGCTCCGTCTAACAAAGACAATCAACGGGAAATTTTTAAATGAGCTTACAGGTAATCTCATGCTAAAAAATCCCGTTATTGTCGGCTGCCGTTATGTTGCTTGAGAACTTTTATAGGCTGATCTATGAATTTTTGGTGCTTCAGCAATCATTATGTTGGTTATTACGGGGAGTCAGACTGGGATACCAGTACGATTCTTCAGCGGGAACAATATTATTTTAAAACAAGAGAACGTAATCGTCGTAACGTCGACAAGGGCGACTTGGTTCTTCTAAGAGAGTATGGCTCGGGCTTTTGGGGAGTGTTCGAAATCTCCGATGACTGGCAGTCGGACCCAAAAGCTAGAGACAAATATGATTTTGATACGGGCTGGTTTCCGATGGTTAATCTTAGTCACTGGGATGCAGTTCTACCATTTGAAGTCATTCGTCCCGAGCTATCCAATCAAGATCATAGGTCAAGAATTATTAGTCTGAAAAAAGCTGACGTAGAAAAAGTTCAACTGGCGCAAAGAGTGTATAGAAACTTGGGGTATGGCCGCACTGACGGCGATTTTTTTGTGCTTGAGTCTGGCCTCGAAGAGGCAGTAAAGGCAAATCTATCCCAGTTAGGGCTGACGCTTGCAGATGAAAGCATTCAACAACAATGCGATATGGGAATTGGAGTTGGACGTAGTGATCTGATATGCCGAGATGCTAAGGAAAACTACGTGGTCCTGGAGCTTAAGGCAAATCAGAGTTCGGACATAGTTGTAGGTCAAATATTGCGATACATGGGATACGTTCGTGAAAATTGGGCCACTAAGGAAGGGAAAAATGTTTTGGGAATAATTTTAACACCGTCATTTGATGAGCAATTTAGGTTGGCGGCGGCGGAAGCAGGCATCAAGGTTATCCGAATTAGGATTTTATGAGAGCACAACATAACAATCGCATGCAGCCGACAATGAGTATTGCCTTTGTGAGGCTACGACGCTTCTCGCTCCGTCTAACAAAGACAATCAACGGGAAATTTTTAAATGAGCGTACAGGTAATCTCATGCCAAAAAATCCCGTTATTGTCGGTTGCCGTTAGCGATGAAAATTTGACGAGCATTTTGCTACAGAGGATAATCTCCAAGGTCTGAAGTTGCGAGACGTTTAGTATGCCAAAAACTGAAGAATTGAAAGAACGGATAAACTACTTGAAGGGATTTTTGACTATATTATTGGGAGTCGTTGTTCTTTTATCGGGAGGCTTGGTAAATCTGTACCTATCTGACGTGATCAATGAAGTATTTTGGCTTGGTGTAGGTATTGTTGTATTTATATTACTAGTGTAGTGTATTGAACTGATTCATGTTATATAAAGTGCTTCATTCACTACCCATTTGAAGCCAATGCCCGCCCAAATAGACATCACTTTATCAGCGCAAGAGAAAAAGCAGTTGGAAAAACAGGTTAGGAGCAAAACGACACCGGTACGATTGGTAGAGCGCTCAAGGATCATTCTGCTCGCTGCAAAAAATATTCCCAACTACAAGATTGCTGAAGAGCTGGAAATTGATGCCAACAAAGTGGGCCGGTGGCGCAATCGTTTTTTCGAGAGAGGGCTTAAGGGGATAGAGAAAGATTTACCCAGAGGGGCTAATCACGGCGGCAAGAATTCTGCGGACCAGGCAAAGCTGCGTTCGAAAGTCATCAAGATAACCACGCAGGAAAAACCCAAGGATGGCACCCACTGGACGACCCGAGGTTTGGCAAAAGTGATGGGAATTAATCACTCCTTTATAAACAGAGTGTGGCGAGAAGTTGGTTTGAAGCCACACCTGGTTGCCCGATTCAAGGTGAGCAGCGACCCTGCCTTTGAAGACAAGCTACGCGATGTCGTTGGCTTGTATGTATCGCCGCCAGAGAATGCCGTTGTTTTCTGTGTTGACGAGAAGAGTTCCATTCAAGCGCTGGATAGGTCGCAGCCGGGATTGCCGATGAAGCCAGGACGCGCCGGAACCATGACTCACGACTATAAGCGTCATGGTACAAGCACCTTGTTTGCGGCACTGAACACCCTGACGGGTGATATTATCGGTGAGTGTAAGAAGCGTCACCGGCACCAGGAGTTTTTGGCGTTTCTGAAGACTGTGGAGAAACAAACACCCAAAGAGTTAGACCTTCACCTTATCGTTGACAACTATGCGACGCACAAACACGAAACAGTGAAGAACTGGATTAAGCGTCATAAGAGAGTTCACTTACACTTTATTCCAACGAGTTCTTCGTGGCTAAATCTGGTGGAGAGATTTTTTGGATTGTTGACAGAAAGGCGGCTGCGTCGTGGTGTATTCACATCAGTACAACAGTTGGAAGAGACTATCATGGATTTTATTGAGAGACACAATGAAGATAAAAAGCCATTTGTTTGGACAAAGTCTGCGGGAGAGATTCTGGAGAAAGTGGGCCGGGCAAGACATGCACTCTCAAATCAATAATTAGTTTAATACACTACACTAGTGTGTTTCAAAGTAATGTCAAAGATAGAAGGGCACCTTAAAGAACTTGGGAGGTTATGATGGCTACAGTTGCATTATTTACAATTGCAGTACTTTTTTGTTCTGTATTAGCTTACGGTGCAACAAAGGTTGGTTAATCGCTAACAAAGCACTCCAGCGGACTCGTAAACTCGCCGCTGAGCAAGGCGTTAGGTGTTCTTTGCGAAAATAGACCAAGGAGGTATGGAACCCTCTCTCTCTTGCCTCCACCGCCTAAAGGTGACTACTTCGGTATCAAGAAACACAGAGCCATCTCTTAACTTGGTCGTTCCCTTTAAATTTGTATTGTAGGTTTCAGTTCGGCGACTTCCCGTTGTTGAGTTGACTTTACTTCCAACGTAATTCCAATCTGGGCCACCAGTTTGATGACCATTAATATCAGCAAACATGATGTGGACGAATTTAATACCCCCAGACTCAATAAAATTGTAACAAGCAATAACATGCCAGCCACTATGACCATTGTGACTTTCGCAGCCTTTCCCTACATTAATTGTAGTTTTTACCTCCAACCCTACATCTTCACCTTTATTACATTCTTTACAGATCAGATCAGGATATTTCTGATCGTGGTTATGCTTATACGGTGAACACTCATCCATTGAGTTGCTAAATATGTTCGATACCAACCCGGAAAAGTTATTCCCTTGAATGAGGGATTGAAGATTTTGCCCAACTTCAAGGGACATATTATGATTAATTCTGTGAATTATTGATTGAGTCAGGTTCGCAGCAGCTTCAATATGGCTAATATTCAAACCCTGAGGTAACAGAACCTGTGGACGAAAATACTTTGGGTTGAGTTTTGGGGCACTAACACCGGAAGCTCCGTCATAAGCTGCCACAACCAAGGCCCGAACGGGGATTGAAAAGGCTTTAGCTAGTGCCCATCCATAAATGGGTGTTTTTTGACAAAACACCCTGTTTTAATCTTTCCGATCCGGTTCATACTTCTCCGGGCTTCGTAGCGGTCATGAACTGAGGTGAATTGTCACTTCATGGCCTTTTATCCTGAATTTTTGTCGCAGGTCTCCCCTGCACTGCCCGTAAGCGTACAGATATTTCTCAGCCGGTACTACCGCTTAGCTTAGCCGGAGTCGATCCTCGCCAAGCGCATCAGGTTGTAGCTCAGAACCGACGACCAGACATAAGCTTTAAAGCCGGCAAGTCCTTTCCAATTGGCTTTTTTTGCACCAAATGCTCTTTTTAGTTCTGAAATATTCCCTTCGATGCCCGCCCGGAAATGGCGCAATCGAGTAAACGTTTTCGATTTAACGCCCATGGCGTGAAGTGATAAACCGACCGGCTTATGAAAGGCCACACGCTTAACACCCAACCCCCTTCCTTTTACCACATTCTCCTGGCTGGCATAGCCACCGTCAGCCACCACTGAGTGCGGCAGACAGTCCAGCTTCGACTGGTGAAAATCCAGCGTCGGCATGAACAAGCTGGAGTCCGCCGGGTTCCCTTTTTCAATGCAGAGGTACGTGATGAATCCGCTTCTCTCACTGCTCAGATTTATCTTATGGCCATATTGAACGTCACGAAATCCTTTGACGATAATATCGGTGTGTGACTCGAATAAGCTCACGATTTTTTTTGAGGAATGGATGCTCTGCCCCTGGATGACGCGGCGCTCTGTTTGATTGATGACCCTCAGTGCCAAATCCCTGTACTGCTCTACCTGACTTACCCATTGCTTCTTTTTATCAGAGTCACAGGCACCCACTTCTACGGCTTCCAATCCCCGGTCAACTTGCTTCAGGACAATTCTTAGAATCTGCAACAACCTTGGATAAAGTGCTTTTTTTCTAGCCTTTTTCGCATTAAAAATCTGAAATGCCAGCGACTTCGAGGCTTTGCGCTGGTCCGTAAAGCAAATTTTTACCCCTGTGATATTTTTGCTTTTCATCAACAGGCGGCTGAGCACTCGAACACCATCATTCAGGAGTTGACTGTCACTGGGTGGCGCAATATTACTGGCGACAACCGTGCTATCGATGCGTAATTTTTCCATTGATAGTATGCCTGCTTTAAGCCAACTGACAGAGAGGGTCTCATGCACTTTTTCCAGCGTTTCTGGCCTGATACTCCGTATAGTTGACTGTAGCCCAGATCGACTGGGCATTGTTGTGGCAGACAGCCGGGCAAACGTACGGTAGGTCATCGAGTCTGACAAATGAAACGCCAATTGCTCGTAGTTGACGCGCAACTGCTGCTTCAGGAGCAAGCATCGAAAAACATTTTCAACGGTTAAACCTGTTCGACCTACCTTGGCTACTGACGCATCAATGAGATCATCGGCGACCAGGAGTAGTATTTCTGGATGTTGATCCAGTCGATTTGATAACGCCCGAAGCTGAGTTCCAAATTCGTGTTTTGAGTAGTTTTCAAATATACTTGCCTGAGCAATGCGGGTCTCTCGCATGCGGAATCCTCTTGGTTTTTTTGTTTTTTGTTCGTACCTTAAACTTAACAAATTCAAGAGGATTTTTTAATACCTTGCGAAAAATATTCCTTATATTTCAATGGATTGAAAGTTTATGGATGGGCACTAGCTAGTGATTCAAGCACTTGTACTGTGAAATTCTCTTTCCCTGTTTCGACCCCAGACAAATATTGATAACTTACACCCGCCTTAGAAGCGAGGGCTTCTTGGGAGATTTTTTGCTGTTGCCGAAGGGTTCTAACGCATGTACCGATGATTTTTTGTATGCTATCCATGAGCGCTAGTTTACTCATGGATAAGTTGACGGTCTTTCAACTATAGGCGAAAATCATGCAATGACTAAATTCGAGCTACATCATCAGAGCTGCTTCGATTGGCTGAAACACCAGCCACAGCATTCAATCGAAGCTGTTTGCACCGACCCACCGTTCGGCATTGTGGAATTTCTTCCCCACGAAATGGAAAAGATGCGCAATGGCAAAGGTGGTGTTTGGCGTTTGCCGCCAACCATTGGGGGCAGCAAGCGGGCGCCGCTACCACGGTTTACTACACTGAACCAAAAAGAATTAGAGCACGTTTACCTATATTTCAAAGAATTTGGTAATTGCCTGCTACCTGCCCTTACCCCAGGCGCTCATGTGTTTATAGCAGGAACACCTATGCTCCAGCATTTGGTTCAGCGTGGGATGGCTGACGCAGGCTTTGAAGTGCGCGGGGCCATTATGAGGCTATACAGAGGCTTTAGAGGTGGTGACAGGCCAAAGCTTGCGGAAAAAGAGTTTCCGGATGTATGTGTTACTCTGCGGGGGACGTATGAGCCATGGATGTTATTTAGAAAACCCATTGAGGAAAGAACTGTAGCCATAAATTTGCGCAAATGGGGAACGGGAGCATTAAGACGGATTAACACCGATCAGCCCATACCAGACACTTTACAAAGCGGGAAAACGCCAAAAATTGAAGAAGCCATCTCTGATCACCCAACTCTCAAACCTCAACAGTTGATGCGTATTCTTGTGCGCTCACTTCTCCCTTTGGGGAAAGGAAAAGTCTTAGACCCTTTCTGCGGTTCTGGCGCAACAATAGCCGCTTGCAAAGCAATCGGCTACGACTCTATTGGTATTGAGATTGATGACTTATATTTTTCGTCACTTGAAAACAACATAAATGAATTGGCGCCCTTGTATCCAAAGTTCAAAGGTGATTCTTTGGGGTGCGATCTTGCTATTGATGCACCAAAGAGAAAGAGCCGCGAAGAGCCTCAGAAAGACCTGCTATACGGTATCTCTGATTACACCTAACGTCTCAATCAGCCGCGGCGTTAGCGGTCGGTTGAATTGATTTGTTAGCAGCTTCAGACTGCAACCGTTCTACCAACCAAACTTTGATAATTGATTGTCGTGTAACACCTATACGAGCCGCCTCTCGGTCAAGAGAGTCTATTACCCAAGAAGGGAAGTCTACGTTAATACGCTTTTGTTCTTGATTAGGACGACGCATAGTTGATAAATCAAGGTCATCAATAATATCATCAATATTTTGGTCAAACTTATCATCAAACTCTTTAGCTTTCATAAAGCAATACCTCTTGTTTACGTGAGCGTCTTACAGAGATTAATCGAATATAGCCATTTCTATAAGTCACCACCGCAGACCAATATTTTCCCTGTATAAGACCGATGACAATAAAACGTTCCTCATCATCAGATTTTGCCTTAAGCTCTAATGCCTCTGGATCATTCCATAATTTTTGAGCCGTAAGAAAATCAATACCGTGCTTATCAAGATTTGTTAAACTTTTGGACTCGTCATATTCGAATTGACTCATGAGGTAAAAATATACCTTTTTTACTCATTTATCAAGGAAAAATTGAGTTGGCTGCCGTTAGATCGGGTCGCCTGCGGAGCGAGCGATCCGATCTAAAGAGCTGGCCCCAGAAATCTGAACAGCGCTGTAAGTGGATTTCCTGCCTGACTTAGGGCATCGTATTGCCCGTACTCAGGAGAATCGACATGGCCAGAAGACCTCGCCGTAATCACTCACCCCAGTTCAAGGCCAAAGTGGCTCTGGATGCCGTCAAAGGCGAACAGACGGCAGCGGAGCTGTCCCAGCGCTTCGATGTACACCCCAACCAGATTACCCAGTGGAAGACGCAGTTGTTGGAGCGCTCTGCCGATGTATTTGGCGGTGGGGAGTCCAAGGAGCCTCGGGTGGATGTGAAGACACTCCATGCCAAAATTGGAGAGCTGACGCTGGAAAATGATTTTTTAGAAGGCGCGCTCAACAAGGCGGGATTGCTGAGCGAAAAACGATGATCGACCGCAACCACACACTGCCGATCAGTCGGCAGGCCAAACTGCTGGATATCAGTCGAGGCACTGTGTACTACCCGCCCAAACCAGTCAGTCCTCGCAATCAGATGTTGATGAATCGGATTGACCGTCTGCACTTGGAGCTGCCGTTCGCCGGTGCCCGGATGCTACGGGATCTACTGCGTCAAGAAGGCCACAAGGTGGGCCGCTCGAAAGTCGCCAGGCTTATGAGGGTCATGAGCATTGAAGCGCTGTATCGCAAGCCCAAGACCACACGGCGACACCCAGGGCACAAAGTCTATCCGTACCTGCTGCGTAATCTGGCGGTGACTCGATCCAACCAGGCGTGGGCGATGGACATCACGTACATTCCGATGGCTCGTGGATTTGTCTACCTGGCAGCCGTCGTGGATTGGTATTCTCGGCGAGTCTTATCCTGGAAGGTCTCCACCACCATGGATGTGTACTTCTGTCTGGAGGCGGTGGAGGAAGCCATGGAGCACCATGGCAAGCCGGAGATTATGAATACCGACCAGGGCAGCCAGTTCACCAGCCAGGCCTTCACCGGTCTGCTGAAGGAAAATGGTATCCAGATCAGCATGGATGGCAAAGGCGCCTGGCGGGACAATGTGTTTGTTGAACGCCTATGGCGATCGCTGAAGTACGAGGAAGTCTACCTGCATGCGTATGACACGGTCTCGGCGGCCAAGGCAGGACTGGATCGCTACTTTCGGTTCTACAACAACCGGCGACCTCACAGCAGTCTTGACCGACAAACACCGGATCAGTTTTACTATGAATCGCTGCCACTACCCATGGCAGCTTAAACCCAGTGCAGGCATACACTTATAGAATTGGGATTGCTGTTCAAATAACCGGGGCCACCTCTGCTGGGCATTCGCCGAATTTGCAGATGTATTTGACATGCAGCAGGATTTTGCAGAAAAAGTCGCAGCCGAATTCAACAAAATGATTATAGCGACCGCCGTGCCATAGTACACTATAATAGTGTACACTAAGCCTCAATGTTAAAGTGTATAGGAACTGATCTGTAGGAACTGAGCCCATGAAAAATATCACCTTAAGCGCCGATGAGCACCTGATTGAGGCGGCGCGGCGGCGCGCACTGGAAGAACGCACAACGCTCAACGCCAAGTTTCGTGAGTGGCTGGAAGGCTATGTGCAACGCCGGCGGCAGACCGAAACCGCGCTGCAAACCATCCGGGAATTACGCGGCAGATATTCCACGGCTGGCCGAAAATTCACCCGGGAAGACATGAATGAGCGCCGCTAGTCTGCTGGATACCAACATCATCATCTATCTGCTGGACGCGACTCAACCGCAAAAATACCGGCGCGCAGAGGAACTGGTGGCGTCTGGTTTACAGGGTGGTCGTTGTTGCATCAGTACCCAGGTAGTTCAAGAAACTTTACATGTGGCCTTAAAAAAACTGAAGTTCAGCCAGGAAGATGCCGGTCGACTGCTGCATCAGACCCTGTTGCCGATGTGTAAAACACTGCCGGTATCGCAACTTTACCAGACCGGGCTGGACGTTCATTACCGCTATCAATACAGTTTTTACGATGCCCTGATTATCGCCGCTGCGCTGAACCTGGGCTGCAACACGCTATACAGCGAAGACCTGCAACACGGGCAGGCCATCGGGTCATTAACCATCGAAAACCCGTTCAGAAAATAACAAAATGGCAAAAAAGAAAACTCACCCAAAGAAAGTCACAACCCTGACCCATGAAGACGCTTCGCGGGTGAATATTCCAACCGCAGAATATGAGGCGGTACTGCATGAAAAAGACAAAAGCCCGGTTCGCGTCGCCTACCAGCGCCCCGCCGCAAACTCAAGCCCGAGGAATTTCGGGGTTTTGCCCTGGTCGATGATTTTGCCCCTCTGGTATTCATCAATGGGGCGGATAGCAAGTCTGCCCAGATGTTTACCCTGGCCCATGAATTAGCTCACCTGTGGTTGGGCCAAAGTGCCCTGTCAAGTGCTGATATTTCCGGCCGGGAAAAACAGTCCATCGAACGCTGGTGCAATCAGGTGGCTGCTGAATTGTTAGTGCCCATGGCGCAGTTTAAAAATGCCTTGCTCGATGAATCTCTGGATGATGCGCTACGCCGTCTGGCCAAACAATACAAGGTCAGCACCCTGGTTATTCTAAGGCGTATGCGCGATTGTCAATACCTGAGTCAGCCTGAATACCACAGGGCCTACGAGGAAGAATTGGAACGACTGTTGCCACTCAGCAGTGATAGTAGCGGTGGCAACTTTTATGCCTCCCAGCCCTACAAGCTCAGTAAACGCTTCGCCCAGGCACTGGTCGCAAGCACGCTGGAAGGACACACCCTGTACAGGGATGCCATGCGACTGATGGGCGTTAAAAAAACCTCTACCTTCGATGAAATAGGTCGCAGTCTGGGAGTGGCCGGGTAATGGCCTATTTGCTGGATGCGAATATCTTTATTCAGGCAAAGCAGCTTCATTACGGGTTTGATTTCTGTCCTGCCGTTTCACCCTATACCATGCTGCGGCGTGAACGCGCCCGGTTTATATTGCCCGCTTGAAAGGAACCCTGCTTTGGAATTCAGAATTGCAGACACCTTCACCAGCAGCCTGGCCAAGCTGACCAGCGATGAGCAAAAAGCCGTTAAAACGACCGCCTTTGACTTGCAGATGAATCCGGAGAATCCGGGGCATAGCTTTCACAAGCTGGACCGCGCCCAGGACAAGAATTTTTGGTCGGTTCGTGTCAATCGAGATATACGGACGATTGTCCATCGTTCAAAATCCAGTCTGCTGCTTTGCTATGTTGACCACCATGATGATGCCTACAAATGGGCGGAGAAGCGCAAGCTCGAAACGCATCCGCAAACCGGTGCGGCCCAGCTCGTGGAAATTCGGGAGCGCGTAGAAGAAATAAGCATCCCTTACTACGTCAATGTCGAGACAGCGCCGCCAGCGAAGCCGCTGCTTTTCGCCGAGATAGATGACGCTGATCTGCTTGGGTACGGTGTTCCTTCTGAGTGGCTTGCCGATGTCAAGGGGGCCAACGAAGATACTATTCTGGAATTGGCTGATCATCTTCCTTCCGAGGCGTCTGAAGCGCTGATTGAAATTGCAGTAGGCGGTACACCCCAGCCGCCAATCGCTATTGCTCCACACCTTGATCCCTTTGATCACCCGGACGCACAGCGCCGATTCCGGGTGATGAGTGACGTTGAAGAACTGGAGCGGGCGTTAAACTCCCCATGGGAAAAGTGGACGATATTCCTGCACCCGGCGCAACAAGAACTGGTGGAGAAGGACTTCAATGGCCCGGCAAGGGTGTCGGGCTCGGCGGGCACCGGCAAAACGATAGTTGCATTGCACCGGGCTGTGCATCTGGCGAGACAGAACCCTGAGTCGCGCATTCTTCTCACCACATTCACCGACTCTTTGGCCAATGCGCTCAAGGAGAAATTAAAGCACCTGATTGACAGCACACCCAGACTGGCAGAGCGCCTCGAAATACACTCAATGGATGCTATTGCTCTCCGACTGCATAAGTTCAACGCTAAACACAAACGGCTACTGAAACGACAAGCGCTATTTGAACTTGTAGCCAGGCATGCAGGTGCGGTTGACGAACTCCGGTTTTCCCCGGCGTTCGTGTTTGAAGAGTGGCTTCAGGTTGTCGATGCCTGGCAGATTAACTCGTGGCAAGACTATAAAGATGTTCGTCGACTGGGTCGAAAAAAGCGGCTTGCAGAATCACAGCGCCACATACTTTGGGGACTGTTTGAGCAAGTAAATGCCGAATTGGAGAGTACCAATTCGGTTTCTATGGCTGGAATCTATCTGAGATTGACAAAGGCGCTGGCAGAAAAGAAGAACAGCTCTTTTGATTTTGTAGTTGTTGACGAAGCACAAGACATCAATATTTCACAGCTCAGGTTCTTGTCTGCGCTGGGTGGAGACAAGCCTGATGGGTTGTTCTTCGCGGGTGATTTGGGGCAGCGAATTTTTCAGCAGGCATTTTCCTGGAAATCCCTTGGTGTTGATATACGCGGGCGATCAAAGACGCTACGGGTGAATTACAGAACCTCTCATCAGATCAGAATGCAGGCTGACCGCTTATTGGGGCCAGATGTATCTGACGTTGACGGCAATGTGGATGTGCGCACGGATACTGTCTCAGTATTTAACGGCCCGCCGCCGACTGTTTGCAATTTTGATTCCCGTGAGGAAGAAATTGCCTGCGTATCAAAGTGGCTAGCAAGCCTTGACAAAGAAGGATTCGAGCCGCATGAGATCGGACTCATTGTTCGTTCGGAAAAAGAACTGGCGCGAGCGGAAGCTGCAATCAAGAGATCGGGCATTCCCTACAACTTACTCGATAGCTATATACAGCTCGCCCACGGCAGCGCAGCTCTTGGCACCATGCACCTGGCAAAGGGGTTAGAGTTTAGAGCGGTGGCGGTAATGGCTTGTGACGACGAAATTATTCCATCCCAGGAACGACTAGAAAGCGTCGCAGACGGCGCAGATTTAGAAGAAGTCTACGAGACAGAACGGCATTTGCTATATGTCGCCTGCACCAGAGCGCGGGATCGGTTGCTGGTTACAAGTGGCGAAGTGGCGTCTGAATTTTTAGAGGATTTTGTTTCTGGTTATACAACCCAGGCATATCAGTAATTGTGGCGTTCGGGATTTTTCTGTTTTCGCGCTATCATTTGATACAACGAATAGGTTGAGCCCGATACAACGAAATTCGCGCCGGGCTGGACATCAGTCGCACTCAGACGAGCTGAAGGAATCTGCTGCATGGCTCCAGAGAAAGTAGCCGTAATCGGCGCCGGGCCCTGCGGGCTGGCCGCCTGCAAAGTACTTGCCGAGCAGGGCATAGATTACGATTGCCTGGAAGCGGGCAAGGCATTGGGCGGCATTTGGAATGTTGAAGAAAACCAGGGCGGCTATCGCTCACTGCAAACCAATACCTCGGTTCTCGGCATGTGCTTCAGTGACTTTCCCTTTGAAGATGGAGGTTCAGCTTATCGCAGTGCCGCTGAAATGCTGGTGTACTTCGGCCGCTACGCCGACCACTTCAACCTCAAGAGCACCATCAAATTTGGGTACCGCGTCGAAAAGATAGAACCAAACTCCAATACCACCTGGGCGGTTTCGTCCGCAGGCGGGGAAGCATCGTGCTATTCATCCATCATTGTCGCAACCGGCCAGTATGCCAGGCCACGGCTGCCTCACAGCAGCGTGCCGGGCACTTTCTCGGGGCAGCACTTCCATGCACGTGAGTATCTTGATGTAACAGCACCCATTGATTTGAGGGGTAAGCGCATCATTGTCGTCGGGCTGGGTACCAGCGCCGCGGAGGTGGCCGCCGAGCTGAGTCATCCAGATTCGCCTGGGGGTTGCGCTCAACAGGTCATCCTGTCAACCCGCTCTGGACGCTGGGCCATTCCTAAAATAATCAATGGCGTGCCTGCTGACGGCCGCACGCCACACACCTCAATACGTCCCCCTGCATTCCTTCGGGCATTACCGGGCGAATCAGGTGCCTGGGTTGCGCGACTGTTCATGGGCTACTGGCTTAAAAAAACATGGAGAGGTCTGGGCGGATCAGAAGGGCTGGGGTTGCCCGAGCCCGCCATCGCACCCTGGGAAGACCGCCCTACTCTGTCACTGGACTTCATCCCTGCGCTGCAAGCCGGACGCATTGATGTGCGCCCTGGTATAAATCATTTCGACGGCAGCCGGGTTGTATTTGGCGATGGCTCGCATACCGAGGCGGACGTTATTGTTTACGCCACCGGTTACCAACTGCATTTCCCTTTTATCAGCAAAGATATTTTGGGAGGTGATGCCACCGAACTCTCACTCTACCAGCGGATTGCGCACCCTCGGCACAAGGGCCTGTTTTTTGTTGGGTTCAGTCGCGCTATGTGCTCACTGTGGCCACTTGCAGAGCAGCAAAGCCGCTGGATCGCGGCTTTACTCAACGGTGATTTCCAACGGCCCAATAACCAACATTGGCTCAATAAAGCGGTACCCGTCCACAATAGCCTGCCGGTCATGTGCAACTTCTACACCGAGAAGCTGCGACAGGAAGCGGGGTTTTTATAGAAGAACCCACCCTGTTATCAGCAAGTTTCAGCCAGCCGCATCTGTCCGCCAGCCGCCTTGCTCAAGGTCCTGTGGCAAATAGCGGCTGGCCATATAAAATAACAGGGGTGCCACCAGACCAATCAGGCTGACGATAACCATCGCGTATCTGAGACTATCCACACCGTATTGCGGTTGCAGCGCGTCACTGATCAAGCCTGTTGAAAGCGGGCCCAAGCCCAGGCCAATCAAATTGAGCACAAAAAATAGCACCGCAGAAGTAAAAGCCCGCATTGCGGGATGCACCAGGGTATGTGAAATTGCCAGACAGGGTCCCAGGAATGTGGAGAAACACACAGTGGCTACAAACTGAAAAACAATTGCAATCCCGGTGCTGTCAGTCAGGTAGTAAACCATGCTGATGGGCTGACTGAGCAAGCCGCCAATCGCTGGAACCCATAAATACCAGCGCTTATCTTTTGCGCCCCAGCGGTCTGCCAGCCAACCGCCAAGGAAAGTCCCTATCATTCCGGAGACTCCGCCAGCAACAGCCAGCAGCAAGCCAACTTCGGTAAGGCTTAAGCCATGGTTGCGCAGGTACAAAGACGCCACGAAATTACCAGTGCCATAGCCGGCAAAATTGCCAATCCCGGTTGCTGCGGCCAGCAGTATAAAGGAAGGATATCCTGCCAGGGTGCGCAGTGTTTCTGCGAGGCTGGGCTTGTATTCATTCACAGCCTGTTTTTCCCAAAGGCCTCGCTGCGGCTCCTTCATCAGCCAGGCGAGGAACAGGGCAAATACCACCCCCGGTACGCCCACTAGCATAAACGTGATGCGCCAGCCGAGCGCATCGGCCACAGCACCGCCGATCACGTATCCCATCAAAATTCCGAAATATAACCCTGCCGAATAAATCGACATGGCCGTGCCACGCTGCTCAGGTGGGTAATAGTCACTGATAATGGAGTGAGCCGGAGGACTGCCACCCGCTTCGCCCAAACCGACTCCAATTCTGGCGAGCAATAGCTGTGTATAATTCTGAGCCAGGCCAGATAGCGCGGTCATGCCGCTCCATATGAACAGCGCCAGTGAGACGATGTTTTTGCGATTGCCACGGTCGGCCCAATACGCAACTGGAATACCCGCAGTGACATAGATCAATGCAAACGAGAAACCACTGAGGAGACCAAGCTGAGCATCACTCAGGCCCATATCGGCCTTGATTGCCTCCTGCAAAATAACCAGAATCTGGCGATCAATAAAATTGAACGCATAGACCACGGTTAGCATAGCCAAAGCGACCGTCCGTGCCCGCCTGGAAATACCCGTTGAATCCACCGTTTCACTGGCGCTACCGGTTGTACTCATCCCCACTCCTGCCCATTTATTGATTTTGCGTGCGGCGTCTGTCGGGATCAGTCAATCAATCCGGAACCTCGGCATAATAGAGTTGCTAAAGAAACCCGTCCATCACTTCAGAAGCCTGAGAACTAAGCATCGCCTTATCCTTAACATTTGTTAAGCGCCGCATGTTTTTTGAGCTAAGCTTAAACACGGCACACCCATTCCTTGGCACACCCATTTCTTGATAGAGGCTTGCGATGATCAAACCATTCCAACTGGCGCTAGCCACACTGATTCTGCTTTCCATAAACCTCAGAGCAGATACGCCACAGCCGATGCAAGGTACGCCACCTAGCCACGACACTCAAGTCACCTTTCAAAATTACAGCGACCAGCCCTTCAACCGATGGGCATTTCGCAACGCTGCTGCGCCTATGCATGCAGTAATGATCCCCCGCGGAGGTGTCGTCAGTGTTCTGGAACAATCGCCACTAGCCGGGCTGGATGAGTTTGAAGACGTATTTCGAGTTAACGATACCGATGGCGTTATTGTATTGCAGGGAGAAAAAATCCTTCGCGAAGCCTATTTTAACGGCCTAAACCCTCGGGCGCAGCATATTTGGTTTTCCATGACTAAATCCCTGGTCAGCAGCGCCTTCGGCATCCTGGTGGCCGAAGGTAAGGTCGATTTGAATGCTTCGCCAGTGAAATACATACCTGAACTCAGCGGCAGCGGCTTTGAGAGGGTTAGTATTCAAAATGTGCTGGACCACGCCAGCGCCATCGACTTTAAAGAAAACTACACCGACCCTGACTCTGAGTTTTTCCGTTTCTACGCACCGGCACTGAATATGGCCTGGCTACCTGGGGCTGCGGACGCACAACCCAGCGAAGACATCTATGGCGTACATGACTTTCTAGGCAAATTTGTTCGGGAAGACAAAGCGCTTAAACCGGGAGCGGCTTTCGACTACAACTCCTCCAACGCCGATGTGCTGGGCTGGCTGGTCGCACGTATCAGCGGCCAGCCTCTGCAAAACTTTTTGCAGGAGAACATCTGGGCAAAACTAGGGACCGAGCACGATGCTTACATTCTGGTTGATCGGGCCTTCATGCCAGTTGCTACGGGCGGCATGAACTCAACCCTGCGCGACGCAGCCCGCTTTGGCCTGATGATCCGGGACCAGGGGCAGTATGAGGGGCAACAGATCATACCCAGCGAGTGGGTCAACCAAAGCCTCAATCTCAGCACCCGACATATCGCCAATATGACCAAGAACGTGAAGTACAACAGCGCGCCGTGGCAGGCTTACCACAACATGTGGTGGATATTGGATGCGGACGCGGGGGAGTACTGCGCCGTTGGTATTTATGGACAGGTCATTTACATCAATCGCAGAGCGGACACCGTCATGGCCTGGTTTTCAAGTCAGGCGGTTGCCTCTGCGGCCAGGAATCCAGTATTCGAAGCCAAGCTGGATGCAGCCAGAAGTCTCGCAAGAAAACTAAGCCAACCCCAATAAACCCGCTGCCGCGATTTTGTAAATTAGCTACCCAAAGTAGCTCTCTGCCAGGTTGCGGAAATTTGCCTTTATTTAAGAGAGACCTTTGCACGAAAGCCATTTCACCTACATGCTGTGTCGCCTAAAAGCGCCTACTGTTGGTAAAATCGTACTCAATCGGTCATTTATAAGCATAAACTCCCTCATTCCGTGCGTTTTTGCCTTGCCTGAAAGTGAAATCATCTTCCGTGCAAAGGTCTCTAAGAGACAGTGGTTTAAAAGACAATCGTTCAGCCGCGGGGTTCGCATACAAAGATTGGAATTTCTCTGGGTGTGCGCTGCCGATACTCCGCGAAAAGCGCATATTGCTCATCGCAAATGGGCCACAGGGCGTCTTTTTCCTCGACCTCTGCCAGGCGCGCATGCAACTGCATGCGGCGCTGCCGGTGACGCACCTCAATATCAGGATTTTTCACAATGTTGTGGTACCAGACGGGGTTGGTAGGTCTGCCCGTTTGCGATGCCACCAACAATACCCCCTCTTTGTAGGGCACATACAACAGCGGAACGATAATGACGCGACCACTTTTGGCACCGGTCATGGTCACAAAACACACCTCATCACCTCCCAGCGTATTAAAGGCGCGACCACCGCTTAAGCGGTGCAGAAATATGTGTACGCGGGCCATGGTTTTTAATACCCAGCGGGGGGCGGGCTTACCAGTTTTAGATTCACTCATGTATGCGGCTCCTAAAGAGAATGAAAATCGGTTAATGTGTTCCCAGTTTAACAGTTCACTCAGGGGTCAACAAATTAATGAACAAGAGACGATTAGGCAAGAGTTCCCTGGTAGTTTCCGATATCTGCATGGGCACCATGACATTTGGCAATCAGGCCGACGCGAAAGAGTCCTGCCGTATTATGGACATGGCCTTTGCTGCGGGTATCGACTTTTACGACACCGCTGAAATGTACCCAGTACCGCCCGACACAAAATACCAGGGGGTCACTGAGGAAATTGTCGGCCGCTGGATGAAAACCAAACCCCGTGACGACATTATTTTGGCCACAAAAGTTGCAGGGCCAGGCCACGGCTGGATTACGCCGCCACTCAGGGGTGGCAAAACCGGCCTCGACCGACATCACATTATGCGGGCAGTGGAAACCAGCTTGCAGCGCCTGGAAACCGACTACATCGACCTCTACCAAACCCACTGGCCAGACCCGGATTTCCCCTATGAGGAAACCATGATGGCGCTGGATAGCCTCGTGCAATCAGGAAAAGTACGTGTCCTGGGTTGCAGCAATGAGACCAGTTGGGGGCTCACTAAATCACTCTGGACTTCCGACCTCCACGGGCTGGCTCGCTTCGACACCATACAAAACAATTTCAGCCTCAACAATCGCCGTTTTGAAGACGAGCTGGCCCAGGTCTGCCGACAGGAGCAAGTGAGCCTGCTGCCCTACTCACCACTGGGCGGCGGCGTACTCACCGGCAAATACAACAATGGTCAACGGCCCGGCGGGGCTCGTTTTACGACCTACATGGAAGGCGAACAACGACAACAACAGATGGCGAGCCGGTTTCTGAATGACAGAACCCTGGCCTCTACGGAAAAATTTCAGACAATTGCGTCTGAACTGGGTCTGTCAGTGACCACATTGGCAACGGCGTGGAGCAAGCAGCACGACTTTGTCGGTTCTACAATTGTTGGAGCCACCTGCACTGAACAGATGCCCGATATTCTTGCTGCTGCCGACCTCACCCTGAACAGAGAGACAATGAAAGCGCTGTATAAAGTGACTCAGGAAATACTGTACCCAATGGGCTGAACCTGGGAACCTGTTCCGCCGCCAGTTCACGGACCATACTGGCGGCATCAAGGCAGTGACCATCACCGTTGATGCAGCCGCTCATATCAACCACCTCCAGCCGCCTCCTTCATCAGCAAATAATAGGCACCCGTGCCGTAAGATAGATTACTAATCGAGACTCGTTCATTGGTGCCATGAAAACCGGCCAAATCCTCCGGGCCAACGACCATGTACTGAAACCGGTAGGCATCATCTGCCACCTGGCTGTAGTGTTTGGAATCGGTAGCACCCAGAGTCAACCCCGGCACAATCGTGACATCACCGAACACCTGTTTGGCAACCTTGCCAATGAGTTGGTAAGCCTCACTGTCTGTGGAAGAGACCTCCGAGGCGAGAGAAGCCATGCCGTCACTTCTGAATTTTACCTCCACCCGTTCATCATCAATCGCCGCTATAACATGAGCCCTGACACTTTCCGGCGTGTCGCGCGGGTGCAATCGAAAGTTGACGGCAGCCGTGGCTGTCGGTGGAATCACATTGGTTTTAACACCGGCGCGCAAGATTGTCGGCGCGGTGGTGGTACGCAGCATGGCATCCAAAGAGCCAGCCTTTGCCAGCAGTTGTTCAATCAAGCCTCCAAACAACCATTTGTTGGCCACCGCCAGTCTCATCATAAAAGAACCCGTGCGGGCAACACCGGTAACCGCCTCCAAACTGATGCCCTCCAGCCCACCGGGCAGCGGATGCTCGCGCAAATTGACCAGGGCTTGCGCCAGGATATCGACCGCCGTTTCTGACTCAGGCACTGAGGAGTGACCACCTGGGCCATGCGCAACCAGATCAAGGGTCATAATGCCTTTTTCTGCCACGTTAATTGAGGCAATGGGCGTCTCAAGCCCCGGCATGACACCATCGAAAATAAAGGAGCCTTCATCAATCGACCACGCCAACTGAATACCATTGGCCTTCAAGTATTCGGTCACACCAGCAGCTCCCTGGTTACCACCGACTTCCTCGTCGTGCCCAAAACTAAAATAGATGGTTCGCTGCGGAACAAAACCCTCGCTTAGCAAAAGGGTCGCTGCCTCAAGCATCACGATAACGCCACTCTTGTCATCCATGGCACCGCGACCCCAAACGTAGCCATCGACAATGGCGCCGGAGAACGGCGGATAGGTCCAGTCTCCTTCCGAACCTGCGACCACCGGCACCACATCGTAATGCCCTGTCAGCAATATAGGCTTCAGCGCGGGATTACTGCCCTGCCATGTATAGAGCATGGTGTAGTCCGCCAGCAATTTAAGTGATAACCCGCTTTGCACCTCGGGGTAGGTTTGCCCGACCCATTCAATAAAACGATCAAAGGCTTCGTAGTTCTGCGTCTGCGAGTCGCCTGTCGACACGGTCTCGAAGGCAATCGATTCACTCATGTGAGCGCTAATCCGGCTGGCGTCAACCTCGATACTAACCAGGGCCTCGCCGGGCGATTGTTCAGCAGTGAACATCATCGTGCGCAGCACGAGCACAAACACCAGCATGAGCAACAATAAAGCGGTAATAGCTCCTACCTTTTTCATCTTCAGTCTCCCAAATTTCGCCACATCAAACCACTATAGACCAACCGTCTGATTCAGCCATTTTCGCAGCAAGCTGCGGAGAATATAACCCTCAGAGATTTACCACCAGTGATTACCTGGAGAGCCTGAGCAAGGAGCCTTGTGTCTGATACTATTAGGCTTCTGTTATTACGGCCTTTGCCACCAATAATAGCTGCGATTGCTTTTTCCATGTTGCCGGCGCCACTTATTAGCGACCTTGCTTGTGCTTGCAGACTTGGATCTTCGGTGATTGAGCTCTCTGTGTTTGTCAAGAAAACGCTTCAGAATTTCGTCGTCGTCAATGGTTGACGCAAATCCTAACCGGGGCCTTTGATTCGGCTGAGCTTGAAGCTGTACCGATTCTCCCTACTGCGAACCTTCTCAGGATGCCTCTGAGACAGCCAAAACCGCGATCAGGCCCTTTAAGAGTTATTCATCGCGTCTGCTTCAGCAAACGCGGCATAGGCCTGCGCAGTACCCTGTGCCATTTTGTCGCCATCAAAGGGAATAGACATTTCCGAGGTAAACTCCAGCACGATTCTTTCCGGCGTATCCAGAAAACGGATGAACATGTCAGGATTGATACCCGCCGTAAACTCATTGGCGCTGTCCTGGCGCGACTCGGCCTCCATGCCCTGCGCCAGCAAACCATACATCCACTGCTTGGTTACAGAGTCGTCGTGGACAACCGTGTGGCCTTTGTAGGTTACCGTTTTGCCGCCGCCCATGGGGGTGCCTTTGCTGGTAAGAACAATTGATGATCGTCCATCTCTGGCCATGGCCTTGATACGCACACGCTCTTTTGTCGCCGTCATCCATATCTTGCCTTTGGCATACACATAAGCGGTAATGACACCCAGGGGATGGCCGGCTTTGTTCGCCCAAATAAAGGTGCATTCTCCAGCGGTCTTGAGCAGTTCCTGCTCTCGCTCAGGGTCCAGACGGTATTGCTTTACATCATCATAATTAACAGCTTGATCGCTCATAGTACTCTCTTTTTGCTAGCCAGTGGTAAAACGCTAATCGGTAAAACACTAATCATAGTGGCCCTCTCCCCGCAGGGATACCAGCCTTTGCAAGACAATATCCAGGGTTCAGGCCACCTGGAATCCCCCAATGTCTGGGTATCCGCTGCGCCTTTTCCAGGTAGCTTGTTCCAGGTAGCTTGGCCCAGCCTGGTGTATAATCTGCCGCCCTCACCCAAGATACTACCATGCCGTTACAACCGAAAATAAGCAGCTTTGCCGGGCTGGGCCTACCTGCACCGCTGATGCAGGCACTGGATTCTGTGGGTTACGAGACCCCTTCTGCCATTCAGGCGCTGACTATCCCGCATCTGTTGGCGGGCAGGGATGTACTGGGCCAGGCGCAAACAGGCACCGGCAAAACTGCCGCTTTTGCGCTGCCCTTGCTGGCGCGCTTAAATTCCAGGCAAAAAACACCACAGGTACTTGTACTCACGCCAACTCGCGAGCTGGCTATTCAGGTCGCAGAGGCCTTTCAGCGCTACGCGTCCCAGTTAAAAAATTTTCACGTTCTACCCATTTATGGTGGCCAGGATTACCGCACCCAGTTGCGTCAGCTAGAGCGCGGTGTCGAGGTGGTGGTGGGCACCCCCGGTCGAGTCATGGATCACATGCGCCGCGGTTCTCTCAAATTAAAAGACCTCAACGGTCTGGTTTTGGATGAAGCTGACGAAATGCTGCGCATGGGATTCATCGACGACGTTGAATGGATTTTGGAGCAAACGCCCGCCCAGCGTCAGCTCGCGCTATTCTCTGCGACCATGCCGGACGCAATTCGACGTATTGCCAAAAAGTACCTGAACAAGCCCGAAGAAGTCACTATCAAAATAAAGCAATCCACAGCCGACACGATTCGCCAGAGAGTCTGGATGGTCAGTGGCTTGCACAAGCTCGACGCGCTGACGCGCATTCTCGAAGTGGAAGAATTCGACGGCATGATCGTGTTTGTACGCACCAAAACTGCAACGATAGAATTGGCAGAAAAACTCGCAGCCCGCGGTTACGCAACCGCGCCACTCAATGGCGACATTCCACAAAAGAACCGCGAGCAAACCGTCGGTGGGTTTAAAAGAGGGCGGCTGGACATCCTGGTAGCGACCGACGTCGCCGCCAGAGGCCTGGATGTAGAGCGGGTCTCTCATGTAATCAACTATGACATTCCCTACGATGTAGAAGCGTATGTTCATCGCGTTGGTCGCACTGGCCGCGCCGGGCGCAGCGGCGACGCCATCTTGTTTGCCTGCAACCGCGAGCGTCGGTTACTGCGGGCAATCGAAAAATCCACCGGTAAAAACATTGAGAAAATGGAGTTGCCCAGTGCTGCCGATGTGGCTGACACCCGAGTCAAACGATTTAAGGAGCGAATCAGCGATACGCTTGCCAGCATAGAACTGGGGCGCTTTAGAGAACTGGTGATGGACTACCAAAGCAAACACGGTGTACCTGTCGCCGATGTGGCCGGCGCACTCGCTGCAATGGCGCAGGAACAGCAACCCCTGTTTGTGAAGGAGCGACTCACCCGTGAAAAACCAGGCAAGGACCCAACAGAGAATTCTCCAGGACCTGCTCGCAGGCACCTGGAAAAATCGGGCATTCCCGAACCGGATAAGGATACGGAGCGATTTCGCATCGAAGTGGGCCATAGCCATGGCGTAAAACCAGGTAACATTCTAGGCGCCATCGCCAACGAAGCGGAAATTGATGCGGCGTATATTGGCCGTATCGAAATATACGACGACTACAGCACCGTTGACCTGCCCAAAGGCATGCCGAAAGAGTTGTTTCAGCATTTACAGGGTGTTTGGGTTTCCGGGCAAAAGCTGAAAATTTCCAAACCGGCCAGGGACAGATCAAAAGGCAAAAGGCCCAAGCCCAAATCCAAGTCTAAACCCAAACCCGAGCCCAAATCTAAATCTAAATCTAAATCTAAAGCCAAACCGGATTCAAAAAACAAGCCGGATTCAAAAAAGAAGTCCAGGCCCAAATCTAAAACCAAACCGGATGCAAAAAGGAAGTCCAGGCCCAAGCCAAAGTCCAAACCGGATTCAAAAAAGAAACCTGGCCAGAAATCTGTACCCAGGCTTGGGCCCGTTCCAGACAGGCAAAGCGTACACCCGCGGAAATAACCTGACCCGCATCCCCGTCAACTGGGGGGGCATAGCCCTCTAAGCCCTCCAGTGCCAAGGGGTTTCATACACAGACAACACGCCGAGGCTTCATTTCAGCCGTCAAACCAATCCTTAAAACCGCCTGGCGCCCAGGGGCCTATATGCAATTGCTCCAGGACGCCGTGTCCTGTTTCCTCGCCGCGCCGCGCGGTAACCACCTGCTGGATATGAATGTTCTCCAGAGCCAGCGGGTCGACCTCGTCAAGCCTCCAGCTTTCACCGCCAATTGCCAGCTCGCCTTTCCACTGGCCATGGCCCCACTCCGGGTGCTGGTAGCCAATACCTTTCATTCGATAGACCAGGCACGGCTGCAAACTCAGCTCAATAGTCTCACCACTGCGCTCGTCACACATGGTGAGTTCGGCAGAGCGCATCTGTCGGGTACCAGGATACATTTTAATGTCGTGCTTGACCTGTCCGCGCCATACCTGTGCGGCCGGGTCATTCACACCCGGTATACTCGCAAAATCTGAATAGGTCGGCACTATTGCCTGATCTGTATGCCATTGGTGGCCCTCGGCATCCTCGAACCATCCCGCCAGAGTGCACTCGTTTTGCCAGTGAATAGGCGCCCAAAGAAAGTGGACGGGCTGGTGGGCATCCAGGGGCGCGCCACCCGTGTAGGCGGCACCTACCGGACGAATACCCCAGGAGCGATCTTTCAGTCCATAGCTGGTCTCGCCATCCACGAGCAGTTCTTTGCCATGGTAGCGAATCGCTCCGCTCCAGAAGCCAAACTGATCCAGACGGGTTGCCTCCATAACCACATGGCGTTCATTGCGCATACTTTGGCTCCCCTCCTCAATCACCCCCGTGCGCGGTGTAAAAATCAGGTCGCATTCTATGCCTGTATCGTTTGGAGCAATCACCAACTGGTGGCGTCCCATGGGCTCCAAAATCTTCAGAGCGAAGGGACCCACCTCAGTTTCGGTTGGCTCAAGCGGAGCCCGGCGGGAACCGTGAAAAGCGTACTGCTGGCCGTCGATAACAAGGCTGAAGCCACAATCGAGAATGCCCAGATTCGGATACCGCGCCATACCGACGCCAAAATAGAAACTGCCATCCTCCGCGTGGCCGTTATACCAGTAGCGATCATAGGTAAAACGATCACTAGAGGCTGTGTGAAAAATAGGTTTACTGGTTTGATGGATGGGGTAATCGTCAAATTTGGAAAGCATTCGATGTGTATCCTGTTTTTGTTCTGGTTAGAAAGGCGATATAAGATGAAAAATCACGGCACAGTTACTTTGGGCACAGCTACTTTGGGCACAATGGCATCGAGCACAATAGCATCGAGCACAATGGCTTCGAGCACAATGGCTTCGAGCACAATGGCTTCGCAAAAGTATGGCAGAAACACAGAGTATAGGTGAAAAACTGGAACAGATTCTCGAACCAGAGCGACCCATTTGCGACCCGCGCCACCCTCTACTCTATGAGTGTCTTGCGCCACCCGACCACACCCACCACAGCCGGACTCTTGATGTGCCTCAAACTATACCGAAGCTGGCCGATTTGTCTCACAGGTACTGCACCCGCCTACAGGGTGCAGTCAGTGCCGGAACACGGATATACTGTGTCGCTCAATCTCAGACAGAGCCATATCTCACAAGGAGCCTCGCCAATGATCGTCAATTTCTCTAATCTGTTTTCAGTGACAGGAAAAATCGCCCTGGTCACTGGCGGTTCACGTGGTATTGGTGAAATGATTGCCGCCGGCCTGCTCGACGCGGGTTGCAAAGTGTATATCAGCTCGCGCAAGGCTGAGGTTTGCGATGCTACCGCAGAGCGCTTGAGTGCTGCATACAATGGGGAATGCGTATCCATACCCGCAGACCTCTCAACCGTAGCCGGGGTTACCGCACTCGCTGATGAGCTCAAACAGCGGGAAAGTCAGCTCGATATTTTGGTCAATAATGCCGGTGCATCCTGGGGCGCGCCCATAGAGGAGTTTCCAGAAGCGGGTTGGGATAAAGTGATGGACACCAACGTGAAAGGGGTATTCTTTTTAACCCAGCAACTGCTGCCGTTACTGCGTCAATCCGGGAGTGCTGAAGACCCCGCCCGCGTGATTAACATCGGCTCAGTGGACGGTATCAAGTCATCGGTATTTGACGCCTTTAGCTACGGGGCCTCCAAGGCAGCACTGCACCATTTGAATCGCTTTCTGGCCTCACATCTCAGCAGAGATCACATCACTTGCAACTCAATAGCACCAGGCCCTTTCCCCACCTGGATGCTAAGCACTGGCGTAGGTTTTGGTGGCAAAACCGATGGCGTTGACTGGGAGGGCGTCGGCAAGACAAATCCACGCGGGCGAGTAGGCTCTCCGGAAGATATTGCAGGGCTGACGATCTTTCTCTGTTCGCGGGCTGGCGCTTATATCGTTGGTGAGACCATTTGCTGTGATGGCGGTGCTGTCAATACCGCCTGAGCAAGCCTTGGTCAGCGCGCATTCCCGGCTGCCTGCACAGGCGGCACAGAAAGCCATGGATACTTGAAAGTTATGCCCTGACGAGCCGACAAAATATTTGAAGTGACATTTTGACAATATCTGTCAAAATAGACACTGACGCTAATTCAAGGAAATAGACATGTTTACCAAAATGCAAGAGGGTACTGTCGAAGACTGGGCCGTTATTGGTCAGGCTCACGCTGAACACTTCAAGAAAACGCCGGCGCATCTCATGGATATGTTGCGCAGCCTTGAGCAGGTTACAGTCGGCTTCGCCTGCGACCAGTTACAGCACAGCTTAATGACAGCCACCCTGGCTCGACAAGACAATGCCAGCGACGAAGAAGTGGCCATCGCGCTGCTCCACGATGTCGGCAAAGCCGCGAATATCCCCAACCATGGCCCCATTGGCGCCGAGCTCATGCGGCCCTATATTTCCGATGACGCCTACCATGCGATATACAACCACCAGCATTTCCAGGGGCGCTACTACTACGAGTACCTGGATGCGAGCCCAAACCTGCGCGCTGACTATGCCAATGAGAGCTGGTATGCACTGGCGGAGAAGCTCGTAGACCGTTGGGATGCGCCTGCATTCGACCCGGATTTCAAAGCCGACCCGCTGGACTCCTTCGAGCCGCTGTTGCAACAAATTTTCTCAGAACCTGGCAAAATGTTCTAAGTCTGCGCGGCAAAACCTGCCAGGCAGTTTGAGGCCTATGGGCAAGCAAAAAATCTGGTTGTTAAAGCTGGTTTTTCCCATCCGCTGTGGCGGGTTGCTTAGCGCTTGCGCTATTTTTTGCGTGCTTTATCTTATTTTAAATCTGGGCGCGCACCACCGCACCGAATCCAACGCCCCTCTGCTTTTTTACAGCGCTATCATCGCCTATATCGTTTGGGCCTTTGACTTCATCACCAGCAAAACCCAAACCGCTCTGCACGAATTGCGTCCGCAACTAGCGCTGAGTGATTCGGAATACGCCGAAGCAATGCAGGTGCTGGGTTATTGCAAGCCATGGGAAACCTTAGTCTGCCTGGGTGTGGGCGTCGCTGGCGGTACCACTCACATCGCAATAATAATGATGGGTTACTTTTCAGGCGGAGTGTCTGGTTCGGCGGAGGGCATGGGTATTTTGGGGTCTGCGGGCACAATGCTGGTTTGGATTGTGGTGTCGGCAATGACCTATTTCCTCGTTAGCTATGCACGGCTGTTTGCCCTGCTTGGCAAGGATGCAATCGAGATCAACCTATTCAACACCCGCACTCTGGTGCCGTTCTCACGTGTGGCTATCAATGCCAGTTTAGCCATTATTGGCGCTATGGCCTTATTCCCACTGATGTACTTCAATCAGACGAGCGTGGCCAATGCGCTACCGGGGCTGGTCAGTATGTCAGTGCCAATGATTGTGATATTTGCAATACCGATCTGGCCAGTCCACGCACGGCTGCGTGATGCCAGGGATCAAACGCTCGATGCAGTTGATGCGCAGCTAAACGAATGTTGTGGCAGCGCGCCTGCGCGCACACCAGATACAGACTCCCTTGAACGACTTATCCCCCTGTTGCAGTACCGTCGGGAAATTCTGCAAGCACCGCTGTGGCCCTTTGACGCGAGCGCCTACACACGAATGGGGCTATATCTGGTGATTGTACCGCTCACATGGGCGGGCGCCGCGATGATCGAAATGCTGATGGAAGCCTATCTGTAATTGGTGCAGGTGTTTTTACAGGAACTCCACCAGACACGGGTACATATCACCCGTTAAGATGCTGTGCGACAATATGGCGCTGGTTGTACACTTCAAAATCGCAGGCTATCAATCTTCCCGACTTTGAAGTTGCCTGATTCCAGTATGGTTGCAGAGAGACCTTTGCACGGAAGATGATGTCGCTTTCAGGCCAGGCAAAAACCCACGCAATGAGGGAGTTTATGCGTATCAATGACCGACTGAGTACGATTTTACCAACCGTGGTGTTTTTAGGCGGCGCTTTTAGGCGGCATAGCAGGCAGGTGAAATGGCTTTCGTGCAAAAGTCTCGAAGAAAGTCCTGCAAGAACGACCAGTCCTCCGCCTGTGACGACCAGTCCTTCGCCTGTTAAGGAACACCACTTGAGCCACATACAGCGAATTTTTCCGAGCCACTGCATCGCCGTGTTACTGCTTCTGCTTACTACAGGTACAAGCGCCGCTTCAGGTGCCGAGCTGGGGAGCGCCAAACCAGAACGGGAGGGCATGTCCAGCGCCAGACTGGCCCGCATAGACGCACATATGCAGCACAGGGTTGACACGGGCATCATGGTAGGCGGTATGGGTATGATTGCCCGCAACGGCAATGTGGTCTACCAGAACACATGGGGGCTGAGCGATAGAGAAACCGGCGAGCCCATGCAGAAAGATGCCATTTTTCGCATCTATTCCATGAGCAAGCCCATCACCAGCGTCGCTCTTATGATGCTGTATGAAGAAGGCAGGTTTTTCCTCAACGAACCCGTCGCAAAATACCTGCCGGAATTGGCCAATCTTCAATTGGCTGTATCCACCGCAGATGGAGATAGCGGCGTCATTTCCGATGGTACCAGCAGTGTCGGCACAGGCTCGCATGACGCCAGCAAAGTAGGTCAAACCCGCGCACCCATGCGCCAACCAACCATCAGAGACCTGATGCGCCATACCGGCGGCTTCACCTATGGAATTTTTGGCGACACTGAAGTAGACCGCTTATACCGGGAGGCCGGTCTCTTCGAGCAGGCAACAATCAAGGAATTTGTGGAGAAGCTGGGCAGGCTCCCACTGCAATACGAACCCGGTAGCCGCTGGCATTACAGTGTCTCGGTGGATATTCAGGGACGCCTGATTGAGGTGCTGTCAGGGATGCGATTGGGTGAGTTTCTCAAGCAGAGAATTTTTGATCCCCTGGGCATGATAGATACAGGTTTTATTATCCCCAACGAAAAATGGAGCCGCGTGGCCAGGCTATACAGCCCGGCTGGCACTGCATTTGGGGCCAATACACAGTGGCAACGCTCCACTGCAACGGATTTGGAACCGGCTGCTGAACACACGGATGAGGGTTACCGTGAGGGCGCAACATTTGAAGGTGGTGGTGGTGGTTTGCTATCAACCGCTGACGATTACATGCGCTTTAGTCTCATGCTGCTCAACGGCGGCGAATTGAGCGGCGTGCGTTTGCTCTCTCCAAAGACCGTCCAGTTGATTTCAAGCAATCATTTAGGCGAGCTGCCTCTCGGCTGGGGGCGCCCGGGTGTTGGCTTCGGTTTGGGATTTGCCGTGGCAAAAAGTGCCGGGGAAGTTGGTGAAATTGGCTCAGCCGGAGAATACAACTGGGGAGGAGCCGCCGGAACACGTTTCTGGATAGACCCCGAGGAAAACCTGGTTGGTATTTTCATGGTACAAAGTATTCCTCATCAAACAAAACTGGCTGACCAGTTCAAGGTGCTGACATACCAGGCCATCACTGAACTCGACTAGACATTATGAGACCTTTGCACGGAAGATGATGTCGCTTTCAGGCCAGGCAAAAACTCGCGAAATGGGGGAGTTTATACGTATCAATGACCGATTGAGTACGATTTTACCAACCGTGGTGTTTTTAGGCGGCGCTTTTAGGCGACAACAGCAGGCAGGTGAAACGACTTTCACGCAAAGGTCTCATTATGTCAGGGGTCTGTCGGGCTAGTGCTGCTACACTAGCCAGTCATCCACTAATAATCGGAACATCTATATGACAGGGCGACTCAATGGGCAAACCGCGCTAATAACCGGCGCCGCCAGTGGCATCGGCGCCGGAACTGCGCGCCGTTTCGCCGAAGAAGGGGCCAGCGTTGTCATTGCTGACCTGCAAGACGCTCCCGGCGAAGCACTGGCGAGAAAACTGGGAGACAGTGCAAGATTCATTCACTGCGATGTCACCTCAGAGAGCGATATATCTGCCGCAGTTGATTACGCTGTCAGTGAATTTGAAAAGCTCGACTGCATGGTCAACAACGCCGGCATTGTCGGCGCCGTCGGCCCCATCAAAGACACATCTATCGAAGCCTGGAATCAAACAATCGATATCTTGCTGAGGGGGGCGTTTCTCGGCTGCAAGCATGCAGCACGGGTAATGATGCCCCGGGGCAGTGGTTCTATTGTTTCAATTGCCAGCACTGCCGGAGTCATTGGTGGCCTCGGCCCGCACACCTATACCGCAGCTAAACACGGCGTGGTGGGCCTTACCAAATCAGTTGCCTCCGAGCTGGCCAAGCACGGCATTCGAGTCAATTGCGTTGCACCGGGCAATACCGCAACAGCAATGACCGCTGAAGTAGTCAGCCAGAACCATAAAGACCTGGACGCAGTTGCCGAGGCCATCGCGGAAAGCTCTATGCTGGGTATTTCTGGTCAGCCGTCAGATATTGCCAATGCTCTGCTTTATCTCGCCAGCGAAGAGGCGCGGTATGTCACAGGCCATACTTTGGTGGTGGATGCAGGACAAACCACGGGTGGAATGGTAGCTGGCTTTCATGAATCCAAACCGGAATTAATCAAGGAAGCAGGCAAGCGAGAACCCTGATTGACTCTGGAAAGAACAGGAATGAGCAATGGCTAGCGCGGCAAACTCGTCAATTAACACGCTGATAGCTGCAATGCAGGCTTCGGTCATCGGTCAGGAGCAGGTGGTACAGGCGCTCACGATCAGTTTGCTTTGCAACGGCAATATCATGCTGGAGGGCCTGCCAGGCACCGCAAAAACCCGTTCGATCAAAACCCTTGCCAAAGCGCTGCAAGCTAACCTGGGACGCATCCAGTTCACGCCGGACTTGTTGCCCTCGGATGTCACCGGCAACGAGGTGTATCAGGAGGTCGCAGGCAAACCCAACCTGACCTTCCAGGAGGGCCCGGTATTCAACAACCTGGTACTGGCTGACGAAATCAACCGCGCGCCCGCTAAAGTACAGTCCGCGCTGCTGGAGGCGATGGAGGAACGCCAGGTTACCGTTGCGGGAAAAACCTACCCGCTACCCGAGTTATTTATGGTGATGGCAACCCAGAATCCCATTGAGCAGGAGGGCACCTATCCGCTGCCAGAGGCGCAGATGGACCGCTTTCTGATGAAAATCAATGTGGATTATCCAGACGGAGATGCCGAGCTCCGCATCGTTAGACTGGTACACGCTGAGGAATCTCCCACAGCCGGGGAACACGCCGGGATTTCGCAGCAAGATATTTTTACCGCGCGAGAAGAAATCAGGCAGTTGCACATGGGTGAAGCGGTAGAACAGTATCTGGTCGATCTGGTGCTGGCGACACGAGCACCAGAGCGCTATTCCAGCGAGCTGGCCGACTGGATCAATATTGGCAGCAGCCCCAGAGCCAGTATAGGCCTGCATAAAGCCGCTCGTGCGCAGGCATGGCTCGAAGGCAAGGACTACGTCGACCCGGATGACGTGAGGGCAGTATTTCACCCGGTGTTACGCCACCGATTGATTCTTAGCTACGACGCGCTGGCTGATAGCATCAGCCCGGACCAGGTTCTCGATCAAATTCTCCTACAGGTAGCTGTGGGCTAGTGCCCGATACCGCAGAACATTCTGTCTATGTGGACACCAGCCAGTTGGTAAAACTGCGGCACGAAGCGCGCGGCTTTTCCTTTCTGCCAAAACAGCCGATTGGCAGCCTGTTAAGCGGCCGCAAGCGCTCGCGTTTGCGAGGCCGGGGCCTGGACTTTGAGGAGTTGCGCCACTACAGGCCAGGTGACGATATTCGCTCAATGGACTGGCGTGTCACTAATCGCACTGGCAAACCACATGTCCGGGTTTATACCGAAGAGCGAGACCGCCCGGTACTCTTTGTTGTAGACCAAAGACTCTCTATGTTTTTTGGCAGCCAGATAAAAATGAAATCTGTCGCGGCATCTGAGCTAACAGCTCTCGGTGCCTGGCGCGTGCTGGATCAAGGCGACAGGGTCGGCGCCATTTTGTTCAACAACCATCAAATTCGCCACTTCTCTCCTGCGCGCTCCCAGAGCAAGTTAATCGGCCTGTTATCACAGCTCGCAGTAATGAATCAGTCACTCAATGCCGAAAGAAGCGCCGCTGCAACCGTGGGCCTTGCCGATGGCATCGCACTGGCCGAGCGAACGGTAGGGCATGACTATCTGGTGGTGATAATTTCCGATTTCGATGGCTGGGACAATCAATCACTGGTCTCAATAAAGCGTATTGCGCAGCACAATGATGTCGTAGCGGGACTGATTTATGATCCGCTGGAAGTTGATATTTCCGAGGCGGCTGATCTGGTGGTCAGTGATGGTCACTATCAATTGCAACTGCGCCCGCAGGAGCGGGATCTGGGCCGCAAGTTCGAGCAGAGCTTCCAGTCGCAACTGGGGACAATGCAGGCCGCCCTGCGCAAACATGACATACCGGTACTGACCATCAATACCGTAGACGCTGTCATTCAGCAACTGCGAAGTCATATCGGCAGACGCTAACTCCCATGTTTGAATTGCCCCCTCTGCCAGATATATTCGGCAACTACTCAATCAAAGGCATTGAGGAAATCATCAAACCCGAGCCGCTGAGTTGGCTACCCACAACGACAGGCTGGCAGCTTCTGGCCATAGCTGTGCTGGTGGCGGCACTATGGCAAAGCCACCTTCGTTACCAGCATTGGCTGCGCAATCGTTACAGAAAACTCGCCCGCGCCCAGTTGCAATTATTGGTAGCCACCCAGGGCTACCAAACCTCTATTGTTCCCGCCCTGAATCGCCTGCTCAAGACAACCGCCTTGCAGGGCTACCGCAGACAGGAGATCGCCGGTTTGAGCGGCCAGGCCTGGGCTCAGTGGCTCAATCAACAAACCTCTGCCGCCATTTTTTCAACCGAAAGCTGCCTTATTATCGCCGCAGACAGCTACAGGAAAACCCGCGAAATACCCGAGCGCCAGTTGCGCCAACTGGTGACGGAGAGCCAGCGCTGGGTTGCAGAGCACAGTGGGCAAAAAAATGCTTGAGCTGGTTTACCCAGGCTGGTTGCTGCTGTTACCCCTGCCCCTGCTACTGCGGTTACTGCCAGCCTTCAAACACAGCCGGGACTCGATCAAAGTACCCTTCTTCGACAAACTGCTGACGCTGAGCGAACAGAAGCCGGACACTGGCGCAGTCGTGCTAAATCGCACCCGCATTCAGGCCAGCCTGGTCGTATTTAGCTGGTTGTGCCTGGTACTCGCAGCGAGCAAACCTGAATGGGTTGGCGAACCAGTGGAGCGAGAAAAATCCGCTCGGGATCTTATGGTCGCCGTAGATTTGTCCGGTTCCATGCAGGCCGAAGATTTTTCCACCTCGAAGGGTAAAACAATTGATCGGCTCGAAGCCGTTAAACTGGTATTGCGCGAATTCGCCGAGCAGCGCAGCTCAGATCGCCTCGGACTCATTGTATTCGGCAACGCGCCCTACCTTCAGGTTCCCTTTACCGACGATCACCAAATCTGGAAAGACTTACTCGATGAAACCGAAATTGGAATGGCCGGACAGAGCACCGTTTTTGGTGACGCGATTGGCCTGGCCATACATCTGTTTCAAAAAGCTGAAACTGAAAATCGGGTACTGATCGTGTTGACCGATGGCAACGACACCGGCAGCAAAGTACCCCCGGTTGAGGCCGCCAAAGTTGCCCGGGCCCACACCATCAAAATCTATACAATAGCCATTGGCGATCCGCTGACTCTGGGTGAAGAAGCACTGGACCTGGACGTGCTGGGCAGAGTGGCCGAGCTGACCGGCGGCGCCTACTTTCAGGCAATTGACAGAGAACAGTTACTAGCGGCTTACCAGGCAATCGCTACGCTTGAACCTGAGCTTTACGACACCGTAAGTTTTAGACCACGCCACAGTATTCATCATCTGCCTATCGCACTGTCAGTAGTGCTGTACATGGTGTATCACCTCCTGGCCGGCCTGCTCAGCCAAAGCAGGGGAGTGACAAGTGCTTAGCGCTCAATTGATCGATAATTTTCATTTCCTGCGCCCCTGGTGGGCCCTGATGTTCATACCGGTATTGACCACCATTGCCCTGCAATGGCGGCGCAGTGAACAAACTCTGGGTTGGGAATCCATTATTGCGCCTCATCTGTTACAAGCTCTGAAAGTTCGGCAGTTCCGCAACACCTGGTTTAACCCGGTTTCCCTGAGCCTGGTTGTCATGGCTCTGATGATTCTGATTCTGATGGGACCAAGCTGGCGCCAACAAGCCTCCCCTCTAACCAGGGACGAGGCGGCACTGGTTATATTGATGGACGCCTCAAGCTCGATGTTGAGCCAGGACGTGCAGCCCTCGCGATTGCAGCGAGCCAAACACAAAGTCAGTGACCTCCTGGCGCGCCGTCCCGGCTCGCCCACCGCGCTCATTGCCTTCGCCGGTTCTGCCCATACTGTATTGAGCCTCACCAGCGACAATCAGGTCTACAAGCAATATCTGGAAGCCATACAGCCGACAATCATGCCAAGGTTGGGAAAATTCCCTGAATACGCCCTGCCTCTGGTGAATAAAATTGCACTGGACGACCGTATGCCAACTACCGTGCTGCTGGTTACCGACGCCGTATCCGATGCCAGCCTGGCGAGATTCACAGAGTATTTCTCGCAACACCCACACCAGCTATTGGTTTGGGGCATGGGTTCCGAGAAAACCGCTGTAGCGAAAATTCCGGCTCTGGAAAAAGGAGCGCTTGAGGCTCTTGCAGAAAACGCAGGCGGCCATTACTTCGATCTGACTATCGACAAACAGGACGTATCCAGGATTTTGCGGCAAATTAACGCACATTATGTGATAACAGACGACGAGGCTGTTCCCTGGCTGGACAGTGGCTACTGGCTCGTGTTTCCAGCACTGTTGTTGTTTGCCCTGTGGTTTCGCAAAGGTTGGACACTGCAATGGATGCTGCCGCTATTGCTCGCCTTCAGTCTGTCCCAGTCACCAGGCGCGCGCGCGCAGGATAGCTGGTTTACAGACTTGTGGCTGACTGCGGATCAGCATGGCCGATGGCTTGTGCAACAGAGGCGCTACACCGACGCGGCTGCGGCTTTTGACAACCCGATGTGGAAAGGTCTCGCCTACTACTACGCCGAGGAATTCAAGCTCGCGGCGGAATATTTTTCTCGGGTAGATAGCGAAATTGCGCGCTTTAATCGAGCCAACGCACTGGCGCACAGCCAGGACTATCTGCTCGCGGTTGACCTTTACCGGCGTATTCTCGAAAACAACCCCGGCCATGCGGCGGCTGAGAAAAATCGAGCCATTGTGCAGGAAATTATAGATGCCATTAACTTGATGAGTGAATCCCAGGCAGATGAGCCGGGGGCAAAGAACGCCAGCAGGGAACTCGGTGAGGGCGATGCCCAACGCGCAGAAGGCGCCGAGAAGAAGGTGTTCGCCGCCGCGCTGGTTCAATTCAGCGCTGAGGAAGTATTAGCGGACGATGCAATCAACCAGATGTGGTTGCGCAGCGTACAGCAGGATGCAAGTCAGTTCCTGGCCGTCAAATTCAGCATGCAGTTGGAACAGAGGGCCGTCTCTCCGTGAAAAAGCTGTTATTACTGTCCCTGTTGCTTCTGAGCCCGTGTGCACACCCCTCGGATTTACAGTCGCTGGTCGATGCAGACAGGCTGAGGCTAGACCTGTGGCTGGAGCCATCTGAAGGCATCGTGACAGGCCAGGAGGTACACCTGATCATTGAAGTGGCTACCCAGCGCTGGTTTGCCGGAGGCACCCGTATTCACATTCCTGAAGTGCCGCAACTGATCATTCTCCAGCGCGACCCATTTGCCAACAATATCAACCTCCGGGAAAACGGCGTCTCCTGGGTAAAGCAGCGCTGGACCTTGCAGTTGTATCCTCAGTCAGCGCGTCGCTATGCAATTCCTGCCATTCAGCTAGACCTGGCGGTTAACGATGCGGAGCTGGGGGCCGTGCGCGGCAGTCTTATGACTGCCGGGATTGAGCTGCTGGCCGACACACCCAGGCAATTGGGTAAAACTGACAACTGGGTATCATCACCCTCATTTTCGGTCACTCAGTCGGTGGACCGAGAGTTGAAAAACCTGCAACCCGGCGCCGCGTTTCGCCGGGAAATCAACTTTAGTGCCAACATGCTGACGGCCATGATGCTACCCACCGCCGATACCCGTTCTCCGGCGGGATTGGCGGCTTATCCAGAATCCCCAATTCTCAAGGATAAAAGCAACCGCGGCGAGGCTGTCGCCACCAGAACTGAAGTGGTTGTCTATGTGGTTGAACAGGCAGGTCAGTACTATCTGCCGGAGCAAACCTATTACTGGTGGAACACTCAAGATCAAGAGGCCAGAACAGTGGTCCTGCCAGCCTTGAGCATAGACGCTGGTGTAGCTGCCGCCGGTGTTACGCAAGCGCCTCCAGTGAGTGAGCCGGACACTCCAATGCCAACAAGATGGCTGGCTGCATTCTCTGTAATGGCCTTGATGTTGCTCTTGCTATTGCTGTTGTTTTTCGTTCACAAAAATACCACCAATCCCAAAAAGAATTACCTCAGACAAGCCCGGCGGGCCCAGCGCCGTGGCAATACGGCACTCGCCTCAGCCCTCTTGTATCAATGGTTAAACAGCCTCTCGAAAGCCGGGGTGAAGCTGTCTCTGCGCCAGGCCAGTAACCAGGAATACGGCTCGCGGCAGGCCGCTATCGTCGACGCACTCCTGGCTGAGTCCTACGGCGACAAAACTCAACCCACAGAATTATTGAGAACACAGACAGGGTTTCAGCGACACTTGCCCAGGTGGCTGAGATTGCGTCGGCACCAGCAACAGACCTTCAGCCTCAACCCCGAAAATAGCGCTGGGGAACGAACGGTGTTTGAACCACCGTTACCGGGATAAGTTTACCGCGCACATCAACAGAGAGCCTGGAACCCAATGCTGCATTAGGTGTTTTTACGAAGGCCAGGGCAATCGGCCCGCCGAGACTTGCGCCAAAGCCGGCAGAGCTAATAACACCCACAGAGTTACCGCTTCCATCAACAACACTCTGACCAGCGCGAACAGGCCGCTTTCCCTCAACCAGCAAACCAACGCGCTTTCTTTCTGAACCGCGCTCGCGCAGCTCAAAAATGACATCTGCACCTGGAAAACCGCCAGCGCGAAGGCCGTGCTCTCTGCGAGATTGCCCGATGCTCCACATCAGGCATGCCTCCACCGGGCTGGTGTCCTCATCCAGTTCATGGCCATACAGACTCAGACCCGCTTCAAGCCGCAGAGAATCTCTCGCGCCGAGACCAACAGGCTTCACCCCGTCAAACTTTAACAAACGGCGTGCCAACGCATCAGCGGCCGCGCCTGGTACGGAAATTTCAAAGCCATCTTCACCCGTATAGCCGGAACAGGTCACATAGACCTCTACACCGTCAATGTGACCACGACAACCCAACATAAAATGTAGCTCTGCTGCCGCGGGCAACAGTTGGCTAATCACAGCTCGCGCAGCGGGACCCTGTAGGGCCAGCAGGGCCTGCTCTTCAAGCACAGTGACTTCGAGGCCCTGCAAACTCTTCTGCAAGTAGGCCATATCCGCTTGTTTGCAGGCGGCATTGACAACCAGAAAATACTCATTGTCCTGCCAGCGAGTAACAATCAAATCGTCCCGAACGCCGCCTTTATCGTTGGTTAGCAGGGAGTAGACCTGGCCATCAATTGGCAACCCCTCCAGGTCTGCGGGTAACAGGCTTTCCAACTGGGACGTCGCTGTGGCACCACTGATGACCAACTGACCCATGTGTGAAACATCAAACAAACCAGCGGCTGCCCGCGTGTGTAAATGCTCCTGGATGATGCCCTCTGGAAACTGCACAGGCATATCATAGCCAGCGAAAGGCACCATTTTTGCGCCCAACTCTCGATGCAGAGTGTTCAGTGGGGTTGTCAGCATGTAGTTTCTCCAAACAGGCAGCAACTCTATAACTTTGCCCTCTGTCGGACAAGCCGGTGCGGCTCTCCGGATGCTACAATCCCCAGACCATGAATACCGTTAGCCTTATTGGCATGCCCGGTGCCGGCAAAAGCACCGTTGGCGTCATACTTGCGAAACTGCTGCGGCTGAATTTTGTTGACACCGACCTGCTCATCCAGTTGAAATACGCGATGACCTTACAGAAATTATTGGACCGCGATGGTTACCTGGCCTTGCGCCGCTACGAAGAAGAACTCATATTGAGCACTCACTTTGACAACACACTGGTATCTACAGGTGGCAGCGCTGTTTACAGCGAAGCTGTGATGCAAGCGCTAAAGCGGGCGGGTCCGGTCGTCTTTATAGATGTTGAGCTGCCGATTCTACTGGGCCGCGTCAGTAACGAAGCAACTCGCGGCATCGCATGTCCAGCCGAATTTACGTTGCAAGATATCTACTCGGAACGCCTTCCCCTCTACCGGAAATACGCAGATTTCACCCTGCCTCCTGGACAGCAATCAACCGCAGACATCAGCGCCAGCTACATCGCAAAGTGGCTCGCGCAAGCCGCCTCGTGAGCCCACGCAACTCAATACATACTCACCACAGCCCTTGAGGAGGTAGGGCCTGGCCACCCCAAAACTGAACTGGTTTGCAACGCTGTCGCGCACCGTCTGTGATACCAGCACTTCCCCTGGCTTTGCGTTATCCTGCACGCGGCTGGCAATGTTCACCGTTTCACCCCATATGTCGTAGGCAAAACGATTGCGCCCAATAACACCAGCCACCAGCGGGCCGCAGTGCAAGCCAATTCTCAATTGCAGTGGCTGCTGCAACTCCAGAGCCACTTTTTCACATGAATCATTCATCGCCAGCGCCAGTTTTGTGGCCAGCAGGCAGTGCTCCGGCTGAGTTCGAGGCGCGCCGGCAACTGCCAGATATGCATCTCCAATAGTCTTGATTTTCTCCAGTCCACAGTCCGCAGTATTGGCATCAAAGCGGGTAAACAGCGCGTTAAGAATTTCGATCAGGCGTTCAGCGCTCACCTGACGACTAAGCTCGGAAAAGCCGACAATATCGGCAAACAAAACTGTCGCATCGGCAACACCCTGCACAGGCAGCTTCTCCGGGTGAAACTGCAATTGGCGCGCAATGTCTCGAGGTAGCGCGTTGTAGAGAATATCCCGATTGCGTTTATGTGCCGACTTCAGGGCTCGTTCAAACTGGCGGCGCTGCTTAATTTCCTGGGCTAGCTGCTGCCGTTGAGCATAGGCCAGCCGCTGTAGACGGTTGGTACGCGACAGCACAAGGCAAGCCAGCAAGTTCGCCGGCGCCAGATAACTGACAGCAATCCAGCCGGCACTGTTGCCCGCCAGCCAGGTTGTAGCCCAAAATCCCACCGTGCAGATCAGTCCATTGGCGCAGACCAGCCAAAAGCGTCCTGGAGAAAACATATAGATGCCGACAACCAACAACAAAATAGCGCCTTGTCGGTTGCCAGACAGGTCTCTCGCGTGCAGCAGCGCAATATAACCAAGCGATACCAGTGCCAGCGATAAAAAGTAGACCAGGTCCCTGCTAAATGCACGGTTCAGTCGCGCACTCATGAGCATCCCCAAGCTGCCAAAAACCAGGATAAACAGGCGCAGTTGGAAGAGGTCGCCACCGCGTGCCAGCATGTAAAAATCCAGCGCGCCATAGAGACAGAAAAAGAACAGGGCCAGCAACCAGATCAGTCTGATTTGATCGGTTTCCGCCAGGCGTTGGCCGTCGCGAAATTGAGTTTCCAGCGCTGCATCCAGAAACTCACCCGTGCATGCCGATACCAGCCAGTTATCTCGTTGCATTGTTATTCTCCCTTGCAGGGGTATCTGTATTGCAGCCTGGATCAATGTGTATCAGGCAAGCATCCCGCTGGTAACACGTCACTTGTTCCAGTTGTTGCCTGGGTGACCGCAGTTAAATCCAGACTCATCAAAAATAGCGGAAAACTTTCTTTGGGTATACCGTTATATTTCCTCAGTACTCGCTGCGCCTGATTCCAGAAATTTTCCATCCCGCTAATATAACTATTATGCCCACGAACAAATAAGTGCTGTTACAGGCCAGGTTGTCTGAAGGTTTCAGCAGTGTGGTATGCTGATATTCACAATTTGCAGGAGAGTTTCTATATGCCTGAAATAAAACGTGTAGTCGTTCCTGTCGAGGTCAGTTATGTCTGCGATGCCTGTGGCACAGGCATGATGGAAGCAATTTCAAGCATGGATCGGGCCACGGGTGAGTGTGAGCACCAATGCCTGATCTGTGAGCACAAGGACTCCTTTAAGTGGAAGCAGTATCCCCGCATTGAGCATGTAGGTGAAGACGAATCTATCTAGGAGCCTGGGATGGGTGGGCCGTGGTCAGGTCGGTTGTGGCTGGGTCAGTTGTGGCTGGGTCAGTTGTGGCTGGGTTAGTTGTGGCAGGTGGCTAAACCTTGCGGTTTGGGCACGCTTCAGCGGGTGTTTTTGACCGCTGCGGAACTCAACGATTTTTCCTAAAGGAAAAATTCGGATTCAAACAGTCCTCGCTTGATGCGCCTCAAAAACACCCGCTTTCGCAAACGTGCCCTGATTAAACCTCAAGATTTACCCACCCGCCCACATTATGGAGCAGAGGACTTCCAGGGTGCCTGATAGAGGACTTTCGGGATGCCTGGTAGAGGACTTTCGGGATGCTTTGAAGCGCATAAAGAGTGCGCTATGGCGGTGTTATCGCATTTGCTGTGTCGGTGAGTATGTCTGAGCCGCAGGCCAGTGTCCACGCGACATTGGCGAACCGATCAAATGCCGATAACACCGACAGCACTCAGCGCGAAAAGCAGTCCGGAAGTCCCGTAACCATAAACTCAGGGCTTGCGGTTTTGAGCCGCAGGCGAATTTGCGAATCGATCAAATGCCGATAACACCGACAACACTCAGCGCGAAGAGCAGCCCGGAAGTCCCATAACCATAAACTCAGGGCTTGCGGTTTTGAGCCGCAGGTGGGGTCTGGTGTGGCGGTGTTGGTATATCAAGCGCTTACCTCTACAGCATCGGCAGCACCGGCTTCAACCTCTGCTTGCCAGTCGAAGACATTTAACTCAATAAACACAAAAGCAAACAGCCACAAAAAGGCATCCCAAAAATCTAATAGGCTGCCTTTAAAACCCCAGTAGACAGCCGCGATTAACAGCGTGTTATACAAGAACAGTTTTATAACGCGGTTGACCTGCGTCAGCCAGTCTCCACCATGCCCACGCAACTGCAAGCGAACATCTATCTCAAGCACCAATACAACTAATAGCCAGGCCGCAGAATTGATAACATCGGTCCAAGCTAGCAGGCGCACCGCTTGTAAAACTTCCGCCTGCGCCACAATATTGAAGCCTCGCAGTCGCTGCAACTGGTTGCCAATATCTGCGCACTCGCTGCCACCGAGCTCCAGGTATTTATCCATATCAACAAGCAGGAACCAACCCTGCCCCGCATTGGCGCAAACCTCGGCCGCTGGCATAGGCACAACCTGGTATAAGGTACCTAGCTCCGACAAATAGCCTGTGAATGCGTAGCTGATGAAGCCATAGCAAATGATTCGGATACCGTGCAACAGCCAGCGGGTCACCCCCTTGATCTTCTCATCAGGAATGACAAAGGTCTCTAGTTCAAAAAGCAGCAGCAGCAGAACCCAGGCGGTTGTATCAATGGTTGCCGCAAAGGCCTGGATCAGGTCGCCGAGGGAGACATCCATGCCAAAGGTATGCTCAAGCGCTGTTAGCTCCTCGTCGAGAAACAAATACACATTCAACATCAAAAGTGCATAAGTGGTGTATTTGAGCGCGGTAAACCAGTGAATGCCGCCCTTGCTAACAGCGCCTTCGGCCATGATCTATACCTTGAGACCTTTGCACGAAAGCCATTTCACCTGCATGCTTTGTTAAAATCGTACTCAATCGGTCATTTATAAGCATAAACTCCCTCATTCCGTGCGTTTTTGCCTTGCCTGAAAGCGAAATCATCTTCCGCGCAAAGGTCTCACCTTAAACATTGAGCAGTAAATGCTCTCGCTCCCAGGAGCTGATAACCTGGTTAAACTCTTCGAACTCATCCAGTTTCACAGCGGCGTAGGCACGCAAAAAAAGCCCGCCAAATATATCCACTAACTCTGGCACACTTTGCAACAATCGCAAGCCCTCTTCCAGTGTACGCGCCACTTCAACAGACTCTTCGTTGGCCGTACCCGAATGCGGTTCAGTGGCATTCAGGTTGAGTTTCATGCCCAAATAGCCTGACGCCAGGCTAGCGGCAATCGCCAAATAGGGATTGGCATCAGCGCCGGGAAATCTGTTCTCTACCCTTGTAGCGGCTGGCCCACTGTGCGGCACCCTAAAAGCGGTGGTTCTATTATCGTAGCCCCAGTTCAAATTGATCGGCGCAGAAATATCCGGTGCCAGACGGCGGTAAGAATTCACATTGGGCGCATAAAAGCTGATTAAATTAGGCGTGAATTGCTGGAGACCTGCGATGTAACTGTGAAATGCAGCATTGTGCTCGCCGTTGCCGTCGACAAAAATATTGTCGCCGGTTTGGGTATTGACAATACTCTGATGAATATGCAGAGCACTTCCCGGCTCTCGCTGCATGGGCTTGGCCATAAACGTCGCATAAATACCGTGCTGGTGTGCAGTTTCACGTATGGTGCGTTTAAAAACAAACACCTGGTCAGCCAATGCGAGTGCATCGCCGTGAAGAAAGTTTATCTCCATCTGTGCTGCGCCATTTTCATGGATGAGTGTGTCCACATCCAACTGCTGCGCTTCGGCGTAGCCATACATGTCTTCAACAAAATCTTCAAATTCTGCGACAGCGTCGATACTGTATGACTGCCGCGACGCCTCTGCCCTGCCAGAGCGACCGACCGGCGGTTCTAACTCATTGTCGGGTTCAATATTCTGCTTTACCAAATAGAACTCAACCTCGGGCGCAACCACTGGGTGCAAGCCTTCGGCTCCATACAAATCCAGAACCCGCTTGAGCACATTGCGAGTGGAAAGCGGGTGAGGCTTATCGTCAGTGGTGTAACAATCGTGAATGATTTGCGCCGTTGGCTCACGACCCCAGGGAACCACCCGCACAGTGCTGGCGTCTGGTTTGAGAATCATATCTGCATCAGAGGGCTCCACGAACTCCCAGTGCTCATCACTGTACTCCCCCGTCACAGTCTGCACGAGAATGCTCTCCGGCAGCCTGGGTTCACCAAGGGTGAGGAACTGAGCGGCCGGAATAAATTTGCCTCGGGCATTCCCCGTCAAATCGGGAACCAGTGCTTCAATCTCGGATATATCGTTATCTTTTAACCACTGCCTGATATCAATCATGGCTTGCGCCTGTTGCCAAAAGTTTGATTATTACAAAAAACCGAATTATTATTCAAATTTTAATTCGAGCTATTATTCGGTTAATTTTAGACGATGGCAAGCAGCGAACACATAGATTCATACTACGCAGCCAGTGCCAACCAGAGCCTCTCTTTTCCGCCACTGGCGGGAAACATTGAGGTAGACGTTTGCATTATCGGTGGAGGTTTTACCGGTCTCTCGGCGGCTGTTCATTTGCGTGAGCGCGGTTATCGCGTGGCTTTGCTGGAGGCAGAGAGAGTCGGCTGGGGCGCCTCAGGGCGCAACGGTGGCCACGCGAGCACAGGCCAGCGCAGCGACCAGGATGAGCTGGAGCAACTGGTTGGAAAAGACCACGCGCACAGCTTGTGGAAGCTCGCAGAGGAAGCAGTTGATACGGTTGTCCAGTTGATCGACAAATACCAGATTGACTGTGACCTGAAAACCGGGGATTTGCATATGGCAGCAAAAAAAGGCCATGTGGACGAGCTCAAGTCCTACGTCGACACACTCAATCGGGACTACGATTACCAGAATATTCGCTTTGTGGATAAAGACGAACTCGATTCAATGACAAGCTCGCGCCGCTATTATGCTGGCGCGCTGGACAGCGGGGGAAAACATCTGCACCCGCTAAATTACGCGCTTGGTCTCGCCAGGGCTGCAACGGCCCTGGGTGTACAAATTTTCGAGCAGAGTCGCGCAAGCAGATACCACTCAGGCAAGCGAGTCGTTGTCGACACAGAACAAGGTTCTGTCACTGCAAATTACCTGGTGTTGGGGTGCAATGGCTATCTGGAGGGTCTCGCTCCCAAAGCCGCCGGCAAGATCATGCCCATTAACAACTATGTGCTTGCCACCGAGCCTCTGGATGAGTCTGTGGCGCGCAGTCTCAGCCGCGATGATACCAGCATGTCTGACTCACTGTTTGTCATCAACTACTGGAAGCTGTCTGCTGACAATCGTCTGCTTTTCGGTGGCGGTGAAACCTATAGCAAACGCTTTCCAAAGGACATAAAAAGTTTTGTTCGCAAATATATGTTACGCACCTACCCTGAGCTGGAAAACACCCGCATTGACTACGCCTGGGGAGGTACCCTGGCTGTAACCATGAATCGGATGCCAGCCTTCGGCAAACTCGACAGCAACGTATTTTATGCTCACGGCTACTCCGGGCACGGCATCACTATCGCATCCCTGGCCGGCAAGCTGATCAGCGAGGCCGTTGCCGGAACAGCCGAGCGTTTCGATATTATGGCGAGCGTCCCCACCCCAACATTTCCCGGCGGCACACTCCTGCGCTGGCCAGGTCTGGCCGTTGGCATGGCCTGGTATGCGCTCATGGACAGGCTCTGACCTGCAATGCCCGAGAGTAGAATCAATTCCCGCAAGCTCACGCTGGGGCAGCAGCGTTCACCAGTCCAGCAGCGTTCACGCCAGCGACGTGACGCTATCCTGCGCGCAACCGCCGCACTTCTGGAAAAGGTGGGTTTTGACGGTCTGACAACCACTCTGGTGGCCAGAGAAATGGGTATTTCAGTGGGTTCTCTGTATCACTATTTCCCCCACAAACAGGCTATTTTGTACGCCATAGGCGAACAGTGGCTGGCGGCATACAGTGGCGCGCTGGAAGAACTCGCCAGTCTCCCAATTGAAACCCTGGGCCTGGAAAAGTACGTGAACTCCGCAATCGCTACCCTCGGCCAGGTCTACGAAAATCAGCGCGGCGTGCTGCCGCTAGTCCACGCCATGTATGCAGTTCCGGAGCTGCGCGACCTCGACGAGCAACATGACGTGCTCATCATCAGCCATCTGGATAAACAGTTTTCGCGGCTGGGGCTCAGCGACAGCAAAGCTGAGCGAGAGCGAGTGGCGAGACTCTGGCTGGAAATGACACATGCTCTGTTTGTCAGCATCAGCACTCAGAGTGGCAGCAGAGCCAGGCGGTCCAGAGCAGACCTCTCCAGGCTTTGCCTAACATTACTGGAATCCCACCTCGGCTAATTGCCCGCCACACCCAACCACACCCGACCCCACCTGCGGCTCCAAACCGCAAGGTTTACCCACCTGTCACAACCGACCATTGGTAAACTGGCTAGTAAACGCCCGCCCAGCGCGATAAAAGCAGGCTTATTGCGCTCAGGCTGCTTACAACGATCAGCAGGAATAACAGTAACCGCACGGGTCGAAAGGGTTTGCGTTCAACCGAATTTACCCCGCTACTGACAAATTTATCGACTCGCGCCTGATCTTCCGGCGCCAGCCTGGGTTCTTCATTCATAGCTGCATTCCGCTGGTTTTATGCCCATGCCGACCATACCACTGCGCTTACTTGCATAGCTTGCATAGCTCGCATAGCACTTGCATAGCGGGCAGGGTGCGTCTGTATACTATAGTCATTGGAGGGTGGCCATGATATCGGCACAACAACCACTGTCAACCTGCAAGGAACCCTATGGCTAACAACCCGTTACTGGATGTTCTCGCGCCCTGTTATTGTCTGCTCTGTGGCTGCCTCAGCCAGCGCCTGCTACCCCTGTGCGAGCCCTGTGAAGCAGAACTCCCGCACAACTCCAGCGCTTGCACGCAATGCGCCCTGCCACTGCCTGCTTCAGCAGCCGGGCAGCGCTGTGGTCAATGCCAGGTTCAACCACCGGCATTCACTGCAACCTGCGCGCCGTGGGTCTACACTGATCCAGTCGCAGGTTTCATACAGCAATTTAAATTCAAGGCAGACATGCATCTTCTGCCGTTGTTGAGGCAACTACTGGCGCCGTCGGTGCTGCAACAACTGCACCAGTACGGCGCGCCGGACGCACTGGTACCGGTACCTCTCCACTGGAGCAAAAAACTGCTGCGGGGTTTCAATCAATCCGCTGTTCTGGCCCAGGGGCTGAGGCGGCATCCATTGTTAAAGCGCTGGGGTCTGAGCGTCTGCGAACAGGCCTGTGTCAAGCGCATACGCACCCCGGCGCAACACGGCCTCAGCCTGAGCAAACGCCGGCGCAACCTGCGCAACGCCTTTGACTGTAAACGCGACCTGACCGGTCAATACCTGGTGATTATTGATGATGTGATGACTACCGGCACCACTGCAAACTGCCTGGCTCAGGCACTACTCAAAGCGGGCGCCCGACGAGTGGACCTGTGGTGTTTCGCGCGCACCCCTGGACCTGACTCATCGTGCATTCCCTGAGCCCTTGCCCCATACTATCGACTTTTGCTGGTGAAATTTCTTCAAGTGCGCACCCTCACTCTAATATGTCTGTCCTGCCTGTGTATCAGCCGGCTTGATGCAGACACCTTGCAGGTGGCGGTGGCGGCCAATTTTCGGCCGACGCTGGCAGCGCTGGCGCCGCAGTTCCGGCACAATGCACTCAAAATCAGCAGTGGCTCCTCTGGCAACCTGTACGCGCAAATTATCCACGGCGCGCCCTTTGATGTATTTCTATCTGCGGACAGCCGCTACCCGATCAAACTGGAACAACAGCACCTGGCCGTTGCCAACAGTCGCTTTACCTATGCCAGTGGCATCCTGGTACTGGTGTATCAGCCCGGATTAGCTGCTGCTGCCAACAATGACATGGCGCGGCTACTGCAACAAATGAATCTCACTACGGCTATTGCCAATCCGGCACTGGCACCCTATGGAGCGGCTGCCCGGCAAGTTCTGTCGCGGTTTGCAAACACCGATAGACAACTGGTCACCGGGGCCAATAGCGGCCAGGCTTTTCAGATGTGGTATACGGGTGGGGCCGATATCGCCCTGGTTGCCGCGAGCCAGGCGCAGCCTCCCTTTTTCAGCATTCCCCGAGACTGGTACGGCGACTTAAAACAGCAAGCTGTCATCTTGCGCCAGACAGAAAAACTCGCCCTCGCGCAGTCGTTTACTGCGTGGCTGAAGTCCAGCGCGATTCAGGAGCAAATCACCGCTGTCGGCTACGAGGCAGTGCGCGATTAATATGGAAACCACTCAGGTCATCTGGCTAACCGCGCAACTGGCAGCAGTGACGACACTGATATTGCTGCTGCTGGGTACACCGCTGGCCTGGTGGCTGGCACGCGGACAAAGTCATTTACGCACATCTGTAGAGGCCGTGGTTGCCCTGCCGTTGATTTTGCCACCCACGGTACTCGGGTTTTATCTTTTGCTTGCCTTTGCCCCCAATTCCGCCATGGGCAGCTTATGGCAACAGTTGACTGGCGAGCGGCTCGCATTCAGTTTTAATGCGCTGGTTGTGGGTTCGGTCATTTATTCTCTGCCGTTTGTTGTGCAGCCTTTGCAGGCTGCATTTCGACAGTTGCCTGAAAGCCTGATGCAGGCAGCGGCCTGCCTGGGCTCTAACAGAGTTGATCGCTGGCTGAGCGTTATACTGCCCAGTTGTCGGCACAGCTTTATTGCAGCGGCCAGCCTTGGCTTTGCTCATACTGTGGGTGAATTTGGCGTGGTGCTAATGATCGGCGGCAATATCCCTGGAGAAACCCGAGTGCTATCCATCGCGCTTTATGATCGGGTCGAATCCCTGGAATACGCGCAGGCCCACAGCCTCGCAGCCGGATTGGTTGTGTTCTCGTTTATCACTCTATTTCTGATATACCGGTATAGCGGGCAACGCAACTGGAGCGTGGCTCCATGACGGCCCTTAGCGCCATCGTACACCTGTGCCGGGGAGACAACTTCCAACTCAGAGTTAATGTCACGCTGCCGGCTAGCGGAACTACAGCCATCTGCGGGCCGAGTGGCTGCGGCAAAACGTCGCTTCTGCACTGTCTGGCAGGTCTCCTGCGAGGCCAGGGTGAAACGGATATCCGGCTAGACGGCGAAATTTGGCAAAGTGACAATCAATTTTTGCCTGTGGAGCGACGGGGCATCGGTTTCGTATTTCAAGACGCGCGGCTGTTTAACCACTTGAGTGTCGCAGATAATTTGAACTACGCCATCAGCCGTGCCCATACGGCTAAGGGCCCTGATTTTGAAAGCGTCTGTGACTGGCTTGAACTTGGAGCTTTGCTGCACAAACCTCCGGCCAGGCTGTCTCGTGGTCAGCAACAGCGCCTGGCCATAGCCCGCGCCCTGTTGAACAGGCCCAGAATTCTGTTCATGGACGAACCACTGGCCAACCTGGACCGCGCCAGCAGGCGAGAAATTCTCCACCACTTGCAAAAACTGCAAGCTGCAACTGATATCCCCATTCTCTACGTGAGCCACGATAGTGAAGAAATTGCGCAACTGGCAGACTGGCTGCTGGTGATGGATGCGGGAGCAATCGTTGCCAGCGGCGCCGCCGACGACCTGAGTAGCCGACTCGACCTGGAGATGGCCCATGAAGAAAACGCAGCGGCAATACTGCATGCCGATGTCGTTGGCGAGGAGGCCGAATTCGGCCTGATAAAACTCGGCCTGGAGGGTGAAGTCCTCTATGTGGCCAACTCGGCCGCGGGCTACCAGGGCAGCCAGCGATTGCGTGTTCCTGCCCGCGATGTCTCCGTGTGCCTAACGCCGCCAATGGATAGCAGCATTCTCAATATTCTGCCCGTCACCGTGGCGGAAGTTGAACACGGCAGTGCAAATCGGCTGCTGGTTCGCCTGCAATGCGGGCAGCAACATTTACTGGCGCGGCTGACCAGAAAATCTGTACTCTCTCTCAACCTGAAACCCGGTGCGCGGGCCTACGCTCAAATTAAGTCTGTCGCGCTGCTTGGCGGTGCCTGCCACTAGACGGTGGCAACGCCTGAAAAAAGGAACCGTTTGGGCCATGGAAAATGACGTGCAGCACCCCTACGATGCTCTCACGCCGGATATGGTTATGGCGGCGGTAGAAAGCCTGGGGCACCTCTGCGACGCCCGCCTGCTCGCGCTGAACAGCTACGAAAACCGCGTCTATCAGGTGGGCATTGAGGGCGAACAACCCCTGATCGCCAAGTTCTATCGCCCCGAGCGCTGGACTAACGATCAAATCCTGGAAGAGCATGGCTTCACCCAGGAACTGTTTGATGCTGATATCTCGGTGGTGGCTCCAATGCGGATGCACGGCGGGCAATCACTCTACGAATTTGGGGGGTTTCAGTTTGCCCTGTTTAGGCGCCAGGGGGGTCACCCCCCGGAACTTGATAATCTCGACAGCCTGCTGATACTGGGCCGCACCCTGGGGCGCATGCACACGGTAGGCGCCAGTAGCCATTTTAAGTATCGCCATGAGCTAAGCATCCAGCGCATGGCTCAAGACAGCTACCAATTCCTCAGCGAGCACTTTATTCCCACAGAATTACAAACCGCCTATGTCACCCTCTGCGAAGACCTGATCGCTCGAATCCGCGACTGTTATCAACCACAGGGCGGAATCAGGGTTCACGGGGATTGTCACTCTGGCAATATCCTTTGGCGCGCTGACACAGCGCACTTTGTCGACCTCGATGACTGCGTCACAGCACCCGTTATCCAGGATTTGTGGATGCTGTTGAGTGGCGATTACCAGCAGCGCTGCCGACAACTCAGCGAAGTACTGGAAGGTTACAATGAATTTGCTGACTTCAACCCGGTGGAACTCAACTGGGTGGAGGCAATGCGTACCATGCGAATCATTTACTATTCTGCATGGCTGGGCCGACGTTGGGCTGATCCCGCTTTCCCACGCAGCTTTCCCTGGTTTAATGACGCCCGCTACTGGTCAGACCACATCCTGGAACTCAGGGAACAGTTGGCCGCATTTGATGAGCCGGTTCTAAAAATCTACTAGCGGGAAACCTGTGGCTTGCGGGCCTGTTAATCGCGCATCGTCGGCCACGCGAGAGCTCTGATCCAGTTCAGCAAACCATTCTTGCCCAACACCGTGCGGTTCACAGCATCATAAAATTCATCGAGTTCAACCGGGTTGGCAAAAAAATCGGCGCGGGTGGTAAAGCCTTGCTCTACATCCAGTTGCTTCACAATCCTGGCCGGGTTCCCCGCGACCACTACATTGGCCGGCACATCTTTACTGACCACTGCGCTGGCAGCCACGACACTGTTTTCGCCAATCGTCACGCCTTTGAGCACTACGCTGTGATCGCCCAGCCAAACATTGTCGCCGATGTGAACCGGTGCCAGCGCTGCGCTGCGTTCGGTACGGTCGTAGAGGCCGTGCCAATCCGAGTCTGTAATATAGACACTATTGGCCATCATCACGCTGTTGCCGATAGTAATATCATCACTGGCACTGATGCGCGTGCCTGGGCAAATCAGAACGTAATCACCCACCGTAATCGACCCTGTGTCTGGCTCGCGGCCCCACACACCCAATTTCACGGGCTTGGCGCGCTCGCCAATAATGGTCGCGCATTTACCGATTCTGATATTCGGTCCATCGAAAGCCACATACCACGGCTGCATGATGCTGTGGTGATCACCCAGATAATCAACCGCCGGTTTAAGAAAGTGCTCCGCATACCTGTGCCGGAAATTCAGGTAGAGTTTTTTGAGCCAGTAAGGTCTTAAATCCTGTCGCATAACTTATGATGGCAGGGTGAGGAAACAACTTCAAACACAGCGGGCATCCCGCGCAATAAAAAGCGCTCAGCGGTTTATTCATCCGCAATTGGCGGAGACGGTGTTGAAGCATCTTTTAAAGCCCAGTTTGCGGCCTGTCGCGCACCATACCCAGAGGGCGTTTGAGGCAATCCGTTCGAGAATTGATGCCCACAGAGGGCCTTTGGTGTTCGATTCCTTCTGTGGAACCGGCATGAGCACTGCAAGCCTGGCCGGACGGCATCCTGAGTCACTGGTCATCGGCATTGATAAATCAGCCCACCTCATAGGCAGGCATCAAGGCAAAGGCGGGGGCAACTATCTACTCGTGCAGGCGGACTGTAGGGACTTTTGGCGTCTTGCGGCCGCAGCCAACTGGCGTTTGAACGATCACTACCTGTTGTATCCTAACCCCTGGCCAAAGCCTGGCCAGTTAAAGCAGCGACTACAGGGCAGTGCAGAGCTGGAGGCTTTGTTGTCGCTGGGCGGCAATATCGAGCTGCGCAGCAACTGGCAAACCTATGTTGAAGAATTTGGCGTCGCCATGAATATCGCAGGCTACACATCCAGCATAGACAGGGTGCAGCCCAAATCGCCACTGAGCCTGCACGAGCGTAAATATTTACAGAGCGGCCATCAGTTGTGGCGCTGCCGCTGTAATTTGCGTCAGAATATCGACCCGTGCGCCATCGCCGAGAAGGGAGGGGATAATGGACACCGCTAACCTGGACCCGGTCTGGGACAGAATTCGCGCAGAAACCGCCGAAGATGTAGCTCGCGAGCCTATTCTTGCCAGCTTTCTGCACGCGACTATCCTCAATCACAGCACACTGGAATCAGCACTGAGCTTTCACCTGGCGAATAAGCTGGACAGTCCAACCGCATCATCGTTACTGCTGCGGGAAGTCATCGAAAGTGCATTCGCTTCCTGCGCCAATGTCGGCCAGTCCATTCGCAATGACTTGCTGGCAGTGGAAGAGCGTGACTCCGCCTGCGATCAACTCTCGATTCCATTTCTCTACTTCAAGGGCTTTCACGCACTACAGACACACCGCGTTGCGAACTGCTTGTGGAATGCCGATAGAAAATCATTAGCCCTGTTCTTTCAGAACAGGATGTCCGCCGAGTTTAGCGTCGATATCCACCCGGCCGCGAGATTGGGCAGCGGTATTATGCTGGACCACGCCACTGGCCTGGTAATCGGTGAGACGGCAGTGGTCGGCGAGAATGTTTCGATCTTGCAGTCGGTCACCCTTGGCGGCACAGGAAAAGAGACCGGCGACCGCCACCCCAAGGTAGAGGACGGTGTATTGATCAGTGCCGGCGCCACCATTCTCGGCAACATCACAATCGGTCAGGGTGCCAAAATCGGCGCTGGCAGTGTTGTATTACAGGCAGTGCCAGCCCATACAACGGTCGCCGGCGTTCCGGCAAAAGTGGTTGGCAAACCCGCCTCGCAGCAGCCCTCCCGCGAGATGGACCACAGCATTCCCTGCGACTACGAGATTTAGGTGTCCAAATGGTAAGCGGGAGAATATTCCTGCACGGCTTCGACCATGGCCGTCACATGATCGGGATTCACGCCTGGTGTAATACCGTGGCCCAGGTTGAATACATGACCGCTGCCATTGCCAAATCCTGCCAGAATCGTTTTTACTTCCCGCTTGATCCGCTCCGGGTTCGCGTAAAGCATCGCGGGGTCCATATTGCCCTGCAAGGCAACCCGGGCGCCCACTCTGCTGCGCGCGGCCGCGATATCAGTGGCCCAGTCAATAGCCACCGCATCCGCGCCACTGTCGGCAATGGCTTCCAGCCACTGACCCCCATGTTTCGTGAACAGAATAACCGGTACCTGCCGACCCTCGCTTACCTTCGGCAGAGACTCGACTATGCGCTGCATATAGTGCAGGGAATACTCCCGATAAGCCGCTGCACTTAACGCACCGCCCCAGGTATCAAAAATTTGTAGCGCCTGCGCCCCCGCTTCAACCTGGCAGCGCAAATAATCCGCCACTGAGTCAGCCAGCACCGTCAGCAGTTGATGCATAACTTCGGGCTGGTTGAACGCCAGGGATTTGACCTTTTGGAAATCCTTACTCGATCCACCCTCAACCATATAGGTGGCCAGCGTCCAGGGGCTGCCGGAAAAACCAATCAAGGGCACCTCGCCGTCAAGCGCCTGGCGGCTGGTACTCATCGCTTTCATCACATAATCCAGATCACGCGCCGAATTCACTACTTTCAGTGCCGCCACGTCAGCTTCATTGTTTATGATCTTTTTAAAGCGCGGCCCCTCGCCCTCGGTAAAATAAAGCCCCAATCCCATAGCATCCGGGATGGTCAAAATATCTGAAAATAAAATGGCAGCATCCATGGGATAACGCCTCAGAGGCTGCACAGTGACCTCACATGCCAGGTCGGGATTGGTACACAAATCCATGAAGGAACCAGCCTGCTGCCTTATTTTTCGATACTCAGGCAGATATCTGCCAGCCTGACGCATTATCCATACGGGAGTGCGGTCCACCGGCTGGCGCAGCAAAGCGCGCAGCAAGCGGTCATTTTTTAGTTCGGCCATTTTGTAGTCACTGCTACACAGCTCATCGTCGGCAGGCATTGTACGCATTCCCGTCCGCATCAGCCAATTGCGACTGACAATCCAGTAACTTGTTTCAGCATTAGTTGGGCACCCGGAGCCTGTCGAACCTGGGACTGTGCTGCTGCGGAACAGCCGGAACGGGTGCCTTTTTGCGTCTTTTTTTGTACACTTTCTTGTTATGTCATGGTTCAGATAGCTATGAGACTTTTGGACGATTGTTATTGCGCCTGTGGAGTGGTGGGTAAGTCGTAGACTTATCCATCCAATCCACAGGTCGTGATCCCCGGATTTCTAAAAATCGGGTGGCCGGTGAGTTATTAAATCCACACAGGAGATAACCCGATGCAGAGCAAAAGCCTGCGCATCAAATCATACCGAAGCTGGCCGATTTGTCTCACAGGTACTGAACCCGCACAACATTTGGCAATGTGGGGCGCATTTGAGTAAAATTGCCCCCCCGAATTTCCAGGTAGGCTCAGTGATTGTCATTTAGGCTTTTTTAGCCGACTGTAGCGTATTACCAGGCCACAGCACATTATCTAGCAGCGCAGCCATTGAGTTAACCAGCTTCCCGACAAACCAAGCACTGCAACAAGCCGCTTTTGGAGCAGCCATAGATGAATTTGAATGAAAAAATACGCCCCTTGTCTCGCCCGGGTCCGCAAGGTTTGTACGATCCAGCAAATGAAAAAGACAGTTGTGGCGTAGGTTTTGTGGCCGACATGAAAGGCCATCCCAGCCGTGAGATTGTACTGGAGGCAGACCATGCACTGCGCCGCATGAACCATCGGGGCGCTTGCGGCTGCGAAGCCAACACTGGCGATGGCTGCGGCATTCTGACAGCAATTCCGCACCAATTTCTCCAAAAGTCGGCAAAGGCCGCGTTTGGTGTCGAACTTCCTGAAAAAGGCGCCTATGCTGTTGGTAACGTGTTCCTGCCCCAGGACGCCAGGGAACGCGCTCACTGCAAAGCGACGGTTGCAGAATTCATTGCTCTACAGGGTCAAACATTCATAGGTTGGCGCGACATGGCTGTGCAGCCGGAACAAGCGGATGTGGGCCCTACAGCCCTCGCCTCTATGCCGGTCATTGAACAGTTATATATAGCGGCCGGAGAGGGTGTTAGCGGGGATGCTTTCGAGCGCCAGCTATATACAATCCGCAAGCTGAGTACCCGCACGTTGCGCCAGGAACACGATTTGGCGCAGGCCGAGTCTTTTTATATCTGTACCCTGTCATCCAAGGTCATTGTCTACAAGGGCATGTTGACCCCGGACCAGTTGATGCCGTTTTACCCGGATCTGCAAGACGACGACTACAAGGCGCATCTGGCCATGGTGCATTCGCGCTTCAGCACCAATACTTTTCCCTCCTGGGATCGCGCCCAACCCAACCGGTTTATGAGCCACAATGGAGAGATCAACACCCGCCAGGGCAACATCAATTCAATGCGCGCCCGCCAGGGCGTGGTGCAAAGTGAATTGTTTGGCGCAGAAATTAACAAGCTGTTTCCGGTTGTAGAGCCAGATTGCTCGGACTCAGGCAGTTTCGACAATGTGTTGGAATTCATGCTGATGAATGGCCGCACCTTGCAGGAAGCGATCATGCTGATGATTCCAGAGGCCTGGCAGAACGACGGGGAAATGTCTCAGGCGAAGAGGGATTTTTACGAATACAACTCATCAATGATGGAGCCATGGGACGGCCCCGCCTCAATCGCCTTCACCGACGGTCAGTATATTGGTGCAGTGCTGGACCGCAACGGCCTGCGCCCAAGTCGCTACTACATTACTCACGACGATAAAGTCATCATGGCATCCGAGGTTGGCGTGGTAGAAGTCGAGCCGGCCAATGTAAAAGCCAAAGGCCGGCTGCAACCAGGCAAAATGTTTCTGCTGGATTTTGCCGAAGGCAGGCTCATTACCGACGAAGAGCTAAAAAGCGAGTGGTCTGCCTCAAAACCCTTCGGTGAATGGATTGCAAGCCAACGCATTGATTTCTCTGATTTGCACATCAACCAGGAGCCGCACGGTTTTGCGCCCGAGAACCTGGTTGATCGCATGAAGGCGTTTGGGTTTACCACTGAGACCATGCAATTCATGCTGTTACCGCTGGTTCAGGAATTGCGTGATCCGGTAAGCTCCATGGGCAACGACAGCGCGCTGGCCTGCTTGTCCGACAAACCGCGCATGATTTATGACTATTTCAAGCAGTTGTTCGCCCAGGTCACAAATCCGGCAATCGATTCCATACGCGAAGAAGTTGTAATGAGCCTCGAATGCTATGTCGGTCCGGAAGGTAACCTGCTGGCACCGACCCAAAGCAATGTGCATAGATTGCGCATTCCGCATCCAATTCTCACCAATGAAGAAATGGCGGCAATTCGCCATCTTGACTACAAGGGTTGGCGCACCAGGGCAATTGATATTACCTATCCCAAATCCAAAAAACAGGCGGGGCTGGAAGCGACACTAAGTCGTATTTGCGAAGAATCCAGCCGGGCCATCGCCGATGGCTATAGTCTGATCGCCCTCTCGGACCGAGCGGCGAATAATGAGCGCGTGCCAGTTTCCACATTGCTGGCAGCCAGTGCTGTACACCAGCATCTGGTGGATACATCAGAGCGCACTCGCATTGGTATTGTGGTGGAAACCGGCGAGGCCCGCGAGGTACATCATCACTGTATGCTTATTGGCTACGGTGTAGATGCAATCAATCCCTACCTGGCCTTTGAGTCTCTTTGGCAAGCCCGGCGCGAAGGCCTCCTGCCCGGTGAAAAATTTGACAGCGACGGCAAGATTGTCGCCGCTTACCGCAAGGGTGTTGCCAAAGGTATGCTCAAGGTTATGGCGAAAATGGGCATTTCTACGCTGCACTCCTATAAAGGCGCGCAAATATTCGAGGCAGTGGGTATCGCCCGCGAGGTGATTGAACGCTGTTTCAAAGGCACGCCCAGTCGGGTAGCCGGTGTCGGTTTTGACGTTCTGGCAGAAGAATCCTTGCGCCGCCACGAGGTCGCTTTCCCCAGTGTTGAGACAACTCGTATCCCCGTGCTGGAAAACCCCGGCGACGTTCACTGGCGCGACCGCGGCGAGCGCCACATGTGGAATCCGCAAACTATTTCAACGATCCAGGAGGCTTCTCGCGCCAATAGCCGTGAAGCCTATGACCGTTTTGTGAAAGCCTCCGACGAAGACGCCACTCGCGGTTCAACCCTGCGTGGTCTGATGAGTTTCAAAGAGGGCGCAAACGGCGGGCCCATCGACATTGCCGAAGTTGAAGACCCCAGGCACATTGTAAAACGCTTTTGCAGCGGCGCGATGAGCTTTGGTTCTATCTCGCCAGAGGCTCACGAATCCCTGGCAGTAGCAATGAATCGCATCGGTGGCAAGTCCAACACTGGCGAAGGCGGTGAAGACGCAGAACGCTTTAAGCCGCTAGCTAACGGCGACTCCAAACGCTCAGCTATCAAACAGGTCGCATCGGGCCGCTTTGGCGTGACCGCGCATTATCTGGCCAATGCCGATGAGATTCAGATCAAAATCGCTCAGGGCGCCAAGCCTGGCGAGGGCGGTGAACTACCCGGTGGCAAGGTCGATGATTATATCGCCAAGCTCCGCCACTCTACTCCGGGGGTAGGACTGATCAGCCCACCGCCGCACCACGATATTTATTCCATCGAGGATATGGCGCAACTGATACACGACCTGAAAAATGCCAACCGCAATGCGCGTATCAGCGTAAAGCTGGTATCAGAAATGGGAGTTGGTACGATTGCCTCAGGTGTCACCAAAGCCAAGGCAGATCATATTGTAATTGCTGGCCACGACGGCGGTACCGGCGCCTCACCACTAACCTCCATCAAGCACGCGGGCCTGCCTTGGGAACTGGGTATCGCCGAAACTCATCAGACCCTGGTCATGAATGACCTGCGTTCACGTGTCGTACTGCAAACAGACGGACAGCTAAAAACAGGGAAAGATGTTGTTATCGCTGCCCTTTTAGGTGCCGAAGAGTTCGGCTTTGCGACTCTGCCATTGGTAACACTGGGCTGCATCATGATGCGCAAGTGTCATCTCAATACTTGCCCGGTCGGCATTGCCACCCAGGACGAGCAGTTGCGTAAGAAGTTCAAGGGCGTGCCAGAGAACGTGGTGAACTACTTTTTTTTACTGGCCGGGGAAACACGTGAAATAATGGCCAAACTGGGCTTTCGCAACATAAACGAAATGATAGGCCGCAGCGACGTACTGGAAACTGCCGCTGCGGAAGACCACTGGAAAGCCAACGGTCTGGATTTGACTTCCATCCTCAGCATGGCAGAAAAGCCCCATGACGCCGTTGGCACCTACCAGACTATAGAACAGGATCACGCCCTGGAACTGGCCCTCGACAACGAGATTATCAGGCAAGCCAGAAGTGCGATTGACAATGGCGACACAGTTGAAATCGAATTACCTGTGATCAATACCAACCGGGTGGTCGGCACGATGCTGTCACACGAGGTCGCCAAAAAATGGGGCGCTGAGGGTCTGCCGGAGGACAGCATCAAGATCAAACTAAATGGCTCGGCGGGGCAAAGCCTTGGCGCGTTCATGGCGAAGGGCATTTCTATTGAAGTGGCGGGAGATTGCAATGATTACGTCGGCAAAGGCCTTTCTGGCGGCAAGCTGGTTGTCTACCCACCCAAAAATTCAAGCTTTGCCGCTGAAGACAATATTCTGGTTGGCAATGTCTGTCTGTATGGCGCCACCTCTGGCGAGGCTTACTTGCGAGGCATAGCAGCGGAGCGCTTCTGCGTTCGCAACAGCGGGGCAAGTGCGGTCATTGAAGGTATTGGCGACCACGGCTGCGAATACATGACCGGTGGCCGGGTTGTGGTGTTGGGCCAAACCGGGCGCAATTTTGCTGCCGGGATGTCTGGCGGAATCGCCTATATCCTCGACCACAAAGGCGATTTCCGCAACCGCTGCAACCTGGGCATGGTGGAACTCGAAACAGTGAGCAGCGATGAAGATATTGCTGAATTGCGCAAGCTGGTCGAAAATCACGCCGGCTATACAGGTTCTGTTGTCGCCCGGCAGGTACTGGAAAACTGGGAAGACTCTCTCAACAGGTTTGTCAAAGTCATGCCCACGGATTACAAGCGCGTATTGCAGGAGCGAGCGGTAAAACGAGCGGCCAGGGCCGCAACCGAACAACACACTCAGGCAAACGTCGCTTAATTCAGGAGTTTTATAGCGCTATGGGTAACCTTACAGCTTTTAAAGAGATCCCCCGTGACCCGGCACCCTATCGCGAGGTAAAGGTCCGCTTGCTGGATTACAAGGAACTGTACACAGACATCGACGGCGCCAGGTTGAATGCGCAATCCTCTCGCTGCATGGACTGCGGCATTCCGTTTTGTCAGTCAAATGACGGCTGCCCGGTATCCAACCTGATCCCCGAGTGGAATGATCTGGTGTACAACGACCGCTGGGAAGATGCCCTGGACAGCTTGCATCACACCAATAATTTCCCCGAGTTTACCGGCCGCGTTTGCCCGGCACCCTGCGAAGGCTCATGTGTACTCGGCTCTGTGGAGACGCCCGTCACCATCAAAAACATAGAGTACGCCATTGCCGACCGCGGTTTCAGCGAGGGCTGGATTGTGCCGAACCCTCCCAAAACCCGCAGCGGTAAAAAGATAGCCGTGGTTGGGTCTGGCCCATCGGGCCTGGCCGCCGCAGCGGAACTCAATAAGGCGGGCCATACTGTAACAGTCTATGAACGCGCTGACCGTATCGGCGGCTTGCTGATGTACGGCATACCTAACATGAAATTGGGTAAAGATGTTGTCGAGCGTCGGGTCCAAATTCTTGGCGATGAAGGCATTAGTTTCGTCACCAACGCAGATGTGGCTGGCGAAGGCGAAGGGGCTGTTCCCATGAACCAGCTCAGAAATGAGAATGACGCGATAGTCCTTTGTACCGGAGCAACCAATGCCCGCGATCTGCCTATCGGGAATCGCGAGCTTAAGGGCATTTATCCGGCAATGGATTTCCTGCGGGCCAACACTAAAAGTCTGCTCGACTCAGACCTGCAAGACGGTCATTTCATTTCCGCGAAAGGGAAGAGAGTCATCGTTATAGGGGGGGGTGATACGGGTACTGACTGCATCGGCACCTCGGCACGGCACGGCGCTGCCAGCATCGTTAACTTTGAACTTCTGCCACAACCTCCCGCAGACCGGGCTGGCGACAATCCCTGGCCATTGTGGCCGAATATTCTTCGCACTGACTACGGTCACGAAGAAGCAGCCGACTTGTTCGGTGACGACCCGCGCACCTATCAGCTCATGTCAAAAGGTTTTATTGGTGATGAGGATGGCAACGTAACCGGCATTGAAACAGTCAATGTCGAGTGGAATAAGGTCGATGGACAATTCCAGATGAGCGAAGTCGAAAATTCCGAAAAAGTCTGGGAGGCAGATCTCATACTACTATCGATGGGCTTTCTCGGACCGGAACAGTACGCGGCGCAGGCTGCGGGCATAGAAATTGATGAACGCTCTAACTACAGAGCCGCTTACGGAGAATTCCGTACCAGCGTGGACGGCATTTTTGCCGCTGGCGATTGCCGCCGTGGGCAATCACTGGTGGTCTGGGGCATTGACGAGGGCCGTCGATGTGCCGCTGAGGTCAGTAAGTACCTCGGCCATTAAACTGCTGAAGAGTCGGCCTGGGTTTGGCAAAAGCAGATGACGCAACAACCAGAATTGACCAAAACAGGCAGGCTGGTAACTTGCTTCCCATTGCGACAAGCTCCCTGTTATCTAATACATTTGCAGCCTGCCACCCCTGCGTATAGGGAGAAACCGGTATTTCTAATCCGTTTCACTCAGCTTGAACCCAGCAGTTGCTGAATGTCAGATTCGGAAATATTCGCAGTGATCACCGCATCGCCAATTGCCTTGAGCAATACCAGGCGCAACTGACCATCGACGACCTTTTTATCCCGCGCCATTAACTGCATAAACCGGGCTGCATCCATGTTGTCCGGGGCGGTTGTGGGCAGGGCCATGCGCTTAAGTAATTGCTCCAGGGCCATGACCTCTCGCTGAGCAATCCAGCCGATCTGGGCCGACAATCTCGCAGCGAGACACAGACCGGCTGCGACCGCTTCTCCGTGCAGCCAACTGCCATAGCCCTGAGCGGTTTCAATGGCGTGGCCAAAGGTATGGCCGAGATTCAAAAGCGCCCGGACGCCACTTTCACGCTCATCGGCTGCTACCACTGCCGCCTTGTTGGAGCAGCAGCGCTCAATCGCCTCGGCCAGTGCAGCCTCTTCCCGGGCCAACAGGTTGGGCATATGTTCATGCAGCCATCTGTAGAACGGCTCATCGCTGATCAAGCCGTATTTAACAACTTCCGCCAGGCCTGCGGATAATTCACGGGTCGGCAATGATTGCAGCGTATCGGTATCTATCAGTACACACTCTGGCTGATAAAAAGCGCCTATCATGTTCTTGCCAAGCGGGTGATTTACGCCGGTCTTGCCGCCCACCGAGGAATCCACCTGCGCAAGCAACGTGGTGGGCACCTGAACAAAATTGACGCCCCGCTGATAACAGGCTGCGGCAAAGCCGGTCATGTCCCCAACCACTCCCCCACCAACGGCTATCAAGGTTGTACTGCGGTTGTGGCCCTCTGCCAACAAGCGATCAAAAATGATGTGCAGTGTTCCCAGAGTTTTATACTGCTCACCGTCAGGCAAGACAATTTCTGACAAGAGATCACATTCACCCAGGGCAGACCGGACTTTATCGACGTAGAGGGGGGCAACGGTTTCGTTACTTACAATAGCGGCCTGGCGCCCAGAGATATGCGTAGCAAGCAGCCCGCTACCCGTAAATAAATCGCGGCCAATATAGATTGGATATGTGCGCTCACCCAGCTCAACGTGGAGAGTGTGCATCAATACAGTCACTGTGAACCTCTCAGCAATTCAGTCAGAAATATCTCTGGCGATCTCTTCTGCTAACAAACGCGCGCCTCGACTGCCGGTCTGCGCTATGTAATCTGCGATTTCTCGATATAACGGCTCTCGCTCTGCCATCAACCCTCGCAGTGTCTGCTCCAGTTCACCGCCCTGCAAAAGAGGGCGCCGCTGATCGTGGCGCGTGCGGGTTGCCTGTTGGTCAACGGTCGTATGCAAATACACAACGAACCCCCGCGAGCCTAGAAACCGTCGATTATCGCTTTGCAGAACGGCTCCACCACCCGTCGCAAGCACAATCCCGTTGCGCTGTGTTAGCTCATCAATGACCTGAGCCTCGCGCTTGCGGAAGCCCTCCTCTCCTTCAACATCAAAAATCCAGGGGATATCTGCACCGGTGCGCTCCTCAACAACAGCATCGCTATCAACAAAATCCAGCTTCAACTGCTTGGCGAGAATACGACCTATGGTGGTTTTACCCGCCCCCATTGGGCCTACCAGAAAGACCTTACTCAGTTTTGGCATCAGTAACTAGTCAAGTAATGTATCGGCGAGTATTCGCGGAGTAATAAAAATCAGCGTTTCAGTTTTAGTCTGGCGGGAGGAGGTAGTCTTGAAGAGGCGGCCCATATAAGGAATATCTCCCAAAAAGGGTACCTTGGATGTCGAATCTACATCTTCAGTTCGAAAGACTCCACCAAGCACGACCGTCTCGCCATTGCCAACCAAAACCTGTGTAGTCAATTCGGTGGTATCAATTGAGGGGATAAAACCACCTGAGCCACTGGGAACCAGATCACCCACCGAGTCCTGATTGATGGCCAAATCGAGTAGCACTCGATCATCCGGTGTGATATTGGGTGTCACTTGCAGCGACAATACGGCCTCTTTAAAGTTGGTTGTCGTTTCACCACTGGCCGAAGCTTCCTGATACGGAATTTCAGTACCGGATTTGATCGTGGCCTCCTGTTTGTCGCCGGTTATCACCTTGGGTTGCGACACCACCTCACCGCTACCGGAGTTTTCCAACGCGGAAAGCTCCGCCGCTAAAAACAGATCATTGCGGGTATAGCCGACAGCCAGTGAGCCGGTCGCGGCAGATACTCCCAAATCCACCAACAAAGCTCCAGGAAAGGACACTGCGGTTGCCTCTCCCTGGGTAATCTCTGAGTTGATAGCGGCGACATTATTCAGGTCGCCCGCAACTGTCGTTATATCATCATCGCCAATATTCAAACCCGCGCCACCCCAGCGAATGCCCAATTGCTGAACGGCATCTGACTGAGCGATAACTATCCGCGCTTCAATCATCACCTGGCGAATTGGAATGTCCACTAACTCTATAACGCTCAGCAATTTCAGCCGCGGGCGCAACCATCAGTACGTTGCCGACCTGGCGCTTGTCCAACCCCTTGGTTTTAAGAACCAGCTCCAGCGCCTGATCCCTCGGAACATTCTGCAAGCGCAGGGTGATACTACCTGCAACCGTATCACTGACGACCAGGTTCAAATCAGTAAAGTCTGCTATGAGCTGCAATGCCGCGCGCACATCAATATCCTGAAAATTCAAAGACAACCGGTCGCCAACATAGCTGAACTCGTTCTCACGCGCCTCTATCTCGCCGGAAGTTAATGGTTTCACACTCACCACGTACTGGTTATCCGTTTGATACGCCAGGTAATCGTAATCACCTTTTGCATCAATAGAGATCACTATTCCGCGCTCGCCTGGGGTCAATTCCAGGCTAGAGACTGGTGTTGCAAAATCTGTCACATCATAGCGGCGCGCCAGATTCTCCTTGGCAGCCGTTTCCAAAAACTCGATTTTTACCTGGCCAGCTTCATTGAACACATTCACATCCACATTCGGATCAGACAGTGTCAACACCAGTCGGCCTTCGCCAGTTTCACTGCGCTGAAATTCGAGCGATTCGATTTCTGATCCAGCCTCTGCTACCAGTGGTGCCGAACTGGCGACCAACTCCGGCTCAGCCACCTGCTTGAGATACTCAGCGGCTCCTGCATTGCCGACTTCGATAACCAGTGAATGGCCTTCAACCCTGGTTTCATAAGGCACCAGTTCCAGCAGATTCAAAATCATTCGGGTGCGGTCACCTGACTCCAACACCAACACGTCAGTGGCATTGCCGTAGGGTAGCGAATATTTTTTACGACCCAGCTCGCTGCTGGTTTCAGCAAAGTCCAGTGCAATGCGGGCCGGTTTTTCTATTGTGTAGGCGTTCGGTACAGGCGGGGCACCGTTAAAATCGAGCCTTATTTCAAAAATACTGCCTGGCCTGGAACTAAAGCTGATAGCGGTGACAACGGACGCACGGGCAAGTCCGGCATATACGAAAGATGCCAGCGTCAGTATTAACGCGCTTACAACCGGGCTTTTCGTTATTCTGAACACGGCATTCACCAATTACGGGCCTTTAAGTTTAATGGTACGCGGCCGCTCTACCCAGCCCTCATTGCCATCCGGTACAATTTCAATCACTGCCACGTAGGTTTGAGTGGCGTCAATAATTTTGCCGTGGTTACGACCGAGAAAGTTACCCACTGTTACGCGATGCACGCCTCCATCAGGGTCTTGAATCAAAGTCCAGTCAACGCCTGGACGGGAAAGGCTACCCACCATCGTCAAGGAATCCAGGGTAAACTGTTCAAGAAATTCTTTGGGTCTCCCGCTATCGGGCTCTACACTCGAAGAGGATTGAAGCTGAGTCATTTCACGAATTTCTATCGGGCGGTCGAACGGGCTGCGCAGAGTGGTCGCGCTATACGAAAACGCTTTATAAGCCTTGAATGGCGGAATTGGCGCAATCACAGCGCCTGGTCGAGCGCGTTTTTCAGCCATAAACTCGTCCAGGTCGGTAAACTCTTCGCTGCTACAGCTAACCAAAGTCACGCTGCTGAGCAGAATCTGTAACAGGATGAGCCCGCCGCGCAACATCGCTATAGCTCCTCATCCTTATAGCGATAGGTTCTGGCGATAATTTCCAGATTTAGCCTTGAGCCAGCGGTAGATTGCTGCCTGATCGTAAAGTCGTGCAAGGTCACAATACGAGGTAGACCCGCCATACCACTGATAAATGCCCCGAGGTCGTGATAGGAGCCTTCAGCAATAATTTTTATCGGCAGCTCTATATAAAACTTCCGGGTCATCTCTGCTTGCAGGTCAATGCTTTCGAACTCCAGCCCGTTAAGCAGACCCTTGCTGGTAATGTCTTCCAGCAGACCCGGCACCTCGGTATCGCTCGGTAACTGGCTGACCAGGGCACCAAAAGACTCCTCCATTGCGATCATCTGTTTCTTGTATGCATGCAGACTGGCGGCCTGGAAGGCCTTTTCTTCAAACTGCTGCTTAAGCGCCTGCTCCTGGGCTACTGCGTCCTGCAAAGTGACCTGCAAATTCTGCACATGGTAAAAATAGCCAAGCGTCAGTACACCGACCAGGGCGATCACCCAGGCGATAATTTTTACGGGAAACGGCCAGGAACCCATATTCTCAAAATCGAGATCATTGATATCAAATTCCTGCACTGCGCGGAGAATGTCTTCAGCAGCCATGGCCTAGCTCCCCTCCTCGGCGCCCGCAGAGGGTAATTGCAATGGCACTGTCATATTGAAGGTTGTCGCCTGCTCGCCGAAATCTGGTTCAGCTTTCACCCCTTCCAGATAAGGCTCTTTGAACCAGTCTGAAGAGTCCAGGCGCCGCATCAGGCTCGACACTCTGTTATTTGATTCGGCGATGCCAGTAATCGTAATCATTTGGCTGGAGGCGGTTAATTCAGTGTAAAAGACGCCTGCGGGAACCGTTCTCACCAACTGATCAAGAATCCGAACAATAATGGGGCGATTGCCCTGCAACTCCTGAATGACCTGCATCCGATCAAGTAACTGGGTGCGCTTGCGCTGCATATCCCTGATTTCCTCAACCTGCTGGTTGAGAGAATCGATATGACTGGCCAAATAATTATTGCGGTTATTCTGGTTCTGTATCTGTCCGCTAAAGAACAAATCCACCACAAACAGAATGGCCACGCCAATCGCGACCACTGCGCCGAGCACTATCAGGAAGGCCTGTTTTAACTCAGCGCGACGCTCGTCGCGCCACGGCAGTAAATTAATGTGCGCCATTAGTCAAAACTCCGCAGCGCCAATCCACAGGCAATCATCAAAGCTGGCGCATCACTGCCGAGCGCCACCGCGTTTACACGAGAGGATATCGCCATATCGAAAAATGGATTTGCAACTGCTGCGGGTGTTCCCAGTTTTTCCTGAACCAGCCCATCCAGGCCTTCCATCGAGGCAACGCCGCCAGCCAATACAATATAGTCCACATCGCTATAGTGGCTGGAAGAAAAGAAAAACTGCAAGCAACGCGCTACCTGTTGCACCACAGCATCTTTGAAAGGCTCCAGAACCTCAGGCTCGTAATCGTCTGGCAGACCACCCTGTTTTTTCACCAGGCCCGCCTCTTCAACCGGCAAACCATAACGGCGCATAATTTCCTCAGTCAGTTGTTTGCCACCAAACAATTGTTCTCGGGTATAAATTGTCTGGCCGTTGGTCAGCACATTGAGGGTGGTCATTGTGGCGCCGATATCCACCACTGCGACTGTATTTTCATCGTCAATATCGAGCTGACTCTGTAGCAGAGAAAAGGCTCGTTCCATGGCGTAAGCTTCAACATCCATGATTTTGGCCTGTAGCTCTGCGCCTTCTATCGCCTCAACCCGAGCAGCAATTGTCTCGCGGCGGCAAGCAGCCAGCAGCACTTCAACCTGGCCGTCACTCTCAGGCGAAACACCCTGGATTTCAAAATCGATGGCTACCTCTTCCAGAGGATACGGAATATATTGGTCGGCCTCCAGAGTCAACTGGATTTCCATATCATCTTCATTAAGGCCGGCCGGCATATCGACAATTTTGGTAATGACGGAAGACCCGGCTACCGCAACAGCTACGGTTTTAAGTTTAGTTCTGGACTGCATGGTCACATTGCGAATCGCATGGGCGACTCCGTCCACATCATTGATGTTTTTCTCGATCACAGCATCCGCAAGCAAGGGGCTGACTGCATAGCTTTCCACGCGGTAGCGTTCACCCGTATGGCTCAACTCTAGTAGCTTGACGGTTGTGGAGCTAATATCCAAACCAAGCACGGGTGCTGACTTTCTCTGTCCGAAAAGTCCGAACAATATTTTTTCCTATTTGTATCCGATACTTACGCTATATTTATGCACTAATACATTAAATAGAAGGTATAACATACACGCAAATATATAAAAATGGTAAAAAAGCATATAATCGACCGTCCATGTTCTTTCGATTGCGTGACAAAAATCTCTAATATATTGATTTATAAGGTTTTAATGAAAGTACTAAGAATTGCTCTTCGTCTGGTCCCCGCAGCGCTTTGCTCAATAATCATTGCAGGTTCCGGTGTCTACCTGTATCTCGGCCCGCAACTTCCTTCTGTGGAAGTATTGCGCGACGTAAAGCTGCAAACCCCGATGCGCGTGTACACCCGGGATGGCGAACTCATTGGCCAGTTCGGCGAGCAAAAACGCAACCCCCTGCCCTACCACATGATCCCGCCAATGTTTGTAAAAGCCTTGCTGTCTGCGGAGGATGACGGATTCTTCGAGCACTCTGGTATTGACATCGCCAGTTTGGCGCGGGCTGTCTCAGAGTTGGTAATGACGGGGCAGAAGGGCTCTGGAGGCAGCACGCTCACTATGCAAGTTGCGCGCAATTACTTTCTGACTCTGGAGCGGACGTTTACCCGCAAATTCAAGGAAATTCTTCTTTCTCTGGAGATAGAGCGAACACTCAACAAAGAGGAAATATTCGAACTGTACTTCAACCAGGTATTTCTGGGTCATCGCGCCTACGGCTTTGAGGCGGCGGCACAAGTTTATTATGGCGCTCATATCGCCGAGTTAAATGTCGCGCAGTTGGCCATGCTCGCGGGATTACCCAAAGCGCCCTCCAGGTACAACCCCATTTCCAATGCTGAACGCGCGCTGGTTCGCCGCAACTGGATTTTGGGCCGCATGAAAAATTTGGCCTATATAGATGACGCCAGCTACCAGGCGGCGCTAGACATGCCTGTCAGCGCCAGCCACCACGGTGCAAAGCTGGCTTTTGACGCGCCCTACGCCGCAGAAATGGCGCGCAAAGAGATGATCCGGCGATACGGCGTGGCTGCCTACAACGACGGTTACCATGTATTTACCAGTATTGATTCACGACTGCAAAAAGCCGCAAACCAGGCCGTACAGGACGGCTTATTCGCTTACGACCAGCGCCATGGCTATCGCGGTGCAGAGCAAAAACTTCCCGCTCCGGACCCCGCTCTGGATATGCATTCCCTGTGGTTAAGCGCGCTGCAAACAACTCCAGTGATCGCCGCGCAAATGCCTGCAATCGTGATGGAGGTGGGCGATCAGCACTTGAGTATTCTTCTCGCCGACGACAGCGTTGAACAGGTTCTGTGGGAGGATGGCCTGAGCCAGGTGCGGCCGTATATTGATGAAAACCGGCGCGGTGGAAGACCCGTTCAGGCTGCTGACATCTGGCAGTCCGGCGACCTCATCCGCGTGCGCAGGCTCGAAGATCAAAGTTTCCAGCTCAGCCAGGTGCCAGCAGCGCAGGCCGCCCTGGTGTCTCTGGATGCTAACAATGGAGGCATTCTCAGTATTGTCGGCGGTTTAGGGTTTTCCAAGTCCAAGTTCAATCGCGCAACCCAGGCCACTCGTCAGCCCGGTTCAAATTTCAAACCATTTATTTACAGCGCGGCCATGGAAAACGGTTTTACTGCTGCCAGCATCATCAATGACGCGCCCGTCGTGTTCGAAGACGCTGCTCTGGAGGATACCTGGCGACCAGAAAATGACGGCGGCAAGTTTTATGGCCCCACCCGGTTGCGCTGGGCGCTAACCAAATCTCGCAACCTGGTTTCAATTCGGCTATTGCAACAACTGGGGGTCCGCAAGGCCATCGCCTACGCCGGTCGCTTTGGCTTCGACGCGAATGAGCTGGCAGCAGACCTCGGTCTCGCTCTGGGAACCCATTCCATAACACCTATCCAGTTAGTAAGCGCATACTCTTCTCTCGCAAATGGAGGCTACAAGATCGATCCATGGATCATCGGGAGGGTTGAAGACTTCTATCGCAACACGGCCTTTTCCGCCCAGCCGATGACGGTGTGCAAGCCCTGCGAGCAGGGCGATAACGACCCCGAGGCCGCCGACATTGAGCTGAGCATGGAAGACATACTCGCAGCCAAAGCCCACCAGCAGTTTCCACAAGCGCCGCGAATTATCGACGAGCACGTCGCATTCCTCATCGACAGCATCCTGCAAGACGTGATTACCAAAGGCACAGGGCGCAGAGCACGAGTGCTTGAGCGCGGCGATATTGCTGGCAAAACCGGAACCACCAATGGCCCAACCGACGCCTGGTTTTCAGGTTACAACCCCGACGTGGTAACCACCACCTGGCTGGGCTTCGATCAGAATCTGGAGCTGGGCCGCAATGAATTTGGCGGCTCTGCGGCCCTGCCGATATGGATCGATTTTATGCGTGTCGCACTGGCAGACAAGCCGGACCTGGCACGTAGAATCCCGGACGGGATGGTCACTGTACGAATCGACCCAGCCAGCGGACTATTAGCTCGCCCCGCTCAGAAAGATGCAATTTTCGAATACTTCAGAGCGGATAAAGTACCCAGTGAAATCAACTCTGCCGACTCGGATAGCCTTGTCAATCAGGCCCATGCCAACCTGCAGGAGAAACTGTTTTAAGCTTTGGACAAAGGCTGCCCAGGGAGCCTGTCGCCAAGAGGATAATGGGCCGGATAGGCGAGGCGAGCGACGCCGCTATCAATAGCAGCCTGCGCAACCGCCGCAGATACGCTGGCCAGTAAGCGCGCATCCATGGGTTTGGGGATAATATAGTTTGGACCAAACTCAAGTGAGTCAAGCCCACACGCATCCAGTACGTCCTGAGTGACGGGCTCGCGGGCCAGCTCGCACAGCGCCCTCACCGCCGCCATTTTCATTGCTTCATTGATATGGCTGGATCGCACATCCAGAGCACCGCGAAAAATAAACGGGAAGCCCAGGACATTATTGACCTGATTGGGGTAATCAGAACGTCCAGTTGCCACAATCACGTCGCTGCGCGTCTCCAGCGCAAGTTCCGGCTTTATCTCCGGGTCTGGATTTGAACAGGCAAATACAATCGGGCGCTCTGCCATATCCAGTAGCATCTTCGGGCTGAGCAGGTCAGCACCTGACAGGCCCACAAAAACATCGGCCCCTTCACAGGCAGCGTGCAGGCTGCGTCGATCAGTGTCATTGGCAAATTCCGCCTTGTACTGATTGACATCCTCGCGCCCAGGGTAGATAACGCCACGTCGGTCCAGCATAAAGATATTTTCACGCTGCGCGCCCAGGCTAACCAGTAGACGCATACACGCAATCGCCGCAGCACCCGCGCCCAAACAAACAATTTTGCCAGTCTTGAGTTGCTTGCCTTGAATTTCCAGAGCATTCAGCATACCCGCCGCCGTTACGATTGCGGTGCCGTGCTGGTCGTCGTGAAACACAGGAATATCGCAGCGATCAATCAGCTCTTGCTCTATAACGAAGCACTCGGGTGCTTTGATATCTTCAAGATTGATGCCGCCGAAGGTTCCTGAAATTCGCTGTACGGTATCTATAAAATCCCCCGCACTCTCAGCGTCCACCTCGATATCAATCGAGTCGATATTGGCAAACCGTTTAAAGAGCAAGGCTTTGCCTTCCATCACCGGTTTACTGGCCAAAGGCCCGAGGTCGCCGAGCCCAAGCACCGCAGTTCCATTGCTGACTACCGCAACAAAATTCCCTTTCCCCGTATAGCGATAGGCACTCAGTGGGTCCGCAGCAATCTCTCGGCATGGCTCGGCCACGCCAGGACTATAGGCCAACGCTAAATCTTCTTGCGTGCTGGCGGCAGTCGTTAACGAGACATTGATCTTGCCGGGTGTTGGAAATTCGTGGTAGTCCAACGCTGCCTGTTTTAAGTTCTCTGCCATGGAGAGTACCGCTCAGTGATAGTTGTAAATGGACCGTATAAAAAAAGCGCCAAATCCATTTGAAGTCGGCGCTTTCTTAACAGAGTAGATGTCCGAAAGCCTGTCGAAGTCGGGACTGTCCTGCGCTGCGGAAAAGCCGGATTTGGCCTTTTTCGCGCACTCTTTTGCCCACTTTTTATTAAAAACAGAACCACTATTGGCCGCAAAATGAGCCAGGAAATAGCCCAGGCCAGTCTTTCCCTCGTAACGAACGCCTAAATCCGACAAGCTCCTAGGAACCTGCCGGATTTAACAGCGTTTTACCGCGGTTGCCAAAACGCTTGTTAAAGCGGTCGACCCGGCCACCACTATCAACGATTTTCTGCTTGCCCGTAAAAAATGGGTGACACTGTGAACATACATCAATATGAATGTCCTTACCCAGAGTAGAGCGAGTCTTTACAACATTCCCACAACTACACGTTGCAGTAATATCGCTGTATTCTGGATGAATTGCTGCTTGCATTATGATTCTCCTTAACGCGGCGGCGCCACTCGATCAGTTGTCGAGCACCACCCCTCAGGCGGTCAAATAGGGCGGGCATATTACCAGACACAGCCCGATAAGCAACCGCTTCGCAACCCGCTGTTAGTCACACATAAATTGTCCGGGTTTCACAGTACCCCGAAGAACAGCCACCCGAAGAACAGTGTTCTGTGGAACAGTACCCCGAGAGGGGGCAACTGCGGGGCGGGTTTGAGCCGCAGGTGGGGTTGGCTGTGGCAGGGGGTGGTCGGCTGGTTAAACCTCGCGGTTTGGGCACGCTTTAGCGTGTGGTTTTGACCGCTGCGGAACTCAACGATTTTTCCTGAAGGAAAAATTCGGATTCAAACAGTCCTCGCGGAAAGCCTCAAAAACACCCGCTTGCGCAACCGTGCCCTGATTAAACCTTCAAGGTTTACCCACCCGCCCACAGGCTGAATCTGCGCTCGTCTATGGCTTCGCCTGATTAAACCTCAAGATTGACCCACCTGCCCTGGCCCTAACCGAACAGCCTGAGCTTAAAAATGCAGCCGTCCGCTCAGGCCCAGCAGGTGTTCCGGGGCGCGCTGTTCACTGGCGTTGCGGCCGGCGAAGACTTCCAGCTCCAGCCCGTCGGGGCGCTCTAGCTGCATTCCCAGCCGCAGCCGTCGCGCTATCCCATCGGCCATGTCCAACTGGGCAAAGGGTCGCAACCGGGTGAGTCGGTCTGACTGAACCAGTCCGTAGCTCAGGTTCAGCTCCAGCCGCGCGGTGGGTCGCTGTGCCAGCCCGCTGTCTTGCAGGGCCCGCTCGCTCTCCCACAGGGCTTGTGCTCCGCCGCCTGAGTCCTGTCCCCACACGGGGGTCAGGGTCAGCGCCAGACCTTGACCGGATACCCCTAGGTCTAACTGCACGGTCAGGCTCGCTCCCCAGGCTTCAAAATCACTCTCTTTGTGGGCCAGCAGTCCGTGGGCGCGCAGCGCGGTGCTCAGGCCGCGGCCATTGGCATACTCCAGCCCGACACCCACTTCGGCGCCTTCGCCTTCTTCGGCATCACCCCCGTCGACCCGCACGCCTAACTCCAGGCTGGTGCTTAAACTGGCCTCTGGCTGTTGTACCTGCCAGTGGCGGCTGGCCTCCAGCAACAATCGCGCCCGCCGCGCCTGTGCGGTCACCTCGGGCAGTCCGGGTACGTCTTCTGATTCCAGCTCGACAATAAAGGCGTCGGCCTTCAGTGCCAGCTCAAACTCGCCGGTTGAGTGCAGGGCCTGGCGCAGGCCCAGGGCCCCCAGGCGCATATCCAGGTCGGTCTCAAAGGTGGTGGCGCCGTGGCTCAGGGTGGCATCCCCCTGGCCAATACCGAGGAGTCCCCACAGGCCCAGCCCGTCCCTGGGCGACCAGTAGCCATAGGGATACACGCTGCTCAGGTCGGTTTCAAGCTCGCCGTCGGTCTCGCCGCTGCGGTAGTCGGTCTCGCCGCTGCTGTGGCTCAGTGCCACGCCCACCAGGGCGCCTGTCTCAAGCCGGTAGTCGAGGCCCAGATACCCTGAGACCACCTCGCCATCCAGGTCAAAGTCAGACTGGGGGCTGCCCTCAAAGTGGCTGAAGTCACCCCGTCCCCACAGGCTCCACTGGGCGGACGGCTCAGCCGTTGAGTGGTTCTCGCTCAAGTTCTGGCTCAAGTTCTGGTTCAAACCGAGAGGGATCACAAAGGCGCTGCGAGCCAACTGCTCCCGGTCCGGCAGTTGGCAGGCATTGCCGACCGGGTTATCGCTCTGGCGGTCAGTGCTGGCGCGGTTCAGTCCGCCCATGCTGTCGCCTGGGTTGCCCAAGTTGCCTGAGTTGCCCAAGTTGCCCGTGCTGCCTAAATCACCCAGCCCGGCGGTGCTGGCACTAACGGTATTGGCACTGGCTGTATGGGCACTGGCTGTGTTGGTACTGACTGTGCTGTCGGCAGTCGTTGTGCTGTCGGCACTGTCGGCTGTGCTGTCGGAGTTGGCAGTGACGGTATCAGCCGAGATCAGGTTGGTGATGCTGGACAGACAGGCGGCCAGTGACAAGCCACTGACCGTGCTTGTCTGCGGCCCGGCTGAGGCTGGTTTGAGGCGCTCGCCAATCGCATCTACGGCACTGGCAGCCACGCTGCGACCAAAGGCCGCCAGATTAAGCTCCAGGGCTTGCTGGCGCGCGGCCACATTGGTTTCGACGGTGACTTGCACGCTGTCGCTGCCGCTGGCGCCGCGTGGGTCGGTGACCGTTAACCTAAACGTCAACACCGTATCGGTATCCAGGGCGTTCGGCGCGGTAAAGCTGGGGCTGGCGCTGTTGGCTCTGCTCAAGCTAACCGTTGGGCCGCCGGTCTGGATCCAGGCGTAGCTGAGAGACTCGGTATCGCCTGGGTCGGGATCCGTGCCGCTGCCACTCAGCGTAACGGCTGCGCCTTCATCGACGCTCTGGTCTGTGCCGGCATCGGCACTGGGGGCTTTGTTGACCGCCGTGACGGTAACATTCACGCTGGCGCTGGCCGAGAGGCGGCCATCACTCACGGTCAGGCTAAAGCCCAGCACCGCATCGACGCCCAGTTCCGTCGGCGCGGTAAAGCTGGCGCTGGGGCTGTCGGCTCCGCTCAAGGTGACGTCCTGGCCGCTGGTTTGAGTCCAGGTGTAGCTGAGGCTATCGCCTGTGTCGGGGTCCGTGCCGCTGCCACTCAGGGTGACGGTTGCGCCCTCATCGACGCTCTGGTTTTCCCCGGCATCGGCGCTGGGGGCATCATTGACGTTGGTGACGGTGATATTCACGCTGTCGCTGGCCGAGAGGCGGCCATCACTCACGGTCAGGCTAAAGACCAGCACCGCATCGGCACTCAGGCCCGTTGGCGCGGTAAAGCTGGGGCTGGGGCTGTCGGCTCCGCTCAGCGTGACTTGCTGGCCGCTGGTTTGCGTCCAGGCGTAGCTGAGATCAGCCGCGTCGCTGTCCGGGTCAGTCGCGCTGCCATTCAAAGTGACGGTTGCGCCCTCGGCGACGGTCTGGGGCTCTCCGGCATTAGCAACCGGGGCGACCTGGGCAGGCACGGTGTTGGCGACACTTAATGACATGAACGAAGCCAGCTCCTCGCCCGTAGCAGTGCTGGTAATAGAACCGAGGGCTGGCCTATAGGAGACTTCGATGTCTGCTCCTGCCGGGATAGGGGGGGTCACATCCAGGATGATACTGCCCGCCCTGATAGCGGTCACATCGTGATCTGTTGTAACGCCATTCAGGGTGGAGGTGACCGTGAAGTCCGCAGGGCTTGCATTGCTCACATCCACTTCCTCGCTGGCTGGCAGGGTGATGGCTGTGCCTGCGGAATTCGTGCTCGCCGGCTCCAGGCCCAGGGCCTCCGCCTCATCCGCATCGGGCACTCCGGGTGGCGGGGCGCTCGGGCCAGGAGCGGGGCCAGGAGGAGGAACAGGCGCATCGCTCGCCGCGATGGTCGCCTGGGCCGTGGTCGTGCCCAGGGCGACCCCTGCCGGTAGCGGGCTGTTGGTGTTCGCGCTCAAGGTTGCCGTGAAGGTCTCGTCGCCTTCGGTCAGGCTATCGTCGGTTACCGGCACCGGGAAGGTCTGGGTCAGGGCGGTCCCGGTCGCGCCTGCTGCAAAGGTCAGCGTGCCGGTGGTTTCTGTGAAATCACTCCCCGCAGTCGCCGTGCCCGCCGCGGTGGCATAGTCCACCACCACTGCCGCGCCCGGTGAGCCCGATAAAGTCACCGTGAAGGTGGCGTCATCGCCCTCGTTCACGTTGCCGCCGCCCGAGATGGATACCGTCGCCGAACCCGCCGCGGTAATCGCCACCTGCGCGCTCGTCGTGCCCAGGGTGAACCCGGTCGGCAGCGGGTTCGAGGCGTTTGCGCTCAGGACTGCGGTGAAGGTCTCGCTGCCTTCCACAAGGCTGTCGGTTGTCACCGGCACGGTGAAGGTCTGCCTCAGATCGTCCCCGGTCGCGCCAGCCGCAAAGGTCAGCGTGCCGCTCCTTGCTGTAAAATCACTCCCCGCAGTCGCCGTGCCCGCCGCAGTGGCATAGTCCACCATCACTGCCGCGCCCGGTGAGCCCGATAAAGTCACCGTGAAGGTGGCATTGTCGCCCTCGTTCACATTGCCGCCGCCAGAGATGGATACCGTCGCCGAACCCGCCGCGGTAATCGCCACCTGCGCGCTCGTCGTGCCCAGGCTGAAGCCTGTCGGTAGCGGACTGGTGGAACTCGCGCTCAGGGTCGCTGTGAAGGTCTCGCTGCCTTCCACAAGGCTGTCGGTTGTCACCGGCACGGTGAAGGTCTGGCTCAGAGTGGTCGTGTTCGCCGCGAAGGTCAGCGTGCCGCTCCTTGCTGTAAAATCACTCCCCGGAATCGCCGTGCCCGCCGCGGTGGCATAGTCCACCACCACTGCCGCGCCCGGTGAGCCCGACAGGGTCACCGTGAAGGTGGCATCATCGCCCTCGTTCACATTGCCGCCGCCCGAGATGGATACCGTCGCCGAACCCGCCGCGGTAATCGCCACCTGCGCGCTCGTCGTGCCCAGGGTGAACCCGGTCGGCAGCGGGTTCGAGGCGTTCGCGCTCAGGGTTGCGGTGAAGCTCTCGCTGCCTTCCACGAAGCTGTCGGTTAACACCGGCACGTCGAAGGTCTGGCTCAGATCGGTTCCGGTCGCGCCTGCGGCGAAGGTCAGCGTGCCGTTCGTTGCTGTGAAATCACTCCCCGCAGTCGCCGTGCCCGCCGCGGTGGCATAGTCCACCACCACTGCCGCGCCCGGTGAGCCCGACAAAGTCACCGTGAAGGTGGCATTGTCGCCCTCGTTCACGTTGCCACCGCCCGAGATCGACACCGTCGCCGAACCCGCCGCCCCAATCGTCGCCGTTGCCGTCGCCGTGCCCAGGTTGAACCCGGTCGGCAGCGGGTTCGAGGCGTTCGCGCTCAGGGTTGCGGTGAAGCTCTCGCTGCCTTCCACGAAGCTGTCGGTTAACACCGGCACGTCGAAGGTCTGGGTCAGATCGGTCCCGGTCACGCCAGCCGTAAAGGTCAGCGTGCCGCTGGTATCGCTAAAGTCAGTCGCCGACGCCGTCCCTATTGCGGTGGTATAGTCCACCAACACTGCCGCGCCCGGTGAGCCCGATAAAGTCACCGTGAAGGTGGCATCATCGCCCTCGTTCACGTTGCCGCCGCCAGAGATGGATACCGTGGCCGAACCCGCCGCCCCAATCGTCGCCGTTGCCGTCGCTGTGCCCAGGCTGAACCCGGTCGGCAGCGGGTTCGAGGCGTTCGCGCTCAGGGTTGCGGTGAAGCTCTCGCTGCCTTCCACTAAGCTGTCGGTTAACACCGGCACGGTGAAGGTCTGGGTCAGAGTGGTCGTGTTCGCCGCAAAAGTCAGCGTGCCGCTGGTATCGCTAAAGTCAGTCGCCGACGCCGTCCCTATTGCGGTGGTATAGTCCACCAACACTGCCGCGCCCGGTGAGCCCGATAAAGTCACCGTGAAGGTGGCATCATCGCCCTCGTTCACGTTGCCGCCGCCAGAGATGGATACCGTGGCCGAACCCGCCGCCCCAATCGTCGCCGTTGCCGTCGCTGTGCCCAGGCTGAACCCGGTCGGCAGCGGGTTCGAGGCGTTCGCGCTCAGGGTTGCGGTGAAGCTCTCGCTGCCTTCCACTAAGCTGTCGGTTAACACCGGCACGGTGAAGGTCTGGGTCAGAGTGGTCGTGTTCGCCGCAAAAGTCAGCGTGCCGCTGGTATCGCTAAAGTCAGTCGCCGACGCCGTCCCTATTGCGGTGGTATAGTCCACCAACACTGCCGCGCCCGGTGAGCCCGATAAAGTCACCGTGAAGGTGGCATCATCGCCCTCGTTCACGTTGCCGCCGCCAGAGATGGATACCGTGGCCGAACCCGCCGCCCCAATCGTCGCCGTTGCCGTCGCTGTGCCCAGGCTGAAGCCTGTCGGCAGCGGGGTCGAGGCGTTCGCGCTCAGGGTTGCGGTGAAGGTCTCGCTGCCTTCCACAAGGCTGTCGGTTGTCACCGGCACGGTGAAGGTCTGGCTCAGATCGGTCGTGTTCGCCGCAAAGGTCAGCGTGCCGTTCGTTTCTGTGAAATCACTCCCCGCAGTCGCCGTGCCCGCCGCGGTGGCATAGTCCACCACCACTGCCGCGCCCGGTGAGCCCGACAGGGTCACCGTGAAGGTGGCATCATCGCCCTCGTTCACGTTGCCACCGCCCGAGATCGACACCGTCGCCGAACCCGCCGCGGTAATCGTCGCCTGCGCCGTCGCCGTGCCCAGGCTGAAACCTGTCGGCAGCGGGGTCGAGGCGTTCGCGCTCAGGACTGCGGTGAAGCTCTCGCTGCCTTCCACGATGCTGTCGGTTAACACCGGCACGGTGAAGGTCTGGCTCAGATCGGTCGTGTTCGCCGCAAAGGTCAGCGTGCCGGTGGTTTCTGTGAAATCACTCCCCGCAGTCGCCGTGCCCGCCGCGGTGGCATAGTCCACCACCACTGCCGCGCCCGGTGAGCCCGACAGGGTCACCGTGAAGGTGGCATCATCGCCCTCGTTCACGTTGCCACCGCCCGAGATCGACACCGTCGCCGAACCCGCCGCGGTAATCGTCGCCTGCGCCGTCGCCGTGCCCAGGCTGAAACCTGTCGGCAGCGGGTTCGAGGCGTTCGCGCTCAGGGTTGCGGTGAAGCTCTCGTCGCCTTCCACGAAGCTGTCGGTTAACACCGGCACGTCGAAGGTCTGGCTCAGATCGGTCGTGTTCGCCGCAAAGGTCAGCGTGCCGGTGGTTTCTGTGAAGTCAGTCGCCGACGCCGTGCCCGCCGCGGTGGTATAGTCCACCACCACTGCCGCGCCCGGTGAGCCCGATAAAGTCACCGTGAAGGTGGCATCATCGCCCTCGTTCACGTTGCCGCCACCCGAGATGGATACCGTCGCCGAACCCGTCGCCCCAATCGTCGCTGTCGCCGTCGCCGTGCCCAGGCTGAAACCTGTCGGTAGCGGACTGGTGGAACTCGCGCTCAGGGTTGCCGTAAAGCTCTCCTCGCCTTCCACAAGGCTGTCGGTTAACACCGGCACGGTAAAGGTCTGGCTCAGATCGGTCGTGTTCGCCGCAAAGGTCAGCGTGCCGGTGGTTTCTGTGAAATCGCTCCCCGCAGTCGCCGTGCCCGCCGCGGTGGCATAGTCCACCAACACTGCCGCGCCCGGTGAGCCCGATAAAGTCACCGTGAAGGTGGCATTGTCGCCCTCGTTCACGTTGCCGCCGCCAGAGATGGATACCGTGGCCGAACCCGTCGCCCCAATCGTCGCCGTTGCCGTCGCTGTGCCCAGGCTGAACCCGGTCGGCAGCGGGTTCGAGGCGTTCGCGCTCAGGGTTGCGGTGAAGCTCTCGCTGCCTTCCACTAAGCTGTCGGTTAACACCGGCACGGTGAAGGTCTGGGTCAGAGTGGTCGTGTTCGCCGCAAAAGTCAGCGTGCCGCTGGTATCGCTAAAGTCAGTCGCCGACGCCGTCCCTATTGCGGTGGTATAGTCCACCAACACTGCCGCGCCCGGTGAGCCCGATAAAGTCACCGTGAAGGTGGCATCATCGCCCTCGTTCACGTTGCCGCCGCCAGAGATGGATACCGTGGCCGAACCCGCCGCCCCAATCGTCGCCGTTGCCGTCGCTGTGCCCAGGCTGAACCCGGTCGGCAGCGGGTTCGAGGCGTTCGCGCTCAGGGTTGCGGTGAAGCTCTCGCTGCCTTCCACTAAGCTGTCGGTTAACACCGGCACGTCGAAGGTCTGGCTCAGAGTGGTCGTGTTCGCCGCAAAGGTCAGCGTGCCGTTCGTTGCTGTGAAATCACTCCCCGCAGTCGCCGTGCCCGCTGCGGTGGCATAGTCCACCATCACTGCCGCGCCCGGTGAGCCCGATAAAGTCACCGTGAAGGTGGCATTGTCGCCCTCGTTCACGTTGCCGCCGCCAGAGATGGATACCGTGGCCGAACCCGTCGCCCCAATCGTCGCCGTTGCCGTTGCCGTGCCCAGGCTGAAACCTGTCGGCAGCGGGGTCGAGGCGTTCGCGCTCAGGGTTGCGGTGAAGCTCTCGCTGCCTTCCACAAGGCTGTCGGTTGTCACCGGCACGGTGAAGGTCTGGCTCAGAGTGGTCGTGTTCGCTGCAAAGGTCAGCGTGCCGCTGGTATCGCTAAAGTCAGTCGCCGACGCCGTCCCTATTGCGGTGGCATAGTCCACCACCACTGCCGCGCCCGGTGAGTCCGATAAAGTCACCGTGAAGGTGGCATCATCGCCCTCGTTCACGTTGCCGGTGGGCCCGGCAATCGACACCGTCGCCGTGCCCGCCGCCCCAATCGTCGCCGTCGCCGTTGCCGTGCCCAGGCTGAAACCTGTCGGCAGCGGGTTCGAGGCGTTTGCGCTCAGGGTTGCGGTGAAGGTCTCGCTGCCTTCCACGAAGCTGTCGGTTAACACCGGCACGTCGAAGGTCTGGCTCAGAGTGGTCGTGTTCGCTGCAAAGGTCAGCGTGCCGCTGGTATCGCTAAAGTCAGTCGCCGACGCCGTCCCTATTGCGGTGGCATAGTCCACCACCACTGCCGCGCCCGGTGAGCCTGATAAAGTCACCGTGAAGGTGGCATCATCGCCCTCGTTCACGTTGCCAGTGGGCCCGGCAATCGACACCGTCGCCGTGCCCGCCGCCCCAATCGTCGCCGTCGCCGTCGCCGTGCCCAGGCTGAAACCTGTCGGCAGCGGGTTCGAGGCGTTCGCGCTCAGGGTTGCGGTGAAGGTCTCGCTGCCTTCCACAAGGCTGTCGGTTGTTACCGGCACGTCGAAGGTCTGGCTCAGGTCGGTCGTGTTCGCCGCAAAGGTCAGCGTGCCGCTCGTTGTTGTGAAATCACTCCCCGCGGTCGCCGTGCCCGCTGCGGTGGCATAGTCCACCACCACTGCCGCCCCCGGTGAGCCCGACAAAGTCACCGTGAAGGTGGCATCATCGCCTTCGTTCACGTTGCCAGTGGGCCCGGCAATCGACACCGTCTCAGAAATCGCCGCTAAAACGCTGACCGCTTGGCTGGTCAGCCTTTCATCGTTGCCGTCATCGTCGGTAAAGCTGACCCGTACCTCGATATCCGCTCCTACATCATTCGCACTCGTCAAGGCGAGGGTCGGCGAGGTCTCCCCGCTAAGGGACCCGCCATTCTCCAGCCATTGATAGGTGAAAGTCGTGTTGGTAAGGCCATCGGGATCGGTAATGCCGCTGGTGTTTGCCGTCAGGGTATTCCCCACCCGGGGCGTGCCGGTGATGGTCGGTAATCCGCTGGGCGCGTCATTGACCGGATTAACGGTCACGGTTGCCGTGGCGGGGGTGGCACTGAAGTCAGTGCCGTCGGAGACGCTGAAGGTGAAGGTCGCTTCGCCGTTGACATTGGTGGCCGGGGTATAGACCAGATTCGGAATAGCGGCAACCGCAATCACCTGGGCCGTATTAACCGGCGTAGCGCTCGTGCCCGTGCCCAGCGCCAGGCTGCCGTTGGCGCTGTCGGGCAGGGTATCGATGCGCACCTGTTGCAGGGTATCGCCGCTGTCGGTATCGGCAAAATTAAACTGGGCGGCCGCAAAAGTGTGGGCGATATCCTCGTTTGTGCTGACCGCCAACCCGCTGGTGGTGGGCGGGTTATTGGCGGCGCTGTTCACTGTAATGCTAAAGCTCAGTGAATCCGTGTCACTGAACTCATTCGTCGCGGTGTAGGTCAGGTTAAAGATCCCGGCTTGTGTCGGCGTACCAGACAGTGTGCGGCTGGTAGCATCAAAAGCCAGTCCAGCCGGCAGAGGAGTCAGCGTATAGGTATTGGTACTCGGCAATGAATCGGGCCCGTCCCGCGCCTCGGGCAAAGTTACAGGCGTAATGGCATCGCCCGCGGTGAAGTTCTGATTGGCGATGGTTGCCTGAAACAGCGGTCTGATAAAGATTCTGACGGTTGCCGGGGCGGACGATGCCTGCCCGTCATTAACGGTCAACCTGAAAGTGTACGAGGCCGGGTTAGTCGATATCACGGTTGGAATGGTGAAGGTTGGTTGTGCGACTGTCGTACTGCTTAAAGTCACCTCGGTGGGGCCGGCAGTCCGTTCCCAGAGGTAGGTCAGGGCCGAATTATCGCCGTCAGGATCGTTACTGCCCGTGCCATTCAGCGTGACTTCTGTGCCCTTGCTGACCCTCTGAAATGGACCGGCATCGGCGGTGGGCGGGGTATTGGGGGCGGTGACTTCGATGTTGAAGGCGCTAAGGGCCACCGGCGTGGTGATGATGCCATCGGTGACGGTGATGACGATGTTCTCGTGGTCGCCCACATCGCCGCTGTTGGGCCTGCCAGTCTTGTTGGTCAAGGCCCCGGTCGCGGTATCGAAATCCGCCCAATCCGGCAGGCTGCTGATGGCGTATAGCAGCGTATCGCCAGTATCCACATCACCGCCGCCCGGCGTGAAACTATAGGTGCCGCCCTGAACCACGCTGGTGGCGGGGGTGCCGCTGATGGTGGGCGCGTCATTGACTGCGGTCACGGTCACGGTGGCCGTGGCCGTGGCACTGAAATCATCGCCGTCGGAGACGCTGAAGGTGAAGGTCGCAGGGCCGTTGACATTGAGCGCCGGGGTATAGACCAGAGTCGGAATACCGGCAACGGGAATCACTTGGGTTGCGGTCACCGCTGTGCCGCTCAGGGTCAGGCTACCGCTGGTGCTGTCGGGCAGGCTATCGATGCGCACCGCTTGCAGGGTATCGCCGCTGTCCACATCGTTAAAGGTGAAGTCCGCCACCGCAAAGGTATGGGTGTTGTCCTCAGCAATGGTGGCCGTCAGATTGCTGGTGGTGGGCGCGTCATTGACCGCAGTAATGGTGACGAATGCTGTGGCTCTGCCGGGGGCAAAGAAGTCAGTGCCGTCAGAGAGGCTGTAGGTGAAGCTATCGGTGCCGTTGACATTGGTCACCGGGGTATAGACCAGGTTCGGAATATCTGCAACGTCAATCACTTGCATAGCGGTGACCGCTGTGCCGCTCAGCGCCAGGCTGCCGTTGGCGCTGTCGGGCAGGCTATCGATGCGTACCTGTTGCAGGCTATCGTCCGTGTCCATGTCGACGAAATTGAAATCACCCGCCGCAAAGGTATAGGCGGTGTCCTCGTTCGTGCTAACCCCCAGCCCGGTGGGGGTGGGCGGGGTATTAGGGGTGCTTGCCGCCGTCACCGCTGCCGTGGGCGCGCTGGTCAGCGGGCCTTCATCCTCGCCCCCAGCATCGGTATAGCGCACGGACACGGTGATTTGATCGCCCATTTCGTCCGCGGTCAGGGTGTAGGTTGCAGAGTTCGCGCCGCTGATGGCCGTGTCCGTGCCGCCGGAGTGCGTATTCCATTGATAGGTGAACGGCAGGACAGCAGGACCATCGGCATCGCTGATGCCGCTGGTGTTCGCCGTCAGGGTCCGCCCCACCCGGGGCGTGCCGGTGATGGTCGGAAGCCCCGTCGGCGGGCTGTTGGCCGCCGCCGCGCCGATATTGAGGGTTCGGGTCAGGGTGTCGGAGGAGTCGGAACCACTAAGACTGTATCGCACCTGAACGAATAATCGAATCTCGCGTCCGCCACTACCGGCGGGTGCCGCAAAGGTGAGGTTCCTGAGCAAACCCTGCCATCTATCTGCGCCTGGGGGTGTCCCGGACGCAAAACCGCCAAACAATGTATCATTAGAAGTACCTATAATTCCGGCGGCGGGAAAAAACTGCACCTGAATCCCGCTCGTATTCGGAGTACCGCTGAAGGCCAGGGTATCGCCAGCATTCAAGTCATCCGGGTTCTCGACTCTTACTCTCATGACTACAGGGTTTGCATCTGCATCGCTCACCACCAAATCGGGAAAGACCACCACCGCATCACCCCCCGGCGTGACCGGAAGGGGCGTTGTGGTGCCGCTCAGGTCCTGAGCATTAGCCGGTTGCGCCACCCACAGCAAAGCAAGCAACGCCACCGCACAAAACCGCACCCTGGCCACGAAGCCCGCCCCCAAAAAATGAACCAGCGACGGATAGGATTTTAAGGTAGACATCACGGTTTCCCCAGCCCATAACCGATCCCTGGAAATTCGGGGGGGGGGGGGCTGGTGTGCCTGATTTGACGGGTATTAGCAGGAGTATTCATCTTCTCGTTCTCGCCTTCTTCTCGCCTTCGTCTGATTGTGAGTTGCGCGTCAGGTACGCGGTTCGCGCTGTCTGTACGCGCGTCATATTCAAGCGGTATGTTCATCTTGCAGGTTGCCAGTTGCCAGTATAGCAGTAACTCGCATCTTGTCGCACAGTCAGTCTTTTCCAATATGAGACCTTTGCACGAAAGCCATTTCACCTGCATGCTGCGTCGCCTAAAAGCGCCTACTGTTGGTAAAATCGTACTCAATCGGTCATTTATACCCATAAACTCCCTCATTCCGTGCGCTTTTGCCTTGCCTGAAAGTGAAACCATCTTCCGTGCAAAGGTCTCAATATAAAATAATGGAATGGTCCGCCCCACTCCCTAAAACGGCGTCAATGCGCCAGAATGGATATTCCATCCAATTAGACAGAGTGAGACAGGCCATGAAGAAGCGTACTGAAAAGCGAGTCATCAAGGTAGTCGGTATTGATTTGGGTAAGACTAGTTTTCATCTCCACGCAGTGGATGACAGAAACCATGCACAGTTGACCAAGAAGCTGGGCCGCAAGCAACTCAAAGCGACAATGGTTAAGTTACCGGTTTGTTTGGTTGGGATAGGGTAACGCCATCGCTTTAAGGCCCTTGAATCCCTCTTTCAAGTCTAAAGATGGGGATATCTGGCAGGATTGAGTCCACTATATTGCTACACTTGTTGCTACACTTGCCGCCATGCCGATACTCCGTCTCGCCATTCCCGGCCCGCTGCGTTCACTATTCGATTACTTACCGCCGGATGGCTGGAATTCAGAGGACCTGGCGCAGCTCTCGCCTGGCATTCGGATTAAAGTGCCATTCGGGCACCGCAGCAGCATCGGCATTCTGGTGGAACAGGTTCAGGAGTCTGAACTGGCCAGCGACAAACTGCGCGTAGCCAGCAAGATATTAGACTCGCAACCACTCATAAACAGGCCCTTGATGCAGTTGTGCCAATGGGCCACCCATTACTACAAGCACCCCCCTGGAGAGGTTTTGAGCATCGCTTTGCCGCCCCCCTTACGCGAGGGCAAGCTCTACCAACCACCCGGCGAGGCCTGTTGGCAATTGACCAGCGCGGGCATGGGCCTGCCGCGGGGAGCACTCAAACAGGCGCGGCGGCAAGCGCAGGTTATTGCGGCACTACAAGATAACAGCCGTGTCAGCCACGCGGGCCTCAAGGCCCAGGGTATTTCGGCTACAGTGCTAAAGCAGCTCCTCGAAAAAGGCTTGATCGAATCGCTTAAGCAACCCGTCACACCCAGGCTTGCCGCCACCAAACCGGGCCTGAATCTGGCACTAAATCCGGAGCAACACGCAGCCGTTGACGCAGTCTCGGGCGACCTTGGCAAGTTCCACTGCTCGTTGCTGGAGGGCGTCACTGGCAGTGGCAAAACCGAGGTATACCTGAGACTGATCAGTGAGGTGCTGGCTCGCGGCGAGCAAGCCCTGGTTCTGGTCCCGGAAATCGGCCTGACACCGCAAACCTTACAACGCTTTCAACGGCGCTTTGAGGCCAACATCGTTGTGCTGCACTCCGGACTGACAAACACAGCGCGACAGCGAGCCTGGGACGAAGCTCGCTGTGGCCTGGCCCACATTGTCCTGGGCACCCGCTCAGCCGCTTTTAGTTGTCTCGCAAACCCCGGCATTATTATCGTTGATGAAGAACACGACCCCTCCTTCAAGCAGCAGGACGGGTTTCGCTATTCCGCCAGGGACATCGCGGTTAAGCGTGGCCAAATAGACAAGGTTCCGGTACTGCTGGGCAGCGCAACACCCAGCCTTGAAAGTCTCTCCAACGCTGTGGCAGGAAGATACCGGCACCTGGCTTTGAAGCAACGGGCAAGCCGGGCCGAGCTACCCGGCTTTGAAGTATTGGATATTCGCCGTCAGCGACTGCAAGGCGGCATTTCAGACACCCTGGCCGCACAAGTCCAGCTAGAGATTGAGGCACGCAATCAGGTTTTGTTGTTTCTCAATCGGCGCGGTTACGCACCGACTTTACAGTGTCACGACTGTGGCTTCATCGCCAGTTGCCGCAACTGCGATGCCCGACTCACGCTGCACAAGCGGCTCTCGCAACTGCGCTGCCATCACTGTGGATGGGCCACGCCAGCGATGTCTCGCTGCCCGCAATGCCAGAGCGGCCAATTGGGAATTTCCGGTGTTGGTACCGAACAAGTGGAAAGCACCTTGCAAAAACTGTTTCCTGATACACCCCTTTACCGGGTAGACCGCGACTCGATGTCGCGGGTTGGGGCTATGGAGAAGATATTCATGGCCGTTAGTGCGGGTGATCCCTGCATATTGATCGGTACGCAGATGTTGAGCAAAGGCCACCATTTCCCAAACGTGACCCTGGTCGGGCTGATCGACGCAGACACGGGCCTGTTCAGCGGGGATTTCCGCGGGCCGGAAAGAATGGGACAACTGCTGACCCAGGTTGCCGGGCGGGCCGGACGCGCCGAGAAGCCAGGGCGGGTATTACTGCAAACCCACTATCCAGATCACCCCGCGCTGGGCACTCTGCTGGAGCAGGGCTATGGCGGCTTCGCCCGCGCATTGTGCCAGCACCGTCAAGCCGCAGGCATGCCACCCTACGGCCATTTGGTACTGGTAAGAGCGGAAGCAGGAACACCCCACCTGCCCGAGCAGTTTCTCGCCAGGCTGCGCGGAGTCTGCGAGGAGGACGCTCAATTCAACCTGCAACTCGACGTACACTGTATCGGCCCTCTGCCGGCGCCGGTTCAGCGCCTCAGGAACAGATATCGCGCCCAACTGTTACTGGTCGCAAAAAGCCGCCGCAGTGCCCAGCGCAGCGCAGCCAGGTTGGTATTGCAGGCACAGGTACTGGATACGTCCCGACGTGTTCGCTGGTCAGTTGACGTGGACCCACAAGACATGATGTAACCCCGCGCATGTATAGCCTTTGTCAGGCGATACAGGGATAATGTGCGGTCGCTATATATGGTCGGTTTTCATACCAATGAAGGAACATCTCTCAAAACTGCTCAGCGACTCCCTGCTCGCCCTGCGCATATATGGTCGGTTTTCATACCAATGAAGGAACATCTCTCAAAACTGCTCAGCGACTCCCTGCTCGCCCTGCGCAATCAGGGTGTACTGGATGTTGCTCTTCCGGCAAGTATTCAGGTTGAGCGCACCCGCGACCCATCCCATGGAGACCTTGCCAGCAACATCGCCCTGACCCTTGCCAGGCAAGCCGGCATGAAGCCGCGAGATTTGGCGCAGTTGCTTTGCGACAACCTCCCCACCTCTGAACAACTGCAAAAAACCGAGATTGCCGGGCCGGGATTTATCAATTTCTTTCTCGGGCAGGCCAGGCTCCAGGGCATTGTCTCAACAGTGCTCGATCAGGCAGAGCACTTTGGTTGTAATAACGACGGCGCTGGACAGGCAATACAAGTGGAGTTTGTCTCGGCCAACCCAACCGGGCCTCTGCATGTAGGCCATGGCAGAGGTGCGGCAGTGGGTGATTGCATCGCACGTCTGCTGGAAGCAACCGGCTGGGAGGTCACCAGAGAATTTTATTACAACGACGCCGGTCAGCAGATAGACAAACTTGCACTGTCCGTACAGGCTCGCTGTCGCGGCCTTGGCCCCGAGCACGACTCCTGGCCCGAGGACGGCTACCGCGGCGAGTATATTGCCGATGTCGCGAGTGCGTATATGGCAGGCAGGGCCATTGATGCCAGCGACAAGCACGTCACTGGCGCTGGTGAGGCAGACAATCTGGACGCTATTCGAGATTTTGCGGTGGCCTACCTGAGACGCGAGCAAGACCTTGACCTGCAGGCTTTTGCCGTCGGCTTCGACAGGTTCTTTTTAGAGTCTTCGCTCTACGACTCCGGTGCGGTGGAAGCCACTGTCGCCAAACTGGTTGAGCAGGGTCATACCTACGAGCAGGAAGGCGCTCTCTGGCTGCGAACCACCGATTTTGGGGACGACAAAGACCGCGTAATGCGCAAAAGTGGTGGTGGTTATACCTATTTTCTGCCCGATGTAGCCTACCACCACAACAAATGGCAGCGCGGCTTCAGCCGCGTGATTAATGAGCAGGGTGGGGACCACCACGGCACGATTGCCCGAGTGCGGGCCGGCTTACAGGCGCTGAATGTCGGCATCCCTGAAGGCTGGCCCGACTACGTCCTGCACCAGATGGTGATGGTTCTGCGCGGCGGCGAAGAGGTGAAAATTTCCAAGCGCACGGGTGATTATGTCACTCTTCGAGATTTGATCAATGAAGTTGGGCGGGACGCCACACGCTATTTTCTTGCGGCGCGAGCACCAGGCTCTCAACTGACTTTTGACATAGACCTGGCATTGTCGCGGAGCAACGACAATCCGGTGTACTATATTCAGTATGCTCATGCGCGCGCCAGCAGCGTATTCCGCAAACTTTCCGATAACAGTCTACCCTGGAGCAAACAGGACGGACTGGCGCAACTGGGCTTACTGGTCGAAGACCAGGAGCAAACCATAATGAAAAAGCTGGCTCAATTTCCAGACCTGGTGGCACTGGCGGCACAGCGCTTCGAGCCACACACTGTGGCAACCTATCTGAGAGAGTTGTCGGCGGCATTCCACACCTGGTACAACGCCCACAAGATGTTGGTGGACGATGCCAATTTGCGCAATGCACGTCTGGCCCTGTCCTCAGCGGTACAGCAGGTCATTTACAACGGGTTGAGCTTGCTCGGTGTCAACGCACCTGAGAGCATGTAGCGATGGCACAGGATTTTGCAACAAAAAAACCGCGCAAGAAGGGCGCCAGCAAGCGCATTCACGCCGCTGCGTCCGGCGGTGATGGTGGGCCATCTTCCCCGTTGAGCTGGTTTTTTACCGGGCTTTTGTGCGGCGTATTTATTTCTGGTCTGGTTTGGCTGGCAAGCCTACAGCCCGAAGTGGGTGAGGCGGTAGACGAGGCGGTAGACAAAGTCGCCGGAGCCACTATCGGCCGTGCAGACATACCTAAACCACGGTTCGATTTTTACACCCTGCTATCGAAGCAGAATCTGGACGTTGACGTGGACAGCAAAGACATAGCTGAGGCTCGCATCAACAGGGAAATGAGTCAGTACTTGCTACAGGCGGGCTCTTTCAGGCAGCCAGACGATGCCGACCGGCGCCGGGCAGAGCTGCTATTACTGGACCTTGATGCCAAAGTCGAGCAAACCAGTAGTGCCAGCGGTGTCTGGCACAGAGTCTTTATAGGGCCATTTCAATCGCGGTCAAAGCTGGCCAAGGCCAGAAGCCTGACAGCCCAACAGGGTATCGACACCCTGTTGCTAAAAAAACCGGCTCAGGGCTGATGATGACCCAAACCGGCTCAGGGCTGATGATGACCCAAACCGGCTCAGGGCTGATGATGACCCAAACCGGCTCAGGGCTGATAATGACCCAAACCGGCTCAGGGCTGATGATGACCCAAACCGGCTCAGGGCTGAATTAGAGCCCGACTTGAGGTGAACAGGCCCAAATGGGCAATGGAGACTGAATTGGAGCAATATAGAGGCACTACAATTTTATCTGTGCGCAGGGAAGGCAAAGTGGTCATTGGCGGCGATGGTCAGGTCTCCATAGGCAATACCGTCATGAAGGGTAATGCCCGCAAGGTACGCCGCCTCCATAGCGATCAGGTTATAGCGGGCTTTGCTGGCGGCACCGCAGACGCGTTCACGCTATTTGAACTGTTTGAAGCGCAGCTCGAAAAATATCAGGGGCAATTGGTACGCGCCGCTGTAGAGCTTGCCAAGGCCTGGCGTACAGAGCGCGCACTGCGCCAACTGGAGGCACTGCTGGCTGTAGCCGACAGGGAAACTTCTCTTATTATTACCGGCAACGGCGATGTCATAGAACCCGAGGATAACTTGATCGCCATTGGCTCTGGCGGCCCGTTCGCGCAATCTGCGGCCCGCGCTCTGCTGGACAACACCTCGTTGAACGCGGTGGAAATTGTCGAGAGGGGCCTGGGCATCGCCGCCGATATCTGCATTTACACAAATCACAATCGCACGATTGAAGAACTGGACTGCAACGGAAACTAGAATGTCAAATATGACACCCAGAGAAATCGTCCATGAACTGGACAAACATATCATCGGCCAGGACAAAGCAAAACGCGCTGTCGCCATCGCGCTGCGCAATCGCTGGCGCCGCATGCAGCTCAATGAAGAGTTGCGCGCAGAAATTACACCAAAAAATATTTTGATGATTGGCCCCACGGGGGTGGGTAAAACTGAAATTGCCAGACGCCTGGCAAAGCTGGCCAACGCGCCGTTTATAAAGGTTGAGGCGACAAAATTCACTGAGGTCGGCTACGTCGGGCGCGATGTTGAATCCATTGTGCGCGACCTGGTTGACGCCTCGGTCACTCTGCTGCGCGAACAAGAAATGGAGAAAATGAAATTTCGCGCCGAGGAAGCAGCGGAAGACCGCATTCTGGATGTTCTGCTGACACCTGCCCGCGGCGCTGACGACAGCGGCGATTCCAGCAACACCCGGCAGTTGTTACGCAAAAAACTGCGTGAGGGTGACCTTGACGACCGCGAGATTGAAATAGAGTTCAGCAATACCAGCATTGGCGTTGAGATTATGGCGCCACCCGGCATGGAGGAGATGACCAACCAGTTGCAAGGCATGTTTTCCAGTTTAGCGGGGCAACAAACCAAAACTCACAAATTGTCAGTTAAACAGGCATTCGATAAATTGCGCGACGAAGAGGCTGCCAAGCTGGTTGATGAGGACGAAATCAAGCACAGGGCACTGCAAAACGCCGAGCAAACGGGCATCGTCTTTATCGACGAGATTGACAAGGTCGCCAGGCGCAGTGAAGGGGCCGGGGCAGACGTATCGCGTGAGGGTGTGCAGCGAGACTTGTTACCGCTTATAGAGGGCTGCACGGTCAGCACCAAACACGGCATGGTTAAAACCGACCACATCCTGTTTGTGGCATCTGGCGCATTTCACCTCTCCAGGCCGTCAGACCTGATCCCTGAATTACAGGGTCGCCTGCCTATTCGGGTTGAGCTCACCGCACTTGGCCCGGAAGATTTTCAGCGTATTCTTGTTGAACCTAATGCCTCGCTCACCGAGCAGTACAAGGCCTTGCTTGCCACCGAGGGGCTAGTGCTCGAATTTGCCGAGGACGGTATTCGCCGCATCGCAGAGACTGCCTGGCAGGTCAACGAAAACACCGAGAATATTGGCGCGAGGCGCTTGCACACGGTAATAGAGCGGTTGCTGGAGGATGCTTCCTTCGGCGCCACAGACAATAGCTTGAAAGAAGACGCGCTGACAATTGACGAACAATACGTCGATCAGCAACTTGGCGACCTCAGCCGGAATGAAGATTTATCCCGGTTTATTTTGTAGAACTTATGAAAACTCCCTCTGCCATTAATTTGCATCGCCATTCCAAACAACTGGAGCTCAGTTACGACACTGGCGAAAGCTATTTACTGAGCTGCGAACTATTGCGCGTGTGCTCCCCTTCCGCTGAAGTTCGCGGGCACGGCAAAGGCCAGGAGGTCTTGCAAGTTGGCAAGCAGAATGTCGCTATAAATGCCATTAAACCCGTAGGTCACTATGCGCTACAGTTGGTTTTCGACGACGGTCACGACACTGGGCTTTATAGCTGGGACTATCTCTACGATGTTTGCATTAATCAACAAAAATACTGGAACCACTATCTGGATACGCTGCACCAGGCCGGGGCCAGCCGCGACCCTGAAGTTCAGGTGCTGCGAGTTGATCTGTAAGCGCTACAATAGGGCTCGAACAGGTAGAGGGTTGCCAATATGGGTGATGCTATGAACGATGGGAATACAACCCATTTCGGCTACAGGAAAGTCGAACCGGAACGCAAGGTCGGCCTGGTTGCCAATGTATTCCATTCGGTCGCCGAGCGTTACGACCTTATGAACGACTTAATGTCCGGCGGCATCCACCGCTTGTGGAAACGTTTCACAATCGAAGCCAGTGGTGTGCGCAGCGGCCAACGGGTGCTGGATATCGCGGGCGGCACCGGCGACCTGGCCGCCAAATTTTCCACACTGGTCGGCCTTGAGGGCCAAGTGGTGCTGGCAGACATTAACGAGTCGATGCTGAAAGTTGGCCGCAACAAGCTCCTCGACCAGGGCTATCACGGCAACCTGGTTTACGCGCAAGCCGACGCAGAAACGCTGCCCTTTGCTGACGATTACTTCGATATCATTACCATCGCATTCGGTCTGCGCAATGTAACCTGCAAGGAAAATGCCTTGCAATCCATGCTGCGAGTCTTAAAGCCTGGCGGCAGATTACTGATCCTTGAATTTTCCAGGCCAGAGAGCCAACTGTTGAGCCGCGCATACGACACCTATTCTTTTAATGTACTCCCAAAGCTGGGCAGGCTTGTCGCAGGCGACAGCGAGAGCTATCAATACCTGGCTGAATCCATTCGTATGCACCCCGATCAGGAAAGCCTGAAAGAGATGATGGAACAAGCAGGCTTTGCGCGCTGCGAGTACTGCAACCTGACGGGCGGCATTGTCGCTCTGCACAAGGGCACCAAGGCCTGAACCGGCCATGGTCGACGCAACAATTCAGACGGCGGCGGTGGCGGGCCTTGAAGCGGCCGTTAACCGGGCACTGGCGCTGGACCCGAGCGCCCGGCAAGAGTTGGGAAAATTGCAGGGCGCTGTTTTTCAACTCAGTTGCAGCAAACCCGAACTGGAGCTTTTTTTGCTGCCGCAAACTCAAAGCGTGCGGCTAACCAGTTTATGGGACGGCGCAGTGACCAGCGCCATTAAGGGTACAGCACAAGATTTTGCAGAATTGGCGAGCAGCCAGGACCCGGCAGCGGCGCTCATCAATGGCAGGCTGGAGCTACACGGTGACAGCGGGCCGCTGCTCGAACTGCAAGCGATACTCAGGCAGACCAACATGGATTGGGAAGCGCCTCTGGTGGACGCCTTTGGCGATGTTGTTGGACATCAACTGGCGCAAGGGTTCCGCGGGCTGTTCGGCTGGAGCAAACAGGCAGCAGGCAGTATTGGCCGCCAGCTTGAAGAGTTCATCACCGAGGAGGCCCGATTGACTCCGCCGCGACAGGAGGTCGAAGATTTTTATCAAGACATCAACGCCTTGAATTTACGGGTTGAGCGCTTGCAGGCCAGGGCAAAAAAACTGGCTCAGGTGATCGCCAATACCCAGGATGAGTCGCTGTGAACCGCCTCGCACGCCTACTCAGGATAGTGTTGGTCGTAAGCCGCTATCGGCTCGACAAGCTGGTTCGAGTAAACCATGCTGAATCGGGAAAATTGCACTGGGCTTTGCGCCTGATTTTGAAATTGGGCCCCTGGCGACTATTCCCGCCGAATACGCTTAGCGACGGCGAGCGCTTGCGCAAAGCGCTGGAGAAGCTGGGCCCCGTGTTTACCAAATTTGGCCAGATGCTCTCTACTCGTCGCGACCTTTTGCCCAGGGATATAGCTGATGAACTTGCCAAGCTGCAAGATGACGTACCCCCCTTTTCTGAAGCCGCCGCAATTAATCTGATTGAGACAGCGCTTGGCGCGCCTGTTGGCGATTTGTTTGCGGAATTTGAAAGCAACCCCCTGGCCTCTGCATCGGTAGCGCAAGTGCACTGCGCAACGCTGAAAAATGACAAGAAGGTTGTTGTAAAGGTGGTTCGCCCTGGTATTGAAAAGGTTATCCGGCAGGATATGGCGCTGCTTTTCACGCTGGCGCGACTGATTCAGAAATACCTGCCAGACGGCTATCGGCTGCGTCCTGTTGAGGTCGTATCTGACTACCAGACCACCATTCTCGACGAGCTGGACCTACAGCGCGAAGCATCCAACACCTCCCAGTTAAAGCGCAATTGCGCAGAACAGGGGCTGGTCTACGTGCCGGAAGTGTATTGGGACTATACCCGCCGCAATGTATTCGTAATGGAGCGCATTGATGGCATTCCTGTAACCAATATCGCCGATCTCGAAGCTCGCGGTACCGACCTGAAGTTGCTTGCCGAACGCGGTGTAGAGATATTTTTCACCCAGGTTTTTAAAGACAGTTTCTTTCACGCGGATATGCACCCAGGCAATATTTTCATCGATGCCTCGGACCCCGATGACCCAACTTATATTGCTATCGACTGCGCCATTATCGGCTCACTCAGCGACTTTGATCAGTACTATCTGGCTCGCAATCTGCTCGCAATCTTCCAGAGAGACTATAGAGAGTGCGCCCAGTTACACGTTAAGTGCGGCTGGGTACCGCCTGGCACCAAAGTGCATGAATTTGAGTCGGCCATGCGTGCGGTCTGTGAACCTGTGTTCGAAAAACCAATATCCGAGATTTCCTTCGGTCAACTGCTGATCTATCTGTTTCAGACTGCGCGCCGCTTTAACATGGAAGTTCAACCCTCCCTGGTGTTGCTGCAAAAAACTCTGCTGAATATTGAAGGGCTCGGTCGGCAGCTCTATCCACAGTTAGACCTGTGGACTACAGCTCAGCCTTTTTTGGAGAACTGGGTACAACAGCGCTATTCACCTCAGGGGGTGATTGATCGCCTGTGGCACCATGCCCCCTCCTGGCTAGAACAACTTCCGCAGCTACCAGAAGCCGTGTTCGACAGTTTGCAGCAAACCAAAGAGCTGGAATCACAGACTCGTTTTCACCGACAGGAACTCGAACAGTTGCAAGCGCGAGTCAGTCGGGAAGATAATCAGCGCAAGCGCATGGTGGTAGCCGTGCTTCTGTTTGGCGGCGCTGCTGCCACGGCCTACCCACAGGGTGTGAGCATCCTGGCCCAATGGCCATTGTTTAGCTGGGCCCTGATCGGTATTGGCAGCTACTTATTGTGGCCCCGCAACCAGCGCTGAGCTGGCTGTGAATCCGCTAGCCCTGTGCGATAATGTCGGGCTGAAACAGGAACAGCTATGGACGATCAATCATTTATTGAGGAAGTCAGTTTCGGCGACGACGAGCTGGTGCCAGCCATTGCCCAAGACTTTCACAGTGGCGAAGTATTGATGATGGCCTGGATGAATCGCGAATCTTTGGCACTGAGCGTGCGCGAGGGGCGCGCAATTTACTGGTCGCGCTCACGCGAGTGCCTCTGGCGCAAAGGCGAGGAATCAGGCAATACCCAGACACTGAAAGAACTGTGTCTGGATTGCGATGGCGACACGATTCTTCTTAAAGTAGACCAGCAAGGTGGCATTGCCTGCCACACGGGTCGCAAACACTGTTTCTACAGAAGGCTGGAGAGCAACAACTGGGTTGTGACTGAAGATATCCAGCGCGAGCCTGCGGACATGTATAGCTCGGCCCGGAATGGGCGGCCAGACAATGAGTGACATTTTGCGGGAACTGAATAAGGTCTTGTCTGAACGCAGAGACGGTAACCCCGATGAATCTTATGTTGCGGGGCTGTACGCCAGGGGTTTGAACAAAATCCTGGAAAAAATTGGCGAGGAGACCACAGAGGTCATCCTGGCTGCCAAAGATTGCGGCGATGCGAGCGGCCGCTCAGCGGTCATTAGCGAAACCGCTGACCTCTGGTTCCACTGCCTGGTCATGCTTGCGCATTTGGATATTGATAACGCTGAAGTACTTGAAGAACTCCAGCGTCGCCTGGGGCTATCTGGCCTGGAAGAAAAGGCATCTCGAAGAAAACAGTTTTAACCTGGAGGCATAACGATGGCTGGCGGTATAAGCATTTGGCAGTTACTTATTATTTTGGCAATCGTGGTCATGCTATTTGGCACGAAAAGATTGCGCACCCTTGGCAGCGACCTCGGTGCGGCTATCAAGGGCTTTCGCAATACGATGTCCAGTGAGTCTGCGCACAAGGATACCGGGGCCAACGAAACTGAAAAGAGCGAGGAAGAGGGCGCGCCCTCCGCAGACGCCGACCCCTCCGCAGACTCCAACAAAGCCGAATCAAGGTAGGCCGGCAGACAATCAGAAAAATAGCGGCGAACCATGTTTGATATCGGCTTTGCCGAACTACTACTGGTCAGCATAATCGGTCTTTTGGTGCTTGGACCAGAGCGCCTGCCGGGCGCAATTCGAACACTGAGCTTGTGGCTGGGCAGGTTGCGCCGCAGTTTTAATAGCCTTCGCATGGAAATCGAGCGCGAAATCAATGCAGACGAAATAAAACGAGACATTCACAACGACGCCGTTATGCAAAGTCTGAAGGCCGTGGAAGACGACCTAAAGTCAGCCCTGCCGACCGATACGCCCTATGACATTAGTGGCATTACTGAAAGCAAAGCCAGCGCAACTGAAAACAAGGCCAGCGCTAACGACTCCAAACCCGGCGACTCCAAACCCGGCGACTCCAAACCCGGCGACTCCAAACCCGGCGGCACAAAAACCAACCCATGAGCGATGACAACGACATAGACGACCAGCCGCAACCGCTGGTGGCCCATCTCACAGAGCTGCGCGACAGATTGCTGCGCAGCATTCTGGCGGTGTTGGTCATCTTCTGTGGCTTGTTCTATTTTGCCAACGATATTTACGCTTACGTCTCCAGGCCGCTGCGCGATATATTGCCCGCTGATGCAACCATGATTGCCACCGAGGTTGCCTCTCCATTTTTAACGCCATTCAAGTTAACCATGGTCGCCGCTGTCTTCGCAGCCGTTCCCTACATCTTGTTTCAGCTCTGGAGCTTTATAGCGCCCGGCATGTACCGCAAGGAGAAACGGCTGGCTATCCCGCTTCTGGTATCGAGTGTGCTGCTGTTTTACGCCGGCACCGCTTTTGCCTACTATGTGGTCTTTCCACTGGTGTTTGGGTTCTTCACCAGTATCGGCCCGGCTGATGTCACCATCATGACCGACATTAATCGCTATCTGGATTTCGTACTCAAACTGTTTTTTGCCTTTGGCCTCGCGTTTGAGATTCCCATCGCGGCGGTCATTATGATTCGCACAGGCATTACTTCCGCAGACGACCTGGCGGGAAAACGCGCCTATATTGTAGTCGGCTGCTTTGTATTGGGTATGCTGCTAACACCCCCCGACGTTATCTCCCAGTCGCTACTGGCGGTTCCCATGTGGATGCTATTCGAAGTGGGCGTATTCTTCGGGCGCATGGTTGAGCCAAAGGTTGAGCCAAAGGTTGAGCCAAAGGAAGTTGCCAATGAGTGAGCCCCTAAACGAAAGTGCCAGCAGCAAAAACAGTAACCGTAGCGCGCACCTAAATCCGACAGGCTCCAGCCTGAGAAACACTACCGCAAACCGCTCTAAAGTGCCGACAAAGTGACCGGCACACCATTGACCGCAGTATTCCCCGAAAGCTGGTCCAGCAAGGTTTCATCTGTCACATCATTGACACTCACACCCGCGTGCGCTTGCGCTACCCGCATTTGTACGCCGCTGCGATCATGCCCCCAGCCGTGTGGCAGGCTTACTGTACCGGGCATGATGTCCTCGGTGACCAGGAGCTCGACTTCGACCCGACCCACGCGGGACTCAAGGTGTGCGAACTCGCCGTTTTTAAAATTCAGGGACTGCACATCAAGCGGGTGAATCCACAATTGGCAGCGAGGTTTGCCTTTGACCAGCCGATGGCTATTGTGCAACCAGGAATTATTACTGCGTACATGACGTCGCCCAATCAGGCGCAGGCTCTCGTGACCCTGGAGCACCCAGTCTTGTAACCGTTGCATATCATCCAGCAATAATTGCGGGGCACAATTGATCATGTTGTCTGGCCTCTGAATACGCTGGGGACAAGAAGGCGCCAATGGGCCGAGATCAATACCGCTGGGGCTCGCCTTCAACGTATCAATAGACATATTCTTCTCTTCGCCGTATGGGCCTGCCTTCAACGCATAGTCAATAAGCTCATGGGGCGGACTTGCCGGTCTGGCCTCTTGCCCCAATTTCTCCGCGACAACTTTACCCAAGCCAACAAAAATCTCCCAGTCGTGCAATGTTCCCTCTGGCTTATCAAATACAGGCTGGTTATAGCGGACTGTGTTGCGCACAGCCAGAGTGTGGAAGGAGATGTCGAAATGATCGTGCTCCAGCGGTGAGGTGGGAGGCAAAATAATATTAGCGTGGCGCGTGGTCTCGTTAATATAAAAATCAACACTGGCCATGAAATCGAGCTGCTCCAGCGCTTTATCGAGTTGACGACCATTCGCAGTGGACAATACCGGGTTGCCAGCCAGCGTGACCAGACTGCGCACCTGCCCCTCCCCTGGCGTCAATATTTCTTCGGCTAAAGCCGCCGCTGGCAATTCACCATTAAACTCTGGCAGCCCCCTGACCCTGGACCGAAACGCGGCAAAATGGCCGGGGCCGCCCAGAGGACCTGCAACCTGGTCCAAGGCAGCACGAGTAAACAGGCTACCGCCCACCCTGTCGAGGTTTCCAGTGGCAATATTTATCAACTGGATTAGCCACTGGCAGATGGTGCCAAACTCTTGCGTGGACACACCCATTCGCCCATAACACACCGCCCCGTCGGCAGCGGCAAATTCTCTGGACAGGCGCCGGGTCGTTGCTGCATCAATACCAGTCATGGCTGCGGTGCTCTCTGCCGAGTATCTGTCAACCATGTCCTCTACTGCGTCCCAATTCGTCAAGAACTCTTGCAGCCGGCCCGGCTTTGCCAATTGCTCAGCCAATAGCGTGTGCAGCACTGACAGCAAAAACAAGGCATCGGTGCCGGGTCTCACAAATAGATGCTCGTCGGCCACTGCCGCAGTTTCAGTTTTACGCGGATCCAGCACTACCAGCTTTCCGCCGCGGGCCTGCATCGTTCTGATTCGCTTTTTCACATCCGGGACCGTCATCAGGCTGCCGTTAGAAGCGAGCGGATTGGCACCCAGCATAAGGAAGAAGTTGGTCTGGTCGATATCGGGGATAGGTATCAGGAACTGGTGTCCGTACATCCATAATCCCACCAGGTGATGCGGTAGCTGGTCAACCGAGGTTGCTGAAAAACGGTTGTGTGTCTTTAAATAGCCAAAAGTCTGCTGCGCATGTGTCAACATCCCGTAATTGTGAACTGAAGGGTTACCCGCATAGACGGCCATGGCATCAGCACCGTACTGCTGGCGGCAAGCCAATAGTTCACTGGCAACTGTCTCAAAGGCTTCCTCCCAGCTTATTTCCACCCACTTATCATCTTCGCGCCGCACAGGAAAACGCAAGCGGTCTGGGTCTTCATGCAGGTCTTTAAGCGCAACGGCTTTCGGACAAATATGGCCGCGGCCCAGCGGGTCGTCCTTGTCGCCCTTTATCGAGGTAACCACTCCGTCTTCAACCTGAATATCCAGGCCACAGATAGCTTCACACAAATGGCAGGCACGTTTATGTTGTTGTACAGTCATAGTATCGATCCATTTTTTGTTCGCTGAATTTGTTCGCTGAATAAAGCAGCGCGGGTTGTGTACAGCCTATCAGTAAAGTGCTTCAATCCAAACCGGCTAGCCGTTGCACTCTCCAGCAATCCCACTCTCCAGCAATCGCACTCTCCAGCAATCGCAATCTCCAGCAATCGCAATCTCCAGCAATCCCACTCTCCAGCAATCGCACTCTCCAGCAATCGCACTCTCCAGCAATCGCACTCTCCAGCAATCCCACTCTCCAGCAATCCCACTCTCCAGCAGTCGCAATCTCCAGCAGCCAGGGATACGCGGTGGATTCGTGTAGGTGCGACTGCTTAAATGATCGTGCTTGGCGTTGTCCTTAACCGTTTGCCCTTAACCCTTAACCCTTGGCCCTTGGCCCTTTACCTTTTTTTACCCCTGGCCCTTTACTCTTTACTCCTTACAGGTGCTAGTATCTTGCCAATATCCCATAGGGTGGTCGCCAGACAATGAATCAATCAATTAAATATCCGCTTTTCGTCGCTGTCTCCGTTTTGCTCCTGAATGCCTGTTCGGATTCGGACAGCGGAGCAGGAGTAAGCTCCCCCTCTCCCACCCCGGCTCCTGAGCTGTTACCCAGCTACCGCGCTGAAATACGCCGCACCGAATACGGTATCCCACATATCAAAGCGAATGATTGGGTGGGGCTGGGTTACGGCTACGGCTACGCCTATGCCCAGGATAACTTCTGCGTCACCATGCGTGAAATAGTATTTGCCGCGGGTCGTTCGGCGGAACTTATGGGAGAACAGAAAGGCAGCACCGATTCAGATTTTTTGGTGCGCTATATCACTGGCAGCAAGGAGGAGTTTCGGCAGAACTTTTTCAACAATCTCCCGGACTACGCGCAGGAGCTATCACGGGGAATGGCGGCGGGCATGAACCGCTATCTGGAAGAAACCGGAGTTGATAATTTGCCTGCTGGCGATCAAGGCTGCCGCAGTGCCAGTTGGGTTATGCCCATCGACGAAATAGATTTGGTGCTCTACCAAAGCCGCGAATCGTTGCGTGGCAGCTCCAACAATGGCACATTTCGACGCGCCATTCTCGGCACAACCGGCCCCGATGCGCTGGCATCAGGCGCTGCGGCCAAGGCCAGGCCGACCAATCTGGATGATGTTGGCCCGGCACTGCGCCAAATGGCAAGCGAAATTCGACCCATGGAGCGCGGCAGCAACGCCATTGCGCTGGGGCGAGACGCGACCCAGGACGGCAGCGGCATGTTACTGGGAAATCCACACCAACCATGGACCGGCGCCGGCAGTTGGTACCAGGCCCATCTCACTATACCCGGAGAATATGATGCCGCTGGCGCGAGTCTGACTGGCTACCCTTTCATTGGAATCGGCTTTAACAAAGACCTGGCCTGGACACACACGGTCTCTTTGGCGAACCGCTTCAGTCTCTATGAACTCATCCTCAATCCGGAGAACCCACTGCAATATGACTACGACGGTGAATGGCGTGACATTGAAGAGAAAGTGATTGAAATTCAGGTTATGCTGGAGGATGGCAACCTGGAGACTCGCAGCCACACTTTCTATACCAGCCACTATGGCCCGGTAGTCAATCTGGACAGCGTATCGCCGGTATTTGGCGGCTGGCCCATGTTCACTGGCTCTGTATTAGCCTTCCGGGATGCCAACCTGACCAGTGGGGTACGCGGCCTGGAACTGTGGATCAGCAAAGCTCAAGCCACCAATATGGACGAGTATGTAGAGGCATTGGATATCATCGGCAACCCCGTCTTCCACGACCTGGCAGCCGACCGACACGGTGACGCTTTTTATGGTGAGATCTCCACGGTTCCTTTTGTAACCGAACAGCAATTGGAGGATTGTGTTGACGGAATTATTGGACCCTTACTGGCCAGCGAAACCTCTAACGTGATTATTACACTCAACGGCTCTCGCTCGGAATGTGAATGGGGAGATGATCCGGAAGCTCCTCCCGGCAGCAATGTTTACGGAGCCAGCAAATTACCTCAACTGCGTACCACCCACTACGTTGCCAACAGCAATAACAGCTATTGGCTCAGTGACCCCAACAATCCGCTGGAAGGTTTTCCTGTCATTATGGGGCCTGTGGGTTACGAGGGGCTGCAACAATTTTTGCGCACTCGCATCAATCACATCATGGTGGCCGAACGACTTGCAGGTACCGATGGTTTTGACGACGCACCCAGGTTTACCCTCGATTCGCTCAAGCAGTTGATGTATTCCAATCGGGTTTACGGTGCGGAAATTACCCTGGATGATGTTTTGGCTATCTGTGATGGAATCTCTCCTGGCGGGCCGGCTATCGACATTAGCGCCAGTGCCTCAATGGCTTTGGAGGGCTGCGCGGTGCTGGCCCTATGGGACCGCAAAGTAAATCTGGATAGCCAGGGTGCGCAGATATTTACGGAGTTCTGGAAGAATATTCGCGGCGAGCTGGGCAACAGTTTTCAGAATATTGTAGCAAGCGACGAATTTTGGGCGATTGATTTTGATCCGACGGACCCTGTTAATACGCCCTCTGGCATTGATACTGCGGTGACTGCTAATCATAGCCTGGTTACAGATGCTCTGGGCTCGGCCATACAAAGCCTGCGTGAAGCCAACGTCGAGCTGGATGCCGCCTGGGGGGATGTGCAGTACCTGGAACGCAATGAAGAGCGCGTACCCATCCATGGCGGCATGGGCAGCATGGGTGTATTCGGTGCTATTGGAGCTGGGCTTGGCGACGGCGGCTACATCAACCCAGGCTCAGGTAATTCGTATGTACAGGCTGTGACCTGGGATGAAAGTGAATGTCCTGTTGCCGATGTCATTATCACCCACTCAAACTCATCGGACCCTGATTCCCCGCACTTTGCAGATCAAAGCAGGCTTTACTCAAATAAGGAGTGGGTAAGATTTCCTTTTTGTGAGGATGAAATCAACGCTGCACAGATCGGAGAAACCCTGATTTTGGAGCAATAGCCTTAATGAGACCTTTGCACGGAAGATGATTTCACTTTCAGGCAAGGCAAAAACGCACGGAATGAGGGAGTTTATGGGTATAAATGACCGATTGAGTACGATTTTAACGCAGCATGCAGGTGAAATGGCTTTCGTGCAAAGGTCTCTTAATCAATATCAAGAACGGTTTCTATTCGATGTAATAGAGTAAGCACATGCGCCTCTGTCGCTGTATCTGCGTCAGAGCGCGCATGTAGCTGTTCCTGTAATTCAAGTAGCTGCTGCAAAGCGGCTGATCTGCCCAGATAGTGATAGGCGCTGCCGGTCTCCACGCTGCAGAGCTTCGCTGAGAAAAACAGCATTGGCCTTCACCAGCACATCGCCCTGCTCGTTCTCATCAGTAATCGTGGCTACCGCCAGCACGGTGGGAACCAGGTTGGCTGTGGCGGCTAAACTCAGGGCACTATCGGGGTCAAAATAGGCGCGGGTATTGATCTGTAACGCTTTGAGTTTGTCGTAGTCCCGCTCAAACCGAATAACTCGCTTGCCCGCATAGCGACCGCGCATGGCATTTGCAGCGGCAATACCATCTTGCAAAGTCGCCAGATGCAAAAAGTCCTGTTCGAGCTGCTCAGGTGTCAATACCATATAGAGCTCACCGGTATGTTTGAGCCGATAAAAATCAAACAGGCCCGGATACGCCTCGGCGCTGGATTCCAACTCTGCAAATTTAGCCGCTTCAGGGTCAGGGGCTGGTGCTGGCTCACAGGCCAGCAATAAAGCGAGCACAGCGGCGAAAGTTATAGGCTTTAGTTCAAACATAATTGAAATTCAAACAGAGCTGAAGTTCAAACAGGGCTGATCCCAATAACTGCGGGAACAATACAGTCGGCGCACGTCGGCTTTTATAGACATGATCGGATATAGACATGATCGGATATAGACAGGATCGAATATAGACAGGATCGGATATAGACAGGATCGGATATAGACAGGATCGGATATAGACAGGATCGGATATAGACAGGATCGGATATAGACAGGATCGGATATAGACAGGATCGGATATAGACAGGATCGGAGTTTTATTCAAACTCGCGAACAAGACCGCCAATGGATTCTTTCGCATCTCCAAACAACATGCGCGTGTTGTCTTTATAGAACAGTGGGTTTTCAATGCCCGCAAAGCCCGAGGCCATGGAGCGTTTCAACACAAACACCGTGCGTGCCTGGTCAACATTGATAACCGGCATTCCGTAAATGGGGCTGGATTCACTTTCACGCGCCGCCGGGTTTACGACATCATTGGCACCAATAACGATGCACACGTCGATATTTTCCATACGCGGGTTAATTTCATCCATTGCCAATAACTGGTCGTAGGAAACATCCGCCTCCGCCAACAACACATTCATGTGCCCCGGCATACGCCCTGCCACCGGGTGAATGCCGTAGTTAACTTCACAACCGTTACTTTCCAGAAGCTCCTGCAACTCTTTAACAACGTGCTGGGCTTGAGCCACAGCCATACCATAGCCGGGGATGATCGCAACATTACTGGCTGCTTCCAGTACATAATACGCGTCTTCCACGCTAATTGGCTTAACCTCACCCTCCACTTCAGTTGTGTCAATACTCACAGAACCAAAACCGGAGAACAAAACATTCGCCAGAGAGCGGTTCATCGCCTTACACATAATCCGTGTCAGGATGATGCCACTGGCTCCTACCAGTGAGCCCGCCACAATCAAAATATTGTTGTTTATCGCAAAACCTGCGGCACAGGCTGCTAAACCGGAGTAGCTATTCAATAGCGAAATGACCACTGGCATGTCAGCACCACCAATTGGAATAACGGCCATGACACCAAATACCAGCGCCAATCCAACGATTAGATACAACCACTGCGGATTACCTGGCTCGTTCACAAACATAAACGCAGCACCCGCGATAGCGGCGACGATCAGGCTATTGACAATCTGCTGACCGCGGAACAGTACCGCGCCACTAGCAATGGTTTCACTCAGTTTGCCGTAGGCGATCAAGCTGCCGGTAAACGTGAGCCCGCCTATTAAAATTGACAAGGCAATGGTGATTAAGGTGAAGGTTCCATCACTGCCCCCCAGTGCAGCCCAGCCCACCAGCAAGCTGGCCATGCCACCAAAGCCATTAAAGAGCGCGACCATTTCGGGCATTGACGTCATTTCAACCAGGCGCGCCACAGCCGCACCGATAATGCCGCCAGCAGCGATACCAATGAGTATCCACTGATACTCGACAATTCCCTGATCGAGCAGAGCCACAGCAACTGCGATTAGCATACCCACAGCAGAAATAGAATTACCTTTGCGCGCAGTTGCCGGTGAACCCAATTGTTTTAGGCCATATATAAACAGTGCGCCGGAGAGGACATAGGCAAATTGTAATTGTATAAGCGTATCCATGGCCTAGCCCTCCTTTTTCTTGAACATCGCCAGCATGCGATCTGTAACCAGATAACCGCCAACTACATTGATTGAGGCCAGTGCGACTGCGCCCGCGCCCAGCCAGTTGGCCAGGTCTTGCTGGCCGGTGCCGGCCAGACTTACGGCGCCAACCAGGGTAATTCCCGAGATGGCATTGGACCCGCTCATCAAGGGGGTGTGCAGGGTCGCCGGAACCTTGGTAATCAGTTCAAAGCCCAAAAATATGGACAGCATTAGAATGAACGTCAGAAAAACTTCAGCAGGTATCATTGTGCGTCCCCCCCTACAATATTCTTGATAGTTGCATGCACCACTTCACCGGCGTGGGTGATGATGCAACCCGGCAAGATATCGTGCGCGAAATCGATCTTGAATGCTTTGCTTGCTTCGTCCCAGCTATCTTCCACCAGGTTATAGAGATTTGCGGCATACATCTGGCTCGCATCCCGGCACACTTCATTGGCCAGGTTGTCAATTCCAACAACCGTCACGCCGTTCACATCAACAATTTCATTGGCGACCGAGCCTTCAACATTGCCGCCGGATTGCGCGGCCATATCGACTACAACCGACCCAGGTGCCATGCCTGCTACCATGTCGCGGGTGACAATCACTGGCGCCTTGCGCCCAAACACTTGTGCGGTAGTAATCACTACATCAGAATCCGCGATAGTCGCCTTCTGCGCCTGGCGTTGCATGTCGACCTGCTCCGGAGTCAGCTCTTTGGCATAACCGTCCGCGGTTTGACCGGTTTCACCCAAATCTATGTCGAGAAACTTTGCTCCCAGGGATTGCACTTGTTCAGCAACCACGGGGCGCGTGTCAAATGCGGTGACTTTAGCACCCAGCCGTTTGGCTGTAGCGATAGCCTGAAGTCCAGCAACACCCGCGCCAATGATAAATACTTTCGCCGGCTTCAGTGTGCCCGCCGGGGTCATCATCATCGGGAAAATTCTGGGCAGATACTGCGCTGCCAGCATCACCATCACATAGCCAGCCAAATTAGCCTGTGAACTCAGGGCGTCCATCTTCTGGCTGCGAGTGGTACGGGGAATCATTTCCATGCTGATGGCTGTGACGCCCTGAGCCTTGAAAGCATTTATCAGTTCATGCTCATTAAACGGGTCGAGAAAACTGATGTGTACGCTGCCTGGTTTAAGCCGGGAGATTTCTGCCAGATCGGGTTTGCGCAAACGCAAAACCAGATCAGCACCTGCCAACAACGCCGCTCGATCACTACTGATTTCGGCACCGGTTTCCGAGTACTCGGCGTCTGAATAGCCTGAGCCGGTGCCCATGCCACTCTCTATGGAGACTTCAGCCCCCATACGAACCAACTTCCTGGCGACATCGGGAATGATTGGCACCCGATTCTCGCCGGGATGCGTTTCCCGCGGGACCGCTATGCGCATAGCCCTACTACCCCTGTGATTTTTTGTGGGCGCCACTGTACCACAGCTATTTACTGAGAATGACGAATAGAGACCTTTGCACGAAAGCCATTTCACCTGCATGCTGCGTTAAAATCGTACTCAATCGGTCATTTATACCCATAAACTCCCTCATTCCGTGCGTTTTTGCCTTGCCTGAAAGTGAAATCATCTTCCGTGCAAAGATCTCGAATAAGTGGCATTCGCCATGTGAATAAACAGACTGACCGGTATCGGTTAAAAGCCTTCGGCTGCTTGACATTCGCCCCTGCGCGCATCGGCCAGCTTTTATCGGGCACGACTCTTAAAAGACCTTGCGAGATTGTTCATTTTTTTCAGATTTTCTTCAGACCCAATATCCCGGCGGTAATCAAGCCTGCCTGTAATATGGGTCTCTATAGCCAGATTAATTCTTTTCGCTGCCTCACTTACCGTGTCTGCAACCGCACCGATAGCAACCACCCTGGATGTTCTTAATGTCTGGTATTGATTACCGCTTAAGTGTATGGCTGAGGCAAAAAATACGTTCAGCCCCATCGCCTCAATAGCAGTTCTGTCTATTGAAAAAGAAACCGTTTCTCTGCTTGCATCAGGGTACTCTGCGGCCACCAGATACTTGATAACGGAGGCCTGTTCGAGAAAAACGACGCGCTCTTCAGTGAGTGTTTTATCCCATAAATCCTTTATAAGCTGTGAAAAACTGCTTTGCAGCAGGGTCAATATGTTGAGCCCTTCGGGGTCACCAAAGCGCCCGTTGAACTCCATAAACTTAATGCCATCGGCGGTCAAAAAGAAGCCGGCATTCAAAACACCATTGAAAAGAATCCCCTTTGCTCTCATCCTGTCAATAACAGATTGCATAACGTGTTCGCAATCCACAAGATCTTGCTCTGCCATAAAGGGCAGCTTTATCCCTTTGTCGGTAAAGCACCCCATCCCCCCGGTACCCGCCCCATGGTCGTTCTCGAAACGGAAGGGGTAATCATAGCTGGCGGGTGAGATAACCAGGTTTTCACCATCGGTAAGGCCCATGATGGTGAATTCAATACCCACGAGTTTTTCAACCAAAAGCACCTGCTCGTCGGGCTTTTCGTCTAGTAAATGTGCCGCGTAATTACCGGCATCCTCATAGCTTTGCAGGTGTTCAGGCATGACCTTAACGCCTTTTCCGCCCGTTAAACCCTGTGGCTTTACGACAAGCTCCACCTGCCTTGCTCTAAATTCAGCAATGGCAACCTCGACCTCTTCCCGGCTGGATATAACCTTGTAGAATGGGGTGAACTCAGGACACACGTCGTTCATCAAGTCAATGGAATACACCTTATCCCACTCAATTCTGGTTGCCTCTCTGGTCCCACCCACGGCTTTGATGCCAGCATTCAGTAGTGCATCTACGACCCCGTTGGCCAGGGGTTGATCGGCGCTGACAAACACATAATCTATTTCTTTTTCCCTGGCAAAGGCTGCAACGGTTGCCGGATCGCTGTGATTACCAATCAAATAGTCGCCACCAGACATCTGTACATGTTCAATAATGGTGGGATTTTTGTGCCCGATAACCGCGTATAATACGACCTCTTCTGCAAGCCTTACAGCGAAGGCGCTTTCTCTACCGCCGCCGCCGACGATCAGGAACTTTTCTCTACCCATGCCACGCCGCTGCGTGGCAGCGACACTCGCTGCTGCTTGAAAAACTGTCAGGTCATCGTCTGCCATGATTATTCCTTTGTTTTATCGACTTCGGCCTTTATCAACTTCGGCCTTTATCAACTGTTGCTGCTGGACTGGTTTTTGCTGTTTTGCTGTTTTGCTGTGTAGTGCCTTCGCTATCGAAGTTCTGCCTTTGCGCTCGGTTATTGCCAAGCTGCCCGGCAACACGCTGCATGATACATCGGGCCACACGCTTTCGTGCAAAAGTCTCACAAAAGTATATTCCCCCGGCGGCTGCCTGCCCTTTGTTTATGCCGTCTTTTGGCCCTGCGTCTGCTGGATAAGGGCAGCGGAAATAATGAACAGCAATCCGATCAGCGTGCTGCTCTGCACACTTTCCTGCAAAACATTGTGTATTAGAAGCAGCGAAAATAGAGGTGCGAGAAAAATCAGATTGGCGACACGGCTCACTTCGGTGGTTTTCCGCAGGGCCAGGCTCCAGATCACAAAGGTCATACCCATTTCAAATACGCCAACATAAGTGGCAGCCAGTAGCCCCTGCCAGGAATCTATCCACGGCTTCGAAAACACCATACAAAGCAACAAACACAGCGGCACAGCTAATACAAAATTCAGGCAAAGTGCCACCACGGCATCGTCACGATTCCCGGTATTTATAATCCAGTAATAGGCCCAAACCAGGGTGCTGAGAAGCGCCAAAATGACACCGCCTGGATTCTCTATATGCAGACTGCTGAAATTGCCCTGAACCACAATAATCAGTACACCCACATAACCGGCAACAGTGGCCAACCCACTTCTCAGGCTTAACGACTGTTTCAGCAGCGGTACCGCCATCAGACTCATGGTAATTGCCCAGGTGTAATTAATAGCTTGAGCTTGCTGGGCTGGCAGCAAATCATAGGCCTGAAATAAAATCAGGTAGTAAATACACGGGTTCAGCACGGCAGCCAGCAGATAGAAGCGCGGCGCGGCGAAAAAACAACGCCTCAGCAACCCCAATTGTCCGCTCCACATCACCCATGCCAGCAGCACTAAAGCAGAAACCGCGGTGGCCAGCAGCAACAGTTGATAGGGATCGAGATACCGCAAGGCTATCTTGAAGGCTGTGGCCGCAGTAGACCACAGTGCCACGGAACACAGCCCGAGCCACATCGCCTGTCTATTGGAGTTTATTCGCTCTGTCACGACTTTACATACTACTGAAAGCGCCAAACCTGTACCACGTTGACAAATTCAGGCATGCTAGCTCGCGTGAATTCCGAACCGAGAAATTTAACCCCGAGCCTTGCCGCCATGCCAATTTTGTTGCTGGTGACCATGCTGGCGATGTCTGCGTACTTGTTCGGCGCTGACTCTTCCCGCGGTGCCAACCAGATCGCATTGCTGTTCAGCGCCGGTGCAGTTGGCATGGTGGGTATACACCTCGGGATGAGTTGGCGCGACGTAGAGCTGGGAATATTGCACGGCATCCAGCTCTGCCTGGGACCGCTGATGATCCTGATGTCTGTCGGCATGTTAATAGGCTCCTGGATATTAGCGGGCACTATACCCAGCATCGTTTACTACGGCGTCGATATACTTTCCCCGTCGCTGTTCTACACCGCCACGGCTCTACTCTGCGCGGTAACTGCCATTAGCATCGGCTCTTCCTGGACAGTCGCGGGCACCATTGGTCTCGGCATGATGGTGATTGCCGCAAGTTTCAATCTATCCCCGGCAATAACCGCTGGCGCGGTGATTTCCGGTGCTTATTTCGGTGACAAACTATCACCCCTATCGGACACCACCAACCTTGCTTCTGGTATCGCTGGCGTCGATTTGTTTGCCCACATCCAGCACATGCTTTGGACAACCCTTCCGGGCTTCGCCTTAACTCTGGTCGCGTTAAGTTTATTCGGTGGCGGCGAAGCCACGCCGCCAGAAGAATTGGCGCAACTGCGCAGTAACCTGCAAACTCAATTCAATATTGGCCCACACCTGTTTATCCCACTGGGGATCATGTTTTTTCTCGCCTATCGCCAGGTTCCAGCGTTGGCGGCGGTTATGATCAGCACACTTGTCGGAGCAGTCTTTGCACTCTTGTTTCAACAGTCTGCAGTCCTGTCGCTGGCGGGGGACGCCGACATGGCAAAGGCGGCACTTTTGGCAAAAGGTGTTTGGCTAAGCCTGTTCGACGGTTTCACCTCAAACAGCGGCAGTGAGTTTATGGACAAGCTGCTGTCCAAGGGTGGCCTGTTGAGCATGTTAAATACCTGTGCTCTGATTACCTGTGCGATGGCCTTTGGCGGCGCCATTGAGCGGGTGGGTATTTTGCAGTATCTGATCGGTGCCGCGATGAACCGCGTTCACAGCAATGGCGGGCTTGTTAGCGCAACGGTTGGCACCTGCACCCTGAGTAACCTGATTAGCAGCGATCAGTTTATCTCCATCGCAGTTCCCGGGCGTATGTTTCGCAACGAGTTTCAAAAGCGCGGCCTTTCCGCTTTGAATTTGTCGCGGACGCTTGAAGATTCCGCCACTCTGACCTCGGTGCTAGTGCCGTGGAATACGTGTGGTGCCTATATGACGGCGACTCTCGGCGTGAGTACATTCACTTATGCACCCTACGCATTCTTCAATTACCTGTGTCCCCTGATCGCCATTATTTACGGCTATTGGCACATCGGCCAGAAACCTCTGGAGCCAGAACTGCGCGCTCAGGCTGACATTCAAGACCAGGCGGCTGCTTAAATGAACTGGGATTGGGCAAACCCTTTTACCGTTGTCACTACTGTGGATGATTCTGATATCGACGGCTTACAGCACACCAATAATGCCGTCTATGTAAAGTGGTGCGAAAAGGTTGCCTGGGCCCATTCGGTGTCACTGGGGCTGAACCTGGATTGCTATCGGGAACTTGACCGAGCCATGGTAATCACCCGCAGTGAATTTGATTACCTGCAAGCCTCCTACTGCGGGGATACATTACAGGTAGCAACATGGATTGTGGGCTGGGACGGCAAGCTGACCATGGAGCGGCGTTTTCAAATTATTCGCGAATCCGACGAGCAAACGCTGCTGCGAGCCCGTATGCGGTTTGCCTGCGTAGAGCTAAGCACAGGTCGGCCCAGGCGCTTACCACAGGCCTTTAAAGAAGGGTATGGGCCGGCGGTTTTGGAAACCTGGATATAGAGGCAAAGCAGTTGTTGTTGCACGGCCCGCCAGGAACCTGTCGGGTTTAGGCGTTCGTCACCAGGGAGAGACCGGCTTGAGCAATTTTTGGGGTCATTTTGCGGCGCAGTCAAGTTCGACAAGCTAGGCTCGAGACCAGTCAAACGCCAATACCTGGCGTATATCTTTGGCGCCTGAACTCAGCATCAGTAAGCGATCAAGCCCCAGGGCAACGCCGGAACAATCGGGTAAGCCCTGGGACATAGCCTCCAGTAACCGCTCATCGACGGCTCTCACTGGCTGACCCCGTTCTAGCAAGGCTGCGTTGTCACGGGCAAAGCGCTGAGCCTGCTCTGCCGCATCGGTAAGCTCCCGATAGCCATTGGCCAACTCCAATCCATCCACATAAACCTCAAAGCGCTCGCCAACCGTATACTCTCCGTCTGCTGTCAGTTGTGCCAGTGCCGCCTGGGATGCGGGATAGTTGTAGACAAATACAATCCCCGGATTTGGCAGTTGTGGCTCGATAACATGAGTCAAAAGAAGATCCAGTAATGTATCTCGGTTGTCGGGCTGGAAATTCAATTCGGTCGCAGCACGCACACGTTCGGTCAGCACCGCTATATCTGCTGCAAACGGATCAATATCGACATAATTGACAAACAAATCCCGATAGCTGTGGTAGCTGACAGGGCGCGATGGCAACACGGCTGCTATTAACTGCGCGACCTCCTCCATCATCTGCTGCAAGCTAAAACCCAGCCGATACCACTCGAGCAGGCTGAACTCTGGATTGTGACGCGAGCCTGCTTCTTCCTGGCGAAAAGCCTTACACGTCTGGAAAATAGAACCACAACCCGCCGCCAGCAAACGCTTCATCGCGTACTCGGGCGAGGTCTGCAAGAAACGTCCTGAGGATTCCAATAATTGAAGATGAGGATCAGTGACACCCGCGCGCGCCAACAGTGGAGTTTCGACTTCCAAAACGCCTCGCCGGGAAAAAAAGTCTCGGATTACTGAGAGTAATTGCGCCCTTGTCTCCAGCAAATTACGGGAGGCGCCGGGGCGCCAGTCAGCCATATCTCAGGATTTTCCGCGACCCACATAATCGCCGGTTCGGGTATCAATACGAATAATATCGCCCTGACTCAAAAACAGCGGCACCTTCACAATGGCACCAGTAATCAAGGTTGCCGGCTTGCTGCCACCGCTGGCGGTATCTCCCTTGAGGCCTGGGTCTGTCTCGGTTATTTCCAACTCAACAAAATTGGCGGGTGTCACCGAAAGAGGTGCGCCATTGTAGAGGGTAACCTCACAGCGACCCTGCTCTTTCAGCCACTGATAAGCATCGCCAACGGCGTTTTTATCGGCCTGATATTGCTCGTAGGTATCAGGTTCCATGAAATGCCAGAACTCGCCGTCTGAGTATAGGAAATCCATGTCGCGGTCCATCACATCTGCACCCTCGAGGGTATCGCCTGATTTAAACGTGCGCTCCCAGACTCGACCTGACTTGAGATTACGCAGCTTTACCCGATTAAATGCCTGCCCTTTACCCGGTTTTACAAATTCATTCTCCACAATGCTGCAAGGGTCGCCCTCCAACATCACTTTCAGCCCGGAACGAAATTCGTTGGTGGAATAGTTGCCCATGTTTGCCTGTACCTTGCCTGAGAAAGGCGCAATGATACCCTGAAGCGTCGGCAATCACAGCCGTGCAGGTAAACACCCGACAACACAGGTGATTCACTGTGCTCTGGAGCCTTCAGGCAGCGATTGGCGCCCGGGTCGTCCAAATCGTGGGAAATTGCCCTATAATGGACGGCAAAACAAACACTTATCACCCGCCAGGGTATTTTTTTGATCCAATACGCGCACAGCCATATCACGATACGCGAGCTCGATGAGTAATAACCAACCCATCAAATTGCGCATTCCCCGCCAGGATTTAGCAAAGTTTGCGCTATTCGAATTGTCACCGGAGCAGGCTGGAACCTGGGCCGACTCGCTGCCCATGGCAAATACAGCGCAGGGTGCACAACCGTTGCACAGTGCAATCAGTGATTTGAATCGCGTTGATATGTCGCCAGCGCTGCGCTTCTCCATATTGGAGGCGCTGCGCCCCACGCTAGATCAGGCACTATCTGCATTATCCAGGGACTACCTGAATCAGCCAGTGGTGCTATCCGAGGAATCACGCAAGGCCAGTCGTCTCGCGCAGACCCTGCTCCACCTCACTACCACCGCGTATACCATTGTCGCCATTCAGACCATTCAGCGACGCCAAACGATGACCAGCACTAACCCTGCCAGGCTCGTCTGCCAATCAATACATCGAGCCATTACCACAGGCAGTATCCGTTTGTTGGTGTCCTATCAACTCTATCAGCCGGTTGAACCCAACACCTGGACAGAGCTTCACCAGTTGTATTTGCTGGCTGAACGACAGCAGTTGACCCGCCAAATTGTCGCTGACGAACTTTCCGGCAACGGCAGTATTACCGATACCTGTTTACGCGCCCTCATGCTGGGTTGCTGCAAACCAAATCAATTGCGGCAACGCGACCTGGCGGCCGTGTTCAAAGGTCTGCGGGGGTGGGTTGAACACCTTTATATGCACGCTCCGGGCCAGGGGAAAGGCTTGTTCCTGGTTGATTTTTCCAGCGATCACCCGCCTCTGTATGATTCGCTTTACCGTGCAGAACCCGGGCCAGGCTGTCGCCTGATTAACACGGAAGACCTTATCGACCATCTGCAAGGCCTGCGCAGTGATAGCGGCGATAAAGCCATCGTCTTTGACAAGGATACTGCGGTATCTCGCAACGTGCTGGATCACATCATTACCTCCTGGGGTGTCATGAGTAAACGCAACTTTGCCCGAGCGCCTGCGCAGGAGAAGTTGTGGGCATCTGTTGGACTCAGCAATACGCATTTTTATGTCTCCGGCGGTGTGCGTTTTGATCGATTGATCGCAGAAGAAGGCGCGCAAATTCTGCAAGAACCTCAGCACAAAAATCCTTTCATGGAGCGTCATACTGCCCGCGAAACAGATGTTTGGGACAGCACTTTCGCCAGCGAAGAAGCAGGCGACCATATTGACCTGGAAGACATTGAATACCATATCCGTGAGGCAGAGGATGTATCTGACCGCTCTGCCAAAGAGCGCCATCCGGTATTCCCGGTACGCATGTCCAACCTGAGTCCAGGCGGTTATTGCCTTGAATGGTCGGCGGAGATTCCGAGCCACATCAAAACCGGCGATGTTATGGCGGTTCGTGAAGTCGGTAATCATTCGTGGAGCATTGCGGTTATTCGCTGGATAAGTCAGCTCAGGGATCAAACCACTTTGCTCGGTGTTGAGTTGCTGAGCCCGCGAGCGACGCCATGCGGAGCGAGAATTCAGCACAAAACTGGTGAACAAGGTGATTTGATGCGCGCCCTGCTGCTGCCGGAAATAAAGTTGGCTGGACAGACCAATACGCTGATTACACCTCGCGTTGGCTTCAAGGAGCGGCAGAAGGTGACACTCATTCGTGGCGGTGAGGAATCTTATATCCAGCTATTTAAGAGCGTGTCCTCCACTGCGGCCTATAATCAATTCGAATTTCGCTACATCCAGCAAATGGAAGACCTGGCCCTGCAAGACAAGACCGGCGTGGTCGGCACGCCCTTCGATTCACTGTGGGACAATCTTTAGAATTACCGCTGTGCCAGGAGCCTGTCGGGATCAGCCGTTCGCCGCGAGGGAAAGACCGGTTTGAGCGATTTTTGGGGTCATTTTGCGGCGCGTAGTCATTTTGTGTTTAACAAGAGTAGTTTTGTGTTTAACAAGAGTGGTTCTGTGTTTAACCAGACAGTGTACAAAAAGTGTGCGAAAAAGAGCCAAACCCGATTGTTCCGCAGTAGAGCCGTGTTACGTCCGACAGGCCCCTAGCTGGTAGCGGTCGCTGATTCCCAACAAATACAAAATCCCGTCCAAACCCAATGTTGAAATAGACTGTTCAGCACTCCGCTGCACCAGTGGCTTGGCCCGAAAAGCTATCCCGAGTCCCGCGATACTGAGCATGGGCAAGTCGTTGGCGCCATCGCCTACGCTGATTACCTGTTGCAGGTCTATACCCTCGCGAGCGGCAATCTCTCTCAGCAAACTTGCTTTGCGCTCACCATCAACGATTGGCGTCTGTACTCTTCCCGTAACCTTGCCGTCAACAATTTCCAGTTCATTGGCATAGACATAGTCGATGCCCAGCAATCGCCGCAGATATTCACCAAAGTAGCTGAACCCCCCTGAGAGGATTGCTGTTTTGTAACCGAGAGACTGCAAGGTACTTATTAAATGTTCTGCCCCCTCCGTGATTGGCAGCCTCGCTGCAACTTTTTCAAGTATTGACTCATCCAGCCCTTCCAATAGAGCGACTCGCCGCGCAAAACTCTCGCCAAAATCCAGTTCGCCGCGCATGGCCTGTTCGGTGATCGCACTCACTTCCTGTCCCACACCCGCCTCTCGCGCCAACTCGTCAATAACTTCGGCTTCAATCAGCGTTGAATCCATATCGAAGGCCACCAGGCGTCGATTGCGGCGATACATATTGTCCTCTTGCAAAGAGATATCAACGTCTAGTTCGCTAGCCAACTCCAATAGATTTTTGCGAAAGCCCTCTTGATTTTTCAGCTCACCGCGCACGGAAAACTCAACACAGGCCTTGCTGAGGCCAGGTTGCTGATCCAGAGGGACACGACCAGAGAGGCGGTTTACTCCATCGATATTGAGGTTGAAGTCTGCAAATACCGAGCTGACCCGGGAGAGCTGCTGCGCGGTGATCTTGCGCGCCAGCAGTGAAACGACATAGCGGGGACGACCCTGACCACCTACCCACTGCCCGTAGCTGTCTTCATTGATCGAGGTAAAGCGAACTTGCACGTCAGCATTGAGATTGCGAGACAGCATCTTCTTAAGCTCGGCAAACTTTTGCCCGGACTCGGGTAGTTCCACTAACATGCCCAGCGACAGGGTGTTGTGAATGACCGACTGACCTATATCGAGCACATTCACCCCAAATGCTGCCAGGGTGTCGGTAACCGAGACGGTCACTCCGGGCCTGTCTTCACCGGCAATATTGATTAACAATATCTCTTTCAAGGTATGACTCTCACAAGGAAAACGCATATTCTAACCGCTACTCATCACTTCAAACCACGGACAATGACCGCACAATGCCAAACCGGTTAACCCGCCTGAGCGTTGCCAAGTACCTGGCGCTGGTGGGCGGCAGCTTGTGCCTTATTGTCAGCCTCACGCTGGTGCTTGTCAGTATCCTGTCCAGCCGCTACATACTACTGGAGCAAGAGGCCGACTACGGTCACGCCGTCGCCCAAGAATTTGCGGTGGAAATAGGAGAAGTGCTGGGTAGAGGCGACCGCATCAGTCTGGAGGTTGCGCTGGAGCAGTTGATAGCCGTCAATCAGCTACACGGCATCGCAGTCTACGATGTCGAGCAACGCCAAATCGGAGCAGCCGGTATTCCCAGCGGCCAGACCTATTCATCGCCTGTGAATGTCGCCGGGAAAATTGCCGGAGAGCTACAGATTTATTTGGCTGACAACGATGCACTGCTGGAGCAGCGTTCTATGGCGTTGAGCCTGGTTATGCTGGCATTGCTGCTGAGCCTTTTTGTATCTGCACTCAGCTACCGCCTGGCCAATAATCCAGCCAACCGGCTGCGCCAGCTCATCGAAAAACTACAACTGGATTCACAGCCAACTGAATCGGGAAGCGAGCTGGAAATTCTGGAAAAAACAGTGGCGAAACTGCCATTGGAATTGCTGAAGCCAAAGCACAGCGTCAAGGCAGAGTTGGCTGACTATGAAACAACCGGATTGCTGTATATCCATCTGCGCAGTCTGCTGTCATACGTGGAAACCCTCGACGAAAACGCACTATTGCGTTACACCGATTTTCAACACCGGCTTATTTCCAGTGCCGCCGAGTTATATCAAGGGGAGCTTCAGGTCGTTCGCCAATTCGGTGTGCTGCTTAGTTTTGGTGGCGAGCACCAATCAGGCTCACCCGTGTTTCGAGCTGCGTGCTGCTCCTGGATCATCAAGCATTTGGCGCAAAGCCTGCGCAAGAGAGCCAATCTGAAACTGGATATGACATACTGCATAGGCGTCAGCGAAGCCGGTGCTATTACGCGAGGGGGTTTTTACTCTGCGCTCTACTGCCAACATATCATTGATGACATGGAAAGCCTGCTGCCACTTACCGCTGGAGATATCCAATGTACCGACGACGCTGCTGCGGATGCAGGCATTATTAACACGGTTAACCTAAAGAGCAGCGAGACAGGGCAACACACACTGGAGGGATTCCCGGCCCCTACCGACAACCTGGTTGAACGCCAACATCAACTATTATTGAGCAGAATAGGCAGGGGGATTTAGCCAGCCCGCAACACTGCCATGGAATCCACTTTCTGAAAACCTCTGGGCAGCTTATTGCCGCGCCGACCGCGCTCACCCCGATAATTCTCTAACTCTGCAAACTTCAAACTCATCGTGCGCTTGCCGGCCTGCACAACCAAAGAATCAGTTTCTTTAAGCACAGCTATTGCCAGTACAAATTCTTCCCTCGCCTGTACACGTGGGCCCGGTATACCCATTATTTTTATACCCTTGCCTTTACCCAACTGGGGCAGATCAGTCAGCGGAAAAATCAGTAAACGGCCTTCATTGCTCACAGCCGCCACATGGGAGCCTGCTGCCGCCGGAATATACGCGGGGTTCAGCACCTGGCTACCCCTGGGTAAATTGATCACATTCTTTCCGGCCTTGTTTTTAGTCTGCAAATCGCCCAACCTGGCGTAAAACCCATATCCGGCATCACTGGCGAGCAAATACAGTGCATCCTCGGCGCCGCTTATCAAGCCTTCAAAGGTCGCTCCCGACGGCGGATTTATACGCCCGGTCACCGGCTCCCCCTGACCGCGGGCCGACGGCAAATTATGGCTGGAAATCGTGTAGGCGCGGCCTGTCGAGTCGAGCACCACAACCGGCACATTGGTGCGACCACAGACCGACATCTTATAGCCATCACCCGATTTGTAACTGAGTGAAGTCGGATCAATGTCGTGGCCTTTAGCTGCCCTGATCCAACCTTTTTCAGACATCACAACAGTAATAGGGTCTGTCGTCATTAGCTCCAGTTCGGAGAAAGCCGAGGCTTCCTCGCGTATAGCCAATGGCGAACGCCGATGATCACCAAACTCCTCTGCTACCGCTGTCAGTTCTTTCTTAATCAGCGTTTTCAGACGCGATTCTGAACCGAGAGTTTTTTGCAGGGCATCGCGCTCGGCTGTAAGCTCGCCCTGCTCACCCTTAATTTTCACTTCTTCGAGCTTTGCCAGATGACGCAATTTCAACTCAAGAATGGCTTCCGCCTGATCATCGCCGAGCTTGAACCGCTTCATCAGCACCGGCTTGGGCTTGTCTTGCGTGCGAATAATATGAATGACTTCATCAATATTAAGGAAAGCCACCAAATAACCTTCCAAAATATGCAAGCGCCTGAGTACTTTCTGTAACCTGAATTCCAGGCGGCGGCGCACGCTGGTCGTGCGAAATTTCAGCCACTCCCTGAGAATCTTATGCAGGCCTTTAACCGCTGGTCGGCCATCGATGCCTATCATATTCAGGTTGACGCGATAGCTGCGCTCCAAATCAGTGGTGGCAAACAGATGACTCATCACGGCTTCGAGATCAATCCGGTTAGAACGTGGAATCAGCACCAGGCGAGTTGGATTTTCATGGTCAGACTCATCTCGCAGGTCTGCCAGCATGGGCAGCTTCCTGGCCTGCATTTGAGCAGCAATTTGCTCCAGCACTTTCGAACCAGACACCTGATAAGGCAGCGCCGTAACAACAATGTCGCCTGCTTCCTTACTCCACACGGCCCGCATACGCATGGCCCCCTTGCCACTTTCATACAGCGCCAGAATCTCTTCGCGGGCTGTAATGATTTCTGCTTCAGTGGGGTAATCGGGCCCGACTATGTGTTCACATAACTCGGCAACTGTGGACCTGGGCTTGTCCAGCAGACGTATGGCGGCTGTGACTACTTCGCGCAGGTTATGTGGCGGTATATCGGTGGCCATTCCCACGGCAATACCGGTCGTACCATTGAGTAACACATTGGGAACCTGCGCAGGCAACACTGAAGGTTCGTCCAGGGTGCCATCGAAGTTGGGAGTCCAGTCCACTGTTCCCTGACCCAGCTCGGACAAGAGCACCTCTGCATAAGGCGTTAGCCTGGACTCGGTATAGCGCATCGCAGCAAATGATTTGGGATCGTCAGGCGAGCCCCAGTTTCCCTGCCCGTCTACAAGCGGGTAGCGGTAGCTGAAGTTCTGCGCCATCAGCACCATGGCCTCATAGGCGGCACTATCACCGTGCGGATGGAACTTGCCAATCACATCGCCGACCGTGCGTGCCGATTTCTTGTATTTAGCCGACGCCTTCAGGCTCAACTCGCTCATCGCATAAACAATTCGCCGCTGCACGGGTTTGAGCCCATCACCTATATTGGGCAGCGCACGGTCGAGAATCACATACATGGAATAATCCAGATACGCCTTCTCGGTGTACTGCCGCATCGATACCTGCTCGATACCGTCCTGATCTATCTCTATGGTTTCAGACATTCACCCACTCGCCTGTACTACTTGTAATATGGATGACCCCATGACGACGCCATGCGGCCACAAGAATCTTAGCGTGTTGTAACCTGCGTTGTAACCTGGATTGCTGTACAAATTGAGCTGCTGCAACGGCAGCCCGGACTAATTCATGTAATGGCCACGCAAGCCCACCAACTGTTCATTGAGATTGACGATAGAGTTCGCCATGTCAATGAGCAAACTGTGGATCGTGGCTGGATTGCTCTTGATCAGACCGACAAACTGCTCTTTGGGAACTTTCACCACCGAGCAGCGCGACTGAGCCATTACGGTTGCCGTTCTATCTGTATGGGTCAGCACCGCCATTGCACCAAAGATTTCACCCTCTTCGACCGCACCAACAGTGACACCATTGACAACGACTTCTGCATTGCCCTCGGACAGGTTAAACACAAAGTCGGCTTTGTCACCCTGACGAATAATCACATCCCCCGGATTATAAATTTCAAAACCGGGCGTGGCATACGTAGCTTCATCCGTGAGGGCCGCAGTGAGCCGCAACTGCAACCCGGTATGGGTAATCAGTAGCCGGGTCCAGAGCTTGGTAGAGTTGTTGTCGTTGAAAACACGGCGCATGAATTCCAGTGCCGGGTAGCCCAGTAGCGATGCACCGTATTCACTGGAGTAGGAAACGGCAGTAGCGCGATCCCTGGTGCCAGCAATATCGGGCAACAATAAATCGCCTTCATCCAGCACGAAAACCGCCCTGTCGCGGTAGCGCGCTGTGAGAGAGCCAGTTTCAATAAAGTATATTTTGTCGCCTTCCAAACCGCGCAAAACAGCATTGTCGGTAGCTTCTATTGCCAGGGGGATGCCAGGCATCGCAACGACTTCCAGCAACGCCGCAACCAGGCGCTTGTACTGCTGGTTGATAATGAAAAAGTCTTGCGCGAGTTCAGCGTTTGCCAGCATCGAGCATGTCCCTGTAAGAGTTATTAGTCGCCGGTTGTACTGCCGGGCTCAGTTTAGCAAGTAATCGGGCGCTGGCGAACAACTTGTTGAACAGGCCACAGGCGGCCAGGCAACATAGAAATCCCACCAATCCGGACAATTTCTGACTATACTGAACATGCTGTAGCTTTAGTCTGATTGGAAAAAACAGGGGTGCCCAATGAGAATACCTATGCTGACGATACTTGGCCTTGTCTTTGTCCTTGTCTCGGCAGGAACACCGGCCCAGGAACGCCAAAACGATGCTGAACAATTCCATGTCGATTGGAACAGATATTTAAGCGATACTGACAGGTTGGATATCTCGCGGCGCATGGCCGAGGCGGATATAGAAGAACGGATCAGGAACGGAACCCTGTATAACGGCAATGAAGGGCCAATACAGATATCAATTCCAGTGCGCTTAGTACCCGACAGATTGGCTGCAGCGCCACCAGCTGAACAATTCCATGTCGATTGGAACAGATATTTAAGCGATACTGACAGGTTGGATATCTCGCGGCGCATGGCCGAGGCGGATATAGAAGAACGGATCAGGAGCGGAACCCTGTATAACGGCGATGAAGGGCCAATACAGATATCAATTCCAGTGCGCTTAGTACCCGACAGGTCGGCTGCAGCGCCACCAGCAGCGACTGGGGCCGCAGCCGCAGTTGTGCTGGCAGGTACAATCGAGTGCGATATAAACACGCAAACTCCGCATCCGGGATCGGGACCAAACAGCACCACAGTTCCTAAAGCCAAGTCCAGTGGGACATGCCGCTATACACACTTGGGGCCCGGCGCTGAACCACCGACCCTGACATATCGTCTGGATCAAATATTGATAGCGATGAATCCTGGCAGTGCCTGGGGAATTGGGAGGTTTTGGATGGCTACTCATGCTCGGTACGAGCTAAACTCCAGTTGGAATGATGGTACTGCACAGGTCTTCGGTGATTGCTCACTCGCAGGCACCAATAATTATGTTCATTCCGACGTTATGTGGGTTCTGCCGCCATCGGGGTGGAGCTTCATCGGGCCGAATCCTTATAGTGTAGGCACCCCACGAACTAACGGCATCACCTGCTAGTCAACTCGTGATGCACGATCAACTTCTCCTCTACCAACGAGAGCGATATGCAACCCGCGCCCAATGGGTTATCCGAGGTTGCTACGGCCCTCTGTGGACGCTACACCGTACAGTCCCCAGTGGATTCGAGAGCTATGTGCGTATCTGCCAGCCAGGGTGGTACTGGCAAGCGGTTAATCGCACTAAAGAAGAAGCCATGGCCGTTGACGATTACGAAGAATTGAAGAGAGCAACCCCCGTTCGTTGGTGCGATATAGCAAAAGAGAACGGCCATGAAGTTCACAGAACCATGAAATGGGGAACGATTGCTCCACCTTGGGTAGACTCACGGAGCGGCCAGGGTGGGTTCTCACCACCGCACGAAGGTGAGCTCACCCTGGAGATACTGGATGCTGTGTTCGATACCCTGGTACTCCACAGCGGCGAAGATCAAGAGTGCATTTGCATGTTTTGGGAAGGCTTCGGGAATATCGAATGGCGATACGCCGCCCGCATTGAAGGGATCGGGCAGCCGGGCCACTATTTGATGAGTGCTTCTTTGGGGTCTGTCCGGGATCAGTGGCGGTTGGTGTTAAAACACGCACTCGACACATCAGGCTTAACACCACAAGCGGTCTGGCCAACAACGGAAAATTGGTGCTTTGCCGTGCCTTTTGAAATGTACTGCTCCTGTTTCGGCGGTCCTCAAGAGATGGCGTTGCAGATCCAAAACTCTTCCCGCCTCGAAACCTATGAAGTATTTGCTGGCGACAATCTTATGGGCTAGAGGTTCCACAAGTGAATGCGGCTTGTCTTCTCTTCTCTGTGTTACAATCAAAAAGAGAAAGCGCAGGGTATACGGCAACCACATCGACAGCAGGGGAGGAACCACCGATGAGCGGCGACACACTGACAATCATTATATCAGTTGTCGGCTCCATGTTCGGACTCCTGTTCATGGTCTCCCGTGGTCACAACCAACTGCGTGGAGAGTTCAAAGAAGAGTTCAGGGAAATCCACAAGGAATTCAAGGAAATCCATAGGGAACTCAAGGAAGTCCGTATGGATATAGCCGCTGTCAATGAACGTCTGTCCAGTGAAATCGCCGCTGTCAATGAGCGTTTGTCCAGTCAAATCGCCGCTGTCAATGAGCGTCTGTCCAGTGAAATCGCCGCTGTCAATGAGCGTCTGTCACACAGCGATGGCTTGATCGAAGGACTCACGAGAACACTGCTGAAATCCAGCGCCGCTTAACCGCCAACTCGCAGAGATGGGAAAAGCAGACTTGGCAGGAATGCCTGGAAGCATTCAGATTATTGTTGGAGTGTCAGACTTGGGTTAGAGCTTAACTATCCCTGCTACCCCCACTACCCCTACTGGTACTTTTGGAGGCGATTCATGGAGGGTGATTTGCTACTCGGCAGGAGATGCGACTAACAGTATTCGAATACATTAAGGTGGATTACAATCGAGTCCGCCGACACAATGCCAACGGCTATATCCGCCCGGCAGCGTTTGAGGCAAAACAAGTCGCTTAGTGGCGTATCCTCGGTTGGTGGGTAGGATCAGGCTCGCATAAATAGACGAGATGGACATGCAGATAGCTGAAAAAACCGTGGTCACTTTTCACTACAACTTAAGCAATGCGGCGGGCGAGCAACTGGAAACTTCGCGCGGTGGCGAGCCCACAAGCTACCTGCATGGCAACAGCAAAAACATCATTCGCGGGCTTGAAGAATCACTCGCTGGCCTGGAAGCAGGCGCCACCCTGTCGGTAACCGTACCGCCCGAGAAGGCCTACGGGCTGCGCAACGAGCAGCTCAGGCAACGGGTTCCAGTCAAACACCTCATGTACAAGGGCAAGCTAACGCCGGGCATGGTGGTGCAGGTCAATACCGGGCAGGGCCAACGGTCTGTCACCGTCATTAAGGTTGGGCGACACTCGGCAGACATAGATGCAAACCACCCCCTTGCGGGTCAGACATTGAGCTTTGCTATCGAGATCATCGATGTTCGTGCCGCCGAGGCAGAAGAATTAGCCCACGGTCACGCCCACGGCCCCGGCGGGCACCACCACTAATCATGCACAGCGAACAGCTCAACTGGCACCTGGCTCGCTTTAGTGAGCTGGACAACACAGCGCTATACCAGATTCTCCATCTGCGGCAACTGGTTTTTGCGCTTGAACAGGACTGTGTGTATCTGGATGCAGACAATGCAGATCAGGGCTCTCATCATCTATTCGCCTACGCGGGTGACGCACTTGCAGCCTACCTGCGCGCCATACCTCCAAAAAACAATAAGGATTACAGCCAATTAGGACGCATTGTTACCCATCCCGATGCACGCGGCGGCGGCCTGGGCCACGAGCTGGTCAGTCGAGGCATTCGATACAATATGCAGACATGGGCCAACAGTGATATAAAAATTGGCGCACAGGCCTATCTGCAAAAGTTCTACAGCAGCCACGGTTTTACTCCGACCGGCGACACTTACGACGAACACGGCATCCCCCACATCACGATGATCTTGAAGAGCGCAGACTATGTTCACAAAATTGATTAAGTGGCTTATCGCTTCCCTGCTCGGGCTGGCTGCAACTGCCTTGCTGGTTTTTCTGTTGCTACCCGGCCTTCATATCAGCAGCTTACAAATGATCTTGAACGTTGCCGCAGGCAGTGGTGCGGACATTCCGGAAGACAAATTACTACAGCGCCTAAAGGTTGAAGACCATTTTAATATCAGCGTCTTCGCCCGAGACATCGCCAATCCACGCATATTGCGCAGGACAACTTCCGGGCGCGTGCTGGTGAGCAGCCCGCGCAGCGGCGAAATCATACAGCTTAGCGATACCGACCGTGATGGTTTTGCCGATTCCCGCGAAATTCTGATGAGCGGACTCACTCGGCCATCCGGCCTGGAGCTATACCAGGGAAAACTCTACGTGGCGGAATCGAATCAGGTCGTTCGAGTGGATTACGACGACGCGGCGGGCGCAATAGCTAACTCAACACCTGAAACAGTCGTGGCTGCGCTCACCGACAATGGCAATCACTGGAGCAAAACAATTCGCATCCGCGACGGCTGGATGTATGTTGCCATGGGCTCCACCTGCAACGTCTGTGAAGAAGAGGATGAGCGCCGAGCCACTATTATGCGCTATCGTCCCGACGGCAGTGAGGCTGAGATATATGCCACTGGCCTGCGCAATAGTGTCGGTATGGACTTTGCCCCCTGGGATGGTGCGCTCTACGCAACAGATAACGGCCGCGACCTGCTGGGAGACGACTATCCCGCTTGTGAATTGAACAAAATTGAGCAGGGCAAGTTTTACGGCTGGCCACAACTCAATGGCGACAATGATCTGGACCCGGATTTTGGCGAAGGCCAGGAAGCATTGCAAAAAACTGCGATTCCCCCAGCCTATTCTTTCCCCGCCCACAACGCTCCACTAGGCATACATTTCAGCGAGCAATTGGAACGTACCGCACTAGTCGCGCTGCATGGTTCCTGGAATCGTTCAACCCCGGATGGCTACAAAGTCGTAGCGCTAACCTGGGACAAAAACGGCAACATCAGCTCGCGAGACTTTGCCTGGGGATTTGAATTGAACGGCGATATTGTGGGCCGTCCAGTCGACATCGTGGCAGATGGCGCGGGCGGTTATTTCATCTCGGACGACTATGCCCGGGTGATTTACAGAATCAGCCCACAGCAATGGACTCCCAGTCAGGCCACCATTGCCAGGCAAGTATCCGATTCCAGCGCTTCAAGCCAGGCCTCAACAGATGTCCAGGCGGGCGCCGACATCATCGATGCAAGTGATCTTGTTGCAGACCCAGACCTGGCGCTGGCAGGGGGGCTGCTCTATCGAAACCTGCCATGCGAAGACTGCCACAGCAAAAATGCCGCGACCCCCGTGCCACTGGATGAATTATCCCAACATTACGACCTGCATAGCCTGGCCGATTTTTTTCTGGCTCCCACGGCGCCCATGCCACTATTCGAACTCAGCGAAACCCAGCGAGAGCAGTTGGCGCATTACCTGCTCAGTATCAATTAAAGGTTATCGGGTAACCCTCGGACTGATAGAGCGGGTTAGCTCAGGCTCCTGGCTACGCCGTCATTTCAATAGGCGCTCATCTGGTTTTCAGCTAAGATGGGCTACCGAAAAAGGCTTCGGAAATGGACAGCCCGCTACCCACAAGAAAACAAATGACGACTCTGCGTATTGCCTGCGCGTTAATACTACTTCTGGTGCTGCAGGCATGCAGTAACGACAGACCCCCACCCAATATTATTCATATCATGGCGGATGACTTGGGTTATGGCGAGCTGGGTAGTTATGGCCAGAAAATGATTAAAACGCCTCATCTGGACGATCTGGCCGCTCAGGGAATGCGTTTTACCCAATATTACGCTGGTAACGCTCTGTGCAACCCTTCACGCTATGCATTTATGACTGGCAAGCACGCTGGGAGCACTGGCGTCATCACAAATGGCAATAATACATTGGCAACTAATACGCTTACCGTTGGCCGCATGTTGCAGGGCGCTGGTTACTATACAGGGCTTGTTGGCAAGTGGGCTCTTGGTAGCGAGACCAGTACTGGCGCTCCATTGAAGCAGGGCTTTGACTATTCCTTCGGTTATCCGAATCAGGTGGCGGCACACAATTATTATCCCGAGTTTCTTTTTGAGAATGGCGCCAAGATACGCCTGGGGAAAAATAAAGTGTCGAAAATAAAAAATATCTCTGCAATCAAAGAAGTATACGCCGCAGATGTAATCCACCAGCGTGCGATGGCATTTATTGGGAACAATAAAAACAGACCTTTTTACCTGCAACTGGATTACAACCTCCCTCACGTAAATAATGAGCTCCAAAAAAAGACGGGTAACGGATTCGAGCATCCGGGGCCTGGTCGGTACGCACAAGAATCCTGGACTGCAGCTGAAAAAAGCTATGCCGAAATGGTAAGCCTGGTAGATGATTATGTAGGTGCATTGATTGGGCGGTTGCGCGGCCTGGGTATAGCCGGTAACACGCTGGTGATATTTACTTCCGATAATGGTCCGACGGGTGTTCGGGGATTGCAGGCCCTCCAGCGATTTGGCGCAACTGGAGGCCTCAAGGGTATGAAGGGTATGTTGTTTGAGGGTGGAATTCGTGTCCCCATGATTGCCTGGTGGCCAGGCGTTATCACCCCGCACAGTGTCAACCACACAGTCAGTGCGTTTTGGGATGTACTGCCGACGCTGGCGGAATTGTCCGGTTCGCAACAAATATCAGGAATTGATGGAGTCTCATTCGCGGGCACCCTGAAAGGTGACAAAGGTGTCTCTGAAGATCGTATCTTGTATTGGGAAATTTATGGTCGCAAGGCGGTGAGGCAGGGTGACTGGAAATGGGTGTACCACCCTATGAAAGAAACTGACTTTCTGTTTAATATCGCCGAAGATCCTGAAGAGCGGGTGAATCTCGCAAGTAGTTCTGCTGAAGTGCTTGCGAGATTGCGCTCTATCTCTGCCAAAACTATGCGAACTATGCGATTCGGTGAAGCATTCACGACAGGCTTTGTGAGTGCATTGCCCTCGCTGGAGCGCGGAGTGGAGCTGACTCTGCAATCCTCTGGTGGACCTGCAAAGCGATCAGGCGTTACTGCGGGGGCGGGGGCGGGGGCTGGCATGCCGCCTTTGCCAAGAGGCTTGAATCTGCTGGGTCTGCAGGCTGACGGGAAGCTTGTGCAGGTTGCGGGGTTTGATCTCTGCGCAAGTGCGATATCAGGGCAGGACAAAACCCTGAACGAAATAATTCAAATGGAGCAACGTCGCTTCGTCGCTTACACGCTTTTGGTGAAAGATTCGGCTGTTTGCGAAAACCGAAGTCTGGAGCTCATTTTCTCAAATTTGCCGTTAGAGCGCTGGCGTGAAGTTGGCTTGCGCATCCCATATATCGCAGTGCTCCCCACTGGAGACTATCCGGCAGCGGAATTTATCGGAGAAAAAAACACATCGATCCAGGTAGACATCAAAAATTCACTTTGAGATTTTTGGCGATTTCCAGAATGGCTCCACGATACCACTCAGCGGAAAAAATACCTTTCTCCCAGAATCACAACCCAACTCAGGGTTGCGATTGACAGGGCCACGAACACGGTAGCCGACCCCATATCCTTCGCGCGACCGGAAAGTTCATTCTGTTCGCCCCCAAAGCGATCAATCACAGCTTCAATCGCGCTGTTGATCATTTCCGCCAGCAGAATCAATAACAACGGCACGACTAATAACAGGAACTCGATTCCGTTTGCAGCAACAAAACTTGCCAATATAAAACCGATAACGAAGAGGGTTAGTTCCTGCCTGAATGCCGCCTCAAATTTAAAGGCGGCGACAAAACCCCTCCATGAATAAAACGTCGCGTCGATGACTCGGGCAATTCCGGTTTTTCCCTTTTTCAATTTTTACCCCAACACACTTAATTCTAAAAGGACAAGTTGTCACATGCCAGATTTGCTCGATTCACTTCTGGCATTCAATGAAATGAATGGCATATCCACTTTCTGTAGCGGCAGGGTCAACTCCTATCACTCCCTACCCATGATGCAATTTTTCAGCCGACACTGACAAGTGACAACTCGATGCCCTGGGCTGGTCTTACGCGGAATCTGCCCTGGCGCCAATGGTTCGGTGATTAGCCTCCACTTTATGGCGCAGTCTGAGCCGAGAACACGAAACATGGTCTGGCGCTAATTGAGTTCTGTGCCCTCGGAGAGAATGGCCACATACTCGCTATACGCATATTTTCGATTGCGGCGGCCCGCGCTTATTTGTCCAATAATTCCCAGTTGCTCTGCCATGTTGACTATTTTGGTTGCCGTGCCGCGGGACTTTTGCAAGTGCTGCTCCAAGTCATTGATCTGGATAATCGGCTGCTGCAGTAACAGGCGGATAAAACTTACCCCATCGCTGCTGCCACCGGCGGCGATCATACGGTCGGTGTCAACGCGCTCCAGCTTCTGAACACGCCGGGTAGTGTCGATCACCATATTGCTAACCGTTTCAATTCCCTCCAGAAAGAAGGCAATCCATTTTTTAATTCAGAATCACGCCATCGGCGATGCAAGCTAAAGGTGTTTTCAGGGAGGTAAACCATATCGTAGCGCCCGTGCACCACTACTCCGGGAAGACCTTTGAGTTGATCGACACCCTGCAAAATCTGATCATCTTCAAGAAGGAAACTGTGCAGACAATAATGGGCTTCAATTCGTGCCGCCGTCCATGCGAGATGCGGGTTTGCAGACTGCTGCACACCGTCAACATTGCCCCTTCATTTTTCGCGCACCTGTACAATGCGCCCGGATCGACGCCTTTCACATTCCTGCAAAAGCTTCTTGCGCAGGCGAATACTCTCGGGGGTCACTTCTACCAGTTCATCGTCTTCAATGAACTCGAGTGCCTGCTCCAGGGTGTGGCGTATGGGCGGGGTCAGAATCATATTTTCGTCAGTGCCTGCAGCTCGAACATTGGTGAGCGGCTTGGCCCTGGTGGGATTAACCGTCAGGTCGTTGCCACGGCTGTGCAGGCCAATAACCTGCCCCTCAAAAACATCCACATTAGGGTCGATGAACAGACGTCCGCGACCCTGCAGGTTAAACAGCGAGTAGGCCAGGGCCTTGCCCTTTATCAATGACACTAGAACACCATTGGTGCGGTGTATTGCCTCAGCATTTTTAACAGCACCATAGTGGTCAAAGACGTGCGTGAGAATGCCGCTGCCAGAAGTCAGGGTCAGAAACAGTGAACGGAAGCCAATCAAGCCCCGTGCCGGAATAATGAATTCCATACGCACCCGTCCTTTACCATCAGGCACCATGTTCTTTAAATCTGCGCGACGTCTGCCCAACTCTTCCATGAGCGCACCCTGATGCTGATCTTCGCAATCGATCAGCAATTGCTCGTAAGGCTCCTGCAACTCTCCGTCAACCTCTTTCTGAATCACCTCCGCACGAGAAACACCCAGCTCAAAACCTTCGCGGCGCATAGACTCAATCAGGACCGATAGATGCAGCTCACCTCGGCCAGACACTTTGAATTTGTCGGGGCTATCACCCGGCGCAACCCTCAAAGCCACATTGTGAATCAGCTCCCGCTCTAAGCGCTCTTTAATATTGCGCGAAGTGACATACTTGCCCTCTTTGCCAGCGAACGGCGAGTCGTTAACCTGAAACGTCATACTCACAGTGGGCTCATCCACCGTGAGCGCGGGCAAGGCTTCAATTGCTTCAGGGTCGCACAAGGTGTCAGAAATATTTAGACCATCAATGCCCGTCACGCAGACAATATCACCCGCTTTAACGCGCTCGGCATCGACACGCTCCAGACCCATATAAGCCATTACCTGCAAAATTCGACCCCTGCGTTGTGAACCATCACTACCAACGACCACCACCTGAGTGTTGGGTGTGAGCGCTCCGCGAGTCACTCGTCCGACGCCAATCACCCCCACATAGCTGGAATAATCCAGCGCAGAAATCTGTAACTGCAGGGGGCCATCCAGATCAACATTTGGCGAGGGCACTTTCTCGATCACCGTCTCAAACAGGCTTGCCATGTCCGAACCCATCTCCTCGTGGTCTAAACCAGAGGTGCCTTCCACTGCAGAGGTAAAGATAACCGGGAAGTCGAGTTGTTCCTCGGTCGCACCCAGCCGATCAAACAGGTCGAATATCTGATCCACCACCCAATCGGGACGCGCACCAGGCCGGTCCACTTTATTGACAACAACGACTGGATTCAGACCGCGCTCAAAGGCCTTCTGTGTGACAAAGCGAGTTTGCGGCATAGGGCCATCCACTGCGTCCACAAGCAGTAACACGCTGTCCACCATGGACAAAACGCGCTCCACTTCGCCGCCAAAGTCAGCGTGTCCAGGGGTATCCACAATGTTGATTCGGTAATCCTGCCAGTTGATTGCCGTATTTTTGGCAAGAATGGTAATACCGCGCTCACGCTCCTGGTCGTTGGAATCCATGACTCGTTCCACCGACTGATCGCGCCGAGCAAGCGTGCCGGATTGCAGCAGAAGGCAATCTACCAGCGTGGTTTTGCCATGGTCAACGTGGGCAATAATGGCAATATTGCGAAGTTTTTCAATCATTTCGGCAAGACTTGCTGTATCAAAAGGTGGCGCATTCTACATGAATCGCCCCCCTGTAGCGACGCCAGCCATCTTTACCCGGCGCGTCGCCAGGCACTGTCTCTATTTCCAGTTAAACGGCCATGAAAACGGCTTGCCCCCAGGTATTGATACTGGCTAGGGTCGATAAACCTTGATATTGGGATATCCCGACTCTAGCAAGTGCCCAGCCTGCAATTTGCTGATCACGCCTCGGTCACAATACAACATATAGGTGCGGTCATTATCCAGGCCTTGCATCCGCGTGTGGAGCTCATAAAACGGAATTTTCATCACTTCACCCGGCACCTGCAAAGGCTTGAGCTCTTCTTCCGCAGGGTGGCGCACGTCGATAATAACGCTCTCAACCAAAGGCACGCTCAGCACTTCGATATCGCTGCGCTCAAATTCTTCTTCTGCCAACTGCCAAATGCTCTGAACTCGCGCCTTGTCCACTGCCCGCTCAAGAATAGAAAAGTCGAAATGGCGCTCCTCTTCTGCAACACGCTCAGGCCGCGCCCGCGTCGTAGGGTTGACCGAAATAACGCCGCAGTATTCCGGCATACTCGCAGCAAACTCCTCGGCACCAATCTCGGCTGACAGGCGAATGATTGCCTCCTTGTCGGTGGCAATTAGCGGGCGCAGCACCAGCGTGTCTGTCGCGGAATCAATCACTGCCAGGTTGCGCAGGGTTTGACTGGAAACCTGTGCAACCGCTTCGCCAGTCACAAGGGCATCAATGTCAAATTTCTCGGCCAAACTGCTGGCCGCCCGCAGCATCATGCGCTTGAGTATCACCCCCATCTGGGGGTCTTCAATACTAGTCAGTATTGCAGCGACAACTTCCTCAAAGGGGACGCTGATAAATTTCACGGAGTGAGCACTTCCATACCTCAGCCACAAGTAAAGCGCGATCTCTTTGACCCCGACCTCATGGTCTCGCCCGCCTAGATTGAAGAAGCAAAAATGAGTTTGCATACCCCGCTTCATGGTCAGATAACTGGCCACTGTGGAGTCGAAACCACCGGAAATCAGCGAGAGTACGGGGTCCAGACTGCCAATAGGAAACCCGCCTAGCCCCTTATGTCGCTGGTTAACGACGTAGAGCCGGTTGTCTCGAATTTCCAGTTGAACGGTTACATCTGGCTTGCTCAGATTTACGCGGGTCGCGGCAGTCTGCCGATTGAGCCCACCACCAACGTAATGCTCTACATCAATTGACCTGAACTCATGCTGGCCGACTCGTTTACAGCGAACAGCAAATGTCTTGCCAGCAAGACGCTCTTCATACACTGCCCTGGTGTGCGCAAGCACGTCGTCAAAATCCCCAAGGGGAAACTCAAGCACATCGAGAAAATAGGCTATGCCAGAAACTCGTGACAGCGCGTCAACCAACTGCGCACCGGCGGTGGCGCCCTCCAGAGCACTGCTGACCACCAGCTTATCCCAGTCGCGCTGCACCAATATATCGGGATCAACCTCACGCAATACTCGCTTGACGTTGCCGGCCAACTGACCGACAAACTGCCGCCGCACTGGTTTCGACTTGATGGTGATTTCGGGAAAAAACTTGACAATGAATCTGATTGCAGCCATAACATCCCGCTCTGCTTTGGGCGCGTATTATACGGGCATCCACAAGCGATGTGTAAAATCCATGTCGGCCATCGCCAGCACACCACTCGGCGCACCGAAATAGATCACACGAGCACTATTATGGTGCAGGCGAGTCTACTGTATTGGCTCGCCAGGGAAATAACCTAGAAATAACAGGCACTTAGTAGCAGCGTTATGCTGGCATAGCTTTTGCTAACGTACTCTTTGCTTGTAGCAACGCCGCGCTGTGTTTCTGCTCGCTGCAGAATCTGTATACAGCCCCAGGTTTTTAACGGCTGGTTTTAACCAGCGAGACATGACTCGATTGGAGGAATAACCATGTCAGAAAACACTCTGAACTTGATAAAAGAAAGCGAAGCTCGCTGGGTTGACCTGCGCTTCACCGATACACGCGGCAAAGAACAGCACGTTTCTATTCCCACTGGCGAAGTTGACGCTGACTTCTTTGAAGGCGGCAAAATGTTTGATGGTTCATCCATTGCCGGCTGGAAAGGAATCAACGAATCAGACATGATTCTGATGCCTGACGACAGCGCCTCTATACTTGATCCATTTACCGATGAGCCAACCGTAATTTTGCGCTGCGATATTGTCGAGCCCAGCACCATGCAGGGCTACGAGCGCGACCCGCGCTCGGTAGCCAAGCGCGCCGAAGAGTATTTGAAATCTACCGGCATAGGCGACACTGCATTTTTTGGTAATGAGCCAGAGTTTTTTGTATTTGACGACGTCAAGTGGCACGCCAACATGTCTGGCGCCGGCTACTCCATCAATTCTGAGGAAGCAGCCTGGGCCTCCAGTCAGTCTTTCGATGATGGCAACATCGGCCACCGTCCTGGCGTTAAAGGTGGTTACTTCCCCGTACCACCAGTAGATAGCCTGCACGATATTCGTGCAGCAATGTGCGCCGCAATGGAACAGATGGGTCTGGATATCGAAGTCCATCACCACGAAGTGGGCACGGCTGGTCAATGTGAAATTGGCGCTCGTTTCGGCACCCTGGTTGAGAAAGGCGATGCAACCCAGATCCTCAAGTACTGCGTACACAATGTTGCCCATGCTTACGGCAAAACAGCGACATTTATGCCTAAGCCTCTGGTTGGCGAAAATGGCAGCGGTATGCACGTTCACCAGTCTATCGCTAAAAATGGCGACAACGTGTTTGCCGGCGATAGCTATGCCGGGCTGTCTGAAGAAGCTCTGTACTATATTGGCGGCATCATTAAGCACGCGCGTGCGCTGAACGCCTTTACCAATGCGTCAACCAACAGCTACAAGCGCCTGGTGCCTGGCTTTGAGGCACCGGTTATGCTGGCCTACTCAGCGCGCAACCGCTCTGCATCTATCCGCATCCCCTATGAGCCAAGCCCTCGTGGCAAGCGTATCGAAGTACGCTTCCCTGACCCCACTGCCAACCCTTACCTGGCGTTTGCGGCCATGTTAATGGCCGGTCTCGACGGGATTCAGAACAATATCCACCCTGGCGATGCCGCAGACAAAGATCTGTACGACCTGCCCGTAGAAGAAGCAGCCAGTATCCCAACCGTGTCTTCCAGTCTGGAAATGTCTCTGGCCGCACTCGATGCAGACCGCGATTTTCTGACAGCAGGCGGCGTATTCACTGGCGACATGATTGATGGCTACCTCGAGCTGAAGAGTGAAGAGATCGAAACACTGAACATGACGACTCACCCGGTTGAGTTTGCCATGTACTACTCGGTTTAAGATTAAGCCGTCCACAAAGGCCCGCTCAGCGGGCTTTTTGTACTGGGGAAGAGGGGCCTCGCCTCAGTCGGTTATACCCCGTGAGCCAGCAAGGTATAACACTGCAACCATCGATCCAGCAAAAACCATCGATCCAGCAAATAAATGGATGGGTAGCACGGAAGAGGCCATGCGTCCCGGTTACTGTGTATACTTAACTGATGCAGCCAAACCTGTTCGCTCTGTGTTTAATATCGTTGCCTCTGACGGCACTGGGCCAGGTCTACAAACATGTCGACCAGCACGGCAACGCAACTTTTACTGACCAACCACCGCCAAATGCCGAGAGAGTAGAGGTTCGCACAACCAATACAGCAGCTCCGCCCTCTGGCAGTTACACCGCCCCCAAAACCGCCAGCCCTGCTGCGCCGTCAACCTCCTATACGATATTAATCACCGCCCCTCGCAATGACACGGTTATTCCTCGGGGCCCAGGCAATTTTTCTGTGTCTGCAAGCCTAAGCCCGCCATTGAAGCCCAACAACCAGGTACAACTGTTCGTGGATGGTGTGCCAGAGGGGTCACCACAAGCTCATACCTCTTGGGCGCTAAGCAACGTTTTTCGGGGTGCCCACACCCTTGAAGTGGCCGTTGTGGACAGTAGAGGCAAGCCGTTGAGTCAATCTGATGCCATCACTGTGTACGTATTTCGCCCCTCTTCAAACTTTTAGGAGTCTGTCGGATTTAGGCGTTCGTCACGAGGGGAAGACCCGTTTGAGTGATTTTTGGGCCCATTTTGCGGCGAATAGTGATTCTGTTTTTAACAAGACCGTGTAGGAAAGTGCGCAAGAAAGGACCAAATCCGGCTGTTGCGCAATAGAGCAGTCCTAAATCCGACACACTCCTAGCCCTGCTTAAGTCTCACTCATTCAAACGCTCAGGGTGCTGGACATTCTCGCACGTTAGGCGCACCATATTGGTGCATTGGCAGACATTCTCTAATCACTATCTCGTCTGCTGACTCTGGATTGCCGCCAGCTAAGAGATTCAGCCTTGATCTTGATTTTAACTGATTGATAAATAAGCACTCATTGAGACCTTTGCACGGAAGATGATTTCACTTTCAGGCAAGGCAAAAACGCACGGAATGAGGGAGTTTATGGGTATAAATGACCGATTGAGTACGATTTTACCAACAGTAGGCGCTTTTAGGCGACGCAGCATGCAGGTGAAATGGCTTTCGTGCAAAGGTCTCTCATTATTATTTCCTGGAGTTCTTGAGGCTGGCTTCATTCTTGCTAGCTATGGCTAGAGCCATGGACAGAGCTATGGACAGGGTTAGGGATAGATAGAACCAGAGCTGCCACAACATGAGGCAACGCGGGCCCTCAGTCACCTGCGATCAAGGCACCCCGCAGACAAAGATCAGCACCAGCAAATCAGGTTTGAACTAACACAGATAATGGCCAACTCAGATTTTCACAAACAGTTGCTCGACAACCTCAGCACGGCCCTGATCCTGGTTGACGAGAATCTGCGCGTTACTTACATCAATTCCGCTGCACAGGCTTTATTCGCTCTCAGTGAAATTCGCGCGCTCAACACTCCAATCGGCAAGCTGTTCCCAAATCAAGCAGATTTCCTCGCCAAGCTCAAAGCGGCAATTGACAACGACAATCCCTATACCGGTCGCAGCACTATCCTGAAACCAGCGGGACACGGGGAAGAAATGACCGTGGATCTGGTGGTCACACCGATGCAGGAGCAGCCGCAAAGCGGCCTCGCACTTGAGTTTCAGTCACTCAATAGAATACTGCGCATTACCCGCGAAGAGGGTTTGATCTCGGCCCAGCAGAAAACCCAGGCGTTAATCCGCGGGCTTGCCCATGAAATAAAAAACCCGCTGGGCGGAGTGCGTGGTGCCGCCCAACTGCTGGCCAAGCAACTCGATGATTCATCACTGGATGAATATACCAGCATTATTATCGCCGAGGCGGATCGACTGCGCGGTCTGGTAGACCGCATGTTGGGTCCGCATCGCCAGCCTGATCTGCAACAGCTCAATATACACGAGGTTCTGGAGCACGTGTGCTCACTGGTACTGGCTGAGACCAGCAACCAGGTAACCGTATTGCGGGACTACGATCCAAGCCTGCCCGATGTCATTGCCGACCGCGCCCAATTGATTCAGGCAATTCTCAATATCATGCGCAATGCTGTGCAGGCGACTGTCGACAACACCGCAGAGCGAATCATTAAATTACGCAGCCGAATTCAACGCCAATTTACCATTGGCACTCATCGCCACAAATTAGTGTGCAGGCTGGATGTGCGCGATAACGGCAGCGGCGTCCCCGAGGACTTTGAAGGCTCTCTGTTCGTACCCATGGTCAGTGGCCGCGCGGAAGGTACAGGTTTGGGCTTGGCAATTAGCCAATCAATTATCAATCAACACCAGGGTGTGATCGAATACAGCCACGAGCCGGGCTGGACTTTATTTACACTCTATATGCCACTGGAAGATGTCAATGCAAGTTAATCACACAGTCTGGATTGTCGATGACGACAACTCTATCCGCTGGGTGCTGGAGAAAGCGCTCGAACAAGTCGGCATCAGCACGCAGACCTTTGCAACTGGCGAGAACCTGCTGCAACAATTGGTATCACAGCAACCCGACGCAATCATCAGCGATATTCGCATGCCCGGTATTGACGGCCTGGAATTGCTCGGCCAAATCAACCAGGCGCACCCTGATCTGCCGGTCATAATCACAACCGCTCACTCTGATCTGGACAGCGCGGTTGCCTCATATCAACAGGGTGCTTTTGAATATTTACCCAAACCCTTTGACATCGACGAAGTGATTGCCGTAACCCAGCGCGCTTTGGCACATGCGGCCGAGCAATCAGAACACATTGAAAAGCAGGAGAGCGCTGGCACCGCTACAGACATTATCGGTGAAGCGCCTGCCATGCAGGAGGTATTTCGCGCCATTGGTCGCCTGGCCCACTCAAGTATCACCGTTTTGATCAACGGTGAGTCGGGCACGGGGAAAGAGCTGGTTGCCCAGGCCTTGCATCGCCACAGCCCGCGCCAGCAGCAGCCCTTCATAGCGCTAAATATGGCAGCAATACCCAAAGACCTGATGGAATCGGAGCTCTTCGGGCATGAGAAAGGTGCCTTTACCGGAGCCAACAGCCAGCGTCGCGGCCGTTTTGAGCAAGCGGATGGCGGGACTCTGTTTCTCGATGAGATTGGCGATATGCCAGCGGAAACACAGACTCGCTTGCTAAGAGTTCTCGCCGACGGAGAGTTTTATCGGGTAGGCGGCCATACCCCTGTTCAGGTCGACGTTAGAATCATCGCCGCTACTCATCAGAACCTGGAAAAACTCGTGGCAGAACACAGCTTTCGCGAAGACCTGTTCCACCGCCTCAATGTCATTCGTATTCATATACCCACGCTGGCTGAGCGTCGCATAGACATCCCCAAGCTGATGCAGCATTTTTTCCAAATAGCGGCGGCGGAGCTGGGTGTGGAGCCAAAAATACTGCTCTCGGATACCAGCGACTACCTGTGCCAGCTAGCTTGGCCTGGCAACGTGCGCCAGTTGGAAAATACCTGCCGCTGGTTGACCGTGATGGCAGCCGGGCGCGAGGTCCATCGCAGCGATCTGCCGCCAGAACTCAGCACAGAGGTTGCCAGCACAGCCACTGCAAGGAACGACTGGCAACAACAATTACGCCGCTGGGCGGACCGCGCATTGGGACAGGGCCGCCAACAGATTTTGCAACAGGCTGTGCCTGAGTTTGAGCGAGTGATGATCGAGATAGCACTGGATCACAGCAAGGGGCGAAAAAGGGATGCATCGCTGTTACTGGGCTGGGGACGCAACACCCTGGCCCGAAAAATGAAAGAGCTGAACATGTAAATGGACGCCGCTGATGTTTAACGTCGTTCTGTTCGAGCCGGAAATTCCTCCCAACACTGGCAATATCATTCGCCTGTGCGCCAATACCGGTTGTCAGCTCCATCTCATTGAACCATTAGGATTTGAGATGGATAACAAGCGCCTGCGCAGAGCTGGTCTTGACTACGCCGAATGGGCGACCATTCAACTGCATAATAGCTGGCGCGACTATACGGCGGCATTTCCGGAAAGCCCGGTGTACGCGGCAACCACCAAGGCCACGAGACCTTATAGCGAAATACAATTTAGACCGGGAGATTCATTGTTGCTGGGGCCCGAGACTCGCGGCCTGCCGAGCCATATCCTGCAGGAAATTGGCCATCGACACTGCCTTAGAATTCCGATGGTAAACAACAATCGCAGCCTGAACCTTTCAAACAGCGCCGCTATTCTGGTGTACGAGGCCTGGCGCCAGCAGGATTACGCCGGCGCCTGATGAAGGAGGGGCAGAGTAAAAACGCTGGCCCAATAGCTGCGAAATTAGTGCGCCCCCCCACCTTCGGCTGCCAATTTACCCTCCTCCTGGGCCTGCTTCATCGCCTGCTGGAACAAGGCATCAAAATTGACCGGCGCCAGCATCAATGTTGGGAAAGTACCTTTTCCAACCACCGAGTCGATGGTTTCACGGGCATACGGGAACAACATATTGGGACACACAGTTGCCAATACCCGGCGCAAGTCCTCCCCTTCAATGCCCTTAATCAGGAAAATGCCAGCTTGTTGAACTTCAATCAGATAGGCAGTTTCATCATTAACCTTGGCGGTAACCGTCAAGGTCAGGACAACTTCGTAGTCGCTTCCGTTAATGTGTCCGCTCTGCGTATTCAAGTCCACGCTCATTGCCGGTTTCCACTCCTGGGTGAAAATATTCGGCGCCGCAGGCGACTCAAAAGACAGATCTTTCACATAGATACGCTGCAACACAAACTGTTGCTGGACGGGTTCTCGCTCATTGTTTCCAGTGACTTCTTCTTCAGCCATTTTCTTTTTCCATTTGGTTAACTGCTTCAGTCGCTTGCAGCAGCGTATCGAGTTGACCTCGCTGCTCCAGGGACCATAAATCATCAAAACCACCGACATGTCGGCCATTTATCCATATTTGTGGCACTGTCTGGCGCCCGCTTGCTTCCATCATCCGGGTTCGCAAAAGCGGATTTTGATCGACTGGAATGTCGACAAATTCAACGTCCTTTTGCGATAACAACTGCTTCGCCCGAATGCAGTAGGGACAAAACTGTGTGCTATATAATTTAACCTCAACTGTCATTGAGAGACCTTTGCAGGCAAGCCATTTCACCCGCATGCTGTCGTCGCCTGACAGCGCCTGCTGCTGGTAAAATCGGACTCAAGCGGTCATTGATACGCATAAACGCCCTCATTGGGTGGGTTTTTGCCCTGCCTGAAAGCGACATCATCTTCCGTGCAAAGGTCTTATTAAAACTATCTGACCAGGGGCAACTGCATATTGCCCCACTCGGCCATGCCGCCTCTCATTCGGTATACCCGATTGAAGCCCTTCTCGGTCAACTTTTTACCTGCCACCCCAGAGTGTTGTCCCATTTTGCAGACCAGGACTAGCGGCTTGTCCCGATAACTCTCCAGCTCAGCCAGACGACTATCCAGCTTTGCCAGCGGAATGTTCAACGCATTAACCACATGCCCTTGCCCATATTCGGCGCTATCGCGCAGATCTACAAAAAGACCTTCATCAGCGTTGAGCATATTAATCGCCTGCTGCGGCGTCAGGCTGGCGCCAGAGCGCCGCGACTCATGCAAGAAAAACATGCCAATCGCAACCGCTAGAGCAGTAAACAGTATCCACTGCTGTACCATAAATTCTAAGAAAAGCGCCATTCGAGAATTTACCAGGCTCGGGCCGAGCTTCAGACCCTTAAAAGGGAGCCAAGTATACAGGGTCTTTTCCGGACTGAAAACGCGGTGTGCGGGTTCAGTACCTGTGAGACAAACCGGCCAGCTTCGGTATGGTTTAAGGTACATCAAGAGTCCGGCTGTGGTCGGGTGGTTAAACCTCAAGATTGACCCACCTGCCCACCGTTTTTCTGCGGCGACACTTGTGGAGCAGAGGACTTCCGGGGTGCTTAGTAGAGGACTTGCGGGGTGCTTTGAAGCGCATAAAGGGTGCGCTGTGGCGGTGTTGGCGCATTTGATGTTTCGGTGAGCATGTTTGAGCCGCAGGCGAGTTTGTGAACCGATCAAATGCAGATACCAATACAAATAACAACGCCAGCACTCAGCGCGGAAAGCAGCCAGGAAGTCCCATACATTCAGGGCTTGTAATAACGACAGCACTCAGCGCGACAAGCAGCCCGCAAGTCCCATAACCATAAACTCAGGGCCTGCGGTTTTGAGCCGCAGGCGGGGTCGGGTGTGGCGGCTGTGGCGGGTGGGTAAACCTTGTGGTTTGGGCACGCTTCAGCGTGTGTCTTTGACCGCTGCGGAACTCAACGATTTTTCCTAAAGGAAAAATTCGGATTCAAACAGTCCTCGCGGAAAGCCTCAAAAACACCCGCTTGCGCAACCGTGCCCTGATTAAACCTCAAGATTTAACCCACCCGCCCACAGGCTGAATCTGCGCTTGTCTGTGGCTTCGCTTGGTTAAACCTCAAGATTGACCCACCTGCCCTGGCCCTAACCGAACAGCCTGAGCCTAAAAATGCAGCCGCCCACTCAGGCCCAGCAGGTGTTCCGGGGCGCGCTGTTCACTGGCGTTGCGACCGGCGAAGACTTCCAGCTCCAGCCCGTCGGGGCGCTCTAGCTGCATTCCCAGCCGCAGCCGTCGCGCTATCCCATCGGCCATGTCCAACTGGGCAAAGGGTCGCAGCCGGGTGAGTCGGTCTGACTGAACCAGTCCGTAGCTCAGGTTCAGCTCCAGCCGCGCTGTGGGTCGCTGCGCCAGCCCGCTGTCTTGCAGGGCCCGCTCGCTCTCCCACAGGGCTTGTGCTCCGCCGCCTGAGTCCTGTCCCCACACGGGGGTCAGGGTCAGCGCCAGACCTTGACCGGATACCCCTGGGTCTAACTGCACGGTCAGGCTCGCTCCCCAGGCTTCAAAATCACTCTCTTTGTGGGCCAGCAGTCCGTGGGCGCGCAGCGCGGTGCTCAGGCCGCGGCCATTGGCATACTCCAGCCCGACACCCACTTCGGCGCCTTCGCCTTCTTCGGCATCACCCCCGTCGACCCGCACGCCTAACTCCAGGCTGGTGCTTAAACTGGCCTCTGGCTGTACCTGCCAGTGGCGGCTGGCCTCCAGCAGCAACCGCGCCCGCCGCGCCTGCGCGGTCACCTCGGGCAGTCCGGGTACGTCTTCTGATTCCAGCTCGACAATAAAGGCGTCGGCCTTGAGGGCCAGCTCAAACTCGCCGGTTGAGTGCAGGGCCTGGCGCAGGCCCAGGGCCCCCAGGCGCATATCCAGGTCGGTCTCAAAGGTGGTGGCGCCGTGGCTCAGGGTGGCATCCCCCTGGCCAATACCGAGGAGTCCCCACAGGCCCAGCCCGTCCCTGGGCGACCAGTAGCCATAGGGATACACGCTGCTCAGGTCGGTTTCAAGCTCGCCGTCGGTCTCGCCGCTGCGGTAGTCGGTCTCGCCGCTGCTGTGGCTCAGTGCCACGCCCACCAGGGCGCCTGTCTCAAGCCGGTAGTCGAGGCCCAGATACCCTGAGACCACCTCGCCATCCAGGTCAAAGTCAGACTGGGGGCTGCCCTCAAAGTGGCTGAAGTCACCCCGTCCCCACAGGCTCCACTGGGCGGACGGCTCAGCCGTTGAGTTGTTTTCGTTCAAGTTCTGGTTCAAGTTCTGGTTCAAACCGAGGGGGATCACAAAGGCGCTGCGAGCCAACTGTTCGCGGTCCGGCAGTTGGCAGGCGCTGCCGACCGGGTTATAGCTCTGGCGGTCAGTGCTGGCGCGGTTCAGTCCGCCCATGCTGTCGCCCAAGTTGCCCGTGCTGCCTAAATCGCCTGAGCTGCCCAAATCACCCAGCCCAGCCGTGTGGACAGTGGCGGTATTGGCACTAACGGTGTTGGCACTGGCTGTGTTGGTACTAACTGTGCTGTCGGCACTGTCGGTTGTGTTGTCGGCAGTCGTTTTGCTGTCGGCTGTGCTGTCGGAGTTGGCAGTGACGGTATCAGCCGAGATCAGGTTGGTGATGCTGGACAGACAGGCGGCCAGTGACAAGCCACTGACGGTGCTTGTCTGCGGCCCGGCTGAGGCTGGTTTGAGGCGCTCGCCAATCGCATCTACGGCACTGGCAGCCACGCTGCGACCAAAGGCCGCCAGATTAAGCTCCAGGGCTTGCTGGCGTGCGGCCACATTGGTTTCGACGGTGACTTGCACGCTGTCGCTGCCGCTGGCGCCGCGTGGGTCGGTGACCGTTAACCTGAACGTCAACACTGTATCGGTATCCAGGGCGTTCGGCGCGGTAAAGCTGGGGCTGGCGCTGTTGGCTCTGCTCAAGCTAACCGTTGGGCCGCCGGTCTGGATCCAGGCGTAGCTGAGAGACTCGGTATCGCCTGGGTCGGGGTCCGTGCCGCTGCCACTCAGCGTAACGGCTGCGCCTTCATCGACGCTCTGGTCTGCGCCGGCATCGGCGCTGGGGGCTTTGTTGGCCGCCGTGACGGTAACAGTCACGCTGGCGCTGGCCGAGAGGCGGCCATCACTCACGGTCAGGCTAAAGCCCAGCACCGCATCGACGCCCAGCTCCGTCGGCGCGGTAAAGCTGGCGCTGGGGCTGTCGGCTCCGCTCAAGGTGACGTCCTGGCCGCTGGTTTGAGTCCAGGCGTAGCTGAGGCTATCGCCTGTGTCGGGGTCCGTGCCGCTGCCACTCAGCGTGACGGCTGCACCCTCATCGACGCTCTGGTTTTCCCCGGCATCGGCGCTGGGGGCATCATTGACGTTGGTGACGGTAACATTCACGCTATCGCTGGCCGAGAGGCTGCCATCACTCACGGTCAGGCTAAAGACCAGCACCGCATCGGCACTCAGGCCCGTTGGCGCGGTAAAGCTGGGGCTGGGGCTGTCGGCTCCGCTCAGGGTGACTTGCTGGCCGCTGGTTTGCGTCCAGGCGTAGCTGAGATCAGCCGCGTCGCTGTCCGGGTCAGTCGCGCTGCCATTCAGCGTGACGGTTGCACCCTCGGCGACGGTCTGCGGCTCTCCGGCATTAGCAACCGGGGCGACCTGGGCAGGCACGGTGTTGGCGACGCTTAATGACATGAACGAAGCCAGCTCCTCGCCCGTAGCAGTGCTGGTAATAGAACCGAGGGCTGGCCTATAGGAGACTTCGATGTCTGCTCCTGCCGGGATAGGGGGGGTCACATCCAGGATGATACTGCCCGCCCTGATAGCGGTCACATCGTGATCTGTTGTAACGCCATTCAGGGTGGAGGTGACCGTGAAGTCCGCAGGGCTTGCATTGCTCACATCCACTTCCTCGCTGGCCGGCAGGGTGATGGCTGTGCCTGCGGGATTCGTGCTCGCCGGCTCCAGGCCCTGGGCCTCCGCCTCATCCGCATCGGGCACTTCGGGTGGCGGGGCGCTCGGGCCAGGAGCGGGGCCAGGGCCAGGGGCTGGAACAGACGCCTCAGTGATGGTGAGGGTGGCGGTGGCGGGCGGGGCACTAAAGGCGGTGTTGTCCGAGAGGCTGTAAGTGAAGGTGACCGTGCCGGTGGCATTGGTGGCCGGGGTATAGACCAGGTTGGGGATGTCGGCGGCGGCAATCACGTCCATGGCGTCAACCGCTGTGCCGCTCAGGGCCAGGCTGCCGGTGGCGGGCAGGGTGTCGATGCGCAGGCTGTGCAGGGCATCGCCGTCCGCATCGACAAAGTTAAACTGGCCCGCGGCAAAGGCATGGGGGGTATCCTCGGTGACGTTGACCATCAGCCCGGTTGTGGTGGGGGCATCATTGTCCGCGGTGATGGTGAGGGTGGCGGTGGCGGGCGGGGCACTAAAGGCGGTGTTGTCCGAGAGGCTGTAAGTGAAGGTGACCGTGCCGGTGGCATTGGTGGCCGGGGTATAGACCAGGTTGGGGATGTCGGCGGCGGCAATCACGTCCATGGCGTCAACCGCTGTGCCGCTCAGGGCCAGGCTGCCGGTGGCGGGCAGGGTGTCGATGCGCAGGCTGTGCAGGGCATCGCCGTCCGCATCGACAAAGTTAAACTGGCCCGCGGCAAAGGCATGGGGGGTATCCTCGGTGACGTTGACCATCAGCCCGGTTGTGGTGGGGGCATCATTGTCCGCGGTGATGGTGAGGGTGGCGGTGGCGGGCGGGGCACTAAAGGCGGTGTTGTCCGAGAGGCTGTAAGTGAAGGTGACCGTGCCGGTGGCATTGGTGGCCGGGGTATAGACCAGGTTGGGGATGTCGGCGGCGGCAATCACGTCCATGGCGTCAACCGCTGTGCCGCTCAGGGCCAGGCTGCCGGTGGCGGGCAGGGTGTCGATGCGCAGGCTGTGCAGGGCATCGCCGTCCGCATCGACAAAGTTAAACTGGCCCGCGGCAAAGGCATGGGGGGTATCCTCGGTGACGTTGACCATCAGCCCGGTTGTGGTGGGGGCATCATTGTCCGCGGTGATGGTGAGGGTGGCGGTGGCGGGCGGGGCACTAAAGGCGGTGTTGTCCGAGAGGCTGTAAGTGAAGGTGACCGTGCCGGTGGCATTGGTGGCCGGGGTATAGACCAGGTTGGGGATGTCGGCGGCGGCAATCACGTCCATGGCGTCAACCGCTGTGCCGCTCAGGGCCAGGCTGCCGGTGGCGGGCAGGGTGTCGATGCGCAGGCTGTGCAGGGCATCGCCGTCCGCATCGACAAAGTTAAACTGGCCCGCGGCAAAGGCATGGGGGGTATCCTCGGTGACGTTGACCATCAGCCCGGTTGTGGTGGGGGCATCATTGTCCGCGGTGATGGTGAGGGTGGCGGTGGCGGGCGGGGCACTAAAGGCGGTGTTGTCCGAGAGGCTGTAAGTGAAGGTGACCGTGCCGGTGGCATTGGTGGCCGGGGTATAGACCAGGTTGGGGATGTCGGCGGCGGCAATCACGTCCATGGCGTCAACCGCTGTGCCGCTCAGGGCCAGGCTGCCGGTGGCGGGCAGGGTGTCGATGCGCAGGCTGTGCAGGGCATCGCCGTCCGCATCGACAAAGTTAAACTGGCCCGCGGCAAAGGCATGGGGGGTATCCTCGGTGACGTTGACCATCAGCCCGGTTGTGGTGGGGGCATCATTGTCCGCGGTGATGGTGAGGGTGGCGGTGGCGGGCGGGGCACTAAAGGCGGTGTTGTCCGAGAGGCTGTAAGTGAAGGTGACCGTGCCGGTGGCATTGGTGGCCGGGGTATAGACCAGGTTGGGGATGTCGGCGGCGGCAATCACGTCCATGGCGTCAACCGCTGTGCCGCTCAGGGCCAGGCTGCCGGTGGCGGGCAGGGTGTCGATGCGCAGGCTGTGCAGGGCATCGCCGTCCGCATCGACAAAGTTAAACTGGCCCGCGGCAAAGGCATGGGGGGTATCCTCGGTGACGTTGACCATCAGCCCGGTTGTGGTGGGGGCATCATTGTCCGCGGTGATGGTGAGGGTGGCGGTGGCGGGCGGGGCACTAAAGGCGGTGTTGTCCGAGAGGCTGTAAGTGAAGGTGACCGTGCCGGTGGCATTGGTGGCCGGGGTATAGACCAGGTTGGGGATGTCGGCGGCGGCAATCACGTCCATGGCGTCAACCGCTGTGCCGCTCAGGGCCAGGCTGCCGGTGGCGGGCAGGGTGTCGATGCGCAGGCTGTGCAGGGCATCGCCGTCCGCATCGACAAAGTTAAACTGGCCCGCGGCAAAGGCATGGGGGGTATCCTCGGTGACGTTGACCATCAGCCCGGTTGTGGTGGGGGCATCATTGTCCGCGGTGATGGTGAGGGTGGCGGTGGCGGGCGGGGCACTAAAGGCGGTGTTGTCCGAGAGGCTGTAAGTGAAGGTGACCGTGCCGGTGGCATTGGTGGCCGGGGTATAGACCAGGTTGGGGATGTCGGCGGCGGCAATCACGTCCATGGCGTCAACCGCTGTGCCGCTCAGGGCCAGGCTGCCGGTGGCGGGCAGGGTGTCGATGCGCAGGCTGTGCAGGGCATCGCCGTCCGCATCGACAAAGTTAAACTGGCCCGCGGCAAAGGCATGGGGGGTATCCTCGGTGACGTTGGCCATCAGCCCGCTTGTGGTGGGCGCGTCATTGACCGGAGTAACGGTCAGGGTTGCCGTAGCCGTGGCACTAAAGGCAGTGCCGTCGGAGACGCTGAAGGTGAAGGTCGCCTCGCCGTTGACATTGGCCACCGGGGTATAGACCAGAGTCGGGATAGCGGCAACCCCAATCTCTTGGGGCACGGTGACCGGCGTACCGTTCAGCGCCAGGCTGCCACTGCCAGCGGCGGGCAGGGTGTCAATGCGCACTTGTTGCAGGCTATCGCCGCTGTCGGCATCGTCAAAACCAAACTGGTCGGCGGCAAAAGTGTGGCTGTCATCCTCGTCCAGCGTGGCCGTCAGCCCGCTTGTGGTGGGCGCGTCATCGACCGGAGTCACGGTCAGGGTTGCCGTGGCGGGCGTGGTGCTGAAATCATCGCCGTCGGAGACGCTGAAAGTGAAGTTCGCTTCGCCATTGGCATTGGCCACCGGGGTATAGACCAGAGTCGGGATAGCGGCAACCCCAATCTCTTGCCCCACGATCACCGCCGTACCGTCCAGCGCCAGGCTGCCATTGCCAGCGGCGGGCAGGCTATCAATGCGCACCGCTTGCAGGCTATCGCCGCTGTCGGTATCGGCAAAACCAAACTGCTCGGCTGCAAAAGTATGGCTGTCATCCTCGTCCAGCGTAGCCATCAGCCCGCTTGAGGTGGGCGCGTTGTTGGCGCTGATAGTGAGGGTTCGGGTCAGGGTTTGGGAGGAGTAGCTGGAACCACTGTCGTAACTTACCTCAGCGATGAGTTGAATCTGGCGTCCGCCAGTAGCGGCGGGTGCCGCAAAGGTGACGTGCCGCAGCAGACCATGCCACCTCGCTGGGGTAAAGGCATCGCCGCTTGCAATAGCGGTGAACAGGTTATGTGGCGCTGCGCTGGCCTCGGCGCCGGTTCTGGTAAAAATCGAATACTCGTCCGTATTCGCATCAGCAGTGAGCCCCGTGGTATCGCCATCGTCCAGGGCAGTCGGGTTCAGGACGCGTATTCTAAAGACATCCGGCCTGCCGCTCACGCTCAGGTCGGAAAAGATCACCACCGGATTACCCCCCGGCGTGACGCTAAGCGGCGTTGTGGTGCCACTCAGGTCAGCGGACACCGCCGCCGTAGGCGCGCTGGTCAGGCTTTGCGACGCGGTGTCGGCATCGGTATAGCGCACGGTCACAGTGATTTGATCGCCCAAATCGCCCGTGCTCAGGGTGTAGGTTGCAGAGTCCGCGCCGCTGATGGCCGTGTCCGTGCCGCCGGAGTGCGTATTCCATTGATAGGTGAATTCCAGGGAATCGGGGCCATCGGCATCGCTAATGCCGCTGGTATCCGCCGTCAGGGTCGCCCCCACCCGGAGCGTGCCGCTGATCATCACCTCGCCATCAGGCGGATCATTGACCGCGGTCACGACGACGAGTACCCTGCGGTTCGCGACACTAAAATCCTCGCCATCAGAGACGCTGTAGAGGAAGGTCGTAGTGCCGTTGAAATTGGTCACCGGCGTGAACATCAGCGTCCCAATATCCCCAACGGCAATCACCTGCCCTACGATCACCGCCGTACCGTTCAGCGCCAGGTTGCCGCTGGTGCTGGCGGGCAGGGTAACGATGCGCACTGCTTGCAGGCTATCGCCGGCGTCGGCATCGTTAAAGGGGAAGTCCGCCTCCCTGAAGGTATATGGGCTGTCCTCAGCAGTCGTGACCGTCGACCCGATGGAGGTGGGCGGGTTATTGGGGGCGGTGACTTCAATGTCAAAGGCGGGAAGGGTCACCGGCGTGGCGATGATGCCATCGGTGACGCTGATGACGATGTCCTCGTAGTTGCGGATATCGCCGCTGTTGGGGCGGTTGGTTTTGTTGGTCAAGGCCCCGGTCGCGGTATCGAAATCCGCCCACTCTGGCAGGGTGCTGATGGCGTATTCCAGCGTGTCGCCGTCATCCACATCACCGCCGCCCGGCGTGAAGTTATAGGTACCGCCCGCGGACACGCGGGTTTGGGGGCTGCCGCTGATGGTGGGCGGGTCGTTGACCGCCGCGATGGTGATGGCGGCGTTGGCCGTGGCGCTAAACTCATCGCCGTCGGAGACGCTGTAAGTGAAGCTTACATCGCCGCTGGCATTCAACGCCGGCGTGAACACCAGCGTCCCAATATTCCCAACGGCAATCTCTTGCCCGGCGCTCAGCGCCGCGCCGTTCAGGGTCAGCGCGCCCAGGCTGGCGGGGGTGGGCAGGCTATCGATGCGCACTGCTTGCAGGTTGTCGCCGGTGTCCCCATCGCTAAAGGGGAAGTCCGCCGCCCCAAAGGCACGAGGGGTATCCTCATCGGTCGTGACCGCCAGCCCGCTGCTGCTGGGCGCATCATTGACCGGAGTAACGGTCACGGTTGCCGTGGCCGACGGCGTGCTGAAGACAACGCCGTCGGAGACGCTGTAGGTGAAGATCACGCTGCCGCTGGCATTCAACGCCGGGGTGAACACCAGATTGGCGATAGCGCCGCTGGCAATCACCTGCCCGGCGCTCAGCGCCGCGCCGTTCAGGGTCAGCGCGCCCAGGCTGGCGGGGGTGGGCAGGCTATCGATGCGCACTGCTTGCAGGCTGTCGTCATCGTCGCCATCGTCAAAGGGGAAGTCCGCCACCGCAAAGGTATAGTCGGTATCCTCATCGGTGGTGACCGTCAGCCCGCCGCTGGTGGGCGCGGCATTGTCGCCCGCCCCCCGCACCGGGCCACGGGCCGGGCTGGTGATGGACTCATCCGCCTCAAAAGCATCCCGGTATTGCAGGTTCAGGCTGATCTGAGCGCCGATATTGGCCGCGGTCAGCAGGTATTCCGGCTCGGTGGCGTTGGCGATGTCCGCGCCATCGGCCCGCCATTGATAGCTGAACTCGGACTCAGCCGGCAGGCCATCGATATCCACCAGCGCCGAGGTGTCCGCCCTGAGGGTCTGGCCCACCAACAGCCCGCCGCTGATGGCCAGGCCGGTGGGCAGGTCGTTGATGTTGGTGATGCGGGGGAATGAACTGAATAGTGATGTTTGTTGGATGGTGCCCTGCGCATCGGTATGGAAGACATCCAGGAACATGATAGCGCCCACATCGGCCTGGGTCAGGGTGTAGGTGCGCTCGGTCGAGACGGGCGGTAGTTGACCATTACGGAGCCATCGGTAAGTGAAGGTGCCCAGACCATCCTCATCCATTATGGCGGAGGTATCCGCCGTCAGGGTCTCGCCCTGGATATGGTCGCCGGTGATGACGGGAAGGCCAGTGGTGGGGTCATTGACATTGGCCACCGGCGCCGAGATGCCGGCCACCCTGGAGTTGGCCGTGCCATCAGTATTGGTGTACAGCACACTGCCGCGGACGCGCCGGCCCACATCCGCCTGAATAAGCTGGTAACGCCGCTCGGTCGCGTCGGCGATCACCACAAAATCATCCCCATCCCCATCGCTGGAACGCGCCCATTCATACACCAGCGTACCAGCGGGGGAATGCCCGTCGTCAAAACCCGAGCCGGCAATCGTCAGCCGCTGATCCTCCCGCGCCGTACCCGTCAGCGCCAGATCAGTAACTAAATGATCCGCATAAACCGCCCCCAGCCCCCCACTCAACCCCAGCACCAGCCCCAGCCCCAAACACAGCCGCAGGGCGCGGCGCAGGGCATGTTGCAGGCCGTGACCCAGGACAAAACACAGCCGCAGGGCGTGGCGCAAGGCATGTTGCAGGCCGTGGCCCAAGCCCAAACACAACCGCAAGGCGTGGCCCAGGGCGTGTTGCAGGCCGTGCCCCAAACCAAAACACAGCCGCAAGGCGTGGCCCAGGGCGTGTTGCAGGCCGTGCCCCAAACCCAGACACAACCGCAGAGCGTGGTGCAGGGCGTGTTGCAGGCCGTGCCCCAAGCCCAAACACAGCCGCAAGGCGTGGCCCAGGGCGTAACCCAGCGCGCGGCCGCTCACGCCGACACCCCAGCAAAACGCCCCACAACGCCGCTGTAACGCCCTGTAATGCCCCTGTAACGCCCATAGCCGCAAATTGGGGGGGGGGGGGGGGGGGTAGCCTGGCTACGGATGCTCCCCGCGCTGCAAATGCCCCAAACCGCCCTGCCGACGCTTCTTGCGCTGCAAATCGCGCTACGAGCCAGCCCGCAGACGCTTCTTGCCCCGCAAATCGCGCTACGAGCCAGCCCGCGGACGCTTCTTGCCCCGCAAATACTGCCAGCCAGCCTGCCAATAGAAATAACCGGAGTAGGAAGCGCGTTCATTATGAGTACCCGTGGTGATGGTTGGGGTGGGCTTGCGCCACAAAACCCGGAAAATCATAAAACAGTTATTTTTTGAGGTCAAATGGTTGTGGGCTGTGCACGCCTGGGCTGATGCCAGCGCCGGTGTTTATACTGGTGTTTATGCGCTCATCATTGGGTCAGCGCCAGTGTTTGTGGTCATGCCTGCGCCTGGGTTTGCGCTGGCGCCTGTGTGCTCAACAGCGCCCTTGAAAGCCCTTCCACCAAGCCATCAGTGTGCGACAACCGCTCATTGACAGCCGCTATATCCGCTGACAACCGCTCATTGACAGCCGCTATATCTGCGCGTACTTCCTTTATCTCTTCATGGACTTCCTTTATCTCCGCCGACAGCCGCTCAGATTGCCGCTTATCGACAGCCGCTATCTCCGCCGACAACCGCTCATTGACAGCCGCTATCTCTGCTGACAACCGCTTATCGACAGCCGCTATATCCGCACGCACTTCCTTGAACTCCCCATGAACTTCCGCACGAAATTCCTTCATCTCCGCACGAAATTCCTTTGTCTCTGCTGACATCAGGGCTGTTTGTCTATACATGAAGCCAAAAATGGTCAAAATCGCTATGATGGTAATTAGTATTTCACCCGACATTGGTCGTACCTCTCAGGTTATCGATAGGGTTGCAGGATACCATATTCTCTCCCGACAGTAAGGCGTACCCAGCCCCCAAACCGCCCTGCCAATAGAAATAACCGGAGTAGAAATCGCGTTCATTATGAGTACCCGTAGAAATGGTTGGGGTTGGGGGTATGGTTGGAGTGTAGCCAAATGCGCGCTCCCCAGCAAAACGCCCCACAACGCCGCTGTAACGCCCTGTAATGCCCCTGTAGCGCCCATAGCCGCAAATCGGGGGGGGGGGTAGCCTGGTTTTGATGGGCTTATTCACGGGTAGCTGCGGAGCCAGCCGCGGCGATGCTTTTTTGCAGGGTTGCTCCTGCTGCCAGGGCATTTCGGGTATGTGACAAGTCGGGTTTTGTTATGCGGTTATTTATACTGCCCCCTATCGATTTCAAGGTGCGGTTTTTTAGTTTTAGTTCTAATTCTAGCTTGTCAGAGGTCAGGGCCAAGAGCAGGTGAACCCGTTTTGCAGGGCTTGGGTAAACCTACTAAACCAATAGCTGCTTGTCAATTTTTATGTGCGGGCTTGTTAGTAACACATAAACTGTCCGGTCTTGTAGCACATGATCTGTCCGGTTCTCATAGGACCCCGAGGAGGGGCGCTTATGAGACGGACAGAGTGGCTACAGGAGACTCGACTAATGAGATTCGAGGAAGCTTATGGGGGTTGGACGGAGAGCCGTCTGACCCAGGAGGAGGCGGCGCGATTGTTAGGGGTTTGTGACCGGACCTTTCGCCGCTACATTGATCGATATGAGGAAGAGGGCCTGGAGGGTCTCATCGACAAACGGTTATCACAGATATCGCACCGCCGCGCTCCAGTCGACGAGGTCATGCGTCTGGTGGATCGGTATCGTAATCGGCACAGGGGCTGGAATGTGAAGCACTACTATTCCTGGTACAAACGAGAGGGAGGCCAGCGCAGCGACTCGTGGGTGAAGAATACCTTGCAAGGGGCTGGCGCAGTGAAGAAGGCAGCTCAACGTGGCGTCCACCGTAAACAGCGTGACCGGTCACCCTGGCCGGGGATGATGTTGCATCAGGACGGCAGCCAGCATCAATGGGTACCTGGGCAGTACTGGGACCTGATCGTTACCATGGATGATGCCACTAATGAGCACTACTCGATGTTCTTTTGCGACGAAGAAGGGACACAGAGCAGCTTTCGGGGTGTTCGTGACGTCATTGAAGGGCGGGGTCTGTTTTGTTCTCTGTATACAGACCGAGGCAGCCATTACTGGATAACACCTGAGGCAGGTGGGAAGGTCGACAAAGTGACCCTGACGCAATTCGGGCGGGCGATGGGCCAGTTGGGTATTGAGATGATCCCGGCCTATTCACCAGAGGCCCGAGGCCGCTCTGAGCGTGTGTTTAGCACCCACCAGGACCGGTTGGTCAAGGAGTTGGCCCTGGCCGGTATCACGGACATGGACAGCGCCAATAAATATCTGACCGAGACCTACCTGACGGCTTATAACGCTGAGTTTACACAGCCACCGCCAGAAGAAGGCTCAGCCTTTGTTGGGTGCCGGGATAAATCGGTGCTGGATGACATCCTGTGTGAGCGCTTTGAGCGAACGGTGAGAAAGGACAATTGCGTACACTTTGAAGGCTTAGTGCTGCAGATACCTGCGGATCGCCACCGCTGCCATTATGTGAAGGCAAAGGTCAAAGTTCTACGTTACCCCGATGGCACTCTTTCGATTCAACACGGTCCACGAGAACTGGCGAGATATGACGCCTTGGGTCAGGCAATATCAGATGAACTACCGGTTGCAGCCTAATGTCCGCGGCTCAGCCAAGGTGGCAGGAAGACGCTTCATAGAGCCTTCCAGCAATCAAACAAAAAGCGGACAATCTATGTGCTACAGAACCGGACATTTCTATTTGTTGCTAACATTTTTATGTGCGGGCTCAGTACCTGTGAGACAAATCGGCCAGCTTCGGTATGGTTTGGTGCAATAACAATCATCCAAAAGTCTCATAGCTATCTGAACCTGAAAACGCGGACAGCGTGTGATCTTACCCGCAATAAGAGGTAAAATTTATCGCTTCGACGCCGACCATAGACCTGACTTCAACCATGACTAACGCCCAACGCCGCACCCTGCTACTTGTCATTCTCGACGGCTGGGGCCATCGCGAGGATACCGACAAAAATGCTATCGCTAACGCCAACACACCTGTATGGGATCGCTGGTGGCAGCGACAACCACACACTCTAATTTCAGGCTCCGGCCTGGATGTGGGCCTCCCTGAAGGGCAGATGGGGAATTCCGAAGTTGGCCATATGAGCCTCGGTGCCGGGCGAGTGGTCTATCAGAGCATCACCCGTATTGACCAGGCGATTCTCGACGGCAGCTTTAATAAAAATACCGCGTATTGCGAGGCTATTGACGCAACATTGGCCAACGATGGCGCCGTTCACCTGTTTGGCCTGCTTTCACAGGGCGGGGTGCACAGCCATGAGCAACACATCCACGCAGCCATCAAACTCGCTTATCAGCGCGGAGCCCGCAAGGTGTATCTCCACGCATTTCTGGACGGCCGTGACACCCCGCCACGCAGCGCAATGCCCTCCATCAAAGCTGCAGAACAGCTCTTCGAACAACTCGGCTGCGGTCGAATTGCCAGTGTCTGCGGTCGCTACTATGTGATGGACAGAGACAACCGCTGGGAACGCATTGAACCCGCCTATCAACTGCTAACCGAAGGCAGCGCCCAGTTCAAGGCTGATAGCGCTGGCGCCGCCTTGCAGGCCGCCTATGAGCGTGAAGAAAATGACGAGTTTGTTTTGCCAACCGCTGTTACAGACATAAGCGGCCAGACGGTATCAATCAACGACGGCGACTGCGTCCTCTGCATGAACTTCCGCGCAGATCGGGCCAGACAAATTACCCGCGCCTTTGTCGATGACGACTTCTCAGCATTCAGTCGCAAGAAAGTTCCCGCACTCTGCAACTTTGTAATGACTACCGAGTACTCGGCAGATATTAAAGCCAACTGCGCCTTTGCGCCGGAATCTCTCGCCAACGTCCTGCCAGAATATCTCGCCGACCTCGGCAAAACTCAGTTGCGCATCGCAGAAACTGAAAAATATGCTCATGTAACCTTCTTTTTTAGCGGCGGGCGCGAAGCGCTCTACCGGGGGGAGGATCGCATTCTGGTGCCTTCACCGAGCGTTGCCACCTACGATTTGCAGCCAGAGATGAGTGCTCCGGAAGTCACGGACAAGCTCATAGACGCTATCGCCAGCAACCAGTACGACCTTATCGTTTGCAACTACGCTAACGGCGACATGGTGGGACATACCGGAAACTATGACGCTGCGGTTAAAGCGGTTGAAGCGCTGGATATATGTCTTGGCCGCCTGGAAAAAACCCTGTTGGAACACAATGGTGAAGCCCTGGTCACCGCCGATCACGGCAACTGCGAACAAATGATGGACTACGAGTCCGGCCAAAATCACACCCAGCACACTACCGAACACGTTCCATTGGTCTACGTCGGAGGCCGGGCGCTAAAATTTAGCGAGCGCGCCGGGGTACTGGGAGATGTCGCCCCTTCAATACTGACGCTCATGGCACTGGAACAACCGCAGGAGATGACTGGCCTCAGCCTGCTGTCGCTGGATCAGCCGGGGTGAGAGCCGCACATTTCAAGCTGCCTGTAGCACTCTTTCAGGGCTGCCTGCTCGCCGGGTTGATTGCCGTTAACCCGGTTGCGGCTGACGAGGAAGACGACGCTCACCAACAACTGGAAACCCTCAAAGCTGACATGGCAGCGCTTGGCACTGAGCTAAAGCAGGAGCAACAGCAACGCAGCTCGTTACAGCAAGCACTGGGCCAATCTGAAATCGCCATAGGCACAATCCAAACCAGCATCAAGCAAACCGGCAAAGAGCTGCGGCAGGTTGATTCTCAACTACAAAATTTGCATGCGCAAAAGCAGGAGCTCCTGATCGCCAAAGGCCAGCAGCAGGCCTCCATTACCCGCGAGTTGCAAACCGCCTACCAAATGGGTCGGCAGAGTCAGATGAAAATTCTGCTCAATCAGGAAAAACCGGACACACTGGCCCGCTCTATGGCCTATTACGAGTATTTCTACGAGGCGCGCAAATCTCATATCAAAAGTTACCTGGATATTCTCGAACAGATCGAATCTCTGCAACCCGATATCGAATCCACTGCCGCGCAACTTCAAGTGACACAGACGACTCTGAATCAGCAACGGCAACAACTGGAAGCGGGCAAAAAGGAGCGCCAGCAGCTTTTGGCCCGCTTGAATACCCGTATCGCGAGCAAAGACCAGCGGCTGCAACAGATGTCCGCCGACAGAGAGGAACTCGAGCAGCTACTGCTGGCGATTGAGGAGGCTGTGGCCAGTATTGTCGCTCCGGCAACCTACCAGAACTTTTCAGAACTCAAGGGCGGCATGCCCTGGCCAGTGGAGGGCAAACCGGGTAATCGCTATGGCAGCAAGCGCAGCGGCTCACTGAACTGGCAAGGCCTATCAATACCCGCCAGGGAGGGCACCACAGTTGCAGCCATTCACCATGGGCGCGTTGTATTTGCCGACTGGTTTAGAGGCTCAGGTTTACTCCTTATTATCGACCACGGCGATGGCTATATGAGCCTCTATGCCCACAACCAGGCGTTGTTGAGAGAGGTGGGCGAGTGGGTCAACACCGGGGCTCCCATAACCACTGTTGGCAACAGCGGCGGCCAGAGCCAGGCCGCCCTCTACTTTGAAATCCGCGAAAATGGCAAGCCCACCAACCCTGGAAGCTGGCTAAGCAGTGTTAGCAACAAATAGAAATGTCCGGTTCTGTAGCACATAGATTGTCCGCTTTTTGTTTGATTGCTGGAAGGCTCTATGAAGCGTCTTCCTGCCACCTTGGCTGAGCCGCGGACATTAGGCTGCAACCGGTAGTTCATCTGATATTGCCTGACCCAAGGCGTCATATCTCGCCAGTTCTCGTGGACCGTGTTGAATCGAAAGAGTGCCATCGGGGTAACGTAGAACTTTGACCTTTGCCTTCACATAATGGCAGCGGTGGCGATCCGCAGGTATCTGCAGCACTAAGCCTTCAAAGTGTACGCAATTGTCCTTTCTCACCGTTCGCTCAAAGCGCTCACACAGGATGTCATCCAGCACCGATTTATCCCGGCACCCAACAAAGGCTGAGCCTTCTTCTGGCGGTGGCTGTGTAAACTCAGCGTTATAAGCCGTCAGGTAGGTCTCGGTCAGATATTTATTGGCGCTGTCCATGTCCGTGATACCGGCCAGGGCCAACTCCTTGACCAACCGGTCCTGGTGGGTGCTAAACACACGCTCAGAGCGGCCTCGGGCCTCTGGTGAATAGGCCGGGATCATCTCAATACCCAACTGGCCCATCGCCCGCCCGAATTGCGTCAGGGTCACTTTGTCGACCTTCCCGCCTGCCTCAGGTGTTATCCAGTAATGGCTGCCTCGATCTGTATACAGAGAACAAAACAGACCGCGCCCTTCAATGACGTCACGAACACCCCGAAAGCTGCTCTGTGTCCCTTCTTCGTCGCAAAAGAACATCGAGTAGTGCTCATTAGTGGCATCATCCATGGTAACGATCAGGTCCCAGTACTGCCCAGGTACCCATTGATGCTGGCTGCCGTCCTGATGCAACATCATCCCCGGCCAGGGTGACCGGTCACGCTGTTTACGGTGGACGCCACGTTGAGATGCCTTCTTCACTGCGCCAGCCCCTTGCAAGGTATTCTTCACCCACGAGTCGCTGCGCTGGCCTCCCTCTCGTTTGTACCAGGAATAGTAGTGCTTCACATTCCAGCCCCTGTGCCGATTACGATACCGATCCACCAGACGCATGACCTCGTCGACTGGAGCGCGGCGGTGCGATATCTGTGATAAGCGTTTGTCGATGAGACCCTCCAGGCCCTCTTCCTCATATCGATCAATGTAGCGGCGAAATGTCCGGTCACAAACCCCTAACAATCGCGCCGCCTCCTCCTGGGTCAGACGGCTCTCCGTCCAACCCCCATAAGCTTCCTCGAATCTCATTAGTCGAGTCTCCTGTAGCCACTCTGTCCGTCTCATAAGCGCCCCTCCTCGGGGTCCTATGAGAACCGGACAGATCATGTGCTACAAGACCGGACAGTTTATGTGTTACTAACAGAAGCTGGCTAAGCAGGGGTTAAACCGAACACATTAGGGTACAATCGAAACAGGCTTATACAGGCACTGACTATGATGAATTCACGCCCTGCGCAGATTCTGCCAAAACTGGCTGGAATCGCGCTTTTGCTGCAGGTTGCCCTCCACCCATTGCCCGCTTTAGCTGCCGCGGAGGAACCGCCAAAGGCCGAGCTGCCCTTGCACGAATTGCGCACTTTCGCCGATGTTTTCAACCAGATACGGCTGGGCTATGTAAAAGAAATTGATGATAAAACCCTGCTGGAATATGCCATTCAAGGCATGCTTAGCGGCCTTGACCCTCACTCTGTCTACCTCAATGCCGAAGATTTCGGCGACTTGCAAACCAGTACCACCGGGGAGTTCTCGGGCTTAGGTCTGGAAGTGGGTATGGAAAACGGTTTTGTAAAAATCATATCGCCCATCGACGACACCCCCGCTAAACGCGCCGGCCTCGAAAGTGGTGACGTCATTCTCAAGCTGGACAACCAGCCAGCCAAAGGCATGAGCCTGAATGAGGCCATTGAGATCATGCGCGGACCCAAAGACAGCAGTATCGATCTGACAATCGCCAGAGAAGGTCTGAGCCGCACGTTCACCGTCACGCTGGTGCGCGACACCATACATGTAGTCAGTGTACGCCGACGCTGGCTGGAGCCCGGTTATGCCTATTTGCGCATTGCCCAGTTTCAGAAAGCTACGGGCGACGAGCTGGGAAAAGCACTGCTTGAACTGCAAGATGAGCAGGCACTCAACGGCATTGTCCTGGATTTGCGTAACAATCCTGGCGGCGTGCTCAGTGCCAGCGTGGATGTCGCCGGGCACTTTCTCGCAGGCGGCACTGTTGTGTATACCGAAGGGCGGCTGGCAAATGCGCAAACAAACTACAACGCCACACCCTCAGACACCATCGCAGGTGCGCCCATTGTGGTACTCATTAATGGCGGCTCCGCATCGGCGTCAGAAATCGTTGCCGGCGCGCTGCAAGACCACCGCCGCGCCGTGGTCATGGGCACCGATAGCTTTGGCAAAGGTTCAGTGCAAACCATTATGCCGCTGTCGGAAGAACGGGCCATCAAGCTGACCACCGCCTTGTATTTCACCCCCAATGGCCGCTCCATTCAGGCGCAGGGGATTAAGCCAGACATCGAGGTAGAGAGGGCCAGAGTGACGGCCTTTGCAAACTTGCCTCCGCACGTCAGTGAATCGGACCTCAACCGCCATCTCGGCAGTTCTAATGACCCTGCCGGGAATGACGGCCAGGAAGAGCTGCGCAGCAGTCGAGAACCCAACCCGTTGTTGGCACGAGACAACCAGCTATACGAGGCTCTGACTCTGCTTAAAGGCCTGCATATTCTCGGCATGTACGATGCCAACCCGGACAGTGCGCTCTAGTTTGCGATTTGCATTTTTCACGGCGGTCTTCCTGGCCGTAGCGTCAGCCCACGCCGCACAATCTCTCGATACGGCAACCGGCACGGACATTCCAGGCACTCCGGTACCAGGAGCCTCAGTTGTGTTGGCCGGGCAGCCGGCCAGAAACGGACTCAACTCATCGCACTGTCACAGGCGAACTTCTATACCCTGCTCTGCCATATAGGCCTTGGCCTGCGGCACCGTGTATTCACCAAAGTGGAAAATGCTGGCAGCGAGTACTGCATCCGCACCCCCTTTTAATATACCGTCGACCAGGTGATCCAGGTTACCGACTCCACCAGAGGCAATCACAGGAATATTCACAGCATCGCTGATGGCTCTGGTCACAGCCAATTCAAAGCCATCTTTGGTGCCATCGCGATCCATACTGGTCAATAGTATTTCACCCGCGCCCAGCGCCGCCATTTTCTCCGCCCACTCAACGGCGTTAATACCCGTGGGCTTGCGACCACCGTGGGTAAAAATTTCCCAGCATGGCTGTCCGTCAATGTCACTGACGCGCTTGGCATCGATGGCAACAACCATACACTGAGAGCCAAAGCGTTCAGCAGACTCTCGAACCAGCTCCGGGTTATGGATGGCCGCAGTATTAATGCTGACTTTATCAGCACCCGCATTCAACATCTGCCGTATGTCCTCAAGTTTACGAATACCACCGCCGACCGTGAGGGGAATAAACACCTGCTCGGCTATTTTCTCTACGGTATGTATCGTGGTATCGCGACCTTCATGGCTGGCGGTGATATCGAGAAAAGTAATTTCGTCAGCACCTTGTTCGTTGTAGCGTTTTGCCACTTCCACGGGATCACCCGCATCGCGTATATCGATAAAATTCACGCCTTTGACCACACGGCCAGCCTCGACATCCAGACAGGGAATGATGCGTTTAGCCAAACCCATCAGTTGTCACTCTGCCCGCTGAGCCGGTCGGCCAGGGTTTGAGCTTCCGCCACATCGAGCGTGCCTTCGTAAATGGCGCGACCGGTAATCGCACCACAGATACCCCGGTCTGCGACTTTGGCTAAAGCACGAATGTCATCAATACTGCTAATTCCTCCTGAAGCCACAACCGGAATGCTCGAAACATTAGCCATGGCTACGGTAGCGTCGACATTCACACCCCGCATCATGCCATCGCGAGCGATATCGGTGTATACAATAGCGGAAACACCATCACCCTCAAATTGACGGGCCAGGTCAGTGGCTGGTATTTCACTGACTTCAGCCCAACCATCGGTGGCTACCAAACCGTCTTTTGCGTCCAGCCCAACCATCACTTTGCCCGGAAATGCGGCGCAGGCCTCAGCCACAAAGGTCGGCTCTTGCACCGCCTTGGTGCCAATAATCACATAACTCACACCTGCATTCACATAGTGTTCAATCGTTGTGAGATTGCGAATGCCGCCACCAATTTGAATGGGCAGCTCTGGATAAGCCTGGGCAATGGCCGTAACGATCTCGCCATTTACCGGCTCGCCCGCAAACGCGCCATTGAGGTCAACTAAATGCAGCCGACGACAGCCGGCATCAACCCAGCGCCTTGCCATGGCAAGCGGGTCATCAGAAAAGACCGTTGAATCATCCATCAGTCCCTGCCGCAGGCGCACACAGGTGCCGTCTTTTAAATCAATTGCAGGAATAATCAGCACGCTTATTCTTCACCCGTCCAGGACAGAAAATTACGCAACAATCGCAAACCGGATGTGTGGCTTTTCTCCGGGTGGAATTGCACCGCAAACAAATTGCTGCGAGCCAGCGCCGCGTCAATGCTAACCCCATAGTCGGTACTACCAGCAACCAGACTCCGCTCAGTCGCGTGCACATAATAACTGTGCACAAAGTAGAAGCGGGTATCCTGCTCAATATCCGCCCACATGGGGTGCACACGTTCTTGATGCACGCGGTTCCAGCCTGTGTGTGGCACTTTCAACCGTTCACCATCTAAACCAGTGAGAGGATCACCAAAAAAGCGAACATCACCCTCGACGACATTCAGGCAATCGACGCCGTCGTTTTCTTCACTGTGTTTCATCAGCGCCTGCAAGCCGATACAGATTGCCAACACGGGCTTGTTCTGCTGCAACACGTCTTGCAACATCTTGTCACAATGCAATCGCCTGATCTCTGCCATGCAATCGCGAATAGCACCAACACCGGGAAATATCACTCGATCAGCGTCGCGAATAATGTTGTGGTCATGGGTAATCACCACCTGGGCGGCACCCACATACTCAAGCGCACTCGCTACTGAGTGCAAATTACCCATGCCGTAATCAATGACAGCAACCAGCTCCCTGCTCATGCGATGGTTCTACAAAATGCCTTTAGTGGAAGGAGTGATATCACCCATGCGCGCATCGACGGCCAGCGCCATACGCAATGCGCGGCCAAAAGCCTTGAATACAGTTTCCGCCTGGTGGTGGGTGTTATCGCCACGCAGATTGTCCACATGCAGGGTTACATTGGCGTGGTTGATGAAGCCCTGAAAGAACTCGTGAAACAGGTCCACATCGAAATCACCGACCCGACCACGGGTAAACGGCACATGGAATTCCAGCCCGGGACGGCCGGAAAAGTCTACGACAACTCGCGATAGCGCTTCGTCCAACGGCACGTAGGCATGGCCGTAGCGAACAATGCCCTTTTTATCGCCCACCGCCTGCGCCACGGCCTGACCCAGTGTAATACCAATATCTTCAACCGTGTGGTGGTCATCAATGTGGGTATCCCCATTGGCCCTGATATCAAGATCGATCAAGCCGTGGCGTGCGATCTGATCCAGCATGTGCTCCAGAAACGGAATGCCGGTATCAAAGTTCACCACGCCGCTACCATCCAGGTTTACTGAGGCAGTAATCTGGGTTTCCAGCGTGTCGCGGGTCACTGATGCGGTACGATCAGCCATGTGTGTCTCCAGTTTCGCCAACTATGCACTACAAACCGGCACAGAGGGCCGGAAAACGCGGCATTATAAAAGAATGACACCCCCAATACACGGCCAGCTTCCAGTACAATTCACACGCTCAGATAATGGAATGGCAGACCCTTGTCCCTAGAACCTGCACAGTTTCAAACAGCCGTGCTGAACTGGTACGACCAGCACGGCCGCAAACACCTGCCCTGGCAGCAGCACATCAACCCCTATCGGGTGTGGGTGTCAGAAATCATGTTGCAGCAAACCCAGGTCAGCACTGTAATCGACTACTTCCAGCGCTTTATGCAAGAACTGCCCACAGTAGGCGCGCTGGCAGCAGCGGAGGAAGACCGGATACTACATTTATGGACTGGGCTGGGCTACTACGCTCGCGCTCGCAATCTGCACAGATGCGCCAAGCGAGTTATGGCCGAATACAGTGGCGAATTTTCTGCATCAATTGAATCACTCTGTGACTTGCCCGGCATTGGCCGCTCCACGGCAGGCGCCATACGCAGTATTGCTTTTGAACAGCCAGCAGCCATTCTCGACGGCAATGTAAAGCGAGTTCTGGCGCGCCACGCCGCAATAGGAGGCTGGCCCGGCAAGTCAGCGGTACTAAAAGAATTGTGGCAGGCCGCAGAACAATACGCGCCAGAAAAACGCACTCGCGACTACAGCCAGGCCATGATGGATTTGGGAGCGACCCTGTGCACTGCCAAACACCCTCAATGCGATGTATGCCCACTCAATACATCCTGCAAAGCACTAGCCCTGGGACAGCAAGATCACTATCCGGGGAAAAAGCCACGCAAACGTTTACCAGTAAAAACCACCACTATGTTGCTGGCCATGACAGCGGGAAAACAAATTTATCTGGAAAAACGGCCTGACAGCGGTATTTGGGGGGGCCTGTGGTCGTTTCCTGAATTTGACGAGAAGCCACAGCTACAAAACTTCTGCCTGGATACCTTTGGCGAGTCTGCTACCGACCTCACTACCTTGCCAAATCTGCGACACACCTTCAGTCACCATCACCTCGATATTACTCCCATCGTGGTGACACTGGACAGGGCGCGACTCGTAGTCATGGAGCCAAACCGAGGCCTCTGGTACAGTCTCAACCAGCCGGAGCCAATTGGCCTGCCCAGACCTGTAACCAAACTATTGAAATTACTGGAAGACTAGAGAAATGCCGCGAACAGTTTTTTGCAAAAAATATAAAACCGAGCTGGAAGGCCTCGATGCCCCACCTTATCCCGGCTCCAAAGGCCAGGATATTTTCAGGAATGTGTCCAGACAGGCATGGATCGAATGGCAAGCTCATCAGACGATGCTGATCAATGAAAAACACCTGAATATGGTGGATGCCGATTCCCGCAAATACCTGCAAGAAGAAATGGACAAATTTTTCGCCGGAGAAGCCTACGACAAGGCTGAGGGCTATGTACCACCTGGCAAATAGGTCGTCTTGACTCTAAATGTTGCAGCAGGTCTAATACGCGCCTCTCGCGACCTGTGAGATTCAAAAAAGTACGCCCGGGTAGCTCAGTCGGTAGAGCAGTGGATTGAAAATCCTCGTGTCGGTGGTTCGATTCCGCCCCCGGGCACCATTTGACACTTTCGACAACATCCGAAGAAGTCCAATAAAAAATCAATAAATACAGCAAGTTATAAATCCAGTATTGTTCACCGTAATCTTCTGAGTTCCATTGACCGCCAAAAAATTTGTCGGTGTTTTTGACGGTATCTCCAATTCAATTTAGGAATATACTGTCACATGGCTTTGGTGAATTCGCAAATTAAACGAGCAACTCCCCGTGATACCGACTACAAGATGGCCGATGGCGAGGGTATGTATTTACTTGTTAAAAAGAATGGCGACTGGATTACCGTTTCCGAGACAAGCGCAAAACCCTGGCGCTGGGCATCGCCGGTGAGCGCATGAAGATGGGTACAGAGCATCTGGTGCCTCTGTCTCGTCAGGCCCTGGAGTTGCTGGAACTGCTACATGGAATGACGGGTAAATATGACTTGGTCTTTCCATCCGAGCGTGACCGCAGTCGGGTAATGCCCGACAACACCATACGCAAAGCTATTTTTATGCTGGGCTATGACGGCAAACACGAAGGCAAAAGTAAAGCGATCCCTCACGGTTTCAGGGCGACAGCCTGTGCTCTATTCTCAATGAAACGGGGTTTAACCTCGACGCGATTGAGCGTCAGTTGGCCCATCAGGAACGTAATAGTGTCAGAGCAGCTTATACCCGCCATGCCCGCTACTTGGATGAACGTCACCAGATGATGCAGTGGTGGGCAGATTACCTGGACGAAATGAGAGTATATGGAAAAGTAGTTTCAATATTTTCAAAGGTGGGTAGCGGTTAAATTATAAAGCCTGAGAGTCAGTTCCTGAACCGTGCTCAAATTTAAAATCAGCATGGTTCTTGAAACATCACACCAACTCCAATCGCAATTCTCGACCAACGACAGAGGCAGCACGCTGCATTGTTTCTAAGGAAATACCAGTATTCTGAGGGTCGAGTAACCGGTTCAATTGGGAGCGACTCGTACCCATTGTTTTGGCCATCACCGTTTTGCTGATACCTTTTTCTTCCATCTCATGAGCAATCTGCCTCGCAAGAACCCGCTTAATAGCAACAGCCTCGCACTCTTCCAGAATTCCTTCATTTTTCAAAAAGTCATCAAATGACGATCCAATACGAGGGTTATTAGTTGATGTCATCGCTCAATCTCTTTTCTTCGTTGTTCAGCTAATGTTAAATCTTTTTGTGGCGTCTTTTGGGACTTCTTCACAAAGCCATGAAGCAACACCATATAACCTCCGTGTACCGTAAAAATAACGCGGGCGATTCGACCATTTGATATACCGCTACGCACTTCCCATAAATTTCTATACCCGGTGAGCGGTTTACAGAGTGGCAATCCAACCGGCCAACCGTATTCTACATCCTTGATATCACACCCGATAACCTGCCTGTCTTCAGGTTCTAATTCCATAAGCCAGCTTCGCACTGGTTCGGACCCAGCAGGAGTACAATAAAAGTTTGCCGGTAATCGCTTTAAATGTCTTCCCATACAATATCCTCAATCGTACCATATGAGGTACGATAGTCAAACTCCGATTTCTATGCAGAAAGCTATATACAGATTATCCGGCTGAAGTGGCCTTATACCTCATACAGTTATCGGTAAAATTTAATGGAAGGATGTTGGAAGGTTCAATGACTATTCTTCCTGCCATACATCTACTCCCAAGCGTTTTAAACCCCCGATCATCTATAAAAATCGGAGTTAATCAGCGATTTCGCAATATGACTAGGAGAGTCTTTGATATAAGCAACAAGAAAACCGGCCCGGCACAAAGCCAGGCCATGTAGGGTATTAGTCAGCTCTCACGCCAGCAATAAACTGATCAACATCTGGTCTTGTTGTCTGAATATGTCCTGCCATTGTATTCAGGACGTTATCGCAGTCATCATCGCTCAATGCGGAAAGAGACTTTACCAATCCCGACAGATAGGAAGAGACCTCAGCATAACTCGATTTTTGATGATTTCCTGGAAAATTCTTCAATGAAATCAATGCCCTTATTTTCTAAATACTGGAAAAACGGAGTTATGCTGAGGTCTCAGAAAACCTGTTTGGAATCTTTTTCTTTCTGCTCCCTGTTCAATTCTTGCAATCTGTTAGTCGAATAGATGAGCGTGTCACGTATCAAGACTGCCAGGTACCAGTACCCCGAATTGGCTCTCGATGGTAAACCCAAACCCTTTTCTTCTCCTACGTCCAGACAGCCCATCAGCTCTACAATACAGGCCACACGATCAATGGTATCTATACATCCCATCCAGCTAGGCGGGCTCGGCCCGTCGAACAATGAAATTCGCAATTCTGGCATTTGGTGATTGGCGTTTGCATACGGTCCGGTTTCTTGAAAGGCGCATGGCTACTGTTCATCATTCGACCCTCCGTGTCGGAATTCGGCAAATAACTGTTCCTGCCTTGGTGTGGAATGAAAATACAACGCATCAAAATTTGCAAAAAGATGGGAGGCGCTTTACACGCAATTGAATTACAATTCTGCTCGGTCATGACAATAGTGAAATAGATATTCCAGTTGGCCGTCTTACTCAGCTTGGCAACAATCCATTTCTGCAATTAAAATGGCCGTGTCCCGCGTCTTCTCTGCTAATCGTTTATGGTGTTTTTTACCTGCCCGGGTGCTACCAGTAAATAACATCGCCCCCCTAAGGAGTGCATTGATCATAACAGACCGATCACGGCATTCTTTTTCACATAGTTCGGGCTTTAGCTCCAATAAAATGTCTGTCAATGTGCTGACAGAGAGTTCTATTACTTCAGTTACTCGCTTGCGGACTAGCTTGTTATGTGAACTATAAGCATAGGTTTCCCAGGATTGAGCATCGTATCCTCTACTCCGCTTCAGCGCTATTTCAAAATCAATGTACTGCAGTAATTTTTCTCTTGAGTTACCAGAAAATTTATTTATTGTTCTTGCTCGTCGCCTCGCTAAATTATCCATTAAATCATCAAAGAGCGATATCACAAGCAATTCTTTAGTCTTAAAATAGTAAGTCAGATTCCCTTTTGATATACCCATAATACGGGCAATATTATCGATAGACAGAGCACCATGACCATTTTCCAATAAAATTTTAGTGGCCGTTTTTATAATTTCCTCTCGCCGGGAACTCGCTTTTTTCATCAATTCAAATGATATTAGTTAAGGGCTTTAAATAAGGTTTTGCTAGTAGTAGCAAATTGGAAAACATCTTTGACAAATAACCGATACCGTTGCCAAGTTTTTACATTTAGGGAACCTCTGAATAACCTACCTGGTACATCCAAACATTTTGTTTTTCTCATAACGCAGCTCAATTGGAACACCTCCGTCCCTAAATGAGTTGCTTTTTTGCCAGCTTCTCACCCTTTGGCAAAATCCAGACACACGCACCCCAGGCGGGCAGCTTCTTTTTACAGATTAACAGGTTCGTAAAGGCCGATAGTCCCGCCAGACGATTGGTGTTTTTCGCTAAGCCACGATACCTCACCTTGTCATAACCAAACTGGCGTTTGATCGTTCTAAACGGATGTTCTACTTTAGCGCGGACGCTGGCCTTGGCTTTCTCAAGCAACTGCTCTGCTGGATCCATCGCCTTACGCTTGCCAGGACGTGCCGCAATCTGCCAGTCAATGGCCTTATCTTTCAGCTCCTCCCGTTTCTGTGCCCCAAGGTAACCCGCATCACCATGACAGGTAGATTCCTTACCGTGCAGCAGATTCCCCGTCTGAGTCATGTCATGCTCATTGGCTGGCGTGGTCTCCATCCTGTGGATCACACCAGTGGTGTCATCCACACCAATCTGCATTTTCATACCGAAGTACCACGGGTTACCTTTGCGGGTCTGGTGCATGTCCGAGTCGTGCTTGCCTTCTTTATTTTTCGTCAAGGTCGGCGCTGAAATAATCGTTGCATCAACAATAGTGCCTTCTCGAAGCAGCAGACCATGGCGCTCCAAATGCTTGTTCACTTCTTTGAGAATCATCTTGCCCAGATCGTTTTTTTCCAAAAGGTGGCGAAAGTTTAGAATCGTTGTTTCATCGGGCAGGGAACCCGAAAGCCGTAAACCCGCAAACCGTCGCATGGACTCCATTTCGTAGAGTGCATCTTCCATCGCTGGATCACTAAGATTGTAGAACAACTGCATGCAATGAACACGCAACATAATCGATAAGGGGTAGGGTCTGCGGCCATTCCCTGGCCTGGCGTAATGACGCGCAATTTTCTTCTCTAGTTGTTTCCAGGGAATCAGTTTATCCATCTGTTCTAGAAACTTTTCCCGGCGGGTTTTGCGTTTCTTGTGGGTGTATTCGGCTTCGGAGAAACTGAGTTGATTCATGGTAACGGCCTGAGAATGTGAATTCCCTCTATTATCGCATTATGAGAGACTTATTCAGAGCTTCCTTAGAACAGAGTATAGCTTGAACCAAGTAGGAAACAGAGGTGGCCCCAGAAATCTGAACAGCGCTGTAAGTGGATTTCCTGCCTGACTTAGGGCATCGTATTGCCCGTACTCAGGAGAATCGACATGGCCAGAAGACCTCGCCGTAATCACTCACCCCAGTTCAAGGCCAAAGTGGCTCTGGATGCCGTCAAAGGCGAACAGACGGCAGCGGAGCTGTCCCAGCGCTTCGATGTACACCCCAACCAGATTACCCAGTGGAAGACGCAGTTGTTGGAGCGCTCTGCCGATGTATTTGGCGGTGGGGAGTCCAAGGAGCCTCGGGTGGATGTGAAGACACTCCATGCCAAAATTGGAGAGCTGACGCTGGAAAATGATTTTTTAGAAGGCGCGCTCAACAAGGCGGGATTGCTGAGCGAAAAACGATGATCGACCGCAACCACACACTGCCGATCAGTCGGCAGGCCAAACTGCTGGATATCAGTCGAGGCACTGTGTACTACCCGCCCAAACCAGTCAGTCCTCGCAATCAGATGTTGATGAATCGGATTGACCGTCTGCACTTGGAGCTGCCGTTCGCCGGTGCCCGGATGCTACGGGATCTACTGCGCCAAGAAGGCCACAAGGTGGGCCGCTCGAAAGTCGCCAGGCTTATGAGGGTCATGAGCATTGAAGCGCTGTATCGCAAGCCCAAGACCACACGGCGACACCCAGGGCACAAAGTCTATCCGTACCTGCTGCGTAATCTGGCGGTGACTCGATCCAACCAGGCGTGGGCGATGGACATCACGTACATTCCGATGGCTCGTGGATTTGTCTACCTGGCAGCCGTCGTGGATTGGTATTCTCGGCGAGTCTTATCCTGGAAGGTCTCCACCACCATGGATGTGTACTTCTGTCTGGAGGCGGTGGAGGAAGCCATGGAGCACCATGGCAAGCCGGAGATTATGAATACCGACCAGGGCAGCCAGTTCACCAGCCAGGCCTTCACCGGTCTGCTGAAGGAAAATGGTATCCAGATCAGCATGGATGGCAAAGGCGCCTGGCGGGACAATGTGTTTGTTGAACGCCTATGGCGATCGCTGAAGTACGAGGAAGTCTACCTGCATGCGTATGACACGGTCTCGGCGGCCAAGGCAGGACTGGATCGCTACTTTCGGTTCTACAACAACCGGCGACCTCACAGCAGTCTTGACCGACAAACACCGGATCAGTTTTACTATGAATCGCTGCCACTACCCATGGCAGCTTAAACCCAGTGCAGGCATACACTTATAGAATTGGGATTGCTGTTCAAATAACCGGGGCCACCTCTAACATTGAGCAGCAGGGAAGAATTGCCGAAGGCATCTATGGCGGCGTTTATCCAAACAATATCGACTACTGATGTTGGGGATTGGGCGGATGAATATCATAAAAAACGATTGTTGCTGGCCATAGTTGCCATATTTGTATTGTTTGGAACAGCGTCCTGTACTTATTCATTCTCCATCAAAGCATCAGGTAGTTTGGATCACCCAATTTTGTTCCGGTTCTTCAAAGCGGCAAATGATGAAATACCATCGAAATTCGATATTACTGGGTTTACAGTGCAGGAACAGACGGCTGATGCTCAATGGATCGCTATATGGCATCTAAATGGCAGACTCTGAGCAGTATTGAGTATGGTAGAAAATATAAAGGGCTTGCTGAAATTGTGCCGCATAGATCGCTTTCAGTGGGCAAGCAATACCGAGCGGGTGTATCAGGTTCAGTATGGCCTGATCCAGGATCGGGGCGTGCGGGGATTAATTTCTTTTTTGATGAAGGCGGTAATTTGATTCAAGGCAGTATCAAGTAGAGACCTTTGCACGGAAGATGATTTCGCTTTCAGGCAAGGCAAAAACGCACGGAATGAGGGAGTTTATGCTTATAAATGACCGATTGAGTACGATTTTAACAAAGCATGCAGGTGAAATGGCTTTCGTGCAAAGGTCTCAAGTAATCATCATGCTTCCAAAAACTGGTTGGTTGTTACACCTGATTGTTTGAGGATTGCTCTCAACGTCCCCTCCGGCATATCGCCGGGATGGTTAGGGATAGTGGTGTATTTACCGGTTGCTGGGTTAAACCAGATTTCATGAGACCCGGCAGCCTGGCGCTCAAACTCAAATCCCAGATTTTTCAGCTTCTTGATAATCTGCCGGTACTTGAATCCGGCCAGCCTGCCCATCAGGTGCCCAGAATCAACGGATAATCAAAAGAATCTTTCACCGATACCAGTTTGGCCTGTTGATGCCGTTCGGCTTGCGCCTCCAGTAACTTCTTGGCGACATCACGGGCAATCTCTACCGTTTCAGTAATGGTGCGCCCCTGAGCGATCAGGCCGGGAATATCATCACAGGTGGCGAGATAAACGCCTTCCGGTAATTTCTCAATATGTAAATTAGCAATCTGTTCCATAAAACTGTCTCCGCGTTAAGCCACGCTGTTACCCATCATGCTTTCCAATCTTTTCTTGGTCAGGAAGGCGTTAATAAATTCCTTCACCAAATGTTTGTCTGCCTCATTTAGCTGCTCGACTTCCTTGAACTGCATCAACAGCTCACGATCCTCAAAAGTTGCCTTTGCAGCTTCGTCAGTGCGTCCTTCCATCAAAAAATCACCCGATACACCCAAGGCATCGGCCAGTCGAGTCAATGTCTCGGCGGTTGGCTTGGATTGGCCACGTTCATAACGGCCAATGTGGTTGTAATGCACACCGACCTTTTTAGCCAGCTCTGTCTGCGACAGGCTGCGCTGGGTTCGTAGTTGCTTCAAACGGGATGCAAAATCGCTCATTGCCAGTAGGTGCTCCAACCAAAAGAATTGACTAATAGCAAATAAACTAGCATTCAAGGTGTTTTTTGTCGAGTGGTTTGACTTCATGACGATAGATTTTGCATGGTAAAGACAGTATTTTCCAATCCAGAAATGAGCTTGAAGGGACGATGTATTAGGCCCTTATTTTGAGTCGCTCATGGAGTTGTGTAAATAGGTGGTTTCGTGCTGGGTTCAGTTGTTCAGCGGCTTCATTGTCTGTTATTTCATTGGCGAATACATCCAGATATTTGAAGGTGATCCTGGGCTTCAAGTATTGGCTAGGTTTGGCCAGGGAGCGGAACTTCTCATAGGGTGTCATCATGTCCTGATAGCGGTATTGCTTCGGCTGTTTGCCCTTCTCATCCGTGAGGGTGGTGGGGAAATAGCAGGGCCGGTGGACATTGATGTATCGGTAGACTTGACGGGCATTGAGTTCAGTAAAATCCGTGGTGTATTGCTGCGGGATGTGTGTGTAACCATAGAGCTTGCGGACGACAGAGCCATTTTTACTTTCAACCAAGCCATTGCACCCCAGGGCACCCTCTCTTGATGCTGTGCATCAATTCACCTTGTCGTTACTGTGCCCCTCATCCACGGCGTTGACGTGGTAGATTCCTTTGCGCTTATCCTGATCACCTTGATGGACAGAGTCGATACGGATATAGCCAGGTTGATTATTGGGACAGGGTTTGCGCCGCTGACCGATAGAGGCGGCTTTAGGCCGTGTCCTGGTCAAGACACAGCGCTGCCTCTGATAAGCCTTGGAGGCCCGCAGGTTGTACAGGTGAGAAACCGAAATGCCCGCCAGGGTGGTCAATTGTTCTAATCTCATGATCGTTTTCATCCGCTGATCATGAACGACAACAAGGACTATTTCAGGCTCATTTTATAGTGGAAACAGCTTGCCGTGCTTCCTTCCGTTTCAGGCTCATTTTATATTGTAAAAGACTCCTTATATGACTATGCCTTTTGCTTGAACGGTACAATGTTCGACTGGGAATGATTGGGGTAGGTCACCCAATCAGGAGTATATTCTTCGGCCTGATTTCCCCATGAAAACCAGCCTTCTCTTGGGCCACGAGCAAAAAGCTCAATTCTTGGCCCCCAGCTACAAGCCTCAATGAGTTCATACTGTTCATCTGGTTTACGACTGTGTTCGCGTTTGCGTGACGAAATAATATTTTCATGGCTTCTACCGGGCTGAAGTGTTCTTGCTCCTTTGCCACGAACGCCAAATAAAATCATTTCGGTGACATTTCGAAAATAAAAGCCAACCCCTCTACGATCAGGACCGCCATCTTTTCTTATTTTGTACCAAATCAGATTTGTTTTATATGTGAACCCCCAGTGCTCCATGACCTGCATGCCTTCTGCTAAAAGCGCATTCGGAACCCAAAGGTATAGATGTGCCGTATCTTCTACGATGGCCTCCACTGGAAGATCCTTTATTTCCTGCAACGTCATAGTTGGATAGCGGGACAACCTTTTATGTTCAGGAGCCATTTTTCCGGTACGATTTTGAAACTGCCACGGTGGATCGGCCAATACCGTTGAAAATTTATGCTCTTTAGTTTCTTCCAGTAAGTCGTCGGCAGCACTCATAGCTATTCTCTCGTTAATTGCTTTGCCAATCAGTGATTGAGGGAGGTTCACCCATTCATCAGAAGGAAAAGACATCATATACCCACTCTGCCTTCTGCCGAATGGTTACTTCAATTGGTTCAAAACTGGATTTTTGACTAGAAAAAAGGATTCCAGGCACACAGAAGCCTGCCACTGTCTTAAGCAGACAGTGTTTCTGAAATTACGCGACTAATTTGTTCGTCTTGTGTTGGCGTTGCTCCAGAGCTGCTAATTTTTCAATCCCATGCAACATCAAGATGGAGTGTTTCTGGACATCCCTTTAGGTTATTGAATGGATGTCCTTTAAGTTTTGTTTCCGAGTCACCCTGACTTCCCCCCTAATGGCTGAGTAGTTACTTTCCATCAACGAGTGTAATGTGCCAAGAGAAGTGGATTTTCTATACATATTCGGTTTTTATGTATAAATAAATTGCATTTCTATACATATCCCGAGAAACAGGTATAATGCCCATAATGGACGTATACAGTTTTCCGCCCGGAAACCGCTTCGAAACGGTCGAAGTATTAAAAAAGCTTGCACAGGCGCATCGCTATCTTGCAGAGCTTAAAGGATTGGCGCGCTCTATTCCAAACGAAGGGATTTTGATCGATACCCTAACCCTCCAGGAAGCAAAAGATAGCTCGGAAGTCGAGGACATCGTCACCACCCACGATGAACTTTTTAAGGCCGGCGCAGGGGATCTTGGAGGTACGCCGGCAGCAAAAGAAGTTCGGGACTACAGTGCGGCATTAAAGCTTGGTTTTAGTCGAGTCAGAAGCGCCGGTGTGCTGCGCTTGAACGACATCCTTGAAATACAAGGGATTATCAAACGCAACCATGCAGGGCTAAGGCGTCTGCCAGGCACAGTGCTCAAAAACGCAGATGATGCAGTCGTCTACGAACCTCCCCAGCACCCGGGAGATATAGAACTGCTCATGGCAACGCTGGTCGAGTATATCAACACGCCTGCGGATAGCGGTTTGGATCCGCTGATAAGAATGGCGCTGATGCACCATCAATTCGAGAGCATTCATCCCTTCTACGATGGTAACGGTCGCGTGGGTCGTATACTGAATATCCTCTATTTAGTGATTCATCAGTTACTGGATATTCCGATCTTGTATCTAAGTCGGCATATCACCAGTAACAAGAGCGAATACTACCGGCTGTTGCAAGGGGTCAGGGAACATGGGAACTGGGACGAGTGGGTACTTTATATTTTGGACAGCGTCGAGGGTACCGCTAAGGAAACCATTAGTTTAGTGCAAAAGATCAAAACCCTGATGATGTCAACCAAACATAAAATTCGAACCGATGCCCCAAAAATCTACAGCCAGGATTTGTTGAACAACCTGTTTCGTCACCCGTACACAAAGATTGGCTATTTGATGGAAGACCTTGGGGTGACTCGGATAACTGCAACCAAGTACCTCGAAGAATTAGTCGCAAAGGAAGTACTAACCAGGCAAAAAATTGGGCGTGACAGTTACTACATAAATGTTGCGCTTTGCGATGCGCTGGTTCGTTCAACTACCAGAGGCTGATTTTCAATAGCCACGCTCGAACCACAGCATTGAATAGTTGTTTCGGTAATCCCCCCATTTATAGCTGCAATCAAAAGTAGACCTTATGCGGCCTGAGCCAACTTCTGATACGGGGTTATTCCTCCAATGGCCATATTCGGCCTTTCTGTGTTGTAGCGCCAGAGCCACTGCGTTGATACGAGCGATAGAACCCTAAAAGAATATCAAATAATGTTTAGCCATCAGAAAACGGAGATAAAATATAGAAACTAAACTCAAGCAATTCACTTAACGTCAGAAACCAAAAGCGGTACAACTGTCAGAGACGCGCCGACGGTACTCTATCTGGGGATTTGGGGCCGACTTTTCTGTTGATTGCCTCGGCCATTCCCCCTATACTTTCGCCCGCCTTGCGAGGCACACTTGAGGGCCTGCGGAGCGTGTGTGATGGCCGCGACAATTTATCGACCTCCGGTTCACTACATTGCCCTGGCACAATTAGTGGTTCTAGGCGCTGCTTCAGGCATGTTATGGTGGTTTAACAAAGACCCGGTGTGGTTTTATTCATGGGCTTGCGGTGGTTTAGTGGCTGTTGCCCCCCAGGCCTGCTTTGCCTGGCAGGTGTTTCGACACTGCGGTGCTCGCGCAGCATCGGAAATAGCCAAGTCCGGCTATGTCGGGGAGATTGGCAAGTTTTTACTGACAGCGGCTGGTTTTGCGCTGATTTTTGCCCTGGTCAGACCGATTTCGGGCGGGGTAGTGTTTGTCGGTTATGGCGTAATGTTGATCATTCAACTAGCGGGGTCGTGGTTGCTGCTTACCAATCCGGCCTCTTACAAGACAAGAGTTAGTTAAACATGGCATCAGAAGGTCAAACGGTTTCCGAATACATCGTTCACCACCTGACTAATCTCACCTACGGAAATTTGCCTGCCGGAACAGTTCGCTATGACGGCAGTGTTGTGCCCACAGGTGGCGTTTGGACTATGGCCCACGGCGGTGCAGAAGCATCCGCCATGGGTTTTATGGCCATTCATGTGGACTCAATGCTCTGGTCCGTCGGTCTGGGTCTTATGTTCTGCTGGTTATTTCGCAAAGTAGCACTACAAGCCAATAGCGGTGTGCCTTCCAGTTTTGTTAATGCGGCTGAAATGGTAGTTGAATTCGTCGATAACACGGTTAAAGATACGTTCCACGGTCGCAACCCTCTGGTTGCACCGCTGGCTCTAACCATCTTTGTTTGGGTTTTTCTGATGAACCTGATGGATTTGATTCCAGTAGACTTAATTCCTTGGTTGCTGTCCCTGGCTGGCGTGGGTTACCAAAAGATTGTTCCGTCTACCGACCCCAATATCACTATGGGTATGGCGCTTGGCGTGTTTATACTGATGTTGTTTTATTCAATCAAAATTAAGGGCATGGGCTTTGTTAAAGAACTGACCATGAACCCCTTTAACCACCCTCTGTTTATTCCCGTTAACCTGTTTATGGAAGTGGTTGGCTTGCTGGCCAAGCCGTTTTCCCTGGGTTTGCGGTTGTTCGGCAACATGTATGCTGGCGAAATGATCTTTATTTTGATTGCTGCTTTGTACTCTGCGGGCGTGCTTTGGCTGGCGCCGGCGGGTTTGATGCAGATTGGATGGCTGATCTTCCACTTGTTGGTGATTACCCTGCAAGCGTTTATCTTTATGGTTCTTACCGTTGTGTATTTGAGCATGGCTCACGAGGATCATTAATTTTTAACGTGCCTTATGTTGTTTTGGCACTTACTTTTAACTAGGAGAAAAAAATGCCTGAATTAATCTTTGTTGCCGCCGCGATCATGATGGGTCTGGGTGGTCTGGGCGCCGCAATTGGTGTTGGTCTGCTCGGTGGCAAACTGATTGAAGGGTCTGCTCGCCAGCCTGAACTGGCTCCCAAGCTGCAGGTTACCTTCTTCCTTGGCGCCGGCCTGGTCGACGCTATTCCCATTATTGGCGTGGGCATCGCGATGTACTTGATCTTCGTAGTTGCGGGATAAGTTGCGGGATAAGCAGCGGGATAAATTGCCGGTTAGTCGCTGGTAAAGCCACTATTTTTAATACACCGGGTTAAAGTTGGTGCTTACTAACAGGTATATTGTGAGGAGCAGGGCGTGAACATAAATCTGACGCTTATTGGCCAAATGCTGGCCTTTGCGCTGTTTGTGGTTTTCTGCATGAAGTATGTGTGGCCACCAATTTTGGCAGCCATGGCAGAACGAGCAGAGAAAATTGCCGATGGTCTCGCCGCCGCAGACCGTGCCAGCCACGATTTGGAACTGGCGCAGGAAAAGGCGGTAGAGCGTCTTAAAGAGGCCAAAGAAGAAGCGGCAGGCATCATTGAGGCAGCGAACAAGCGCGCCAATCAGATTGTCGAGGAGGCCAAAACGGCTGCCCGTGCCGAAGGTGATCGCTTGCAAGAGGCAGCGCAAGCTGAAATTGAGCAGGAAATGAACCGGGCGCGTGAAGAGCTGCGCAGCCAGGTTGCAGCACTGGCACTGGCAGGGGCAGAAAAAGTTCTGGCAGCAGAAATTGATCAATCCCACCATGTGGCGCTGGTCGACAAACTGGCTGCAGAGTTGTAGGGCGGGTATTGATGGCTGAATTAAGTACCCTGGCCCGCCCCTATGCGCGAGCTGCGTTTGAATACGCTCGCGGAAGTGGTCAACTGCCAGCCTGGTCTGAGCAATTGCGCTTGATTGCAGTGGTAACCGAGTCAGATGCGATAGCCGGTGTATTGGGCAACCCATCTTTGACAGCAGAGCAGCAGGCACAAACCCTGACGGATGTGTGCGGCGATAGCCTCAGTGAGCACGGCAAGAACTTTGTTGGGTTGCTGGCCAGCAATAAGCGCCTGCCGCTGTTGCCGGAAATTTCGTCACTGTTTGAGCAGTACAAGGCCAACCAGGAAAAAACGCTGGATGTCACCATCTATTCTGCTTTTGACGTGGCTGAAGATACCCAGCAAAGCCTGATACAAGGACTGCAAACTAAACTGGAACGAGAAGTGAAAGTCGATACCCGGGTTGACAAGAAATTGCTGGGCGGAGTTCTGATTAGAACGGGTGACCTGGTGATTGATGGTTCCGTGCGCGGGCGCTTGAACAAGCTGTCCGCAGCCATGAATTCCTAAGCTGTTAGGCAATAGGTGAGGAAATAGAAATGCAACAATTGAATCCATCCGAGATCAGCGACATTATCAAGCAGCGCATCGATCAACTCGATGTGCAAAGCGAAGCCCGCAATGAGGGCACGATAGTTTCTGTTACTGACGGGATTATTCGTATCCACGGCCTTACCGAGGTGATGTACGGTGAGATGATCGAATTTGACGGCGGCCTTTACGGCATGGCTTTGAACCTGGAGCGCGACTCAGTGGGGGCTGTGGTTTTGGGTGACTATCTGGGGCTGAAAGAAGGCCAGACCTGCCGCTGTACCGGCCGGATTCTTGAAGTACCGGTTGGCCCGGAACTGCAGGGCCGTGTTATTGATGCCCTGGGTCATCCGATTGACGGGAAAGGCCCGGTTGGCACGACTCAAACCGATGCACTGGAAAAGGTAGCGCCGGGTGTTATTGCCCGCCAGTCAGTTGAGCAGCCGGTTCAAATTGGTTTGAAAGCTATTGATGCAATGGTACCGATTGGTCGCGGTCAGCGTGAGCTGATCATTGGCGACCGCCAGATTGGCAAAACGGCGATCACAGTAGATACCATCATCAACCAGAAAGATTCAGGCATTAAGTGTGTGTATGTCGCGGTTGGTCAGAAGGCTTCTTCGGTTGCGGCAGTGGTTCGCAAGCTGGAAGAGCACGGCGCAATGGAGCACACCATTGTCGTTGCGGCTAATGCCTCTGACCCTGCCGCCATGCAGTATCTGGCGCCGTTTGCCGGCTGTACCATGGGTGAGTACTACCGCGACCGCGGAGAAGACGCGCTGATTATCTATGATGATTTGACCAAACAGGCCTGGGCCTACCGGCAGATCTCCCTGTTGCTGCGTCGCCCACCGGGCCGCGAAGCCTACCCGGGTGACGTGTTTTATCTCCACTCTCGTTTGCTGGAGCGAGCCGCGCGGGTCAATGCCAGCTACGTTGAAAACTTTACCCGCGGTGCAGTGAAAGGCAAAACCGGCTCACTGACAGCTCTGCCCGTGATTGAAACCCAGGCGGGTGATGTATCGGCATTCGTACCCACCAACGTAATTTCTATTACCGATGGTCAAATCTTCCTGGAAGCAGATATGTTCAACGCCGGCAACCGCCCGGCGATGGATGCCGGTATTTCTGTATCCCGAGTCGGTGGGGCGGCGCAGACCAAAATTATCAAGAAGCTTTCAGGCGGCATTCGTACCGCATTGGCGCAGTATCGTGAACTGGCGGCTTTCTCGCAGTTTGCTTCTGATTTGGACGAAGCCACCAAAGCTCAGTTGGACCAGGGTGAGCGGGTCACCGAACTGATGAAGCAAAAGCAGTATTCACCCCAGTCAATCGCTGAAATGGGTTTGATGCTGTACACGGCCAGCGAAGGTTATTTGAGCGACGTTGACGTCGACAAGATTCTCGACTTTGAATCGGCGCTGCTGGCGTATGCTCATGCAGAGCACGGTGATCTGATGAAGAACATTGTTGAAACGGGTGATTACAACGACGAGATTGAAGCAGGCTTCAAGAGCCTGCTCGCAACCTTCAAGTCCACCCAGACCTGGTAAGACGCTATGGCAGCAGGAAAGGAAATTCGCACCAAGATTTCGAGTATCCAAAATACTCAGAAGATCACCAGCGCGATGGAGATGGTAGCGGCCAGTAAAATGCGCCGCGCTCAGGAGCGTATGCAAGTGGGCAAGCCCTATGCAGTGCGTATGCGTTCAGTTATGGGCCACCTGGCCAACGCCAACCCGGAACACAAGCACATGTTCATGGATCAGCGTGCCGTAAAGCGGGTTGGCTATATTGTTGTATCCACTGATCGCGGGTTGTGTGGTGGCCTGAACATGAACTTGTTCAAAACCATGATCAAATCCATGAAATCCTGGGATGAGCAAGGCATCGACATTGATATGTCGCTGATCGGTGGTAAAGCAGCCGGATTTTTCAATAGCTTTGGCGGCAATGTGCGTGCTGCGGTTCGCGATATTGGCGAAGAGCCACTGATTGCCGACTTGATCGGCGGCGTTAAAACCATGTTGGATGCCTACGCTGAAGGCACCATCGACAAGCTTTATTTGGTGGGCAACCAGTTTGTAAACACCATGACTCAAAGCCCGGCGGTTGAGCAGTTGTTACCGCTTGAACCGGAAGATAACGACGATCTGAAGCACCACTGGGATTACATTTATGAGCCCGATGCCCAGGAACTGCTGGAAGGCTTGTTGACGCGCTATGTTGAGTCACAGGTGTACCAGGCAGTGGTTGAAAATGGCGCCTGTGAGCAGGCGGCGCGAATGCTGGCAATGAAAAATGCCACTGACAATGCCGGCGACCTGATCGACGATTTGCAGTTGGTCTACAACAAAGCTCGCCAGGCAGCAATTACCCAGGAACTTTCTGAGATTGTCAGCGGTGCCGCTGCAATCAGTAATTAATTGAGGATACAAACATGAGCAGCGGACGTATCGTACAAATCATTGGCGCGGTTATCGACGTGGAATTCCCACGCGACGCAGTGCCGCAGGTATACGACGCCCTGAAAGTGCCTGACAAAGGCCTGACTCTGGAAGTTCAGCAACAGCTCGGTGACGGTGTGGTTCGCGCCATCGCCATGGGTTCATCAGAAGGGGTTAGCCGCGGTCTTTCAGTCGAAAACACCCAGGCGCCAATTTCAGTGCCGGTTGGCACCGAAACACTGGGCCGCATCATGGATGTACTGGGCAACCCGATTGATGAGTGTGGCCCTATTGGTGAGCGCGCGCGCGCACCGATTCACCGCAAAGCACCAACCTATGAAGAGTTGGCCGCTTCCGACGAACTGCTGGAAACAGGCATCAAGGTGATCGACCTGGTTTGCCCTTTCGCGAAAGGCGGCAAGGTTGGACTGTTCGGGGGTGCCGGTGTTGGTAAAACCGTGAACATGATGGAGCTGATAAACAACATCGCCATCGAGCACTCAGGGTTGTCTGTATTTGCCGGCGTGGGAGAGCGCACCCGTGAGGGCAACGACTTTTACTACGAGATGCAGGAATCAAAAGTTGTAAATATTGAAAACTTTTCTGAATCGAAAGTGGCCATGGTTTACGGCCAGATGAATGAGCCGCCCGGCAACCGTTTGCGTGTTGCGCTGACCGGTCTGACCATGGCAGAAAAATTCCGCGACGATGGCCGTGACGTTTTGTTGTTTGTCGACAACATCTATCGCTATACACTGGCGGGAACCGAGGTCTCTGCACTGCTGGGCCGGATGCCTTCGGCAGTGGGTTACCAGCCGACACTGGCACTGGAAATGGGTGAATTGCAGGAGCGTATTACCTCCACCAAGACAGGTTCTATCACCTCTATTCAGGCGGTATATGTGCCGGCGGATGACCTGACTGACCCGTCACCGGCCACCACCTTTGCCCACCTGGATTCAACCGTTGTGCTGAGTCGTGACATTGCCGCGAAAGGTATTTATCCGGCGGTTGACCCACTGGACAGCACCTCGCGCCAGTTGGACCCGCTCCTGATTGGTGCCGACCACTACGAAACAGCTCGCGGCGTGCAGTCTGTTTTGCAGCGCTACAACGAACTGAAGGATATTATTGCCATTTTGGGAATGGACGAACTGTCTGAGGAAGACAAGTTGACAGTTGCCCGCGCTCGCAAGATTGAGCGTTTCCTGTCTCAGCCCTTCCATGTGGCAGAAATCTTTACCGGTTCCGCTGGCAAGTATGTTTCTCTGAAAGACACGATTGCCGGCTTTAAAGGCTTGTTGGCCGGTGATTATGATCACCTGCCAGAGCAGGCTTTTTATATGGTTGGCTCCATTGAAGAAGCGCTGGAGAAAGAGAAGAGCCTCTAATATGTTTATGACTATTCATTGCGATATCGTCAGCGCCGAGCAGGAGATTTTCTCCGGCCTGGTAGAGATGCTGGTCGCAACTGGCAGCCTGGGTGAGCTCGGCATCAGCTATGGTCACGCGCCACTGCTGACGGAATTGATTCCCGGCCCGGTGCGCATTGTGAAGCAAGACGGCGACGAAGAGATTTACTATGTTTCAGGCGGCTTTCTGGAAGTGCAGCCCGGCGTTGTCTCTATTCTTGCCGACACTGCGGTTCGTGCCGACGACATGGACGAAGCCGCAGCCGAAGAAGCGCGCCAGGCCGCCGAAGCCGCGTTGACCAATCAAAGCGGCGACTTTGACTACAGCCGCGCATCGAGCCAGCTTGCCGAAGCGGCTGCTCAGTTGATGACTATTCAGAAGTTGCGCAAACAAGCCAAAAAGTAAGCGCGCCCGCAACCCCGCATTGTTGTTTTCAGGGCTTTGCGCTCTAATACTCTCATGGCACTAGAAGTTATTATTCTCGCAGCGGGGCAGGGTGCTCGCATGAAGTCTGACCTGCCCAAGGTGCTGCACCCCATCGGCGGCAAGCCGATGCTGCAACACATCGTTGAAACCGCACAGGCACTGCTACCGCAAACCATCCACATTGTGATTGGCCATAGCGCCGCCGAGATTAGCACGGCACTGTCTCATCTCCAGGTGAACTGGGTTATTCAAACTGAACAGCTTGGCACTGGTCATGCGGTTATGCAGGCGCTGCCTGTCGTTGACGAGAACAGCGATGTACTGGTGCTGGTTGGCGATGCGCCGGTGATCTCAGTCGGCAGCCTCAACAACTTGCTGCAACAGCAGAGCCCGGCATTGCTAACCGCCGTGGTTGAAGATACGGTCGGCTTGGGCCGCATCGTTCGAAACATCGCGGGTGATTTTACCGCCGTGGTAGAACATAAAGATGCCAGCGACGAACAGCGAACGATCACAGAAATCAGCGCGGGTGTGATCAAAGCAACAGCCAAACAGTTAAAACAGTGGTTGCCACAGGTTGAGAACAACAACCAGCAAGGCGAATACTACCTGCCCGATATTTTAAGCCTGGCCATTCAAGACAACATTGTGGTAAATACCGCACGGGCTCAATCTGCAATCGAGGTGCGCGGCGTGAATGACAAAGCACAGTTGAACCAGGCGGAGCGCGCACTTCAGCGACGCCTTGCCGAGGGCCTTATGGCTGAGGGCGTGACGCTGGTGGATGCGGGCCGTATCGACATTCGGGGCAGTCTCACTTGTGGCAAAAATGTCTTTATCGATATCAATGCGGTGTTTGAAGGTGAGGTGGTGTTGGCTGACAACGTCCACATTGGTCCAAATTGTGTGCTGAAAAATGCAGAGCTTGGAGAGAGCGTAATAGTGGAGGCGTTCTGTCATCTGGAAAACGCCAGGGCAGAGGCCGGCGCACGCATTGGCCCCTATGCGCGCCTGCGCCCTGGCACTCAACTGGGTGAAAACGCCAGGGTCGGCAATTTTGTAGAAACGAAAAATGCCAGCCTTGGTGCGCACAGCAAAGCAAACCACCTCGCCTATATCGGCGACAGCGAAGTGGGAGCGGGTGCAAACATTGGAGCTGGCGCCATTACCTGTAACTACGACGGCGCCAACAAACATAAAACAACGGTCGGCGACGGCGCATTTATTGGCTCCAACGCCACTTTAGTAGCACCCGTTAAAATCAGGGACGGCGCGTTTGTTGGTGCTGGCTCCACCATCACCAGGGAAGTAGGCGAAGAAGAACTGGCAGTGAGCCGGGCCAGACAACGCAATATCAAGGGTTGGTCGCGGCCAGAAAAAGAATGAGTACGGCCGCATCCAGCAGATAAATCACACCTGAGGACAGTATGAACGATGTAAATATGCCGGTTCTGGTCGGCTGTGGTCAGTTGACTGACAAGAGCTCCCCTGAAGATGCAGCAACCCCCATTGAGTTGATGGCGGAGGTCGCGCGCAAAGCAGCGGCAGATGCGGGTCCTGCTGAACAATTACTGGCCGCAACTGACACAATTGCCGCAGTGGGCCTTGTAGTAGACAGTCCTGAAAGTGGCAGTGATGCCCGGGGCATGGTTCGCAATGTCCCCCACTCGGTTTGCGTGGCGCTGAATATAGACCCGGCGGAAAAAATCTACACCTATGCGGGCGGTAACACGCCGCAGATGTTGGTGAATCGCTACGCTGAGAAAATTTCTCAGGGCGAAGCCTCAGCGGTGTTACTGGTGGGGGCAGAGGCACTCAATACCATGATTACCAGGCTCAAGCAGGGCATGAACCTGGATGCCTGGGCGGACGCCAGCGGTGGTGACCCGCAGATGTTGGGCGAGCTGCGGGCCGCAGCAACTGACCACGAGGTGGCTTACGGTATCCATACGCCTTCTGTTTCCTACCCGTTATTTGAGAACGCACTGCGGAGTAAATATGGTTTGAGCCTGGAGGCTCACAGACACAAGATGGGTCGTTTGTATGAGGGCTTTAATCGCGTCGCTGCCGACAATCCCCTGTCCTGGTTTCCAACAAAACGCTCGGCAGAAGAAATTGCCAATGTCAGCGACAGCAATCGCTATGTCGGTTTTCCCTACACCAAATTTTTGAATTCAGTTATCCAGGTCAACATGGGTGCCGCCGTCATTATGACCTCCGTGGCAAAAGCGAGAGAGTTGGGCGTGAGTGAAGACAGGCTGGTTTATTTGCACGGCTGTGCCGATGCCAATGAAATCTGGAATGTGAGTGAAAGGGTCAACTACCATTCGTCTTCCGCGATCCGTATCATGGGGGAAAAGGCCTTCGCCATGTCGGGCAGGTCAATTGATGATATGGATTATTTCGATATTTACAGTTGCTTCCCCTCGGCTGTTCAAATCGCCTGTGATGAACTGGGTATCGACCCGGATGACTCCCGTGGCTTGACGGTTACTGGCGGTTTGCCTTATTTCGGTGGCCCCGGCAATAACTATGTGATGCACTCTATTGCGACGATGATGGATAAGCTACGCGGCGACCCAGGCAAGTTTGGTTTACTCAATGCCAATGGCTGGTTTATTACCAAGCACTCGTTGGGCATCTACTCGACAACACCCGTTGCGGGACAATGGCAGCGGCAAAACCCGGCTGACTACCAGCAGAAAATTTTGGCTGAAGCTCACCCCGCCTTTACTGAATCACCCGCCGGGAAGGCAAGCGTGGAAACCTACACAGTGATACACGGCCGCCAGGGCGTTGAGCGGGGCCTGGTCATAGGCCTGCTTGAAGACGGTACACGGTTTATCGCGGCGACGCCCGATGACGAAGAGACTTTGCAGAAAATGATGAATCGGGAAATGGTGGGTGCCACCGGCATGGTGAGCACCAACGGTGAGCAAAATCTGTTCGTTCCCGATTTCAACTGAGGCAGTAGACGATAGCAGGAGGGCGATTTAGGTGCTCAATATTCAAGCAGTTAATCATGTGGGAATTCGAATTGGGGATAGAGTCCGCTCCATCGGTTTCTATGAAGTTCTCGGATTTGTACTGGAAACGGATACCGGCTTTGAAGACGGCCACCCGATTGTGATGCGCCATCCCTCGGGGGTCGTACTCAATTTGTTGGGGCCCTCCAATACAGCGGGCGATCACAATATTTTGATGGATGCCGACGAAAAGCACACGGGAATTACCCATGTGGCCCTGACCGTTGCCTCGCTGGCAGTTGCGAGAGAATTTGTAGAAGAACGGGGTATCGCGATTACCGGTTCTTTCAGTTTTGGAAGGATGTCAGCAATTTTTATCCGCGACCCGGACCGCAATGTTATTGAGCTGGACGCCTATAATGGCGCTGAGGAAACCGGGCCGGGAGACTATGCCCAGCACCCCTAGGCCTTTTTCAGGGACGCTCAGGCCGGTTCGGATGGCATCCCGCTGCGTCTGCAAGCCAGAGCCAGTTTTCTGTCTAGCGAGTCAGAGGTCAGTGCCTGGGTTTCGCCCAGATTGCGCCATTCTTTTTTCAGGTCGCGCCACACTCTGACCTGAAAGGTTTTTACCACTGACCTGAACGGGTAGCCCATTAGCTCGCCGTCATAGAGTGCGCGTCCTCTATCAAATGCAGCCTCGTTAAACAGGGTTTCACCCCTGTTTTTTTCGCGCTGGTAAGCTGCCTCATTCTGTTCCATCAGAGGAATAAACGTGCGCCCAATAATGTTCAGCAAGGGCGCCAATGCCTCGCTGAGATACAGTTCGCCCCTGGGTTCGCGCTGATGGTCTTTACGAATGGCGTTGAGCCAGTGATAAGTGCGCGGTGCGCGATGCTGGATTCGCTTGAGTATTTGCGGGTCAATGAAGTTCATGCTGAGTTGGCCATAAGCGCTGGCATCGGCGACGGTGAAACGATCCCCCAGCAAAAAGTTCTGCTCGTGTAGCAGGCTTTCAATGGCAGCAATGTAAGCTAACCAGCTCTGATCGAGCAGCGCGTGTGTCGGCGGGAAGCCATCTCTGGATGGTGGAACGCGCTGCGGCTCAACATTGTCCCGATAACCTTCAGGGGCGACACTGAACAAATAGGGGCAGCGGCTGGCCTGCCGGCGCGGCAAGCGGGTTGCTGTGCGGCCGGCCAGGAAACCCGGCGCCAGCTTACCCATTTCTGCGGCAGTGATGTCCCCCATTTTGGTATTGCGTGCAGCATTCACCCAGCGGTTGTGGTGCACCATGTAAAGGCCAAATTCATCGAATGCCTCGTCAATAAGCAGTGCGACAAATCGTTGTAGTGGGTCGCGAGGAATCAGTTCCAGGGCGTCGATGGTGGCCGTTTGATCGAGCCAGTGGGCAATGCCGCTGCTATCGTACTGCCACCTGTCTGGTTCGGTGTAGAGAAAAGGAACAGCGGGGTACTCGTCCAACTGCGCATCCATCGACGGGAACCTGACAATGGAACCCACACGTTTGGCCCATTGCAGGGATATAAAATACTTCAGATTTTCAAAGCGCGAGCCCTGCAAGGGCAATCGCCGAAACTTCATCTGCCTGTAGCGCAGGCAGGCTTCGAGCTTTAGTAAATAGGGAGAGGCTTCAACCCCCCAAACAATGGCCTCCCCCTTCATTGTCTGCCATCCGGGCTAGGGGTTGTACCAGATGGACGAGGTGTAGGCGCGCTCCTGAATACTGTCTGGTTCATCATTGGCGTGTCCCATTTCAAGTGCGATAGCGTCATACAAGGAGTGACGTGGTGTGGGTATCTGTAATACCCGCACATAGTAGAACGCGCGCAGGGATGGGTCAAAATCCGGATCGGTCCAAACCGCACTGAGTTGCTCAGCGCCAATGGTGTTGGTATAGGTGGCGTTGGTAATATTCACCGTATTCCCCACGGGCGGAAGATTGCCGCGGCTGTCCAGCTCGCGCTCACCGGACCACGCCACAGTATAGACTTGCTCGTGCTGCTCACCGCTGCCATCAACCCAGCCTTTCACAATTTGAATTCTATCGAGATTCCCGTCGAGTGGGTCTTTGCTGGCGGCAACGATAAAGTCGGGAGCTGCGGTTAGTTGATTTAGCTCACCACCCATGGGGACGCCAGTTGCAGTTGCGTGTTGGTAAAGGTCGGCGGCGTTGAGGTCGTCAGCGCTAAAACGGCTGCCACCGTAAAATTGAACGCCAATGCGGGGGCCAGTTGTGGCATAGGTCTCTCGCCGTTGCATGGCATCGAGAATGGCCTGCCGACTGTTCTCAGTTGACCAGACGGCCGCCAGACCAGAGGCGGACATGGCCCAGCCGTTTGTCTGTGGTTTGTCACTCTCGGTCCAGCCACCCTGTTTGTTTTCTGGAATTGAATCCGTTGGCATTTTCCCCCAAAAGTTCTTTTCTTCAGCGCTGGGAAGGCCCGTGTGAGCGTCGGTAGAGCCAATGACGCCAAATTTATAGGGGTTCGTACCCTTTTCCTGCTCAATGGCAAGGCCGCGCTTCAATGCAGAGCGCACATAATCGCCCGGTCCGGCCTCATACGGGGTGTAGCCGCTTTGAATATAAAACGGATAAGTTTCAAAATCGGCAAATTCATCGTCGGCTGATAAATCCGGATGAGTTTCCGAGTCGCCCTTAATTTGCGTAATCTCGACCAGTCGCTCCCACCTCATGCGCTTGACCATATACTCTTCAGTAAAGGGTGCGCCGCGCAGGCTTACTGTGTCAAACATATAGCCTTTGGAAATGTTTGAATTGTGAGGAATGGCAATGAAGTCGGCGCCTGTCGATACAGTGATGTCATCGAGCCAGGTCCACAAATCTTCGGCAATCATGCTGTCCAGTGTACTGAAGGGTTGGTAGGTCTTGGCCGAGTCGGCGTCTCCGTCAGTAATGACGATTCTATGCAGGTTGGCCCCACTGGGAATAGAACTCCATTCCCAACCGATAAAGGCGGTAAATTCGCCGGGGCGGTTGTGCTCGTCGGCCGTGTTGGCGATATCCTGCCAGGCCGCAATTTGTGCTGATTTCATAGGGGGCAGTGCCGAGCGACCGGACAGTTCGTCCACCTGTAAAGCCGCTGCGCGAGGGGTGACATCAGGTGGCGGCAATGTGTCGGTGAAAAACTCACGGGCTTCCTGTCGGTCGATAGCCCGTTTCATAAACCAGGCGCCTACCTTCAGCTTGATTGAATCCCACCACCCAGACTCTGTGGTATCAATATCGTTCGTATGAATCTCTTTCATCACACCCAGGTACACGGCGTGATCAGAAACCACAAGAAAGTCCAGGGGCGTGTCAATTTGCACCCGAGCCCGATGGTAGGGGTGAATCACTGGCATCCCTCTGGCATAGCGATAGGCAGTATCCGGGTCGGCGGTTAGGTTGTTGTTGAGGTAGGCATCAAAGGAATAATTTGTGTGCAGGTGTGTGTCCCCCCACAAGACCTGTTTTTCCCCCGCTATTGCTACAGCAGAAACCGCAGCGGTCAGCACGCCTGCCAGTAGTGTTGTATGACGCATAAAATCCCCTCCAATAATGATGTCGTACACAGGCAATAATACTAGCTGGAGACCTTTGCACGAAAGCTTTTTTACCTGCGTGCTGTCGTCGCCTAAAAGCGCCTACTCTTGGTAAAATCGTACTCAATCGGTCATTCTAGGCATAAACTCCCTCATTCGCGCGTTTTTGCCTGGCCTGAACGCGACATCATCTTCCGTGCAAAGGGTCTCAGTTGCCTGCCCCCAATTCAGCCAGGGGACTGCGCCACAGCCCTGGACGACATGCAATCACCGGCTCTGTGCCTATACAATTCACAGAATGAATAGTAAACATATATAACATTTAGTTAATTAATAGTCTGTGAGTCATTAAACTTGCGCCGTTAATTACCCAGACTCCTTAAGGAATTTGTTATGACCTATAGCCAGGAAATTGAAGCCGCCAACAAGCCGATCAGTGCCAATCCCGAAACATGGGGTAACATCAATGCCGAGTATGTAGCGCGTATGCGTCTGCAAAACCGCTTCAAGACGGGTATTGATATTGCCAGGTACACGGCGGCTATCATGCGTAAGGATATGGCTGACTACGATGCAGACTCGTCTCGGTACACGCAGTCGCTGGGTTGCTGGCACGGTTTTATTGGCCAGCAGAAGCTGATTTCTATCAAGAAGCACTTCAACAACACCGACAAGCGCTATTTGTATTTGTCTGGCTGGATGATTGCCGCCCTGCGTTCTGACTTTGGTCCGCTGCCCGATCAGTCTATGCACGAAAAAACATCTGTACCCAGCCTGATCGAAGAGCTGTACACCTTCCTCAGCCAGGCTGATTCCCGCGAACTGGGCGGCCTGTTCCGCGCTCTGGATGATGCCCGCAATGCTGGTGATGAAGCCGTTGCCAGGGAATTACAGGATCAAATCGACAACTTTCAAACCCATGTTGTGCCTATTATTGCGGACATTGATGCCGGTTTTGGCAATGCCGAAGCCACTTATCTGCTGGCCAAAAAGATGATTGAAGCGGGTGCCTGTGCTATCCAGTTGGAGAATCAGGTCTCCGATGAAAAGCAGTGTGGTCACCAGGACGGTAAAGTAACCGTTCCGCATGAGGACTTCCTGGCCAAGATTCGCGCCGTGCGTTACGCCTTTCTCGAGCTGGGCGTTGAAGACGGCGTGATTGTTGCCCGTACCGACTCTCTGGGTGCTGGCCTGACCAAGCAAATTGCAGTAACTCACGCACCGGGTGACCTGGGTGACCAATACAATAGCTTCCTCGACCTGGAAGAGCTGGACCCCGCTGATATGGACCACGGCGACGTGATCATCAAGCACCACGATCAGCTGATGCGCCCCAGGCGTTTGCCGTCAAACCTGTATCAGTTTCGGGCTGGCACAGGCGAAGACCGCTGCGTCCTGGACAGCATCACCTCACTGCAAAATGGCGCCGACCTGCTGTGGATTGAAACCGAGAAGCCCCATATTGGCCAGATCGGTGGCATGGTAAGCCGTATCCGTGAAGTGATTCCGAATGCCAAGCTGGTTTACAACAACAGCCCCTCATTCAACTGGACTTTGAACTTCCGTCAACAAGTATTTGATGCCTGGAGCGAAGCGGGCAAAGAGGTGTCTGCCTATGACCGGGATAATCTGATGAGCGTTGATTATGACGATTCAGAGCTGGCCGCAGAAGCAGATGAGCGTATTCGCACATTCCAGGCAGATGCTGCCCGCGAAGCCGGTATCTTCCATCATCTGATTACATTGCCGACCTACCACACTGCGGCCCTGTCTACTGACAATCTGGCCAGGGAGTACTTTGGCGAACAGGGGATGCTGGGCTATGTGAAGGGCGTTCAGCGCGAGGAAATTCGTCAGGGCATTGCCTGCGTGAAGCACCAGAACATGGCTGGCTCTGATATGGGTGACGACCACAAAGAGTATTTTGCGGGCGACGCGGCCCTCAAGGCGGGTGGTTCAGACAACACCATGAATCAGTTTTGATTTAGAGGATCCCCATACCCTGTTCCAGGGGCTGGTAGCGCAAGCCGCCGGCCCTTTTTTGTGGATACCTGTATTTGGGCAAATTCCGCAGGTTTGCGCTACGCTGTATGACACTCTTTCGTCCAATCAGGTTCGTTTTCCCATGCTGCCATTTATCGCAATAGCCGTCGTCGCAATTTTACTAACCTGGGCCGGCAGTCAGGGTGGAGCATCAGTGGCGGGGGTGCCTGTCTTCGCTGTCAGTGCCGTGTGGATCTTCGCCCTCCAATGGCTGGCTTTTATCCCGGCCTACCTCAGACAAACGGAGAAGTTTTACGATCTGACTGGCAGTTTGAGCTACATATCGGTTGTTGTGGGTGCACTATTGCTCGCGGGAACTCCGAGTTTCACTGCCATGCTGATCGCCGCCTGTGTATTGGCCTGGGCGCTGCGCCTGGGCAGTTTTCTGTACATGAGAATTTTGGAGGATGGTTCCGATGGTCGCTTTGACACAATTAAGCCCTCAGTTGTCAGATTTTTGCTGACCTGGAATTTGCAGGGGCTTTGGGTGTTGGTGACAGCGGGCTGTGCGCTGGCCGTTATTACCTCGCCGCTAACTAGCGGGGGTTCGGCCAGTGAAGGTTCGGCGCTGCTGCTGTTGGGTTTTTTCCTGTGGTTGACGGGTTTCGCAATTGAAGTTGTAGCTGATAGGCAGAAGCGTATTTTTCGCAAGCGGCATGGGTCTGACAAATTTATTGATAGCGGACTCTGGGCGCGCTCGCGCCATCCCAACTATTTCGGTGAAACACTGTTGTGGTTTGGCATTGCGCTCATGGCGCTCGCCGAGTTGCAGGGCTGGCAACACCTGACCTTGATATCGCCGCTATTTGTCTATCTGTTGCTGACCAGAATCAGCGGCGTGACCTTGCTGGAGCGCAAGTCGGATAAGCGCTGGGGGGAGACCCCTGACTATCAGACCTATAAAGCGAATACGCCCGTGTTTGTACCGCGGCTGTTTAAGTCTTAATCAGAGGTTGAGTGCAGCGGCGCGGCCACTGTGAATGGCTCCTTCGATGTAGCTTACGCTCTGGCAGTCACCCACGGCCACCGCGTGAATACCGGCGCTGGAGAGTTGTTCAGTCAAGTCAGTATCAGGTTCGGCACCCAGGGCGATGATGACATGCCGGGCCTGTTCAGAATGGGGCTTCCCGTTAATTTCAAATTCCACGCCGGCGCCAGTGATTCTCTGAATGTTCGCGCCGCTGTGCAGGGTGACGCCCTTGTCTCGCAACTCATGCACGACCCTGGCGCGGCGCACAATACTGAGCTCGGCACCCAAATTTGCCGAGGGCTCGATCACGGCTACCTCGCGGCCACGCTCGCGCAAGTACTCCGCCAATTCCAGGCCAACCAGGTCGCCGCCAAGCAATACAACCCGCTTTGACAAAGGCATCCAGATTTTGCTGAGTAGTCGCAGTGCAGAAATGTTGCGCAATAGTTGGCTAATCTGTCCCAGGGCAACCACAAGGCGCTGCCATCGAGTGAGTTTGCGCGCTGCAACCGGATCAGTGCCGAACAACAAGCCGCGCAATTCGTTGCCATCAAACACATGGCGCTGATCTTTACCGTCAATGGCTGGCGCCGCGCGGTTGGCACCTGTAGCGACAATCACCGCATCGGGTGCGAAGGCTTTAATGTTTTCGACACAGGCTGTTTTGCCGGTTTCAATAGTGATGGGCAGCTCGCGAACGGCTTGTGTCAGATGTTTGACCAGCCGCTGGTTGGGCTCGTAGGCCAGGGCGGCAACGCGGGCAGTGCCGCCCAGGTCTTTTTCCCGCTCCCACAGGCTGACCTCGTGTCCGCGCAGTGCCAGAGTGCGAGCCGCTTCCAGTCCGCCGGGGCCGCCACCAATCACCAGAACTCGTTTGCTGCCCATGTCCGCAGAATGGCTGCTGGCAATTAAGTCGGTTTTGTATTCCTGTCCGCAGTCGGGATTGACCGCGCAGCTCATAGCGGCATTGATAAAAATTTTGCTGACGCAGACATAGCAGTAGATGCAAGGCCGTATCGTGTCAGCGCGGCCAGCGGCGATTTTGTTAGGGAGGTGGGGGTCGGCCAGCAGCTTGCGGCCCATGCCGACATAATCGAAGTCTCCACAGGCAATGCCCTTTTCCGCTGTGTCGATTTCCACTCTGCCCACCGCGATCACCGGAATGCCGACGTGTCTTTTGACAGACTTGGCGAACGCCAAAAAACCACCCGGTTGATGGACCAGGGGTGCCTCGGTAAAGGCGATGCCAATGGCGGTGTTGCCGTAGGCACTGACATCCAGAGCATCGGCACCCGCCTGCTCAGCGAGTTTCGCGGTGCCCAGTGCGTCTTTAATAGTAATACCCCCGGCAACCCGGTATTCGTGGGCATCAAAGCGAACGATGAGAGGGAAGTCTTTGCCCACCTTGAGGCGCACAGCCCGAATAATTTCGCAGAGCAAGCGGGCCCGATTTTCGGCGCTACCCCCGTATTGATCGCTGCGCTTGTTCACAGCAGGCGAGAGAAAACTCGAGATAACGTAACCGTGGCCGGCGTGTATTTCCACCCCATCGAAATTTGATTGTTTGGCGCGCTCAGCGGCTGCGACAAATTGCGCAATCAGTTTGTCGATGTCGGCTTGTTCCATTTCGCGGTAACGAGGGCCTTTGCCGTCAGGGCCGGCAGCTTTAACAAAATTGCCCAGCTCCTGCGGAGTGAGCAGAGCGAGCATATCGCTGCGGCTTTTTGGGGGAACTGATGGCACAAGAACAGGTCTGCCTGCTGCGATGTCTTCCTGGGCAACTTTGCCGCCGTGATTAAGCTGCACTGCAATTTTGGCGCCGTGCCTGTGGACTCTTTCGGCAAGCTGAGAAAGACCGACTAAAAAGCGGTTCTCGGAGAGGCCAACGGTGTTGGGCATGGTTGAACCGGCGGGCCATGCGACTGCTGCGGTCTCCATGATCAGCAGGCCGGCGCCGCCTTTGGCGCGTTCCTCATAGTAGGCCTGTATGCGTTCACCACAGCCGCCATCGGCTTCAGCAAAGTTTGAACCCATTGCCGCCAGCACAATGCGATTTTTGGTTTGCAGCGGGCCAATGCTGCCGGCCGACATCAATTTTGCAAAGCTCATGGCTCAGTCCTCTGGTAGTGCCAGCGGCATGGCTGGCGTGAGCAGGCCGGCGAGAGTGCCACCTCTGAGCGTAAACCAGTCGGTCAGACCGTTAAATACAGTGTTGCCAATGCCTGATATGACCAGCTCTTTGGGTAGCTGCGCCTGTAGTTGATTGAGTGCTGACATATTACTTTTCCTTCCTCGTTCGGGTGTCGGTAACGGTGTGAGAAATGTATTCGGCGCAACAGTACGAAATCGACCCTACTAATAAACATCTGCCCCTAGCATAGTCCACTCGCAAGACTTTACCGACAAAAAGAAATTCATTTTCATACGGTTACTACGCCCCTTACTAACTTCGGACTGCAACGGTGCCAGCATTGCACGGCGTTAGTGGACAGCGTTGTCGGTTGCAGGGAGGTGATGCGTCTCATGCAAAAACAGGGCTCGGTTTGCCCAGGTAGCGCCCAGCTAAAAGTCGTTTCAGTCTCGCCGGGAAGTTCTATATAATCATGCGATGAAAAAAAGCGTGGTCTTATCCCTGTTGTTTTTAGTGCTTTGGCAGAGTCTGCTGGTGGCAGCGCCTGCATATTGTGCCGATGAGCTTCAGCCGCCGCCTTGTCATGCCTTGCAGCAGGACGGCACCGACATGCCAACCGCTGACTGTAAAATGGACTGCTCCCGTTGTTTGCAATCGGCCCTGTCTCAACCCCCTGTTATATTGACCCCTGCGGCGGCTCACCTGCAACCACCGCTTTTTCAGAATATCTACTCCCCTCCCAACAGGGAGAAACTGCTACAGCCTCCAATTAGTGCATAGCGATTGGCGCGTTACACACTAATTTTATTCGAGGTTTGTATGAAACAGTTTTTTGCTGCGCTGCTTTTACTCAGTGCAAACAGTTATGCCGGGTTGGTGGAATATCAGCTCAGTATTAATTACGGAAGTCTGAATAAGTCGGGTAAACCCGTTCAGGCCATGCTGGTTAACAACAGTTACCCAGGGCCAGTGCTGAAGTTTCGCGAAGGCGACATGGCCCGGATCAGTGTTACCAACCATCTCGATGTTGACTCCTCGGTGCATTGGCACGGCCTGTTGGTGCCCGCCGCCCAGGACGGCGTACCTTACTTGTCAAGCCTCCCTATAGCTGCGGGTGCAACCTACGTCTATGAGTTTCCACTAAAGCAGGCGGGAACTTACTGGTATCACTCGCACACCGATTTGCAGGAGCAGTCTGGCGTGCATGGCGGCATTGTGGTCGAGCCGGCGCATACGGTTAAAGAGTACGACCATGAAGCGGTATTGGTTTTGCAGGACTGGATCGACCAGGACCCTCACGAAGTGTTGGCCAATCTGAAGAAAGATGGCGACTATTACGCCCTGCAAAAAGACAGTGTCGTCAGCATTGCCGGATATATTGAAAACCAGGCGATAGCCGCCTGGTTTGAAAACCGCTGGATGCGGATGGAGGGCATGGATGTGTCAGACGTGGCATACGATGCGTTTCTCATCAATGGAGAGCCGGAGCAACATCTGTTTCCTGAGGCACTGCCCGGTGAAACTGTACGCCTACGTCTTGTCAATGCCGCCGCCTCCACCTATTTCGTGTTGCACAGTGCCGAGTTACCCTTGCAAGTGGTATCTGCCGATGGGCTGGATGTAGCACCGGTGAAGGTGGACGAGGTATTGCATGCCGTTGCGGAAACCTATGACCTGGTGGTGACCGTCCCGGAATCTGGTGCTGCCGAATTACGGGCCACTGCGCAAGATCGCAGTGGTTTTGCATCGGTATATATCGGTAGCGGCCAGCTCCGCCAGGCCCGGGATTTGCCGGAACTTAACCGATATGTAAGTCATGCAGAGCACGCTGTGGGAAAAGCTGCTGCCCACGATCACCAGGCTATGTATGAGATGCCCCGACGTTTGGCTTATAAGGACCTGGAAACCGTTGCAGGGCAAATGTATGCTGGCTCGGGTACTTTGCGTGAGATGGAGTTGCGATTGACCGGCAGTATGGAGGGTTACAACTGGTCTTTTGATAATACCCCGCTCTCCAGGGCGGACAAGATTGAAATTCGGCGTGGCGAAACAGTGCGTTTCAAGCTGGTCAACGAAACGATGATGCACCATCCACTGCATTTGCATGGCCACTTCTTTCGAGTTGTTACCGGCGATGGCGAGGGGCCGATCAAACACACGGTCGATGTGCCGCCGCTCGAAACCGTGATGATCGAGTTTGCTGCGAACGAGGAAAAAGACTGGTTCTTCCACTGCCATAATCTGTACCACGCGAAAACAGGCATGGCGCGAGTGCTTCGCTACCAGGATTATGAGGGTAGCCCCGAGCTGGAGGCGGCTCGGTCAGGCAGTTCCGATATTCGCGATGATGACTTTTATCAGGCGCTTGATTTTCAGCTCACAGATGACTTTATGACACTGGAAGGAGCCATAGCGAACGCCCAACACGCCTTTGAATATGAATTCGATGCGCGCAAATACAAAGATGAACGTGTTGAGCTGAAGCACTTCTATCGCTTTGGCCGTTACTGGCAGTTCATGCTGGGAGCTGAAAAGGAAGAAGATGAACCCGCCGAGTACATCGCCGGTTTCACTTATGCCTTGCCTTTTCTGATTGATGTCGAAGTATTTGTAAACGACGAAGGCGAGGTGGAGGCTGAGTTTTCATCGGAGTTTCAGCTCTCAAAACGGCTGGTATTTAGTTTTGAACACGAAACGACTGAGACCTACGAATACACACTGGAATACCGACTGGATGAGCAGGTGTCTCTGGAAACGGTGTATAGCGACGACCTGGATTTCTCCCTGGGAGTAAAAATCAGGTTCTAGCAGCTCACCGCACCCAAATAGGCGCGCTCCAGGCGCGCTCCTGAATGGTTTTCTGTAGATCGGTACGGGGCTCGACGCCTTCGCGCAAGGCATCCCAGGTCGACCAGCGACAGGTCGGGTTTTCCAGCACACGCAGGTAGTAAAACGTATCAATATTCGGGTTGTAGTCCGGGTCTTCCCAGAGTGTGAGCATCTCTACATCACCAGCGTCTGCGCTAATAGAACAGTCGGCCAGGTTTACCTGGGCGCCGTTGTCCGGGCAGCGATTTGTAGCCGGGTCAGGTGCTAGCCCGTCAGAGCAGGCCACGTCATAGATCTGCTCAACGGCCTGACCGTCTTCAACATATCCCTTGATTAACTGTGCGCGCTGCAACGGAGTACCAACAGGGTCGCCAGAGGCCCAAACAATGAATTTTGGCGGCTCGCCGTTGGCGTGCAGCTCGCTGCCCATAGCGACACCCCCGGCGTAGGCTTTGCTGATCATATTGGCGTCGTCGAGTATTTCAGCGTCGTAGTCGGTGCCAGCGAACAGGCGAACCTTGATGCGAGGGCCACTGGTTGCAAAGGTTTCTTTGCGCCGAAAGGCGCTGTAGATTGCATCGCGGGTATTCTCTTCAGCCCAGACACCGGCAATGCCGGAGGCACCCCAGGATTCAAAACCTGAGCCGCCCATATAATTGCGGCCATCAACTTCTTTGAGCATGTCGGGTTCAAGCAATTTGATGATTGACCCGTAAATAAAGGAGGTAGGGACGGAGCCGCGGCCAACAGGTTCGCCGTCCAGTATTCCCGCCTTTGAAAAGAAGGTTGCTTCATTGTCGGTGCTGGCTGCGACGTGGGTGTCACTGGCTGCAACCAAACCAAACTCGTAGGGGTTGGTAATGCCCTGCTGCTCCAGCGCGAGGCCGTTGAGCAGAGCCTGGCGCACGTATCCGCCACTCGGCTCGCTTGGCAGGGAGGTGCCTACTCGCAATGAGTAGATTTCAAAATTGGCCCACTCGTCATTAGGAGATAGCAGCGGATGAGTGTCAGAAGTGCCTTTTATCTGGGTAATTTCCACCAGTGGCTCGTTGCGGATGCGCTGCTCCGCGTAGGCGTTATCCAGGGGGTTGCCGGCCCAGTCCTCCAGCTTGAACATCTGCCCGTTGGAGCCATTGGAATTATGGGGAATCGCCAGACTCTCAATGCCCTGTTCGCGCAGGTTGTCCATCCAGTCCCACAGACCTTCCGGATTTTGGGAATTCAAGCGCGAGAAGGGAACCGCCGGTAATTTTTCAGAGCCCTGAAAGATCACATTGCGATGCAAATTGCCTCGGTCATCCGAGCTTGTGGTGTATTCGTAGGCGACAAAAGTTGTAAAACGGCCCGGATCATTAAATTGCTCCGCTGCATGGATGGTATCGAGCCAGGCGCTGCGGCTTATATCGGTTGCCAGCGCCAGGTCTATTGTGCCGCTCTGTAGACCGGCCAGGGTATCTGGAATAAATTTGGCAAAATTGCCGATTCTCTGTAACAGGCTGCCTCTGCCCATGTTATCTGGCGCATTGATGTTGTGAATGGGCTTGGCAACCTCATATTTGGAGAACTCACTACGGGTATCCGCGGCTTCTTTAACTAAACCCAAAAACATGGCGTGATCTGTCACGGCATAGAAATCGAGGGGCGTTTGCAATTGGATCTGATAGCCGCTGGGGTGAGTGAGTGCCTCGCCCTTGGCGTAGCGATAGGCGTCGTAGGGAGTTGCAGTAGTGCCAAAGGAATAGGCGTCAAATGAGTATTCTGTATGTACGTGCAGGTCGCCAAAGTAGGCATTGCGGTCTGCATTGGCAGGCGGCGGCGCCAGCTCCAATAAATCGGTTACCGGTTCCAGTTGCGTGTTGGGCTGGTTGACACCGCGGCCCGCAAAATCATTTGCTTGCTCGAGAACCGAGGTATCTTCAGCGCAGGCTGTAAGAAAAAGTGTGGCTAACAGGATTGGCAGGCGCATGGTTTCTATTCCAGTGTTTTGCTCTTGTTGCAATGACTATAGGTTCAGGCGTGGGAAACCACAAGTTCAATGCGTTCATCGAGCCTGCTTTGATGACGGTTATTTCAAGCGGGCACCCAGGGCTTTTCACAGGGACATGCTGCGCCGGTTCCCCAGCCCAATGGCAGCCGAACAGCCTGGCCGACGTGGTCATGTGCCCCCGATTTAGCCGGGATTTTTAAGGGTTTTGGTAGCCCAGTTTGTGTGAAACCCAGTACCAGACCAGTGGGTTGACGGTTAAACCGATGTGACTGCCCAACACTTCAATATTGTGCACATGCGGGTATAGACCTTGTTGCAGTGATGTGCGCCAATTCACCACGCCGTCCGCCTTCGTATAAATGGCGGTGGTTGGCACAGGAGGCGGAATGTTCAGGTCAGCCTGACGAGGGTTATTTCGGGCGCCAGGGTTGAGGCTGTCGTAAAGTCGGCTGGCATTGGAGCCCGTATCGCGACCTTCTCCAAAAGGGGTGCCCAGGGTTATGACCTGATCGACCGTGTCGGGTTGCATACGCGCAACTTCTCTCGCGTAAATGCCACCCAGGCTGTGACCAATAAGACTGACCCTGCCATCCCCTGCTGCCGCCATCCCGGCAAGGTCCGCTTCCATTTGAGTTTTGGAAAAGCTGCCCGGACCCAGGTTGCGACCCTGCCCCCAGCCGCAGGCGTTGTAGTCGAGTTCACGCAAAAACCCAACCAGTGGTTGGTTAAAATCGTCTTCACTCATAAAGCCTGGAATAACCATGACCCCGTGCCCATTCCCTGTAGGCATGGATTGCAGCAGCAATCGTTTTGCCAGCGGCAAACTCATGCAATCCGCAATAGCGCGGGGTGTCTCTGTTAACGCGAGCGACCAATGTGGCGGTTTCATGGTTGGCTGCTGCATGTTTCTGTCCGGCATGTTCCTGTCCTGCATTAACTGGATAGCCGCAAACTATACATCAAATTGGGGCTGTAATCTGTCCCCTGGAGCCTGCTGGACACGGTTTTAGCTGTTATTGTTCTAATGAGACCTTTGCACGGAAGATGATGTCGCTTTCAGGCCAGGCAAAAACCCACGCAATGAGGGAGTTTATGCGTATAAATCACCGATTGAGTACGATTTTACCAACCGTAGGCTTTTAGGCGGCACTTTTAGGCGACCCGGTGAAATGGCTTTCGTGCAAAGGTCTCGTTAAAGCAGTGGTAATTGGTTTAGCTCAGTATGGTCAGCCATTGGTTTTAGCCGCAGGCCGGCGCCGAGCAGCCTGACGGGCCTGCCTCGCCGGTGCCAGGCTTTGCCGGTCAATCGCCGGTATTCTTCCAAATCAGGCCAGCAGCCAGGGTCGCCCGCCATCGTTTCCTCAAGTGTTGTCTGCTTAAAATCGTGGAATTTAACTTTGACGAAGCGGGCGCTGGGCAGATACAGGTCTTCGATTTTTTTAAATCGCCTCGCCAGTTCATGCAAAATGTCCGCCACGGCTTCGAGCACCTGTGCTTCGGTTGCCATGTCTTCGCCGTAGGTTCGCTCTACGCTAATGGATTTGCGGGTACGGCTGTTTTTGACTTCGCGGTTGTCGATACCGTGTGCCAGCTCTGCAAGGCGGCTGCCATATTTCCCAAAGTGTTTGGCGAGCTGTTCTATCGGTAATTGCTGTAAATCCCGGCAGGTGATGACACCCATCTTCTTAAATTTCTCGGCGGTGACTTTGCCCACCCCATTGATTTTAGACACGGGCAAATCGGTAACAAAATCAGCGACCTGCTGCGGCGCCACGGTGAAAGTCCCGTCAGGCTTATTCCAGTCGCTGGCTACTTTTGCCAGAAACTTGTTGGGTGCCACGCCGGCAGAGGCGGTGACGCCCAGCTCGCGGATTCGCCCCCTTATTTCGTTGGCGATCAAAGTGGCGCTGCCCTGACACCGTTGGCATTCGGAGACATCCAGATAAGCCTCATCCAGTGACAGGGGCTCGATCAGGTCGGTGTAGTGCGAAAAAATTTCATGGAACTGGCGTGAGACTTCGCGGTAGAGCTCAAAGCGTGCGGTTACAATAATGAGTTCCGGGCACATCTGCATCGCTCGGGCTGAAGACATAGCCGAACGCACGCCAAATTTGCGAGCGTCGTAGTTGCTGGTGGCGATAACGCCGCGACCCTCTGCGCTGCCGCCTACGGCTATGGGCTTTCCTCTCAACTCCGGGCGCTCCCGCATCTCTACCGATGCGTAGAAGGAGTCTGCGTCAACGTGGATGATTTTCCGTGTCATTGGATATCACGTCACTGGCTTTCAAGTTACCGGATTTCAAGTTACCGGATTTCTGTTGGGCCTGCCAGAGGGCGGTGTAATGCCCGTTCAGTTTCAGCAGTTCGAGATGATGGCCCTGTTCGACAATCCGCCCTTGATTCAATACCAGAATCTTGTCCGCATCCATAATGGTGGAGAGGCGATGGGCGATCACCAGACTGGTGTGGTTGCGGGAAATTTCGTCCAGGGCAGCAAGAATTGCCTGCTCTGATTTGCTGTCCAGAGAGGATGTGGCCTCATCGAAAACTAAAATAGGTGGCCGCTTAAGGATGGTTCTGGCAATCGAGACGCGCTGCTTTTCGCCGCCCGAGAGTTTCAGCCCTCGCTCGCCAACCAGGGTGTCTCCGCCCTCGGGCAATTGCTGAATAAATTCGGACAGGTGGGCGAGTTGTATGGCCTCCTCGACATCGGTATCGCTGGCCTCCGGGTTGCCATAGCGCACGTTCTCAAACAGGGAGTCGTTGAAGAGAACCGTATCCTGAGGAACAATGCCAATGGCGTGGCGCAGTGAATTCATACTGACATTGGCAATGTCCTGCCCGTCGATCTCTATACAGCCTGCGGTGGGGTCGTAGAATCTAAACAGTAACTTTACCAGCGTTGATTTGCCGGCACCGCTGGCACCCACAACGGCGACTTTTTGTCCCGGCGCGATGGTAAAACTCACCGGAGACAGTATTTTTCGATCACTCCCGTAGTCAAAGCTGACCCCTTTGAATTCAATGCCACCCTCGCTAATAGCAAGACCGACGGCGTTTGGTTTTTCTACAATGCGCGCCTTAACCGCCATGAGCTCGAACATCTTTTCGATGTTTGCGAGCGAGCCCTTAATTTCCCGAAATACAAAGCCCAGAAAACCCAATGGCAAAAACAGTTGAATCATAAATTGATTGATGAGGATGAAATCACCGAGGGTGATGGTGCCCTCGCGGGTTTGCCACGCGGCCAGCCCGATCATCGCCGTTTGCGACAGGGCGATAATAAACGCCTGGCCGCCGTTGAGTCCGAACAGCGACAGCCTGTTTTTTCGACGCGCTAATTCCCAGGCGGCAAGCTCTTTGTCGTAGCGTTGGGCCTCAAATTCTTCGTTGCCGAAGTACTTCACTGTTTCAAAGTTCATCAAGCTGTCAACAGCACGGGTATTGGTGGCTGAATCAGCCGCGTTCATCTCCCGCACAAACCGGGTGCGCCACTCTGTGGCTCGCAGAGAAAAGAACCCGTAACAGGCCACTGAAACAAGCGTGATGGTGGAGTAGCTGGCGCCGTAGTTGTAGAACAGAATGCCCACGACCATGGCAATTTCGAATAAAGTTGGCGCAATGTTGAACACAAAAAAGCGCATCAGAAAGCTGATGCCGGTGGTTCCACGTTCTATATCTCTAGCGAGACCACCCGTGCGACGATTGAGATGAAAGTCCAGGTCGAGTGCGTGTACATGGCGAAATACCTGCAAACCTATCCGCCGCATAGCGCGTTCGGTAACGCGCCCGAATATGGTGTCGCGCAGCTCACCGAAGAAGACGTTGGAGAAACGAGCCGCGCCGTAGGCGGCAACCAGGCCCAGTAGCGCAGCGCCGGATAGTTGTACGCTACTGGCAGATTCCAGTGAATCAACCAGATGTTTCAACAAAAAAGGAATCACCAGAACCGCACTTTTGGCCAGTAACAGGCACAACAGAGCCAGTAGTACGCGACCCATTGATTCCTTCAGATAGGGAATCAGATGAGCAATGATGCGCCAGTTCACACTGGCATCGGCCTGGGCCTCGAAGTTACCGTGTTGCACCTGCTGACTACCGTGTCTGCTGCCGGTGCGCCAGGCGCCGAATAATTTGCCTAACCAGCGGGCGTATAAAATAGGCTTTGGCGTTGTCCGGCCAGGTTGTTTTGCGGCTCAGGTTGTTTTGCGGCTCAGGTTGTTTTGCGACTGTTGTTGCCGGGTGTTGCAGTGTGTTGCCGGGTTTTGTCAGGGCCGCCCGGCAGCTCCGACAAGCCGATTTGATGTCGGCCCGGAGGAGCTGGAAAGACGGGTCGCAGCTAAACCGACTCACAGGGTTGCCGGCTCGGGTTTCAGGCATTTTCGCTCTGCTTGCCGACTAACCCGGATGTTATAGCAGCCGCTGGTGCGATAGGGCGAGTGCACCACCAGATACATGCCAGCAACACAACCTGAACCAGCAGGCGAATATTCAGAAAAGCCGCCGAAACATCTGGGAATAACTCAGGGTTTAACCACATGTGAATATTGGCAGGAGTGACGGCAAGGGTGAGCAGGAACAAGCCATTGCCAGCCCACAATCGAGTGCGCGAAACCAGTATGCCGATGGCGCCAAGTATTTCAAAGGCGCCACTGACATAGACAATTTCAAGCTGATAGCCGATATAGGGCGGCATAATCTCGACATAGAAAGCGGGATTGGTAAAGTGGGTAATGCCGCCGCCCATAAACCAGATAAAAACGAGGGCGATACCCAGGTATTTCACAGAGAACTTTGGCATGGATTGTCCTTTATCAATGGGTTGGGAAGTACTTGCTCTGGAAAAAAGTGGCAACAACGGCAATGTTCTTCAGCGCCGCCAGTGGTACAGCGTAGGGATCCTGCTTCAAAACGGTGAAATTGGCGACCTTGCCAGCTTCAATACTGCCCAGTCGGTCTTCCATGCCCCAGGAGAAAGCAGCGTCGATGGTGATAGCGCGCAATGCAGCGTTGCGCGACAGAGCCAGATCAGGGCGAACCGTTTTGCCGCCAGAGGTGCTGCGCGTGGCAGCGCTCCAGGCCAGAAACAGTGGGTCGGAGGGTGCCATAGGCATGTCAGAGTGCAGGGATATGGACATGCCTCGCTTTTCCGCATCCGCAAGCCTTACCATCGCGTGGGCGCGCTCCGGGCCTAAACCAGTTTCGGCAAATTTTTCTGAAAATCCGGTCACGTAGTACGGATTTGCGCTGATGATCGCGCCTAACTTCCCAAGCCGCTCGACCTGATTTTCCGTAGAGTTGGCAAAATGAACAATGGTGGTGCGATGATCTTGCCTCGGAAAAGATTTCTGCGCACGGGTCATAATGCCGATGAGTTGTTCCAGCCCGGCGTCGCCGTTAACGTGTACGTGTATCTGATAGCCGGCCCGCCAGAAAACCTCGAATATTTCCTCGACCTCTCTAGGGTTTTGAATCCACTCGCCGCTGTGACCGTCCACATAACCGTCTTGCATTTGCATCAGTTGAGAAATGATCGCGCCGTCAAACAGGATTTTTATCTGCTTATCGAAAAAGCGCACTTTTTGATTGTCACCGAAGGTCTGTGTGATTTTTTCTACCGCTGCCTGCATATTATCTTTGCCATGCAGCAGGTACGGGGTTTTACTTTCGGGAGTAAAGAAGGAGTACATTGGCGTTGTGGGCGCTCCTAGAATTTCCTCAAACGCAGTTAGCATATGCGGTGGAATAAAGGCTCCGGGTTCGTTGTAAGCGGTAACTCCGCGTCGGTGCAGCATGCGGATCATTTGTTTTAGACCGGCGCGAAATCGCGCTTCGCTACCCAGCTCGGCGAAGATAACTGGCAATAAATAGACCAGCGCCCCCGACTCATAAAAATGGCCTTTGTCCAGCTCCACCTGAGCTGAGACCTCTGGGCCAAGGGCGCTGATTTGCGCCTGGTTGATACCAAAATGCGCTATCGCGGCGCTGTTCAAATAAAATTCATGGGCAGAGCGGTGCCATACCGCGATGGGCCGCGTGTCGGAAATGTTGTCCAGCGTAGTTCTCTCCAGGTCGCCGTGGAAAAACTGATTGAAACCCCATGTCCACAATACCTCTTGATTTTGGGGCATTGCAGCTTCCACTTTGCGCAGTGCGTCCAGGTATTCCCGCTGGTTATTTGCGGCTGGCCAGGTTGTATTCGGTAATGTCCAGGGTTCCGGTGCAATGACAGGGATGGACAGCGCGAGCGCTGCCAGAAAAGGGTGCAGGTGTTGCTCTATAAAGCCGGGAAACAAAGTGTCGCCCTTCAGGTCGAACCCGCGCGCATCAGGGTAGATAGCTCGTGCGGTTTCCAGGTTGCCAGCATAGCTGATGCGCCCGTCATCCGAGATGACGACCGCCTCAACCGTGGGTTGGCTGGTATCCATTGTGTAAATTGGGCCGCCATGGAGTAAAAGGAACCTCCAGCAACCGGTGTTCAAGCCACTGTCCGAACTTTTCCCCTCGCTACAGGCCGCATGTACAAGGCAGGTAATAATAATTAGAACGCTGAGTATTTTTTTCACCGATAGAATCCACCGCAACTGCTTCTCGTGGGCCATTATGCGATTTTTTGCGGCATAATAAATAACTATGTTGCCACAATTAAAAAGCAGCCGCGAAGACAGCTTGAAGATTTGCGATAATCTGCGGGTTCATTGGTTTGAAAATTGCGTTAGCCCCCGGAAGCGTGAGCACCCGGTTGAGCGGGCTCCCAGTGGATATTAAGCACCTGCAAGTTCCCAGCAATGGCATTCATCTGCACGCTGCGGTCTGCGGTGAGGGCCCATTGGTGGTAATGCTGCACGGCTTTCCCGGCCTTTGGTATAGCTGGCGCAAACAAATGGTGGTAGTGGCCGAGGCCGGCTTCACAGTCGTGGCACTGGATAAGCGCGGATTTGGGCGCAGTGATCGCCCTGCGGATATCGCCTCTTACAGCAGTGCCAATCAGGTTGCTGATGTGATGGGAGTGCTCGATTATTTTGAGCAAGACCAGGCTGTATTCTTTGGTCAGGACTTTGGCGCCCGGCTCACCTGGAATATTGCCAGCCGAGTCCCGCAAAGAACCCGGGCTGCGGTGGTTTTTGGGGTGCCCTATGACTTTAATCGCGCCGGGCAGGGAGACGGCAACCAGGAGTTGTCCGGCCGCAATGATAGGCCCCCCAGCGCTCACTTTGCCGAAGTGGCCAAACAGCATTTTTTTCACATGCACTATTTTCAGGAGGTTGGCCTGGCCGAGGCCGAGCTGTGCCCTCGTCCCCGCGATCTGCTGTTGCGCTTGTACTGGGCCTTGAGTGCTGAGGGTAATTTATTGGACTGGCGCAATCACCCCAGCGAGGACACTGGTTATCTCGCCGTGCTGGAGCAGCCAAAGCATCCACTGCCCTGGCCCTGGCTCAGTGAAGAGGATCTGAACTATATGCTTGAGGAGTATACCTGCGCGGGTGAAGCCCTCACTTTTGCAGGCGGGCTCAATGCCTACCGGGTACAGGATATTAACTGGCAAATAGCCAAAGACTACGAAAACGTGCCCGTGCTGGCTCCTGTTTTATACATCGCTGGAGAAAAGGATCCGGTCAATGAGATGCTGCCGCCGCTTGCCTATGAACATATGCGGCGCCTGGTGCCCAATTTAACCGCCGAGCACCTGGTTCCCGCGGCCGGACATTTTGTAATGCAGGAGCAGCCCGGGCCAGTCAACACATTGATACTGGACTTCCTGTCGGGCCTTTCCCGGAGGTGTTGATGCCCCTGCGCCTGTCGGCATTTATTCACCCAGGCGCTGGGTTCAAACCGGGGAGAGTCCTCGGCGCAAGGCAAGTGGCAACCGCAGTTGTCCTGGGCAAGCTGAACCAACTTATCAGCAGCATGGTTCTGTTTGATCCAGCTATTTCCGGGACTTCTGGTTTTGCTTGGCCGGGGCTTACTATATAATGCCACAGCCTTTAAAGGCTGCCCCTGCGCGCAGAATCAGTGAAAACGTGTGGCCGAATGAGCAAGAGGGTTTTTGGTACCGGAGTTAAGTATGTACAAATTGTTGTTTGGAGTGGCGATTGCCTTGTCATTGAATGCTGCGGCGCAGGCCGACGCCGCCGAAGATCGCTACAATAAAACTTGTGCTGTCTGCCAGCAGCCGGGGCTGCTGATGCACCTAAAACCGGAGTTGCCGCCGACCGGGAAGCACGTTTGAGCAAAGGCATGGATACATTGGCAGCTTCTGTTGATAAAGGTATGTGCTTTCAATGCACCGCCGATGAATTTAGGGCCTTGATTGAATACCTGGCGAAAACCAGATAATCACAGCCGTCACTTAACATTAGTATTGGAACGATCATGGATAAGATTTTTATTGCGCTGTTAGCAACTCTGATGACCCAGTTTGCGGTGGCCGGCGGGGACGCGGTGGCAGGTAAGGGCAAAACCCAGGTGTGTTCAGCTTGTCACGGTGCCGAGGGCAATAGCCCCGCAGCAACTTTTCCAAAACTGGCAGGGCAAAACGAAAAATACCTGCTTAAGCAAATGCAGGACATTAAAAATGGCACTCGCCCAGTGCCGACTATGGTTGGACAACTGGACAGTATGAGCGATGAGGATTTGGCCGATATCGCCGCGTATTACGCGAGCCAGGCCAACTCCGGCGGCCAGGCCGAGGTAGCTAAAGTGGCTCTCGGGCAGAAGGTTTATCGGGCGGGCGTTAGCGCCACGGGCGTGGCGGCCTGCACAGCCTGTCACGGTGCCCGCGGCACTGGCAATGCCCCCGCAGGCTTTCCCGCCCTGGCTGGCCAGCATGCAGGCTACATTGCCGATCAGCTACGCAAGTTCCGAATTGGTGCAGAAAACACACTGGAGGAGAATTCCAATGGCCGCACCAATGATGGCGATGCCGGCATGATGCGCGATGTGGCCGCACGTTTGAGCGACAATGAAATCGATGCAGTATCCAGCTACATCGCTGGTTTACACTAGCGATTGATAAACGCGGAGTTGACCCCTTGATTCGTCTGCTTGGTTTAAGCGTACTTTTAGTGTCTATGTCATTGGCTGTGTTTGCCCAGGAGCCTCAATTTCAGGCAGGCACGCACTATCAGGTACTGGGCCGGCCCCTGCATACGGCCGACCCCGACAAGATCGAGGTGCTTGAGTTCTTCTGGTACGGTTGCGGTCATTGCTACACCTTTGAACCGATGATCCAACAGTGGAAAAAAGGCATTGCTGAAGACGTGGATTTTGTAGGCTCACCTGCAATTTGGAATGAACCGATGGCAATACACGCACGTGCTTATTACACCGCTAAAGCGATGGGCGTGCTTGAAGTGATGCACAACATCCTGTTTGCCGCCATGAATGTCGACCGCAAGCGCCTGGCCAGCGAGCAAGAGCTGGCTCAGCTTTTCGCTGCGAATGGTGTTGCTGAAGAGCAGTTTAAGGACGTGTTCAACTCTTTTGGTGTTACCAGCCAGGTGAGTCTTGCTGGCTCGCGTGGGCGCAACGCCAAAATTACAGGCACGCCTGAAATGCTGGTTGCCGGGAAATATCGTATCAGCGCCCGCACGGCCGGTGGCCAGGCGCAAATGCTTGAGGTTGCCGATTTTCTGATCGAGAGGGAAAGAGCGTCGCGCTAGAAGGCTGTCGGACTTAACGCTGTGCTCCTGCACAAAAGCATTGAGCAGTCATTTCTGCCTCCCCTCGCGACCAGCGGTTAAGCCCGACAGACTCATAGTTCTTTTCAGCGTTCGCAAAAGTTTCTTTTTAGCGGCCCGCTTTTTGAAAAACTCTGGCTGTTTAGTTCTGGCTTTAGAGTTCCAGCCACTTGGGTGCGGGTAAGTTTTTATTGGCCAGAAACACCGGGTTGAACAGCTTGCTTTGATAGCGGTTTCCATAATCACAGAGAATTGTGACGATGGTGTGCCCCGGCCCTAACTCTTCTGCAAGGCGCACGGCTCCGGCGATGTTAACCCCACTGGAACCCCCCAGGCACAGACCTTCCTGTTTCAGCAGGTTGAAAATGTAAGGCAGCGCTTCTTCATCGCTAATACGGTAGGCATGATCAACCTGGGCTTCGGCGATATTGGCTGTGATGTGGTTGATGCCAATACCCTCGATGATTGAACTGCCCTCGGCATTCAGGCCGCCACTGGTGTAGTAGTCGTAGAGCGAAGCACCGTCGGGGTCGGCAACGGCAATCGCAGTATTCGGGTTGTGTTCCTTGAGGCCTGTTGATACGCCTGCCAGGGTGCCACCGGTTCCCACTGCGCAGGCAAATCCGTCCACCTCAGCATCGCACTGCCGCCAAATTTCCTGAGCAGTTGTACGTGCGTGAATCTCCATATTGGCCAGGTTATCGAACTGGCGCGCCCACATAGCGCCATGTTCTTGCCTGGCGTCCAGTTTTTTGGCAAGTCGTTCGGCGGTGTGTATATAGTGGTTTTCGTCACTGTATGAGGTTGCCTGTACCAGGTGCAAGTCAGCCCCCAGCAACTCCAGGGTGTCGATTTTTTCTTTGCTCTGACTCATGGGCATCACAACGACACTTTTGTAGCCCAGAGCATTGGCGATCAGGGTCAGACCAATTCCCGTGTTACCTGCGGTGCCTTCAACAATGGTGCCGCCCGGCTCAATCAGGCCTTTGCTCTGTGCATCGAGAATAATGCCCAGGGCGGTGCGGTCTTTTACCGAACCGCCGGGATTCATAAACTCTGCCTTGCCGTAAATTTTGCAGCCGGTTCTGGCCGAGGCTTCACGCAATAGTAGCAGCGGTGTATCGCCAATAAGTTGAGTGACGTCGGTGGCAGTGTTCACGCTATAGCTCCAGTTATCATGCGGGCACAGTATGCCATAGCCACCTAGGAGCCGCTCAGTCGGCGGCCAATATCAATGCAGCGCTGGTCAAGCTGGCGTGCCACCAACAAGGCTTTTGTCAATGCGGGGTTGAACGTCTGTTCACTCTCGATCACAGCCGTGAGCGCTGCAACATTTTTTCCAGTGCAAAGACGCGGTACCAGATGTTGCGAGATCCGGGTAAAGAAATGATTGTCGTGCTGTGATTCCAGCTCTGACAAGGACGCCAAAATGCTGGCTGCTGTCTCTGTCATCAAGTGCCGCTGATTGGCGGGGTATAGCGCTTGCACAATGGTGCGGCTGTTGCTGAGGCGAAAACTCTCATCTTGTGCCAACGCCTTTTCCAGCCATATTTTTTTCTGCTCGGGCGCGGCTCCAATCACTTCGGCTTGCAGCGCGCGTTTCTCGCCCTCGGCACTGCTGTCGCGGGCTCGCTCCCGGGCAAGCAAAGCTTCGCTATTCGCGTAGCCCTGGCGGCGCAGAGCCACCAGGATGGTCCAGCGCAAGTCCTGATCAATCACCAGGCCTGCGGGCTGTCTGTTGTTAGCCAGTATGTTTTCCAGTTTTTCCAGGGCGACAGGGGTCGATGCGATAGCGAGGTAGGCGTTAAACCAGGTTCGCTGGAGGTCGCTGTTTGAACTAGAGACGTGATGCCAGATTAAAGACTCGAATTTCTCGCCATAGGCATTTCGGACAGCCTGTTGATTGCCCAGTAACTCCAGGTATTCAAGGCTAAAGCGGACGCTGCGCAGAATTCCCCTCAATACCAATTCCTCTGACTCCCCATCCAGGTTTGTGTAGGCAATATCCAGGTACTGGTTCAGCGGCAGTTTAGCCGCCTGCACCATAGCCCAGAGGTCTTGCCACAGCATTGAGCGCTGTAGAGGATATGCCAGGTCGTTGATATGCTGGCTAACGGTCTTCAAAGAGGCCGCATCCAATGAAACTCGCAGGAAGCCCCAGTCTTCGTAATTTGGATAAACCAATGCGGGGCAGGGTTTATGTCTGGCGGCAATGACCTCGGTTGCCGCGCCGCTGATCTTCACTGGCAGAGCCTCCGACAAACTCAGCCTGTTTTCGTCTATGCCAAATAGAGCCACTTTTACAGCGTGCTGTCGCAGCGTTGGATATTCGGCGGTTGCTGTCTGCCGCAGGTGTAGTGAATCGATTTTGCCTTCGTTGCAGTTGAGCTCGGTTTCCAGGCTATTGAACCCCGCCTGGTAGAGCCAGTCCTGGGCCCATCGGTCCAGATTGATATTGGCGGCATCGCCCAGCGCAGCGATAAAGTCCTCCAGCTCCGTATTACTAAAAGCATTGGCCTTGACGTAAGACTGAATCCCCTCGCTGAAATTGTCCTGACCGACGAACAGGCTTAACTGCTTCAATACCGACGCGCCCTTGCCGTAGGTAATTCCGTCAAAAATGGTCTCGGCAGTCTGGGTGTCGGGTACCGGCAACTGGATTGAGTGTGTGGTCACCAGCTCATCGGTGTTGTATGCCCACTGTTTGTAACCGAGGAAAAAACTGTGCCAGGCATCTGTAAACTCAGGCTCATTCTTCAGTGCCAGGCTTGCCATTAATGAAGCAAAACTTTCGTTTAACCAAAGGCCGTCCCACCAGGCCATCGTGGTGCTATCGCCAAACCACATATGCGCCATTTCGTGGAGGATAATTTTGCTCAGGTTTTCGCGTTCCGCCCGCGTATATTCACTGCGAGTAATCAATTTTTCGTAATAGGTAACCGCTGCAATGTTTTCCATAGCACCGGAATTAAAGTCGGGCACGATGACCTGGTCGTACTTAATGAACGGATAATTAAAATCGAACCAGGGCTCAAAAAAGTCGAACCCGTTACGGGTGTACTCAAACCATATTTCTGGCTGCACATACTCAGCCAGAGACGCCCGGGCAAACAGGCGTAGCGGATAGCGAAAATCGCGATCCTCCCAGACAGCGTAGGGCCCAGCGTGCATTGAGAAAATGTAAGAACTAAAAGCCCAGGGTGTTTCTGGAAAACGCCACAGGTGTCCCTCCTTCTGTGGCGCTATGCTGGTTTCACGGGTTGTGGAAATAACGTGCCAGGCCGGGGGAGCTAAAACCTCAAGGCTAAACTTCGCCTTCAGGTCAGGCTGATCAAAATGCGGGAAAAGCTGGTTGGCCGCGTAGGGTTCAAAATCAGTATACAGATAGACCTGCTGGTCTTGAGGGTCTACAAAGCGGTACAAGCCGGTGCCGTTGCGGCTGTAGTCTCGCCGATAGCTGATATCGACGGAATTGCTGCCGGCGATTAGTTCGGCACTGGGTACGCTGATAAAACTGCCGTTATAGTCAATTGCAGCCTGTTTGCCATTGATGGTTAGCGAATCGACTTCCCCACCTGTGAAATCAAATGTTAATGGCGCGGCGCCTGGCTGATAGTCGAAGCGCATCGCCACGCGCCCGCTGAACTGGGAATCGCCTGTAATGTCCAGGGCGAGTTGATAGTGAGGGTCGCTGACACTGTGTTTGCGGCGTATTGCCTCAACTCTTTCCAGCATAGGCGCCGGGTTGCGCAGGCTAATATCTGTTTGCTCTGCGTGTTCTGTGCTACAACTGCTCAGCGTTGCCAGAGAGGCGACCAAGAGTAAACCTAGAGTTCGTATATTCATGATTCGATATGATCCAGTGGTAATTCTGTTTTATTGATTACATTGCGGAGTACAAAGCTGGAATGTACACCGGTTACTCCCTCAATGCGCGTTAGTTTTCCCAGCAAAAATGCCTCGTAATATTCCATATCCGGGACCAGGGCTTTCAACAAATAGTCGGCGGCCTGACCGGTGACTACGCTGCATTCAATGACCTCGGGAAACCCGGCAACCCGCCGCTCGAAATGTTCAAATCGCTCGGGGGTGTGGCGGTCCATGCTAATGCCGATAATTGCTGTCAGCTTTAAGCCCAGGCGAGATTGATTCAAGAGGGTAACGTGACGGTCGATAATGCCGGATTCCTCCAGGCGTTTGACACGGCGAGAGCACGGGGTTGGCGATAGGCCCACTGCATCGGCAAGCTCGAGATTGCTGATGCGACCATTGGCCTGCATACGCTCCAGGATACGGCGGTCTGTACGGTCTGGTTTCATGTGTTTGTCCTTACAGTATAGGCCACAGTTCTAAGATTAGTGGGCTAAAACTTCCAGATGAATACCAACGCAGCGTGCCAGTGCCTGCAAGTTGTAGCCCCCCTCCAGGCTGGAGACTAATCTGCCATCGCACAAGGTTTGTGCCTGATCAACAAGAAACTGCGTCACCCAACGGTAGTCCGCGTCCTCCAAATTTAGCCCGCCCAGAGGGTCTTCTCTGTGTGCATCAAATCCGGCCGACACTAACAATACATCGGGTTGATGGCGTTGCAAAGCGGGCGGCCAGTCGCGCTCTACTGCCTGTCGAAAGCCATCGCCATCGGTATTTCCCGGCAGTGGAGTCAGTATGATGTTGGGCGCTTCAACTGTATCATATCTGCCAGGGTAGAACGGGTATTGAAAGCTCGAGCAAACCATGACTTCAGGCCTGTTCTGGAATATCTCTACAGTGCCATTGCCGTGGTGTACATCGAAATCCACGATGGCGACGCGCCTGGCCCCCAGATGCAGTGCTCGCTCTGCGGCGAGAGCGATATTGTTAAAAATACAAAAACCCATGCCGAGGGCCGATTCGGCATGATGCCCCGGTGGTCTTACCGCACAAAAAGCATTGCCTGCCCGGCCCCCGATAACGGCTTCGACCGCTTCAACGGCAGCGCCAGCAGCGAGTTTGGCAGCACGCAAACTGTGCTGGTTGAGCGAGGTATCTGCGTCGATACGAGCAATACCCTCGCCGGGTTTCAATTCGGCCAGCATATCCAGATACTGGTCGGGGTGAATGCCGGAAAACAACGCGCTATCTATTTCACGCGCCTGGCTCATTTTTAGATGGCCAGAAACAGGTGTGTGGGCCAGGTGTGCAAAAATACACTGTAGTCGCGCCGGGCTTTCAGGGTGATGGTCCAGCATGACATGCTTTTCGCAGTCCGTGTGGCTGAGTAGCAGGCTTGTCATGGGCAGCAGCTTTGCGATTTGTACATGGCACTGTGCATACTAACAGCATAGAGGGCATGATTTGCCCTGTGGAGTAGACTTTTTATGAGCGAATTTGTAGAACTGTCGGATATAGAACAGGCGCACCGGCGCATAGAGGCATACATTCACAGAACCCCGGTGATAACCAGTGAGCAGTTGAATCAGCTTGTTGGCGGAGAGCTGTTTTTCAAGTGTGAAAATCTGCAAAAGGCGGGCACTTTCAAAGCTCGTGGTGCGACCAATGCGGTGTTGGGTCTGGATGCCAAACTTGTTGGCGAGGGGGTTGCAACCCACTCCTCGGGTAATCACGCCGCCGCGCTGGCCAGGGCAGCCGGGCTGTGGGATATCCCGACGCATATCGTCATGCCCGCCAATGCACCGCAGGTCAAAAAAGATGCTGTTTTGGGTTACGGTGGCAATATCATCGAGTGCGAGCCTGGCTTGACGGCGCGCGAGGAAACCTTGCACTGGCTGGTTCAGGAAACAGGCGCTGAGGTGGTGCACCCCTATACGGACGCCCGAGTGGTTGCGGGTCAGGGCACAGTGGCACTGGAATTTCTGGAGCAAGTTGTCGGCCTCGACCTGATTGTGGTGCCAGTGGGTGGCGGTGGCTTACTGGCTGGAGTTGCGACAGCGGTTAAGGCTCTCAATCCGAATATTGAAGTCATGGCGGCGGAGCCCGCCGGAGCAGATGATGCGTTCCGCTCCTTTGGTCTGGGCACCCTGGTGCCACAAACCAACCCGCAGACTATTGCAGACGGGTTGAGGAGCAGTTTGGGTGAGCCCAACTATGAGGTTGTTAAGCGCTGCGTTGATACCATTGTGACCGTGGAGGAGCAGAGCATCATTGCGGCAATGCAGTTGCAGTGGACCCGCTTAAAAAGTGTGGTGGAGCCTTCGGCTGCTGTTGGCTTTGCCGCAGCCCTGGAATATCCAGGTCGATTCAAAGGGAGAAAAGCAGGCCTTGTAATCACAGGTGGCAACCTGGATCTGTCCAATTTGCCGTTCTAGGAGCCTGTCGGCTGGTAGATAGCCTGTAGTGCGTTGTATGCTTACTGACAGACCAAACCCCGGAGTAGCCCTATGGAACTGATAGCCCTAGTTACTGTACTCATTGCACTGGAATATTTTTACCTATCCATCATGGTTGGAAAATGTCGAGGTGAAACCGGCATAGATGCACCCACTTGCACGGGAGACCCCAAATTTGAACGGGTGTTTCGAGTCCAGCAAAACACGCTTGAACAGCTCATTATTTTTTATCCCGCGCTGTGGATTTTTGGATACTATGCCAACGCCTATGACCACGCAGAGGTTGGCGCTGCGCTCGGCCTGGTGTTTTTGATTGGCAGGATCATATACGCGCGTGGCTATGTGCAAGACGCGGCAAAAAGAGGCCCAGGATTTATTGTGGGGGCGCTGGCATTAGCCATATTGCTGATAGGTGATTTGGTCATGATCCTTATGCGACTCATGTAGAGTGCTAACTATCCGGTTTTTGTGGATGTGAGACCTCTGCATAACGTAGCGAGTGAAGCCAAGTCGAGGCAAAAAAAGGCGCAAAAGCGGAGTTTACTGGTGTAAACGAGCATTTTAAGCCTTTTTTTAACGATGGATTAGCAAGTGTAATCGTTATGCTGAGGTCTCGATGTATTAATAACGCAATCAAGTTGTTGGTTGGGGCATCCTTGCCACTGACAAAGATAATTTTTCTTTCCAGAGTTGGTAGCTGATGATTGCACGCAGGGGAAATGTGTAATGCTGCGCCTGGAATCGCGCGCGCATGATGAGAAGCCAGGTACTGGTTTGCTGGCGCGATTTTTCAGGCGCTCTGGCGGCGCTGGCTCACATCAGCGCGGTGAGTACGATGACGGTCGCTTTGACACGCAGTTGGCTGAAAACCGCAAGCTGGCCTACCGTTATGTGTTGATGGCAACTGCGGTAATCCTGGCACCCATAGCCGCGCACAATTTCTACGTTGGCAACTATGTCCCGGCAACCGCTGGGTTGGCTGTGCTGGTTCTGTTTCTCTCCAATATTTACCTGATGGCAGTTGACAGGGAGCCGTTTCTACCCCCGTGGGGCATGTTGCTGATAGCGCTTGGCCTGGTGTTGACTGCTCTAGTCTGTGGTCAGACCTACCATCTATATTGGATTTACCCGTTGCTGGTTGCCTTGCCTGTCACGCTGAAAACACATGTAGCGGTTTGGCTGGGCGTGTTGGTCGGCATGATTGTTACGCCCTTTGTCATTATTCGCCTTGAAAGCAACACAGCAATTATCGTAGGTCTGAGTATGGCTCATACCTGGCTAATGAGTACCTGGTTGACGCACGCCGTGTCGCAACAGTCCAAGCGCCTTAGCGAGCTTGCGGTGACTGATCCGCTGACAGGAGCATACAACCGCCGCCATTTGCAGGTAGAAGCCAGGCAGGCATTGCAAACCTACAAACGCTATAGGCGCCCCTCCACGCTATTGCTCATGGATATCGACTACTTCAAAGGTGTAAACGATGACTTTGGCCATGATATCGGCGACAAAGCGCTGTGTGGCATTGTTCAATTGCTGTGTGAGCGCCTGCGCATCATGGATCATGTCTATCGATACGGGGGTGAAGAATTTGTCGCCCTTCTCGCCGAGACGGATGAATCTGGTGCGAAAAACGCCGCCGAAGAAATTCGTGCAGCCATAGAAGGCTCAGACATTATTCCGGGCCGAGCTCTCACCGTGAGTATCGGTGTGTGCGGTGTTATTCAGGCCAACAGCGTTGATCAGTGGCTGAATCAGTGTGATCGGGCGCTTTATCAAGCCAAGCAAGCCGGGCGCAATAAAGTGGCGCTGGCACAGCCAGGGCCTGTCTCAATCTAGTGTAGTGTATTGAACTGATTCATGTTATATAAAGTGCTTCATTCACTACCCATTTGAAGCCAATGCCCGCCCAAATAGACATCACTTTATCAGCGCAAGAGAAAAAGCAGTTGGAAAAACAGGTTAGGAGCAAAACGACACCGGTACGATTGGTAGAGCGCTCAAGGATCATTCTGCTCGCTGCAAAAAATATTCCCAACTACAAGATTGCTGAAGAGCTGGAAATTGATGCCAACAAAGTGGGCCGGTGGCGCAATCGTTTTTTCGAGAGAGGGCTTAAGGGGATAGAGAAAGATTTACCCAGAGGGGCTAATCACGGCGGCAAGAATTCTGCGGACCAGGCAAAGCTGCGTTCGAAAGTCATCAAGATAACCACGCAGGAAAAACCCAAGGATGGCACCCACTGGACGACCCGAGGTTTGGCAAAAGTGATGGGAATTAATCACTCCTTTATAAACAGAGTGTGGCGAGAAGTTGGTTTGAAGCCACACCTGGTTGCCCGATTCAAGGTGAGCAGCGACCCTGCCTTTGAAGACAAGCTACGCGATGTCGTTGGCTTGTATGTATCGCCGCCAGAGAATGCCGTTGTTTTCTGTGTTGACGAGAAGAGTTCCATTCAAGCGCTGGATAGGTCGCAGCCGGGATTGCCGATGAAGCCAGGACGCGCCGGAACCATGACTCACGACTATAAGCGTCATGGTACAAGCACCTTGTTTGCGGCACTGAACACCCTGACGGGTGATATTATCGGTGAGTGTAAGAAGCGTCACCGGCACCAGGAGTTTTTGGCGTTTCTGAAGACTGTGGAGAAACAAACACCCAAAGAGTTAGACCTTCACCTTATCGTTGACAACTATGCGACGCACAAACACGAAACAGTGAAGAACTGGATTAAGCGTCATAAGAGAGTTCACTTACACTTTATTCCAACGAGTTCTTCGTGGCTAAATCTGGTGGAGAGATTTTTTGGATTGTTGACAGAAAGGCGGCTGCGTCGTGGTGTATTCACATCAGTACAACAGTTGGAAGAGACTATCATGGATTTTATTGAGAGACACAATGAAGATAAAAAGCCATTTGTTTGGACAAAGTCTGCGGGAGAGATTCTGGAGAAAGTGGGCCGGGCAAGACATGCACTCTCAAATCAATAATTAGTTTAATACACTACACTAGCTGCGACAGATCCCGAACTGCACCGCGGTCGGCGCTGGTCGCCATTAGTGCATAAGCCTTCAGCGCGGCGCTGACTTTGCGCGGTCGCTCTGCCGCTGGCTTCCAGCCCTTTTCATTCTGAGCTTCACGCCGCGCGGCCAACTCCTGGTCAGATACAACCACATTGATGCTGCGCTCGGGGATGTTGATCTTGATGCTGTCGCCCTGTTGCACAAGGCCAATGGCGCCACCGGCTGCGGCTTCAGGAGACACGTGACCAATAGAGAGCCCTGAGGTACCGCCTGAAAAACGGCCATCGGTAAGCAGTGCGCAGGCTTTGCCCAGACCCTTGGATTTAATGTAGCTGGTTGGATAGAGCATTTCCTGCATGCCCGGCCCCCCTTTGGGACCCTCATAGCGCACTATCACAACATCCCCGACTTTGACCCGATCAGCCAGAATGGCTTCTACCGCTGCATCCTGACTTTCGCAGACGTAGGCGGGGCCTTCGAAGACCAATATGCTGTCGTCGACGCCCGCGGTTTTAACGACGCAGCCATCTTCAGCGATATTGCCGTACAGAACAGCCAGCCCCCCTTCCAGAGAGAAAGCATTGTCCAGTGATCGAATACAGCCGTGCGCCCGATCCATGTCGAGGCTTGGCCAACGGGTCTCCTGACTGAAAGCTGTTTGAGTGGGAATGCCGGCAGGCCCGGCAGAGAAAAATTTATTTACAGCATCGTCTCGGGTGCGCATGATATCCCATTGATCCAGCGCATCAGCGAGTGTGGCGCTGTGCACAGTCGGACAGCCCCCATGCAGCAGGCCCGCTCGGTCCAGCTCACCCAAAATACCCATAATGCCGCCGGCACGGTGTACGTCTTCCATGTGGTACTGCGGAGTGCTCGGCGCCACCTTGCAGAGCTGGGGCACTTTACGAGATAACTGGTCGATATCTTTCATACCAAAATCCAGACCTGCTTCCTCTGCGGCGGCCAGCAAGTGCAAAATGGTATTGGTTGAACCGCCCATGGCAATGTCCAGCGTCATGGCATTTTCAAAGGCCTGCTTGCTGCCAATGTTACGGGGTAATACAGAGATGTCATCCTCTTCGTAATACCGCTTGGCCAGCCCGACAATACTCTGCCCCGCACGCAAGAAAAGTTGCTCGCGGTCAGCGTGTGTAGCCAGAGTTGAGCCATTGCCTGGCAGCGACAGGCCCATGGCCTCGGTCAAACAATTCATAGAGTTTGCAGTGAACATGCCCGAGCAACTGCCACATGTTGGACAGGCTGAGCGCTCGTACTCGGCTACTTCCTCGTCGCTGGCAGCGTCATCAGCGGCGATAACCATGGCATCAATTAAATCGAGTTTGTTCTCTGATAATTTGGTTTTGCCCGCCTCCATCGGCCCGCCAGAGACAAAGATAGCTGGAATGTTCAAACGCATGGCGGCGTTAAGCATTCCCGGTGTAATCTTGTCGCAGTTGGAAATGCAAACCATGGCATCGGCGCAGTGGGCGTTGACCATATACTCCACGGAATCTGAGATAAGGTCTCGGCTCGGCAAGCTGTACAACATGCCGTCGTGCCCCATAGCAATGCCATCATCGACCGCAATCGTGTTGAACTCTTTGGCGACGCCACCTGACTTTTCAATTTCTCTGGCGACCAGTTGCCCCAAATCTTTGAGGTGAACATGCCCTGGCACGAATTGGGTGAATGAATTCACCACCGCGATTATTGGTTTTTGGAAGTCGTCATCTTTCATGCCAGTGGCGCGCCATAGAGCGCGAGCGCCTGCCATATTGCGGCCGTGGGTGGAGGTTTTTGAACGGTACGCGGGCATCTTTAGTTCCTGCTCAAGTGCTGATTTTAAAGGGCTGCAACTATAGCACAGTCGCCGCCTACAAAGTTTTGCTGAATACCTTGGAATGTCTTTGCAGGTTGTACAGCAATTGTTTTTCAGTCGGCAAGCTGGATAACCCGGTCTCGCTGAAGCCTTGCTCGATAAACCAATGGGCAGTCTGGGTTGTGAGCACAAATACAGAGCTCAAGTTCTGACGCGCAGCTTCTGCTTCCAGTTCCTGTAGCAGGCGCTGGCCCCGCTTGCTCCCCTGATAGTTCGGATGGGTGACGATACAGGCGATCTCACCACTGGCCTGCCCGGGAAACGGGTACAAAGCTGCGACCGCAATGATGCGGCTGTCGCGTTCGAGCACGCGAAAGTGACCAATCTCCGTTTCCAGCAGTTCTCTGGAGCGCTTTAACAGCACACCATCTCTTTCGAGTGGCTCAATCAGCTCCAATATGCCGCCTATGTCTTCGATGCCAGCGGTGCGGGCCTGCTCGTAATCATCGTTGCCGACCAGAGTACCGCTGCCGTCGTGAGTGAACAGCTCTTCGAGCAGGGCGCAGTCTTGTGCATGGGAAATAATCTGACAGCGAGGCACGCCCGCCGTGCAGGCTTGCCTGGCGGTGCGCAGTAGCCGCTGCTGGTCTTTATTCTCGCTGTCTTTGATGAGTTGCAGGGCTTCGCCTAAATCACATTGCCTGACCAAGTCGCCTGCGGAGTTGGCAATGCCATCGCCTGCGCTAAACAGCACCAACTTATCGGCACCCGTTGCCGCAGCCGTGCGTACCGCAATGTCTTCCAGTGCCAGGTTGAATATCTCACCCGTGCGGCTGTAACCCAGCGGAGATAGCAAGACAATGGAACCGGCATCCAGATTCTGACGAATACCGGCCGCATCAATACTGCGTACCCGACCGGTGTGGCTGAAATCGACGCCATTGACCACGCCAATGGGTTTGGCGCTGACAAAATTGCCGCCGCACACACGTATTGAAGCGCCCTGCATCGGGGAGTTTGGCAGGCCCATTGAGAGCAAAGCTTCAATTTGTGCCCGCAGCGAGCCGGCGGCATCGGTGACGTGTTGGAGCGCCTCAGTGTCAGTTATGCGTGCGCCCTCATGGAAAGAACTGCGCAGGTCGGCAGTTTCCAGACGTGCGTCGATCTGGGGGCGCGATCCATGAATCAGGATCAAACGCACGCCCAGGCTGTTGAGCAAGGCGATGTCATGGATGACGTTGGCAAAATTCGGGTGCTGGGCAGCCTCGCCGCCAAAAACCAGGACGAATGTCTTACCGCGGTGCGCATTAATGTATGGCGCACTGTTGCGAAACCACAAAATTTGTTCGCGGGTGCCTTTACTCATCTCACCTAACTGTTTGAAAATGAAAGGAATTGCCTAGGTTAACCAATTGCGGGCCCTGCGCACAATGGCAACTATTTACAAAACCACCACAGTGCCCACAATAACCAAACATTCACATAGCGGCGCAGGCCTCGCTGTTCAAAATATTCAGAAGACGCGGTTTGGTAGTGAACGCCCCCGGTCTTGTTTGTTACTGCGCATATTTTTGAACACAGAAGTGATTGATGAATTCACCCAGCAAGTTAATACAGGGCTGGAACTGGTCCAGCTCTATATATTCGTCAGGCTGGTGTGCGCGTTTAATGGAACCAGGCCCCAGCACAATAGTATCCATTCCCAACTGTTGCAAAAACGGTGCTTCTGTCGCAAAGGCGACCGCTTCGGAGCTGTGGCCGGTGAGTTTTTCTGCCAGTTGTACAAGCTCGCTGGTGGCGGTCTGCTCGAAGGGCTCAACGCCATCAATTAGAGATTTCATTTCTATATTCAGTTGCCGCTGTTCAGCAACCCCCGCCAGGCGTGTTGCGATTTCTCCGCGCAGGCTGGCATTGTCGTGCCCGGGAGTCATGCGCAAATCAAAATGTAAATCCACCTGACCGCAGATGCGGTTGGGATTGTCCCCACCGTGTACACAGCCCAAATTGAGGGTTGGGTGTGGCACGTCGAACAGCGGGTGGTTGAAGCGCTGTTGCAGCTCTTGGCGAAACTCCAGTAAATCGCCGATCACCCGGTGCAACCCCTCCAGTGCGTTATTGCCGAGCGAGGGGTCTGATGAGTGTCCTGAGCTGCCGCGAATGTGTACCGACTCCATGACTATACCTTTGTGCATGCGCACGGGTCGCAAGCCGGTGGGTTCGCCAATAATAGCCTGTCGCGCTTTGGGCATCCCCGCTTTGGATAGCTCGCGCGCACCGCACATCGAGCTCTCTTCATCGGCGGTTGCGAGAATAATCAAGGGCTGGGCCAGAGGGGTATCGCCGAGGATCTTTGCGGCCTCCACCACCAGGGGGAAAAACCCTTTCATGTCGGTGGCGCCAAGACCATAAAGTTTCTGGTCTTGCTCGGTAATACCCAGCGGATTGAAATTCCACAGGGCTGCATCGTAAGGAACCGTGTCGGTATGTCCCGCCAATACCAGCCCACCTGATCCGCCGCCCTTGCCAGCTATCAGATTGGCTTTGCTGCCGCTGCTATTGAGTTTTTGAATTTGGATAGAGAAACCCATGGGCTCCAGAATTTCAGCCAGAAAATCGATGACTGCGCGATTTCCCTGATCGTGGTTGGGGTCGGTGGAGCTGACACTGGGCAGACTGACCAGCTTGCGAAGAAGCTGGATGGGGTCGAGTGGGGAAGTAGAAGGCATAGTACCAGTGTAGTGCAGAGCAGGGCGTAATTAACAGCAAATCCCTCCACTGGAGGCTTGCACTGAAAGTAAACCAATTATGAGCACGCACTTGACTACCCCCCCCCCCCCCCCCCCCCCCCCGATTTGCGGCTATGGGGCGTTACTGGGGACTTGGCGCGGGCTGAGTTGTGATTTGCAGATAGCCCTTGGTCGGGTACACTTCACAACTCGCTGTTAAATAGTCGAGTTGAGTTGTGATTTGCAGATAGCCCTTGGTCGGGTACACTCACAACTCGACGTTATGTAGTCGAGCTGAGTTGTGATTTGCAGATAGCCCTTGGTCGGGTACACTTTTTCAGATTCAGTCCAAAACGTTTCATCAGTTGTGATTTGCAGATAGCCCTTGGTCGGGTACACTATAAGCGGTTGGTAAAGCATGAAGTGTTAAGTTGTGATTTGCAGATAGCCCTTGGTCGGGTACACTTATTTTTAATCGCTTCAATGGTTGTATTAAGTTGTGATTTGCAGATAGCCCTTGGTCGGGTACACTGCCGGAGCAAGTTTTGAGCCCAAGACTCTAGTTGTGATTTGCAGATAGCCCTTGGTCGGGTACACTTATGAGACAGCGGGCACATATCAGCCACGGGTTGTGATTTGCAGATAGCCCTTGGTCGGGTACACTTATTAGTTTGCGAACGCTGTAGCGCAGAAGTTGTGATTTGCAGATAGCCCTTGGTCGGGTACACTGAGTCCGTTGACGTCCATCCATAAAAACGCGTTGTGATTTGCAGATAGCCCTTGGTCGGGTACACTATTTGCGATGCAAGTAACTGATCTGATTGTATTTTTGGCGAGTTGAGCGTCACAAAAACTCCAACTGGGTGGGGGCCTGCTCAATGGGTTGGCGTCTTTTCCCATAGTAGACTTCAATCCTGGCAAACTGGTGGTCGGTAATTTTTATAATTCTGACTTCACCATCGGGCGGCAGACTAGCCTTGACCCTCTTGATGTGGACTGCTGCATTCTCGTCACTGGCGGAGTGTCGCATGTAGACAGAGTACTGCATCATGGTGTAACTGTCTCCCAGGAGAAAATTTCGGAACCGGGTATATTGCCGCCGCGCCGTTTTAGTATCCGTAGGTAAGTCAAACAAAACCAGTATCCACACTGTAGCTGGTTCTCCGTATAGCTCCATAAGCGCCTGGCTAGTCGCCAACCAGAACAGTTCGCTGCGGATAGACCAGTGTCTCGCTGCGCGAGGTCAGCGTTCTTTTGAAGTTAGCCGCGAGATGGTGGGCTGCAACCATGAGCGGCATCGTTTGTGATCCCAGAGCTACCTCATCTGCCAGTATCCTTAACAGCGCCTGCTTTGACTGCCGGTCTATTTTTGCTTCTCCACCGCCATTAACGAAAAGAAGAACCCGCTCGTCGATCCAGGCCCGGAAAGGTTCCATCATGTCATCAGCCAGACACAGGCCGTTATACTGATTGGAGTGATGGATTCCCATAGCTGGATGCAGCCCTGTGCCGACCAGCGCGCGAGCGACCATTGCTCTAATTATCGCGTAGCCGTAATTGAGCAGCGCGTTTACTCCTTCAGCTTTCTGATCGCGGCGGAATTCACTCCCCATCAGTGAGCGCCAATAGTGCCGCGCGGCTTGCGCCTCACAGTTTTCCGGATCGCCGGGTTTGACCTTGGCTCTTATGCGATGCAGCAGTGCGGCAGATACGCCTGCGCGCTCAAGAGTCACTGCCTGCTCACCAATTTTATGCCTGACAACCTGTTTCCATATTCGCTTGCGGGTAGGGGCAGTAACCGCGAGCTGCTCCCGCAACACCCTGGTGTGCAGGCTGTTGCCTTGCCACAAGGGCAAAACAACCGAAGAGGGCAGACGTTTCTCATCGCAGAAAATCAAAGCCACATTGTTCTTCTGGCACTCGACAGCAACGCTCTGCGTCAACACGATGGCTGGATTCTCCAGCAACAGTATGCCGAGATCTTCGAATGATATTCTGGATACCGTTTCGCCACACTGGTCGACGCAAAGCTGCTTATTGGTGACATGAAGATAAGATTGTTCACTAATATCAACGGTTCTTTTAATCATCAATCAAGCATCAATCAACTTGCCGATGGCGTTCACATGCAAGGGTGCCATTTTGAAATCCTTGATAAGCCTCTTGATGGAGATTTGGAGTTGGCTGTTGTCTTTTTCAAGGGTCGCTGCGGTATGCAGTCTTAATGTAACTATAGAGCCAATCATATCGAGCTTTTGCACCCGACATATTTTTGCTGGCTGATCCTCCTGATCAACCACTGACACAAGATCATTGATATGCAATGCCATCAGGAATTTCCAGTCCTCCCCGTGATCCCTCTGTATTAGCGGATGTATTCTACTGCCCACGCCCCTGACTCGATGCGCGGCTTCCAGAGCGGTAACAAAGATGGGCTTATAGGTGTCTGCCTTCCCGGTACTCTGAAGCACCTCAACATGATGCGTGTTGCCGTAGGCGTGCCACTTGAAAGGCAGGCCCGACTTGTCCTTGATCGGAAACTTGTTTTTCTCCAGGTCGTTTCTTGAGGTCTCTGACTGAACCACGCGAACCCGTTTGATCGGTGTTTTTGCGTCCTTGTGCCATAGCTCGAAACCCTCGGCGAAGGCCTTTTTCGGATTATCAGCGTGCTGATTCAGATGCCTTATAACGATTTCTTTGACTTCCGTGTCAATAATCTTCCGGGCACGCTTTACTGTGAAATCCTTGTCCAGTCGCTGTCGATAGACGGCACCGATACCTTCAATAAAGCCAACACCGGTATCTTCATGTAACGCACCAGAGATTTTTCTTTGCGGGGCATGAGCGACAACTATTTCGTCCAGTTTCTCTCGCAGTTGATCCTTGATATCTGCAAATGGCGGGTCAAGATAAATGTCTTTCATAGATAGTGAAGAGCCGCTCCTCTCCAATTGCTGTGCCTGTTTAACCAGCGTGTTGTAGAGAGGTCTATCTATACACGCGGTGACAACCGCGTCGACCGCGTGATGGCGGTGATCCGACCTGTCCTTGCGATTGTTGGTCGTTCCGAGCAGCTCATTCAGACCCCATTGGTGGCGTAACCAATCTGTCATAACCCCGCGTGTGAAAGTGATGTCGGCGCCCAGTGTTTGCAGATAGGTGCCCGCCTCTTTGGACATGTAGCGGGTATCGGTGAGCTGACTGCCCAGAAAATCGCGCTCCAGCAGCTCTTCCCCGCGCCGATAGAAGCGATCACGCTTGCTGGCGAGGCCTTTTGGCCAGTGGCTTAATGCCTGCGTGATTTGTTCCCACTTTTCCTCATCGCCAGAAAAGGCATCGATGGGTGTCTGCTGGCCCTTTTTTCGATTCTCGGCTGTCAAGCACACCACCTTGTTCATGTACGAATCGTCCAGCGACAGGCTGTATGGCAGAATATGGTCAACCTCTATCTCTGCGCTGAAAAGCGCTGCCAGGCTGATCGATTTCCCACTGTAGGCGCACCCGTGTTTTTGATCTATCCACAACCTGTGGCGAATTTTCTGATCCCTGCTGGGATACTTGTTGAGTCCAAGGTTTGGGTGTTCATTTGCGGCCTGCTGATAATCTTCTGTCGCCTTCTCATTAGCTTCTGTATTTTTCTTCTGCTGTGCGAGAAAGCTTTTATAACGTTCGGTATTCATCTCAAGATCTCTAGCCATTTCGAGCCGGATTACATCGGGTTTGCCGTACTCGGCGATTAGCGCGTTCACCACACGGCGAAGCTCGTGAAGCGCCTTGTTGACTATAGGGTTGGGTAGTTGCGGCGGCCCGAGCCTTTTTACAGCTTGTATTGTCTCTGTTTCATAGCCATAGCCAGCAGCAATTCGGGCCTCGGAATAGATCATTCCCTCCTCTAAATATGGCAACAGACTACGGATTGCCTTTAGGGAAAGAGAGCCGTAATCGGGTTCCAGCTCAATGAGGCACAGCCTGACCGCCGTCTGACCATCGATTTGCCAATGATTCATCAGGCGTTTCTTGAGCGCGGGTTTGTTTTTAATGCTCAGCAGATCATCAACAAGGTCATGCTGATGCTGGTCTTCGTATTGATCCCAGGCACTTAAAACCTTCCTTATTGCTGCCGCGGTAGTATTGCCGCGCAGATTCTTAACACCCGAGTCCAAATTAAATCGCGTTTTTTTGTCAAGCCCAAGAATTTTGCGAATTTTCGGAAAGGTCATCTTTGCTGTCGATTCGAAAACATCGGCGAGCTTTTTCCGATCTTCCGCTGACAAAGGCTGATACTGATCTCGATAGACATCAAAATAGGCCAGGTTGTTGATGTCTTGCAGATACCGAAACCGCTGATATTCAAGCCGCGCTATTGCCGCACGCTTTTTGTTCTTTTCCAGCGAGCACTTCCCGACCCGGTCTCTCCGCAGTTTGATGGGGCGCTGGCGAAACAAGATATGTTCGATCTTTGCTTTAGCAGCGCTTGTTAAGAGCGAATGGTGCTGCGACTGGCGCTCGAAGATCAGGTTCAGCTCATCTCTATACATTTGGCGATCAGTTCGCAAATGCTCGCCGTGCCTGTTGCGCTTGCACTCCCCGGTGGGTTTTGAAGCTAAATATTCTCCCAGTGTTTCGCAACCAGCTTGCACGATAGCTTGCTTTAACTGGCTAATGTCCGCCTTGAATGCAGATTCCTCCTTATCGTCTGAATCGACATCGCCCTCATCTTCCAGGATGCTGATCACATCGGGGTCATCGAGCATATCCCGCCCCAAAATCGTCTTTTTATTGCTAAGGAATCCGCGTCGCTGAACCAGGTGGAGGAAAACTCTACCCAGCTCCTGTTTACTGAGAGCCTCTTTAAGTGCCTTGGCGCGCAAAACATAGGGGTCGCCCAGGTCGTTTAGTATGGCCTCAGGCTTGTCAATCTGGGCAAGTTCTTTGGGCAATAATTGCAGGCTGATCAGATAATTGAGTAATTGCCGCTTGCGCCGGGCCCGCCTCTGAATTGTTCGCCGCGCCAGGCGGCTGCTTCTGCGTTTCTGGTTTTTCGGTGTAGGAGTTTTCTCTTCCACTGCTTTCTGGAAGATTCTGACACCGGAGTCAACGATAGCAGCAGGCCGGTTGTTCTCATCAGCGCTGAGAAGCGCCCATCCGAGTGAATTGCTGCCCATGTCCAAACCGAGAATTGTTTTGCTCATACCGCGACTCCCTGTTATATTGCTCGTACAGTGTACCTGACTAAGGTCTATTGATTAGCTTTTCATACCAAGAAATAGTTTTTCGTAGGCAACGCTTTCAAGCGACCCAAGCCCTCCCAGTGGGGGCTTTTTATTTTCCGGTATTAATTATTGCTAAATTAGCACCCCACCTGCGTCAGTGGTATCGGGGGTACGTCTGCAACAAACTGCAATCACCATTTTGATCAATTTTATTGATTGCACCATACTGAGCCTCTTCATGGGCAGCCCGCTGGCTACCATCGAAAAAGCCCCGAAGTTCGTCAACTGTGGTCAATTTTTCAGCATTCATGCCGGTTTTTATCATGAATGGAAAAGAGGGCTATGTCAGACTCATTTCATGCTGGAAACACGAACCCTTGTTTAGACTCATTTCATATTGGAAAAGACAGTATTAACCCAGGCTGGCTTTGAAGATAAAGAAGAAGGTGACTGCCAGACCAGCACCAGCGGGCAGAGTAATCAGCCACGATGCAAAAATGGTGCCGATGACTTTAAGGTTGAGGGCGGCAATACCGCGGGCGAGGCCTACTCCCAGTATGGCTCCCACCAGGGTATGAGTTGTGGAAATCGGCAGTCCACTGGCCGATGCTATAACCACTGTTGTAGCCGCACCCAGCTCGGCGGCGAAGCCGCGACTTGGGGTTAGCTCAGTAATTTTACGGCCCACTGTCGCCATAACTCTGAAACCATAAGTGGCCAGGCCGACAACGATGCCGGCGCCACCGAGTAGCAAAATCCACCAGGGCATGGCTGATTTTGCGGCGATTTGGCCACCGGATTCAATGGTACTGGCCACGGCTGCCAAGGGCCCGACGGCGTTAGCAACATCGTTGGAGCCGTGTGCGAAGGCCATGGCGCAGGCGGTAAAAATCATCAAAATGGCGAACACTCTTTCTACGTCGTCAAAGCGGTGGCCGGCCTTGCTGGGTTTTGCGCTTACCCGGCTGAGCAGCCAGGCCCCGAATATTGCTACAACCACGCCGACCAAAGCGCTTACTGGCAGAGCATTGGCAAACTTGGAGCCGAGGCCCAAATCAACCTCCAGACCTACATGTTTAAGCCCTTTCAGCAGCGTGACCATGGAGATCATGAAGCCCACCGCCCACATATAGAGCGGGATATATTTTACGGCTTTCCCGAATGGGTCGTCGGTGTCGAGAATGAGCTTCTGAACGCTTTTGAAAAGCAGATATGAAATAGTTCCCGCCAGCACAGGTGAAACAACCCAGCTCGCAACGATGGAGCCCACCTTGCTCCACTTCACCACGTCGGGTGAAATGCCGACAGCGGCGAAGCCAACGATAGCGCCGACAATGGAATGCGTGGTTGAAACTGGCCAGCCCATCAAGCTGGCGATCAACAGCCAGATGCCCGCTGCCAACAGGGCAGAGAGCATCCCGTACACGAGCAGCTCGGGTGAATCTGCCATTACTGCAGGGTTGATAATGCCCTTGCGAATGGTGCCAGTGACTTCACCGCCAGCCAGATAGGCGCCCATAAATTCGAAAATAATGGCGATAAAAATCGCCTGCTTTATGGTCAGAGCCCGTGAACCAACGGAGGTGCCCATGGCATTGGCCACATCATTAGCACCTACGCCCCAGGCCATAAAAAAGCCGAAACAGCAGGCCAGTATGAGCAGGATATGCCCATATTCAGCAATTATTTCCACCGGTTTTCCCCGCTGCGGAACCCTGTAATATCTGAGGCCTTGTTTATTATTTGCACTGTCTGCACGACCGAAATGGACGTTGCTCGGTGCCTCTGTGAGCAAAGTAAAAGTATAGGCATTAAACTGCCGCTTTCACAACGGCAATGTGCGCGTTTTCTCTGCGCCCACTGTGATAGCATAAATCAGTAAAACAGGTGTTGGCAGAGACTGGAGAATCATGGCTGCAAGCTTTGGTGCACAGCGCATGGAGCGCAACCTGGACCTCCAGGGTTTAGTGGAGGAGTTAGATGAAGCTGAAATCCTCAGCGTTGAGGCACGCGCTAATCTGAGTGGCCTGAATTCCGCCAGTGTTCATCCCCTGGTATTTCTGGCCGAGCAAAAACTTGAAGACCAGCGCTCAGGCAAATCGCTGGATATGGAGACGCTGCTGACCTGGCTGAGTGAAGTATCCGGACAAGCTGTTTATCAAATTGACCCGCTCAAAATCAATGTTGGCACTATTGCTGAAGTCATGTCGCTGGCCTTTGCGCAGCGCCACAACATTCTGGCTGTAGAGGTCAACGCAACCGAAGTTACCATAGCCAGCGCCGAGCCCTGGGTATCAGCCTGGAAAAGCAATTTAGAGCACGTATTGCGCAAACCTGTAAAGCGGGTATTGGCAGACCCTCGCGATATTGTTCGTCACACAACCGAGTTTTACACCATGGCTCGCTCAGTCAGTGGAGCCAAGGCTAAAGATGGGCGCGGCAGCGCCGCAGCGGGCATTACCAATCTTGAATCCATGCTGGAACTCGGTTCAAAAAAAGAGCCGGATGCCAACGACCAGCACATCGTTAACATTGTCGACTGGTTGTTGCAGTACGCATTTGAGCAGCGCGCCAGTGATATCCACATAGAGCCACGGCGGGAAAACGGCCATGTGCGATTTCGCATCGACGGTGTTCTCTACAACGTCTACGAGCTACCCCAACAAGTCTCTGCTGCTGTGATCAGCCGCCTCAAAATTTTGGGGCGAATGGACGTTGCGGAAAAGCGACGCCCGCAGGATGGCCGATTGAAAACTCGCAGCCCGGAAGGCAGTGAAATTGAATTGCGCCTTTCCACATTGCCAACCAGCTTTGGTGAAAAGCTGGTCATGCGAATTTTTGACCCCGAGGTGTTGCAAAAGAGCTTTGAAGACCTGGGACTAGCCAGTGATGATATGCGTCGCTGGCAGGGTATGAATGCGATGGGTCACGGCATTGTGCTGGTTACCGGTCCGACCGGTTCTGGTAAAACCACCACGCTTTATTCGACATTGCGACAACTGGCAACATCAGAGGTTAATGTGTGCACCATCGAGGACCCCATTGAGATGGTGGAGGGTGCATTTAATCAAATGCAGGTCAACCATCAGATCGACCTGGATTTTGCCCTGGGGGTGCGCGCTTTGATGCGGCAGGACCCCGACATCATTATGATCGGGGAGATTCGCGATCTCGAAACTGCTGAAATGGCGGTGCAAGCTGCTCTGACGGGTCACCTGGTTATATCGACTTTGCATACCAATGACGCGCCGAACGCGATAACACGATTACTCGAACTGGGGGTGCCCGCCTATCTGATTAAGGCAACCGTGCGCGGCGTGATGGCTCAGCGCCTTGTGCGAATACTCTGCTCGAATTGTAAGCAGCCGGTAGATTTGGATGGCGACGCCTGGAAGCAACTGACGGCACCCTGGAAGGTGCAACCGCCGACTCAAGTGTACGCACCCAATGGCTGTCGGGAATGTCGCAATACAGGCTATACAGGACGACAGGGAATTTACGAGGTGTTAGTGATGTCACCTGCTGTTCAGGAATTGGTGCAAAGCCACACCGACACAAACAATATTCGTAAAACATCTATGCAAGAAGGTATGCGAACCTTGCGATTGAGCGGTGCGACTCGCGTGGCCAGTGGCGAGACTACAATCGAAGAGGTTATGCGAGTCGCGCCTGCCATTCAGCGGTAACTCTGTGCTGCGATGACTGTGAGAGAGATATCCAACATTAAGTTTGCCGACCCTCAACTGCGCGAGCAGAGCGAGAGGCTCATGGCAGCCAGCTTGCAGGCCCGGCGCTTTGCCCAACAGTATCCAGATAAATTTGTAGCCCTGATCGGCAGTGGCGACCTGGCGCGCCGCTACAGTGAAACCGAATTCATCAGCTCGCTTTCGATGCACCTGAGTGGCTGCGATACCCGTGAGAAACTACAGCAACGGCTGCGTCAATTCCGCCAGCGGGAGTGGTTGCGCATTGTTTGGCGCGATTTTTGTCGTCTGGCAGACACCATGGAAACCACTCGAGATCTGTCGCTGTTAGCAGAAGCCTGTATCGAACTGGGGCTGAAATTTTTACACCGGGAACTTGTTGCAGATCAGGGTGAGCCTCGCAGTGCAAACGGTGAAACCCAGCAGCTCTGCGTTATCGCCATGGGTAAACTCGGCGCCCGCGAGCTCAACCTGTCTTCAGATATCGATTTAATCTTTACCTACGCCGAGGCCGGCAAAACCGATGGCAGTGGACTCAGCAATCAGGAGTTTTTTACCCGCCTCGGCCAGCGGCTGATTGCCGCTCTCGATCAGGTGACTGTAGATGGCTTTGTTTTTCGGGTTGATATGCGTCTGCGACCCTACGGACAAAGCGGTGCAGTTGTTGTCAATTTCGCCGCCCTGGAAGAGTACTACCAGGATCAGGGCAGAGACTGGGAGCGGTACGCGATGCTCAAGGGCCGGGTCATCACCGGCCCCGAGCGTCACCGGCAGTTACTCACGGAAAGTCTGCAACCCTTTGTGTATCGCCGCTATATCGACTTTGGTGTGATCGAGTCCCTGCGCGATATGAAAAGAATGATCGGCGCCGAAGCGCGTCGCCGTGGTTTGCAGGAGGATGTGAAGTTAGGCCCGGGAGGCATACGCGAAGTCGAATTTATCGCTCAGTGCTTTCAGCTCATTCGCGGCGGGCGCAGCCCGGCATTGCAGCAAAGAGAACTGTTGGCGGCGCTTGATGCCTGTGAACAGGAGGGCTGTTTACCGAGCGCAGCCGTGGCTGAACTTAAGACAGCGTATCTGTTTTTGCGCAATGTGGAACATGCAATCCAGGGCTATGACGACAGGCAAAGCCAGCAGTTGCCGACTAGCGAGGTTGAGCGCGCGGCGCTGCTTGTGGCGATGGATTTTACCGACTGGGATGATTTTCTTAGTGCGTTGAATGGGCATCGACAGCGGGTCAGTTTTCACTTTTCTGCATTGATAGCAGAGCCGGAAGAGAATTCGTCCGATCGAGTAGAAATATCTCTATGGCCAGAAGCTCTGGATGCCGACAGCCTGGCGCAAACAGGTTTTCCAGATGCTGAACGGTTAGCCGGCAAACTACACGAGTTTAAAGAGAGCCGCCGGGTTCGCCATTTACAGGCCGAGAGCTGCCAGCGCCTGGACCAATTTATGCCACGGCTTTTCGCCGCTTGCCTGGAATCACAACGGCCTGATTTAGCGCTGCTTCGCGTATTGCCCCTGGTGCAGGCAGTCACCCGGCGCAGCGCCTACCTGGTACTGTTGATCGAAAACCCGGCGGCACTTGCAGAGTTGATTGCGCTGTGTGCAGCCAGCCCGTGGATATCTGAGCAATTGACAGGTAATCCGGTACTGCTCGACGAACTATTAGATACGACCAGTCTTTACTCGACACCGGATAAACAAGCTTTGGCCTCGGCATTGCGGCAACAGGTATCACGCCTGCCCGCAGACGATTTGGAACGGCACATGGAGGCTTTGCGTTATTTCAAAGCCTCCCAGCAACTGCATGTGGCCGCCAGCGAAGTCACCGGTCGACTGCCACTGATGGAGGTGAGTGACAAACTCACGTTTCTTGCTGAAGTGATTCTGGAGCAAGCGCTCATGTTAGCCTGGCGTGAACTGACAGAGAAACACGGTGTGCCCGACCGCGACGACGAGGGCCTCGGTTTTGCGATTATTGGTTATGGCAAGCTCGGAGGTATAGAACTGGGACACAGTTCAGACCTGGATTTGGTATTCATCTACGATGCGTCGATGCAGGGGCGAACAGGCGGCGAACGAGCTTTGGATCACTCCGTTTTCTATACCCGCCTTGGGCAAAAAATCATTCATATTCTCAATACTCGCACGGCCATGGGACAGCTCTACGAGATTGATATGCGGCTGCGACCCTCTGGCAACTCCGGCATGTTGGTGGCTTCGCTAAAGGCTTACCGGGATTATCAGCTAAGCTCTGCATGGACCTGGGAACATCAGGCGCTTGTTCGAGCTCGCTATATCACCGGCGACCCGACACTGGCTGAGCAGTTCGATGAACTGCGCCAACAGGTGTTGATGCAAGCGCGCAACGAATCGTCACTGGCTGTTGAGGTTGTAGAGATGAGGGATCGAATGCGTGAACATATTCTCTCGGGGGACAAGTCCACCGGACATGAATTTGATCTCAAGCAGGGCCGCGGCGGTATTGTTGACATCGAGTTTATGGTTCAGTACGCGGTGTTGGCCTGGGCTGCACAGGTGCCTCAACTGTGTGAGTGGTCGGACAATGTGCGAATACTGGATGCGCTCAGGGCGGCAAATTTATTTACTGCAGAAGAAGCAAAAAGCCTGGCAGATGCCTACCTCAACTACCGCTCCGCCGCTCACCAATTGGCGTTGCAGCAAAGTGAAGGTGTAGTGGCTGGTGACCAATATGCGAGTCAGCGTGCTGCGGTGAGTGGCAAATGGAAAAGTTTGTTCAGCCGCCCTCGGGATTCTGCATAATCACAAGCCAGTCTTGCGCATCATTGCGAAAGCGCGCCGCCAGGTTTAGTTGCGGTTGACGCGCCAGTTCATAGAGCTGGCCGAACTGCTCTGCCTTCACGAAAATGGCGACATAGCGCGTGTGCTGCCAGTCAACCTGAGCGAGAAATGCACCAAGGTTCTGCGATTCACTTTTATCCGCGATCCGGGTGATTGGCTGTTGCACCTGCCAGGCAATTTGAATGTTATTGGTTGCCAAACCTGCGGACTCGCCGACATCAGGTTCTTGCCTGAACCAGTTTTTTGCCTGAGCGTTCAGAGTATCTGTCTCCACATCTGGCTTAAGTGTCTGCAGGCAAATAAAGAGCAGTATCACTGCGCCGCCCCAGCGCACCAATTTGGATTCGGTACGCCATAGTTCATCCAGTGCAAAGGGCAGGTATAGCAGCAGGAAAATTGCAGCGAGACCCGCTTCAGTCACAGCTATGGTTGCCTCGCTGAGCTGGTAGATAAACAAGTACAAAAGCGTTAAAGCGATGTGGACTGAAATCAACGTGCGAGTGGGCTTGTTCACTCCGCCATAGGCACCACGGAGTTTGCCCAGCAGCAATAGGCCAGAGCCTGCTGCGCTCAGAGCTGTAAAAACTTTGACCAGTACCAGGCTCAATATGGCCCCGGTGATTGCAGTGTAAGACTCTGGCCTGGCATCGCCCGCTACTGTGCGGTCATGTAGCTCATTGATATAGGCCAGTAAAACGGTTTCCTCTGTGAACAAACTTGTTACAGGGCTTATCAGCCAGTTCCCGCCAATAGCCAGGATAAAAGCGACGCTTGACCAGCTCAGCAAAGTCATTTGCAAACTGGCGCCGCTGCGCCGCCGCAGCGGCAGTGCCAGCCAAAGGCCGAGTGGCATTAAGAGCATAAGGCCTAGAGCCTCGGCGCGAAACACACTGGCCAGCGACATCAAGGCGAGCCATTTAATAAGGTGACCAGCCCGGCATTGCCGACTGTAAAATATAAGCTGTTGGCAGGCCAGCAATACACAACTCCAGTAGCCGACTTCGACAGGAATAGGACTGCGGTAGTGCAAGCACAAGGGGTGTAACAAAATCACTGCCAGCGCAAGCAGTTGTACTCTGCGGTTGCCGCCCATTGCCGAAACCGTGGTTACAAAGCTATAGCTTAGTAACAAGTAGAGGAACGCTTGCAACAGAGCCGCCAAGGTCTGTAATGACGCACCGGTCAGCAGGTGCAAAGAGCCTAGCAGTAGAGGAATGCCCGGTCGACCCAGGATTGCCAGGCTCTCCTCCAAACCCCTGTTCACAAACGCAGAGGTCGCGGCGAGAAAAACGCCGTCTTGGCTCCAAATGCCAGTAAAGGCAAAAAGACTCCACAGCGAGATCACCGCGCTTGCAATGACGATCAAGCGACCGTCGATCCCCCTGGGCATATGGCCTGGTTTAACTGCGGCTCCGGCGGGCGCTGAGGTTGAATTCGCTGAGATTGAATTCATAGGGGCGTCAGTCTAGCAAAAATATTCGCCTTGGTTGCCCTGGTCTCAGTAGAATGGCTGGTTGGTTATTTAACACCCCGGATTATTAATGAAAGCAGTGATTTTTGGAGCCGATGGTCAGTTGGGCCGCGAGGTGCTTTACACTCAGCCTGAGCAGGTGGATTGCTTACCCGCAAACCGGCACACTTTAGATATTGCGGATAAGTCGGCTGTGCTCGACTATCTGGGTGACGAGACGCCACAGCTCGTTATCAACTGTGCTGGCTACACCGCTGTGGATGGAGCTGAGGCCAAGCCTGACCTTGCGGTTGCTATCAATGCCGAAGGTGTGGGTAATCTTGCCCTGGCAGCCGATCATATCGGAGCGCGTTTGATTCATGTATCCACAGATTTTGTTTTCGATGGCGCCGCAAACACGCCCTACCCGACTGAGGCAGAGGCTCGCCCACTCGGAGTCTATGGTCATAGCAAGCTCGCCGGGGAAATGCGATTGCAGTCGGTGTCGCCGCTCAATTCGGTCATTGTGCGTACCTCGTGGCTGCACTCTCGGCACGGCAGCAATTTTGTGAAAACAATGTTGCGACTAATGGGCGAGCGTCCGCGGTTAACGGTGGTATCAGATCAGGTCGGATGTCCCACCTGGGCGCGGGGCCTGGCGAAAGTGATCTGGCAACTCTCCGGACACCCTGAGGCACACGGCGTATACCACTGGTCTGATGCCGGTAGTTGTAGCTGGCACGAATTTGCCTGCGAGATATACCGACAGGGCAAGGCTCGCGGCCTTGTTGAAGGCGAGGTAGATATTGTGGCTATATCCACGCAAGACTATCCCACCCCGGCGACCCGGCCGGCCTATAGCGTGCTGGACTGTATCCGCATCCACGAATTACTTGGCGTGGGCAGTGAGCCATGGCAACAGCAGTTGGGTTTGATGATGGATGATTTGGTATGAATGGCGGCTTGTTAGTAACCGGCGCCGCCGGATTTATCGGTACCAACTTTGTGCACTATTGGTTGCGACAACACCCCGACCAGAAAGTGGTGGGCTATGACGCGCTGACTTACGCTGGCAATCGAGCTAATTTAGTCAGCGTGGAAGACGATTCCAACTTTCGTTTTGTGCAGGGTGATATTTGCGACCAGGCGAGTGTTGAGCAGTTGTTGCGCGAAGAGCAGCTCGGCACAATCGTGCACTTTGCAGCGGAGAGCCATGTCGATCGCTCCCTGGCTGGCCCGGATGTATTTATACAAACCAATGTGGTGGGGACCCACAGTTTGCTCAAAGCTGCCCGCGCGGTTTGGCTGGATGCAGACCTGCCGCACCGGTTTCATCATGTGTCCACTGACGAAGTGTATGGCTCGCTGGCACCAGAGGACCCCGGCTTTTATGAAGAGCAAAAATACGCGCCCAACTCACCTTATTCTGCCAGTAAAGCAGCTTCGGATCATCTGGTGCGCGCCTACCACCACAGCTACGGATTGCAGGTTACCACCTCTAACTGCTCTAACAATTACGGTCCCTGGCATTTTCCGGAAAAATTGATTCCGCTGTGCCTAACCAATATCTTGCGGGGCCTTGAGCTACCCATCTACGGTGATGGCATGAACACTCGCGATTGGCTATTTGTGGAAGATCACTGTCGCGGCATTGAGCTGGTTCTCGAAAAAGGCCAGGTGGATGAAACCTACAATATTGGCGGCAACAATGAATGGGCCAATATCCATATTGTAAAGCTGCTGTGCGAGCGCCTGGATGCACGCTTTGCCGAAGACAGTACACTGGTGAGCCGGTTTCCAGATTCCCCGCAGGCCAAAGGTAAATCGGCCAGTGAACTGATTAGCTATGTTATGGACCGGACGGGCCATGATCGGCGCTATGCGATAGATGCCAGCAAAATAAGCCGCGAGCTGGGCTATGAGCCTCAGCATAGTTTTGAGTCTGGTATTGAAGTGACACTGGATTGGTATTTGGCTAGTGAAGCCTGGTGGCGTCCGCTAGTCAAAGTAGGGAATATCTGCCCAACTTAAACCCTGAGCATCTTTTTCGGACAGGCTGGGGGATTCTCCAGTCGGCACGGGCCAGTCGATACCGATGGTCGGGTCATCCCAGGCAAGCGTGAGCTCTGACTCGGGGTGATAGTAGTCGGTGGTTTTATAGAGAAAATCCGCACTTTCTGACAGAACGTAAAAGCCGTGGGCGCAGCCTTTGGGTGCAAACAGCAGGTGCTGATTTGCAGCGCTGAGTTCCACCCCAAACCAACCGCCAAAGCTGGGCGAACTTTTGCGTAGATCTACCACCACAGCGTGAACAGCGCCGGCTGTTACTCTGACCAACTTGCCCTGCGTCTGCCGGGTTTGAAAGTGCATGCCGCGCAAAATACCGCAGCGGGAACGGCTGTGGTTATCCTGTACAAACTGCCAGTTGTAACCCGCCTCCTGAAAACGGCGTTGATTCCAGCTCTCCATAAAAAACCCGCGCTCGTCAGCATACACATCCGGGGCAACAAGAATGGCGCCCTGCACAGGTGTGGTCTCAAACTTCACGGGGCGTTGCTCTCGTCTAACACTATTTCGGTATCCAGCGGCAGGCGTTTGAGATATTCCCCATAGCCACTCTTTACAAGAGGTTCAGCCAAAGCCAGCAACTGCTCTTCGTTAATAAAGCCCTTGCGATAGGCAACCTCTTCCGGGCAGGCGATTTTTAAGCCCTGCCGCTCCTCCACCACTCGAATAAAATTGGCTGCATCCAGCAGCGAATTGTGGGTGCCAGTGTCGAGCCAGGCGGTGCCTCGGCTCAGTACCTCAACGCTGAGCTCGCCCCGGTTCAGGTAGGCCAGATTGACCTCGGTGATTTCCAGTTCACCGCGGGCAGAGGGCCGAATGCTGCGGGCGATGTCGACCACACCGCTATCGTAAAAATACAGACCCGTTATCGCGTAGTGTGATTTGGGTGCCGTCGGCTTTTCCTCAATGTCTATGGCGCGCCCATCACGGTCAAAGCTCACCACGCCGTAGCGCTCAGGGTCTTGAACGTAGTAGGCAAATACAGATGCGCCACTACTGCGCCGGCCAGCATTTTGCAGTTTTTGAGAGAGGCCGCCGCCGTAAAATATATTGTCGCCCAATACCAGGCTTACCGGGCTGTTGCCAACGAAGTCGGCGCCGATCAGGAACGCCTGTGCCAGACCCTCTGGCTCGGGTTGTACCGCGTACTGAATGTCGATGCCCCAGTGATTGCCATTGCCCAGCAAGTCTGCAAAAGATTGCTGGTCGCGCAGGGTTGTGATGATCAATACCTCCCGAATGCCTGCCAGCATCAATGTAGCCAGCGGATAGTAGATCATCGGTTTGTCGTAAACCGGCATCAATTGCTTGCTGACAGTGCTGGTCAGCGGGTACAACCGTGTCCCGGAACCGCCGGCCAAAATAATGCCCTTATACGCGGTGTCAGGGGCCGAGGGGTCGATTGAGTGGGAGCCTGAGCTGGGCATAGTGATTCTGTTAGCGTTAGAAGCGGCAGTATAAGCCTAAACAGCAACTACTTACGATCAACCGGGTCTGTTTTACTGGCCGTTATCGTCACTGGATTTTTTGGGGGTACCTGATTAAAATTTAGCCCCCTTTGGCTGTGCGCCAGGCGCGTAAGACTGCCAGAGGTTCCCCACCCGGCCATTGGCAGTACTTTTAGCACTCTTTAACAAGGTGCCAAGTAACCAGGAGAACATGCGGCTGCCTAGTCGCTCATCCAGATAGTTATGCAAGCAGAAACAGCACGCGCGAAACCGCTCGACATGGCGTCGGCAAAGGTATTACCTATGCTTGACCGCCATGAATTTCGCCCCTTGCGCATTGCGCTGCTGGGGTATCGCAGCCATCCCTATGGCGGCGGTCAGGGCGTCTACATCAAGTATCTGAGCAAAGCTCTGCTCGAAGCGGGACACCAGGTGGACGTGATCTCCGGCCCGCCCTACCCCCATGTTGATCCGCGGGTGCGTTTAATCGAATTGCCGAGCCTGGACCTGTTTGAAAATGGCTTGTTGTCTTTGCGTTGGCACCACCTGCGTTCCTGGATCAATATTCTTGAGTGGCTGAGCAAGTTGACCGGCGGCTTTGCCGAGCCCATGACTTTTGGCCGTCGGGTGGTGAAATACCTGCGCCAGCACGGCCACGAATACGATCTCATTCACGACAATCAAAGCCTCAGCTACGGTATGCTGAAGTTGCAGAAAATGGGCTTGCCTCTGGTAACAACCCTGCACCACCCGATTACCAGCGATTTACGCATCGCGGTGCGCGCGGCGCGCAAGTGGTGGTTAAAGCTACTTGTCTGTCGCTGGCATTCATTTTTGTGGATGCAGAAGCGAGTGGTAAAGCGCTTACACAATATTGTCACAGTATCGGAGTGTTCGCGTCAGGATATTGCCAAGGACTTTGGCATCCAGCCGGCGGGCATAGAGTTGGTCTACAACGGTATCGACACGGACGAATTCCGGCCCGTGGCTGATGTTGAGCGCAAACCGCTGCGCTTGATGGCCACCGCTTCAGCCGATCAGCCCTTGAAGGGCCTGCGCTATTTACTCACCGCATATGCCCGTTTATTGCGCCAGTATCCCAGCCTGGAGTTATTGGTAGTAGGCAAACCCAGACCTGGCGGTGCAACAGAGAAGTTACTCAAAAAGCTGGGCCTGACGGACAAAGTAGAATTTGTCAGCGGCATCAGTACGAAACAATTGATTCGCTATTACGCCGAGACCACGCTGGTGGTTGTACCTTCAATATATGAAGGCTTTGGTTTGCCAGCGGGCGAGGCCATGGCCTGTGGCGTGCCGGTTGTATCGACCTCGGGTGGCGCATTGCCAGAAGTGGTGGGCGATGCCGGTGTACAGGTGCCGGTACGCAATGTGGCGGCATTGGTCACAGAGATCAGCGCCTTACTGGAAGACCCTGCGCGCCGAGAAGATCTAAGCCAGCGCGGTCGCGAGCGTATTGTTGAGAAGTTTTGCTGGCATGTGACAGCGCGTCGCATGGCCCAATATTACTATCGGGTACTCGATCATGCAGACGGTTGATTTTGCGCACTTGCCCCTGCGGGACGGTGATTGGCTGCTGGATCTTGGCTGCGGCGAAGGTCGCCATGTGATCTCTGCCTATGCTGAAGCTGAGGTCAATGCGGTCGGTGTCGATTTGAACCTGGACGACCTGAAATCCACGGCGGAGAAGTACCAGGATTTTTCAGAGCCCGACAATGCCAGCAAGAGTTTTGGTCTGGCGTCCGCCGATGCCCTGCATCTCCCCTTTGCCGCCGACACCTTTGATCGGGTTATCTGCTCCGAGGTATTGGAACATATCCCCGATTACGCCTCGGCTCTGAAAGAGATTGAGCGGGTATTGCGTCCGGGCGGACTGCTGTGTGCATCGGTGCCACGGCGCTGGCCAGAGCGTATTTGTTGGGCTTTGAGCGATACCTACCACCAGGTTTCCGGTGGGCACCTGCGCATATTTCGCGCTGCTGAGTTGTGTGACCAAATCGAGACACTGGGCTTCAGCCATTACCACCGACATTGGGCACATGCATTGCACGCGCCTTTTTGGTGGTTGAAATGCCTGTTCTGGAACAGCCAGGAAGAAAACCCGCTGGTGAGTGTGTACCACAAGATACTGGTGTGGGATTTAATGGAGCGGCCCTGGCTAACACGGCTCATAGAAAAATTGTTGAACCCCCTTATGGGTAAAAGTGTGGTGATGTACTTCCGCAAGGGGGCCGTATAATGTCGGGTTTGTATTTAAGTCGGGGGCTATTTCCCCATGATTTCCTTCGCCCCACAGTGGAGTTTATTGTGCAGTCGCAGCAGGCCAGTGGCGAAATACCCTGGTTTAAGGGTGGTCACAGCGACCCTTGGGATCATGTTGAAGCAGCGATGGGACTGAGCATTGGCGGCGAGTACGAAGGCGCGGTGGCGGCCTATCGCTGGCTGGCGCAAACCCAGTTGGAAGATGGCAGTTGGTGGGCGGGTTACCGAGGCATTGAAATCGACAACGGCGAGCGTCGGGAAACCCATTTTGTTGCTTATTTTGCCACCGGTGTGTGGCATCACTACCTGATATCTGAGGATCGTGAATTCTTGCAGGACATGTGGCCGACTATGGAGCGCGCCGTCGAGTTTGTGTTGTTTCTGCAAACTGAACACGGTGATATTCACTGGGCAGTTAGCGCTGACAATAGTGCCAGGGAAGATGCGCTGGTTACCGGCTGCTCTTCTATTTATAAAAGCCTGGAATGTGCTCACAACGTTGCGGTGACTCTGGGTTATCCGCGACCGCAGTGGCTGGTTGCAAGAGATAAGCTTGGGGAAGCTTTGCGTAACAAACCTGAGCGTTTTGATCGTACCTGGGAGAGTAAAGCTCGCTATTCCATGGATTGGTTTTACCCCGTGCTGAGCGGCGTGTTGTCGCGGAAAGACGCCCGCGCCCGCATTGCTGCGCGGTGGCATGAATTTGTCGAGGACGGCATGGGCTGCCGCTGTGTTTCGGACGAGCCCTGGGTCACCGTTGCAGAGAGTTGCGAATTAGTTATGGCCTTGCTGGCCGCTGGTGACCACGCCCGCGCAGTGCAACTCTACAGTTGGTTGCACCAGTGGCGCTTTGACGAGGGCTCCTACTGGACGGGTTATCAATTCGTGGAAGACCTGATGTGGCCTGATGAAAAGCCCACCTGGACCGCAGCCGCGATTATATTGGCCGCCGATGCACTAACGGAATACAGCGCCGCATCAAAATTGTTTCAGCAAGTGAATTTGCTGAATGTAGAAGGCAGTGATCGCGCCCAGCAACAGCCAGCCTGATAATCAACCAGACGATCAGCCAGGGGCCTGTCGGGCTTTTCCGCAGTAGAACAGTGCCGAGCCGACAGCCTGCTAGAGCTTTCTTAAAAGCGCCAGTGTTTCGACGCGCTCAATCTCGTCAAATAAACCAGATTCAAGCGCCAGCCTGTAAATCGCATAGGGCGCGTGGCCACCTTTGCTGGCGTCGGGGAATACATCGTGAATGGCCAGTACGCCACCGCGCATAACCAGGCCATTCCAGCAGCGATAGTCAGTCAGTGCTGCGTCCAGGCTGTGGCCGCCATCAATAAATACCATCGACAGTGGCGTAGTCCAGAAACGCGCCGCCGACCCCGAGCTGGTGACCAGAGGAACCACCCAGTTATCCAGCCGTGCAACTCGAATATTGCGGCGAAACTCGCGGAAGGAATCGAACTGCTGATCCTGCTCATCGAATAGTTCAGGATCGTGAAAAAACGCACCTTTTTGATGTTCTTCTGAGCCTCTATGATGATCCAGCGCATAGACCAAACTGCTTTGCTCACGGCAGGCCTGGCCCAGGCAAATAGTGGATTTACCACAGTAACTGCCGATCTCAAGAATCGGCCCGCGAGCGCAAACCCGGCTGGCAGCAGCGTATAGTGCAGTCGCCTCGGCATCTGCGAGGAAGCCCTTGACCTTATTCAGATCAAGGGGCGGGGTAAAAGCAGTCATGGAATGTACTTTCGCCAGTGGTATCGGAGCTTATTCGCTCTCGCCGGGATAGGGCACTCCAGTGCGTCTGCTGGCGGTAGGGGCCGCTGGTGGCGTCGTAAAGGACTCCAGGCGATAGATATCTTGCGGGCTTAAAATACCCGCCTGCTGCTTCAGGCGAAAAATATTATTGACGTAGTCGTAACGGGCGTTGGCGTAATCACGCTTTGCCGCAAACAGTGAGTTCTGCGCATCCAGTACATCGACAATATTTCGTGTGCCCACCTCGTAACCCGCTGTCGTTGCGTCCAGTGCGCTCTGTGAAGAGACGATGCTCTGCTTGCGTGCGGCAACGCGCGACACATCGCTGACCACGGTCATGTGTAAGGAGCGGGTATTGGTGACGGTGTTGCGCATCAGGTTGACGCGATTTTCTCGCGCGGCAATATAGTTCTGAGCTGCACGACGGCGATTGGCACTGATGGAGCCGCCTGAATACAAAGGCAGGTCAACACGCACCTGAATCACCTCTTGTTCTTGCTGGCTGTCCGGGCCCAGATCAAATAGTGATTCCGGCTCGCGGGTGAAGTCGCCATCAATTTCATAATCAGAGTAAGACACACTGCCGCTGACGCGCGGCATGTGTTGCATCTTGTTCGCCCTGGCGGTTTGGCGGGCAGCTTGCTCACCGTAACGCGCAGCTTTCAGGCGGAAGTTGTTTTTCAAAGCAAAGCCGACCCACTCGGCGCGCTCCAGGGGGTCGGGTTTACTGATTGCAAAATCGGGAGCCAACAGGTTGAGATTGGAGTGGTATTGCCCGGTAAGTATCGACAATCGCTCCTGGGCGACGTTGACATTGTTTTCATCCACAATACGCTCTACCTGTGCCAGGTCATAGGCCGCTTGCGATTCGTGCACGTCGGTAATTGCGATCAATCCCACTTCAAAGCGCTGTCGGGTTTGCTCCAACTGGCGCATAAATGCGCGCTCGCGGGCCTGGCTGGCTTGCAGGTTGTCTTGTGCGCGTAACACACCTAAATAAGTCTCAACGACACGTACAATCAAATCCTGTTGCTCGGCTGCGAAAGTCGCCTCCGCCTGTTGGCTGGCTTCTTTGCCAGCCTGAAAGCTGAACCAGGCGGGCAAATCAAATAACGCCTGGTTGAGAGACACCTGATAACCCTCGCGGTCGGTGTCGGTGCTGCTGCTGGTTTCGATGGGTACAAAGTTACCCGTGTTGTCGAAATTAATGCTCTCGGAGTCCTGGTCGATATCACCGCGCGTGAAATCATAGTTTGCACTGACTTGCGGCAATAGCACTGCGCGACCGAGGTTTCTCGATTCCATGTCGGCCATGTACTGGGCCTCTTGAGCTTTTAACTGGGCATCATTGTCCAGCGCGAGCTCATAAATTTCGCGCAGTGTATCTGCGCTACTGACAGTGGTTACAAGCGTGAGCAGGCAGCCGAGGGCGGCCGAGGTGGCGAACTTCATGTGTAATTTCCCTACAAAAATGAGGCTTTGCGCAGCACAGTGTAACAGCGCCGGGGCTGCCTATCATAGCGTGTTGGCCCAAGCGCTGAAAACATGAAATATCTGCGGCATAGATGCAATTGTAGATGCTACACTTTCAACCTGAGCCACGCTGAAATCCAGCGTTTTAAATAAACAGGAGACCGCTGCCGTTGTCCCGAAAACAGGCCAAGTACTCAATTAACCTGTCGGCCTTACACGCCACTTGTGAGAGTAATTACCTGCGCTTGCTGCGCCTGTTCCCCGATTACGAAACCGCCAATTATCGCGAGTTTAGTCTGCCCGGTGGGCAGCGTGTGCGTATCAACGTGGTAGAGCGCTGCCGGTATACCACCTGTTTAAAAATTCAACAGCAGAGTGGGCCTGAGAACTGGCTGGTGTCGCCTCAGTTTGAAGTGAGAATTTACCACGATGTGCGCATGGCAGAAGTGACCAGCTTTCAGTCACGGCGGCGCACAGCCGCCCGCTACGAGTATCCCAACCCGGATATGCACGCCCGGGATGAAAAAGCCCAACAGAATCTGTTTCTTGCCGAATGGCTCGGCCATTGCCTGGAGCAGGGCCGTAGCGATGACGGCTTAACCGCTGTTCTCAAAGGAGTGGTTGACGCTTCATGACGAGTTCTGTTCGCGAGATGTGGCACGGGAGTGATCCGGTGCGAGTTGTACAAATTACCGACACCCACCTCCATCGTCAGGAGGGCGGTACCTTGCTGGGACTCGATACAGATTTCAGTCTACAGCAAGTTATTAAGTGCGTGCAGCGCGAGCGCAGTGCCATTGATTTGGTTCTGGCTACAGGCGATGTGTCTGACCACGGTAGTGAAGAGGCCTACCATCGTGCCAAGAATTACATGGCGAATCTGAGCGACGAGGTATTTTGGCTGGCGGGCAATCACGATGTGCTCCCGCTCATGCAGGCCGTGTTGGGCAGCGACGAAGAGTTGGTTCGTGTGGCGTATGTGGGTAACTGGCAGATCGTTTTGCTTAACTCGCAAATACCCGGTGAAGTCGGTGGTGAATTGGGTGCAGCAGAACTCGACTGGTTGGTGCAGTGTTTGCAACAGGCCGCCGCGCGCAATGTGCACAGCCTGGTATGCCTGCATCATCAACCCATCCCCATGGGCTCCGCCTGGATTGATGGGCAAATTATTCGCGACAGAGAAGCCTTTTTTGATGTTCTTGACCAGAGCTCTCAGGTGCGAGGCATATTGTGGGGACATGTACACCAGATATTAGATGCTGAAAGAAAGGGTGTTCAATTGATGTCGACCCCCTCCTCCTGTATACAGTTCGCCCCAGACAACGACGGCTTTAAAGTGGATGAGGTGAATCCAGGCTATCGCTGGCTGGACCTTTACGCCGATGGCCGTATTGAAACCGCTGTATCGCGCGTTGAAGGTGTAGAATTTTCCGTTGACCTTGAATCCCAGGGATATATGTAATCCCGGAGTACGCTAGTAAGAATGAGTAAATATACCGCTGAAGATATTGAAGTTCTCACCGGGCTTGAGCCCGTGCGCAAGCGCCCAGGCATGTACACTGATACCTCGCGACCCAATCACATGGCTCAGGAAGTTATCGACAATAGCGTGGATGAGGCCCTGGCAGGTCACGCTGATGAAATTTCTGTGGTGTTACATAAAGGCGCCTCGATCACCGTGACAGACAACGGGCGCGGCATGCCTGTAGACCAACACCCGGAGCAAAAAAAGCCAGGGGTGGAAGTGATAATGACCACCTTGCACGCCGGTGGTAAATTCTCTAACAAGAATTACCAGTTTAGTGGCGGCCTGCACGGTGTGGGCGTGTCTGTAGTGAATGCCCTGTCCGCTGAGCTGGAAGTGAGTATTCGCCGCGACGGGAAAGTACATCAGATGAGCTTTAAAGACGGCGATACCAGCCAACAGCTCAAAGTGGTGGACAAGTGCGGCGCGCGCAATACTGGCACCGCGATTACGTTTACCCCCGACGCCAAATACTTCGATTCAGTAAACTTTTCAGTGCCGCGGCTGCGGCATGTATTGCGTGCCAAGGCAGTGCTGTGCCCCAAGCTGCGGGTGAGGTTCAAAGACGAAGCCGAGAAAAAAAGTGACGAGTGGTACTACGAAGATGGTCTCACCGATTACCTGCAAGATGCCACCATCGATTTTCCAGTAGTGCCTGAACAACCTTTTGTAGGTAGCTTCAGCGGCACCAATGAGGGCGTGGATTGGGCGGTGCAATGGTTGCATGAAGGCGGCGAGGTAATTGCAGAGAGCTATGTGAATTTGATTCCCACGGCTCAGGGCGGTACCCATGTGAATGGGCTGCGCAGCGGCCTGTTGGAAGCCATGCGCGATTTTTGCGAAATCCGCAGCCTGCTGCCCCGTGGAGTAAAACTCACCGCCGATGATATTTGGGACCGCTGTGCATATGTGTTGTCGAGCAAGCTGGAAGAGCCGCAATTTTCAGGGCAGACCAAAGAGCGTCTGTCTTCCAGAGAAGCGGCCGCCTTTGTCAGCGGTGTCGCCAAAGATGCCTTTAGTTTGTGGTTGAACCAGCACACTGAAGAAGCGGAAAAGCTGGCGGATATGTGTATCAACAATGCTCAGAGCCGTATGCGCACGGCTAAAAAAGTTGAGCGCAAACGGGTAACTGCCGGCCCCGCCCTGCCGGGCAAGTTGGCCGACTGTTCCGGGCAAGACAGCGAACGCGGTGAATTGTTTTTAGTGGAGGGTGATTCAGCGGGCGGTTCTGCCAAACAGGCGCGCGACCGGGAGTTTCAGGCCATCCTGCCCCTGCGCGGAAAAATCCTGAATACCTGGGAGGTGGATTCACAGGAAATTCTCGCCTCGCAGGAAGTACACAACATCTCTGTGGCACTGGGCATTGACCCAGCTACTGATGACCTGTCGGGATTGAGATACGGCAAAGTTTGTATTCTCGCCGATGCCGACTCCGATGGCTTGCACATTGCCACGCTGATCTGCGCCCTGTTTGTGCGGCATTTCCCGGCACTCGTTAAGGCCGGGCACGTGTTTGTAGCCATGCCGCCGCTGTACCGAATCGATGTGGGTAAAGAGGTATTCTACGCACTCGACGAAGGCGAAAAGCAGGGCGTGCTGGATAGAATCGAAGCTGAAAAGCTGCGTGGTAAAGTGAATGCGCAGCGCTTTAAAGGCCTCGGCGAAATGAACCCGCTGCAACTGCGGGAAACCACTATGGACCCGGATACAAGACGGTTGGTGCGGCTAGTCATGGATGCAGGGGATGGCACTGGCAAAATGATGGATATGCTGCTAGCCAAAAAACGCGCTGGTGATCGCAAGGAATGGCTGGAGGAGAAAGGAGATTTGGCGGAGGTTATTTAGCGTAATCTTTTTCACAATAAACCCCGTGGTCCCGTGATCTTTCCCTCCGTACCGAGAAATGAAGCAAGCAGTGCAGTTACAGGCTGAAAAATGCAGGCAACCTTTCGAGCGCCACGGATATCAAGCAAAAAGTAGACCCTGCACGGCGAGCATTTTTGTTGCAGGACTCATGGCCGCAGTATACGGGACTATGGGTACCCTGTTCTGGGCTTGTCCTGGGGGCTTGTCCAGGTTCAGCACCTGTGAGACAAATCAGGCTGCCTGCATGAGTGTCTGATAATAGCTTATGGGTGTTGCCAAACCGACCCCATCATGGGGTCGATAATGATTGTGAGACCTTTGCACGAAAGCCATTTCACCTGCATGCTACGTTAAAATCGTACTCAATCGGTCATTTATAAGCATAAACTCCCTCATTCCGTGCGTTTTTGCCTTGCCTGAAAGCGAAATCATCTTCCGTGCAAAGGTCTCATTGTAGTATTGTTGATAGTCCGCCAATGATTGATTCACCGCAGCAACCGTCAAAGCACCCTCGTAAAATGGATAGAACTCATAACCTGTTGTACCGTTGGCTCGCTCAACACAGCCATTCCATTTGGGCTTTCTGGGCGGTAGCACGAACAGAGACATGCCCAGTGCCTGACAAGCCGATTCAAACTCATCCCTGAACTCGCTGCCGCCATCCACCTGAACAGAGACCAGGGCGTCAGGTCGCTGTGCGATCAGATCGTCAAGGAAACGCTTGGCATTGCGACTGCTGGCACGGCTATAGGCCCGCATAATCGTGGTACCCGTGACCGGGCAGGTGGCTTTAAACGCTCTGAGGGCAAAGCCTTCGGTAAAGCTGACACTCATAGGGTCAACCTGTATTAGCTCGCCAGGCTGCTTAGCTTTCATGCCGTATTGCCCCAGCGCCTGGCGTGGTGCTTAAACGGGCGACGACGTTTTGGCTTTATCCGCCCAAAGTAGAAGGCGACGGGCTTAATGCGGTTCAGTCGGAGCCGCTTTTTCAGTATGCGGCCCACAGTGCTGATGCTCAGTGTAAAACCCTGATCGCGGCTCAGCACTTTCCAGATTTTGCGCTTACTCCAGAGCCGATGACGCTGCCTCAGGTGCAGCACCTGCTGCTCTTGCTGTTTGTTCCATTGCACCGCACGGGTACGCCCAGGGCGACAGCGACGCCTTTCCAGACCGGCCATACTCTGTTCCTGATAACGCTTTAACCAGCGGTAATAGGTGGCTTTAGACCAACCGATAGCCTCAAGGCAAGTGGGACTACTACAGCCTTCGGCTTTTAGTGTGCGGTAAAGCTTCAGCGTCTTCATCCGCGCTATCGCATCGGCACCGACGGTATCGTTAATTGGCCAGCTTCGGTATGATTTGATACGCAGGCTTTTGATCTGCATCGGGTCGTCTTCTGTGTGGATTTAACAACTCACAGGCGACCCGATTTTTACACTTTAAGAAGTCTCATAGGTATCTGAACCATGACACACACTAAGATGAGAGAGCTGATCAAAGGTAGAAAGTATGCCGCGGTATCAGTTCTACGATTAGCGCTATCATCTTATATCGGCAGGTTTTACAACCGAAGCAGGATGCATTCAGGGATCAACTACATGTCCCCTATCACTTACGAACAAGAGGCAGCATAGCAACGTGTCCGTTTTATCGGGGCAAGATCATGTAGCTGACAGTAAAAGGAGGGGTTCAGCATGAAAAATATACTGATTTCGCTGGCGAAAAAAACACGGCGTCCTCGCCAGCGACATGACGCTGATGGTCGCCGGAATGAAACGCGCCATGGCCGATGTGCTGAACGCCGAGCAAATGGAAAAATTGATAAACATGCTGAGTCGCCGTGGCCAGCACCCATCCTGGCAGCGCCCGCGGTCGCCGATGCGTGAGGTCGTCAAGCGTCATGTCGGGCCGATGAGGCTGAGCCATAAACCATTGGCGCTCGCGTTGCTGGTGGTTGGGTTGTTGTGCCGGGCGGCCCTTGCTCAAAGCGCGCAAACCCCCGACTTCTTCCTGCTCAAAACCTACGATGGCTCCCAAGAAGTGAGCGGCTGGGTGATGAGCGAGAAACTGGACGGGGTGCGCGGGTTGTGGGATGGCGAAAAATTCCTGAGTCGCGGCGGCAAGGCGCTGAATGCGCCGCCGTGGTTCACGCGAGGTTTTCCGCCGTTTGCGCTGGATGGCGAGTTGTGGAGCAAGCGCGCGGATTTTGAAAACATCGTCTCCATCGTGCGCACGCAAACCCCGGATCAACGCTGGAGGCAAGTGCGCTATCATGTTTTTGAAGTGCCCCATCAGGCGGGCGGTTTGTTGCAGCGCCTGGCGGTGCTGGGGGACTACCTCGACAAACACCCCACCGACCGCATTCAAATGATCCGCCAAACCCGCGTTGAGGACGCCTCCCAACTCAACGCCTTCCTGACCGAAGTGACCGCCGCCGGCGGCGAGGGCGTGGTGGTTCGCAACCCCGCTGCGCCCTATCAAACCGGCCGCTTGTCCTCGGCCTTGAAGGTGAAAAACTTTCTCGATGCGGAGTGCGTGGTGCGAAAAATACTCCCCGGCAAGGGCAAGTACCGCGGCCAGATGGGCGCGCTGCAATGCGAGATGGCGGATCGTAGCCGGGTTACCATCGGCTCGGGTTTCACCGATAAAATGCGCGCCGCACCGCCGCCGCCCGGCAGCGTCATCACCTTCAAGTATTATGGCTTGACCAAAAAAGGCAAGCCGCGCTTCCCGGTGTATTTGCGGTTGAGGCGCTAACCCGGATATTTCATGAGTGAAGCGGTGATGGTCGATTTTTCGGTAGCGCCATCCCTGTCGCTGCATCATATGATGCAGTTGCCTATTCTTTGATCAATTCTTTCGTTGTTCGAAGATTTCGGGCGCAGCTCCCCCTACCCCCAATGTTTATCAACAGGCCGGGGCAGCACTGGGTTGGGTTTATGGGGAGTTGAGCCGATAGGCTGCCGTGCGGAACAACGCCTGATGGGGATAAGCACTGCTCATCAGTAGGCGAATACGGCGCGTGTTGCGGATGATCACGGCACCGATTTTAAGCCCTGTCAGCCTGATCCTGTGAGGATTGGCTTTGACCAGTTCGGTGCCCTGTAGTGCTCGGCGCCGCAATCCCTCAATCAAGGTGTCAGCCCCTTTTTTCTTCTTTTATTGAGACCTTTGCAGGGAAGATGATGTCGCTTTCAGGCCAGGCAAAAACCCACGCAATAAGGGAGTTTATGCTTATAAATGACCGATGAGTACGATTTTACCAACAGTAGGCGCTTTTAGGCGACGCAGCATGCAGGTGAAATGGCTTTCGTGCAAAGGTCTCTCCTTATAATTATCTATGAATTTTCTATGACTTATGCTTATTCTTGTTTTCCACACCAAAAGCGTACCAATAGGGTAATCACGCATTAAAGAGTCAAACAATCTTTCTATTTGATCTTCTCTCCATACAAAATTACGCTGAATATTAGGCAGCCAAAAATCTTCATTTAACTGCTTGACAATTTTTCTGATTGTGGTGGTTTGATTTTTCAAAGCATTCTATTTTTATATTTGGCTATAGACATTTGAATAAAAGGGGCCGACGAAAAAGCGAATCATCCCTACCTGAAAAGAAACTATTTCTCAGTATTCCGAGACCAGAGAGTTGAAAAGAGCCAACACATACCTTGAAAAACAGGTCTGATTGGTGACTCAGCCACTGTCAATTTTCGTAGGCTATCCGGAGGAGTTCAGGAGTTCAAGGCTGGGAGCGGTTGACTGAAATGCCAGAAGCATGCGGTAGAGGCAGAATTGCAGAAATGACTGGCACTGCACCCTGGTGATCCTGTTTGTCAATGAGCGGGAAAAGACGGCCTTGCCTGCGCGGATTCGATGCCTCGGCACAGATGATGCGGGAACAAGGCCCAGACATGGCATTGAAGTAAAAGAAGGCCCTATGAAAACATGGCCTTGCGCCAGGCTTCGGTCACTGCTTCTTTGCGGTTGCCTACGCCGAGTTTTGCGTAAATATGCTTCAGGTGGTATTTAATTGTTTCAGGGGCAAGGTTAAGGTTTCGTGCAATCACTTTGGTGGGGTGTCCCTTGGCTAATTCTGTGAGGACATCCTGCTCCCGCTCCGTCAGCAGACTGGATGTTTTACTCTCTTTGAGCTGGTTGTTCCACACGGTATTGATTTGCTGAACATGGGTGATCTGCTTTTCATCATTGAGAGATGAAATCACATTTTCCAACAGCAGAATAACATCTGCCCCGGCATCGATATAAGGGCGAACGATAGCCAGGTCGGTTGTGTAATAGATAGCTTTTGTAAGCAACTCCAACGCTTCCTCTTCTGCGCCCGCCGCACCTGCTGATATCGTCGCTTGTGCCCGAAATACCAGGCCGAGGGCCAGCATGTAATTGCGCCCTTGCGCGAGGGCTATATCGCAAAAAATGGTTGTCATACGAACCGCCAGTGCTGCCTGTTTAGTGTGAATCAGCAGGGGGGCCAGCGCGCGCATAAGATGTTCCAGCAAGGGCCAGAGCACTCGGGGTGGTTGCGCTTCCTGTTCCCAAATGGCAAGCAGCTTGTGTTCTTTGGCAAGCTGTGTGGCCTGGTCGGGCTTGCCGGAGTGCAGCAAGTAACCCACCAGGTTGGCGTTGGCCATGACAGCCAAATTGTGCAGGCCGGAAAGTTTGGCCCGGTTTGCTGTTTCGGTCAGATGATTATGTGCATGTTCCGGTTTTCCCTGTGCAAGCCAGCAGCGGGCAAGGGTGATACTGCTCGCTTCACAAATTTCAATAAATGTGATGTCGGGGGTGGCGCCTATGGCCTCAATATTGGCCAGGGACAAATCCAGTTCATTGCGCTCATAGTAAATTTTTGCAAGGACTGCATTGTCCAGTTGCGACATGAGTTTTTCGCGCTTGTTAAATCGGTCCCAGTGATGCGTTAAGGCATCTGAAAAATGATGAATGGCTGTGTCAAAGTTACCTGAATTGTAGGCGAGCAACCCAAGGTGCGGTGATATTGAGGTCAGCTTGCGTGCGTACCCATGATTTTCGCAGAGCGATTCGTACTCTTTCAGGCTGCGTTTGGCTTGTTCGACATCGCCGTACCTTTGCAGCAAGAAAAATTTGGGTGCGGCAATCAGGCACAGAATACGAGGGTCGGCGCCGAGCGTTTGACGAAGATTGATCTCTATCGCATCAAATTGCTCAGCCATATAGTCTTTGATGGAGCTGGAGAGGTCGCCAGTTAAGGCCATGTAAATATCGGCCATGTCTTTAAGATGGCTATCCGAATCAGTTCCGTTGTCGCCCCCGTTGCCACTTTGGGCTAATTGCGCTGAAAACTGTCGGTAGTGTTGTTTGGCCAGACGGCCATTGCCTTCAATCATACTGAGTATGGCTTGCAGGGCTCCGAGCATTGGTTTTGTATTGATCAATGATTGTGGCACCCACTTTAACAGGCTGTTTACCGATGGGGCGCCCTGGTCGACAATAAAACGTATGCCCCCGGACATTTCGATAATAGTTACAATGAGTTCGTGGGACCTGGCCAGCTTTGCCTGTACGATTGCATTTTCCGGCTCTTGATTATTGATGTAATGCAGAGAAGCCTTGGTATGCAGGGCGTTGACATAACGCTCCCCACGCTGCTGAACTGATTGCACTAAAAATTCACGAAACAGCGGGTGCAACTTTACGGTTAACGGCGTTGTTGTCACCACCGTGACGATGGGCTGTAGCTCCATCAGACTGGCCAGCAGTTCAAAAGCCTTATCCTGTTCGGTAACCGCTCTGGCAGTGTCTGCACTGATGTAAGTGAGAATCGAACAGTCCTTTAGAAACTCTTGTTGCTCTGCACTGAGTGCGCTGAAGACCTGCTCGGCCAAATAGGCAAAACTTTCACAATTGGGATTCTTGAGTGCTTCTATAATGGCGTGCTTGTTGACTGAGTGCTTTTGTTTGATGTTGGCCAGTTGCAGCACCAGCGGCCAGCCCTCGGCAAAATCAATGACGGTGGCCAGTTCTTCCCGGCTGAAGGATTGGGCAAGCAGGTCTTCGGCTTCGGCGTGTGTGAAGCGCAGTTCGCCCGCCTCAATCGCGCTCACTTTGCCTTCCAGTGTCAGCCGCGAATAATGTTTTTCGGGCACTTTTCGCGTCGCAATAATTAACTGCACCTGAGGTGGCAGCAGCAATATCAGTCGGCTCATAATGTCGTCGACCAGTGCGCCGCCAATTGATTCGTATTCGTCGATAAAGATTCTTAACAGTTGGTCCCGACCGTCGAAAATGCGCAGAAGGCTGGTCAGATCACGGGTTTCATATTGAATAGGCGCCCCGGTGTGCTGGACGGCCAGAATAAGGCTTTCTACAAATATTTCAGGTTCTCGGTCTCTGATATCGCAACTGATCCAGGCAACCTGTTCGCTGTGTTGTTTGGCAATATGAAAGGCCTGCGCCATGGAAACCGTTTTCCCGTAACCTGCCGGGGCGTGGAGAAAAATGGCCTTTGCTGGTGAATGGTTGAGCATTTGATCGTACAGCCTGGAGCGATGAACCTGATGCTCAGGCAGTTCGCCAGGGTTAAATTTAATCAGTTGCTGATAGTTTGACATGCGCAATGATCCCGTAGAGCAAAGACCGAGTGCCCAGCGTTGACAGGCTCCGGGGCGAGCGTACGATTAAAGCCATAATTTTGTAATGAGACCTTTGCACGAAAGCCATTTCATCGGCATGCTACGTCGCCTAAAAGCGCCTACTGTTGGTAAAATTGGACTCAATCGGTCATTTATAAACATAAACCCCCTCATTGTGCGCGTTTTTGTCTTGCCTGAAAGCGACATCATCTTCCGTGCAAAGGGCTCGTAATAAAACAAGAATAGTTATTTTTACCATAAACAGGGCTGTTTATCCCCGCAATGCCCTCAATACCGCTTGACGGTGTTACGCCTGAACCGTGGGCATGGAGCCACACTCGCTGTTATAACCGCAGTACAATGGGATTAAACGATGGCAATGAGGAGACGAGCCAGCTAAACGCGATGGCGTAAACCCGCTGCAATTTTTCGCTATTAATCAGAGGTTTCTTAACTGGGCCAATAGAGGGAATAAAGCCCGGCTTGAAATAAACATTTTAGGTTTAAAGTATTATTTGATATGATGCCAGTCAGCCGATTTTCGAGGAATATCTATGCCAACAAGTTCTGAATGGCCCGCTTTTAACTGGGAGGATCCCTTTTTAATGGAAGGGCAGTTGAGCGAGGAAGAACGCATGGTGCGTGATACGGCCATGCAGTATGCACAAGACAAACTGGCACCCAGAGTGCGCCAGGCGTTTCGTGATGAAAGTACAGATGTAGAAATATTTCGAGAGCTGGGTGAGCTGGGTTTATTGGGTTCAACCATTAATGGATACGGTTGTCCCGGCGTGGGCTACGTCAGTTACGGTTTGTCGGCGAGGGCGGTGGAAATGGTGGATTCGGGCTATCGCTCCATGATGAGTGTGCAATCCAGCCTGGTGATGTATCCGATCTACGCCTATGGTTCTGAGGCGCAACGGGAAAAGTACTTGCCCAGGCTGGCGACCGGAGAGTGGATTGGTTGCTTCGGACTGACCGAGCCTGACCACGGCTCTGACCCTGGCGGTATGGTCACCAGAGCAACCACTGTTGAGGGGGGTTACTTACTTAACGGCACCAAGATGTGGATTTCAAACTCTCCCTTTGCCGATGTGTTTGTGGTGTGGGCGAAACTGACTGAGGACAATGATGCGGTTCGCGGTTTTGTGCTGGAAAAAGGCATGGCTGGTTTGTCTGCCCCGAAGATCGAAGGCAAGCTCAGCTTGCGAGCTTCCACTACGGGAGAAATCGTGATGGAGGATGTATTCGTGCCTGCGGAGAATTTGCTGCCAAACGCAAGTGGCCTGAAGGGGCCAATGGGCTGTTTAAGCAACGCCCGCCTGGGGATTGCCTGGGGTGCTTTGGGTGCCGCTGAAGCCTGCTGGCGTTCGGCACGAGACTACACGCTGGACCGCTCTCAGTTCGGCAGACCGCTGGCGGCAACTCAGTTGGTTCAAAAGAAACTTGCGGATATGCAAACGGAGATTTTTATTGGCTTGCAAGCCTGTTTGCAGGCAGGTCGTTTGCGGGATGACAACAGATTGGCGCCGGAAACCATATCCATGATCAAGCGCAATTCATGTGGCAAGGCGCTGGAGATTGCTCGTATGGCCAGAGATCTGCACGGTGGCAATGGCATTTCCGATGAGTACCCCGTCATGCGTCACATGCTGAACCTGGAAACGGTGAATACCTACGAAGGTACCCACGATGTGCATGCGCTGATATTGGGCAGGGCAATGACGGGGATTGCTGCTTTTTAGCGGCCATACTTTGGCATGTTGTGTGGACATGTCTTGTGGACGTGTTGTGCGCGCTCAGTAGTTTGCAGGCGTTTTTCTGCAAACGGGCGCAAACCCACCACTGATTTCGGGCTGCGCAGTAGCCCGGAGCCAAAAAATTTGCGCCGGCTCGACAGAAATATCTGCTCACCGCAGGCCGAATGGGATTTGAGACACTATTTGACTGCGGTAACCTCTATTTCCACTTTGGCGCGGTCTTCAATCAACGCGGAGACGACAACAACGCTCATGGCGGGAAAGTTTTTCCCCATGGCAGCGCGGTAGGCGGCACCGACTGCGCGCAGGTTTTGGGTGTAGGCGGGCTTGTCCGTGATGTACCAGGTCATGCGTACCATGTGTTCAGGGCCAGCACTCGCCGCGTTCAGCACAGCCTTCACATTCTCCAGTGCCTGCTGCACTTGCGCTACAAAGTCATCAGTTTCAAATTCACACTGAGCGTTCCAGCCGATTTGACCACCGGTATAGATGGTTTCAGAGCCGCTTGCTGCAATGCCATTAGCGTAGCCGCTTGGGCGTGGCCAGCCTTCAGGTAAGAGTGTTTTATACATGCACAGCTCCAGTGACGGATTTCTGGAATAGGCTGTAGATTATATTTTAGGCTTAAAATATAATCCAGCCCAGGCTGCTATGCTGATTGCCCAATACCAATAACCAGGAGTTATCACATGAAAACCAATGTACTGGCAGAATTTGCCCTCGCAATCGCCGATGGTTCGGTCGTGATTGTTGACCTTACCGCGACGCTTAAACCCGATACCCCGGTTCTGCAATTGCCAAAAGAATTTGGTTGGGGGCAGTCCTGGCCCTTCAGTATGGAAAAGATCTCGCAATATGATGAAAAAGGTCCCGCCTGGTATTGGAATAACATCAAATGTGGCGAACATACCGGCACGCACTTTGATGCTCCGATTCATTGGGTAACCGGGAAAGATCATGAAAATCACGCGACTGACACCCTGCCACCGCAGCAGTTTGTGGCTCCTGCAGTAGTCATTGATGCGGTTGCTGAAGCTGCTGCCAATCCGGATTTTTTAATGACCGTAGATTTTGTAAAACAGTGGGAAGCTCAGCACGGACAAATCCCGGCAGGAGCCTGGGTTTTGTATCGCACTGACTGGTCCAAAAGAGGCACAGGTGATGACTACTTGAATATGCAGGACGATGGTGGTCATACCCCTGGCTGGGACCCAGAAACAGTCACATTTTTGGCAGAACAGCGCAGTGTCATGGGTGTTGGCGTTGAGACGGTGGGCACTGATGCGGGTCAGGCATCTTCGCAGGAACCTATGTTTCCCTGCCACAATTTAATGCACGGTGCCAATAGATGTGGTCTTGCCAGTTTGTGTAATCTCGACCAGTTGCCAGCTACGGGAGCCATGGTTATTGCCGCGCCACTCAAGATACAAAATGGCTCGGGTAGCCCGGCGCGGGTCTTGGCACTGGTTCCCCAGGGTTGATTGGCTATGGCAGAGCGGTCCTTTGCTGAGGAGGTATTAAAACTTCGAGCGGGTGACGGAGAGATATTTAAGGGTGAGGGCATTCTGGCAATCACCAAGGCTCTCTTGCAGTCAGGGGTGTCCTATGTGGGCGGCTACCAGGGTTCGCCTATTTCTCATTTGATGGATGTGCTCAACGACGCGCAGGAAATTCTAGGCGAACTGGGCATCCACTTTGAAGCCAATGGCAGCGAAGCCACAGCAGCGGCAATGTTGTCTGCTTCAATCAATTATCCCTTGCGCGGAGCCGTAACCTGGAAGTCCACGGTGGGGACTAATGTCGCCTCCGATGCCCTGTCCAATTTAGCTTCATCGGGTGTTACTGGTGGGGCAATGGTGATCGTCGGAGAAGACTATGGTGAGGGCTCTAGCATCATGCAAGAGCGCACTTATGCCTTCGCCATGAAAGCGCAAATGTGGCTGCTCGACCCGCGACCCAATCTGCCTTCAATCGTCGATATGGTGGAAAAGGGTTTCGAGCTGTCAGAGGCCAGTAATACGCCGCTTTTTTACATGATGCGAATACGCGGCTGCCATGTGACCGGTGAGTTTGTCGCTAAAGATAATGTGCCGCCAAAATTCAGTGACCACAATCCGGTTGTTCCCAATCGCGAAGCCGAGAAAATTATTTTGCCACCCAATGTGTATGAGCAGGAGCGCGAGAAGATCGCCCGGCGTCTGCCAGCGGCCATTGATTACATCAAAAATAATAGACTCAACGAGTTCTTTCCAGGCAAACACGGGCAACTTGGCATTATCGTGCCCGGAGGTTCTTACAATACTGTAATACGTGCTTTGCAGCGCCAGGGTTTGTCGGACGTATATGGAAATGCTGATATTCCGATCTATGTGATGAATGTTGCCTATCCATTAATTCCCGCTGAGCTTGTTCAGTTTTGCCTCGGTAAGCAGCAGGTGCTAGTGCTGGAAGAAGGTCAGCCGGAGTATGTAGAACAGGGGATACACACCGTGCTGCGTCGCGCCGATGTACAAACGAGGGTGTTTGGCAAGGGTATTATGCCAATGGCAGGTGAGTACACAGGACAAGTGACTCTGCGCGGTTTAACCCGGTTTATTGAAGCGGCTAACTTGCCGGAAGTTTCTTTGAATCTATCTTCCGTGGAGGTTGAAGCACTGCAATCAACCTTGAGCGATGATGACTACAATGCCCTGTTGGACAATGTGCCGCCGCGACCTTCGGGCCTTTGCACGGGCTGTCCTGAAAGGCCTTTATTCTCGGCGATCAAACAGGTGCAGGAAGCGCTCGGCCCGTTTCATATCAGTTCCGATATAGGCTGCCACTCCTTTGCCACACTGGCACCCTTTAATCTCGGGAACACCATCATGGGCTATGGTTTGTCTCTGGCAAGTTCATCTGGTGTGCGCCACAGCCTGCCGCATAGAGCGATCAGTATCATGGGTGATGGCGGCTTTTGGCATAACGGGCTCAGCAGTGGCGTGACCAGCGCTGTGTTCAACAAGCATGACGGTGTGCTCATTGTTGTGGATAACGGCTATTCTGCGGCAACTGGTGGGCAAAATATTCCGTCACTGGTAGAACCCAATAAAATCATTGCCACGACCATCGACGCAGATTCCGCGGACCGCGACGATCAGCAGCCGATTGATGAGGCTTGCCGTGGTGCTGGTGTTGAGTGGATTCGCACGGTCAGCACCTACAGTATTGATGTTATGAAAGACACCTTACAGGAGGCGCTGACGACAGATTACTCAGGACTGAAGGTCATTATTGCTCAGGGGGAGTGTATGCTTAATCGACAGCGGCGCATCAAGCCCCTGATGAAGCAGTCTATTGATAGTGGCAAGCGAACTATAAAAGCGCGCTTTGTGGTGGATAGCGAAACCTGTACAGGCGATCACGCCTGCATTCGCATTTCCGGTTGCCCATCCCTGACCATTAAGCCTAATCCGGACCCCTTGCGGCTTGATCCAGTTTCCTACGTCGATAATTCCTGCGTCGGCTGCGGTGTCTGCGGCAGCAATGCACACGCTGCAATACTGTGCCCGTCCTTTTCTCGCGTGGACCTGCTCTATAACCCCAATGCGTGGGACCGCTTGATTCACTCGTTGCGAAAAACAGTGATCGCCTGGTTGCAGCCAAAAGATGTGGAGACCGCACTGTGAGTCAGACCATCAATATGGTTGTAGCGGCGCTCGGAGGCGAGGGCGGCGGTGTTTTTACAAATTGGGTGATTGATGTTGCCGAGCGAGAGAACTGGTTGTGCCAGACTACGTCGCTGGCAGGGGTTGCCCAGCGAACAGGTGCGACAATTTACTACCTGGAGTTGTTTCCCCGTGAGCAGGCTCAGAGCGAGCCGCCAGTCATGTCCTTGTTTCCTGCTCAGGGTGATATCGACATTGCCATCGCATCGGAAATCGCCGAAGCCGGGCGTATGGTGCAGCGTGGATTTGTAACTAAAGATCGCACCACGTTAATTGCCTCAGACCACCGTGTGTATGGCATTACCGAAAAAATCGATGTGGCAGACGGACGCATTGATGCAGGAGTGGTGAACGATATTGCTGGTCGTTACGCGAAAAATTATGTGCGCTACGATATGTTGGCGTTAGCTAATCAACACGGTGCGGTTATTTCAGCGGTGATGTTGGGCGCACTGGCTGGTGCAGGTGTGCTGCCTTTTACCAAAGAGAATTTTATTGCGGTCATTGAAGCATCTGGCAAAGCCGTCAACACTAACCTGGCAGCTTTTGAGGCCAGCTATCAACGTGCCCAATCGGGCCCGATTGAGCCGTTTCAGCCGGAACTCGCTGAGGTATGGTGTTTGCCTCGTGCGAGCACTGCCGAGGGGGAAAAGCTACTGCCACGAATTGCGGAGTTTCCCGAGAGAGCCCAGCAAGTCATTTTTTTCGGTGTAGAAAGATTGATGGATTATCAGGACGCAGCCTACGCCCATGAATACCTTGACCAACTGGAGAATCTGGTTAGCGATGCGCAGTTGATAGAAACCACAGCTCGCTGGTTGGCCTTGTGGATGGGCTTTGAGGATATCCCGCGAGTGGCTCAGTTAAAAATTCGAGCTTCACGCCTGCAAGGTGTTCGAGAGGAGGTGCGGGCTGAGCCCGAGCAACTGCTGGATGTCACAGAGTTTTTTAAACCTCGAGTGGAAGAAATGTGTGCCTTGCTGCCGCGCAGATTAGGTAACCGGGCACTGAATTCGTCATTGTGCTGCAAGTTCCTGAATGTGTTTGCCGGTGGCAAGCAACTGCGCACCAACACCGTGTCGGTGTTTCTAGCGCTGCGTTTTCTCGCCGCTTTACGCCGTTTCCGAAGGGGTATGCTCGGCTATCACCATGAACACGCCATGATTGCGCAATGGCTGACCGCGATTCATACCAGTAGCGAAAAAGATATCGCTCTTGCCAGGGAAATAGCGGCCTGCGGTCGCCTTGTGAAAGGTTATGGTGAAACCCGCTCTCGTACCACTGGCCAACTGGAGGATATCCTCACGCGGCTGAAGTCGACAGATAGTTCTCCAGAGGAGGTGTCTGGTTGGCGTCAGCTAGCCTTGTCATCAGCGGCCTAGTTTGCTCAGGGCAGCTTGGCCAGGGCCTGCCTGGCAATGATAGTCTGCTGTACTTCGGAGGCTCCTTCGTAGATGCGCAGGGCGCGAATATCACGGTACAACGACTCGCAGATATTGCCCCTGGTTACCCCCTTGCCACCGTGTAGCTGTACTGCGGCATCAATGACTTGCTGGGCTGACTCGGTCGCATGCAATTTAGCCATGGCCGCTTCCCTGGTTACTCGTTCGGCGACGCAGTCTTTGGCCCACGCCGAGCGATAAACCAGCAGAGCGCTGGTATCCACAGCCACGGCCATATCGGACAGTTTACCTTGCACTAATTGCAGGTCGCTTAACGTGCCACCAAAAAGCTGTCGGTTGGCTACATGGCTTAGTGTTGCGTCCATTGCGCGCCGCGCCATGCCCAAAGCAGCACTGGCGACTGTGGAACGGAATACATCGAGAGTCGCCATAGCGATACCAAAGCCGCGTCCGGGTTCGCCTACCCGATTGGCTTTTGGAACACGACAATCGCTAAAGCTCAATGTGGCCAGGGGGTGGGGCGCAATCAACTCAATGCGTTCAGTGATTTCAAACCCCTGGCTGTCCGCCTCGACAATGAAGCAACTGATGCCTTTAGCACCAGGGGCTTCGCCTGTGCGAGCGAAAACGGTGTAGAAGTCGGCAATGCCACCATTGGATATCCAGGTTTTCTGGCCGTTGAGGATGTAGTCGTCGCCGTCGGTCTCGGCGGTCATGGCCATGGCGGCGACATCCGAACCCGCTGCGGGTTCAGACAGGGCAAAGGCTGACAGCTTCTCACCGCGGGCCACCGCCTGCAAAAAGCGGCTTTGCTGATCGCTGTTGCCGAACAATGAAATCGGGCCGCTGCCGAGGCCCTGCATAGCAAAGGCAAAGTCTGCCAGCGCATGGTGTCGCCCCAGGGTTTCCCGGATCAGGCAGAGGCTGCGCACATCAAGCTTGTCCAGGTTGCCACCGCCGCTGGCGGGCACAGCGTAACCGGTAAACCCCGCTTCACCCAGGCCGCGCACCAGTTTAATGCAGGTGCCATCCAGGTCTTGGTGCTCGTCGGCAACCAGTGTTGGCACATTTTCCGCAGCCCAGCGGTCAATATCTGCGGCGAGTTGTCGATGGCTGTCTGCAAAAAAGGGCCACTGCAGGAAGCTGGTATCAGTCATGTTGTCAGTCTCCCTCAAACACCGGGGTTTCCTTGTTCACAAAGGCGTTGTACGCACGCACGAAATCTTCAGTCTGCATGCAGATGGCTTGAGCCTGGGCTTCAGCTTCGATGGCTTGATCCACTGACATATTCCACTCCTGTTGCAACTGAGTTTTGGTCATGCCGTTGGCAAAAGTGGGGCCTTGGGCAATGTTATTCGCCATTTTGCTGGCTGCGGCGTAGGGGTCGTCGCTGACGCTGTTGAAAAACCCCCAACGCTCACCTTCAGCGGCTTTGAGAGACCGGCCCGAGTAGAGTAGTTCGCTGGCGCGGCCCTGGCCGATGATGCGAGGCAGTATCGCGCAGGCACCCATGTCACAGCCCGCCAAACCGACCCGGTTGAAAAGAAATGACACCCTGGCTTCGGTGCTGGCGTAACGCAAATCGCTGCTCATCGCGATAATGGCACCGGCACCGGCGCAAACACCTTCCACCGCGCTGATAACCGGCTGCGGGCAGGCGCGCATGGCCTTGACCAGGTCACCCGTCATACGGGTGAAGGCCATCAGCTCTTTCATATTCATGTTTGTCAGCGGCCCTATGATTTCGTGGACATCGCCGCCCGAGCAAAAGTTGCCATCGGCACCGCGCACAATCACCACATGAATAGCATCGGCGTAGACTAATTCGCGGAACAAATCACGCAGCTCGCTGTAGCAATCAAAGGTCAGCGGGTTCTTGCGCTCGGGGCGATTCAAGGTGATGGTGCCGATGCCATTGACTACATCCCATAGAAAATTTTCTGATTTATATTGAGAGAGTTGCAATGAATTCATTAAGTGGTTTCTCCGCCGCTGATTGAGATGGCCTGGCCGGTAATGGAACGGGCAGAGTCTGAACACAGCCACAGTACCGTATCGGCAATTTCTCCAGGGTCGATCAGGCGTCCCTGGGGATTGGTTTGGGTAAATTGTTGTCGTGCTTGCGCTTCGCTGCGGCCAGTTTTCGCCACAATATGGGCCACTGACTCGCGAATAATATCGGTGTCTGTATAACCTGGGCAAATGGCATTTACGGTAATGCCAAATTCTGCGGTTTCCAGTGCCAGCGCTCGAGTCAGGCCCAACACAGCGTGCTTGGACGCAGTATAGGCACTGACATAGGCATAGCCTTTCAGGGATGCTGTGCTGGCGATATTGATAATGCGCCCTGATTGTCGCTTGCGCATGCTGCCGATCACCTGGGCGGTGCAGTGAAACACGCCATCGAGGTTGACACCCATTACCTGACGCCAGTGCTCACTGGTCAGTTTGTGGAAGGGGGCAGTGGGTGCGATGCCTGCGCAGTTTATTAATACATCAATGGGGCCAAATTGAGCGGCTGCCTGACTGAAAGCGTCTTTTGCGCTTGATTCCTGCGCCACATCACAGCAGATACACTGGGTTTGCCCCTCGATCATTTGAGTGGCGACGCCCTGTAGAGCCTCGCGCCTGCGGCCGAGAAGGCTGACTTGATAGCCAGCGCCGCTCAGACCAGTGGCAATGGCGGCGCCGATACCGCTGCCTGCACCTGTCACCAGGGCGTGACCCGAGGGACGTGTTATCACAGTGCCGCCATTTCTTTGGCACGCTGCAAATTAGTGTGCAATTGGCGATAGCCCATGAAGTATTGACGCTGTTCCGATACACCCAGGCCGTTATATCCCATCTCAGCAGCAGCGCGCAAAGTCCAGTTCGGGTCGGCCAAATGGGGACGGGCCAGGCAGACCAGGTCAGCCCGCCCGGCGGCGACGATGCTGTTGACGTGGTCCGGCTCGTAGATGTTACCCACGGCCATAGTAGAGATATTCCCTTCATTGCGAATGCGGTCAGACAGAGGCGTCTGAAACATGCGGCCCGGTTGTGGTTGAGCCTGGTGTGAAACCTGCCCACTGGACACGTCGATAATATCTGCGCCAGCATCGCTGAAGGCTTTTGCGATAGCCAGCGCATCTGCTTCAGTATTGCCAGCCTCACCCATCCAGTCGTGGGCGGAGATGCGAACTGACATGGGTTTTTCCGAGGGCCAGGCATGACGCATCGCGGCAAAGACTTCCAGTGGATAGCGCAAGCGATTCTCCAGACTGCCGCCATATTCATCGCTGCGTTGATTGAGAATGGGCGTGATAAATGCAGAAATCAGATAGCCGTGAGCGGCGTGAAACTCAAGCATATCAAACCCGGCCCGGGCGGCGCGCTTCGTGGCCGCAACAAACTGCTGCTTCACTGCGTCCATTTGTTCGCGGGTGATCGCAGCCGGTGTTTGCATATGCTCGTCAAAGGCAACAGCGCTGGCAGAAAGCAGTGGCCAGCCCTCGTTGTCGGGTAACGGTTCATCCAGTATCCTGGGGTCCCAGTGCCAGGGCTCTTTGGTTGCGCCCTTGGGGCCGGCGTGACCTAGCTGGATAGCGAGTTTTGCCTCGGTATAATTGTGGACAAAATCCACGATTTGTTTCCAGGCCGTTTCCTGCGCATTATTCCAAATACCGGTGCACCCTGGAGTAATGCGTGCTTCAGGGGAAATATCGGTCATCTCGGTATATACCAGCCCGGCGCCGCCCTTGGCCAGACTGCCGTAGTGGACCAAATGCCAGTGGTCTGGCAGGCCATCTATCGCGCTGTACATGGACATGGGAGAAACCACGACCCTGTTTATCAGCGACATATCTTTTAGTGTATAGGGCAGAAACATGGGGGGTACAGCTTCGTCGAAATGATCTCCCAGAATCCGTTTGGCCAGATGCTTCTCCATGCCTTCCAGCCAGGTTTGGTCGCGCAGGCGCAGGTTTTCGTGGCTGACCCGCTGACTGCGTGTCAGCATGGAGTAGTTGAATTGTTTGAGATCAAAGGCCCTGGCATAGCGGGGCACATTCTCGAACCAGATCATGGCATTGCGGGCGGCACTTTGTAATCGCAGGGCATCGAGTTCACGTTCTTCCTGGTAGTTGCGCAGCGCCTCCGGGATGGATGCATCGCTACTTAGGTGATCGGCGAGAGAGATGGCGTCTTCCAGCCCCAGCTTGGTGCCTGAGCCAATTGAAAAATGAGCGGTATGAGCGGCGTCGCCGATCAGTACCACCCGGTCGTCTTTGACCCAGTTGCGACACAGTACATGAGGAAAATTAATCCAGGCGGAGCCACGCACATGGGCAGAGTTAGTCAGCAGTGGGTGACCATCCAGATACTGTTCAAAGATTTTGCGACAGGTTTCGGCGCTGTCTTCATGGCTCATTTCATCAAAGCCAAAAGCCTCATACACATCGGGATTAGATTCAACAATGAATGTGGAGGTTTCGTTGTCGAATTGATAACAGTGGGCCCAAATCCAGCCGTGCTCGGTCTCTTCAAAAATAAAGGTAAAGGCATCGTGAAAAGTCTGTTTGGTACCCAACCAGACAAACTTGTTGGGGCGCAGATCTATACTGCAATCAAAAGTTTCCAAATCTGAATTACGCACCTTTGAGTTGAGACCATCGGCGGCGACTACGACATCGGCATCGGCAAAACGAGTATCGATGTCTGCCACCGAAAACTCGTTCTCAAACTCAATGGGTACGCCGAGTTCCTGGCAGCGCTGATGCAATATCTGCAACATACGCATGCGGCCTAGCCCGATAAAACCGTGGCCGTCAGAGCGCTCAACACGGCCGTTGACATAGCAGTCGATCATGTCCCAGTGAATAAATTCGTCGGCAATGGTCTGGCCGCTGCCCGGGTCGTTGGCAATCAAATTCTCAACAGTCTGATCCGAGAAAACGACACCCCAGCCAAACGTATCGCCGGGTCGGTTCCGCTCATAGACCGTAATATCGTGAGATGGATCCCGCAGCTTCATGGAAATGGCCAGGTAGAGGCCGGAAGGGCCGCCGCCAAGACAGACTATTTTCATCCTGTTCTCCGCTGTAATCCGTTGGTCTCCAGAGGGTTCACCAACGCGCCAACAATAGTTTAGGTTTAAAATGTGTGGACAGTATAGCGTAAACATTTTATATTTAAAGTATTAACCAGGGCAGACAATGGCTGACAATTCTGAAAATACTGTATTGGATCAAGAGACCCGCTTGCATGAGAGCGATCATCATTCAATCAAATTGTGGTTGCGGCTATTGACCTGCTCAAGCCTGATTGAAAGCCAGTTGCGTACCGAGCTGCGTGAGAATTTCGATACGACCTTGCCGCGCTTCGATTTTATGGCGCAGTTGCAGCGCTCACCCGACGGCTTAACCATGGGCCAATTGTCACAGCGCATGATGGTCTCGGGCGGCAATGTATCGGGTATTGCCAGCCAGCTAGTCAAGGAGGGCATGATTGATCGCAGCGCCGTACCCGATAATCGACGCACTTACATCGTAAAGTTAACCGCAGCAGGGCGTAAAGCCTTTGCCAGCATGGCAGAGCAACATGAGCAGTGGGTGATTCAACTGCTGGGTCATCTAGGGCCAGATGAAGTGAATCAGCTCATGGCATTGCTCAATCGCATCAAGCAGGGCCAGCAAACGGAATGTACCTCCTAGTTCACGCTCATGTGGAAGCCCGCAGAACGCATTAAATATATCGCCGTAGAGGAAGACTGGCCCAGCGTCAAAGAGGCTGCTGGCAGCGCCCTGTTTTCGCCAGTGGAGATGGGTCCAATGTGTCTGACCCAGCGAACCTGGGTACCGGCAATGGTGCCCTGGCGCTCCAATGAAGCGGGTGAGGTGACTCAGGATGTGCTGGACTGGTATGCGCGATTCGCGCAGGGCAAGCCAGGCGCCATTGTGGTCGAGGCGACGGGTGTGCGCGATATTGCCAGTGGGCCGTTACTTAGAATTGGCGATGACCGCTATATTCCGGGTTTGCAAAAACTGGCTGAGGTCGTGCGAGCGGCAAGCCATGGTGAAACGCGGTTACTGATCCAACTGATTGACTTTTTGACCATTCGGCGACGGCCTGATCCACAAAAATTTCTGCGGCGTTTTTTGCCTGTAACCGATGAGCACAAAAGGCGACTGGGTTTGTCGGAGGAGGCGGCGGTCAGACGAGAACTCTCCAGCCTGTCTGATGGTGACCTGCAAGCGGTCCTAAATCCTGAAGAGTGGGAGGATATGCAGCAGGGCCATCGAGAGCGCGTCACTGATACGCATATTCCGGAAATTGCTGAACTTCCTCAAACTTTGCCAGCTTTGTTTGCGGATGCTGCGCAACGTGCTCAGGTGGCAGGCTTTGACGGCGTAGAGCTGCATTATGCTCACGCCTATACTATGTCCTCCTTTCTTTCCGCCACCAATAATCGAGAAGACGGCTACGGCGGTGCCCGCGCAAACAGGGTGCGTCTACCCCTTGAGGTTTATCGCGCAGTGCGAGATAGAACCGGTACAGAATTCGCCATTGGCTGTCGATTCTTGAGCGATGAGATTATTGAAGGCGGCAACCGGGTGGACGATGCCTGCTACTTCGCTGAAAAATTTGCCGAGGCGGGTATGGATTTTTTGTCGCTCTCGCGGGGCGGCAAGTTCGACGATGCCAAGCAACCCAAAGTGGGGTGGGCTGCCTATCCCTATACCGGGCGCAGCGGCTACGAGTGTATGCCCGGCTATATCTCTGATCAGCAAGGGCCGTTCGGGCGCAATATAGAACCCGTTGCGGCGATCCGCAACACGCTTAGAGCAGAGAACTGGCCAATCCCCGTTGTTGTTGCAGGTGGCATTTTCGGCTTCTCACACGCGGAGCAGATTTTGCGGGAGAAAAAAGCCGATGTCATTGGCTTTGCCCGCCAGGCTTTGGCCGACCCGGACTGGTTTATCAAGGTCAAGAGCGGCTATGGCCCTGTAGTAAACGTCTGTCGCTATAGCAATTACTGCGAAGGGCTGGACCAAAAGCACAAACAGGTTACCTGCGAACTGTGGGACCGCACGAACCTGGACGAAGCGGGGATCAGCAAGTCAATAGATGGTAAGCGGCGTTTATTGGCACCGATTTGGCGAGTTCCTTAACGGCGAGAAAATTGTTCTCGCAACAGATTTTTCTGCACCTTGCCCATGGCATTACGGGGCAGTGCCTCTATAAAGTGAACCTGTTTTGGAATCTTGAAGTTAGCCAAATGCTGACGACTATAGTCGAGTACAGTGTCTACCGGGAGGGCTTGCTCGTTGCCGACGATAACGGCGACCACTGCCTCTCCCAAATCATCATGGGCAATACCGATCACTGCCGATTCAATAACACCGGGTAATTCGTCCAGCACCAGCTCGATTTCTTTGGGGTACACATTGAGGCCACCGCAAATAATCATGTCTTTAGCGCGACCGACAATTGAGATATAGCCCTCCGTATCAATTTGTGCCTTGTCACCCGTATTGAAAAATCCGTCTTCAGTGAAATCTTCAGCGGTTTTGTCCGGCATACGCCAGTAGCCCGGAAAGACGTTGCGGCCTTTTACCTGCAGGTTGCCGGTCTCTCCAACAGGTAACGCTCTTTCTTGTTCATTAACAATGCGCAGCTCCACGCCCGGCAGGGGAAAGCCCACTGTGCCAGCGCGACGCTCACCGTCCAGCGGATTGGAGGTACTCATATTGGTTTCGGTCATTCCATAGCGCTCCAATATGGCATGGCCGCTGCGGTTCTTGAACTCGATGAAAGTTTCCGCCAGCAGTGGCGCCGAGCCGGAGATAAACAAACGCATCGTCTGGCAACAGTCCCTGGTAAAGGATCGGTTGTTCAGCAAGCGTGTGTAATACGTGGGTACGCCCATCATCACGCTACAGTTGGGTAATTGCTCGGCTGCGCTCTGATCGTCATACTTGTTCAGCCACAACATGCTTGCACCACTCATAAACACACAACCCGTGGCGACGAACAGCCCGTGTACATGGTAAATGGGCAATGCGTGGAGTAACACGTCCTGGCTGGTAAAACCCCATAGCTCTGTGAGAATTTTGGCCGAAGTGTAGAGGTTGTCGTGAGTGAGCACGATACCCTTGGGCTTGCCAGTGGTACCAGAGGAGTAGAGCAGAGCAGCCATGTCGCCACCCTTGTTGACTGCACATGGCAATTCTGAGGCGCGGTTTTCCGCCGCATCGCTCAAGCTGCCTAAGCCTTGTGAGTCCATACTGAGAACGGCATGAACCGAGCTGGGTGCCAGTTGTTTTAATTGGGCCAGACAAGCGGGATCGCAAACAATCAGCGAGGGCTCGGCGTTGTCGAGAAAATACTCAAGCTCGGAAGTCTGGTAGGCGGTGTTCAGCGGGTGGTATACCAGGCCTGCACGCAGACACGCCAGGTAGAGAAACAGATTGTTCGGTGATTTGTGAACCTGAACAGTCACTCGATCACCGGCCTTGGCACCAGCGTCTAGCAGCGTATTGGCGATTCGCGCTGACACTGAAATAGCGTCTGCATACGAAAACTGCACCCTCTCCGGCGTAGAGAGCAATGTTTGCTCAAGATTCGCAGGGAAGCGCGAGAAAAACTGCGCGTACAGGTTTGCGTTAGTTGTCATGGCACAGATTATAGAGGCCTGCGCCATGACTGTTCCATAGCTTTATCGGCAGAGTTATTGCGCGGCGATCAGCGCCTGCTCAATATCAGCAAGAATGTCGTCGATATGCTCAATGCCAATCGATAGTCTTATCATTTCTTCGCTAACTCCGGCCGTTGCAAGTTCCAATGAATCGAGCTGTCTGTGGGTGGTCGAAGCGGGGTGACAGGCTAGTGATTTGGCATCACCAATATTGACTAATCGAAGAATCATTTGCAGTGCGTCAATAAAGCGGGCGCCAGCCTCCGCGCCGCCCTTGATGCCAAAGCTCAGAATGCCCGAAGCCTTGCCACCACAGATACGTGCGCAATTGCTGTTAAATTCACTGTTCGATAAAGCGGCATAGTTTACCCATTCAACCTGTTGGTGAGCTTGTAAATAGTGTGCGACCGCCAGTGCATTTTCACAGTGGCGCTCCATGCGCAATCCCAGCGTTTCAATGCCCTGCATGATTAAAAATGCGCTGTGGGGTGACAGGGCAGAGCCCGTGTTGCGCAGTGGCACTACGCGACAGCGCCCAATGAATGCCGCCTCGCCCATGGCTTCGGTGTAGACCACGCCGTGGTAGGAGGGATCAGGCTCGTTAAACATTGGAAAGCGCTTTTTGTTAGCCGACCAGTCAAGCTTGCCAGAATCTACAATAGCGCCGCCGATGGTTGTGCCGTGGCCACCCATGTACTTGGTAAGAGAGTGCACAATGATATCTGCACCAAAATCAAATGCTCGGCACAGGTAGGGCGTGGCCACCGTATTGTCAACAATCAGTGGTAATCCGTGGGCGTGTGCCAGCTCAGCCAGTTTCTCGATATCGACGATATTGCCCAAGGGATTGCCGATAGACTCGCAGAAAATGGCTCGAGTCCTGTCATCTATCAACGCTTCCATAGCGGCGTAGTCGTCATGGGACACCATGTGCACACTGATGCCCTGTTGTGGAAATGTGTGGGCAAACAGATTGTAGGTGCCACCATAGAGTTGACTGGTGCTAATGATGTTGTCACCGGCTCGGCTGATACATTGGATCGCATAGGTAATAGCAGCCATGCCCGATGCTACAGCGAGAGCGCCGATGCCTCCCTCCATTGCTGCAATACGCGCTTCAAGCACGCCGTTAGTCGGGTTCATAATTCGGCTGTAAATATTTCCGTCAACCGCCAGGTTAAACAGGTCGGCACCATGCTGCGTGTTGTCGAATGTGTAAGAGGTGGTTTGATAAATGGGAACTGCTGCCGCCTTTGTTGTCGCCTCAGATTCGTAACCATGGTGTAAGGCCAGGGATTCCAGTTTCATGGGGTTGTCCTTGTTTGTGGGTTGTCTGTTTATGGATTGTCTGATTTACAAAAAATTTGATCAATTAGTATAGGCGCAGGCGTTGAGATTTTCATAGGCCTACGTCATATACTCAATGGCGTATCTTTTGGGGGAGTAAATAGAGTGGACAATTTTTCAGGAAAGCTTGCGGTGATTACAGGTGCGAGCAGCGGTATTGGGCGTCAGCTTGCGTTTGGTTTGGCAGCGGCCGGCTGTAACCTGGCACTGTGCGATGTAGATATGAACAGCCTGGAGCAGACCCGAGAACAGTGCAGCGCGGGGGTTAGTATTTCGACACACCGCTGCGATGTGTCTAACGAGTCGCAGGTTCAGGCTTTTGCCAGTGCGGTGTTGCAAGAACACGCCAGTGATCACATTAATTTGCTGTTCAATAATGCAGGCCTGGGCGGAGCGGGAAGTTTTATTAGTGACGCGCGAGAAGACTGGGAGCGCACATTTAATGTCTGTTGGCAGGGTGTGTATTTCTGCTCGCGGGCGTTTGTTCCCTTACTGATTGCCAGCGAGGAAGGGCATATTATCAATGTCAGCAGCGTGAATGGTTTTTGGGCCTGTATGAATCCTTATTTTCCTCACACGGCCTACAGCGCAGCCAAATTTGCGGTCAAAGGTTTCTCTGAAGCGCTGTTAATTGATTTGCGTCTGAATGCACCTCATGTCGGTTTGTCGGTAGTCATGCCGGGACATATTGGTACCAATATCGTGATTAACTCGCAGAAATTACAAGGCGCTGCCCCACCGGCAGCTATGAGTGCTGAGGAATGTGATACCGTTAGACAGCAGTGGCTCAAGTTCAGCGCTGAAATTGGCTCCCTGTCGGATGATGATATCCGGGCCTTAATTGAAGCACGCGGAGAAGGGTTTCGTGATAATGCGCCAACGACAGCGGCTGAAGCTGCAAAAATTATTCTCGACGGCGTTAACAAGGGCGAATGGAGAATTCTGGTTGGTAAAGATGCCGAAGGCCTGGACGCGATGGTGCGTGAAAATCCGGGCCAGGCCTATGAGACGGATTTTTTTGAGCGTCTGAATGCAAGCGGCATATTTGATCAAACATTACTATAGGAAGACTCATGGAAGTTAAAGAAAAAATTGTTGTGGTCACTGGTGCCGCCAGTGGTATTGGCCGTGAGTTGGCTCGTTTGTTCGCCACCCAGGGCGCGAGGCTCGTGGTGTGTGCCGATTATGATGGCGAGGGCGTTCAAGCCGTTGCAGCAGAAATTGGCGGGCCAGCCTATACGATAGACGTTTCAAAGGAGTCCGATGTTCAGAGTTTGATCGACGAAGTGGAAACCAGGCACGGACCGATTGATCTATTTTGTTCTAACGCAGGTATTGGTGTTGCCGGTGGTGTCGAGGTGGACAATGAGGCGTGGCAACGTATTTGGGATATCAATCTCATGGCCCACGTTTATGCTGCTCGCCATATGGTGCCGAGAATGCTCCAACGCGGCGGTGGCTATTTGTTAAATACAGCATCGGCAGCGGGCCTGTTAACTCAAATTGGTTCTGCTCCTTACGCTGTGACTAAGCATGCCGCTGTCTCGCTGGCCGAGTGGTTGTTGATTACTCATGGCGCTGAGGGATTGAAAGTCTCGGTGCTATGCCCGCAGTCCGTTAGAACTGCGATGACCGCAGGGCAGGAAGAGGGCGTTGCGGCCGTTGATGGCATGATCGAGCCAGAGGAGGTCGCGGTAGCCTGCTTGAATACGATTCGAGACGAAAAATTTCTGGTGCTGCCGCATCCAGAAGTGCTCACCTACATGCAGAGAAAAACCGCAGACTATGACCGCTGGATTGGCGGTATGCAAAGGCTTAATGAGCGGTACGATATCTAGCCGGCTTTCGGACTGAGGATCGCTCTGCTGCGGATGCGATTGGTCAATACGGCGCTCAGTCTACCGGTTGTAAATATCTGATTAATCCCAGCTTGTAAGCTGGAGTTAATCCGGGGCATTGGCCAGGTCCTGGCGCAGAGTTTTCCCTGCAAGATAAAAATGTGTGGACGACCAGATCATAATGGGTGGTACCAGATATAGCAGGGCATTGCGCAGGGCGTCGTCACCTAAGGTCGGCGTTAAATAATCACTGAGCAGGCCAACGGTCCAGGGGCCTGCGCCCAGGCCAATAATATTGAGAATAAAAAACAGGATGGCGGAAGACATAGCGCGCATACGCAAGCCAACCAGGCCGTGTGTCACTGCCAGCGTGTTGCCGAGATACACATTGTGCAGCAAGCCAGGCACCGCAGCAAAAGCGAGCGCCACATAGGGGTTGTCTACCAGATACACTGCGGTGGCGAAGGGCACGATAATAAAGCCGGTTAGCGCGGGTAGCCAGGTGTACCAGCGTTTGTCACCAGGGGCTAGCTTGTCAGCCAAAAGACCTCCAAAGAACACGCCAATGGCACCACCAAAGCCGATGATTAATGCCAGCCAGGTGCCGAGTTCGCCGGTGGTCATGCCGTGGCTGCGGATAAAGAAAGAGGCGGTCCAGCTACTGATGCTATAGCCGGCAAATGCGTTGAGCGCAGCGCCGAGAGCCATATGACGAAACGTTATGCGGCTCCACAGCAGTTTGACAATTTGTTTGGTTGCAACGGGTTTATCAGAAACAGTGCGCCGCTCAGCCTGCCCGCGCATTGGCTCCTGCATGGTATAGCGAACTAATACGGCCAGAAAAATGCCGGGTACGCCCACAACAAAGAAAGCGACTCGCCAGCCGAAAAATTCATTGAGCCAGCCACCGAACAAGAAGCCAAACAGGATGCCGAAGTTGACCCCAGTGGAGTAAAAGCCCAGTGCGCTGGCCCGTTTTTCTGCCGGGAAAATATCAGAGATGATTGAGTGAGAAGGGGGGCTGCCACCGGCTTCTCCGACACCTACGCCGATGCGCGCTAACAGCAACTGGATATAGTTTTGCACCATGCCGCTGAGCGCAGTCATAAAGCTCCAGAGAAAGAGAGCCAAGGCAATGATGTTGCGTCTGTTTGAATTGTCGGCCCAGCGGGCGATGGGTATCCCGACCATGACATAGAACACGGCAAAGGCAAAGCCTGTTAACAAACCTAATTGGCTGTCGGATAAACTCAGGTCTGCCTTAATGGATTCTTGCAGTATTGCGAGCAGTTGGCGGTCGATAAAATTAAAACTGTAAACAACGGTGAGCAAACCAAGTGTGTAATACGCAGACTTGGAGGAGGCATAGGGGTTTTCACCTGCCATTGCATGATCCTTATGGTTTTTTATTCTGGTTGCGCCTCAATATGTACCAAGGGGCGCGGTCGCGCAAGCCAAGCCTGGTTTATTTAACCCTCTCTCAGGCGCAATAACAGCCGTTCCATTTCTGCCAGGTTTAGACCACCGTCAAAATTTCGATCCAGAAATATCCATTTCCATCCGATGGAGGCGCGCAATTTTTCTGGCATTTCGTCTTTTTGTACCTTGCCATCCATGTCGCTATCCAAAAAACCCATCCACTGGGCAGCATCTTCCGAGAGCTTGCTGTGCAACGGCGCATCGGAGCGCTCGTGTGCCCAGGAATAGCTGACAGAGCCATATAGCATTTCATCGTGAGACTGTAACCCCCAGGGTACCTCACGATCAGGGTCGGGATTACCAGGGTTTTTGGGCGAATTGTCATAAACGGTGCGGTGTACAATCCTGGTTCCCCTGGGGACTTTTTTGGGTTCGGTGAACTGGTATGTACGCTGCCAGTTGAAGTCGTAATTGGGGACAGAGAGAACCAGCTCAGTGTCACCGTTGGGATAGATCAGTGCAAAGGTGGAGCTGCGTCCCCGATAGTGCGAATGGGGCACCAATGAGTGAATTATAGCGTCGTCCCAGAACTCGAAGTAGGCCGCTTCTTCGTGAGCCTCGCTCTGTGGCGGGATTTTTAAAGCCGGATTGAGCACGACATGCTGGCGCAGGAAGTTAGCCGGTATGTCTCCCTCCCCGGCAAAATACAAACCGACTCGCGTGTTATCCGTGGAGGCTTTGCCGACCGGCGTGTAGTGCATCTGAAATTGGTAAACGCCGCCAACAGGTACTCTGACACCAGTACCCTCAGGCATAAAAGAAGATTCGTTGCCGGGGGCATAACCCATGATGTAATTTTCAAAGATGCTTTCTTCAGGTTCGTCTGAGCCTGGTGCCTCATCGGCTGAGCCCACCAATACGTGGTGAACGACTTTGGTATCGCCCGGCAACACTGTAGCGGCGACTATCCAGGCTTCGTAATCAAGCGGGTTTGCAACTACCGGGAACTGGTAGTCAACAACACCAGACGCCGGTACTTCAAAGGCGGGTATTTCAAGAATCAGATCAGGCTCGCCCAGCGGCCACTCGGTGGAAAGTGGCTCGAATGTTGCGAGTGGGTCGGGGCCTTCACCACGCGGTGCTCCCGACTCGATCCAGTTGATCAGGATACGAGTTTCCTCATCTGACATGGCTGCCGCATTATGCCATTCTCCCACCTCTGGGTCTGCGTGCCACGGCGGCATACGCTTGGTGCGTATGGCTTCACGCATCATTGGGGCAAAGCCCTGTACCATTCGATACTCCGACATGGCCCAGGGGCCAATACCGCCTTCGATATGACAGGCCATGCAATTGTCTTGCAGGATGGGCGCGATGTCTTTGCTGTAGCTTACCAGCGGGTCGCTCTCGCTATAGTTGATAGCACAAGATTGTTTGACGACCTCGCGGCTGTAGCCCGGTTGTTCTCCCGCGACTAATTGATCGAGGGTGAAGCGGACTATCGGCTGACCATGCTGATTGCTGAGCGGCCCCCGGTAAACGATCTGCCAGTTGCGCGGATCGAGCACAATGACTTCTGCGGTACCGCCAATTTCCAGAGACTGGCCGATAATTTGTGCGCTGTCATGCAGTATTGGAATGTCCAGGCCAAACTTGCGGGCACTCGCGGCGATCTGGTCTCGCCCCTCGTCCGCATTTGAATTAATCATCAGGATGCGCACACCCTGAACAGCGTAATCGGTTTGCAGTGCTTGATAGTCACTGGCCTGAGCCTGTACTGCATCGCAGTCACTGCCGTGCGCGATGATTACCACGGCTTTGGCATCGCTCTGGTAATAAAGCTCGTGAGCCTGGCCGCGATGGTCGAGCAGAACGAAATTATCGACCGTCTGCACATTGGCATAGGCGGTGGCGGCAACAAGTGCTAATAGCAGGGCAGTGATGTAGTTCATTAGAGACCTTTTATATTCGGTTGTATGCGTTGATTGATCAAATCTATTTTACAAGCCAGTAGATTGTAAAACTTGCACCAACAAGTATCAGTATCCAGGCAGTAGTCAAAATGAGCCTAGGTGGTTGGGGTGTATAAATTACGTCGATGATTTTTGCAAATCCATCATCTGATTTAGTATATGAATTTACCTGATTCCAAGTGACAGGTGGGAAATAAAGATAAGAAATTGTTACCTGCTCTGTAGGCACTATTACTGGGATTAGCATCTCCGCCCGACCTTCCGGGTTCTTCTCAATGCTGTATTTCACGGATGGATTCACTTCAATATCTTGCGGTAAAAAATTGTGTCCGACCCTAGATAGTGTCGTCATAAGATTGAGTGATAATAGTATTGTTCTGTTTTAGGGAGTTCTCATATGCAAATTGCTCACAGGCGTCACGATATTTCTGATCATATTTGGTCTTTATTGGAACCGCATTTGCCAGGCCGAGTCGGTAGCTGGGGAGGTGTAGCAACGGATAATCGCCTTTTCATCAATGCCATTTTCTGGATTCTTCGCACGGGCGAGCCCTGGCGAGATTTGCCACCCGATTAGGGTGACTGGAAAAATACACATCGACGTTTTTGCCGCTGGCGCGACAAGGGTATTTGGGAAGGTTTGTTGGAACAACGGGTGACTGAACCGGATTATTGTGCGGCAGATTCCCCGTCTGAGCCATGCCATGCGCATTGGCTGGCGTGGTCTCCATACTGTGGATCACGCCAGAGGTGTCATCTACATCAATATGCATTTTCATACCAGAGGACCAGGGGTTGCCTTTGCGGGTCTGGTGCATGTCCGAGTCGCGCTTGCCTTGCTACTAACGGTTAAGCCCGACAGACTCCTGGGCGTAGTAATCCACGCCCATAAGCTCGGCCATTTTGTCTGCATAGGCTTTATTGTCGAGACTGGCGATTCGACGCCATTCTTCATCGTCATTGAGTGCCCGGTAAGCACTGAAGAAATCTTCTGCGTCTGGGCCGACGGGATAGCGAAATTGAGGAGCGTCGGCTTCAATGGCAGCGGCAATCGCCACTGCGCAGTCCATGCTTGTTGCTGCACGACCGAGTCCGAATTCGCCGAATTTCATTAATCGTCCAAAGGATTCGCCATAGGCGCTGTCCTCGGATGGCATAGTCCCTTTGCTCCACATAGGCGTCAGGATGCAACCGGGTTCTATCAGTGAGACTTTTATTTCAAATGGTGCCAGCTCCTGTGACAGTGCAATACAAATGGCTTCCATTGCAGCCTTTGACGATGAATAGGTGCCGTGGCAGCCAAACACGTTTACTGCGGCCAATGAGGTAACGTTTACCAGCCGTCCCGAGCCCTGCTTGCGAAGAATTGGTATTACCGCTTGCATGACACCCAGCGCGCCAAAAACATTCGTCTCGTAGACTTCTCTAACTTCCTCCAGGGGTGTTTCTTCCATGGCGCGCCCACCGCCCACTCCGGCATTGCTGACCAGTGCGTCGATCCGGTTTTCTTTTTTCATCACACTTTGAATGCAGGCATTGACAGATTCTGGATTGAGCAAATCCAGTGCGACGACTTCGACGGAGACGCTGGCGTCGCTGATGCGTCGATTCAGCTCATCTGCACCAGAGGGATTGCGACAGGTTGCGTATACCTTGTGACCTCGGGTCGCTAAATCCAAAGCCGCCTCCTGGCCAATACCAGTGCTACAGCCAGTAATCAATACCACGGACATTTCATTCTCCTTGTTCAGTGCATGTTACGCATGTGTTTTTTGCGCAACATACCAATGGGTATCAGGGTCATCAGGAAGACTACAGCGAAAACAAGAAAGCTATCCTGGAAGCCCAGCACGCTAGCTTGTTGCGACACCATTCTTGCCAGCACACCATAGCTTACCGTTTGAGCGTCCCAGAAGGTTAAGCCAAGCCCGGTTAAGGACTGATTCAAGTTTGCCATCAACGCGAATGTATCACCGTTTGAAAATGTCTGCGTGGCCATTAGGGCATCACGGTGAAAATTGCTGCGGTAATCGAGGAGGACGGATGCGGCATTAACACCGAAGGCGCCTCCAACCTGGCGCATAAAGTTGGCAACTCCGGCACCTTGCTGTAGATAATTCATGGGCAGTCCCTGTACTGCTGCAAGGTTTATAGAGGGTGCCATAATGCCTATGCCGATGCGGCTGACAATCAGCCAGCCTGCGAAAGTCCACCAACTGGTATCGGGGTCTGCATCGGCCATAAGAATGCAGGAATAGGCAAGGATAATAAATCCTGAGGCCAGTAACAATCTTTGGTCAATCTTGTCGGCCAATCGGCCTGATACCGGAAACATGGCACCCATAAGAAACGCTGGCAGTAGCATCATTAGGCCAGTATCGCTGGCGCTCATGCCTTGGGCTAACTGAAGAAACAGGGGGATTAAATACAGCGACCCGTATAGTCCTGCGCCAAATATCACCGCTAGAATGGCGATGATTGTGAATTTGAAGTAGTTGAAGACTCGCAGATCCAGCAGTGGTTGTGGGCAGCGCAGCTCCCAAAATACGAAGGCCACCGCACTGAGCAGCGCCGTGGCAAACCAGCCCAGAATAAAATTTGAACTCCAGCCTTCGCGAAGGCCATTGCTGAGCGCGATAAGCAGCGCGCAAATTGCCAGGCTGACTAATAACAGTCCCAACCAGTCGAGCCTGGGCGTAGTCGTGTCTTTTTCGCGGTCGGGCAGCAATAGCATTGCGGCGGGAAGCACCAGAATGGAAAACGGGATAACCATGAAGTAGACGTACCGCCAGTTGAAGGCATCGATAAGGTAACCACCTAATGCAGGCCCGACTGCTGGCGCAAGGATGACGCCAATGGATGTCAGCCCCAGCACGGTGCCTTGGCGCCCAGGAGGGAATAGCTGAAACACCAGTGACATACTCATGGGAGTGATTACCCCTGCTGCGGCCCCTTGCATGATGCGAGCGACGATCAACATATCGGTGTTTGGGCTGATGCCGCCCAAAATTGAGCCTGCTGTAAATGTGACCATCGCCAGTAGAACTGTTAGACGCACTCCGAATGCTTGTATCAGCCAGGCGTTGAGAAGCATGGTCACTGTGGATGCGGCGAGAAATGCGGTTGATAGCCATTGCGCTTTGTCCTGGCCAATGCCAAAGGTGCCCATGATGTCAGGGATTGCCACATTGATGATGGTGCTGGACATCAACGCCGCAACATTGGCCATTACCACGACCCCCATAACCATCCAGCCATAGTGAATGCCAAAGCGTCGGTAGCGCGACTTTATTCCCTCACTCGCGTTTATTTGCTCCAGATAGTTCTCGAGCTCACTGGATGTCAATCGCGATCTCCACCATCATGCCGGGCTTTAACAACTGATCTTCCTGCTGGACGGCTATTTTTACTGGCAATCGCTGCGTGACCTTGGTGAAGTTGCCACTTGGATTTGCGCTTGGCAGCAGTGAAAACTGACTAGTGGCCGCGTTGCCTATCCGAACAACTTCTCCCTGGAATGTGCGATCAGGGTATGCGTCAACAGTGACCTCAACCGATTGCCCCAATTTCAGGTGTCGTATTTCCGTTTCCTTGATATTTGTTTTTACCCAGACGTCGTCGGGATTGTGTACCAGGGCAATCCTCTGCCCAGGCATCACATATTCGCCGTTTTTGACAAAGGTCTGGTCGACAACGCCATCTAGCGGGGAGCCTATGTGTCGATCTTCTAATGCGACCTGCTGACGCGCCTGCTGTAGCCTCACCTGCTCGCGAAAGTGTCTGAGTCGAACCTGTTGCTGTTGCAGCACCGCCATTCGGTCCCGATTGGCGTTTGCCTCTACCCGTTTGGCGTCGGCGGAGGCAACCTGGGCCCGCGCTCTGATTTGATTTTGTTCTGCAACCTGAAAAGCGCTGCGAGCATGCTCCCAGTCTTGCTGTGAGAGGATGCCTCGCTCCCGGAGAGACTGAGACCTCTCCCATTCCAATTGCTTTAATGCCAAATCTGACTGGCTCGATGCCAGGTTGGCCTGTGCAGCAGCCAGTTGTGACCGGGCGGCTTGCAGAGCTCCATTGGTTTGGCGTTCGACCATGGTCAGCTCTGCTTCAGATTGAGCGATATTGGCCTCGGTGGCACTCAGCTCAGCGCCTAACTCGTCGAGGCGTAATTGTGTATCCCGACTGTCCAGTTGGACGATCATGTCGTGTTGCTTGAGTACCGAACCCTCTTTGACAGCGACTTGGTCAATGCGACCTGCAACTTTACTGCTAATAACAACAAGGTCAGATGAAATGCGTGCGTCATCGCTATACACATGTGTGCTGCGCAAAAATATCCAGTAGCCCAGCGCCAGGACCGCAACTATCAAGCCGGGGGCCAGCCATTTTTTAGTGCTGGTTTTGGAAGCAGGTTCTTCCTGATTGCTGGTATCGTTCATGTTGACTTCTCCATCGAAAAGCTCTTTTGCAGGCCCGCCAGTTTTTTGAGTTGACCGCGAATGGCCTGTAGCGAATTACTTAAATGTATTTGCTGCTGCGTGCTGACGTCTTCCAGCGCGTGTTGATGCAGATCTTCAAACTCCAGGGCCAGTGATTTGAGTTGCTGCTTGCAGCGATTGCTCAACTGCAATGAATGTGCCCGGCGGTCCTGGGGGTGGCTTTCACGATTAACCCAGCCGCTGCTTTCCAGCTCGTCGATCAGGCTGCCCAAGGGTGCCTTATTCATATTGAGTTGCCTGGCCAACTGGCTCTGCTGTATACCCTCCTCTTTTGAAATTGCGACGAGTACCAGCCATAAGCTGCGGGTAAATCCCAATTGTCTGAGCTGCATGTCGAAGCGACGACTATTGAGCCGACTAATAACGGTGATCAAGTGCATCAACATGAGTGGCTCGCCCTCTGGCAGGAAGTCGCGAGGATTTTGTGGCGATAACTTGGTGTACAGACGCATTAGATTGCACTCCAAGTCTTGAATGGCTTTCGCATTAAGCTCTTGCAAAACCAGTTTTTGCAGCTTCTGGAAACGCTGTTTCATTGTCCTTGTTAGAGGTTTGCCCTTGCGCGTGACACTCAGCAACTTGCTGCGCCGGTCTATTGGATGAGGGCAGCGCTCAAGTAGCTGCTCCTCTTCAAGACGGTCGACAAGTTTGCCCAGAGGCGCCGGGCCTATGCCTAACAGGATAGCTAGCTGATTCTGACTAATACGAGAGTACTTGCTGACACTGCCTAATACCCGCCATTGAGATTCGGTCAGGCCCAGGTCGCGAATGCGGAATCCAAACACCTGCCGAGTCAGGCGAGTGATATCGTGCAGCAATATGCCAGGGTGATTGTCGAGTTGATGCTTCATGTGTATCTGATATAGATTACATATAGTAACTAAAGCATATTATTATCTTTGCATACCGATATAACTGCAAGAACTGGATTTGGTGAGTTTTGGGTTTGATAATAAAGGCCGACTGTTGGGAGACACTCTGGTGAGCGAAGCGAGACCCAGCCAGGGCGCAGCCTACTATGTTCTGGGCGTTCTGCTGGTTATGTCAGGGATTTGGAGTATTTCAGTGTGACGCAAAATGGCTGGCCTGAGGTGAAACAGAAATTGCAAGAGCCTGGTTACCCAGGTGCCTTGAGGTCCGTTTGAATTTAGCTGATAGCCTGTACGTTCTCGTTCTCTGAGAAGCGGCCTTCAAACAGGGGTGCGGTAAGATAGCGTTCTCCGGAATCAGGCATGATGGCGACAATGGTTTTGCCTGCATGCTCCGGCTGTTTTGACAGGCGGTCAGCAACCGCCATTGCCGCGCCGCAGGAGATGCCAGCGAGAATGCCCTCCTCTTGCATCAGTTTGTGGGCCCACTCCATTGCCTCGTCACTGCTGACTTGTTCAACCTGATCCACCATGTCCAAATCGAGATTGTCTGGCAGAAAGCCCGCGCCAATGCCCTGAATCTTGTGCGGTGCATGGCTGTGCTCCAGCCCTGCTTTTGCCGAGGCGATGATCGTGGTGGTGTCAGGCTCGACGGCCACGCTCAGAATGGCTTTGCCCTGGGTGTTTTTGATATAGCGTGAGATACCGGTTAACGTGCCGCCAGTGCCAACGCCGCATACCAGAATGTCTATTTCACCGCCCGTATCGTTCCATATCTCCGGCCCGGTAGTTTGCTCGTGTACTGCCGGGTTAGCAGGATTTTCGAATTGTCTGGGGCCAAAATGCTCGGCAGGGTCTGAGGCGATAATTTCTTCGGCGCGCGCAATTGCAGCACCCATGCCCTTGGCACCGTCTGTCAGCTCTATGTTGGCACCCAGGGCGACGATGAGTTTGCGACGTTCCAGGCTCATGGTATGAGGCATGACCAAAGTGCAGTCATAGCCCTTGGCCGCCGCCACAAATGCCAAGGCAATGCCGGTGTTGCCACTGGTGGGCTCAACAATTGTCATGCCCGGCTGAAGACTGCCGTCGGCTTCAGCCGCCGCTACCATGCTGGCGCCAATTCGGCATTTTACAGACATGGCTGGATTTCGGCTCTCCAGCTTCGCCAGAATATTGCCGCCACTGATGCGGTTGATTCTAACTAAAGGCGTGCCGCCAATGGTTGACGCGTTATTTTCAAAGACCTTGCCCATTGAATGCCTCATCTGTCGGGTTTTATAGAATTTTGATCTGGAAACACAGATTAGTTAGTGCCCATCCATAAACTTTCAATCCATTGAAATATAAGGAATATTTTTCGCAAGGTATTAAAAAATCCTCTTGAATTTGTTAAGTTTAAGGTACGAACAAAAAACAAAAAAACCAAGAGGATTCCGCATGCGAGAGACCCGCATTGCTCAGGCAAGTATATTTGAAAACTACTCAAAACACGAATTTGGAACTCAGCTTCGGGCGTTATCAAATCGACTGGATCAACATCCAGAAATACTACTCCTGGTCGCCGATGATCTCATTGATGCGTCAGTAGCCAAGGTAGGTCGAACAGGTTTAACCGTTGAAAATGTTTTTCGATGCTTGCTCCTGAAGCAGCAGTTGCGCGTCAACTACGAGCAATTGGCGTTTCATTTGTCAGACTCGATGACCTACCGTACGTTTGCCCGGCTGTCTGCCACAACAATGCCCAGTCGATCTGGGCTACAGTCAACTATACGGAGTATCAGGCCAGAAACGCTGGAAAAAGTGCATGAGACCCTCTCTGTCAGTTGGCTTAAAGCAGGCATACTATCAATGGAAAAATTACGCATCGATAGCACGGTTGTCGCCAGTAATATTGCGCCACCCAGTGACAGTCAACTCCTGAATGATGGTGTTCGAGTGCTCAGCCGCCTGTTGATGAAAAGCAAAAATATCACAGGGGTAAAAATTTGCTTTACGGACCAGCGCAAAGCCTCGAAGTCGCTGGCATTTCAGATTTTTAATGCGAAAAAGGCTAGAAAAAAAGCACTTTATCCAAGGTTGTTGCAGATTCTAAGAATTGTCCTGAAGCAAGTTGACCGGGGATTGGAAGCCGTAGAAGTGGGTGCCTGTGACTCTGATAAAAAGAAGCAATGGGTAAGTCAGGTAGAGCAGTACAGGGATTTGGCACTGAGGGTCATCAATCAAACAGAGCGCCGCGTCATCCAGGGGCAGAGCATCCATTCCTCAAAAAAAATCGTGAGCTTATTCGAGTCACACACCGATATTATCGTCAAAGGATTTCGTGACGTTCAATATGGCCATAAGATAAATCTGAGCAGTGAGAGAAGCGGATTCATCACGTACCTCTGCATTGAAAAAGGGAACCCGGCGGACTCCAGCTTGTTCATGCCGACGCTGGATTTTCACCAGTCGAAGCTGGACTGTCTGCCGCACTCAGTGGTGGCTGACGGTGGCTATGCCAGCCAGGAGAATGTGGTAAAAGGAAGGGGGTTGGGTGTTAAGCGTGTGGCCTTTCATAAGCCGGTCGGTTTATCACTTCACGCCATGGGCGTTAAATCGAAAACGTTTACTCGATTGCGCCATTTCCGGGCGGGCATCGAAGGGAATATTTCAGAACTAAAAAGAGCATTTGGTGCAAAAAAAGCCAATTGGAAAGGACTTGCCGGCTTTAAAGCTTATGTCTGGTCGTCGGTTCTGAGCTACAACCTGATGCGCTTGGCGAGGATCGACTCCGGCTAAGCTAAGCGGTAGTACCGGCTGAGAAATATCTGTACGCTTACGGGCAGTGCAGGGGAGACCTGCGACAAAAATTCAGGATAAAAGGCCATGAAGTGACAATTCACCTCAGTTCATGACCGCTACGAAGCCCGGAGAAGTATGAACCGGATCGGAAAGATTAAAACAGGGTGTTTTGTCAAAAAACACCCATTTATGGATGGGCACTAGTTAGGCACTGGGCACTTGTCCAACCGGTTTTCGAGTCAGGCCTGGTCAAAATGGCACTTTTACCAGATTACAGTTTGTTAATGCAGGCCTTGAAATTATTAAGTTTGCCTTCAGATAGCCGACATACCTTAGCCATGAGTCTACCCCAGTGGGTTTTTTGAATATGGACAAGCAAAAGCAAAATATGATTATTACTGGTGTCTACGCTGTGATTTTTACACTGTTTTTTATGCTGCAGGGAACTTCCCAGTTTTTTTGATCTAAAATGGTTCAATGGTTCAATGGTTCAATGGTTCAATGGTTCAATGGTTCAATGGTTCAATGGTTCAATGGCAGCCCAGGTGAGAACGCCGATTCGGCCGCCACCATCCAGGCCTTCTACCTTCCCACCAGTGATCGCTCAGTCGGACCGCGGCAACCAGTATTGCTCAGTGGGGCGAAGACCATTCTGGAGCTGAACCCTACGCAGATTGTCTTTGTTAGACGGCGGCTACGGAGTCCGCGTGGAGCAATTTGTTGAGTTTTTACTGGAAGAAGGAGTTAATAATATCAGCGATATTTGAAGCCCTGTCTCTAATAAATATTTCAGCTTCTGACTCCTTTTCAATTTTCACAACCTCATTAAAGAGACCTCAGCATAACTCGGCAATCACTTGGTTATTTTGATAAAATGACGCATGCAAAAAACAGTCTCTACTCAACCCCACTCTTTGTTTCAAGGGCAGACCTTGAGCATCCCATACTCCACAGTCTCAACGACACAGAAGCTCTGCTTGAATGGTCTGAGGTCGAGGTGATCTTATCGCCGATCTACGCCTCTAAAACGGGCCGGCCGAGCTATCCATTGTTAACCCTGTTTCGCGGCTTGTTGCTGGGCATCTGGTACCAACTCTCGGATGTGCAGTGAGCACAGAGCCTGTATCGGGATTGGCTGTTGCGGAAGTTTTGTCGCCTTGAACTCGATGGTGATGTACCGGAAGCCTCCACGCTTGGGCGGTTTCGCATGCAGTTGGTTGAGCAGGATGTCTGGGGTCGCCTGCTCGGCGAGATCAAGTGCCAACTAGAGGCGAAGAACATCATCATGAGCGAAGGGCGGATCAACATCATTGATGCCACCCCCATTGAAGCGGCGCAGTCCGGGTCAGGCAAGGGGAAGGACGGTCAGCCTAAACGCGACCCTGATGGAGGCTGGCATGTTAAACAGGACAGCCGGGGACGCCAGAAATCGACCCATGGTTTTTCCGTACACAGCGGGGTCGATGAAGAGGGTTTTATTCATCGTCAAGGTATCACGCCCGGCCATGTCCATGACTCCCGTGAACGAGGCAGCCATCATTACTCCGCCGATAAGCTTGGCGTTAGACCGGATCGCTCGCTCCGCAGGCGCTCCGATCTAACGGCAGAGAAATAATTCATGACCACACTACCAATTGTCTTCAGAGACGGGCATCTATTCGTTGAGATTGACGGGTGGCTGTGGTTATTTGACACAGGTGCGCCGGAAAGCTTTGGCGAGTCAAATGAAATTACTCTTGATGCTCAGTGCCACCGATTGAGTAATGGCTACATGGGACAGTCAGCCTCAACGCTTTCACAGTTCATCGGAGTCGAATGTCGCGGACTTATTGGTACGGATATTCTCGGCAAGTTTGATCATCTTCTTGACGCTTCCAGCGGTACGGTTACCATTTCAACAGGCGATTTGGAACATACTGGCAGGACATTACCCCTATCTGAGTCCATGGGCATTCCGATTCTCACAGCGAGAATTGCCAGTAGCGATTATCGGATGTTCTTCGATACAGGTGCACAGATTTCTTATTTCCAAGAGGACACCATCACTGACTTTCCATCTGCTGCCGCCTTTACTGATTTCTATCCTGGTATCGGCCAGTTCCAGACCGACACACACCAGGTTCAAGTTGGACTGGGCGACTGTGCCTTCACACTCCGCTGCGGCACACTTCCGGACTTGCTCGGTGCAACGCTCATGATAGCGGGTACGTCAGGAATTATTGGCAACCAGATAATGGAGAATCGGGTTATCGGCTATTTCCCACGGAGAAATGTACTGTGCCTGTGAACTGCAATCCGCATTCTTCATGGGCAGAAGTTTACGATCTTGCCTACGATAGATCCTTCGGTGAGTTTTATAACAAATTAACCGTTGCAACAATCCAGGTAATAGAGGTGGCCCCGGTTATTTGAACAGCAATCCCAATTCTATAAGTGTATGCCTGCACTGGGTTTAAGCTGCCATGGGTAGTGGCAGCGATTCATAGTAAAACTGATCCGGTGTTTGTCGGTCAAGACTGCTGTGAGGTCGCCGGTTGTTGTAGAACCGAAAGTAGCGATCCAGTCCTGCCTTGGCCGCCGAGACCGTGTCATACGCATGCAGGTAGACTTCCTCGTACTTCAGCGATCGCCATAGGCGTTCAACAAACACATTGTCCCGCCAGGCGCCTTTGCCATCCATGCTGATCTGGATACCATTTTCCTTCAGCAGACCGGTGAAGGCCTGGCTGGTGAACTGGCTGCCCTGGTCGGTATTCATAATCTCCGGCTTGCCATGGTGCTCCATGGCTTCCTCCACCGCCTCCAGACAGAAGTACACATCCATGGTGGTGGAGACCTTCCAGGATAAGACTCGCCGAGAATACCAATCCACGACGGCTGCCAGGTAGACAAATCCACGAGCCATCGGAATGTACGTGATGTCCATCGCCCACGCCTGGTTGTATCGAGTCACCGCCAGATTACGCAGCAGGTACGGATAGACTTTGTGCCCTGGGTGTCGCCGTGTGGTCTTGGGCTTGCGATACAGCGCTTCAATGCTCATGACCCTCATAAGCCTGGCGACTTTCGAGCGGCCCACCTTGTGGCCTTCTTGGCGCAGTAGATCCCGTAGCATCCGGGCACCGGCGAACGGCAGCTCCAAGTGCAGACGGTCAATCCGATTCATCAACATCTGATTGCGAGGACTGACTGGTTTGGGCGGGTAGTACACAGTGCCTCGACTGATATCCAGCAGTTTGGCCTGCCGACTGATCGGCAGTGTGTGGTTGCGGTCGATCATCGTTTTTCGCTCAGCAATCCCGCCTTGTTGAGCGCGCCTTCTAAAAAATCATTTTCCAGCGTCAGCTCTCCAATTTTGGCATGGAGTGTCTTCACATCCACCCGAGGCTCCTTGGACTCCCCACCGCCAAATACATCGGCAGAGCGCTCCAACAACTGCGTCTTCCACTGGGTAATCTGGTTGGGGTGTACATCGAAGCGCTGGGACAGCTCCGCTGCCGTCTGTTCGCCTTTGACGGCATCCAGAGCCACTTTGGCCTTGAACTGGGGTGAGTGATTACGGCGAGGTCTTCTGGCCATGTCGATTCTCCTGAGTACGGGCAATACGATGCCCTAAGTCAGGCAGGGAATCCACTTACAGCGCTGTTCAGATTTCTGGGGCCAGCTCTGTTTTTTAGCCATTGACTATTGCCACCAATTCATTTGAAAAAGCAATAGCTAGGGAATGAACTATGCCGGCTATTAGCGTAGCTAGTATTGAAAGAGGTGCCCATTTAAAAAAGTGTAACTTAGAAGGGTGTTCCTCAATCTCTTTTTGAGATGTTCTCGAATAGAGCCAATTATGAAATTTAGCTTGATATCCAATCAAGCAATAAAGCCAGAGAAGCAAAATTGAAAAGTTAGATATTATAAGAATTATCTTCTCACTAGATTGCTTAGCGATAAATGCAAATGCACTTAATACAAGCAACCACTCAAGTAACTTGAACCACTCTTCAGTAATTTCTGAAATATGATTTGATAAAAAAACCATTATTTTATCGAACCAATCATCATCTGGATTACGTTCCATATTACTCCTTACACTTAACTTGTTACTAATAGGAATAGACCTTCCCTGTAATCCATATACATAGACGGACTATAATTCCTCATAATTTGATCATCAAGCTAATGTCCGGGTTCAGTACCTGTGAGACAAATCGGCCAGCTTCGGTATGGCTTGATGCGCAGGCTTTTGATCTGCATCGGGTCGTCTCCTGTATGGATTTAATCACTCACAAGCTGCCAGGTTCTTGGCAATCCGGGGATCATGACCTGTGGAGTGGTGGGTAAGTCTACGACTTACCCACCACTCCACAGGTACAATAACAATCGTCCAAAAGTCTCATAGGTATCTGAACCATGACACCCGTGAGGTTTGGGGCTGAAGCAAACCAGGGTTTACCCGCGGTGGGGCCAGGGGCTCTCAATATCTTCAACTGGTATAAAGTCTTCATCGTAACCAAAGATGCGGGGGCCAAACACTTCCAGGCATTCCGGCCGGCGCATAATCGGTGCAGCGCTGTAGCCTATCACTTTTACTCGAAGCCCGTAGGCCAGCATTTCAGCGGTCAAAGGCTCGGCATTTTCCCGGTCTAAAATACAGATCAGATCAGGCGCAATGGCCAGCGTTTCGCCGCTGCCTCCCTTGCGCACCACCAGATATTCATTTTGAATATCGACTTCAACACGGTCATTTGAGTTGTCCAACGCGGCAATAACGGCTTTACCAAAATGCCAGCCGTCGCGGGTTTCATGGGTAATGTCCGCAATTTTGCCTTCAAACAAAACCTTGCCATAGCGCTGGTTGGCAGGGTCATTCAGGTAGTCCATTAACGCGGCAAAGGTGTCGTCGCTCTCCCTGCCTTCACGGATACAGCGCCCTATTTCAAGGGTTTGGGTAATGGTATCCTGCACGGCGACTGCTTTTACCTGAGCACCTGTCATCGGATAAATGGCACTCATCACCATGGCTCCCATGGTGGTGGTCACTGCCCGGCACATGTCTTCCAAAAGACGGTCACTGGGTGTCTTGATGATAACTTCATTGCCAAACTCATCGATCAAAATAGCCGGCGAACCCAGGCACCCGTAAACACTGAATGATGTCATTTCCAAATGTGGAAAGGCCCGCCCCATCCCGTCGGCATCAACTACTGGCAAGCCTGCTTTGGCGGCCAGCGCCAGTGGAAAGATGGAATTTACGCCACCCATTTCTGCGCTGATCAGTGCCGTCGGTTTTTTACCGTAGTTTTCTGCCACCAGCTCCAGCAGTCTCAGCAGCGTTTTCTCACTGACCAGATATTCCAGCAGTACCGTGGGTGCGCCGATGCCCGCAATAGAGATAACAAAGTCATCATCGCCCAGCTCCGAGGCGTGCACGATGGTCGGAAATTTTCCTTCGCTCAGTTGCTGTTGCAATAAAAGCTCTCCGACGTAGGGGTCACCACCGCCGCCAGAGCCCAAAAATACTGCCCCTCTGGCCATGTCTTTCACGTCTTGTACTGTGGTAATTGTTTTCACTTGTCAATCGTCTCTGGCTGTCCAGGGGTCTGTTGATCCATGCCTTTCAGTGACTCACCAATAAATCACCAACGGCGCGTACAATCATTTGCACCGAACCCGTTTGCATATGCGTCATAGGCAGTTCTATCACATCAATAATCTCAATTGTGGCCGGGTCCGCGCCTGCTGTTACCGCCGCATGAGTCGCGTCTTCTTTTGCCTGAGCCAGCGCTGCATCTCTGCCAAAGGCGGCGACATCATAGAGCTTGTCAACCCGTCCGCTAACCTGGGCAATTGCCGCACCCACGGCATTGGCTACACCTGCATAGTCAGGCCGATGCACCTCAGAGGCGCCTTTCAAAGGGCGCGACTGGAGGATGCTGCCGCCGCCAACCAGAATCACGGGAACCGCCTCGCTACTGGTGCGCATTTGATCCACGGCGTCGTCGATTCGCTCGTGAATCAGCTCCACCACTCTGGCCGTTAATTCATCTGAAATATGCGCAACCTTTGCCGAGTCACCCAATGCAACAGCGCCTGAGCGCACAGCAATATCCGTTGTCGTCAGGGTATTGCCACCAAACACCAAGCCTTTTTCCAGCAATTGATAACCCACTGAATCGGGACCGATTGTCAGACCGGCGCCTGTGTTCCGGATACCAGCGCCTGTGTTTCGGATAATAGTCCCGCCACCCAGGGCGATAGAGAGAACATCGGGCATTCTAAAATTGGTGCGCACGCCGCCGATGTAATTTGCCGCCGTTGTTTCGCGGGGAAAACCCCGCGACAAGAAGCCGATGTCTGTGGTCGTTCCGCCAATATCGACAACAATGGCTTTTTCCAGCCCTGTCAGAAAGGCCGCGCCGCGAATGCTGTTGGTAGGGCCTGCGGCACAGGTGACAATAGGCAAGCGTTTCGCGTCTTCACCTGTTATTAAAGTGCCATCGTTCTGGCTGATCAGAAATGGGCAGTGTATCTGCAAGCTCGCAAATGCCTCGGCCATGGCCTCTACAACCCGGTGGGCAAATTGAATCAGGGAGGCATTCACAATGGCCGCATTTTCCCGATCAATCAGGCCAATGCCGCCCAACTGAGAGGACAGCGTAATGGCTGTGTCAGGACAGAATCTGCGAATAATGTCAGCGGCCCTTTCTTCTATGTCAGGCCGAATAGTCGCAAAGCTGGTGGAGATGGCCATCGACGAAATTCCTTTTTCAGATAGCTCTCTGCCAATTTCAATAAGGGCGCTTTCGTCGAGTTCAGCGTATTCCTGGCCAGTGTAGTAAGCCCCGCCGCCAACCAGGTAGATGTTGGAACCCAGAATAGGCGTCAAATCTTCTGGCCAGGCGACCATCGGGAGAATGCCATCCGTCTTTGGTAACGCAATTCTGATAATGGCGATTTCCTGCAAATTTTTACGCTGCAAGAATGCGTTGATGAACTGGGTGGTACCCACCATAACCTGGCTGATATCCGATGAGCGAATCCCGGTGTCATCCAGCAGTGCTGACACGGCGTCGACAACACCTGAGCCTACATCTTTGGTTGTTGCGCGTTTTACCGCACCAATAACCTGATGGCCCGTCATCAGGACGGCATCCGTGTTGGTACCACCCACGTCGATGCCCAGTCTGATTGCCTGTGCCTGACTCATACTTTGTCCGCTTGTTGTGGTTTGTTAGAACCCAGTGTGTTTTTGACGATGGCACCCGCCTGCATAATGAACGGCATCTTCTCGGTTGGTTGCGTCAATACATTAATATCGCCAAGCGGGTCGCCGTCAACCACGATCAGGTCAGCAATAGCACCGGCCTTAATAACACCCAGTTGGTCTTTCATATTGATCAGCTCGGCGTTGACAGATGTCGCCGACCGCAGGGCCTCAACAGCCCCGGAAATCTGGCCCCGCAAAACCAGCTCCTGCGCTTCCATGCCGTGCAGCTCGCCAAAAAGGTCCGTTCCCAAACCCAGTTTAACGCCCGCTGCCTGGCAGTATTCCACCGCTTGAAATGCCTGGTCGGATACGCTTTTAAGTTTCTCTTGAGCCGCTTTAGGTAATTCCACAGGGCCATTGAGCAAGCCATCAATAACGGTGAGTGTCGGCACTACAAAGGCGCCTTTTTCGGCGACAAATTCGGCTGTTTTTGGATCTGTCAGGGTACCGTGTTCGATAGAGCGCACCCCGTTTTTCGCACATCGATAAACAGCTTCTGCGGTATGGGCATGGGCCATAACGTAGGTTCGCCTGGTCGCCGCTTCCTCCACCGCAGCACGGATTTCATCATCACAAAACTGGTTCATCCAGATGGGGTCAGTCGGTGATAACACGCCTCCCGAGACGAATATTTTGATTTGATGGGCACCTTGCCGCAACTGCTCACGCACGGCTTTGCGCATCTGATCAGCCCCGTCAACCACAGCCGACAAAGAGCCCCGATAACCGCAGCCACAGAGCTGCTGCTCATCACCGGGACGCATATCGCCGTGGCCGCCCGTCTGGGAAAGAGCCCTGCCCGAAATCAACACCCTGGGCCCTTTGATCAAACCGGATTCAATGCCCTGCACCAGGCCTCTGTCGGCACCACCAGCATCTCTGACCGTTGTAAAACCCCGCAATAGACTATCTTCAAGATATTGACGGGCAAACTGGGCCAGATAAGAGCTGTGCATCTTGTCGACAGAGGCAATATTAAAACTGGGGCTGTTGCAGTGAAAATGCGCATCGATCAACCCTGGCATCAATGTTTTGCCTTGCAGGTCAATACGCACCTCGCCATCCCGCACAGGAACAGGCGCTGCCGCGACACTGTCGATAAGGCCATCGGCAACTGAGATATTCAGGTTGCGCTGTAACTGACCATCACAGCCATTGAATACTGACGCATTGGTAAAGACCAAACGACTCATAATAAAGTTCTCAACCATTGATTGAACAGGCTGGACAGGTGACCAGAATCTGCCAGCCAGCCGAATGCCAACGGCGCAACCAGGGGTCTGCCGGACTTGAACGCTACCAGCGGTAGAACAGCGCCAGTTCCAACAGCCTGCTAGAACTTTAAACGGCCTTCGATGCCGTAGGTTCGCGGTTGCCCCAGGTAACCGATATCGACATCCAGACCGGAAAATTCAGTGGGATTAAAGTCGGTAAAATAGTCTTCATCAGTCAGGTTTTTGCCCCAAAGGAACACCCCCCAGGTATCCGTTTCAACACCCGCTCGAAGATTGAGCAGGCTTAAAGGGTCCTGGCTATCGGCGTTGTCAACTTGCCAGTATTTGCGACCGCGATACTCGTAATCTGCGCGAATAATTCCTTCCAGGCCACCGCCAACAGGGGCTCGATATTGCAGCGCAATATTGGACGAAACCCTGGTGGTTTTGGGTGCGTGATTGCCTTCATTGCCGGGCAGGGCAGAAATTTTCTCGATATCGCTGTCAGTCGTTCCCACGCTGGCCGACAGCTCCAAACCTGGCGCCAACAGAGCCTGTACTTCAAGTTCAACACCGAAGATATCAACCTCCTCAATGTTATTGATGATTTGCGCGGCATCGGCAACGCGAACAAAGAAAAACTGAAAACCATCGACTTGCGATAAATAAGCGGCGCCGTTCACGATCAACCGGCGGTTTAACCAGACAGTTTTGAAACCCACTTCAAAGTTATCCAGAGTCTCGTCCCCAAAAACAGGCAAACCAGGCGCATTAATACCGCCTGACCTGAAACCGGTACTGTAGGTTGCGTAGGCCAATTTATCGTCGTCAATATCATAGGTGAGCGTCAGCTTTGGCTGAACATCGTCATACTCAGCGGTGCGTACAGCACCCGTATTCAAATCAAGCTGCTCGCGCTCATCTTTATCGTATCTAAGCGCAGCGGAGACAGTTAACTGGTCGCCGATGTCATAATCGAGCTGTGCAAAAAAGGCATAGGCTTTATTGTCATTGTCTTCAGCGCGATCAATCAGGATTAACACAGGATTATTTATTTGATCGAAGCTACTATCCGCATCGATAAACCCTCTGGTTCTCAGGCTTCGATCTGTCTGAATAGCGTAAGTACCGGCAATCCAGCGAAATGCATTATCTTCAGGTGACACCAGCCGCAGTTCCTGGCTGAGCATTTCAACCTTCAGGTCCTGCCCCTGCCCGACTTGAATACCAAGCCCCAAAAAACCTCCGGGGCTGTTTACCGGATTGCGAAAATCCAAGTCCCCGCGATTGACTTCTGTGAGTTCTGTATAGCCGGTTATCCCGGTGAGCGTCGCGAAATCCAGGTTGGCATCAAATTTAAGTGTCAGTTCGGTGGCGTCCCCGGTGGTGGCACCACGAATATTCGACTCCGGGTTATCGAAGACATTAGGGTTACCGCTAAAGACAGGAGTATCGTATTGACTGCCTGCTTCAAAGTCTCGGTGCGATGCCCTGAGATCAAACGCCAGAGCCTCAGTTGCATGCCACTGCAAACGACCGCGAACAGCATAGTCGTGATCAATAAAGTCATTGCTGGTATTCAGAAAAACATTGTCGATGCGTCCATCATCTTTTTTATAACTACCCGATAAACGGTACAGCAATGTATCTTTAATAACCGGCCCGGATACTCCGGCTGACACATCTATCGCCCGCTCATTGCCGTAACTGGCATTGACAAAGCCCGCCACTTCATCGCCCGGTTGACGAGTGACAATATTGATTGCACCACCAATCGCATTGCGCCCGTAGAGTGCGCCTTGAGGGCCTTTCAAGACTTCAATTCGCTCTACGTCAAACAGGTTCATCTTGAACTGCTTTTGATTATTTTGCGCAACACCATCAACCACAATCGCTACGGGTGCATCCGCATTATTAATTTGGGTAACACCCCTCACCACCACAAAGGTATTGTTATAGGTGTCGGAATCATCCAATGACACGTTGGAGACCATATTTGCAAAATCCTGTGTAGTCCCTATTTTGGCATCCACAATGTTTTGCGCAGTAAATGCAGCCACCTGTAACGGCACTTGCTGCAAGCTCTCTTCCCGCTTCTGGGCAGTCACAACAACTTCTTCAAGCAATAGGCTTTGCGCATAGGCAGCAGCGGGAAAGCAAATGCCAAGAGCAGCCAAAACAGCCAGTTTTTCTTTTTTATATAATTTCATCAGACACCCCGTGATCGCAATTATTGGGTTATAGGTTGTCGCTATCTGGATAGTCTAGACAAACCCGCAGGCCTGCCCCAAAGGAAAAAAAGGGGGATATGCGGGTTATTTTGGGGGATATGCGCGTCCCGGATGCAACTCATTGCCTGGCCTTCACCCATGCGAAGCCCGCGAGAACCCGTGCTGGCAGCAATCAGATGTTCGGCATCAGGATAAAAATTTAGTAAGGTGGCAGTGAGGCGGCAGTCATCATCAGCACTAAAGTGACAGCACGCTGCCGATCAACCCAGTAATAAAAGCGAGCCAATGGATACTAAATTTTTTACCAACCAGCAAGAAAATACCTTATTCAATAAATTTGAAGGTGTTTTTACCCACCATAAAACCATCAATCATTTTGATGTGCTGGTGGGCTATTTCCGCGCATCGGGCTATTTCAAACTGCGCCCATTGCTGGAAAATGTCGCCAATATCCGCATTCTGGTGGGCATTGACGTGGATGAAATAACCAGAGAAATGCAGGCTGAAGGGCGCGCGTTATTCAAAGGCGATGTCCAAAAGACCATTGCAGACTGGCAGGTCAAGTTTGTCGAAGATGTTAAAAAAGCCCATTACGACGAAGTAACCGAGCAGGGCATCAAGCAGTTTATTGATGATATGCAAACGGGAAAAGTGCAACTAAAAGCCCACCCCAGCCGGAACATTCACGCCAAAATATATATCTTCCGCCCGGATGATTTTAACTCCCATAAAGCAGGCAGCGTGATCACCGGCTCATCCAACCTCACCGATGCCGGTTTGGGGACAACCGCCAGCCCTAATTATGAATTCAATGTGTTGCTGAATGATTATAACGATATTCAATTTGCCACCACGGAGTTTGAAAAATTATGGCAGGAAGGCGTGGACATATTGCCCACAGAAGCCGCACAAGCTCTCGAAAAAACCCATCTGGCGGATAACATCACGCCCTATCAGTTGTATTTGAAATGTTTGATTGAGTATTTTGGTTCGGAAATTGAATTTGACCCTGAGTCCATTAAAGATTTACCCGCTGATTTCAAACGCCTGTCCTATCAACTGGACGCGGTTAATGAAGGCTGGGAAATGCTGAAAAAACACAACGGGTTTTTCCTGGCCGATGTGGTGGGTCTGGGTAAAACCATCATTGCCACTTTGATTGCCCGCCAGTTCATCTATTTGGGTGGACGCAATCACAACCCGAGTATCTTATTGATTATTCCGCCAGCACTCCAACAAAACTGGGATGACACTTTAAGAACATTTGAGATAAGAGGGAAGTTTGATATCGTCACCAACGGCAGCTTGCACAAAGTCGAAAATGCCGAAAAATACGATATGGTGATTGTGGATGAGGCGCATAAATTCCGCAACGATACCGCAGAGGCATATGATCAATTACAGCGCATTTGCAAAACCCCAGCACCTGACGACAAGGATAAAGAAAAAGGCAAAGCTAAAAAAGTGCTGCTGATTTCAGCCACGCCGCTGAATAACCGTCCCAATGATTTATACAACCAAATTCTATTGTTTCAGGACGGCAACAACTCAAGCCTTGATTTTCCGCTGGCTGGTTTTTTTACTCAGGTGAACAAAGAATACAAAGCTATCTTAAAACTAGCCGACAAAAACAAAGCCAGCCAGCAAACCGCCGCACTGTATGCGCGAATCCGCGAAAAGGTCATTGTACCGCTGATGGTGCGCAGAACCCGCACCGATTTATTAGCCAATGCGCGCTATAAAAAAGATCTGACTGATCACGGCGTGGTATTTCCAAAAACAACCCCACCAAAACCAATCTACTATGGGTTAGAAGAACCATTAGAAAAATTATACGACAGCACCATCCAAAAAATTGATAACAAAAACCAGGATGATTCCGGGCTATTACACACCCGTTACCGGGCCTTACATTATTTAAAACCAGAATTCAAAAAACAGTATCAGCACGCAGACTTTATTGCCGAGCGCCTGGTCGCCATTATGAAAACACTGTTGCTCAAAAGAATGGACAGCAGCTTTTATGCGTTTAAGCAAACGCTGGGGCGTTTTATAGATTCCTCGAAGGCTATGCTAAAGATGATTGACCGCAATGAAATCATTATCGCTCCAAACATCAACGTAAATGACTATGTTTTAGAAGACAGAGAAGATGAGTTAATGGAACGGCTCGCCACCGAGAGCCTGACTGACCCCAGCATTATTGTTTGTTGTCGCGATGATTTTGAGGAGGGTTTTGTCGCCGGCGTCAAACACGATTATAAAATGTTAAAAACCCTGAAATCTGATTGGGACAATATCACCACAGACCCAAAACTGGATGAATGCTTAGCCCGATTGCCCGAGTTTCTAGACAAAACAAACAATCCAGAGCAAAAAATAGCGCTTTTCACCGAAAGCACTGACACCATGAATTACCTGAAAGCGCAAATAGGACAAACCGGCTATGGCGAAAAAACACTCAGCGTGAATGCCAAAGAGCGGAAAAAACTCAAGCAAACCATTGAGCGGAATTTTGATGCCAATACAAAACAGACAAAAAGCAAGGCGTATCAAATCCTCCTGACCACCAATGCCCTGGCCGAGGGCGTCAATCTGCACCAGGCGAATACGGTGATCAATTATGATACGCCGTGGAATGCTACCAAACTCATGCAGCGCATTGGGCGAGTCAACCGTATTGGCCAGACCGCAAGCCATATTTTTGTCTATAACTTTTACCCAACCGCACAAGTTAACAGTGATATCGAGTTGGAGAAAAAAGCGTTGATCAAATTACAAGCCTTTCACTCGGCGCTAGGCGAAGATTCACAAATTTATTCCACCGCTGAAGAGGTAGATACCTTCGGCATATTCGATGAAAACATCGAAGAAGAGATCAATCGAACCATCCCTTTCTTGGAGGAAATACGGCAGTTCAGAAAAGATAATCCAGAGTTCTATAAGCACATCAAGGAACTACCAAGCAAAGTCAGGAATGCGGTCGAAAATCCCACCCATCAGGGCGGCACTATGGTTTTCGCTCGCACCGAGGACAAAGGCAGCAGCCGCTTTTACCGGGTAAAATCCACAGGCGAGATTGATAATTACAGCTTTATTCAAACCGCTACCTTACTAAAATGCAGCCCCCACACCCAGGCACAAGAACTACACGATCAGCATTACCCACAAGTGCGGTCAGCATTAAATAATTTCAAGCATGAAATGGAACAAAACAGTGTCAGTCAGAGCCAAAATCAATCCATGTCCCCGGCTGAAAAAAAGGCAATTCGCGCCTTAAAAGCACTCGAAAACCTGCCCGACATCAATGCCGAGGAACAGGAAAAAATACAACTGGCAATCGAACAGATTAAGCACAAGCGCTTTCAAAACCTAACCAAAAATATCAACAAATTAGATAGAAACAGCAAAGGCATTAAACGCGTTGTCATCCTGGAGAAAGCCCTCGCTATCATCAAAGAATATGACCTTAACAGCCACAATGAAAACAACCAGAATAATCAAAAAAGCCCTAAGAACATCAACCCAACCGTTGTGATTTCGCAGTCATACACATAATATATGCTACAATACACACGCCGGCGACATGAGAGTTAAAAAAGGAGATCAAAAAATGCCTAATACCGCCCACAGAACCAACATTGTTTTGGATGAAAATATCGTGCAGGAAGCACTCAAACTCAGCCACATAAAAACCAAACGGGAGTTGATTGATGTGGCCCTAAAGGAATTTGTGCAAAACCACAGAAAAAAAACAACTTTAGACGAATTGCTGGACTCGCTGGATGGAGAAAGTCCTTTTTTTGAAGGATACGACTACAAGGCTTTACGAGTTAATCCGCATTTGCCGGACGACAGCGAATGTATCTAGCCGACACCTCAATCTGGATTGATATATTCAATAACAATTCCACAAAAAACATCAAAGAATTGTTTGAATCGCAACAAATCGCACTTACTCCAGAAATTTATTTTGAGATTCTGCAAGGTTGTAAGAATTTTTCATTATTTAACAAACTCAAACAGATTTTACTTGAGCAAACTTTTTATCACCTGAAAGACGATAAAAAAAGTTACGAAGAGGCGGCACTAATCTACTGCAAATGTCGTAAAAAAGGCATCACCATTCGTTCAAGCACTGATTGCCTGGTCGCCCAATGTGCTATTGAGCATGATCTGATTCTGCTGCATAGCGATAAAGATTTTGTACGAATGGCAGGGATTATTCCAACCTTGCAACAGGAATATACAGGTGACTGATGAATTATTTGATAAAGCCTACAACCAGAACACCTATCTTGATTTTCTGGCGGACAAATTTACCTTTTCAAAAATTTTATCGCCCATCGGCATAGACAATGCCGAGGTCAAAAGTTTTGAACGGCTGGGCACTGTTACCACCAAAGACGACAAGGTGCTTCCTGTTTTTGAAATTTATGTAAAACCCAACACCCAGCTACAAAGAAACCGCGTGCAGTTGCGCAACTTGGTGGCCAAAGAAATTCAAGCCGAACACGGCGCCCTGGCCGTTTATATTGATGACCAAAACAAGCAATGGCGGTTTAGCTTTATTGCCATTGAGTACCGCTTAACTGACAAGGGCTTTGGAAAAGATCAAACAGCCAGCAAACGCTTTACCTACCTTATTAGGCGAAAACACCCAAACCAGAACCGCAGAGCAACAGTTTGCAACCATTGATAAACAATCAACCCTCGAAGACCTGAAACAAGCCTTTGCCGTTGAGCCACTCAACAAGGCATTTTATGACGATCTGTATCAATGGTATAAAAAAGCGCAAACGCAGATTGTATTCCCCAATGATGAACACGCAGAAAACCACGCCCAAACCAGCCTGATCCGCCTGCTTACCCGCCTGCTGTTCATCTGGTTTATCAAAGAGAAAAATCTGATCAACCCGGATTTGTTTGACAAAGAAAAACTGAAAACGCTGATTAATTACGACCAGCCCAGCAGCTTTTATAAAGCGATTCTGCAAAACCTGTTTTTCGCCACCTTGAGCACAGAAATCAACAAACGTAATTTTAGAAAAGAAGAAGAATTCCAGGGCATAAACAAAGATTATGGCAATCAATACCGTTATCGTTATCACGCTTTGGTAAAGAACGAGGAAAAATGGAAAGCGTCCTTTAGCCAAACCCCGTTTCTAAACGGCGGCTTGTTTGAAAGTTTGGATACAAAGTTATCCGAATACATATTGGATGAAAATGGTAAGCCCGTAAAAGACGAGAAAGGTAAGGAAATAATTAACCCGGAACATAAAAAACTGATTGATGAGTGGGATAAAAGCATCCGTCCAGAACAATATGCCATCCGTGTTGATGGTTTCTCTGATCGCAGCAAAAATAAATTGAAGTTTGATAACAGTCTGTTTTTTAACGCTGATGAAACGGGCCTGATTGACCTGTTCAAACAGTATCAATTCACCGTTGAAGAAAGCACCCCTTTGGATATAGAGGTCGCCCTTGACCCCGAGTTACTGGGCAAGGTGTTTGAAAACCTGCTGGCCAGCTATAACCCGGAAACAGGACAACAAGCCCGCAAAGCCACCGGCAGTTTTTACACACCACGAGAAATTGTCAGCTATATGGTTGATGAAAGTCTGAAACAATACTTTAAACAAAACACGGGTTTGGATGAAAGCGAAATAAATAACCTGTTTATCGAAAAAGAAAGCAGGTTGGATGACGAACGAATAAAAACCATTATTCATGCCATTGATAATCTGAAAATTCTTGATCCGGCGGTGGGTAGCGGTGCCTATCCGATGGGGATATTACAAAGACTGGTGTTTATCCTGGAAAAAATTGATCCGGAAAACACCCACTTCAAACAGCAACAAATAAACAAGGCTGAACAAATTCAAGATGAAGCCAGCCGCGATAGCGCCATCGCGGCGATAGAACAGGTTTTTTCACGACAAAACCAACATAACGCTTACGGCAAAAAACTCTATTTAATTGAGAATTGCATTTACGGCGTAGACATTCAATCGGTCGCCATCCAGATATGCAAACTACGATTTTTTATCAGCCTGACCATTGAGCAAAACCCAAATCCGGACAAAAACGATAATTACGGCATCAAAGCCCTGCCCAATCTGGAAACCCGGTTTATTGTCGCTAATAGTCTGCTGCCTTTGGGTGAAATGCCAGGGCAAAGGGATCCAGGGGATATCCTGGATTTATTTGACCAAGAAATAGAAAAACTGCAAAACCAATTAGCCGAAGTCAGGCATGGGCATTTTAGCGCCAAAACGCTAAAAACCAAACGCAAGTATCGAAGACAGGACAAAGCCTTGCGCCAGACAATGCTGGAAGGACTATCCAAAAACGGCATCACTCCGGGCGTAGAAGCGAGTATGCAAAAAATCGTCCATTGGGATTTATACAATCAAAATTCAGTGGCCGACTGGTTTAACCCCGAATGGCAATTTGGCGTTAAAAATGGCTTTGATATTGTTATTGGTAACCCGCCCTATATTCAATTGCAAAAAGACGGCGGGCGCTTGGGAAGCCTTTATCAGAATTGCAATTTCAAGACCTTTGCCAAATCGGGAGACATCTATCAACTGTTCTATGAACGGGGTATGCAATTGCTAACCGATGCGCAGGGCATACTGGCGTTTATTACCTCCAACAGTTGGATGCGTGCCCAATACGGTAAAAAGCTGCGTGGCTTTTTAAGCGCGGAGCACAGCCCCCTGCGCCTGATAGACATGGGCAAAAATGCCTTTGAGGCGATTGTGGATACCAATATATTACTGGCCAGCACAGGCAGGGCGGAACAAGAATTCAAGGCGGTTGACATGGATTCTCTTGCCGAAAAACAGTTTCCGCCTGCCGAGCACTACTGGTCGGAAATCGAGCCCGCTGATGATGTGGCCTGGAGCATATTGTCGCCGCTTGAGAAAAAGATAAAGTCCAGGATTGAACAGTTGGGCACCCCATTAAAAGACTGGGATATTCGTATTTATCGTGGAGTATTAACAGGCTTGAACGACGCCTTTATTATTGATACCGCTAAAAGGGATGAGTTGCTTGCCGCCGACCCAAAATCCGCCGAGATTATTAAACCCATTTTACGCGGCAGGGATGTAGGGCGATATGGGTATAAGTGGGCGGGGAAGTGGGTTATTGCTACTTTTCCGGCATTAAAAATTGATATTGATCATTATCTAGCCATTAAGAACCACTTATTAAGTTTTGGGAAAGACCGATTGGAGCAAGCAGGAAAGGCATTATCCGATGGCACAAAATCAAGAAAGAAAACAGGCAACAAATGGTTTGAAACCCAGGACCAAATCGGTTACCACACAGAATTTGAAAAAGAAAAATTGATTTGGATGCACATGTCAGGTGATTCAAGGTTCTCATATAGTAACGGAGAACTATATTGTAATAATAAATGTTTCATCGTCACTGGAGGTCAATTGAAATATCTTGGAGCCCTGCTGAACTCTAAATTAGTTTCATGGCTTATGAAGGTTGTAGGGGTACCAACTGGGATGGGGCTAATTCAATGGGACAAATTTACTGTCGAAACAATACCGTGCGTCCGATTGTCTCAACCTGAGCAACAGCCCTTTATGGATATAGTCGATCAAATCCTCACCGCCAAACAACAAGGCAAAGACACCACCGCGCTGGAAGCGGAAATTGATAAGAGGGTCTATCAGCTCTACCACCTCACCGATGATGAAATCAAAATCATTGAGGGCGCAAAATGAGTGAAAAATTTTACAATACACAAAGCGATATAACTGCAGCTAAAATCAAAATCTATAAGGAATATATTACTGGCTATTTACCCAAAATATTACAAACCTTTGACCGTTGTTTGATTGCTGATTTATTTTGTGGCACAGGTAAAAATGACGATAAAGACGGCAGTGCATTAACACTAATTCAGCAAGCAGAATATATTCTCACAAGCCCTTTATTGAAAGAAAACCCATCAAAAATCGAGATTTTATTTAATGACACAGATAAAAATAATATTGAAAACCTAATCTTGCATTTAGAAGATTTTTCTCATCCATGTATCACGATACATCCTCCAACAAATAGTAATTTTACAGAGGCTATTGATGAAATTTTAGAAACAATAAGTGCCGAAATTCCAAAGTTCTTTTTTCTTGATCCTTTTACATATTCTGATGTGAGTTTGGATAATTTGGCCAATCTAATGAGATTAAGTAATACAGAAGTATTTCTGTTTGTACCCGTGTTTCATAGTTATAGGTTTGCAAATCAAACAAGTTACCCAAAGGGACATAAAACAAGAATATTTGTTGAAGAGTTTACAACCAAGGGGATGATGAATTATCAAAATATTGATGATTTCATGCAATCAATCAACCAAAAAATTAAACAAGCATTGCGTTTAGATTATGTGCGTCCTGTTTTACTTGATGATGGAAGATGTAAAAATGCAATTTTCCTTTTAACCAAACATCGAGTAGGAATGCTACTAATGAATAAAATTGCATTTAGACACTCAAAAGATGGCACAAGAATAAATATCAAACAACAACAATCAAAACAAATTGAGTTGCTTGGCACATCGGGAACTATGTCATTTAATGTTTTTTCTGAAAAATTGGAACAAAAACTAAAAAATGGAGAAATGACTAATAGGCAAATAGTTGATTTTACTATTGCAGAAGGATTTTTACCCAAACACGTAAAAGCAGTTTTAACTTCTCTTAATGGTGAAAATAAAATCGTGGTTTATGATGAACATCATATTGACATTACGAATAAAAAAGGCAAATGGAATATAGCTGAAAAGATTAACCAAGATATAACTTTTCATTATGTCAACTAAAACCCAAATAGAATGGACAGAGCAAACCTGGAACCCAACCACTGGTTGCACCAAGGTCTCTGCCGGGTGCAAAAATTGTTACGCCGAAGTAATGGCTAAGCGACTAAAGGCAATGGGGGCAAATGGCTATCAAAATGGCTTTGCACTGAGTTTGTTGCCAGAGCGGTTAATCCAACCAATTAAGCGTAAAAAACCAACGACTTATTTTGTTAATTCAATGAGTGATTTGTTTCACGAAAAGGTACCTTTTGCATTTATTGATGAAGTGTTTGATGTGATCAAGCAAACGCCACAGCATCGTTATCAAATACTGACCAAGCGAGAAAATCGACTTTTGGAGTATTTTAAAAATAGAAATGCGCCTGATAATGTATGGCTTGGCGTTAGCGTGGAGAATATCAAATCTGGATTGCCCCGCATAAATATTTTAAAAAAAATACCAGCCAAAATCCGATTTTTATCTATTGAGCCACTATTAGAAGATTTGGGTAAGATTGATTTTTCCGGTATTCACTGGGTTATTGTTGGCGGTGAAAGTGGTAATAAGGCCAGAAAAATGAAAAAAGCATGGGCTGAAAATATCCAAAAACAATGTGAGGAGCAAAATATTGTTTTCTTTTTTAAACAATGGGGTACTTGGGGGTCTGATGAAAAGAAACGCAATAAGCATAAAAATGGAAAATTACTTAACAATAAAATTTACCAGAATTATCCAAATCCAAAAACAGACTAAAAGTTTTGAAATAACCATGCACATCCACGAATGCCAAACATTTGCGAATTGAAGCCAGTAATCGTTTGGCGATGGCAAAAATGTTTGAAAAATACAACAAAATAGGGGCGACCAGCACTATCAGGGCTTTATGCCTAAAATAATTGATAGCATTGCTTATTCAATGTACAAAGATCAAAAAGAATCGACAATACAAATCGTTGAAGAATTAAAATCAACATTCAAAAAATAAACCACAGTGGATTCAATAAACAAACTACCATCGACACCACCGCGCTGGAAGCAAAAATTGATAAGATGGTCTATCAGCCCTACAACCTCACCGCTGATGAAATCAAAATTATTGAAATCAAGGTCACTCCTGCACACAGAAAACAACGTCACTCCCGAAAAACACCGTCACCCCCGAAAAATACGCCACTTCCGAAAAAAAAATCGTCATTCCCGCGCAGGCGGGAATCCAGCGAATAACACCATGAGCCACAAACAACCTGCTGTTTATATTTTGGCAAGTCAACCTAATGGTACGTTATACACTGGCGTTACTTCTGATTTAATCAAACGAGTCTGGGAACATAAAAATCATTTGGTCAAAGGATTTAGTCAAAAATATAACGTAGACCTTTTGGTCTATTTCGAATTGCATGCAGATATGTATGTTGCAATTACGCGTGAAAAGCAAATCAAGAAATGGAAGCGGGCATGGAAGCTGAGGTTAATTGAAGATAAGAATCCACATTGGAGGGATTTATATACAGATTTGGTTTGACTGGATTCCCGCCTGCGCGGGAATGACGGATGGGGGGCGGGAATGACGGATAGGAGAAGCGGGAATGACGGATGGAGGGCGGGAATGACGGATGGGGCGGGAATGACGAATAGGAGAAGCGGGAATGACGTTCCGGGAGGTCTTGGCGCCCACCGAGGCGGCCTGGATTCCCCGCAATCACCTGGGCCGGGGCGTTAGCCCCTCACCCCCACCGCCAATTTCCCTGCGCACATACCCGCTAACGCCGCTGCGCTGATATCCCCGCCTTCGGGGTGCGGGTTTTCCCCCGCGTTTTAATGGCAGACAGTTGCCGTTCTATATAGCCTTGTATTTCGCGGCTGAGACCAGCGGGTAATGGGGATGACTTTGCAAGCTCTGCCCAGCGCGAAACTGAACCCGCCACTTCGGCAATAATTGCCCTGGCTTGGGCAACGGAGATAGAACCAGCCTCTGCAACCACCAGCAAATCGGTCTCCTCAATGTCTGTGCCTTTGCCGTTGATCGTCGTGCTGTGCTGCCCGGCGATGCCGGCGTTGAACGTTAGATCATACGCTGGCGAGTTAACCCACTCCCTCTGCTGATTAAAAACATAAGAGAAGTTCTTCGTATGGTCATCGCGGTTGCCGCAGAGCACATTGAAAACGAGCCGCTTGAAGAGTTGAATTTTTTCAGCGTATGAGCGGGTAAGACTGGCTGTGAGCTTCATCAGCTCGACGTACTCGAAATCCGGGTAGCGAAAGTCCGCATGCACCAAACTGGCGACTGTATGAACATGTACGCGCCGATTCCCTTCGAGCCGATCAAAGCGTTGGGTCATAAAGTAGGCACTGCCGTCGCCGTGGGGGCAAAGCTTGCAGGGCATCATCTCGATGCCAGCGTCTTGAGCCATCACATGGTACAGGTATTCAATCGTTCCTTCGGCGCGCTGTTCCGCGCTTCTGCCGGTTGCAAACTTGACAATCCAGTGGCTATAGCCGGGTGGCAAGTCCTCTGCGCCAGTGACCGCATGTATTCCTGCATGTGCTTCTTCATTCATTCCTGCATGTGCTTCTTCATGCGGCAGCCCGACCAGAATCTTGGGCCTTGCGCCCCCGGAAGGGGTTCCGTGGACGATATGATGTTCGACCACCTCATCCAGTGATCCCTCAAAAATAGCGGTCGCCTCAGCCCCCACTTTTGGCAGGCTGAGGGGTTCAAGGGCCGCAGTTTGGTGGGCAACCCCCTCATCCGGTTCGTAAGAGAGCGCTCCCATGGCTCTATTCCCAATAAATGCGAGTCTGTCTATGGGTGAGAGTGATCGAGGGTCTCGCCCGGTCGCCCGTACCGCTCGGTCCATTAACAGAAGCCCCCAGCCGTCTGGTAGGGAATCATTGAATACGCCATGTAAGCCCTTAAACGGGGTGGCGCTGGACTCCTGAAGACCTGGCTCCCAACGCAGATTGGGTGGTGAAAGATTGACGCCGCTTTCAAGGAAAGAGCCATCGTATTCAAAGTAACAGCGGCCATCCTGGTAAGCCAGTCGGCCAGCCCGCACGGGTGGCTGCCCGTGCAAACCGTGAAAATACACGGACAGAACCTTCACCTCGCCGCCCTGGATTCAGCAATTAATTCGTCCATGGTAGAAGCCTTTGGCGGAGCCAGCGCAGCGTCCATCTGCCCCAGGTCTCCATACACCTCACACAGCATCAGAAATTGGCGTAGTGAAATCTCACCCGCTGATTCAAAGCGCTTAATCGTCGGGCCGGGAACCCCGCTTCTTTTTGCGGCTTCGTCCCGGCTGTGTTTTCTGAGCTTTCTGGCACGGCGCAGTGCGGCTGCGAGAGAAAGCTGTACCTCAGATGGGCTATTAATAGATATAATAGTATCTTCTTTACTTTTATATACCAATATTTGGATACTATAATATCTTTTTTATTTGTCCAGGTCACTCTTTAAATATATTGAGCCCTTTGCACGGAAGATGATTTCGCTTTCAGGTGTGGCAAAAACCCACGGAATGGGGGAGTTTATGTTTATAAATGAAGGATTGAGAGCATTTTTACCAACCCTGGGCGCTTTCAGGCGGCGGTAGCAGGCAGGTGGAATGGCTTGCGTGCACAGGTCTCCTGTTGTTTTTGATGTCCTCCGCGTTTGCTCTGACGCATTGGGGTATCAGCGTTGAATCCTGAATTGTCACCGCTGTTATCTGCTGTGGCAGCGCCCGCCGAAAATCAATTCAGTTAAAACCGCGCAATCGGTGGCGTTCTATCAACAAGGCTGTCACCCCGGTAAATTTTAAAAATATCGTGACTGGCCAGGCCAGTTACGGCGCAGATAGTCGCCTGCAAGGCGCCGTTGTCCCAGTGATGCCTACCTGCTTCCGCTCGGGTCAGCGCCATCCTCGGGGGCACCGGTACCAGAAGAGCCCATGAACAATTTACTGCCATCTTCCAGGGTAATGTTGCGCCCATTGGCACTATTGGAGCGGTCCTTCGATTGGTAGCCATCCACAATAATATAGGTGCCGGGTTTTACCGTATTTTTATTGATACCACGGCGCAGCAGTGTATTGGGTGTACCGCCCTCTACTTTCCAGTTTTCAACTTCGCCGTTTTCATTGGTGTGCTGAAGGTGAACCCAGGCGTGCGGATTAACCCACTCTACTTGAGTCACTGGTCCCTTTAGCAGTAGTGGTCGATTGGGGTCAAACTCGGCGGAGAAAGCATGATGAGCAATCGCCTGCCCGCAAAAACAGGCCATCAGCAAAGCTGTGGCAACAACTGGAATCACTCGTCTGTCACGTGCAACTGTCATTGTATTACTCCTCGTTACTGTTCTGCTTCTGTCGCTTTTCATCCCACTCAGATTCCAGCAAGCGCGCTCCGCGCAACATATTGCCCATGGCATAGTTGGCCTCGTGACAGGCGTATTCATACACTGGGCCTTGCGTCATCGGCCAGGTGTATTCACCACTGAATGGCTGAGTCCAGACTGTGGGGTCGTCAACCGTGAATTGGTAGAGTATGGTTTTGTCATCAACAGGGGAAAATTTCTCCACGACGTGCAGGTCGCGTGTGGCATTGTAAAGGCCGGGAGCGTCGGTAAAGTTAGTGGTGTCTACCACTAGAGTATCCCCTTCCCACCAGCCGATAGAGTCCCCCAGCCACTTGCGAATTTCAGGGGCCACATGCTCACTATTAAGGCGCACCACCCGCGCATCGTGCACCATTTCAATCAAAATCATAACGTGAGTTGGCGTCTGTACGATGCGTTTATAATTATTGTACAGCGTCGGCAACATTGGAGGCCCGCCGGTTGAGCCAAAGCCAGCCAGACATCGCTCCGCGGCTGAGCGTGACTCGGGGCCGTCGTAGGGGCCTGCGCCGTCGAAGGCCATCCACCAGGCAGTGCCTGTATTGGGTTTGTAATACTTGTACCGCTCCCGCAACGCGGCTTTGCCCTGATCCGTCATTGTCGGATAGCGTCCATTGGCGGGGTCGTACAAAATTGAAGTGCGGATTTTGCCATCCACTGCAAACGCATCCTGGCCCGGATCAATCCACTCGATGTTATAACCACCAACGCCGCCAGCACCATATTGATAGTTGCCGTCGCCGCCCTTGGGCGGGGCTTTGCGATTGGGGTCGCTGCTCTTTTCTGCCTCAAGCGCTTCCAGCTTCACATTATTGATAACGGCGTCGGCCGCCTCACGGGTAATCCACAGGGTTTTGCCAAATTCTTTGGGTCGCTCTACAGGGGTCAATGTAGCGACATCGTAAGTCCCATTAAAATCGGGCTTACCGTCAGAGGTACGCTTTTTTACATCAGCCACAACACCGGCGCTGGTGACTGCGACAAGCGCCACGCAAAGCTGCAAAACTATGTTGACCATCATCCCCCTCCTACTTATCCAGTGGTGCTCGGCGCCACTGCCCGTATAAAAGCTCTTCGACGTATTCCACGCATTTGAAATCCAGCAGTTGCATATCCACTTCCATACGCCTATACAGCGGCATGGCGATTGTCCAGGGTTTTGAATAAACCTGTGGGTCTTCAATCGTGGCCTCGTACCAAAGATGGTTTGGCCCCATCGGGGTATACCGCTCCACAACGTGTAATTGTTCACTGTGGTGATTACCCGCACGGTCCAGCCATGTATCTGCCAGGAGGCCGGTTACATCGAGCACCAGTGTGTCCCCCTCCCAACTGGCCACCGACTGCCCCATCCAGGAATCAATCGGTGCAGGGCCGGGGTCTTCAGAGTAAATATTCCTGACTGCTGCCGCATACTGATAGGCAATAAAAAGGTCCTTGTCTCCCTGAAAGATCTGAAATGGATAAGGCATATAGGTTGCTCGCGGTACTCCAGGCAAATAGCACTTCACCTCCGGGTCGAGTTTAGACCAATGCTTCCGATTAGCGTTGCGCCTGGCCAGTGCCTCTTTGGTATACGGTATCTTGCCGCCACCAGCTACCACACCCAGGCCTGGCGGCACCGAAGCTACCGCCCCCAGCGCCAGAGTCGCCTTGCTGGGTACGGGGCCCATCGGCCCTTCACGCTCCTGTAGGGATGAGCGCGCCATATGCACTTCCAGGTCGTAATGTGCGGAGTTCAGTGCCTGCCAAATTCCATTCAGGTCAGGATGAATACCATCGGCTGCCCGCGGTGCGACATAGCCTTCACCAGCGCCGGGGCTGCCACTGTCAACGCAGGCCAGTAGCGTTGAACAAAGGATCAATAGAAAGAAGAGATTCTTCATGCACGTCCCTATTGTGATTATTGCAGGCTTCTGTTTTTATAAGCGGCTCAGTTTACCAGTAGATAACGAGGAGTTTCACTATGCCGCAACCCAATGTCGATGACTATATCGCCAAAGCCGAACTTATGGCTGGGGAAATTGACGGCCTGTCCGCAAACGCCAACACACGGCCGGTTAACTCGGTAGGCATTATTGGAGCTGGCACCATGGGCGGAGGCATTTCCATGAACTTTGCCAATGCTGGCATTGACGTCACCATTGTAGAAACTCAGCAAGAGGCACTGGACCGAGGGCTGGGAGTTGTCCGCCAAAACTATGAGCGCAGCGCCAGTCGCGGTCGCTTTCCCATGGCAGAAGTAGATGTTCGCATGGGGCGCATAACAGGCACCCTTGCAATGGAAGATCTGTCCAACTGCGATCTCATTATTGAGGCCGTATTTGAAGATATGGAACTGAAAAAAAGCATTTTTACCCGGCTTGATGGAATCGCCAAACAGGGCGCCATTTTGGCAACCAACACCTCGGGATTGAATATTGACGAGATAGCTGCTCAAACCAGTCGACCACAAGATGTAATTGGTCTGCACTTTTTCTCTCCCGCTAACGTGATGAAGCTGCTGGAAGTTGTACGGGCGGACTTAACGGCCGAAGATGTGGTTGCCACGGCTATGAAGCTGTCTACACACATCAATAAAATTGCCGCTTTGGTTGGCGTTTGCCCAGGGTTTGTCGGCAATCGCATTCTCGCCTACCGGGGCCTTGCTGCTGGCGCACTGATCGACCAGGGTGTTATGCCCTGGGATGTCGACACAGCGTTTAACAAGTTCGGCTTCCGTATGGGGCCCTTTCAAATGTCAGACCTGGCCGGGCTGGATATAGGCTGGAAAAAGGGCGCGAAAACCAACAATCCAATTCGCGATGCGCTCTGCGAAATGGACCGGCGCGGCCAAAAAACCGGCGCGGGATACTACGATTATGATAAAGAGCGCAATCGCATCCCATCGGACATAACCGCACAGGTTATTCGTGAGGTTACAGGTAACACCGAGGCCGTGACACTCTCTGATCAAGACATCATCGAAATATGTGTTTACCCCATGATCAACGAAGGTCTGAAAATACTCGAAGAAGGCAAGGCCCAGCGCCCCAGCGATATTGATGTTATCTGGCTTAACGGTTACGGCTGGCCTAAGGATAAGGGCGGCCCAATGTACTACGGCGACAGGGTGGGTGCAGAGAAAATTCTGGCTCGGATGGAGCAGCTAGCCGAGCAGGATGAAAAACTGCGGCCCGCTGACACGCTTCGAAGGCTAGCCAGTGAAGGCGGATTTTTTATTGACCTTTAGAGCTGGCGGCAGTGCGCACGCGCTCAGACTGACTTTAGATAGCTGGCGCATAGTCCGCTTTTTGTTACAGTTAACAACGTATATACATCGCCAACGAAAACCTGCTTGCCAGCTATAACCCAGAAGCAGGGCAACAAGCCCGCAAAGCCACTGGCAGTTTTTATACGTCGCGGGAAATTGTCAGCTATATGGTGGATGAAAGTATCAAAGCTACTTCGTTAGGGCCGCTCAATAATAAAATCGGAGAAACACTTGAAGTTAAAACAGGTAGAGACCTTTAGTATTTTCCAATCCAGAAATGAGCCTGAAACGACGGTGTATTAAGCCCTTATCTTGAGTCGCTCATGGAGTTGTGTAAATAAATAATCTCGTGCTGAATTGAGTTGTTCAGCGGCTTCATTGTCGGTCATTTCTTTGGCGAATGCATCCAGATTTTTGAAGGTGATCCCCGGCTTCAAGTATTGGCTGGGTTTGGCCAGGGAGCGGAATTTCTCATAGGGCGTCATCATGTCCTGGTAGCGGTATTTCTTACGCTGTTTGCCCTTCTCATCAGTGATTGTGGTGGGGAAATAGCAGGGCCGATGGAAGTTAACGTATCGGTAGACCTGTTGCCTGTTCAGTTGGGCAAAGTCAGTGGCGTACTGCTGCGGGATGTGTGTGTACCCATAGAGTTTGCGAATGACCGAGCCATTTTTACTCTCAACCAAGCCATTGTCGTTACTGTGCCGAGGCCGTGATTTAGTAAATTCAATGCGTAGCTTGTCCAGTAGCTGAGCCACAGTGTAGTTGATGTATTCACCGCCATTGTCTGCGTGAAAGCCCCGTATTTTAAAGGGGAAGGCCGCCAATATCTGTTGGAGGGCTGGCCGCATAAACGCCTCGCTAATACGTTCCAGCGTGACGATAATCTGGAATTGCGTGACCTCATCCACGGCGTTGACGTGGTAGATTCCTTTGCGCTTATCCTGATCACCTTGATGGACAGAGTCGATACGGATATAGCCCGGTTGATTATTGGGACAGGGTTTGCGCCGCTGACCGATAGAGGCGGCTTTAGGCCGTGTCCTGGTCAAGACACAGCGCTGCCTCTGATAAGCCTTGGAGGCCCGCAGGTTGTACAGGTGAGAAACCGAAATACCCGCCAGGCGCTGATACTCGGCTTGGCCAAAGCGCTGATAAGCCCGCTCACACAGCTTTTTCAATACAGGGCCACTAGGCTGACCATGCCGCTCATCCATACTCGCCAACAGACGACTATCGGTATCAGTGTAGGCGCGCTTGAAACCATTGCGGCGAGCGGGCTTTACTGAGATTGTGCCTGTTTTGACGTATTGCCGTATCAGGCGCTTGGTCTGGGCCCGAGAGTAGCCGGTGACCTTCATCAGGTAGCGGGTGACGGTTCCCCGGTCCGTTTTGCCAAGCAGCAAGTACCGGTGCTTCACCAGGGTCTTTTGTACCCATCGATAGCGCTCTGGCTTATCGGTGGCCACGTTGAAGGCTACGGCCTGGGTACCCTCGAGGAATTGCCTAATGGCGTCCAGGGTGTTCAGTTGCTCTAAGCTCATGATCGTTTTCATCCGCTGATCATGAACGACAACAAGGACTATTTCAGGCTCATTTTATAGTGGAAACAGCTTGCCGTGCTTCCTTCCGTTTCAGGCTCATTTTATATTGGAAAAGACTCCTTTTTGCACGAAAGCCATTTCACCGGCATGCTGGCGTCGCCTAAAAGCGCCTGCTCCTGCTGTTGGTAAAATCGGACTCAATCGGTCATTTATACGCCTAAACTCCCTCATTGTGTGCGTGTTTGCCTGGCCTGAAAGCGACATCATCTTCCGTGCAAAGGTCTCAGGTAGTAGAGAATCTTGGACAAGCTAATTCGATAGCAACTGCGAGGCAAATAGCTCAAGAGTTAGGTATTCCATGGGAAGGCGGTATTTCAGTAGTGTTTAACGCAGTATCTAAAGACCTAGACAGAGTTCCTGGAAATATTGGGAGTAACAACGACAACGAAGATGCAGTTATTCGAAAGTGGCTTTTAAAGTATCTGTCATGGTTCAGATACCTATGAGACTTTTGGACAATTGTTATTGCGCCTGTGGAGTGGTGGGTAAGTCGTAGACTTATCCATCCAATCCACAGGTCGTGATCCCCGGATTTCTAAGAGCCTGGTCGCTTGTGAGTGATTAAATCCACACAGGAGACGACCCGATGCAGATCAAAAGCCTGCGTGCAGTCGAGAAACTGCTTGACGGCATCCAGGGTGGTCAATTGTTCTGAGCTCATGATCGTTTTCATCCGCTGATCATGAATGACAACAAGGACTATTTCAGGCTCATTTTATAGTGGAAACAGCTTGCCGTGCTTCCTTCCGTTTCAGGCTCATTTTATATTGGAAAAGACTGCTGCTTGCTATGGCAGGGGTGTTCTGGTATAAAGTCGCGCTGCATTTTGCAGGCACTCTGGCAGGCGCTCCGGTTTACGGGAGGTTTGCCAATAAATTCACTGATTTCCCGCATTTTGGGGAGAGAGCAATGGCTAGAGTTTGTCAGGTCACCGGAAAACGTCCGGTGACCGGAAACAATGTATCCCACGCGAAAAATCGCACACGTCGCCGGTTTTTGCCGAATTTGCACAACCACCGTTTCTGGATTGAATCTGAAAAGCGTTTTGTCAGTTTGCGTGTCTCCAGCAAGGGTATGCGTATCATTGACAAAAAGGGTATTGAGCAGGTGCTGGCTGACTTGCGCACCCGTGGCGAGGTATAGCGCCCGCAGCGAACAGGCCGAGCAGGTCGAACAGGTATAGCGTCCGCAGCGAACAGGTCGAACAGATATAGAGGAATCCTGCAATGAGAGAGAAAATTAAAATGGTGTCGTCCGCCGGTACTGGACACTACTACACCACTGACAAGAACAAGCGCACCACTCCAGACAAGCTGGAAATGAATAAGTACGACCCGGTTGTTCGCAAGCACGTCATTTATAAAGAGTCCAAGATCAAGTAATTGCCGGCTGCGCCAAATACGGAAAACCCGCTACAGCGGGTTTTTTTGTATCTCCAGAATGTTGATCAGAGCATGACCTGACCGAGTGTGATGGGGGTTTTCTGGGGCGTATGCGGCACGGACGCCGCACTCTGGCCCCAGGGACGGGTTTACGGCGTGCCGGGCATCTACCTCTTGACCTCCGCTTACTATTTACAGGAAATTGCTATTGCCTGAACTGCCTGAAGTTGAAACCACGCGCCGCGGGATTGAGCGGTATGCCAGTGGTCATGTTGTTGCAAGTGCCATCGTCCGCAATCGGCGCCTGCGCTGGCCTGTTTCCAAAGAAGTGGAAACGATTTTGCCGGGAGCGAAGATCGAGCATGTTGAGCGCCGTGGGAAGTACCTGCTGTTTCGCACTGACGCTGGAACCTTGATTGTGCATCTGGGCATGTCGGGTTCACTGCGGGTGGTAACAACGGGTGAACCTGTTCAAAAGCACGATCACGTGGATATCTGTCTGCGCGGTGGCAAGATATTGCGTTACAACGACCCACGCCGCTTCGGTTGTATGTTGTGGACGATGGATGATCCGCAGCAGCACGAGTTGCTCGCACGTCTGGGGCCAGAGCCCCTCGAACCGGAGTTTACCGCCGCCTACTTGCACAGGCGTTCTCGCGGGCGTAAAGCCGCAGTGAAGACTTTTATTATGGATAGCCGTGTGGTGGCGGGTGTCGGCAATATCTACGCTAACGAAGCCTTGTTTATGTCAGGTATCTTGCCTTCCAGGGCCGCTGGCAGGGTCTCGTTGGCACACTATGAACTATTGCTGGATGCGATCAAGCAGATATTGGCGGCGGCTATAAAACAGGGCGGCACCACCTTGCGAGATTTTGTCGGGGGTGATGGCAAGCCTGGGTATTTTCGCCAACAACTCAATGTATATGACCACGCAGGAGAGCCGTGTCCATCTTGCGGGAGAGAATTATGCGAGAGCCGACTGGGACAGCGCGCAACAGTTTTTTGCGGTTATTGCCAAAGGTAGGCTGATAACGGCTCAGCCAAATTTTGTTTTCAGCGCCTCGCCTACAGACCCGGATACAAACTGAGTGACATCTCCGCCCATTGACGCGATTTCTCTTACCAGAGAAGAGGAGATGTAGGACAAATGCTCGGCCGGAGTGAGAAATACAGATTCAAACTCCGGGTACATGGCGCGGTTCATATTGGCCAACTGAAATTCGTATTCGAAGTCTGCTACTGCGCGCAGGCCCCGCAGCACGCAGCGGGCATCTTTGCTTTTAGCGAAATCGGTGAGCAGGTTGCTGAACCCACAGACCTCGATATTGTCCAGGTGAGAGAGCGACGCCTCGCACAGCGCCACCCGCTCTTGCAGATTAAATAGCGGTGACTTTTTTTCGCTGTAGGCAATGGCAAGAATGACTTTGTCAAACAGTTTTGCCGCTCGTTCAACCAGGTCGATATGGCCATTGGTGACGGGGTCGAACGTGCCGGGATAAATAACAGTTTTCATGGTGCCAGTGCCTGCCTACGCCAATGTGGCCAGAGCGTTGGATGCTAAACAAATAATCAGTTGCGCACAAATAGCTGAAAACGCACACCGCCCGCCTGTTTGTCGCGATAAAGCTGCCAGTTTACTGGAACCTCCGGGGCTGATTCGCGCCTGGCCGACTCAATGTATATCAGGCTGCCGCTCTCCAGCCATTGCTTGTCTTCCAGTGCAGTACAGGTCGGCTGCCACAAATTGCCTGAAAAAGGCGGGTCCAGAAATGCGATCTGGTAGGGCTGGTGCGCTGCGCGCTCCGCTTCCAGAAACGTTAATGCGTCACCTCGCAGGCAGTTGCCATTATCGGCATTCAGGGTGTTCAGATGGCCGGTTATATTGTCGCAGGCTACTTTTGAGCGCTCCACGAACTGGCAGCGGGCCGCACCCCTGGAGAGCGCCTCAAGCCCCAGTGCGCCGCTGCCTGCAAACAGGTCCAGGCAGCGACAGCCATGCAGGGAAGGCGCGAGCCAATTAAAAAGCGTTTCACGAACTCGGTCCGGCGTTGGACGGAGGCCCTCAATGGCGGTGAACGGCAACCTTCGGCCCCGCCATTGGCCGCCAATAATGCGCAATGTTCCCTGTGTGTCTGCCTGATTAGCCGCCATTACCGTGCCTTCTCCATCGGTGTTAGGATACCCGCTTTTACAGCTTCCTCGACATGAAATTCTTCTGGCGAAACAAGAATAAACCCGACAGTGATGCAGGCGCCCCCACGCCTGTTAGCAGTCAAACGGCCAGCGAAAGTGACGAGCAGATTGCTGCCGCTGTCATCGAGAGCGGGGTTTCCGAGGATGCTCCCGGCATGTTCGATCAACTCAGGCAAGGCTTGAGCCGCACTGGCAATCAGCTTGCCTCAGGTGTTGGCAACCTGTTTCTTGGTCGCAAGCAGATAGACGCTGAACTGCTGGAAGATATTGAGTCTCAACTGTTGGTTGCGGATGTGGGTATAGAGGCGAGCGCCGAGATTGTAGAGCGGCTTGCCGAGCGGGTCTCGCGCAAGGAATTGACAGATTTAAGCGCCCTGTACGCGGCCTTGCAACAGGAGATGGCTGAGTTGTTGTTGCCGAGTGAGCAACCGCTGGTAGTGGATGTCAGCAAAAAACCTTACGTGATCTTGCTGGTGGGGGTGAATGGCGCTGGCAAAACCACCACTATCGGAAAGCTGGCGCAGCGCTTTCAAGCCGAGGGCCACTCCGCAATGCTGGCCGCTGGTGATACCTTTCGCGCGGCTGCTGTGGAGCAACTGCAGGTATGGGGTGAGCGCAATCAGGTGCCCGTTATTGCCCAGCACACCGGTGCGGATAGCGCCTCAGTCATATTTGATGCGGTACAGGCCGCGCAATCTCGGGGTGTTGACGTATTGATCGCCGATACAGCGGGTCGCTTGCACAATAAAGACAACCTGATGGAAGAGTTAAAAAAGGTTGTGCGGGTGATGGGCAAGCTGGATGAGTCGGCGCCCCATGAAGTGATGCTGGTACTGGACGCTGGCACCGGGCAGAATGCATTGGCACAGGCACAACACTTTGCTGGTGCGGTGGGGGTGACAGGCATTACTCTGACCAAAATGGATGGCACTGCGAAAGGCGGTATTATTTTCGCAATTGCGCGCAAGCTGGGTTTGCCTATTCGTTTCATCGGCGTCGGTGAATCTGCTGCCGACCTGCGCCCCTTTGTCGTCAGCGAATTTATTAACGCCTTGTTTTCAGGGACTGACCAACCGTGATCACCTTTGATCGGGTGTCCAAGCAATACCCTGAAGGCCATGAAGCACTGCGGGAAGTCAGCTTTACCATCCGTGATGATGAACTGGTTTTTCTAACGGGCCACAGCGGTGCCGGCAAGAGTACCTTATTGAAACTGATTATGTTGATGGAGCGGCCCAGCCGCGGTCAGGTGCTGGTGAACGGGCAAAACCTCAATGGTTTGCCAGCTAGAAAGATTGCACAATTGCGCAGAAACATTGGCGTGGTATTCCAGAATCACCAGTTACTGTTTGATCGCTCCATCTTTGACAACGTCGCACTGCCCTTGCAAATAGCGGGTTATCAGCGACGCGAAGCAGACCGACGAGTGCGGGCAGCACTGGACAAAGTAGGATTATTGTCGCGGGAAAAGGACCTGCCAATTACCTTATCTGGCGGCGAGCAGCAGCGGATTGGTATAGCCCGCGCCGTTGTCAACAAGCCTCGGCTGTTACTGGCAGATGAGCCTACTGGCAATCTTGATCCGGGATTGTCTGCGGAAATTATGCGCCTGTTTGAGCAGTTTAATCAGGTGGGTGTCACCGTGTTGATCGCGAGTCACGATTTAACGTTGATCTCCCGAATGCAGCACCGAATTATAACATTGCGTGGTGGACAAATGATTACCGGACTCGCCGACCCATGAAGCGTCAGGTCACACAATCTTCTGGCAAAGGCGCGAGCCAAAGTCGCACTCGCTGGTCGCACCGGTTGCGGGCCTGGTTTTATCATCATCGCGACTCGGCCAGAGATAGCTTGCAGCGTTTGCTGGCGCATGCTTTTTCCAGTGTTATGACCTGGCTGGTTATTGGCATTGCGCTGGCGCTGCCGGTGGGTCTGTCTGTCGCGTTGGACAATGCGCGCACAGTGAGCTCTGAGCTGGATAGCCCGGCCCAGCTCTCTGTGTTTCTGCGCCCGGAAATGTCGCTTGAGGCGGCGACCCAGTTGCAGAACAAGCTGGAAGCCAGGGCTGATGTGGTGACCACGCGGCTGTTGCCTCGCGAGCAGGCACTTTTGGAGTTTCAGCAGTTGTCGGGTTTTGGTGATGTGCTACTCCATCTTGAAGAGAATCCGCTTCCCAACTTGATCATCGTGTCGCCGACAAATCCGCGCCTGGGCGCCGAGGCTGCGACAGCCCTGCAAACGCAGCTCAAGACCTTACCCGGGGTGGGTCGCGTCGTGCTCGATATGGAGTGGGTGCAGCGCCTGAACAGCCTGCTGCTGCTGGGTCAACGGATTATCACAGCGCTCGGATTGTTGTTGGCCCTGAGTGTGCTGCTCATCATCGGCAATACTATTCGGCTGGCCATCGAAAACCGCCGCGAAGAAATCGTTATTGTGAAACTGGTGGGTGGAAGCGACGCATTTGTCCGTCGCCCCTTCCTCTACACGGGCATCTGGTACGGTCTGGGCGGAGCCGTCGTGTCCTGGTCCATTATCAGCGCTACCTTGTGGTGGTTAGAGGCGCCTTTGCAATCCCTGGCTTTGCTGTATCAAAGTGGCTTTCGGATTCAGGGGCTGGGTTTTAGCGGTGGTCTACTGCTCTTGGCCCTGGGTGCCGTGCTGGGTGTTGTAGGGGCCTGGCTGGCAGTATCTCGCCATCTCACAGCGATTCAGCCTCACTAAGCTGTTGATTTAACTCAAGATGCACCCTTGTAATGGGGGCAATATTGAACTATTTTTGACTTAGCACTCTAAGCTAAAGAGTGCTAATATGCCTCGCTGAATTTGGAGAATCAAGTGATGAACACTAGCTTACAACGCATAGAACCCTTGGTGCCCGGTGCCAACCTCGCCGCTTACATGCAGGCTATTGGTGCGATACCCATATTGAGTGTTGAGCGTGAACGCGAACTGGCTGAGGACCTGCACGACAAAGGCAACCTCGATGCGGCCCGTGAACTGGTCTTTTCCCACCTGCGCTTTGTCGCCCATATCGCCAAGAGCTACAAGGGCTACGGTTTGTCGGAAGCTGATCTGATTCAAGAGGGCAACGTGGGTTTGATGAAGGCGGTTAAACGCTTTGACCCGAGTCGTGGCGTGCGTTTGGTGTCTTTCGCGGTACACTGGATCAAAGCTGAAATGCACGAATTTATTATCCGCAACTGGCGTATTGTGAAAGTGGCAACAACCAAGGCCCAGCGCAAGTTGTTCTTTAATCTGCGCGGCCAGAAGAAGCGCCTGGGTTGGCTGACACAGGCCGAAGCCGAGCGGGTTGCCAAGGATCTGGGCGTGGCAGTGCATGAAGTACAGAAAATGGAGGGCCGACTGTCCGCCCATGATCTGACCTATGATAGGCCCACAGACTTCGATGATGACGAGGGCTGGCAAGCCTCACCCGCCAACTATTTGGAAGACAAGCGCCAGGACCCGGCCACGCTGGTCGAAGAGGCTGATTACCGGGATAACAGTGAGCAACAACTGCGCCGGGCGATGTCGAAACTGGACGAGCGCAGTCAGCATATTTTGGCACAGCGCTGGCTGGCGGAAAAAAAAGCAACGCTGCACGAGCTGGCCGACAAGTATGGCGTTTCAGCCGAGCGTATACGCCAACTTGAGCAAAATGCCATGAAAAAACTGAGAGCCAGTATTACCGCCTGAACTTTTGCTGTTCAATCAATGAGCAAACTATTCCTCTCTCTGGCTGCCGCCAATGGATTTTTGGCGGTTGCCCTGGGTGCCTTCGGTGCCCATGCTCTTAAAGCCCGGTTGGACGACTATGCCCTGGGCATCTACCAAACCGCAGTTCAATATCACTTTTATCACTGCCTTGCATTGCTAGGCGTGGGTTTGCTGGCTTTGTGGTTTCCGCAATCCGCTCTACTGCGTACCAGTGGTTGGGCTTTTGTGATCGGTATTGCCGTGTTCAGCGGCAGCCTGTACATATTGAGTCTGACCGGGTTGCGTTGGCTGGGTGCAATAACTCCCCTGGGAGGATTGGCTTTTTTGGTGGGTTGGGCCTGCCTGGCCGTTGCTGGTTGGCGCCTGGTCGACGCCTGATTTTCGGGTCTGATTCATTGCCACGTCGGCAAATCCGCAGTTTCGTGCTTCGCGCCGGGCGCATAAGCAAGGGTCAGCAGCGAGCCTGGGATGCTCACTGGCCCGATTGGGGTTTGCAGCTTCAGGACGGTGAGTTAAATGCCGCCGAGGCATTTGGTCGCAAGGCGCCACTGATTCTCGAAATTGGTTTTGGTATGGGCCAAAGCCTGGCGCAAATGGCACTGAATGAGCCTGAAACCAACTGGCTGGGAATAGAAGTGCACCCACCTGGAGTGGGTAAGTTGATGCACACGCTGGCGCAGCAAAATTCGGATAATGTGCGTATCTACAGCGACGATGCTGTGCAGGTGTTGCAGCAATGTATTGCCGCTGGGTCGCTGGATGGCGTGCAAATTTTTTTCCCTGACCCATGGCATAAAAAACGCCATCATAAACGGCGCCTGATTCAGCCGGAGTTTGTAAAACTGCTGGCTCAAAAAATTCGAAGTGGGGGCCGTTTGCACCTGGCGACTGACTGGGAGAACTATGCCGAGCAAATGTTAGAGGTGCTTGAGGCCAGCGACTCGTTCACCAATGATGCGAAGTTGAACCACTACAGCCCGAGACAGCAGAGCCGCCCTTTGACTAAATTTGAAAAGCGCGGTCAGCGGCTCGGCCACGGTGTTTGGGACTTGCTTTACAGCCGAAATTAAGCAGAGGCTCGCTGGAAAAATTCTCCGATAACATTATCCAGATACCGCCAGCCCAGAGGGCCTGGCTTTATTTGCGTGCCCTGCATAGAAAGCAGGTCGCGCCCGGCCAAATGGGTGACCGTCTGCTCAATACAGGCGTAAGGCAAGCCGGTGCGGGCGCTGAATTCACCCGTGTCGAAACCCTCGCGCAGTCGCAGCGCATTCATCATGTATTCACCGACCAAATCTTTCTGGTCCAGTACACGCAGGTTGATCGCGGTCGGCTGGTTGATGTAATGCTCGGGTTGGCGGGTGCGAGCGCTGCGCAGGACTTGCTGCGCGCCCAGGTCGGTCCACTTGCTGTGAGCGCCCGCACCGATGCCTATATAGTCACCAAAGCGCCAGTAATTGAGATTGTGGTGGCAGTGGTAGCCTGGCTGGGACCAGGCAGATACTTCATAGCACTGGTAACCCGCGCGTTCTAGTTGGGCCTCGCCCTGATCTTGAATATCGGCGAGCACAGATTCGGCAGGTAGCTTTGGAGGCGTGTTGTGAAACACGGTGTTGGGTTCGATTGTCAACTGGTACCAGGACAGGTGGGGTGGCCGCTGTGCCAGCCCCGTGCGCATATCAGAGTTGGCCATTTCAATATGTTGTCCGGGCAGGCCATGCATTAAATCTATATTAAAACTCTGTAAACCAAGGCCTCGGGTAATTTCGATGGCGGCGAGGGCATCGTCGCTGCTGTGAATGCGTCCCAGCGCTTGCAGGCGAGTATCGTCAAAGCTCTGAACACCCAGCGAGATACGATTTACCCCCGCCTCGGCAAAGCCCTGAAACTTTTCGACCTCGGCGCTGGCGGGATTTGCCTCCAGCGTGATTTCGGCTTCCGGCTTGAGGGGTATCAGGCTTGATATCGTCGACAGGATCTCGCCGATGGCCGCAGCCGAGAACCGGCTCGGGGTGCCTCCGCCAAAAAATATAGACACTAACTCGCGACCTTGAACCTGGTGTAACGATTGCTGTAAGTCTGTTTTTAGAGCGTTGCTGTACGCCTGCTCAGGCAAATCCTGCTTTGACTCGTGGGAGTTAAAGTCGCAATAGGGACATTTGCGCTGGCACCAGGGTATGTGGACGTAGAGGCTCAGTGGCGGTAGCCGCAGTGCGCTCATAAATAGGCCTGCCGCAGCTTGCCAAGTAGTTCCCGCATGGCCTGTCCGCGATGACTAAGCCTGTTTTTTCGCTCCCTGGACAGCTCGGCGGAACTGCAATTTTCCGCCGCCACAAAAAACAGGGGATCGTAGCCGAAACCGTTTTTTCCGCGAGGAGTCTCCAGTATGCGGCCCTCCCAACTGGCCTGGCAAATAATCGGATTGGGATCCTGGGCGTGTCGAAGATAGACCAGCGCGCATTGAAAGCGGGCTGTGCGCTGTGCATCGGGGATGCCCTTCAGACTGTTTAGCAATTTGCGGTTGTTGCGTGCGTCGCTGGATGGCTCGCCCGCGTAACGGGCTGAATAAATTCCGGGCGCTCCACCCAGGGCATCTACTTCCAGGCCGGAATCATCTGCTATGGCAGGCAAACCGCTGTACTGTGCGGCACAGTGTGCCTTTAGCAGGGCATTGGCGACAAAATTCTCACCGTCTTCGACGACTTCAGGCACCGAGAAGCTGGCCTGGGGCACAACAGCGCAACGCCATTGCGCCAGCAGTGATTCAAACTCCGCAATTTTTCCTGCGTTGCCGCTGGCTAAAACGACTCTATGGGGCGGGTCAGTCTTCATACACCCTGTTCTGAAATTTCAGATTGAATGATTTTTTTGCGCCCTCTGGAAGAATTTGAATATCGAAGAAGCGCAGTTCGGCACTGCTGAATTGAAAACTGTCGATGTAATAAATGGCGTCTTGTTCAGCAATTTTTCGGAACTCAAAAAACTGATTTTGAAACAAGTCCCAGGTGCGACCTTCCAGCCTGGCGGTGACTGCGCGGCTGCTGCCATCTTCTAACTGCTCACGCACGGCGATGTTGATAAATGCCTGATCTTTGGCCCTGATCATTTGATAACGACTGGCTGTCTCCGGTGCAATAAAGGTTGTGCTAACGACGCTGTAATGAATGGTGTATCTGTCAAACTGCTGCGCCTGCTCTGCCCAGGTCGGCGGGGGGAGGAACAATGAGGCCAGGCCGATGCCGACTAATAGCAATGTGCGCAGCATACGGTCGCCTGGAAGGTGCACTATCGGCTGAAGTGATAGATCGCCGTGAAGGCGAACAGGTTAGGGAGCAGGTGAGCGGCGCGACTGCCTAGCGGCCCTTGACCAATCATGTGGCGGTTAAGAATTCGTATGTCCCTATCCTGACAGAGCGCCTCAAAGTCTCGAACTGTGCAAAAGTGAATATTGGGTGTGTCGTACCAGGCATAGGGCATAAAGCGAGACACAGGCATACGTCCCCGTGTGCTCAAGTGCCAGCGGCAACGCCAATGGGCAAAATTTGGGAAGGTTACAATACCCTGGTTGCCGATACGCAACATCTCATCTACAACCAGGTGCGGATAGTGAAGAGCTTGCAGGGTCTGAGTCATGACGACCGTGTCAAAACTGTTGTCGGGAAAATTGCCCAGCCCCTGGTCCATGTTTTGCTCGATGATGTTCAGGCCTGCAGCCAGTCCGGCGGTGATCCTGGCTTCATTAATTTCCAGGCCCAGGCCCTGTACCTGTCGCTGCTCACGCAATAGCCTGAGGAATTGCCCATCGCCGCAACCGAGGTCCAGCACCCGCGAGCCCGGCTCAATCCATTTTTGAATATGAGTAAAATCCTGGCGCATTAGTCTGTCCCTACTCGCTGCATATAGGCGCTAAACGCCTCGGTATAGCGCGGTATGGGTAACAGAAAGGCATCGTGGCCCTGATCGGCTTCAATTTCTGCGTAGGAAACCTCGCAACCAGCGGCAATGAGCGCATCGACTATTTCCCGTGAGCGCGGCGGCGAGAATCGCCAATCCGTGCTGAAGGATATCACCATGAATGAGGCGCTGGCGTTCCTGAACGCAGCCACGGGGTCGTCGCCGTACTCGCGAGCCAGATCAAAATAGTCGAGCGCTCGGGTCATCAAAATGTAGGTATTGGCGTCGAAATTCTCGGAAAAAATGCTGCCCTGGTGGCGCAAATAGCTCTCTACCTGAAACTCGACACGCTCTTCACTGCCGGTTTCAAAGGAGCCAGAGCGCAAGTCTCGACCAAATTTGTCCGCCATGGCGTCATCCGACAGATACGTTATATGCCCGACCATACGAGCAATAGACAGACCCTGCCGCGGAATGACGCCGGCATCAATGTAATGCCCCTGCTGGTAGTCCGGGTCAGAGAGGATGGCCTGGCGGGCAATCTCGTTAAAGGCGATGTTTTGCGCACTTAACTTCATCGCCGAGGCAATCACAACGCAGTGCTTCACCCTGTCTGGATACTCCAGTGCCCAGCGCATCGCCTGCATACCGCCGAGGCTGCCGCCTATGACGGCCGCCCAGGTGTCGATGCCAAGTCGGTCTGCCAGCATTGCCTGGCTGTTTACCCAGTCTCTGGCGCGCAGAGAAGGGAAGTCCGGTCCATAAATTTTGCCGGTTTCCGGGTTGATGCTACGCGGCCCAGTGGAGCCGTGGCAGCCGCCAATATTATTGAGGCTAACCACATAAAATCGGTTGGTATCGATGGGCTTGCCCGGGCCGATACAATCATTCCACCAGCCGGGCTTGCGGTCTGCCTCGCTGGTATAACCCGCAGCGTGATGGTGGCCGCTTAAAGCGTGGCAAATGAGAAGCGCATTTGAACGCTGCGGGTTGAGTTGCCCGTAGCACTCGAAGATCAACTCAAATTCGGGGAGATGACGACCGCAGGCCAGAGCTATGCCCTCTGGAAATCGGACAGTTTCCGGCGTGACTATTCCCACATTGCCCACATGACTAACATTGTCTGGGTCTGGGCCTATGTCACTGGGGTTGTCAGAGGCTGGCATTTACAGGTCCATAATCAAAACTGTCTACAACCCAACGCTGGTGGCGAGGTATCGCAAAGCTATCTGTGCGATATGGATGGCAATGAATAAAAAAATCGGTGACAGATCGAGACCGCCCACGGGAGGCACCAGGCGGCGAAATGGTGCCATGACAGGCTCGGTGAGTTGATAGAGCAAGCGTGCAGCAGGATGCCCGGTGCCCGGTGCTACCCAGCTCAAAATAATCATCGCCAACAGTGCAAAAAAGAAAAACTGTACCGTCAGAGCCACCACCCCAATTAAGGCCCACAGTAGCAACAGGACTGGATTGGGCAGGGCCTGACCATTGAGCAGTAACATCGCGCACATGCCAGCCGCCTGGACCGCCAGTAACAACAGCAAAGTAGCCAGATCAATGCCGAAAACAGCGGGGATGACTCGGCGCAGCGGAGCCACTACCGGATTAGTCACTTTTACCAACATCTGGCTGATTGGGTTGTAAAAGTCCGCCCGTACCAGTTGCAACAAGAAGCGCAACACAAGAGCCAGCAGCACCAGGCTCAGCAGCGTTTGTAACAAGTATTCAAGGATCTCTGCAATAGCGCCCATTTGCTGTTAGCCCATCTCTCTTGCCATTTCTTCAGCGCGACCCAGGGCGGCCCGCATCGCCGTCTCAATTATGTCGCGCAGACCCGTGGCCTCAAAGCTCGCTACGGCCGCCTGGGTAGTGCCGCCGGGGCTGGTTACGCGGCGGCGCAGTTCGACGATATCAACACCGCCCGCAGCGGCCATCCGACTGGCGCCCAGAGCGGTCTGAATGGTCAACTCGCGGCTGGTCTCAGTATCCAGCCCCAGTTTCACGCCTGCGTCTATCATGGACTCTATCATCAGGAAAAAATACGCCGGGCCGCTACCGGACAAGGCTGTAACCGCGTCCAGATTGCGTTCTTCGTCTAGCCAGCAGGTCGTGCCAACCGCCCCCAGAATTTGCTCCGCTGCGGTGCTTTGGTCCGGACGGGTGTTAGTGTTGGCATACAGTGCCGTTGCCCCGGAGCCCAATAGCGCGGGCGTGTTTGGCATACATCGCACCACCGAAGTGTCCTCGCCCAGTCCCGCTTCCAGGCTGGCTATCGCGATACCCGCAGCTATGGAGATTACCAGCGGCTGGCGCTGACTTACGGTCTCTCCGATATCGGCATAGACGTCCTTCATGGCTTGCGGCTTAACCGCTAAAACAATGACATCAGCAGCTTCAATGACGCTCTTGTTGTCACAGGAGGTTGTAATACCCGCCGCCTCCTGTAGCCTTTTCAGGCTCTCTGGATACGGATCAGCCGCCCGCACATTGCCAGCGGGAACCCCCTGCTCCAGTAAGCCGCCGATGATACTGGCTGCCATGTTGCCGGCACCAATAAAGGCGATTTGCAGTTGCTTCACATCTATTTACCCAAGAGAGTGCAAGGTTGCTGAGTATACAGGCGGCCCTGCGGCATATCTAACGCGGACCGAAAATATCTGTGCCAATGCGCACTACAGTTGAGCCCTCGGCAATTGCAGCTTCCAGGTCGGCCGACATGCCCATCGAAAGCGTATCCATAGCCGGATATCTGCCTTGCAATTTCTGTAGCGCGACTCTTACCTGGGCCAGTGAATTGCGTTGCAGATGCACATCTTCACAGGCCCTGGGAATAGCCATCAGGCCGCGCAATTGCAGCCGCGGCATCGTGTTTATGGTCTCCGCCAACCCATCGAGTTCGCGCAGATCAACCCCGGACTTGGTTGCCTCCCCATCAATATTAACTTGCAGGCATACTTGCAGAGGTGGCAGGTGCGCGGGACGTTGTTGGTTGAGACGGCGCGCAATTTTCACTCGGGCAACTGTGTGAACCCAGTCAAAGTGCTCGGCGACAGACCGCGTTTTGTTGGCCTGGATCGGCCCAATAAAATGCCAACAAATCGGGAGGTCCACCAGTTCGCCCATTTTCTCAAGACCCTCTTGCAGGTAATTCTCGCCAACGTGCCCGATACCGCTGGCGACTGCCTGGCGGATATCTGCTGCGGTTCGGGTTTTGCTCACGGCCATTAATTGCACCGAGTTGGGAGGCCGGTCACAAGCCTGTAGCGCAATTCGTATCCTGGCGCTTACCTTTGCTATATTGTCCGCTATAAGATGGTTTGTCATAACACTGATCGCTGTTGATACGCCCTATTATACGGCAGTGATGCACCACAATAGAGGGGTTGTCGACTCGCGTGGATATAACCGAACTGCTGGCCTTTAGTGTCAAACAGGGGGCCTCCGACCTCCACTTATCTGCCGACTTGCCGCCCATGATTCGAGTTGATGGTGATGTGCGCCGCATCAACTTGCCCCCGATGGAGCACAAGCAAGTCCACGACTTGCTCTACCAGATCATGAACGACAGGCAGCGCAAAGACTACGAAGAGTTTATGGAAACCGACTTCTCCTTCGAGGTTGCCGGGGTCGCCCGGTTTCGGGTTAACGTGTTTAACCACAACCGGGGTGCAGGTGGCGTGTTCCGAACGGTTCCCGCCAAAGTTCTGTCTATGGAAGATTTGGGGATGGCGCAGGTATTTAGAGATCTGTCAATGATTCCCCGCGGCCTAATGCTGGTCACTGGGCCGACCGGTTCAGGTAAGTCCACGACCCTGGCGGCCATGGTTGATTACATCAATGACAATAAGTATGAACACATTCTCACGATAGAAGACCCCATCGAATTTGTTCACGAGAGTAAAAAATGCCTGGTGAACCAGCGCGAGGTGCACCGTGATACACTTGGATTTAACGAGGCGCTGCGCTCCGCACTGCGAGAAGACCCGGATATTATTTTGGTGGGCGAGCTGCGTGACCTGGAGACCATCAGGTTGGCTCTGGAGGCGGCGGAAACCGGCCACCTGGTATTGGGTACCTTGCATACCCAATCAGCCGCGAAAACGGTTGACCGTGTTATCGATGTATTCCCCGCCGCCGAAAAGGCCATGGTGCGTTCCATGTTGTCCGAGTCGCTGCAAGCGGTGATTTCCCAGATTCTGCTGAAGAAGCAGGGCGGCGGCAGGGTAGCGGCCCATGAAATTATGCGCGGCACTCCGGCGATTCGGAACCTGATTCGCGAGGACAAAGTTGCGCAAATGTACTCCGCCATTCAGACCGGCGGCTCTATCGGTATGCAAACCCTCGATCAATGCCTGGAGAAATTGGTTGAACAGCGGGTGATCACCCGCGAAGTTGCTCGTGAGAAAGCGAAAATACCCGATAATTTCTAAGCGCGGGCCTGCCTGGATATCGGCAAATTATTGAAGTTCGGCGTTGAGCCAGCTTTGCAAAATTAGCTGCGCGGCCAAGTCGTCAGCGGGTGAGTCCTGGTAATTGCCTTTGTGCCCGGCCTCCGCCAGTTGTGACTTTGCTTCGGCGCTGCTGAGGCGCTCGTCCATATAGTTCACTGGCAGGTTAAAACGAGCTTCCAGACGGCGGCCAAACTTCTGTGCCAGCCGCGATAACTCGCTGGCGCTGGCGTCCATGTTGAGAGGGAGCCCAACGACCAAGAGCTGAGGCTGCCACTCCTCCAACAGACTCTGGATTTGCTCCCAGCGAGGCATACCATCGCGGGCCGACAGTGTGGTGAGTGCTTGCGAGGTGCTGGTCACGCGATTGCCCACGGCAACACCAATGCGGCGTAAGCCGAAATCGAAAGCCATGATTCTGGTCGGAGTTTGTGCGCTCAAGCGTGTCCCGCTTCTCCGGAGATCAGGTTGAGGTCTACGCCCAACAGTGCGGCAGCTTTGGTGGCTCGCAAGTGACAGGGGGTATCGAAGATAATGCCGCTCTCAGCGGGCATTGTCAGCCAACTGTTTTCGGAAATTTCCGCTTCCAACTGGCCCGCGCTCCAACCCGCGTAACCCAGCGCGATCAAACTGTGCCTGGGCCCATCACCTGCGGCGATAACAGTCAGGATATCTCGCGATGTGGTCAGATAAATTTCCTCGGTAACTTTCAGGCTGGACTCCCACTCTTCACGGGTGTGGCGGTGTAAAACAAAACCGCGATCCATATGCACTGGGCCGCCCGCCATCACCGGTGTTTGTCGCAGGTGGCCGCCGCCCGCAATCTGTAAATGCTGAAGAATTTCCCCGACGCAAACGCCGAGAGGATGATTGATCACGATCCCCATGGCACCGTGCTCATTGTGCTCACACAAGTAGGTAATGCTATTGGAAAAAATCGCGCCGCCCAGACTCGGCATAGCCAGCAAGAAGTGATCCCGCAAACTTGCAGTTGTAGAACTTCCCTGTTGCGAAGAGGCATTCATTAACTGGCCCAGATTAGCTCCAGTAGTTGAGTGAAGAAAGGCTTAGTCCTGCACTGAGGATAGCCGGTTCTGCCTGAATTTCCATGTGCGAATGATTTCCAGACGATCAGCCTTGCTGCGCAACTCAGCCGGAAATGCGGCGAAGGGTGCGGCCATGTGAACGATGCGGATTGCCGCCTCGTCGAGAACTGCATGACCGGAAGAGGCCAGTATTGCTATCTCTTCAATGCTGCCGTCATAACGAATAGCAACCAGTAGCCGCAAGTCGCCATAAATACCGTAGCGACTGGAAACTACCGGATAGTGGCGGTTACCAATGGCCTCCACCTGGGTGCGCCAGCGGTGTAAATAGGCGGCATCGACCGATTGTTTCGCCGGTCGGGAGTTGAGCCGATGTATCTTTGGTCGCTGCGCAAATTCTTGTTGTTGTTGATCCAGTCGAGCTTCGAGGCTGGCAATGCTGTCACTGAGTTGGCGCAGTCGGGGGTTCTTGCCCACGGCGGCAAGAGGCTCTGGTTTGCGAGATTTTGTTTCTTTATATATTTTTTCAGAGGCTGTGGCCGTGGTCGTTAATGCCTGATCAAGGTGGGGTTCGGCCGGAGTTAGTACCGCTGTAGCGCTGGTTTCCCGAATGCGATTGCCGCTGAATTCCGCGACTTCGCGGCGCGCAATTTCTGGGGGTTGGTTTTGCCTGCCACTGCCCATTTGATTGGCCTGGGCAATGAACTGCGCGTCTTCAGGCGCCTGCTGCTGCCTGTACTGAGCGAGGGTGACTGTTAATTGAGGAGCAGAGTAGGTGTCGCCTTCCCCGGCAAAACCCAGCCCGAGAATTAAAATGGCGTGCAGGGCCAGGGCGAGAAAAAAGAAGAAGCCCAGTTGATCATTTTGTACGGCTCGCTGGTGAGCGGTGAGCATAAGAATTAAGCGGTCATGCGCCTTTGCGCGCCATTATACAGTCCATTAGCTCGCCGCCGATATCGGTATCGCAGGCAGCATCAATTTCGCGAATGCAGGTGGGGCTGGTGACGTTGATTTCTGTCAGGTAGTCGCCGATAACGTCCAGACCTGCGAACAATAAGCCTTTTTCTTTCAGGCTGGGAGCCACCTGCCTGGCAATCCATTCATCGCGTTCACTGAGTGGCTGAGCGACGCCGCGACCCCCGGCAGCCAGATTGCCGCGACTCTCTCCAGCCAGTGGTACACGCGCCAGGCAGTAAGGCAGTGGCTCACCGTCAATGAGCAAAATGCGCTTGTCGCCGTCTTTGATTTCCGGGATATAGCGTTGAGCCATAATCGTGGTGCGACCCAAATTGGTTAGCGTCTCCAGAATGACCGTGAGATTGGGGTCGTCGTGGCGCACGCGAAAAATTGCCGAGCCGCCCATACCATCAAGCGGTTTGAATATGACATCGCCATGCTCAGCGTGAAAGGCTTTGAGTCGCGCCTCATCGGCGCTGACCAGTGTCGGCGGACAGCACTGGGGAAAGCAGGTGGCGAAAACCTTTTCGTTGCAATCGCGCAAACTCTGGCAGCGATTGACGATAAGAGTGCCCTGGCGCTCCGCCGCTTCCAGAATATAGGTGCTATAGATGTATTCATTGTCGAACGGCGGGTCCTTGCGCATGAGTACAACATCCAGGTCGCTCAACTCGCGGGCAGAGGGTTCACCCATGGTGTACCACCGTTCAGGGTTGCGGAACACGGTCATATCCGCCGCGGTTGCCATGGCTACGCCCTGCTGCAAATACAGGTCTTTTTGCTCCATGTAGTGGAGCTTCCAGCCGCGGTCCTGGGCTGCCCATAACATGGCCAGCGTGCTGTCTTTCTTGTACGTGAGTTCGGCAATGGGGTCCATTACCACACCAATATTGAGAGCCATGCCTAATCCGCCAACTACTTAAACTGCGGCATAACTTACGCAATGGCTGTTGCAGGTGCAAGCAGGTTACAATAGCCGCTTTGCTAAATAGAGTCGATGTCCAATGAGTTTCCCCGGTTTTTATCTGTTTTTATCCATAGTCAGCCTGATACTTGTGATGACTGCGGTCGTGCGGGCAAGACGCTTGTCGTTCGCTATGCCTTTCTATTTTATTGCGGCCTGGTTAGCGGCTGAACTGGCTCCCTGGCACTTGCTACTGCAACTGCTATTAACCTTGGTCTTCGCCTTGTCAGGGGGTTTAAGCAGCAACCACGGGCAACTGGGACTGGTTCTATTCATAGTGAACTGGATAGGTTTTGTCTATCTGATTTTTCAATCCATGAAGACCGGCTCGATCATGGAAGCAGCATTGAAGCGTGGCCTGGGTGAAAATTACCGCGGTGACATTCCAGTTCAGCGTCAATCTGTGTTGAAAAACAGCATTGATGTCACAGAGTCGCTACGGTCGTTTTCCATGCCGCGCGCGGGTGTTAAGGTGCATCGCAACCTGGTTTACGGGGATGCCGGAGAACGCAATATGCTGGATGTGTATCAACCCGGCGAGCCCCGCGAGGGTGGTTATCCAGTGCTGCTGCAAGTGCATGGCGGTGCCTGGATGATCGGTAACAAGCAGCAACAGGCTCTGCCGTTAATGTACCATCTGGCGCAGCGCGGCTGGTTATGCGTGGCGTGCAACTATCGGCTAAGCCCCAAACATACTTTTTCAGCTCACATTATCGACGTGAAGAAAGCCATCGCCTGGGTCCGTGACAATGCGGCGGAATACGGTGGCGATGCGAACTTTTTGGCGATTACCGGTGGTTCGGCGGGAGGGCAGCTATCTTCTTTGGCGGCATTAACGGGCAATCTCCCGGATTTTCAGCCGGGCTTTGAGGAGGTTGATACCCGTATTTCAGCCGCAGTGCCGATCTACGGGGTGTATGATTTCCTCGATAGGCAAAATATTCGCGGCTCCATGTCTATGGAGCCGATACTAACCAGATACGTCTTTCAAAGCAGTCTGGAAGAGGGGCGTGAGGCCCGCGACCTGGGCTCTCCTTTAAGTCACGTCTCAGATCAGGCACCGCCGATGTTTGTGGTGCAGGGCAGCCACGATTCACTGGTCTGGGTTGAGGAGGCGCGTTTGTTTGTCGACACCCTGAGGCGAGAATCAAAAGAGGCCGTGGTCTACGGAGAATTAGCGGGTGCCCAGCACGCTTTTGAGGTGTTTCACTCCATACGTACCGATCACACCGTCAATGCCATTACTGATTTCCTGGAGTGGTGCTACGCAAGTCGTTGATCAGAGGTTCTCACTGCCGGGGTTGCAGTGATACCAAAGCCAGACAAAGCCTCCCAGCCCGGCGACTGCGGAGGCCATCAAAATACCTGTTTTTGCCATGAGCAACGCCTCGGGGTTGTTAATAAACCCCAGGTCGGCGATAAAGATCGACATGGTAAATCCGATGCCACCCAATAATGCCACGCCAAAAATGTGGCCCATATCCAGCCCTTCGGGCAGCTCTGCCCAACCCAGGCTTAGCGCCAGCCAGGTACCACCGACAATGCCGATTAATTTACCAAAGATCAGCCCGGCCATAATGCCCACGCTGATGGGGTGACTCAAGTACTGCCCCATATTGGAGAAGTCTATCGGAATACCTGCGTTCGCCAGGGCAAAGACCGGAATGACCAGATAGGCAACCGGCAGGTGTAGCGTGTGTTCGGCCCGTTGCGCCGGGGCTTGCACTAACATGACGCCGTCACCCAGCGTGCCCACCAAACTGCGAAAGCTGGAATTATGAATGATGTCCGGCTCATCCCTTGCCGAACTCTCCATCTTGTCTGTGAGGCTGCGCACTCTTTTCAGGAAATGCGTCGGGTCGAATTTGGGGCGGATGGGTATGGTGAAAGCGATAATAATCCCGGCAATCGTCGCGTGAATACCGCTGGACAGCATGGCGGCCCACAGCATGATGCCAACCGCTGCGTAGGGGATTGTATGGCGACTGCCACCGAGATTGAGCGCTATTAGCAACAAGCCGAAAAAGCCGACCATGCCCAGCGAGATCAGGTTGATGTCGGCGGTGTAAAAAAAGGCGATAACCGCGACTGCGCCAAGGTCATCGACAATCGCCAGTGCGATCAGGAAAGTCAGCAGGTTCTTGGGAATGCGCGCGCCGAGCAGACTCAGCGCGCCAATCGCAAACGCGATATCAGTCGCCATTGGGATGCCCCAGCCTGTGGCCCCCGCGCCGGATTGATTGAATACCCAATAGGCCAGAGCAGGCGCCAACATGCCGCCTATTGCGGCAGCGATTGGCAAAAGCGCCTGCCGCAGTGAGGACAGTTCGCCCACAAGCAGCTCCCGTTTAAGTTCGAGGCCCATCACCATAAAAAACAGCGCCATCAGTGCTTCGTTTATCCAGTGATGAATGGATAGGGAGAAACTGCTTTCACCAAAACCGAGGCTGATTTCAGTGTGAAGAAAATGCTCGTAAGCCTCGTGATAGCTGCTATTGCCAATGGCTAACGCGATGACGGCACACACCATCAGCAACACGCCCGAGGTGGTCTGCCGATGAATGAATTCCTCAAGGGGGGTGAGGATGCGATTGAAGCTTTTTTCCCAGGGGGCGTGATAAATACCCTTGGTCATAATGCGTACCTCACCTTGTTTCAGGGATTGAAAACCTTGCCCGAGCCAGCTACTCCAATGCAGTTGGGGCCAGTGGAGTTGGGGCCTGCTTTGAGAACCTTCATCATAGCGATTTCAGTAGCGCGGTGACAGCCCGCCGATACCTGTCTGCGGTGAGTCTCGATTCAGGTTTCAGTCCGTATCAGTTGCGCTGTGGTCGTCGCAGCAGGCGTTGAATTTTCCTTGTCGTGTGTTTGCAGGTTGGCGCCGATAGCAGGGTTTTGAAACGAGCGGCTAGTTCATATCACCCCAGCGGGCTTGCAGTATAGCAATCGCCGCCAGAGGTGCGGTTTCTGTCCGCAGCACTCTGGGACCCAGCGTGAGGGCTGAGAACTTCTGAGTCAGAGCACTGGCAATTTCGGCTTCCGCCAGCCCGCCCTCGGGGCCAATTAACAGCGCTATTGCGGATGCGTTCTGGCCTAGTTCAGCCACTGAATGACCGCTGCGATGATCCAGCACAAAGCGCTGCTCAGGCAGGTCTCGTTTGAGCCATTGCTCCAGTTGCACTACGGGCGCTATCTGCGGCAGTTGATTGCGACCGCATTGCTCGCAGGCGCTGATGGCGATTTGGCGCCAGTGGTTGAGTTTTTTCCGGGCTCGCTCGCCCTTCAGTTTTACCGTGCTGCGCTCGGTAAACAGCGGCGTGACTTTGGCGACGCCCAACTCAGTGCTTTTTTGTACGATCCAGTCCATTCGATCACTGCGGGATATGGCAATGCCGAGATGAATACGCAATGTCGATTCACTGGATCGATCAATACGCTTACCGAGCCTGACAGTGAGCGATTTTTTGCCGACAGACTCTATGGTTGCGGGGTACTCACCTGCTGCACCATTAAACACAGTGAAGCTGTCGCCAGCCGTCAGTCGCAGCGCGCCCGCCAGGTGATGACTGGGTCCTGCCTCCAGATCAATTGACTGGCCGCTGCTGAGAGGCCGGGATGTATAAATACGCGCCATCGGTGCCGCTCAGGCAAGCCCCATATTGTTGTAAATGGCGCGAGTGGGTTCAACTTGATTCATTGTGTAGAAATGAATACCCGGACAACCGTTATCGACGAGGGTTTGACACAGTTGGGAAACCACCTCAATGCCAAACTGTCGAATGCTGTCCACAGCGTCGCCGTAGCTTTCCAGGCGCTGACAGATCCAGCGGGGAATCTCGGCGCCGCAGTTGCGTGAAAAGCGCGCCAGATTTTCGTAGTTGGTAATGGGCATGATGCCCGCATAAATTGGCTGGTCGATACCTGCGGCCAGACACCGGTCTATAAAGTAGAAGTAGGCATCAACATTGTAGAAATACTGAGTGATACCGGCATCGGCACCCGCGTCAAACTTCCCTTTCAGGAACTCGATATCGCTGTTGTAGCTTTTCGCTTCGGGATGTATCTCGGGGTAAGCGGCGACATTGATCTTGAAATGAGCGCCGTGGTGTTCGCGCACAAAGGCGATCAGCCTGTTCGCGTAAACCAGGCTTGCAGCGCCACCAGTCCCCGATGGCAGGTCGCCACGCAGCGCCACCATTCGATTGACACCCAAAGCCACATAGCGCTCCAGCAACTCACCGACGGCAGCTTCATCGTCGCTGCCAAGGCTCAGGTGCGGCGCCACGTCGATGCCCTGCGCCTTAATAGCTTCGACCACGCCAAAGGTATTGTCGCGAGTGGACCCGCCCGCCCCATAGGTACAGGAGAAAAACTCTGGGCCGAGCAGATTCAGAGCCGGGGTCGTTTCCTGTAGCAACTTGTCTCGCCCTGCGCCCGTCTTGGGCGGAAAATACTCAAAGCTGATATGGGGCTTGCTCATCGCCAGTCCTCAGTACTTGTAACCGTCGGGCTTGTACGGCCCGTCCACTTTAACATTGATGTACCTGGCCTGTTCCTCTGTAAGTTGAGTCAGAACACCGCCGAAGCCTTTGACCATGTGTGCGGCCACTTCCTCATCCAGCTTCTTGGGTAGCACTTCCAGGCTTATCGCGCCGGGTTTGATGCTGTCTTCCAGATCGGCGAATTTTCGCTCGTACAAATAGATTTGCGCCAATACCTGGTTGGAGAAAGAGCCGTCCATAATGCGCGAGGGGTGGCCGGTGGCATTGCCCAGGTTAACCAGACGACCTTCTGCCAGCAGTATCAGGTGATCTTGGTTGGCGCGGTCACGATACACCGTGTGTACCTGAGGCTTAACTTCTTCCCAGTCCCAGTTTTTTCGCATGTAAGCAGTATCAATTTCGTTGTCGAAGTGGCCGATGTTGCAGACTACCGCAGCACTCTTGAGAGCGTTGAGTACCTGACTGTCACAGACCTTGTAGTTGCCTGTGGCCGTTACAACCAGGTCAGTGTTACCCAGCAGGTTTTCGTCAGCGCCGTTGGCAATAACACCGTTGTTGTAGGGCGATACCACTTCAAAGCCGTCCATGCAGGCCTGCATGGCACAAATCGGATCGATTTCAGAGACCTTTACGATCATACCTTCCTGTCGCAGTGACTGGGCAGAACCTTTGCCGACGTCGCCATAGCCGATCACCAGGGCTTTCTTGCCCGCTAGCAGGTGGTCGGTCGCACGCTTGATCGCGTCGCTGAGGCTGTGGCGACAACCATATTTATTGTCGTTCTTGGATTTGGTGACGGAATCGTTCACGTTGATCGCGGGTACTTTCAGAGAACCCTCGTCCAGCATTTCTTGCAGGCGATGTACGCCGGTTGTGGTTTCCTCAGTAATGCCGTGGATTTTCTCCAGCATGGCAGGGTAGCGCTGGTGCAGCAGGCCGGTTAAATCACCGCCGTCGTCCAGGATCATATTGCAGTCCCAGGGCTGGCCGTCCTTGAGGATAGTTTGCTCGATACACCACTCGTATTCTGCCTCGGTTTCTCCCTTCCAGGCATACACAGGGACGCCCGCCGTGGCGATGGCCGCTGCGGCGTGATCCTGGGTTGAGAATATGTTGCAGGAAGACCAGCGCACGTCTGCACCCAATTCTTTCAGCGTTTCGATCAGCACCGCAGTTTGAATAGTCATGTGGATACAGCCGATGATACGGGCCCCTTTGAGTGGCTGGCTGGCTCGGTATTTAGCGCGCATCGCCATCAGGGCGGGCATTTCGCTTTCTGCGATCCTGATTTCGCGGCGGCCCCACTCGGCCTGTGAAATATCGGCGACTTTGTAGTCGCTGTTGTCCAGTTGTTCTGCTGTGCCCATGGTCCTTTTCCTTTAATAAATGCTTGTGTTTCTTGTCGAGGGGGTCAGAGTCGCGGCTCTGAGTCCGATTGAGCCGCGCCTAGATTGAGCTGCGCAAGGCATCTGCCTTGTCTGTGGCCTCCCAGGTAAAATCGGCATCTTCACGACCGAAGTGCCCGTAAGCGGCAGTTTTGCGATAAACAGGCCGTTTCAAATTGAGCATGTCTACCAGCCCCCTGGGACGCAGGTCGAAATGTTCGTGCACCAGCTCAACAATTTTGTCATCAGCCAGTCTGCCGGTGCCAAACGTGTTAACGGATACCGACGTGGGTTCAGTAACACCAATAGCGTAGGACACCTGGATTTCGCAGCGCTCAGCCAGTTCTGCGGCAACGATGTTCTTGGCGACGTACCGACCGGCGTAGGCCGCGGACCGGTCTACTTTCGAGGGGTCCTTGCCTGAGAACGCGCCACCACCATGACGCGCCATACCGCCGTAGGTGTCAACAATGATCTTGCGCCCGGTCAAACCGCAATCACCAACTGGCCCGCCGATGACGAACTGGCCCGTCGGATTGATGTGATACCGGGTCTCAGCATGGAGCCACTCAGCGGGCAGGATGTGCTCGATGACATTTTCCATAATGGCTTCACGGATATCAGCCTTTGAAATATCAGGATCGTGCTGGGTAGACAACACAACGGCGTCGATAGCGATGGGTTTGCCGTCCTGGTATCGCAGCGTAACCTGACTTTTTGCATCTGGACGCAGCCAGGGCAATACGCCCTCTTTGCGCAGATAGGCCTGACGCTCAACCAGGCGGTGGCAATAATAGATCGGTGCGGGCATCAGTACCTCGGTTTCGTTGGTGGCATAGCCAAACATCAGTCCCTGGTCGCCCGCCCCCTGTTCTTTTTCAGCGCCTTCATCAACGCCCATTGCGATATCGGGTGATTGCTTGCCGATAGCGTTTAGCACTGCGCAAGATGCGCCGTCAAAACCGACATCTGAACTGTCGTAGCCGATATCGAGAATGACACCGCGGACAACCTCTTCCAGGTCGACATAGGTGTCTGTGGTCACCTCGCCGGCAACCACAGCCATACCGGTTTTCACCAGGGTCTCTACGGCTACGCGGCAATCGGGGTCATCTTTGAGAATTGCATCGAGAATTGCGTCCGAAATCTGGTCCGCCATCTTGTCAGGGTGACCTTCGGAAACTGATTCTGAAGTAAAGATGCCATATTCGCTCATGGTTTGAATCCCTCTGTTAAAAACTTATTGGTGGCCAAACAGACGCACCTGTACTTGAAATCCGTTGCGTTGTGCCAGATGGATGCTGGTTAATTCTTGCAGGCCAGCGGCTTGCGCCCAGCGCTGCAAATCGGCTGGCTCAAAGCCCAGCCACAAATCACCGCAGGATTCGCGGGCCCAGGCCTGATCGTGATTGCACAAGTCTGTGACCAGCAAGTGACCACCCGGAGCCAGGCACGCGGCCAGATCCTTGAATATATCGGCTGGAGAGGGCGTATGGTGAAGCACCATATTGACAATGATGCAGTCCGCAGTAATGTCTTTGAGTCGCGGATGGCCGGTATTGCCCAGCACGAACTCAATGTTTTTCAGCGCGTTTTGCCTGGCCAGTGACTCCGCGCTGGCAAGCATCTCTGCCGAGCTGTCCAGGGCAATAACCCGTTCAAAGCGCGGCGCGAGCTCTGTCAGAAAGCGACCATCACCAGGACCCACCTCCAGCGCCAATGTGCGGTGTGCCAGGCGCAAGCCCTGCAACACTCCTGCCACGGTATCAGCGTACTGCTCGTAACTTGCGATCAAGTCTTGCTGCTCGCGAAATTTTTCGGCGTTTTGGCGAAAAAACTCTGCTGAGGACTGAACCCTGTCCCGCTGCAGTTCGGCCAGGCCAATCTGCAAATCCGGCGACAGTGGCAGCATGTCTACTGTTGCAAACAAGCTCTGCCGCAGCGCTGCCAGGGCGGGAGTTTGACCGAGTGCAGCGCGGCGATAGTAGAGAGTATTGGCCTCCCGGCGGCTGGTCACCAAACCGGCGGCCGCCAGCACTTTGAGATGGTGGCTTAGCGCAGGCTGGCGCATGTCAAACAACGTGCACAATTCGAGCACGCCGAAAGAGTCTTGCTGGAGGGCGCGCAGAACCTGTAGCCGCAGTGAGTCACCGCAGGCTTTGCAAAGCGCGGCCAGTTGCCCGACCGCAAAACCCTCGCCGGAATTCTGGCGGCTACCCTGTGCGACTACCTTCAACATGGCGCTGGAGTCTAACAGGATAAAAATTCTATATCAAAATATTTTGATATAGATAGCAGGCCGCAATTCTGCCTGCAAAAGCACAACAAATATCTGGAAAAACCGGCGTTTTAATTGCTGTTAAGCACCGCTTACGCGAAAATGGCTCCCTTTTTTGACCCCCTTCAGGAGTTTCATTGAATGCCTTCCCGAATTGAATTGGCCAACGCCATTAGAGCTCTCAGTATGGATGCTGTGCAGGCGGCCAATAGCGGCCACCCTGGTGCCCCCATGGGCATGGCCGATATCGCCGAAGTGCTCTGGAACGACTATCTGCGCCACAACCCCGCTAACCCTGACTGGCCGAATCGGGACCGTTTTGTGCTGTCCAATGGTCACGGCTCCATGTTGCTCTACTCGCTGCTGCATTTGAGTGGCTATGAGCTGCCCATTGAAGAGCTGAAAAACTTTCGTCAGATGCACAGCAAAACACCGGGGCATCCTGAATACGGTTACGCTCCTGGCATTGAAACAACCACCGGCCCGCTCGGCCAGGGCATTAGTAACGCCGTGGGCATGGCATTGGCAGAAAAGGTGCTGGGCGCCCAGTACAACCGCGATGGTCATCAGGTGGTTGATCACCACAGCTATGTGTTTGTCGGCGATGGTTGTCTGATGGAAGGCATCTCTCACGAAGTCTGCTCCCTGGCCGGCACATTGGGGCTGGGCAAGTTGGTGGTTTTCTACGATGACAATGGCATATCAATAGACGGCGCAGTAGAAGGCTGGTTTACAGACGATACTCCAGGCCGGTTTGAGTCATACGGCTGGCAGGTTATCGCCAGTGTCGATGGCCATGACTCAAGCGCACTGGCAGAGGCAATCGAGCAGGCGCGCGCGGAAACAGGTAAGCCCAGCCTGATCTGTTGCAAAACCATTATCGGCAAGGGTTCGCCGAACAAGCAGGGGACTGAGTCCGTTCACGGCGCGGCGCTGGGGGATGCTGAAGTAGCCGCCACCCGCGAGGCGATTGGCTGGACCCATCCAGCCTTTGAAATACCGGCAGCTATCTGCGAGGGATGGAACAATACGGAGCGCGGCGCCGCTCAAGAGCTGGCCTGGGAAGCGCAGATGTCCTCCTATGCGGAGGCTTATCCCGAGCTGGCGGCAGAGTTACGCCGTCGCCTGGCCGGTGAATTACCCGCGGATTTTGGCGAGCAGGCCAATGCCTATATTCGCCAATGTCAGGCAGAGGGCGCAACCGTTGCCAGCCGCAAGGCCTCGCAAAATTGCCTGAATGCCTATGGCCCCTTGCTGCCCGAGCTACTGGGTGGCTCAGCCGACCTGGCTGGGTCTAATTTGACTATTTGGAGCGGCAGCAAAGCTATTAGTGCCGACGATGCAACAGGTAATTATGTGTACTATGGCGTGCGTGAGTTCGGTATGTCGGCCATCGTAAACGGCATTGCCTTGCACGGTGGCTTCAAAAATTACGGCGCTACCTTTTTGATGTTCATGGAGTACGCCCGCAACGCTGTGCGTATGGCGGCCCTGATGAAGCAGCCCTCCATATTTGTTTATACCCACGATTCTATCGGTTTGGGTGAAGATGGCCCGACTCACCAACCGGTCGAGCAAATGGCGAATCTGCGCACCACGCCCAATATGCGAACCTGGCGGCCCTGCGATACGGTTGAGTCCGCCGTGTCCTGGAAGTCGGCGCTTGAGCGCACCGATGGTCCCAGCGCTTTGATTTTTTCTCGCCAGGGTCTGCCTCACCAGAATCGGGATGCACAGCAAGTGGCAGATATTGAGCGCGGCGCCTACGTGCTGCTGGATACCAACGCAGAGTCTGGCGGTGAACCGGATGCTATCCTGATCGCCACGGGTTCAGAAGTAGGCCTGGCCATGGATGCCGCTCAGACCCTGGCAGCAAAAGGCAGGCGAGTCAGAGTGGTGTCTATGCCTTGCGCTGAGCTGTTTTGCGATCAGGATGCGGCATACCGCGAGAGTGTATTGCCCTCGGCTGTGTTGGCTCGGGTTGCCGTGGAAGCGGGCATTGCCGATTACTGGTACAAATTTGTCGGGCTTGATGGCCGCGTGGTGGGTATGACCGGATTTGGCGAGTCTGCGCCCGCCAGTGACTTGTTTAAGCACTTCGGCTTTACCGTGGCAGCGGTGGTCGAGGCCGTGGAAGACACTCTTCTCGATTGAGAAACAGAGACTTTTGCACGAAAGATGATGTCGCTTTCAGGCCAGGCAAAAACGCACGCAATGAGGGAGTTTATGGGTATAAATGACCGATTGAGTACGATTTTACCAACCGCAGGCGCTTTTAGGCGACGCTACATGCCGATGAAATGGCTTTCGTGCAAAGGTCTCAAATAACATGATCCGATTGGCGATCAATGGCTATGGTCGTATTGGCCGCAGTGTGCTGCGGGCCCTTTATGAAGGCGAGCGCCGCGATCAAATGCAGGTGGTGGCAATCAATGAACTCGCCGATGCAAACACAGCGGCACATCTGACACGCTACGATTCCACCCATGGTCGTTTTCCGTACCGCGTGGCGCTGGACGGCGAACGCTTGTTAATTGACGGCGATGTGATTGAGCTTTATCGTCAGGCGCATATCGAACAGCTCGACTGGGCCGGGGTTGGTGTGGATGTGGTGCTGGAATGTAGCGGGGTTTTAGCTGACCGGAAAAATGCACAGCAGCATTTGTTGCAGGGTGCTAGCAAGGTGTTGTTTTCGCAGCCGGCCCAGGCCGCAGACGTTGACGCAACCATTGTTTACGGCATTAACCATCAATTGCTCAAGCCGGAGCAGCGGATTGTTTCAGCGGCTTCCTGTACCACGAACGGCATCGTTCCGGTCATTCAAGTGCTCGATCAGGCCTTTGGAATCGTGAGTGGCAGCATTAGTACCATTCACTCGGCAATGAATGACCAGCCGGTTCTGGATGCCTACCACAATACCGATTTGCGCAAGACGCGCGCTGCGGGGCAGTCGATTATTCCGGTGGATACCGCTCTGGCAATGGGCATTGAACGTATTTTGCCTGAGCACAGCGGTCGCTTTTCGGCGCAGGCACTGCGGGTACCCACCCACGATGTCTCGGCGATGGACCTCACGGTGGTGGTCGAGCGCGAGGTCACTGTGGCGCAAGTTAATGCGGCGCTGGCGGCAGGTGCTCAAGCCTTGTCAGGGGTACTGGGTTATACCGAGGAGCCACTGGCTTCGTGTGATTTTATTCACGATGCCCATTCGAGCATTGTCGATGCCGGCCAGACCCGAGTGAGCGGCGGCGTTTTGGTGAAGGTGCTGACCTGGTTTGACAATGAATGGGGCTACGCGAACCGTATGCTGGATACCGCAGATTATTGGTGTCGGCAGTCAACCTGTACGAGGGCTTTTGAATGACGTTAAATGTGACCTTGATGAGCGATCTGGATTTGCGAGAGCAAAAGGTTCTGATTCGCGAAGACCTGAACGTGCCCATAAAAGAGGGCAGGGTTAGCAGCGATGCACGCATTCGTGCGGCCCTGCCCTCTATTCAGTCTGCCTTGAGGCAGGGCGCTCGCGTTATTCTGATGTCCCACCTGGGCCGACCGGTAGAGGGCCAGTTCGACAGTGCATTCTCCATGGCACCTGTGGCAGAGCATCTGTCCGGCTTGCTCGGTCAGAGCGTAGCCCTGGTGAGTGATTGGCAAGCCGGCTTTGAAGTTGCACCCGGCGCCGTAGCCCTGCTGGAAAATGTGAGATTTAACCCCGGTGAAAAAGCCGACGCCGAGGCGCTCGCCCGAGCCTACGCCGAGCTGTGCGATGTTTTTGTTATGGACGCCTTTGGTACTGCCCATCGGGCACAGGCTTCCACTCACGGTGTCGCCAGGTTCGCACCTGTAGCTTGCGCTGGCCCTTTGCTGGCGGGTGAACTCAATGCCCTGGAACAGGCGCTGGCGAACCCGGCCCGACCCATGGTAGCGATTGTGGGTGGCTCCAAGGTGTCTACCAAGCTCACGGTTTTAGAAACCCTGGCCGACAAAGTCGATCAATTGATCGTTGGCGGGGGTATCGCCAATACGTTCCTGGCAGCAGCAGGCAAGCCTGTTGGTCAGTCTCTGTGTGAGGATGATTTGATCCCTGCCGCTCAGGCTTTGATGGCGAAAACCTCGGTGCCGATTCCCTCAGATGTCGTGACGGGTTCAGAGTTTTCTGAACATGCACCGGCTGTGTTGAAATCGGCGGACGCGGTTGCCAGTGAGGAAATGATCTTTGATATGGGTCCTGACACCATGGCGGAGATTGCCAGCATTTTGAAGTCTGCGGGAACCATTATCTGGAATGGCCCGGTGGGCGTTTTTGAATTTGACCAGTTTGGCGATGGGACTAAAACACTGAGCCAGGCAATCGCCAGCAGTGATGCGTTTTCACTGGCCGGCGGTGGTGACACCCTGGCAGCGATTGACAAATATGGCATTGGGGATAAGGTCTCCTATATCTCTACCGGCGGTGGCGCCTTTCTTGAATATGTAGAGGGAAAGGTTTTGCCAGCCGTTGCTGTATTGCAGGAACGGTTTAAGGTAAATGATGTACACAAATGATGTAAATGGAGCTTGAGCCCGATTTACACAACCTGGGAAATGGAATTATGGCACTAGTTAGTATGCGACAATTGCTGGATCACGCGGCGGAGTTTGGCTACGGCGTGCCCGCGTTTAATGTGAACAATCTGGAACAGACGCGGGCCATCATGGAGGCCGCCGCCGCAACCAATAGCCCGGTGATCATGCAGGCCAGCGCCGGCGCCAGAAAATATGCCGGCGCTCCATTCTTGCGTCATATGATTGAAGCCGCAGTTGAGGAGTTCCCGCATATTCCGGTCGTCATGCATCAGGATCACGGCGTCAGCCCCGGCGTGTGTCAGCGCTCCATTCAGTTGGGCTTTACTTCGGTGATGATGGATGGCTCTTTGGGCGAAGACGGCAAGACACCGATGGACTATGACTACAATGTTGCAGTCACTCGCCGCGCTGTTGATATGGCCCATGCCTGCGGCGTCTCCGTTGAAGGTGAGCTGGGCTGCCTGGGTTCTCTGGAAACGGGAGAAGCCGGCGAAGAGGACGGCAGTGGGGCCGAGGGCAAACTGACCCATGAACAAATGCTGACAGACACAGAAGAAGCCGCGGATTTTGTTGCCGCAACCGATGTTGACGCCCTGGCAATCGCCTGTGGTACCAGCCACGGCGCCTACAAATTTTCCCGCCCGCCCACTGGCGATATTCTCGCTATGGACCGTATCCGCGATATACACAAGCGCCTTCCCAACACCCATTTAGTGATGCACGGCTCCTCGTCAGTCCCTCGGGACTGGCTGCAAGTGATCAACGAATTCGGTGGGGACATTCCGGAAACCTATGGTGTGCCCGTGGAGCAAATTCAGGAAGGCATTAAGCATGGCGTTCGCAAGGTCAATATCGACACGGACTTGCGCCTGGCTGCAACGGGTGCAGTGCGCCGCTTTTTAGCTGAGAATCCATCCGATTTTGACCCGCGTAAATTCCTGCAAAAAACCATTGAGGCCATGAAGGATATTTGTGTCGCTCGCTACCAGGCTTTCGGGACATCAGGCCACGCGGACAAAATAAAAGTTGTTTCTCTGGACGCTATGCACCTGCGCTACAGCGCCGGAGAACTGAAGCAGGTTGTCAGCGCTGGGTAAGCCGCTAGCGCTGACTGAACTGGAAGCTGTTCGCAACGGCCTGCAAGACTATGAGTCTCTGCGGTTCAACGCTACAGACGAAGCACAGCCGGCCGAGCTCAAGGACTATCTCGATTTTTACGGTATAAATGTCGCTCGCGACTCTCGCAACTACCCCCGGCTTCGGCATGGGGTGCACGCTTTAACCAGCGGCAGCTATCGCCTTTGCCTGCACACGTTTAAGCAGGCCAATGCCAGCAAGACCCTGTTACTTGTGCACGGCTATCTCGATCATGTTGGCCTGTTTGGGCACCTCATTCGATATGGTTTGGAACGCGGCTATAACGTGGTGGCTTTTGATCTGCCGGGTCACGGTTTGTCGAGTGGCGAGGCAGCCGTTATCGACAACTTTGCCGATTACAGTGAAGCAATAAAAAGCGTGGTGAGGGTCTGCGGCGACTTTCCGCAAGACTGGTCGCTGATAGCCCAGAGTACCGGCGCTGCTGCCGTGTTTGATTACTTTCTGAGGTACGACGCTGCGCCGTTTAAGCGCGCCGTGTTGCTGGCGCCGTTGATTCGACCTGTGGGCTGGTGGTGGATCAGAGCGGCCCGGCCATTGCTGCGGCCTTTTTGCAAGGATGTGACGCGCCGCTTCGCCAGAAATTCCAGTGACGCCGAATTTCTCGCGTTCATTCAAAATGACCCCTTGCAGCAGCGGCGCTTGCCCCTGCGCTGGATGGCTGCCCTGGGTTCTTGGTTAAAGAGCTTGCCGCAGAAAAATAACGCGCCCATACCCATGCTCGTGATTCAGGGCGATGCGGATACAACCGTTGACTGGCGCTACAATATTGAATGTATTCAGCGGATTTTTGCCGGTGCCGACACGCGCATAGTCGTGGGAGCGCGCCACCACCTGGCCAATGAGAGCCAGGTTTATCAGTCCGAGATCAGGGGGCTTATTGATGAGTTTCTTATGCGGCGCTAGCTGCACCATGCACCTGCGCTACAGCGCCAGAGAACTGAAACAGGTTGTCAGCGCGGGGTAAGCCCTGCCACACACGAGCTGTGGCGGAACTGCGTCAGCGAGTTGCCGTTTATTTTTATAGACAAAAAAGGCCAACCCGAAGGTTGGCCTGGTGTTTTACTGCGCTGCTTTCTTGAGACCTGGCTCCTTGAGACCTGGTTCCTTGAGACCTGGGCTCGTACTAGAAACCCACGCTCACAGCGAAGTACATGTAGCGCCCCAGTGCGTCATACATGCCGGGGAAGATATTGCCATTGCCGTTGTCAGAGGATCCCGCAGCGCCTCCGGCAATGGGTGGCGCTTCATCGAAGACATTGTTCACGCCAACCCGCAGCGTTGCCCAATGGTCAGGATTCCAGATACCGGCCAGGTCGAAGTAATTGGTTGCGTCGAGGTCTCGGCCATTGTCGTTCAGATCCTCGGACTCGCCAATGTGACGCCACAAACCGCTGATCGTGAGATCCCAGGGGGTCGTCCATGTGGTGCGCAGATTGTTCTGGAAGTCGGGCGTGGGATAGCCACAGGTGGCGCCCCAGCCCCCGGCGCAGTCAATAACCGGCGCACCTGCAAGCTCTTGTTGATCCCAGGTGTCGATAATGGACATCACACCGCTAAAGTTCAAGCTGCCCCACTTGCCAATATCGAGATCGTAGTCGAAGATAATGTCGTAGCCTTTGACCGTTTCAGTGGCGAGGTTGTCGTTCAGGGCAATGACGTGACCGCTGTTCTGCACATCGGAACCAATCCACAAGTCGCCGGCACTACCGCGACGAACCAGTGCACACTGAGAATCGTTGCCGTCCAGGCATTGGGTCAGAATGAATTCGGGGGTCAGGTTATTGATACCCTTTTCAATCTCTATATCATAGTAGTCGATGGTCACGGCCAGGCCGTCGACAAAACTCGGCGTCCAGACGACGCCCAGGGTGTAGGTGTCCGCCTGTTCCGGCTCCAGGTCGGGGGCGCCACCTTGCAGGAAGTTGAACTGACCAGCGGGTGAATCGGGCACACTGCCGTATTGAGCGGCGGTTACACCACTGTTAGCACAATCCGCCGCGCTGCGTTCAGGGGCAGCTCCGGAGCAGGGGTCGGCATCCATATCAAACAGGTTAAAACCCTGCGGCAGGAATAATTCCCGGATATTCGCAGCCCTCACAGCGCGCTGGTAGCTGGCGCGAATTTTAACATCGTTATTGATGGCCCAGCCGGCGCTAATACCGTAAGTATCTGTTTCATGGTCAGTTGAGTAATCGGAATAGCGATAGGCCAAGTCCAGGGTCAGCTCTTCGGCATAGCTCGCCCCCTCAAGCAGCGGAATGTTAGTTTCAATAAAGAACTCAGTGACATCGTAGCCGCCGCTGACGGGGTTAGTTGCACCGCCCTGGCCGGCACCCAACCCCTGGCGAAAGCCATCATCCGGGTCGAAGTCCAGGTTCTCTTCACGATACTCGGCACCGAATACAATATTAATGCCCTGCTCGGCAGCGGGCATTGTTATGCCGTAATTGCCCAGGTCGCCAGCCAGATAACCGCTGAAAACAGTCTGATCTGTGGTGCCGCGGGCAAATAGTGGCAGTATCAGATAATCCAGTGCTTCCTGGGTTACACCGCCAGTGGTGAAGATATTCCAGGGCACACAGTTCGGATCGGTCCCGTTGACCACAGAGCGGCAAACAATGTTGCCATCGGCGTCTTCAACAGCATCCAGCGCGTTTATAATTCTTGGAATAGACAGGTCGTTCTTGTAGGTGTTTTCCATGCTCACTTCGGAATACTGGCCGTACACGTCATAGTTCCAAATATCGTCGATGGCACCTCTGGTGCCGAATACCATGCGAAAGGTTGTGTGACGCAGGTCTTGCTGACGCTGACCGCCTTCAACATTGCGGCGACCGAGAAAGGTGTTTTGCGAAATATCATTTTCAGTTAAGCCGAACTGTCCGCAGAGTTGCTCAAACTGTTGGGCTGACAAGAGAGGGTTGCCACAGGGAAGCTCGTTGGTAATGAAAAAAGCACCCGATGGCGCAATCTGCGACACCGAACGGTCGTCGGCAAACATCAACTCACTGTAAGCCCCTATGTGCTCATTCACGTCGTAGTGTGCCAGTGCGCCAAAGGTGTAACGGGTGTCGGGGCGCTGGTAGTAATTCTCTGGGCCGAAGTTGTAGGTGGTGCCGTCGCGGGGTACAAAATCAGTGCCATCCACTTTGAAGTCAAAGCCAGGGCCAATACCGAAATCGGTAATACGGCCTTCGGGAATAGTGCCAGAGCCAGTACAGCCAGTGGCATCATCAGTCAATGCGCAAGAGCTGTAATCGCGCTCGCTCTGTGTTACCGCCTCGACATCGCGATAGGTGGCATAGGCGGTGACGTTGCCGCGACCACCAGCGAAATTGCCGCCTATAATCAGTGAGATATCGACAATCTCGCCGTCGCTAACACTGCCGCTGGCCGCCGGATAACCAGCATCAGTGACGATCGACTGAATGCCGCCATCGTCGTTGTCATGGTTGTACTGGCTGGCCTGATAATCCAGTTTCACGCCCTCGAAGTCATCCTTCATAACGAAATTGACAACACCGGCTACAGCGTCTGAACCGTAGACTGCTGAAGCACCCCCGGTCAGCACGTCGACGTTTTTAATCAGCGCGCCGGGAATTTGGTTGATGTCGGCGCCAATACCGCCTTGAATCGGCGAGCCGGCGGGCAGGCGGCGACCATTGATCAGCACCAGTGTCCGCTCATCACCCAGGTTGCGCAGGTTGAGCGTTGCGGTGCCAGTGGCGCCGTTTGACTGACCTGTGTTCTGCTCCGACCAGACTTGCGGCAGGTTACGCAACATGTCCTCGACCCGTGTCGTGCCCTGAAACAGCAGTTCTTCAGCATCTACCTGTACCACTGGGCTGGCGCTGACCAGATTGGCCTTTTTGATGCGCGAGCCAGTCACTACGACTTCTTCAACCGCGCCGTCCAGAGCTTCTTGTGCCTGTGTCGGTGGGGCGGTCATCGCCGCGGCAACAACGCCGAGGCCGAGCAAAGCGCCAAGCGCTATCGATAGGGGGGCATTACGGGGGGGGATTAACATTTGGTTGCTCCACTAATTACTGATTTATTGGGTGGCGACAATAACTATAATTACAGCTACAACAACTATAATTACAGCTACAACAACTATAATTACAGCTACAACTACGCCAGTGCTTAGCCGTATCCAGTATTAAGACTAGACGAATAAGGCCGGGTATTCCGCAAAAGTTAGTAGTGAATATCTGTGAAATATTCACAAAAGCGGTAATCATTGTACCCGCTTCACTTGTACGCTTTTATCGGTAGAGATCAGTGTCAGTGTGTAAAAGCCGAGAAAATTCTTCCTGATGGCAACACGCAAATCGTCGCCCCGGTAGATGTAGTTGCCGCGCTTTCTCTGTTGCCAGATTTGCCCGTTTTCAAGCCTGAAACGGGTATTACCGCTCCAGCCATCAAAGGGGGGTAGCAAGCTGGAGTGGGTCTCGTGGCTGCGTTCCATTTTCTGGACTTCTTTATTGCTGTGTATCAAAATCTGTGCCTCGCCCGCTGTGTAGCGCACCAGCCAGTTGTCCAGCGCCTGGCGTTCGCTGTCACTGAGTTTGTCGAGGCCAGCATTTTTGAATTCGTGCTCGCTCATTAACTGCTCAATGCCGGGAAAATTCTCCGCACAACATACCGGCCATGAAAGTCCTGCCAATAGACAGGCCAGGAAGCCAAGGTAGTTTTTCATCTGTGTTCCTCTCATATCCTCTGGCTGATTCTGGCATACCAGTAAGCCCGGTGGGTTCATGGCTGCGGCTGCCGGTATTGTCAGAGATTCCTTTTAGAGGCGCTGGCTAAATTTTGCATACCAGTAGCGTCCGGTCAGATTGTGGTTGCGCCCGTCTATATTGTCGTTAAAGGCAGAGGCGGCAAAAGGCGGGTCTGCGTCGAGTAAATTGTCGACACCCGTGGCGAAACGCAGGCCCTTGAGTACGTTGAACCTATAGCTGAACTGCAAGTCGTGCACAACCCAGGAATTGATTTTTCGCTCCCGGTTTGAATTGGGGACCAGTTCATCCATACCGCCAACAAAGTGCAGATCATAGCTGCCGCGCCAACGCTGCCTGGCCCACTGAACACCGAGATTGCCTTTCCAGCGGGGAATGCCGCCAACTCCCTCGGCTGCGGGGTCGCGAAAACTACCTGCTAAATTAAGCGTGGCCGCAGTGTCGTCCAGTTGCAGTGTGTATTCGCTGATGTAGGCCGTGTTAATAGCCAGCGAGAGTTGCCCCCAGTCCCGCGCGGGCCGTTTATAGCCCAAGGTCAGGTCGACACCTTGCACGCGGCGCTCACCAATGTTGAGAAAAGTGGCCTCGATCCGCTGTAGTTCACCGTTGTCGTTGCGCGCCACGCGGTCGGAGAAGCGGCCGAAAGTGGCGTTCTGATTGACAATGAATTGGGCGCTTGAATCGACAACCTGTGAAGTCTCGATATCGTAAAAGTCAGCACTGGCGCTCAACCCTTCAATCGCAACCGGTGTCCAGACAAGACCCACTCCATAGCTGCGCGATTTTTCCGGATTCAGAACTGCATTGCCGCCGGAAACAGCAAGAAACTGGTTTCGCGTGGGGTCCGACTGTGTTGAGCAGCCGGGCAGTGCCGCGGCGCCTTCCTCTGAGGCGCAGGGGTCAGTAAGAAAGGCCCTGGCTGCGCTTTTGCCCTGGAATAACTCATTGAGCGTCGGCGCGCGAAACCCCTGGCCGTGGGTGCCGCGCAGCATCCACGAATCACTGAGCTGCCAGCGAATACCATATTTCGGATTGCTGATATCGCCGAAGTCACTGTACTTCGAGTAGCGTAGTGCCAGCTCGAAATCCAGTTGCTGACCTTTGTCCGCAGAATGCCACAGGGGCGCAATGCTCTCGAAATAGGCCTCAAATACATCGCGGCCGCCGTGGGTGGGTTGAAAATTATTGCCGCCTATTGTGTTGCCACTGGTGAGTAGGTCGTCGGGTTTTTTGCTGGTGGACTCGTCGCGATATTCCAGGCCCAAAGCAAAATCAACGATGCCATAGGGTAGTGTTACAAGGTTGCGGGCAGCGGTGAAGCTGTAGCTGGACAACTTGGTCTCACCGGTTACCTTGGTGGTGATTTCCAGATAGTCCAGTTGTTCCTGATTGATGCCGCCCTCAGGCGCAAAAAGATTAATCGGCGTGCAGCCATCAATGGCCTCGCCCTGGCAGTTTGCAGCAGGGCCTACTCCGCGCTGCAAATGCTCCGCGCTGATTGCCCCTCGATACAGCTCCCTTGCCTTGTTACGACTCCACGAGTGACTCAGCTCCCAATCCCAGCCGTTGTGTAATCCCTGCAATTCCATAGCGAGTCGCTCTACCTCTGAGTTGTTGTCCTGTCGTCGTGGCGATAACTCAGTGAAGGCTCGGCGCAGGTCGGTTACTTCGCTGCCAAAAGGATTATAGATATTGTCTTCCGCGACAGTGATGGCTTGCTGCTCAAAGGCGGTGAACACTTCTGTCGGTGAAAAATTGGCGCGGGACCGGGTCTCGGTATAGCTCAATTCGATGGCCCCGCTGATACGTTCACTGAAATCGTAACTGGCGTGGGTGTAGATGAAGTCGCGTTGCGAGGGAACCAGCGAGCTTTTGTATTGAGGGAAGTCGAACAGATCTTCATCACCCGCATTGCGAAACTGACCACTGCTCCCATCCCTGATGACAACACGGCCATCAGGCAATGTTACCCGCGCTGTTGGAGTGGCGCTGGAGCGCAGGTCTGCACCGCCGAAGCTGCGGCCATCCGCGCTGCGCGATATCTCCCGGTCGCGGGCGTGTATCTCGCCCTGATCAAAGTGTGATGCAGAAACAAAGACAGAGCCGTTTTTGAAGCCAGTGCCGTACTGGAGTGTTGTGGTGGTGGTGTCTCCGTCTCCTGCCTCAGCGGTGCCGTAAAATTGTTCCAGCAACAAGCCGTAGAAATCCCGTTTCATAATGATGTTGATAACACCGGCAATAGCGTCGGAGCCATAGATTGCGGAGGCGCCGTTTTTGAAGACCTCAATGCGCTCCACAGCCGCCGGGGCAATGGTATTGAGGTCGATGCTCTCGCCGGCCAAGCCGTCGTTGGCGACGCGCTTGCCGTTAATTAACACCAGGGTGTTGGAAGCTGGCAGACCTCTTAAGGTCACGGTGGCGGTGCCGTCTCCGCCATCGCTGATTGCAGTGCTAACCGAATTACCGGATACCGAGGGTAAGCGGCGCAATATCTCACCTATGGTTTGAGCACCTGTCAGTTCAATATCGGGTGCTGTGATCATGTCCACAGGTGCCGAGCCCTGCAAGTGGTTGCGACGGATACGCGAGCCAGTGATCTGGCTGCCATAGACATAGAGTTCTTCAATGCCGGGGACATACAGAGGATTGCGCAGAATCAACTGTCCCGGCTCAGCGCAACTATGGGTGGCTTCACAGCGGCCATCGTAAACCGCGACAATGCGCTGATCGATCAGCTTCCAGGCTAGCTCGGTATCTGCCAGCAGCACAGCAAGTGCTTCATCCGCTGTGATTTGTCCGCTGACCGCAACCGCTGGCAGGCCGCGGGTGAGGTGATCCGGGAAGACAATGGCCAGACCGCTTTGATGGCTGAACTGGATGAGCGTTTGCGACAGATCAAGGTTGTTGAAAATTTGAAAGTTGTAATTGCTTTGGGCATAGCCAGTCGATGCCCAGCAAAGCGATGCGACAATCCAGTTAACCCATAGTAAAAGCGTGCGGCGTATCATGACTCCCGACGATGTTAGCGCTGTTCAGTCCACCAGAACAGTCCCAAGTCCGACAGGCTCCTAACGGCTAAATCATGGGGGTTTATAACTTACAGGCTGGTTTTGATCAACAGAACGCTATGGTCTTCCAGCTCCATGGCATGGACGCCGATGCTGTGTTCCAGGGCCGCCAGAATGGTATCCGGTTGATTGAGATTAAATACGCCAGAGACCTTTGTTTGCGCCAGCTCAGGCTCGGCAATCATAATAGTGCGTTCGTGATAGCGCGAGAGTTCTTTAATAAGCTCGGCCAGGGGCATGGCCTGAGCCACCAGCTTGCCATCCCGCCAGGCTGTCTCTGCCGCCGCTATTTCCACACTAACTCCCCGCGCCAACCCGGAGGCATTTGTGGATAGGCGCTGATTGGCGTAGAGCACTTCTGTATTGGCAGCGCGTGTGCCCGGATTGCCTTTTTCAGTGACGCGAACCACACCCTCGGTGACCATAATGTCGCTGCGGTTGTCCTGCATATGGATATTGAATGCCGTGCCGATTACCCGAACCTCAGCGTTGCCCAGGTCGACAACAAAGGGGCGCTGGGCATCTTTTTCAACTTCAAAGTAAGCTTCGCCCCGGTTGAGTTCAACCTGGCGAAGGTTTTCTTCAAAGCTGACACTGATGCGGGTATTGGTATTGAGAGTTACGCTTGAACCGTCGCTCAGTGTAATCAATTGTTGCTCTCCAACCGCCGTTTGGTAGTAGAGGCCCTTGTTGGCTTGTTGTTGAACAGGGAGCAGTAACACGGCAAATAGCGCGCAGGCGGCCGCTGCCAACGCCAATCCGGTGCGTTGTCTGGCCCTTGCGGCTATCGGAACTGGCTGTGGCAGCGGCATGTGTTCCAGCACTGCCAGGTCTTCCCACAGCGTCAACAGGGTGTCCATGGCCTGGGAGTGAGCGGGGTTGGCAGACAGCCAGAGGGCGAAATCCTGGAGATCCTCGTCGCTGCAATCATCGGCGCGCAGACGGGCAACCCAGAAGGCCGCACGCTCATACATGCGCTCCTGGAATTGCTCCAGACCTTTATTACGGTTTACCAATGACACAGCCCTCTCCTGTTTCCACTAATACTAGACGAATTAGCCGCACAATCCCTCATTTTAGAGCTTTTTCAGTCTGTGTGGCCATCTGCCCCGTTGTCGTAGTAATCCGCAAGGGCGCTGCGGCAGTGCTTCAAGGCCTGCAAAATGTACTTTTCCACACTTGAGACCGAGACATTGAGCTCCTGGGCGATAGCGGCGTAGGGCATGCCACTGTTGCGATGCAGCAAAAAGGCCTGCTGACATTTGTCGGGCAGCTCGCCGATTGCGGCATAGATATGCTGCAACTGTTCGCGGGCATCCAGAATCTGTTCGGGAGATGCTCCGCTGGCGTTCACATCGACGATATTTTCTTCAAGCAACTGATTTTGTTCATTTTTCAAAAATCGATTGTGCAGGGCGCGACGTCGAAGCCGGTCGGTGGCGAGATTTGAAGCAACCTGAAACAGGAAGGCCCTGGCATTATCCAGCGCCTGCGGTTTGTTCAGGCGGTGTATCCGCAGCAAGGCTTCCTGAGCGACTTCGGCGGCATCGGCCGGATTGTCCAGTTTACGGGCGAGAAAGCGCTCCAGAGACTGTTGATGCTGCTGGGCCAAGGTGACTAAAAATGTGTCCTTCTCACCCATAGGTGGCTCTTGTTAAGTCCGGCAGGCTCCTAGTACAAATGACAGGCGATCATGCGCTGCTCATCAAAAAATTTGGGTACGGGTGCCTTATCGCGGCACCGTTGCGATACCTCGGGACAGCGGTCGGCGAAGCGGCAACCCGGACCGGGATTAATCGGTGAGGGAATTTCCCCCTTGGGCGGTTCGTGTGCTCGTGCTCTCTCGTGGCGCGGGTCTGCCTGTGGGTTAGAGGCAATCAGCATTTTTGTATAGGGGTGCCTGGGTTGAAAATAGATTTCGCTGGCAGGGCCTTCTTCGACAACGGTACCCAGATACATGACGGCCATGCGATCACACAGATAGCGAACCATCGACAAGTCGTGGGCGATAAACAGCAGGGTCAAACCCAGACTCTCTTTCAGGTCTTGTAACAAGTTAATAACCTGCGCCTGCACTGAGACATCCAGCGCCGAAATAGGCTCGTCACAAATGACAAAGCGAGGTTTGACGATGAGCGCCCGGGCAATGCCGATACGCTGGCGCTGACCACCGGAGAACTCGTGTGGATAGCGCGACATGTGCTCTGCTTTCAGGCCCACCTGCTGCAACCACTGAGCCACCAGTTTGCGATAGTCGCTGGAGTTGCCGCCATCCTGTAGCCGCAGGGGCTCTGAAATAATCTCGTGAATGGTCATGCGCGGATTGAGGGAGGTGTAGGGGTCTTGAAAGATCATCTGGATATTGATGGAAAGGCGCTGAAAATCTTCGCGCGTATAGGCCAGTGGCAGCGCCTGGTCACGAAACAGAATATCGCCGCTGGTGCGGCGTTGCAGCCCCGCCAGGGTTTTTCCCAGGGTAGATTTGCCGCAGCCGCTTTCGCCGACCAGGCCAAGTATTTGGTTTTCTTCCAGGTTTAGGGATACCCCATCGACAGCGTGTACGGTTTTGCCCTGGCCAATATTGAAGTGTGTCTTCAGATTTCTGATGGCTAACAACACGATCAGCGATCACCCTGTGCAGCGTGCTCTTTTGCCGACAACCAGCAGCGACTGGTGTGACCCGCGCTGTTGTTGAAAGCGGGCACGCGCTGGCGGGCGCAAATTTGCATAGCGTGGGGGCAGCGAGGGTGATAGGCACAGCCCGGCGGCGGCGAAAACAGATCCGGCGGGCTACCGGGAATGGCTTGCAGGCGCTGCGTCGATTGCGCGCTGATGTCTGGCATGGCTTGTTTGAGGCCGGCAGTGTAGGGGTGAGTCGACTGGTAAAAAATATTGTCCACGCTGCCGTACTCGACTATCTCACCGCCGTACATAACGGCTACGTGATCGGCCATGCGCGCTACAACGCCAAGGTCGTGGGTGATCAGCACCATAGACATATTGTCCTCCCGCTGAATTTCCCGCATCAGTTCCAATACCTGATCCTGAATCGTCACGTCCAGGGCGGTGGTGGGTTCATCTGCAATGAGCAGTTTGGGTTTGCAGGCGAGGCTCATTGAGATCATCACGCGCTGCAACATGCCGCCCGAAAACTCGAAGGGATATTGTTTGACTCGCTGGCTCGCCTCGGCAATACGGGTGCGCTCCAGCAGACGAACAGCTTCCGCCAGCGCCTCTGTGTTGCTCATGCCGCAGTGTACCCGAAGCGTCTCGGCAATCTGATCGCCAATTTTCATAGTCGGGTTCAGCGAGGTCATGGGGTCCTGGAAAATCATTGCCACATCGGCACCACGCAAGGTATTGAGCTGCCTTTGACTGAGGTGTAACAGCTCTTGGCCCAGCAATTTGGCCGAGCCGGAAACGATTCGACCCGGAGGCATTGGAACAAGACCCATAATCGACTGTACTGTCACCGATTTACCCGAGCCGGACTCCCCCACCACAGCCAGGGTTTGTCCTTCATCTACCGAGTAGGAGACACCCCGCACCGCCTGTACCCGGCCACCATAGGTGGCAAACTCCACGACTAAATCTTCGACACTGAGCACTGGCTGCGTCATTGTCCACCTCGCAGACGGCTGTCCATGGCATCCCTCAATCCATCGCCCAGCAGATTGAATGCCAGTACCGTGATGCTGATGAATAATGCCGGGAAAACCAGCTCGTGGGGGTGTGACAGCATGGTGCGAATTCCGTCGTTGCACATGGAGCCCCAAGAAGGTGTAGGCGGCACAACACCCATTCCAATAAATGACAGAAAAGCCTCAATGAATATGGCCGTGGGAATAGCAAAAGTCAGAGAAACCAGAAGTGCGCCCATCAAGTTCGGCAGCATGTGGCGCAGTACCAGATAGGGAGCCGATGCCCCCATCATTCTCGCCGCGGCAATGTAGGCTTCTTCGCGAAGTTGCAGTACCTGACCCCTGACCAGTCGTGCGCTGGCCGGCCAGCTCAGCAGCACCAGTGCAACCAGCATTGGCGTGACTCCGCTTTCACCGGGGCCGAGGCCGAAAGCGATTTTAAACAAAATCATAAACAGCAAAAAAGGCAGCGCGATAACGAAATCGGCAAAGCGCATTAGCAGGTTGTCGGTGCGGCCGCCTGTGTAGCCGGCCAGGCCGCCGTACATTAGACCGATGGCGACGTAAATTAGCGGTGCCAAAATACCAATGAACAGCGAGGTGCGGGCGCCCCACATAAGGCGCGCCAACATGTCCCGGCCCAGATAGTCCGTACCCAACGGGTGTCGCTCCAGCCTGACGCTGCTGCCAATGGCAACCGCAGAGCCATCCAGTGCAAGAAGTTGCCGACTGCTGGCGTCGGCATAGCTGATCGCTTGCAGCACGGCGACTTGCAGCGTGAGGTAGTCACTGTCTGAATGGCCCTCAATAACGGGAACCAGGCTGTAGTAATAGGTGATGTTCTCCAGACCCAGATAGTCATAGAATGAAAGCTGGTCGCGGGGCAGATAGGCCAGGGGCAGGCCCAGGTCTTTAGCGCCACTGGGATATAACTCGTGGCGGTAAACCCGGTAGCCGCTGGCCGCCTCAACCGGATTCCAGGTCAAATTCACACCGTCTGAATTGGGTATGCCGAGGCTGCGTAAATTTGCGGATGCCAGCGGCTTTACAGGTGTGTCGGCCTGCAAATAGACTCTCTCGATGTCGGGATTATCGGCTATGACAAGAGCGGGCAGGCCCAGGTTCGGCGGTTGGGATATTTGTTCAAGGTCCTGAGAGGCGGGATTAACCTGCCAGAGCAGCGGGCCGAGCAGGGTAAAAAGCAGCAGGCAGACAACGATGTAGAGCGACGCTATGGCGCGGGCGTTGGCCCGCAGTCTTCGCCAGACATCCTGCCAGTAAGACAGCGACGGGCGGTCAATTACATCCGTGCTTTGAACTCCACGCAGGGGTTCAAAGTCGTCGGCCAGTGGGTTAAGTACGGGTTGAGTCATTGAACCGCCTTGCCAACCTGTATGCGCGGGTCGATAAACCCGTAGACAATGTCCACCACAATGACCATGAAGACGAGAAAGGCGCCATAAAACACGGTGGTGCCCATGATAACCGTATAGTCCAGTTGCTGCACGGCCTGCACAAAGTAACGGCCAAGGCCGGGAATGGCGAACACCAGTTCGACAACAAAACCACCGGTTGTGATCGCAGCAATTGAAGGCCCCAGTACTGTGACCACCGGCAGAATGGCGTTGCGCAACTGGTGTTTGAAGAAGATGCGTTGCGGTGTCAGTCCTTTGGCTCTCGCGGTTCGGATGTAGTCCAGGTCGGCGACTTCAAGCATGGAGGAACGCATGAGGCGGGTGAGGTAAGCCATGGTGCTCAAGCCCAATACCAGAGCGGGAACAATCATATGGGAAAAGGAGCCCCAGCCTGCGACTGGCAGTACAGAGAAACCAAGCAGATTGTTGAGTTGCAAGATGGCCAACTGACCCAGGGCCGCAAATACAAAACTGGGCACAGACACACAGACGATGACCAGCAGCATTATCACCGTGTCGGGTAGCTGGTTTCTGTAGAGCGCTGTTATGGCCCCCCAGGTGATACCGCCGATGGCCGCAAATAACAGCGCCAGTACACCCAGGGTCGCCGAGACCGGGAAGTGCTCCGCGATAATGTCGTTTACTCGGCGGTTTTGCTGGGTAAAGGAAATGCCGAAGTCCCCCTGCACCATGTTGCCCAGGTAAATAACGTATTGCTGCGCCAGCGGTTTATCGAGGCCGTAGGCTTTTTCAAGATTGGCTCTGACTTCAGCCGTAACCGCTTTGTCATTCATCAAGGGGTCGCCGGGCACCGCGTGCATGCCTAAAAAGGTGGCAGTGGCGATAAACCAGATGGTGATCACCCCGGACAATAAACGCCTGGCAGCATAGCTCCACATACTCAACGGCCCGTAATGCGCGCGTAATTGAAGTTTGGATCACCGCCCACTCGAGCGCGGCGCACGCCCTCAAGCTGACTGCTCTGCACATAAATATAGCCGCGCTCGTACATCGGCAGGATCACCGCATCATCGCGGATAAGCTGTTGCAGCTCAGCAAAGTATTGATTGCGTTGAACGCGATCGTTGCTGCCCATAGCAGCCCGAACAAGGCTGTCGTATTGCTCGCTTTGATAGCGACCACGGTTGTTAAGATTCCAGGAGACAAACAGATCGGCGAAGGTCATCGCATCGTTGTAGTCCGGCCCCCAGCCAGCGATGATCACGTCAAACTCGCCAGAGGTCATTTTGGCCAGACGCTGCTTGAATATCTGCCGATCAAGACGGATGTCTAGGCCCAGTTTGCTGCTCAAAACATCCTGGAAGTACTCCCCCAGTTTGATGGTCTTGGGCGAGTCGTCCAATAGCAGTGAAAGTGGCGGGATCTCGCTCACCCCCAGCTCTTGTTTAGCTGCGGTTAGATGGGCGAGCGCTTTATCGATATTCAGTTCTGGTTTTGGTGGCGGAAATTCCTCTCGAAAACTGAGGCCGTTGCTGCCGCGCAACCAGACAGGAAACAAGCTGCGTCCGGGCAGGTTTCCCGCGAGGCCAATCACTTTGTAGGTGAGCTCTTCTGAGTCGAACACATATTGCATGGCTTTACGCAAATTCAGGTTGTCGGTGGCCCGGTTGTCGCGATGGTTGAACTCGAAATAAAAAACTGAACCATCACTGAAAGAACTCAGGTTTTGGCGGTTTTGCAATGCCATTTTGGTGGCGGAAGAGTCCAGGTTGGTACCCATGGCAATCTTGCCATCCAGATACAGGTTGAAGCGTGCGGCGGAATCGCTGGTGAAGTAGGGTATGTTTATTGCGGACAGGCTAATCGCTTCGGTATTCCAGTAGTGCGGGTTTTTTTCCATGCGCATGGCTGCACCGTGAACCCACCGGGTCAGAATAAAGGGCCCGTTTGACAGTAGATTTTTGGCCTCGGCTGCATAGAGTTGGCCCTGCTGTTTATAGAAGTCTTCTCTGACGGGACGAAAGCTGATGAAGCTCACCAGTTCCAGAAAGTAGGCGACGGGTTGCCTGAGATGGGCCACCAGGGTGTAGTCGTCAACGGCCTCCACACCCAGAGATTCCGCAGGCATATCCCCCCGAATAATTGCTTCGCCGTTGACAAGTGTGCGCATTAAAAAAGCGTATTGGGAGGCGTTGGCGGGGTTGGCGACTTGTCGCCAGGCAAATACAAAGTCCTGCGCCGTCACTGGTTTTCCGTCTGACCAGCGCGCGCTTTTGCGCAGCCAGAATGTCGCCTTGTCTGCTTCCAGCAGCCAGCGTTCGGCCACGCCGCCAACCAAACGGTTGTTAACATCGTAGGTTGTCAGGCCTTCGCTGATGTGATCGAGAACCCGAAAACTAACCGCATCTGTGGCTTTGGTGGTATCCAGCCACTGCGGCTCGAAGTCCATAACAATAGCGATTTCATTGCGCTCCAGGTCAATAGCTGGAGGGGCGGCAAGAGGCGCAGCCGCTGCCAACAGGTTGCCCAGCAGTAACAGGCTCGCCAGCGCATATCTGCGCTGGGCGGCAACGGCTGAAAACTGATTTAAATTCATTCGCTCAGAATAGCACGCGGTTGCGCAGGGCGCGTATGATAATACACGCGAGTATTGGAAACTGGCCAAGAAACTAAGAATTGCGCAGGGCGCGTATGATAATACACGCCGCTGTGACAAGGGCGGCGTTGTACTGCCATCTACTGTCGATCAGGCGCGCAGGGTTTGCACCCCGTTTTCTGTTGCCAACAGCAACAGGTCGGCCGGGCGTTCAGCGAAAAGGCCATTGGTGACAACGCCAACAATCCCGTTGATCTGCCGCTCGGCCTGCCTGGGTTGCCCGATGCTAAAATTGTACAGGTCGAGAATAATATTGCCGTTGTCGGTCACAACGCCTTCACGGTAGACCGGGTCGCCCCCAAGTTTCACCAGTTCTCTGGCAACGTGGCTGCGAGCCATGGGAATCACCTCCACCGGCAATGGAAAGGCACCGAGTTCTTCGACCAGCTTGCTTTGATCGCAGATACAGATAAATTCTCTGGCAACCGCAGCCACGATTTTCTCGCGGGTTAATGCGGCGCCACCACCCTTGATGAGCTCAAGCTGTAAGTTGCTCTCGTCGGCTCCGTCTACATAGACATCAACCTGGTTGACACTGTTTAAGTCGTAAACCGGAATTCCGTGGGACCGCAACCGGACAGCAGAGGCTTCAGAGCTCGCCACGGTCGCATTCACTTCAGCTTTTATCTCACCGAGCAAGTCGATAAAAAAGTTGGCTGTGGAACCCGTGCCGATACCGATGACGGTATCTCTCTCGATGGAGGGGCGCAGGTGATCCAGGGCCGTCTGGGCGACGGCTCGTTTGAGTTCGTCTCGTTTGAGTTCGGCTCGTTTGAGTTCGGCTCGTTTGAGTTCGGCTCGTTTGAGTTCGTTTTGGGTCACTTGCAAAGCCTGGCAGATGGGTTGTCGCATTATAGGCAGAGCGTGAATTTGGTAGCTAGCCGCCTACTGAAAAAAAGTGTGTTCTCCAGTACTATGGGCGGCCATTTTTGTTGTCGGCTGCTAAAACAGTGCCTCAATCTTATATAAAGCGAATTCTGGATGCGCGGGTCTATGACGTGGCGCGGGAAACGGCCATTGACGATGCGCGCCAGTTGTCTGCGCGGCTCGGCAACCGTGTGCTGTTGAAGCGCGAAGACCAGCAGTCAGTGTTTTCGTTCAAGTGTCGCGGCGCCTACAACAAAATACACCACCTTGGCGAAGCGGAGCGCGCGCGCGGCGTGATTGCTGCTTCGGCGGGCAATCACGCTCAGGGTGTCGCCCTGGCCGCCGCTCGGCTGGGTATCAAAGCGACTATTGTGATGCCTCGCACAACGCCCCAAATCAAGGTTAACGCTGTGCGTTCACAGGGTGCCAGGGTCGTTTTGACTGGCGACACCTATGATGAAGCCGCTGAGCACGCTCAGCAATGGGTTGAAAAGTATGGCATGAGTTATGTGCACCCTTATGATGATCCCCTGGTTATTGCTGGCCAGGGAACCATCGGCATGGAGATCGTGCGTCAACATACCGATGAATTAGCTGCGGTGTTTGTGCCGGTCGGCGGCGGCGGTCTCCTGGCGGGCGTCGCGGCGTATATCAAATATGTGCGGCCAGCAGTAAAAGTGATCGGTGTGGAGCCCGAGGATGCAGCATGCCTTTACGCGGCGCGGCAAGCAGGGCGCAGGGTGAAGCTGGCAGAAGTTGGCCTCTTTGCTGACGGCGTTGCCGTGGCGCAGATTGGTAAAAAGACCTTTGAGGTGCTCAAGGACAAGAAAACGGTCGATGCTGTTATTACCGTATCAACTGATGAAATGTGTGCGGCCATCAAGGATATTTTTGAGGACACTCGCGCCATTGCCGAGCCTGCGGGTGCGCTGGCACTCGCCGGGCTTAAAAAATATGCGGAACAATACCAGTTAGAAAATCAGACTTTGCTGGCCATTGTCAGTGGCGCCAATACCAACTTTGACCGGCTTAGGTATATCTCCGAGCGAACAGAAATAGGGGAAAAGCGCGAGGCTGTTTTCAGCGTCACAATCCCGGAGCGCCCCGGCAGTTTTAAGGCTTTTTGCGGCGCCCTGGGGCAGCGCAATATCACTGAGTTTAACTATCGCCATGCTGACGACAAGCAGGCTCACATCTTCGTGGGCTTGCAGGTCACTGAGGGCAGTGACGGGCGAGAGGAGGTTGTCGCCGGCTTGAGCCAAAAAGGTTATGCGGCAATCGACCTGACTGAAAACGAAATGGCCAAGTTGCACATTCGCCATATGGTGGGTGGGCCGGCTCCGGCCAGCGTGGATAATGAACGGGTATATCGTTTTGAATTTCCGGAGCGCCCAGGAGCATTGATGAACTTCCTTTCACACCTGGGGCAGCGCTGGAACATCTCCATGTTCCACTACCGCAATCACGGGGCAGCCTATGGGCGTTGTCTGGTGGGTTTGCAGGTGCAAGCTGCAGAGCGCTCGCAACTAGCGAAGGTATTGAAAGAGATTGACTACCGTTACTGGGATGAAACGGATAACCCCGCCTACGGAATGTTTCTTAGTTGAGACTCACTGCCCCTGCGTGCCTGAATCAATGTGAGCCCCTGCTCTGTAACGACGGCGTCAAGCTGCAAGTCCCAGTGCTCGCACACCAGGGATTCTTGCTCCTGAAGGCTGTGGGCGACACCTATAAGTGTGGTTGTCCCTGGCTGAAGCGAAGCAAAGTAGCGGTCGTAAAACCCGCCCCCCATTCCGAGCCGATGGCCCTGTCGATCAAATCCGACCAAAGGCACTAACACCAAATCGAAATTTTTTGCCGCAAAGGCCGGGGCGTTGCTGCTGATCTCTACTGTGCCGAAGAGCCCTGGGTGCAGCTCCGAGTTTTCGTGCCAGCGGCGAAACTCCATCTCCCCTTTTCCCACAATCGCAGGGAGATACAGATGTTTTCCCGTTTTGCGTGCCTGCAAAACCAGCCCGTTGAGGTTGGGTTCGCCATCTTGAGCGAGATACACAGCGATGTGTTCACTGGATTGGTAAATATCTGAACGCATCAGGTGGCGAACAATGTGCAGATTGTTACGGCTGAGTTGTTTGCTGGACAGGGCTTTGCGTTGTTTGCGCAGCTCATTGCGCAGTGTCTGCTTCTGGCCCATTGACTCTGCCGCAGACGTTTCTCGTTGTGTCATTGGTTTGGCCATTATGGGGGGCCATCTCGGTAGCCGACGAAACGGTGCAAAGGATTCCCGGAGTACCGCTGACGGCATGGCCCTTGAACCCGACGATCCAAGGCGGAGATTGCTGTGCTGAATCAGGCTTCCCGTCGTGCGGACATGCACACCATCAGCCGCTGGCAACCCCCTGGTTTACATTTATCGGGTAGAGAACTAACCGTCTGGCAAATACACCAGGTATCCTCAGGCAGTATAGACCAAGACATCACCTGGCGACCAATAGAGACCTGTCTGGTTTTAGCTGATCTTTAACTGCCGCATAGAATAAAGTGCCTGGTCAATTTTACGGGAGAGGTCGTTCACGCTGGAGGTAACTTGTTCGTTGTCTGTCTTCACACCTTCGTTGTGCTCCGCAGCCTTCAATAATTCATGGCTGATGTTGAGCGCCGCCATGACCGCAATTCTCTCCAGATCAATGGCCTTGCCATGCTTGCGTATGGAGCGCATCCGTTTGTCCAGATACGATGCGGAAACAACAAGCTCCGCTTCTTGTTCGGGTGGGCAGGAGACCTGGTAGCGTTTGTCGAGGATACTGACGCTAACGGTTTGGGTATCACTCACGAGTCTTGCTCCATCTGCTTGAGTCGGCTTATCATCGCTTCGACCTTGTTGCGGGCTAGCTGGTTGCGCTCCATCAATTGTTGGCGCTCTTGCTGCCAGCCTGCTGCGGTGGTTTTGAGAGACGCATTTTCACGATTCAGGTCAGCACACAGACTGATTAAATCGTCTATTTTCTGCTCGAGGGCCTGGAACTGGGTTGCTGCCATGGGAATGGTTTCATCTGTGTTGGCGAATGCCGTTACTATAGAGTCCGCCCACCAGTAGGTCAATGCAATAAAACCTATATTTTTCAATAACCTGCTGAAGTTTCCGATAATTTATTACAAGAGTAACCGTTGAATCGAAAGCCGCATTAAAGGATCACTGGAATGTTCGAAGAGTTTTTGGGTGGAAAGCCGCCCCTGGATTTCGATGAGTTGGCCGACCATCTTGTTGAGCAAGGCCAGACAATCTCGCCCTCAAAACTTCACGGCGCGGTTTGCGGGTTACTGGTTGGCGATGTGAGACTGGATGCTGAATATTGCCTCGCGGGAGTGAGTCAATCCCTGGCAGTGGAACTACCTGGTGCTCTGGCTGATGCCAGTCAACGCCTGATCGCCGGGACGCTGGAGGCGCTTGGTGACGAAGAGTTTCAGTTTCATCTGTTCATGCCCGCCGACGATAGCGAACTCTCTCAGCGGGTCGCTGCGCTGTCACAGTGGTGTCAGGGATTTTTGGCAGGTTACGCGCGGGCTGTCACTGAGCCAGCAACTGCCGCACCGGGCGGGGAGATTGCCGAGGTGCTGCGCGATATATCTGCCATCGCCGAGGCACAGCCAGATGTTGAGGAAGAGGACGCAGAGTCCGCCGAGCAGGATTTGTTTGAACTCACCGAATACCTTCGATTTGCGACGCTCAATGTGTATCAGGCTGCGCGTGAGCGCCAGGGTCTGGATGACTAATGCACAGTGACAGTTGTGACATTGCGATTGTCGGTGGCGGTATGGTCGGTGTCAGTATTGCGCTGCTGCTGGCGGAGCGGCTGTCCCCGCAGACCAGGGTGACCCTGCTTGAAAACTTCCCTTTGCCGGAAAGAGATTCCGAGTATGTGAATACTTACACACCCTCCTTTGACGCGCGCTCAACCGCACTGTCATACAGCAGTTATCAAATCTATTCAGAGCTTGGTATTTGGCCGGCGCTGGCTGTCCGTGCTTGTCCTATACAGCGCATTCATGTGTCTGAGCAAGGCCGTTTCGGCAATACCCTGTTGCAGGCGCAAGACTATGACTGGCCCGCCCTGGGTTATGTTATTGAGAATGCCTGGTTGGGCTCAGCGCTGGTTCAGTGCCTGCATCATCAGGGTCGTGTGCGGCTGCATAGTCCGGCCAGGGTTGTTTCGGCGAAGGCGGGTTCCAGGGGCTATCGAGTGCTCCTTGAATCGGGAGAGAGTTTGCACACGCAATTGCTGATCGTTGCAGATGGCGCAGATTCGGCCTTGCGACAGAGCCTGGGTGTTGCAGTAGAAAAGGACAGCTATGCCCAGTCTGCGCTGATTGCCAATGTGGGCCATCGCTCGGACCACGCTGGCTGCGCCTATGAACGATTTACCGGCAACGGCCCGTTGGCCCTGTTGCCGCTATTGCCCGATGCGGCGGGACCGGATAGTCGCAGTGCTCTGGTCTGGACGCTGGCGGCAGATGAGGTGGAACATCTGCGCAGTTGTTCGGCCTTGAAGTTTCTACAAGCGCTGCAATTGCGCTTTGGCTATCGTCTGGGGCGGTTGACCAGGACGGGAGAGCGTTTTTCGTATCCTTTGGCCCTGGTGCAGACCAGGGAGCAGGTGCGGGCCGGGGTCGTGTTGCTCGGCAATGCGGCCCACAGTCTGCATCCCGTGGCCGGACAGGGCTTCAATCTTGCTGTGCGTGATGTCGCCGTATTGGCGAGTGTTCTTGCGGGCGCGCAAAGCGCGGGAGAGGGCCTGGGTGAGTTGGCTGTGTTGCAGCGCTATGTCGCCCAACAAGCGCAAGACCAGCAGCGCACGGTCGCTTTTAGCCATCACTTGCCGGGCTTGTTCGCCCACCCTGACCCGGCTTTGCGCGGCCTGCGTGACCTGGGGTTATTTGCCCTGGACCTCAGCCCACAACTGAAACGGGAGTTTGTTGAGCAAACTGCCGGGGTATCGGCCCTGAGGCGTGCGAATCACCGTGGATAAATACGATGTCTGTGTGGTTGGGGCGGGTATCGCGGGCAGTGCTCTGGCGGCTTCCTTGCAAGGGCACAATTTGCGTATTGCCTTGCTGGAGGCAAATCCGATTAATGTCGACTGGCAGGTCGACAGTGAAGGGGCGGCTGGTTTTGACGCCAGAGTCAGCGCCATTACCCCGGCCTCCCAGTCGTTTTTGTCAGAGATTGGCGTCTGGGAACCTGTGGTTTCGGAGCGGGCCTGTAGCTATTCAAATATGCAGGTATGGGATGGCGAGGGCACTGGCTCAATCAATTTCTCTGCCCGGGAAGTGGGCGCGCAGCAGTTGGGGTTCATTGTGGAGAACCGGGTACTGACCAGGGCGCTGTTACGCGCGCTGATCAATGCGGAAGAAGTCGATATTCTGGAGCGCACCCGAGTTGAGGCTATTGCGATGGATTCATCGCCCAGCCTGCTGCTTGAAGGTGGGACAGCATTGCACTGCGAGTTGGTGGTCGCCGCTGACGGCGCCCTCTCTCGCCTGCGTGAGCTCGGCCAATTTAAAACCCGCGAATGGGACTATGGGCACCACGCCCTGGCGTGTACAGTGGAAACCCGGTTGCCCCACGCAGACACCGCCTACCAGCGATTTATCAGCAGCGGCCCGCTGGCATTTTTGCCCTTGCCAGTGACGGGCAATCGACATTTCTGTTCTATTGTCTGGTCAATGGATAGCAAACAGGCGCCGGAAATTCTGGCGCTGGATGACGATGAGTTCCTGATTCGACTGGAGGGTGCGTTTGAAGGGAAGCTGGGTGCCTTGTTGTCCTGCTCACCACGCATTGCTTTTCCGCTTCGGCAAAGACACGCGGTGGATTATGTGCAAGCTGGCATGGCCCTGGTAGGCGATGCAGCCCACACCATCCACCCGCTTGCAGGGCAGGGCATCAATTTGGGCCTGCAAGATGTGCGGACCCTGTCCAGGGAGCTGCTTGCCGCCTGGCAAAGCGGCAGGGACATCGGTAGTTTGGCGGTATTGAGGCGCTATCAGCGGCAGCGCAAAGGCGATAACCTTTTGATGATGGCGGCAATGGATGGCTTTAAGCATCTGTTTGGACACAGCGCATTGCCTCTGCGCTTACTGCGCGGTGCCGGTATGCGCCTTGCGAACCGGGCTGGCCCCGTTAAACAACAGATCATGCGACGGGCGATGGGTATCGACTGATTTTATATTCTTGCCATCGACAGGCTCCCAGCCGGGTTCAGGTACTGAACCTGGACAGGTGGATCTGCCGTTTTGAGAATACTGGCCGGGGTGAGCCGCAGAAAACGGTGGGCGGGTGGGTAAATCTTGAGGTTTAATCAGGGCACGGTTGCGCAAGCGGGTGTTTTTGAGGCTTTCCGCGAGGACTGTTTGAATCCGAATTTTTCCTTTGGGAAAAATCGTTGAGTTCCGCAGCGGTCAAAAACACCCGCTGAAGCGTGCCCAAACCGCAAGGTTTACCCACCGACCACAACCGCCACAGCCAACCAAAGCCGAGCTTGTCTGCGGCTCAAAACCGCAAGCCCTGAGTTCGACAGGGTTTGGCTTGCAACCCCGGCCAGGTTGCGCACAGGGCCCTGCCCCAAGTTTTACGGCCCATGTACACAGTCAGTCACGCATATTGCCTGCTGTTGTAAATATAAGAAGCCGCGTTAAACTGTGCGCCTGCAAACCCGCCAAACGAGGAAAGCCCCATGAGCCACACCCCTGCTGAACTCAAGTACGCCAGTAGCCACGAGTGGGCGCGGCTTGAAGAAGATGGCACGGTTACGGTGGGAATCAGTGATCATGCACAGGCTGCGCTTGGGGATGTGGTGTTTGTAGAGCTGCCGGAAGTGGGCAGCACCATCGCCGCGGGCGATGAGGCCGCTGTTGTCGAGTCGGTAAAAGCCGCATCAGACATATACGCGCCGGTCACTGGCGAAGTGGTTGCTATTAACGAGGTGCTTGAAGACGCCCCAGCGATGGTTAACTCTGCTCCCTACAACGACGGCTGGTTTTATCGTTTGCAGCCGGCCGATAGCGGTGAACTGAACAAACTGCTGAGCGCCGAAGAGTACGCCGCACACTGTGCTGAAGAGTCTTGATCTCTGGCTGTGCACAGGCGCTGAGTGCCTGGCTCTCAATCAGCGGGTTATCCGCTTCACCCGGCGAGTTCCGCAACCCAATACCTGAAGGCAGTGTTGCCGCGAATTAGGTGTTGTCGCGAATTAGTCGCGCAGGCTGATAATCGGCCAGTTTTGCGCTGCGGCGTGTTGGCGCAGGGTGTCGTCCGGGTCGACAGCAACCGGGTGGCCGACTGCGGACAGCAGCGGCAAGTCGTTGTGAGAGTCACTGTAGAAATAGCTGTTTGAGAGTGTGAAGTCCCTGCCTTCCAGCCAGGTTTGCAAGCGTGTGAGCTTGCCTTCGGTGTAACTCGGCACGCCGCTGGACTCGCCGGTATAGCGGCCATCAATGACCTCAGCCTCGCAAGCGATGAGCTCGTTCACTCCCAGGCGCATGGCGATAGGCTCGGTAATGTAGCGGTTGCTGGCAGTAACAATCAGCAACTGATCACCGCGTTGGCGGTGTTGTTGCAGCAACGCGGTGGCACCCGGAAGCAACATGACGGCTATTTTTTCGCGCATAAATTGCCGGTGCCATCGCTCACCGGTATCCAGTGTCTGCCCCTTAAGAGGAGACAAGGCGTGGCGGAGGTAGGCTTGAATATTTAGCCGTCCCAACTTGTAGTCCTCGTAGAAGGCGTCATTGCGTATCGAAAAAGTGGCCGCATCCACCAGCCCCTGCTCGCAGACAAACTCCCCCCAGGCGTGATCGCTGTCGCCGCCTAACAGCGTGTTGTCCAGATCAAATATGGCCAGTGCCATGCCAGTGTCCTGCGGATACTTGAGAGGGTGGGCGCACAGCATAGCCAGTGGTTGCCTGTCAGTAAATTGCCCCATCGCGGAAATTTGTGGAACAATAGAAAATTCCTCGCCAAATAGAGAGGCGGTAGGTCAAGTGATTGACGCAGATGGTTTTCGTCCCAATGTTGGTATTATCCTGGTCAATGACCGGGGCCAGTTATTATGGGCTCGACGGGTGGGGCAGGATGGATGGCAGTTTCCCCAGGGGGGGATTAGTACAGGTGAAACACCCGAACAGGCCCTCTATCGGGAACTTCACGAGGAAGTAGGTTTGCAACCGGACCAGGTTGCTGTGCTGGCCTGTACTCGCGGCTGGCTGCGCTATCGGCTGCCCAGGCGCTATGTTCGCAAAGGGCACAAGCCCGTGTGCATTGGTCAGAAGCAGAAGTGGTTTTTGCTGCGTATGCTGGCTGCTGACAATGAAGTCAGTTTTGACAATGGTGAGAAGCCCGAGTTCGATCACTGGCAGTGGGTGAGTTATTGGTATCCCCTGAGCCAGGTTATTTCTTTTAAACGTGAAGTCTATCGCAGCGCCCTGAAAGAACTGCTGATACCCTTCGTTAAAATGCCACCGCTGGAGCTATAGAAACTGCCATGCTGGATATGTTGCGCAATATCGTCCAGGAGGTGAACGCTGCCAAGAACCTTGAAGCTGCGCTCGAAATAATTGTGCAGCGGGTGCGCCACGCCGTGGGCACTGAGGTGTGTACGGTCTACATGCGCGACCCACAGACCGACCGCTATGTCTTTCAGGCGACCGAAGGGCTGAATGTCGATCAGTTGGGAAAGGTCAGTTTGGCTGCGGGCGAGGGCCTTGTGGGTCAGGTTGCCACCCGCGACGAGCCACTGAATCTTGAGTTGGCCACCTCCCATCCAAGTTTCCAGTTGATACCTGGCATCGGTGAAGAGCCGTTTAATGCCTTTCTCGGCGTGCCCATCATCCACCAGCGAGAAGTGCTGGGTGTGCTGGTTATTCAGCAAAAGGAGCAGCGCCGCTTCGATGAGAGTGAAGAGGCTTTCCTGGTCACGATGTCGGCACAGCTCGCCGGCGTTATAGCCCATGCGCGTGTTACCGGCTCAATAGGTGCTATCGGTGACAATCGGGCCCGGCAGAGCAGTAAGGTCAAAGGGGTTGCCGGGGCACCGGGTATTGCTATTGGTCGTGCGGTGGTGGTTTCGCCAGTGGCCGATTTGTACGCTGTGCCAGACAGAAAGACCAACGACCGTCGCGGCGAAGTGCGTGCCTTCAAGAAAGCCCTGATTGCTGTACGCGCTGATATTGAAACTGTAGCCGACCAGTTGAGTAACCAACTCAACCCTGAAGATCACGCACTGTTTGATGTGTATTTGCGGATTCTCGATGATGCGACAATTGGCACCGAGGTGGCCGCACGAATTAAGGCCGGGCAATGGGCCCAGGGGGCCTTGAGTCAGGTGATGATCGAGCATATCCAACGCTTCGAACGGATGGAGCAAAGTTATCTGCGCGAGCGGGCGGTGGATGTTAAGGACCTGGGCACGCGGGTGCTGGCCTATTTGCAGAGCACTGATCCGGCGCAACTGGACTATCCGGAAAACAGCATTCTGGTCGGCGAGGAGCTGACTGCGTCGGTGCTGGGTGAAATAGCGCCGGAGAAGTTGGTGGGCATTATTTCCGTTACAGGATCCGGCAATTCCCACGTTGCGATTTTGGCGCGGGCAATGGGTGTGCCTACGGTGATGGGTGCCGTCGATCTGCCCTACACTAAACTGCAAGACCAAGAATTGATTATTGATGGCTACACTGGGGAAGTCCACCTAAACCCAAGCGCTGAGTTGCGTGAACGCTTCGCTCAGATGCTGGCCGAAGATGAAGCCATGTCACAAGACCTCGAGTCACTGCACGATGTGGCGTGTGAGACGATTGATGGTCATCAACTGCCTCTGTGGGTGAATACGGGTTTAATGGCCGATGTGGCGCGCTCGCTGGAGCAAGGCGCAGAAGGGGTTGGCTTATACAGAACCGAGGTGCCCTTTTTATTGCGAGAGCGCTTTCCCAGTGAGGAAGAGCAGCGTCAAATCTATCGCAGTCAGTTGCAGGCATTCGCGCCCAAGCCGGTGACTATGCGAACCCTGGATATCGGCGGTGACAAATCGCTGCCTTACTTCCCCATTGCCGAGGAAAACCCCTTTTTGGGATGGCGCGGTATTCGGGTGACACTGGATCATCCGGAAATTTTTCTGGCGCAGACCCGAGCGATGATCAAGGCCAGCGAGGGCCTGGACAATCTTCGTATCATGTTGCCCATGGTAAGCAACGTGGACGAGCTGGACGAAGCCACTAACTTTATCAGAAGGGCCCATCGCGAAGTGGTTGACGAAGGCAGTGAGGTGGTCATGCCGCCCATTGGCGTCATGATTGAAGTTCCGGCGGCAGTTTATCAGGCGGATATCCTCGCCCGAAAAGCCGATTTTTTATCGGTGGGCAGCAACGATTTAACCCAGTACCTGTTGGCCGTTGATCGCAATAATTCTCGCGTCGCCGAGCTCTACCACGCGTTTCACCCGGCTGTTTTGCACGCCTTGCATTCGGTGGCGCAGGCCGCACATGCAGCGGGCAAACAGGTCAGTATTTGCGGGGAGCTTGCGGGAGACCCTGCCGCCGCCGTGATACTGCTGGCTATGGGCTATCATGCGCTTTCAATGAATGCCACCAACCTCACAAAAATTAAAAAAGCGGTTTGTAGCCTGACACTGGCTGAAGCCAACACTGTATTGACTGAAGTGATGGAGCTGGAGAGCTCTGAGGCCGTTCACCAACGCCTGGAAGATTTTTTGCGCGAGAAGGATTTACGCGGATTTATTCACGCGCCTCTCAATTAGGTTCTGTGTTCACAGCCCTGTATCCAGGGTGCTTACAAGCCAAACTCAAACTCGTTACAGCCCTCTGTAATTCCCCCTGGGAGATAGCGATCTTCACGAAACCTGATGTTACCTGCCAGGTCGATACTAAGGCTGGTTGTCGCGCGGGTTCCATAACTCTCCGAAACAATGAACTGAGCAGACAACAAGCGCTCAAACTCAATGCCGACTCCCGTATCCGGCAGTTCATGGTCGGCTGCCAACTCACGACTTGCGACAGTCTGCCTAAGCTGGCCGAACTCAGGGTGATCAATGCCGAGCAGATGCTTCAATTTGGCTCTGGCCAGTTCAGCCTTGGGCCAGTCGGTGTCGAGCAAGGCATTACTGAGTGCATAGACACCTGGGGCAAGTTCGCGAGCCCGTTGCTGGACATTTGAGTAGTAATACATCCCCTGTTGGTCTGCCACGATCAGATTAAACCCGGCGTAGCGGCCGCCTTGCACAGAAAGGTCTTTAACATAGTCGCTGGCGCTCATGTCTCCCTGTAAAAAGTCCAGAGTCAGCAAGCCTCGGGAAGCGGGCTCGGCCGGTGTCGCAGGTGGGTTGCGATGATTGGTAATAGCGGCAAAGCGGCCCTGCCGAGTCACCCCCAGCCAGGTCCCTCCCGCCTGCAAGTCTTTGCCTGCCAGCAGCCCAGGGCTCCCGGGCCAGATTCCTGCGGCCGCTGTTGGCCTGTCGTAACTCTCGTCGCGATTGGCGGCAACCAGCAGGGGGTAGTTTGGGTGAGCTTTGTAGGCGAAAGTAATCAGACACATGTGGATGGATTGTGAAAGTGTATTGACTGGCAGATAATACACGCTTTTCCGCCGCTAATGATTGTTGAACTCCTATGCTGCAATACCCGCAAATTGACCCTGTCGCGATTGCATTAGGGCCGATTGAGGTGCACTGGTATGGCCTGGCCTACCTCGCTGCTATCGCGTTTGCCTGGTGGCTGGCAGCGCGCCGCTCGACACAGCCGGGCGCAGCGGTCAGGCGTGAGCAAGTTGATGATCTGATTTTTTTCTCCGCCGTGGGCGTTGTGCTAGGTGGGCGCGTGGGCTATGTGCTGTTCTATGGAACAGACCGCCTGCTGGATGATCCACTTTGGGCCCTCCGCGTTTGGGAGGGAGGCATGTCTTTTCATGGCGGGATGCTGGGGGTGATTTTTGCCAACTGGCTCTACGCTCGAGCCCACAAAATTGATTTTGGATATCTGCTGGATTTTGTTGCACCGCTGGTTCCGCTTGGATTGGGGTTGGGACGATTGGCTAATTTTGTTGGCCAGGAACTTTGGGGGCGGGCAACGGATGCGCCCTGGGCTATGGTCTTCCCGCGTGATCCCCTGCAATTGGCGCGGCACCCCAGCCAGCTCTATCAGTTTGCGCTGGAGGGGGTATTGCTGTTCGCTCTGCTGCTTTGGTTTTCCAGTAAACCGCGCCCCAAACTGGCAGTGGGTGGGCTGTTCGTATTTGGCTACGGCGCTCAGCGATTCGCTGTTGAGTTTTTCCGTCAGCCCGACACGCACATCGGCCTCGACGCATTTGGCTGGATGACCCGCGGCCAGTTATTGTGTGTTCCCATGATCGCTTTTGGTCTGTACCTGCTGTACAACGCCTGCGGTCGAAGACCTGCGATTCAACCCTGAGAAAAACCAGATGCGGCAATACCTCGATTTACTTCAGCACATCCTGGACAGCGGCGCGGACAAGCCAGACCGCACCGGCACCGGTACCCGCAGCGTGTTTGGCTATCAAATGCGCTTTGACCTGGCGACGGGGTTTCCAATGCTCACCACCAAAAAGCTGCATTTGAAATCAATTGTGCACGAGTTGCTCTGGTTTTTGTCGGGTGACACAAACATCCGTTACTTAAAAGAAAACGGCGTCAAAATTTGGGACGAGTGGGCCGACGAAAATGGCGAGCTGGGCCCCGTCTATGGGCATCAGTGGCGTTCCTGGCCAGCTCCCGACGGTTCCAAAATTGACCAGATCAGCAAACTTGTCGAACAGATCAAAAACAACCCGGACTCGCGGCGCCATATCGTCAGTGCCTGGAACGTGGCAGAAGTTGACCATATGGCTCTGCCGCCCTGCCATAGTCTGTTTCAGTTCTATGTGGCCGAGGGCCGTTTATCTTGTCAGCTCTATCAGCGCAGTGCCGATGTGTTTTTGGGCGTGCCTTTCAACATCGCTTCCTACGCCTTGCTGACTATGATGATGGCTCAGGTCTGCAATCTTGCGGCTGGTGATTTTGTGCATAGCTTTGGCGACGTACACTTGTATAGCAATCATTTTGAACAGGCGCAGACTCAACTGCGGCGCCAGCCCGGGATGCTGCCAACCGTGCAAATAAACCCTGATGTCAAAGATATTCTCGGCTTTTGCTTCGAAGATTTTGCATTGCTCAATTACCAGGCTGAGGCGCATATACCCGCGCCAGTTGCTGTTTGAGGCAATGACTCTTTCTCTCATTGCTGCGGTTGCCGAGAATGGCGTGATCGGCCGCAACAATAAACTGCCCTGGCACCTCTCTGAAGACCTCAAGTATTTTAAACGTACCACGCTGGGCAAACCTGTCGTAATGGGCCGCCTCACCTGGGAATCCATTGGCCGGCCACTGCCGGGGCGCACCAATATTGTTGTCAGTCGCCAGACTGATCTTGCAATTGCCGGGGTACAGGTTGTGCCCGATTTGGCGACGGCTATGTCCCTGGGCGACATTGGTGATGCGGCAGAGGTGGTTGTGATTGGCGGCGGCCAGATTTACGCAATGGCCATGCCATGGGTGACACGCATGTATCTCACTGAGGTTCACGCAGATGTAACAGGCGATGCCTACTTCCCGCTGTGGGATAAATCGTCCTGGCGCGAGAGTGGCAGAGAGAATTTTAAAGCTGTGGAACCCAACCCCTACGACTACAGCTTCGCGGTTTACGAACGCTACTAGAAACCTGCCGGACTTAACACTGTTTTTCTGCGGCGGCACTCATGGAGTAGAAGACTTCCGGGGTGCTTTGAAGCGCATAAAGAGTGCGCTGTGGCGGTGTTGTCGGCTGTGGTCAGGTGGGTAAGCCTTGCGGTTTTGAGCCGCAGGTGGGGTCGGCTTTGGCGGTTGTGGTCAGGTGGGTAAGCCTTGCGGTTTTGAGCCGCAGGTGGGGTCGGCTTTGGCGGTTGTGGTCAGGTGGGGTCGGCTTTGGCGGCTGTGGTCAGGTGGGTAAGCCTTGCGGTTTGGGCACGCTTCAGCGGGTGTTTTTGACCGCTGCGGAACTCAACGATTTTTCCTAAAGGAAAAATTCGGATTCAAACAGTCCTCGCGGAAAGCCTCAAAAACACCCGCTTGCGCAAACGTGCCCTGATTAAACCTTCAAGGTTTACCCACCCGCCTACCGTTTATCTGTGGCGACACTCATGGAGCAGAGGACTTCCGGGATGCTTTGAGGCGCATAAAGAGTGCGCTGTGGCGGTGTTGTCGGCTGTGGTCAGGTGGGTAAGCCTTGCGGTTTTGAGCCGCAGGTGGGGTCGGCTTTGGCGGCTGTGGTCAGGTGGGTAAGCCTTGCGGTTTGGGCACGCTTCAGCGGGTGTTTTTGACCGCTGCGGAACTCAACGATTTTTCCCAAAGGAAAAATTCGGATTCAAACAGTCCTCGCGGAAAGCCTCAAAAACACCCGCTTGCGCAAACGTGCCCTGATTAAACCTTCAAGATTTACCCACCCGCCCACAGGCTGAATCTGCGCTCGTCTATGGCTTCGCCTGATTAAACCTCAAGATTTATCCATCTGCCCACCGTTTTTCTGCGGCGGCACTCATGGAGTAGAGGACTTCCGGGGTGCTTTGAGGCGCATAAAGAGTGCGTTGTGGCGGTGTTAGCGCATTTGATGTTTCGGTGAGCATGTCTGAGCCGCAGGCCAGTGTCCACGCGACATTGGCGAACCGATCAAATGCAGATAACAACGACAGCACTCAGCGCGAAGAGCAGCCCGGAAGTCCCATACATAATGCAGATAACACCATAGCACTCAGCGCGAAGAGCAGCCCGGAAGTCCTATAACCATAAACTCAGGGCTTGCGGTTTTGAGCCGCAGGCCAGTGTCCACGCGACATTGGCGAACCGATCAAATGCAGATAACAACGCCAGCACTCAGCGCGAAGAGCAGCCCGGAAGTCCCATAACCATAAACTCGGGGCTTGCGGTATTTGGGACAGGCCGGTACAGCTTGCGCCGCAAAATGACCCCAAAAAATCGCTCAAGCTGGTGTTTCCCTAGTGGCGAATAGTGGCGAACGCCTAAATTCGACAGGCTCCCGGCGTTAAACCGTGCGCGTAAAATGTTTGTTACTTTCAGTCAGAATCTTCAACAAACGTTACCCATATACCCAATATTTCTTGAAGGCCACGGCTGGCGGGCTCATTTCGTTGCTAATTCATAATTTATGGTATTAAATTGCCCTCCCTTGTTTGCTGACTCTGAAATTTCCACTATATATAAGAGAAGAGTCTGAAACATAAGCTCTCAAGTGACATTCTGTTGGGTATAGGAAAAGCACATCCATGAATATGCATCGATTGAAAGTGGTGTTCGTCGCCGCGATGCTGGCAGCCAGTTCTCTCCTGGGAATGGTTGCTGTCTCGCACGCCGATGAAACCCTGAATGCCATCCTTAAGGTTGGCGCAGATAGAAACGCAGCTTCGGCCAAGTCGCAGGTTAAGATCGACAAGCTGGCCGAGCAAACTCGGGAACTGTTGACTGACTATAAAACGGTGATGAAACAAGTTGATGGCCTTATCGTCTACAACGCGAGATTGCAGAAGCAAATCGACAACCAGTTGCGCCGTGTCAGCGACATTGAGAATTCGATTTCTCAGGTCACGATTATTCAGCGGCAAATGACGCCGCTGGTTATTCGGATGATCGACGGTCTTGAGCAGTTCGTTGAGCTCGATGTACCCTTCCACCTGGACGAACGCCGTCAGCGCGTCGCATTCTTGCGCGGCAACCTGGACCGTTCCGATGTCAGTGTTGCAGAGAAGTTCCGTCAGGTGCTGGAAGCCTACAAGATTGAAAATGAATACGGCCGTAAAATTGATGCTTATAAAGGTAGTGTTGAGATTGGCGGTGTAGAGCGCGATGTTAACTTTTTTCGCGTCGGTCGTATTGCATTGCTGTATCAGACAACCGATACCGAAGTATCCGGCGCCTGGGATCAATCCAGCCGCGGCTGGATTGAATTGGATAGCGGTGAATATCGCAACGCTATTATGAAAGGATTGCGGATTGCCCGCAAAGAGGCGTCGATTGATGTACTTAATCTGCCCATCGCTGCACCGGAGGCTTCAAACTAATGAAAGCAAAAATGTTTAAAGCCGCTATTATCGGCGCAACTATGTCACTTTTCGCTGCGACCAGTGTTGTTGCAGAGGAAGAAGCCAAGTCTTTGGGCGAGCTGCTCGGCTTTGTCAAGCAGGGCCAGATTACAGAGGCCAAAGAAAATAAAGTACGCGAACAGCGCTTTACTCAGGATAAGGCGAACCAGCAAAAAGCCTTGAATGACGCAAAAGCCGAGCGAACCCGTCAGGAAGGCATCAGTGCCAGGCTCGAAAAGACCTTTGAAGGAAACGAGCTGTTGATTGCTGAAAAACAAAAGCAACTGAAAGAGCGTCTGGGTACACTGGCTGAATTGTTTGGTCACCTGACCTCTACCGCTGGTGACGCTGTCACCAATTTCAACAGTTCTCTGATTAGTGCGCAGTATCCTGGCCGCGAAGAATTTCTAGACCAGTTGATCAAGAAGATGAGTGGTTCCGATCAGTTGCCAAGCATCGAAGAAATTGAGCGTGTCTGGTTCGAGTTGCAGCGCGAAATGACTGAGTCTGGCAGGATTGTTTCCTTCCCGGCTGAAATCGCCAAGCCCGACGGTGAGAAAGTGCAAACCAATGTTGTGCGTGTTGGTACCTTTAACATCGTTTCTGAAGAGGGGCGCTATCTGCAATATGTGCCCACTAAAGGCACTCTTGAGGAATTGGCGCGCCAGCCAAGTGGTCCATATTTGGGCTGGGCTGCCAATCTCGCTGGCTCAGACAGTGGCTATGCCAAGTTTGGTGTTGACCCCACAGGCCCTACTGGCGGCTCCTACCTGGCGGCGTTGATTAACAGCCCGAATCTGGAAGAGCGCTGGCATCAGGGTGGCTATGTCGGCTATGCCATTACCACCGTTGGTATTATTGCCTTTCTGATCGCAATCTGGCGTTTGATTGTGCTGTCGATGATGAGCTCGAAGGTGACCTCGCAGTTGAAGAGCAGTTCTGCCAATGCGGACAACCCCCTGGGCCGCGTGCTGAAGGTACACGAAGATAACCCCAGCATGGATACTGAAACGCTTGAGTTGAAACTCTCCGAGGCAATTCTCAAGGAAACTCCAAGTATCGAAAACTCACTGACCTTGTTGAAGATCATTTCCGCAGTTGCGCCGCTGATGGGTCTGTTGGGTACGGTGACAGGTATGATCATTACCTTCCAGGCCATTACCATATTTGGCGCGGGCGACCCGAAGGCGATGGCGGGTGGTATCTCCGGCGCGTTGGTGACTACAGTACTGGGTCTGCTGGTAGCAATCCCGACTGTACTGCTGCACACGATTGTGAATGGACGCGCTCAGCGCATCATTCATATTCTGAATGAGCAGTCCACTGGAATAATCGCAGAGCACACAGAAGCCAAGCTGGGGCAGTAATATGTACTGGTTTGACAATGCGTTTGAAGCAGTTTCTCGCTTCATGGACATGGGCGGCAACGTGTTGTGGCTGATTGCTGTTCTCCTGTTCTCGATGTGGGCTCTAATTTTTGAGCGGGCCTGGTATTTCTACTCTGGCTGGAAGAACGATGCCGAAGTGGCGATTGCCAGTTGGGAGGGTCGCAGTGAGCGAAAATCCTGGGCCGCACATCAGATTCGGTTGAAGCTGGTTTCTGAGGCGCAACTGCAAATTAACCAGTACCTGCCAGTGATCAAAACCATGGTCGCCCTGTGCCCCCTTTTGGGTCTGTTGGGCACGGTGACCGGGATGATCGAGGTGTTTAATATTATGGCAGTAACGGGTGGTGGTGATGCCAAGTCGATGGCGGGTGGCGTGTCTCGCGCCACCATTCCCACCATGGCGGGAATGGTCGCGGCATTGTCAGGCGTATTCGCCAACACCTATATCACTCGTACTGCTGCTCGAGAAAGTACCTTTCTCAAAGATAACTTAACGACAGATCACTAAGAGGCAATCATGCGCGGACAAGTTCAAAAAGCTGCGGAAGAAGAAGCCCAAATCGACCTGACACCGATGCTCGACGTGGTGTTCATTATGTTGATCTTCTTCATCGTCACCGCCTCCTTTATCAAGGAAGCCGGCGTGGAAGTTAACCGCCCGGAGGCATCGACCTCCAACCCCGCTGACAACGTCAATATCCTGATTGCCGTTACTGGCAATGACGAAGTCTGGATGGACGGTCGTCGAATTGATGTGCGAGCCGTGCGCGCTAACGTGGAGCGCATGCACGCGGAAAACCCAAAAGGTGCGGTAGTTATTCAGGCCGACAATACCTCAACGACAGAAACTGTGGTTAAAGTGTTGGATGCGTCCCGCGCAGCGGGTGTAATGGATGTATCACTGGCTACTGAGAACGACTAGGCATTATGAATCGGAATGTGATCAGGCTGTTAATTGGCGCTGCGCTGGCGATACCGGTCGCCAGTGGTTTGTTCTTTATCATGCAATATCTAATCGCCTCTGCCGATTTTAAACTGGATGAGAGCGACACCCATAAAGTGGCTGATATTCATATGCCAGAGCGTCAAATTGATACCAATCTTGCAGAAGAGAAACCTGATAAACCAGATGATCCTGAGGAGCCGCCACCGGATATAGAAACGCCGCAACTGGAAATGGATCTGAATGTTGAGGCGGTCAATATGGCGCCATCGACAGGTGTTGATGTTGCCATTGCTGGCACCGGGGGTCTCAGTGCCTCTGACGGTGAGTATCTGCCTATTGTCAAGGTGGCCCCGATATACCCCCGTCGCGCCCAGACCCGTGGCATTGAAGGTTACTGTATCGTTGAATACGCGGTGACCAAGAGTGGTTCTATTCGAGACCCACAGGCGATTGATTGTCAACCATCCGGCATTTTTGAAAGAGCTTCTCTGAAGGCATCACTGAAGTTTAAATATAAACCCCGCGTAGTTGACGGCGAGGCCATTGAAGTGGCCGGCGTACAGAATAAGTTCACCTACGAGTTGGAAAAATAATCGGTTAAGGTGTTATGAAAATAGTGAAGGCAAACTGGCTCAATGCTATCGCCCTGTCTATTCCGGTCATGGCGCTACAGGTGGGTATTACTCAGATACAAACAGATTTCGGATTATCTGCTTATGGCAGCGCTTTGGCTCAGGAATCTGCTGAGAAAAAGAAGCCACAGGAGACGCGCCGGACACCTGCGCTGCGCAATAAAGTGTATGAGCGGCTAGCCGAGGCTCAGGTTCATGTTGAAGCAAAAGAGTATCAAGAAGCAATAAAAATCCTCCGCGATATGGAAGATGACTCAGGTAAGCGCGCACTGAATTCTTACGAATTGGCGAACCTGTACAACCTGTTCGCCTTTGTTTATTACTCTCAGGAAGATTACAACAACGCGCTCAAGTCTTATGAAAAAGTAGCAGCGCAGCCCGATATTCCTCTGGCGATGGAAATTAATACCCGCTACACCATCGCACAACTCTATTTTGTGCAGGAAAAGTGGCGCCAGGGTATTGATGCGTTGATGCGCTGGTTCAAGGTTGCGGATAATCCGAGTGCCCAGGCTTATATTTTGTTGGGTCAGGGTTACTACCAAATCAAGGACTACGACAGCTCTTTAAAGAACACACTGACCGCAGTCAATATGTACAAAGACAAGGGCAAGGTTCCCAAAGAGCAGTGGTATAGCCTGCTGCGGTTTTTGTATTTTGAAAAGAACGATATTCCCAGCACGATTGCCACCCTGGAAGAAATGCTTGTTCATTACCCCAAGAAGCAATACTGGGTGCAGTTGTCACACATGTATAGCGAAGTTAAGGAAGACAAAAAGCAACTGGCCGCCATGGAAGCGGCTTACGTTCAGGACCTACTGGTCAAAGACCGCGAGCAGGTCACCATGGCCTATCTCTATTTGAATGCAGAAGTGCCTTACAAGGCAGCGCAAGTTCTCGACCGCGGTATTAAGGATGAAACAGTCGAGGATAGCTCCAAGACACTGGAAATTCTGGGCACCTCCTGGCGCCAGGCTCAGGAAGTCAAGAAGTCTATTCCTGTTATGGAGCAAGCCGCTGCCAAGAGTGACAAGGGCGAGTTGTATGTACGCCTGGGCACTGTTTATCTCGATAATGATGAGCACGGTAAGGCCATTAAGGCAATCGAGAAAGGCCTCAAACGCGGTGGCGTTAAACGTCTGGATAGTGCAAACCTGGTGCTCGGCATGGCCGCTTTTAACACCAAGGACTACAAGAAAGCCCGCAAAGCTTTTAGAGAAGCTGGCAAAGATAAACGTTCGAAAAAGTATGCTGACCAGTGGGTTAAGTATATGAACAATGAACTCGAGCGTCAGCGCAAACTGAAGGAAGGTTTGTAAGCTGGGCTGGCTCCTGGACTGTGCTATTTCTCACAGTGCTCCATCATTCCATCAGGTTCTCTACGTCTCTGCAACAAATATAGAGAGACCTTTGCGCGGAAGATGATGTCGCTTTCAGGCAAGGCAAAAACCCACGCAACGAGGGAGTTTATGCGTATCAATGACCGATTGAGCACGATTTTACCAACAGCAGGCGCTTTTAGGCGACGACAGCATGCCGGTGAAATGGCTGTCGTGCAAAGGTCTCATACTGTTTTTATGGTGTAGACTAAAAGTATAAGCTTAAACATTGACCCAACTATAGAGCGCGATTTGGCAGAACTTGCTGGCATGAGAAAAGTGACTGTCAATGCATTGTTGCGCGAGTTCACGGCAGATCAGAAAAGATACTGGCAAGAACGGGCGAAAGATGCTGACAGTGTTAAAGATGCTGACAGTGTTAAAGCCATGCAAAATGGTGAATTCATCGACCAGGAAACCATGCTTGAGAAATTCGATACTATGATTGGCCGAGCTCAGGAGCTTGCGAAAGAAGCTGATTAATGCGTTTACAGTTTTGTCTTCGGTCTAACGCCTCGCATCAGCGGCGCAGCTTTGCCGCGTCCGACTGCATGCGTTTGTTAGCGGTTACATCATGTAAGCTGCCAGAAACAAACTTGTGAAGAATGCTAGAAACAAGTGTTTGATATGGAATGCCTTCAACAAGGGCTCTCTTTTGAATTGCATCCAGGTCACGGCTAGATATGCGGATGTTTATTCGTTTATCCTTTTTAAACGTATTTGAGGCCGTTTCTTGAATTATTTTTCTCCGTGCAGGTGTTAATACGGATTTGAACTCTCCCGCTTCAAATGATTTTAGTAACTTACGTTCCTTTTTATCCAGTTTCACTTTACTCATTTGCTTTCTCCCAAATAGTGCTTAGTTGCTTTGCGACTTGGAATAATTGTCTTTAGAAAAATCCCACTTTCCGACTCCACATATGGCACCAGGTATACGTAGTCTTCAACTAAGACCACATACATGCGTTGATGTGAGTAATCTTTCTGGTTCGGATGTTCAACATCATCAAGAAGGCAGTCTGATTGAAGATGGAATATTACCTCTTCGAATGATATGCCTCGCTCTTCTATGAGTTGTTGGTTTTTTTCAGAATCCCAGTCATATAACGCCATGGCTTAGAATAATAGCATAATGTGTGCCTTTTGGAATCAATGCAGTAACCCCCAAACCCCAGATAGAGTACCGCCAGCGCTTCAAGGGCCTCTGAACCCCTCTTTCAAGTGTTATAACTGGCCAACACAGCAGATATCGCAGAGAGGTTTAGTCAAAAACCGTTGCTCTGCGCATTATCAGCCCTCAATGGGCCATTTTGGACGAACCTATCCTGTATAAGCCGTCACTCTTGCCCACTATTGGGTTAAATGGACGGCGGCTCTAACTCCTTCAGTGCCTGGCGGAAGACAAAGATCAACCCATCGCGGATGCGACTCAGTTGCCGCAATTAAAGCGTCTCAATGCGCTGAAGTGGTTTGTTTAACGCCCACTGCGACCCGCCGCAGACGGCACCCCGCCCTGGCGCTCTGTTAACGGTCATTATCAGTCCTGACAGGATTACTGTATCTCGCCGTTCACATATTGCACATACTCCACAGTGCCATCCGCCCACCGCCATTCCCACCGCCCATGCAGCACGCCATCGACATAGGGGCCAGTCCACACATCGCCATCCGCCTGCCGCCATTCCCACCGCCCATGCAGCTTGCCATCGACATAGGGGCCAGTCCACACATTGCCATCCGCATCCCGTATTTCCCACTGCCCATGCTGCTTGCCATCGACATAGGGGCCAGTGAACACAGCGCCATTCGCATCCCGCAGTTCCCACTGCCCATGCTGCACGCCATCGACATAGGAACCAGTGCGGACTACTCCTTCGCCACCATCGTCCGACCAGGTCTCTGTGCCACGCCCGGTCACCTGAGCGTTTTGGCATGTCCCCGACCAGGTGACTGATGTATGTGACTGAGGGGTTGGACGCCAGATATAACACTGTTGCTGATTCGCCACTTTTAGCCAGCACGCTGGGTCGCCTTTCAGAGTCGGCGTTGCGCATTTCGGGGTGAGTTTGGCAATAATGGCTTCGGCCTTTGCTTTTTCGGCGGTTCTATATTCCTCTTGCGCTCTAACCGCTGGCCTCTGGTTGAGGCTTGAATCAATGTTGGCTAGAAGTTCTGTTTTATTCTCGTCCGTTCTTGAATTAAAATCAGACAAAACTGCATCAAATGAAATACCTTGCCCGTCAAAATGGGCGCGATTGGCTTCATATAAAGTCCGTATTTTTTCCTCTTGCGCTCTTTGTTGACCAGTATCCCAGACCCAAAACCCGGCGAGCGCGACTATCCCGACGACTATCCCGACGACCAGGGTTCTACCAACCTTGCGTAAAGCCGATCTCGGTTTAACGGCTGCTGTGACGGAATCCGTCTTTGTCTGCCGGTCTATGACCCGGTCAACCTTGTCTGCTGACCATCCCGTTGCGGCTGACACCTTGTGGAGCATGTCTCTGTCGATACCGTCACCAGAGTCACTGTTGTCTCGAATAACCCGCAAGAAGTTTTGCCGCGCCTGCAGCACTGGGCCTTGTTCCTGCTCGACCTGTTCGATTAAGGCCTGCAAACCGTCGGGATCAAGACCGGCAACGGCGGCCATGGCCTCAAGCCTGACGCGGTCTGATTGATCAATCTCTGCATCGTTTTCGAGCAGTTGCGTAATTTCGTTCTTCAGGGGCCGCAATTCATCCCGCAACGAGCTGTTACTGGAGGCGACCCAGGTGCCTGTTTCTTCACCCGTTGCCTGACCCTCTGCGGCCGCGCGCAACTGTTTCAGCAATACAGCGGCGTTCTCTGGCCGTTCCAGTTTGTCCTCTGCCAGGCACGCGACGATTAAATCGCTGATCGGCTGGGTCAGCGATGGCACATGCACATTGGGGTCAGAAAATCGCCCCGCAGGCAACCGACCCGTTAGCATGCGGTAGGCAACCACACCGACCGCGTAGATATCGGCGCGCGCATCGACGTGTTTGGCGCTCTCTCGTTGCTCCGGCGCCATGTAGTTACGGGAGCCCATACCCAGTTGCGACACCGTTGAGTGCGGCCCGTCCGGTGCTTTGGCGATACCGAAGTCGACCAGCCGCGCTTCACCACTATCGGTCAGCATGATGTTGGACGGCTTGATATCCCGGTGCACGAGGTGCTTATCGTGAGCAGCGGCGAGACCTTGCAGAAGTTGGTCCAGCCACTTGAGCGCCGCTTCCTGCGACAGTGCGCGCGGTCGCTCTGCTTCCGGCAATTCCTCAATGGCTGCGGCGTCATAGATGTCTTTACCCAGCCTGTCAGTCAAACTGTTGGGCAGGAACGGCATGACGTAGTAGGGCGAGCCATCGTCCAGTTCGCCAAAATCGAGCACATTGATGACATAGGGGTTGTGTTCGAGACTTCCCAAAACCTGCGCTTCGCTCAAAAACCGGGCGCGGAGCACATCGAGACCTTCAGTGTTGGTCGAGGTCGCAAAGGCTATGAGGTTTTCGTCTTTCGGTTTGAATATTTTGATGGCGACTTCACGCTTGATGACTTCGTCGTGCCCCAGCCAAACTTCGCCGAAACCGCCGCTGCCGAGGCGCTTTAGTATCTTAAACCGACCTATGCGTTCCATAGTCAATGCACACCTCTGCGCAGGTAAACCGCCACTTTAGTGGCACCGGGCATAAAGTCAACACACACAGGGGGCGCGCACCCGCTATCGAGCACAGCCCGCCTTGCAACGATGCTGGATTGACAACCATACAGCGCGCCAAAACCACCCCGACCGGGTTGGTCAACGGTCTTGCACTTCCCGCTTGTCTCCATAGGTGTCTGGCTGCCGATATCAGATTAATATAGCAGCCTATGGATAGCTTAGGCTGATATTTACCTGGGGAGACCTCTGCATAACGACTACAGTTGCCAATCCATCGTTAAAAAAAAGGCTTAAAATGCTCATTTACACCCGTACCAAAAGCAGGGCCTATGGAAGGCACTCCGCTTTTGCGCCTTTTTTGCCTCGACCTGGCTTCACTCGCTACCTTATGCAGAGGTCTCCTTGGGACAGTATAAGCGCGCGACTATTCCCAATGGAAAGTTCCCGCGCCAAAAACACCCCTGATCCTTCCATAGCTCCCACAACGAACCTGGACCGGGAGCAGCTCGTGCACCAAGACACCAACGCCATGACCGAGGTCGCCCTCGCACTTGCTATGGCCTTTTTCACTGTGCTCGTGCTGGCACTGGTCTCGATGGGCGTGCCAGCGGTCCATACTTCTGAAGCAACCTGTGACACGGAGCCACCCACGCAGGTGGCTACCGTTGCTGTTAATGCCAGCTCCAATGCCCGCGACCTTGCAGCCGAAGAAATACTGTTCCTGTACTACCAGGGTGGGTTTTACAGTCAGGACTTCGAACCAGCTTCCATCTCAAATATCATTAATAACCAAGAGGTCATCGTTGCAGCGCCGCCGGATGCGTCGCTCGCCACCTTGCTCGACATTCAGGCGCGCATTTCTGGGCCAAATCTGTCCATAACCACACTGAACCAACCATGGATGAATGCACTGGAGGAAAGGTTATGAAGATCCCGGCTATCGTTGTTAGCGCAGTCGCAGTGATTGCGATGTTTTCCGCGCCGGACACTGAAGCGCGAGCCCAATGGCAAAAATCAGATATCAAGGCGCTTATTGTTGACGAGGCACGCCGCCAGAATTTTCCTGCCGGGCTGGCGCTCGCAGTGGCACGGGTTGAATCCAATTTTGACCCGGCAGCGGTGTCATCCGCAGGTGCCCGCGGCGTCATGCAGATCATGCCGGCAACTGCCGAACAAGTGCTCGGCATATCAAGGCACCGGCTGTACAATCCGCGCGTTAATGTACGCGCCGGTATTCAATTTCTCAATGATCTGATCGACACTTATAACGGCCGCTGGGATATCGCCCTGTCACATTACAATGGCGGTAGTGCGGTGCGCGACAAACGCGGCCACTTGCGAGTGATTCCTGCCACCCGTGGATACGTCAATCGCGTGATGCAACACAGCCGGATCTACGCCCGTACTCTTGACTATCGACCCACCCGAAACAATCCCGTGCTGCTGGCGGCAGTTTCCCTGGACGACTTTAGCCCTGGTGGCACATTCGATACCCGGTTTGAGTATCAGCCTAAGCAAAATTTCGCGGATCAAAAGCGTGCCCGCATCGTCAGTGAATTGCAGAAACTGGTTACCCGTAACCACCAACGCAGCGGCTCAAGTGCTGGCAATGTCGCGGTTTCCTTGCATGGTTGGTAAGCGCCACTTTGACATGCGCATCGCATTGTTATTTGATGCGCACATGAATGATTTAGATCTGGTCGACACCAATGTATCCGCATTGATTGAGTATGGCGTGAGCGAAGAGCTCACCGCCCTGCTCGCCGCGATTGAAGAGGCAACTCTCGATTCTGACCGGGCGCGATACAGTCAGAAAACGGTGTACGAGCTAAAACGCAAGCTGCTGTGTTACAACTACGGTAGCGCCTGTTATGAAGTTGCCCATCTGCTAGCCATCGCCACACATTTTGGCGACGGCATCATAGATATGTTTTGGGCCAGGCAAGCCACCACTGGCGAGCGATTAAAAACCCTTACCCAAAACTGGCCGACATCAAAACATCTGGCCTGCGAAGATCAGCTATCGTTAACCATTGAAGATAAATCGTTCGATTTCAACTGGCGCCGCGCTAATGCGGCCGCTGCCTGGACCGAGTTTTTTCTTTCCATGGACACTTTGCAGCCAGCATTGCCGGTACTGCTGGTGCCTTTTACACAAGACATCAGCGCACCGGCAATCGATAAGCTCGCATCAGACCTGCAACGCGCTACCTATGCGTTTTTAAAAGCGCATCTGCAACCGCAAAATAAATTGCGCGAAGGCATGCAGTTTTTGATGTGGTTACGGGAAGAGGAAAACGACGCCGACTATCATAAACTGCTGACCGATGACGCAGTGACCGGTTTTTGGCAGGCTCACGCCTTAGGCGAGAGAGGTGACTATCGCAGATTTGTCTCTGTGGGCGAGCTTGCGTTTAACATTGCCATCTCCCTGACCCTGGGTGAGCAGAAATGGCAACTCGCACACGCCGCGAGTCACAGCGCGAGCCATGAGGACGGCAACGCCTGGATTGATCAATTAGGTAGCGGCGACTACGCGCCGGAAGAGCAAGACCTCGATGCCTTTCAATTGCACGATGCCGTGATCGAGGCGTACCGCTCACCCACGGAAGTCTTAGGTAACGAACTTGCACACATCAAGTTCCTCACAGCCACGGATCTCGAGGTGGCGCAACAATTAGAGCGGCCACCCGAGGCACTCGCGACGCTGCCATTTACGCACCTGCGCATGTGCCTTTTTGGCAGACAACAAGCGGCGATTACCGGGGGGTTACAGAACCAGAATGGCAAGACCCTGACGCAGCTCATTACTTGCGATGCGGTGACTTCGCCGGGAGACTGGCAACAAGAACTATCGCTGCTGATAGAAAAGATTAACGCCACCTTAGCCGCCACGGCCCATCTGCTCATTAAAGAGGAGCAGCTCGCCGGCTTCGGCGTACTGGCCGGACTGGACCGGCAAGTAGCGACCATACTGCAATCTGCAGACGGCACATTCGATGGCATGCAAACAGCGCTACAACAACAGATGCCAGACCTTTTAAAACATTGCGGTGACCAATACAAGAAAATTAATCGGCAAGGTTTCAAACAAACACCCAGCGAAGAGCACCTGCCGGACTACATTCAGGGCGCAGAACAATTGAGCGAACTCTTGTCTCAGCATGAACGTGTCGGCAGGATCATTGGCGAGTACACCGCGTTGTTTGGCGATGACAAAACATTTTTCAAACAACAGTTTCAGCGTATCTATGAGGCGCGGCTATGACAGACCCAATTAACATCGAGAAGCAACTGTCCGTTGGCCATGCCGTCCGGTCTGGTTTAAAAGGCCTGCAGGACAACGCCCATTTGCAGCGGCCCATCATCTTTACCGATATCCACAATTACATACTGGGTATCAGCAATGCAGCGACGCCACGTGTTGTGGCAGCCTTAAGGTCCGATCTCGGCGTACGTCGGCAGTACAACGAATTATTAAAAACACACACGCAATTGCATATACCCCGTGCCGCCGCCGCTGCCAGCGCCAATATCGTCACTGAACGCGAGACCGACACACTGGCGATTAAGGTCGTCGCTGCCCGCGGACGCTCACAACACTACCTTATCCTGCAAGTGAATCACCCGGATACGGTCAAAGATGACACCGAGCTGGTGCTGCATGTCGTCGTAGGCGAAAATAGCGCACGCTGCAATTTCCCACCACTACAGGGCGGGCGTACGCAACTGGTCCTCGATGACGACGACCCACTCATGGAGCTGGTTACCCACCTCGATGCAGAGATCTTTGTAAAATAAGGCTGTTATGAAAGTTCAAGTCGCAATCGCCACAACCCAGGGTCTGGTTTACATCCAGGAACTCACTGAGGAAGCGGCGGATGTCACGCCAACCGTTTGTTTGAACGGAACCTCCAGGCAGTTGGCGCTGTCGGGTTCTTATGCAGAATTTGTTCGCAAACCCAGCGGTCGTGTTGAACATGATTTCGGCATTGCCAGTTGGCGCCTGGACATTTCAAACAACATCGACTCCGGGGAATCCTGGCAGCTAGGGGTATACCTGGCCCACTATCTCAACAGCGTTGGCGAACTGGGTGATGGCAAACCCGCAACCGGCGATCTGTTAATCGTGACCTCCGGACAAGTGCTGTACAACGGCAAGGTACTTGCCATTGAGTTTGTGCCTGACAAGATGAGCGCTGCCCGCGAAACGCTGCAAGACTTCGAAAACCAGGGCGTTAGTATCCGCGTGATGATGCAGCACGATAACCTCATCGATGTCGTTGGCTACGAACAGTACGAACTTAATCACGTCGATGATTTGCCGCAGCTATTTAGTAAAACATCACACAAGAGCCTGCCAGCAATCAAACCTCCAACTACGCGGCTAGCCCGGCGCGGCACAATGCTATCGCTACTATTATTACTGTCAGTCCTGGGCACAGGGTATGTTTTTTATCAGCTAATGGGTCCAGCCTCGGCGGGCATTCAACACGGCGGCTCCGGCGGTGGCAGGCTTGATGATTTTGGTCACATCGAACCCATGCCCGCAGCGGAGATGCCAGGCGTACCGACTATTGAAGTCTGGGTGAGTGAAGAACCCTGGTTGTGTTACAGCAAGGACATGCAGGTCGACTTACTGCCATTGCGTAACGGTCGGTTCGAACCGGTATCCACAGAGGACCTATGTGGCCTGCGAATTCATCAGACACGCAGCGAACAACGAAGCGCCTATTTGTTTGCACTTGATTCTGGCGCCTTCCGCGAACTCAGCTGGAGCCGTGAAAACAACATCCCGGGGTGGGAGATTCCCACACCAGGCCGCACCAGGTTTGACCGGCACTATACTTTGTTGATTTTCGATCAGTATTTGTCACTCGGTGAGTCACGCAGGCTGCAGGCATTGCTGGAGGAACACCGGCCCTATTCACGGCAGCCCCAGGCGGAGCTCACAGAATTGTTGGCTAGTATCGAAATGCCAGCAGAGGTATTTAGTCATACTCTGCTGAAACGTTGATGGGCTGTTGATGGGCTTCACACCAAGTATTGCTTGACAATATGTCTTCATTTGGAGACAGTTGGTTGTGCGGTATGAAATACAAATGACGGCGGTCTTCAAAGCGTGGGTGGGGAAGCTCAAAGACCCACGGGGACTTCGTGCCATACCTGGACGGATTGACCAAATGGCTGGTGGCAATTTTGGTAAACACCGATCAGTGGGTGGCAGAGTGTCAGAATTGAAGATCGATGTGGGGCCTGGCTATCGTGTGTACTACACGATCCGCAAGCAGAGAGTGGTTTTATTGCTGTGCGGTGGCGATAAGGGTTCGCAGAAAGGCGATATAGCAAAGGCGCAAGGACTGGCGCGAGAACTAGAGGAGGATTAAACATGGGATTATCAACCGAGGCGTATGACCCCAGCCTATTTTTACGAAACGACGCTATTATTCGTGATTACTTGCAAGAGGCATACGACTCTGGGGAAAACGGTCGTTTTTTGCTGGCGTTACGCAATGTTGCTCAGGTGAAAGGGATGGCGCACCTGTCAGACAGAAGCGGCCTGGGTCGTCAGAGTCTTTATAAGGCTTTGAGCGAAAACGCACACCCTCGCTGGGAGACTGTACAAAAAATCCTCGCAGCGGTTGATGTCAAGGTTCACTTCGCGGCCTAGCCCGGATATTCCACGAAGGGGATAAAGGGGATAGAAAAACGGCGGAAAAGTCTTGAAAATAAAGGTACCAAATCCAGATTAACGAGACATTCCGCCGTGACAAATACCCCAAAGTGATTCACCGCTGGCCACACCGACCTTTGTTGTCCCTCGGTTCCGGGCTTAGGCTTGCCATTTCGCACAGGTGTGGCATGCTGAACAGGTAAAAAATTGATGTTGTTACTGGATCATCAGGCACTGAGCAAAAAAAACCGACCTAATCCCAGCATAGCTTTACCGGGACAATAAACAGGAGCTGAAAGATAATGAAAAACCCAGTTAATTATAGAATAAGCAGTAAAGTAACCATCATGCTGAGCCTCTTCTTGTGTCTTGGTTTCCAACCTGCAACCGCAGGGGACAATCTCAACCTCTTGGTCATGAGCGAAGATGCCGATAAAGATACAATACCAAGAGATAGCCGGGTCTTTCGGCGCGTCATTACGGGTATTCAAAACCAGATGGTGGATGAAGGGTTTGACGTATACGACGAAACGCTGGTCACCATGGATAACTACGAACAAGGCAGGACCAGACGCTCGAGGCCCGAAATCCTGGATATCGCGCGCTCGGTTACCAACCCACCTATGGATATCGTGACCAATTTTCTCATTTACGCCAGCGTTAATGAAGTTGGCTACACCGCAAAAGTTCGCGTCCGCATAGACGGCGAGATTCTGCATGTTAAAAGTAAAAAGTATCTTGGCAACTTTGAAGGCGTAAGCCCTCGAGAATGGAATATCTCACCAAAGTGCGCGAAATCACGCGAATGTGTGCTCGAAGAAGTAGGCGAGAAGGCGCGTATTATTGCCAATGACGTCGGCGCCGTACTGGCTGAAAAACTCGCCTGGATGGATGCCGGCGGGGGCTCTGGCAGCGGTGGCGGCAGCCAGCTCGAGACGGCCTATGAACTCGTGTTTGATGGCTTCGACCCGGATGAAGTCATGGACATGGAAGAATATCTGGTTAAATTTACGGGCTATAAGAATCATCGTTACAGCTACAACAGCAAGCGTCGCGCCGAGATCTATTATGAAGGCACCACCAGCTCTTCACGCATGAATCGTAATATGAACAAGATGCTTGAGGTTTTGGACCTGCGTGGCTCTGTGCAATATTCTGGCAGTAAAATCACAGTGCAGAAAATTACGCTTCGCGGGAAAGAGAAGCCTGTCAGAAATGATGACTGGTAAACAACCCGAAACTAAAGGCTGGCATCTGCCAGCCTTTTATCGGCCATTTTTTCTTAACGGAACATCGGGCATGAAATCAATCACAACGTTACTGCTACTCTTTATAGTCATTCATGCACAGGCTGAGTTGCGGACACTGACGGATATTGAATCGAGCCTTGATCCATTGGAGTTTGTCGACAACTACGATGGAATCCGCCGCTCAATTGACCTGGATATACGCTTTGCCCTGGCCAGTGCTGTACTGTCCCCAAACACGATGCAGCAGTTGGATGTACTAGGTGAAGCAATGAGCGGGCAGCGCCTGAGCAAGTACCGATTCAATGTCATCGGGCATACCGATGCCAGTGGCGATGCCGAGGTCAACTTGCAACTTTCTAAGGGTCGCGCCGCCAGCGTCAAGATCTACTTGATGGAGACCTTCGCCATCGCGGATGAACGGCTCATCACCATCGGCAAAGGTGAGACTGCACTAAAGAAAAACACTTCACCCACCGACCCGTCGCAACGACGAGTTGAAATTACCGCAGAAGTTTACGAAGGTGCAGACAGCCAAAGCCCACCTTCCAGCGACGAGAACACCGTCAGCGAAGACGGCAAGGTCGACGTTCAATGGTAGTTAGCGCAGGCACTTAACCGCTCTCGGCATAACCGCTAAAAAACAACCCAAATCTTCCCATAACCCTTCTGAAACCCAGGAGGTGAACATGTATCAGCACAAATTGTATCGCGCGATCAACACCGGCCTCATGGTGCTAGGTTTGGCAGCCTGCGCCACGAACGGCGGCGACATCGCAACCGGCCCAACATTCAAAGACTGCCAGGCCTACGCTATCGCACAAGCTGAGAACGCAACGTCCGGTGACAATGCTGCGCTATATCACGCAGCGGCAGAAAGTCTTACTTATTGTGCCGCCAATGCAGATGTCAACGCTGACCAGCTGGATGTCATGCAAAGTCTCGCACTTGCCATCATGAACTACTTCAAAGCTGGCGATGTAGCCAGCGCCCAGTCTGTCCTGGGCGAATTCAAACAAACCTACCCAGGCCAGGACTTGTTTTTTGCTGACGGCTCTTCATTTATTGATAGCGCCGCATTACTGCTTGGCGAGCTACCGGAGCAAGCTGCCGGGCGCGGTTCCCTTGTCAATGCAAAAGCAGACCTGAAATCAGAATTCCGCCGGTTGCAGTACTGGCAGAGTCACTAATGGAGAACATCATGAAAATTAAACCTCTCGCACAAAGCATTGGTGTACTGGCCCTGGCGTTATCGATCAGCCATGGTGTCCTGGCCAGCTCGGAATGGCAACCCATGCCGGGTGAAAAGCTCATCAAGCTACCCGCCCTAATTATGGCCAAGGCCATTGAGCAGGATTTCCGCGATTCCAAACTGGCTGCCGACCTACGCGCCACACAGGATTCGTTAGGATCAATCCAGGGCTCATTGCATTCACTGCAAAAAGCCATCACTGATGCAGAAACCAAAGACCAAACAATTGAACTACAGCACCAGTTTCTGGAGCAGAAGTCGGCTTACCTGGATGGCATGGAGCAGCAGCAGGCGCTTAAACAGCAGGCTGCACAAACCCGCATTGACGCCTATAACGAAGTGCTCGAAGAACTACAGAGGGATGCGCAACGCGCCAGCGATCCGGTCTCAAGGAGCATTCGTGAAAAACAGTTGCAGGCCCGCAGCAGAATGGAAGCAATGACTAAAGACGTCGATGACCTCTTCTTTCCCTCTCTCGGTGGCGAAACCAGCCAGTACAACCGTGAGTACGCCCACAACATCGATCAGATCAAAGCTCTGCAACGCGCCATCAGCGCTCACGATGCGAATCAAAGCGCTACCGTGGACGGTGAATCAGTATCCAGGGAAGAGTTTGTCCGCAGCCTTCTGGCCGCCGAAGAAACACAACTGGCACTGATTGATCAGGAAAACGAAATGCTCGGCTACATGGCGCGACTCGTTGCATTAGATGCGCAGGCATTGCAGATGCAAGTCGCGTACGGGCCGGAATTTGAAGACGGCGCAATCAAAGACGAAAGCAAACCCGCCAGCATGGTTGATTACTTTATCAACTAAACCACCAGGAGAATCAATATGAAACATCGGCTGATTTCTTTAATGCTCACCACACTAATCCTTGGCAGTGTTCACACGAACGCCAACGAGTTGCAATCACTGAAAAATATGGAGCGAGAACGGGCTCAACTGATCGCAATGTTCGTTGACGCTGATATCGCGACGGACGCTCGCCACATCAAAGTACAAGCCCGGCAAAATCGACTCGTAGATCTGGAGCGCCTGGTAATGCGCGATGATCGACTGCTCGGTCATAAACACAGATTGGTTCGCCGCACGTTCAGCGACTACGACTTGAGCTTCCTGGTTCATGCCAGTGCTGAGTCGAAGCAACAGCCAATCGAACACTGGTTGTCAGAGATGGGGCTTGATACCGGGTCCGTACTGCACACCCACGTTGGGAGACGCTAGATGCCATCTGCGGCAATCTGGCAACCGGGGCTGGGCCTGCTGAAGGGCCTGGTGATCATGACAGGCTTCGTGATCATCCTGCTCGCTGTAGCGACTCATTTGTGGCGGTTGGATCTGAATCAGACCTTTACCTGGCTCGACGCAGCGTTCGGCCCCGTTTTTATCGCCATTTATCTCTTGCTGGTGGCTCTGGCCATATACGCCACAACCAACCTGCCCCGCACCGATGGCGGTATGTGGTTTGAACTGGGCTCACAGGCAGCAGCCGGTATTGCCACGCTGGCGCTAACATTTACTTTGCTTGGGATATCCCTTGGCATTGAATCACTATCTCGGCACGAGTTGTCACCAGAAACCGTGCAGGCCGTCATTGGCGATCTGACGCGACATTTCTCAACCGCATTTCTGACTACCATCGTTGGCTTGCCAACTGCCAATTTGCTACGCGCGACACTCGCCGTACGCTGGGCAACCATGGGCGGAAACGACGGCCCCATACCTAACCGAAGGAGAGACCTGTGAAAACGCTTATGTTTACGCTCGCCGTTACCGGCGCTGCTATTTATCTGGGTTACAGTCAGTCTGACGACTTGCGTCGCTGGGCCGACCAGAGTGTTACGCCACATATCCAGGCAGTTACCAAACACCTGGATGTTGCCGCTGCAATAAACCGCGCTGCAGAACACTCGCCAGGCGTGACTGCGACACTGCATCAACGCATTGCAACGTTGGAGCAGGAAGTTGCTCGCCTCAATCGCGAACTGGCTGAGGCATTGACCGCCGAATTAGACAGCAGTCGGGATGCACCGGCTCAGATTTCAGAATCTGAATTTGCTGACTTGCAGGATGCAGACCTCACGTATGAGGCAACGCCGCATGAGCCAGTGGCTCAGACAACCGGCACTCTATCCAATCGGGATCGCAGTGCTGCCTTGCTGGTACTCGCTGAGCGTATGGAGCTGAAAGCCATCGGCCACTAATGATGAAATTGCGCATCTTTTTACCCATCGCGGCTGCGTTCAGTTTTCTGTTGGGCATTTGGCTGTCGGAGTACTCACTGCCAACGACACCACCACCTCCGGATAACGAACCGCCGCAACCAGCTCTCAATTTGAGTCAAGTCCGCCTGCCAGCACCAGGGGCTATGCAGCACACACCAGCGGCAGCGGTACGACCGTCTGCAGCCAGCAATACTGAAGCGACCGGCATATCCATTCAAATTCAATGGCCCGCTGAATTGAGAGAAAGGCGCCAGGTACGGCACGTACTCCATCAATGCCTGGGTGTCCGGCTCGCAAAAGTGGATGTCACAGGGCAGATACTGGCGATTGAGGTGCCAGCACCACAGCAATCATTCAGCCAGTACGCGAGGCAATTTACTTTGCCCATGGAGGAAAAGGATGCGCACCAGGTGGCCGCGTGGCGCGCCACTCCAGGAACTCTGGTACGACTGTATCCAGATACGCTGGATCAAGCATTATTTCGTGCTTTCAGGCTGGATAAATCGCATCGGCAAATTGATATCACCGGGCAGTTTCGGTGGCGTGCAAATTCCCTTATCATGCATCAGGTAACGATTAATGGTGCGCTGCAGCCGGGTTTGCTCAAGCTTCAGCAAGGCAACTGCTAACCGAGAAAAAAACAAGCCAAAACTCACCATAAGAAGGCTAGAAGTTAATAACAAGGAGTCAGCCATGCGTACATTTTTACCCATTGTCGTTCTTGCCATCTTGCTCACCGCTTGCGCATCCATACCCAGTGATTCACTGGACGTGCTCATTCTTGGTCAAACCGGTGATGACACCTATATGAGTGATAGCAGCGGAGTGTATCGGCGTATCGCCCGCAACATGTCAGACCCAATTATTGAAGCTGGTCACAATGTGTACGACGAGACGTTGGTCACGATGGATGACTTCAGCCTGACTGGCAATATCAATGCAACTGAGGCAAGAGACATTGCCCGCTCATCAGGATCCAATATTGACGTCGTCGTCATCTACGAGTTTTCCAACCGATCAAGATCCAGGGGTTCTTCAAGAGAAGTTAAAGTCATCATTGACGCATCTATTCTCGGCGTAAAAACCTCACGTAACTATGGCGACGTCAGTAGCTCGTACTCCTTCCGTGTTGCGCCGAATTGCACCGACCGCTGCCTGCGAGATCGTATTAGCGATGAGGCCAGTCATGTTGCCGAGGACGTTGGCGCCCAAATCGCGGTCAAATTAGGCGGTGTTGGCTCTCCCGGCAAATCAAAACCGCGCAGCATGGTGGATGCTTACGAAATCACCTTAAGCGGCTTCAAGTCATTTGAAATGCAGGATATTGAAGATGCTCTGGCTGGCGCTAAGGGTTATCAAACCCACCGCATTCAATTCAGTAATTCACGCCGCATGGATTTATGGTATGAAACCAAGGCCAATGAAAGCGACGTCGGTCGTACTTTAGGCCGAGCCTTCGATGAGCTCGGCATCAATGCCCACGTCCAGTTTTCAGGCAACCGGTTTAGCGTAACCAAGACGGTCCCAAAGGCAAAGCGGTCTGAAACTGAAGAAACCGGCTGGGACTGGTAGTCTTAACGGCTACCGTTGGGGAGAGAAGTTTGCTGTTCAGGATTACCTCACTGTTACTGCTGGTTTTGGCCTGCTCACCATGGGCTAGTGCTAACTCAACAGGTCAGATGGACGCACTGGTATTGCCACTGCACCACAAAGAATCGCTGGAATCAGATCATCCGGCCTACCGTGGGATGCACAGTCATATTCTAAGAGAGCTGAAACGCATCAACATTGTGTCTCGCGACAATGATCTCATCGGATTGAAGCTGCGCTGCCGGGGGCCCAATCAGATGGATGGGGATGACTGTTCTGCCAGTGGTCGTGCCGATATTCAAAAGCGCATCGTCGATATCAACAACGACCGTCGGCGCAACCATCAGGCGCCCATTGATGTGCTGTTGTACTACGAGATCAATGTCGGCGAGCGCGGCGGCCACGCCGCAGACCGGTTCGTCTTTGCAGTCAATGTCACCTTAATCGACATGGAGCAAGGCAGTGTCATCAACAATTGGCCTGGGCAGCGTCACGAGATCCCAAAAAGTGATTTCGCCAAAAGCAAAAAAAACTACCTAATTACCACTTAACCTAAGCCAATCTTCAAGATATTGTCCGGCATTGGCGGTGTCCTGAGCGCGGCACGAGCAAGCCTCGGTATTAGCCCGCACAAATCAAAGCGACGATTGAAACGATACTGAAATTCTGACAAGTAACGCTGTGCGTATTGCGGTCGAATCCCATGATAGGTACTGCGTAAGGAACTCTTTAAATGACCGAGAATAGTATTGACCCAATAGAACTCAGGCTCTTCAACAGAGGCTCTCCCGCCGCCGCATACAATCTTGTCGTGTAAACACCCTGCATCAGCGACGGCATTAAAACACGCCAAACCATCGGAGATGACGGTACTGCCCTCGGTCAGATGTTGCTGAGTCCATGACTTGATCTCTTCGGTTCGGAAACCCTTTACGACCGACAACTTAACCCGAACGGGGCAATGGTCGCTAGTGGTCTCGACCGCCGCCACAAAAGGGGTCTTACCAGCAGCACCGCGCCCCGGTTTACACCCCGTACGCTCGCCTCCCAGATAGGCATCATCCAATTCAATAAAGCCCGATAGTTTCTTCGGGTGATCCCGCTCCATCATCACCTGCATGAGTTTGTGCTTCATTCTCCAGGCCGCATTGTAGGAAATGCCTAGATGACGATGTAGTTTCATTGCCGAGATACCTTTCTTATCCTGAGTGACCAGATAGATACCCTGAAACCATAGTGTTAATGGTAGTTTGGTGGATTCAAAGATCGTTCCAGCGGTCAGTGACGTTTGGTGGTGACAGCGATTGCACTGCTGTAGTTTGCGACTGGTTAACTGACAGCATTTATCGTGGTTGCAATTCGGGCATTGGAATCCTTCGGGCCAGCGCCACGCATAAAGTGCATCGAAGCACTGCTCTTCGGTACCGTACTGATTGATGAATTCGTTCAAACTGATACCTTTCTGGAATTGCACTTTATTACGCGCCATGACTGATCTCCTTGTGAATCAAATACCGAAACTGTGTTTATGTACAGTATAGCAGAGCTTAGCCATAATGGTAATTAGGAAAAACTATGAGGACTGGCAGGCGGAAAAAATTTCCAACTATGGCCGTGATCCCATCGCCAACCTGATTGAGGAGCTGGAGGGCTTTGAGCTGCGCGCCGATTACACCATCAAGTTTGTTGATTTCTGGTCAAAAGAAATCGAACGTATTTCCTACGAACTGCAAAAGCATCCGGAGTACCGCGACGGCTCGCTTGAAACAGTCGGCGGCATGAAAACTGTCGGCGAGCTGTGGCACGATCGCTCACAACAGTCCTTCCGTTATCGCACCGCGATGGGCAAAACCGATCTGATTACCAATCTCCGAGAAGCCATGGGTGCGGTGCGTGCTGCAGCTGACATTCCTCACAATTCAGACGGCTTCACCATCGTGCTGTATCGCAACGGTCTGCCTAGAATTCTGCTATATGGCACCGTTCTGACCGCGCTGGTGCTACTGGCAATAATCATTATCGTCTGGGCAACCTACCGCCGCCACGAACGCAATCTCACCTACATTTATAACAACGCAAACGCATCCCAAGGTGCCGACTACTTAAACAAAACGGCGAAAATCCTGCCGCATCGAAAACAGTGGGACGAATGGGCCGAGCAGTGGAACATACACATCACCGAAGCCGAGCAGCACGTGCAGCGCGCGCAGTTTGCCGTTAATGAACATGACTACGACAGAGCCAGGGCCGAAATTGACAAAGCTATAGCACTTAACAGCGACAACAAAGAAGCACTGGCATTAAGAGACAGCATCCCTGACTGGGAAAAGGGTTACCAGTTATTCAAGATTGCCGAAACAGAACTCGAAAACGAACCGTCGAACGCGGCGAAGCGTTGTAACGAGGCCGAAGATCTAAACCCTGCCCTGACGCAGCGCATTAACGAACTGCGCGACCGAGCGGATCAGATTTTTAGAGAGGGCGACCTTGCAGGTAATATTCAGCGGGCAAGTCAGCAGATCGAACGCAAACGTCCTTACCACGCCATCACTGCCGTCGACGAAGCACTGCATTCCATCAGTGATTTACCCGGCTACGCGGCGGAGATAGACCAACTCAATTCAATGCGCAAAGCAGCGGCAGCCTTGATTGTCATGTTAGTAGGTGACGTCGAAGGCACTGATGGAGACTTCAAAGACGTAAGCTTGCTGGTCGCTGATGATATCAAACTGGGCAGGCAATCCAGCACTGGCGCTGGCGACATCATGCTCGGTTATCGGCGTCTGTCCCGACTTGGTCGGCAGACGCGAGTGTACCGCGCTGGTGATGGCTATGTAGTCCAGGATCAGGAGAGCACCAACGGCACCATGATCGAGGGTCGAGAGCTTGGCGCGGGTGAAAGCGCAAACATCACCAAACCCACCAAACTAGCCATGGGCGGCAACACAGAATCCGGCGACTCCCCCGGCAGTTGCCAATTACTGCTAACACCGGCTAATCATTCCCGCAATTCGCTGGTCATTGAATTTGACCAATCGTCCCTGAAATTACTGGATCGGTTCGCACTGACAGAAGCCTGGCCAACACTGGAGCAGGACGCCGCCAAAAAATGGGGCCTGGTAGGTGAATCCATTGCCGTCGGCGTGCATGAAGGCAAGTTTGATGTGGGATGTCTGCAGACAGGAGAACCTGTGTTGATTTTGGTACACGACAAGCAATGGTTTATTACACCCGGCCAGAAGAGCCCCGAATCCAGGGTTACCGTCGATGGCACAACACTAATGGCAACGGCACCGCTAGCGCCCAATGTACGAGTTGAAGTCGAAGGCCTATGGTTCAAACTACAGGAGAGCACCCTATAATGAAATTGTTTGGCAATACGAATGTTGGCAATGTGCCCACTAACAATGAAGATAGCTATTTTATTGGCGAGATCAAACCCGGCCTCGCCCTCATCATTGTTGCAGACGGCGTTGGCGGCCATGCCTTTGGCGAGATCGCCAGTCAAACCACCGTCGGCGTATTCGAAACCTTACTGCAAGAAGGTAAGCTCGCTGCCGCTGCCGACCCCAGCATCCGCGAGATGCTGTTAACTATGTCAGCCCAGCGGGCACATGTGGAAGTTTCAAAAATGGCTGTCGAAGATCCTGATAAAAATGGCATGTCCTGTACGCTCACTGCGGCTATTGCCGATGACAAAGCTGTAACGGTACTGCAGGTAGGCGACAGCCGACTTTACAAAATGGCTGATGGACAACTGGAACAAGTCACAGTCGATCAAACCGTCGCCAACGATTTGTTACTCTCTGGTCGCATCAACGAGACACAGTTTGCCACCCATCCGGACCGAGGCAGGCTAAGCCAGGGCATCGGTCTTGAAGCCGTTGGCCAACCGATGGAACCCGTTGTCACCACCCTACCCTGGCACAGCGGTGACATTATTTTTGCCTGCAGTGATGGCTTAACCGATATGGCTAATGACACCGACATTGCGCACCTTGTGAGAGCAGAACACCCGCTTGAAACCATCTGTGAGCAGCTAATACAAGCAGCCCTAAACGGCGGTGGTCGCGATAACGTCACCATCGCCCTGGCAAAAAACAGCTAGGAGTCAGGCTATGCACCTTCAACCTGATTTACGAAATGCCTTGCTCTTTTGCACGCTAATCACTGCGCAGGTAAGCAGTGCGTCACCCAGCGAGTGGCTATCCATTCCCGACGATGAGTCCATAGCAATACCGGGGCAGTACCTAATTGAAACGAAATCAAACTACAGTGCAAAGCGTTTGTCGGGTTACCTTTCACGAGAAATTGGCGGTGAGTTGAACATCGCATCACTTTCTGACGACAACTTTAGCCTGGTCACACTTGGTGGGCGAGACGGCTCCGGCCGCAGTTGGGTCAATCTCAACGATCATCTCGCGATGCTGGAAAAGGCGCCCGGCGTTAAGCGCGCAGAAGTAAACTACATTCAGTATCCAAGCAGCATCTCATTTAACGACCCTCTGATCCGCAATCAGTGGTATATAGATGCCATCAACGCACGCAAAGCGTGGGGTATCATCGACAATGCCAGCGAGATTATCGTGGCGGTAATTGACGATGCCATCATGACCAATCACGAAGACCTGCGTGACAATCTCTGGGTTAATCCAGGCGAAATCCCGAATAATGGCCGCGACGATGACAACAATGGCTACGTTGATGACGTTAACGGCTGGAATTTTGGCGAGAACACTAACAACCCAGCCGGTGCCTGTACTCGAGCAGGTAGTCATGGCACACATGTATCCGGCGCCATTGGTGCCGTCGGTGGCAATCGCAAAGGGATTACCGGCATTGCGCCCCGAGTAAGAATTATGGCGCTTGCTGCCGCCGACGCTGAAATCGGCTGCAGGTTCCCCAGTAGCGGAGTCTTAAGCGCAGTTAACTATGCTGTTCGTAATGGCGCCAACGTGATTAACCTCAGCCTTGGTGGCCCGGCAAGGTCCAGTGTCGGCGAGCAGGTCTATCAGAAGGCATCACGGGCCGGTGTACTCATGGTGATCGCTGCGGGCAATGATGGTTTATCGAATGACGCCGAAGACATTCCCCAAGGCTCCACCCTCAACTACGTGACTTTCAAACATAGTGGCGGTACACATCGTGGTTTTTCACCTTCTTACCCAGCAACGCACTCACGCAATGTCGATGGCATACTGACCATCGCCAATATGAAACCGGCGGGACGCAAGCTCGCGCTCTATGACGGCAGCTCCTATTGGACGGCGCGAGCCCAAGGCGCTCGAATTGAGAATGGTCGACTCGTCACCACTGGCTGGCAGCAATTAGGCCAGCGTGAAGTGCCCATGGGTAGTTCCTATGGCAAACGCTCTGTGCATCTGGGTAGTCCCGGCACTGACATCTATAGCACCATCCCCGATGCGAGTGGTTCGCGACTTAAAAGTACCTACGGCAACATGACCGGCACCAGCATGGCCAGCCCCATTACAGCTGGCGCTGCAGCGCTTGTTTGGGCAGCCTTTCCCGATTTCACCAATGTGCAGGTGAAAAAACGCTTAATGGATAGTGCTGATAGAAATAACGATCTACGAGGCCGAGTCATGTCCGGTGGTAACCTGAACCTCTATGCTGCACTTTGCGGCAATCAATTTAGCCGCAAAGCCGACGGTTGCCCCAATGCCAGCGCAGGTAAACCCTCGCCCGCAGCAAAGAAAAAACCTGCTCCGAGACCAAAATCAAAACCGGCGCCGAAAGCACAACCTGAACCAGAACCTGAGAATAACAGGGATGCCAATGACTGGCTGCGAGGCGGGTAAACCATGAAACTATCTATTTACTTACTAGCAACTGCGCTCATCACCGGATGCGGAGCAACCGTAACGGAAGAAAAACCTTCGAATGTGGTCGTACAAAATGAACTCCTGGTTATGATCGCAGCAGACGCCGATATCGAAGTGCTCAAAGCAGCATGGCAAATATTCGATCCGCAGGTGCAATTGCTAGGCCCAAGAGAAGACGGCGTCCTGAAAGTCACCCTAAACAATGATGTAAACATCCAACATGCACAATGCACAATCAAAGAAACCAAAGGCGTTGAAGCGGCGGGTCTGAACTATATCGGGGACAGCGTACCTACTGAGCGCTGACCAAAGCGGCAGCCGACAATACTCATGGTCGGCTGCCGTTATCGTGCACAGTCAGTAAAGTACAGTGATCCCTTATAGCATTGGCGCACATTCAATGGTGTTCCAAATTGGCCCATTTTTGAAGGAATGTGAGTGGCGTTTTAACCACAGGTGATCCATCATTCCGATTGAAACAATTGAAACAATTGAAACAATTGAAACAATGGGTTAAGTTCAATACAGTCTAATTATCGGGGCCAACCCAATACTGTTATACCCTGTTTTAGGGGGATCATATTTGAGGTTCTCCACGTCCTTACCACAAACATAGAGATGGAGAAACCAATCCATGAAACCATTGACACCCAGTAAAATTGCCCTGGCCGCAGCGGCGCCAATGGCTCTGGCAGCCGGATTTTCCTCGCCGACACTGGCCCAGGGAGACCTGGTGCTGGAAGAGGTGGTTATCACGGGTACCCGCCGCGAAGCACGCTCAGTGTATGAATCGGCAGCGCCTATTGATGTCATCAGTGGTGCAGACTTCCGCAACCAGGGCGGCAGTAATCTGACGGATTTGATCCGCAATATCGTACCTTCCTACAATGTTAACACTCAGCCCATCAGCGACGCGGCGACAGTTGTTCGCCCTGCCAACCTGCGGGGGCTTGCGCCCGACCACACGCTGGTGTTGGTCAATGGCAAGCGCCGCCACCGCTCTTCAGTCATTACCTGGTTAGGCAATGGTGTATCCGACGGCGCCCAGGGCCCGGATATCTCGCCCATTCCCGCCATCGCGCTGAGGCAGGTTGAAGTACTGCGCGATGGCGCATCGGCACAGTATGGTTCTGATGCAATTGCCGGTGTGATGAACTTCATCCTCAAGGATGCCGCTGAAGGCGCCACCTTAGAGGCCAGGTACGGCGAGTATGCAGAAGAGAGCGAAGCCGTCTGGTCCATTGCCGGTAATTTTGCCTTTGCTATGAGCGAAAATGGTTTTGCCAACCTGAGCTTTGAATACGGCGAATCAGATGCGACCTCCCGCAGCGTTCAGCTCACCGCCGCTGCCGAACTGATTGCTGCTGGCAACACAGATGTTGCCAGCCCTGCCCAGGTATGGGGCAGCCCGGAAATTTCAGAAGACCTGAAAACAGTTTGGAATTTCGGGTTGGATACCAGCGCCAATTCCGAGGTTTACATGTTCGGTAATTACGCCAGCAAGGAGACAGAAGGTGGTTTTTACTTCCGTAATCCTGATACTCGCGGTGGTGTCTTTGTTCCCGCTGGTGGCGATGGCGAGAATCGTCTGGTTGGCGATGTGACTGGCGACATGAGCGGCAACTGCCCGCTGGTTCCAGTGGCTGATCGAGACGCTTTGAATGCAGTGATCGCCAATCCGAACTGTTTTGTTTACAACGAGATATTTCCCGGTGGATTTACCCCGAGTTTTGGCGGCAAGACCGTAGATTTCAGCACGGTAGCGGGTCTGCGTGGCAACCTCGAAAGCGGTTTGACTTACGATGTCGGCGCCAGCTATGGCTACAGTGACTCTGATTTCTTCATTGCCAACACGGTCAATGCGTCTTTGGGGCCGCAGACACCAACGACCTTTGATCCAGGCGATTACTCCCAGCTTGAAACCAACATCAATGCTGATTTCTCCTACCCGGTTGACCTGTCTGCCTTGGCCTCAGACCTCAATATTGCCGGTGGATTTGAATGGCGTAAAGAAGAGTTTGAGATCAAGGTTGGCGACCAGGCCTCCTGGGAAATCGGCCCCCTGGCAGAGCAGGGTTTCCTGGCGGCGTCCAACGGCTTTCCCGGCTTTAGCCCGCTGGCAGCAGGGGACTGGAACCGTTCCAACATAGCCGCTTACATTGACTTTGAAGCTGATATTACCGACCGCTGGTTGCTGGCGATGGCCGGTCGTTGGGAAGACTTTGATGACTTTGGTACAACGACAAACGGCAAGCTCGCGACCCATTTCTCGATAACTGACGGCCTGGGTCTGCGCGCAACTTACAGCACTGGCTTCCGTGCTCCCACCCCGGGACAGTCAAACGCCTTTAATGTATCCACTGAATTTGATGCCGCCATCGGTGATCTGGTAAACAATGGTACGATTCCGTCAACTAACCCGGTCGCTCAACTGCGGGGCGGCACCGAGTTGGCGCCGGAAGAGTCCGAAAACGCGACCCTGGGCCTGGTATGGCAAGCCGCTAACTTCAGCCTGACAGTTGACTATTTCAATATTGAGTTGACTGATCGCCTGGCGATTTCTCGCCTGTACCAACTGACCGATGCTGAACGCGAAGATCTGGTTGCAACGGGAATTGTCTCCGCAGCAACCATTCAGCAATTCCGCTTCTTCACCAACGAGATCGACACCACCTCTGCGGGCTTCGATGTGGTGGCTAGCTGGTCTGCTGACTGGGGCGCCGGTGTAACCGAGTTCAACTTCGCCTATAACCGCACCGAAACGGAGGTTGATAGCGGTGTGACAGAGAACGTTGACCAGGTTCGCATAGACGAGATGGAAGCAGGTCTGCCTGAGTGGCGCGCCAATATGGGCGTTAATCACACCTTTAATGACTGGCGCGTTACGGCGCGTTACAACCACTTTGATGACTGGTATGACTCTGAAGATAGTCTGACCTATCGCGGCTACGGCACGCTGGACCTGGAAGCGGGTTACTCCTTTGCAGCGGGTCTGAGCCTGATTGTTGGCTCCCACAACATCACCGACGAGACTCCCGATGAAAATCCAAATGCGGCGGCAGGTGTTGGCAACAGGTACAGTCAGTTTTCACCGGGAGGTTTCAACGGTGCATTCTGGTACGCTCGCGTCATCTACGATTTTTAATTGCAGTGGCTGTGTACACCACATAAAACCCGGTTCGCCAATGTCGCGTGGACACTGGCCTGCGGCTCAAAACCGCAAGCCCCGCCATAACAGCCCTAAGTTTATGGGACTTCCGGGCTGCTTTTCGTGTTGAGTGCTGACGTTATTATCTGCCTTTAACCCGGTAGCGCGCCAAGTGCCTGGCCGCCAGACAAGTCAATCAACTGGCCATTTACAAAGCCAGAGGTATTCTCATCAGCTAACCATAAAGCTGCTTCCGCAATGTCCTCTACAGTGCCCATGCGTCCGACTGGTATGTTGGTGACGAATGCGTCTACAACATCTTCCATGGCAAACAGTCCGGCGGTCATGTCGGTGTCGATTAATCCTGCTGCAATTGAGTTAAAGCGAATACCGGTGTGAGCGTATTCTGCTGTCGCTATTTTCACGACATGGTCGATGCCTGCGCGCGCGCCTGCATAGGCTGCATAGCCTTTAGCGGGCAACCTGGCAGTCAGGGATGAAACGGTCATAATCGAGCCACCGCTTTCCATGGCAGCAGCGGCGTGTTTGAAAATCAGAATGGCGCCAATGAAGCTTAAATCAAGGCTGGGTTGAATATCCGCCGCAGTAATTTCAGCAATGGGTGTATTGGCAATGCCACCAGCGGTGTTGACTGCGATATCCACACGGCCGTAGGTGTCTTTTGCCGCTTTGAATAGAGCCTCTATCTGCGTCTCATCGGTTGCATCGCAAGCGACTGCCAGTCCGCCGATATCACTGGCCAGCTTGTCCAGCGCTTCCTTTCTTCTGGCAGACACAACCACTTTGGCGCCAGCCTCGGCAAAACGGCGAGCAATCGATGAACCAAAATTTTTCTCGCCGGATGCACCGACTACGACGGCTACTTTTCCGTCAAGTTGTCCCATTTTCCTGCTCCTTAAACTGTTGTTGCGCGAATGTTGTTACAAAAGGGTAGTCCGGTTTGCCGTTGGGTGCTCGTTGCAGTGAATTAATGGCAAAGATTCTTCGGGGTACTTTATAGTCCGCCAGTGTCTCGCGGGTTTTTTCCTGAATGTTTGCGACATCGATATTGTCAGCGCTGAGGCCTGGCCCCTCAACAACCGCGACCACCATATTGCCGAAACGCGGGTGGGGTAAGCCGACAACAAGTGCATCGCCAATAGCCGGGTGGTCCATCAGCGCACGTTCCACCTCAACCGTATAGACCTTTTCACCGCCCGTGTTAATCACTGTGCTGTCGCGGCCTAACAGAATGAGCATGCCGTCCTCACGCACGGTGCAGCGATCACCGGTTTTGACGTAACGCTCGCCGTCGATTTGCATAAAAGTTTCCGCCGACTTCTCAGGCTGTTTGTAATAGCCGATGGGGCTGTAGCCGCCGGAGTAAGCTATGCCAATAGTGTCGCTACCTGGTACAACCTCGTTTAACTCGTCGTCGAATACGCGAGTGGTTTCCAGCGGGCGAAATACGCCTGGCTCTGGCGTTGAAATTGCAAACCCGGATGCTTCTGAAGAGCCCAGCGTGTCAAAGAGAACCAGATTGGGTTGATGGCGCAGGAGGCCGTCGCGATATTCCTCGCTTAATGATGCGCCTGTTGATACCACCAGCATGACAGAACTTAGCAGGTTTTCACTGGCGCGTCGCTCCAGTGCTTCCGTTAGCGGAATAGCAAAGGCATCACCCACCAGTGCCATGCCACTAACCTGATGCTGCTTGACCAGGTCCAGAGTCTGATCGGCATTAAACTTTTCTCCAGGAGCGGTTAGAACAGGAATGCCCTGGGCCAGCATTAAAATTGCCATAAGGCTGGCTGCGCCATGCATCAGCGGGCTCAGTGGCATGAAAGGTTTTGGCTCAGGCAATTTGAGAATGTTGGCAATGTGTTCGTCGAGGTCAGCCGGGTGGTCGTCCAGTTGCAGCGCCAACATGGCATTACCGGTGGACATCTTCTGCTTAAACCACAGGTCTTCCTGGCGCCACAGGGTGCCCTTGGGCAGACCTGTCGTGCCACCTGTAGCGATAATCATCAGATCTTCGCCCGAGCACTGGCGCTCAAAGTTGCTGATGTCGCGGCTGTATAGATCGGTCAGGAGAACTGCGAAATCGTTACGCGCTGGTGAGGAGCCCACTTCTACAAAACCGATGGTCTCGGTGAGTTGGTCTTTGCTGGCGGCTACTCGCTCGGCGAATTCAGCGTCGTAGACCAGCACTTGAATATCCAGGCCCACACACAGGTCAATCAATTCCTGATCCAGGTAGCGGTAGTTCACGTTGACATGCGCCATGCCCGCCAAGCCTGACCCGACAAAGGTTTCCATATAGGCGTTGGAGTTGCGCATATAGTGGCCAATATGCGCATTGCGTGGCAAATTTAAAGATTGCAGCCAACTGGCGATGCCGCTACAACGACGAGTCAGTTGTTTGAAACTGATGTTCTCGTCCCCATGGATCAACGCGGGGCGAGCACCTATTTCACTGTCGCTAATGCGATAAACCGTTTCACTAATATTCCATGCCATAGGTGTTCGTTTCCCCAGAATCAGCTTGTCAATTGAAAAGGAGAAGTGCTGCCTGCTTCTCTTTTCACAGGGGGCTGACCCAGATAACTATCGAAGATGACGCTTAACCCATTGTCTTACCTGAGCTAATTGGTTTGATGGATCACTGTTGTTAAAACGCCACTCACATTCCTTCAAATATAGGCCAAATTGGGCCTTCGGAACACCATTGAATTGACGCATGTGGCGTTTTGCTTGTGACCAGAAATTCTCGATGCCGTTAATGTGGTTCTCATCGTCAGCAAAGAGCTTTGAGTGATTGATCCTGAAGTGCTTGAAGTCGGATACGTCCAGGACATTGTAACCCTTCCAGCAGTCGGACCCATGCTCCAGGAGTCTGTCGAACTTAAAACACTGCTCTACTGCGGAAAAGCCCGACAGGCTTCTAGTACATATGCTGACCACCATTGATTGACAGGGTCGAGCCGGTAATAAAACCGGCATCTTCAGACACCAAAAACTCGACTCCTCTGGCAATTTCGTCGGCTTCACCAAGCCGCCCGACAGGCACTTTGGCAACAATTTTTTCCAGTACCCTGTCGGGAATGGCACGAACCATGTCCGTTGCTATATAACCCGGCGCTATCGCATTAACTGTGATACCCGAGGCCGCTCCTTCCTGGGCCAGCGCCTTGGTAAATCCATGAATCCCCGATTTTGCCGCCGCATAGTTAACCTGCCCGTATTGTCCTGCCTGCCCATTGATAGAGCCGATGTTGACAATGCGTCCGTATTGGCGTTCCCGCATACCATCGATAACACTTCGACAGAGGTTAAAACATGATCCCAAATTGGCTTCCATAACGGCTTGCCAATTTTCCCTGGGCATTTTGTGCAGGGTGCCGTCACGGGTAATGCCCGCATTATTCACCAGAACTTCAATGGGTCCCTGGGCTGCCTCAATCTGTTTAACCGCTTCCGAGACTTCTCCAAAGTGACTCACATCAAACTTGTAGGCAGGAATTCCCGTCCTTTCTGTAAAGGCCCTGGCGGCATCTACATTACTTGCATATCCGGCAACAGTGTTAAAACCCGTATTCTTTAGCCTCACACAAATGGCTTCGCCAATGCCGCGGGTACCACCTGTCACAAGTGCAGTTCGGTTCATGTTCATTTCCTCAATCTTCACAGTTCCATTGTTTATTCAGCCCTTCTGTCATGGTCTTTTTATATTCTCTTCATTACATAACTACCAGGCGCATCTTCTAAAACGCGCCCGTTTGCTCCGGGGGTACGCGCATCCACCTGCGCCCTGCTTCGTCCCTTGAGCCATTTATTCCAATCGGGCCACCATGAGCCCTCGCTCTGCCTGGCCTGATCAAACCATTCATCGACACTGGCCGGTAATTTTGACGGGCCCACTCGATAGCCATATTTATTCTTGGTCGGCGGATTGACAATTCCAGCGATATGACCCGAGCCACCCAACACAAAACGCACGGGGCCGGAAAATAATTTAGCTCCGGAGTAAGTCGACTTCCAGGGTGCTATATGGTCGTCCTGGGCAGAAATAAAATAGCAGGGCAAATCGATTGTGCTCACATCTATATCTGTACCAGCTACATTGATACCACGGGGTTTACAAAGGTTATTTTCCAGATACATGTTTCTGAGATAAAAGCTTTGCATCTTGCCCGGCATATTGGTGGAATCTGAATTCCAGTAAAGCAAGTCAAAAATATTGGGTTCTTTGCCAAGCAAATAGTTATTGATATAAAACGACCAGATCAAATCATTGGATCTGAGCATATTAAATGCAGACGACATGGATTTTCCGCCAAGAAACCCTTTTTCATTCATGCCTTCTTCCATACTCATCACCTGGGCGTCATCAATAAACACGCCCAGATCACCTGGTTGTTCAAAGTCGATAAGTGCAGTAAAGAAAGTTGCCGACCGAATTCGCTTGTCACCAGCCGCTTTCATGTGGGCCAGGGCAGAACTCAATAATGTTCCCCCGATACAGTAGCCCACAACATTTATTTGGCTCACTCCGGTTTCTTTTTCAACTTCGTCTACAGCAGCATACATGCCTTCTTTAAGGTACTCGTCCCAGCCTACATCGGCATAGCTGCCATCATCCGGGTTTACCCAGGACACGACAAAAACCGTATGCCCCTGATCTACCATCCACTTGATCAGGGAATTTTCCGGTTGCAGATCAAGAATATAAAATTTGTTGATCCAGGGAGGGAATATCAGCAGGGGTCGTCTATATACTTTTTCAGTAGAAGGTGCGTACTGAATTAACTGAAACATACGATTCTGGTAGACGACCTTGCCGGGCGTTGTCGCCACATTCTCTCCCAGAGTGAAGGCGTCCAGGTCAGTCATGGCAATGTTAAGTCTGCCATCGCCCTCTGCCATATCCCGCACAAAATTCTTGAGTCCGGCAACCAGATTCGCACCCTTGTTTTCAAGAGTGGTGCGGAGCACATCGGGATTGGTCACCGGATAATTGGTCGGGGAAAGTGCATCGACAAACTGTCTGGTAAAAAAGGAAAGGCGTCTTTGCTCTTTTTCATTCAGGTCTTCAACAGTATCCAGCGCTGATTCAATAAATCTGGAAGACAGCAAATATGACTGTTTAATGTAATCAAAAACCAAATGGCGACTCCAATCGTCAGACCGCCAGCGATTGTCACCAGGTTCAGGGGCAATAACGGGGTCTATCCCCTCTCCTCCAGCTAATTTCGCCGCAGTGTATTGCCAGAGCTTCATCAAATCTTTGAGGTAGGCACTCAGCGCGTTCATTGCTGACGTCGGATTTCGCCATATACTCACCAGGGCATCCATATAGGTTTTGCTCATATTAAATGGATCCATTGGCAGAGCCTTAAACATATCCATATTTTTCTGTAGTGCGGTCTGCAACATTTTTTGCCCTGTTTCCTGTGTCTCCTCTACCCGTGCATGGTCAATTGCCTGGGAGTCGGCCTCTGAAAAACCAATTTTTTGTTCATTAGTCATGTTTTATACATCTATCTCTTTCAATTTTAAAAAATTACGAGTAGACAAATTTGCCGGGGGCGGGCTCTATTGTCGGGAAGTCACCTGTGGCGCATGGGCGAGCCTCTACTTTATCGCCCCTGTATGCTGTTACCCATTGCTGCCAATCATTCCACCAGGAACCCCTAGTATGGCCGATATTGGAACCATTTACTTGATATTTTCCGCGCTTTGCCAATGGATGATTAATGACACCCCCGGCATGACCACCAGAAGCAATAACCCGCCTTATGTCTCCGCCCAACAATTCAGACCCATCCATTACGGCCCCGGCGGGAGCAATGTGGTCTCGCTCACAGGCAAGCACATATTTGGGTGGCCTGCTTGCGGCCAAAGACACCGATTCATCACCAAAATGGTAGCGCCCATCCGTACTTAAACAATTTTTTCTGTAGAAGAGTCCAAGATAATCAAGTGCCATTCTGCCGGGAAGGTGTACCCCATCCTGCCCCCAGTGCACTCATCCCGGTCATTACAAAATCAGCTCGGCCATTTCCCGTAGATTCTCCTTGTCGCTGGTGGCCACCAGCAAAGTGGTTACTCTGGACGCTTCCCAGGCTTGCAAGCGATCTTTTATCCGCTCTTTTGGTCCTGCCAAAGACAAGTTGTCTGCCAGGGTATCGGGAATAACACGAGCCGCTTCATCGCGCTTGCCTTCAAAAAACAGCTTCTGAATTGCAGCCGCTTCAGCCTCGTAGCCCATGCGGCAGAACAGGTCATTGTGGAAGTTAGCGTCTTTGGCGCCCATGCCGCCGACGTAAAAACTCAGGTGGTACTTAACGGCTAACAGGGCAGCGTCGATATCGTCAGTAATATTGACCGTTACCATTTGCGTGATGTCGAAATCAGGGCGCATGTCTTTCAGTGACTCTGCATAGGTAGATTCATCGTGCGGGTCGTAGTAAAGAGGTAGCCAGCCGTCGGCAATTTCAGCAGCCAGGGCAACGTTTTTGGGACCTTCAGCACCCATGAATATAGGGATGTGGTTGCGCAGGGGATGCACAATGGGCTTAAGTGGTTTGCCCAGCCCCATGCCGTCATCGCCGGGATAAGGCAGTGGGTAGTGTGGGCCATCGTTAGTCACCGGGCCTTCGCGTTTGAACACCTGGCGAATAATATCGATGTACTCGCGGGTGCGTGCCAAGGGTCGGGGGAATGGGCGACCGTACCAGCCTTCGACAACTTGCGGCCCGGAAACCCCAAGACCCAATGTGAAGCGTCCGTTGGACAAGAGATCCAAACTCAGGGCGTGCATCGCGCAGGAGGTTGGGGTGCGGCCTGACAATTGCACGACTGCCGTGCCCAGTTTGATTTTTTCTGTCTGCGCGCCAATCCAGCACAGAGGAGTAAAGGCATCATTGCCCCAGGCCTCGGCAGACCAGACCGAATCGTAGCCCAGCCGTTCGGCTTCTTGAGCCATGCCAACAAAATTCGGGCTTGGAGCAGCGCCCCAATAGCCTTGTGCCAATCCCAGCTTTAAATGACCCATAATGAGAATGTCTCCCTGTGCTTTGAAAATAAAATACTTTAGACAAAAAAAGACCGCCCGAAAGGGCGGCCTCGATAGTTTTCTTTGCGCCCTACAGCTTGGTTTGCATCTTGATTGTTTTTTCGGTGGCAGCACCATAAGGTGGCAACATGCCGCCCAACTTGCCGACGTTGACTCCAGCTTGCTTGTACACGGACTTGGCATGGCTGAAGTTCTTAAAGCCATCATGGCCGTGGTAGGCACCCATGCCAGCCGGGCCAACGCCACCGAAGGGCAGGTCTTCTTGCATGATGTGCATGATCACATCGTTGAGGCAGACGCCGCCAGAGGTGGTGCCATCGAGTACGTCGCGCTCTTCCTTGCTGTCTTTACCGAAGTAGTACAGCGCCAGTGGACGCGGGTTGCTGTTGACGTAACGAATGGTTTCATCGAAGTTCTTATAGGTTTTGATCGGCAGCAGTGGGCCAAAGATTTCTTCCTGCAAAACGCGCATATCATCGGTCGCATTCTTCACGATTGTAGGAGCCATCTTGCGTGTACCGTTCTGATTGGCAAAATCTTCTCCCGCAGGGGCCAACTCGATAACCTCGCCGCCTTTGGCGCGAGCGTCTTCAATATTGTCGTTCAGGCGCTGGAAGTGGCGATTATTAATCACCGAGGTGTACTGGGGGTTATCGACCATGGTGGGGTACATCTCGGCCACGGCTGAGCGAATCTCTGTAACGACTTCGTCCAGTTTCTCTTCCGGCACCATCAAGTAATCAGGAGCCAGGCAAATTTGACCCGCGTTCATGGTTTTGCCCAACATGATGCGGCTGGCAGACATTTTAATATCGGCGCTGCGGCTGATTAACACTGGCGATTTGCCGCCCAGCTCCAGGGTTACTGGTACCAGGTTTTTCGCCGCCGCCGCCATAATATGTTTGGCAATAGACGTAGCCCCGGTGAATAACATGTGGTCAAAGGGCAGCCCGCTGAAAGCTGCGCCTACTTCGGGGCCGCCAGTGAAAATAGTGACTTCTTTTTCGTCCCAGGCTTCCTTGACGATCTCCGCAATGACATCAGAAACTGCCGGTGTAAATTCAGAGGGCTTGATCATGGCGCGGTTGCCAGCGGCCAGAATGTCAGCCAAAGGGGCAAACGCCAGGTTGACCGGGAAGTTCCAGGGGCTGAGCACACCGACCACGCCCATGGGCTGGTACTCAATCCGTGAGCGGCCGCCCAGTAAGTTCAGTGGGAACATGGTTTTGCGTTTTTGCGGCTTCATCCAACTGCGCACATGCTTGATTGCGCTTTTAAACGGCATGATTGAGGCGGAAACATCCGTAAGCATAGAGACTTCGCGAGGGCGACAACTAAAATCAGTATTCAGCGCCTCTACAATCCGGTCCTGGTGTTTGTGGACGGCTTCCATTCCACGGCGCATGCGGTCAATGCGCACTTCAGCACTCACATGGCCTTCGTTCAGGTAATCTTCGCGCTGGGCCTCCAGTGCCTTCATCATGCTTTCGGTGATTGGGTCGTGTGCGTCAGTCATTCGTTCTGGAGCATTCATGGGTTAATCCTCGCGTTTTAGTCTGGGCAGGCGATTATAGCGCTGAGGCTGCCCGCTTTCTAACTAATCAGTCTAGTCTAATACGGCCAAATAATAAAACCGGATAAACTGCTTTTATTATTTCGCGGGCTTTAGTCGCCAGTGGGACTGAAATCCACTACAGAGATGGTTTTACGATGAGCGATATTAAAAAATTGATTGCCGGTTTTCGGAGGTTTTCGGCAAGAGTATCTGGAGGCTCACTTATACGCGGCGGGTCTTTCAAGCTGGCTGATAGCGACTTGCAGGGCTCCTGGCAGGTTGTTGATTTTCACCCAGATTCGAGCGTAATGATCGTTTGAAGCTGGAATTTTCGGCTTAAACCGACGATTTAGCGCTGTTTTCTACTCATACGGGTGTTGATGGCGGGCATTGAGTTATTATTTTCCGTATTGTATCTGATATAACAGCAACTATAACAACAACTGCGACAACCCTTTATGGCAGCCATTATTCTTGACAAGCGTGGACAGCAAGCCTGGATTACCCTCAATCGCCCGGAACAAAAAAATCTGATGAACGGCGAGCTTTTTGTTGAACTGGCTGACGCCTGGGCAGAGGTGCGTGCAGACAACAGTATTCGCGTTGCGGTGGTGACCGCCGCAGGTGATGAGGATTTTTGCTGCGGCGGAGACCTGGGGGCAGTGATCCCCCTGTGGACGGGTGCCAGACAAGCGGCGAACGAGGTGGAACAACGCCTGTTAGATGATCCGCTGATTGTCGACAAGGTGATGCTGAAAGATCAACCTTTCAACAAGCCGGTGATTGGAGCCATTAATGGCCGCGCACTGGGTGGCGGTTGTGAACTATTGCAAGCCACTGATATTCGCGTTGCTGCGGAGCACGCGATTTTTTCCCTGCCCGAACCGAAAAGTGGCGTGGTGCCCGGAGCGGGTTCCATGGTTCGCCTGGCACGCCAACTGCCCTATGCACATGCCATGAAAATTTTGTTAGGGGGAGAGCCGGTCTCGGCTCAAGAGGCACTCGCAATGGGGCTTATTTCTGAAGTAGTGCCGCTGGCGCAATTGCGGGAACGCGCACAGCACTATGCCGACAATATTTGTAAACAGGCACCACTAGCCTTACAGTCGATTAAACGCACTGTGCTGGAAACACACACTTTGCCCTGGGCAGACGCTTTTAAGTTCGAGATGGAGCAGGCGGGCAGGGTGATGCTGTCGAAGGATGCCCGCGAAGGCCCGCGGGCGTTTAAAGAAAAACGGGTGCCGGAGTTTAAAGGCGAGTAAGCGGGCGTTTCGACTTCTGTTGGCCAAGCCCGGCAATGTGCTCATAGAAGCTGCGAATGGCAGATGACGGGTCGGCTGGCGCAACGGCAATCGCTGCGTAAAAATTGGCCTCTATGCTGTCCCGCTTTTCGGTGATGCGCAGCAGGTCTCATTGTGTTCCTCGTGTGTTCTTCGTGATTTTGGGGGTCGCTGGCGACAGACGCCTAGTCGCCTTTAAATTTTGGAGCGCGTTTATCCAGAAACGCATCAATGGCCTCGCTGTGGTCATCCAGGGTATGGCTGATGGCCTGCATGGCAGCGCTCATATCCAGCAGGTCACGCAGCTCCATGCGCTGCGCGGCTTTCATAAGTCGCTTGGTCATACGCACGCCGCGAGGGGGTTTCGCTGCGATCACCTCGGCCAGCTCGGTGGCTCGGTTTAGCAGTTGGTCGCTTGCGACCAGCTCCATGAGAATGCCCAGTTCGAGAGCTTCCGCGCCTTTAACCAATCGTCCGGTGAGACTCAGCTCGGCAGCGCGCTGATAGCCGACTACGCGCTGCAGGAACCAGGCACCGCCGTCGCCGGGAATAATACCGAGGTTGATAAATGTTTCACCGACCAGCGTATCGGGGCAGCCAATCCGAATATCGCACATATTGCACAGGTCAAAGCCCGCGCCAATGGCTGCGCCGTTTATCGCGGCAATCACCGGCACCTCAATGCGCTCCATAGCCAGGGGGATGCGCTGAATGCCGGTGCGGTACTGCTCCTGGGTTGCAGCGGGGCTGCCGCCAAACATACCCGCTTTCTCGCGCATTTCTTTTACATTGCCGCCGGAGGAAAATGCCTTGCCTGCGCCGGTCACAATGAGTACCGATACATCGCGGCTGCTGTTTACCCAATTGGCCGTATTGACTATATCGTCAATCAGGGCGGTTCCGGTTAAGGCATTGCGCACGTCGTCGCGATTGAAGGTGAGTGTGGCGACCCGGTTGTCTAACCTGAGGGTCGCATCGGTCAGCGAAGGGGTGCCGAGCATGGCCAATCTCCATAGTGTTGTGTGGTATGCTTGCGCCGCTCAAAAAACGGGAACAGCCTATGTCAGTTAAGGTGACCATCGTACCAGTCACACCCTATCAACAGAACTGTAGCATTGTGAAATGTGAAAGCAGTGGCAAGGGGGCAATTGTCGACCCTGGTGGCGATGTAGACAACATTATGAATGCCGTTGAGCAACTGGACGCCAGCGTCGAAAAAATATTGCTGACCCATGGGCATATGGATCACTGCGCCGCGTCTGATGTGTTGCGTCGCCAATTGGGCGTGCCTATTGAGGGGCCCCACGAGGGCGACAAATTCTGGATCGATCAACTGCCACAGTCCTGCAAAATGATGGGGGTAGCCGAGGAGCAGCCGTTTACCCCCGACCGCTGGCTGGTGGATGGCGACACGGTCACTGTTGGCGAGCAAACTATGCAGGTGTATCACTGCCCTGGCCATACCCCCGGCCATGTGGTTTTCATCTACGATGAACAGAAGGTGGCCTGGGTGGGGGATGTGCTGTTTCAGGGTTCCATCGGTCGTACAGATTTTCCAATGGGCAATCATCAGGATTTGGTCGATTCTATTCGAAAAAAACTCTTTCCGCTGGGTGACGATATCACCTTCATTCCCGGCCATGGTCCAACTTCCACCTTTGGTCAGGAGCGGCTCACCAACCCGTTTGTTGCAGACTCCCAATACGGTTAATACCAGCCAAAACCTCGAAAGTAGCCAAAAAGTTGCGGATTCCCAATACGGTTAATACCAGTGGAGGAGGAGGCACTGCGGGCGGAGTTGCATCGGCAGACTCCGGCAAAAACAGCCTAGCGAACCACCTTAATCCAGTCTCCAGCCCTCGGTTCACCGCGGGGGTATTGGCCGTTCAATAAACGCAACTGATTTTCCGCATCTGAAATTTTTGTCTGCCTGGCCAATTGCGCATAGGTCAGCCCGGGTTGGGCCTGAATATACTCGATCTGTTTGGCGTCGCGGCTGGGTGCCTCGTGTTTTTGCATAGCGCGGAAACTTTCGATTTGCGCATTGAAATAGGCATCCTTAATAGTGAAGTCACTCTCGTTCTCGACTTCTCCTTCAAACAGGTAGGCAACCGAACCCTTGTAGATAACTGCCAGCCGCCGACTGTTTTTGCCACCTGTGGCGGGCGCCACTGCCGAGTAACCTTCCAAACCTTCCTGCTGCAAGGGTTTTGACTGAACCAACTTGCTCGCTTCCAGTTGCGCGGCGAGAAAACTGCGAGCGCTAACGCTGCCATCCTTTCGTTTTATCGTGAGTGTTAGAACGGCTGAGCCGTCATCAGCTTTGCTGACAATCGCACGCGAGCCTGAGTTCACACTCCAGTTTTCCGGTTCTACAAAAGTGAAGCCGAGACGGTTGTGGTAGAAACGGCCTTCTTCTCTTGCGGTTACAGTGGACCTCTTGCCGTAGGTCATGCCATTGAGAACGCTGCGAAATTCAGCGTTGTCAATGTCTTTTGGTGGAACGGGTTCCAGCTCACTGGCGGTAGAGATAACTTTTTGCAGGCGCGCATCGTTGCGCGGGTGCGTTGCAAAAAGACCGTGATAGGTTTGTGCCTGCTGGCCACTCTGCTGAGCTTTCACCCGGTTGTACTGCTCCTGGTCTTTCAATACGCCGATAACGTCCAACAAGGAGTTGGGGTCATAACCCGTTCTGTGCAGATAGGTGGCTCCTTCTCTATCGGCCTCCAGTTCGTGGTCGCGCCCGTAGCCGCGCACGAAAGCTGTGCCCGCTGTGTTGGAGGCGTTGGCCAGGTCGGCAGAGCCAGTCAGCACATAGGCAACAGAAGCCACAACACTGTTGGCCGCTGCTGCGGTTTGTTGCCGCACTGCGTGCCGGGCGGTGATATGGCCAATTTCGTGGCCCAATACACCTGCCAGCTCAGCTTCATTATCCAGGTACAACATCAGGCCCCGATTCATGTACACATAACCTCCGGGCAGGGCGAAGGCATTGATGTTTTCGCTGTCGATTACTGTAAAGGTATAGTTAAGGTTTGGACGATCACTGTGCTGCGCCAGCTCCTGGCCGATGCGATTGACATAGCTTTGCACCCGCTCATCCGGGTAGGCTGAATTGCTGGATATGATTTCATCGTGCATCTTCTTGCCGGTGGCAATTTCCTGGCTCTCTGACATCAAAACGATGTCTGTGCCGCCAGTGGCCGGGTTTACCGCACAACCGCCGACAAAAGCCAACAGTGAGAGCAGTGAGAGAATTGTTATCAGTGAGAAAAATCGCATGGTGACATCCTAATACTTGGTACTTAAAAATTGCAGCAGTTGATCGCCGAGACCGTCGCAGGCTTTGCCCTGTACCGGTGCAATGATCGGTATGGGAATGACCACGGCTGGCATATAGGATTGTCCACTGGCAGTTGTGCTCATCCGGCCCACTTCCTGTGCATCGGTAAAGTCCCAGATAATAGCCTCGTAACTGGAGTCGTTGCTCCAGGTGCCGAAGCCAAAACAGCCAGCGCCCCCTGGCCCGATCCCACAGGACATAGAGCCTGCGCCATCTGTGCGGGTGGTGCTGCCGTCAATCCATACGATGTACTCGGTTTTCATGTGGTCGAGTTTTTCCCGAATCGGCTCTATTTCCATTAGCCGTCCGATATCGCCGGGGTGCAGGGGTGCAGTGCGCGGTTCGAACCAGGGATATAGCGCGTTCATAAACTCTAGTTCGGACATCACCTGTACGCTCTTGTCGGCGCGTGAGATGTGGCTGGCGACACACTCGATAAAGTCGGGCTCGGTTTCGTAGTCACTGGCGTGGCGACGGCCCATAATGACGACTGTGGAATCGCCGAGTTCCCGGCCCGGTTGGTCAAATACCATTTCATCCACAGTAACGGTGACACAGCCGCCCAAAACCAGGGCACTGAGGCACAATAAGACGGGGGCCAGACCTTTCATGGTGAACCCTCTGGCGTGGCCTGCAATTGAGCCAGCCACTGTTTGACCTCGGGAACCTGCGCGAAGTTTACCGCAAAATTTGCGCCCGCATCGCGCAAGGCAACGATTGCCGCCAGATTGACCGCCTCTTCCGCAGAGCGCAGAAACGCAGTGGGTGTTTTCCCATAGGAAGTCATGGTCCAGTCCGCCAGCAATTCGCCGTTGCCATCATAGAGCTCGTATCTGTAGCGCATCCAGACTTCAAAGACGTTGATTTTACTGTGACGGGGAATGGAATATTGCAGTTCGTCAACGTGTGGCACCAGTATGGCATCCACGTCTTGCTTGCCGACTTCGGCCAGCCGCTCATCCCGTGGCCATTCATTGAGATAGACGATGTTGTCGAACATGCCGCCGAGCAGGGTGTTGTACAGGTTGGTCTGGGCGGCGCCAGTGCGCACAATCCAGTCAGATTCGCCGCGGGTAGTCGTCTTGTCATAGAACTCGTGCTGGCGGAATTTCGGCTCGTAGTAGACCCCAAGATTCACCGGCAATTTCTCTAGTACCGGTTGTGGAAACTGCCCTTGAACCACCACCTCGTTGGCTCCGCAGCCACTGAGTAATAGCGCAGCCAACACAACAGCCGTGTCGAGAGAGAGTGTCTTTCTCACAACGCTGCTAGCGGTAATCTTCGAGGCCAACGAAAGACCCTCCATTTCTGCGGGTTAACTCTCTCATCAGCGTAGCAAATCGAATGCCCGTCGTCTGCAAATGGGGCTGGCGGCTGAACTGTACGGGAAAGCCAACCGCATGTATTCGCACCAGGCGATTGCCGTCTTGATCCGCACGGTTAATTCTGTCTACGGTATCCACCACTTGCTGGATTGACTGACCGGTAAATTCGTCGCCGAACACATAGATGCTGATTTTCTTGCCGGGGTCATAAAAGCTGCTGATGGCCGTGGTGATGCCCTCCACTGGTGAGCTATTGCTGAAGGGATTCCAGGTGCGAAGGCGGTCGACAATAGCTCTGCGTCGCCCCGGCGTGTCTGGAATCCACTTGCCGCGGTAGCGGGAAAACATATAGTTGCCCATATCGTTGAGCACTTGAATGCCTTTTACCTCCGGATAGATGCTCAGGGTTGCCTGAAACTCTTTTAACATACGATCCCAACTGTAGGAAAACATCGAGCCGGAGGTGTCGATGACAAAAATGATGTACTCGCTGTCGACCGGAATGCCGCCAATCAGATTGTTTTTGCTCTTGTACTGAGTGCCCAGCAGACGCTTCATCTCGGCCGACAACGCCTGGCGCGCAATCGCCAATTGGCTGCTGACTACATCGTTGCTATTGGCCTGTACGTCGAGGCTGTCGCGTTGCGAGTGCGCGCTGGCCAGCCTGCCGCGCAGAATGGCAATTTTCTCGTCATATTGAGAGAGTTGTTCGTGCTTGGCGTTGAGATCCCGCTTCAGGATATGTGTCTCCCCGCGCAATTCAAACAGTTGTTCCTGCAATGCGGCAATGCGCCCCGCCAGCGATACCGCAGACGCTTCAATAATTTGCGGCTCGACGGTCTTGGTAATCATCAGCAATAAGATTACCGCGCCAAAGCCGCAGCAAATCACATCCAGAAAGGACATACTGAACTCATCGACGGCGCGACGGCGAGGCATCAGGGCCAGTCCCTGGAGGGACTCAGAAAGGAGCCATTGTGAGCCATTGCCAGCTTCCAGAATTCGGAAGCTGCGAAGGGGTCGCCCTCCAGCGGCGCAAGAATGATATTAAGCGGTATTGAATGGGGGAGTTGATTGGCAGCCCTGGCAAATAGCTTGAGCCGGTCGCGGCCACTGACTTTGCTGCCCCTGGGGGGGGTCGCGCCCTGGGTGGGCAGGCCATCGGTAATCAGGAAAATATTGTCTGGCGGTGGCGACAGATTCAGCGCTGCGGTAAAAGCGTTTTCCAGGCTGGTGCCCTGTGCAGGGATCAGGTTTTGTAGATTGCTGACCGCTGTGTCCAGTTGCTCTTTATCGGCCACTTTGAGCCAGGAGCCTTCGGTGCCCCGTATCAGAGGGCTGGTTGTAGTGTTAAAACTGTATATCTGATAATGGCTGTTTATTGGTAGCTGGGCGGTCAGCCATTCCACGGTGCCAATAGCTCGTTGCCATTTGTCGGCATTTTTCTTCACCGAGTCCTGCATATTGCGCAAGCGAATAATATTTACTAACTCCGGGGCAATCATGCTGGCAGATGCATCCAGCAAAACCAGGATATTGCGCCCGCCCAGATTGAGGCCGGTGAGATATTGGCGGTTGCCGTCGCCGACGAAGCTGCGCGCAGACACGCCGCCTGAATCTTCACTGGCAGCGCGCAGCTTTTTCACTTCTTCTTCCAGAGCCTGTATCTCGGCCTTCAGTTTCTCGATGTCGCTGTGTTCGGTAAAGCCTTCATTCTCCAGGCTTTCTATGAGTGCCTGGAGGCTATTGATTTCTTCATTGATGCGACTGGCCAGGCCGCGGGCTTCGACCATGTCGAAGTCGATATCTGACAGGGTGTTGCGCAATCTGACCAGTCCGTCTCTGCCTTCGAGCACTTCCTCTTGCAGCAGGTTTACCTCGGACATCAGTTCGGCATTGAGTTCGCTGGACTCTACCTTGATAGCGTGATCCATGATGAGGAATACCAGAACAACAGCGCCAAAACCGCAGGACATCACGTCTAAAAAGCTGAGGCTGAAGGTTGTGGCGTTGCGTTTGCGTGCCATAGTCTTATTCGATTTTTTCTACTAGCTGTAAAGCGGGGGCACCATCTGTTTCGAGTCGGTCGCCGACTTGTAGTTCCCGCGTCCGGGTCAGTGCCTCACCGTTTACGCGCGGCGCTCGCCCCTGCCCGGGATGTACGCTGTAGCGCCCCTGGCTGAATTCAATACGGTAACTGGTTGGCTGTTCTTCTGGCGCTGGCGTGGGAGCAGTTGCGGCTGGCGAGTCAGTCGGGTTCGGCTGCTCTGGCGCAGCGCCGAGGCTGGAACTCTGTTGTTCTTGAACGGGCAGGCGTGTGATAAAGCGAATGTCGCCGGGCTCGCAGTGAATTTGCTCAAGGTTTGACTGAATGACATTTGCCACTGAGTTTTTTGCCAGAACCTCGGCTTGTGGAATGCGTTGCATCAAACCTGGAACCAGCGTCAGTTGCACATCCAGAAGTGTCTGGCCACCCACGTCGGGCACGGCCTGCAAAATTCGATGGGTCAGTGCCCGGCAGCTATCAATAATGGCAGCCTGTTCCAGGCGTGCGCGATGGCCCGACAGCCCCAGGTTCAGTTCTCCGCTGTGGTTGAGCTGCGCCACAATCTCTGGCAACTGGTTGTATAAACTCTGCTCACTGTCTGCCTTGCGGCGCGGGTCGAAGCGGGTTTGTTTGATAAATGCTTCGGCAATTGCGTTGGCGACAGCATCTTGTACTGCCAGCCAACCGGCTCCGGGTATGGGTATCACCTGCTGGCGTTGGGCGTGGCCGCCGGTGGTCTCAATGTGAGTCAGCAGCGCTTGATGCAGTTGCAACTCCAGGTGATTGCAATGGCGTTGCAGCGGTCTGCTGGCGCTGGCAGTTACGGCGCGATCAACGAGCCCAACCACGTCGAATTCGCACTGCTCCACGACGCCCAATAGCAGCGATAACTGCTCACTTTGCAAGCTGCCAGGAACTGCCAATATTAGTTGGTCCGGGGCTTGCGCCAGGTGGTGAATGTTTTGCAGGTGGCCGTGTACCAGATCAGCGCTGTGGCGGCCCGGCCCGAAATTGGGTTGCAGAGGGTCAGTACTGAGTTGCCACCAAAAGCGATGATTTATAGTGCGTGGATGCAGGCGTGCCTGGGCGCAGGCGTCACTGCCAAAGCGGTAGTTTTTTCCATCCAGTAGTGCGTAGCCGGGACTGACCAGGCGCAATTCATCTTGTTCCCAAAGGCTCAGCCCGCAGTCGTTAATGTCGAGAACGAATGCCATTAGTGACCCACCAGATGGCGCATCAGCCGCTTGTCACAATAGCGCTGACAGTCGAGTACCAATCTTTCCTGTGATAGTTGCAATTGATGCAAACAAAACATGATGATGATGCTGAGTACCAGTGCAACGAAGGTGCTATTGAACGCAACGCCCAGGCTGACCGTGACACCACTGATGTCGCCCTCCACCGCCTTGTAGGCTTGCCCGAGGGCGTCGCCGATGCCGCGCACAGTGCCGATAAACCCGATGGAGGGGATTGCCCAGGCGATGTATCGCACCATTGAGAGCTCTGAATCCAGTCGCTCTGATTCGCTGTCACACTGTTCTTTGATGGTATTGGAGACCGCTGGAATACTGGAGGTGGTCGCAAAACGCTGGAGGGCGGCCATTAATGTTCGCGGTAACAGAAACTCCTGAGTGTGATGATTCAGGGCCTCCAGTGAGCGGCTGTACTCGCGTGCATCCTGCGGCAAGATGCTGGTGCCCTCGGGTACTTCCAGCAGGCGCTGTTCCAATAGCTGTTGTTCTTCCAGAGTGCGGCGGCCTTTGTAGCCCATGATCGCCAGGGCCCAGATCAATAATATGAAACAGGCTTCCTGTTCAAAATCCCGAATCACCACGTAAATGGAACGGTCGGGCACAAAGTCCTCCGCGACGGCCTGCAATACTGCCTGCTGTTGCAGGATGGCGTCGGCATTGGGCCTGATCAGCCCGACGTAGATGGCGTGGACTAGTATGATGGTGGTCAAAAGCGCGAATAACTGGTAGAGAAATTCCGCAGACAGTTTTAGTTTCATAGGGGTTCCTAGATATCCACCGGGAAAGAGACCGACAGGTCCTCCGAGATTTGTTCTGAAGCCTGATAGCTGTCAGGCTCCCTGGGCGGAGCCGTCTCGATATCGGCTTCTATATTTTTTTCGGCGTTGTTCGGGTGCTGTGGCTCAGGCAGAGCTTCCTGTTCCTGGGCGAAACTCTGCCCGGCTGCCAGCGACAACAACAGAGTGAGTAAGCTGGCCGCGAACACTACCGCGCCTCCGCGTAACGGGCTATGCGAAAGCCTACGTCATCGCGGCCGGCATTCCCATAATCTCTGAAGGACAGCCGCAGCTCGGTCACGGTGCCGTGGGCCCAACTTGCACCCCGGATAACGTGGTTGTTGCCAGTTTGCGCGCCGAGCGGATCAATGTCTACTGAACCGCGGGTATCGGCGAGGCTATAGATGTCGTTGACCCATTCGGCGACATTGCCGCCCATGTCGTAGACGCCGTGATAGTTTGCGCTAAACGACGCGGTAGGCGCGCTCACGATTTGGCCGTCGTTATAGCCGTTGACGGTGCGGCCAGTGATATAAGCGCTGCTGTGATCGGCGTAGTTCTCCAGTACCTCGGTGGGTGGATAGTCTTCGCCCCAGGGATATTTCAGCAAGGTGTCGCCGCGGGTGCGCGCAATCCAGGCCCACTCTGCTTCGCTGGGTAGCCGGTAGCCGTGAGAATCGTGGTTAAATCCGCTCACTTCACCGTTATGCACCCGGTAGAAAGGGGGTAGTTTTTCCATTTCTGACAGCCAGTTGCAATAGAGTGCGGCAGCGTTCCAGTTCACAGATACAACCGGCTGGCGAGCGCGATTGAGGCTGTTGCCCTCGATTCGCCCCGAGTTGTGATCTTGTCGAAACTTGCGGAATTCGGCATTGCTTACTTCCCGGTGGCTAAAATAGAACATGCGGGTCAGCGACACCGGGTGTAAAACTTCATTGGCGCGGCGGCCCGGTTCCCTGCGGGACGCCCCCATGGTGAATTCTCCCAGGCCGTTGGCTGCCGGGCTAAACAGACTGAGTATCTGCCCGCCTTTTGAGCTGTATTCTGGTTTGAGTGCGGCCAGTCTCGCGTCTTTTTCGGTTATCAATTTGACGCTGATGATTTGTCCCAGGCCGCCGCGCGGGGTGAAGCGTTGCCTGTGGCTGCGAAAACCATCCCGCCGTATTTCCAGTGACTGTTCGAAAGCGGGCAGTGACAAGGTGCGGGTACCGCTGCCCTGGCTGGCGCCGTTGACGAAAATTTCAGCGTCCTCGGGGAGTACCTGTACCAGTACCTCACCGAACTGTGGCTTCAGTTTAACGCGCATATCGCGCTGCTCTTCAGGGTCAAGACTGACGCTGCGATTCGCGCTGCTGTGACCGGGTTTGAAGACGGCAATGCGGTGGTTGTCGGCAGGACTCAGTTCGAGAGAAATAGGCGTTTGGCCGCGGTATTCGCCATCGACCGTCACGCTGGCCTTATTCGGTTGGCTGCTCAGATTGAGAATGCCGTCAGCGGGTTCCAGCACGATGGGTTGTAAATTTTGATGTACACCAGCGCTGACGCTGAGCGATTGCTGCCAGGGACGATAGCGCGGTAAACGCAATTCAATCTGGTGGTCTCCCTGCAGGATTTCCAATAGAGCCGGGGTGTTGGCAAGTGCCTCGCCGTCCAGGTAAATTGTCGCGCCGACGGGTTCGCTACTGATGGCAATATTGGCCCAGGCAGGCTCCAGGGACAGGTCGAAGTGCTGGTTTTGGCCCATGCCAGTGACATCGATGTCTTGTCGGTAGGGCAGATAGCGCGTTGCCAACACCCGCAATTCGTGCGATCCGGCTTTTACCGATAGGTTCGCCAGCGGTGTTTTGCCCAGCATTTCATTGTCGATGATGATGCCTGCACCAGCGGGATTGCTTGCGAAGCTGAGCTTGCCGGGCAAGCGTTTCAGTTTGTAGTGAAACTGTTGCCGGTCAGCGCTGCCGACGGTGAGACTCTGCCTGAGCGGGTGATGCCCTTCGGCCTGCACCTGCAAGTCGTAGTCGCCAGCGCGTAACAAGTAGCGGTTGCCCACCAGTAGCTGTAAGCCACCGTCGATATCCAATTCGACCTCGGCTGGCTCAAAGCTCAATAGCACGGACTGCGCGGTGAATAAAAACCACAGGGCGAGCACGAAGCAGAGCAGGGCCGTGCCAACAACAAGTTGCAGGGGTTTCATCACCTGCTTTTTTGGCCCCTTGTCGCTGTCCAGGGGGGTGAAGCTGGCGGGCTTAATGACTGGCTCGTGATCTTGCATTCAGATCGGTTCCGTGCAACTGATTTCGATGACAGGGTTAGGTTTGTCGGGGGCGACAGTAAATTCTTTGCGCACGTCCCTGTATCCGATGCGGGCACCAACAGCGGTATAGGTGCCGGGTTTCAGCTCAAGCTGATGGTGGCGGAACTGGCCCAGTTTGGCTACTTTATAGACAGTGACCTGGGTCATCTCGTCAGACTGTAGCAACACTGATACAGGCGTTCTGGCAATACTGAGAATTTTCAGAATGCGTGCGAGTTGCTGTTCAAGCCGGGGGCCTTTCTGGTCGATACCCGAGCTCTCGCGCCAGCTTGTTTGGGCCGCGTTATAGACGGTGTCTTCAGACAGCCGTGCGGGCTGATCAATAATCTGTTGCAGACGCCTGTCCAGGTCTGCACGCGCTTTGCTGCGTATCAAACCGGAGCGGGCGAATACGACTGTTTCGTCAATATTGAGTATGGACTGGTAGTGAGCAATGGCTTGCAGCCAGCTCTCCCGTTTTTCAGCGGCAGCAGCTTTGACGGTATAACTGTCAATTTGCGAGCGTGTGCGGGCAGTGCGGGCCTGCTCCAATGCGCCCTGTGTTTCCTGAGCGTCAGGCATAATGCGACGAGCAGCGAGAAATTTGTTTTCGGCTGTAGCATAGTTGCCGTTATCCAGCGCCTCATAACCAGCCGTCATGGCAGCATTAAAATCCCGTTTTGTGATATCGCGGCGAACCTCGATCAACTCAGCTTGCACGGGTTGGTGTTCAGGGTCCAGTGCCGCGGCCTCGGCAAGCAGCTTTTCCGCATGGTCGAGGTTGTTATTGGCCCTGGCCCGCCCGGCTTGTGCTTGCAGCCCCAGGGTTTGTTCCAGGTTCATGGCGCGACCGAGCGCGTGGGCCACTGCGCCACTATCCGCTTGAATCAACCGGGCCAGCTCCAGCTCATGTAATGCCAGCTCAGCATTATTCGTCTGTAGGGCCTCAAGCCCTTGCTGCAAGTGTTTTTCGAATACCGCAGGTACCGCCACGGCAATGCTCAGCATGGCATCCAGACCTCGCTGGTAAGATTCGGTCGCAGCGAGAAATTCCTGCTGCCGATAGAGCTCATCACCCGTGTTTGCCAGGGCGGCAGCGGCGGCGAATTCTTGCTGCGCCCACTGCTCGACCCCCAGTTCTTGCAGATCAAATTGTTGCGTCAGCAGCAGTGCCAGCACGTCCTGGGCGGTTTTGCGCTGGCGTTGTAGCTGTGCGTCTGACCAGGGCGATATCTGTGTGCGGGGCAGTTTTTTGCTGTTGGTCGCGGCAGGCTGCGCCAGTTCAAGCTCTGGTTCTGATACAAGGTTGGGTAGCCACAGAAAAACTCCGGCGGCTACAACGACGAGCCCAGCCAGGGCTGCGCTGATCAAACGCTGCGATGGTTGCGCTACCGCCGCGCCTGTCTGCTCAACTTGCACAGCAGGGGCGCTGTGAACAGAGGCTGGTTGTTCCTGTTTCGCCGTATCCAGGTCGAAGTGGGTTGGTTCCAGTTTTTGATTGTGATCGTTCATGGGTGGAGTGTGGCTCAGGTTTCTCCGCCCGCTTGAAGGTCGATTGGCTCGCCCACTTCGGCTGCATAAATCTGCCGCAGTAGTTCCCGCCACTGCTGGTATTGGTCTTCAACCGTGCCAGTCAGGGTGATGGTGCGATCTTCGAGCTCGATGATTTGCGGGGCAATTTCAGCTTCCAGGGACAAGCCTAATTCCTCCAGTGCCTGTACATGGATTTCTGCTTCGGTTCGAGCGTCAATACCCCCTTTGAAGACTGAGCCGCCGCCCAGAATGGCCACGTTCCCCGCCGTGCGCGTGGCGCTGTCACTGCTGCCCTGAGCCGCGATACCAGCCATCACCAGGGCTGCACCGGCGATTAGTTTGCGGATAGACTCGGCCTTGAGTTCTTGCAGTGCAATGGCCTCTTCGTAGCTGAGTTTGCGCCACTCTTGATAGGGGTTTGACATCTGTTCGTTAAACGAGGCGTAGTATTCCTGCAAGGTATCGATGAACAAGTCGTCTCGCTTGCGGATTTTGCGAACTCTGGACAACATGGGGTCGGCTGCTGCGGGGAGTCGCTGAATACTGTAGTTGCCCTTGTCGTCGTTGGCGAGGTGACCATCAAAGGCGTCCGCTGACATGCTGCGGGCGAAACGAAGTTCGTTGACCAGGCGAATATTGGCGAGTTGTTCCGACGATAAGCTGCTGCGTGCTTTCAGCAGATCATTGGCAATGCGGTTGTAGATGGCCTGAAACGGGTCGATATCGACGCGGGTGGTTGCGCTATAGCTGTAGCGGCTGGCCTTGCTGCGGTAGTTCTTGTCCAGCCATATCTGGCCGGTGGCGTCCCGAGCGACAATGTTCAACTCCAGTTCTTCACCGTGGGAATGTACGATGGTGCCGTTCACCAGTACGTCCATGGCTTGCCGGTTATTGGGTACGACCCGCACCGCGCCCCAGGCGGCACTGCTCTGAATGGCCTCCAGCAGCAAATAGGGCATGTAGCGTGCTTCGGCACGCCGAACTTCCGGATAGAAAAACTCCTGTTCTGACTCCGCATCAAGTCCGGGATCAAATATCACAATACCGAGATCCAGCAACAGCTCCTCTGGAATGTTCTCCTGCGCGGTGTTCACAGAGGGTATGGAGGTGCTCTTAACTGTTTGATTCACGCAGCCTGCGGCCAGCGCGCACAGCGCCAGAACAATTAACGGGAGAAGGCGAGGCGTCACTTATCAATACCCTTATATTTGCGATATTCATCCCACAGTTTGTCCCGCAATTGCGGGTCTGTCTCGCGCATCGCTGCCTCGCGCAACTGGCGCGCAACTACATCGTCATCGTCGCCACTTGGGATGTCCTGCGGGGGAGGGTATACCGCCGTCTGGGCCGGAAATTTTCCATCGGGTTCTGTGCCCCGGGGTATTGGCCCGGCGCCACCCTGGCCGCCGCCTGAACCGCGCATGGGCGGCGCTTCACCGTAATCGCTATAGCCGCCACCCGCGGGCTCTTCAGCGCTGCTGGTCGGCTCGCGGCCTTTAGCGGTGCGGCGAAGTATATCCCGCTCCGACAAGATCAGGTCGTCGAATTGGCCGGTACTGTTTTCAAGTTCGGCATCGAGTATTGCTACCTGTTCAGCCGTTGTCATTGTGCCATTGTCGCTCGCCGTCGCGCCTCCTGCCGGGGAGCTGCCGCTGTTGCTGTTTGGTACACCGCTGCTGCCTCCAGCAATGCCACCCTGGTCGGGAAGACCAGAGCCGGGAAGACCAGAGCCGGGAAGACCAGAGCCGGGAAGACCAGAGCCGGGAAGACCAGAGCCGGGAAGACCAGAGCCGGGAAGACCAGAGCCGGGAAGACCAGAGCCGGGAAGACCAGAGCCGGGAAGACCAGAGCCGGGAAGACCAGAGCCGGGAAGACCAGAGCCGGGAAGACCAGAGCCGGGAAGACCAGAGCCGGGAAGACCAGAGCCGTCCTGGCCGGTATCTGCGCTACCTTGAGCCTGGCCCTCTCGCTCGCCTGAATCCGGGCCTGAGCCCTGCGCTGTTTGCGCGGCCTCTGCTGCGGCGTCCTCCATAGATTCTTCGAAATCTTCCAGGCTCATATCCAGAAGCTCCTCATTGCTGGAGCCGGGCATTGCAGCGTCGGAGTCCATGCCCACATCGCCCACATCGCCATTGGCTCTGCTGCTGGCTGATTCAGAACTGCCACCAGCAGTGGGTGATCCATCCTGGTCGCTACCGGGCAGACCATCTGCTGAGGGTGGCTGCCAGACATCGCCGCTTTGTCCCCCGCCTTGTTTACTGGAACCGGGCTGTGACCGAGACTCTGAGCCGCTCTCTGATGACTCTGAAGCGGAGGGTGAACTCTGGGGCTCTGATTCGCCGGGTGCAGAACCGCTGGGCGGAGCACTGCCTGGTGGCTGCGGTGAGGTGGGGTTGTTGGCCGGGCAGCCACTCAGCACGCTCATAATCAATGCTGCCAACACGCTCATCAGCAGGCCTGAACTCATTTTCCCTACGGTTTTAAAATGCATAGCGCCTCACTATATTTTCGGTTAGCACTGGCTTTCGCTCCAGAAACCGCGGTCGCCAGCTTTTCTTGCGGAGGCGTCTGAGCAATCGGTTTGGCTCGACTGCTTTCGCAGTTGGGTCAACAAGTTCAACATTCAGGGTTTCCAAATTTTGCAGGCGGCCTCGCGTATTAATTGCAAAGGATACCTCAACATAGCCGCTGATGCTGGAGGGTGGCTTCAAGTCTGAGTGGTAATCTGCCAGCGGCGGCAATAATTGCGGCTCGTCAAAGTAAGACCGCAGTAACACTTCGGCTTCATCGCCTGCGGCAATTTCATCCCAGGCCTGCTGATAGGCCAACACCGCAGGGGCCCTCTTCTTGTACCACATGTGCCAGTCGCCCAGCGCGAGCATGGACTCTGCCAAAATTTGGCTATTTTCGGACTCGCTCGCCAAATGGACCTCGCGCATCGCTGTTAGAACCGCCTGCCCCTGGCGATAGTTCGACGCCCGCAGCAGGGCAAATCGATTTTGCTCGGGATTACCTGGTTCGTTAGAACCGCTACTGCTAAATTCAAACGTTGTCTTCGGTTCACCCTGGTAGGTGGAAATTAAATATTGGGTGTTCAACAGGCCAGAGAGTGGCCCCAACAACTCTGGTGAAGTATTGCCTTCGTGTAGAGCGATATTACTCAGAACCCGGCGGTAAAGCTCCGACATTGTGATTAGGCGCGAGAACGAGGGTTTCCCGGCAGCAAAAAAGTAGGCCTGCTTTTCCCACTCAGCGCGGCCCAACATGGCGTTCGTTAGTTGCGGGACATCGTCGGCGTAGATTTTCTGCTGGACTCGGTAGAGGTAGTGCTGTTTTTCATCGGCTTTTTGATAATCGCCGCTGGCAACCAAAGAGTTGATCAAACGCTGTAGTATGGGTATTTGTTGTTCGCTATAGAGGCCGTTGTTGACTCGGGCAAGGTGCACCGAGCGTTTCAAAACCTTGACGGCTGCCTGATGTAAACCTTGAGTTTGGTAGGCCATACCCAGGCCATGCAGTTGTTCTGACAGACCCGGCGCGTATGCACCCATGCGGCTTTCGATATCTGCTATATAGAGCTGATAAATCTGAATGTCTGGCGTTGTCAGCTCTGGTTCATCCTGCTGTTGAACAGTGAGTCCGCCGGATTCAGTGGCAGCGCCGGGAGAAATCAGGCCGTGAGTGCTGAGCTCGGGCGCGCTTGATTCTGTGGCTGCCGACCCCAGTGCAGACATCAGTATTAGCCAACTCACTACAATTCTCACAATCTGCGACCTTTGCAGGAAAACCATTTCGCCTGGTCGCCTAAAAGCACCTACTGTTGGTAAAATTGTATTCAGTCGGTCATTGATACGCATAAACTCCCTCATTGCGTGCGTTTTTGCCTGGCCTGAAAGCGACATCATCTTTCGTGCAAAGGTCTCAATCTACCTCGTTACCGCTGTATGAGTGGAAATGCCCGGCGACGCTCTCAGCCTGCACCAGACAATAACAATGAAGCGACTGGTAAACCAAAAAACTGGGTGCTTTGGACAATGAACCCCAAGTGTATGACTCCATTTCTGTCATTCGGTTTCCTGGTGAGCTGTCGGACTTAACCGGTGTTGGCGAGGGGAGGCAGACACGAGTCAGTATTTGCAGTTAATTGAGGCGAACAGCCGTTCTATTTAACGACATTGACCGTGAAAAATGACGGCTTAATGCTGTTTCGCAGTAGCACAGCGTTAGGTCCGACAGGCTCCTGGACTTGTCAGAGTGTCGCGGCTGCGCTTTGATTGCTCTACATTGTTCGCGTTTGTTAAGGCGTTTGGGTTTACATAGCCCCTGGCTTGTTATACTAAGCCTGCGAGTTGAATAATGGGGAAACAGCCTTGAGCCTACTTAGCGGGAAACAGCCTTGAGCTTTTTTGAGCGGGAAACAGCGGTCGCAGAAATAGCAGCGGGGCATTGGCGCGGCGACATTGTGCCTGGCTGGCGTATCGGCACAGTACCCAATGGCGGCTATGTGTTGGCTATTGCGGGCAGGGTGTTGTCAAAAGCACTGAAGCACCCGGATCCTTTCACCGTAAACATTATGTTTATTGCGCCGACGGACATTGGGCCGATAGATTGTCAGGTGGAAACTTTGCGCGAGGGTGGTTCCACCACATTTGCCACGCTGACCATGAAACAGAACGGCGCTGTAAAAGCACAGGTTTCTGCGTCTTTTACTGATATTGACCGCTTGCAGGGTGAAACCTGGAATTGTCGGGAACGTCCCGATATTGTCCATTGGCAGGACTGCGAGCCAGTGGCAGAGCACGCTGTCGAATTGCGGCAGCGGGTAAACCAGCACTACACCAGTGGCAGAGAGGTTTTTCGGCGTGGCGACCCCGATGGCAGTGGTTGTTTTAACGGCTGGTTGAGCTTTGCCGATGGCACCGATCCCGATTTGCTCAGTCTGTTGCTATTTGCCGACGCAATGGCGCCACCGGTCTTCACCGTTTACGGCGTATTACAGTGGGTGCCAACGGTGGAATTGTCCGTCAGTATCAGGGCGCGTCCGGCGCCCGGGCCGCTGCAAGTGCGCTTCAGCAGTCGCAGCATGACAGACGGGGTGGTAGAAGAAGATGGCGAGTTGTGGGACAGCACTGGCAAACTGGTTGCCCTGTCACGGCAGACCAGCAAGGTGCGAATAGTCCCGCGATAGAAGACTCTCGAACAGGTTTTGAACATCCTGCCCGGCCTTGCAGCGGGTCGCCCTCAGGTCGGAACCAGCGCGCCCTGCGGGTATTATCCCGACAGCAATATCAGGTTGATTCCATCTGGCTAATACCCCGCTACCCACCCACCGAGGCGGCGGGTATCGGTAGCGCCGTACATCAGGCCGTTATCGAGCATGATGGACTGGGTTCTGCCTAGCGTGCGCCTCCCCACCGCCACATTGTGGCCCCAGTTTTGCAGGAGTTGCACGGTATCCGGGCTGACTCCCCGTTCCACAGTCAGCCTGTCTGGCATCCACTGATGGTGGATGCGCGCTCCCGCAGCGGCTGTGGCCAGGTTCATGTCGAACTCCATCGCATTGATAATGGTTTGCAGTACTGCCGTGATAATGGTGCTGCCGCCAGGGCTGCCCGTGGCCAGCCAGGGCCTGCCATCCTTGAGCACCAGGGTTGGCGTCATGGATGAAAGCGGCCGCTTGCCAGGCGCAATGGCATTGGCTTCGCTATCAATCAACCCAAAGGCATTGGGTACGCCAGGCTTTGCGGCAAAGTCGGCCATTTCATTGTTGAGCAACATGCCCGTGCCGGGAACCGCGATATGGGATCCAAAGCTGAAATTGAGTGTATAGGTATTGGCGACGACATTTCCCCAGCGGTCTGCCACGGTGTAGTGCGTGGTGTCTTCACTTTCATAAGCCAGCGCCCGGCCAGGTTTAATGTCTTGAGAGGCGGTTGCCTGCCGGGGTTTGATCAATTTCCGCAAGCTGCTCGCATAGCCCTTACTGATTAACTGTTCAACCGGCACATCAAGGTAACCAGGGTCGCCCAGATATTTGCTGCGATCAGCGTAGGCGAGCTTCATTGATTCGGCCAAATGATGCAGATAGGCGGCGCTATTGTGACCCCAACTGGCGTTGTCATAGCCCTCCATGATATTAAGAATCTGGATTATGTGAACGCCGCCCGCAGAGGGCGGTGGCGTGGCTACTATTTCATAGTCCTGGCGAAATTTACCGCGCACCGGTTGGCGTTCAATGACGGCGTAATGGGTCAGATCTTCATGGCTTATCAGGCCGTCATTGGCTTCCATATTGGCGACGATGCGGTCGGCGACCGGGCCCTGATAGAAACCTGCCAGACCTTTCTTTTGAATGTGCTGTAGTGTCCACGCTAAATCCGGCTGCTTGAAATTCGATCCCACGGGATAGCGGCTAGCGTCCTCGCGGAAGAAAATCTTCCGCGCCTCGGGATCTTTTAGCAGCATCTCCTCGCGCTGCGCGATCTCGTAGTCCAATGCGTAACTGACCGGAAAGCCGTTAGCGGCGAGGTCAATAGCGGGTTGCAAAACCTTGCGCAGTGGCAGGCTGCCGTATTTTTCCTGTGCGTAGATCATGCCGGCGACGCTGCCAGGTACGCCGGCAGCGCGGTGGCTGAACCATTCGCGCATGCGCTCGACCTCGCCCTCCTCGTTGAGAAACATATCCCGGTGAGCAGCAGCCGGAGCGCTCTCTCGATAATCGATCAGAGTCTGCTGATGGGTTTCCGCCAGATGCACCAACATAAAGCCACCTCCGGCCAGGTTGCCCGCCCGGGGGTAGGTCACTGCCAGGGCGAAACCCGTCGCGACCGCTGCGTCAACGGCATTGCCTCCCATTTTCAAGATGTCCACACCGGCCTCGGCAGCTATTTTCTCAGGACTGGCGACCATGCCCTGTTTGGCAAATGCTGGCAGAAAGCGGGTTTTGTAGTCGATAATTGCTTCCTGCGCGCGCAGAGTCTGAGAAGATATTTGCCACAGCAGCACGACAATGAGCAGAACAGAAGGTTTCAACTGGATGCTTCCCGTTTTGTTGGCGAGGCAGCGATTATGCCAAGTATCGGAGTGGGTATCACTGGCTTTAAGCAATATTGGATAGAAAATATTGGATAGAAAATGTTGGATAGAAAATATTGGATAGAAAATATTGGATAGAAAATGTTGGATAGAAAATGTTGGATAGAAAATGTTGGATAGAAAATGTTGGATAGAAAATGTTGGATAGAAAATGACTAAAGAAAACTACCTGGAGACACTGGCGCAGCGCTGGCGAGAGATTTTCTCCAGCCTGCGGGCAGGGCGAGGAGAGTCGCCGTCCTTTCAGATGCACACAGAGGGCATGATGTTGGCGGCACAGATGCTGGAGTTTGCCAGTGCTGAAACGCTGCAAACACTGATGGCCGATGTCTACGAGGAGGTTTATGGTGAGCCGCTGTCTCTGAGATGGGGCGAGGCCTGGCCGGAAATGTTTCTGTTTCCGCAAATTCCCGCTTTCACTGAAAGAGCACCGGTGTACCCCTCGACCTCTGATTAACAGGAATGGGTATCCTCTGACTGGTTTCATTTGACCAGGACCGCCGGAGACAAATGCAGCCGCTAAACAGCGGTTGCTATCACCGAGCGCACTGCTGCTGGCTGCCTGCGTTGCACATCAACCGCCGCTATTGCGGCGCGCGCAACATAAACCACATGGGCGGCCCGTCTTTGCCAATATGTTCCTGGTGGAAGGTCTCGAAGCCGTGGCGCTCATAAAGAGGCAGGTTGAGTATATTGGAGCTTTCCAGGTAGGCTGGCATGTGTTCCTGGTCGCACAGGCGAGTGACTTCCTTGATCAAGGCAGAACCGATTCCCTTGCCGGTATGAGCCTGTCTGGCACCTACCGATTGCAGGTAGTAGTGTGGTTCTTGCGGATGCAAACGCCCTGTGGTTTCCTGTATCGCTTGCAGCCGAGGAATCACCTTGGGGCCGCGCGTCACAATTAATTTGAGCATTAATAGCAGTTGGCCCGGAGTGGTCGGGTAATCGAAATGCACGCCCGGCGGCAGCCACAAGGCAGCGCCTCGCCCCTCGCTGTCCAGGTAGGCGTGCTGATTGGGGAGTATCAGCTTACTGCAAAGGACTGTGTAAAATCCGTAGTAAACACTGGGGTTTGGCATGACCCAATTCATCACAGGATCATTGGCGAAGGCATCACTGAGAATATCTGCCAGCAGGTCTACCTGATTGGCCTGGGCTTTAACAATGCTAGTGGGCTGCGAATCCATCTTGTAAACTTTTCCCGTGTGTTGCGCACTATTGATCATACTCTTTTTGAGCCTGGGCGGCAGGCAGTGATGGCCCCTATTGCTGGCGATGCTGATGACCGCCTGTCAGGTGGCACCCAACAGGCGGTTAGTGCTTATTTTGCTGCCAATCCGGGCTCGGCTATATTTTGGGCTCGGCTATATTTTGGCTCGGCTATATTTTGGCTCGGCTATATTTTGGCTCGGCTATATTTAGGTTCGGCTATATTTTGGGTTCGGTTATATTTTAGGTTCGGCTATACAGGCAGTATTAATTTGAGGGTTAGAATGCAGCCATGGAGATAGATCAGTTTAGAAGAGAGTATCTACAGGGTGGCTTGCATCGAGAAGACCTGCGCGATGATCCGATAGAGCAGTTTGAAACATGGCTGGCCCAGTCGCTGGCCGGTGGTATTACCGACCCGACAGCCATGGTGGTGGCAACATCCGATAAAGACGGCAGACCCTGGCAGCGTATTGTACTGTTAAAAGATTTTGCCCATTCGGGTTTTGTTTTTTTTACTAATACCGAGAGTCGCAAGGCTCGCGCTATTGCCGACAACCCGCAAGTGAGTTTGCACTTTCCCTGGAACCTGTTGGAGCGGCAGATAATAGTGGGTGGCGTCGCCGAGAAGTTGTCGCTGGCGGAAGTGACGCAGTATTTTCTGACCAGGCCCCGTGAGAGCCAACTGGCTGCCTGGGCATCGGCGCAGAGTCAGCCCGTTTCTGCGCGCGCAGTACTGGAGGAGAAATTCACGGAGATGAAGAACAAATTTGGCCGCGGTGAAATACCGGTACCTTCCTTCTGGGGGGGTTACCGGGTTTGCCCTGAGCAAATTGAATTTTGGCAGGGCGGAGCCTATCGCCTGCACGACCGTTTTTTGTACTCGCGGCAAAGCGATACTGGCTGGTCTATAGAGCGCCTCGAACCCTAGCAGCCTGTCGAACCTGACACTGTCCGTGTATCTGAACCCGGTCGCTGTGCGGCTATGTGCATTAAATGAATACCCACGGCGACGGCCTGGAATACTATCGGCGCTGCGTAAAAGAGGCTGAATCCTGGAGTGGCAGCGACCCCTGCCTGCTTAACTACAGTTTTAGAGAATGTCTATTTAGAGAGTGTCTATTTAGAGAGTGTCTATTTAGAGAATGTCCATGAGTAGCTCTGAGTGGATAGTGGCTGGCGTGAGCGCGTTGATCAGCTCGCGTTTCCGGTTGGAACGGCACTCGAAGAGCGCGCCACTGCCTGAAATTGTTGCGCTATGCCTTTTTTGAACTGCGCTGGGGTTTTGAACTGCGCTGGGCAAAATAACGCGGCTCGCTGTCCAGACCCAGCAAGGTGCGTCTGATCATATCGAGTCCGGCTGCGGCGATCATGGTTTGGAACAGGGTGCGTTCCACTGGCCAGCACAGGCACCGTGTTTTGAGATTGTCCTGGGCTCCCCAGGCCAGCCAAACGGTGCCCACTGGTTTGTCCTCGCTACCCCCCTCCGGGCCAGCAATGCCAGACACTGCGATAGCATAGTCTGCATCGGAGCGGGCCATAGCCCCCACTGCCATTTGTCTGACAACCGCTTCACTGACTGCGCCGTGTTGTTCAAGTACGCCTGATTCGACGCCGAGAGCTCGCTGCTTGATCTGGTCCGCATAAGTCACATAGCCTGCGTGAAAGGCGGCGGAAGAACCGGCAATGCGAGTCAGCATGCTGGCGATTAGTCCGCCCGTGCAGGATTCTGCGGTGGCGAGTGTTTTACCCTGTTGTTTGAGTAAATCGAGAACCCTCTCGGCTAGCAAGGTATCGCCTTCACCGATAATGTGGTCGCCCAGCAAGCTGTAAATTTGCTGTTTGCACTCGAGCATCTGCGGACGGTAAGCCGAGTCGCGTATAGTGAGTTTGACCTCCATTTGCGGCGCGCCAGCGCGAAAGCCCAACTCCACTTCCGCCGGCCAGTTTTCTGCGCCATCGCTGATCATTTGCTGGGCCGGTGACTCACCCAGGCCGAAGGTTTGTAGCCGGGTAATTTCCACCCGCGTAGTCAGGCCGAATTCGGAAGAGAGTGTTTTGACAATGGGGTTCAGCATCTGCCGCAGCTCGCTGGGTACTCCGGGTGTGCACAGAACCAGGCAGTTGTTGATTGATATTTGAATGCCCACTGCACTGCCGATGGGGTTCTCGATGAGTGTGCTGCCTGCGGGCAGCATGGCCTGTTTCAGGTTTGCAGCATTCAGAGCTGCACCGCGTTGTTCGCACCAGGACTTTAGGTGGCTCAGTGCGCCGTTGTCTTGCACGAGTTCAACTCCGGCAGCCGCTGCAACGATTTGCGCAGTTAAATCGTCCACTGTGGGGCCGAGCCCGCCATTAACAATCAACACGTCGGCGCTATGAGTGAGCTGCTCAATCTCTTCAAGCAACAACGTCGGCTCGTCTCCGACAGTGACTTTGCGATAGATAACCAGCCCCAGTTCCGCCAGGCGGTGGGCGATCATCGACGAGTTAGAATCGACGGTGTCACCGCTCATAATTTCGCTGCCGGTTAGCAACAGTTGCACAGTGGGTTGGTTTGCAGACATCGGCTTAGCATAGCCTCAAAAAATGGGCAGAGGCTACCGTTTTTGTGAGCTATGATGCGTGCATGAGTGAACTTTTAGCTTGCCACGGCTGTGATTTGTTGGTCGATGTTGGAGAATTTCAGCATGGCGCGGCCGGTCGTTGCAGATGAGGTTCTGTCGGGACTGCGGCGCGGCTCTTCAGAAGCGCGATACTCTCTCGCGCGGCAACTGGTGTGACGATTGCCAGCAATTTCTGGTTGACCATCCCTCGGTGATGCTGACCTGCTTCCTTGCCTGCGGTAAAAAGTTACTCTGGATACAACGCAAATTGGAGCCTCGCAGTGGTTTTTGGGCTATTCCGGGCGGTTTTATGGAGCGGGGCGAAAGCCTGGCTGAGGGCGCGGCGCGAGAAGTTTGGGAGGAAGCGGGTATACGACTTGCGCCGGAGAACCTTGAGTTTTATATGTCTGGCACCATCACATTTATCAATCAGGTTTATATTGCGTTTCGCGCACGGGTAGATACTGAAAGCTGCCAGCCGGGAGAGGAGGTACTGGCGGCAGCCTTCTGTTCTCGCGACGAGTGCCCCTGGGACCAGCTAGCCTATCCAGCGGTCAATGATTCAATTCGCCAGGCCTACGATGATCTGGAGCAGGGTCGTTTTGGGCTGTATCAGGCGGAAATGACAGAGGAGATCTATCGGCTTGAGGGCATTGTCACAGACTGAGACCTTTGCACGAAAGCCATTTTACCGGGTCGCCTAAAAGCGCCTACGGTTGGTAAAATCGTACTCAATCCCCAGTGGTTGAGTTGACGTGTTACAGCCCGCTCGATCAAGCCCTCAAATCGCTGCCTGATTTTCCGGTCGGTCTGCTCGCTGGAGTTAAACCACAGGCTCTGTTGTGTGGGCGCGCAGACCCCGTGTTGATCCAGTTTCCCAAACCAAAAATTGAGGACGCGCTCTATGTTTGTGCTGTCGCTCATTGTGGTAAGGTTAGCCCCTTTTTTAGCGACGAGCACCCAAAATGTCTTTAGCAACAGCGATGCAGCCCGACCTTGCATTGAACCCGGACGAGTGCCAGATCAGCGATGGCTCTGGCCTGCAATGGCTCTGGTCTGCAATGGTGTCCGAAATCCATCTGCTCAATGTGCTCGACTAATGAGCGCCAACATTAATTTGCCCCGAATCTTGCGGGTTGGTGGTGGCGCTGCCAGCGAGCTGGCAGCTACCTTGCGGGAATTGGGTGTTGTCAGTCCATTGATTGTGACTGACCCCTTTATGGTGAGTCAGGGCTACGCCGGGCGACTGGAAAGCCAGTTACACGAGGCGGGTATGGCTTTTGGTCTGTTTGCCGATTCTGTACCTGACCCCACCACGGATTCAGTGAACAACGCGCTCGCCGTATTGCGCGGGGGCAACCACGATGCAGTGGTGGCACTCGGCGGTGGTAGTTCAATTGATACCGCCAAAGCTGCCGCAGTGATGGCTCAGCGCGATGAGCCGATGCGCAGCTATAAAGTGCCGACCCTGATTGATACCGGATTGCCGATCATTGCTATTCCCACAACTGCGGGAACTGGCTCCGAAGTGACCCGGGTTGCTGTGATCACCGACACCGACACCCAGGAAAAAATGCTCTGTATGGGTTTGGGACTCATGCCCGTGGCCGCTCTGGTGGATTTCGAATTGACACTGACCACGCCCTATCGACTGACCGCCGACACAGGTATCGACAGTTTGTGTCACGCGCTGGAAGCTTATGTCAGCCGCAAGGCTAACCCCTTTACCGACAGTATTGCGCTTACCGCTATGCGCAGTATCTACCAAAATATTCGTATTGCCTGCGAACAACCCGATAACCGGGAAGCGCGGGAAGCCATGATGCTGGCGGCCACTCAGGGGGGTATTGCCTTCTCTAATTCTTCAGTGACCCTGATACATGGCATGAGTCGCCCGGTGGGGGCGTTTTTCCATGTGCCTCACGGTTTGAGTAATGCCATGTTGTTGCCGGAAATCACAGCCTGGTCGGTCGCTGCTGCTGCTCAGCGCTACGCCACGTCCGCCAGATACATGGGTATGGCTGACGCAGATGACAGTGGCGCAGTTGCAGTGGATAAACTGGTGGAGAGTTTGCGCCAGCTTAACCGTGACTTGCAGGTACCCACGCCACTGAGTTACGGCATTGACGAGGCCGTCTGGTTTGGCTCGTTAGAGACCATGGCAGAGCAGGCGCTGGCCTCGGGGTCACCAGCAAATAATCCGCGCATTCCGAAAGCTGCTGAAATTATTGAACTTTATCAGCGGGTATGGAATCCAGCCTGATCTTACGGTTCATCCGGGCACAACCCGGCACGCCAATACCGCTGGCTTTACTGACAGCAACTACAACGTCGCGCCAGTGGGTAAACGCAAAAATTGGCTACTCGATACCCAGGCGTTCGCGCCGTGGTTAACTCATAAAATGGTTGACTCATAAAATTGTCTCCAGTGAGTAATAATTAGTGCCGCACAGTATTGACGAGTGTTCTCGGGTGAACCATGTTCAGGGAGCGCCAATATTGAATGAGACCTTTGCACGGAAGATGATGTCGCTTTCAGGCCAGGCAAAAACCCACGCAATGGGGAAGTTTATGGGTATCAATGACCGATTGAGTACGATTTTACCAACCGCAGGCGCTTTTAGGCGACGCTTTTAGGCAACGCTTTTAGGCAACAACAGCAGGCAGGTGACATGGCTTTCGCGCAAAGGTCTCTGAATGTCTGTTTTGATCAAAGTTAATGCTATATCCATATAGAGAGTGGTTATTTGAATGCGGTGAGATGATCGAATAAGCTTGCTCGCCCGAATAAACAGACCAGCGGAACCCTGTGGAATTAGATCTGGATACAGTAAATGCCGAGCTTCGAGACGCGAGCCCCGAGGTGATCGTTCGCTGGGCGCTGAACCAGGGACGGACAACGGTCGCAACCACCAGTTTTGGGCGCAATGCTGCGGTGATGCTGCACCTGGTCAGCAGTGTTGCTACCTCGGTGCCCACCATTTGGGTCGATACGGGTTACAACCTGCGCGACACCTATATTGTCGCGGAACGCCTGATTAAGCAGTTGGGACTGAATATGCACGTCTATATTCCGGAAATGACCTCTGAGCGCCGCAATGCCATTATGGGTGGAGTGCCGACTGTTGAAGACGAGGAAATGCATCAGGAGTTCACGAGGCAGGTGAAACTTGAACCGTTTTCCAGGGCGGTTGAGGACCTCAAGCCGGAGGTTTGGCTTACGGGTATCCGCAAAGAAGAAACCGAGCACCGTCAGAGTCTGGATATTGTATCGGTCGATGGTCGCGGCATTCTCAAGGTCGCACCGATTTTTTTCTGGTCGGAGGATGAGCTTGAGGCCTATATGGAGGCCCATACATTGCCGACCTGCCGCCACTATTTTGACCCGACCAAGGTTCACGATGGCCGCGAATGCGGTTTGCATACTGCTGCCTAGCGTACCCCTCGGAAGTCGACCGTGTGTATTCTTGCAAGGAGCGCCTGCACGCCAGCGCGCTCAGCCGCAGTACCCTGCCAATATGCAACGCGCTTTTTGCGTACAGAAAAATAGATTGGCAGCTCACCCCGGGGGGCAAGCTGCGGGTTGTCGGCTAAGCGACATTGGTTCTTAGCAGTGCCCTTGAGAGCCCCTCGACCAGGCCGTCGGTGTGTGACAGGTGCTCATTGACAGCCGCTATCTCTGTACGAACTTCCCTGGACTCCGCAGCTATGTCTGCACGAACTTCCTTTAACTCCGTTGACAGGCGCTCATTGACAGCCGCTATGTCTGCACGAACTTCCTTTAACTCCGTTGACAGGCGCTCATTGACAGCCGCTATGTCTGCACGAACTTCCTTTAACTCCGTTGACAGGCGCTCTACGTCTGCACGAACTTCCTTGAACTCCGTTGACAGGCGCTCATTGACAGCCGCTATGGTTGATAGGCGCTCCTTGACAGCCGCCATGTCACTGGACAGTTGCTCTTGACCACGAGTCATCCGGCCTGTTTGTGCGTACATGAAGCCAAAAATGGTCAGAACCGCTACGATGGTTGTTATTATGTCACCAGACATCAGCTGTACCTCCCATGCTATTGATGTGGTTGCCGTATACCCTGCGTTTTCTCCCCCGATTGTAGCACATAGGAGACAGACCACGCCCCCACCAGGTTTGCCGACATAAAAAACGCCGACCGGGCTTACACTGGCCAATAGAAGGCTGTGGCCCATGCAGTGCTTTGATCCAGGTCAATCCAGGGCTTTTTTTCATGTGAGTTGAAGCTATACTGGTGTGATCGGCCCGATACGCGGCCCTGGGTCGTGGGGAATGTACAGTGATACTGCGGCGTACTGCAATGCTTGGTTTTCTACTGATTCTGGCAGCTTGTTCCAGCGAGCCTGTTCGCGTGGCAGATATTGAAATCATTGCGCCATTGTATCCAGATTCGTATTCCCCAAATCTTGAGGCCGCCAGCGTTGCGTTGCCGCCGCCCGAACTACTGGCTCTGAATGAGGAGATGCGTGATTTTGTCGATCGCTATGTCAGCTCAACACGGCACCCCAGACAAAAGTTGAATGCGCTTCACAGCGCACTGCGCAGTAGCGCGCTGTTAGATATGGACTACAGTTCCGTAGCAGACGGAACCGCCGCAGAGGTTTTCAGTCGCGGCACGGCCAACTGCCTGAGTTACGCCCATTTGTTTGTCGCTATGGCCCGTTACGCCGGGCTGGATGCCAATTATCACCTGTTGAATCTGCGGCCAGAATGGAGCCGACACGGGACTCACGTTGCTTTGCGACAGCATGTCAATGTGTTGGTGCGCCTGAATTCCCGTCAGCGTTATATGGTCGATATTGATCCAGTATCGCGTGCCAAGGTGTCGTCCAAACGAATTATTTCTGACCTCGAAGCGCTGAGTCTGCATCACAATAATTTGGCCATGGCCCACCTGTTTAAAGACGATCTGGAACCCGCCTATCAGCACTCGGTGAATGCGCTTCGCTATAGCCCTGATACTGATTTTCTCTGGATTAACCTCGGCGCGATATACTCGCGAGCCGGGAACGATGCCGCAAGCCAACGGGCCTATGAAGCTGCGTTGAAACTGTCACCTGAATCACCATCGGCGATGAATAACCTGATGGTATTGCACACCCGGCGCGGAGAGAGCGAGCAGGCAAATTTTTGGGAACAACAGATACTTAAGCATCGTGATCGCAACCCCTACTATCATGCTTATCTGGGAGATAGCGCCGAACAGGCAGGTGATTTGGAGGCAGCGACTGGACACTTCCTCGCTGCAATAAAACGCAAGCAAGATGATGCTGAACTCTACTATCGCCTGGGATTGCTCCACCTTGAGCAGGGCCAGCCGACTTTGGCGGCGGAGTACCTTCGTCAGGCTGTGGCAAATGCCCAACTGGTGACGGAGAGAAAGACGTATCAGGCGCTACTGGACCGAATGGCAGAGCCGACTGTTGCGCGTTTACTCTAGGAGCAGCGGGATTGCTGGCAGTGCGTTCACGATCCGTTTAAGCAGGTTTTACGCGGATATAGGCGCGACTATTTATTTTCCCGGTCAAGGTCGACAGGCAGTCGGTAATCCGCATTTGCCAGCCGTATTTGCCTCGCAATGCAGCCAGTGCCTGCTTGATGTCGGCGGGCTCGCTCAGTAATTCAGCGTCAGCATCAACCCAGTCGCCAGTGATCCTGCCACTCACAGTGCAGGCGGCAACGCGGGACTTCCCCGAGTTGCGCAAGCGTTTCACCTTGCCAGCGTTGTTTGCTGAAAAAATATAAAACTGCTCGTCCTGTTCGGCGAACCAGACCGGAGTTGTCACTTCAGCGCCCGATTTCCTGAATGTTGAAAAGCTAAGGTAGTTGGCATTGGTCAGCGATTTTCGACCCATGTCACGTTCTCCGTATGCAAAGCTTTATTGTACATGTATCGCGCTTCAATCGGCGGTGCTTTTCTGGAGCACTTGATCTGGCACCCTCAGCGACGATTTGTTAGTCACGCATAAACTGTCCGGTTTTCACAGTACCCCGAAGAATAGCTGCCCGAAGAACAGTGCTCTGTGGAACAGTACCCCGAGAGGGGGATAACTGCGGGGCGGGTTTGGTCGGCTGGTTAAACCTCGCGGTTTGGGCACGCTTTAGCGTGTGTTTTTGACCGCTGCGGAACTCAACGATTTTTCCCAAAGGAAAAATTCGGATTCAAACAGTCCTCGCGGAAAGCCTCAAAAACACCCGCTTGCGCAACCGTGCCCTGATTAAACCTTCAAGGTTTACCACCCGCCCACAGGCTGAATCTGCGCTCGTCTATGGCTTCGCCTGATTAAACCTCAAGATTGACCCACCTGCCCTGGCCCTAACCGAACAGCCTGAGCTTAAAAATGCAGCCGTCCGCTCAGGCCCAGCAGGTGTTCCGGGGCGCGCTGTTCACTGGCGTTGCGGCCGGCGAAGACTTCCAGCTCCAGCCCGTCGGGACGCTCTAGCTGCATTCCCAGCCGCAGTTTTCTTGCCAACCCACCGGCCATCTCCAACTGGGCAAAGGGTCGCAGCCGGGTGAGTCGGTCTGACTGAACCAGTCCGTAGCTCAGGTTCAGCTCCAGCCGCGCGGTGGGTCGCTGCGCCAGCCCGCTGTCTTGCAGGGCCCGCTCGCTCTCCCACAGGGCTTGTGCTCCGCCGCCTGAGTCCTGTCCCCACACGGGGGTCAGGGTCAGCGCCAGACCTTGACCGGATACCCCTGGGTCTAACTGCACGGTCAGGCTCGCTCCCCAGGCTTCAAAATCACTCTCTTTGTGGGCCAGCAGCCCGTGGGCGCGCAGCGCGGTGCTCAGGCCGCGGCCATTGGCATACTCCAGCCCGACACCCACTTCGGCGCCTTCGCCTTCTTCGGCATCACCCCCGTCGACCCGCACGCCTAATTCCAGGCTGGTGCTTAAACGGGCCTCTGGCTGTACCTGCCAGTGGCGGCTGGCCTCCAGCAGCAACCGCGCCCGCCGCGCCTGCGCGGTCACCTCGGGCAGTCCGGGTACGTCTTCTGATTCCAGCTCGACAATAAAGGCGTCGGCCTTGAGGGCCAGCTCAAACTCGCCGGTTGAGTGCAGGGCCTGGCGCAGGCCCAGGGCCCCCAGGCGCATATCCAGGTCGGTCTCAAAGGTGGTGGCGCCGTGGCTCAGGGTGGCATCCCCCTGGCCAATACCGAGGAGTCCCCACAGGCCCAGCCCGTCCCTGGGCGACCAGTAACCGTAGGGATACACGCTGCTCAGGTCGGTCTCAAGCTCGCCGTCGGTCTCGCCGCTGCGGTAGTCGGTCTCGCCGCTGCTGTGGCTCAGTGCCACGCCCACCAGGGCGCCTGTCTCAAGCCGGTAGTCGAGGCCCAGATACCCTGAGACCACCTCGCCATCCAGGTCAAAGTCAGACTGGGGGCTGCCCTCAAAGTGGCTGAAGTCACCCCGTCCCCACAGGCTCCACTGGGCGGACGGCTCAGCCGTTGAGTCGTTTTCGTTCAAGTTCTGGCTCAAGTTCTGGCTCAGGCCGAGGGGGATCACAAAGGCGCTGCGAGCCAACTGCTCCCGGTCCGGCAGTTGGCAGGCATTGCCGACCGGGTTATCGCTCTGGCGGTCAGCGCTGGCGCGGTTCAGTCCGCCCATGCTGTCGCCCAAGTTGCCCGTGCTGCCCAAATCGCCTGAGCTGCCCAGATCACCCAGCCCAGCCGTGTGGACAGTGGCGGTGCTGGCACGAACGGTGTTGGCACTGGCTGTGTTGGTACTAACTGTGCTGTCGGCAGTCGTTGTGCTGTCGGCACTGTCGGCGGTGCTGTCGGAGTTGGCAGTGACGGTATCAGCCGAGATCAGGTTGGTGATGCTGGACAGACAGGCGGCCAGTGACAAGCCGCTGACGGTGCTTGTCTGCGGCCCGGCTGAGGCTGGTTTGAGGCGCTCGCCAATCGCATCTACGGCACTGGCAGCCACGCTGCGACCAAAGGCCGCCAGATTAAGCTCCAGGGCTTGCTGGCGTGCGGCCACATTGGTTTCGACGGTGACTTGCACGCTGTCGCTGCCGCTGGCGCCGCGTGGGTCGGTGACCGTTAACCTGAACGTCAACACCGTATCGGTATCCAGGGCGTTCGGCGCGGTAAAGCTGGGGCTGGCGCTGTTGGCTCTGCTCAAGCTAACCGTTGGGCCGCCGGTCTGGGTCCAGGCGTAGCTGAGAGACTCGGTATCGCCTGGGTCGGGGTCCGTGCCGCTGCCACTCAGCGTAACGGCTGCGCCTTCATCGACGCTCTGGTCTGCGCCGGCATCGGCACTGGGGGCATCGTTGGCCGCAGTGACGGTAACAGTCACGCTGGCGCTGGCCGAGAGGCGGCCATCACTCACGGTCAGGCTAAAGCCCAGCACTGCATCAACGCCCAGTTCCGTCGGCGCGGTAAAGCTGGCGCTGGGGCTGTCGGCTCCGCTCAAGGTGACGTCCTGACCGCTGGTTTGAGTCCAGGTGTAGCTGAGGCTATCGCCTGTGTCGGGGTCCGTGCCGCTGCCACTCAGGGTGACGGTTGCACCCTCATCGACAGTCTGGTCTGTGCCAGCATCGGCGCTGGGGGCATCATTGACGTTGGTGACGGTGACATTCACGCTGGCGCTGGCCGAGAGGCTGCCATCACTCACGGTCAGGCTAAAGCCCAGCACCGCATCGGCACTCAGGCCCGTTGGCGCGGTAAAGCTGGGGCTGGGGCTGTCGGCTCCGCTCAGGGTGACTTCCTGGCCGCTGGTTTGAGTCCAGGCGTAGCTGAGGTCAGCTGCGTCGCTGTCCGGGTCAGTCGCGCTGCCATTCAAAGTGACGGTTGCGCCCTCGGTGACGGTCTGGGGCTGTCCGGCATTAGCAACAGGGGCGGCCGGGGCAGGAGCGGGGCCAGGACCAGGGGCAGGGCCAGGATCAGGCGCATCGTTGGCCGCGATGGTCGCCTGGGTGCTGGTGGCCGAGGAGTCCAGGGTGACCCCGGACGGGAAGCCCCCGCTGGGCGCGCTCAAGGTCACGGTAAAGGTCTCTTCGCCCTCGGTATCGCTATCGTCCGTCGTCGGCACGCTGAAGGTCTGGCTCAGGTCGCCCCCGCTCGCGTTCGCCGCGAAGGTCAGCGTGTCGCTGGTAGCGGTGAAATCGTTTGCCAGCGCCGTGTCGCCGGTTTCCACCGAGGCGGCGTAGTTCACCACGACTTCCGACCCCGGAGAAGCCGACAGGGTCACGGTGAAGGTGGCGGGATCGCCCTCATCGACCGAAGCGCTGGGGCCCGCAATGGAAACCATAACCGCTGGCGCATCGTTGGCCGCGATGGTCGCCTGGGCGCTGGTGGCCGAGGAGTCCAGGGTGACCCCGGACGGGAAGCCCCCGCCGGGCGCGCTCAAGGTTGCCGTGAAGGTTTCGTCGCCTTCCGGCAGGCTATCGTCGGTTACCGGCACCGGGAAGGTTTGGCTCAGGTCAGTCCCGCTCGCGCTCGCCGCGAAGGTCAGCATGCCGCTGGTAGCGGTGAAATCGTTTGCCAGCGCCGTGTCGCCAGTTTCCACCGAGGCGGCATAGTTCACCACCACTTCCGACCCCGGCGAACCCGACAGGGTTACCGTGAAGATCGCGGGATCGCCCTCATCAACCGAAGCGCTGGGGCCCGCAATGGAAATCGTCTCCGGGGCCGCCGTCACCATTTCCGTGGACGCGCTCACTAAGGCTTGGGTGGATCCGGTGTAGTCGATTGCTACGCTTATCCGCTTGCCCGCATCACTCGGGGTCGGCGTGTAGGTGCGGGAGGTCGCTCCGCTAATGTCAACGCCATCCGCCATCCATTGGTAGGTGAGCGGGAGCGCCGCGCGGAGAACATTATCTATATCAATGTCTGCGGTCAGCACAGCGCCCACAAAAGGCATGCCCGTGATGATGGAATCGGTGACGGTGATGTTGAATGTCAGCGAGTCGATCCTGCCAGATGCACCGACGACGAAGTAACTATACTCGGCGGTGGCGGTGTTAGTGGTCGGCGTGCCGACGATAGATCGGATCAGCGTCATATAGCTCATTCCGGCCGGCAAATTAGTCGAGGGCGATGCGAGATCCGAGGATCTGGCCAGGGTGTAATCCAGCTCATTTGGATCGCCGCCAGTGGCTTCGGGCAGGACGGTTTCGGCGGGAAGGCCCGTGAAGTAGACCGTGTCGGCCACTGTGTCGGTGAACCTTGCCTGGCTGGTGACGGGGCTGATGTCGACCGTGTCCGAATCGCTCTGGTCGGCCGAATCTAATACAAACAGGGTGAATGTCAGGGTCTCACTGCCCTCCGGCATGACAAAGGTCGGGTTGGCAGCCGCGTTGTCGCTCAGCGGAATCGGCACGCCGCCTACCGACGGCGGCACCCACAGATAACCCAGTTCACCTTCATCAGAACTGCCACGACCGAACAAGGTTACGGTCGCACCCACCAGCACATCCGTCTGATCCGCCCCGGCATTGGCAACAGGCGGGTCATCCACCACGCCGGTCACGTTGATGGAGACGCGATCAGCGGATGAAACCAGACCGCTGGCGGAATCGGTTACCACCAGCTCGAAGCGCAGTTCGGCGTCGGCAATCAAAACCTCCTCCGGCACCTCAAAAGTCGGCGCAGCGGTGAACGGTGGCGTGGGCATGTCCGTCCCCTCCACGATAACACCGCCTTCGCGCAGTTGAACGGGCGTGTCGCCTGCTACGGATATTTGCCGCCACGAATACTCCAGCGCTGTGCCGTTCTGGCCATCACGGCTGGCGCTGCCGTCCAGGGTGACCGTATCGCCCTCGGCCACGGACTGATCCGGCCCGGCATCCGCTGTGGGCGCGTCGTGTGTGCTGATGCGGAGGCTGTCCCCTAATGACCGGTTGCCGTTTACATCCGCCACAGTCAGGATGAATTCCAGCGCGGAGTCGGTGCTGGTGGTTAAGGTCGGCATTACAAATTCCGCACTAGGGCTAGCATTGAGCGTGGTAGTGCCGCCCGTCAAGTCGCACGCCGGGGTCAGGGTAACCTCCGGTTCAGCGCCTGCGCTCTGGGTCCAGCAATAAGTTAAGGCATCGCTCTCGGGATCGGAACTCCCCACGCCGTCCAGAGTCACGCTCGCGCCCGCGCTCACACCGGACTGATCCGGCCCGGCCTCGGCGAGCGGGATAGTATTGCGGAAGGTAACGGTCGCGGTATCCGTGCCGGCGCTGTTGGTGGCGGTGATGGTGTAGGTAACGGTGGCAGGCGTATTACTCGGCACGCGGGTGTAAGTGCCGGAGATGCTGCCGGTGGCGGTGTCGAAGGACAGGCCATCGCCGATGGTCGGGCTGATGCTGAAACTATCCACAGCACCCCCGGATGAAACAATCCTCACCGGGTCGATGGGAAGACCAATGACCGCTATTCTGTCCGCGGAATTCTGAATGCTGATATTCGGCCTCGCGGCTGCGGCGATGGTCGCCTTGGCGATCGCTGTGCCCAGCACCGCGCTCGCTGGCAACGGGTGCGAGGTACTTTCCACCAGCGTCACCGAAAAGGTCTCATCGCCCTCTGTGGTATCAGTATCGGCGTGCACACGAACCGCGATCTGCCGGGTCAGGTCAGCGCCGGTTACATCCGCCAGGAATACCAGGCTATTATTTATGCCGCTATTGATGCTGGTTACGCTCTCGAAGTCGACCCCGGCGGTGGCCGTGTCATCGCTCTCCACCGAGGTGAAAAAATCCACCACCACCTCTTCACTGGGAGAACTCGACAGCGTTACGGTGAAGATGGCCTCGCTGTTTTCGGCCACCGAGTTGGCGGGGCCGGCGATGGATATCTCTGCGGTCTGGTCGTTGGCTGCGATGGTCGCCTGGGCGGTGAAGGCGTCGTTTTCCAGGAACACGCCGTCCGGCAGAAATGCGCCCAAGGTCAGGGACAGCGTAAAGGTCTCGTCGCCCTCGCGCGCGGTATCGTCAATGGTCGGCACCGTGATTTCCCGGCTCAGGGCCGCGCCGCTGGCGTTTTCCGCGAAGGTCAGCATGCCCGTGGTAGGGGTGAAATCGCCGGCCACCGCCGTGTCAGTCGGCAAGATCTCGGTCTGGTAAGTCAGCGCTATCGGCGCGCCGGGCGCGCCGGACAGGGCGATGGTGAAGGTGGCGTCATCGCCCTCGGTGACGCTGGCGGCGGGCCCCTGGATGGACAGCAGCACGACTTCCCCGTCACTCGCTGCGATGGTCGCCTGGGCGCTCGTGGCGGTCGAATCCAGGATGACCCCGGTCGGCAACGGGTTAAGGGGATTCGGGAACAGGTTCAGCGTAAAAGTCTCGGCGCGCTCAGCGCGGGTATCGTCCGTGGTCGGCACCCGGATTTCCTGGGTCAGGGCCGCGCCGCTGGCGTTGGCGGCGAAGGTCAGCGTGCCGCTGGTGGCGGTGAAATCATCCGCCAAGCCGGTGCCGGTGGATTCCACAGCGGTGGCGTAATCCACCACCACCTGGGCATCGGGAGAGCCGGACAGGGTTACGCTGAAGACTGCATCATCCCCCTCGTCAACCTCGGCGCTGGGGCCGCTAACCCCCACCGTTACCACATCGCTGGCGGCGATGGTCGCCCGCGCACTCAGGGCCGTGGGATTCAGGGTGGCGCTCGCCGGCAACGGGCTGGCAGCGTTCTCGGTCAAGGTCGCCGTGAAGGTCTCGACATCCTCCGGCAGCGCATCATCTTGCACCGCAACCGCGGCAGTCTGGGTCAGGTCAGCGCCGCTCGCACCCGCAGCGAAGGTTAGCGTAACGGGCGCGGTAGCGAAATCATCATCCGCCGTGGCCGTGTCATTTCCAACCATCGCGCTGATGACATCCACCGTCACCTCGGCATCGGGAGAGCCGGACAGGGTTACGCGGAAGTTCGCGTTGTCGCCCTCGGCAACCGGGGTATCCGGGGGCGCAATCGCTATGGTTATCGGAGGATTGGTCGTCTGATCGTTGTCCGCGATGGTCACCCGGACGCTGCTGGCCGCCGGGTTCAGCATGGCGACGCCGGCCGGGAAGGCCAGAGAGCTCAGGGTCCCGTGCGCTGTGAAGGTCTCATCGCCCTCGACCGCGCTGTCGTCTACCGTCCCTATCACGAACTCCTGGCTCAGAGCCGCACCGGTGGCGTTCGCCGCGAAGAATGCTATGCCGCCGCCGCTGAAATCGAGGATAGCCGTCGCCGTATCGCCCGGCCTCATACTGGCGCTAACGATGAATCCCACTGCTTCCGAGGGAGAAGCCGACAGGGTTATCGTGATGATCGCGTCGTCGCCCTCGGTAACCGGGGCGTCGGGGCCTGTTATCGAAATCAGCACCGGATCGCTGGCCGCGATGGTCGTCCGGGCGCTGGTGGCGGTCGAATCCAGGCTAACCCCAATCGGAAACGGGTTGTCTACAGTGTCCTCGCTCAAGGTCACGGTAAAGGTCTCATCGCCCTCGATCAGCGCATCGTCTGTCACCAGAACCCGCACCGTTTGCGTCAGATCATCCCCGCTCGCAAACGCCGCGAAGCGCAGCGTGCCGCTGTTGGCGGTGATGTCGGTGAGAGCGCCCCCCACCGTCGCCGTATCGCCCGCCTCCGCCGTGGCGGCATAATTCACCACCACCGGCACCTCGGGAGAACCCGACAGGGTCACGGTGAATTCGGCGAGCTGGCCCTCGCTGACATCGTTTGCAGGGCCTTCGATGGACAGGCTGAGAATCGGCGGGTTGGTGGCTGCGATGGTCGCCTGAGCCGTCGCCGTGCCCAGCACCACGCCCGCTGGAAACGGGATCCCGAGAGGTTCCGACAAGGTCACCGCAAAGGTCTCGTTGCCCTCTACCAGGGTATCCTGGGTCACTGGAATTCGGATCTCCTGGGTCAAGGGACTTCCGGCTTGTCTTGAGAACATCAGCTGATTACGGGTCTCCGTGAAATCGGTCTGCTGGGCCGCGTCGTTGCCCGTCGTCAGCGAGGTGCCGTACTGCACACTCAGGTTATTTTCCGGCAAACGCGACACGCTCACAATGAAGACCGCATCTTCGCCCTCCTGCACAGCCTCGTCGGGCCCCTGGATGGAGATGGTCAAGGCATCGCTCGCTGCGATGGTCGCCTGGGGGTCGTTGTCCCCCGAAATGGTGAAGCCCGACGAACCCGCGGCGCTCCTGAACAGCACCGAGAAAGTCTCTGAGCCCTCAACCGCATTATCATCGCGCACTGGCACTTCAACCGTTTGCACCCAGTTCCTTGCCGGCGCACCCGCCAGGAAGGTCAGCGTGCCGCTGGTGGCCGTGAAATCATCTGCGCTGGCCGTGTCGCCGCTCCCAGCACTCACCGTGGCCTCGTAGTTCAGCACCACCCGCGTCCCCGGCGAGCCCGACAAGGTCACAGTGAACACCGCATTCTCGCCCTCGGCGACCTCGGCATCGGGCGCCGCGATGGTCACCATTATCGGATCACTCTGGTCGGTGATAGTCGCCTGGGCGCTGGTGGCCGCCGGGTCCAGAATCACGCCCGTCGGCAACGGGTTAGCCGGCGTGGTGCGCAACCGCACCGTGAAGGTCTCGTCCGCCTCTGACAGCGTATCGTCGCGCACCATGACCGTGATCTCCTGCATCAAGTCACCGCCACTGGCACCCGCCGCGAAGGTCAAATTCCCCGACCCGGTCGCGAAGTCGACTATCGACGCCGAGTCACCGCTCGCCGTCGAGGCGATATACCCCACCACCACCTCCTCCCCGGGCGAACCCGACAAGGTTACCGTGAAAGTGGCCACCTCGCCCTCGTCCACCGGCCCTGCGGGGCCTTCGATGGACAAGGTCAGATCAGTCTGCGCGTTAGCCCACTGCGCCGCAAACAACATAACCAGCAACGCTGCACCGAGCAGCCTGCCCGCGCCTGTGATGGCGCCTAACATGATGTTTGACCAATGTGGGGGGGGGGGGTGACACGGGATGGGTGATTCATGCTGCTATCCTTTTTACTTTTTTATTACCTTTTTAGTAACTTATTGAGACCTCAGCATAACGACTACACTTGCCAATCCATCGTTAAAAAAGGCTTAAAATGCTCATTTACACCAGTAAACTCCGCTTTTGCGCCTTTTTTTGCCTCGACTTGGCTTCACTCGCTACGTTATGCAGAGGTCTCTTATTAGTCTCTTAGTCTCTATTCTCTTGGCATCTATGCGCTCAGCATAGACCAAAATATCGCTCACGCCATTACAGCGTCTCTTTAAGCGTACCTGCCCTGAGTCGGTTGTCAACTGAATTGTCCGGTTTTGTTAGTAACACATCAGTAGCACCGTGTTAAGCTCGACGGACTCCCAGAGTCAGGTTAGAACTATGAGTGAATCACCGGGTGTCTGTATGACAGCGGACGACGTTATAGCGGGCGTTAATTTGAACGGAAAGGTCTCAGTATGTCTATCCATGATGTGTCCGTCCTGTTGCGGGGCGAAATTTCTACCGGCTCACTGGTGACGGTGCGCGGCTGGCTGCGCAGTAAACGCGACTCAAAAGCAGGAATCTCTTTTCTGGCTGTGCACGATGGCAGTTGCTTTGACGCAATTCAGGCTGTGGTTCCCGCCGGGCTGGAGAACTACGAGAGTGAAGTGCTGGCCCTGACAACGGGTTGCTCGGTTGTGGTAACCGGTGAACTGGTGGAGAGCGAAGGCAGGGGGCAGTCGGTTGAAATCCAGGCTGCGAGGGTCGAGATTATTGGCCTGGTAGAGGACGCTGAGTCATATCCAATTGCCAAAAAACGGCACACGTTTGAGTACCTGCGCACCGTTGCGCATTTGCGGCCGCGGACAAACAGTTTTGGCGCCATTACCCGTGTGCGAACCACCCTGGCGAACACCATCCACAACTATTTTTATCAACAGGGCTTTCACTGGATTAGTACTCCAATTATCACAGCGAGTGATTGCGAAGGCGCCGGAGAATTGTTTCGGGTCAGCACGCTGGATATGCAAAACCTGCCGAGGAGAGATGAGGGCGGAATTGACTACAGCGAAGATTTTTTTGGCACTGAATCTTTTTTGACCGTTTCTGGCCAGCTTAATGCGGAAGCCTACTGTCTGGCGATGAGCAAGGTCTACACGTTTGGACCAACCTTTCGAGCCGAGAACTCCAACACCAGCCGACACCTGGCAGAATTCTGGATGGTGGAGCCAGAAATTGCTTTCGCAAATTTAGCTGACAACGCGGACCTCGCTGAGAATTTGCTCAAGACGGTTTTTCAGCAGGTGCTGGACGCACGCGAAGACGACATGGCGTTTTTTGAGCAGCGCATTGACTCCGAAGTGATCAATCGAATGCGCACAGTCATCGATGCGCGTTTTGAGCGCATGGACTACAGCGAAGCTGTCAATATACTGCAAAATTGCGCCGGGGAATTTGAATTTCCTGTGCTCTGGGGGGTCGATTTGCAATCCGAGCATGAGCGCTATTTGGCCGAGACCCATGTGGGACGCCCGGTGATTGTGATGAATTATCCCAAAGAGATTAAGGCTTTTTATATGCGCCTTAATGACGACGAAAAAACGGTTGCGGCGATGGACGTATTGGCACCCGGGATTGGTGAAATTGTGGGTGGCAGCCAGCGCGAGGAGCGCCTCGATGTGCTGGATGCGCGTATGGCTGAAAGTGGGCTTGTCGGTGAGCTGGAGTGGTATAGAGATTTGCGTAAGTACGGCACGGTTCCACATGCTGGCTTTGGATTGGGGTTTGAACGCCTGCTGAACTACATCACTGGTATGGACAATATACGCGATGCGATTCCATTTCCCCGGACTCCGGGACACGCGGATTATTAAAGCGTTTTTGCCTCCCTGACTGGGTCTTGCGCTGATTCTGTTGCAACCGGAGCGAACAGAATTTCTCTTTTATGAAGGTCTGCCTTGACAAGTTTTACCCGGATTTCTGATTGCAGAGAGAACTGACGTGTAGGGCTGCTCAGTTGCGCTGTCCAGCGATCAAAGCTGAATTTCTCAGGGTCTTTGCGCAAGTCCACAGGGCCTTCTATCCCGTTCTCTGTGAGTCGAACATTAAAGCCACTGCTGGTCATATGGCTGATGATGGCCTGATACTCGGTGCCAATTTTGTCTTGCAGGTAGTCACACTTAAGCCATTGCTCAGCACTTGCACTGGCATCCCTGGCCCGCTGAATATGCGCTGCCAGCTCCTGAAGCTGCTCGGGATTTAGCTGATCGGCAGGCTCTTCGTGCAGGGCCTTCTTAATTTGTCGGTGCGACAGGTAGTCCGTGTATTTGCGAAGTGGCGAGGTGCAGTGACTGTAGCAGGGTAGCGCCATGCCCATGTGCGCTTGCGCTTTGGTGCTGATTTCAGCCCGCGCCAGCAGTCGGTTGACCATGGCCCGCAGCGGTACACGGCCGCTCCTTTCAACCAGTGCTCGCATGATCGTGCGGTAGTTTTCGACAACGGAGAGGTCCGTATCTATATGCTCAGGTAAAAAACGGGTTAGAAATTTCTTTGTCTCTTTGCGGAGGTCAGTACGAAAACCGCTGTGACCAATAAATGGCCCTGTACAGTTATGCTCTTGCAGGAAGCGCGCACCGCAGCGATTAGCCGCAACCATGCACTCCTCTACCAGCTTCTGCGACAGCAGCTTCTCCTGCGGCTCTATGTGATCAATGCGCTTTTGCCCATTCATAATCCAGCGAAATTCGGTGCGGTCTTCCATGACCAGTTCAGCGGCTTCGCGGTTGGCTCTGAGTGCCCGATACACCTGATACAATGCCTCAAGTGGTGTGGCGTGACTCATAAGCTCATCGTAATTGCCCGCCAGATAACGGTCTACAGCAACGTAACTGAGTTTGGCTCGAGACCTGACGACCGCCTCAATAAATTCAAAGTTACCAACAACCCCTGCGTCGCTAACATCAATTTTACAAACCAGTGCTGGACGAATCTGGTCTTCAGCGAGCGCGCAAGTCTCCTGGGACAGCACTTCGGGCATCATGGGGATGGCGTCACCGTGAAAATAAGCGGAGGTGCCGCGCCCGGCAATTTCCATTTCCAGCGCTGATCCCGCCTTTATATAAGTGGTGGGGTCGGCAATGGCGACATAGAGATGCCAGCCCTCGTTGCTGCTTTCGGCGTACAGGGCATCGTCAATGTCTTGCGTGCGTACCGCGTCAATACTGATAAACTCCCGGTCGGTGAGGTCTCGACGCCGCTGCTCTTGCTGTGGATTGATGCTTTGAATCTGCCGGTCTGCCTGGGCGAGCGCTTCCTCGCTCCAGGTTGTGGGCACATTATATTTGGCCTGAGCATAGAGGTTGGCAATACCCGCCGTATCGTCATTGCCAAGGATTTCAAGAATTTTGGCCTGAGGCCTGCCGTCTTTTACAGGGTGTCGCAGAACCGCGCTGCGAACGTAATCACCCTCCCTGACGCCATTGCGAGCCTGTGGGGGTATGAATAACCAGCGTTTCAGCCTCGCCAGGTCCGGCTCAACAAACACCGCTTTGCCTTTGCGCACGCAGCGGCCGGTAAACTCGCCGATTGGACAGTCGATGAGTTTTTCTATTTCCGCAGTCAGCCTGTTGCCCTTATCCGGGCGAATGCAAACCTTCACCCGGTCGTCGGGAAAGACCTTGAGCATTTCATCGGGGGGAATAAATATTTCCCGGCCATCTTCCAGAATAGCGAAGCCATAACGCGATTGAGTGCCTTTTACCACAGCATCCGCACGTTCTTTCTCCGACTCCATTTTGTCTTTTAAGTCTTTAAGCCGGGATAGAGAATCCTGATTGAGCATTGGTGAACCGAAATAACATCAGTAACCGCCATGCTAGCGAAAAAATGCCGCGCTGTCTTGCGGTGGCTGCCCGGAGGCCATTCCCTGATTGACACTTGCAAACATCAGTTCAATAATGAATCACAGATCAAGTGGTATCGGCACCATTCTGGGAAACATGATTGAATATTTTCCAGTCGCCGGGTCAGCATGAACCGGTGCAGCACATAGCGCTGAGCCTGTTGGAGTTTTTCACAGGTTGTAGCGTCTGCGACGAGCAGAGTCGGCAACGGCTTCCCTCGCCAGGAATAGCTACCGCCAAATTTCTTACTTTAATGATTGCCATGAGGACTGCTCTATGGGCTCAGGCGCCGCACTGCGCGTAGCAAAAACCCCGAAAGAAATGACTACAGCCAAGAAACTTTATGTGCTGGACACCAACGTCCTGCTGCATGATCCAACCTCGGTCACGGCGTTTAACGAACACCGTATTGTTTTACCCATGACAGTGCTGGAGGAACTGGACACTATTAAGGATAGGCACGACAAGACTGTGAGCCGCGAGGCGCGCATAGCGATCAATATGATCGACAAGGTGGTTGCGGCGGCGAGCCCACAACAAATTCAGGGCGGCGTAGAAATTCCCGGCTCAACACTGGGGGGTGTGCTGGGTACCCTGTCTATTTATCCGGATCAGCTATTGGCCGACAACAGCGATATCCCCTACTTGAACGATACCCAGGAGCAGGCCAACGATAACCGAATTATCAATGTTGCACTGCGGTTGCAGGCGGAGCATCCGAACAGCTATGTATGCCTGGTAACCAAAGACATCAACATGCGGCTAAAGGCCAAAGGCTCGGGTTTAGCCAATGTAGAAGACTATCGGCGCGACAGGGTGCTGGACGATATCGACTTGCTCGCCAGGGGCTATGAACATGTGGCTGGAGACTTTTGGGCGATGGTTGAGGATGTGGACACTCTGCGCGAAGGCAACTGTACTTTGCACAGGGTACCCTGCGGTGTGTTGCCGCAGGTTTACCCAAACATGTTTTTGTATGACGACAATGACTTCTTTGCCTACGTCAAGCGCGTGGATCAGAAGTACACCTATTTGCGTTGCGATAGCCGCGACAATTTGCTGAACCGTCGCTTTTGGGGCTTGGCGCCGCGCAATCTGGAACAGGCCATGGCGCTGGAATTAATCAGTGATGACAGCGTTGATATGACCGTCCTGACTGGCCCGGCGGGTTCTGGTAAAACCCTGATAGCGCTGGCCTACGGATTGCACGCGATTTTAGAGCAAAAGAAATATAACAAGTTGATCGTTGCCCGCTCTACGCCACCCATTGCCGAGGATATCGGATTTTTGCCCGGTACCGAAGAAGAAAAAATGGCACCATGGCTTGCCGCCTTTGATGACAACCTGGAAATACTGCACGGTTCAGATGAATGCAGCCACGGCAGTATCGAGTACGTGAAGGAACGCGCAAATATTCAGTTTAAGTCGCTCAATTTTATGCGCGGCCGCTCCTTTAACAATGCCTATATCATCATTGATGAGAGCCAGGGCTTAACTCAGTTTCAGCTCAAGTCGATTATTACGCGGGTTGGCGCTGACTCTAAAATTGTAGTGCTGGGAAATCTGGCGCAAATCGACAACAAGTACATCAGCCCATTGACCTCAGGGCTTACTTACCTGGTGGAGCGAACCAAGCATTACCCGCATGCGGGTATTATGCACATCAATGGGATAGAGCGCAGCCGCCTGGCTGCTTTTGCTGAAGAAAACCTTTAGGAGTCTGTCGGCTGTGGCCGGCTGTGGCCGGCTGGGTCGGCGCTGTGGTTGGCTGGGTTGGCTGGGTTGGCTGGGGTTGGCTGGGGTTGGCTGTGGTCAGGTGGGTAAGCCTTGTGGTTTGGGCACGCTTCAGCGTGTGTTTTTGACCGCTGCGGAACTCAACGATTTTTCCTAAAGGAAAAATTCGGATTCAAACAGTCCTCGCGGAAAGCCTCAAAAACACCCGCTTGCGCAACCGTGCCCTGATTAAACCTTCAAGGTTTACCCACCCGCCATGCCCGCATTATGGAGCACCGGGAATCTGCGCTCGTCGATGGCTTCACCTGATTAAACCTCAAGATTTACCCACCCGCCCACAGGCTGAATCTGCGGCTCGTCGATGGCTTCGCCTGATTAAACCTTGCGGCTTGGGCAGGTGGTCGGCTGGCTAAACCTTGCGGCTTGGGCAGGTGGTCGGCTGGGTAAACCTTGCGGCTTGGGCAGGTGGTCGGCTGGGTAAACCTTGCGGTTTGGGCACGCTTCAGCGGGTGTTTTTGACCGCTGCGGAACTCAACGATTTTTCCCAAAGGAAAAATTCGGATTCAAACAGTCCTCGCGGAAAGCCTCAAAAACACCCGCTTTCGCAACCGTGCCCTGATTAAACCTTCAAGATTGACCCACCCGCCCACAGGCTGAATCTGCGCTCGTCTATGGCTTCGCCTGATTAAACCTTGCGGCTTGGGCAGGTGGTCGGCTGGCTAAACCTTGCGGCTTGGGCAGGTGGTCGGCTGGCTAAACCTTGCGGTTTGGGCACGCTTCAGCGTGTGTTTTTGACCGCTGCGGAACTCAACGATTTTTCCTGAAGGAAAAATTCGGATTCAAACAGTCCTCGCGGAAAGCCTCAAAAACACCCGCTTTCGCAACCGTGCCCTGATTAAACCTTCAAGGTTTACCCACCCGCCCACAGGCTGAATCTGCGCTCGTCTATGGCTTCGCCTGATTAAACCTCAAGGCTTACACGCCCGCCTACGGTTTATCTGTGGCCTGGTAGAGGACTTGCGGGGTGCTTTGAGGCGGACTTCCGGGGTGCCTGGCAGAGGACTTCCGGGCTGCTTTGAAGCGCATAAAGAGTGCGCTGTGGCGGTGTTAGCGCATTTGATGTTTCGGTGAGCATGTTTGAGCCGCAGGCGAGTTTGTGAACCGATCAAATGCAGATAACACCGACAGCACTCAGCGCGAAAGGCAGCCCGGAAGTCCCATACACAATGCCGATAACACCGACAGCACTCAGCGCGAAAAGCAGCCCGGAAGTTCCATACATAATGCCGATAACACCGACAGCACTCAGCGCAAAAGGCAGCCCGGAAGTCCCATACACAATGCCGATAACACCGACAGCACTCAGCGCGAAAGGCAGCCCGGAAGTCCCATACATAATGCCGATAACACCGTCAGCACTCAGCGCGAAAAGCAGCCCGGAAGTCCCATAGATTCAGGGCTTGTAATAACGTCAGCACTCAGCGCGAAAGGCAGCCCGGAAGTTCCATAGATTCAGGGCTTGTAATAACGTCAGCACTCAGCGCGAAAGGCAGCCCGGAAGTTCCATAGATTCAGGGCTTGTAATAACGTCAGCACTCAGCGCGAAAAACAGCCCGGAAGTTCCATAAACTCAGGGCTGTCAGGGCAGGGTTTGTGGTATTTGGGGCAGGCCGGTATAGCTCGCGTCTCAAAAACCAGAGCGACTGCCACTGGCGGTTATTCGCCTTGCCACGCCACCAGGAGCCTGTCGGATCTAGATGTTCTGATACGTCTGTTCCTGCCATGATTGCTACGCTGGGAGCCTGTTGCCGAGTACCTGTCCGAGCACTGTGGCAGTGCCCGCTTGGTAGCTGTCACTCCAACTGATGGAATTCTCCGGGAACAGGAGAATCACGGTTGAACCGAGCTTAAATCGGCCCATTTCATCGCCCTTTGACAGGCTGACTCCGGCAGGTGCCTTTTGAAAGTCGACCGTTTTCGGCTCTCGCGCAGGCGGTGCAATCTGGCCCGACCAAACCGTGTCTATGCCAGCCACGATCATGGCACCGACCATCACCAGGGCCATCTCTCCCGCCGGGGTATCGAAATAGCACACTAATCTTTCGTTGCGGGCAAACAGGCGCGGCACGTTTTCAGCGGCAGTCTGATTGACTGAAAACAGGTCTCCCGGAATATAAGTCTGAGCGATAAGCGTGCCGTCGAGGGGCATATGTACGCGATGGTAGTCACGGGGCGACAAATAGAGGGTGCTGAATTCACCATTTTTATATTGGCTGGCCCGCTGCGTGTCTCCGCCCAGTAGTTCCCGGGTGGTGAAATATTGTCCCTTTGCCTGAAAAATTCTACCGGCTTCAATTCTGCCTAATTGACTGATGGCGCCATCGGCAGGGCACACGATGCTATGGTCATCTGTAGCTATGGGCCTGGCATCGTCTTTGAGAGCGCGGGTAAAGAATGTATTAAAATTTTCATAAGCCAGCGGGTTGGTTGTCGCTGCTTCCGCCATATTCACATCGAAGTGCCTGGCAAAATGTCCAATCAGCACGTTCTTTAACCAGACGATACGTGTTTCTGCCAGCAGGCCGGTTAAGCGCGAGAGTAAATGCCTGGGCAGCAGGTACTGAACGATAATGAAGAGTTTGCCCATGTTAAACCTCTACCGGAGTGTCCTCCCGGTTGCCCCATTCTCCCCAGGAACCGTGATAGGCCTTTACCGAGGGGTAGTCCAGAAGCTTCATTGCCAACCAGCTTAGCGAGGAACGATGGTGGCTCTGGCAGTGGGTAACGATGTCTTTGTCTGGCCCCAACTCAACCCTGGCCAGGTGTGTTCTGAGTACTTCAAGGTCGATCAGGCGGCTGTGATTTTGGTTGTCTATTAATTCAAGCCAATCAATATTGATAGCTCCAGGAATGTGCCCCGAGCGAGCAGAACCGGACCTCTCGCCGCGGTACTCCTCAGGGGAGCGGGCATCCCATACGCGAAAGCCAGAGTCATTCAAACGAGGGATAATATCTTCAATCTCGGCAATAGGGTCTGAATGAATCTGCGGCTGGTAGTCCGTGGCCTGCGGCTGGCTGACGTCAGTTTCAATGTCAAAACCTGCACCGCGCCAGGCGTGGATGCCGCCATTTAGATAGCTGTATTTTTTGTGGCCCAAAACTTCTAAAGTCCAAAGCATGCGGCCAGCCCAGCCGCCGCCTTCGTCGTCATAGGCGACTACATGGGTGTCACTGGTTAAGCCAATGGCTGAACACAATTGCTGAAGCTGGTTTTGATCGGGAAGTTTTCCCGGCGCTGGCGCGACACCGCACAGCAGTGCTCCCGGAGGCACATGAATTGCACCCGGGATATGGCCGTTGACATAGTTGTCGGGGCTGCTGACATCAATCAAAAGCACTTGATCTTTTGGCGCCGTATGGAAATTTTCGACTTCTAGCAGCAGGGGGAACTGAGGCATCGTTGCTCGCCTGTTTCGTGTCAGTGAGCAGTGTATCCTGTGTTTATGCCAGAGGGAAACGGCGAGCATTTACCGATAGTTATTGCCTTGCAGAGTACTGACTATGTGGCGGTAGCTTGCGAGTCGTCGATTGCTGATTTGGCCCAATTCAGCAGCGGCCAGAAGCGCGCAATCGGGCTCCTGTTCATGCTTGCAGTCTCTAAACTTGCAGTGGCCCAATAGCGGCAGAAACTCGCGAAAGCCATTCTCAACCTGTCCTCTTTCCATGTGCCACAAACCGAATTCCCGGATTCCCGGTGAATCAATCAGTGAGCCACTTTCCGGCAGATGAAACAACTCCGCTGTGGTGGTTGTGTGAGTGCCTTTGCCGCGAGCTTCAGACAATTCATCGACTCTGGCATTGGCGGCGGGTAGCAGCGTGTTGACCAGAGAGGACTTGCCTGTACCAGACTGACCCACAAATACGCTGACTCTGTCTGCCAGTGTCTCAATGAGCTGATTCAATCCCTGCTCTTGTGTGCACGATGCTTGCAACACCGGATAGCCCAGGTTGGGATAAGGCGCCAGCAATTCTTCGATAGCGTGCTGATTTTTCTTGTCAACCAGGTCGCTTTTGTTGAGCAGGATTAACGGAGGAATAGCAACTGCCTCAGCAGCGACCAGGTATCTGTCGATCAGATTCGCGTGTGGTTCTGGCAGCGGCGCGATAACGATGATTATTTGATCGATATTTGCAGCCACTGGTTTTAGTTTGCCGTAAGGGTCGGGTCGCAACAGCGCGGTATCCCTGGGTACCTGGGCGACGACCACTCCGGTTGGAGCGCCGGTACACCATATAACCTGATCGCCAGTCACCAGACCGTCCAGGTTGGCTCGCAGGTGGCAGCGTTGACGTTGACCATCGGCGCTCTCAACTTCGATCTGGGTGCCGTAGTGGGCGGTGACCAATCCCGCCTGTTCTGCCCCAAACTCGCCGCTGCCTGGTGCTGTTTCTGTGGCAGCGTCGCGTTTTCCTGCGCGCTTGCGGCGCTCTTCCTGAATTTTTTCGATGCGCCAGGATTGGCGCCGGTTCAGTTTGCGTTTGGGCATGAGCCATTATTAGCTCCTGTGTTTCATTTTGCTACACTTGCGTGATTCTCTTTGGCGGTGGATTCCAATGTTTAGTGAGCAAAATTTGATCTGGGTAGACCTCGAAATGACTGGCCTGGAACCAGATGACGATGTCGTGATAGAGATTGCGACCATTGTGACAGACAGTGAACTGCGCACCCTCGCAGAGGGTCCAGCCATTGCTATTCACCAAAGCGAAGAGCGGTTGGCGGCAATGGATGAGTGGAATACCAGCCATCACAACAGCTCAGGCCTGGTGCAGCGAGTTCGGGAAAGTGAAGATGATGAAGCAAGCGCTACCAGAAAGACCATCGAATTTCTAAAGGGCTATGTACCGGCAGGTGTATCGCCGATGTGTGGTAATAGCATCTGCCAGGACCGCCGCTTTATGGTCAGATATATGCCTGAACTGGCGGTCTATTTCCACTATCGCAATCTCGACGTGAGCACAGTGAAAATTCTTGCTCAGCGCTGGAGTCCGGAAATCCTCGGTGGATTCTCCAAGCAGGCGGCACACCTTGCCCTGGATGATATCCGGGAATCCATTGAAGAACTGCGCTACTACCGGGAGACGTTTATCAAATAGATGTACATCAACCAACAGACACGGGGGCTGCCGGTCACGGGCAAATCATCTTTAAAACGCTACTGGCTACGGGTTACTGGTTAAGGGCGGCGTTTGCTGCTGGAGTCAGCGGGGGCTCATTCGTGCAGGGAAGGCGGATACACGCTTTCTATAGCATGTCTGTGTGGCATTTCAGGGTTTGTGTTGCCTGAGTGCCCACTCAATATGTTCTCGTACCAGGCTGGAGGAGTGGTTTTCTCTGGATTCCAGCGCCGCAATAATTGCCGGGCTGCTCGGTGCATTACCCAGGGCGACTGCCAGATTGCGCAGCCAGCGTTCGTAACCGATTCGGCGAATGGCAGAGCCCTCAGTCTTTTTTAGGAAGTCAGCTTCTTCCCACATAAATAAATCGATCAACTGCACATCGGCCAGGCCGTGTCGGGGTTTGAAATCATTTTCCGCGGTGACCTGGGCAAATTTGTTCCAGGGGCACACCAACTGGCAGTCATCGCAGCCAAAAATACGATTTCCCATCAGCGGTCTTAGCTCTTCGTCGATGCTGCCGAAATGCTCAATGGTTAAATAAGAAATACAGCGCCGGGCATCGAGTTGATTAGGGCCTGCAAAGGCCGAGGTGGGGCAGATATCCAGGCAGGCGGTGCAGGTGCCACAATGCGTGTCGGTTTGTGGCGCAGCAACCGGCAGCGGTAAGTCGGTATAAATTTCCCCCAGAAAAAACCAGGACCCCGCCTGCGGGTTTATCAGCATGGTGTTTTTGGCAATCCAGCCCAGGCCTGCATTTTCTGCCACGGCGCGTTCGAGTACCGGCGCGCTGTCTACAAAGGCCCGATATTGGCCTCCAGCGGAGGCGTTTTCGATACGCTGCGCTAATTGTGCCAGGCGCTTGCGAATCAGCTTGTGGTAGTCACGGCCCAGGGCGTAGCGGGAGATGTAGGCCCTGTCTTTGCTCTGGAGCACGTCAATAGCCTGGGTGTCATCCTGCCAATAATCCATCCTTAATGAAATCACTCGCAGGGTGCCCGGTATCAATTGCTCTGGGTGCGAGCGACGTTCAGCGTGCTTGCTCATGTAGTGCATATCACCCTGATATCCTGCCGCCAGCCACCGCTCCAGATATTGTGGGTGTTCTCCCAGGTCCACATCAGTAATGCCAACTTGCTGAAAACCCAGTTCCCTGGCCCAGTCCTGGATTTGCATGAGGAGATGCTGGTACTGCTGAGAGTCTGACATGGGTATAATTTTACCCCATGCAACTGTATACAGCAGCGCAAACCAGAGAGCTGGATCGTGTCGCCATAGAAGAACACGGCATTGCGGGTATTCGACTCATGGGTCGGGCCGGCAAAGCGGCACTGGAAACCTTGTTGGAGGAGTGGCCTGCGCCGGAGCGGTTGTCTGTTTTTTGCGGTACCGGCAATAACGGTGGCGATGGCTGTGTCGTCGCCGAGTTGGCATTGTCGCGCAATATCCCGGTTGTCGTTTATCAAATTGGTGAGCCGGCGAAGATCACGGGTGACGCGCAGTTGGCGCGCCAGCGCGCCCTGGCTGCTGGTGTTGAGATACGTCCGTTTAGCCCTGTGGCAGATTTGGCTGCGGGTGTGATTGTAGACGGGCTGCTCGGCACAGGGCTTAGCGGCGACGTGCGGCCCGAGTACGTCGAGGCCATCAACCTTATTAACAATAGCGGCCTGCCGGTTTTGGCACTGGATGTGCCCTCCGGGTTGTGTTCGGATACCGGCTCCTCACTGGGCGCGACAGTGCGAGCTGACCGCAGTGTCACTTTCATTGGCTTTAAGCGGGGCCTGCTCACCGGCGCCGCACCGGATTACTGCGGCACTATTCACTACACCGATTTAGACGTGCCACCAGAAACCTTTGCCGCGGTGAACAGCCAGGCGTGGTTGTTACAGCTCGATGAGCAGTTGCCCGGCTTGTCCAGGCGACTCAAAACCGCGCACAAAGGCAGGTACGGCAAGGTGTTGGTTGTCGGCGGCGATCACGGCATGGGTGGCGCTGCTGTGATGGCAGCCGAAGCGGCTGGCCGTTGTGGCGCAGGTTTGATCAGCGCCGCGACACGCGCGGAGCATATTGCAGCGTTTATTGCCCGCCGGCCAGAGGTGATGGCCCATTGCGTTGCCAGTGGTCAGGAGCTGTTGCCGTTGCTGGAATCCTCGACGGTTGTGGCGATTGGTCCGGGTTTGGGCAACAGCACCTGGTCTGAACAGTTGCTATACGCGGCGCTGGAAAGCGGCAAGCCGCTGGTACTGGATGCAGACGGGCTGAACCTGCTGGCAGCAGGCTCACCGGGCCAACATAAACGCCGTGACAACTGGGTGTTAACGCCGCACCCTGGAGAGGCGGCCCGGCTGCTCCAGGCAGACATTAGAACCGTGCAAGCGGACCGATTTGCTGCGGTTATGGAGCTGCAATCCCGTTATGGCGGTGTGATTTTGTTGAAGGGGGCGGGCACTCTGATCGCCGCTGAAGATGGTTCGGTTTGTGTGAGTAACTATGGCAATCCAGGTATGGCCAGTGGCGGGATGGGTGATGTGCTCACCGGGGTCATTGCAGGGTTGCTCGCCCAGCGATTGACACTGGTGCAGGCTACCCGTCTCGCAGCGTGCCTGCATGGCCGAGCCGCAGAGTTAGCCGCTGAACAAGGTGAGCGGGGCATGTTGGCCGCTGATTTGATGCCCCGGCTTCGCGAGTTGTTGGGCTAGCGGACGATTTGCACAAGTGGAGGCATTGAAAACAGTGGTGCATCGCGAGTATTTTGTGCCGGATGAAGCGGCTATGCTGCGCTTTGCTGCGAGGCTGGCACCCGCTTTGCCCAGAGGCGCTGTGGTGTTCCTGCGTGGAGAATTGGGTATGGGCAAGACAACGCTGGCCCGCAGCGTCATCCAGACACTGGGGCACCGTGGCGCTGTGAAAAGCCCCACCTATACCCTGGTAGAACCCTACGAGCTACCCTCTGCCACCATTTATCACTTTGACCTGTATCGCCTGGGAGACCCAGAGGAGCTTGAATTTATGGGGATTCGTGATTACTTCAATGCAGATTGTCTGTCGCTGGTTGAATGGCCCGAGCGAGGCGCGGGATTTTTGCCCCAGGCGGATTTAGTGGTTACGATAGAGCTCAATGGGGATGGTCGGTGTATTCACATCAACGCGGAGACAGTGTCAGGTCAGGCATGTGTGCGCCAATTGCAATAGACTCTGCACAGGCAGGGGGTTCGGGAGTGGCATGAAGAGCAGACATACCCGCCGGGTTATCGTCGCGCTGTTGTTAACCATTGCGCCATCAGCCTGGCCGATGCAGTTGCAAGATGTGCGCCTGTGGCGGGCGCCCGATCACACCAGAGTGGTCTTCGATCTCAGTGCTGTGCCCGACCACACACTGATTACGCTGAAGTCGCCAGACCGGTTGGTGGTTGATTTGCGAGATACTTCGCTCGCCACGCAACTCGACAAGCTCGATTTTCTCAATACACCGATTAAAAAACTGCGCCACGGCATCCGCGCTGGCGATGACTTGCGTATTGTTTTGGATCTCAAAGAGCCGGTTAAAGCGCGCAGTCTTAAACTCAAAGCCAACCAGAAGCGTGGCCATCGCCTGGTGCTGGACCTTTACGATTTGACACCGGGAATCACCGAGATGCCCAGTGTTAAAAAGAGTGTGAGTAGCTCCGCCAGGCGCGATATTGTAATCGCTATTGATGCTGGTCACGGTGGTGAAGACCCCGGTGCAAGCGGACCCAACCGATTGCGTGAAAAGCACGTCGTGTTGTCAATTGCCAAAGACGTGCAATACCTGTTCGACCAGGAAACCGGTTTCAAGCCCTTGCTTATACGCACCGGCGATTACTATGTGAGCCTAAAAAAACGCCGTGAGCTGGCCCTCTCTCACCAGGCAGATTTCTTTGTGTCGATTCATGCAGATGCCTTTAGTAGCCCCAAAGCCAAAGGGTCCTCGGTCTACACCTTGTCGCAGCGCGGCGCCTCAAGTACCTTCGCCAAATTTTTGGCGGAGCGAGAAAACTCCGCCGACCTGGTGGGAGGCGTCAGCCTCAGCGACAAAGATGATCTATTGGCTCAGGTGCTCGTTGACATGTCCATGACTTCCAGCCTGGATGCAAGTCGAGATGCGGGCAGTCGGGTGCTTACCCAGATGGACGGGATTTCCAGATTGCATCGGCGGCAGGTCGAACAGGCGGCCTTCGCGGTGCTTAAATCAGATATTCCTTCAATTTTGGTGGAGACCGGTTTTATCTCAAACCCGGACGAAGCCCGTCTGCTAAATACGCGCGCCTATCAGCGCAAGATGGCGCGGGCAATTTATAGCGGCGTGCGCTCCCGACTTAGCGAACACCCACCAGCGGATTCTCTGCTGGCATTTATACAACAGGGTGAGCCTCGCCAATACACGATTTCCCGGGGCGATACACTGTCTGAAATTGCCCAGCGTTTTAATGTGAGTTTGGCATCGTTGCGCTCCAATAACGATTTGTCTGGCAATATGATCAAGGTGGGCCAAAAGCTCACCATCCCCGCCAGTTGATGTCGAAAATACAATTGCTAAGCCCGCGTCTGGCAAACCAGATAGCTGCCGGAGAGGTCGTGGAGCGGCCTGCCTCTGTGGTCAAAGAGCTGCTTGAAAATAGCCTGGATGCGGAGACTCGGCGGGTCGATGTGGATATAGAGTCTGGTGGTACCAAGCTGATTCGCGTGCGAGATGATGGCCTGGGTATGTCTGAACAGGATTTGCCTTTGTCTTTGAGTCGTCATGCCACAAGTAAAATAGCGTCTATGGAAGACCTTGAGCAGGTTGCCAGCCTCGGCTTTCGGGGTGAGGCTCTCGCCAGTATCAGTTCGGTCTCTCGTTTGAGCATCATCTCCAACGACACCGGCGATGTCGGTGCAGGCTGTTGCGCTGAATCTGAAGGCCGCGGTATGGACATCGCGGTGAAACCCGCGGCCCACCCGCGTGGTACAACCGTGGAAGTGCGCGACCTGTTTTTCAATACGCCCGCGAGGCGAAAATTTCTGCGCACCGAGAAAACCGAATTTAGCCATGTGCAAGAGGTGCTAAAGCGGCAGGCCTTGAGCCGCTATGAGGTGGCATTTAACTTGCGGCATAACCAGCGTGTTGTGCACCAATTGCGCGGCTGTAATACCCAGGCGGAACGAGAGCGGCGGGTCGCCTCAGTGTGTGGCCCGGCCTTTATGGAGCAAGCCCTTTACATTGAGACTGAAATCAATGATTTCAAATTATGGGGCTGGGTCGGCCTGTCGACGTTTTCCCGCAGTCAGGCTGATCTACAGTACTTTTTTGTAAATGGCAGAGTGATTAAAGACAAGCTGATAGCGCATGCGATTCGCCAGGCCTACCGGGATGTCTTGTATCACGGCCGCCACCCGGCTTTCGTGTTGCATATGGAATTGGAGCCGACTTTGGTTGATGTCAACGTCCATCCGACCAAGCACGAGGTACGTTTTCGCGATGGGCGCACAGTGCACGATTTTATTTTTCGCGGCTTGCATCGGGCGCTGGCAGATGTGCGGCCTGCGGACAGGACAGCGGCCGACTCTGAGCCGGGTTCCAGTGGCTCGCCTGTTCGCTTTCAGCCACAGGGTTTTGAGCGGGACAGGTTCGCGCAGGCGGCGGAGCAAGGGCCGCTGGCGGAGCAAGAGCGTTTGGCCTGGGGCGCGCCCGGCTCGGCGAGAGCCGGGCCGGGCACTGTCCGCGAGTACATGGGCGCTTACCGAAATTTATATACATCGCCCTCGGCACCGCAGTTGCCCGACATCGCTGATGAGGATGTGCCGCCATTGGGTTACGCCCTGGCGCAATTGCAGGGCATTTATATTCTGGCGCAAAACAAAGAGGGCCTGGTGCTGGTCGATATGCACGCGGCTCACGAGCGCATTACCTATGAGCGGATGAAGGTTTCACACAGTGGTGAGGGCATACAGGCGCAGCCACTACTGGTTCCCCAGGCCATCGCGGTGAGTCAACGCGAGGCCGACTGCGCCGAAACTTACGCGGCTGTGTTTTCTGAGTTAGGCATACAGATAGAGCGCGCAGGTGAGGAAGCGCTTACTTTGCGAGATGTTCCTGTTGCCCTCCGAGATTCAGACCTGGAACAGCTTGTGCGCGACGTGCTCTCAGATTTGCTTGAATACGGCAGCAGTGATCGAATCGCGGCGCATATGAACGAAATTTTATCGACCATGGCCTGCTATGGTTCCGTGCGAGCAAATCGGCAGCTAACGCTCCACGAGATGAACGCCCTGTTGCGCGATATGGAAGAAACCGAGCGTTCCGGCCAATGTAACCATGGCCGTCCGACCTGGGTCGCGCTGTCTGTCGATGAGTTAGACAAATTATTCATGCGGGGGCGATGATGGCGGGTGAGGTAAGGCCCCGTGTCATTTGCCTGATGGGTCCCACTGCGTCCGGGAAAACTGCGCTTGCGCAAGAGCTGGCCGCCGAGCTGGATTGCGAGTTGATCAGTGTTGATTCCGCCCTGGTGTACAGAGGGCTGGATATCGGCAGTGCCAAGCCAACCTATCCGCATCGGCTCATAGACATTCGCGACCCTGCCGAGCCCTATTCGGTAGCGGAATTTTGTGAAGATGCCCAGGCAGCCATTCGGGATATCGTCAGTGCGGGACGCACACCTTTGCTGGTTGGCGGAACCCTGCTTTATTTTAAGGCACTGCTGGAGGGAATAGCGGATATGCCAGCAGCAGATTTGGAGCTGCGCAAACACCTTGAGGAAGAGGCCGCGACCAAAACCTGGGCACATTTGCACACTGCGTTAAGTGACGTTGATCCCGAGTCTGCGCGGCGGATTCACCCCAATCACTCTCAGCGGATCAGCCGGGCGCTTGAAGTGTACTTGCAAAGTGGTGTCACCCTGACAGAGTGGCATCGGCGCCAGGCTCAATCGGGGAAAAGGGTGCTGGCAGATGCGTATCAGATAACCCAGCTAGCCATTTGTTCTGCCAACCGCGAAGAGTTGCATCGCCGTATTGAGCTGCGACTGGATCAGATGATCGAACAGGGATTGGTTAGCGAAGTTCGCGGCCTGTATGAGCGGGGCGACCTGCATACGGACCTGCCATCAATGCGAGCGGTGGGCTATCGGCAGATGTGGGACCACGTGCAAGGTGAGCGTGATTTGAAGCGTGCCCGGCAGCTTTGCATTATTGCGACCCGGCAATTAGCCAAGCGCCAGTTAACTTGGTTACGCGGCTGGCCCCAGTTATGCTGGATTTATACAAATGAGCGGGGTTTTGCGTCTAAAAGCTCCGAAAATCTTAAAATGAGCCAGGAAAAACCGTTGCAAGTAGCCTTGAAATACCTGGGCCAAGCCACCATATAGCTGCTTGCAGATGGGCTATACTGGTTGGGGCAACACCTCTGTTCTACAGGGCCAAAAGTTCTACGGGGCCAAAAGTTCTACAGAGCCAAAAGTTCTACGGGGCCAAAAGTTCTACAGAGCCAAAAGTTCTACAGGGCCAAAAGAGGTAAAGAGGTATAGCTGCGTAATATTTAGATCAAATTGACTCAATAACCTCATCTATTGTACGGCTCCAGTTGGGCTATTGGGCTATAAGGAGAAGCATCATGTCAAAAGGGCATACTCTACAAGACCCTTACCTCAATATTTTACGTAAGGAACGTGTTCCGGTTTCTATCTATCTGGTCAATGGCATCAAATTGCAGGGTCAGATCGAGTCTTTCGACCAGTTTGTGGTGTTGCTGAAGAACACCGTGAGTCAAATGGTCTACAAACATGCTATTTCAACGGTTGTACCATCGCGTGTTGTGCGCATGCCTATGCAGAGTCCTCCCGAAGAGGAAGCTGCCAGTTAATAGCACAGGCCCCCGTGTTTTTTGAGAGACCTGAATCAGGTGAACGCGCGATACTGGTTCATCTGAATCTCGCCACAGAAGTGGATCGAGAAGACCCACGCGAATTTGAAGAGCTGGTGCTGTCTGCCGGGGGTGACCCTGTGCATTATATATTTGGTCGGCGCGAGGCACCCCACCCAGGGTTCTTTGTCGGCAGCGGAAAACTTGAGGAGATCGCCGAGCATGTGCGTTTGCACGAAGCCGAGATTGTTCTGTTTAATCATTCTCTCAGCCCCAGCCAGGAGCGGAATCTGGAAGCCCGTTTGCAGTGTCGAGTTACAGACCGCACGAGTTTGATCCTGGATATTTTTGCGCAGCGGGCGCGGACCCATGAGGGAAAACTGCAAGTAGAGTTGGCGCAGTTGCAGCACATGTCTACCCGATTGGTGCGTGGCTGGACTCACCTGGAGCGCCAGAAAGGTGGTATCGGGCTGCGGGGACCGGGTGAAACGCAACTGGAAACCGACCGCCGCCTGTTGCGCGTGCGGATCAAATCGTTTCTGGCGCGTCTCGCAAAAGTCGAAAAACAGCGACAGCAGGGACGGCGCTCCCGCCGCCGCGCAGATATTCCTACGAGTTCACTGGTGGGTTACACCAACGCAGGTAAATCGACTTTGTTTAACGCGCTCACGCAGGCAGATGTGTACGTTGCGGATCAATTGTTTGCCACCCTGGACCCGACCCTGCGGCGCATTGAAGCAGGTGCTTGTGGGCCGCTCGTACTGGCCGATACGGTAGGCTTCATTCGACATTTGCCCCACAAATTGGTCGATGCGTTTCGCGCCACGCTGGAGGAGACTTGCAGTGCCGATTTGCTATTGCACGTTGTCGATGCCGCCAGTGACGAGCGATTGCAAAATATGGCTGAAGTTGAGAGTGTGCTTGAGGAGATTCAGGCTCTGGATATCCCGCGCCTGGAGGTGTTCAACAAATTGGACCTGTTGGAGCAGCCGCCGCGTATCGAAAGGGATGATCTGGGCAAGCCTGTGCGAGTTTGGCTTTCTGCCCATTCCGGAGAGGGTCTGGAGCTGTTGTTGCAGGCGATGGGCGAGCTGTTGGGTGGAGATATGGTTCAGCGACAGATCAGCGTATCACCGGGTCAGGGCCGGTTGCGCGCCAGCCTGTACAGAATGGGAGCGGTAGAGCGGGAAGATCATGCCGAAGATGGTGGTGCCCGTCTGCTGATTCGGCTGCCTAAGAATGACTGGCTGAAATTGTTAGCGAGTGAAGGAGTGGCTGAAGAATCCCTTATTGCGGCGCAAGTTTGAATGTACTTGTGTTAGACTGCCGCGCCTTTTAGAGTGAACCACATTAATACATACGGGAGAGGTTTATGGCCTGGAATGAACCGGGTGGAAACGGCAAAAAGCCCAATGACCCTTGGGGCGGTGGCGATCAGGGACCACCTGATCTGGATGAAGTGATGCGCAAAATACAAGAGCGCCTGGGCGGCCTGTTTGGCGGTGGCTCGGGCGGGTCTGGCGGCGGTGCTGGTGCGGCCGTGTCGGGTGGTCTGTTGCTGGTGTTGCTACTCATTGCCGCGATTGTCTGGGCATTGCTTGGTGTCTACCAGATTGATGAACAAGAGCGAGCCGTCGTATTGCGTCTCGGCAAGTACCACTCGACCTCTCAGCCCGGATTGCGTTGGAACCCTCCCCTGCTGGATGCAGTCTTCAAAGTCAATGTTACTCGCGTTAATACCGCAGCTCACCGCGAGCAGATGCTCACAGAAGACGAAAACATTGTCGAGGTTAATCTGTCAGTTCAGTATGTGATTCAAAATGCCGAGAATTATGTGTTGAAGGTGCGCGCACCTGAGCGCAGCCTGATGCATGCGACCGAAAGTGCGCTGCGGCATGTAGTCGGCAGTAGCGCCATGGATTATGTGCTTACCGATGGTCGTACTCAGTTGGCCATTGATGTGCAAAAACGTCTGCAAGATTATCTCGATTATTATCAAACCGGCATTCAGGTTTCCAAGGTGAATATTGATGATGCCAAACCACCGGCGGAAGTGCAGGCGGCCTTTGATGATGTGATTAAGGCGCGAGAAGACGAAGAGCGACTGAAAAACGAAGCCCAGGCTTACGCCAATGGAATCGTGCCTGAGGCACGCGGTTTTGCACAGCGTCAAATTGAGGAAGCCAACGCTTACAAGGAGCAGGTTATCGCCGAGGCAGAGGGTGAGGCCAGCCGCTTCAGCCAGTTGTTGGCGGAGTACAAAAAGGCGCCGAAGGTCACTCGCCAGCGTCTGTATCTGGATGCGGTGCAAGAAGTGCTGGGCAACACCAGCAAAGTAATGGTTGATGTTGATGGCGGCAGCAATGTTCTCTACCTGCCGCTGGACAAGATCGTTAATCAGAGCAGCAGCGCGCCGGTTCGGACAGCCAATGGCAGCGCGGATATACGCGAGATTACCGACCGCGTCGTTGAGCAAATAAGGCGTGACAGCGCCGCCCGAACCAACAGCCGAGGAGGGCGTTAAGATGAATGTTAAAGGTGTTTTTGCAGTGCTGGTTGCTGCGCTCTCCATATTTATTGTCGGCAACTCCCTCTACATTATTAAGGAAACCGAGCGCGGTGTACTACTGCGCTTTGGTGAGGTAGTTAACCCCGACATACGGCCTGGATTACATGCCAAAATTCCGTTTGTGAACAATGTGCGTCGATTCGACTCGCGGGTGTTGACAGTGGATGCGCAGCCAGAGCGTTTCCTGACGCTTGAGAAGAAAGCCGTGGTGGTAGACTCATATGCCAAATGGCGTGTGTCGGATGTTGCCAAATACTACACGGCGACCGGCGGTGATGAGACACGCGCCAATGGCTTGTTGGCCCAGCGTATAAATAACGGATTGCGCAATGAGGTTGGCGTGCGCTCCTTGCACGAAGTGGTATCGGGAGAGCGAGATTTACTGATGACCACATTGACCGAAAAACTCAATAATGTTGCACGCAACGAATTGGGCGTGGATGTGGTTGATGTGCGGGTTAAGCAAATCGACCTCCCGCCAGCGGTAAGCGAGTCAGTATTCCGCCGCATGAACGCCGAACGAGAAAAAGAAGCTCGCGAACTCCGCTCTCAGGGCCGAGAGCTGGCTGAAGGTATTCGTGCGTCGGCAGATAGGGAAGTCACTATCCTCAAGGCTAATGCTTATCGTCAGGCAGAGGAAATACGGGGTCTGGGAGATGCACAATCCGCGGGAACTTATGCGCAGGCATTTAACCAGGATAAGGAATTTTACTCATTCACCCGCAGCTTGAAGGCTTATCGAGAATCCTTTCAGTCCAAGGGTGACATCATGCTGGTAGAGCCCAGTAGCGACTTCTTTCGCTATTTGAACGACTCCAGCGGCGCCCAATAAGGCGACAAAGTAACAGGATGAGACCTTTGCACGGAAGATGATTTCACTTTCAGGCAAGGCAAAAACGCACGGAATGAGGGAGTTTATGCTTATAAATGACCGATTGAGTACGTTTTTAACGTAGCATGCAGGTGAAATGGCTTTCGTGCAAAGGTCTCAGGATAATCCTCTCACAATGTTCGCCACCATTAGCTGCGGGGATTGTGTTAGCATTCTGCAACCGTGAGGGTCTGCGTTTAATTGCAAGCGTTGGACTCCACGGTTTTTTGTGCGCGGTTTTTGTAGAGTCCAAAATGGACCCTGGGCTGGATTATGTGGCAACAACTGGCTGTGGCCATAGCGATGGTTTTCGTGATTGAAGGCATCATGCCGTTTATTGCCCCGGGGCGCTGGCGCAAGTTGGTGGACTCTATGGCCAGGCTGGATGATCGAACAATGCGCAGCATGGGTTTGGTCAGCATGATGCTGGGGCTGGTCCTGATGTATCTTGTCAATTGATACCGGATGCGAATCTTATGACCACAGTTGACCGCTGGTTGCTGCCCGACGGGATTGAGGAAGTACTGCCTGTTCCCGCAGCTAAAATAGAGCAGTTGCGCAGGCAGTTGCTGGACTTGTATAGCGCGTGGGGTTATCAGTTGGTGATTCCGCCCCTGCTTGAATTCACAGAATCACTATTGATTGGCCTGGGGCGTGATATCGACCTGCTAACTTTTCGGGTAACCGATCAGCTCAGCGGGCGCACCATGGGTATCCGCGCCGATATAACCCCCCAGGTTGCGCGCATTGATGCGCATAGCCTGCCCGCCGAAGGGGTCAGCCGATTTTGCTACGCTGGCAGCGTATTGCACACCCGTCCAACCTCCCTATTGGTTTCGAGGTCGCCTATCAAGTTGGGGGCCGAACTCTATGGCGACAGTAGTTTGCAGGCCGATATCGAAGTTATTTCGCTGATGCTTGAGACACTCAGTGCCGCCGGATTATCGGAAGTGACCCTGGACCTGGGGCACGTTGGTATCTACCGCAGTTTGCTAGCGCAAGCCGACCTGAGTGAAGAGCAGGAAACGGCGGTTTTTGATGCCTTGCAGCGCAAATCAATGCAAGACTTGCGGCAGGTTCTGGAGGTCGTGGCAGACATCCAGTGTCGTGAGCAGATTTTGTCTCTGGCCGACACCCACGGTGATATCGCGGTTTTAGACCACATAGAATATGCACAAGAAGCGGTGCAGCAGTTGCGCGAGGTGACCTCAGCGATTGCTGCGCGCTACCCGCAAATTAACATCTATTACGACCTGTGCGAGTTGCGTGGCTATCACTATCACACCGGCCTGGTTTTTGCCGCTTATGTGCCTGAGGTCGGCCAGGCTTTGGCTAATGGTGGTCGCTACGATCACGTGGGAGAAGTTTTTGGCCGAGCCCGCCCTGCAACAGGATTTAATACGGACCTGAAAGCCTTGTTGGCACTTTTGGCAGATACAATTCCGGGCGAAGCTGCCGCCGCCATTAGTGCGCCCGTGCAAGACGATGCCAACCTTTGGCAGATTGTTGCGGAGCTGCGTGCTGCCGGTGAAGTCGTTATCAGTCAATTGTCTGGTGCAACAGATGATCGCTGTGATCGCAGTTTGCAGTTAGTAGACGGCGCGTGGCAGGTGAAGCCTCTTGTTGTGTAACAGGTGAAGCCTCTTGTTGTACCGCAGGTGAAGCCTCTTGTTGTACGGCAGGTGAAGCCTCTTTAAGAAAGATTGACGAGTCCATTGTATGAACCAAAGCGTAGTGGTGCTGGGTACCCAGTGGGGTGATGAAGGCAAGGGCAAGATTGTCGATTTGCTAACCGATCGGGCGCAGGTCGTGGTTCGCTTTCAGGGCGGTCACAACGCTGGCCACACTCTCGTGATCGACGCAAAAAAAACCGTGTTGCACCTGATTCCATCCGGGGTGTTGCGTGACAACGTCACCTGCCTGATTGGCAATGGCGTGGTTGTATGCCCGGAGGCTCTGCTCAAAGAAATCAGAGAACTGGAAGAGAGGGATGTACCGGTGCGCGAGCGCTTGCGTATCAGCCCGGCTTGCCCCCTTATTCTGCCGCATCATGCCGCCCTGGATCACGCACGCGAAGCCAAACGCGGAGCTGCAAAAATTGGCACTACCGGCCGCGGTATTGGCCCGGCATACGAAGACAAAGCAGCGCGCCGGGGCCTGCGCCTGGGCGATATGTTCGATGCGCAGCGGTTTGCTGAAAAATTGGCCCTGGTGATGGAATATCACAACTTTGTGCTGACCCATTACTACGGTGCAGAGGCCGTCGATTACGACACAACTCTGGTGGAATGTCTGGAGATGGCAAAGCAGCTAGCGCCGCTGGTGGCTGACGTGACTGGCATGTTGCACCAGTACCGTACAGAAGGCGCCAACATTATGTTTGAGGGCGCTCAGGGTTCTCTGCTCGATATAGACCACGGTACATACCCTTTCGTGACCTCTTCAAATACTACTGCGGGTGGAACGGCTACGGGCAGTGGTTTTGGCCCGCTGTATCTGGACTATGTGCTTGGAATCACCAAGGCGTACACTACGCGGGTTGGCGCGGGGCCTTTTCCAACCGAGTTGTTTGACAGTACAGGGGAGCACCTGGCTAGCCGAGGCCATGAATTTGGTGCTACTACAGGGCGTCCGCGTCGCTGTGGTTGGTTTGACGCTGTAGCCCTGCGCAACGCGGTACAGATTAACAGTGTCTCCGGATTGTGCCTGACCAAGCTGGACGTACTGGATGGCCTGGAAACCATACGAATCTGTATGGGTTATCACAATGTCGATGGCGATGCGGTGCCAAACCCGATGGACAGTGATGACTATCGAGACCTGGTCCCTGTCTATGAAGAGATTGCCGGTTGGAGTGAGTCGACGACAGGCGCTCAATCTCTGGATGAACTGCCTGCCAATGCCCAGGCCTATATTCGGCGCATTGAAGAAGTTGTCGGGGCGCCGATTGACGTAATTTCAACGGGGCCGGATCGGGTTGAAACGATTGTGCTGCGCCATCCGTTCGGAGAGTGATGCGAGGGGCCTGATTCGCTATGTTTGCCGCAACATGTCTGCGATGAAATCTTTAAGGAAGCAGCCAGCATCGACATCAATCGCAGTGAGCCGAAGGTTCTCTGATTGTGTGATTTGCTCGTTTTGGGTTACTTTTCCCGAGACAAACTTCCTTTTTGCGCTATGTTTAGGAAGTGGACGCAGGATTTGTCCATTTTCTTCAGCACACTCATTTTGCAGAGCAGAGGGCTGCTTATGACCAACCCAATCAAGAAGCGCGTGCGCTTGCGCGTGCTCCGCATTCTCCTGAATCAGCCTCTGGATAAACTCACCGCCGGGGAGGTCGCCGCCAGCATGGGTATGAGTACCTCCACCTTGCGGCGACGACTACAGGCCGAGAACACCAGCTATCGACAGTTGCTCGCTGATGTGAGGTGCTACCGTTGCGAGCAATTATTCTCCAGGCAGCGTGCAGGCGGAAAGCGCCTGGCTGCTGAGCTGGGGTTTCGACAACCGAATAGCTTTTACCGGGCGTTTTCCAGGTGGACTGGCGTGCCCTGGAGGCAATACAAGAGAAATACGCGAGTGGCCCGGATAGTTCAGCCCGCATGAGCCAGAGGTTATATGGGCCATGATTGCGAGACCCTGGAGGCTGTGGTCAAAGCCCGCATTGCGACTCCACTATCGGAACACATTTATATGTGATCCTGCCGTGTGTTGGCATCGTAGCCACCGTCTACAAACAGCACCGAACCGCCGACATAGCTGGCTTTATCGCTGAGCAGAAACAAAATGACCTCGGCTACCTCCTCAGGTTGAGCGGCTCGCTTTATCGGCGTGTTGTCCAGCAATTGCTGCATAATAGGCGCATAGTCGGGGCTGTTGAACAATGGCTCGGTCATCGGGGTCAGTACCGGCCCGGGTGCGACCGCGTTAATGCGAATACCCTCTTCCCCAAGAGACATCACACTGCGCTGCATCCAGTGTACGAGTGCGCGCTTAGTCAGCATGTACTGCGTGCCCTCGGTGACTTCCGTGTTGTTGAGCGCGGCTTGTTCGTTGCCGTCCAATAGCTCTGCCATGTAGGAGTCGCAGTCCACGGGCATGGCTGCGGAGTTTGAACTCAGCATCACAATTGCGCCGCCTGTTTGGGCCAGTGCTCCGCGCAGGCCCTCAATCAATTCGATAGTTCCAAAGTAATTCACCGAGGTGACCAGATGGCCGGAAGCGGTGCCGCCCAGACCCGCGAGCGAAATAAATCCGTTCAGTTGGCCATTGCCACTGTCAAGAATGCGTTCAATAGCCGCCTGCCGTTGTGCTGCATCGGATAAATCTGCGATAACATCGGCATCCTTGATATCAACATTGATCGTTTGATGGCCTTGCGCTTTGAGCTTTTCAACCAGGCAGGCGCCGATGCCTGAAGCGCCGCCAGTGAGTGCATAAGTTGCCATAGTGTTCTTCCTTTGTGCTGTTTTAGCGGTTGAGGATGGTGGATCTTCTGGCTCTAGTCTAGTTGCAGTACTTCCGGTTCACCAAATTCCCCAATAGCCATTTGCCGATAACCATCGGCAAGACACAGTGAGCCGGTAAAGAGTGCCAATAAAAAAAACAGAATTCGCATTGCTTGTGAGTCCAGTAGGGAAGCATGAGTGCTATCATAGCGGGCGATGAAATACCTGCGCACCCGAATCTCCGAAGTTCTCTATCCAGCCCCTGACCACGCCCTGCTGCGCTTCGCCGCCGCTGAGCCTATTCCCGGTAAACCCGGCGAGTTTGTGATGATTCGCGGTGACTGGAATGTCCACCCCGTTTTGCCGCGCGCATTCTCATTGGTAGAAAGTGGCGCTACCGGCTCGGTATTGGTGAAGGCGGTAGGTCAGGGTACAGAACGACTGGCCGCAATGGAGCAAGATGACGAGCTGGTTGTGTTCGGCCCGCTCGGCAACGGCTATGAAGTTGATCCGAAAAAACGACCGCTGCTGGTCGCCGGAGGCGTCGGCGTTGCCCCTCTATTGTTTCTGGCGACCGAGTTGTCAGCGCAGGGGCGCAAGCCCATATTTTTATACGGTGCTCGCAGCGAGAACGAGCTGCCCCTGAGCGAAGATATCGCCAAAGTCGCAGAGTTGACAGTAACCACAGAAAACGGTTCGGTCGGTGAGCAGGGATTGATAACCCAGCCTTTAAAACGTGTTTTGGCAGAACATTCAGACAGCCAGGTTTATAGCTGCGGCCCCGACGGAATGCTGCAAGCCGTCGCCAAGGTATCAGCGGCAGCAGGTATCCCCTGTCAGGTCGCGCTGGAGGCGCCGATGGCTTGCGGTATCGGAACCTGCAAGGGCTGCCCAGTGATGACGGCGGCTGGTATTTACAAATACGTGTGCTACGACGGGCCGGTGTTTGCGGCTCGGGACATCTATAGTGACCCAGTATGAGTGATCGCTTGCGAACAAGGCTGGGCCCGCTGACACTCGCCAATCCGCTGATCAATGCCTCGGGCACCTTTGGTTATGGGGTGGAATACGCAGGGTTTGTTGACGTTGCGAAACTCGGTGGCGTCAGCGTGAAGGGTATCTCGCTGGAGCCGCGGCCAGGCAACGTCCCGCCGCGTACTGCCGAGACCAGTGCGGGTATGCTGAATTCCATTGGCCTGGCAAATATAGGCATCGATGCCTTTGTGAGCCAAACCATGCCGCAGTTACGCGATTTGGGCGTCACCGTGATAGTGAACACCTTTGCAACCTCGGTCGAAGATTTTGTCGAACTGGCTTCACGGTTCAATGAGGTAGACGGTATTGCCGCTTTGGAGCTGAATATTTCCTGCCCCAATGTTCATGCGGGTGGTATGCACTTTGGTGTTTCCAGTGCTGCTGCGGCAGAGGTAACCGGCGCAGTGCGCGCCGTGACCACGCTACCGCTAATGGTGAAGTTGTCTCCCGAAGCGGGTGATATCGGAGAGGTGGCGCGCGGGGTGGAAGGCGCCGGCGCCGATATCATTACTATGATCAACACCATTCGCGGCATGGTGATTGATGTCGAACGCCACACACCCATGCTGGGACAGAAAATGGGCGGTCTGTCTGGCCCTGCGATCAAGCCTTTGGGCGTGCGCATGGTGTATGAAGCATTCCAGCAGGTGGGTATTCCAATCATCGGCATGGGGGGTATTGCCTGCTTGCGTGATGTACTGGAATACATGATGGCGGGCTCGGCAGCGGTACAAGTCGGCACCGCCAACTACGCCGAGCCAGGCATCAGTTGCCGCTTGATTGATGAGTTGAACGCCTATTGCGTCGAGCGTGACATCACCCCCGCCGACATCGTGGGGTTAGCCCAGAGCAGTGAATGATTTTGTCCTGAATGTACAGGCGCACGAAAAATGCAGGCCGATGTTGTGCGAAGCATGGTGTGCAGCAGTGTTGACTATATCAACACCTTGAGACCTTTGCACGAAAGCCGTTTCACCTGGTCGCCTAAAAGCGCCTACTGTTGGTAAAATCGTACTCAATCGGTCATTTATACCCATAAACTCCCAACCTATTGTGCTGCCGCACAAAGATATTTTTCTCACGGTTGAATTCCACACCCTTGAACAGGCGGCGGAAGTTGTCTACAGCGGACCCTATCAAGACCGCGACGAATTATCACCAGAAGACATCAAAGTGGTGATGGAGCGTGAATACATGTCGCAAACAGAAATGATGCGCACTCTGGAGACGCTGATGAGCACTGTGGAAGGCTTGAAGCAGACCGTCACCTGGCGGCTGCCTCTGACGCTGGGCGCAATTATCACGATGGGTGTCGGGGTCAGTTTTTTGATGGTGCGGTTGCTGTAGACCACACAGGGCTTAACTCTCCGCCGAGAAGAATGGGTCAGGAGAAAAACAGTTTTGCGGCACCTAATACCAACATCGCAGTTATGCTCATACCGCCAAGCACACCGGCTAATATCCAAACCTTTATTCTTTGAATATCTTCCTTGGTCGCGAAGTATTCCAGCCTGGCTTCAATTCTGGCTAATCGCTCACCATAATGATCACCGCCACCATTTGAACCAGAATCGCGCCCAGCACTAATGGGACTGACATTGGTGGGCAATTCGGTCACAGTCGCTCCCAGAGGTTCAATTTTTCCCACAAAGCTGAGTGATAAAAACCATTGTAACCCTCTGCGTAAAACACCACGCCCGTATTACCGTTAGCATTAGACCCATCAATGTCCAGCATTACGGCAATGTCGGAGGGGACTTTATTGGCATCTGCTACCGCCCATACTCCAGGCATAATCTCGTAATGGGCATCCGGAAATTTTTCTTGTACCGCTGTTTGAATTTGTTCGGCACCTGGCGAGATAACGATAAAGCGATTCATTGTGTTGGGTCTATTTGGGTTGGTTTATTCTGGGCCTGATTACACAATCACTGGCAATCTGCCCCGTTTTTTTGAGGGTATCACTACAGATTTCGCACTGCAAACTCATAAGCAGCTTGAGGTACCGTATTCTAAGCCTACTGAAGAACCGCAAAAGATGCAGCCGCTGCTGCGCGAAACATCCTGCCAACCCTGACCGACCCGCTGGAAGTGTGGCTCACCGAAACAGAACGCCCGACACCAACCGGCCAGAAACAGCGCATCTTCCGCCGCCGCTTTATCGCCCTGTTCGGGGGCAATAAAGACAAGCAGGGCCTGGCGGTGATCGAGGAAGGCAAGGATGGGTCGCTGCTATGGACGTTTGTGCCGACCAAACAACTCGCCGAGTTTGCCCGTACCATCAAAGGCAAGATGATTATCACACTCATCGGTTGAGAGTGCTGACCCACTGTGGGTGGGATGGGATAATCAATCGTGTACGTATGAATGCCCATCCCCCGTTAATGGGGTAGAGCCGTGTTTTTCAGTATGGTGCCCAGAAGAGGACTTGAACCTCCACGCCCTTGCGGGCACTAGCACCTGAAGCTAGCGTGTCTACCAATTCCACCACCTGGGCATAAAACAGGACGGATTTCTACAATTCTGCCACTTCCACCACTTCCACCACTTCCACTTGTTAATGGCTTGCTGGACTGCGCCCAGCGCCTGTCACAACACCGCCCGGCCAACACCGTCCGGGCAGGCACCAAACGCATGCGGCAGAGGGCGCGACTGTACTTTTACAGCGAAGCTTTGTCAATAATCCTCGCGTATACTGGGCGCTTCGAGAATGCAACCCCACAGGAAACCCCCTCCGAATGGACCCCCACGCTGACCGGGAAGCCGACAAATACGACAATCCTATTCCCAGTCGTGAATACATTCTGCAGCTACTGGCTGAGGTAGACAAACCACTGGCTTACAAGCGCCTGTGCAAGTTGCTTAAACTCTCTGGTGAGCAACAAACTGAGGCACTGCGTAAACGCCTGCGGGCGATGGAGCGCGATGGTCAGTTAATGGTTGATCGCAAGGGTTTCTATGGCCTGGTAAACAAGATGGATCTGGTTCACGGCCGCGTGATAGGCCATCGCGATGGCTATGGCTTCCTGCAACCTTTGGAAGGTGGAGACGACTTATACTTGTCGGCGCGGCAGATGGCGCTGGTGTTTGATGGTGACGAAGCCCTTGCCAGCATCGCCGGGACTGATCAGCGTGGCCGCAGGGAAGGCAAGATTGTCGAGGTACTTAAGCGCGGCTTGACCGAGGTAGTGGGCCGCTACCATGAAGAGAGCGGGATTGGCGTGGTAATTCCCGACAACGCCAGGCTGAACCACGACATACTGATTCCCCCCAGAGAAAAGCGCAGCGCCCGGCACGGTCAGATGGTTTGCGCTGCAATCACCGCCTGGCCCACGCGCCACCTGGGTGCCAAGGGCAAGATTACCGAAGTGCTGGGCGAGCACATGGACCCCGGCATGGAAATTGATGTGGCGATTCGCTCTCACGGTATTCCCCATGCCTGGCCTGAAGAGGTCTTGAAAGAGGCCGCCGCCCTGGCCGACGAACCTGCGCAAGCGGATAGAAAAGGCCGTGTAGATTTGCGCGACCTGCCCTTCGTTACCATTGATGGTGAAGATGCCCGCGATTTTGACGACGCGGTGCACTGCGCAAAGGAAAAAGGTGGTGGCTGGCGCTTGCGGGTAGCCATCGCAGACGTTGCCCATTATGTGCGCCCCGGTATGGCTTTGGACGAAGAGGCCCAGGCGCGTGGTAATTCCGTGTACTTCCCGGAAAAAGTTGTACCCATGCTGCCAGAAGCGTTGTCGAACGGCTTGTGCTCGTTAAAGCCCGGCGTTGATCGTTTGGCGATGATCTGCGAGATGCACATCTCCAGGGTGGGCAAGCTCACCCGTTATTTATTTTATGAAGGGGTGATTCACTCCCATGCACGCCTGACTTATACCCAGGTGGGCGAGGTGTTGGAGCGGGGAGCCCACATCGGAGTTGATAAGGCACGAGTGCCCGACCTCAAGTTACTGCACGGGTTGTACCGGGTTTTGCGTGGTGCGCGGGACAGTCGCGGCGCCATTGATTTTGAAACTGTTGAAACACGGATTGTGTTTGACGAGCAGCGCAAGATTGAAGAAATTGTGCCGGTGCACCGCAACGATGCTCATAAACTGATTGAAGAGTGCATGTTGTGTGCCAACGTGGCTACAGCCCGGTTTTTTGAAGATTGCGGGCTGCCTGTTCTGTATCGGGTGCACGAAGGCCCCAGCGAGGAAAAGCTGGCTAACCTGCGCAGTTTTCTGGGTGAATTGGGGCTGGATTTATCCGGCGGTGATAAACCTTCCCCCCTGGATTATCAAGGTTTGCTGTCGCAAGTCAGCGAGCGCCAAGATGCCCAGGTGATTCAAACCATGCTACTGCGTTCGCTCAGCCAGGCGCTGTATCAACCAGAGAACAAAGGACATTTTGGCCTTAATTATAAGGCCTACGCCCATTTCACATCGCCTATTCGACGCTATCCCGATTTGTTGGTGCACCGCGGTATTCGCCATATTGTGCGCTCAAAACAGGCGAGTAAACATGTCTTGCGCACAGCGGCTGCACCGATTCCGAAGCAGCGCATTTTCCCCTACGACACAGCGGCCATGGCTGTGTTTGGCGAGCAGTGTTCAATGACGGAGCGCCGCGCCGACGACGCCACCCGTGACGTGGATGCCTGGTTAAAGTGCGAGTACTTACAGAGCCACATCGGTGAGCAATTTGCTGGTGTGGTGGCCGCAGTCACCAGTTTTGGTTTGTTTGTGGAATTAAAAGACCTGTATATAGAAGGCCTGGTTCACATCAGCGCCCTGCCCGGCGATTATTACCACTACGACAATGCGAAGCAGCGCCTGAGAGGTGAGCGCAGCGGTCGCAGTTTCAGCTTAGGTGGCTCGGTGGAGGTTCAGGTTGCGCGGGTTGATCTGGATGATAAGAAGATTGATCTGAAATTACTGGACAGCGCCCCACGCAGGCACCATTAGCACATGGAATTGATCTACGGCATACATGCGGTTGATACCTTGCTGCGAAGGAATCCCCGGCAGGTGCAGCGGCTGTGGGTGCAGAGTAGTCGTGAAGACAAACGGGTTGCAAAAATGCGCTCTTTGGCAGCCCATCAGGGTGTGGTTGTGGAGCGTTGCGCCAAAGCTGCGCTGGATAACAAAGTCAGCGGCAGGCACCAGGGAGTTGTTGCCGAGGTGCTGGTGCAGCAGACAGGCTGGGATGTAAAAGGGCTGTTCGAGCATATTAAAAACCTTGACCATCCCGCCTTGATCCTGATCCTGGATGGCGTTACCGACCCCCGCAATCTGGGTGCGTGTTTGCGCAGTGCCGATGCCGCTGGCGTCGATGCGGTCATTGTGCCGAAAGACAAATCTGTTGATCTCACGCCTGTGGTGCGTAAAGTTGCCTGCGGCGCCGCTGAAACCGTTCCCCTGGTGCGCGTGACTAATCTGGCGCGTACTCTTGAAGCCATAAAAGAGCGGGGTGTGTGGCTCTACGGCGCCGCAGGTGAAGCGGAAAACTCTATTTACGACAGCGACCTAACAGGCCCCTGCGCCCTCGTTATGGGTGCTGAAGGGAGCGGCTTGCGGCGGTTGACGCGCGCGACCTGCGATTATCTGGTTAAACTTCCCATGGCGGGAGAGGTCAGTTCCCTCAATGTGTCTGTGGCTACCGGCGTTTGCCTGTTCGAGATTGTTCGACAGAGGAGAGCGTAAGCGCTGAGCCTGTTCTCCCGCCAAGTGCTGTTGAGTTCGGCTGTAGTTGGCTGGGTCAGGCTCGATCAGGCTGGGTCAGGCTGGGTCAGGCTGGGTCGGGTGTGGCGGGTATGGTCGGCTGTGGCAGGTGGGTAAGCCTTGCGGTTTGGGCACGCTCTCGCGTGTGTTTTTGACCGCTGCGGAACTCAACGATTTTTCCCAAAGGAAAAATTCGGATTCAAACAGTCCTCGCGGAAAGCCTCAAAAACACCCGCTTGCGCAACCGTGCCCTGATTAAACCTTCAAGGTTTACCCACCCGCCTACCGTTTATCTGTGGCCTGGCAGAGGACTTCCGGGGTGCTTTGAAGCGCATAAAGAGTGCGTTGTGGCGGTGTTGGCGCATTTGATGTTTCGGTGAGCATGTTTGAGCCGCAGGCGAGTTTGTGAACCGATCAAATGCAGACAACAAAGCCAGCACTCAGCGCGAGAAGCAGCCCGGAAGTCCCATAACCATAAACTCAGAGCTTGCGGTTTTGAGCCGCAGGTGGGGTCGGGTGTGGCGGGTATGGTCGGCTGGGTCGGCTGGGTCGGCTGGGTCGGCTGTGGCAGGTGGGTAAGCCTTGCGGTTTGGGCACGCTTCAGCGTGTGTTTTTGACCGCTGCGGAACTCAACGATTTTTCCCAAAGGAAAAATTCGGATTCAAACAGTCCTCGCGGAAAGCCTCAAAAACACCCGCTTGCGCAACCGTGCCCTGATTAAACCTTCAAGGTTTACCCACCCGCCTGCCCGCATTATGGAGCACCGGGAATCTGCGCTCGTTGATGGCTTCGCCTGATTAAACCTCAAGATTTATCCACCCGCCTACCGTTTTTCTGCGGCGACACTCATGGAGTAGAGGACTTCCGGGATGGCTGGTAGAGGACTTCCGGGATGGCTGGTAGAGGACTTCCGGGATGGCTGGTAGAGGACTTCCGGGATGCTTTGAAGCGCATAAAGAGTGCGCTATGGCGGTGTTGTCGCATTTGATGTGTCGGTGAGCATGTCTGAGCCGCAGGCGAGTTTGTGAACCGATCAAATGCAGATAACACCGACAGCACTCAGCGCGAAAAGCAGCCCGGAAGTCCCATAACCATAAACTCAGAGCTTGCGGTTTTGAGCCGCAGGTGGGGTCGGGTGTGGCGGGTATGGTCGGCTGTGGTTGGCTGTGGTTGGTTGTGGCAGGTGGGTAAGCCTTGCGGTTTGGGCACGCTTCAGCGTGTGTTTTTGACCGCTGCGGAACTCAACGATTTTTCCCAAAGGAAAAATTCGGATTCAAACAGTCCTCGCGGAAAGCCTCAAAAACACCCGCTTGCGCAACCGTGCCCTGATTAAACCTTCAAGGTTTACCCACCCGCCTGCCCGCATTATGGAGCACCGGGAATCTGCGCTCGTCGATGGCTTCGCCTGATTAAACCTTCAAGGTTTACCCACCCGCCTGCCCGCATTATGGAGCACCGGGAATCTGCGCTCGTCGATGGCTTCGCCTGATTAAACCTCAAGATTTATCCACCCGCCTACCGTTTTTCTGCGGCGACACTCATGGAGCAGAGGACTTCCGGGGTGCTTTGAGGCGGACTTCCGGGATGCCTGGTAGAGGACTTGCGGGGTGCTTTGAAGCGCATAAAGAGTGCGCTATGGCGGTGTTGTCGCATTTGATGTGTCGGTGAGCATGTCTGAGCCGCAGGCGAGTTTGTGAACCGATCAAATGCAGATAACACCGACAGCACTCAGCGCGAAAGGCAGCCCGGAAGTCCCATACATAATGCAGATAACACCGACAGCACTCAGCGCGAAAAGCAGCCCGGAAGTCCCATACATTCAGGGCTTGTAATAACGACAGCACTCAGCGCGAAAGGCAGCCCGGAAGTCCCATAACCATAAACTCAGGGCTTGCGGTTTTGAGCCGCAGGCAGTGTCCACGCGACATTGGCGAACCGATCAAATGCGATAACACCGACAGCACTCAGCGCGAAAAGCAGCCCGGAAGTCCCACAACCATAAACTCAGGGCTGTCAGGGCAGGGCTTGCGGTATTTGGGACAAGCCGGTATAGTTCGCGCCTCAAAAATTAGAGCGACTGCCACTGGCGGTCATTCTCCTTGCCACACCACTAGACTGGGTGGCTTAACCCGTAAGGAGTGACGTATGCGACATTACGAAATCGTATTTATGGTTCATCCCGATCAGTCCGAGCAAGTGCCCGGCATGATTGAGCGCTACAGCGGAACCATCGAAAAAGACGGCGGTAAAGTACACCGCCTGGAAGATTGGGGCCGTCGCCAGCTCGCTTATCCCATCAACAAAATCCACAAAGCCCACTACATTCTGATGAATGTAGAAGCCAGCAGTGGCGCGATGGATGAGTTGACCACCACTTTCCGTTACAACGACGCCGTTATCCGCAACCTTGTGATGCGCCGCGATGAGCCAGTCACTGAAGAATCTATCATTATGAAGCAGGAAAAAGAGCAGCGCGAGCGCAAGAATCGTTACGAAGAGCGCACCGCCGCAACTGCCAGCACTGCCGATGAAAAGCCTGCTGAAGAGTCCGATCAAGACCCTGTAGCGGCAGAGGAGGAATAAGTTATGGCACGTTTTCCCCGTCGTCGTAAGTTTTGCAAGTTCACCGCTGAGGGCGTCAAAGAGATCGACTACAAAGACCTGGACACGCTCAAACAGTGTGTGTCTGAAACCGGCAAGATTGTTCCCAGCCGTATTACCGGAACCAAAGCCAAGTACCAGCGCCAGTTGGCGACTGCCGTAAAGCGTGCGCGCTTCCTGGCTTTGCTACCCTATACGGATGACCACAGGTAATAATCAGCTATAGCATCCGGGCGCTTGAGCGTCCGCTGTGCGAGAGCGTAATGAAGGGCTTAGCTGAATACGTTATGCGGGGCCGAATGCAGGCCCTATTGGTGGCAGTAGTGAGTGCCAGCACCCTGCTGTTTGCCTGGATCAGCGCGGCAGTTATTGCGCTGGTCACCCTGCGCCGGGGCTGGAGCGAAGGCGTTTTTGTTTTGCTTTGGGCGGCGCTGCCTGCAAGTTATGCGCTGTTCCGGTTTGGAGATTTAGGTTCCCTGGCCATGCTGGCAGGCACTGCGGTTCTGGCGGTAGTGCTGAGATTGACAATTTCCTGGTCTCAGGCTTTGGTGGCGTCCGTTGCAGTCGGCGCAGTGACTGGATACACCATGTTGCTGTTCGGTATGGCGTTCCTTGAGCAGCTTGTGACGATGTTTGCCGAGGTGTTCGAAAATTTGCAGGCCAGGCTACCCGAAGGGCAGTTGGTCGCACCGGGGGTTAATACTCTTGCGGGCATGATGGGTCTGATGAATTCGATAACCTGTGTAATGTGCTTATTGTTGGCGCGTTACTGGCAGGCAAGTTTGTACAACCCCGGCGGGTTTCGTGAAGAGTTTCACGGGCTGCGGTTAGGCCCCCAACTGAGTACCGCACTGGGGTTGGGCCTGTTGGGAGTGAGCCTGTTGGGTGTTGAGTATCGGCCGTGGGCGCTGTTGCTGGCAGTGCCACTGAGTGTTGCAGGTTTGGCTTTTATCCATGCCCGCGCTGCGCGTCGAGGTTTGGGGTTTGGCTGGCTCAGTCTGTTTTATGTGCTGTGGCTGGTGTTAGACCCAGTGAAGTTGATCGTCATCGGCGTCGCTGTTGCCGATAGTTTTATTGATTTTCGTGGCCGCTGGCGAAAAGCCGACCACGATCAGAACGATGAAGAGACATGAACAGGTGAGCCAGGCTCGCCACAGAGGAAGAGGAAAGTAAGATGGATGTCATTTTGCTGGAAAAAATAGGCAAGCTGGGCGATTTAGGTGATCGAGTCACCGTGAAAGCGGGCTATGGTCGTAATTTCCTGATACCCCAGGGCAAAGCAGTGCCTGCCACCGAGATCAATGTTGCTGAATTTGAAGCGCGCCGCGCTGATCTGGAAGCAACAGCCTCCGAGGCAGTTGCCGCTGCCGAAGTTCGCGCCAGGCACCTGCTCGGCCTGGGTCAAGTGACCATTGCTGCCAATGCTGGGGATGAAGGCAAGTTGTTTGGTTCAGTTGGCACCCGTGATATTGCCGCCGCCGTAACCGCGGCAGGCGTTGCACTGAATAAATCTGAAGTGCGTCTGCCCGCAGGCGCATTGCGTGAATTGGGTGAGTACGAAGTTTCAGTACACTTGCACACAGATGTCGATGCCGTTGTGAACCTGGCGGTTATCGCCGAGTCATATCCTGGGTAAGCCCCGGCTACCTTGAATGCAACACTGGAATGAGCACCCGCTGGCAGCGAGTGCTTTTTTTTTGGCTCTGATTGGCGGATACTCAACAGTTCCCGCAAACAACACCGATAAGCGACTCGATGGCCGAACACACCCCACATAGCGAGTATCCCGCAGACATTATTGACCTGCCCTACGCGGATGACCCGGAAGTAGCGCGGATCAAAATGCAGCCCCATTCGATTGAAGCGGAACAGTCGGTGCTGGGTGGCTTGTTGTTAAGCAATGAGGCATGGGATTCAGCGGCAGAACTGGTTGCAGCCAGTGACTTCTATCGCGCAGACCACCGGCTGATCTATCGCCAGGTTGCAAAGATTATGGAGGCTGGCGACCCGCTCGATGTGGTGATTTTGTCAGATTCTCTGGATGCCGCCGGTGAGTTGGAGGCCGCCGGGGGAATGGCCTATTTGCTAGAGCTGGCAAACAATACGCCCAGTGCCTCGAATATACGCGCCTATGCCAGTGTTGTCAGTGAGCGCGCCGCGCTGCGCAATCTGATTCAGGCGGCGCAGGATATTGCCGATAGTGGCTTTAACCCTGAAGGTCGGTCAGCCGACGAGCTGATAGATGAAGCCGAGCGAAAGATTATGCAGGTCTCAGAGCAGGGGCCCAAGGCAGGTGGCCCGCAAGAGGTTAACCCCCTGTTGAGCAGAGCGGTGGAGCGCATTGACGAGCTGTACAAATCAGGTGGTGATATCACCGGTTTGAGTACCGGCTATGCCGAGCTGGATAGTATGACCTCCGGTCTGCAAAAATCTGATCTGGTGATCGTGGCAGGCAGGCCGTCAATGGGTAAAACCAGTTTTGCCATGAATCTGGTAGAGCACGCAGTACTCAATCAAGACAGGCCTATTCTGGTATTCAGCATGGAGATGCCTGCCGATCAGTTAATCGTGCGGATGTTGTCTTCGCTGGGCCGCATTGACCAGACTCGAATTCGCAGCGGCAAACTTGAGCAGGAAGACTGGCCCAAACTGGGCGCGGCGGTGTCCAAGTTAAAAGATAGGCCGCTCTATATTGACGATACCCCGGCGCTAACAGCCACAGAATTGAGAACCCGCGCCCGCCGGGTTGCGAGAGAACACGGCGGACTGGGTATGGTCATGGTGGATTATTTGCAGTTAATGCAGGTGGCTGGTAACAGTGAAGGCCGCACCGCAGAAATCTCGGAAATATCCCGGAACCTGAAAGCAATTGCCAAAGAATTTAACTGCCCCATGGTCGCCCTGTCACAGTTGAACCGCTCTCTGGAACAGCGAACCAGCAAACGGCCAGTTAATTCAGACTTGCGAGAATCGGGAGCGATTGAGCAGGACGCAGATATCATCCTGTTCATCTATCGCGATGAGTACTACAACGAGAGCAGTCCCGACAAGGGCGTCGCGGAAATTATTATCGGCAAGCAGCGCAACGGCCCCATCGGTACCTGCTGTCTGGCCTTTATCAAGCAATTCACCCGCTTTGAAAATTTGGCGCGCAATTCATACGACGAAAGCTATTGATAGAACCGCGACGGTTCCAGGTTTTTTATAGCCTCGGGTGAGGCTAATTCACGCCTGGTCAGGCAATCAGCGCGTCAGACCGGGCCGCTCCCTCCGCAGGCGTTCCGGGCTAACGGCAGCCGACCATGAGTATTATTGAGACCTTTGCACGGAAGATGATTTCACTTTCAGGCAAGGCAAAAACGCACGGAATGAGGGAGTTTATGGGTATAAATGACCGATTGAGTACGATTTTACCAACAGTAGGCGCTTTTAGGCGACACAGCATGCAGGTGAAATGGCTTTCGTGCAAAGGTCTCTTATTGACTATCCGCCACTCAAAGTGGCTTTGAGCCTGGCAATCTCCGCCAAAGCGTCTGCCGTGGAACTGGGCTTGGTGTCGAGGCTGGGCAAGGCCTCTGGCGCCGGGATGGTGAGTGCTTCCCCTGCCATTGCCCTGCCACAATAAGCGCTATATTTATCTCTAAATACCGGCCAGGTCAGCGCTTCGGCGTTGTGGCTGAGAAAAAACCAGTCGCTGTCGCGCCCCGCCAGATAAACCGCAGGGTGGCTCCAGGCCTGGGCAGACTTCGGGCTGCTGGCAGTGCATGCTTCAATATAAGCACTGCGGGCATCAACCAGGCCGTATTCGCCGAGTGCAGCGTGGCAACACTCCAGCATCTTGTGCAAGGTAGGCAGGTACTCGCTGGTTTCAATGGCTTGTTTGGCGCCGCGTAGAATCTGCTCAGTGGGATAGCTGGCCAGCGCTTCGAGCCACAGACGTTTCACCTGGGTGAGCTGCTCGTTATCGGGATAGGCAGAGTAAAACTGGTTGTGATAATTCAGGCGAAACAGCGCAAACACCTGATTGATGGTGTCTATTTGTTGTTCGCTGGCCTGTTGTTCACTGGCCTGTTGTTTGCTGGCCTGTTGCTTGCTGGCCTGTTGTTTGCTGGCCCTTGGGGTTGGGTCAGTGCGCCCAGCTTCGGTCGGCGAGGTCGTCTTTGATGCTCCGATCCCTTGTGCGGCCCGCTGGATCAAGTCTTTGCTGTCCTGCATTGCTGTTGTCCGAGTTAAATTGATGGCCGTTGGCCCACTTGTATTTTACATGTTGTAAAAACTTGGTGTTCCAGGAGGCGTGTAATTGATTGGTGTCTTTCCAGTAGATGATGAATTCGGGTAGTAATCCCTCTGCGAAATCAGCGTCGATATGAGACATACGCAGAATATCGTAAACGTCTTCTTTGGGCCGCCAATTGTCGGGAATGCGTTTTGGCTCAGTGTCGTGGGTGAGTGCCGAGGTAAACCGCGCCCACTGGCGGCGTATGTGATTGATAAATTTTGAATTCAGGGTTTTGATGGTTTCGCCGCGCTCACGCCAGTACAGAATAAACTCGGGTATGGCGTCTTCGATAAACTCCCGCCTGATTTCTGCTCGCAGCAAAATGTCCATGGCATCCTCGCTGGGCCGCCAGGCATTGGAGACCGGCGTCTCGGGCGGCGACCCGGCGAAGGGGAGTGCTTCAGCTTGCTCCTGTTGCCAATGGCGCCAACGGCTCAATACATGCTGGCGAAACTTGTTTTCCCATGCGTGCGAAATCTCGCCGCGCTCGCGCCAGTAATGTACAAAGTCTTCCAACTGGTCGAGGGCAAATTGCCGCGCAATATTGTGATTCAAACCCAACAGTTGCAGCACATCCTCGCTCGGGGTCCATGCTTCACCGATCAAACCAGCGCTGTTTTGCTGCCTGACGGCGTTGAGTCTGGCAGCCGGGGTACGGGCGCTGGCCTGGGATTCGTTGACCGCAAACAGGAAAAGTTCAGACTCATGCAGGGGTGGTGAGCCAATCAGAATGATTCCCTTGTCCGCCAGACTCTTGCTCACTCGGTGCAAGTCAACTGCGCTCCAAAAAGGCAGTGTTTGCAGCAGCCACTGGCGCTCAATCGACAGCCAGGCGAAGCCGTTGCGCAGGTCTGGTGCTCTATGCCTGAACAGTTCGTTGAGATGCTGTAGCAGGACCGATTCCTCCAGGCCAATCGTTGCGGCCAGTGTTGGCGAGAACACCAGTTGCCGTTCGGGGATGAAGGAAGAGTCAGACATAGTGGGTAAATTTCATGTGGCCGATCATTCTATGCGCAAGCACTCGATGCGCCAAGTACAGTTCACAAGTTTACCTCATTTTTAGTTAATTGCTGTTGCCGCCGGGTGCGGCTTGTTAGCATAGGGCCATGGCTAAAACCAAATCTAAAACTGCCTACGTCTGTAATGAGTGCGGCTCAGAGTATGCCAAGTGGTTGGGACAGTGCAGTGACTGTGGCGCCTGGAACTCGGTTGTGGCGTTTCGCCTCGGCCCCGCCAGGGGTAGCGAGAGAGCCGGGGGCGGCAGTGGTCGCGGCGGCTATAGCGGCGCGCTGGCTGAGGCGCAGGTTCTCGCCGATATTAATCTTGACGACCTGCCGCGTTTTTCCAGCGGAGCCAGCGAGTTTGACCGAGTGCTGGGTGGCGGGTTGGTGCCCGGCTCGGCCATTCTGATGGGTGGCAACCCCGGTGCTGGCAAAAGTACCTTGCTGCTGCAAACCATGTGTCACCTCGCCCAAACCATGGACGCGCTGTATATCAGCGGAGAAGAGTCCCTGCAACAGGTTGCCATGCGTGCGCAGAGGCTGGGTTTACCCACGGATTCACTGCGGCTGGCGTCGGCAACCAGCGTCGAGGAAATTGTCGCCTCCGCTGAACAACAGGCGCCCAAAATTCTGGTGGTTGATTCCATACAAGTGGTGCACAGCGAGGAAATGACCTCCGCGCCCGGCTCGGTCTCTCAAGTGCGAGAGTGCGCTGCGCTGCTGACCCGTTTCGCCAAGCAGACCGGCACAGTTTTGTTTCTTGTGGGGCATGTCACCAAAGATGGCTCACTGGCTGGCCCAAAAGTGTTGGAGCACATGATTGATTGTTCCATCTTGCTGGAAGATACCGCCGATTCTCGCTTTCGTACCCTGCGCGGCCAGAAAAATCGCTTTGGCGCGGTCAACGAGCTGGGCGTGTTCGCCATGACAGAACAGGGTTTGAAAGAAGTGAAAAACCCCTCGGCTATTTTTCTCAACCGAGCCAGCGAGCCGGCCTCTGGCAGTGCAGTCATGGTGGTTTGGGAGGGCACCCGGCCCTTATTGGTCGAGATTCAAGCGCTGGTAGACGACTCGCAATTACACAACCCGCGCCGGGTTGTTGTAGGCGTAGAGGCCAATCGCCTCAACATGCTGCTGGCGGTATTGCATCGCCACGGAGGTTTGCAGGTGGCAGATCAGGATGTCTTTGCCAATGTTGTCGGCGGTGTCAAAGTGCTGGAGACCAGCGCTGACCTGGCGTTACTGCTGGCGATAGTGTCCAGCTTTCGAGACCAGGCCCTACCCGAGAATATGGTGATTTTTGGGGAGGTGGGTTTGAGTGGAGAAATCCGGCCCGTGCCCGGTGGGCAGGAGCGCCTGCAAGAGGCGGCCAAGCATGGCTTTACCCGCGCCATCGTGCCGCAGGCCAATTTACCCAAGCAGCCAATCTCCGGTATGTCGGTCAGGGGAGTGAGCTCTCTGGCTGAAGCGCTTAGCGAGTAGCCCGAGGCTCCAGGGGGGCTACTTCAACCTCTTGTATTTTACCCGTTGTGGCTGATTGGCAGAGGCGCCCACGCGGGCGCGGCGGTCTGTTTCGTAGTCGCTGAAGTTACCCTCGTGGAAGACTACATTGCCGTCGTCTTCATAGGCCAGAATATGGGTGGCGATTCGGTCCAGAAACCAGCGGTCGTGGGAAATCACCAAAGCATTCCCCGGAAAAGCCAGCAGCGCTTCTTCCAGCGCCCGCAGGGTTGCCACGTCCAGGTCATTGGTGGGTTCATCGAGCAGCAGTACATTGGCACCCTGCCTGAGCAACTTGGCCAGGTGCAGGCGATTGCGCTCACCACCAGAGAGGTCCTGTACAAATTTTTGCTGGTCTGAGCCTTTGAAGTTGAAGCGGCCCACATAAGAGCGGGAGTTTACAGCATAGCTGCCAATTTGAATGATGTCCTGCTCGTCCGAGATTTCAGCCCAGACTGTGCGTGAGCCATCCAGGTCGTCGCGGTTTTGATCCACATAGGCCAGTTGTACAGTCTCGCCCAGACGCACGGTGCCGGAATCCGGCTGTTGTTCGCCGCTGAGAATCCTGAACAGGGTCGATTTACCCAGGCCGTTGGCGCCGATAATGCCGACAATAGAGCCCCTGGGTACATTGAAGCTGACATTTTCAAACAGTTGGCGCTCGTCAAATCCCTTGCTGATGTTGTCTACCTCAATCACCACATCGCCGAGACGTGGCCCAGGAGGAATATAGATTTCGTTGGTCTCGTTGCGATTCTGAAATTCCTGACTCTGAAGCTCGTCAAAGCGTTGCAGGCGAGCCCTGGACTTGGTCTGTCGCCCTTTGGGGTTAGAGCGCACCCACTCAAGCTCGGCCTTGATGGCCCTTTGCCGAGAGGCTTGCTGACGTTGCTCTTGTTCAAGACGGTCTTCTTTTTGCAGCAGCCAGTCAGAGTAATTGCCCTTGTACGGGATACCGCGACCCCGATCCAGTTCCAAAATCCAGTCGGCGGCGTTGTCGAGAAAATAGCGGTCGTGGGTAATAGCCACCACAGTGCCGGTAAAGTCCAACAGGAAGCGCTCCAGCCAGGCCACACTTTCCGCATCGAGGTGGTTGGTTGGCTCGTCCAGCAGCAGCATGTCAGGAGTGCTGAGCAACAAGCGGCAGAGGGCAACGCGCCGCCGCTCGCCGCCGGATAATTTGCTGACATCTGCATCCCAGGGCGGCAGGCGCAGCGCGTCTGCGGCGACCTCCAGACGATGCTCCAGGTTGTGGGCATCGGTCGCCTGAATAAGGCCTTCCAGCCTGGCCTGTTGCTTTGCCAGAGCCTCAAAGTCAGCATCTGGCTCCGCGTAGGCCGCGTAAACCTGCTCCAGTTCGGCCAGGGCATCCATGGCCTCCCGGACGCCTGCTTCCACATTGCCGCGCACGTCCTGGTTCGGGTTCAGTTGCGGCTCCTGCGGCAGATAGCCTAGCTTGATGCCGGGTTGCGGCCGCGCCTCGCCGATAATATCGGTGTCGATGCCCGCCATAATACGCAGCAGGGTTGACTTGCCAGAACCGTTCAAACCCAGCACGCCGATTTTGGCACCCGGAAAAAAGGAGAGTGAGATATCTTCGAGAATCTGGCGTTTTGGCGGTACAACTTTGCCAACGCGATTCATGGTGTATACATATTGAGCCATAGATTTAAACGCGAGTTGGTGTCAGCCTCATGCTGCTGTCAGTGTATTTTAGCTGGGGTTTAGCGCGCATTGTCCCCGGTTCTGTAGGCGTGTCAATGGCGATTAGCTAATAGGCGCGCTGGAAGGGTCGGATTGGCTGGATTCGGCCTCGTCCGGCGCATGTTTTTCCTGAAACTCCTCAACGTGCTTTTCCACGGTTTCTACTTTACGGCGGGCATAGCGGGCGATATGAAATAGCGCATCGCCCTCGTAAACCAGCGGTAGATTCGTGCGCCCGATAACCACTCCGTCCGCAGTGGCGTCCACCGCGACCTCTTCTTCACCCAGCGGGTCGGCAATCAGGGCAATAGTCTGCCCTTTTTCAATGGTTTCGCCCAGTGGCACCAGGGTTCTCAATACCCCGCTGGCGGGGGCGCGGAGCCAGCTCGTATCGTCACTGATAACAGGATTATGTTTTCTGCGGGCGCGGCGCTGAGGCAACATGCCGAGTTCGCGCATCACATTGGTAATACCAGTAACGCCAGCGCGAATACGAACTTCATCAAACCGCAAGGCCTCGCCTGCCTCATAGAGAATAACGGGCACCCCGGCCTCCCCGGCACAGGCTCGCAGGCTGTGGTCGCGGGTGGCCGAATCAATAATCAGCGGTACGCCAAATGCTGTTGCCATGTCATGGGTGGTTTGGTCGGACAGGTCAGCGCGAATTTGCGGAAAGTTGCTGCGGTGGCGTGCGCCACTGTGTAAGTCTATGCCGTGGCTGGCCTTCGCCAGAATTTCTTTGACAAAACTGTGGGCTACTCTGCCAGTCAGGGAGCCCTTGGGTGAGCCGGGAAAGGAGCGATTCAGATCCCGCCCGTCGGGCAGATACCGCGTGTGATTCAGAAAGCCATAAACATTGACGATAGGAATGGCCAACAGGGTGCCGCGCAGGTTTTTCAGCGTGTTGTGGCGCAGCAGGCGGCGAATAATTTCCACGCCGATAATTTCGTCACCGTGCACAGCGGCCGAAATAAACAAGGTTGGTCCGGGCCGTTTGCCGCGCACGACTTGTACCGTCATCGACAGGTTGTCGTGGGTATAGAGCGGTGCCAGCGGTATCTCAACAGTTGCCCGGCCGCCGACTGCTATGGAAACCCCGCCGATTTCTAACTCCTTGGTGTCGCCCATGCCGGGTTAACCCTTGCTCCTGGTTGGCCGCCGTCTACCGGGTTTAGCATTGTCTTCAATGTATTTGATGATGGCACTGGCGATATCTTTTCCAGTGGATTCTTCAATACCGCGCAAGCCGGGTGAGGAGTTTACCTCCATAACCAGCGGCCCGCGCTCAGAGCGCAGCAAGTCAACGCCTGCCACGCGCAAGCCCATGGTTTGGGCAGCCTTTACCGCAGTGGCCCGCTCTGCGGGTGTCAGCTTGGTGAGTTGTGCGCGACCGCCGCGATGCAGATTGGAACGAAATTCGCCCCCCTGCGCGGTGCGCTCCATAGCGGCGACCACTTTGCGATCAATAACGAAAGCGCGAACATCACTGCCGCCAGCTTCCTTAATGAACTCCTGAACCAGAAAATCTGCCCCCAGCTCAATAAAAGCGTCAATCACAGATTCGGCGGCTTTAATCGTTTCAGCGAGCACCACGCCACGGCCCTGGGTGCCTGCCAGCAGCTTCAAGACAACGGGTGCGCCGCCAACCAGCTTGATGAGTTGTCGGCCATCAGCAACATCGTGGGCAAAGCCCGTTACCGGCATACCCAGCCCCCTGTTTGACATAAGCTGCAAGGCGCGCAGCTTGTCACGCGAGCGGCCCAAAGGAATAGATTCAGTTAAACAATAGACACCCATCACCTCAAATTGCCGTATCACCGCAGTGCCGTATTCAGTGATCGAGGCGCCGATACGTGGAATCACGGCGTCAAACATTTCCAGCTTTTCTCCCTTGTACCAGATGCCAGGCTTGGAGGAGGTGATGTCCATATAGCATTTGAGAGTGTCGATAACTCTGACCTCATGCGCTCGTGCCAAAGCTGCCTCTAGCAGACGGCGGGTGCTGTATAGTTTTTTGTTGCGGGACAAAATGGCGATCTTCATGGATTCTCCTCCAGGCTTGAGGGCAAACCCAGCAAGTAACTGTATTCAGGGTCTACTGTATACCTTTTTTTGAGAGCGGTTCTACCCAGCAGCATTCGAAACAGCATGGATTCCCTGTCGGTCAGTGTCACCTCAGCCCGCGCCGGCGCATCTCCGACCAGAATGGTTGTTTCTATAACATAGCGGTGCTCCTTGTGGCCGCCAGAATCACGAACGCTGCGCCGATCAATCACGGGCGCTTCAGCCTCGACGATCAATTCACTGTTGTCTTGCAGTGGATGAATCCTGAAGCGGACCCAGGTTTTGCCGTTTTTTGCAAACGGCTCTATAAAAAATGCGTGGAGAGCGCTGGTGCGTGCGCCCGTGTCTACTTTGGCTTTAATGTGCTCAATGCCTAACTCCGGCAGAGACACCCATTCACGCCAGCCCAGGGTATTTTTCATGCAAAAGCCTCACCTTGTTACTGAAAGCCCGCCGAGCCATCTTCTTTTGCGGGTGTACCGCCGGGTCGCCATAAACCGCTGAAGTTGACGCCTGGCATATTTTTGCACGGGTGCGCCAACATCAGAGGATAAGGTGAACCTGGCAGATGGTCTAGACATTATGGAGTGACCTGTGCGATTTTGGCGGCTGTGGTCGGCTGGCTAAACCTTGCGGTTTAGTAGAGGACTTCCGGGGTGCTTTGAAGCGCATAAAGAGTGCGCTGTGGTTGGCTGGCGGGTGTGGTCGGGTGGGTTAAACCTTGCGGTTTGGGCACGCTCTCGCGGGTGTTTTTGACCGCTGCGGAACTCAACGATTTTTCCTAAAGGAAAAATTCGGATTCAAACAGTCCTCGCGGAAAGCCTCAAAAACACCCGCTTTCGCAGCCGTGCCCTGATTAAACCTTCAAGGTTTACCCACCCGCCCACAGTACGGAGCGCCGGGAATCAGCGCGAAAGGCAGCCCGCAAGTCCCATACATTCAGGGCTGCTCTTACAGCAACCGCACCATCAAAAAACTGACCCCGACCCCCATCGTAATAATCGCGCCCAGCGTCAGAGGCAGCCGCCAGGTGACGGTCTGCTTCAAGCCTTCCACGGTGCTCACCAGCGTCTCCAGAGTGCGCATCATTTCTGTTTGCGACATGTATTCACGCTCCATCACCACTTTGATGTCTTCTGGTGATAATTCGTCGCGGTCTTGATAGGGCCCGCTGTAGGCAACTTCCGCCGCCTGTTCAAGGCTGTGGAATTCAACCGTGAGAAAAATATCTTTGTGCGGCAGTACAATAGGTCGGGTCGACAGGTTGGTCAGGCCAACCGTCAGCCGCCCGCGAAACCCCGGATCAATTTGTGGGCCAACGGTCGCAATCAGCCCCTTGCGTGCGTAGCCGCTGGTCAGCCCGAAGCGGCCTACATGGTAGGCGCTCAGTGTCAGTTTTTCATGGGTGGTGACAATCACAAAGTCGCCGGGTTTAATTTCCACGAATCCGGCACGGGTCAGGTCCACCACCTGTTTGTGTGCAGAGCTGGCCGCCTGGCTGCCCACATGAAGATCATACGAAGCAGGCTGTACAGAAGCATCAGAGAAAGGCTCAATGCTGATTTCGCTCGCCCCGGCGTTGCAGGCGGCGCGGATATCCCGGTCGGTAAGAATCATGGCCTACCCCGTTTAAGGCATCGCTGAAAACCGGATTATCGCACACTTCGCCTCCACCGCGCGCACAGAAAACAGTTTGACGAAACCCGGCTCTGCGTGCGGCCTGGTCAGGGTTGCAAGGCGAGCGCAGCGGCTATCAACCCCACCGTTTTTCTGCGGCGACACTCATGGAGCAGAGGACTTGCGGGGTGCTTTGAAGCGCATAAAGAGTGCGCTATGGTTGGCTGGTGGCTGGTGGCTGGTGGCTGGTGGCTGGCGGCTGGCGGCTGTGGTCGGTTGTGGCAGGTGGGTAAGCCTTGCGGTTTGGGCACGCTCTCGCGGGTGTTTTTGACCGCTGCGGAACTCAACAATTTTTCCTAAAGGAAAAATTCGGATTCAAACAGTCCTCGCGGAAAGCCTCAAAAACACCCGCTTGCGCAACCGTGCCCTGATTAAACCTTCAAGATTTACCCACCCGCCCACAGTATGGAGCAGAGGACTTCCGGGGTGCTTTGAAGCGCATAAAGAGTGCGCTGTGGCGGTGTTGGCGCATTTGATGTTTCGGTGAGCATGTCTGAGCCGCAGGCGAGTTTGAGAACCGATCAAATGCAGATAACACCGCCAGCACTCAGCGCGAAAAGCAGCCCGCAAGTCCCATACATTCAGGGCTTGTAATAACGCCAGCACTCAGCGCGAAAGGCAGCCCGGAAGTCCCATAACCATACATTCAGGGCTTGTAATAACGCCAGCACTCAGCGCGAAAAGCAGCCCGGAAGTCCCATAACCATACACTCAGGGCTTGCGGTTTTGAGCCGCAGGTGGGGCCGGGTGTGGCGGGTGTGGTCGGCTGGCGGGTGTGGTCGGGTGGGTAAGCCTTGCGGTTTGGGCACGCTTCAGCGTGTGTTTTTGACCGCTGCGGAACTCAACGATTTTTCCTAAAGGAAAAATTCGGATTCAAACAGTCCTCGCGGAAAGCCTCAAAAACACCCGCTTGCGCAACCGTGCCCTGATTAAACCTTCAAGATTTACCCACCCGCCCACAGTATGGAGCAGAGGACTTCCGGGGTGCTTTGAAGCGCATAAAGAGTGCGCTGTGGCGGTGTTGGCGCATTTGATGTTTCGGTGAGCATGTCTGAGCCGCAGGCGAGTTTGAGAACCGATCAAATGCAGATAACACCGCCAGCACTCAGCGCGAAAAGCAGCCCGCAAGTCCCATACATTCAGGGCTTGTAATAACGCCAGCACTCAGCGCGAAAGGCAGCCCGCAAGTCTCACACACTCAAGAAAGCATAGGCAAGTCCACCCCGGTCGGCAGGTCAGCCAGCGGCTCGCGTGCGCTGATCTCGGAAAAAGTGTCGGCCCACAAATCCACGTTCGACGCCTGACCACCGTAGTTCCGAATGAGCATGCCGTTATAGTTCAAGCCAACGAGTACAATGCTGCTAGAATTCCACCGAATTTGATTGTTGTTATTGGCTAGGTTCGTGTAATCGGCGTTTACATTGCCAGGGATGCTGCCATTGCCCACCAGAATAATCTGGTCATCCGCGCCCAAATGATTGGCACCCGCCCAGCTTTCGTCATCCGCCAGAGTGACCGTTACAGCGTTGGAATCTACCTTGATATAAATGGTATAGCTGACATCGTCAACAAAGGCCTGGCTGCTGTGGTCTGAGGATAAGCCGGTCGTTAAATCAAACACCACCGTGCTGGCGCTGGGCGTAATGCTGGCATCGCTGCTGAGGGTGACCGCAGCCAGGGGAGCACTGGCATTGCCTGCCGCATCGGTCAGCACCAGAGCGGTGGTGACGGTGCCGCTAGCGGCCACATCCGCGTCGCCTGCGGTCAACGTATAGGTGCCCGTATAGGTGCCGTCGGTGTTGTCGTTGTCGATATCGGTCAAAGCCCGGCCATTAAAGCTGCCCGATAGGGTCAGCCCGGTCTCGGGGTTTCCCTCACTGTCATTGCCCGCAGTAACAGTCACCTGCACCGTATCGCCAAGCTGGTAGCTGCCGTCGGCCACGCTCACGCTCTCAATGGTGGGCGCGGTGGTATCGGTTGAGGGCGGGCTCACCCCCTCCGGCAGGGCAGTCAGTGCATCTCTTCCGCTGATGCCTGTAACAGTGTCGTCCCACAGATCCACATTGTTTTCCGAACCACTGTAAAACCGAGTGAATGCCCCATCAGGGTTCAGGCGAGCGATGTTGTCGTCGTTGCCACCGCTGGCAGAAATCCAGCGAATGACGTTGCCTGCCTGGGTAAAAGAGAGGTAAGTAGTTCCTGCATTGCCAAAAATGGCGCTGCCAGTGCCCACCAGAATAATCTGGTCATCCGCGCCCAGATTATTGGCACCCGCCCAGCGTTCGTCATCCGCCAGAGTGGTATTGGCAGTATCGGAATCTACCTTGATATAAATGGTATAGGTGGTATCGGCAGCAAAGGTCCGGCTGCTGTGGTCCGACGATAAACCCGACGTTAAATCAAACACAACCGTGCTGGGCGCGGTGGGGTCGGGCGGGCTTGTGTCGGCTGCGGTGGCAAAATTGAGCGCCTCGCTATCGCTGATACCGGCGTAGGCGTTACCCGCCTCATCGGTGATGGCCCCGGCTGCGATCTCCAGGTGGTAGGCGTTGCCCTGGACCAGGTCGTCAGTGGGGTTAATGGTCAGCACCCGGCTGTTACCGCTGGTGTTAATGGACAACTGGCCACTGTCAGCCGTGACATCAATGGTTCGGCTATCGTTGCTGTCCGTGTCATTGACCAGGGTGATGTTGCCGCTGCCCAGGGCAATGGCGCTGTCGAAGGTCAGCACGATGTCGTCCCCTGGGGCCACGGCGTCCGCGTTGTCCGCCGGGAGGCTGCTCTCCAGGGTGGGCGCGGTGGCGTCAATGCTCTCGCCGCTGAGGGTGACCGTGGTGCTGGTGGGACTGCTGAGATTGGCCGCCGTATCGGTCAGCACCAGGGCGGCGCTGACGGTGCCCCCAGCGGCCACATCCGGGTCGCCTGCCACTACCGTATAGGTGCCGGTATAGGTGCCGTCGCCGTTGTCGGTGATAGCACTCAGTTCCTGACCGTTAAAGTCGCCCGAGAGGGTCAGCCCGGTCGCGGGGCTGCCCGCGCTGTCGCCCCTGGTGACAGGGGCCGCTGTGACAATCACCGCTACCGCATCGCCAATGTTATGGGTGCCGTCGGCCACGCTTATGCTGCGAATCACCGGCGCCTCCCCAACCGGCGGGTTCACCCCGCTCGGCAGGGCGATTTGCGCCGGTTGCGCGCCTAAATCAACAGCAGCGCCGTCCCACAGGTCCACACCATTGCCCGCATTCCTGTACTGCCGCGCGAAGTCGCCATCATTCCCCAGCCTGGCAGCGATGGAGGAGCTGAGGGTGGTCATCCAGCTAATACTGACCGCTTCCACAGTCGCAACGATAACATTTCCAACATTGCCGAGAATGGCACTGCCATCGCCGACCAGAATAATCTGGTCATCCGTGTTCAGATTATCGGCACCCGCCCAGCGTTCGCCGCTAGCCAGAGTGAGCGTGTGAGAGTCTGAATTCACCTTGATATAAATGGTATAGGTGACATCGGCAAAAAAGTCCCGGTCGCTGTGGCCCGAGGACAACCCGGTCGTTAAATCAAACACAACCGTGCTGGTGCTGGCGGTAATGCTCTCCCCGTTGAGGGTGACTGCGGTATGAGTGGGGCTGTCATTACCCGCCGCATCGGTCAGCACCAGAGCGGTGGTGACCGTGCCGCTATCGGCCACATCCGCGTCGCCTGCCTCCACCGTATAGGTGCCGGTATAGGTGCCGTCGCCGTTGTCGGTGGGATTGGCGGCCAGGGGCTGACCATTAAAGGTGCCCGAGAGGGTCAGGCCGGTCTCTGGGTTCCCCGCAGTGTCATTGCCCGCAGTAACGGTTACCTGCACGGTATCGCCAATCGTGTAGTTGCCATCGGCCACGCTCACGCTCTCAATGGTCGGCGCGGTGGTATCCGGCGCGGTGCCAGTAATGCTCTCGCCGTCGAGGGTGACTGTGGTACTGACAGGACTGGTAAGGCCATCCGTATCGGTCAGCACCAGGGCGGCGCTGACGGTGCCCCCATCGGCCACATCCGGGTCGCCTGCCTCCACCGTATAGGTGCCGGTATAGGTGCCGTCGGTGTTGTCGGTGATATTGGTCAGGGTCTGACCGTTAAAGCTGCCCGAGAGGGTCAGGCCGGTCGCGGCATTGCCCTCGGTGTCAGGGGCCGCAGTAACGGTTACCAGCACCGCATCGCCAATGTTATGGGCGCCATCGGTCACGCTTATGCTGCGAATCACCGGCGCCTCCCCGACCGGCGGGTTCACCCCGCTCGGCAGCTCAATCCGTGCCGGTTGTACGCCGAGGCCGGTAGCATTGCCACCCCACAGGTCCACGCCACTGAACCCATTATGATTCCGATTAAACTGACCAGCTAGGAGCAGTCGAGCGGCGCTGGTGAAACCGGCGCCGGCACCGGCGCCGGTGTCCCAGGTAATGAAGACGCCACTTACATCGGTTTGACTGATAGTGCCTCCATGATTGCCGAGAATGGCACTGCCATCGCCGACCAGAATAACCTGGTCATCCGTGCCCAGATTATCGGCACCCGCCCAGCGTTCGTCGCTATCCAGAGTGATCGTGTTAGAGTCTGAATCCACCTTGATATAGAGGCTGTAGGTCACATCGTCAACAAAGGTCTGGTCGCTGTGGTCTGAGGATAAGCCGGTCGTTAAATCAAACACCACCGTGCTGGCGCTGGGCGTAATGCTGGCACCGCTGCTGAGGGTGACCGCAGTCAAGGGATCACTGTCATTGCCCGCCAAATCTCTCAGCACCAGGGCGGTGGTGACGGTGCCCCCAGCGGCCACATCGTCGTCGCCTGCCTCCACCGTATAGGTGCCGGTATAGGTGCCGTCGGTGTTGGCGGTGATATCGCTTAGTTCCTGACCGTTAAAACTGCCCGAGAGGGTCAGCCCGGTCTCGGGGTTGCCCTCGCTGTTATTGCCGGCGGTGACAATCACCGCTACCGTATCGCCAAGCTGGTAGGCGCCGTCGGCCACGCTGACGCTCGCAATGGTCGGCGCGGTGGTATCGGTGGTGGCTGCGGTTTCAAAGTTGAGGGTCTCGGCATCGCTGATACCCGCGTAGGGGTTACCCGCCTCATCGGTGATGGCGGTGGCTGCAATCTCCAGGTGGTAGGCGCTGCCAAGGGCCAGGTCGTCGGTGGGGTTAATGGTCAGCACGGTGCCGTCACTGCTCAGGCTTAACTGGTTATTGTGAGCGCCGACATCAATAAGGAGGTTGGCGTTGTTGTCCGTGTCATTGACCAGGGTGATGCTGCCGCTGCCCAGCACAATCGCGCTGTCAAAGGTCAGTTGGATAGTCTGGCTCACGGGCACCCCGGTCAGGTCATCGAGCGGGATGCTGCTGCTCAGGGCGGGCGCGTTGGCATCAATGCTGGCACCGCTGAGGGTGAGCGTGTTATGGATGGGACTGACAATGCCATCCGTATTGGTCAGCATCAGGGCGATGTTGACGGTACCCCCATCGGCCACATCCGCATCGCCTGGGGTTACCGTATAGGTGCCGGTATAGGTGCCGTCGGTGTTGCTGTTGTCGATATTGGTCAGGGCCTGACCATTAAAGGTGCCCGAGAGGGTCAGCCCGGTCTCGGGGTTGCCTTCAGTGTCAGTGCCCGCAATAACGGTTACCTGCACGGTATCGCCAATCACATACGTGTCATCGGCCACGCTGACGCTGTGAATCACCGGCGCCTCCCCGGTCGGCAGGCTCACCGAGCCCGGCAGGGCCATCAGTACCGGTTGCCGGTCGTAGTCGGTAGCAATGCCGTTCCACAGGTCCAGAGTATTGGCCGCGCCACTGTAACGCCGAGTGAAATCGCCACTAAGGTCCAGGGTAACGGCGCGGGCCACTCCCCCGGCGGGCTCGGTGAACCATAGAGTGTTGCGCGGGCCGCCGCCCGTGCCCGCAGCAGCAAAGGCTCGGCTGATCGCATTGCCCCGATTGCCGAGAATGGCGCTGCCATCGCCGACCAGAATAAGCTGGTCATCCGCGCCCAGATGGTTGGCGCCCGTCCAGCGTTCGCCGCTATTCAGAGTGACTGTTGCCGCGTCGGAATCCATCCGGATATAAATGGTATAAGTGACATCGGCAACAAAGGCCTGGCTGTTGTGGTCCGAGGACAGACCCGACGTTAAATCAAACACCACCGTGCTGGTGCTGGCGGTAATGCTCTCACCGGCGAGGGTGACTTCGGCAAAGGGGTCACTGTCATTGCCCGCCGCATCGGTCAGCACCAGGGCGGTGGTGACGGTACTGCCATCGGCTACATCCGCGTCGCCTGGGCTCACCGTATAGGTGCCGGTATAAGTGCCGTCGCCGTTGTCGGTGGGATCGGTCAGTTCCCGACCGTTAAAGGTGCCCGAGAGGATCAGGCCGGTCTCCGGGTTCCCCGCAGTGTCATTGCCCGCAGTAACAGTCACCAGCACGGTATCGCCAAGCTGGTAGCTGCCATCGGCCACGCTCACGGCTGTGATGGTTGGCGCGGTGGTATCGGTGGTACCGGTTGAGGGCGGGCTCACCCCGTCCGGCAGGTCAATCAGTGCCTCTCGTCGGCCAACGCCGAAAGAACTGCCTTCCCACAGATCCACGGTATCGGCCGCTCCATCGTAAAACCGGAGCAACACGCCGTTATAGCTCAGTCGAGCGGCTCCATCGCTGAGGGTGGTGTGGGTAAGCCAGCTAATGCCGTTGTCGAAATTTGCAGTGCGGCTGATCGCATTGTCGTCAAAGCCAAGAATGGCACTGCCATCGCCCACCAGAATAAGCTGGTCATCCGCGCCCAGATTATCCGCATCCGCCCAGCCTTCAATAGCCGCCAGAGTGACCGTTGCAGAGTCGGAACCCACCTTGATATAGATTTCATGGGTGACATCGTCAACAAAGGTCTGGTTGCTGTGGTTGGACGAAAAACCCGTTGTTAGATCAAACACAACCGTGCTGAGCGTAACAAAGTTGAGCGCAGTGGCATTGCGGATACCGGCGTAGGCGTTGCCGACCTCATCGGTGATGGCGCCGGGCTCGACTTCGAGGTGGTAGGCGTTGCCATGGGCCAGGTTCTCGCTGGGGTTAATGGTCAGCACCGTGCTGTTATCGTCGGTGTTAATGGACAACTGGCCATTGTGAGCCGTGACATCAATAACGAGGCTGGCGCTGTTGTCCGTGTCATTGACCAGGGTGATATTGCCGCTGCCCAGGGCAATCGCGCTGTCAAAGGTCAGCACGATGTTGCTGTCGCGGGCCACGGCGCTCGCGCCGTCGGTCGGGCTGCTGCTGCTCAGGATTGGCGCGTTGGCGTCAATGCTCTCACCGGCGAGGGTGACTTCGGCAAAGGGGTCACTGGCATTGCCCGCCCCATCGGTCAGCACCAGAGCGGTGGTGACGGCGCCGGTATCGGCCACATCCGCGTCGCCTGCCTCCACCGTATAGGTGCCGGTATAGGTGCCATCGGTGTTGTCGTTGTCGATATTGGTCAAGTCCCGACCGTTAAAGGTGCCCGAGAGGGTCAGGCCGGTCTCTGGGCTTCCCGCAGTGTCATTGCCCGCAGTAACGGTTACCACTACGGTATCGCCAATCCCGTGAGTACCATCGGCCACGCTGACGCTGCTGATGGTGGGGGCCACGCTGTCCACCCGCACCCCGGTGGCGGCGGCTATATTGTTCAGCGTGAGGTTGGCATCGTTGCCGCTGCTATCGGCGAGCCTGTCCCCATTGAGGGCGAGCGCGCTGCCCACGCTCAGGCCGTCATTGTCCAGGTCACCCGCGACCACGGTATAGCGGTAAGTGAGGCTGTTGGCAGTGGCGGATGCGTAGGTGGCGGCGGCGGTATTGTTGCCAGTGCGGCTGTCCAGGGTGAACTCCAGGCTTGAGTCGAGGCTGCCACTGCTGCCCGCCGTCAGGGTGACGGCTTCACTGAACTGCACCGTAAACTCAAGCGTATCCCCAAGCCCGTAGCTGCCAGCAGCCGGTACGCTCACGGCTGTGATGGTTGGCGCCACCCCGTCCACCAGCACCCCGGAGGCGTCGGCTACACTGTTCAGCATGAGGTTGGCGGCGTTGTTGCTGTTATCGGCGAGGCTGTCCCCATTGAGGGCGAGTGCGCTGCCCACGCTCAGGCCGTCATTGTCCAGGTCACCCGCGACGACGGTATAACGGTAAATGAGGCTGTTGCTGCCGCTGCCAGAGGCATAGGTGGCTGCGGCACTATTGTTGCTGCCAGCGCGGCTGTCCAGGGTGAACTCCAGGCTTGAGTCGAGGGTGCCACTGCTGCCCGCCGTCAGGCTGACGGGTTCACTAAACTGCACTGTGAATTCAAGCGTGTCGCCAGGCCCATAGGTGTCAGCAGCCGGTACGCTCACGCTAGTGATGGTTGGCGCGGTGGTATCCGCCTCGGCGCCAGTGGCAAAGTTGAGCGCGGTGGCATCGCTGATACCCGCGTAGTCGTTGCCGGCCACATCGGTGATGGCCCCGGCGTCGATCTCCAGGTGGTAGGCGCTGTTACTGGTCAGGTCGTCGGTGAGGTCAATGGTCAGCACCCGGCTGTTATCGCTGGTGTTAATGGACAACTGGCTATTGTGAGCCGTGACATCAATGGTTCGGCTATCGCTGCTGTCAGCGGCATTGACCAGGCGGATATTGCCGCTGCCCAGGACAATCGCGCTGTCGAAGGTCAGGCTGATATTAGTGTTAGATACCACATCAGTCGCGTCATCGGCGGGGATGCTGCTGCTCAGCAGCGGCGCGGTGGTGTCGGCGCCAGTAATGCTCTCGCCGCTGAGGGTGACTGTGGTGCTGGTGGGACTGCTGAGATTGGCCGCCGTATCGGTCAGCACCAGGGCGGTGGTGACGGTGCCCCCATCGGCCACATCCGCATCGCCTGCCTCCACCGTATAGGTGCCGGTATAAGTGCCGTCGTCGTTGTCGGTGATATTGGTCAGGGTCTGACCGTTAAAGCTGCCCGAGAGGGTCAGGCCGGTCGCGGCATTGCCCTCGGTGTCAGGGGCCGCAGTAACGGTTACCAGCACCGCATCGCCAATGTTATGGGCGCCATCGGCCACGCTTATGCTGCGAATCACCGGCGCCTCACCGACCGGCGGGTTCACCCCGCTCGGCAGCTCAATCCGTGCCGGTTGTACGCCGAGGCCGGTAGCAGTGCCACCCCACAGGGCCACGCCAGGGAACATCCCATCATGATTCCGATTAAACAAACCACCAGCTAGGAGCAGTCGAGCGGCGCTGACTCTGGAGCCGGTGCCGGTGCTCCAGGTAATGAAGAGGCCACTTACACTGGTTTGACTGATAGTGCCTCCATGATTGCCGATAATGGCACTGCCATCGCCGACCAGAATAACCTGGTCATCCGCGCCCAGATGATCGCCACCTCTCCAGCGTTCGTCGCTATCCAGAGTGATCCTGTGAGAGTCTGAATCCACCTTGATATAGAGGCTGTAGGTCACATCGTCAACAAAGGTCTGGCCGCTGTGGTCTGAGGATAAGCCGGTCGTTAAATCAAACACAACCGTGCTGGCGCTGGGCGTAATGCTGGCACCGCTGCTGAGGGTGACTTGGTCAAAGACCTCACTGTCATTGCCCGCCAAATCTCTCAGCACCAGGGCGGTAGTGACGGTGCCGCCAGCGGCCACATCGTCGTCGCCTGCCTCCAGCGTATAGGTGCCGGTATAGGTGCCGTCGCCGTTGTCGGTGATATCGCTTAGTTCCTGGCCGTTAAAACTGCCCGAGAGGGTCAGCCCGGTCTCGGGGTTGCCCTCGCTGTTATTGCCGGCGGTGACAATCACCGCTACCGTATCGCCAAGCTGGTAGGCGCCGTCGGCCACGCTGACGCTCGCAATGGTCGGCGCGGTGGTATCGGTGGTGGCTGCGGTTTCAAAGTTGAGGGTCTCGGCATCGCTGATACCCGCGTAGGGGTTACCCGCCTCATCGGTGATGGCGGTGGCTGCAATCTCCAGGTGGTAGGCGCTGCCAAGGGCCAGGTCGTCGGTGGGGTTAATGGTCAGCACGGTGCCGTCACTGCTCAGGCTTAACTGGTTATTGTGAGCGCCGACATCAATAAGGAGGTTGGCGTTGTTGTCCGTGTCATTGACCAGGGTGATGCTGCCGCTGCCCAGCACAATCGCGCTGTCAAAGGTCAGTTGGATAGTCTGGCTCACGGGCACCCCGGTCAGGTCATCGAGCGGGATGCTGCTGCTCAGGGCGGGCGCGTTGGCATCAATGCTGGCACCGCTGAGGGTGAGCGTGTTATGGATGGGACTGACAATGCCATCCGTATTGGTCAGCATCAGGGCGATGTTGACGGTACCCCCATCGGCCACATCCGCATCGCCTGGGGTTACCGTATAGGTGCCGGTATAGGTGCCGTCGGTGTTGCTGTTGTCGATATTGGTCAGGGCCTGACCATTAAAGGTGCCCGAGAGGGTCAGCCCGGTCTCGGGGTTGCCTTCAGTGTCAGTGCCCGCAATAACGGTTACCTGCACGGTATCGCCAATCACATACGTGTCATCGGCCACGCTGACACTGTGAATCACCGGCGCCTCCCCGGTCGGCAGGCTCACCGAGCCCGGCAGGGCCATCAGTACCGGTTGCGGGTCGAGGTCGGTAGCAATGCCGTCCCACAGATCCAGAGCGGCCTGACTATTGTTCGCGCCACTGTAACGCCGAATGAGCCTGCCACCATGGTTCAGGGTAACGGCGCGGCCCGCTCCCCCGACGGGCTCGGTGAACCATAGAGTGCTGTCCGGGCCGCCGCCCGTGCCCACACTACCAAAGCTTCGGCTGACCGCATTGCCCAGATTGCCGAGAATGGCACTGCCATCGCCGACCAGAATAAGCTGGTCATCCGCGCCCAGATGATTGGCACCCGTCCAGCGTTCGCCGCTATTCAGAGTGACCGTTACAGAGTCGGAATCCATCCGGATATAAATGGTATAGGTGACATCGGCAACAAAGGCCTGGCTGTTGTGGTCCGAGGACAGACCCGACGTTAAATCAAACACCACCGTGCTGGTGCTGGCGGTAATGCTCTCACCGGCGAGGGTGACTTCGGCAAAGGGGTCACTGTCATTGCCCGCCGCATCGGTCAGCACCAGGGCGGTGGTGACGGTACTGCCATCGGCTACATCCGCGTCGCCTGGGCTCACCGTATAGGTGCCGGTATAAGTGCCGTCGCCGTTGTCGGTGGGATCGGTCAGTTCCCGACCGTTAAAGGTGCCCGAGAGGATCAGGCCGGTCTCCGGGTTCCCCGCAGTGTCATTGCCCGCAGTAACAGTCACCAGCACGGTATCGCCAAGCTGGTAGCTGCCATCGGCCACGCTCACGGCTGTGATGGTTGGCGCGGTGGTATCGGTGGTACCGGTTGAGGGCGGGCTCACCCCGTCCGGCAGGTCAGTCAGTGGCGGTTGTCTGCCTAAATCAACAGCAGCGCCGGCCCACAGATCCACAGTGTTGTTCGCATTCGCATTACTGTACAGCCGCAAGAAGTCGCCATCATACCTCAGCCTGGCAGCGATGGAGGTGCTGGCGGTGGTCAACCAGCTAATAGCGTTCACTCCCCCAGTCGTAACGATAGCATTTCCACGATTGCCGAGAATGGCGCTGCCGTCGCCGACCAGAATAACCTGGTCATCCGCGCCCAGATTATCGGCACCCGTCCAGCTTTCGTCATCCGCCAGAGTGACTGTTGCAGAGTCTGAATTTACCCGGATATAAATGGTATAGGTGGTATCGGCAGCAAAGGTCTGGCTGCTGTGGTCCGACGATAAGCCGGTCGTTAAATCAAACACAACCGTGCTGGGGTCGGGCGGGCTTGTGTCAGCCGCGGTTTCAAAGTTGAGCGTGATGGCATCGCTGATACCCGCGTAGTCGTTACCCGCCACATCGGTGATGGCGCCGGTCTCGATCTCCAGGTGGTAGGCGCTGTTACTGGCCAGGTCGCCGGTGGGGTCAATGGTCAGCACCCGGCTGTTACCGCTGGTGTTAATGGACAACTGGCCACTGTGAGCCGTGACATCAATGGTTCGGTTATCGCTGGTGTCAGCGGTATTGACCAGGGTGATGGTGCCGCTACCCAGCACAATGGCGCTGTCGAAGGTCAGCACGAGGTTGGCCCCTGCGACCACGGCGTCTGCGTCGTCCGCCGGGATGTGGCTGAGCAGGGTGGGCGCGGTGGTATCAATGCTCTCACCGCTGAGGGTGACTTCGGCAAAGGGGTCACTGGCATTGCCCGCCGCATCGGTCAGCACCAGAGCGGTGGTGACGGTACTGCCATCGGCCACATCGGGGTCGCCTGCGGTCACCGTATAGGTGCCGGTATAGGTGCCATCGGTGTTGTCGTTGTCGATATTGGTCAGGGGCTGACCGTTAAAGCTGCCCGAGAGGGTCAGGTCGGTCTCTGCACTTCCCACAGGGCCCGCTGTAACGGTTACCTGCACTGTATCGCCAATCCCGTGGGCGCCGTTGGCCACGCTCACGGCTGTGATGGTCGGCGCGGTGGTATCCGCCTCGGCGCCAGTGGCAAAGTTGAGCGTCTCGCTATTGCTGATACCCGCGTAGTCGTTGCCCGCCAGGTCGGTGATGGCCCCGGCGTCGATTTCCAGGTAGTAGTCGCTGTTACTGGCCAGGTCGTCGGTGGGGTTAATGGTCAACACTGCGCCGTCACTGCTCAGGCTCAACTGGTTATTGTGAGCCGTGACATCAATGGTTCGGTTATCGCTGGTGTCAGCGGCATTGACCAGGCGGATATTGCCACTGCCCAGAGCAATGGCGCTGTCGAAGGTCAGCAGGATATTACTGTTAAGCGCCACATCGTCTGCGTCGTCCGCCGGGATGCTGTTGTTCAGCAGCGGCGCGGTGGTGTCTGTTGGGCCGGGCGGGGGAACAGGCAACGCTATACCGCCGCCGGTACCGCTGTCGATCAGCAGGTCTTCCAGCGCCGGAGCGCCGCCTGCGTCTGCTTCGTTTAGAATCTCTGCCAGGCTGCCGGCATCATCCAGCGCCTCCAGGGTGCTGGCAAAACTGCCACCCCCTGCCTCAAGCAGGGAACTCAACACGCTCGGGTCATCCAGGGCGGAGGTGACTACGGCCTCAATGAGGGTCAGCAAGTCTTCGGCGTCTGCCTCGGCGGGCAGGCTCTCCAGCAGATCACCCACTTCGCCGCCAGTGGGGATTAACTCGGCGACCAATTCTGTCTGGGTGGAGGCCAGGTCGGCCACTTCGACGGCGAGTTGGGTGACTGTTTCCAGTTCTTGTACGGGGCTGGCGCTGACTTGATCCAGCAACAGTCGGCCCACTCCCGCTGCGGCCTCGCCGCTGTAGGCCAGGTTCTGGTCGGTCACCTGATCGGTAAAGTCCTGGGCGACGGTCAGCTTGTTGTCGGCGACCTGGAGGTCTGCATTGCGGGCGCCGTTGAGGATGTCCAGCATCGCGGTGGCTACCGTGAATTCACCACTGGTAATACGATCAGTGTAAAAAGCGAGCCCTGCGGCATCCGGTTCACGGCTGAAGAGTTGCTGGTAGGCTGCGGTGACCAGCTCTGCTGTCTCCGCCTCGCCTATCTCTGCGCCATAAAGGGCAACCGACTCCGGGGAAGTGGCGAAGGCCTCAATGACGGCTTCCAGGCCTTCACTGTCGATGCGATTGGCCCAGTAGCTTAATCCAGCGGGGTCAGCCGGGCGGCCATAGTAGGCGATGTATATTTTTTGGGTCAGGGTTAAAGCGTCTTCCATTTTTATCGTGCTCCTTACCAGGTTTCGATATATTTTATACTGGGAGTTTCAGCACTTGGCACTTGGCACTTGGCACTTGGCACTTGGCACTTGGCACTTGGCACTTGGCACTTGGCACTTGGCACTTGGCACTTGGCACTTGGCACTTGGCACTTGGCACTTGTGGCACTTGGCACTTGGCACTTGGCACTTGGCACTTGGCACTTGGCACTTGGCACTTGGCACTTGGCACTTGGCACTTGGCACTTGGCACTTGGCACTTGGCACTTGGCACTCGGCTCAGCGTAATATAGCCGTCTGGCTAGCTTTGCACAACACTCAAAGGGCTCGCTCGCCGGAAACTTTTCCACGGGATGCCTGGCAGAGGACTTGCGGGCTGCTTTGAAGCGCATAAAGAGTGCGCTATGGCGGTGTTGGCGCATTTGATGTGTCGGTGAGCATGTTTGAGCCGCAGGCGAGTTTGAGAACCGATCAAATGCGATAACAACGACAGCACTCAGCGCGAAAAGCAGCCCGTAAGTCCCATACATTCAGGGCTTGTAATAACGACAGCACTCAGCGCGAAGAGCAGCCCGGAAGTCCCATAACCATACACTCAGGGCTTGCGGTTTTGAGCGTCGGGTATGGTCGGGTGTGGTCGGGTGTGGCGGGTATGGTCGGCTGTGGCGGGTATGGTCGGGTATGGCGGGTATGGTCGGCTGTGGTCAGGTGGGTAAGCCTTGCGGTTTGGGCACGCTTCAGCGGATGTTTTTGACCGCTGCGGAACTCAACGATTTTTCCTAAAGGAAAAATTCGGATTCAAACAGTCCTCGCGGAAAGCCTCAAAAACACCCGCTTGCGCAGCCGTGCCCTGATTAAACCTTCAAGGTTTACCACCCGCCCACAGGCTGAACCTGCGCTCGTCTGTGGCTTCTACGGCTTCGCCTGATTAAACCTCAAGATTTACCCACCCGCCTACCGTTTTTCTGCGGCGACACTCATGGAGCAGAGGACTTGCAGGGTGCCTGGTAGAGGACTTGCGGGCTGCTTTGAAGCGCATAAAGAGTGCGCTATGGCGGTGTTGGCGCATTTGATGTGTCGGTGAGCATGTCTGAGCCGCAGGCGAGTTTGAGAACCGATCAAATGCGATAACAGCGACAGCACTCAGCGCGAAAAGCAGCCCGGAAGTCCTATAACCACGAACTCAGGGCTTGCGGTTTTGAGCCGCAGGCCAGTGTCCACGCGACATTGGTGAACCGATCAAATGCGATAACAGCGACAGCACTCAGCGCGAAGAGCAGCCCGGAAGTCCTATAACCATAAACTCAGGGCTTGCGGTTTTGAGCGTCGGGTATGGTCGGGTGTGGTCGGGTGTGGCGGGTATGGTCGGCTGTGGCGGGTATGGTCGGGTATGGCGGGTATGGTCGGCTGTGGTCGGCTGTGGTCGGGTGTGGCGGGTGTGGTCGGGTGGGTAAGCCTTGCGGTTTGGGCACGCTTCAGCGGATGTTTTTGACCGCTGCGGAACTCAACGATTTTTCCTAAAGGAAAAATTCGGATTCAAACAGTCCTCGCGGAAAGCCTCAAAAACACCCGCTTGCGCAACCGTGCCCTGATTAAACCTTCAAGATTTACCACCCGCCCACAGGCTGAACCTGCGCTCGGCTGTGGCTTCTACGGCTTCGCCTGATTAAACCTCAAGATTTACCCACCCGCCTACCGTTTTTCTGCGGCGACACTCATGGAGCAGAGGACTTGCAGGGTGCCTGGCAGAGGACTTGCGGGCTGCTTTGAAGCGCATAAAGAGTGCGCTATGGCGGTGTTGGCGCATTTGATGTGTCGGTGAGCATGTCTGAGCCGCAGGCGAGTTTGAGAACCGATCAAATGCGATAACAGCGACAGCACTCAGCGCGAAAGCAGCCCGGAAGTCCTATAACCATACACTCCGGGCTTTTCTGTAGCAGCGTATATGGATTAGTGGCGGCTAAGCCGGTAGAATTCGCCGCTTCTTCTGGCAGCTAAAATCAAGGTGTTTCGATGTTCGACAACTCCCAAACCATTGCCGACTCCGACCCGGAAGTCTGGGCTGCGCTCAAGCAGGAAGACCGGCGCCAGGAAGAACACATAGAGCTGATTGCCTCGGAAAACTACACCAGTCCACTGGTTATGGCGACCCAGGGCAGTTCAATGACTAACAAGTACGCCGAAGGCTATCCCGGCAAGCGTTATTATGGCGGTTGCGAGTTTGTCGATAAGGCGGAAGAACTGGCGCTTGCCAGGGTGAAAGAACTGTTTGGTGCGGATTACGCCAATGTGCAGCCTCACTCTGGCTCCCAGGCCAATTCCGCAGTGTATCAGGCTTTGTGCCAGGCGGGGGACACCGTGTTGGGTATGAGTCTGGCGGATGGCGGTCACCTGACGCACGGTGCCGCGCCCAATTTCTCCGGTAAACTGTATAACGCTGTGCAGTACGGCTTAAATGCGGCCACTGGCGAGGTGGACTATAACCAGGTAGAAGCGCTGGCCAAAGAACACCAACCGAAAATGATTGTGGCGGGATTTTCCGCCTACTCCCGCGTTATGGACTGGCAGCGGTTCCGCGATATCGCTGACTCTGTCGGCGCATATTTGCTGGTAGATATGGCCCACGTAGCGGGTTTGGTAGCGGCCGGTATCTACCCCAGCCCAGTGCCTGTTGCCGATGTGGTGACTTCAACAACCCACAAGACCCTGCGCGGTCCTCGCGGTGGCATCATTCTCGCAAAAGCCAACGAAGCACTGGCAAAGAAGCTCAACTCCGCGGTGTTTCCCGGTGGTCAGGGCGGCCCGTTGATGCATGTGATTGCCGCCAAGGCGGTGTCTTTTAAAGAAGCGCTGAGTCCTGAATTTACAGCCTATCAGCAGCAAGTTGTGAGCAACGCAAAGGCGATGGCGCATACCTTCCTCAAGCGCGGCATCAATATTGTTAGTGGCGGTACTGACAACCACTTGATGCTGGTTAATCTGATTGGCAAGCAATACACGGGCAAAGATGCTGATGCTGCACTGGGTACTGCCAATATTACGGTGAATAAAAACGCTGTGCCCAATGACCCCCGCTCCCCGTTTGTGACCTCTGGCCTGCGTGTGGGTACACCGGCTATCACCACCCGCGGATTTAGAGAAGCCGAAACCATCGAGCTGACGGGTTGGATATGCGATGTGCTGGAATCTTTGGAGCATGGCAACCCGGAGCACACAATGAGGGCTGTGAAAGCCAGGGTGCTGGAGATTTGCGGCCGTTTCCCGGTTTACGGCTGAGCCAAACCGAGCGCTGGGCAGGAGCTTGTCGGGATTAACACTCATCATATTCATGGCTTGCAGATTTCTACCTCTGGGCAGGAGTCTGTCGGGCTTAACACCAATCATATTTATGGCTTGCAGATTTCTACCTCTGGGCAGGAGCCTGTCGGGCTTAACACCAATCATATTCATGGCTTGCAGATTTCTACCTCTGGGCAGGAGCCTGTCGGGCTTAACGCCGGGCTGTGCTTCCCCTCGCTGCGAACGGTTGAGCAGGCCGGCTTCTGGCTCGATAAACGTGTTACCATTCAGGCACTTACATCAAGAGAATAACCTGCTCCCATGCACTGTCCATTTTGCCAAGCCGACGATACCAAGGTGATTGACTCTCGACTGGTTGCCGAAGGCGACCAGGTGCGCCGCCGCCGCGAGTGTCTGAGTTGTGCGGAGCGTTTTACCACCTACGAAGTTGCCGAGCTGTTGATGCCCAAACTCATCAAAACAGATGGGGTGCGCGAGCCGTTTGATGAGTCCAAAATGCGCGCAGGTATGCAGCGGGCGCTGGAAAAGCGGCCGGTCTCTGAAGACCAGATTGAAGCCGCCATCACCCAGATTAAGCACTCCCTGCAAGCGACGGGAGAGCGCGAGGTAAAGTCGCGGGTGGTGGGTGAACTGGTCGTGGAGGCGTTGAAGTCACTGGACGATGTAGCCTATGTGCGCTTTGCTTCTGTGTATCGCAGTTTTCAGGACCTCAGTGAATTTCAGCAAGAGATTGAGCGTTTGCAGTCTAACCCTGAGTCTACTGACCAGACTCCTGAAACCCCGACCCGTTAATGTGCTATGAGTTCTCTTGTTGACCTGCAAATGATGGCCCGCGCGTTGCAACTGGCGCGGCGGGGTATCTATTCTGCCCGGCCCAATCCAAGCGTTGGCTGTGTACTGGTGCGCGATGGCGCGGTGGTCGGCGAGGGATTCACCCAGCCATTTGGCGGTAATCATGCGGAGATAGAAGCCTTGAACAGTGGCGGCGATACTCGCGGCGCGACCGCCTTTGTGACCCTGGAACCCTGTAGCCATCAGGGCCAGACCGGCCCCTGTGCCGACGCCCTGATTGACGCAGGCATAACCGGCTGTTTTGTGGCAATGCGTGACCCAAACCCCGAGGTTGCCGGTGCAGGCATCGCCAGGTTACAGCGGGCCGGGGTGGATGTGGTTGAGGGCTTACTGGCAACTGAAGCCGGCGCCATCAATGCTGGCTTTTTTCAGCGTATGCGCACCGGCAAGCCAAGGGTGCGGTTAAAGCTCGCGGCAAGCCTGGATGGTCGCACGGCAATGGCCAGTGGTGAAAGTCAGTGGATTACGGGTCTGGCGGCGCGAGCCGATGTCCAAAAATGGCGGGCGCGTTCCGATGCGATCATTACCGGAGTAGATACCGTGATACAGGACAACCCGGCGCTGACCGTGCGGGAAGAGTCACTCGGTATTCAGCGCCAGCCACTGAGAGTGATAGTCGATTCCAACCTGCGAGCCCCGCCAGATGCGACAATATTTGCCCAGGATGGGCCCGTACTATTGGCTCACGCCAATCGTGAACCAGAGATGTGCTATCCAGCGGAGCAGGTTAGCCTGCCGGGTGCAGACCAGCGGGTGGACCTGGCGGCATTAGTGCAGCTTTTAGCGGAACGGCAATGCAATGACATTCTGCTAGAATGCGGCTCCCGGCTGGCAGGAGCCTTTGTGCAAAGTGGTTTGGTGGGCGAAATCATCCTCTATCAGGCACCTGTTTTACTGGGTTCGCAGGCGCGTCCACTGCTGGATTTGCCAATTCACGAGATGGCGGACAAGCGGCTATTAAAAGTGGTGGACTCTCGCCAATTTGGTGACGATCAGCGTCTGATTATAGAAATTACAGAGGGCTAGGGGTTAGCGGGTGTTTACTGGAATTATTCAGGCTGTTGGCGAAATCGCGGCAATGCAGCCCCGCGGTGGCGATATGCGGCTGCGTATTCGCACAGGTAAGCTGGACCTGGCCGATGTGCAAGTGGGCGATTCAATGTGTACCAGCGGCGTCTGCCTGACTGTAACGGAGTTGCCGGGTGACGGCTACTGGTGCGATGTGAGTAATGAAACTCTGGCGCTTTCAACCCTGGGAAGGCTAACGACTGGCTCGCCGGTTAATCTGGAAAAATCCCTGACCCCGCAATCGCGGCTGGGGGGGCATATTGTATCGGGCCATGTGGATGGCGTGGGAGAGGTGGTCAGTTTTGCGGCAGATGGCCGTTCCATGCGCTGGGTCATGCGGGCGCCAGTTGAGCTGGCCAAATATGTCGCCGCCAAGGGCTCTGTGTGTGTGGATGGCACCAGCCTGACGGTCAATGCGGTGAATGGCCGGGAGTTTGACTTGAACCTTATTCCCCAATCCATGGCCGAGACTATTTTTGCCAGCTACCGGGTTGGCAGCCCATTCAATATGGAAGTCGATGTGATTGCTCGCTATCTTGAGCGCTTGTTGCAAGGCAGGGATGCAGCTAACCCGGACGCGCCTGGCCCGGCGGAAGGTCTGCTGGCGGAACGCGGATTTAAGGGTCTCTAAATATGAGACCTTTGCACGGAAGATGATGTCGCTTTCAGGCCAGGCAAAAACGCACGGAATGAGGGAGTTTATGGGTATAAATGACCGATTGAGTACGATTTTACCAACAGTAGGCGCTTTTAGGCGACGCAGCATGCCGGTGAAATGGCTTTCGTGCAAAGGTCTCAAATGGATAGCAACGCATAATGAAGCTAAATACCGTCGCAGAAATCATCGCTGACGTGCGCCAGGGTCGCAGGGTTGTGTTGCTGGATGACCATGAAGACAATAACCACAACGAAGGCGTGGTGATGATGGCTGCGGAGCATGTTGGGGCCGATGATGTCAACTTCATGGCGCGGCAGGCAAAGGGCCTGGTGTGCCTTGCTCTGACTGCCCAGCGCTGTCAGTTGCTGGGTTTGCCGCCTATGGCAGACGACCCCTCGGGCGAAAAATCTAACTTCACCGTTTCCATTGAAGCCCGCGAGGGCATTACTACCGGTATTTCAGCGGCCGACCGCGCCCGCACCATTCAGGTGGCGGTTAGCCCGACCACGGTCGCTGAAGATATTGTGCAGCCAGGCCATATTTTTCCGCTGACTTCGGTTCCCGGCGGCGTGCTGACCAGGGCTGGCCACACAGAGGCGGCATCTGATTATGCCAGGCTTGCCGGTTTACAGGCAGCGGCGATGATAGCGGATATCCTCACCCCGGCGGGCACTCTGGCCAATGCTGCGGAACTGGTCAGTTTTGCAGACCAGCACCATTTAAAAATAGGCTCCGTTGCGGATTTGATTCACTTTCGGGTGATGAGCGAGCGCACCATTCGCAAGGTACGCGAAGGTGTGATTCAAACCCGGTTTGGTGAATTTCAAGTGTCAGCCTACCGTGACCAGAATACAGATGAGGTTCATTTGGCACTGCATCGTGGGGCTATTCAGGCACAGGAACCGACCCTGGTGCGGGTGCATGTGCAATCGGCAGTCAGGGATATGCTGTTGGCAGAGGCGCCGGATCGCCCAAGCTGGAGCGTAAGTAAATGTTTACAAACTGTTGCCGGGGCAGGCTCCGGCGTTGTGGTGTTGCTGGCTTACCGGGAAACTGCCGATCAATTACTGCACAGTGTTGATATCGCGCTGGGCAGTACCGACGTGCAGCCGGTGGGTGGTGAAAATGCCGACACCTATATGACGGTGGGGCTGGGTTCACAGATATTGCGCGACCTGGGGGTGGGTAAGATTCGCTTGATGGGCGCGCCAATAAAGTACAATGCGATCTCTGGATTTGATCTGGAAGTCACGGAATACGTTTCTCCGTAAGGAATATAGCCATGAGTATTAAAACCATTGCAGGACACTGCACAGCCCCCTCGGGAAAATTCGCCCTGATCGTAGGCCGCTGGAACAGCTTTATCGTTGAGCATTTGAAGGAGGGCGCCATTGATACCCTGCGCCGCCACGGGGTCAGTGATGACAATATCACCGTCATATACGCGCCGGGTGCCTTTGAAATTCCACTGGTGTGTAAAAAGGCGGCGGGTTCCGGTCAGTACGCTGCATTGATTGCCCTGGGTGCGGTTATACGCGGAGGTACCCCGCATTTTGAATATGTGGCTGGCGAATGCGTGAAGGGTTTGTCGCAGGTGATCAATGACTATGGTTTGCCGGTCGCGTTTGGCGTGTTAACGGTGGATACAATAGAGCAGGCCATTGAGCGCTCTGGTACCAAGGCAGGCAATAAGGGTGAGGACTCGCCACTACGCGATGCAGGCCCTGTATCAATGGTATATGGCCGAGTCGACTCTGGCTGATATTGAGGCCGAATTTCGCGACGAATACGATTTTAAAAAAGTCGACGGCGAGTATTTTCATGCCCTGTTGCATGAAGTGCCTGCCAGGCTTGATGATATTGAAGCCGCCTATTCATCCTGTCTGGTTGCAAGAGGCATTGAAGAGCTGGGCCCGGTGGAGCGCGCACTGCTTCGCCTGAGTACCTACGAGTTGATGGAGCGTCTTGATGTTCCCTACAAAGTGGTCATCAATGAAGCAGTGACTCTGGCGAAAAAATTTGGTGCCCAGGACAGCCATAAATTTATCAATGGTGTTCTCGATCAGGTGGCGCGCCAGTTGCGCCAGGTGGAAGTCAACGCCGCCAGCGCCGCCTAGTGTCGCTGCGTCCCATGAGTCGTGAATTCGCACTGATAGAACAATACTTTGCGCCGCTGTCGCCAAAAATTGGAGACGACTGCGCGGCCATTGATATTCCCCCGGACAAGCGCCTGGTCACCTCGGTGGACACACTGGTTGCAGGCACCCATTTCTATGCGGATGCACCGCCTGATCAAGTCGCCTACCGCGCGGTGGCAACGGCATTGAGTGATCTGGCGGCGGCGGGTGCGCAGCCCCTGTGCTGTACTTTGGCGCTGACCCTGCCAGAGGCCAGGCAAAGCTGGCTGCGCCAATTTACCCAGGGTTTGTCAGAGGCGCTGGCAGCATTTCATCTGCAACTGATAGGCGGCGATACCACTCAGGGACCTTTGACGATTACCGTGCAAGTGTTTGGCGCGGTACCCGGAGATACAATGCTGGAGCGCTCTGGTGCCCGTGTCGGCGACAAGGTTTATGTGAGCGGCCCCGTGGGTGATGCCGCTGCCGCATTAACTGTTATGAATGGCAACTGGCCGGGTACACCTGAACACAAGGCATACCTGCTGACTCGTTTCTATCGCCCGACACCACGCATTGCGCTGGGTTTGCAGCTCCTGGATGGCGCCAGCGCAGCCATTGATATCAGCGATGGTTTGCTGGCGGATGCGGCGCATATTGGCAGAGCCAGCGGCGTGAAATTGCATATTGATGAAGACCTGGTGCCATTGTCACCCGCGCTGCAATCGCTGGCAGACCAACGCAGAGCGCGCCAGTGGGCTTTAACCGGCGGCGATGACTATGAATTGCTGTTTACCGCAGCGGGCAGCGCTGTACCTGAGAGCTGTGTCTGTATTGGTGAAGTGATAGAGGGTGAAACCGGATACGCCGAAGGCTGGACGCACTTCTCGAATGAGCTAAATTCTCGACCATAAATTTTAGCGTGAGACCTTTGCACGAAAGCCATTTCACCTGCATGCTGCGTCGCCTAAAAGCGCCTACTGTTGGTAAAATCGTACTCAATCGGTCATTTATAAGCATAAACTCCCTCATTCCGTGCGTTTTTGCCTTGCCTGAAAGTGAAATCATCTTCCGTGCAAAGGTCTCAGCGTGGCAAAGAGAAAGTGCGCGCACGCAGCAGCAAGAGAAAAACGGAATGTCTAGTTGCATCGGCAACTGCTACACTGCCTCTTCTTGTTTGGCTCCATTTTTTGAATAGACGGCACTGTGTCAATTAAATACGTAGAATCATCGCGCCTGCCCACCCACTGGGGTGAGTTTGTCATGCACGGTTTTGAAGACAACGAAACCGATAAGGAGCATGTCATGCTGACCCTGGGCGATGTGGCAGGTGGTGAGCCGCTACTGGCTCGGGTTCACTCCGAGTGTTTGACCGGCGATGCTCTATTCAGTCTGCGCTGTGACTGCGGTGAGCAACTGCAAGCGGCGTTCAAGGCAATAGCCGAAGAAGGCCGTGGCGCGCTGCTTTATTTGCGCCAGGAAGGTCGCGGCATTGGCCTGCTCAATAAAATCAAAGCCTACAAATTACAAGATGCCGGGGCCGATACCGTAGAGGCCAATGAGGCTTTGGGATTTGGCGCAGATCTGCGTGATTACTCGATTTGTAAGCCCATGCTGGATCATTTAGGCATCGAGAGGGTGCGTTTGATGACCAATAATCCGCGCAAGGTCAAAGCGCTGCAAGAGCAGGGGGTTAAAGTGGTAGAGCGTGTTGCCCATGCAACACCCCATAACCCCCACAATCAAAGCTATCTGCAAACAAAGGTCGGCAAACTTGGCCATTTGCCGAGTTAACTCGAACAGCCTGAGCCCTGAATTTATGGGACTTCCGGGCTGCTCTTCGCGCTGAGTGCTGTCGTTATTGTCTGCATTGGTATCTGCATTATGTATGGGACTTCCGGGCTGCTCTTCGCGCTGAGTGCTGTCGGTGTTATCTGCATTTGATCGGTTCACAAACTCGCCTACGGCTCAAACATGCTCACCGAAACATCAAATGCGCCAACACCGCCACAACGCACTCTTTATGCGCTTCAATGCACCCCGCAAGTCCTCTGTTCCGTGAGTGCGGCTCAAAACCGCAAGCCCTGAGTTTATGGGACTTCCGGGCTGCACTTCGCGCTGAGTGCTGTCGGCGTTGCAAGCCCTGAGTTTATGGTTATGGAACTTCCGGGCTGCTTTTTGCGCTGAGTGCTGACGTTTATTGTCTGCATTTGATCGGTTCACAAACTCGCCTGCGGCTCAGACATGCTCACCGACACATCAAATGCGCCAACACCGCCACAGCGCACTCTTTATGCGCTGCAAAGCACCCCGG